>CAVOHM010000001.1:0-1434013 GCA_963695725.1 uncultured beta proteobacterium
ACCAAATGTGCTGCTGCACATTTGGTTTACTTGGGTCGCTGAAGGCGCACGGCAACACGATCATGTCGCCGCCAACGGATCGCGCTGTCCCGTGCCCTTGCGGACGCTTTCTCTGTCCGAGGCTGCCGCCCTCCTGCACATGCATCCGGAGGAAGTCCGGCGCCGCGCGAAATGCGGCGCGATTCCGGGCGCGAAGCCCGGCCGCTGCTGGATCTTCATCGAAGACGACCTTGCCGAGTACGTGCGTTCGTTCTACGCTACTCCTCGGCAAGCGTTGCAAGTGACTCTGAGAAAGGAGATGGAATGTCACTTCGCAAACGCGGCGGTATGCTGGTGGGTCGACGTCGTTGCTCCCAACGGGGAGCGAATACGCCGAACTGCTGGGACTGCCAGTAAAGCCCTAGCGCAGGAGTATCACGACCGGCTGAAGTCCGAGTTGTGGCGAATCTCGAAGTTGGGAGAGAAGCCACGGCGGACCTGGAACGATGCGGCGGTGCGGTGGTTGAAGGAACAGTCGCACAAGGCGACAGCCAAGGAAGACGTTACGAAGCTTCGTTGGCTCGACTCGTTCTTGGGTGGCAAGGACCTGACCTTCATCAATCGCGCCCTGATCGACCGGATCACGGACGCGAAGCTCGCGCAGGGGTGCAGGAATGCCACGGTAAATCGGTTCTTGGAGCTGGTGCGCGCGATTCTGCGCAAGTGCGTCAACGATTGGGAGTGGCTGGATCGGGCGCCTTCAGGTGCGAATGCTGAAGGAACCGACCCGGCGGATTCGCTTCCTGACCCGAGACGAGGCGCAACGGCTCTTAGCCGAGTTGCCCGAGCATCTGGCGGACATGGCGGCGTTCTCGCTCGCGACGGGCTTGCGGGCGTCCAACGTTACCGGTTTGCAGTGGTCGCAGTGGATTTGGCGCGGCGGTTGGCGTGGATTCATCCCGATCAGGCGAAGGCGCGACGGGCGATACCGGTGCCGCTCAATGCGGAAGCCGATGCGCTCATCAGCAAGCAGGTCGGGAAACACCTGACGCACGTGTTCAGCTTCCGGGGTAAGCCGATCATCCAGGTCAGCACGAAAGCCTGGTACGCGGCGCTGGAGCGGGCCGGGATCACCGATTTTCGGTGGCACGATCTGCGGCACACCTGGGCGAGCTGGCATGTGCAGAACGGCACGCCGCTCTTCGCGTTGCAGGAGTTGGGCGGCTGGGAGAGTCCTGAGATGGTGCGGCGCTACGCGCACCTCGCGGCGGATCACCTGGCACCCTATGCGGATCGCCTCACGTCGTTGCGCGTCGAAGGAGAGGATTCCAACGGCACGTTTACGGCACAGGCCTGAAAAAGAAAGGGCTCGCATCGCTGCAAGCCCTTGATTTGATGGTTGCGGGGGCAAGATTTGAACTTGCGACCTTCGGGTTATGAGCCCGACGAGCTGCCAGACTGCTCCACCCCGCGACAGGATTGTAAGTATAGCCGAGGCGCGGTAATTGCGTCAATCGGCTTAATGACGCCAGTACAAGTAGCACTGACCACACTGACGCATTTGAACTGACGCACCCGACGTTCGCGCGAACTCGGCGCCGTCCGATACGGTTTCAGTGATCGCGGATGTGGGGCGCCGCGAGTTTCAGGTAGTGGAACATCGACCACAGCGTGAGAATAGCGGCAACCCACAACGCAAACGTGCCAAGCAGCGGCGTCGACACGCCGGGTATCACGTCTTCCCACAGCAGCAGTGCAATGAGCGCCGTCATCTGCGCAACGGTCTTCACCTTGCCGATAAATGCGACAGCGACACTTTTCGTCTGCCCGAGTTGCGCCATCCATTCGCGCAACGCGGAAATCGTGATTTCGCGCCCGATGATGACGATCGCAAGATAGGCCTCCGCGCGCCCGATCCAGACGAGGACGATCAACGCCGCGGCGACCATCAGCTTGTCAGCAACCGGATCGAGAAACGCGCCGAACGCGCTCACTTCGCCCCAACGCCGCGCGAGGTAACCGTCGAGCCAGTCGGTGAAAGCCGCGACCGAGAAGATGGTCATTGCGGTCCAATTCTTCGCAACGGGTCCAAGCCACGCATCCGGCAGGTAATAGACGACCACGAACACCGGGATCAGCACGATGCGTAGCCACGTGAGCAAGAGAGGGATGTTGGAGAACATCGGCTGGGCGCCACTCTGCCCGTCCAGGGTGGGTGCGCGAACCATTCTACCGCGAGGGTGACGACGCCGCAGCGTCTCCCTTCAGCGCCCGACCATCGCCAGCACGTCGGACTTGAGGAAGCGCTCGACGACGAGCATGAAGCCGATCGACGGAATGAGCAGCAGAAGCGCGGTGATCGATGCGATCTGGTAGTTGCCGCCCATGCTCGCGTTGAACATCAGCAACGGCAATGTGGTGACGTCCGGAACGCCGACGAAATAGGTGCCGGTAAACTCGTCGAGCGACTCGAGAAAGACGAAGATCGCACTCGCCATCAGTCCCGGCGCGGCGAGCGGCAAGGTGATCGTGCGAAAGCATATCCAGGGAGATGCGCCGAGATTGCGCGCGGCCTCGTCCAGCGACGCGTCCACGGCTGCGAACGCTGCCGAGGCAATCCAGACGGCCAGCACCAATCCGTGCGCCGCATGGACGAGGACGACGCCGATGACCGTCCCGTTGAGCCCAACCTCGTAAAAGACGCGGGCGATGTTTACGTAGATCGGCAGATTCGGCACCGCCTGCGGCAACAGGAACAGCAAAAGGATCGCGCCGCGCCACGGAAGCTTGAGCCGCGCGAGCGCATATCCCGCCGGAATCGCCACCGCAAGGCTGACGACGACGGTGAGTACCGCGATCCAGACGCTGGTGCCAAGCGACGCGAGCGCGTTGCCGCGCGGATCGAAGACGCGCCGCCAAAACAAGAAGCCGTACTCGGAGGGCAGCTTGCTCGGAAAGTACCATTTCTCGGCGAATGCCCACAGCAGCAGGTTCGCGAGCGGTCCGAAGATCGCGAACGCAAAGAGCGCCAGCAATACAGCCGTCACCAGCGTCCTCGGCCACCGCAACGGGACGCCCAGGCTTGTCGCAACGGCGTTCACGAATTCGTCCCAGCGCTCTTCACTGCATGGCGGAGGTAGAACGCGGCCCCCCCGGCCGCGACCAGCAGCGACAGGAGGCATAGCGCGTTGGCCACCGCGTAATCGGCATGCGTGTTGATCCGGTACGCGACGTCCACCGTGATCATCGTCGGCGAGTTCGGATTGATCATCAGCGGCACCGACAACACCGACAGCATCGTCACGAACGACAGCACGACGCCGACCAGCACGGTGCCGCGCGCCTGCGGCAGCACGATGTCCCAGAGCACGCGCCAGCGCGGTGCCCCAAGGTTGCGCGCAGCCTCGATGTGCTGGCGGTCGAGCGACGCCATGGCGCCCGCCACGAGCAACGTGACGAATGGCGCCTGCTTCCAGACGAACGCGATGACGATACCGCGCCAGTCGAGCAGGCTCTGCGCGGCGATCGGGTCGAGCAATCCGGCGCCGATCAATACGTGATTCAGCATGCCGTTCTTGGCGAGAAACGTCCGCATCACCTGCCCGGCGACGACGAACGGTATGAACAGCGGCCAGCGATAGAGCCAGCGCAGCGCAGCCACCGCGCGCGGGTTCTCGCCCAGCGTCAGATAGCCGGCAATGGCGATGGCCAACAGCGCAATCAACGCCGACGACAGCAACACGATCGCCAGCGTGAAAATCAGGTCGGTCGTGTAGAGTTCGAACGACTTCTCGAAATGCTCGACGGTGAAACTGCCGTCCTTCGCGCGGAACGCTGTGGTAAACGAGATTCCGAGCGGGATGATGAAGAAGGCGACGATGATCGCAAGCGCCGGAGCGATCAGCGCCAGTCCGGCAATGCGTCCACGGCGCAGCGCCGTGGACGCCATGCGATTCACTCCTGCCGCGGCCTCCTTCATCGGCTCATCGATAGCAAACGGCGTGTGTCGACCGCTTGCGCCGATTCGCCCCGGTCGCATCCCCGCGCACGCGCTCCCGGCTCGCGTCGCTGCTCCCGGCTCACGTCGCGGCCTCCTTGTACCACCCGTGCCATGCCGTCGTTGTATGTCGGCCGCCAGCCGTGATTCGCGATGGCTCAGATCCCCGGCATTCGCCGGGGCCCCTCCTCGCCGCTCACACGGCTACTTCAACACGACGCGCTCGTAGCCCTCGACGATGTCGGTGAAATACTCGGACAACGGGAACGGCTTGCCGTACTTCGCGAGGTCGCCCGGCGAAATGTCGGTGAAGAGCTTGTTCCACGCTTCTGGGGTGAGCTTCGTCTGGACATGCTTCGGGTCGATGCCAGGATACCAGTTGAACCTCTTGACGATGCCTTCGGCCTGCACCTCGGGACTTTCGGCAAGATCGATGAACTTCTTCGCCAGCGCCGCGTTGGCCGCCTTGGCGGGAATTACGTAGTACATCGGCTGGCCCGGCAGACCCGGCTGCGGCAATGCGAGTTTGATCTTCGGGCTCATCTTGCCGTCCGCCTGCCACGTGTAGAACATGTCGACCCACACCGGACCCATGTTGATTTCGCCACGGTTCAGCATGTCGAGCGTGCCGGCGTTGCCCGGCGTCATCACGACGTTCTGGTTGAAGTCTTGAGGCCCGCCAGCGATTTCTCGATCGTCGCCTTGTCGCCGGCGGCGTAGGGTCCTTTCTCCAGCTTGTCGCCCAGGCCGGAGTTCGCCGCGACCCAACCCATCACGAAGCCGACGCCGGACATGCCGCCCTTGACGCCGTTGTAGCCGAACTGCTTCGGGTTCTTCTTGACCCACTCGGCAAGCTCGGCATACGACTTCGGCGGCGCCTTGACGAGGTCCGGGTTGTACGCGAACGCGATCTGGCTGTGGAACATCGGCAGCACGTAACCGTCGACGTTGGCACCGAGCGCGTTCTTCGCGGTGTCGCGCGAGACGAGCTTGCCCGCTGCCACGTCGTTGCGGTACGACAGCAGGAGTTTTTCCTTCACCATCGTCCCGGCGCCACGCTGATGGACGACCGCGACGTCGACGTCCCATGCCGTCGCGCCGGCCTTCTGCTGCGCCGAGAGCTTTTCGTAGATCTTCTGCGAACCCGACATCGCCGGGACCGGTGCCGACCGCGCGCACCTTGACGCCCGGGTTCATCGCTTCGAATTTCGGTCCCAGGTAGTTGGTGACGTACTCGACCATGTTCTGGTCGCCGGCGGTGACTACGTTCAGCGTGGTCTGTGCCGATAGCCGGCAGAGTCGCGGCAAACACTGCGGCAAGCGGCCGCGGCAAGCGTGAGACGAATGCGCATGAAATCCTCCTAGTTGCTCGTTGTGGACTCGCGGGGAAACAACATCAGCGCCGCACGCGGAATGGCAATGCACGCGGTCGTGCCTTCATCCATCCGTTCGGGCGCGTGCACCCACACTTCGGTGCCTCCCGTCCGGACGCGATAGCGGTAGCCCTGCCCGACATAGAACGCCTGCGCGACGACGCCCGGCAGCATCAGCGTATCGGCGGCGGCGGAATCAGCGGCGGGGACGAGCCTCGCCGCGTCACCGCGAAAATGTGCGCGCACCGCGCGGCCGGCGCCGTTCGCATCGGGCACGGCAAGCGAGCCGTCGGGACGCTCCACGAGGTCGAGCCCGTTGTCCGCGCCCATGAAACCGGCGACGAACGCCGACGACGGCCGGTGGAATACGTCCTCCGGCTTGCCGCACTGGATGATGCGGCCGGCGTCGATGACGGCAATGCGGTCGGCGAGCGTCAGGGCCTCCTCCCGATCGTGCGTCACGTAGACCGCCGTGATGCCGATCCTCTGCTGCAGTGCGCGCAGTTCGTGGCGCAATTCGAGCCGGACTTTGTAATCCAGATTCGACATCGGCTCGTCGAGCAGGAGCAGCGACGGATTGACCGCGAGCGCGCGGCCGAGCGCCACTCGCTGGCGCTGACCGCCGGAGAGCTGTGTCACCGGCCGTGGACCGTAGCCGTCGAGTTGCAGCAATGCGAGCATCTCGCCGACGCGCGCGGCAATGGCGTTCCGCTTCCAGCCTCGCATGCGAAGACCATAGCCGATGTTCGCGGCGACGGTCATGTGCGGCCACAGCGCGTAGGACTGGAACATCATCGCGGTCCCGCGCCGCTCGGGTGGCAGTGCCGCAATGTCGCGGCCTTCGACACGTATGGCCCCGGCTTCGGGCATCACGAAACCGGCGATGGCGCGGAGCAACGTTGTCTTGCCGCAACCGGAACTGCCGAGCAGCGCGATCATCTCGCCCCGTTCGACGTCGAGGCTCACGTGGTCGAGCACGCGCACCGGTCCGTAGGAAACGGTCAGCGCCTCGATCGAGAGGTAGGAAGCCATCGTAGGGCGGGCAGCACCTGCAGCAAGCAATCTTCGCAGTATGACCCGATTGCACCGCCATCGCCAATCGCGTTCCGTGCTCGCCGGTGCCGCCCACCTTTCTCCCGGCCGGCGCCGTTGTTGCGGCGCAGCAGAGGCGTGGAGGACACGATGCATCAGTGCAATTCGGCGAAGATTTTTTTCGCGAGCGTCCGGCTGACGCCCGGCACGCGCGCGAGGTCGTCCACGCTCGCCGCCTGAACACCCTTGAGGCCGCCGAAGTGCGCAAGCAGCGCCTGCCGCTTCTTGGCGCCGATGCCGACGATTTCCTGCAGCGACGACGTGATCCGTGCCTTGCCCCGCCGGGCGCGGTGGCCCTGGATCGCGAACCGGTGCGCCTCGTCGCGGATCTGCTGCAGCAGATGCAAGCCCGGATGATCCGGCGCAAGTTCGAGGGCTGCGGCGCGATCCGGAAAGACGATCTCCTCGTCGCCCGCCTTTCGCTCCGGACCCTTCGCAATACCGATCAATCGCGTATCGTGCAATCCCTGCTCGGCCAGCACGTCGGCCGCGACCGTGACCTGACCTCTGCCTCCATCGACAACCAGCAGATCCGGAACCGGAAACTCCCCGGCGACGATCCGCGCGCAGCGACGCGTGAGTGCCTCGCGCATCGCCGCGTAATCGTCGCCACCGGAAGGCGGCGCCACGTTGAAGCGGCGATACTCGGCCGTCTGCATCGCCAGCCGGTCGAAGATCACGCAGGACGCGACGGCACGCTCGCCCATCGTGTGCGAAACGTCGAAGCATTCGATTCGCTGCGCTGCGGCCGGCAGTTCGAGCGCCTCCTGCAATGCGGCAAGGCGGTCCTCCTGCGTGGCCTTCTGCGCGAGCCGCTGGCGGACGGCGAATTCGGCGTTCTGTGTCGCCATCGCGAGCCATACGCGTCGCTCCCCGCCCGGATTGCCGACGATCTGCACGCGCTGCCCGGCCTGCGTCGACAGCACGTCGGCCAGCGCGTCTTCCGCGTCGGCCCCGGCGGCGATGATCGTCGGCGGAACGGGCCGCTCGACATAGTGTTGCGCCAGAAACGCCGGCACGACCTCGGCGAGCGCCCCCGCGTCCGCGTGCCGCGGGAAGAAACTGCGATCACCGACATGCCGCCCGCCACGGACCATCACGACGTTGACCGCGACCTGACCGTTTGCTGCCGCCGCGGCGACGACATCGATGTCTCCGGCCGTCGCGCTTTCGACAAACTGCCTCGACTGCAAGCCCGTGAGCCGCGAGACCTTGTCGCGAATCCTGGCGGCGCGCTCGAATTCCAGCGTCGCGCTCGCCGCGTCCATCTGTGCCTTCAGCTGCGCCAGCACCTCGGTGGTCTTTCCCTGCAGGAACAGCACCGCGCTCTTGACGTCCTCCGCGTAGTCCGCTTCGGCGAATCCGCCCCACGCAGGGCGCGCTGCAACGGTTGATCTGGTGCAGCATGCACGGGCGCGAACGATTCGCGAACACACCGTTCTCGCAGGTGCGAAGCTGGAACACCTTCTGCAGGAGCGCCATTCCCTCACGTACCGCGCCGGCACTCGGGAATGGCCCGAAGTACCGGTGATGGCGGTCGAGCTTGCCGCGATGGAATCGCAGCTGCGGAAACGTTTCACCGGTGAGACAGACGTACGGATAGCTCTTGTCGTCGCGGAACAGGATGTTGTAGCGGGGTTCCTCCGCCTTGATCAGATTGTTCTCGAGCAGCAGCGCCTCGCCCTCCGAGCGCGTGACGGTCGTTTCGACACGAGCGACTTGCGCCAGCATCAGTGCGATCCGCGTCTCGTGCGCGCCCTTCTGGAAGTAGCTCGAAACGCGTTTCCGCAGGTCGCGCGCCTTGCCGACGTAGAGCGTCGCGCCGGACGCATCGTACATCCGGTAGACGCCTGGACGACGCGGCAGCGACGCGAGGAGTTCGCGCGTGTCGAGCGGCGACGGCGATTTCGGAGCAGCGGACGATGCTTGCATCTGCGTCTATTCCGTCAGGATCGTCCCCTGGCGGCCCAGGTGAACGGCGATGGCTGTCGAAGACCGCATGGAACATCGATGTGGTGAGCCGCCCGGTATTGGTGTTGTAACGGCTGCAGTGATAGCTGTCGAAGAGCGCCGACCCGTGTGGCAATGCGTGCCGTGCGCCATGGGCAAACGCCAGCGCCGAACGCTTCAGGCCCAGCGCCTGCAACGTCGCGTCGTGCGCGATGCGGCCCAATGCAAGGACGGCACCGCCCGCGGGCAGCGCGGCAAGATCCGCCGCAAGGTAGCCGTTGCACGCGCGAATCTCCGCCGGCGCGGGCTTGTTGTCCGGAGGCAGGCATTTGACGGCATTCGTGATCCGGCAATCGATGAGTTCGAGCCCGTCATCGCGGTGGGCCCCGACCGGCCGCGAGGCGAAGCCGTACCGATGCAATGTCGCGTAAAGGAGAATCCCGGCGTGGTCTCCCGTGAACGGCCGTCCGCTGGCATTGGCGCCATGGCGTCCCGGCGCCAGCCCCACGATGACGAGCGCGGCGTCGCGCGTACCGAACGGCGGGACCGGGCGACAGAAGTACGCAGGCGAAATCGCGCGCACCTGGTCGAGGAACGTCACCAACCGCGGGCAGCGCCGGCAGCCCGCGTCGTATGCGGTGGAAACCGCGGGTTCTGGCAGAATGCCGGCTCGCCTCAAACCGTTCCCGTATTTTCCAAACCTCCGACTCAATACACTAACACGATCGAAAACCCGCGCCACCGCGCACGGCCCCGATCGTCCCTCGCCTTCCGGACCTGACCCTCGCACCGACCATGCTGCCTGTCGAGCCGAACCTCGAAGTTCGCTCGTGCCTGCCGGCGCGAACGAAAGGCAATGGCCGGAAGCCGCCTCTTCTGTTCGTCCACGGCGGCTATTGCGACGCATGGTGCTGGGCGCCCCATTTTCTGCCGTGGTTCGCGGCCCAAGGCTACGCCGCCTACGCCGTTTCGCTGCGCGGACACGGCGCGTCGGGCGGCCGCGATACGATGTTCGTGACAGGCCTCGACGATTTTGCGGTCGATGTCGAACATGTCGCGGCGGGGCTACCGGGGGCGCCGGTACTGATCGGCCACTCGATGGGCGCGGCCGTCGTCGAGCGACTGTTGGCCACGCGCCCGGTTCGCGCCGTGGCGCTGCTCTCGCCGGTGCCGCCGGCCGGACTCCTGCCCATGGCAGCGCGGCTTGCGGCCGAAGAACCGGATTACCTAATGCGGCTTTCGCAGTTCGACCCGGCGCGTCTTACCGCGCATGTCCTCGACGTGCTGCGTCCCTTCTATTTCAGCGCCGACGTCGACCCCGCAATCCTTGCCGAGGCTACGGCGCATCTCTGCGCGGAATCGCCGCGCGTGCTGCTGGATCTTTCGCTGCGGTTGCACTGGCAGTTGCCCGAGCGCGGCGGCACCCCGGTGTTCGTACTGGGCGCCGGCAACGACCGCATCGTGAACGCGGACGACGTCCGCGCGACGGCGCACCATCACGGCACGGAAGCGACGATCGTCCCGGGCCTCGCCCACATGCTGATGCTCGAGCGGCAGTGGGAGCGGCCGGCGCGCGAGTTGGCTCGCTGGATGGCTACGATCTAGTTACTGAATCAGAAATTCGCTTGATAGTTCGCGGCGAAATCAGCGCCATGCTGCGTTACTCGGCCTCACGTACCACGAGGTACGCTTTCGGCCTCGCTGCCTGACGCCCGATTTCATCCGCTCCTTATGGACTCGACTCAGACTAGCCGCAATCCGGCGCGGCTTCCAACGTCAGCGCTGTTCGTCCGAACGCGCTTCAGGAACTGCTCGAACTCCGCGACCGCAAGCGGCCGGCTGGCCAGATAGCCCTGGAAATAATGGCAATTCCAGGTCTCGAGAAAATGCAGCTGCGCCTCGCTTCCCACACCCTCGGCGACGACCTTGAGCTGGAGCCCGCGAGCGAGCCCGATGATGGCCTGCGTGATCGCAGCATCGCCGGGGTCGGTCTCGAGATCAGCGATAAAGGAAATGTCGATCTTCAGGGTGTCGATCGGAAAGTGCTTGAGGTGCGTGAGCGACGAATAACCGGTGCCGAAGTCGTCGATCGCGACGGTGAAGCCATCGTCGCGCAGCGCATGCAACGCCTTGCGGATCGCGTCGAGATCGTGCAGGAGGCTCGTCTCCGTCACTTCGAGCTCGATCCACGCCGGCTCGCAACCGGCGCCCCGCACGATGTCTGAGATCCGCTGCGCGATGTCATCGCGATAGAACTGGCGTCCGGAGAGATTGACCGAAACGGTAAGCATCAGTCCTGCCCGGTGCCAGGCCGCGCACTGCTCGGCCGCGGATCGCAGGACCCATTCGCCGAGCGCGTGGATCAAGCCGGATTCCTCGGCGAGCGAAATGAAGACTTTGGGCGAAACAGTGCCGTACTCGGCGTCGTTCCAGCGCAGCAGCGCTTCGGCGCCGACAACCACCTGATCGGCAAGCCGCACGATCGGTTGATAGTGCAGCTGCAACAATCCATTCTTCAATGCGTTTCGCAGTGCGCTTTCGAGCGTGTGCTGGCGCAAACGCTGCTCGGCCAGGTCGGCGTCGAGGAACTGGTAGGTATTGCGCCCCATCTCCTTCGAGTGATACATCGCGACGTCGGCGTGCTTCAGGAGTTCTTCGGGGTCGTCCGAATCGTCGGGATACACGCTGATCCCGATCGATGCCGTCACGTAGATGTCGTGCTCCTCGATCCGGAACGGGTGGGCGACGGCGTCCAGCAGTTTGCGCGCGATGCGTCCCAGGATCGCCGGATCGTCGAAGTCCTCGACAACGACCATGAACTCGTCGCCACCCAGTCGCGCCAGCAGGTCGGTGTCGCGCAGCGTCGCCGTGAGCGCCTCGCCTACGCCCTTGAGAAGTTCGTCGCCAATCCGGTGGCCCAGCGTGTCGTTGACGTTCTTGAATCGATCGAGGTCGATGAACAGCACGCCGACGTGGCGGCCGTTGCGCTTCGCCTGCGCGATGGCTTGCGCCAAACGCTCGTGCAGCAGCAGCCGATTGGGCAATCCGGTCAGCGCGTCGCGCGTCGCCATGTGCTGCAGGCGCTCTTCGGCCTCGATTCGGGCCGAGACGTCCTGTACGAAGGAAAGGATCGAGACGATGTTGCCCTGATCGTCGAGGAGGCCGGAGTGATACCACTCGCACCAGACCGTTCGCCCATCCTTGCGCGTGTTGCGCGTCTGGCCTGTCGTCCGCGGCTCCGCGCCGCTGATGAGGCGGGCGAGGAGTTCCACGACCGCGCTCCGGTCGGCGTCACGGAGCAGCGGATTGTCGTCGATCGGTGTCCCCAGCACTTCGTCGGCACTCCAGCCGAAAAGCTCTCGGCCTGCGGCGACCAGCGCACGAGGCGGAAATCGCGATCCCATTCGAGCACGGCCAGCGGCGTATTGTTGATGTGCGACGACAACATCCAGTTGGCGCGACGCAGCGCGTCCTCGTTGCGCCTCTGATCGTGCACGTCCGTGTGCACGGCATAGATGCCGATTACCCGGTCTTCAGCGTCCCGATTCGGGGCATAGTGGACCAGTTCCCAGCGCTCTTCGCCCGCGGGCTGCGCCAGGAGCTGCTCGCCCGAAACGGTTTCGCCCTGAAGTACACGCAGGAGCAGCGGGCGCATCTGTGCGAAGCGCAGTTCGCCGACGACCTCGGAGACCGCGCGGCCGGTGAGCTCTTCGCGTCGCAAGCCGAGCCATTCCTCGTTGTGGCGATTGAGGAAACGGTAACGGAATTCCCGGTCGATGTACGCGACGCGCGCGGGCACATTGTCCATGATCAGGCGCAGTTCGGATTCAGACGCGCGGAGCTGGTTCTCGCGCGCCGCCAGCGTATCCTGCGCGATCTTGAGGTCCGTGATGTCGTGCAGGACGACGTAAACGCCCTGTATCGAGCCGTCGACCCGGTGATCCGGCACCATTCTTCCCCGCATCCAGCGCGATCGACCCGTCGCATCGAGCACCACGCGCTCGTAGCTGACCGTCTCGCCGCCAAAAGCCCGTTCTTGATACGACGCGAGCGATTTTGCGGCTTCTGGACCGATCACCTCCGCCGTGATCTTGCCAATGACGGACGCGCGGTCCAGGCCATTGAGTTCAAGGAACGCATCGTTGACGAATGAGTACCGCCGATCGGTGTCGAGATAGACGATCGGATCCGGGATGTTGTCGGTGAAGAGTCGGAGCTGTTCCTCGCGCGCCTCGAGCGCTTGCTCGGTTCGCTTGAGGTCGTCGATGTCGTATTCGGTGCAATAGAGGCCGCGCAGCTTGCCATCCGCGTCGTAATCCGGCACGACCCGCCCGTGCACCCAGCGTTGCTCGTCACCAGGCGGGACGTCGACGCGCTCGTACTCGACACTCTCGCCGCCGATCGCGCGCTCGAGAACGGGGCGCAGGAACGAGGCGACGTCCGGCGCCAGCACTTCGAACGGCGTGCGACCGTAGATCTGGTCCTGCGGCAGCCGGACCCAGTTGGCAAATGCCTGGTTGACGAAGGTGTACGTGGAAACGCGGTCGAGATAGGCGATCGGGCCGGGAATGTTGTCGGCGAACAGCCGCAGCTGCACTTCCTGCGCACGCAGTGCGTCACGAATCCCGACGTCGTCGTCGATGTCGGTCATCACGGCGAAGATGCCGTCGACGCTCCCGCCGACCGCGCGATCCGGGAACAGCGTTACGCGAACCCAGCGCAACTCTCCCGTTGCCTTGCGCTCCTGGCGCTCGAATGAGACCTTCGCCCCTCCGAACGCGCGATCGATATGTTCGTCCATGTCGGCGAGCGTGCCGCCGGCGATCAACTCATGCACGCGCCGACCCAGGAGGTCGTCGGGTGCCACGCCAACCCAGTCGCCGAACGGCTTGTTCGCGAACCGCAGCTTCAGGTTGCGATCGAAGTGAATGATCGGGGATCCGACACTGTCGGTGACCAGCCGCAGCCGGTGTTCGCGCTTACCCGCCTCGAGTTCCAGCCGTTTGAGCTGGTCGACGTCGGCATAGCAGACGAGAAAGCCGCGGACCTCGCCATCCGCGCCATGGTCCGGGTAATAGTCGACGTGAATCCATATCGCCGGCCGATCCGGAATGGTCAGCTGCTGCTCGAATCCGGTGCGTTCGCCCGCCAGCGCGGCGTCGACATAGGCCTCGTACAGGGGAAAGACGTCGCCACCGACAACATCCGCGATTTCCTGGCCGATCACGTCGGCAAAGTCCTTGCCCATCCACTCCAGGAACGCCTTGTTGACGAACCGGTAGCGCCGGTCGCAGTCGACGTAGGCGAGCGGAAGGCCGAGCGCGTTCAGCTTGCGCTGCGAAAGCGAACCCAGATTCGCAGAATCGAGCCTGCGTCTCAAGTTGGGGTCGATCGAGTCGATCCCGCGCCGGGTCAGGGTCTGAGTGATGGCCATTAGGTACTGGTTTTCATCGAACGACGTCCGGAATGTACGGGACGGCTCGCCCCGGGTTTCACCGTTGGCGCGCGAATCGGGGGCGATTTCGCTTTGCTGTCATTGGGTTCCTCGCATTCGGGAACAGTTAAGCAAACTCCGCGCCCAGATCGACCGCCCGCTCGGGGGCGCCCTGCCACGCCGGTCGACCGGGGTCCGGAATCTCGGGAAATGGAACGTCACAGCCCGTCCTTCAAGTGGAAATTGGCGGTGGAACCGGTTGAAACGCAAGAGAGCCACAGGGTCGAGCCGGCGTCCGCCCGTGTCACGGCGAAACGAACATTGTCATTAACCAACCGCAGGGGGCACCCCTGCCCCGGCCGCGGCTGCGCCAATGCAGAAAAACGGGGCCTGGCGATCCACACCGCGGGTTACGGCGCATAACCTCGCTTTTTGGCTCGTCGCGTTGCCGTCGGTTGCCCGCCGGTCGCGACTCCACCGCATCAGCTAGAATTCGGTTGTGGACAACAACGAAGCGAGCGTGCCCATCGTCGACGACATCGCGGGGCTTTCCCGGATCTTGCGGCAATCCCGGGTCATTGCCGTGGTCGGGTTGTCGCCCAATTGGTATCGACCGAGCTTCTTTGCGGCGAAATACATGCAGGAGCATGGGTATCGCATCATTCCGGTCAACCCGAACTGCGCCGAGGTGCTGGGCGAGACGTGTTATCCGAACCTTGCCGCGATTCCCGGGACCGTCGATATCGTCGACTGCTTCCGCAAGGCCGAGGAAATGCCGGCGCTCGCGCGCGACGCTGCGGCAAAGGGCGCCAAGGTGCTGTGGATGCAGCTCGGAATTCGCAGCGACGAGGCCGCCCGAATCGCATCCGACGCCGGACTTGATGTCGTGATGGATCGCTGCGTCAAGATCGAGCACGCGCGGATCATGGGGGGGCTCAACTGGGCTGGGGTGAACACCGGCGTCATTTCGGCCAAACGCTCATGACCTGCCCCCACGCTTGCGGCTGGCGCCGCTACGCTGCCCCCCGGGACGTCCACGCGAGCGGGGCGAAGCCCAGGCCCGACGGCGCGTCCGCGAGCGTGGATGGCGGCCGACACGCAGTCATGACGCACGGCAACGGCCACCGCGAGGCCGCGGCGCATCCGCCGCCTTGGGGCGGCCCGGCGGCGCTCATGGCTGATCGCAAATTCGGCTTCGACACGCTCTGCCTGCACGCCGGCCAGATCCCGGATGCGGCGACCGGCGCACGCGCGCTGCCGATCTACCAGACGACCTCGTTCGTATTCGACAGCGCTGACCACGCGGCCAGCCTGTTCAACCTGCAGACGTTCGGCAACGTCTACTCGCGGATTTCGAATCCGACCGTGGCGGCGCTCGAGGAGCGCGTCGCCGCGCTTGAGGGCGGGCGTGCCGCGCTCGCCGCGGCGACGGGAATGGCTGCGCAGATGCTGGCGCTGCTCACGCTCTGCCGCAACGGCGACCACATCGTCGCGGCGCGCACGCTCTATGGCGGAACCTATTCGCAGCTCGCGATCACGTTCGCGCAGTTCGGCATCGACGTCACGTTCGTCGATGCCGACGACCCCGACGCCTTTCGTGCCGCGCTTCTTCCCACGACGCGGGCGCTCTATGCCGAGACGATCGGCAATCCGCAACTGAATGTTTGCGACATTGCGGCGCTTGCGGCGGTGGCGCACGGCGCGGGCATTCCGCTGGTGATCGACAGCACGCTCGCGTCGCCCTTTCTCTGCCGCCCGATCGAGCACGGCGCCGACATCGTCATCCACTCGGTGACCAAATACCTGGGCGGGCACGGCACGACGATGGGCGGCATCCTCGTCGAATCGGGAAAGTTTCCGTGGGACAACGGCAATTTCCCGCAGATGACGGAGCCGTCCCGCGGCTACCACGGCGTCCGTTTCTTCGAGACGTTCGGCGACTTCGGCTTCACGATGAAGGCGCGGATGGAAACGATGCGCACGCTCGGGCCGACCCTTGCTCCGCTGTCCGCCTTCCTGCTGTTGCAAGGCATCGAGACGCTGCACCTCCGGATGCCTCGCCATTGCGAGTCCGCGCTGGCCGTGGCCAGGCACCTCGCCGCGCATCCTGCGGTGGAATGGGTAAATTACCCGCTGCTCTCCGGAAATCGGTACGAGCCGCTTGCGCGCCGTTATCTGCCGCATGGCGCCGGCGGCATCGTGACCTTCGGCGTACGTGGCGGCGCCCCCGCAGGGGAACGCCTGATCGAGGCGGTGCAATTCCTCTCGCACCTCGCCAACATCGGCGACGCGAAGACGCTCGTCATCCACCCGGCATCGACGACACACCGCCAGCTTGCGGAGGACGAGCAGCGCGCCGCCGGCGTGACGCCCGAGATGATCCGGCTCTCGGTGGGACTCGAGACACTCGGCGATATACTTTGGGATCTGGACCAGGCGTTGGAGAAATCGCAGCGATGATGCGTTATGCCGAAGTACCGTGGCCGTGGGCCGGTCTCGTTCTCGCGCTGGTGCTGCTTGCGCAGGAGGCGTTGCTGAAGTTCGTCGGCGATGTGCCGTCACTGACGTTGACGTCGTGGCGAATTCTGGTGATGGCGATAGGCGTCACGTCGTTCGCGCTCATCATCCTGCCGCCGCGACGGCCGGCGTACCTGCTGGGCGCGCTCACCTGCGCCGGGCTGATGGCGTGGGCGCTGTGGCTGCAGTACGGGCTGGGCCTCGATCCATGTCCGCTGTGTTCGCTGCAGCGTCTGGCGGTCATTGCGATCGGCGCGGTCTTTCTGGTCGCGGGCATGCAGAAGCCTGGTCGCCTCGGCGCTTCGATCTACGCCGGTCTCACGTTCATCATCGGGGGATTCGGCGCCGTGACCGCGATGCGCCACGTGTGGATCCAGTCGCTGCCGAAAGGCGAGGTGCCGGAATGCGGGATGGGACTCAACTACATGCTTGACACGATGCCGCTGGCCGACGTCCTGTCGAAGGTCTTCAAGGGCAGCGGCGAATGCGCTGAAGCCGGGTGGTATTTTCTCGGCCTCGCGATTCCGTCGTGGACGCTGGTGTTCTTCCTCGCCATGATGGTCACGGCGATCGTGCTCGTCCGCCGCGATTGAACGGCCCTCGCGCGCACGGGGTTTGCCGCCGCCCACGCGTGGCGCGCTTCGGGCTCGGCTGCGCCATGGTCACGCCGTTCACGCCCCGCGGTGCCGTCGACGCCGCGCGCCTGGTCGCACACGCGCGCCGTTGCCTCGCCAGCGGTTGCGCGTCGCTCACGTTGTTCGGCACCACCGGCGAAGGGGCTTCCGTCGGTCTCGGCGCACGCGCGGCGACGCTCGATGCGATGGTGGCAGCCGGTTTCGACCTGTCCCGCGAGGTGCTGGCGGGCGTCGCCGCGGCTTCCGTGGAGGATGCCGCGGCGCAGGCCAACCAGCTGTTCGACGCCGGCGGCCGCGGCGTGCTGCTCGCGCCGCCGTTCTACTTCAAGGGTCCTGGCGACGAAGGCCTCTACCGGTGGTTCGCGTCGGTGCTGGAACGCTGCCGCAATCCGCGCCAGGTGATCCTCTACCACATCCCCACGGTGACGGAGGTGCCGCTGTCGCCGGCACTGATCCGGCGTATCGACGACGCGTTTCCGGGGTTGCTCGCCGGCGTCAAGGATTCGAGCGGCGATTGGGCATCGGCCGAGCGTCTCCTCGCCGAACTTCCGCACCTCGACGTGCTGATCGGCGACGAACGATTGCTGGCACGCGCGATACGACACGGCGCCAGTGGCGCCATCAGCGGCTGCGCGAACTTCTGCGCGGAGGTCTTGCGGCCGATGGTCGACAACGGCACCGAGGTGCCCGGAATCGCCGATCTCGTCGCGCTCCTGTTGCGGCATCCGGTCACGCCGGCGGTGAAGGCGCTGGTCGCGCACCGCTACGGCGACGATGGCTTTCTCGCGACCGCACCCCCGCTGCAACCCGCGGACGCCGCGACGCGGCGAGTGCTCGGCGCGGCGCTCGACCGGCTGCTTGCACCCGCATGATCAACGGCTCGCGCCACCTTGGCGCGGGCCAGGACGAGGAGGAAGGACGATGCACAGGACTTTGATGGGGTTGGCACTGGTTGGCGCATTCGCGTTGCCGGCCGCAGCACAGCAAGTGACGATCCGCTGGGGCGACGTCGTCGGTGGCACGCACCCTTCGGTGCAGATGATCGACCGCATCGCGGCCGAGGCCAAGGAGAAGTCCGGTGGACGCATCGTGATCCAGTCGTTCCCGGGTGGCCAGCTTGGCGGCTCGCGCGACATGATCGATGCCGTCGCCAACGGGGCGCAGCAGGTCGTGACCGAAGGCGCCGCCAATTTCGGTGCGTGGGTGCCGGCGATCTCGGTGGTCGAGGCGCCGTACATCTGGCGCGACGCCGCGCATCTCGACAAGGCGATGAATGGCCCGATCGGCGTCGAATTCAACGATACGCTGGTGAAGGCGCGCGGCATGCGCATCCTCGGCACCACGTATTACGGGACGCGGCACATCACGACAACGAGCAAGGAAGTGAAATCGCCCGCCGACATGGTGGGCTTCAAGCTGCGCGTGCCGGAGAACGACGTGTTCAAGGCCATGGCCGAGGCATGGGGTGCGAAGCCCACGCCGATGAATTTCGGCGAGCTTTACCTCGCGCTCAAGCAGAACGTCGTCGACGGCCAGGAGAATCCGCTGCCGACGATCAAGTCGGGCAAATTCGACGAGGTGCAGAAATACCTGGTGCTGTCGGGCCATATCATCACGCCGCGGCTCGTCGTGGTCAACGAGGCGTTCTGGCAGGGCCTGTCGGCCGGTGATCGCAAGATCATCTCCGACGCGGTCAAGAACGGCATCGCGTGGCAGAATGCCGAGTTGATCAAGCAGGAGGGTTCGCTCGTCGCCACGTTCAAGGCGGCCGGCATGACGGTGATCACGCCCGATCCCAACGCCTTCCGCGCGCCGGTGCTGGCGAAAGTGCCGAAGATGTTCGAGGCCAAATGGGGGCCGGGCATGTACGAGAAGATCCAGGCCATTCGCTGAGCCGCACTGCCGGGCGGGCCAGGCATGCCAGCCGGGCCCGGACGGCCACGCTCGCCGGTACTCATGCGTTTCGCCCGCATTGCCGCGCGCGCCGTCGATTGGCTGGCGATTGCGACGTTCGCCGGCATGTTCGCATGCGTGCTCGGTCAGGTCGTATTCCGCTACTTCCTCGGCGATCCGCTCACCTGGAGCGATGAGCTTGCGCGCTATCTCTTCGTCTGGTGCGCGTTCCTTGGCTGGGTGATCGCCGCCCGCCGCCATAGCCATCTCGCGATTTCGGCTTTGCCAGAACGCGCGACGCCTCGGGTACGCGCTCTGCTCGCGCTCGCCGCCGCCGGTGCGGCGATCGCGTTTGCGGTGGTCCTGACGTACTACGGCACGCACATTGCGGCACGCAACATCGATGTCGACACGACCTCGCTCTTCTTCACGATTGGCGCGGTGTACGTGATCGTTCCGCTCGCCGCGATCGGAGTTGGCATGCACGCACTGGCCGACGCGGCCAGCGCCTTGCGCACGTTGTGGTCCGGCGCGGGACCGTCCCGATGATCGACCTGATTGTCGCGATCCTCGCCGCGTGGTTTGTCGCGCTGTTCGCCGGCCCGGCAATCTACGCCGCAATGGGACTCGCGGGATTCGCATTTCTGTTTTTCGCCGGGATCCCCGGCATCGTGATCCCGCAGAAAGTGGCGATGGCGGTCAATTCGTTTCCGTTGCTCGCGGCGCCGCTTTTCATCCTGATGGGAAACCTGATGAACTCATCGGGGATCACACAACGGATCTTCGATTTCGCCAAAGCGGTGGTGGGCTGGATGCGCGGCGGCCTGGCCCAGGCCAACATCATCGGATCGGTCATCTTCGCGGGCATGAGCGGCTCGGCCGTCGCCGATGCGGCAGGACTCGGGACCGTCGAAATCGAGGCGATGAAAAAGGAAGGCTACGATGGCGAGACCGCAGCGGCGATTACCGCGGCATCCGCGACGATCGGGCCGATCATCCCGCCGTCATTACCCATGATCATCTACGGCGTCGCGGCCGAGACCTCGATCGGCGGACTGTTCCTCGCCGGCGTCATCCCAGGCCTGCTGATGGCGGCCGCGCTGATGCTGATGGTGCGCCATCTCGCGCTGCGCCGGAACATGCCAAGCCATCCGTTCGAGGGTGCACGCGCGCTGTGGCTGGCGTTCCGCCGGGCATTCTGGGCGCTCATGGCGCCGGTCGTGCTCTTTGGCGGCCTGTTTTCCGGCGTGTTCACGCCGACCGAAGCCGCGGCGGTCGCGGTAACCTACGCACTGGCGTTGGGCGTGTTCGTCTACCGTGATTTCCGGCTTGCCGACCTGCCGCGCATCGTCCTCGACACCGTCGAGACCACGGGCGTCGTGATGGCGTTGGTGATGACGGCGTCGCTGCTGGGCTATTGCATCTCGGTGTCGCGGCTGCCACAGGAGTTCGGCGGCATGTTGACCGCGCTGACGGTGAATCCGCTCGTGTACCTCCTGATTGTCAATGTCCTTCTGCTCGTCGTCGGCTGCTTCATGGAAGCGCTGGCCGCCATGCTGGTGCTGATTCCGATTCTCGTGCCGCCGGCAATGGCGCTCGGCATCGACCCGGTGCAATTCGGCGTGATATTCGTGCTCAATCTGATGATCGGAACGATCACGCCGCCCGTGGGGGTCGTCCTCTACGTGACCGCCAAGGTTGCCGACGTGCCGTTCGAGCATCTCGTCAAAGCGGTGCTGCCGTATCTCGTCCCGCTCTTCGCCGTGCTTGCGATGATCACGTTGTGGCCGCCCCTGACGACGTGGCTGCCCAAGCTGCTGTTGTCGCGCTGATCGGGCGTCGTCCGGAAAGGACGACATGACATCCAGCGCTGCCGGCGGCCGGCCACTGGGTTGTACTCGACAGATCGCGGTGACGACGGCATGGCGAGTCGCGCCGGTGCCGCGCGGGCCCCCTTCCTCTCAGGATCGGATGGAAGATCCGCGGCGAAAAAGTCTATGCTGATGGGAATTCTGGTACGCAAATCGCTTACCGACCCAAGGATGTGCTCCGCTCTATCGCCCCTATGAATCCGCGCCATACGCTCCACGACCTTGTCTTTCCGGCCATGGGTCGGGACGCCGAGGCCGTCGCACTCGTGGCACCGGACCGTGAACCGTTGCGCTACGAAGGCCTGCGGCGGCAGGCAGCGACCGTGATCGCCGCATTGCGGCACGCGAACATTCGCCGTCGGGACCGGGTTGCCGTGGTGCTGCCCAATGGTCCCGAGATGGCGGCGGCCTCGGTCACAATCGCCATGGGTGCCGTATGCGCGCCGCTCAACCCCGGCTTTGGTGAAGACGAATTCCGGTTCTACCTCACGGATCTGCAACCGGCGGCGATTTTGCTCCCGGCCGAGGATCGCGGCGCCGCGCGCGTGGTCGCCGCGTCGCTCGGCGTGCGTTGTCTCGATGTCCGGTGGAAGAGCGACTGGCCAGCGGGATGTTTCGCGGTCGACGGGTTTCCCGCAGCAATGGACCCCGGCAATGCTCCTCCCGGTCCGGACGACATAGCGCTGGTTCTGCACACGTCCGGCACGACCTCCCGACCCAAACTGGTTCCGCTTACGCACCGGAATCTGTGCGCGTCGGCCACCAACGTTGTCCGTTCTCTGGAGCTTTCGGCGCACGACCGCTGCCTCAACCTGATGCCGCTGTTCCACATCCACGGGTTCGTCGCCGCCTTGCTCGCGACATTGGCGGCAGGCGGCAGCGCTGCCTGTTGTCCCGGGTATCGCGACGGCCGGTTCCTGGCGTGGCTCGACGTGCTGAAACCGACCTGGTATTCGGCGGCACCCGCGATACACCAGGCGATCCTCGCCGAGCTGGAGCAGCGACCCGCCGGCGCGGCGGCGAATCGGCTGCGCTTCGCGCGTTCCTCGTCGGCACCGCTGCGTTCTTCGGTGCTCCACGCGCTCGAGTCGGCATTGCAGGCGCCGGTCATCGAGGCGTATGGGATGACCGAGGCGGCGCACCAGATCGCCAGCAACCCGCTGCCTCCCGGCGAGCGCCGGGCAAGTACGGTGGGGTTGGCTGCGGGCCCGTCCGTGGCGATCATGGACGACCGACAGCGTTTGGTGCCCGCAGGGACGACGGGGGAAATCGTTCTTCGCGGCGACAACGTCACTGCCGGCTATGTCAACGCTCCGGCGGCGAATGCCGAGGGTTTCGCTGCCGGATGGTTCCGCACCGGGGATCAGGGCTTCATCGACGCAGCGGGCTACATCCATATTACCGGCCGGCTGAAGGAGATCATCAATCGCGGCGGAGAAAAGGTCGCGCCTGCTGAAGTGGATGAAGCGCTGCTTGAGCATGTGTCGGTGCGCGCGGCGGCGACGTTCGGCGTCCGCCATGCGACGCTTGGCGAGGACGTTGCGGCCGCGGTGGTACTGAAGGAAGGCGCGGCGGCAACCGTCGACGAAATTCGCGCATCCCTGTTCGGTCGTCTCGCCGAGTACAAGATCCCCAGCCGGATCATCATTGTCGACAAAATTCCGGCCGGCGCAACGGGCAAGGTTCAGCGCGCCGGACTCGAAGCGCAATTCGCCGGACGACTGCAGCAGATGTTTGTGGCGCCACGCGATCCGACCGAAACGTCGGTGGCCACGCTGTTCTCCGAAGTGCTGCGGGTCGAAACCATCGGTGCCTTCGACAATTTCTTCGCACTTGGAGGGGACTCCATCCGCGGGTTCCAGCTCCTCGCGCGGATTCGCTCCCAGTGGCGGGTCGACGTGACCATCCTCGATCTCTTTCGCGAGCCGACGGTCGCACAGCTTGCCGCGGCCATCACCCGTGCCGCAGAGGGCGCCGACAGGACCGCGCTGGAGAGAATCCTCGGTGAAGTAGAAAATTTGTCCGACGAAGAAGCCGCTCATCTCGAGCGTGGCGACGACCATGTCCGCTAGGCTTCGCGCGCTGGCGCGCATCGCGACGTGGAAGCGGCCACGCCCGGCGGTCAACACGGATCGCTCGGAGCGCCTGGAAGGTCGGCCATGAATCCCGCGGCAAAGGAACGCGCAGCCGGCAACGGAACCGCGCTCGAAGCACGCCTTGCTCGTCTCGGCCCCAATCAGCGTGAACTGCTCGAAAGGCAGTTGCAGAATGTACCGGTGACCGGGCACCATCTTGTCGCGCGATCACTCAAGGGCGTGGGCGTCACGCACGTCTACGGCGTCCCCGGCCAGCCGGTCTACGAGACGTTCGCGGCGTGCGTCGAGACGGGACTCCGCACGATCGGCACCCACCACCAGCATCCGGCCGCGATGATGGCGGCGGCGCACAACTACTTCGCGGGCCGGCAGGTGGCGGTCACCATCGTTTCCGCGGGGGCGCCGGCGGCCATTGCGCTTGGCGCCATCGTGGCGGCTCGCGACAACTGCTGGCCGCTCGTCGTTCTGGCCGGGACTGCCCCGCAGGAGGCCGCCGACCTCGGCTATTTCATGGCGCTCGACGCCGCTGAAATCTATCGGCCGGTCACAGCGTGGCTGACGCGCGTTTCGCGTACGGACGATATCCCCGACTCGATTGCGCAGGCGTTCGCAGAAGCGATGAACGGGCGGCCGGGGCCGGTGTTGGTGCAATTGCCCGAGAACGTGCTCACGGGATTTGCGGTTGCATCCGGCCGGCACCATTCGCCTTCTGGCGCGCCATGTATACCTCCACCCAATCCCGCGACGATACAACAAGTAATGGCGTTGCTGACCGAAGCGAGACGCCCGCTGTTGATCATCGGCAAGGGCGTACGGTGGAGTTCGCCCTTCGCCGAGTTGAGCCAATTAGTGGATGTCCTGGCGCTTCCCTTTCTTACGTCTCCGATCGGACGTGGCGCGATTCCCGACGATCATCCGCTCTGCATGAACGCGATCCCTTGGGTTACCCAGTCGGAGGCCGATCTTGTTCTTGTGGTGGGCGCGCGGCTGGACTGGACCTTTCGCTATGGGCAGTTGATCGCGCGGGATACCCCCGTCGTTCAGGTTGACATGCATGCTCCGGAATTCGCACGCAATCGCAAGGTGACGCTGGGGGTGCACGCCGATGTCGGCCACTTCCTTCGCTCTCTGCTGGAGCAAGTCGTGATGATCCAGCCAGACTCGGCGCTTGCGCGACGCGATCACGCATGGTTGACCAAGCTCAAGGAGACGCGACAGCAAACTGAAGCCCGGCGCAATGCGCGTGCCTGTGGTGACACATCCCCGATGTCTCCTTGGCGATTGGCACGTGAATTGCGCGACGCATTGCCGCGTGATGCAATCAGCATATTCGACAGCAACCTCGTGCTGGCCGCGTGCCAGCGGATGATTCCTGCGTATTTGCCGGCAAGCCGCCTCACGCCCGGGACCAGCGGCTGTCTCGGTGGCGGCATACCGTTCGCCATCGCGGCCAAGCTCGTGAATCCGGAACGGCCGGTAGTCGCGGTCTGCGGCGATTTTGCGTTCGGCGTCAGCGCGATGGAACTCGAAACGGCCGTTCGGCATCATGTCCCGATCATCGTCGTCGTCGCCAACAACGATGGCAATGGCGGTTCGCGCCGGCACCGTATGCATTTCGGTGACGACGACAGTGAACCCATCATGATGTTCCAGCGCGGACTGCGCTACGACCGGATCATGGACGTCTTCGGCGGCTACGCGGAACACGTCGATCAGCCGGAAGACGTCGGGCCTGCACTACGACGTGCGATTGCCAGCCAGCGCCCGGCGTGCATCAACGTCGCCGTCGATCCCGACGCGCCGTTTCCCGACGATTGAGCGATCGCCTTCCGGCCGATCCCATGAACGACACTACCGACAAAACCACCGAACAATCCGGGCTCGATGCGCGCATGGCTGCGCTCACCCCCGAGAAGCGCGCGTTGGTCGCTCGTCGTCTTGCGGAGCGAGGCGGGCTTCCACCGCAGCTGCCGGTCCCCCCGGCCATTCGCAGGACGGACACCGTCCAGCTTTCGTTCGCGCAACAGCGGCTTTGGTTGCTGGACCGGATGCTACCAGGCGGATCCGTGTACAACGAGCAATTCGGCGTACGCCTGGTGGGGGCGCTCGATATCGCCGCACTGCGCCAGGCGCTGAACGAGATTGTGCGGCGGCACGATGTGCTGCGGGTGCGCTTTGGCATGGCGGAGGGATCGCCAGTGGCGACGATCGCTCCAGACCTTGATCTGGATTTTCCAGTGGACGATTTGCAAGTGTTGCCGGAGGGCGAGCGCGAGAACGTCGCGCAGCAGCGCGCGCTGGAAGAGGCCCAGGCTCCGTTCGATCTCGCGGTCGGTCCATTGCTGCGTGTCCGGCTGCTGCGAATAGGCGAGCGGTCGCATTGGATGTTGGTGACCCTGCATCATATCGTGACCGACGGCTGGTCGCGGGGCGTACTGGCGCGCGAGTTATCGGCGCTTTACCGCGCGTTCAGACAAGGCGCGCCCTCGCCATTGGGCGACTTGCCGGTCCAATACGCCGAGTACGCAGCATGGCAGCGGGGGTGGCTCCAAGGGTCCGTCCTTGATCAGCAGCTCCAATACTGGAAGCAGATCTTGGCCGACATGCCCGTGCTCGAGCTGCCTGCCGACCGAACACCGCCGGCAATGCCAAGTTATCGCGGCGGCCGCGTTGCTCTAGACCTCGGCGACGAACTGACGCGCGGGCTGCGGGCGCTTGGTCAGCGGGAAGGCGCAACGCTGTTCATGACACTGCTGGCTGCGTTCCAGGTGCTGCTCTACCGTTTGAGCGGACAGGAGGATGTCGCGGTAGGCGTGCCGATTGCCGGGCGCGCGCGGCCCGAGTTCGAGGTCCTGATCGGAATCTTCGTGAACACGCTGGTACTGCGCGGCGACTTGTCCGGGGAGCCGAGTTTCCTGGAGCATCTGGCAAAGGTGCGGACGGGGGCGATCGACACCTACGCGCACCAGGATTTGCCATTCGAGAAGTTGGTGGAGGAACTCGCGCCGAAGCGCGACCTCGCACGCAATCCGCTGGTGCAGGTTTTTTTCAATCTGGTCAGTGTTCCCGGCGCGGATCTTGAGCTCGATGGGCTGACCGTGGAGACGCTTCCCGAACCCTGCAGCAACGCAAAATTCGACCTGTCGCTGCGTGTGACGGAAGTCGCAGGACGCTTGGATGCTTCCTTCGAATACAGCGCCGATCTGTTCGATCACTCGACCATCGAACGCATGGCCGGCCATTGGCGTGTGCTGCTGGAGGGGATCGTGGCCGAACCGGAGAGGGCGATCACGCGGCTGCCTTTGCTCACCCGGAAAGAGCGCCAGCAATTGCTGGTTGAGTGGAATGACACCGCGGTCGACTACCCGCGGGACCAGTGTATTCACCAGTTGTTCGAGCAGCAGGTTGAGCGCACGCCCGACGCCGTGGCCGTGGTGTGCGACGAACAGCAACTCACCTACCGCGAACTCAACGCACGAGCCAATCAATTGGCCCACCATCTGCGGACGCTTGGCGTGGGGCCGGAGACGCTGGTCGGAATTTGGCTCGAGCGTTCGCTGGAACTTGTCGTCGGGCTGCTGGGAATTCTGAAGGCGGGGGGGGCGTATCTGCCGCTGGACCCGAACTATCCAGCGCAGCGGCTGGCATTCATGCTGGCCGATGCGCGGCCGACAGCATTGGTCACGCAACGACGGCTTCACGACCAAATGCGGAACTTCTCAGCGCAAGTCGTCTGCCTTGATCGGGACTGGCCCATTGTTGCAAGGCAGCCCGCGACCAATCCACTCTGCGCAACCACGGCCGGCAATATCGCCTATGTTATCTATACGTCAGGGTCGACCGGCAAGCCGAACGGTGTTGTGAGCATACACCGTGCTTGCGTAAATCGCTGCCACTGGATGTGGGCGAATTTCCCGTTTGGACCCGACGACGTCTGCTGCCAGAGAACCGCCGTGAGTTTTGTCGACTCGGCATGGGAGATCTTCGGGCCTTTGCTGCAAGGGGTGACGAACGTGATCATCCCGGACCATGTTGTCGCGGATCCAGTGCGATTCGTGCAGACCCTCACGGAAAGTCGTATTACGCGCGTGGTGCTCGTTCCGTCTCTCCTGCGCACGCTGCTCGACGCCGATATCGATCTGAACGACTGGGTACCCAGATTCTCCGTATGGATCTGCAGCGGCGAGACGTTGCCGGTCGATCTTCGTCAGCGGTTTCACGAACGCCTGCCGGGCCGGACATTGCTAAACCTGTACGGTTCCTCCGAAGTGGCAGCGGATGCGACGTGGCATCTCGCCACGCCGCGCGACCGGCCTGTGCGAGTTCCGATCGGGCGCCCCATCGCAAATACCCAAGTCTATCTCCTCGACGCCCATCAGGAGTTGGTCCCTGTCGGCGTGCCGGGCGAGTTGTACATCGGTGGTGATGGACTCGCTCGCGGCTATTTGCGACGACCGGAGCTAACCGCGCAACGATTCGTCTTGCATCCATTCTCAGCGGTGCCGGGAGAACGCCTCTTTCGGACGGGCGACCGCGCCAAATACCTGATTGACGGAAATCTTGAATTTCTCGGCCGGCGCGACGAGCAACTGAAGATCCGAGGATGTCGGATCGAGTTGGGAGAGATTGCAACGAGCATCGCCGCGCATCCGCAAGTGAGCGACGCCGTGGTGCTGGCTGACGACCGTAGGCCTGACGATCGCCGCCTGATCGCCTACGTCGTGTTGTCGTCCGGGGCCGATGTCAAACCGATTGAGATTCGCACGTTTCTGAGGTCGCGTCTGCCAGATTTCATGCTTCCGGCGGCGACCCTGTTCATGGCGGCTTTCCCGCGGCTGCCGAACGGCAAGATCGATCGCAACGGCTTGCCATTGCCGGGGCAAGAGAGCTACACGGCGGATGCGCAACGATACGTCATACCGCACGATCCGGTCGAGGAGCAGGTGGCGGCAATTTGGAAAGACCTTCTGCGAGTAGACCGCGTGGGTGTGCACGATGACTTCTTCGAACTGGGCGGGCACTCGCTACTGGCGATGCGCATGTTGGCGCGCATGGAAACGATCTTTCGGGTATTCGTAAGTGGGCGCGAGTTTTTTGACGACGCAACGGTCGCCAATCTGGCGCGCATCGTGGCGCGGTCACCTGCAAACGCCAAGGTGGCCGAGAACGTTCTGAGCAAGACATTTTCTCCGAAATCCGAAATCCGACGCAATCCGCGCGTTCTCATGACGCGGGTGCCCGTTTTCGGCTCGTCCCGAGCGATGCTTGGCGATTACGAGGAAAGACCAGGCGGAACCACGGTGAACGAGTTGCCTCGGTCCGCGGCCGCCGCGAGGTCGGCGCACATCTGTGCCGCATCGTATGCGCAGCAGCGCCTGTGGACACTGGATCGGCTGTCGCCATTCGGAGCGGCGTACAACGTGATCAAGGTGTTGCGGCTGACGGGCGTCCTGAATGTTCCGGTCCTCACAGCGGCGGTCAACGATCTGGTGCGGCGGCATGAAGCGCTCCGAACAACCATAGGCGTGGAGGACGGGGAGCCGGTGCAGGTGATTGCGCCACAGCTGGATCTGACGCCTGCCGTAATCGATCTGAGCGGATTGTCGGACGAGCAACGTGAAACCGAGGCGCAAAGGCTCGCGCGGAACGAGGCGCAAGCGACGTTCGAGCTCGAGCGCGGTCCGCTGATTCGGGTGCAATTGCTGCGTCTGCAGGCGAGCGAGCACTGGTTGCTGTTCACCATCCATCACATCATCGTCGACGGCTGGTCGATGACGGTGCTGATGCATGAACTTTCCGTACTTTACGATGCGTTTTCCCGGGGCGATACGTCGCCGTTGCCCAAGCTGCCGGTACGTTACGTCGATTTCGCGGTGCAGCAGCACGCCTGGCTCAGTGGCGCAGCACGGCAAGGGCAGCTCGACTACTGGAGAGCGGCGCTGGCGAATCTGCCGGTTCTGGAGTTCCCGACGGATCGACCGCGTCCGCCTGCGGTGAGTTACCGTGGCGCAAAGCTGGACTTCGAAATCGGGGAGGATCTGACTCGCGGATTGCGGGACCTAAGCCAGCGGGAACAGACCACGTTGTTTACGACTCTACTGGCGGCTTTTCAGGTGCTGTTGTACCGCTACACGGGACAGGAGGACCTGGCGGTGGGGGTGCCGGTCGCGGGGCGTCGCCGCAAAGAGCTGCAAGGATTGGTCGGCCTCTTCGTCAACACGCTGGTCTTGCGCGGTGACTTGAGTGGGGCGCCGAGTTTCCGGGAGTACCTGGGACGGGTCCGCGAGCGCACGGTAGAGGCGTATGCGCGTCAGGATCTGCCGTTCGCGATGCTCGTCGAGCAAACCGCCGCCAAGCGCGACCTGTCGCGCAATCCGTTGTTCCAGGTTTCGTTCGTCAAGGGTGACTTGATGTCCCGCAGGCCGGAGCTGGCTGGCCTGGTGGTCGCGAATGTGCAGACCAAAGGGACCGAGACAGCGAAATACGACTTGACCGTCTCGGTGACGCCGGAACGAGGAAAGGTCCATGTCGGCATCGAATATTCGACGGAGCTGTTCGATCATTCGACTATCGAACGTCTGGCTGCGAACTGGGGCACGCTTCTGGAAAGCATCGTGGCCGATCCGGAGCAGACGATCTCGCTTCTGCCGTTGCTGACGCAGGCACAGCGGCACCAGGTGCTGTCGGAGTGGAACGCGACTGCGGTCGACTACCCGCGGGACCAGTGCATTCACCAGTTGTTCGAGCAGCAGGTCGAGCGCACGCCCGACGCTGTCGCGGTCGTTTTCATGGACCACCGATTGACGTATCGCGAACTCAACGCGCGGGCCAACCAGTTGGCGCACCACCTGCTCGCACTAGGGATAGACCCGGAGGTGCGTGTCGCGGTTGCAATGGAACGTTCGCTGGAGCTTGTGGTCGCGTTGCTCGGGATACTGAAGGCCGGCGGCGCATACGTTCCCCTTGATCCGGGCCAACCGACGCAACGGCTCGCGTTCATGCTGGCCGACACCGAAGCGAAAGTGCTGCTGACGCAGCAGCGTCTCTTGCCGCACTTGCCCGACGGCGTCGGTCGGACACTGTGCCTGGATCGAGACGAATCGACCGCCGCAAAGGAGCCCGACACCAATCCGCCATGCGCCACCACCGCCTCCCACCTGGCCTACGTCGTCTACACGTCCGGCTCAACCGGGTACCCCAAAGGCGTCATGATCGAGCACCGAGCGGTCATCAGCCATCTGTACGGGTTCGCACAAAGATTCCCGATCGGACCGGACGATCGGGTCTTGCAGACTGCGCCCATCGGCTTCGACGTGTCGTTGTGGCAGATGTTCTTGCCACTGATCAACGGCGCTCGCGTCGTCCTCCCCGAACCTGCGGCGCATCGGTCCGGCGCCGACCTGGTGGCGTTGATTCGCCGCGAGGAAGTCACCATCCTGCGCATGGTCCCAAGCATGTTGTCGTTGGTCGTCGACACACCGGGATTCGCGCAATGCACGTCGCTACGCATGGCAATCAGTGCGGGGGAGGTGCTCGGCACGCAGTTGGCGCAACGCTTCCACGCCACGTCGACAGCCGTGCTGTGCAACGCCTACGGTCCAACGGAAACCACGTTCGTAACCACCATCTGGACCTGCCGACAACATGAGCCTCGCCCTCGGATCCCGGCAGGAAGACCCATCGGAAACGCCCGCATCTATCTGCTGGACGCGTCCGGCGAGCCGGTGCCGATCGGAACGCCGGCCGAGGTGTTCATTGGCGGCGACGGCGTCGCACGCGGTTACCTGAATCGCCCAGCCGTCGATGCCGAGCGCTTTCTGCTCGATCCTTCTGCCGGAAGCGCGGGCGCGCGCATGTACCGAACCGGCGACATCGCGCGGCACCTTCCCGACGGAAACATCGAGTTTCTGGGTCGGCGTGATCACCAGATCAAGGTGCGTGGTGTCCGCATCGAGTTGGGCGAAATCGAATCCGTCCTGGCGCGAATGGACGCGGTACGCGAGGCCGTGGCCGTGCTGCGCGAGGACGTACCGGGAGATCCACGGTTGGTAGCGTACGTCGCCGCACGCGGCGCGGGTCTCTCGCTGGCCGCCGTTCGCACGTTCGCCGGGCGAATACTTCCCGATTACATGGTCCCCGCCGCATTCGTCATACTGCCGGCATTGCCGCGGACGCCCAGTGGCAAGGTGGACCGGAGCGCGCTGCCCGCACCGGCATACGAAAGCAGTGGATCGGAGCATGCGCCTCCCCGCACCTCGATGGAATGGGCGCTCGCCGAAATCATGGCCGAAGTGCTCAATCTGGATCGCGTCGGGCGCGACGACAACTTCTTCGAACTTGGCGGCCATTCGCTGCTGGCTGTCAGGTTGATTAATAGGATCAACCACGATCTCAATGTCGACGTGAGCTTGCGGCAGTTGTTTGAAACACCCACTGTAAGCGGATTGGCGCTGGCGGCAGTGGACAATCTTGGGACTGGCGTCGGCGCACTGCGTCGGGGGTTCCGCAACCACGGAGGAGCGGGATGAGCCAGTTCGCCAGTCCACGAACTCTAACGATAGTTCGGCGACCATACGGCATGCCGCGTCCCAGGCCGAATGTGCTGCTCGCCTCAAGCCCATCGACCCATGGTACCCGCCCTGTCGTCTTGGCGTGGTCACCGGGCCCACCCCAGGTTCGCTCATTTCTCCCCATCGCAATCGGTGGGGCAAAGAAAGCGCTTATCGTGGCGTGGAGAGACCGACAGTGGTCGCAACCGACCAGGACAATGCGATGAAGTTGCCATCCCGGCAGGACAGGGCCCGGCCGGCGCGCGTCGTTCCGATGTCCTATGCACAGCAGCGGCTGTGGATGCTGGATCGAATGTTGCCGGTGGGGCGCGTATACAACTTCACGAAAGTCGTGCGGTTGAAAGGCGCGCTCGACGTTGAGGCCCTCCAGCGCGCGTTGAACGAATTGGTACGTCGGCACGAAGTGCTGCGTACGCGCTTCACAATGCACAATGGCGAACCGATGCAGGTGATCGAGCCCGAGTTGACGCTGCCGCTTGATCTAAAGGACCTTACCGTCTTGCCGGAGGACCATCGGGAGGCTGAAGCGCAGCGTCAGATAAGGGACGATTCACGAATGACGTTCATCCTGGACAGCGGACCGCTTCTGCGGGTGCGTTTGCTGCGCCTCGCAAAGAACGAGCACTGGATACTGCGCACCGTGCACCACCTCGTTACCGATGGTTGGTCAATGGGGATATTCTGGCGTGAACTCTCGGCGCTATACGGTGCCTTTGTCCGAAGGGAACCTTCGCCGCTGCAAGAGTTGGCGATGCAGTATGCGGACTATGCGAAATGGCAGCGCGAGTTGCTGCAAGGGGAAGACCTCCAGCGACAGCTCGAGTACTGGAAACGAACGCTGGCGGATTGTCCGGTCCTCGGGTTGCCAACGGATTACCCGCGGCCGGCAATTGCGACCTATCGCGGTGGGCGGTTGACCTTCGCGATTGGGGTGGAGCTTACACGGTCGCTGCGGGCGGTGTCGCGGCAGGAGGGTGCAACGCTCTTCACGACGCTGCTGGCAGCGTTCCAGGTGCTCTTGTACCGATACACCGGACAAGCCGACATTGCAGTAGGAGTGCCCGTTGCCGGCCGCCGAATGGCGGGTACCGAGAACTTGATAGGCTTTTTTGTCAACACTCTCGCAATTCGCGGGGACCTATCGGGCGCCCCGAATTTCCGCGAGTACCTGGGGCGCGTGCGAGCACGGGTATCGGAGGCGTATGCACATCAGGATGTGCCGTTCGAGAAACTGGTAGAGGAACTCCATCTGAAGCGCGACCTCTCGCGCAATCCGCTGTTTCAGGTCTGCTTCACAAAACTGTTCCCGGAATCGCACGAACTGCGACTCGTGGGGATCGAGACAGCAAGAGTCGCAGCAACGGGCAACAATACGGCAAAGTTCGATCTGGATTTCGCTCTCGTGGAAATGGACGGGCAGACCGATGTCGCCGTCGAGTATGCCGAAGATCTCTTCGATAGGACGACGATCGAACGCCTGGTGGGTCACCTGCTGACACTGCTTGAGGGTGTCGTTGCCGATCCGGACTGCAGTATCGACAAACTGCCTCTGCTGACCGCAACTGAGCGGCACCAGCTGGTGGTGGAATGGAATGCCACGGCCGTCGACTATCCGCCAGATGAGTGTGTCCACCAGTTATTCGAGCAGCAGGTTGAGCGCAGTCCGGACGCCGCGGCAGTAGTTCTTGCAGAGCAGCAGCTCACGTACCGCGAACTCAACGCGCGAGCCAACCAGCTCGCCCGCCACCTGCGCTCGCTAGGTGTTGGGCCGGACGTGCTCGTCGGCCTTTGCGTGGAGCGCTCCCTCGATATGGTCGTAGGGCTCCTCGGCATTCTCAAGGCCGGCGGGGCGTATGTACCACTGGACCCGAGCTATCCGGCGGCACGACTGGCTTTCATGCTGCAGGATGCGCAAGCGCAAGTGCTGTTGACGCAGGTAAGGCTGCTTGATCGGCTTCCGGCACATGCGGGCCGCACCCTTTGTCTCGATCGGGACTGGCCTATCATCGCGACACAGCCGGCGACAAACGCAACCACCGCCGCCAGTGCCACCAATCTCGCGTATGTCATCTACACATCAGGCTCGACGGGCACTCCCAAGGGGGTGATGATCGAACACCGGTCGCTCGTCAATCACATGCACTGGATGCAGCGCCGGTTTCCGCTTGATGCGTCGGATTCGGTTCTGCAAAAGACTCCGTCCAGCGCGGACGCGGCGGTATGGGAGTTCTTTTCCCCGTTGCTGAATGGGGCGAGGCTCGTGATGTACGACGCAGGCGCATATCGCGTGCCGCTGGATCTGTTGCATTCGGTCATGCAACGAGGAATCACGGTGCTGCAACTCCTTCCCAGTATTCTGGCGATCATGTTGGATGGCCCCGGGTTCGAGGGATGCAAATCGCTGCGACGCGTTTACTGTGGCGGCGAGGCGCTGCCGAACGAACTGGTTCGTCGATTCAGCAAGCAGTGCCCGGCGGAACTCGTCAATCTCTATGGTCCTACCGAGGTCACCATTGATGCGACCGCCTGGGTTTGTGGCAAGGACGACGACAGTCGCTTGGCTCCCATTGGCCGCCCGATCGATAACACTACGGCCTACGTGCTTGGCGCGGCGCAGGAGCCCGTACCGATTGGCGTCATCGGAGAACTCTCTCTCGGCGGACACGGAGTCGCCCGCGGCTATTGGCGGCGTGCCGACCTTAGCGCGCAGCGATTCGTTCTGAATCCGTTCGGTTCGCATCCCGCCGCTCGAATCTATCGTACGGGAGATCTCGCACGTTACCGCAGAGATGGCACACTCGAGTTCGTCGGGCGCTGCGACCAGCAGGTTAAGATCCGAGGGTATCGGGTCGAATTGGGCGAGATTGAAACCAGCATCGCCGCGCATCCGAAGGTGAGCGACGCGGTTGTACTTGCCGACGAAAGTCGACCAGGCGACCGACGCCTTGTCGCCTACGTCGTGTTGTCAGCCGGGGCCGACGTCAAGCCGATCGAAATGCATACGTTCCTGAGGTCACGTTTGCCGGATTTCATGATTCCGGCGGCGACCGTATTTTTGGAGACTTTCCCGCGACTACCGAACGGCAAGATCGATCGCGACGGCTTGCAGTCGGCGGGGCGAGAAAGCCATACCGCAAATGCGGAACGATACGTCAAACCCCGCGGCCCGGTCGAGGAGCAGGTAGCGGCAATATGGGCAGATATTCTGGGAGTGGAACGCCTGGGGGTTTACGACGACTTCTTCGAGCTGGGTGGGCATTCGCTGCTGGCGATGCGATTGTTGACGCGAGTGGAAGCGACCTTTGGAATGCTGGTAAGTGTGCGCGAGTTTTTCGACAACCCTACGATTGCCAATCTGGTGCAATTGCTGGCGCAGACGCGCGGACACGTCGATGCAAGCGATAGTGTTGCGCCTAGTGCGGCAATCGCTTCTGCAACCGCGATTCGGCGCAATCCGCGCGTTCTTGCGGCCAGAAGGCCCGGGACGGGCTCTGCAGGAAATGATCAGGAGCGAAAGCGTGGGTAGCCCAAGCGTAGCCTCGGTGAACGAATTGCCTCGGCCCGTGGAAACGACGGCATCCGCATATGTCTTTCCTGCGTCATTTGCGCAGCAGCGCCTGTGGCTGCTCGATCGGCTGATGCCGGCGGGCTCGGTCTACAACATCGAGCACGTGCTGCGATTGGCGGGCGAATTCGATCATTCAGCACTGCGCAAGGCATTCAACGAGCTCATACGCCGGCACGAGGTACTGCGCACGCACTTCGGGATCGAGGACGGCCTGCCCGTGCAGATGATAGAGCCGGAATCGATCGTGGCGCTTGCCATCGAGGATCTTCGGGACTATCCACCGGAGGAGCGAGAGAGCGAGGCGAGGCGACGTGCCCAGGCGGAGGCCGAGACTCCATTTGATCTTTCGGGTGGGCCGCTCATCAGGCTACGGCTCTTGCAGCTGGCGCGCGACGAGCATTGGCTGCTGCTCACGCTGCACCACATCGTCACCGATGGATGGTCATCGGGCGTGCTCCGGCGCGAAGTCACCGCATTGTACAACGCCTACCACCGGGGCGAATCGTCGCCGTTGCCGGAGTTGCCGGTCCAATACGCGGACTATGCAGTGTGGCAGCGCGAGTGGTTGCAGGGGGCCGTGCTGCAACCGCAGCTGCAATTCTGGCGGGAGGCGCTCGCCGAATTGCCGATACTCGATCTGCCGACGGATCGGCCGCGCCCCGCGGTAACGAGCTACCGGGGCGGAAGCATCGAAATTGAAGTTCCGGAGGCGCTGACGCGTTCGCTCAAGGAGCTGAGCCGGCGCGAGGGTGTGACGTTGTTCATGACGCTGCTCGCCGCGTACCAGATCCTCCTCTTTCGCCACAGCGGGCAGGAGGACATCGCGGTCGGGGTCCCGACGGCCGGTCGTACGCAATCGCAGCTGGAGGACCTGATCGGATTCTTCGTGAACACGCTGGTGCTGCGCGGAGACCTGTCGGGCGAGCCCAGCTTCAGGGCGTATCTGGCGCAGGTTCGCGCCCGGGCCCTGGACGCATATGCACATCAGGACGTGCCGTTCGAGAAGCTTGTGGAGGAGCTGGCACCGAAGCGCGACATGTCACGTAATCCTCTGTTCCAGGCGTCCTTGGTATTGCAGAACACCCCGCCCGGAGATTGGCAGTTGATCGGGCTCGAAGTGCAGCGGGTCGATGGCATCCGCCGCGGTACCGCGAAGTTCGATCTGGCGATGGGCTTGACGGAGAGCGCGGGAAAGTTGTCGGGGTACCTGGAGTACGCAACCGATTTGTTCGACGCTGCCACCATCGAGCGCATGGTGGGCCACTGGCAGACGCTGCTCGACGGCATCGTTGCCGATCCGGATTGCCGCATCGGCGAATTGCCTTTGCTCACCGCAGAGGAGCGCAGGCAGTTGCGCGTGGAACGGGACGAACCCGCGACCGACTGCCCGAACGATCGATGCGTACACGAGTTGTTCGAAGCGCAGGCCGAGCGCCGCCCCCATGCAACTGCGTTGGTGTTCGACAACGAACACCTCACCTATGGCGAACTCAACGCGCGCGCCAACCAGCTCGCGCACCACCTGCGATCGCTGGGCGTCGGGCCGGACGTGCTCGTTGGACTTTGCGTGGAGCGCGGTCCGGATCTGGTGGTCGGACTCCTCGGCATCCTTAAGGCTGACGGCGCCTATGTGCCGCTCGATCCCGATCTGCCGCGCGAGCGCCTCGCCTTCATGCTGGAGGACACCGCGGTGCCGGTGCTTGTTACACAACAGACTTTGCTCAGCAGGATTCCCGGGCGCACCAAGACCGTGTCTCTGGATGGCGATCGGACCGCGCTCGCCCGTTACCCCGCTTCTGCGCCGAGTGCCCGCGCAAATGCTTCGCACCTCGCGTACGTCATCTACACGTCGGGTTCAACCGGGAAGCCCAAGGGTGTCATGGTGACCCACGGCAATGTCGCACGCCTGTTCTCGGCGACCTGGCACTGGTTCGAGTTCGACGAGAAGGACGTCTGGACCTGTTTTCATTCCTGCGCTTTCGATTTTTCCGTCTGGGAAATCTGGGGTGCGTTGGCCCATGGCGGAATACTGGTCATGGTGCCGTATATCGTCAGCCGAGACCCCAATGCGTTTCACGCGCTGCTTCGGCGCGAGCACGTCACCGTCCTCAATCAGACGCCCTCGGCATTTCGGCAACTCGCTGCGGTGGATGCCCGTGCCGGCAATACACCCGATCTCGCCCTGCGCCTGGTGATCTTCGGCGGCGAAGCGCTGGAAATGCGATCGCTGCGCCCATGGCTTGACCGTCACGGCGACGCCATGCCCAGACTTGTCAACATGTACGGAATTACCGAGACAACGGTACATGTTACGTACCGACCGATCCGGCGTGCAGATGTGGATGAATCGCGGGGAAGCATGATCGGCGAATGTATTCCGGACTTGCGTCTCCGTGTCCTGGACCGGTATCTGAACCCCGTGCCAGTGGGCGTGCCCGGAGAAATCGTTGTCGGGGGCGCCGGCGTAGCTCGCGGGTACCTGAATCGCCCCGAGCTCACCGCCGAGCGTTTCGCGCCGGATCCGTTTGGCGCGTACCCCGGTGCACGTCTGTATCGATCCGGAGATCTCGCGCGCCGGACTGCGAATGGGGACCTCGAATATCTCGGCCGCATCGATCAACAGGTAAAGCTTCGCGGCTTTCGCATCGAGTTGGGCGAGATCGAGACCGCGATCGCGCGGCAACCGGGGGTACGCGAGGCCGTAGTCATTCTGCGTGAGGACGTCCCCGGGGACAGTCGCCTGGTGGCCTACGTCGTGCCACATGGCGATGCCATTGCCGCGGCCGACCTTCGCGCATGGCTCAAGCAGCAGCTACCCGAATACATGATCCCCGCCGCCTTCGTGCATCTGCGGACGTTGCCGGTCACTTCTAACGGGAAGCTCGATCGCAAGAGCCTGCCGGTCCCTGGATCGCAGAGCTTTGCGGCGGACGACGGGTTTGTCGCGCCGCACGATGCGATCGAGGTTCAGCTGATGCGCATCTGGGAAGAGATGCTCGGGCGCTACCCGGTCAGCGTGAGCGACGATTACTTTGAATTGGGGGGCCACTCGCTGCTGGCGATCCAGATAATTGAACGGGTGAACCAGCTATTCGGTCGCGACCTGCCAATCGACGTGCTTTGGCACGGGGGGAGGACGATTGGCACCCTGGCAGCGATTCTGCGCGACCGTACCATGGAAGGCGATCCCATTTGGTCCCACGCCGTGCCCATCAGACCAAACGGCACGCGGCGGCCTCTCTTCTGCGCGCCGGTCGACGGCGGCCACCTGTTCTTCTATGACAATCTGGCGCGCCACCTGGACCCGGACCAGCCGGTATTTGGGCTGCCAGCGAGAGGAACCGACGGCCGAGAGCCGCCGCACACCACGATCGAGGCGATGGCTGCGCACGCCATTCGGTTGATGCGCGAGTTGCAGCCCGCCGGTCCGTACGATCTGCTTGGTTATTGCAGCGGCGGAGTGGTCGCGTTCGAGATGGTGCGCCAGCTGGAAGCGCAGGGTGAGTCGGCCACGCGTCTCGCGCTAGTAGACAGTTGGGCGCCGAGATTCAGCGTTAGGTCCTGGGGCAATCTGTTGTTCCCCGCCGAACGGCGCAGGGATTGGCGCATGGTTCAGGAACGGGTGTACCAACTGGTCCTTCATCCATTGGGACTGGGGCGTTTGCGGCAATTCGCAAAGATCGGCGAGGCCCACCGGTGGGCACTGTGGAGCTACCGCCCGAAGCGGATTGTGGGCAAGGCCGTGCTGCTTCGGCCCTCCCGCTTGACGCGGCGTCCGCCGGATTCTGCGCTCGGCTGGGATCAGTTTGTCGCAGCAGGTGTTGAAGTCAGGGTCCTATCTGGTCAGCACGGCGACCTCGTCAAGGGTTCCGGCGCGGCCTGCCTCGCCAACGAGTTGACCAAATGGCTGGCCTCGTCCGATTGCACAAGACGTGCGGACCCACGAGCAGGAACTGGAAGTGCCGCAAGCGTTGCATCCGGGGCGCTGGATTGAATTGGCGGTGGAGCTGCGCGGATTCCCTAACTGTCGGCGTGAGCCGCGGAATCCCAGCCATTCGGCGCAACGGCTGGCGTTCACGCCGGGAAATGCCACGCCATGGGTGACGATTGCGATAGAACTGCGACTGCGCTACTCACCCCCGCAGCCTGCGTTCATACTACATCTGGATCGCGAACGACCGGCGCGCGCGCCGAGTTAGGACATGGAAGCGCCTCCCGTTAGTGGCACACACGTGCACGTGTGGACGGCATCGCTCATCGCGGAGGCAACGCCGTTGGCGGAACATTCCGACATGCTTGCGGCCGATGAGCAAGCGCGCGCGGACCGCTTTCGCGCCCCATACCTGCGCCGGCGTTACGTCGTCGCGCGCGGAATTCTGCGGCGCCTGTTGGCCGGCTACCTGAAGGCGGACGCGCGACAGCTATCCTTTGCCTACGGCGCGCACGACAAGCCGCACGTCGCCAACGAATCGCGTCTGCACTTCAACCTCGCGCATGCGGACGACTGCGCAATCTACGCCGTCGCGCAAGGACGGGAAGTCGGAATCGACATCGAGGCGACTGCGCGCGACGTCGACGTCCTTGGTGTGGCGCGCCAAGCCTTCTCGTCCGTTGAATGCGCCGTGCTGACGGCGCTGGCACCGGACGCGCGGCAGGATGCGTTCTTTCGCATCTGGACGCGCAAGGAAGCATACGTCAAGGCGCGGGGCGAGGGCCTGAGCTACCCGACCCGGTCCTTTTCGGTGTCGCATCTTGCAGACGAAGACGCCCTGCTCGACGACGACAAGGATGAAAAGGCCCGGGACCGCTGGCGCGTGATCGGACTCGAAGCGCCGCCCGGGTTCAGCGCCGCGCTCTGCGCCGAAGGTCGCGATTGGTCGGTGCAGTATTTCGACGCAACGCCGTTTTCACTCGCGACGCGTCGTCCGGATATCGTGTGAACGGACTCTAATTCCGCACCAGCAGCACCGTCGCCCACGCGGCGAGGCCCTCGCCTCTTCCTGCGAACCCGAGACGCTCGGTCGTCGTCGCCTTCACGCTGACGTCCGCGACGTCGCACGCGAGGTCGGCTGCGAGGTTCGCGCGCATCGCTGGCACATGCGGCGCGAGCTTCGGCGCCTGCGCGATCACGGTGACATCGAGGTTGCCGATTCGCCATCCCTTTTCCGAAGCGAGGGATGCGACATGCCGCAGCAGCGTCCGGCTGTCGGCGTCTTTCCAGCGTGCGTCGGTATCCGGAAAGTGCATGCCGATATCGCCCAGCGCGAGCGCGCCCAGGAGGGCGTCGCAAACTGCATGCAGCAGGACGTCGGCGTCGGAGTGGCCGTCCAGACCGCGCTCGTGCGCAATGGTGACGCCGCCCAGCACCAGCCGGCGGCCGGTGACGAACGCGTGGACGTCGAATCCGTTACCGATCCGCATGTTCGTCATCGGTCTTCCTGGAGGGCGAGGATGGCCGCGGCGAGCGCAAGGTCGGCGGCGATTGTAATCTTGATGTTGAGGGCACTACCCAATATGAGCCGCGGCGATGCGCACGCGCCGGTGGCCACCAGCGCTTCGACGGCCGCGGCTTCATCCGTTGTGTCGAGCGCGCCCGACAGCGAGAACGCAGCGCGCAGGACGCCGTAGCGGAACATCTGCGGCGTCTGTGCCTGCCATAGTCCGGTCCGGTTCTCGGTCCGCAGCGCGCGTGCAGGGGTGGCGTCGTTTGCCCGTTTCAGCGTGTCCGACACGGGAACTGCGAGGAGTCCGCCCACCGGATCGTCGACAAGCTCGGTAACGAGCCGCCGAAGTGCCTCCGCCGGAACACAGGGACGCGCCGCGTCGTGCACGATAATCCAGTCGTCGATGCCGCAGCGCTCCGCGAGCGCAGCGAGGGCATTCGCCACGGTCTCGGCGCGCGTCGTGCCGCCGCAGTGAAGTGTTTCCACTCCCTTCGACGCGACGCCCAGAACGCGAAAGTGCGCATCATCCGGGGCAAGTGCCACGACGATCGCGTCGAGGTCGAGTGCGCCGCGAATCCGGTCGATCGTTCGCGCGAGAAGCGGCCTGCCACCGAGATCGGTGTACTGCTTGGGCACTTCGCCGCCGAAACGGCGCCCGCCGCCCGCCGCGGGTATCAGTGCAATGCGTCGCCCGGGCATTGATCAGGCACTCAGCCAAGCAGCAGCGCCATGCGCTCTTCGTCGAGCGGTCGGAATCCCAGACGCTCGTAGAAGCGCCACGCGCCCGAGTTGTCGCGGTGGCAACCGGTGTCGATCCGCGTAATGCCAAGCCCGCGCAAATGGTCGCCCAACATGGCGAGCATCGCGCTCCCGACCTGCCGTCCCTGCCAGCCACGCCGAATGGTGACATCGTCGAGCTTCGCGACCAGCGCCCCCCGTGATGTCGAGATCGCGTAACAGACGACGCATGCGCCGACCGTCGTTCGCGCCGCGCCGTCGCCGGTGAACGCGAGCCATACGAAGCCGAGTTCAGGCCGCGCCAGGAACAGGTCGAGCGCACGTGCCAATGCATCGCTCCCGCCGTCGCCGTAGGCACTGCTCGATGCGAGATAGTGGCCATCTTCCCGCAGGAACTCGGCGAGCAGCGCGACCGCGTCAGACCTTGTGGCGGCGGTCATCGGCGCACAGGTGACCACGATTCTGGCCATGCCAGCGCCGCTCATGGTCGGGCCTGTGCAACCAGCGGTTCCAGCCCCGCACGAACCTGCGGCGGGATCGGCGTGGGGCGCTGCGTCACGCGATCCACCCAGACATGGACGAAGCGTCCGGTGGCCGCCGGTTCGTCGTCGCCCTGGCGAAAGATTCCGATTTCGTAGGTCACTGACGTCGTCCCCAGCTTCGCGACACGCAGCCCGGCGTCGATCGTTTCGGGAAACGTCAGCGGCTTTCGGAATCGGCAACTGCTCTCGACGACGTAACCGACCACCGGACTTGCCGCGATATCGAGCCCGCCGATGCGTATCAGGTGCTCGTTCACCACCGTGTCGAAGTACGAGTAGTAGGTCACGTTGTTGACGTGACCGTACGTGTCGTTGTCCATCCAGCGCGTCGCGATCGCAAGAAAGTGCCGGTAACCCGCGCGCGGAGATGTGGACGATTCTGGCATCGTGCTGAAACGAATGGACGCGCAGCGACCTCAGTTCGGCGCGCGCTCGCCACCCAGCATGCGCGCGTCGAGCAGTTCGATCCAGTGGCGCACCGGCCGTCTGGCGCCATCGGAAAGATGCGCGAGACAGCCGATGTTGGCCGTCGCGATGATGTCGGGGCGCCCGGCTTCGAGCGCCGCCAGCTTCGCGGCCTTGAGCTTGCGCGAGAGTTCCGGCTGCAGCATCGAATAGGTGCCCGCAGAACCGCAGCAGAGATGGGGATCGGCCACCGGTGTCAACTCGAGACCGATCGCCAGCAGGATCTCCTCGACGCGCCCGCTGAGTTGCATTCCGTGCTGCAGCGAGCATGGCGACTGGAATGCGACTTTCTGCGGCACCGATGGTCCATCGCGATCATCGGCGCGATCCGCGGCCATTCGGCGTCCGATCACCTCGATCGGATCGCGCGCGAGATCCGCGATCCGCTTCGCCTTTGCCGCGTAGGCGCGCATCGATGCGCGCAGCAGGTGCCCGTAGTCCTTGACCATCACGCCGCAGCCGCTGGCCGTGACGACGATCGCCTCGACGTCGCGATCGACGTGCGGCCACCAGGCGTCGATGTTGCGCTTGACGAGCGCCATCGCTCGCGCTTCGCCGACGAGGTGATAGCGACAGCGCTCCGCAGCAACCCCCCGCCGGAACGCGCAACAGCGAGATGCCGATCCGGTCGAGCACGCGCGCCAGTCGCGGCGTCGATGCTCGGGCGAGCGCACGGCTGCACGCAGCCTTCCAGCACCAGCATCTTGCGCGGCGATGCCGCGCGGCGGGCCAGACGCCCGCCGGACGCGCGTCGAGGATCTTCGCACCGCAGAGTTCTCGCGGCAGCACCGGCTTCAGCATGCGGCCGATCGCCAGCGCGCCGCCGAAGAGCGACGGCGACAGCAATCCCTCGCGGATCACCCAGCGCTGCGCCGCGCCGGCGGCGATCGGGCCGACCTCGCTGGTCGACGATCTGCGCGGCCGATGTCGACCAGCCGCCCGTATCGGACCCCGGACGGACAGGTGGTCTCGCAGCTCTGGCAGGTGAGGCAGCGGTCGAGGTGCAACTGCGTCTTCGCGGTGACCGCGTCGCCTTCGAGCATCTCCTTGATGAGATAGATGCGACCGCGCGGACCGTCCAGCTCGTCGCCCAGTAGCTGGTAGGTCGGGCAGGTCGCCGTGCAGAACCCGCAGTGCACGCACGAGCGCAGGATCGCGTCGGCCTCCTTGCCCTCGGGCGTGTCGCGGATGAATTCGGCGAGTGCGGTTTGCATTACAGCTCAAGAATTCCGGACTAGCAGCCGGCCGCGATTCAGGATGCCCGCGGGATCGAACGCCGCCTTGAGGTCGACGATGCAGCGCGTGCAGCGGCTCCGGCAGCGGATGGAACACGCCGGCACGACCTTGTCGGGTGCCGCGAAACAGCGTCGCGTGGCCGCCGTGGCCTGCGCGCCCAGACGCGAACCTTCGCCGGGTCGGTGTGCTCGCCGCCAGCAAGCCAGCGCAGCGCGCCGCCCCATTCGATCAGCTGCTCGCCGCCCAGATCCGTGTACGGTGCGGTCGACTTCGACCGACAGCGCGCCAGAGCGGCGCGTGCGACTCGCGCGCGCCGGCGACAAAATATGCGTGCGTGCTCGCGTATCGCGCTTCCCAGAACGCTTCACCCTCGGCGACCACCTCGCCGCCGATGTGTCTTCGCCGCGGCGTCCACCGCCGGCGCCGCGCCGGACAGGCGCACCGCGCAGCCGGCCCGGTGATGACAGGTCGCCGACAGCGGCAGCGGCTGCCCGCCCCACTCGTTGATCATGCGGATCGCCTCGTCGGCCGAGCATTCGAAGACCCGCGTCGCCTCGACCTTCGGCAACGGCAGGCACTTGAGCGAGATTTCGGTGATCACGCCCAGCGTGCCCAGCGCGCCGGTCATCAGTCGCGCAGACGTCGAAGCCGGCGACGTTCTTCATCACGCGACCGCCGAACGCGAGATCGCTCGCCGCGGCCGTCGAGGATCCGCACGCCGAGCACGAGGTCGCGCACCGCGCCCGCATAGGGCCGGCGCGGTCCCGACAGTCCCGCCGGCGATCGCGCCGCCCAGCGTTCCGCCCTCGCCCGAAGCGCGGCGGCTCGAAGCGCAAGCATCTGTCCGCGCGCGCGCATCGCCTCTCGACGTCCGCGAGCGGCGTCCCGGCGCGCGCGGTGATCACGAGCTCGGTCGGCTCGTAGTCGACGATTCCGGCGTAGACGCGGGTATCGAGGATCTCGCCGTCGGCGGACTGCCGCCGTAGAAATCCTTGGTGCCGCCGCCGCGAATGCGCAGCGGCGTCTCGCGGCCGTCGCCGCCGCGCGGATCCTGCGCCTGCAGCGACTCGAAGCGCCGGATCCATCACGCGCTGGCCCGCCGCGGCGAGCTTGTCGCGGTAGAGGATCCGCGGCTCGTCGGCCTCGATGATCGCCGTCTCCGGCAGCGCCGCGTCCTCCCATTCGCGCAGGAACGGATGCGCGAGCAGCGCGTGCGCAGACACTCGCCCGCCTCGCCCGGCAGCAACACGTCGTAGGTCTGGAAGCGAAACGCCACCGGCGCATAGAACGCGTCGGCCAGCGAGAACGCGCCGCAGAGGAAGGCGCCGCCTTCGCCGAACCGGCGCCGCGACTTCGTTCCAGATCTCCTCGATCCGCGCGCGATGTTCGCCTCGAGCGTCGTCGGACCACGGCCGCACGTCGACGCGTTCGCGTATGCACATCGTCATCTCGTTGCGCAGCGCCGAAAAGCCGGAATGCATCTCCGCGCAGATCGACCGCGCCCAGGCGCGCGCCACGGGATCGGCCGGCCACATACCCGGATGCCGCTCGGCCAGATACTCGCCGATCGCGAGCGAGTCCCAGACGACGGTCGTCGCCGTCGTGCAGGCACGGGCACGCAGCGCCGTCGGCGAGAACGCGCGGTTGGCCGGATTGAGCGTGCCCGGTGCGCCCGACAGCGGAACCATGACCTCCGGGAACGGCGCGCCGCGAAAGCTTTGTCGCGAGCCAGCCGCGCAGCGACCACGACGAGTAGTTCTTGTTGCCGAGGTAGAGCGTCGGTAGCATCGCTGCCGGCAATGCGCGCCGTGAATACATCGCGACACCGTCTTGCCGGGATTCATGATGTTGCTGCGGGTCGAACGCGCGCTTGATCGTCCGCATCAGGTCGACGGCCTCGCCGTGCTCGGCGACGAGCGCATCGAGCTTGTGCACGCCGATGCCGTGCTCGCCGGTGCAGGTGCCGCCCATCGCGATCGCCCGCAGGCTGACACGCGCCGGGCGATGTCCTCCGCCCGCGCGCGCTCGGCCGGACTCGTCGGGATCGAACAGCACGCAGCAGATGGAAGTTGCCGTCGCCGACATGGCCGACGATCGGCGCGACGAGCCCGGTCGCGTCGGCGTCGGCGCTTCGTCTCGAGCAGGCAGTCGGCCAGGCGCGAGATCGGCACGCAGGCATCGGTGGCGAAAACGCCTGCTTGCCGGGCGCCAGCGCCAGCGCGGCGTAGTAGGCGCATGTGCCGCGCCTTCCACAGCCGCGTGCGCTCCTCGGGCTTCGTCGCCCACTCGAACGCGCTGCCGCCGATGCTCGTCGGTGATGGCCTGCATTCGCGCGGCCTGCTCCGCGACGCCGGCTTCGGTGCCGTGGAACTCGAAGAAGCAGCGTCGGGCTTGGCGGCAAAGCCTTCGAGCTTCGAGTAGCGGATGCACGCGTCCATCTGCACGTCGTCGAGGAGCTCGATGCGCGCCACCGGGATGCCCGTGCTGCATCGCCAGGATCACGGTCTGCACGGCGCCTTCGAGCGTCGGCGAACTGGCACACCGCCGCGGAGATCGCCTCGGGCACGCCGTAGAGCCGCAGCTGGATCTCGGTGATGATGCCGAGCGTGCCTTCCGCGCCGACGAACAGGCGCGTGAGGTCGTAGCCGGCGCTCGACTTGCGCGCGCGGCCGCCGGTGCGGATGATCCGGCCGTCGGCAGTGACGACCGTCAGGCCCAGCACGTTCTCGCGCATGGTGCCGTAGCGCACCGCATTGGTGCCCGACGCGCGCGTCGCGGCCATGCCGCCGAGCGTGGCGTTGGCCCCCGGATCGATCGGAAAGAACAGGCCCGTGCCCTTGAGTTCCGCGTTCAGCTGCTCGCGCGTCACGCCGGCCTGCACGCGGCAGTCGAGGTCCTCGGCGTTGACCTCGAGCACGCGGTTCATCTGCGACAGGTCGACGGCACACGCCGCCGTAGATCGCGGCGACATGCCCCTCGAGCGATGTTCCGACACCGAACGCGATCACCGGAACCCGCGCTGCGTGGCACAGGCGCACGATCGCCGCGACCTCGTCGTTGGTGTGCGGAAAGACGACGACATCCGGCAGGCCCGCGTCGGCCAGGCCTTCGCCGTGGCTGTGCTGCTCGCGGATTGCCCGCGACGTAAGCGCCCGCGAACCATAGTCGGCAGTCAGTCGAGTGACGAGATCGGCGATATCGTGCGGCGTCGGGACGCGCATGGTGGAGCGTGGCAGAAACGTTCATCGCTGGCCTCTGCTAGAAACGCGGCAACTCCGGATGCGGCAGTTTGCCGTGGTGCACGTGCATCTTGCCGAATTCCGCGCAGCGCGACAGCGTCGGCACGCCCTTGCCCGGATTGAGCAGCGATTTGCGGGTCGAATGCCGCCTTGACGGCGAGGAAGCGCTCGAGTTCGGCCGGGCGGAACTGCACGCACATCTGGCGGGAGCTTCTCGACGCCGACGCCGTGCTCGCCGGTGATCGTGCCGCCGACTTCGATGCACAGCTCGAGGATCGCGGCGCCGAATGCTTCGGCGCGCTCGGATTCGCTCGGCTACGTTGGCGTCGTACAGGATGAGCGGGTGCAGATTGCCGTCGCCGGCATGAAACACGTTGGCGCAGCGCAGCTCGTACTCCTCCGACCATTCCTCGATTCGCAGCAGCACCTGCGCCAGCGCCCGGCGCGGAATCGTGCCGTCGATACAGTAATAGTCCGGCGAGAGCCGGCCGACGGCCGGAAACGCGGCCTTGCGTCCGGACCACAGCAGCAGGCGCTCGCGCTCGTCCTTCGACACCCGGATCCTGGTCGCGCCCGATGCAGCGAGCACGCGCGTGATTTCCGCCATGTCCGCAGCCACTTCTTCCGGCGTGCCGTCCGTTTCGACCAGCAGCACCGCCGCCGCGTCGAGCGGATAGTCGGCGTGCACGAACTCCTCGACCGCGCGCGGTGGCGCTCCGGTCCATCATCTCGAGCCCTGCCGGCATGATTCCGGCGCCGATGACAGCGGCGACGGCCGCACCGGCCGCTCCGACGTCGTCGAACGCCGCAAGCGCCACCTGCGCGAGTCTGCGGCTTCGGCGTGAGCTTGACCGTGATCTCGGTGATGACCGCCAGCAGCCCCTCGGAGCCATGGATCAGCGCGAGCAGGTCGTAGCCGGCGCTGTCGAGCGCGTCGCCGCCGAACTCGACGACCTCGCCGGTGATGAGCACGCCGCGCACGCGCCGGATGTTGTGGACGGTCAGCCCGTACTTGAGACAGTGCACGCCGCCCGCGTTCTCCGCGACATTGCCGCCGATCGGTGCAGGCGATCTGCGACGACGGGTCCGGCGCGTAATAGAGACCGCAGGGCGCAGCCGCCACGGATATCGCAAGATTGCGCACGCCCGGCTGCACGACGGCGGTGCTGCGCCAGCGGGTCGATTGCGACGATGTTGCGGAATTTCGCCATCGCGACAGCAGAACGCCGCGCTTGTCCGGCAGTGCGCCGCCCGACAGGCTCGTCCCCGCGCCGCGCGCGACGACGGGCACCCGCGCGGCATGACAGCGCTTGCAGAATTTCGACGACCTGCATTTCGTTTTCCGGTATCGCAACCGCCGCCGGCAGCTCACGGTACATCGTGAGGCCATCGCATTCGTATGGCTTCGTCTCCTCGGCCGTCGTCAGCAGCGACGACGCCGGCAGAACGGAGGCGAGTTGCGCGTGAATGGCGGGATCGAGCATCGGATGGGTGGTAGAGGGCGGGGACTGTAGCAGCCCCACCAGCGATTATTCCACATCGGGCGTCGGCGCCGGCGGCGGCGGCGTCCACGCGGAATGCGCGGAATGGCACAATCCGCGGATCGAGCATCGACAAAGGGATTGCAACGATGAACGCCGGACGCCCGCTTGCGGGACTCAAGATCCTGGAACTCGGCGCATTGATCGCCGGGCCATTCTGCGCCAAGGTTTTCGCCGAATTCGGCGCCGAGGTGATCAAGATCGAACCGCCAGGCCAGGGCGATCCCTGCGCAAATGGCGCTACGTCAAGGACGGCACTTCGGTATGGTGGCATGTCCAGTCGCGTGGCAAGAAGCTCCGTTGCGCTCGACCTCCGGAAACCGGACGGCCAGGCGATCGCCCGGAAGCTCGCGCTCGCAGCGGACATCGTCGTCGAGAATTTCCGCCCCGGAACAATGGAGGAATGGGGACTCGGGTTCGACACGCTGGCCGCCGAGAATCCGGGCCTCATCATGGTGCGTATCTCCGGGTACGGCCAGACCGGCCCGTACCGCGAACGGCCGGGCTTCGGTGTGATCGGCGAGGCGATGGGTGGACTGCGTCACGTCACCGGGACGCCCGACCGGCCGCCGTCCCGCACGGGCATCTCGATCGGCGACACATTGTCGGCGCTCTACGGCGTCATCGGCGCGATGATGGCCCTCGAATCGCGGCGCAAGACCGGCCGCGGGCAGGTCGTCGACGTCGCCCTCTACGAGTCGGTGTTTTCGGTGATGGAATCGCTGCTGCCCGAATTCGATGCATTCGGCGCGATTCGCGAGCGCACCGGCTCGATTCTTCCCGGCATCGCACCCTCCTCCGCCTATCGCTGCAGCGACGGCAGCTTCGTCCTGATCGGCGCGAATGCCGATTCGATCTTCAAGCGCCTGTGCAAGGCGATGGCGCGCGACGATCTCGCCAACGACACTGTCGCTTGCGCACAACGACGGCCGCGCCGCCAAACAGGCGTGGCTGGACGGCGAAATCGAGGCATGGACGTCGGCGCACGCGCCGTCCGAAGTCCTCGCGCTCCTCGAGACGCGCCGCCGTGCCCGCGTCGAAGATCTACTCGATCGCCGACATCGCCGCGGACCCGCACTACGCGGCGCGCGAGATGATTCGCCGGATTCGGCTCTCCGACGGCACGATGCTTAAGCGTGCCGGGGGTCGTGCCCAGGCTTTCCGCCACGCCGGGCGACTTCGACGGCGGCGGGCCGGCACTGGGCGAGCACACCGACGCCGTGCTGCGCGAGTTGGGGTTTGACGACGCAGAACTCGCCGATCTCAAGCGTAGCGGCGTGATCTGATCCTAAACGCAGCGCCCGCCGTCCACTTCAAGGCACGCGCCGGTGATGAAGGCGGCCTCGTCCGACGCGAAGAACACGGCTGCGGTCGCGATATCGGACGGCTGCGACAGGCGCCCCAGCGGAATTGTCGCGACAAATTTCGCGCGCATTTCCGGCGTATCGACGCCCATGAAATCGGCCAGCAGGCCGGTCTCGCCGGCGACCGGATTGATGACGTTGACGCGGATGTTGTCCGGCGCGAGTTCGGCCGCCATCGAGCGCGACGTGACGATCGCGGCGCCTTTGCTGCCGTTGTACCAGGTGAGCCCCGGCCGCGGCCGCACGCCCGCCGTGGACGCGATGGTGATGAAGACGCCGCTCTTCTTCCTGCGGAAGTGCGGCACCGCGTGCCGCGCGGTCAGGTAGAGACTCTTGACGTTGACGCGGTAGATCCGGTCGTACTCGTCCTCGGCCACATCGAGCATCGGCTGGTTCCTGTGTGTCGTGCCGGCGTTGTTGACGATGATGTCGAGGTCGCCAAATCGCTCGATCGCGAAACGGACGAGCGCGCCCACGTCGCGATCGCTCGCAACGTCGCCGGCGCAGAACAGCGCCCGCCCGCCGGCCGCGTTGATATCGCGAACGACGCGCTCGCCTCCTGCGGCGTTGATGTCGTTGACCACCACACGCGCGCCTTCCTGCGCGTAGCGTTTGGCGATGCCCTCGCCGAATCCCGAACCGGAACCGGTCACGATGGCCACCTTGTCGTGCAGACGCCTCGCGGAATCAACCATGCTGGAGCACGACCGTCTTCAGCACGGTGAACCCGTACAGCGCCTCGAACCCCTTTTCGCGGCCATGTCCGGAGTGCTTGACGCCACCGAACGGAAGCTCGACGCCGCCGCCGGCACCGTAGTTGTTGACGAACACCTGGCCACTGCGGATCGCGCGCGCGACGCGCAGTTGTCGCGCGCCGTTCTCCGTCCACACGCCCGCCACGAGCCCGAAATCCGTGGCGTTGGCAATGCGGACGGCGTCGGCCTCGTCGGTGAACGGCATCGCCGCGAGCACCGGGCCGAAGACCTCTTCGCAACCGATGCGGGACCCGGGCCGCACGTCGCGCAACAGGTGCGGCTCGACGTAATAGCCGCCGGCCGGCACGTCGGCGACGATGCCGCCCTTGGCGACCGTCGCGAAGCCGTCGCGTTCGGCATCGGCCAGAAACCCGCGCACGCGCGCGAGCTGCGACGCGCGTATCAGTGGTCCGCAGTCGAGATCGACGAGCGCCGGGCCGACCTTGAGTGCCGCAAACCGCGGCGCAAGTTTTTCGATGACCTCTTCGTAGCGTGACTGCTCGACCAGCAGCCGGCTGCCTGCCGAGCAGGTTTGACCCGCGTTCTGTACGATGGCATTGACGATGACCGGCAGCGCAACGTCGAGATTCGCGTCGGCGAAGACCACCTGCGGTCCCTTGCCGCCAAGCTCAAGCGTGACCGGGCAATGTCGTTTGGCCGCCTCGCCCGCGACAAACGCGCCGGTCGCGGGCGACCCCGTGAACGACAAGTGTTCGATGCCGCGATGCGCGGCGAGCGCCGCACCGGCCTCGCGGCCAAGACCGGTGACAATGTTGAGCGCGCCCTCCGGCAGTCCGATGCCTGCCGCCAGCTCGGCGACGCGCAGCAGCGACAGGCACGCATCCTCGGCGGGCTTCACCACGCAGGCGTTGCCCGCCGCGAGCGCGGCGGCGACCGAACGCCCGAAGATCTGCAACGGATAGTTCCACGGGATGATATGGCCCGTGACGCCGTGCGGTTCGCGCCACGTCAACACCGTATAGCCCGCGGGATAGGGAATGGTGTCGCCATGAATCTTGTCCGACGCGCCACCATAGAACTCGAAATAGCGCGCGCAGGCGGCGACGTCGGCACGCGCCTGGCGCAATGGCTTCCCGCAATCCCGCGCCTCGACTACGGCGAGTTCGTCGGCGTGATCGAGAATTTCCCGCGCCAGTCTACCGAGCAGACGTCCTTTCTCGGCGGGCGCCTGTCGTCCCCACGCGCCGTCGCGTGCCCGTTCGGCGGCGAGCACCGCATGATCGATGTCCGGTGCCGTGCCTGCCGCGATTGCCGCGAACGGCTTGCCATCCGACGGATCGATCATCGGAAGCGTGCTTCCGGTGGCTGGCTCGACCCAGCGGTTTCCGATGAAGTGCTGCGGAGGCGTCGTGATGGCGGGCAGAGGATGCGGAGCGTTCATCGTGCGTCCAGTTGGTGATAGGCGGTTCCCACCGTCACCGTCGCGCCGTCGCGCGCGTCGCCGGCAACGCGATCCTCATTTGGCGCCGGCGGGCCGGAACTTCCACGCGAGCGTGTTCTCGTCGGTCCGCGGCACGTAGGTGATGCCATCGCGCGTCGCCCACAGGTTCACCTGGAAGTGCAACGGGATGACGCCAACGTCGTTGACGGCAAGCTCGGAAGCACGTTGCAGCAGCGCCTCGCGCTTGGCATCGTCGACGGTCGCGAGGGCGTCTTCGGTCAACGCGTCGACCTTGCCGTTCGAATATCGACCGCGATTGGCCGTGCCGAAACCCTTGTCGCGGTTGTAGGTCATCAGCAGCGCCTTGAGCGACGACGACGCTTCGCCGGTGCCCGTGCCCCAGCCAAGCAGCATGAAACTGAATTCGAGCTTGGTCGCCTGCGAGAAATAGGTCGACGACGGCATCGCGACGACCTTGGTGTCGATACCGACGCGCGCGAGCATCTGCGCTACCGCCTGCGCGATCTTGGCGTCGTTGACGTACCGGTTGTTCGGCGCGTGGATGGTGAGCCCGAAGCCGTCCGGGTATCCGGCCTCGGTCAGGAGCTTCTTGGCGCCTTCCGGATCGTAGGGCTCGACCTTCAGGTTCTTCGTCGCGCCGAAGAGGAAGTCCGGGACGAGCTGACCTGCAGGAATCGCCTCGCCTTCCATCACCTTCGCCACCATCGCCGGCCGGTTGATCGCCTTCGAGATCGCCCTGCGCACGCGAGGATCCTTGAGCGGGTTCTTCGTCATCGGCTTGCCGGCCTTGTCGGTCACGAACGGCGAAACGTCGCGATCGCTGTCGATGTGCAGGTAGATGAGCCGGTCCGCAACCGTGCGGAAGACCTGCACGCGCTTGTCCTTCCTGAGCTGGGCGACATCGGAGGTCGGCACGTTCTCGATTACCTGGACATCGCCCGCCAGAAGCGCGGCGACGCGCGAAGCGTCCTGGGGCAGCAGGCGCAGGGTCACCTTTTCCCATGGCGTCTTCCCGCCCCAGTACGCATCGTTGCGCGCGAGCTCGATGCGATCGCCCTTCGCATAGCGGACAACCTTGTACGGTCCGGTGCCGATCGCTGCCTTGCCGGTGTTGAAGTCGTCGGTCGTCGCCTTCGCCGCGCTTTTCGAGATGATCACGATCTGCGCCATGTCCGAGGGCATCAGCGGATACGGCGTGGCCGTCTTGAACCGAATCGTCAGCGGATCGACGACGACCATCTCCTTGATCTGTTTCGTGAACGCCGTGAACGGCGACGGGCTGTTCGGCACCGTCGGCACGCGCTCGATCGACGCGACGACATCGGCCGCCGTGAAGTCGCTGCCGTCATGGAACTTGACGCCCTTGCGGAGCTTGAATTCCCATGTGAGCGGATCGATCGTCTTCCACTCGGTCGCGAGCCCCGGTTCCAATTGCGATTTCTCGTTGCGCTGCACGAGGTAGCCGAAGATGTGCGCGGCGACGTTGTTGTTCGGCGTCAGGTTGTGATAGTGCGGGTCGATCGCCGTGACGTCGGTCCCGAGGCCGACGGTCAGGTTGGCGGCGGTCGCGGCGAAGGAGCAGGCGACGAGCGTGATGACGCAGACGGTACGGATGACCTTGCTGGCAAGCCCGGTGTACGGTCGCATGACTCCCCCAGTTGAGCGGTTGCGTGTGGTAGCCGGCGAAGCATAGCGCAACCCCGGCCGCGGGGACAAAGCGCGCAGGCCCCGGGTCAAAGCGACGGGTCGCGCGCCGGGGACGCGTCAACCGCGGCGGCCGGCGCTGCGTTGATGGCTACAGGACGTCCGGTGTCAGCCGGGTCGCCCGGTTCGCCCGCTATTGGCGGCCAATCTACCGATCGCATCGAGGAGGGTTTCATGTCGCGTCGCAAAAACGCAATCGTTGCCACCGCTGCATTGGCGGTGAGTCTCGCCATCGCCGCGGGCGCTGCATCCGCCGGCAATGTCGCCTGGAGCGTTTCGGTCGGCGGTCCTGGATTCGCCGTCACCGCTGGCGCGCCGGCCTATCGGGGTGGCTACTCCGGTTACGGGCACGGGAATTACGCGCGGCCATATGTTCCTTACTACGGCGCGTACTATCCAGCGATCGTGCCGCCGGCGGTCGTCTATTCGGCTCCCGTCGCCTATCCTGCGCCGATCGTCTACCCCGCTCCGATCGTCTACCCCGCTCCGTTGGCGTATCCGGCGCCCGTCTACCGTCCGCGGCGCGTTGTCGTCCCCGTCCGCGCCTGGGCGCCGCCCAGGTACGCCGTCCCCTACGGACCCTATTGACTCCGATAGCGGATGCGATAGATCGCGCCCGCGTGATCGTCTGAAACGAGGAGCGAACCGTCTGGCGCGACCAATACGTCGGCCGGACGCCCCCATGCGCTCTCCCCCTGCAGCCAGCCTTCGGCGAAAGGTTCGTAGCGCACCGCTTTGTCGCCTTCGAGCGTGACCATGGTGACGCGATAGCCGATCTTGCGACTGCGGTTCCATGAGCCGTGTTCGGCGATGAAGATGCGGTTGCGATACGCGGCCGGAAACTGGGCTCCCGTATAGAAGCGCATGCCGAGCGGCGCGACGTGCGGATCGAGGTTCTGCGCGGGTGGCGTGAATTCGCGACATGCCCGCATGGTTCCGAACTCGGGATCGGGAATCGTGCCGCCATGGCAATACGGGAAGCCGAAGTGCAATCCGGCCCGCGGCGCGTGATGCAATGTGTCGGGAGGCATGTCGTCGCCCATCCAGTCCCGCCCGTTGCTCGTGAACCACAACGCCTTCGTCCGCGGATCCCAGTCGAATCCCACCGAGTTGCGCAGCCCGCGCGCGTAGACTTCGAGTCCAGAACCATCGCGGTTCATGCGCATGATGTTCGCGTAGCGATCGGGATCCGGTTCGCAGATGTTGCATGGCGCACCGACGGGAACGTAGAGTTTGCCGTCCGGCCCGAAGGCGATGAATTTGCGGCCGTGGTGTCCATCGGTCGGAAAGCGATCGCTGACGACGACCGGCTGCGGCGGATCGGCGAGGCGACGCTCGATGTCGTCGAAGCGCAGAATGCGCGAGACGGCGGACACGTAGAGCGCCCCGTCGCGGAACGCGACTCCCGCCGGTTCGCGCAAACCGGACGCAACCACGTGCATCGCAGCCTCGCCCTTGGCGCCGGGCGGCGGCAGCGTGAGCGCGTAGACCTTCCCGGCAGAGGTGCTTCCGACGAACAGCGTCCCGGCGGCACCCCAGGTCATCGCTCTCGCATTCGGAACGCGGGCAACGACCTCGACCGTGAATCCGGGCGGCAACTTTACCGATTCCACCGGTAACGCGGTCTGCGCAAACGGGCTCCCGCATACAACCGCGCCCAACAGCGCCGCGCCGGCAACCTTCGCCATCGGCATTCCGGCGTCATCCGATCCAAATGCGGTTCTTCGCGTCAGTGTTCCGATCATGCGGGCTACCTCGCCTCAGGCGTTGGTTACGGCGACGATTATCCTCGCAAATTCGCCCGGGATCCGACGCATGAGCGCTCTGCGGTCGTGCCCTGCCGTCGCAGAGTTCGCGCGGCGATTTGACAGCGCTGGAGCGCCTCCCTATCCTGCCCCTTTCCCCATCGGGGTTGGCGCCGAAGGAGCAGGACACACCACCATGAATGCTCCCGCAACACGGACCGCCGTGCAATCTGATTCCAATCAGCCGAACGAATGGGTTGCGTTGGATCAGCTCGCACGCTGCGAGGCGTTCATGCGCCGCCTGGCCGACCGCGCATGCGTGTCGTGACCCCGCCCACGCCGCCGATCGAGGTCGCCTTTCCCGATCTCGCGCGCTGGTCCGCCGGCAATGCGGGAGTTCCGTACGTATGGACCTACGCCGGCGCGCTTGCCGGCCCGCACGTCCTCGTGCAGGCGCTGACCCACGGCAACGAAGTCTGCGGCGCCATCGCGCTCGACTGGCTGCTGGCCAGTGAATTCCGGCCGACGCGCGGCACGCTCTCGATGTGTTTCGCCAACATCACGGCCTACGAGCGCTTCGACCGGGCCGATCCGTTTGGATCGCGTTGCGTTGACGAGGACTTCAACCGGTTATGGACCGCCGACGTCCTGGACGGCCCGCGTCAATCCGCCGATCTCGCCCGGGCGCGGGAGCTTCGGCCCTTGTACGACCGCATCGACTACCTGCTCGATCTGCATTCGATGACCGACCGATGTCCGCCGCTGGCGATGGCTGGCCGGCAGCGCAAGGGCGTGGAACTCGCGCAGGCGTTGGGATCGCCGGAGCACATCATCGTCGATGGCGGTCACACCGCCGGGAAGCGGCTGCGCGATTACGCCTTTTTCGACGACGCGGAGGATCCGCGCAATGCGTTGCTGATCGAATGCGGCCAGCACTGGGAAGCCGCGGCGCCGGATGTCGCGAAACACGCCACGCTTCGCTTCCTGCGTCATTTCGGGATGTGCGAACCTTCGTTCCTGGATACCTATCTCGAGCCCGTGCCGATGCCCGCGCAAAAGGTGATCGAGGTCACGACGGTGATTACGATCGGCACCGACGATTTCGCCTTTCTCGTCCCGGTCGGCGGGCTTGTCGTGGTGGCGAAGGCGGGCACTCTGCTCGCCCGCGACGGCGGCACGGAAATCGCGACGCCGTACGACGACTGCGTGCTGATCATGCCAACGCGCCGGCCGAAACGAGGCGAGACCGCGGTGCGGCTGGGGCGCTTCGTCAACTGAATATCAAGCTTGAGCCGGAGGCCGGCGCGGTCACGGTGGGGGCCCCTTGATCGCCATCTCCGCCTCACGCACGAGGTCCGGGCCGGCGACGGCAGCCCACTTGTCGTAGACACCGCGCGCAGCGGCGGCAAACGCCGCACGGCCGGTCGCGGTGAGGCGCGTCACCGTCACCCCGCGCTTGCGCAATGCGACGAGCGCGGCGCTGTTTTCGTCGCGCGCGAGGGTGGGGAGTTCGCGCGCCGCCTGCTGGGCCGTGTCGCGCGCGATCGCGCGTTGCTCGTCCGTCCACGCGTTCCACGCCGCCTGATTCGCCGCGAACACCGCAATTTCCGCGACCGCGCCCCACAGCATGACCTGTTTGATCCCGATCCGGTCGAGCCGGGCGGCGGCTATCGTTGCCAGCGTTCCGTCCTGCGCGTCCAACATTCCGGCGAGCAGCGCCGCCTGCGCGTCGGCGAATGACATCGCCCGCGGTTCGGCCCCCATGCCGACAAAAAAATCGGTGAGGAACGGAAGCGACGTGCTCCGGACCTTCATTCCAGCGAGATCCTCCGGCGTGCGCAGCAATTTGCCGGTCGATGCCAACACGCGGTGACCCAGCGGCGCGAGCGCCAGCGGTACCGCTCCGGCACGCGCGACCGCGGCGAACAACCGCTGCGCCATCGCATCGCTCGCCACGCTCGCAAGATCCTTGTCCTCCGGTGCCAGCCACGGCAATCCGATCATGTTGAGTTCGACGACCTGTGCCGACCAGTACAGGGAGGACCCGACGGCGAGATCGGCGCCGCCGTCGCGCAGCGCGACGAATTCACGTGCGGGATCGCGCGATGCAAGAGTTGCGCCCGGGGAAAATTGCACCGCTATCGTCTCACCCGACTGCGCGGCAATGAGTTTCGCCCACCGTTCCCCGGCCTTTCCCAACGCGAAGGCGGGACCGACGGCGGCGGACAGCTTCCACGGCGCGTTGTCTTCCTTGGGCTCCTGCGCGCGCAGAGCCGGCGCAGCGGCGATCAGCGCCCCGAGCAGAAACGCACAGGCCGGTAGCCGCGACAAGGATCGTGCAGGGATCATGGTAGGGCAATATACGGAGTGCTCGCGACGCTGGTCAATGCCGCCGACTCTGACCGATCGTCTGCCCGCACAGGCGCGTCGCGCCAATACCGGCGATCGTGGTCGCGTTCGGCCCGCGGCACGTGCGAGGACTCCGGCGCAAACGTGAACGTGAGCGCGCCGTCGAAGTCGGTGCGATAGCTCCGGATACCGGCACGGTCGTACCGCGCGACGACATCCGCTCGCGGATGACCAAACCGATTGCGGTAGCCGGGCGTAAAGACGGCGATCGCGGGAGCGACGGCTGCGATGAAGGCCGGTGTCGACGATGTGCGGCTGCCGTGATGCGGCACGACCAGCACGTCGGCCTTGAGCGCGGCAGGGTCGCGCCCCACGAGTTCGAGTTCACCCCGCGCTTCGAGGTCGCCGGTCAGAAGGACACTGCCATAGTCCGATTCGATCCGCACGACGCAGGACAGATCGTTCGGCTTGGTTTGCCGCGCCGCATAGTGCTCGACCGCCGGCTGCAGCACCGTGAAGCGCACGTCGTCCCACGTCCAACGCTGCCCTGCTTCGCAACGGAACGCGACGGCGCCGTCGAAAGCACGACGCGTCAGAATGGCGTGGTCGGCGGGCAACGACGATGCGATCCAGTCCACCGGGATCGTCTGCAGCAGCGTGAGCGCGCCGCCGCTGTGATCGCTGTCCTGGTGCGTGACGATCAGGCCGCCAAGATGCCGGACCCCCCTGGCGCGCAGGAACGGGGCGACGATTCGTCCGCCTGCGTCGGCCTCGTCGTTGTATCGCGGACCGGTGTCGTAGACCAACGCGTGGCGGTGTGTCTCGACGACCACGGCCAGCCCCTGTCCGACATCGAGTACCGTCATGCGAAACGATCCGGGCGCGGGCGGCGCTGGCCGCACGACGAACAACGGAAGGAGCGCGATGATGCCGAGCGCGCGTCCGGGCACGCCGCGCGGCGCGACGAGCCAGGCGACTCCGGCGAGCGCCACCGCCACGGCCCAGCCCGGTGGCGCGTGCTGTTGCCAGGCACCAGCGGGTGCTCGCGCGAGCGCGTCGAGGGGAAGCATGAGCGCGGCGAAAATGGCGTGCGCGGCCCGCCACGACGCATCGAACGGCAGCACGATCCCGGACAGGGCGAACGGAACGACGGCGAATGTGACGACGGGTATCGCGACGGCATTGGCGATGGGCGACACGAGTGAAACCTGCTGGAACAGCGCGAGCGTTCCGGGAATCAGCGCCGCCGTCACGACGGCCTGAGCGCGAGCGCCCGCGCGCAAGACTCGCGCGACACGCGCCGAACGTGAGATCGGCGCTGCGGAGGAGAGTCGCCCGACCCCCGCAAAGAGCAAGGCTCCGACGGCGCCGAACGACAGCCAGAATCCGGGCGTGACGCTCGCCCACGGGTCCCACGCGAGCACCGCGGCGAGCGCCCACAGCCAGATCAGGGCGGCGGTGCCGGGACGCGCGAGCACGAGCCCCAGCGCCGCGACGATCAGCATCAGGAGTGTCCGTACGGCCGGCACGCCGGCGCCCGCAAGCAGGACGTAGACCGTCGCGAAGACAACGCCGATCATCGCCGCGACCTTGCGCGCGGGAACGCGCGTCGTCAGCCGAATGCTGCGGCGGGCCAGAGCGAACGCGAGTCCGCCGGCCAGCGTTGCGAACACCGTGACATGGAGTCCGGAGATGCTGATCAGATGCGCGATGCCGGTCCGGTTGAAGACACGCCACTGCGCCTCGGGAATCGCACGCTGCTCGCCGATCGTCAGCGCGACGATCACGCCCGCGTAGGGCGCATCGGGCAGTGCCGCGAGAATCCGGGCGCGGATGGTTTCGCGCGCGCGCTGAATGTAGTCCTGGACGCGGCCCGCAAATGCGTCCAGGCGCGCATTGCGCGCGTGCGGCCGCACGTAGCCCGTCGCGCGCAGGCCGTTCTCGAGGAGCCAGGCCTCGACGTCGAAGCCGTGCGGATTCACCGTGCCATGCGGCCGCTTCAGGCGGACGATGAGGCGCCAGCGCTCCCCTGCGGCGAGTCTGGGCACCGCATCGGACGGATCACCCTCTTTACCTTGCGTGTACCAAGCGAGCGACAACCGCGTCGGCACCGACGCGCGGGAAGTTTCGACGCGTTCGACGGCGAATGCGAGGCGCGCCCCGCGCGCCGAGACTTGCGGCAGGTCGTCGACAACGCCGACGAGCGCGATGTCTTCGCCCTCCCATTCAGACGGCAGCGCGTCGGCGAGGCGCACTTCCGCCCGCCAGTTGGCGTACGCGAACCCAAGGGTGCCCGCCGCCAGCATCGCGATTCCGGCAGCAAGTAGCCGTCCCGCCGGTGACGAACGGACAAGACGTCGCGTCGCGCCCCACGCCGCGAACGGCAGACCTGCCGCGCCAAGACACCATCCGGACGGCAGCAATTCCGGCTGCCACTGCAACAGCACGACACCCGCCGCGAAGGCGGCCAGCGCCATCGGCAGAACCGACAACCGGGCAGGGGAAGCAACAGGCATCGGGGTCGGCGCGCGTCGCGATCGGAGGGCTTCCGAAAGGCCGGCCGATCAACACGCATCGGCATCCGACGTGCAGCGCGCGCACTCGGCCAGATTACGGGCGCAACGGCAGGTCCGCCATTCGCCGGATGGATGAGGGGTGGCGAGACGGCGCGCGTCGAAGCGCCGGGAACGACTGCAACGCTGTACCTGCCGCTGCGTACGTCGAGTCGCCGCAGCAGTGAAGCAATCAGTCGCCGACGTAACGCGAGAGTTCGATCAGGTTGCCGTCCGGATCGCGAATGTAGACCGATTCGATCGGCCCTTGCGCGCCGGTGCGCGTGCATGGACCCTCCTCTACCGGAACCCCGCAGGCCGCGAGATGCGCGCTCACGGCGGCGAGCGATTCGGAGACGATCAGACAAAGGTCGGCGGAGCCGGGCGTCGGCCTGGCCGCGACGGCCGCCACGCTTCCCGCGGCTCCCTGCGCGACCTGGCCCGCGGCGTGCAGATTGATTTTCTGCCGGCCGAACGCAAGCGCCTTGCGCCCCGTGCCGAACGTGACCTCGCGCATGCCGAGCACTTCGGTGTAGAAGCGGATGGTCGCGGCGACGTCGCGGCAGGTGAGCACGACATGATCGATCCGATTGGGCGTGAGCATCAGAGCGCCTTCGGCCAGAGGATCATCTGCGTGCAGCGGAACAGCGCGATAGGCTTGCCGTCGCCATGTTTGCTGACGGTCGCGTCCCAGACCTGCGTGTTCCGGCCGAGATGCGCCGGCTTCGCAATGCACGCGATCGTGCCCTCGCGCGCCGTTCCGAGAAAATTGCTCTTGAGCTCGACGGTCGTGAAGTTCTCCGCACCCTTCGGCATGTGCGCGATGCAGCCGTAACCGCATGCGGTGTCGGCGAGGGCGATCACGGTGGCGGCGTGCAGGAAGCCGTTCGGCGCGAGAAGCTCGGGCCGGATGTCGATCTCGGCAACGAGCAGTCCCTGCTCCAGCGCCATCACGCGAAAGCCGAATAAATCGGGCAGGCAACCCCGCCCTCGGGCGTTCAACACGTCGAGCGTGATTTCGGGGCACAGCGACATCACAACTACCTCAGGCCGTCACAGCCGTTGTTCGATCCACGATCGCACCGACGCGAGCGCGGCCGGGAGCCCGGCAGGATCGGTGCCGCCGGCCTGCGCCATGTCGGGCCGGCCGCCGCCTTTGCCGCCGACCTGTTGTGCGACGTGGTTGACGAGTTCGCCGGCCTTGACCGTGACGTGAGGTCGGTGGTGACGCCCGCGATGAGCGTGACCTTGCCGTCGGCGACCGCGCCCAGCACGATCGCCGCGCTGCCCAGCTTGTCCTTGAGCTTGTCCATCGTTTCGCGCAGCGCCTTCGCGTCGGCGCCGTCGAGCGTCGCGGCGAGCACCTTCGCGCCCTTGACGTCGACCGCGTTCGCCGGCGAGATCGTCACCCGCGCTGGCCGCGAGCCTTCGCCTTGAGTCGCGCGAGCTCCTTCTCCGCCGTGCTTCGTGCTTTCGATCAGTTGCGCGATCTTCGTCTCGAGCTCCGCCGCCGGCGCCTTGAGCGCGGCAGCAGCAGCGGCCAGCGTGCGACTCCTGCGCCTGCACCCAGGCGAGCGCGCCGTCGCCGGTCACCGCCTCGACGCGGCGGACGCCGGCCGCGACGCCGCCCTCCGCCACGATCTTGAAGAAGCCGATGTCGCCGGTGCGCGCGACGTGCGTGCCGCCGCAAAGCTCGCGCGAGCTGCCGATGTCGAGCACGCGCACTTCGTCGCCGTACTTCTCGCCGAACAGCATCATCGCGCCGGTCTTCTGCGCGTCGTCGATCGGCATCACGCGCGCCTCGGTGGGAACGTTGTCGAGGATCTCGCTGTTGACGATCGACTCGACGCGACGGATCTCGTCGTCGGTCATCGGCGCGTTGTGCGCGAAGTCGAAGCGCGTCTTGTCGGGATCGACCAGCGAGCCCTTCTGCTGGACGTGGTCGCCCAGGACCTCGCGCAGCGCCTTGTGCATCAGGTGCGTCGCCGAGTGATTGCGCATCGTGCGGCCGCGCGCGTCGTGGTCGACTTGCGCGGCGACCGTGTCGCCGACCTTGAGCTCGCCGGTCTTCGACGTCGCCGACATGGCCGAACACCTCCGGCTGGATCTTCTGCGTGTCGGTCGACCGCGAACAGCGTGAGGCAGACGCCGCCGATGGAGAGCTCGCCGCGATCGCCGACCTGGCCGCCGGACTCCGCGTAGAACGGCGTGCGGTCGAGCACGACGATGCCCTGGTCACCGGCCGCGAGCGCAGCGACACTCGACGCCGTCGCTGTACAGCGCGATGACGCGGCCTTCGACTCGGACAGCGTGTCGTAGCCGCGGAATGCGGTCTGCCGGCCCGAATACTCGAGCTTGCGCGCCCGCCTTGAACGGCGACGCCGCGCGCGCGCGCTCGCGCTGCGCGTCCATCGCCGACGTCGAAGCCCGCCTCGTCGACGGTCACGCCGCGTTCGCGGCAGATGTCGGCGGTGAGGTCGAGCGGAAAGCCGAACGTGTCGTAGAGCGTGAACGCCGTGGCGCCGTCGAGCACCTTGCCGGCCGCCGCCGCTTCGAGCGCGCCGTCAAGCATCTTCATGCCGTGCTCGATCGTCTCGCCGAAGCGCTCCTCCTCCGCTTGCAGCACCTCCGCGACACGTCGCCCTGTCGCGGCGCAGCTCCGGATAGGCGTCGCCCATCTGCGCGGTCGAGGTCGTCGACCAGCCGGTGGAAGAACGGCTGCTTCTGTCCGAGCTGGTAGCCGTGGCGGATCGCGCGGCGGATGATCCGGCGCAGCACGTAACCGCGCCCGTCGTAGCCCGGGATCACGCCGTCGACGATCAGGAACGCGCAGGCGCGGATGTGATCGGCGATCACCTGCAGCGACTGGGTTGTCGAGGTCAGTCCTGCGCCGGTCTCGCGCGCGGCGGCGCTGATCAGATCCTGGAAGAGATCGATCTCGTAGTTCGAGTGCACGTGCTGCAGCACCGCGGCAAGGCGCTCCAGACCCATGCCGGTGTCCACGCACGGCTTCGGCAGCGGATTCATCACGCCCCGGTCGTCGCGGTTGAACTGCATGAACACGAGGTTCCAGATCTCGATGTAGCGGTCGCCTTCCGATCGTCCGGCGACCCCGGCGGGCCACCCCACACGTCCGGGCCGTGGTCGTAGAAGATTTCGGAGCAGGGTCCGCAGGGACCGGTGTCGGCCATCTGCCAGAAGTTGTCGCTCGCGTACTTCGCGCCCTTGTTGTCGCCGATGCGCACGCAGCGCTCGGCCGGAACGCCGATCTCCTTCGTCCAGACGTCGTAGGCCTCGTCGTCGTCGATGTAGACGGTGATCCAGAGCTTCTCCGGCGGCAGGCCGTAATACCGTCGTCAGCAGCTCCCACGAATACCGGATGGCGTCGCGCTTGAAATAGTCGCCAAAGCTGAAGTTGCCCAGCATCTCGAAGAACGTGTGATGCCGGGCCGTATAGCCGACGTTCTCGAGATCGTTGTGCTTGCCGCCAGCGCGCACACAGCGCTGCGCGTCGTCGCCCGCCGGTAGGCACGCTGATCGACGCCTAGGAAGACGTCCTTGAACTGGACCATGCCGGAGTTCACGAACAGCAGCGTGGGATCGTTGCCCGGCACGAGCGACGACGACGGCACGATCGCATGCCCCTTCCGACGAAGAACTCGAGGAAGTGGCTGCGGATGTCGGCGACTTTCATGGCGGTGGCAACTTCGGCCGTCCGGCGACGGTCCGCGAATGCCGACCAGCGGCATCGGCAAAGCTGCTGATTGTACGCGGCTCGGCAGACCCGCGCAGACGCGACGGACCGCGACTCGGCGACGTGCTTGCCCCGGCGGTGATCGCCCAGGCGATCGCGCGCGGCTATCGGGCGTCCCCGTTTTCGTCGCCCGGCGGATCGCGCAGCAGCCCGCAGCGTCGACCGCGAGCGAATAGCCGCGGCTCTGCAGGAAGCGCACTTGCCGCGCCTTCTCGCGCTTGTCGCCGGGCCGGTACCTTGCCGAAGCGACGCCGCCAGAGCGCGAGCGCATCGGCGACTTCGTCGTCGATGGCGCCAGCGGCGAGCGCGGCGGATGCGACGTCGTCTGCCGATACGCCTCGAGTCCGGAGCGTCGTGCGCGATGGCGCGCCTGCCGTAGCGACCGCTCTTCTGCGCGAACGACGGCCTGCGCGAAGCGCGCGTCGGACAGGTAGCCGAGCCGCGGCCAGCTCGTCGAGGCACGGCGTCGAGGTCGGCCATTCGCTCCGGACGCCACTGCCGACGCAGCCTGTCGCGCAACTCCGCACGGCGATACTCCCGCCGCGCCAGCAGCGCGATCGCCACGGACCTTGAGCGACTTCGGGGGCCGCAGCGAGCCACGCGGTTCTTCGCCGGCAATTCGTTACCTGAGTCCGCTACAGGCGCAGCTTGACTGCTGCGACGAACGCCGGGCCTTCCCGCGCACTATTCGTCGGCCGGCAGGGGCTCGCCTCGTGCGCGCAGCGCGCCCGGCACCGGCACCCCGACCGCGGCACGGATCTTCGCCTCGATCTCGTCCGCCATCTCGGGATGCTCGCGCAGGAACTCGCGCGCGTTGTCCTTGCCCTGGCCGATCTTCTCGCCGCCGTAGGCGTACCAGGCGCCGGACTTCTCGACGATGTCGGTGGGTGACGCCGAGCTCGATGATCTCGCCTTCGCGCGAAATGCCTTCGCCGTACAGGATGTCGAACAGCGCCTCGCGGAACGGCGGTGCGATCTTGTTCTTGACGACCTTGACGCGCGTTTCGTTGCCGACGACTTCCTCGCCCCGCTTGATCGCGCCGATGCGGCGGATGTCGAGGCGCACCGACGCGTAGAACTTGAGCGCATTGCCGCCGGTGGTGGTTTCGGGATTGCCGAACATCACGCCGATCTTCATCCGGATCTGGTTGATGAAGATGACCAGCGTGCCCGCGCGCTTGATGTTGCCGGCGAGCTTGCGCAGCGCCTGGCTCATCAGCCGCGCCTGCAGGCCGGGCAGCTGGTCGCCCATCTCGCCTTCGATTTCGGCCTTGGGCACCAGCGCCGCGACCGAGTCGATGACGATGACGTCGACGCCGCCCGAGCGCACCAGCATGTCGGCGATTTCGAGCCCCTGCTCGCCGGTGTCGGGCTGCGAGATCAGCAGGTCGCCGACGTTGACGCCGAGCTTGCCGGCGTAGACCGGGTCGAGCGCGTTCTCGGCGTCGATGTACGCCGCCGACGCCGCCCGCCTTCTGCACCTGCGCGACGACCTGCAGCGCACAGCGTGGTCTTGCCGGAGGACTCCGGGCCGTAGATCTCGACCACCCGGCCGCGCGGCAGGCCGCCGACGCCGAGCGCGATGTCGAGCCCGAGCGAGCCGGTCGACACGACCTGCAGGTCGTTCTGGATCTGGGCCTCGCCCATTTTCATGATCGAGCCCTTGCCGAACTGCTTTTCGATCTGCGCCAGCGCGGCGGCCAGGGCCTTGCTCTTGTGGTCGTCCATGGTGTTGTCGAGGGGCATGCGGGAAGGCTCCGAAGTATGGCGCAGCACGGCGCGGGCGGGTGACTCGGTGCCCATCATGGCATAGAACGATCGTTCGATGCAAGCCCCCCAAACGGATGACGCCGCCACCGGGGAATCCGGCCGGCCGGGCTCCGGCGCGCGGGCTGCCGGCGTCGCCGGCGCCGCCCGAGAACTCAAGTGCGCGCGGCCCGGTCGAGCAACCCTTCGAGCGCGGTGACGACCGCCGCTTCGCGCACGGCGGCCCGATCGCCGGAGAACTGCGCAGTCAGCGCCTCGACCGCGCCGCCCCGGCGGCCCCACGCGAAACAGACGAACCCCACGGGCTTCTTCGGGGTGCCTCCCGACGGCCCCGCCACGCCCGTTACCGCAACCGCGACGGTGGCGCCGCTCTTGCGCAACGCGCCTGCGGCCATTTCCCGTGCGGTCGCTTCGCTGACGGCCCCGTGCGCCGCCAGCGTTTCGGCGCGAACGCCGAGCAGCCCGATTTTCGCCTCGTTGGAATACGTGACGAAGCCGCGATCGAACCAGGCCGAACTGCCTGCGACATCGGTGATCGCGGCGGCGATCAGCCCGCCGGTGCACGACTCTGCGGTGGCAACCGTCCATTGCCGGTCAGCGCAGCGCGTGCCCCAAGCGTGGTCGCCAGCGTAACGGTGTCCGCGCTCATTCGCACTCCCCCGGCCGGCCACGATAGTGATAGGTGTAGACGGTCTTGAAACCGAATTTTCGATAGGATGCGACGGCGGGCGTATTGTCGGCGCTCACCTGCAGATACGCGGCGTTCGCGCCGTGCTGCCAGGCCCACGACAGCAGCGATGCGCACGCGAGCGTCGCGTACCCCCGGCGACGCGCATCCGGGGCGGTGATCACGTCGAACACGCCGGCAAGCTCGCCTTCGATCGCGATCTGGGCGGTGCACACGACGCGCCCGCCGGCCCGGACGACCGCGTGTCGCTTGCCGAGCGGCGAATTCTGCATCCGCTCGCGATGCGCTTCCCGTTGCAGCGGCGTCGAGTCGCGAAGTTCACCGACGGCGTCGATGAAATCGGACGTGTCCGGCGCGTCCAGTTCGACCGCGTCGGCAAGCATGGGCAACGCAGGCGGACGATCGAGCGCGACGGCCTGCACCAGCGTTTCTCCGAAGGAATCGTAGCCGCGCGCGGCCAGCGCGGACTCGAGGTCGGCAGGCTTACTGAACGGCGTGATCCGGAACAGCGCCGGCAATCCCTCCCGCGCATACGTGTTCTCGCAATAGAGGATCTTGGCGACGAGCGGCAGCGACGAACCGAAATGCGCGTTGACGCTTCGTCCGCGCTTGGCGACCCCCGGCGAGAGCCGCAATATCCATCCGTCGTAGAACAGCTGGCGTTGCGTCTGCAGCGCGTTGAGGCCCGCCTCCTCGATGCGTCCGGGATCGATCAGCGTCACGTGTCGGGCGTCGGCTCGGCGCATCGTCTCACCCGACGAGCCGCTGGAAGAGCGCCAGGACGAGCAGCGCATAGCCGGCGGCGACGAGATCGTCGATCATCACGCCGACACCGTTCTTGAGCCGCGCGTCGAGTTGCCGGATCGGCGGCGGCTTCGCGATGTCGAAAAACCGGAAGACGCACAAACGCCACGGCGACGCGCGACGGCGTCGTCGCCGACGAAGAAGAGCACAAGCAGAAACGCCACGACCTCGTCCCAGACGATCGCCCCGTGATCCGGTGCGCGCAGATTGCGCCCGGTCACCTGCGCCGCCCAGATGCCGATCAGCGCGAGCGCGACGATCACGGCAGCGAGCACCGCGTCGGAGAAATGCGCCCGCACCAGCGCGGCGATGCGGAATCGCCAGCAGCGTGCCGAACGTTCCAGGCGCGACCGGCGCGAGTCCGGCACCAAAGCCGAGCGCGATGAAATGCGCCGGGTGGCCGAGAAGAAACGCGAGCGATGGCGCCGATCGGGTATTCACGTCTACTCCGTCAATTCCGCCTCGCAATGCAAACGACGGCGCGGGCGATCGCAAACCTGCCGGGCACAATATACCGCCGATGGTCGAGGTACACACCCAGCGAACCTTTCACGCAAAATGATCGTAGGCTTGCGGCAACGCGACCAGCGGCACACCGCGCTCGTCGCGAACCACGAGGCCAGGAACCTGCGTGATCGTGCCGATGCGCGCGAGCGGCAAGGCGGTGCCCGCTGCAATGGCGGCAATGCGCTCCGCGGCCGAACGCGGCGCAGTGAAGCAAAGTTCGTAATCGTCACCGCCGGCGAGCAGACATTCGAGGCCCAGTGCGCGTTCCGAGCCAGCCACGAGCGTGCGCCAGCGCAGGCGACCGCGGAATCGCCGCAAGCTCCACCGTGGCGCCGACGGCCGATCGCTCGAGGATGTGCGACAGGTCGCCCACGAGTCCATCGGACACGTCGAGCGCCGCGGATGCGACGCCGCGCAACGCAATGCCAAGTGCGATTCGCGGCACCGGCATTTCGAGCCTGGCCCGCGCGGTGGCAAGCGCATCGGCGTCGAGCCGCGTGCGGCCGGACAACGCCGCCACCGCAAGCGCAGCGTCGCCAAGCGTGCCCGACACGTAGACGTCGTCGCCCGGCTTCGCGCCGCGAGCGCAACAGCGCCTGCCCCGTCGGAACTTCGCCCATGATGGTCACACAGAGGTTGCGCGGACCGCGCGTCGTGTCGCCGCCGACGAGTTCGACGTCGTGCGCGTCGGCAAGCGCGTAGAAGCCCCGCGCGAACGCCGTGAGCCAGGCGGCATCGCTGTCCGGCAGTGCGCCGGCAAGCAGCGCCCATTTCGGCGTCGCGCCCATCGCTGCCATGTCGGAGAGATTCACGGCCAGCGTCTTGTGTCCCAGTCTTTCCGGGTCGGCGCCTGCAAAGAAGTGGCGCCCTTCGACCAGCATGTCGACGGATACCGCGAGCTCGCATCCCGGCGCCGGCGCGAGCAGCGCCGCATCGTCGCCGACCCGACAGGTGCACGGAGTTCGAGCGCGAGGGCCGGGAGAAGAAACGCGCGATCAGCTCGAACTCGTTCACTTTTCGATTATAGGCGATCGCGGTGGCGCACTTTCGCACGCCGGGCGCCGTGTCGAAACGGCCTCTGCGGACGCTACTTCAATGCGTCGCCGATTTCACGTTGCCAGCGCGCGAGCAACCGTTTTTTCTCGGCCGGCGTGCCGAATTTTGCCGGATCGGTTTCGATCGTCGGTACGTGTGCGTAGCGTGCCGCCTCCGCCCGGATCTGCGCCGTCTTGTTGGCCGGCAGGATCAGATTGCGCGTGTGGTTGGCGATCTCCTGCGCGCCTCGCGTGAGCGCCCAGTCGTAAAACATCGCGCGCCTCGTCGGGATTGCGGACCATTCGCGATGATGGCCATCCCGCCCAACGCGTCGCCCGTGCCTTCGCAGGGAATCGCGATGTCGACGTTAAAGCCCGCCAACTGCTGCGTGATGAATTCGTGGACGAAGCTCACGCCGATGCCCACTTCCCCGCGCGCGACCGACGGGCCCTGCGCGGTGCCCGACTGGGTGTAACGGACGACATTCGGCCGCAGACGCTTCAGGTAATCGAACGCGCCGTCCTCGCCGTACAGTGCGACCAGGGTAGCGAGGATCGTGTAGCCGGTGCCGCTGGTGACGGGATTCGAAAGCTCGACTTCGTTGCGGTACTCCGGCTTCACGAGATCCGACCAGCAGCGCGGCGGCGCCTGCGCGCGCTTCGCGAGGATCGCGGGGTTCGTGCCGAATCCCAGCACGATCCGGTAGATCGCGACGGCACGATCGCCGGTGGCGCTCGCCTGCCGCTGCGCCCAGGGATGCAATTCGACCAGGCGTGGCGACCGATACGGAGCGAACAGGCCCTCGGCCGAACCCTGCAGAAACGCGTCGAAGGTGCCGCCGTACCAGACATCGGCTTTCGGATTGGCGCGCTCGGCCCGGATCTGCGCGAACACTTCGCCGGTTGGCTTGCGGATCATCGCGACCGCGATGCCGGTGTCGCGCGTGAATGTCTGCGCGGCGAGCTCGCAGGCATCCGGATCGTGCGTGCAATAGACCGACAGCGACGCCGCGGCAGCGGGCGCACTGGCAAGCACGATCATGATCGCGATCGCCGCGACGCATGCCGACCTGCCCGTAGCGCGTGGCATACGGGTCAGGCGGTGCCAGTCTCGCGACGCAGGGCGTCCATTTCAGACGCGCGCACTGTGGCCGCGAGCTTGTCCAGCACGCCGTTGACGTATTTGTGCCCGTCGGTGCCGCCGTACGACTTCGCCAGCTCGATCGCTTCGTTGATGACGACCCGGCAGGGAATCTCGGGCCGATGCATGAGCTCCCAGGCGCCGATCACGAGAATCGAGCGCTCGACCGGCGAGAGTTCGGCGGCGCGCCGATCGAGCTCGGGCGACACGAGCAGGATCAGCGCCTCGTATTCGGCGGTGACGCCTGCCCAAAGGGCGTCGAAGTACGCCTCGTCCGCCTTCGGGAATCCGGCCGCCTCGGCGAGCTGCGTCCGGATCGCGGCGCACGTGTTGCCGGACAGCTGCCGCTGGTAGAGACCCTGCAGCACGAACTCGCGCGCACGCCGCCGGGGGCTAGCACGCATGGGGGTCGGCACTGCGCGACATCGTCCGAATCGTGCCCTTGATGCGCACGGCGCGGGTCTGGCAATGACATCCGCTAATCGGCATCGATGGCTTCCAGCAGGTTGGCGAGTTCAAGCGCAGCCTTGGCGGCCTCGAAGCCTTTCTTTTCGCAGCGCATCAGCGCCTGCTCGTCGGTATTGGTGGTCAGAATGCCGTTGCCGATCGGGATGCCGAACTCGAGCTGCACCTCGGCGACGCCGCGGGCCGACTCGTTGGCGACGATCTCGAAGTGGTACGTCTCGCCCCGGATCACGGCACCCAGTGCGACCAGCGCGTCGAAGTCGCCCGTCTGCGCCAAACGCTGCAGCGCGAGCGGCGTCTCGAGCGCCCCGGGCACGGTGGCGACCGTAATGTTCCGATCGGCGACGCCCGCCTCCTTCAGCGCCCGCAGCGCGCCCGCGAGCATCAAGTCGCCGATGCCGGGGTTGAAGCGCGACAGCACGATGCCGACGCGGCGGCCGAGGCCGTTGGGATTGGTGGGAATCTGGCGGACGGGCATGGCTATGGGCAATCGCGGCGGCAATGGGAGTGATCGCTGGTTACGACGCGTGGCGCTCCGCGGGCTGCGCGACGTATCCCGTGACCTCGAGATCGAATCCGGCCATGCTCGGCATCTTGCGCGGCGTGGCGAGGAGCCGCATCTTGCCGACATTGAGGTCGCGCAGGATCTGCGCGCCGATCCCGTAGTCGCGCAGATCCACCTTGGAGGAGACCGGTGTATCTGCGCCCAGCGCGCGGCGCCGCAATTCGTGCGCGCTCTCGGGCCGGTGCAGCAGCACGACCACACCACGGCCCGCCTCGGCGATCGCATGGAGGGCGGCCGCGATGCTCCACGAATGCGCGGTGCTGCCTAAGTCGAGCAGGTCCATCACCGACAACGGCTCATGCACCCGGACCAGAGTTTCCGTATCCGCGGAAATCGGGCCTCGCACGAGCGCGAGATGCGTGGCGTCCGAGAGCTTGTCGCGATAGATGACGAGCCGGAACGCGCCATGCGCGGTCGCAAGCGGCCGCTCGCCGATGCGTTCGATGAGCCGCTCGGTGCGGCTCCGATGGTGGATCAAGTCGGCGATCGCGCCGATCTTGAGGCCGTGGACACGCGCAAAGTCGACGAGATCAGGCAGACGCGCCATGGTGCCGTCGGCGTTCATGATTTCGCACAGGACGGCCGCCGGCGTGAGTCCCGCGAGTTGCGCGAGATCGCAACACGCTTCGGTATGCCCGGCGCGGGCCAGCACGCCACCGGGCTGGGCGATGAGCGGGAAAACGTGGCCGGGCTGCACGATGTCGGACGCCTTGGCGCCCGGTGCGGCGGCGATGCGGATCGTGTGCGCCCGGTCCTTCGCCGAGATCCCGGTCGTCACACCTTGTGCCGCCTCGATCGAAACGGTGAAATTGGTGCCGTGGACCGAGCGATTCTGCACCACCATCGGCGCGAGATTGAGGCGCTCGGCATGCGCGGCCGTGATGGGCATGCAGATAAGCCCGCGACCATGGGTCGCCATGAAATTGATCTTCTCGGGCGTAACGAAATCCGCGGCGAAGATGAGATCCCCCTCGTTCTCGCGGTCCTCCTCGTCGACGAGCACGGCCATTCGCCCGGCCTTGAGGTCGGAGATCAGGTCGGCAATCGGGCTCAGGGTCATGGCTGCGTCGTCCGAAGCGATAGAAGGCTCATTTTACCCTCGCGCGGGTTACGCCGATACGCTGCTACCCGACGCGCCGCCCGTCGCCGGCAGGCGCCACGCTCGAAACGACGTGCATTTGAGCGCACAATTCATGGACGCGCGCCGCGAATCGGCCGAAGGCAGAAATCCGGTTTCCCGCGGCGGCGCGCGCCAACCACTAACAGGAGGATCGAATGGGCAAATATCTATTTCAGGCGAAGTACACGTCCGAGGGCGCGAAGGGCCTGGCACGTGACGGAGGAACAGGACGGCGCGCCGCGGTCGAAAAGGCATGTGTCGCGGCCGGGGGCAAGCTCGAATCGATGCATTTTGCGTTTGGCGGGATCGACGCCTATGTGATCGCGGAACTACCAAACAACACGGCGGCGGCGGCCCTCTCGCTTGCCGTGAATCAGGCCGGTGCGGCGTCCACCAATACCATCGTGCTGATGACGGTCGAGGAGATGGACGCCGCCGCGAAGCAATCGATTGCCTATCGCCCGCCGGGCGGTTGACCCGGCTTCACGCCAGGCCGAGCGCGCGGGAACCTGACCCGCGCGTCGGCCCCCTCGCGGTGCAAGACTCTTCCACCGCCGGCCGCGCCACGTCGCGGCGAAACCGCGACGGCTACGGCGCGCCGAGCAGCATGTAGATGCTCCAATTCCCCCCGCCCGCCGCGCCGACGCCGACGTAGGCCGGCCCGACGAACGTGTCGGCGCCAAGGAACAGCGACCCCGACCAGAGCGTTCCCTGCGACGGGAGATTGTCGAAGCGATTGGAGATGCGCCCGACTTCGGCCGACGCACCGGCATAGATCCCCGAGCCCAGGAGGTCTGGCAATGGGAAAATGCGGTTGTAATACATCAGGCGCCCGAACGCGAACTGCCGGCCCGCGAACTGGTTGATCCGGTAGCCGGACAGTCGCAGCGGTCCGCCGAGCGTGAAGGATTCGTAGGCAGGCATTTCGGAGCCGAGATCCGTGCCCCCTGCAGCCGCCACCTGCAGCGTATGCGCACCCCAGCTCCGCGCCGCCAGCAAGGTCCCTTCGAGGCGCTGATAGCTTTGCGTGGACCCCATCGACGTCAAGGCCGCGTAACCCGAGCCTGTGCCCCTCATCCCGTCGGTTGGAAACCAGGCGTGATCCATCTGGTCCACGAACAGGCGCGCCCGCACCCCGGAGGTGTTCTCGCTGACCGCCGGCAGCACCAGCGGTCCCGTGTCGACCTTCGCGTTGATGTGCGTCCACACGGGGCCGATGCCGAACTGACCCCATGTGCCGAGCACCGCGCCGCCGGCAAGACCGGCCTGCGCCGACTTGACCAGGTACTCGGCGACCTTCTCGTCGCCCGAGAAAACGCTCCGCGTTAGCTGGCCGACTGCGGCATATGGCGCGACGAACCAGCGGCCGGACGGCTCGACCGGCTGATAGAACTCCGTCGACAGATACGTGTTCTGTCCGATCTGCACCTGCGTCGTCCACTCGGCGCCGAGGCGATTGAGCCAGGTCTTCCGATATTCGACGAGGGCGTTGAACTGGTTGTCGCCCTGGAAGTCGCTGGCGAGCCCGAGCCCGAACCGCAGATAGTCGGGGCCCCACGATTTCTCCTTTGGCTCGATGATCAGTGCGCGCGGGCCGTATTCGTTGCTGACGCGGTAGCCGATGCTCTCGAAGTCGTCGCGCCCGTAGATGCGGCGCAGGTCTGCGCCGATCTTCGCTTCGGACAACGGCTCGCCGGGCTTCGACTCGACCAGCCCCTTCAGGACCTCCGGATTGGTGCGGTCCAGTCCGGTGATGCGGATCTCCTCCACCGTGCCCAAGGGCTTTTTCTCGGCGATCTGCGTCTTGCGGAGTGCCGCGTACTGCGCGGGCGGGATGCTGTAGCGTTCGAGCTTGGCGGAGAGCGCGCGCGTGGCGTCTTCCCCGATCCTGATGGCGTCGGCGGAACGATCGAACTTCACCGCCGAGATGTCGCCCAGGTCGGGCGCGATCAGCACGTCGCGCGACGTGAGGCTCTTCAGCTGCTCGTCCACCGTCTGCTTGCCGAGAAAGTTGAGGAGCTGGCCGGTCACGCTCAACGCGGACGTGATCTCGCTGCGCTTCAGCGGCGGCGTCGAGATGTTGACGGCGATCACGACGTCGGCGCACATCTTGCGCGCTTCGTCGATCGGAAGATTGTTGGCGATGCCGCCGTCCACGAGCAGCAACCCGTCGATCTCGACCGGCGCCAGCGCACCCGGCACCGACATGCTGGCGCGCATCGCCTGGGCGAGGCTGCCACGCTTGAGCACGACGGACTCGCCGGTCTCGATGTTGGTGGCGAGCGCCCGGAACGGAATGGGGAGCTTCGAGAAGTCGACGATATCGTAAGCGGGTTCGGTCATCACGCGGAAGAACGACTCGATCGAAACGCCGGCGATCACGCCCTTCGGCAACGCGAGTCCGCCGTCCTTGACGCCGAACTCCGGCTTGAACAGGGTCTTGTAATCGTCGATCTTGCGCTTGACGGCGATCTCCTCCCGGGGCGGCTGGTCGCGGAATATCTCGTTCCAGTCGGCCTTGAGCACGATGTCTTGCATCTTCTCCGGCGTTACTCCGGCAGCGAACGTCGCGCCGACGATGGCGCCCATGCTGGTGCCGGTCACGCAGTGGATCGGGATGCGCATCTCGTCCAGGACCTTGAGCACGCCGATGTGGGCGATGCCGCGCGCGCCGCCGCCGGATAGCGCTATCCCGACTGTCGGAGGGTTCGACGGCGTGCGCGTCGCCGCAGTGGTTTCGGCGGCGATTCCCGGCGCAGGCGTCGCGAGGCCGAGCGCCACCAGTGCCGTTGGAACGATTCGGCGGAAGTTACGGAATGGGGTCGTCATGTCGATTGTTCCTTGGGTTTGCATGCCGGGTACCGGTTGCGCGGTCACGTGCGCCGCTCAATTGAACCACGCGAGCGTGGCCCGCGTCAGTTCGCTGTCGGGATCCGCGTAATCGGCGATCACGCTGAAATGGTTACGGTCGGGAACGATCAGCGGCGCGCGAGCGCCGGGCGGCCGATTCGCCGGCCAGGCGTCCCACATCAAGCGTGTTTGCCGAATGAATTCGGACGTCTCGTTGGCACCGACGGCGAGCAGGAGCGGCGCGCGCGAACGCGGCTCCAAGTGAGCCGGCGAAAGTCGGATGGCTTCGGCGTCGTCGAGCTTGAAATCGGCGTTGAACGAAAACTGGACCAGGGGCACGAGGTCGTGGACGCCCGACACGGACACGACGGCGGTAACCGGATCGTGCGCGAGTCCCATCGTGCTCCAATCCGTCGCGAGCAGCATCGCCGCCAGGTGGCCGCCTGCCGAATGTCCGCCCACGACGATGCGACCGGTCGCCGCGCCATGCGCGGCGCCTTCGCGCGCGACCCACGCCACCGCCCGGCGGCTCTGCTCGGCGATCGTGGCGATGGACACTGCGGGACACAAATCGTAATTGGCGACGGCGACCGCGCAGCCCGCCGCGACGAACGGCTCCGCGACGAACGAAAAATCGCTCTTGTCGAGCATTCGCCAATAGCCGCCGTGCAGGAATACGAACGTGCCGCGCGCGCGACCCGCGGGCAGGAAGAGGTCGAGCGTCTCCTTCGGGGCCGGTCCGTAGTTGAGGTCGAGTTGCGGGACGAGCGCCGCGCGGGTCCGGGCCGAGGCTTCCGGGTAATGCGCGAGCCACCGGGGATGATCGGGCACCGCGGCACGATTGTTGTAACCGCGCTCGACGAACTCGGGTGTGTAGACGGTCTTCATCATCCCGGCTATGCCGTGGGTGGCACGATCTCGATCGATAACGTCCCCAGGCCGTCGATGCCGCCGTCGAGGCGGTCGCCGGCGACGACCGCGCCCACGCCGGCCGGTGTCCCCGTGAAGATCAGGTCGCCCGGCAGGAGTTCGTAGTACTGCGACAGGAAAGCGATCGTGTGGGGAACGTCCCAGATCATATCGGTGAGGTCGCCCTGCTGACGGCGTGTGCCGTTGACATCGAGCCAGATCCCGCCGCGTGCCGGGTGACCGATCGCTGTCACGGGCGAAATCGGACCGATCGGCGCCGCCTCGGCAAACGATTTGCCGATGTCCCACGGCCGCTTTCTCTCGCGCATTTCGCCCTGGAGGTCGCGGCGCGTCATGTCGAGACCCACCGCATAACCCCAGACGATCGCGAGCGCGGCGCCCGGCTCCAGTCGGACGCCGGCGGCACCGATCGCAACGACCAGTTCGATCTCGTGATGGTAGTTCTTCGTCGCCAGCGGATAGCGGACGCGCCCGACCGCAGGGGGCACGACCGGCACGACGGCGTCGGCCGGCTTGGTGAAGAAGAACGGCGGTTCTTTCGTGGGATCCCCGCCGGCCTCCTTCGCGTGCTCGGCGTAGTTGCGGCCCACGCAGTAGATATGGCGGACCGGAAAGCGCTCGGCGCGCCCGACGATGGGCACGGTGGGAATCTCCCACGCGGGGAAAACCGTGGTCATGGCTTCTTTCGCAATACAGGTGAAGGAATGTACTTCGAATCGGCTGCCGCGCTCAATCGCGGCCCGCGCGCTTACTCGGCATCGGGCTGTCGCGACGGCGCCGCCGCTGCAAACGCCGGCAGCGCGGTGCACGCCGCCTCGATGGCGAGGAGCGTCGGATAGGGCGCGAGGTCGAGGTCGACGCGACGCCCATTGGCAAGCTGCGGGACGAGGCAGATGTCGGCGAGCGTCGGCGTGCTGCCGTGACAGAACGGGCCGGTCGCCGCTTCTCGCGCCAGTTGCGTCTCCAGAGCTTCGAAACCAACGTCGACACCAGTACCGGTACCAGCCGTTCTTCTGCGCATCCGTCGCGCCCAGCGTGCCCGTCAGGTAGTTCAGCACGCGCAGGTTGTTGAGCGGATGAATGTCGCAGGCGATCGCGAGTGCTAACGCACGCACGCGGGCCCGGCCCGCGGCATCGGGGGGCAGCAGGGGCGGCTCCGGATGCGTTTCGTCGAGCCATTCGATGATGGCGAGCGACTGCGTCAGCACGTCGCCGGCGTCGGTGACGAGCGCCGGAACCAGTCCCTGCGGATTCATCGCGAGGTAGTCGACGCCGCGATGGGCGCCGCTGCGCAGGTGCACGAACGCGCGCTCCGGCGCGAGACCCTTGAAGTTGAGCGCGATCCGCACGCGGTACGCCGCCGACGAGCGGAAATAGTCGTAGAGCTGCATCGGTCGGTCCAGTCAGGAGAACGCCTGAATGCCGGTCTGCGCGCGGCCGAGGATCAGCGCGTGGACGTCGTGCGTGCCTTCGTACGTGTTGACCGTCTCGAGGTTCAGCAGGTGGCGGATCACGTGGAACTCGTCGACGATCCCGTTGCCGCCGTGCATGTCGCGCGCCATCCGCGCGATTTCGAGCGCCTTCCCGCACGAATTGCGCTTCATGATCGACGTGATCTCCGGTGCCGCCTTGCCCTCGTCCTTCATCCGGCCGAGGCGAAGGCAGCCCTGCAGTCCGAGCGTGATCTCCGTCTGCATGTCGGCGAGCTTTTTCTGGATCAGCTGGTTCGCGGCAAGCGGACGGCCGAACTGCGTGCGGTCGAGCGTGTACTGGCGCGCCGCGTGCCAGCAGGCCTCCGCCGCGCCCAGCGCGCCCCACGCGATGCCGTAGCGCGCGCTGTTGAGACAGCCGAACGGGCCCTTGAGGCCCTGCACGTTGGGGAGGAGGTTTTCCGCCGGCACGTGCACGTCGTCCATCACGATCTCGCCGGTGACCGACGTGCGCAGGCTGAACTTGCCCTCGATCTTCGGCGCCGAGAGGCCCTTCATCCCCTTTTCCAGGATGAAGCCCCGGATCACACCGTCGTCGGTTTTCGCCCACACGACGAACACGTCGGCGATCGGGGAATTGGAGATCCACATCTTGCTGCCGACGAGCCGATAGCCACCGGGCGCGGGATGCGCGCGCGTGATCATCGAGCCGGGGTCGGAGCCGTGGTTGGGCTCGGTCAAGCCGAAGCAGCCGATCGCTTCGCCAGTCGCGAGCTTCGGCAGGTATTTCGTCCGCTGCGCCTCCGAGCCGTACGTGTAGATCGGAAACATCACGAGCGAACTCTGCACGCTCATCATCGACCGGTAGCCCGAGTCCACGCGCTCGACCTCGCGCGCGATGAGGCCGTAGCACACGTAGTTGAGCCCCGCGCCGCCGTACTCGGCAGGGAGCGTCGCGCCGAGGAGTCCCAGCGCGCCCATTTCCCGGAATACCGACGGGTCCGACGTCTCGTTGCGAAAGGCCTCGGTGACCCGCGGCAGCAGTTTTTCCTGCGCGTAATCGTGCGCGGTGTCGCGGACCATCCGCTCGTCCTCGGTCAGCTGGTCGTCGAGCAGCAGCGGATCGTCCCAGACGAACTTCGCCTTGGGCGCAGCGTCGACTCGTTCGGGGGCATTCATCGAGGGCTCCGGATCGCGTTGGGGATGCCCCGCACAACCGCCGCGGGCCCCGGTGGACTCAATCCATCATTATCGCGCGAGCGCGCCGGGGACGCCAGTGTGCTGTCCTGCAAGATCGAACGACAACGGAGCGGCCGATTTCGCCGCGATCCATCACGCGAATTTGCGGGACGGCACACCACGCGGCGCTGCTCAGGACGTTACGCCTGCCGCAACCGGAAGCGCTGCAGCTTCCCCGCTTCGCTGCGCGGCAACGATTCGACGTATGCGACGGCACGGGGATATTTGTAGGGCGCGATCTCGCGCTTGACGTGGTCCTGGAGTGCGCGGGTCATCGCGGCATCCGGGGCAAATCCAGGACGCAGAACGACGAACGCCTTGACGATCTGGCCGCGCTCCTCGTCCGGGACGCCGACGACGCCGCATTCGGCCACGGCCGGATGCAGCAGCAGCGCGCTCTCGACCTCCGGCCCCGCGATGTTGTAGCCGGCGCTGATGATCATGTCGTCGGCCCGGGCCTGGTAGATGAAATCCCCGTCGGCATCGACGAGATAGACATCGCCCGTGTAGTTCCAGCCGTCCCGCACGTAGGTCGTCTGCCGGTCGTCGGCGAGATAACGGCAGCCGGTCGGGCCCTTGACCGCGAGCCTGCCGGCCTGCCCCGGCGGCAACGGATTTCCGGCGTCGTCCATCACGCAGGCGCGGTAGCCGGGAGTCGGCCGGCCCGTTGCCCCAGGCTTGGCGTGGGCCTCGTCGTGCGAAATGATCATGTGCAGCATCTCGGTAGCGCCGATCCCGTCGATGATCTCGATGCCGGTCGCATCTTTCCACAACTGCCGCGTGGCTGCCGGCAACGCCTCGCCGGCCGACACGCATTTCGACAGCGACGACAGGTCGCAGTCTTTCGCCTCGGCCGCCATCGCGCGGTAGGACGTCGGCGCGGTGAAGAGCACGGTGGCGCGATGTTCGGCGATCGCGGTCAGCAGGACCTCGGGCGCCGGGCGTTCGATGAGCAGCGTCGCGGCGCCGATCGACAGCGGGAACAGCAGGAGTCCGCCCAGGCCGAACGTGAAGGCGAGCGGCGGGCTGCCGGTGAAAAGATCGTCGGGCGATGCGCGCAGCGTCGAGCGCGGCCAGCAGTCGCATATGGCGACGACGTCGCGATGAAAATGCATCGTGCCCTTCGGCTTGCCGGTGGTCCCCGACGTGAACGCGATGAGCGCCGTGTCCTCGGTGGCGGTGTCCACGTTGGTGAAGGTCGCCGGCTTGTCGGCCGCCAGCGCATCCAGTCCGTCGGGCTCGCCCGACCCGAACAACACCACGCGCGTCAGCGTCGGGCAATTGGGCCGCGCCGCGTCGAGTTCGGCGGCAAGACGCGCGTCGCAGAGCGCGTGCGAGACCTGGGCCTTGGTGACGATGTCGGCAAGCTCCTTGGCGCGCAGCAGCGGCATCGTGCCGACCGCGATGCCGCCCGCCTTCATCACGGCGAACCAGCACGCCGCGTGCATCGGGCTGTTCGGCGCCCGCAGCAGCACGCGGTTGCCGGGAACGAGGCCGAGATCCTCGACCAGCACGCGGGCGATCCGGTTCGCGTGGCGCAGGAGATCGGCGTAGGTCCAGCGCAGCCCGCCGGGCGCGACGATCGCGATCCGGTCGCCCCAGCCTCGCGCGACGGCGCGATCCAGAAGCATGGTGGCGCAGTTCATGCGCTCCGGATACTGAAGCTCCGGCAGCTCGAAGAGAAACTCGGGCCATTGCTCCCGCGGTGGCAGGTTGTCCCGGGCGAACGTGTCGCGATGCGCGGTGTAACTCATCGTCCCTCCCGTCTCAACGACGCAGGATCTCGCGCGCGACGACGAGCTTCTGGACGTCCGTCGCGCCCTCGTAGATGCGCAGCGCGCGAATCTCGCGGTAAAGCCGTTCGACCGTCTGGCCGCGCGTCACGCCCAGCGCGCCGAAGAGCTGCACCGCATCGTCGATCACGCGCTGCGCCGACTCGGTCGCCGTCCATTTGGCCATCGCCGCCTCGGCCGTCGTGCGCACGCTCTTGACGTCGCGCAGCCACGCGGCACGGTAGGTCAGGAGTGCCGCTGCGTCGAGCGCGGTCGCCATTTCGGCGAGCTTTGCCTGCGGCAACTGCAAATCGGCGAGCGTGGCGCCGAACATCCTGCGCTCCCGCGCCCGGCCGACCGCCTCGTCGAACGCCCGGCGCGCGAAGCCCAGCGCGGCCGCGGCGACCGACGCGCGGAAGATGTCGAGCGTGCGCATCGCGAGCTTGAAGCCTTCGCCCTCGGCGCCGAGGATCGCGGCGCCGGGAACCCGGCAGCCGGCGAACTCGAGGCGCGCAAGCGGATGCGGCGCGATCGTTTCGATGCGCTCGGCGATCGTCAGGCCCGACGTTTCAGCCGGCACGACGAACGCCGAGATGCCGCGGGTGCCCGCGCCGTCGCCCGTGCGCGCGAACACGCAGTAGAAATCGGCGATGCCGCCGTTGGAGATCCAAGTCTTGCAGCCGTCGAGCACCCAGTCGCCGCCATCGCGCGTGGCGCGCGTCGTCATCGCCGCGACGTCGGATCCGGCGTCAGGCTCCGACAGCGCGAACGCGGCGATCGCCGTGCCCGCTCCCACCGCGGGAAGCCAGCGCGCCTTCTGCGCATCGCTGCCGGCGAGCGTGATCGCGCCGCTGCCGAGCCCCTGCATGGCGAACGCGAAATCGGCAAGGCCATCGTGGTAGGCGAGAATTTCCCGTGCGACGCACAGCGCGCGCGAATCGAGCGTCGGCGAGCGCCCCGCCGTGCGATGCCGGAACGCAGTAGCGCAGCCAGCCCGCCGCGCCGAGGGAACGCACCAGCGCGCGGCACCCGGCATCCACGTCGGCGTGGTCGGTCGCGTGCAGCGCCTTCGCCGCCCACGCGGCGAGCTCGGCCGCGAGCGTGCGATGGGCGTCCGCGAAGAACGGCCAGTCGAGATGCGACCGGTCCACGCTAGTTTCCTTCGAACCGAGGTGTCTTCTTCGCGACGAACGCGTCGTACGCGCGGCGGAAATCAGCGGTCTGCATGCAGATCGCCTGGGCTTCGGCTTCCGCTTCGATCGCGGCGTCGAGGTCCATCGCCCACTCCTGGTGCAGAAGCTTCTTCGTCATGCCGTGCGCGAAGGCCGGACCGTCGGCGAGCGATCGTGCCAACGCCTGCGCCTCGGACGCGAGCGCGTCCGCCGGGACGATGCGGTTGAAGAAGCCCCACGCCGCGCCCTCCTCCGCCGTCATCGCGCGACCGGTGTACAGCAACTCGGAGGCTCGACCCTGTCCGATCATGCGCGGCAGCAACGTGCACGCGCCCATGTCGCAGCCGGCGAGGCCGACCCGCGTGAACAGGAACGCGGTCCGCGCCGACGGCGCGCCAAGCCGCAAGTCGGCGGCAAGCGCGATCATCGCGCCCGCGCCGGCGCAGACGCCGTCGACCGCCGCGACAATCGGCTGCGGGCAATGCCGCATCGCCTTCACGAGATCGCCCGTCATCCGCGTGAACGCGAGCAGCTCGGGCATCGTCATGCGAGTCAGCGGGCCGATGATCTCGTGGACGTCGCCGCCGGAGCAGAAGTTTCCACCCGTGCCGCGGACCACCACCGCCTTGACATCGCTCGCGTAGACCAGGGCGCGAAAGAGATCGCGCAGCTCCGCATACGAATCGAAGGTCAGCGGATTCTTCTTCTCGGGGCGGTTGAGCGTGATCGTCGCGACCTGCCCGTCGCCTTCGGCCTGCCAGAGGAAGTGCGTGGCGCGATAGTCGCGCAGCGTTCGCAGGTGGTGCGCCATCGTCATGCCCGTTTCTCCTTCGCGCCGGTAGCGGCAGCGGCGTCGCGCGCACGAATCGTCGTCTTGAGCCGGCCCAGCAGCACGTAAAGGCGATCGCGTTCCGTGCGCGCAAGTCCCGAAAGCAGATCCTCGATCCAGCCTTCGTGCTCGGCCGCCATCGCATCGAACGCGCGCTTGCCCTTCGGCGTCAGCCGCACCGCGCAGGCACGACGGTCGCCGGCGATCGGGTCGCGCCGCACCAGCCCCTCGGCGACGAGCTGATCGGTGATGCCGGTGACGTTGCCGCCCGTCACCATCAGGCGGCGCGAGAGCTCTCCCATCTTGAGTCCCTTCGGATTGCGCTCGAGCTGGGCCATCAGGTCGAAGCGCGGCAGCGTCGTCGCGAACCGCTCGCGCAGCCGTGCGCGCACGCGGCCCTCGATGGTCAGCGTGCAGGTGAGGAGCCGCAGCCAGAGGCGCAGCGTCTCGTGATGATCGTCGTGCAAGCGCGACTCGGGATCGGTTGCGACGGGGCTCGGCGGGTAGGCGCTCGCGCTCATCGGCGCGTCGGCTGCGCGCTGTCGCTTGCGGCGCTGCGGCGGTTGCGGCGATGCGCCCGTTTCGGTGCCGATGGCAATGCGTTCGACGGTTCGCAACGGAAGATCCGTATCCTCTGCAATCTGAATATATTAGACCTCAAATACTTTTCGTCAAGCGTTCCGGTCCGGTTTTCCGGTCCGTTCCGTTGCGGTCCATGGCCCACTGACGGCGCAACGTCGTCGCGGCAAAAGGCCGCCGCCGCGAGAGGTGTTTCCGTACTCAGGCTCAGTCGCCATTCGCCTTCCGGTCTAGATCGTTCGCCTAATTTCGCATGCGTGCCACCGCTTCTAGGCTTCCTGACCACGCGGCGCGAAGAGCCTCCCGATGCGTGCGAACCAGAATTCATATTGCGACGTGGGAACGCGATCGCGCGTCCCGTCACCGCGGCGAGAGCCGTCGTGCCGGTTCGCACGCGTGGGAACGCGCCACGACCGACGCGCCCGGCGCGCGGCCATGGCGGCTTTCACGGTCGTCGAACTCGTCGTCGCGCTTGCCATCGCGGCACTGCTCGCCTGGGCAGCCGTTCCGGCCTTTCAGGATTGGCTCGCCGCCTATCAGCTCGCGAACCACGCCAAACACCTCGCGGAAACCATGACGCGGGCGCGCACCGAGGCGATCCGGCGCGGCTATCGCGTCGACCTGTGCAAGTCGCCGGATCGGCAACAGTGCACCGACCAGGGCAGCTGGGACGCCGGCTTCGTGGTCTTCGTCGACGTCAACCGCGACGGGCGCGTCGACGCCGACGAGCCGGTGCTGGAGATCGAGGGGCCTGCGCCGAGCGGCATCACGATAAAGGCCAACAAGCCGGTCGAGGATTACGTCTCGTACACGAGCCTCGGTCACTCGCGGATGCTGAACGGCGCGCTTCAGATGGGCACCTTCGCGGTCTGCCGCAGCGGCCAACGGGAGTTGCACGTGGTGCTTGCCGGCACGGGTCGCGTTCGCATCGCAAGGACCGCAGTCTATTGTCCGTGACGCGGGATGCACTGCATCGACAAGGGCTTGCCGCACACTATTGATTCGAAGGTTGAACAAGCACAACGCCGTTCGACCGATCCGGAAAATGCCATTGTCATTGCAACGCATGCGCGTGCGCAAAATCGCGGCGCGAAAATCACTTTCCGTTAGTTCTGACGCAAGGCCCGTTAGTCGGCGCCGTTTGCCGCGGCGCGACCTCGGCCCTACGATAGCGTCGACCGGAAAAGGATCCTCAAATGAAAATGTGTTCCCTCAAAAATCTCCGCGTCGCCGGATTCACGCTGATCGAAGTCATGATTACGGTCGCGGTCGTCGCGATCCTCGCGGCGGTCGCGTTGCCGAATTACTTCGATTACGTCACGCGGAGCCGGCTCGTCGAAGCGAAGACCAGTCTCGTCGACATGCGCACCCGGCTCGAACAGTATTTTCTCGACAACCGCGCCTACCCGACGGCGTGCATCCCTTACGCGCCGGGCCCGGCCGGCGGCACGAATATCCACCTGCCGGCAGGCGCCAAGTTCTTCACCGTCACCTGCGCGCTGGCTGCAACGACCTACACGGTCACCGCCACGGGGGCGGGCAGCATGACGGGCTTCGTCTTTACCGTAAACCAGGCCAATGCCCGAGCGACGACAGGCGTGCCGGCAGGCTGGTCGGGCGCCGGCAACACATGCTGGATCATCCGCAAGAACGGGGATTGCTGACGTGGCTGCACGTGCAATGTTGCGGGGCTTCACGCTGATCGAACTGATGGTCGCGCTCGCGATCGTCGCGCTTCTGCTTCTGCTCGGCATGCCGTCGTTCACGACGTTCCTGCGCAACAGCGAGGTCCGATCGACTGCGGAGTCGCTCATCAACGGGCTGCGCGCGGCGACCACCGAGGCCGCGAACCGCAACCGGAAGGTCACGTTCGAACTCGCCAGCGCGACGGGCGCCGACTGGAAATTCTGGGTATTCGAGGACGACGGCGTCACCAAGACGACGCTCCAGGAGTACTCGAAAAAGGAAGCGGGTTCGAGCACGAAGATCGCCGTCGTCCCCGCCGGCCAGCTGACCGTTACGTTCAACGGGCTCGGTCGCGTCGACATCGATCCTGCAACCCCCGACGACCACGTTCGGCAGATCGACATCGACACGATCGTTGCCGGCGAAGCCCGCCCGTTGCGCATCATCGTCGACGATCCCAATCCGCCGGCCGTCGGGAAACCGCGCGGGCTTCGGATGTGCGATCCCGACCCCGCGCTACTCATACTCGTGCCACCCGATCCAAGGGCCTGCTGAAATGAAGATCCTACCTGAAGCCGCATCGATTTCTCCCCACCGGCAGACCGGGAGTTACCTGCTCGAAGCGCTGATCGCGATCCTCATCTTTTCGTTTGGCGTCCTCGGGCTGATCGGCCTCCTCGGCAGCTCGATCCGCATCACCAACGACGCTCGCTATCGTTCGGAGGCGGCGAATCTGGCCGGCGCGATGATCGCCGACATGTGGTCGATGACCGCCGCCCAGATGGACACGGAGTTCGGCTCTGGCGGGACGAAGCTCACCGCCTGGCAAGGCAAGGCGACGGCCCTGCTCCCGTCGGCGGCCACGTATCCGCCCACCGTCGACCTCGCCCAGCCCGGACTTTCGCCCGAAAGTCGAACCGTCGTCGTCACGGTCTTCTGGCAGATGCCCGGCGAGACCGAAAAGCACCAGCACCTGATGACCGCGCAGATCGGCAAGAACCGGATCGTGCCATGAACATGAGCGAACGCAGCATGATGCGGCAGCACCGCGGCGTCGGCCTGATCGAGGTCATGATCAGCATCGTCATCGCGATGTTGCTGGTTCTCGTGATCTACCAGGTCTACGAAGTGAGCGAGAGCCAGAAACGCACGATCACGGCGGGCAGCGACGCGCAGCAGAACGCGAGTTACGGCCTCTATGTGCTCAGCCGCGATCTCGCCATGGCGGGCAACGGCATCGCGTCGTCTGCCGCGAGCCTCGACACTTGCGCGCTGTTGCGCCCGATACCCGTCCTCATCGACGCCGGCGCCACGGATAGTGATCCGGACACCATCACCGTGCTCTATGGCGGCTCCGAGTTCGCTGTCCACGCCGGTCCAGTTCAAGCAGACGTCTTCGACCGCGCAGCCTTACCAGGTGCCGGGACCGGTCGGGTTCAGCGAGAACGACGTGATCGCCGCCGTGCAGGGCGCCAATTGCACGGTGTCGACCATCAATCCCGGCGGCGTCGCCGTCGATGCGGTCACCGGTTTCTCCACGCTCACGCATACGCCGATTGCCGGCAACATCGGCGTGACCTATTCCGCCGTCAACGCGGTGCTCGTCAATCTGGGCCAGACCCGCGGCGATGGGGCGCGTGGCCTATACGGTCGACACGACCACCAATGCATTGCGCACGCAGAAGCAGTTGCCGACCGTCGGACCGGTGAGTCCCGTCATCAACGATGTCGTCAACCTGAAAGCGCAGTACGGAGTGGACTCCAACTGCGACGGGGTATTGACGTGGCAGCCGGCAGCGGGGCCTTGGTCGTCCGCCAACATGCCCGCGCTGCCACTGCCGGCGGCGGCGCCATTCTGTTCGCCAGGGGTACCGACGCTCAAGCAGATCCGCGCCGTGCGCATCGCCATCGTCACGCGCAGCGCGCAATACGAAAAGGACCCCGTCACTCCGGGTCCGCTGTCGATGCTCGAGGGTACGGTGTCGATGCCTTTGAGCGCCGACGACCAGCATTATCGCTACAAGGTGCTCGAAACCGTCGTCCCGCTGCGTAACGCCCTGTGGAATGCACAATGAATCTTGGACACATTCGTTTTCTGCGCACACGCTCACCACGATCCGGATCGCAGCGTGGTGTCGTTATGTTCATCGCGCTGCTGGTCATGGTGGCGCTGAGCCTCGCCGGGATCGCGCTCATCCGCTCGGCCGACACCGCCACGCTCGTCGCCGGCAACCTCGCGTTCAAGAAGTCCGCGGAGTACGCGGTCGACCGCAGCATCGAGCAGGCCATCGCGGCGCTGTTCGATCCCGTCGCCGATCCCGCGCTGTCGAATCCGGTAATCGTGGACAAGAAGGCGGATCTGCTGGCCCAGAACTACTTTGCCTGCGTGCAGGCCGACGCGGGGGGTTGCCTGCCGGCCAATGCGCCGATCCCGGAGATTCCGGATGCGTTGAAGAACACGACGAAATTCGCAGCCGCCGGCCTCAACGCCGGCCTCATCCCCACCGACGATGCCAGCAACAAGAGCTACTACATGATCGAGCGCATGTGCGCCAACGCCGGTCCGGCCGTCGGCAGCAATTGCAATCTTTCGGGTGCCGCGCTGGGTGCGGACGCCGGAACGCAGCACTACGAAGGTCTCGTGCGCGCCGGCGACGCCTTTTACCGCGTCACGGTTCGCGTCGAGGGCCCCCGCAATACCGTGGCGTATGCGCAGGCGATTCTCCAGTAGCCCGCACGCCATCGACCGGTTTCCCAGGAGCAGCACGATGACTTCGTCCCGCCCGTCCGCTTTCAGGAAGTATTGCGCGTCCGTCGTGATCGCCGCGCTGGTGTTGCAACCGCTGGGCGTGTACGCGGCGAGCATTACGCCAACCTCTGGCCGAACGTTCCGCTGCAGGGCCTGAACCCGGTCAAGCCGAACATCATGTTCACGATCGACGACTCGGCAGCATGGATGACGAATATCTGCCGGATTACACGGCGGAAGGAACGGTCTCTTACTGCCGGGATAACCGGAAATGCGGCCGCTTCGTTCTCTCCGCTCCGCCCGCCCCTTCCCGTATCTGGACACGATTCACGGCAGACCCGCCCATCGTGAGCAGCGATTTCAATGCGCAGTACTACAACCCAGCTGCGAATCTACCGCCCCGGAAAGAGCGACGTCGGCACCAACCTTCCCTACGAGAGCGCGAGTCCGGGTACGTGGACCAGCGTGTACGTCAACGCCTTCGCGGGGTACCCGGGCCCCAATAGCGGCGGGACAACGAATCTGGTCACCGGCTATCCCGACACTGCATGGTGCAACTGCCCAAGCCGCGAGCCCGCCCAGCGCGACCGATCTAGCGACGGCATTCGGCGACGGCTCGAAATGCCGCCTCAACGGCCGCCCCTACGCGGCCTATACCGAATTCAGCGGCGTATCGATCCTGTGGACCACGCCCGCGATCGCGGCAGGGTTCAACTATCCGAACGTCAAGAACGTCGCGACTGGCTTCGAATACGGCGTGCGATTCGGCAAGCGAGTACTGCATTTTCAATGTTCCGGCCACGTTCTACGGCAATCCGTATTACTACACGATCTCCAAGGTTCAGTTCTGCTCGAGCCAGAATGCCCTCGGCTTTGGGACTCCGCCTTGCCAGGATCGCTGGGACACGACCACGTTCAAGTACGTTCGTTACGGCACCGACCCGGCCAAGGCGTTCGATCCTCAGGCGTTCACGCGGGTCGACATCCTTTCGACCGGCTTTCTCGTGAACGGAGTACCCGCAGCCAATCCCCAAGGCCGCACCTACGCCGCGGAGATGGACAACTTCGCCAAGTGGTACGCATTCAGCCGGACGCGGATCCTCACGATGAAGACCGCGGCCGGCACTGCATTTTCCGCACTCAGCGAGGAAAACGCGCGCGTCGGATTGCACACACTTTGGGAAAACACCAATCTTTTCCTGAATGTAGCGCCTTTCGATCCGAGCAACAAGGCCACTTGGTTCGAAAAGTTCTACGCGGTGGCGCCCACGAAGCACGACTCCGTTGCCCGATGCCGTCTATCGTATCGGCGAATACTTTTCGAACTCCGGAAGTTCCGGCCTGCCGGGCGCAGCAGACCCGCTGGACCCGGTCACTGGCAAGTGCCAGAGGAACTACCACCTGCTTTCGACGGACGGCTATTGGAACTACCGACTCGGGGAGGCGCCGCCGCCTTCGGGAGCCACGATAAGCCCCGCGGATCAGGACAATACGGTTCCGTCCCTTTCCAATCTGCCCGGCAATACCGGACTCACGCCCGGATCGGCCTTCCCGCGCCCCTATTACGAAGGGCCGACGGCGACGAACAGCACGCTCGCCGATCTCGCGATGAAGTACTGGATCAACGACATCCGACCCACGCTCGACGACTTGGTGAAAGATACGGTTGCGCCGTGGCAGCACGTTACGCTCTACGGCTTGTCGATCGGCGCGCGAGGCAACGTCGTCTACCCCACGGGCATCGATGCAATCACGGCGGGCACCGCGGATTGGCCGGTGCCTACCGGCGGCGGCGGCACCGGCGGCCCCGATTCGATCGACGACCTCTGGCACGCCGCCGATCAACAGCCGCGGCAAGTTCTTCAACGCCGACAACCCGCAGCAACTGGCGGCAAGCATCGTGCAGGCGCTGAACGATTTCACCGGGCAGTCGGGCACCGGTACGGCGGTGGGGATCGCGGGCGCGCAGCTCTCGGCGACCAATACTTACGGCTACAAGACGAGCTACGAATCCGGCTGGTGGGGTGACGTCACGAAATACGCGCTCGATCCCAGCACCGGCGCGCTGCCCATCGACAGTGCCGGCAATCCGCTCAACCCGCCGTTGTGGTCCGCGGCGACGCAACTCGACGCACAGGTCGCCGCGGGTGGTTGGGACACGAACCGCCGGATCGTGACATACAACGGCTCGAGCAACGCAGTGGTTCCGTTCCGCCTCGAATCGCTCTCGGTCGCACAGCAGAGCTCGCTCGTCGCCGGTTGGTCGATCGTTACGCCCACGCCTTCGGCCCAGTCGGTGCTCGACTATCTGCGCGGCGACGCGTCGAACGAGGGTGTCGGAATGACGAATTTCCGGGTGCGGTCCCACATCCTCGGCGACATCGTGTACTCGGGCGCCGTACCCGTCGGCGCGCCCGTCAGCCCTACGACGACGTCGGCAATCCGGGCTACACGGCGTTCGCAACAGCCAAGAAGTCGCGCACGCCGATGGTCTATGTCGGCGCAAACGACGGCATGCTGCACGCGTTCATCGATTCGAACTACGGCGGACGCCGGCAAGGAAGCATGGGCCTTCGTTCCCAAGTCGCTGTTCACGGGCGGCGATCCGAACGACACGACCCATACACCGTCGGACAAGTTCCAGATCGGTGCGTTGAGCTATGGCTTTTCCGGGAGTCCGCTGTTCTTCACACAAGTTCCTCGTCAACGCCACGCCGCGCATCTGGGATCATCGATTTCGCCAACACCAAAACCAGCACCCCGCCGACGAGCGGCAACGACTGGCGCACGATGCTGGTCGGCGGGCTCGGCGCCGGCGGGCGGGCGATCTACGCGCTCGACGTCACGACGCCGGTCGCGCTGACGGACTCGGAAGCGGCGGTCGCGTCCTCGGGCCGGGTATTGTGGGAGAAGACGTCGGCGGACCCGGACTTTGCGAACCTGGGTTATGTCTTCGACGCTCCAACGCTCGTCAAGACCCAACGTTACGGCTGGGTCGTGCTCGTCGCCTCCGGGTACAACAACGCGGGCGGAAAGGGGATCCTTTACGTCCTGGATCCGAAGGACGGAACGATTCTGAAGAAGCTTTCACCGGACGTCGCTGCCGACCGCGATCCCAGCAGCGCGCACCAAGCGATACATCGTCCGACGCCAATCCGCGCGGACTCTCCACGATCCGCGCGTTCACGGCGAGCCGCAAAGACCCGTATGTGCTGCAGGCGTACGGCGGAGACCTGAAAGGCAACGTATGGCGCTTCGATCTGTCGGATCCCGATGAGTCCAAGTGGAAAGTTGCGTTGATCGCCAAGCTCACCGACCGAGCGGCAACGCCGCAACCGATCACAACCGGCGTTCGTGTCGAAATCGACCAGAACAACAACGTCGACCGGTACCTGTTCGTCGGCACCGGCAAGCTGCTCGACCAAGCCGGATCTCAGCTGACACTTCGGTCAGCGAACACGCTTTATGTGATCAGGGACGGCACGCGGACCGCGGCCGAGCCAGCACCGGCAACGCCTTACTCCCGCGCCGACCTCAATTCGGTCGACGGGGCGAGCGTCGCAGGGTTCTCCGGCGCGGCGACGGGCCGCGGCTGGTACCAGGACGCCAGCGATCCGGCGGAGAAAATCGGCACCGACGTCTACGCGGACGTGCAGACGGTCGTCGTACGCGTTCTCGAAGCCAGCGAACGACCCCTGCGAGGCTCTGTTGTCGTCGAAGCTTTACGCTCGCGATCTACAACACCGGCGCGTCGGTACTCGAGTCGGCGGGTGGCGCTGTCGTGCCTAGCATCGACGACATCGGCGCGATTGCCGGCGTGGCGCTGATCCAGGGCCAGTCGGGCGTCGCGGGCGCATCGAGCGGCGACGTCCGCGTCCAGGTCACGACGATGAAGGGCCAGGTGTTCAGCTTCGGGGTCAAGCTCGCCGGCGGCAAGACGCTCAAGCACCGCGTGTCGTGGCGGCTCCTGAATCGCGACTGACGGCACAATCCTTACTTCGAGGATGATCGCCGTTCGTGCGCCATCGGGCGCAAGGGCGGTGATCGGATTGCGCCAACAATTTCCAGTCGGGCAGTCAGCAGTCGTGCAACCGCGCGACGTACCGCGCGACGAGGTCGACCTCCAGATTCACCCGCGCGCCGTGCGCGAGCGCGGCGAACGTGGTCACCGCGAGCGTGTGCGGAATGAGGTTCACGTGGAAGCGCGAGCCCGGCCACACCGTTCACGGTGAGGCTGACACCGTGCACGGCGATCGAGCCCTTCGCCGCGATGAAGCGCGCGAGTTCGGGCGGCGCTTCGATTTCCAGCAGCCAGCTGCCGCAGGCGTCGGTGGCGTGCGACGCTCGATCTCAGCCGCCCACGCATAATGGCCGCACGGCGCCGGTCCGCCAACTTGCAAGAACCGTCTCCCATACCGTCGATCGGGCGTGTCAGGCCGCCAGTTTCGCGCTCGCCAGCCGGTTCAGGCTGATTCCCTGCTCGGCAGCTTGCATGGCAAGGGCACGATGAACGTCTGGCGGGATGCGCACGCGGAACTCGCCACTGTAGTGTTTGTCCGCCAACGGCGCGGGTTTGGTTTCACCCGATGCATCCATCTCGCCCACGACTTCGCTCACGACCTGCCGGATCCCCTTCAAGGCGGCTTCTGGCGTGCGCGCCAGCCATGACAACGACGGGAATTCCGCACACAGGCCAACATGCTCGCCGTCCTCGGGCGACCAGGTAACCCGGTAGGTGTAGTGATCAACGCTCATTGCGAATGCCCTCCAGCTTGTCGATTGCCACGAGCACCTGCCGAACCTGATACGCCTTCGCCTTGCCTTTTGTCGTCCTGGATATTAATCCGAGGATCACCTTTCCAAGGCATCTTGAAAATCGCATGGTTGATGCCTGTTTGGCGTGGCTTCCCAAAATATTCCTCGCAAACCTTCCTAAGGTCGCCGAACCGAATGTTGGCTGGTTCGCGCCGCATCCGGCCGAGGATTTTCGCGGAAGACGCCATCGGAGAATGGTATCAATAGTGGCACCATTGCTCAACCCCCCAGACCGCACCCCCGGACTGCGCTCCCGCTGATACGTAGTGCCAAGGGGCTCCGCGGCCTGTCCGCCATGGGAAAATTCAGAACTCGCCCTAAAACCGCAGCAGCGGCGCAAAGCGTTCGGCGCGTCGTGCGTTCCCGCAATTGCGTCGCGAGTCCTCAGCATCCCTGGCTTCGGCCTCGCTGGCCTCGACCCATTGGCCATGCTCGGGCTTGTTGCGCATCGTGTGGGAGCGGTTGAGCGACGACCCCCGTGCCGCAGGAGCGTCGATGATCCGGGCCAGCGTGAGGAACACGACGGCGCCGTGGCCGGGTCGTATCGCCGGTCGCAGGTCGTTGGCATGCAATGCCGCGAACGCGTCGGCATGCGCCGCGGTGCAGGCGAACTCGAAACGGGCCTGGGCACTCAAGCCAGCCACGTCGGCGTCCGCCAGCGCGCAATCCGCCTACGCAAGAAAGCCCTGCGCCTCACCGTGCTCAAGCTAAAATGTCGAGGCGAAAGTCAAGGACCTGATCGCCCTGCTCGAAGGCGACGGTTGGTCTCAGGCCCGCATGAAAGGGAGCCGTCGCCAGTTTCATCACCGTGAGAAGTCTGGAACTGTGACAGTGGCGGGGAAACCGAGCGTAGATGTGCCGCCAGGAACGCTAGGCAGTGCGCTGAAGCAGGCTGGTCTCAAGAAATCGGAGTGACCCGAATGCGCTACTTGGTAGTTGTCGAAAAGGGCCCCGCCTCGTTCGGGGCTTATGTTCCCGATCTTCCCGGCTGCATCGCTGCCGGCGAAACGCGTGAAGAGGTCTTGGCCTTGATCCATGAGGCAATCGAGTTCCACCTGGAGGGGCTTAAGGAGGACGGGCAACCCATCCCTCCGCCGTCGTCTTCCAGTGAACTCGTCGAAATCGCGGCCTGACCAGGAAACGCTACCCCGACGGTTCATGCCCCGCCATCGAACAGGTGGCCGAAGTCGTCGATGACCGACCAGTTCGCAGTTTCGAGCATCGACCGATCGCGACGTCCGCGACGTCGCGCAGGCCGATGTCGAGGGCGATGCACAGGCCATTGCCCTTCGCTTCCGTGGCTGCGAGACGCCCCACCGCTTGCACGATGCCCGTAATCAACTTTCATGCCGCCGCGCGGATCGTACCCCCGCGCGGTCGGTGCCGGAAAGCGGGACGGCTACGGCAGCAGCATCCGCATCGCCTTCTGCAGCTTCGCCCTATCCTTCTCGGCGAGCCGCCCCAGTTTTCCGCGGACGAGACGGTGATCGAGCGTGAACAGCTTGAAGCGCACGATGGATGGTGCCGGCAGTCCGGCGCTCTTGAGGTCGGTGATCGAGACGTCGAGCGGCCATGGTGCGTGGCCAGCCGACGTGATCATCGCCATCACGCTGTGGCCAGCGGGACGGTTGAAGGCCGCCCTGTCGGAGACGATGATTGCCGGCCGGTTCTTTTCGGCCTGCCGGTCGGTGAACGGAAACGGTACCCGCACGACCTCGAAGCGCTCAAAGCTTGGCATAGGCCTTGTCGTCTTCGGCCGTATGCCACTCGCTCAGCGTGCGTTGGACCGCCTCGAGGTACTCCATATCCAGAGGCTGTATTCGCCGCACCGCAACGCGTCCGTCGGACTCGACTTCCCAGGCGATCAGATCGCCAGGCTTGCTGCTGAGCGCTTTCCGGACCTCCCGCGGCACGGTAGTCTGCCCCTTGGCCGTAATCTTCGAAATAACCGGCATGATCAGGATCCTTTCCGCATTACTCCCTTACCATATTACCACAATGCGTGCAGGAGTCGACCGCCCCCCAGGCTCGGCATCTCGATCCAGTCTCGCTTGCCGACAACGGTCTCGGCGATCAGCCTTCGTGCAATCGCGCGACATATCGCGCGACGAGGTCGACCTCCAGATTCACCCGCGCGCCGGGCGCGAGCGCCGCGAACGTGGTCACCGCGAGCGTGTGCGGAATGAGGTTCACGTGGAAGCGCGACCCGGCGACGCCGTTCACGGTGAGGCTGACGCCGTGCACGGCGATCGAGCCCTTCGCCGCGATGAAGCGCGCGAGTTCGGGCGGCGCGTCGATTTCCAGCAGCCAGCTGCCGTAGGCATCGTCGGCGACCGCGTCGAACCGCGTCACCGTTCCGACGCCGTCGACGTGCCCGGTCATCAGGTGACCTCCCAGTCGGTCGGCGAGGCGCAGCGCCAGCTCGACGTTCACGTCGCCCGTGCGATCGAGTCCGGTCGTGCAGGAAATGGTTTCCGCGGATACGTCGAAGGAAAGCGTAGAACCATTGATCTCGACGATCGTCAGGCAGCAGCCGTTGATGGCGATGCTGTCGCCCACCGCGACGTCCGCGACATCGGCGAGACCGATATCGACGGCGATGCGCAGGCCGTCGCCCATTTTTTCCGCGGCGGCGATGCGTCCTTTCGCCTGGACGATGCCGGTAAACATCAGATCTTGGCCTGCACCACGCGCGCCAGCACGCGCAGGTCATCGCCGACCCGCGCGACGTCGTGGAGCACCAGCGCAACTCGGTCGGAAAGCCGCGCGAGGCCGGTCCTGAATTCGGCGACGCCTCGCGCCGGATCCCCGAGCAGACACGGCGCCAGGTAGAGCAGGAGTTCGTCGACCATTCCCGCCTCGAGCAACGCGCCGTTGAGCTTGCCGCCCGCCTCGACGTGAAGTTCGTTGATGCCGCGCGCGCCCAATGCCTGCATGAGCGCCGAAAGGTCGACGCGGCGTTCCGCGTCCGGCAGCATCAGCACTTCCACACCGGCCGGCCAGCGCGCATTGCGTTCGCCGGCCGTCACGATGAGCGCGTTGTCCCCCGCGAGCACCTGCGCGGACGGCGGGGTCTGCGCGTGGCGGTCGATGACGATGCGCAGCGGCTGCCGACTGGTGGCGACGGCGCGCACGGTGAGTTGCGGATCGTCCTGCCGCACGGTGCCGATTCCGGTCAGAATCGCGCAGGCACGCGCGCGCCAGCGGTGGCCATCCGCGCGTGCGGCGTCTCCGGTGATCCACTGCGATGCGCCGGAAACAAGCGCGGTGCGGCCGTCGAGACTGGCGGCCGCTTTCATCCGCACCCAGGGGCGCCCGCGCGTCACGCGCGACACGAAGCCGATGTTGAGTTCGCGCGCCTCGTCTTCCAGCAAACCGCAATCCACGGCGATTCCGGCGGCGCGCAAGCGGGCGGCGCCGCCCGCGGCTCCCGTATTTGGGTCGACCATCGCCGCGACGACGCGGCCGATCCCGGCTGCGATCACGGCATCGGTGCAGGCTGGCGTGCGGCCCGCGTGGTTGCAAGGTTCGAGTGTTGCATAGAGCGTGGCGCCGCGCGGATCGATCCCGCGCGTCCGCGCGTCCGCCAGCGCATTTACTTCAGCATGCGCTTCGCCCGCGCGCGCGTGCCAGCCTTCGCCGATGACCGCACCGTCCCGCACGATAACGCAGCCAACCCGCGGATTCGGCGTCGCAGTGTAGAGGCCGTTCCCGGCCAGCGCGAGCGCGCGCGCCATGTACGCGCGGTCGGCAAAGAATGTAGGGTCAGACTCGACTTTTTTCACCATCGGTAACGAGAAAATGGTCTGCCACGAGTCGCGCCGGATCCCGCCTTTTCCGGGAAAAGTCGACTCTGACCCTACTTATTGCGCTTGCCCGGCGCCTCGACTTCCTTGAGCGCGTCCCTGAAGTCGGAGACGTCCTGGAAACTGCGATACACGGATGCAAAGCGTATGTACGCAACCTTGTCGAGCACGTAGAGTTCCTGCATCACCATCTCGCCAATCTGCCGGGACGGTATCTCGCGCTCACCGAGGGCCAGCACCCGCGAGATCACGCGGTCCACCGCCTGATCGACCAATTCCGTCGGCACCGGACGCTTGTGCAGCGCGCGCTGAAAGCCATTGCGGACTTTCATCACATCGAAGTCGAAGCGCGTGCCGTTGGTCTTGACGACCTGCGGCAGCCGCAGCTCGATGGTCTCGTAGGTGGTGAAGCGCTTCGTGCATCCCGCGCAACGGCGGCGGCGGCGAATCGAACCACCGGGCTCCGATACGCGCGAGTCGATGACCTGCGTATCCGTGTTGCCGCAGAACGGGCACTTCATGGCCGGAGGTCAGGCCCTGTTCATCCGTAAACCGGGAACTTGTGGGTCAGAGCGCTTGCTCCGCCGCGAACGCGGGCGAGCACGGCGGCGTCCCCCGGCGCGTCGAGCACGTCGGCGATCAGATGCGCGAGCTCCTCGGTCTCGAGCTCGGTAAAGCCGCGTGTCGTGATCGCCGGGCTGCCGAGCCGGATGCCGGAAGTGACAAACGGCTTCTCCGGGTCGTTGGGTATGGCGTTCTTGTTGACAGGTGATGTGCGCCTTCGACAACGCGGCCTCGGCATCCTTGCCCGTGATTTTCTTGCGCGCGAAGATCGACGAGAAACATGTGGCAGTCGGTGCCGCCGGAGACGATGCGCAGGCCGCGCTCCTGCAGCACCCTGGCCAGCACGCGCGCGTTGTCCAGCACCTGCTGCTGGTAGTGCCGGAAATCCTTGCCCAGCGCCTCGCCGAACGCGACGGCCTTGGCCGCGATCACGTGCATCAGCGGTCCGCCCTGCAGCCCCGGGAACACCGCCGAATTGACGGCCTTTTCGTGTTCGGCGTTGCCGAGAATCAGCCCGCCGCGCGGTCCGCGCAGCGTCTTGTGCGTCGTGCTGGTCACGAAATCGGCGATGCCGACCGGCGTTGGATAGACGCCCGCCGCAACGAGCCCCGCGTAGTGCGCCATGTCCACCATCAGGCGCGCACCGACGCCATCGGCGATCGCGCGAAAGCGCTTCCAGTCGATCACGCGCGAATACGCCGACGCGCCGGCGATGATGAGCTTCGGCTTGTGCTCGTGCGCCAGCCGCTCGGCCGCATCGTAGTCGATGCGCTCGGACTCCGGATCGAGGCCGTAGGGCGACGACATGAAACCACTTGCCGCTGACGTTGACCGGCGAGCCGTGCGTCAGATGTCCGCCGTGCGGCAGGCTCATGCCGAGGATCGTGTCGCCGGGCTTGAGCGCCGCGAAGAACACCGCCTGGTTGGCCTGCGCCCCGGAATGCGGCTGGACATTCGCGAAGTCGGCGTTGAAGAGCTTCCTGGCACGGTCGATCGCCAGCTGCTCGGCGACATCGACGTGCTCGCAACCGCCGTAGTAGCGCTTGCCCGGATAGCCCTCGGCGTACTTGTTCGTGAGCTGCGAGCCCTGGGCCGCCATCACGGCCGGGCTCGCGTAGTTCTCCGACGCGATCAGCTCGATGTGCTCTTCCTGCCGCCGATTCTCGGCGGCGATGGCGGCCGCGAGTTCCGGATCGGCCTGGGCGATGGTATGCGAACGATGGAACATGGGGGCGGCGGCTTCCGGCTGAGGTGTCCATTCTAGCATCGCCCCCTCGGCTACCGGCGCGGGTCCCGGCGTCTCGCCGCCTCGGACGCGGCGATCCGGCAGGTCGCGCTAGCCGGATGCCCGCAGCGGACAATCCGCCTATAATCGCCCGGCCGGACGCCCCGTCACCACGAGCGCACGAGACGCGAATCGTGCCGGCGCAGCCGCAGCCGTTTTCGGAACGGAGGTCACGTGAAAGCCCTGCTCGCTCTTTCCCGCGCGATCGACGGCATCAACACATTCGTCGGCCGCAGCCTTCTCTGGCTGGTGCTCGCCGCAGTGCTGGTCAGCGCCGCCAACGCCATCGTGCGCAAGGCGTTCGACATGAGTTCGAACGCCTTTCTCGAAGCGCAGTGGTACATGTTCTCGGCGATCTTCCTGCTGTGCGCGCCCTATACGCTGTTGCGCAACGAACACATCCGCATCGACGTCATCGCGGGACGCTTGTCGAACCGCGCGCAGGCGTGGATCGACGTGTTCGGCACGTTGTTCTTCCTGCTGCCGATGGCGGCTGATCATCATGAATCTGTCGTGGACCGTGTTCATGCGCTCGTGGGATATCGGCGAAATGTCGAGCAACGCCGGCGGGCTCATCGTCTGGCCGGCGCGGCTGCTGGTTCCGGTAGGCTTTTTCCTGCTGGCGCTGCAAGGCATCTCGCAGCTGATCAAGCTCGTTGCGCATCTTCGGGGACAAGGGCCGGACCCGAACATCAAGCACGATCCCGCCGAAGTGGAGAAAGCGCTCGCCGAGGCCATTCTTCGGGAACGCGGAGACAAGGCATGAGGCAGCCGGTCGCGGGCGCCGCACACCACCCGGATATCCGCCGCCGCGCGGAGGGGCTTGCCGACGACCGAGGCGCGCTTGGCACGCTACCGATGGCGCGCACACACGGGACGCCAGCATGAGCGAATTCGTGATCGCCAACATGGCGCCTCTGATGTTCGCGGCACTGGTCGTGCTGCTGCTGCTCGGCTACCCGGTCGCGTTTGCGCTCGCCGCCAATGGCATCATTTTCGGCCTGATCGGGATCGAACTCGGTTTGCTGTCGCCGGCGCTCTTCGGCGCGCTGCCGGAGCGCCTGTGGGGGATCATGTCGAACGACACGCTCCTCGCGATCCCGTTCTTCACGTTCATGGGGCTGATCCTCGAACGCTCGGGCATGGCCGAGGACCTGCTCGACACGATCGGGCAGGTCTTCGGCCCGATCCGCGGCGGCCTTGCCTATGCGGTGATCTTCGTCGGCGCGCTGCTCGCGGCGACGACCGGCGTCGTGGCGGCCAGCGTGATCTCGATGGGGCTGATCTCGCTGCCGATCATGCTCCGCTACGGCTACGACCGGCGAATTGCGGCGGGCACGATCGCGGCATCGGGCACGCTCGCGCAGATCATTCCGCCGTCCCTCGTCCTGATCGTCATGGCCGACCAGCTCGGCCGTTCGGTCGGCGACATGTATGCCGGCGCCTTCATCCCTGGCCTCGTGCTGGCAAGCCTCTATGCCGGTTTCATCCTGATCACCACCTTCGTCAAGCCGGAGTGGGTACCCGCGCTGCCCAAGGAGGCCCGGACGATCCGCGAGCCCGACGGCTCACCGGGAACGCGATCGCTGGTCGTGCTGGTCGCGCTGTCCGTCGCGACCGGAGTCGCATTCTGGTTCCAGTACTTCAACAAGTACAAGCCCGACACCGCGATGGACGAGCGCATTGTCCTCTGCGCCAGCGTGGCCGTGGCAGTGGCCTTCTTCGCCGCGGTCCTCAACAGGGTCACGAGAATGGGGCTGCTCTCGCAGATCGCCGAGCGGGTGACGTTCGTGCTGATTCCGCCGCTCGCGCTCATCTTTCTCGTGCTCGGCACGATCTTCCTCGGCGTCGCGACACCGACCGAAGGCGGCGCGATGGGCGCGTCGGGCGCACTGATCATGGCAGTGGCGCGCCGGCGCCTCGATTTCAAGCTCTTGAAACAGGCGATGGACGCGACCGCCAAACTCACGGCGTTCGTCGTCTTCATCCTGGTCGGCGCGCGCGTGTTCAGCCTGACGTTTTACGGCGTCAACGGCCACGTGTGGGTCGAGCATCTTCTGTCGGGGCTGCCGGGCGGCCCGATCGGATTCCTTATCGTCGTCAACATCCTCGTGTTCCTGCTTGCGTTCTTCCTCGATTTCTTCGAACTGGCGTTCATCGTCGTGCCATTGCTCGGGCCCGTGGCGGAGAAGCTTGGCATCGACATCATCTGGTTCGGCGTGCTGCTCGCGATCAACATGCAGACATCGTTCATGCATCCGCCGTTCGGCTTTGCGCTGTTCTACCTGCGCAGCGTCGCGCCGGCCAAGGAATACGTCGGACAAGCTGACCGGCAAGATCATGGCGCCGATCACGACGATGCAGATCTACTGGGGCGCCGTGCCCTACGTGATCATCCAGGTCATCATGGTCGGGATCGTCATCCTTTTCCCGCAGATGGTGCTGGTCTACAAGGACGACGCGTCGACAGTGGATCCACGGAAGATCCAGATCGAAATTCCGATGACGGATTTCGGGGCGCCGCCCCCGGTCCAGTTCCCCGGCATGAGCAAGGGCACCGATGCGGCGAAGGAACCGGCCGACAAGTCGGGCGATCCGTTGCAGGACATGCTGAAGCAGCAGGAGGACGCCGCCGCCGAGGCCAACAAGTCGCTCGAGGACGCCCTCAAGGCGAAGTGACGCGGCGGCGCCCGAAAAAAAAGCCCCGCACGCGGCGGGGCTCGGCAAGGACCGGCGCTGACGCCGACGCTATTTCTTCGCCGGCGTCTGCCCTGACCGTCGCCATGTAGTTGTCGAACGTGTTCTCGGTGACGCGGAACCAGAGGATCTGCTCCTTCTGGAACGCCGTGTAGTGGTCGTAGATCTTCTTGAACTTGGCGTTCTGCCGCGTTCGTCTCGGCGTACACTTCCTGCGCCGCGTTGTAGCACGCGTCCATGATCGCCTTCGAGAACGGGCGCAGCTGCGTGCCGGCGGCGACCAGGCGGCGCAACGCCGGCGGATTCTGCCGCGTCGTACTTCGCCATCATCCAGGTGTTGCCCTCGGCGCAGCCGGCGCGCAGCGCCGCCTTGAACTCCGGCGGCAGCTCGTCGTAGGCCTTGTTGCCGCAGAACATATGCAGTGCCGGGCCGCCTTCCCACCAGCCGGGGTAGTAGTAGAACTTGGCGACCTTGTTGAAGCCGAGCTTCTCGTCGTCGTAGGGACCGACCCACTCGGCGGCGTCGATCGTGCCCTTCTCGAGCGCCGGGTAGACGTCGCCGCCGGCGAGTCTGCTGCGGCACGACGCCGAGCTTGGCCAGCGCCTGGCCCGCGAAGCCGCCGATGCGGAACTTGAGCCCCTTGAGGTCGTCGACCGTCTTGATCTCCTTGCGATACCAGCCGCCCATCTGCGCGCCGGTGTTGCCGCACAGGATGGCCGTGATGCCGAAGTCCTTGGTGAACTCGTTGAACAGCTGCTCGCCGCCCCCGATGTACCACCACGCGTCGAACTGCCGCTGGTTCATGCCGAACGGAATGGCCGTGCCGAACGCGAACGTCGGATCCTTGCCGAAGTAGTAGTAGGAGCGCGGTGTGGCCGCACTCGATGGTGCCGTCCTGCACCGCGTCGGCGACCTGCAGGCCGGGAACGATTTCGCCCGCGGCGAAGAGCTGGATCTGGAATTTGCCGCCGGTCACGTCACTGACGGTCTTGGTCATGACCTCGCCCGCGCCGAAGATCGTGTCGAGCGACTTCGGGAAGCTCGACTGGCAGCGCCACTTGACGGTCGGCGTCTGCGCAAATGCCGGCGCGGATCCGGCGGCGAGAATGCCGGCAAGTCCCGTATTTTTCAGGAAGGAACGACGTTCCATGAAATTCTCCTCGTTGGGATGAAGTCCGGCCGACCGACCATCAGGACGAACCGTCCGTCAATCGGCAACCATGGATACGGCTACGGCAGGATGAACGCGATCCGCAGTTCGCCTGCTCGGCGAGGATTCTATCCCATTTCGGGGTGGGCGCCAGAGGCGACGGCTCCCTGTCCTCTGCGCTCACATGCGAGCAATCTCGTCCCTGTGCTCCGAATCCCGCGGGTCCCTGCCTCAATCGGTTGCGAGTCACCCGTGGCGGACCCCGGTCAGGGCGTCAACTTACGCACTGCCGAAAACAGCGTCCACGCCCAGCCCGGCTGTCGCTCGAGCGTCTGCGTAAAGCGGATCAGGTAGCGCGCGCCGCCGGTATCGAGTTCGACCATTCCCCCGGTGACGAAGCGCTCATCGGGGCCGATCAGGCTGCGCTGCGCCATCTGCCGGTTCTCCGGATGCGCGGGCAGGTAGATGCCGAAGAACGGCCTGTCCGCTCCCGTGCGACCGGCATCGGTAGGGGTCACCCAGTTGCGCAGCAACACGCGCACGAGCCGGCGGCCCACGATCTCGACGCCAACCGTCGTCTCGTCGACCTGGTGCCGCTGCATCCGGCGCACGACCGCAAGCGCCCACGTATCGCCTTCCTTGAGCGCCAGGAGCTCGCCTAATTTCGCGGGCGCTTCCTTTGCCGGCGCGGTGAGCCGGCATCCGGTGTCGCTGCGATCGTCCATCTTCCAGACCACGCCACGAATCCGACGCGCGATGGATTCCGGACCGGCGCTCGGGCCGATCATTTCGGTGACTTCGTCGTAGCTCGCTGCCACTCCGGGCGTCGCGCGCGCGACCTCGGGCAGACGCTCGATCTCGGCAATGGCGCGCGTGAGCGGGGCGCAGTCCCACGACGACGCGGACCTCGGCATCCGTCGTGAACCGCGTCGCCCGCGGCGATTGACCGATCGCGTCCGGACCAAACAGCGAAGCAAGCCGCATCAGCAGGAGACGCTGTTCGCGCGGCGGCGGATCGTCCTGCCGCGACGTGCCTTCGTCACGCTCCGGAAGCGATCGCATCCGCTCGACGATCTGCGTGTAGACCGGGCCGGCATCGAGCAGCAGGATACGGTCGCCCGCCGGCACCTTTTCCCGGCGCCGCAGTCCCTGCGATCCGGTCAGGTCGACGAAGAAACCCGCTCCCGCGCCCGGCGGCGGAACGAGCGTCAGCGAGGCGGCCCAGGCGTCGAGTTGTCGCGTTACCCATTCGACCTGGTCCGGCGTGAAATTGCCCGAATCGAGACGCATGAGCAGCAGCGTCTTCACGTACTCCTGCTCGACGCACACGCCAGGCCGGGCGAACACGCCGGTGCCGTAGGAGAGTTCGTTGCGCTGCCAGCCGCGCGCCCGCGCAAACTCGTAGAGTTCGTGGAATTCTCTCCACTGTGCCGGAACCCACGTGCCGTAGCGGAACAGCCGGAACTTGCCGTCGATGCCCTTGTAGTGGACGAGACGAATCAGGATCCACGGCAAGACGGCGTGCCAGCGCTTGTGGTCGGCGCGCGGATGGCCTGCCTGGAGCACGGCACCGTACGCCGCGGAAAACGCCTTGACCAGATCGAAGACCCCGTGCCAAAGGCGCGTCTCGACGTCGGTGCTCTTCTGATAGTTCGTCGTATATTGCTGCGCGAGCTGACCCAGGACGGGTTCGAGCCTGGCGTCGATCCGCAGAAGGGCCTCGGCCTGGGCCGGGCCGGCGAAGCGACGGGAGCCGGGAAATTTCGCGACGAGTTCCAGCGCCTCCTTCTGCAGCGCCATCGTGTCCGCCGCCGGCAACGCGGCGATCCATTGCGCGGCCGCGCTCGCGTTGCGGAACGGATCCTTCAGCGACCGGATCCAGGTGAGGGCGGGTTCGAGCATGGCGGGAATGATTCGAATCCGGCGCCAGGTCAGCGCCCGCCCGGGGGGCAGCGAACGTGGTGAGCGTGGGGGCCGTTCATTCTAGTGCCCGGCCACGGTCATGCGCCCGATCAGGATCGATCCCGTGTGACGCGACCCGCGGCGATCGACATCGCGGCCGATCGCGACGATGTCGCGGAAGATTTCCTTGAGGTTGCCGGCGATCGTGATCTCCTCGACGGGGAATGCGATGGCGCCATCCTCGATCCAGAAGCCGACGGCCCCGCGCGAATAATCGCCGGTCACGGGGTTGACGCCCTGCCCCAGCTGCTCGGTGACGAACAGGCCGCGGCCCATTCTTCGCATCAGCGCGGCCAGATCGTCGTCGCCGTGCGCGATCACCAGATTGTGACTGCCGCCGGCGTTGCCGGTCGTGACCATGCCAAGCTTGCGCGCCGAGTAGCTGCCGAGGAAATAGCCGCGCACGATGCCATCCCGCACGACGTCGCGCGGCGTGGTCGCGACACCCTCGTTGTCGAACGGCGCGCTGCCGCGGGCACGCGGGATATGCGGCTCCTCGCGCATCGAAACCTGCGGCGAGAATACCTGCGTGCCGAGCGAATCCAGCAGGAACGAGGACTTCCGGTACAACGCGCCGCCCGACACCGCGCCGACGAATGCGCCGATCAAGTCCGCGGCCTCGGGCGCCTCGAAGAGCACCGGGCATTCGACCGTGCCGAGCTTGCGCGCGGAAAGCCGGCGCACGGTACGCTCGCCGGCGATGCGTCCGACCTCCGACGCCGGCTGCAGGTCGGTCACGCCGCGTCCCGCCGTGTACCAGTAGTCGCGCTGCATGGGGCCCCCATCGCCCGGATCGCCGATCACCGCACAGTCGATGTGATGCCGTGTCGTGCGATACCCGCCGAGGAATCCGTTCGAGTTCGCGTAGACGAACTCCGATTCGTTCCAGGCAACGGTCGCGCCTTCGGTATTAGTGAGCCGGCGATCGACGGCAAGCGCGGCGGCTTCGGCCTCGCGGCCTTTCTCCACGGCCTCCTCGACCGGCCAGCTCCCACGGGTCGTAGAGATCAAGATCCGGAATGACGCGGGCGAGCCGATCCGGATCCGCCAGACCTGCGGCGGGATCGTCCGCCGTGTGACGCGCGATGGCGAGCGCCTTGCCGACCGCGGCATGCACGGCGTCAGCGGAGAAGTCAGCGCGTGCTCGCGTGCCCGCGTCGTTGCCCGAGATAGACCGTGACCCCGATACCCTTGTCGCGGTTGTACGCTGACGGTCTCGACTTCGCCGCGGCGCACTGTGACGCTCTGGCCGACGGCCTGCGAAACTTCGGTCTCGGCAGCAGATGCCCCGCCCGATTTTGCAGCAGCGAGCACGGCTTCGGCGACGCGCCCGATTTCGCCGGACGGCAGCGGAAAGCGTTCGCCGTTGCGGCGCTGCGGACCTGGGTGCCCGTTGGCGCGGGTAGGCGGCGTTGACACGGATGGGGTGATGGGGGTCATCGACGGGCTCTGCGGTGGAATCGCCATTGCGCGACGGAGCCGGGGATGCTCGCTCGGCTATCATAGCAAAGGGAATCCGTCTGAACGCTCGAGCGCACGCGCCCTCCCGACTTTTTCCGCCAGAACGATGCCACGGCCCGACGAACGAGACCACCGACGCCCGCGCGGCGGTTTGCATGCCGACGCGGCCCCCGAATCTGCCGGGCCGGATGACCTTCCGCCGTCCAAGACCCGGCGCAAGGCCGAAATGCATGCGCTCCAGGATATGGGCGAGGCGCTGATCGGGCTCGATCCAAAACGCCTCGGCGAGCTGGCGGTCGAAGCCGCGTTGCCCGACCGCCTGGTCGACGCGATCGTCGCGGCGCGCTCGATCACGGCATGGGGCGGGCGCAAGCGGCAATTGCAGTATGTCGGCAAGCTGATGCGCGACGTCGACCCCGAGCCCATCCGGCGGCGTCTGGAACTCTGGGCGCACGGGCATGCCGTCGACTCGGCGCGGCAGCACGCGCTCGAACAATGGCGCGATCGGCTGCATCGCCGACCCCGCCGCGCTCGATCTGCTGGCGGCGACGAAACCGCACGTCGACCGTTCGCGGCTGCGTGCACTGATCGCCAGGGCACGCGAGGAACGAGATCGAGGCCAACCGCCGCGTGCGTATCGCGAACTCTTTCGCGCATTGAAGGCACTCGATCCGGAACCGACCTGAGCGTCCGATGCCACGGATCACCGCCGCCCAACGAACGTTCATGACGAAAGGATCCCCATGGAATCGCTGCTGATCGGCCTCGTGTCCATTTCCGATCGGGCGTCGTCAGGCGTCTACGAGGACAAGGGCATTCCCGCCCTCACCGACTGGTTCACCGCGGCGCTGCGATCACCGTGGCGGATGGAGAGCCGGCTTATTCCCGACGAACAGTCGCAAATCGAGCGCACGCTCGTCGATCTCGTCGATACGGTCGGCGCGCATCTGGTGCTGACCACCGGGGGCACCGGCCCCGCGCCGCGCGACGTGACGCCCGAAGCCACACTCGCCGTCGCGCACAAAGTGCTGCCGGGATTCGGCGAGCAGATGCGGCAGGTGAGCCTCAAGTACGTGCCGACCGCAATCCTGTCGCGGCAGGTGGGCGTCGTGCGCGGCCGCGCGCTGATCCTCAATCTGCCCGGACAACCGAAGGCGATCAAGGAAACGCTCGATGGTGTGTTTCCCGCCGTTCCCTATTGCATCGATCTCATCGGCGGCCCGTACATCGAGACGAACGACGATGTCTGCAATGCGTTCCGGCCGAAGAGCGCGCAGCGCGTTCCGTCCGCGTGAGGCTACGAGACGGCACGCACGCGGCGGAATTTCGCGGGCCCGTACAGCGCGATCATTTCGTTGCCCGCGATCGCCATTAACACAACCGCGCCGCCGGTCAGGGTCGCTGCGGCTGGCCGCTCTCCGACACCGAGCCACGCCCAGATCGGACCGAGCACGACTTCCAGCAGCGCGAGCAGCGCGACTTCGGCGGGCGGCAGGTGCCGGCTCGCGACGACCAGCATCATGCACGGCACGGCAAGCTGAAACATACCGAGTGCGGCGAGCCACGAGAGGTCGTGCGCGTTCGCCTGGAACGGCAGCGCGAACGGCAATGCGACCAACGCCGAGAAGAGGCCGCCGAGCAGAACCGCCGGCGCGAGATCGACGGCACGTCCCCATTTGCGCAGCGTGATGACGTTGACGGCTGCCGCGATCGGTATCGCGAACGCGATGAGCGTGCCGGCAAGACCGGAACCAAGCCCCGCGGCGAACATCCAGGCCATGCCGCCAACGGCCGCGGCGATCGCAATCCAGGTGTGCGCGGGTGGCCGTGCGCCCAATACGAGCCAGGCGAGGAGTGCGGCAAATACCGGGAACAGGCTGTTCACGACCAGCGTATTGGCAACGGTGGTCCGGGTCACGGCGAGCATGAAGCACGTGAACATCGTGCCGAACATCGCGCCGGAGACGACGCCGGGCCAGCCGGCGGTCCGCACCGCCGTCCAGGCGGCGCGGCGCCTTGTGAATACGAGGATCCCGACCATCGAGATCGCCGCGAAAAAGCTGCGCCAAAAGGCGACTTCCCAGCTCGGCGTCCGTTCCAGAAGGCGCGTGACGACTCCGGCGGTGCTCCAGAGGACGCACGCAGCAACCAGCAACATCGCGGCGCGCGCGTGGGTCATCCGCTCATCGTCTTGCATGCTCCACCACTATTCTCAGCCGTCCGCCGGCGTATCCGAATCGGGCACGCGCCAAGCATGCCGTGCAAGAAAAAAAGACCGGCGCGGAGGTCCGCGCCGGTTCCAATGCATTATATCGCGGCAATTACATGATGCCGAGGATCTTCTCCGCCTTGGCGAGCGTGTCGAGCGACTCCTGATGCTTGCCGGCCTTGTGCAGCGCCTCGCCGTCGGCACGGTATTTCTTGACTTCGTCCATCTGCGCGGCCGTGAGCTTCGGATTCTTGGCCATGGCTTCGTCGATTTTTTTCATGTCCTGCGGACAATGGAACGCGAACGCCGTCCCGGCAGCGAACAGCGTCGCAACAAACAGCGTGGTCTTCCGAATCATTGTGATGCCTCCTCAGTTGACAAACACCGGCTTCGCAGCCGCAAAGTAATTTTTCGGTTCCGGCGAACCTTGCCGAGGCTCCTGCCGGCCGCGGCATAGGATACGCTGCCCGCCGGAAAGTTCAACACGCGCCAGGACCGAACCAGGTCCGGGAGCCTTGCCTCGTTTGGCATGCCGCCCGCGACCGTCAACAGCGGGGCAACGGCGTTTATTCCCGCGCCAGCCGCGCCACCGGATCCTGCCGGTAGAGCGCGGCAAACTGCGCGTAGACGTCCGGGTACTCCTGCCGCAGCAATGACGGCTCGGCAAAGAAGACCTCGGACAGCACGGCGAAGAACTCGGCCGGGTTCTCCGCCGCGTACGGATCGATCGCCGTGTCCTCGCCGGCGTCGACCCGCGCGCAGAAATCGTCGTAGGCCACGGTCAGCGTTGCCTTCCAGACGTCCTGCCGCATCCCCGCGGGCAGCGGCGGGCAGCCGTTGGCTTCGCCGCTGCGCATGTCGATCTTGTGCGCGAATTCATGGATGACGAGATTCATGCCGGCGCCTTCCCAATCGGCACTGGCCGCTACATCGGGCCAGGACAGCACCACCGGTCCGCCCGGCATCGCTTCTCCCGCAAGCGGTCCGTCGTTCCGGTGCACGACCCCCGCCTCGTCCTCCCATTCCCAGTCCGGGAACGAATTCGCCGGGATAGACGATCACGTTTTCGAAACCGCTGTAGAGCGCCAGGTCGAGTTCGAGCACCAGCACGCAGGCCTGGATGGCGATGATCACGCGCTGCAATGGCGTGACGGCGTGGCCGCGCGCGCCGACGATCGCTTTGGCATCCAGAAAGAGCACGACCATCGCGCGCAGGCGCGCGAGCTCGTCGTCGCTGTAGCCCGAAAGAAAGGGAAGCAGTCCGACGGCCTCGCGCCACAGCGCATCGGGGAGCGCGGCGCTCGAGAGGATTCGGCGTTGCCGCCAGCGCGCAAGCGCCTCGAACATCACCGGCCTCCGCGTCAGTCCCTGGGAACGTCAGCGGCATCGCCGTCGAGCAGGCGACTCGGCGCGTCTCCGGTCAGCAGGCGATCCGCTTCGTTCTCGGGCAACGCCTCGACGTCGCGGAGCTTCCGCGCGATCGTCGTGCTCTTGCGTCCGGCGTCGTCGATCGTCCTGCCGACCTGGTCGAGTTTTTCCTTGGTCCTGGCGAGGATTTCGCCGAACTTGCCGAACTCCGTCTTGACCGCGCCCAGCACCCGCCACACCTCCGTCGAGCGCTGTTCGATCGCCAGCGTGCGGAATCCGAGCTGAAGGCTGTTCAGCATGGCCTGGAGGTTCATCGGGCCCGCGAGCATCACGCGATAGTCGCGCTGCAGCGCATCGGCAAGACCGGGGCGCGACACCGCCTCGGCGTAGAGCCCTTCGGTCGGCACGAACAGGATCGCGAAATCGAGCGTGTGCGGGGGCTCGATGTACTTGTCGCGGATCGATTTCGCCTCGGCCTTGAAAAACGTCTCCATCGCCCTGCGACTCGCCTCGACCGCGGCGACATCGGCGTTTTCGATCGCGTCCTGCAACCGCTGATAGTCCTCGAGCGGAAATTTGGCGTCGATCGGGAGCCAGCACGGCGCGCCGTCGTCGCCGCGTCCCGGAAACCTCACCGCGAACTCGACGCGTTCCTTGCTGCCGGGGCGCGTGGCGACGTTCTGCGCGTATTGCGTCGGTGTCAGCAATTCGGCGAGCAATGCGCCGAGCTGGACCTCGCCCCAGCCACCACGGCTCTTGACGTTGGTCAGGACGCGACGCAGGTCGCCTACACCGGATGCCAGCGTCTGCATTTCCCCCAGTCCCTTGTGCACCTGTTCGAGCCGGTCCGACACCTGCTTGAACGACTGGCCGAGCCGCTCGTCGAGCGTGGTCTGCAGCTTTTCGTCGACGGTCGCGCGCATCTGGTCGAGCTTCTGCGCATTCTCGTTGCGCAACACGTCGAGGCGCTGCTCGACCGTCACGCGCACGGCTTCGAGGCGCTGCGCGCTCGTTGTCGTGAGCTCCGAGAGCCGGTCGCCAAAATGTTTCAGCTGCTCGACCTGCGTTCCCGCGATCCCCGTCAACTGCTGCTGCAGCGTCTGCGCCTGCTGCGCAAGCGTCGCGCCAAGTTCCGTCCGCGCGGTCTGCGCGGCGGCCGCCTGCTCGGTGCGGGCGTTGGCGAGGTCCTGCCGCAGGTCGCGCTCGAAATCGGCGTTCCCGGCCGTGAGCACCTCGAGCCGCGTCCGCAATTCCGCGGCCTCGCGTGTGCCGCTTGCGGCGCTCGTCCACGCGGCTCCGCGCGAGCACGGCCACGCGCCACAACACGCGCGATCACGGCGAGCACAATCGGTGGGTCGGCTAGCGCCGAGACAACGCGATGACGAGGCGCGATCACGACCGCACGCAGTACTAGCCGGAGGTCCGGCGATGCGCGGACCCGTCAGCATCAGCGCGACGCCACACGGCATCGGCACAAATCGCATCACGCCGCCTCGCGGCTGGCCTTCTTCCGCTCGTGTTCCTTCAGGAGGCGCTTGCGGATGCGGATCGACTTGGGCGTCACTTCGACCAGCTCGTCGTCGGCGATGAACTCGACCGCGTATTCGAGCGTGAGCTCGATCGGCGGGGTCAGCGCGATCGCGTCGTCCTTGCCGGACGCGCGGACGTTGGTGAGCTGCTTGCCCTTGATCGGGATTGACGACGAGGTCGTTGTCGCGGCTGTGGATGCCGATCACCATGCCCTCGTACAGCTTGTCGCCGGGCGACACGAACATCCGCCCGCGCTCCTGCAGCTTCCAGAGCGCGTACGCGACGGCCTCGCCGTCCTCCTGCGAGATCAGCACGCCGTTGCGCCGCTCCGGGATGTCGCCCTTCAGCGGCGCGTAGCCGTCGAACACGTGGCTCATGAGCCCGGTGCCGCGGGTCAGGTTCATGAATTCGCCCTGGAAGCCGATCAGCCCGCGCGCCGGAATCCGGTATTCGAGCCGCGTGCGGCCACGGCTGTCCGATTCCATGTTGGTCAGGTCGCCGCGACGCGGACCGATGCGCCTCCATCACCGCGCCCTGGTGCATCTCCTCGACATCGACCGACAAGAGCTCGAACGGCTCGCTGACGACGCCGTCGATCTCGCGCAGCACGACGCGCGGCCGCGATACCGCAAGCTCGAAACCCTCGCGGCGCATGTTCTCGATCAGGATCGTCAGATGCAGTTCACCGCGCCCGGACACCAGGAAAGAGTCGGTGTCGCCGGTGTCGTCGACGCGCAGCGCGACATTGGTCAGCATCTCTTTCGCGAGGCGGTCGCGCAGGTTGCGCGAGGTCACGTACTTGCCGTCGCGACCCGCAAGCGGCGACGTGTTGACCTGGAAATACATCGACAGCGTCGGCTCGTCGACCATGATCGGCGGCAGCGCCTCGGGCGTATCGACCGAAGCGAGCGTCGTGCCGATCGCGAGTTCGTCGATGCCGGTGACGAGCACGATGTCGCCGGCCTGCGCGGACTCGACCGGCGCGCGCTCGATTCCGGCGAACGCGAAGCATCTGCCCGACCTTCGCCTTCGGCGCAACCTGCCCGGCGGCGAGCGGTCCGTTCAATACGGCGACCTCCTGTCCGGCCGCGAGGCGGCCGCGGCGGATCCGGCCGATGCCGAGCCGCCCGACGTAGCTCGAATAATCGAGCGCGGCAATCTGGAACTGCAGCGGCAGGTCGGGGTCGCCCACCGGAGTGGGCACGTGCGCGAGGATCGTTTCGAACAGCGGGCGCATGTCGGCGGCTTCGGCGAGCCGAGTGTACCTTGGCAACGCTCACGTCGAGCGTCGCCCAGCCGTTCAACGCCGATGCGTACACCACGGGAAAATCGAGCTGCTCCTCGGTGGCGCCGATCCGGTCGAAGAGCTCGAACGTCTGGTTGACCACCCATTCGGGACGCGCGCCCGGACGATCGACCTTGTTCACGACGACGATCGGCGCCAGGCCGAGCTTCAGCGCCTTCAGCGTCACGAAGCGCGTCTGCGGCATCGGTCCTTCGACGGCGTCGACCAGCAGCAGGACGCCGTCGACCATCCCCAGCACGCGCTCGACCTCGCCACCGAAGTCGGCATGGCCGGGCGTGTCGACGATGTTGATGTGGGTATCACCGTAGCGTATCGAGCAGTTCTTCGCGAGGATCGTGATCCCCCGCTCGCGCTCGAGGTCGTTCGTGTCCATCATGCGCTCGGCGACATGCTGGTGCTTCGCGAACGTGCCCGCCTGCACCAGCAGCTTGTCGACGAGCGTCGTCTTGCCGTGATCGACGTGGGCGATGATCGCGATGTTGCGCAGGGCCTTGGGCGGCGTGGACATGGTGATGGGCCGAGATTATCGTGCCGCCGGTCGGGCCAACCCGTAGTGCCGGCGGAAAACCGTCCATTATAGCCTGCAAACGCGGATTCTGGCGACAAATGATTCGCAAAATCCGAAACTTAGCCTATAATATGTATTCGGGCGGCCGTTCCGGTCACCGCCCAACCCGCAGCGGGCACTAAGCTCTGCGCCGCTCGCGCCATCAATCCAGACATCCGCAGCCTGGACCGGAAATCCCCCGGGGGATGGGCCGCGACCAGGAGTATTCATGAGCGACGACGGGCCGTCCCAAGGCGCGAATTGCGCGGCCTCCGCAATATCTTGCCAATTTCGCGGCGGCGAGTTGTTGGCCGCCACCCGCGCTCGCAGACGCGCCCTTCGGGCCTTGGCTTCGCCCTGCTCGCACGGGCGTCCCTCGGGGGCCAGCGAAGCGGCCGAATTGGCCAATGAGGCCGCGAGCGTGGGGGTACATCTATGAGTGCTACGAGCTTTGCCGAGCTCGACCTGCGGCCGGAGTTGCTGCGGGCCGTGGCGGAAGCCGGCTATACGACGCCCACGCCGATCCAGGTGCAGGCGATTCCCGTCATTCTCGCGGGCAAGGATGTCATGGGCGGCGCCCAGACCGGCACCGGCAAGACCGCCGGCTTCGCGCCTGCCGATCCTGCAGAAGCTGGCGCCGATGGCGAATACCAACCATTCGCCCGCGCGGCATCCGGTGCGCGCGCTGATCCTGACGCCGACCCGCGAGTTGGCGGTGCAGGTCGAGGAATCGTTCCGCACCTACGGCAAGTACACGAACCTGCGCTCGACCGTCGTCTACGGCGGCGTGGACATCAAGCAGCAGCTGCCCATCGTGCGCGGCGGCGTCGAAATTCTCGTCGCCACGCCGGGACGGCTGCTCGACCACATCGAGCACAAGAGCGTCTATCTGGGCCAGGTCGAGATTTTCGTGCTCGACGAAGCCGACCGGATGCTTGACATGGGTTTCATCCCGGACATCAAGCGGATCATGGCGCTGCTGCCGGTCACCGCGAAGCGCCAGAACCTGCTGTTCTCGGCAACGTTCTCCGGCGAAATCAAGAAGCTCGCCGACCAGTTGCTGAACGCGCCGCAGTTGATCGAAGTGGCCAAGCGCAATACCGCTGCCGAAACCGTGTCGCAAAGCGCATACAAGGTGCCCGCGGAGGCCAAGCGCGCATTGCTCGAGCATCTCGTCCGGTCGCGCAATCTGAATCAGGTACTCTGCTTCATGCGCACCAAGCATGGCGCGTCGCGACTCGCACGTCAGCTGGAAAAGGATGGCCTCGTTACCGACGCGATCCACGGCGACAAGAGCCAGCAGACCCGAATGGAAGCGCTCGCGGCGTTCAAGGAAGGCAAGCTGCAGGTGCTCGTCGCCACGGACGTCGCCGCCCGCGGCCTCGACATCGACGACCTTCCGCTCGTCGTCAATTACGAATTGCCGTACGTGCCCGAAGACTACATCCATCGGATCGGCCGCACGGGACGCGCCGGCGCGTCGGGCGAGGCGATTTCCTTCGTGGCGCCCGAGGAAGAACGCTATCTCGCCGAAATCGAGCGGCTGCTCAAAAAGAGCGTGCAGATCGTGTCGGCCGAAGGATTCGATCCGTCCGCCGTGCGTGCCGAGCGAGCGCCCCGAAGTTCCCGCGCCGCCGGTACCGAACGTTCGCCGCGCGCAATCGGCACCGAACGCGCGCCGCGTGCGCCCCGTGGCGAGCATGCCGCGCGTCCGCCCCGTTCACCCCACAGCGAGGACCGCGCGTCGCGACCGCCACGCGAGGACCCGCGGATCGCGCGCGAGCGCGCCTACGCGCTCAATCCGGATCAGCCGACGGTGGCACCGCATGCCGACAGTTCGACCGCACCTGACTCCGCGCTTACGGCACCTACCGCGACGGTGAAGCGCCGTGGGTTTGGCCACGGCCGGCCCGTGCCGGCGCTGCTGATGAAGCGAACCACACGCGAACCCGAAAAGGTCTGAGCGCCAAAGGCGCGCCCGGCGCGCCATCGATGTCAAGTGGCGGGGTTCGACCGTGACCGATTCTCGTCCTTCGGCGAACCTGCTGGTCGCGCACTGCCGCGCCGGCTTCGAACCCGAAGCTGCGACCGATCTCCTTCGGGTTGCCGCCAACGCCGACCACGAGATCGACGTCGACGCACCGGCGGGCCGCGGCTTCGTCGTCGCTCATTTGCGGCGGTTCGAGCCGCGGTCCTGGCCGCGGGCGTTCGAGCGCGCGCCGCCAATCTTCGCCCGTTCGCTGTTCTTTGGCACGGGGCCGCACGCTCTGTTCGATCCCGCTTCTGCGAAAGGCCGTCCGGATCGCGTCGCGCCGCTCCTCGCGCTTATCGAAGATTTCGCCGCCAGGTTTCCGCTCGTAGGTCTCTTGCCCCGCGAAACAGGACACGGCGCCGCATTCTCGCTCCGCCTCGAAACCGCGGATACCAACGACGGCAAGGAGCTGTCGGGGCTCACTCGCTCGATCATCACGAGGCTCGCGACCGCGTTGCAGGCGCGTGGACTGATCGGCGCAACCAACGATCGCGCCGCCGATCCTCCATCCGCCCATCTCCACGTGCTGTTTGCCGACGGGGCGCACGCCTACGTGGGCGCAAGTGCCGCGCCGTGGGCAAGTCGCTGGACGATGGGGATCCCGCGCCTTCGGATGCCCGGCGGCGCGCCGTCGCGCTCGACGCTGAAGCTGGCCGAAGCCATTGTCACATTTCTCGGCGACCGGGAATCCGAATGGTTGCGTGCAGGAATGCGCGCGGTGGATCTCGGCGCAGCGCCCGGCGGCTGGACCTGGCAACTCGCGCATCGCGGCCTGCGCGTCGTGGCGGTCGACAACGGACCGCTGAAGGGCGCCGTTCGCGACGACCCACTCGTCACCCATCTGCGCGCGGATGGTCTTTCGTACTGGCCGAAGCGCTCCGTGGACTGGATGGTCTGCGACATCGTCGAACAGCCTTCGCGGATCGCGGGACTCGTCGCCCGCTGGATCGGCGAAGGCCGTGCGCGACATGCGATATTCAATCTGAAACTGCCGATGAAAAAACGCTACGACGAAGTGCGCCGCTGCGAGGCGATCATCCGCGATGTACTCGCGAAGGCGCGCGTGACGCATTCGCTGGCGTTGCGCCAGCTCTATCACGATCGCGAGGAAGTCACCGGTTGCGTCGTGGGGGCACCTCGGTGACGCTTGCGTTGCGTTCGCCTTCCGCCCCCGGTTTCTCAGCCGAGACGCTTGCATCGCTCACATTTCCGGTTTCGCGATCGGACTTGAGATACAGCGAGCGCAGTTCGGTCCGCCGCTGCCGGAACAAAGTGGATTTCGCTGCTGCGTCCTCCGCGAGCGTGTGTTCGGCAGCGAGCACCTCGAGGCCACGTGCAACGGCGCGGATCGCCACCTTTGCGCCGGCTATAAACGAAATCGAAGCATGCGGTGATGCGACTGTTCGAGGCATGGTGGTTGGCTCCTGCGTGCGATTGCCCGTCGGCAACGCGTGGGCCCCCGGGGGCTAACGAAGAAAGAAACGCGTCGGCAAACACGACTTGGGCCTTCGCTGCGGACCGCAGATCTGCCCGCTGGCGCGTCGGGCTTTCTTCCGGCGTGCCGTTCTGGGCAACGATCCAGGGGTCCGTGCGCTGTGGCGGGTTGTCGACCGCCGACGCGTGGAGGAACTCATCGAGCTTGGTACCTGTTATCGCTTCGGCGCATTGATCGCGAGGGCGTGCTGGGCGGCCACCGGATACTCGCCGCACTGGTTTCCGGTCATGTCCATCCCGCCGTGCGATCCGCCCGAACAGGGGCTCGGATCCACGTTAGCCGGTTTCGCAGATCCCCTCCCGGCCTCAGGTGCCATTGCTGCCGTGACCGAGCGACGCTGCTTCGGCGCTACGACCGCCGAAACCGGCCTTGCTCTGGCGGATCTTCCTGTCCCGTTCGTGGACAATGGCAGCGGACCGTTTAGCACCACCGTGGACGAATCGACGGCAACGGGATCGTTGCATTGATTTCCGGTCGCGTCGGTACCACCGTCGTTACCTCCCGAGCATCCTTGGGCATACAGAGGTCCCGCCATGGCAAATGCCGCGACCAGGCCAAGCCTGCGAACGATGTTCATGCGAGCCTCCCATAGTGACTGCAATCCGTGTTGCGATCTCCGATGCCGGCGCAAGGGGTCATGCTTCCCTCGCTTTCCAGATGAAACTGGCGCCGGATCGGAATACGAGCGAGCGCACCGGACAAGGCGAATGGCGCAATCTTCATGGCGCGATCTTCGCGACTCGCCTGCCCTCGACACGCGCCACGAGCCACGCCGCCTGCTCGTCTCCAAGCGCTGCCGCTTTGCGCAGCCAGGCCACGGCCTCCGTAGGGTCAGCGTTGATACCCCGATAGAGTTGCTCACCGTGGAGCAACATGAAGCCCAGCAGCCGCTGGGCACTGCGATCGCCCTGAGCAGCAGCGGCGCGCAATGGCGGCAACGCGCGGGGATAGTCGTAGGCCTCGATCGCGGCGATCGCGCGATCGAGATCATCGGCGGCTTGAACCGGGACCACTGCGGCCAACGCCGCAAACGCGAGAACCCCAATCGACACTTTTTGCATGAACGAATCTCCGTGCAGGTGAAGTTGAATTGCCGTCGTCGTCGGCATCAGCCGGTTGCGCCAGCGTCGCCGCCGTTGTCCTCGGCACACGTCCCGCAGGAAGCCGTGGCCCGCATTCGGTTGGTCCACACCATGGCGGCCGCGAATCCTGCTTACCTGTGAATACGGCATCCGGTGAGCAAACCGGACAGCAAACGTGTGAATCCCGTTTCAGCGAAACGGCGCGGCAGGGTCCCGCAAGAAAGTCCTAATACGTAATTTGCCGGCGAATCCGGACACCGGCTGCCGCGTCCCGCACCCGCCACTTGCGCGCCATGGGCGCAGCGGTTACGCTGCCTGTCGAATGGGGGCGGTGCGCCCCGACTGCCGGTGGGCAATCAGGGCGGGCCCCAATGGACAGCGAGGAAATCGAGCCGTGCGACGCGCGTCAAGCCCGGGTCGAGCGCCTGGTCGCGGACAACGTCGATGACCTTCGGCGCATCGCCCACTCGCGGCTCTTCCGCAGCGGTCAGATAACGCTTCTCCAGACCAACGATCTGGTAAACGAGGCGTACCTTCGCCTCGTCAAAGCCGGCAACTTCGATCCGCAGGATCGCCCGTACTTCCTGGCTTACGCTGCGCGCGTAATTCGTTCTGTCATCGTCGATTACGTGCGCGAACGCGGTGCGCAGCGGCATGGTGGCGATGCGATTCACGTCACGCTGGATACCGGGCTCGGGTCGGCGCCTGCCGGCGAGGACGAAATCCTCAGGATCGATGCGGCGCTGGACGAGCTGCGAGCCCTCGACGAGCACCTGGCGCGGGTAGTCGAGATGCGCTTTTTCGCGGGCTTGTCGGAGGAAGAGATCGCGCGGGCATTGGGAGTTTCCGACCGCACGGTGCGGCGACACTGGGACAAGGCGCGGCGCCTGCTCGCTACGGTTCTCGCCGACGATTGACGGCCTGGAAGCGAGCCCCGTTGCGCCATGAAGATCAAAAAGGAGGACTGGGACCAGATCTCCTCGCTGCTCGATGTCGCGCTGGAGCTCGATCCAATCGCGCGTCCCGCCTGGCTTGAAGCGCTTCCGCCCGAACAAGCGCAGCTCCGACCGGCCCTCGAACGACTGCTGAGCCGCGAAGCCGAGGCCCGGTATTCCGGGGCCACGCTTTCCCGATTCGTCGATCGCACGCGTCCCGGCGGCGCGCAGAGCGGACAGGTTATCGCCGGATACCGCCTCCTCAGATTGTTGGGTCAGGGCGGGATGGGCGTCGTCTGGCTCGCCGAGCGCGTCGAAGCGACTTTCAAGCGCGTGGTCGCATTGAAGCTCCTGCACCTCACGCTGACCGGCGACTCGTTCGACGATCGATTTCACCGCGAACGCGACATACTGGCGAGCCTCAACTATCCGGACATCGCGCGGCTGTACGACGCCGGGATGTCGGAAACAGGGCAGCCCTTCCTCGCGCTGGAATACGTCGAAGGTCTGTCGATCAATGCCTACTGCGATGAGCAGCGCCTTCCCGTCAAGGCGCGCATCGCGCTCTTTCAACGCGTGCTCGCAGCGGTCCAGCACGCGCATGGTCAACTCATCGTGCATCGGGATATCAAGCCGACGAACATTTATGTCACGCCCGAAGGTGACGTGCGGCTGCTTGATTTTGGCATCGCCAAATTCGTACAAGATGCTTCGCTCGAATCGACCGAGTTGACGCGCGCGGGGGGACGCCCACTCACGTTGGAATACGCGTCGCCGGAGCAGGTGGCGGGAAATCCGGTCGGCATCACGAGCGACGTCTACAGCCTGGGCGTCGTGTTGTACGAGCTCCTTGCCGGGCGCCGCCCGTACCGCATGCGAAGAGACAGCCAGGGCGCCCTCGAGGACGCCGTGCTCAGCGGAGACTTCCGGACCGCGAGCGAATCCGGAGGAGCACCCGAGATCGCGGCCCGGCGAAGTGTGTCGCCGCGGCGTCTGCAACGCGAGCTCCGCGGCGATGTCGATGCGATCCTCGCCAAGGCGTTGCGCACGGAACCCGGACAACGCTACGCGACCTGTGAAGCGTTCGGCCGCGATCTGTCCCGTTTTCTTCGTGGCGAGGCCGTGCTCGCGCGGCGCGGGAGCCGGTCTTACCGTCTGACAAAATTTGTCCGCCGCAACTGGCTCGCCACCGGCGCGACGGCGGCGATTATCGCTGCTCTTGGCATAGGCGGCGCAGCCGCACTCTGGCAGGCCGGGATTGCCCGCGAGAACGCGGTGCAGGCCAGGGCGGAAGCCATGCGGGCGGAGCGCGAGCGGGCGATCGCCATCGCGATCAAGGAGTTCCTGGTCGGGGTATTCCGGGCAAATGACCCGGAGTCGTCCGGCTACGCGGGGCAGGGAGCCCGACCCGCGCGTGACCTGCTTGCCGACGGCGTGGTCCGGCTGCGCAGTTCATTCGACGACCAGCCCGAGACCAAGACCGAGCTCTATGACGCGGTGATCGACATTCTGGTGAACCTGCAGGAAGACGACCAGGCCCTCGCGCTGGCGCGCGAGAACGTCGCTTTCGCCGAGTCGCGGCTTACCCGGCAACACGAGGGCTACGCCGCGGCGGTGTTGCGCGAGGCCATGGTGCGTCGCGACATGGAGCAGATCGACGACGCGCGCCGCCTTGCCGCTGTCGTCGCCGGCATCCTCGACGCGAAAGGCGATAGCCGATCGCTTCTCCGCGGGCGCCTGCTTGTGTTTATCGGCACGCAGCTCGGACGAACGGGCGCCGACGGGCTCCTCGATCTGGAAGGGGCAAAGCGTGGAATCGCCCTGCTGGCATTGAACGGCGCGAATCCATCCGTGCGCGCGCAGGCACTCCTCCGTGTCGCCTTCGCCTACACCGAACTGAAGGAAGAGCAGGCGGCGCTGGACACACTCGATGCCGCACTCGACTGGATGCGCGATTTCGAGGGCGCGGATCTCATGCGTTCCCGCGCGTTGGGCAGCCGCGCGACCTTGCTGCTGCGCCGTGGCAATCTGGCCGAGGCCGAGGCATCGACGCGGGCGGCCGTGGACGCGTTGCGCGGCCTGCCGCCGGGACATCCCGAGGTCCTGCGGCAAATGCAGGTGCTCGGAACGTTTCTGCATATGTACGGCCGGCGTATCGAGGGGCGCGAGTGGCTGGCGCGAAGTCTCGCGGGAATGGAACGGGCATTTCGCCCAGGCTCGCTCGCGGTGGACAACGCGCGGCTGGCGTCTTTTCATGCGGCGGTCATCGACGGCGCAACAGAGGACGTGGGGAGAGCACTGCCAACGCTGGTGCCGCTGGTCGTCGACAAGAGCCGTCCGCCTTCGGTACGAATCGCGGTCGGTTTGATGATGATTCGATGGCACGTCCAGGCGAAAGACGCCAGGAGTGCCGAGCGGGTGATCGCGGTCCTGGACCCGCTCGCCGCCGCCGCCGGTCCACTGGAGTCGGCGCGTCTGAACGTTGCCCGCGCACACGTCGCGCTCTTGGTTGGTGCGTTGCCCGCCGCGCGCGAGCGGGCAAGAGGCGCAGACGAACTTGCCGGCGCGGCCGCTGCCGGTGGATCGATCCTGCCGGCCGAGGCCGCATTGATGCGATACCGGATTCGTCGCCAGAGTCTGCTGGTCGCCTCGCAGATCGCGCAACAGGAACGACGGTTCGCCGAGGCGATCGAGTTCGCGCATCAGGCGGCGCGGCGAGACGGTGCCATGGCCCTCGAGCCGTATGCAGAAGAGGACACCGCCGCCGCCGCGCTGCGGTTGGGTGCGGCGCACTTTGCCGCAGGGGATCCCGACGCCGCGCTGGCACCGCTCACCGCAGCGCTTGCGGTCTACGTCAGGGAACACCATCCATCCAGCCCGCTGCTCGCCGAGGCAAAGGCAGCCGTTGCGCAGTGCCAAACGGCATTGGCGGCAAAGCGGCAACGCGGTGCCGCGTCAGGGAGATCGTCATCCGGAAAGGAAAGGGCGAACCAACGTGCCTAGGACAGGAATCCTGCTGTTGCCGCTGGCGGCGTTTTCGGTTGCTGACGCGTTCGCACAGGCAGGCGTCGCGCTTGCATCCGTTGTCGTGACCGGGTCCCGACTATCGCGTACGGACACGGAAACGTTGTCACCCGTCACGACGATCACGCGCGACCAGATCCAGCGCGGGGGGGTTGCCACCGCGGGTGAGCTCTTTCTCACGCTGCCGCTTAACAACGGTGGCGCACCCAACGTGAACAACGGGGACGGGCAGACCAATCTGGGCTATGCGGGCGTCTCGCTGCGTGGTGTCGGCACCAACGCGACACTCGTGCTGGTGAACGGCCGGCGCCTCGCGCCGTACGCGTTCTCGGGCGCGGCAGTCGACCTCAATTCGATACCGGTTGCCGCCATCGAACGAATCGAGATTCTCCGCGACGGCGCTTCCGCGCTGTACGGCGCCGACGCCATCGCAGGGGTGGTCAATTTCATTCTGCGTTCGGATTACACCGGGAGCGAAGCGCGCGTCGGGGGAGGATGGACCACCGAAGGGGGTGCCGGCGCAGGCCAGGCCACGGCGTCGCTCGGTGGCGGATCGAACGACATCAACTGGTTTGTGACCCTCGACTATCGCGCCAATGCGGCGCTCGGCGCGACCCAGCGCAGCTTTTCGCGCACCGCCTTTCTGCCCGAGAAGGGGATCGACTACACCAGCGCGATCGGTTTTCCCGGCGGCTACTCGTTCGACCTGACCTCGCCGTACGTCGGCTTCAGCTCGGCTGGCCTCGACTGCAACCCGGCACGATTCCCCGGGGCGGTTCCGATCGGTGAGTCGTGCAATTACGACTACGTCATCGACAGTTACATCGTGCCGAAGAGCCGGAAGGCAACCGGCTTCGGCCGCGTCACATGGAACGCGAGCCCGGACGTGCAGGCCTACGCCGAGTTGCTGTTGACGAGCAACGACTACCGCTACGTCACGTCGGCCACGCCAGTCTGGGGAGGGTTCACACCGAGCGGAGCGCCGTTCATCCTGCCCGCCTCTAGTCCGTACAACACCTTCGGCACGGACGTGCAATTCTGGTGGCGAACGGCGCAACTCGGCGCACGAACCTACGACGTCGACGCCGTTGGTGACCGGCTGGTCGGCGGCGTGACCTGGAAGCTTGGACAGTGGTACCTCGATACCGCGGCCGGAACCAGTGGCAGCCGCTCGAAAGAGTATTTTCGCTCGGGGGACATCTCGAATGCCCGCCTGCGCGAGGTGCTCGCCCACGGCGCTCGCGTCAATCCGTTCGGCGAAACTCTGCCGGAAGACATTCCGGTCCTCCAGTCCCTGCAAGTCACCGGGCTCGCGCGCGATTCCACGTCGCGCGTCAGCTGGGTGGATACCAGGGGCACCACTGACCTGGGGTCGTGGCAAGGGCTCCCCATCCGCCTTGCAGCCGGTGCGGAAATCCGCTGGGAGGATCTCCAGGATTCGCCAGGCGATCTGCTGCGGTCGGGCGATGTGCTCGGCGTGGCCGCCACGCACGCGCTCGTTGGCGGAAACCGCTCAGTGGCCGCGGCCTACGGTGAAGTGATCGTTCCCCTGGCGTCGAACCTGGAGCTGCAGGGCAGCGTGCGCGGCGACTGGTACAGCGATTTCGGGTATGCGTTCACGCCGAGAATTGCCGCGCTCTGGACCCCCTTTACGTGGGCGTCGGCGCGAGGTTCCTACGCCAAATCGTTCCGCGCGCCGAATCTGCCGGAGCTCTACACAGAGGTGGTGCGCGGACTTTCCGGACCGCTCGACGATCCCGTGCGTTGTCCGGATGGCGTCGCGGCTCCCGGGGCCAATCAGCAGACCGATTGCGGCGCCCAGTTCGGCCAGATCGGCGGCGGTAACCCGCGGCTTCAACCCGAACGCGCGACCAACTGGCTCGCCGGCCTGGTGCTGCGACCCGCCGCGAGCGTCAACGTGGCGGCAACGTTCTGGCATATCGAGAAGACGAACAACATCGGCATTCTGTTCGACTCGACGATCCTCGACCCGCTCTACTACCCGGAGTTGAGCCGGTTCGCGCTGCGCCGGCCGCCCTCGGCGAGCGATATCGCGAATGGTCTTCCGGGCCCCATCGAAGCCTTGCTCACCAACAACCAGAATCTGGGCGCGGGCCGCTACGCGGGCTGGGACTTCGAGCTCAACGCACAGATGCCCGGGCCATTCAACGGTACGCTCGCCCTCGGCGTATTGAGCGCCTACATCACCGAGTTCCGGCAGCAGCTGCAGCCGGGGACAGAGTTCATCAGTTTCCTTGGGCAGAGCCTCAACGGCACGCCGGTGCAACGCTGGCGCGACAGCGCGTATCTGCAATGGACGCGCGGCGAATGGGGCGTCGGCGCAAACGCGGTGTATATCGCCAGCTACCAGGACGAGAATCCGGGACCCGATGGCAGTTATCCGCGCGTCGCGTCGTGGTTCACCATTGGCCTCCAGGGAAGCTATGTCGCGAAAGGCTGGGAGCTGCGCGCCGGCGTGCAGAATCTGTTCAACCGCGCGCCGCCATTCTCGAACAAGAGCTCCGCGTTCACGGTCGGCTGGGACGACCTCACGCACGACCCGCGCGGCCGGCTCTTGTACGGAACGATCAGCTACAGTTTTCGTTGAAAACGTCGGGGGCGGTTTTTTTGCCGCCGGCCTCCTCCACACCCGGGCGTCCGTCAGACGAGCGTCGCGTTGCCGATCACGATTCGCCGGGGATGACGCCAAGGCGCAGATAGGTCGGCCGCATCAGTTCGCGCAGCGCGGGCAATGCGCGCCAGAACCAGAGCGCGGCGAGCGCGGCGCAGAGCCCGTTCACCGTGAACGTCGCCGGCACGCCGACGGCGTTACCCAGGGCGCCCGCAGCAAGGTTGCCGAGCGGCGCCATGCCGAGAAACGCGAGCAGAAAAAAACCGGAGACGCGGCCGCGCAGCCGATCGGGCGCGATCGTTTGCAGGATCGTGTTCGCCGACGCCGCGGCAAGGACGACGCCGGATCCCACGACGAACATCAGCGCGAATGCGAGCGGCAGAAACGCGAGGTAGGCGAACGACGCGAGGGCGAGACCGCTAGCCAGGGTTCCTGTCGCGATGACGCGCCCCAGCCCCACGATCGTCGTGCGACCGGCAAGATAGACGGTACTCGCGAGCGCCCCGGCCCCGGCTGCCGCGAGCAGGAAGCCGAGGATCTCGGGTCCGCCGCCGTAGATATCCTTCGCGTAGACCGGCATCAGCGACGAGTACGGGCTGATCGTCCACGAGACGACCGCGACCAGGAGCAGCAAGGCACGCGCCGGCGCGAATCCGGCGACGAATCGATACCCCTCGACCCATTTTGACCAGAACCCGCCCTCCCATGCGGACGGCCCGGGCTCGCGCGTCCAGTGCATTCGTTGTATCGCGACGATCATCGCGACGAACGACAGCGCGTTCAGCGCAAAGCACACGGCTTCGCTGACGACGGCAAGGAGCAGCCCGGCCAGCGCCGGACCGAGCATCCGCGCGGCGTTCACGAGGAACGAATTCAGCGCGACGACGTTCGGCAGGTCGGCACGGTCGTCGACCAGGTGCACCCACAAGGACTGGCGCAACGGCGCGTCGAACGCGTGCAAGACGCCGAGCCAGAGCGCGAGGACGATGAGGTGCCACACGGCGACATGTCCGGACCACGTGAGCACCGCGAGCAGGACCGCCTGCAGCAGCATGAGCGACTGCGTGACGGCGAGTGCGCGGCGGCGGCGGACATGATCGGCGATGACGCCGGCGAACGTGCCAAAGGCCAGAATCCCGGCATTGCCGCAAAAGGCGACGACGCCCAGCAGCCAGACTGAGCCGGAGATGCGATAGGTGAGCCAACCCATCGCAACCTGCTGCAGCCAGGTGCCCATCACCGAGAGCCCCTGGCCGATGAAGAACAGCCGGAAATTCCGGTAGCGCAGCGCGCGAAAGGTCCGGGGGAGCGCCGTGATCATGGTGCTTTTTGCCGAAGTCGGCGCCCGGCAGCGTGGCCGCGCGGGGCCCCGGGCTTGTCAGGTCGACAGCCGCGCCCGTTGTGACCGCAGTTGTCCGAGCGTCGCGTCGAGGCCGGCGGCTCGCGCACGCTCCTGTTCGACGACTTGCGCCGGCGCACGCGCCACAAAGCTCTCGTTCGCGAGCTTGGCCGCGACCTTGGCGGACTCCGCTTCGAGTCGCGCGATCTCCTTCGCGAGGCGCTCGCGTTCCGCTACGACGTCCACCTCGACATGGAGCATCAGCCGCGTTTCGCCGACAACCTCGATCGGCGCGTCGGTGACCGGCAGATCGTCGACGACGTTCACCGCGGCGACTTTCGCGAGCGACGGCAGGTACGGCGCGAAGCGCGCGAGCGCATCCGGATCACCCGCCACGAGCAGCGGCACCCGCTGCGCGGGCGAGAGTCCCATTTCGCTGCGCAGCGCGCGGCAGGCGCCAACCAGATCCTTCAGCAAGGTCATGTCGCGCTCTGCACCGGGATCGACATTGTCGAAATTCGCCTTCGGGAAAGGCCGCCGCGAAATGGTTTCGCCGGCCTTGCCCGCCAGCGGCGCGACCGTCTGCCACAGCTCTTCGGTGATGAACGGCATGAACGGATGCGCGAGCCGCAGCGTCGCCTCCAGCTCGCGCACGAGCACCGAGCGCGTCCCGCGCGCCGCCGCGGGGTCGTCGGCCGCTTCGGCCTGCTGCAACTGGACCTTGGCGCATTCGAGGTACCAGTCGCAATACTCGTCCCACACGAACTCGTAGAGCGCCTTCGCCGCGAGATCGAAGCGATAGATGCCAAGATTCGTGACGATTTCGTGCTTCGCCCGCTGCAACCGCCCCAGAAGCCAGCGGTCGACGAACGACAGTGCCCGAAACTCGGCGGGGTCGAGCCCGCAGTCCTTGCCTTCGACATTCATCAGCACGAACCGCGTCGCATTCCATAGCTTGTTGCAGAAATTGCGGTATCCGTCGCAGCGCGACAGGTCGAAATTGAGCGTGCGGCCGTAGGTCGCAAGGCTCGCGAACGTGAAGCGCAGCGCGTCGGCGCCGAAACTCGGAATGCCCTCGGGAAACTGTTTTCTCGTCCGCTTCGCGATCGACTCCGCTTGCCGCGGATCCAGCATGTTCGACGTCCGCTTCGCGACGAGCGCTTCCAGCGCCACGCCGTCGATCAGGTCGATGGGATCGAGCACGTTGCCCTTCGACTTCGACATCTTCTGCCCTTCCTCGTCGCGCACGAGGGCATTGATGTAGACGTCGCGGAACGGAACCTTTCCGGTGAAATAGGTCGTCATCATGATCATCCGCGCGACCCAGAAGAAGATGATGTCGAAGCCCGTGACGAGCACGGACGAGGGCAGGAACGTGGCGAGCTCCTTCGTTGGCTCCGGCCACCCGAGCGTCGAGTGGCACCAGAGCGCCGACGAGAACCACGTGTCGAGCACGTCGTCGTCCTGGCGAAACGACGCCGGTTCGCGACCGAGCTTGGTGCAGGCCTGTGCCCGCGCCGCCGCCTCGTTCCGCGCGACATAGACGTTGCCTTCTTCGTCGTACCAGGCGGGAATGCGGTGGCCCCACCACAGCTGGCGCGAGATGCACCAGTCCTGGATGTTGTTGATCCAGTGCAGGTAGGTCGACAACCACTGGTCCGGCACGAACTGCACACGGCCTGTTTCGCCGGTAGCCCGATCGACGATGCCATCCCCTACGGCCGCGAGGCAGAGATCCTGAATCGTCTTTCCCGGAAAAAGCGGGTGCGTGACAGGCGCCGGTGTCTTCATCGCGACGAACCACTGGTCGGTCAGCATCGGTTCGACGATTTCGTGCGTGCGGCCGCAGCGAGGGACAACCATCCGATGCGCCTTCTCGCTGACGAGAAGTCCCTCGGCCGCGAGGTCGGCGAGCACGGCCTTGCGCGCCGCATACCGGTCGAGGCCGCGGTACTTGACCGGCGCATTGTCGTTGACCGTCGCGTCGAGATGGAGGATCGCGATCGGCGCGAGGCCGTGCCGCTGGCCGACCTGCCAGTCGTTGAAGTCGTGCGCCGGCGTGATCTTCACGCAGCCGGTGCCGAACGTCCTGTCGACATATTCGTCGGCGATCACCGGAATCCTGCGGCCCGTGAGCGGCAGCACGACTTCGTTCCCGATCAGCGCCGTGTACCGCTCGTCGTCCGGATTGACCGCGACGGCGACGTCGCCCAGCATCGTTTCCGGCCGGGTCGTCGCGACGACTACGCCGCCGGGTGCACCGTTTGCGCCACCCGCCAGCGGGTAGCGGATTTCCCAGATCTTCCCCTGCTCTTCCTCGTTCTCGACTTCGAGGTCGGACACCGCCGTGCCCAGCGTCGGATCCCAATTGACGAGGCGCTTGCCGCGATAGACGAGTCCGTCCTCATAGAGCCGGACGAACGTTTCCAGCACGGCGGCGGACAGGCCATCGTCCATCGTGAAGCGCTCGCGCGACCAGTCGCCGGACGTGCCCAACCGGCGCATCTGATTCGTGATGTTCGAGCCGGAATCCTGTTTCCATGCCCAGACGCGCTCGGCGAATTTCTCGCGGCCCAGATCCCGCCGCGACTGGCCTTGCGACTTCAGCTGTTGCTCGACAACGATCTGGGTGGCGATGCCGGCGTGATCGGTGCCAAGCTGCCACAGCGTGTTGTCGCCGCGCATCCGGTGGTACCGGATCAGCACGTCCATCAGCGTCATCTGGAACGCGTGCCCCATGTGCAGCGTGCCGGTGACGTTCGGCGGCGGAAGCTGGATGCAGAACGCGGAAGCGGTCTGTTCGTGGGTTGGCTTGAAATCGCCGCGCGCTTCCCACACCGGGTACCACTTCGCCTCGATGGCGTGGGGTTCGAAGCTCTTGCCGAGTTCCATGACGCCTCAACGCGCCCGCGGGCGGGGCCTGCAAAAGCATGCAATTGTAGCGGAAAGCGGGCCGCGGTTTGGTTCGGCGTGCGGCAGGCGGCGCCATCGCGAACGGCGACGCCCGGGAAACGTTCCCCGCGCCCGTCAGGCGGGGATGAACTTCAGCGCGACGCCGTTGTTGCAGTAGCGAAGGCCGGTCGGCTTGGGGCCGTCGTCGAACACATGCCCCTGGTGCCCGCCACAGCGGGCGCAGTGATACTCGGTGCGCGGCACGAAGAGGATGCGGTCGACCTTGGTCTCGACCGCGCCCGCAATGCTGGTGTAGAAGCTCGGCCAGCCGGTGCCGCTTTCGAATTTCGTCCGCGACTCGAAGAGCGGCAGGTCACAGGCGGCACAAGCATAGATGCCCTTGCGCTTCTCGTTGTTGAGCGGGCTCGTGTACGGCCGCTCGGTCCCTTCCTGCCGCAGCACGGAGAACTGCGCCGGCGTCAGGAGCTTGCGCCATTCGGCCTCGGTCTTGACGACCTTGTCGATCTGGGGCGCCTTCGCGCCCGCGGGCGGGACTTGGGCGTAGGCGGGCATCGCCTGGCGCAGCGCAACTCCGCCCGCCAAGGCGACGAACGAACGGGAAAGAAAGCGGCGTCGGTTCATGGCTGGGTCCGTGGAATCTGGTTTGCCTATAGTCGCGCCCGCGGCTCCGATCTTACAGCCCGAAGTCAAGCCAGCGGACCATCATCGCGGGTCGGACGCCAATCATGAGCGCGCGGTTCACGGTTCCTTCGACCGCTGCCACGCTTCTTCGGTTCCTGGCGCTCAAAAATCGCGTCCCACCGCGCGCGCCACGGCGTCGAGCTGACGCATCAGCACGGCAAATTCGTCGGGCGTCAGCGCCTGGTCGGCATCGCACCACGCCTCCTTGGGCGTCGGGTGGATTTCGATCAGGAGCCCGTCGGCCCCCGCCGCGACCGCCGCGCAGGAGAGCGCGGGCACCATCCACGCCTTGCCGCCCGCGTGCGAGGGATCGACGATCACGGGCAGGTGCGTCTCGCGCTTCATCACGGCGATCGCCGTGACGTCGAGCACATTGCGATAGGCCGTTTCGAAAGTGCGAATGCCGCGCTCGCAGAAGATGATGTTGTGGTTGCCGCCTGCGGCGATGTACTCGCCCGCCATCAGCCACTCGCTGATCGTGGCACTCATGCCACGTTTGAGGATCACGGGCGTCGTCACCTGCCCCACCGCCTTCAACAGGTCGAAATTCTGCATGTTGCGCGTGCCGATCTGGATCACGTCGACGCCATGCGCCAGGAACTGCGTCGAGCATGCGCACGTCCATGAGCTCGGTGACGACGGGCAGGGCGCAGCTTGCCGCGGCGTCCTTGAGGAGCTTCAGGCCTTCGATGCCCTTGCCCTGAAACGCGTATGGCGACGTGCGCGGCTTGAAGGCACCGCCGCGCATCAGCCGCGCCCCGCCGGCGCGCACGCCCGCCGGCGGCGGCATGCATCTGGGCATCGGTCTCCACCGAGCACGGACCGGCGATCACCTGCACCGCCTTCCCGCCGATGGCAATGCCGCCAGCGTCGATCACGGAGTTCGCCCGGTGCCATTCGCGCGCGACGAGCTTGTACGGCTTCACGATGTGCATCGACTGCTCGACGCCTTCCATCGTGTCGAACATCTCCGGCTCGAGCTTGCGCTCGTCGCCGATCGCGCCGATCAGCGTGCGTTCGGTACCGCGCGACACATGGACATCGAGGCCATGGGCACGGATCTTGGCCTCCACCGCCGCCACCTGGCCCGCCGTCGCTTCCCGCTCCATCACGATGATCATCGTCGTCGCTCCAATAAAACAATCGGGCGCCCCTCCGGAGTCGCCCGATCGTCACGGCCAGCGTCGTGCCCCACGGAATATCAGTCGGTCGTTCCCCGCCATTTTTCGATCTCGCGTTCGATGGCCTCGGCAATGTAGGCGCGCAATAGTTTTCCGACCTCCTCGTTGATGGTCGTGACCATTTCGACGCTGGCCCGATCGACGATCGGCTGCAGCTGCGCGCTCAGCTGTTCCCGCAGCCGAGTGTCCGTGAAGATGTCGATCCGCTGCAGCACCTGCATCCGGATCTCTTCGGCGATCGCCCCCCAGCGCGCCCAGTCGTCGGCCACCTGCGGTTGGGACGCCGGAAGCGGCACCGCGGCGTCCGCAACCGGTTCGCTCGGCACGGGCGCCTCCGCCATCGGAACGTCGTTGCCGACGGAATCCGGTCCCCGTCCCATGACGCTCCAGTCGCCGTGTTCGTAGTGCAGCCATCCCGACGATTCGCTCGCGTCGTCCGGAAGCTCGACGATCGACGCAATCTCGATCTCCTCGACCGCGTCGGTGAGTTCGGGGACGTCACCGAGCGCGATCGGTGCCGTGACCAGCGCCGGCGCCATCACTGCGACCATTTCGGTAAGCTCCGGGATCTCGGTATCGATCGCGCCGGCGCGATTGCGGCGCATCAGCGCATCCGCCTGCTGCAGAAGTTCGCGCGCCGAGGCCATCGCTAGGCTGGAGCCGCCATATCGTGCGATCGAATTTCGTAACCGCGCGCCTTGTAGAATTTCCAGCGCTCGCGGCCCGACGCCAGGTCAACGTCGTCGCAGCCCACGATCTCGGCAAGCCGCTCGAACCGGGAAAAGAATGGCGGCGGGAGTGCATGCAGATTGATGAGCACCGCCGCCGGGCCGTCGTGGTCGAGTGCGTGGTCGACGACGATGGGCGTCTCTGCCGCAAGCGGGCTTGCGAGCTGACAATGGGGAAAGAATCCCGTCGCCGGCCACAGCCAGAGAAACCGCCCGAATTCTCCGGTCGCTTGCGCACCGGCGGTGAGTACGCGAACGGCTCCATGCAACGCCCAGGCTTTGGCGACCAGTCTCGAGGCGACCTCGTAGCGATCGGCGCAATGCGTATAGAAATCGATCGTCGTCATCGTCCCGTGCGGCGGCTCGCCCCGCTCGCGCGGATGTCCTTCCTGGACATGGTCTTGCCCGTCAAGCGTTCTGCTCCTGCGCGAGCAGCCACGTGGTGAGCAAAGGAACCGGGCGGCCCGTCGCTCCTTTGGACTTGCCGTCCTTCCACGCGACACCCGCAATGTCGAGATGCGCCCAATCGAATTTCTTCGCGAAGCGCGAGAGGAAGCACGCCGCGGTGATGCTGCCGCCGGCGCGGCCGGCGACATTGGCGAAATCCGCGAAATTGCTGTCGAGTCCGGCCTGGTAATCGTCCCACAGGGGCAATTGCCACGCGCGGTCGTAGGCATCATCGCCCGCCGCGATCAGGTTGCGCGCCAGCGTGTCGTTGTTGCTGAACAGGCCGCAGGCGACGTGCCCCAGGCAAATGACGATGGCGCCGGTCAACGTCGCGATGTCGACGACGGCTTCGGGCTCGTAGCGCTCCGCATAGGTGAGCGCGTCGCACAGGATGAGCCGGCCCTCCGCATCCGTATTGAGGATCTCGATCGTCTGCCCCGACATGCTCTTCACGACATCGCCCGGCTTCGTGGCCCGTCCCGACGGCATGTTCTCGCAGGCTGCGACGAGTCCGATCACGTTGACTTTGGCCTTGAGCTCCGCGATTGCGCGCAGCACGCCGAACACGCTGGCGGCACCGCACATGTCGAACTTCATCTGGTCCATTTCGCCGGCCGGTTTGATCGAAATGCCGCCGGTGTCGAACGTGATGCCCTTGCCGACCAGGACGACGGGTTTCTGCTTCTTCGGGCTGCCCCGATACTCGAACACGATGAACCGAGGCGCCTCGTCGCTGCCATTCGTGACCGACAGGAACGAGCCCATCCCGAGCTCCTCGATTTCCTTGCGCCCGAGGACCGTGGCCTTGACGTCCGGGAATTCCTGCGCCATCGCGAGCGCGCGGTCGCCGAGATAGGTCGGCGTGCACACATTGCCGGGCAGGTTGCCAAGATCGCGCGCCAGTTCCATCCCGTGCGCAATGGCGAGCCCGCGCGCCGCCGCCGCCTCGCCGGCCGCGAGATCCGAACGCTGCGGCACCGACAACGTGAGTTTGCGCAGCGGCCGGCGCACCTCCGACTTTTCGCTTTTCATCTGGTCGAAGCGGTAGATAGCCTCCATGGCGACCACCACCGCGTGTTCGACCCGCCACCCGACTTCCCGTCGTTTGACCTTTTCCTCGGTGATATAGACCACCGCCTCGTAGGATCCGGTCTCGTTCAGCAGCTTGACGACGGATTTGATCGCGGACCGGAACTCCTTGTCGCGAAAGTCCCGCTCCTTGCCCAAGCCCAGCAGGAGGACGCGATCGGCGAGCGTGCCGCGGACATTGTGCAGAAGCAGCGTTGCGCCGAGTTTTCCTTCCATGTCGCCGCGGCGGATGATTTCACTGATATATCCGTTCGAAGCACGGTCGATCAACTCGGCCGACAAGGATAGCTTGCGGTTGTCAAAGACTCCGACGACGACACAGGCGCTCCGCTGTTTCTCTGGGCTGCCGCTTTTTATGGTAAATTCCATTGCCGTCCCGAGCCTCCAACGATAGGGTTTCTTTGCGGTAACGCGGAATAGACCGCATTATTGGCAAAACGGCCCAAAAAAGTCAAAATTCTCCCGGCGTCATGATTTATCGGCGCAGTCTGGTGCGCGAGCTGACGGTGACGGCCGTCGGACTCTTCCTCGTCCTCCTTGGAATCCTGTTCACCAATCTCGTGCTGCGCCTCCTGGCACGCGCGGCGGGCGGCACGGTCCCGCCGGACGGACTCGTGGCGCTCCTCGGCTTTAACGCCCTGTTTTATTTCAACATTCTTCTTTCCGTTACGGTCTTCGTTTCCGTACTGCTGACGCTCGTCCGCTGGTACCGCGATAGCGAGATGATCGTCTGGTTCACCTCCGGTGTGGGGCTGACCGCCAGCCTGCGCCCGATCCTCTGGTTCGGCGCCCCGTTTTTCCTTGCGATCCTCGTCCTGTCGCTGTTCCTGTCGCCTTGGGCCGAACAGCGCAAAATCCAATATGAACGCCAGCTCGAGTCGCGCGATGAGATCGCGTTGCTGACGCCGGGGTTGTTCCGCGAATTCCGGCGCGCCAATCTCGTCGTCTACATTGAGAGCATCAATACGTTCGACGGCACGATTCGCAACGTCTTCCTGCATTCGATCGAAGAGGGCAAGGACGACACCACGGTAGCCCGCTCCGGATCGCTGCGCGTGGCCGATAACGGCGACCGGTTCATCGTACTGGACGATGGCCGCCGTTACGAAGGCAAGCCAGGCAGTGCCGAATACCGGATCGTCGAGTTCGGCAGCCTCGGGCGGCGCATCGAACCCGCCGAGCTGCGCGCACTTCCGGTGTCGACCAAGGCGATCCCGACGGCGACCCTCATCGCGCTCGATGGTCCGGTCGAGCGGGCAGAACTTTTCTGGCGGCTCTCGGTGCCGATCTCGGCGTTTGTGCTCACGTTGCTCGCCGTTCCGCTCGCCTACGTCAACCCGCGGATCGGGCGCTCGTTCAACCTGATCGCCGCCGCGTTCCTGTACATGCTCTACAGCAACTGCCTTAACATCGTGCAAAGCCTCATCGCGCAGGGCAAGCTCGAATTCCTGCCGGGCCTCGCGCTTCCGCACGTGATCGCGATCGGCGTCGTGCTGCTTCTCTATGGGCATCAATTGTCGCTGTTCGGGGTTTTCCGCCGCATGCAGCGGACAAATGCGACCGCGGCATGAAGACGCTGACCCGCTACATCGGCCGCGAGGTGCTTGCCGCGATCCTGCTCATCTTCAGTGCACTGGTGATGCTGTTTGCGTTCTTCGACCTGATTCACGAGCTGGGGGACGTCGGGCGCGGCGGCTACACGATTTCCGCCGCGCTGCTGTTCGTCGGGCTGCAGCTGCCGTCGCGGATGTACGAGCTGTTCCCCGTGGCCACGCTGATCGGAACGCTGTTTGCGCTGGCGCAGCTCGTCTCGACTTCGGAATACACCGTGATGCGCGTGTCGGGTGCGTCGCTGCTGCAGGTCGCGTGGTCGCTCGTGCGGATCGGCATTCCACTCTCCTTCGTCACGTTTCTCGCCGGTGAATTCGTCGCGCCGCAGGCGGCGTTGCTGTCGCACAGGGTCCGCGCGCAGGCGATGGGGGACACGACTCGAGTCGTCGCGCAGCAGTTCCAGTCGGGCTTCTGGTTCAAGCAGGAACAGACGTTCGTCAACGTGCGCAGCGTACTTGCCGACCTTACGCTCGTCGGCGTGCGCATCTACCAGTTCGACAATGATTTCCGGCTGCGCAACGTGCGCACGGCGGAATCGGGACGTTTCGCCGGCAATGGCCAGTGGCACCTGAAGTCCATCCGCAATACCGAAATTGCCCTGACGGGCACCAATGTGACGCAGGCCGCCGGCTACACGTGGGATACCGTGTTGCGGCCGTCGCTCCTGACCGTGTACCAGGTGGCGCCGGAGAAACTCGAACTCAACACGCTGTGGGAAAACATGCGCGTGCTGGGCGCCGGCGCACAGAAGACCACGCGCTTCGAGATAGCCTTCTGGAACAAGCTGTTTTATCCGGCCGCCGTCCTCGTCATGATGATCGTGGCGCTGCCCTTTTCCTATTTCCAGCGCCGGCAGGGTGGCGTCGGATTCCGGATCTTCGCAGGCACGATACTCGGGCTCACGTTCTTCCTGATCGGACGGCTGTTTTCGAACCTCGGCGTGCTGAACGACTGGCCGGCGCTCTTTTCGGCGGCGTTCCCGCTGGTGTTCTTCGTCGCGATCACCGTGGCCATGCTCGCGTGGCTGGAACGGCGATAAGAGCTAGTCGCGCCCTGCCCGGGATGCGCGGGCGATCCGGCGTCGAATGGCGGCACGATGGCAAAAAAATCCCGGCGCAGTCGCCGGGATTTTTCGCGGAGCCCGCCGCACGGACGGCCGCAGGCGGGGCGCTGCTTTCGCTTCGGCAATCCTCAGGCCGTGACCGGCACGATTTCCGCGAACTTCTTCTGGTCCTTGCCCTTGGTGGCGAATCGGACCGTGCCGCTGACGAGCGCGAACAGCGTATGGTCCTTGCCCATCCCGACGTTCACGCCAGGATGAATCAGCGTGCCGCGCTGGCGCGTGATGATGGTGCCGGCGTTGATCAGCTCGCCGCCGTACGACTTCACGCCCAGGCGCTTCGATTCCGAGTCGCGTCCGTTGCGTGAACTGCCGCCTGCCTTTTTGTGTGCCATGGTGAATGCTCTCCGTCAGCCGACGATGCTGTCGATCTTGAGTTCCGTGTAGTTCTGGCGATGGCCCTGGTGCTTCTGGTAATGCTTGCGCCGGCGCATCTTGAAAATCGTGACCTTGTCGGCGCGCCCGTGACCCACGACAACTGCCTTGACCGTCGCGCCGGCGACCATGGGTTGACCCAGGCGAACACTCTCGCCCTCGCCCACCATCAATACCTGATCGAGAACGACTTCCGTTCCCACGTCCGCCGTTAACTGCTCGACCCTGAGTTTTTCGCCGGGGGAAACCCTGTATTGCTTGCCACCGGATTTTATGACCGCGTACATGGCGTCGCTCCGCTCGTTGTGCCCTTCGGGCTGCCGTTCCCGCATTGATGGCGGAAAGCCTTATATTTTAAGCGGTTAGGGCGCCCTGTGTCAAAGGCCCCTGTTTCGGGCCTTCCGGGGCACCGTCGCCGCACGCGTGGCAGGGGCCAACAGCAGGGGTCGGTTACAATTCCGAGCCGAACGCGCCTCTTGCGGCGGGCCGTGCGACATCGTCAGCCCCCACCCCGAGCGGATCCGCGCCGCTTTTGCGAATCGTCACGTGACCTCCGAGCACCTCAAGTCCTTGCTCACCTCCGAGATGTCCGAGGTCGATAGCGTGCTGCGCGCGAGCCTCGATTCGGACGTCGCGCTGATTCGGCAGGTTGGCGAATACATCGTGGGTGGCGGCGGCAAGCGGCTGCGCCCCGCGCTCGTCCTGCTCGCCGCGCGCGCCTGCGGGTACGACGGCCCTCACCGGTACACGCTCGCGGCAGTGGTCGAAATGATTCACACTGCGACGCTGCTGCACGATGATGTCGTCGACGAATCCAAACTTCGTCGCGGTCACGCCACCGCCAATGCGACCTTCGGCAACGCGGCATCGGTACTGGTCGGCGATTTCCTCTATTCGCGCGCGTTTCAGCTGATGGTCGGCGTGGGTTCGATGCGCGTACTGGAGATCCTCTCGCACGCGACCAACGTGATTGCGGAAGGCGAGGTGCTCCAGCTCATGAACACGCGCAATCCTGACCTCGACGAGGCCGCCTACCTGCGGGTGATCCAACGCAAGACCGCGAAACTGTTCGAGGCGGCCGCGCAACTGGGCGCCATCCTGGGCGGCGCCGACCCCGAGCGTGAAGCCGCGCTCGCCCGTTACGGGATGCACCTCGGCACGGCGTTCCAGCTGGTGGACGACGTGCTCGACTACACAGGAGAGCGCAGCGTGTTCGGCAAGAACCTTGGCGCCGATCTCGCGGAAGGCAAGATGACGCTGCCGCTCATCCGTGCGATCGCGGTGGGCAGCCCGGACGACGCGGCGCTGATCCGTGCGGCAATCACCGATGGCAAAGTGAGCGATTTCGGGCCGGTGATGGACGTGCTCGAGCGTGCTGGCGCGCTCGACTACGCACGCCACTGCGCCGTGCAGGAAAGCGAGGGTGCCGCCGCCTGCGTAGCCGCGCTGCCGCCTTCGCCGTACAAGGAAAACCTGCTAGAATTAGCGTCCTTCGCGGCGCGGCGCACGTACTGAAATACAGCGCGCACCCGGCCTTGCCGCGAACCCGCGAAGATTCCGTTCTCCCGCCGCGGGGCAATGCAGCAGTGCCTGCCGGCAACGGCAAATCGGGGTGTAGCTTAGCCTGGTAGAGCGCTACGTTCGGGACGTAGAGGCCGGAGGTTCGAATCCTCTCACCCCGACCATTGCAACGTTGGGCAACAGAAGCATGCGGTGAAAACCCGTCGACGTCCGCGCGATTGCAGGCGTCGACGCAGATTTCGACGATTTGCGCATCCGCGGGAGTCCAACGCCGTGCCTTCAGTCGTTCCCGGAAAGGCGGCGTAGTCTGCAGACGAATGTTGCCGACGCCATGGCCATGAACACTCCGGACGCACCCGCAGCCGTCATGATCGATGCCGCACCGATGGTCGACGACACGGTCGCCCGCCCCAAGACCGTCGTCGGGCCGGACGGCTCCGATGCGACCCGTCGCGCTTGTCACCGGCGGTAACCGCGGTATCGGCCGCGGCATCGCCTTCGCGCTCGCGGAGAGCGGGTTCGACGTCGTCATTGCCGATCTGGCGGCAACTGCGGACACCACCGAAACCGAAGCCGGGCTCGCGACGCGGGGAGCGCAGTGCCGTTTCGTCGCCGCCGACATCGGTGAACTCGACGCTCACGCACGTCTGCTCGATGCGACGTGGGCGCTCGGCGGACGGCTCGACTGCCTCATCAACAACGCGGGTGTGTCCGTAGCAGTCCGCGGCGACCTCCTCTCCGTTTCGCCGGAGAGCTACGACCGGGTGCTTGGCATCAACCTGCGCGGAACCTTCTTTCTGACGCAAGCGGCCGCGCGCCGCATGCTCGAGGACACCCCCGCGGGGCAACCGCGCTCGATCGTCACGATATCGTCGGCGAACGCCACCATCGCATCGCCGGACCGAAGCGAGTACTGCCTCGCCAAGGCGGGACTCGCGATGATGACGCGCCTCTACGCCCTGCGGCTCGCCGCGGCAGGCATCAGCGTCTACGAGATTCGCCCGGGCGTCATCCGCACCGAGATGACGAAGGTAGCCAGCGCCAGGTACGACAGGTTGATCGCCGAGGGACTCACACCCATCGCACGCTGGGGCGAGCCCGCGGATGTCGGTCGGGCCGCCGCGATGCTCGCGCGCGGCGAGTTGCCGTTCGCGACCGGCGAGGCGATTCACGTCGACGGCGGTCTCCACATTCAGAAGTTCTGAGGCGGCGACGCGCGTCCATCCGGTCACCGGGCGGGCGTCCCGGTCGGCGTCGCGGCCGCGGCAACGACCTCAACCTTCAAGCATCGGCAACTTGAGGCCTTTCGCCTTCGCCACTTCGATCGCTTTCGTGTAGCCCGCGTCGGCGTGGCGCATGACACCGGTTGCGGGATCGTTCCACAGCACGCGCTCGATGCGCTTCGCCGCGGCATCCGTGCCGTCGCAGACGATGACCACGCCGGCGTGCTGCGAGTAGCCCATTCCGACGCCACCGCCGTGGTGGAACGATACCCACGTGGCACCGCCCGCGGTGTTGAGCATGAGATTGAGCAGCGGCCAGTCCGACACCGCATCCGAACCATCGGCCATCGCTTCGGTCTCCCGGTTCGGGCTCGCGACGCTCCCCGTGTCGAGATGGTCGCGACCGATGACGATCGGTGCCTTCAGTTCGCCGGTCTTCACCATCTCGTTGAACGCGAGTCCCGCGAGGTGTCGCTCGCCCAGGCCCAGCCAGCAGATGCGCGCGGGGAGCCCCTGGAACGCGATCCGCTCGCGTGCCATCCCAAGCCAGCGCTGCAGATGCGCGTTGTCGGGAAATAGCTCGGCGACCTTGCGATCGGTCTTGTAGATGTCTTCCGGATCGCCCGAGAGCGCGACCCAGCGAAACGGCCCTTTCCCTTCGCAGAAGAGCGGTCGTATGTAGGCCGGCACGAAGCCGGGAAAGGCGAACGCATCCGCGACACCCTCGTCGAACGCGACCTGCCGGATGTTGTTGCCGTAATCGAATGTCGGGATGCCCTGCCGGTGCAACGCGAGCATCGCTTCGACGTGCGCGACGATCGATCGCTTCGCCGCGGCGGTCAGCGCCGCATGCTGCGCCGGATCGTCCTGCGCCGCGCGCCAGCGCTCGACGGCCCAGCCGGCCGGCAGGTAGCCGTAGACGAGATCGTGCGCGGACGTCTGGTCGGTGACCATGTCGGGCCGCGCCCCGCGGCGCACGAGCTCCGGCAGGATTTCCGAAGCGTTGCCGAGAAGGCCGACCGACACGGGGGTCCTGCGTTTGCACGCCTCGGCCATGATCGCGAGCGCATCGTCGAGATCCGTTGCCTGGCGATCGAGATAGCGCGTCGCAAGCCGCATCTCGATCCGACTCTGCTGGCATTCCACGGCGAGCATCGACGCGCCCGCCATCGTCGCCGCGAGCGGTTGCGCGCCTCCCATCCCGCCGAGACCCGCCGTCACGATCCACTTGTCGGCGAGCTGCCCGCCGAAGTGCTGGCGGCCGGCTTCGGCAAACGTCTCGTAGGTGCCCTGCACGATGCCCTGGCTGCCGATGTAGATCCACGAGCCGGCCGTCATCTGGCCGAACATCATGAGCCCCTTCCGGTCGAGCTCGTTGAAGTGCTCCCACGTCGCCCACTGCGGAACGAGGTTCGAGTTGGCGATCAGCACCCGCGGCGCATCGGCGTGCGTCCTGAACACGCCGACCGGCTTTCCCGACTGGATCAGCAGCGACTCGTCGTCCGCAAGCTCGCGCAATGCGGCGACGATCGCGTCGAAGCACTCCCAATTGCGCGCGGCGCGGCCGATGCCGCCGTACACGACGAGCTCGCTCGGATTTTCGGCCACCTCCGGATCGAGATTGTTCTGGATCATGCGCAGAGCGGCTTCGGTGAGCCAGCTCTTCGCGGTGCGCTGGTTGCCGCGCGGCGCGCGAATCACGCGGTCGGCGTGGCGCGTGCCGCGCTGGGCCGTAGCAAGCTTGTCGGGGTCGTCGCGGTGCATGCAAGTCTCCTGATCAGAAATGCGCGAATGAAGCGAAATCGCCACGCTCGACCCGCAGCCGGATCGCTTCGAGGTCCGGCGCGAACGCGCGGTCACGGTCCCAGAATGCAACATCGGCACGGATCAACGCCATCGCGGCGGCAAGCTGCGGCGATGTCGCCAGCGGCCGGCGCAGATCGACGCCCTGCGTGGCCGCGAGCAGTTCGATCGCGACAATGCGCGCCGTATTCGCCGCCATCGGCGTCAGCCGGCGCGCCGCAAACGTCGCCATGCTGACATGATCCTCCTGGTTCGCCGACGTTGGCAACGAATCGACCGACGCCGGATGCGCCAGCGATTTGTTCTCCGACGCGAGCGCCGCCGCCGTCACCTGGGCAATCATGAAGCCGGAATTGACACCGCCATCCTCGACCAGGAACGGCGGCAGGCCAGACAGGTTGGCATCCATCAGCAGCGCAATGCGCCGCTCGGAGAGCGCACCGATTTCGGCGATCGCGAGCGCGAGATTGTCCGCGGCGAACGCGACAGGCTCGGCATGGAAGTTGCCGCCGGAAAGGATTTCGTCGGTGTCCGCAAATACCAGCGGATTGTCCGACACCGCATTCGCTTCGGTCACGAGAATCGACGCCGCATGCCGCAGCTGGTCGAGGCACGCGCCCATCACCTGCGGCTGGCAGCGCAGGCTGTAGGGATCCTGCACGCGCGGGCAGTCCTTGTGCGATGCCCGGATCGCGCTGCCGTCGAGCAACGCCCGGTAGATCGCCGCGGCGTCGCTCTGTCCCCGGTGACCACGCAACGACTGGATGCGTGGATCGAACGGCGTGTCGCTCCCGAGGCAGGCGTCGATCGACAGCGCCCCGGCGACGAAGGCGGCGGCGAGCGCGCGTTCGGCGGCAAAGAGGCCGGCAAGCGCGAGCGCCGTCGATACCTGCGTGCCGTTCAGGAGCGCGAGACCCTCCTTGGGCCCGAGTATCACCGGCCGCAGGCCGGCTCGCGCCAACGCGTCGCGCGCCGGCATCGCCGTATCGCCGATCTTCGCGTCGCCTTCGCCGATCAGGACCGCCGCAAGATGGGCGAGCGGCGCGAGATCGCCGGACGCTCCGACCGATCCTTGCGCCGGAATGCACGGAAGCACGCCGGCATTGGCGAGCGCGACGAGCGCTTCGATCACGGACCAGCGAACGCCCGAGTGGCCGCGCGCGAGCGATGCGGCCTTGAGCGCGATGACGAGACGCACGACGGCATCGTCGAGCATGGGTCCGGTGCCGGCGGAGTGCGACAGCACAAGCGCGCGCTGCAGCTCGGCGAGCCGCGCGTCGCCGATGCGCGTCCGGGCGAGAAGGCCGAATCCGGTGTTGACCCCGTAGACGGTCGCCCCCGACGCAACGACGCGGTCGACGGCCTGCGCGGCCGCATCGACGGCCGGCCTGGCCGCAACATCGATGGCTAGCGCCATGGGCGCCGACCAAAGTCCGCGCAGAGCCCCGAGTTCGAGGCGCGCGGGAACGAGAGCGAGCGTTTGCATCGGCAATGGGACCGGGTCTCGACCGCATTGTGCCGCAGCGGCGACCTGCACGCCATTCGCGGCTTCGGTACACGGCCCTTATAATCGACCGATGCCCGCTTCCGTCAACGCCGCTGCCGCGCCGCTCACCGCTCCGCGCCAACTCCCGAGCGGACCTTCACCGAAGCCGAGTCCCGGGTGATCACGACTGGCGGATCGATGATCTGAATCGACGGTGGCGCCATCGAGACGTTTCGCGGCGCCGGTACGGGTGTCGGCTTGGTCTCGAGCTTGGTGACTTTCTCCTTGTAACCGGCGACGTCCGTCTCCAGGCGCTTGATTTCCTGCTTCTGCCGCGCAAACTCCGCGCGGTTCTTGTCGAGTTCCGCCTCAAGCGCCTTGATGCGTCCCGGATCGGGTGGGGAAGGCGCAGCCTTCTGGCGCGCCAAGTCCTGCTGCATCGCGACGAGGCGGCGCTCGGCCTCCGCCGCGGCGCTCTTCTTCTCCGCGACATCGCGTTGGCTTTGCGCCAGTTGCCGTTGCGCCTGTGCGAGTTCCTGCCGGAGCGCGTTGCTCTCGCCTTCCAGAAGCGCGAGCCTCGATTTGTAGTTTTCATTCGCGTGCCCAATGTCCATCTCGAGGCGCGTGATCTCCTGTTTCTGCCGCGCGAACTCCGCGCGGTTTTTCTCCAGTTCCGTGGCGGCCCTGCTAGACTTCGCCAGGTCATGCGCGTCGTACTCCTTGTCATCATTCTGCTGCTGGATGCGTCGCTTGCCTTTTTCCCCTGGATCGGCACGCTCGATCAGAAGGTCCTCGATGTCCAGTTTCGCTTTCTGCGCGCGCAGGCACTGCACCCGGTCAAGCACGACGTCGTGATCGTCGGCATCGACGACGACACTACGCGGGTATTGCGCGAGCCCTTGACGCTCTGGCACCCGCATCTCGGTAAATTTCTGCATGCGGTGGCCAAGTCGGGCGCGGCGGCCGTGGGGCTCGATGTCGTGTTGCCCGACCGCAGCTTCGATGCGATCGTTCCCGGCTATGACCGGCAATTGCTCGCCGGTATCCTGATTGCCCGGCGAACGACGCCACTGGTGTTGGCACTGACGGTCGATCCGGCTGGCGCAACGCGGCCAATCTATCGCGCGTTTATCGGTGCTGCCGGCCCGGACGCAACGGGCTATGCGTTATTTCCCGTCGATTTCTTGATGGCTGACATTACGCAGCATACGCCGATGATGCAGCAGTACCTTCGCGCAAAGGCGTCGCATCCGGACAAGCTCCTGTTCTACCGAATGGGCGATTTCTACGAGCTGTTCTACGACGACGCGCAGCGTGCCGCGCGCCTCCTCGACATCACGCTGACCGCGCGGGGGCAATCGGCAGGCGCGCCGATTCCGATGGCCGGCGTCCCGTACCATGCGGTCGACGGTTATCTCGCGAAGCTGATGAGGCTCGGCGAATCGGTCGCGATCTGCGAGCAGATCGGCGATCCCGCGACGAGCAAGGGTCCCGTCGAGCGCAAAGTGCTGCGCGTCGTCACGCCGGGCACCGTGACCGATGCCGATCTGCTCGACGCGAAGCGCGACAGCCTGCTCGTCGCGCTCAATCCGGGCAAGCATCGCGCGGGTCTCGCCTGGCTCAATCTGGCATCGGGACAATTCACGCTGGCCGAAGTGCCGGCGAGCGAGATGGCGGCCGCACTGGAGCGGCTGGACGTAGCCGAACTGCTCGTCCCGGACGGCGCGCCGGCGCCGATGCGCAGCGATGGCATACCGACGCGCGCGCTGCCGGCATGGCAGTTCGACGCAGCAGCGGCGAACCGTGCGCTTGCGAAGCATTTCGGCACATTCGATCTCGCGGCGTTCGGCGTCGATGACCGCGATCTCGCGACCGGTGCCGCCGGGGCGCTCCTGGGCTATGCCGCGGCGACGCAGCAGTCGGCGCTCGCGCATGTCCGTTCGCTTGCCGTGGAGGCCGCCGGTGAGTACGTCGCGCTGGACGCCGCAACCCGGCGCAACCTCGAGATCACGGCCACGTTGCGGGGCGATCCGGCGCCCACGCTGCTCTCGTTGCTCGATGCCTGCCGCACACCGGCGGGCAGCCGCCTGCTGCGTCACTGGTTGACGCACCCGTTGCGATCGCAAAGCGCGGCCGCGGCACGGCACGCCGCGGTCGCGGTCTGGGTAGACGATCGCGCCGCGCGCCAAAAAATGGCCACCGAGCTCGCGCGCACGGCGGACGTCGAGCGGATCGCCGCGCGCGTCGCGCTGGCTTCGGCCCGGCCGCGGGATCTCGCCGGGCTGCGCGACACTCTGGCGCGCCTTCCGGCGATCGCCGCCGCTCTGGTGCCCACCGAGGCTCCGCTCGTCGTGTCACTGGCGCAGACGCTGGCCATCGATCCGCAATGGGTTGGGCTCCTCACGCGCGCGATCGCGACCGAGCCCGCGGCACAGGTGCGCGACGGCGGCGTGATCGCGGCGGGCTTCGATGCCGAACTCGACGAGCTGCGAGCGATCGACGATCACTGTGGTGAATTCCTGGTCGCGCTCGAGGCGCGCGAGCGTTCCCGCACCGGGATCGCCAATCTGAAGGTCGAATACAACCGCGTGCACGGTTTCTACATCGAGGTCACCCACGCCCAGGTCCAGAAAATCCCCGACGATTACCGGCGCCGGCAGACGCTCAAGAATGCCGAGCGTTACATCACGCCGGAACTGAAGGCATTCGAGGACCGCGCCCTCTCGGCCCAGGACCGTGCGCTAGCGCGGGAGAAGGTGCTCTACGAGCGCCTGGTCGGCGGACCTCGCGCCCGCGATTCCCGCGCTGCAAGGCCTCGGCGGAGCGCTTGCCGCCCTCGACGTGCTGACGACATTCGCCGAGCGCGCCGAGGCGCTCGACTTCGTGCGTCCCGATTTCGTGGCGGCGACGGGCCTCGCGATCCGTGGCGGGCGGCATCCGGTGGTCGAGCGGCAGGTCGACGCGTTCATCGCGAACGATCTCGACGCGACGCCGGAGCGCCGGCTCCTCGTCATCACGGGCCCGAACATGGGGGGCAAGTCGACGTACATGCGCCAGGCGGCGGTGATCGCGCTCCTCGCGTACTGCGGGTCGTTCGTGCCTGCGCGCGCCGCGACCATCGGCCCGCTCGACGCGATCCACACGCGCATCGGCGCCGCCGACGACCTGGCCGGCGGACGTTCGACATTCATGGTCGAAATGACCGAAGCCGCCGCGATCCTGCACCGCGCGACGCCGCAGAGCCTGGTGTTGATCGACGAAATCGGCCGCGGGACTTCGACGTTCGACGGACTGGCGCTCGCGTGGGCCATCGCGCGCGAACTCGCCGAGAAGAACCGCAGCCTCACGCTCTTCGCGACGCATTATTTCGAGCTGACCGCGCTGCCCGCCGAGATCGACGGCTGCGCGAACCTGCATTTCGACGCGGTCGAGCACGCCGACGGCATCGTTTTCCTGCATGCCGCGGCGGATGGCCCCGCCAACCGCAGCTACGGGCTGCAGGTCGCGAAGCTCGCGGGCGTGCCATCCGCGGTCGTGCGCCGCGCCAGGGATTATCTCGCGCGGCTCGACAAATTCAGCACAGCGAACGGCGCGCAGCACGATCTCTTCGCACCGATCGGGGTCGCGGCCGTTGGCGATCCCGGAACGCCCCCGCCCATCGACGAGTCGGCGTCCGTCGCCACAGCGCTCGCGGCGCTCGACCCCGACGCGATGACCCCGCGCGATGCGCTGGCCGCGCTGTACGAACTCAGGAAACTCCTGGCGCGCTGACCGATGGCAACTGGCGTGGCGCGCGGGTCAAACGCGACGATTGGCAAATCCGGACTCGCGGCGAGGTCACGGCAGAGGGTCCGCGCCGCAGATCTGCGCTCCGGTCAGCTCAGTGGTGATGTCCACCGGCGCCGTGCACGTGACCGTGCAGGACTTCCTCGGCGGTCGCCGGCCGCACGTCGAGAATCTGGCAGTCGAAACGCAACCGCTTGCCGGCCCAGGGATGATTGCCGTCGAGCACGACCTTGCCTTCCGCGATGTCGGTGACGGTAAAAACCGCGCCGCTGCCGTGCTCGCCGTCAGCACTCGTGTGCGCCTCGAACTGCATGCCGACCTCGATCTCCGGCGGCAGCTTGTCGGCGGCTTCGAGCTTGACCAACTCCGGATCGTAATCGCCGAATCCATCCTCCGGCTCGACGTCGACCGACACCGCGTCGCCGACCTTTTTCAGGTTGAGCGCAGCCTCGAGCTTGGGGAGCATCCCCGAATGCCCGCCGTGCAGGTACGTGATCGGCGCGTCCGTGGATTCGAGCAGCACGCCGTCGGCGTCGTAGAGCTCGAACGTCAGCGTGACCACCGTGTTCGCGAAGATATTCATAGGCGTTCCGTGGACAAGGAAAGGACGCCGGTGGCGAGCACACGTCGCAAGAAAATTTTCCACCCCGGCGAACCGCCGGCATTGTACCGCAGCCCGATGCAGCGCCTCGCTATAATCGGCTGATGGTTGCCACTGCCGTTTCCAATCGATCTTCCGGCCCCGGCGCGCTTCTCGGCCCGCTTGGCACGACGGCATTTCTGGAGCGCCATTGGCACAAGGCGCCACTGCTCGTCCGTGGGGCCGTGCCAGCGTTCACGGGATTGTTCAGCGCGCAGGAACTCTTCGCGCTCGCCCGACGCGACGACGTCGAATCGCGCCTCGTGGTGCGCGAGGGCGCGCGCTGGTCGCTCGCCCATGGCCCGTTTCGCCGCTCGGATTTCGCGACCCTTCCGGCCCGCAATTGGACGCTGCTCGTGCAAGGCGTCAACCTCGTGCATCCGGCGGGCGACGCACTGCTGCGCCGCTTTTCCTTTCTGCCATTTGCGCGCCTCGACGATCTCATGGTGAGCTACGCCGCGCCTGGTGGGGGTGTGGGCCCGCACTTCGATTCGTACGATGTCTTCTTGTTGCAGGGCTTCGGGCGCCGCCGCTGGCGATTCGGCCATCAGGACGACCGCGCGCTGAAGCCGCGCCTGCCGCTGAAGATCCTGCGGCGCTTCGAACCCGAGTACACGGAAGTGCTATCGCCCGGTGACATGCTCTACCTGCCGCCGGATTATGCGCACGATGGCGTAGCCATCGATGCGTGCACCACCTACTCGATCGGATTTCGCGCCGCCGCCGCCACCGAGCTCGCTGCGGCATTCCTCGATTTTCTGCGCGACGAACTCGACCTGCCGGGACGTTATGCCGACCCCGACCTCGCGCCGGTCCGGACCCCGGCGGAAATCGGCACGGCGATGCGGCGGCGCTGCGAAGATCTGCTGAAGGGCATCACCTGGAGCCGGATGACGATCGCCCGCTTCCTCGGTAGCTTCCTGTCGGAGCCGAAACCGCATGTCTTTTTCGTTCCACCGAAGGCGCCGCTGTCGCGGGCCGCGTTTCGCGCGCGGGTGACAAAGCTCGGCGCGCGCCTCGACGCGCGCACGCAGCTCCTCTACGATGCCATGCATGTCTTCATCAACGGTGTCGCCCTGCCTTGGCCCGCGACAGGCCGCGCGACGCTGCGGCACCTGGCCAACGCGCGCGCGCTGACCCCGCGGGCCGCACGCGGCATGGCTCCGGAAACGGCCGCGATCCTCTACAATTGGTATCGTGATGGTTACGTCCACGCCGGAACCGCCTGACGGCGGCGTATCAGCCGATCCGTTGCCGCGGCGGGAGATGCTCGCGACCGTTGCCGCGCAGGTCGCGGCGATCGATACGCTGATCGGCATTGCCAAACATTCGATCCGGGTATTCGACGTCGATCTGTCCGGCATGGGCTGGAACGACCCGGCACGCGCTGAAAAAATCGTGGCGTTCCTGCGGGGCACTCCGACGGCGAAGCTCGAGATCATCGTCCACGACACGGGCTGGATCGCGCGATCATGCCCGCGGCTCATGAATCTCCTGAAGCACTATGGACATGCCGTCGCGATACGCCGGACCGGCGAGGACGCCCGGCATGCGATGGATCCGCTCATGATCGTCGACGGCATCCACTTCCTGCATCGATATCACATCGAGCAGCCGCGCGCGACCCTTTCGATCGGTGATGCTTCCGGAGTCGAGTCGCTCGTCACCCGCTTCGACGCGATCAGCGAAAGCGCCGAGCCTGGGCTATCGGCAACCACGCTCGGCCTCTGACCCTGGCAGGAGCGCCGTTCGGCGCATCCGTGGCGGCGCCGGAGCCCGGCGCCAATGCGCTACAGTGGCGCGCCGATGCGCTGCGCCACCTCGCGATAGTGCTCGATGACGTTGCCGAGATCGCGACGGAAGCGGTCCTTGTCGAGTTTCTCGCCTGTCTTTGCGTCCCACAGCCGGCAGCCGTCGGGCGTGAATTCGTCGCCGAGCGTCAAGGGTAGCGACGGATCCTCCAGCGGATGTCCGAACTCGAGCTTGTAGTCGACGAGGTCGATGCCCGCGTTGGCGAACATCGGTCGCAAGACAGCGTTGACGTCGTGCGTCAGCGCCTTCATCTGCGCGATCTCCGCGGCACTCGCCCAGCCCAGGACGCGAATGTGGTCGTCATTGCATAGCGGATCGTGCAGCGCATCGCTCTTGAGGAAGAACTCGAAAATCGGCTCGGCGAGCTTCGTTCCCTCGGCAATGCCGTATCGCTTCGCCATCGAGCCGGCACACACGTTGCGCACGACGCACTCGACGGGAATCATCTTCATCGCCTTGACCAGCGACTCGCGTTCGTTCAGGACCCGGACGAAGTGCGTCGGAATGCCGGCGGCGGCAAGCCGGCCCATCACGTAGGCGTTGATCTTGTTGTTGGTCTCACCCTTCTGCGGCAGCTTGGCGAGCTTCACGCCATCGAACGCCGACACGTCGTCGCGGTAATGCATCACGAGGTAACGCGGATCGTCGGTCGCGTAGACCGTCTTGGCCTTGCCCTTGTAGAGTTCCTGCCTCGGTTCCATTTCGCTCTCCGTTATGCCGACCGTCCATGTGCTGCACCATCGCCCTCGCGTGCGTCACGCAGCGAAGCGATGGAGGTCATGTTCGCTCACATCTCGCGCCAATCGAAGCCCGTCGCCTGGTCGGCTATCCCGATCCAGTCGAGCGAACAGCCGAGCGAGGCAGCCAACGCCGTCCGCGCGAATTCGGGAGTGTTGTTCTGCTGCGACAGATGCGCGGCGACGACGTGAACGAGGCGCGACGTGTCGATCCGCGCCAGGATTTGCGCGGCCGCCTCGTTGTCGAGATGGCCGAGGCGCCCGGAGATCCGCTGCTTCAGCGGAAAGGGGTAATCGCCGTTCTCCAGCAGGTCGCGATCATGGTTGCACTCGAGCACGAGCGCGTCGCAGCCGGACAGCGAGGCCTCCACATGCGCCGTCGACACGCCGAGATCCGTCAGTACCCCGAGGCGCCGCGCGCCGTCGCCGACGACATACTGCACGGGCTCGCGCGCGTCGTGCGGAACCGGTATCGGCACGATCTCCAGCGCGTCGATTGCGAAGGCGTCGTGGCTGTCGAAGCCATAGACGTGTGTCATCCCTTCGAACCGCTCCGAAACCGCGGCCAGCGTGCCGAAGCGTGGCCCAGACGGGAATGCCGTGGCGCGCCGCGAACGCCGGGACACCGCCGACGTGATCGGAATGCTCGTGGGTGACGAGAATCGCGGTCAGCGACGCCGGCAACAGTCCAAGCCGCGCCAAGCGCGTCGCGGCGCTGCGAACGCCAAAGCCGCAATCGATCAGCACGCGCGTGCCGCCCGACTCGACGACGAGGCCGTTGCCTTCGCTCCCGCTGCCGAGTGACGCGAAGCGCATGCGCGCCGCGGCGCTATTTGAGCTGGTCGCGCAATAGCGAGAGAATCTTCTCGCCGGTCGCGCTCTTGTCCGGAGCGCCGTTCGGATCCTGTACCGTCACGAGGCTGCGCGGACTGGCCTCCGCCACGGTGATCCGGTACTGCTCGACCTTCTCCACGTCGCTCCGCCAGAACGCGAGCTTGTCGAGGAAGCCCTTTTCCTTCTTGGCGCCGTCGGTGTCGGGGTCTGCATAGCGCACGAAGTACGTACCCTTCGAACGGTCGCGGTCGACCACCGTGAATCCGACGCGATCGAGGGCGAGGCCCACCCGGCGCCATGCCCGGTCGAAGTTATCGTCGACGGTGAGTTGATAAACGCCGCTGGCCTCGCGTTCCAGGCGCGCGCGGTCCGGCCCGGGCGAAGCCGTCGAGGCCTGCACAGCCGCCGTAGCCGCCGGAGCGGGAACGCCGAAACGCAGCATCACCCGTCCCAGCATCTCTGCTTCGAGGCCGGGATCGGGTGGCATCACCGCCCACACGAACGCCGCCGGCGTGCGGTTGTCGATAAGCGTCGTCGGCACCTGCTCGGCCCCGCGATGCGAAATGTAGATGTCGACCGTTCCCGGCGTCGGTGCCCACTTCGAGCCGCGTGCGAAACTTGTCGCGCTTGTAGCTGTTGAAGAAGACGTCGGCGACCTTGCCGATCGTGCCTTCCAGAACGGTGCTCGGCATGCCGATGCGATTTTCGGCCCAATCGGTTTCCATGATGCCGAGCGCCGGCTGCTCGACGGCCAGCACGAACCCGATGTCGGTCCAGAACTTGCGCAGCGTGTTCCAGGCGTCCTCGGGCGTCGTCTTGACCACAAGCCAGCGCTCGGTGCCGCCGCGGACGATCCGGGCTTCGGGCGTTGCATTGATCGCGATTCCATCGCCGATCCGCGGGCGGATCGCCCCCTGCGCGGCGAGACCCGATCGCGGTCGTCACCGTGTAACGATCGTCGTACTGCGGCGTAGTGAGATCGGGCGGCAGCTCGAGCGCCGGCGCGCGCGACTCCGACTTGTAGTCGATCTTCTTCGTCACGGACGAGGTCTCGCAGCTCGCGACGGCAAGCGCCACCGTGATGACGCCGACCGCGCCGAGCAACGCTCTGACTTTCGGGTAAACCATGCGGAGCACCTTCGCAATCATCATAGACAGCTCCGCTTCGCGCAACGCGGCGCGAACCGCGTCGTGGTGATGCGGGGAAAGCGGCACCAGCGGCAGCCGCAGTTCGTTTTCGATCAGGCCCATTTCCGCAAGCGCCCACTTCACGGGGATCGGATTCGCCTCGACGAACAGCTTCCGGTGCAGCGGCAGCAGGCGATCGTTGCGGGCGCGCGCCGTGGCAATGTCGCCGGCGAGCGCCGCCCGGCACATCTCGGCCATCAGCTTCGGCGCGACGTTGGCGGTGACGGAGATGACGCCGTGACCGCCCATCAGCAACAGCGGCAACGCCGTGATGTCGTCGCCGCTGTAGACGACGAAATCACGCTTTGCGGCCGCGACCAGCGCCTTGAGGAGTTCGCTGCCGCGGCCGAGGTCGGCGGTCGCCTCCTTGATGCCGACGATCCCGGGAACCTGGGCCAGGCGCAGCACCGTATCGTTCGCGAGATCGGCGACCGTGCGGCTCGGCACGTTGTACAGGATGAGTCGGCAGGTCGACACTTTCGGCGATCGCGCGAAAGTGGCGGTACAGGCCTTCCTGCGTCGGCTTGTTGTAGTACGGCACGACCGACAGGCCGCGTCTGCGCACCGGCCTCTTTCGCGCAGGCGGTAAGCTCGATGGCCTCGGCGGTGGAATTGGCACCCGTCCCGGCGATCACCGGAACGCGCCCGCGGGCATGCTCGACCGCCGTCCTGATCAGCAGGCAGTGCTCGTCGAAATCGACCGTCGGCGATTCGCCGGTCGTGCCGACGATCACGATGCCGGACGTGCCGTTGGCGACGTGAAAGTCGATCAGTTTGCGCGAGCGCGGGCAAGTCGAGCGCGCCGCCCTTGCCGCATCGGCGTCGCGATCGCGACAAGACTGCCGGTCAGCATGGTGGAAAACCGCGAAAAGGACGAATTTTACTCTATTCGAACGTCGCCGGCCCGCGCGGTTCCGGCGAAAGACAGGTGGGACGGCAATGCCGGCGGCCATGGGCGATCGCGTCCGACGGCAGCGACGCGCTGCACGACCGCGCTGGATCCGGCCGCCGATACGACGCCTTGCTCGAACGCGACCACCGTCATCCGGCCGGCGACCATCTCCCACAATTCATCGCGGTCCAGCAGAAAATCCGGATTCGCCGGCCGGCCGTAGGCTTCGTTGCCGCGGGCGAAGGTCTCGTAGAGCAGCACGCCATCACCGGCCAGCGCGGCGAACAGGAATGGAAACAACGGCCGGTGCAGGTAGTTCGCGACGACGATCGCGTCGAAACGTTCATCCGGCAGCGGCCACTGGCCCGTCTCGAGATCGAGCGCCCGGGTTTCGATACGATCCACGCCGGCGAGGAGCGCCAGCGCCGCGGCATCGCGGTCGACCGCAACCACGTGATTGCCTCTGGCCGCAAAGAAGCGCGCATGACGGCCGCTGCCGCAGGCGAGATCGAGCACGCGGGCATCGGAGGCGACGAGCGGCGCGAAGCGCTCGACCCAGGCCGACACGTGCGTCGCGTGAGCGTGCGGATGCTTGGTAACGCGTTCGGATGCCATGCTGCGTCCGGGAGGCCTTGAACTGGCCTCGCATTCTCGCGCGACCACGGCGCCCTGGTCCTGGCGGCGCCCGGTGCGCAAGTTCGCGCGCGGCTTCGTCGGACAGCCATGCGACGAATCCCGCCACGTCCGCGCGCGCCGCCGCGTGTGGCGCCACGACCGCAAAATAACCGCGCGCCGAATCATAGCGTTTGGGGAACGGCGCCTTGAGCCGGCCGTCGCGCAGATGCTCGGCAATCAGCGGCACCCGTCCCAGTGCAACGCCCTGCCCGCCGACGGCGGCCTGGATCAGTTGGTCGTAGAGCCGGAAGCGCAGCGAGCCAGCCGGCTTCAAGCCCGGCACGCCATTCGCCGCGAGCCACACGCTCCATTCAAGCCACGGCGTGCGACCCTCGGGATCGTCGAGATGCAGCAGCACGTGGCGCGCGAGATCCGCCGGTGCAGCGAGAGGCGTCCCGCCGCGGCGCACGAGCTTCGGGCTCACGACCGGCAGCAAGCGCTCGCCGAAGAGCCGCACGGCGCCTTCGGGCACCCTCGCATCCGGGAGATAGCGGACGGCGACGTCGACGTCGCCGCGGCCGAGGTCGACCAGGCGGTCGTCGGCAGAAACATAGACCTCGACGTCCGGCTGGCGCGCGCGAAACGCGGCCAGTCGCGGGATCACCCAGAGCGAGGCGAACGAAACCGTCGTGGAGACCGTCAGGCCCGGCGCACGGACCACTCCGCGCGCCGCCTCGGCCGCCGAAGCCAGCGTGCCGAGTACCGCGGTCACGTCGCGATGGAACTGGGCGCCCGCCGGCGTCAACGCGAGCGAGCGGTGGCTGCGCACGAACAAAGGCACGCCGAGCGCCGCCTCGAGCGCCGCCACCTGGCGCGACAGCGCCGACTGGGTGACGAACATCTCCTGCGCGGCACGGGTGAACGAAAGAAGCCGGCCCGCCGCTTCGAAGCCCTTGAGAAAGTCGAGCGACGGCAACTGCCGCAGCGTCTTATGCATGCGCGCAGATCATGCCTGTCATTCCGAAAGACCGTTGGAAAGCATACGGTCACTCTCCTAGAATGCACCAAGTCGCCACCGAAACGGTAGCGGCAGCCCGGACCAGGCGCTACGGCGCCCCATCCGGTCTTGGATGCATTCTACGCATGAATACGGAGGTTGACCATGGTGTGCGCAGGCTATACGACGATCTGGGATCTCGCGTCAGGCGAACTCGTCCGGTTGGACGGCGCCCGCGGGACAACGCTGCGCGTCACGCGCGGAACGTTATGGTTGACGCAGGAACACGACACCCGCGACATCGTGCTCAAAGCGGGCGACGTCTTCACGATCGACCGCCCGGGACTCACTCTGGCTCAAGCACACGGCAGCGCGTCGGTGTGCGTACTGTCGCATTACGTCGACGCCGTGCGCGTCCCGCCGGATCGGCGCCCCATCGGACGCGGCTGCGCGACCTCGTGGAATCGGCCTTTTCGATCGGAGACGCTCGCCGGCGGGTGCCGTACCTGTAAGGGGATGACCTGCCGCATGGAACCGGCACCGAGGGCGACCGACTCCCGGCGCCATGCTGCGCTCAACCCTTGGCGAACGTTATTTCGCCCCCGGTAGCGCCCACCTTGACCGCGTCGCCGGCCGCGTACCGGCCCGCAAGCAACTCTTTCGCCAGCGGGTTTTCGATCTGCTGCTGGATCGCGCGCTTCAACGGCCTGGCGCCGTAGACCGGGTCGAATCCGGCGGCCGCGACGGCCTGCAGCGCGGCGTCCGACACCGACATGCGAATCTCGAGCTTCGCGAGCCGCGCCTCCAGCGCCTTCAGCTGGATCTTCGCGATCGCGGCGATCTGCGCTTCGCCGAGCGGATGGAACACGACGATCTCGTCGATCCGATTGACGAACTCGGGCCGGAAATTGGCCTTGACCTCGGCCAGCACCGCGATCTTGATCAGCGCCTCGCCGTCGCCGGCGTCGGTCATCTGCTGGATCTTGTGCGACCCCAGGTTCGACGTCATCACGATCACGGTATTCTTGAAGTCGACGGTGCGGCCCTGCCCGTCGGTCATCCGGCCGTCGTCTAACACCTGCAGCAGCACGTTGAACACGTCCGGATGCGCCTTTTCGACTTCGTCCAGCAGAATCACGCTGTAGGGCTTGCGCCGCACCGTCTCGGTGAGGTGGCCCCCTTCCTCGTAGCCGACATAGCCGGGCGGCGCGCCAATGAGGCGCGCGACGGAGTGGCGCTCCTGGAACTCCGACATGTCGATCCGGACGAGATGCTGTTCGGAGTCGAACAGGAATTCGGCGAGCGCCTTGCAGAGCTCGGTCTTGCCCACACCGGTCGGGCCGAGAAACAGGAACGAGCCGTAGGGTCGGTTGGGGTCGGCAAGCCCTGAGCGCGAGCGCCGGATCGCATCCGCCACGAGGCGCACCGCCTCGTCCTGCCCCACCACGCGCCGGTGCAGCGCGTCCTCGATGTGCAGAAGCTTGTCGCGTTCGCCCTGCATCATCTTGGCGACGGGAATTCCGGTCGCGCGCGACACGACCTCGGCAATTTCTTCGGCACCCACTTCCGTGCGCAGCAACTGGGGCTTCTTCGCCTCGCCCTTCGCGGGCTTGCGGTCCGCCTTGTTCAACTGCGCCTCGAGCTGGGGAAGCCGGCCGTACTGGAGCTCCGACATCGTCTGCCAGTCGCCCTTGCGCCGCGCTTCCTCCATCTGGAGCTTGACCTTGTCGATCTCCTCCTTGATGTGCTGCGTGCCGGCGACGTTCGCCTTTTCGGACTGCCAGACCTCGTCGAAATCCGAATACTCGCGCTCGAGCCGCGCGATTTCCTGCTCGATCAGGCCGAGCCGTTTCTTCGACGCTTCGTCGGTTTCCTTCTTGACCGCTTCGCGCTCGATCTTGAGCTGGATCAGCCGGCGGTCGAGCCGGTCCATCGCCTCCGGCTTGGAGTCGATTTCCATCCGGATTCGGGCGGCAGCCTCGTCGATCAGGTCGATCGCCTTGTCCGGCAGGAAGCGATCGGTGATGTAGCGGTGCGACAATTCCGCCGCCGCGACGATCGCCGGGTCGGTGATGTCCACTCCATGATGGATTTCGTAGCGCTCCTGGAGCCCGCGCAGGATGGCGACCGTCGACTCGACCGACGGCTCGTCGACCAGCACCTTCTGGAAGCGGCGTTCCAGCGCCGCGTCCTTCTCGACGTACTTCCGATATTCGTCGAGCGTCGTCGCGCCAACACAATGGAGCTCGCCGCGGGCGAGCGCCGGCTTCAGCATGTTGCCGGCGTCGATCGCACCTTCGGCCTTGCCGGCCCCGACCATCGTGTGCAATTCATCGATGAAGACGATCGTCTGGCCGGCGTCGGCAGCGATGTCCTTCAGCACGGCCTTCAGGCGCTCCTCGAATTCGCCGCGATACTTGGCGCCGGCGAGAAGCGCTGCCATGTCGAGCGACAGCACACGCTTGCCCTTGAGCGTCTCGGGCACTTCGCCGTTGACGATGCGCTGCGCGAGCCCTTCGACGATCGCGGTCTTGCCGACGCCGGGCTCGCCGATCAGCACCGGGTTGTTCTTGGTGCGCCGCTGCAGGATCTGGATCGTGCGGCGGATCTCGTCGTCGCGGCCGATGACGGGGTCGAGCTTGCCTTCGCGGGCGCGCTCGGTCAAATCGATCGTGTATTTCTTCAGGGCCTGGCGCTGGCCTTCGGCCTCCTGCGAGTCCACGGCGGCGCCGCCGCGCACCGCCTCGATCGCCGTCTGCAATGCTTTCTTGGTCAGCCCGGCATCCTTCATCAGGCGACCGGTCTCGCCTTTGTCGTCGGCCAGCGCCAGCAGAAAAAGCTCGCTGGCGATGAACTGGTCGCCGCGCTTCATGGCGTCCTTGTCCGCGACGTTGAGCAGATTGGACAGCTCGCGCGAAACACCGATTTCCCCCCCCTGGCCTTCGACCTTGGGCAACCGTTCGATCGCCTTGCCCAGCGCCTGTTTCAGCCTGGGCACCGCAACCCCGGCGCGGGAAAGGAGCGAAGCGGTTCCCCCGTCGTCCTGCTCCAGCATGGCGGCGACGAGGTGCTGCGGCTCGATGAAGCCGTTGTCGTTGCCGAGCGCCTTGCTCTGGGCGTCGGCCAGCGCCTGCTGGAACTTGGTCGTCAACTTGTCGAAGCGCATCGTCGGATTCCTTGAAGTGGCTACATTGCAAATGGGGTCTTGCCGGGCCGATTCAAGCGGCCCCTGCCCGCCTCAGGTGCTACCATTTCAACGTTTCGTCCCGACGCCGATCCGGCATGCGCATTTCCCCATCCCAGGATTCTCCGCAGGCAACGTCCGCCCCCGCGCCGCCACCCGCCGCTCCGAAACCGGCGACGTTTCTGCAGGTCGCGGGTGCCGTCTTCTGGAGCTTCTTCGGCGTGCGCAAGGGCCGTCATATGCTGCAGGACACGACGACGATCAAGCCGCTGCACGTGATTGTCGTCGGATTGCTGTCCGGACTCGCGTTCGTGCTGGCGCTCGTGGCGCTGGTCAGTTTCATCACGCGCAACGCGGGCTGACGTCGGTCCGGTTGCTGTCGGCTCGACCGCACGCGATACTGACGCCATGGCACCACCGCGCAAAGCGCTCGCGAAAATCGTTGGCGACCTCGAGGAGGATATCCTTTTCGGCCGACTGCGCACGCGCGAGCGCCTGATCGAGGACGAATTGATCGAGCGTTTCGGCGCGACCCGCCACGTCGTACGGCAGGCACTGGTCGAACTGGAGCGCAAGGGCATGGTGGTCCGGGAGCGCGGACGCAGCGCCATCGTCCGTGATTTCAGCCGGCCAGAGGTCGAGCAGATCTGCGCCGTGCGCGAAATGCTCCATGCGAACGCGGCCGCATTGATTCCATTGCCCGCGACGGCGGCGCTGGTGCGCAAGCTCGAGCAGCTGCAGGACGCCCACTCGCATGAGGTCGAGGCCGGTGACCCGTCGGGGATCCATCGCGTCAACAACGCGTTTCACGAGGCGATGTTCGAAGCCTGCGGCAATCGATTCCTCGCGCAGACCATCCGCGACTACGCGCAGATGTCGCTTGGCTTTCGCTGTCACGTGATGGTGAATCCGTTCCTGGCAAGGCACGCGCGGGACGAGCACAAGGCGATGATCGCGGCGCTGAAGAAGGGTGATCGTGCGAAGCTCGTGCGGCTCTGCGTCGAGCACACGCGACCGTCGAAGCGCGTCTACATGTCGATGCAGGGTTGGGTGGCGCCCGACAACGCGACGCGGCGAAAGCGCCAGCCGTAGCGGATCCTGCTAGGGCCTGTTCACACTATGTCTACACGCGCGAACGGGTGGCGTGGGGCGCCAATCAAGGCGCGCGACGAAGCATAGACCGGGTGTCTTTGCGAGGAGCGCAACGCAGAGTGGCGCCCCAGGACGCCCGTTCCCTTCGGGTTGCGGCGAGAAACGGCCCTGCGCTTCGTTGCAAAGCCTCGCCGGGCTCCCGGCCCGCCTACGTTTTGCGCCTCGCTCAGGGCCGTTTTCGCTCGTAACGCGTCTTGCAGACATAGTGTGAACAGGCCCTAGTCCATCAGGGTAGCCAGGCGATACGCATCCTCCGCCAGTGCCAGTACCCGCAGGTGCACGTCCGGCGGCGTCGCGAACGGCCGATCCCGGGAGAGCGCATCGACGAAATGAGCCATCGTCGCGTCATACGATTCTTGATAACCGGCATCGAGATCGAACGCGACCGCGGCGGACTTGCGACCGCGAAGCGTCAGCTGGCTGCCATCGAGCTCGATTTCGCCCTCGGATCCGACGAGCCGCATGCTGTCGCTCAATGGAAGCGGGGCGCCACCGCGAGCCAGATCGCCGGACACGACAGCGTGCGTTCCATTGCCGCTGAGTTCGATGCGGGCCGCGGTCTCGCCGCGAACGCCGTCGATCGCGCGTCGGGTGCTGGCGCGGACGACGGCAAGCGGGCCCAGCAGGCAGCAGGCGACGTCCAGGTGGTGCACCAGCACTTCGCCGATCATGAGGCGCGGGACATCGGCGAGCATCGGCTGTCGCTCCAGCGCGGGGCGCGTTCCGTCCCGAAGCAGAAAGCCGGACGACAGGGTGTCGAGCGCGAGGTGCGCCGGCGCACCTACGGCATCGCTTTCGACCCATGCCTGCGCCTGGCGATACCACGGTCGGAAGCGCCAGTTCTCGTGGATCATGATTCGAGCCCGCGAACCGATCGCTTCCACAATGCCGCGCGCTTCGGCGAGCGAAGGTGCCAGCGGCTTCTGGCAAAGAATGGCGATGCCGCGGTCTGCCGCGGCCAGGCACAGCGGACGATGCGCGGCGTGGCCGGCGGCAATGTCCAGCGCATCGGGCCGTTCGGCGTCCAGCATCGCTGCCACGTCGGAACAGGCCACGTCGATTCCAAACTCGGCCGCGCGCGTTTGCGCTCGCGCCAGATCCGGATCCGCGATCGCGACGACCCGGACCTCGGCGACAGAGCGCCAGGCGCGCAAATGATGCAGGCTGACCATCCCCGCACCGGCGATCGCAATGCGCAACATGGGGAAACTACGCGCGGTCGTCAGGCTGCCGGAAAGCCGAACACGCGACGCGGGGTGCCGTCGAGAATGGCGTTTCGATCCGCTGCATTCGGCACCCACGTAGTGAGCAAGGCGAGACCCGGGCCATAATCCAGTCGTGCTTCGGCCCGCAAATACGGCCAGTCCGATCCCCAGCAACAGCGCGCCGGCGTGAACACGTCGAGCAACCTCGCGATGAAAGGCAGCACGTCGTGATACGGCGGCGCTTCCAGCGAAAAGCGAAACGGCCCGGACAGCTTGACCGCGTGGCCGAGGCGCCCGAGGTCGAGCAACGCCTGGAAGCCACGCTGTTCGATACCCAGGCGCGGATCGGGGCGTCCGCAATGATCGACACAGATGGCCACCCCAGAATCGATCAACGCCGGCAGCGCGTCCGCGAGCTGATCGCGCTCGACCTGGATCACCAGGACCTTGCCGCGTTCCTTGAGCGCGGCAAACAGGCGGCGGTTCCCCGGATGCTGGATGGCGTCGGTTCCGTCGCCGATCAAGTCAAGGCGTGCCCCGGCGACCGCGGCGCGATCGAGCAATGTTTCGTCGCTCCTGGCCCGCTCGGGATCGATGCGTACGATCGCGCGCAACCGACCGCTCGCCCGCGCGACGGCATCGAGCGTGACGGCATTCTCGAACCGGTACCCGCTCGTCGGCTGCACGACGACGGCGTGACTGACGGCATGCGCATCGAGCACGGCGAGAAAGCGTTCCACCGGGCCGATTTCCGGCCCGGCAGGACGATACGTGGCATCGGCGGCGTAGGGAAAACGCGCCGGATCGATGACGTGGGCGTGGGCGTCAACCACCATGGTCATGATTTGAGAAGGACCTCGTGCGCGAGGGGCTCCCCCCGAGAAAAACGCACGATGTTGGCGAATGCCGCGCGCATCTTGGTCGCCAGCGCATCGCGCGTTCCGGCCGAGATGTGGGGTGTCACGACGACATTGCGCAACGCCAGCAGCCGGTGCGCCGGGTCCGGCGGCTCGCGTTCGAACACGTCGAGCCCCGCGGCTGCCAGGCGCCCCGCGGCAAGGGCGTCGGCCAACGCATCCTCGTCGACGATGCCACCTCGCGCCGTGTTGATCAGAACCGCATCCGGCTTCATCCGCGCGAGCGCGGCGCGACCGATGAGCCCGCGCGTATCGCGGGTCAGCGGCACGTGGAGTGAAAGCACGTCGGCTTCCTGCAGCAGTTCGTCGAAGGTCACGCTGCGCGCGGCCAATGCCTGATCGCGGGCATGATCCGCCGGAACTTCCGGGTCGTGGTAGATCGCGGTGCAACCAAAGGCGCGCAGGCGCTCCGCCACCGCCTGGCCGATGCGCCCAAATCCGAGGTAGCCGACCGTGCGGCCGGCGAGTTCGCGCGAATACGGCCGCAATGCGTTGATATGGAAGCGTCCCTCGCGCAGTTCGCGGTCCGCATACGGCAGGAGCTTGCACGCGGCCAGCATGAGGAGAATCGCGTGCTCGGCTACACCCACCGTCGTGCCCTCCGGCGTCAGCGCCAACCGAATGCCCCGGGCGAACAGCGCATTCGCATCGACTGTATCCTGCCAGCCGACACCCTGATGCTGGACCAGTTTCAGATTCCTGGCCGCGTCGATGAGCGGCTTGCGCAACGGATACGCCGCAACAATGACAGCGTCGGCCACCGCCAGCTTGGCCTTGCGTTCGTCATCCGAATCGGCGTCGAGCGTGAGAAGCTCGTAACCTTCCGGCGCCGCTTCGCGAATGATGCGGTAGACGTCGGGAGTGGCGTGCGAATTGTAGAAGACCTTGGGCATTGCCGGGTCAGTCGATGTACCGCACACCTTTGGCGTTGAGCGTCGCCTCGAGCCAAGGCGGGACCTTCGCGCCGTCGCGCACCCATCCATCCATCATCTTCTCCTTGCTCACCACGCTTTCGAGCTCCGCCACAACCTCGTCCAAGCGCGACCGCGCAACTACGACCACGCCATCCTGGTCGCCGATAACGACGTCCCCCGCATCGACGATCGCCCCGCCGATGGTGATCGGCAGGCCGATCTCGCCGGGACCGTCCTTATGCGGAGAATTCGGGGTGAGTCCGCGCGCGAACACGGGGATGCCCACGGCATCGAGCCCCTCGATGTCGCGCACCATTCCGTCGGTCACCAGCGCAACGATGCCGGCGTTACGCGCCATTCCCAGCAGCACGTCGCCCACGACGCTCGCCTCGTCGTAGCTATCGGTCGCCACCACCAGAACGTCGCCCGGCTGCGCATGAGCGAGCGCGGCGTAAGGCGCGAGATTGTCGCGCGCACGGCTGTGCACGGTGAGCGCGGAACCGATGAATCGCGTGGCGCGGGTCAGTGGGCGAATGTGCCAGTCCAAAGCGCCGCGCCGGCCGTTGGCATCGACGATCCAGCCTGACGACGCGTTGCGAAGGCGCTCGAGCGTGGCGGCGGGTATGCGCGGAAAGTTGCGCCGTATTGTGAGGACTGCGGACGAAGTGGCCATGGAAGATCCTGCGTGGTTGGTGAGAGTTGCCCCTAGATCCGGCGGGTGGTCGTCGCATCGAACAGGTGGGACGCGGACAGATCGACCGCGATCGTCGCGATTTCCTCGGGTCGGCCAAGAAAGTTGCGCGGCACGCGCATCAGCATTTCGGTGGTGAGTCCTTCCGGACACAAGCGCACGATCGTCTCCGCTCCCAGGGGCTCGACGTGAAGAATGCGGGCACGCAATGCAGCGGAACCATCGCCGGGGCGAAGGTCCTCCGGTCGAACGCCGAACAGCAATTCGTGCGCCGTGGCGCGGGCCGCCGCGGCACCGAGCGCCCCGGCGAGCGGTAACGACTGCGCGCCGATCCGCAGCACGCCGTCGTCCCGGCGCAATGACGCCGGCAGCAGGTTCATCGCCGGGCTCCCCAGAAACGTGGCAACGAACGTGTCGGCGGGAGCCGCATATACGTCCAGCGGCGCGCCGATCTGCGCCACTCTGCCGCCTTCCATGATGCAGATGCGGTCGCCCATCGTCATCGCCTCGACCTGATCGTGCGTGACATAGAGCATCGTGGCGGACAGCCGCCGATGCAGCGCGGCGAGTTCCCCCCGCATGCCCACCCGCAGTGCCGCGTCGAGGTTCGACAATGGTTCGTCGAACAGAAAGACCTTGGGATTGCGCGAGATCGCCCGTCCGAGCGCCACGCGCTGGCGCTGGCCGCCGGACAACGCGTGCGGCTTGCGCTGCAGCAGTTGATCGAGGCCCAGCGTGGCCGCAGTCTCGCGCACCCGCCGCGCAATCTCGTCGCGCGGCAGCGACCGCCGGCGCAATCCGAATGCCAGGTTGTCGTGCACCGTCATGTGCGGATAGAGCGCATACGACTGGAAGACCATGGCGATGTCCCGGTCCTTCGCGGCAACGTCGTTCATTCGGGCGCCGTCGATCAGGAGTTCGCCGGACGTGATCGATTCCAGCCCGGCAACCATGCGCAGCGTCGTGGACTTGCCGCAGCCCGAGGGGCCGAGCAACACCATGAACTCACCGTCCGCAACAACGAAGCTCACTTCGGAGACCGCCGCTTCCCGCGCACCGGAAAAACGTTTCGAAAGCCGATAGAGCGCGAGCGTAGCCATCGGTCAATGCCAGCGCATCGCGGGACGGCGAACCACACGGCGCACGCTTGCGGATCTCACTTCACCGCCCCGGCGGTCATGCCCTGGATGAGTTTCTCGGAGAAAAACGCATAGATCAGCACGACGGGAATGATCGCGATCATGAGCCCCGTTGCAATCATCCCGACATCCTCCAGCTGGTCGCCCATGAACCGCTGAATGCCCAGCGGCAGCGTGCGCTTGGCCTCGTCGGTGATCAGCACGACGGCGTACAGGAACTCATTCCACAGGAGGATGGTGTTGAGGATCACGGTCGTGGCCAGCGCCGGCAGCGCGATCGGAAAGCTGACCTTCCAGAAGATCGCCCACTCCGAGTAGCCGTCGATCCGCGCGGCGTCGAAGAGATCGCCCGGAATGCGCGCGAAAAAGCTCTCGAGGATGTAGACGGTGAGCGGCAATTGCACCGCAACGTAGACCAGCGTCAGCCCGACGAGGCTGTTGTAGAGCCCATACTGCACCAGCGTCTGGAACAACGCGATGATCGTAATCTGCGGCGGGAAGATGATCGCGGAAAAAAGCAGGAAATAGACGAACCGATTGCCGCGAAACCGATAGCGTGCGAGGCAATGCGCTGCCATTGCGCCGACCACAGTCAGGATCGCCACGGCTGCGACGACCACGTAGGAACTGTTGGCGAAGTAGACGTTGTAGTTCGAGTTGAACCACGCCTGCGCGAACTTCTCGAAGTGCGCCGGAACCGGCCATCCGAAGTGGTCGCGCGAAATTTCGGTCGTGGTGCGCAGCGACATCATCGCCGCCCAGATGAATGGCCCCGCTGCGAAAGCCGTGTAGAGCGACAAGAAAGCCAGGAGTCCCGCACGTCCGAATGCCGCGCCCACCGTCAATACTCCAGCCGGTCACGCGTGCGCAGCAGACGGGTGAGCGCGAGCACGGAGACCATGATGATGACGAACCATACGGCGGCGATCGTCGAGGGATAGCCAAGGTCGAACGTCGACCACTCGAAGGCCCGTTTATAGAGATACGTCGACACGGTTTCGGTCGACCAGAGTGGGCCGCCCTTGGTGGTGATCCACACCAGATCGAAGATCTTCATCTTGCCGATGAAGGACAGCACGAGCAGATTGAGGAGCGTCGGCTTCACCAGCGGCACGATGACGTGCCACAGCTTGGCCCCCCAGCCGCAATTGTCGAGTTCCGCCGCTTCGATCACTTCGGACGGCAGCGAGTGCAGCGCCGCGAGCAGCACCACCATGTTGAATCCGGTCCACATCCAGGTCGTGACGAAGATCAGCGCCGGCAGCGCCGTCTCGGGCTTGCCCAACCACGCGCGTGTCCAGCCGTCGAGACCCACCAGACGCAACAACGCGTTGACCGCGCCCCAATCGTAGTTGTAGATCCAGACCCAGAGTATGCCCACGACGATGTAGGACATCAGGACCGGCGTGAACCAGGCAACGCGGAAGAATCGGGCGCCGGGCACCTTGGCGTACAGCGCCAGAGCAAGCAGCAGCGCAATTCCCACCTCGAACAGCGGCGAGGCGCAGGCCCAGAGCAACGTATTGCGCACCGAGCGCCAGAAGATGTCGTCGCTGAAGAGCAGCGTCGCGTAGTTCGCGAGCCCCACGAATTCGTCGGGACGATTGGGCAGCACCTTGTGCAGGCTGTTCCAGAACGTCCGGATGACCGGGTACGCCGTGAGCGCCGTGTAGAAGACGAGCGCAGGCAGCAGGAATGCCGCTATCGCGCCCCACGGCGGGCGTTCAAACGATCGAGTCATCGGAAAATGGTCGGGCCACGACATCTGCCGTGGCCCGTGAAGGAAAATCTATTGATACGCGGCGGCCATCTGCTTGACTGCATCGTCCACGCTGATCGAACCCGCCGGGAAAGCATTGTTGAAGACCTGAGTGAACACTTCCTTTGGCTTGCCCTGCATCACCTGGCTCGGCAGTCCGAAGAAATACTTTGCCCCGGCGTTGACCGCAGCCAGATCGCGGAAATACGCGGCGTGCGGACCGGCGATCTTGGCCGGGTCGGCCTTGATACCCGTCTGGACCAGGACCGTTTCGAGCCAGCGATTGCCCATCGCCGGAGTGGCCATCGAATTGAGGAAGGCCACGGCCTGCTGCGGCACCTTGGTCGCGGCATTGACGACGTAACTGCCGCCGACGGCCATGGTCTTGCAATTGTTGCAGGCCGCGTTGGCGACGCCGGGGAAGCGCATGATGGCGAGCGGGAATCCGGCGGGCTGGCCACCCTTGTCCGGTGGATTGAAGGCCCGCGACGTATACCAGCTGCCGTTCAGGAACGCGACCGCACCCGGATTGGTATGAAAATACGTGTGTGCCTCGCCGAGCTTGAGGCTCGTGAAGCTGGTGGGCAACAGGCCGGCGTCGACAAGCGATTTGACGTAACGCAGCGTATCCGCCACGCGGGGATCCGTCCACGGCAGCTTGCCGAGCAACAGCTTGCCGTAGTCGTCGGTGCCGAGCTTTTCGAGCAACGCTTCGTGCGTCAAGTGCGCGCCGGGAAACGGACGGTCGCCTACCCCCAGGGCCAGCGGGGTCCAGCCCTTCGCCTTGGCCTTTTTCGTGAAATCCAGAAACTGGGCGGCGTCGAACTGCCGGTTGGCAGGCACCGTCATCCCGAGTTCCTGCAACATCTTCTGGTTGTAGTAGACCTCCACCGTCCAGGCTTCCAGCGGAAAGCCGTAGGGCTTGCCCTTGTACGACCAGATCTCCTTGGCCCACGGTTCGATGTTCCCCCAGCTGAGACCGGAAAGGTCGAGCAGAAGACCGTTCTCCATGTACTCGACCTGGTCGGGTTCGGCGTAGAAGACATCCGGCCCCTGTCCGGCGCGCAGCGCCGTCTTGAGCGCGGCGTAGAGCGCCGTCTTCTCGTACCAGGAGGCCTTGATCTTGACGCCGGGATGCGCCGCCTCGAATTGCTTGATGGCATCCTCGACGAATTCGCGCTTGATCTTCTCCGCGGCCCAGTGCGTCCACAGCGTGACCTCCTGGGCGCTCGCCGGAGCGGGGGCGAGAACGAGGCCGAGCGCGATTAGCACTGCGGAAGCGACGAGCGCGCCGCGACTCGCGAGACCGGCGATTGACTGCGACAAGCGATTCATGCACTCCTCCTTCACCGTCGAATGGGCGATCGCATTCTAGTATCCGCGTTTGGGTTCTGTTGTCAATACAATTATCGATAATAGCGCAGGCGCTGGCTTGGCGTGCCTCCCTCGGCACATCGCTTCCGCTGGCGTTTCTTCGCAGCCGCGACATATGGGCTCTGCTAACATCCGCCGCGATGACCGCTCTTTGTCGTGCCGCTTTGGCCCTCGCCGCGCTCGCGCTAGGCGCCGCCGGCTGTGGCCAGGGTATCTCGCCGCGCGGAATCGCGCTCACCGACTGCCGGCTTCCGAAGCTCCCGCTCGCCGCCCAGTGCGGCACCCTCGAAGTCCCCGAGAACCGCGCCAGGCCCGATGGTCGCAGGATCCGCCTCTCAGTGGCCGTCCTTCCCGCCAATACGCTGCATCCGCGCGCCGATCCGCTGTTCATTCTTGCCGGCGGGCCTGGCCAGGCGGCCAGCTTCCTTGGGCCGTTCGCCGCTGCGCTGACCGGAGTGCGCAAGGATCGCGACATCGTGCTCGTCGACCAGCGCGGCACCGGCCGCTCGTCGCCGCTCGTCTGCGCCGCATTCAAGCCCGACCGCCGTCTGGAAGCGACGCTGGAATTCGATCCTGCCCCGAAGGCGGCCGCCTGCGCGAAGGAACTCGCCGCGCAGGGCGTCGATGTCGCGCAATACACGACGGCCGCATGGATCGCCGACCTCGACGCCGTGCGCGTGGCGCTCGGCTACGAGAGGATCAACCTGTGGGGCGGGTCGTATGGAACGCGGGTGGCACAGGAATATCTGCGCCGGCACCCGGACCGGGTGCGCAGCGTCGTGCTCGATGGCGTCGTGACGCCTGCCATGAAATCCACGCTCGATGTCTGGCCGACGCGCGAAACCGCCCTCACCGGCGTGCTCGACGCGTGCACGCGGTCGGCGGCCTGCGCCGCGGCAGAACCCGATCTTTCCCAAACGCTCGACACGATCCGCAGCGAACTCGATCCGCAGGGGCGTGATGTGGCGCTGACCGATCCGCGCACCGGAGCGCGCGAGACGCTGCGCGTGACATTCGACCATGTGATCGGGGCACTTCAGATGTTTACCTACCTGCCCGAACTCGCGGCGCTCCTCCCTGAAGTCATCGGCCGCGCGGCCGCAGGCGATTTCGGTCCGTTGTACGCCGGCGCGATGCTCGTCACCGACGATCTCGACGAGCAGATGAACACGGCGCTGCATTATTCAGTGACCTGCGTCGAAGACGTTCCGCGCGTATCGCCGGCTGATGCCGCAAGGGCGCTCGCCAACCTGCGCGCGATGGCGCTGGCCGAACGGGCGCTCGCGGTCTGCACGCGGTGGCCGAAAGGGATGAGCCCGGCCGACGCGACGACACCAGTCAGGAGTGACGTGCCAGTGCTGATCCTTTCCGGTGGCCTCGATCCCGTCACGCCGCCGGCGAACGGCGCCGAGGTCGCCAAGACGTTTGCGGCGAGCCGTCACATCGTCGCGCGCGGCTACGGCCACATCGTATCGCCGCATGCATGCGGGCCGCGACTCGTCGCGGCGTTCATCGACGACCCGACGTTTGCCACGCTTCCTGCATCCTGCGTCGACCATTTCGAGAATAGTCCTCGTCCGCCGCTTTGGCCCGATCGATTCGGGGCACGCCCGTGATCGAGGTCCGGGACCTGGCGAAGGCGTTCGGCCGTCGCGGCGAAGTACGCGCGGTCGACGGCGTCGCCTTTAGCGCGCCCGACGGCGCGATCACCGGACTGCTCGGGCCGAACGGTGCCGGCAAGACCACGCTCCTGCGAATGCTCGCGACGCTGATGATCCCGGACAGCGGCAGCGCAAGCGTCGACGGTCACGACGTCGTGCGCGACCGCTACGCCGTGCGCCGCCGCATCGGCGTCCTGTCGGACGCGCGCGGGCTCTACCCGCGACTCACCGGACGCGAGAACATCCGTTATTACGGCACGTTGCATGGTCTCGCCGGCGCGGCGCTCGACGCTCGCGTCGATGAACTCATCCGCGTGCTGGGAATCACGGGCATCGCCGAGCGCCGCGCGCAAGGTTATTCGCAGGGAGAGCGGATGAAGGTGGCGATCGCGCGGGCGCTCGTCCACGACCCGCAAACCATCCTCCTCGACGAACCTACCAACGGCCTCGACATCATGAGCGTTCGCGCGCTGCGCGGGCTCCTGCGCGAGCTGCGCGGGAGCAGCAAGTGCCTGCTCTTCAGCTCGCACGTGATGCAGGAAGTGTCCGCACTGTGCGATTCGATTGTGATCCTTGGCCGTGGCCGGGTCATCGCGACCGGAACCGCTGCCGCCCTCCTCGCCCAATCGGGAGAGACATCGCTCGAAGAGGCGTTCGTCCGGCTGCTGGGATCCGGCGAGGGCCTGGCCGCGTGATCGGCGGCGCGCGCACCGGATCGGCAACGGCGCGGGTCGCGGCCGTCGCGCGGAAGGAGATCGTCGACATCGTTCGCGACCGGCGCACGATGCTGGTGACGCTCGTGACAGCGATCGCTGCAGGCCCCATTCTGATGCTGCTGGTGCTGAACCTGGTCGCGCGTCAGGCGGACAAGGTGCACGAGCTGACCCTGCCGGTCGTCGGACTCGAAACCGCGCCGGCGCTGGCCGCGTTTCTCGGGCGACAGCAGGTGACCCTGACCGCAGCTCCAAAGGATTTCGAGGACGCGATACGAAGCGGCGATCTCGACATCGTGCTCGAAGTCGATGCCGCGTTCGCCGATGATGTCGCGCACGGCAGACAGGGCACGGTCCGTCTCGCCTACGACCGTTCACGTGATCGGGCACGCGCGTCCATCGCCGAGGTCGAAGCGTTGCTGCGTGCCTTCAATCGCGAATGGGGGCGTGGTCGCCTGATCCTGCGCGGCGTCGCGCCGGAAGTGGCGAACCCCCTCAATGTCGAGGCACGCGATCTCGCGACGCCGCAGAGTTCCGGCGCGCTGGTGCTCTTTCTCATAGCGTTCTACGGGCTCTTTGCCGCGGTGATGGGTGGGATGGCCGCGGCGCTCGACACGACCGCGGGCGAGCGTGAGCGAATGTCGCTCGAACCGCTGCTGACAACTCCGGTGGCGCCGCTGGAGCTTGCGGCAGGCAAGTGGCTCGCGGTGTCGCTGCTGAATGCGAGCGCCGTCGTCCTGACGCTGTCGGGGTTCTATCTCACGCTGCGTTTCGCGCCACTGCCCGCGGTGGGTATCCCCTTTCTCTTCGGGCTGCCCGAACTCGGCCGCTTCATCGTCGTGCTGGTCCCTCTGATCCTGCTGATGCCCGCGATCCTGCTCTACGTCGGCTGCCGTGGCCGTACGTTCAAGGAAGCGCAGTCCAATCTGTCGGTGTTGCTGTTCGCGGTGTCGCTGCTTCCGATCGTGCAGATGTTCCTGCAACGAAAGGAACCGGCGTGGTTGACCTGGGTTCCCGTGTCCGGCCAGTACGCGCTCCTGTCGCGCGCGCTGCGCGGAGAAGCGCTGCCGTGGGTCGAACTGCTGCAATCCTATGTTGTTCCGGGACTCCTGACGTTCGTGGCTCTGCTCGCGGTGGCGCGACTCTTCTCGCGCGAGTCGGTGCTGGCGGGAAGGTGAGGTTCTTCGCCGATTTGTTGGGATACGCGGCGGTTTGTAGTTCCACAGAGATCGGGGCCCCGCGGCGGGCGGTCCACGGCAGTCGGTCCCGCAGCGATCAGGGCCGCGCTTTGCGCCCGGGGGTCGCAATCGCCTTCCTGCGGGTACCCGGCGCGGCCACGGTCGTCGACCCAACGCCGACCGCGTGTCCGCGCCACCCGCGACGGACGGCGCGACCCACGTGCGCTTGCGCAACCCTGACCGCTGCCGACGACGCATCGTGCCGATGCCAGGCAACCCCAAACCCTGCAGTCGCGGATGCCGAGGGTTGAGTACGGCTGCTCTCCGCATGTCCACGCGCGCGACACGGCGTGGAGGGCGTCCCTTGGCGCGGGCGCATGTGCCGCAGTCGGCGCCGGCGCGTGCGGCTCGTGGCGGGTAGTCGTGTGTTGACTGCCCGCCGCGGGCCGTGTCACGCGCCCGCCGACGCGCTTTGCGGCACCCTAAGCCCACACCAAGGGACGCCCTCCGCGCCGAGCAAGGTCCTACGCAGTCCCGCCAATCGCTGAAGTACGGAATGTGATCTGCGTCGGGCCTATTGGCAGCGCCGCGCACGGCGAGCACGGCGCACTTCGCCGGACGCCCCCGGACGCTAGCCCAGTTGCCGGATCACCGCGAGCGGGGGCTGTTGCATTGTGCCGCGCGTACCGAGCCAACCGGCGAACGTCACGACGACCGCGCCACCGCCCATGCCGTAGAGCCAGACCATCGGATTGGCCGAGAACGGAATACGGAACACCTGGTCCGACAGGTAATAGCCCAGCCCCGTCGCGCCGGCAGCCGCCAGAACGCCTGCGAGCGCGCCGAGCACGAGAAATTCCGCGCTCTGCGCGGCGGTGAGTTGTCGGCGCGACGCGCCAAGCGTGCGCAGGATCGCCGCATCGAACCGCCGCTCGTCCTGCGTTGCCGCAATGGCTGCCTGCAGGACAAGGAGGCCGCCCAACAGCGTGAAAAGGAACACGAACTCGACGGCCTTTGCGACCTGCCCGATGATCGTCTGCACCTGGCGCATGATCTCGCCGACGTCGATCGCGAGCACGTTGGGGTATTGCTGCACCAGCGCCGAAAGCGACACCGCCGACTGCGCACCTTCCGGCATGCGGACGGCGCCCAGATACGTCGTCGGCATCGGCTCCAGCACGCCGGGCGCGAACAATGTGAAGAAATTCGGGCGGAAACTGTCCCAATCCACCTTGCGCAGGTTCGCGATGGCGGCCGTCACGCGGGTGCCGGCAACGTCGAAGCTCAGCACGTCGCCGAGCTTCAACCGCAACGACTCCGCGATGCCCTGCTCCATCGAAATGCCTGCCTCGCGCCCCGTGGCGCCGTCGAACCATCGGCCGGAAACGAGGCGATTGGTCGACGGCAATTCTGACGCCCACGAAAGATTGAATTCGCGCTCGGCGAGCCGGCGCGCGCGCGCGTCGGCATATTGCGCCGTGTCGAGGCGCGTGCCGTTGACTTCGACCAACCGGCCGCGAACCATCGGATAAAGCATCGGCGCTGCGCCCGTCGCCACCTTCAGTGCAGCGCGCACACCGTCGACCTGATCGGGCAGCACGTTGACCACGAAGTGATTCGGCGCATCGGGCGGCAGGCTCGCGCGCCAGTTCTCCATCAGGTCGCCACGGACGACCGTGAGCAGCAACAACGCCATGAAGCCGAGCGCAAGCGCTCCGATCTGCAGGCTCGATGCGAGCGGACGGCGGCGCAGATTCGCGAGGCCGAAGCGCCAGGTCACGCCGCGCTGGGGCAGACGCTTCAGGAGAACGATCAGCAGCCAGGCCACGAGCGCCGCGGCTACGAGCAGCGCACCGATGCCGCCGATCATGATCGCGCCCGCCTTCACGTCCTGCGCCTGCCAGGCGATGAGGAAGGCGATGACACCCGCGCCCAGCAGGTAGGCGGCGATACCGCCGGGCCGCGGCCGCGGCAGATCGCGGCGCAGCACGCGCAATGGCGGCACGCTCGCGAGCGCGATCAGCGGTGGCAGCGCGAAGCCAAACAGAAGCAGAACACCGGTGCCGAACGACGTGACCGCCGGCACGAATCCCGGCGTCGGCAATTCCGCAGGGGCCACGGACGTCAACAGCGCAACCAGGAGCTCCTGACCCAGCAGCGCGACCGCGATGCCGGTGACGCTCGCGGCGAGGCCCAGCACCGCGAACTGAAGCACGAACAACGCGAGCGCCTGCCGCCGCGGTGCGCCAAAGCAGCGCAGCATCGCCGCGGTGTCGAGATGGCGGCGCAGGTAGCGTGAGGCGGCGAGCGCGACGGCGACGGCGGCAAGTATGACTGCGACCAGTGCCGAGAGGCCCAGGAACTGCTCGGCGCGTTCCAGCGTCTGCCGCACTTCGGGCCGCAGATCGCGGACGTTCTCCATGCGCTGGCCCGGCTTGAGTTCCGTCTGCAGCCACTTGAGATACGGATCGAGCGCATCGCGCTTCGACGCGTCGGCGACCAGCAGCCGATAAACGGCGCGGTTGCCGGGCTGCAACAGGTTGGTTGCGGGAACGTCGTCGAGATTGATGAGCAGCCGCGGCCCGATCGCGAGCAGGCCGCTCGCCACCTCGGGTTCCTGCTGAATGATCCTGCCGACCTTGAGCGTGGTCTCACCCACTGCAAGCGCGTCGCCGGTCTTGACGGCGAGCCGTGCTGCAAGCCTCGCGTCGGGCCACGCTTCGCCGCGTGGCGGAATTTCTCGTGCGGGTACGCCGCCGGGATTTTCGGCATCGACGAGCATGATCGCCCCGCGCAGCGGGTAACCCGGCGCCACGGCCTTGACGTCAGCGAGCACGGCGCCTGCGACCGCCGAATCGGCGCCGGCCCGCTGCACCATGCTGTTGAACTTGAGGGCCGGGGTCGACACGAGCCCGCGGGCACGCGCTTCGGCCGCATAGATCTCGGGCAATGGTCGGTCGGCCGAAATCAGCACGTCGGCGCCGAGCAGCAGGTTCGCCTGCCGCGTCAAGGCACCCTTCACCCGGTCCGCGAAGAAACCGACCGTGCCGATGCTCGCGACGGCCAGCACCATCGCAGCGATCAGTACGGTCAATTCGCCCGCGCGCCAATCGCGCGACAGCATGCGCATGGCGAGCCGAAGGGTATGCATTGGCATTCAGCGCGCCGCGATGCGTTCGTCGCCGACGAGCCGACCGGCCGAGAGCGACAGCCGCCGCGCGCAACGCGCGGCAAGGCCGACATCGTGGGTGACGAGCAGGAGCGTCGTGCCGTGCTCGCGATTGAGCCGGAACATGAGATCGACGACTTCCACACCGGTCGTGTTGTCGAGATTGCCGGTCGGCTCGTCGGCCATCAGCAATTTGGGCTCGCCGGCAAAGGCGCGCGCGATGGCGACCCGCTGCTGTTCGCCGCCGGAAAGCTGCTTCGGGTAATGGGTCGTGCGCTTCGCGAGCCCGACACGGGCGAGCCACTCGCTCGCCGTTGCCGCCGCATCCGACGCGCCGGCAAGCTCCAGCGGCAGCATCACGTTCTCGAGCGCCGTCAGCGCAGGAAGCAACTGAAACGACTGGAAGACGAAGCCGAGAAGACGCTGCCGAAGCGACGCGCGCGCGTCTTCGTCAAAGCCGGATAGAGCGTTGCCGTCGAGCCAGACATCCCCGCTCGTCGGGCGGTCGAGTCCCGCCAGGAGGCCAAGCAGCGTCGTCTTGCCCGAGCCCGACGCGCCGACGACCGCGACGGCGTCGCCGGGATCGACCGCAAATCCGACGTCGTCGAGGATGGTCAGCGGGGCCTCGCCGCTGGTCACGATCTTGGTGAGGCCGGCAGCGCGGAGTAGAGGTTCGGCCATGGAATGATGACGAGTGGGAATGGCGTGTGCCGAATGCCAGCGCTGTGGCTTGCGTACGGCGGCGTTCGGACGGCGGAACGGCATCTGCAACAGCCGGTCCAACGGTGGATTCTACCGTGCCCCTCGCAGCGCGCGGCGCGAAACTCTACAATCGAAACACCAGCCCGCCATGGCCTCTCCATTTTCAACACTCAATCGCCGTCAGTTCGTCGGCTCGGTCGCTGCGCTGGCGGTCGCGCTTGTCGCGACGCCATGCGCGCTCGCGGTCTCGGCCTCATCGGTGGTCCTGATCGTCGGCGATTCGATTTCCGCCGCCTACGGCCTGCCGGCGGGCGCGGGCTGGACTGACTTGCTCGCCGCGCGGCTGGCCGCCGAGCGATTGCCGTATCGCGTCGTGAACGCAAGCATTACCGGCGACACCACCGCGGGTGGACGCGCGCGCCTTCCGGCGCTGCTGGCGGCCCACAAGCCCGCCATCGTCGTCCTCGAGCTGGGTGGCAATGACGGTTTGCGCGGCGGCAACCTCGCGTCGACGCGCGAGAACCTCGTCGCCATGGTCACCGCCGTAGAGCGCGCGGGTGCGAAGCCCTTGATTGTCGGGATGAAGTTGCCGCCGAATTACGGGGCCGCGTACGTTCGCGAGTTCGAGCAACTGTTCTCGAGCGTCGCACTGGCGCGGAAGTCTGCGATCGTTCCCTTCTTCTTCGCCGGTTTCGGTGAACGCAGCGACATGTTCCAGGCTGATCGCATTCATCCGACGGCGGCGGCACAGCCGCTGCTGCTCGACAACGTCTGGCCGGCTTTGCGGCCGCTGCTCGGTTCGCGCCAATGATCGGCGACGCGACACCAAGCCGCAATCGCGTGGTCACGGTCGACGCGATCCGTGACTATGCCGAACGGATCGACGTGCGCAGCCCGTCCGAGTTCGCGGAAGACCACCTGCCGCGTGCCAGCAACCATCCGGTACTCGACGATGCCGAGCGTGCCCGCATCGGGACGCTCCATGCGCAGGACTCGGCATTTGCGGCGCGGCGCGCCGGGGCGGCGGTCGTTGCGCGCAACATCGCCGCGATGCTCGAGACGGCATTGCCGCGATGCCACGCGACTGGGCGCCGCTGATCTACTGTTGGCGCGGCGGCCAGCGCAGCCGCTCGCTCGCCCACGTGCTGAACGAGATCGGCTGGCGCGCGGCACAGCTCGAGGGCGGCTATCGCGCCTACCGGCGCAACGTCGTTCGCGAACTCGCAACGCTGCCGGGGCGGTTTCGCTACGAAGTGATCTGCGGACTGACCGGTTCGGGCAAGAGCCGACTCATTGCCGCGCTCGCGCGCGAGGGTGCGCAGGTGCTCGACCTCGAAGGCATGGCGCAGCATCGCGGGTCGCTGCTGGGCGACTTGCCCGATCGACCCGCAGCCGACGCAGAAATCGTTCGACAGCCAGCTGGTGGCGGCGCTGGAACGGTTCGACGCCGCGCGTCCGGTTTACGTCGAGTCCGAAAGCAGGAAGATCGGCACGGTACAGGTTCCAGACGCTCTGCTCACCGCCATCCGCGCCGCCGAGTGCATCCGGATCGCGCTGCCGCAGCCCCTGCGGGTCGAACTGCTGAAGCACGAGTATGCGCATTTCCTGGCCGATCACGACGGGCTGACCGCGCGGCTCGGCACCTCGTTCCCCTGCACGGCAAGAAGACGATCGAGCGCTGGGCCGAAGCGGCAAAGGCCGGCGATTGGGATATGCTCGTCGGCGAGCTGCTCGCGCAGCACTACGATCCCACGTATACGCGATCGATTGACAAGCAACTTTCCCCGCATCGCGCGCGCCATCGACGTTGCGCCGTCGGCGCTGACCGACGCGGCCTTCCAGGCCTTGGCGCGCGAGCTTGACGCCAGAGTGCTGGCCGCGCCAACCAACGCAGGCAATTCGTTCATGCCATCCTTAGCGTTTCCGCATCGTCAACGTTTTCGCCGAGACGCCCTTCGGCGGCAATCCGCTGTGCGTGTTCGACGATGCACGCGGCCTCGACGACGCGACGATGCAGGCGCTCGCGTTGCAGTTCAACCTGTCGGAGACCACGTTCGTGCTGCCGTCCGACACAGGCGACGGCGCGCGTGCGGATTTTCACGCCGACGTTCGAGATGCCGTTCGCCGGTCACCCGACGCTCGGCACCGCGCATGTCGTGCGGGCGCTCGTGAAATCAGGTGACGATGTGACGCTGGAGATGATCGCGGGGATCATTCCGGTCTCGGCGACGCGGCGATACCTGGACATTTCAGGCGAACCCCCCGCGCAATCGCGCGGTCGCCGCCTCCCGCGCCGACCTGGCGGCCATGCTCGTGCTCGCCGAAGCCGATGTCGCGCCCGATCCGGCGGCGCCTCCGCTATGGGTCGACACGGGGTCGGAACAACTCATGATCCCGCTCGCGTCCGCGGATGCCGTTCGCCGTTCGGCACCACGCGCCGATCTTCTGCTCGCGCACGGCCATACGGGCCAGCGCGCGATGGCCTACGTGTTCGCACCTCCCAGAGCAACCACTGCCGACGAGCGCGGCTGGTCGTCCGTTTCTTCTTTCCGAAGCACGGCGCGGTGGTCGAGGACCCCGGCACCGGTTCGGCGTGCGCGAACCTGGGCGGGTGGCTGATCGCGACCGGCGCGTCCCTGCCGCAGCGCCTCACGATCGCGCAGGGCGACGCGGTTGGCCGGCCCTGCCGCCTGGGGCTCGAGGTCACCACGGACCGCAAGATCCGCGTGTCCGGGCGCGTCGTCGAAATCGCGCGCGGAACGATCACGCTGCCGTGACCGCTGGACGGTTTGGCCGCGGGGTCGTTACCGCCCGTTACACGTCGCACGGCAGGCTCACCCGACGGCGTTCGCGTCCCAGGCGGCGATGAAATCCTGCCAATGCGGCGCGTTGACCGACGCGATCCGCTCCCGCGCGAGCGAGACTTCCTTCGCATACTCGCCCGCCGTCAACTCGCCCCGCATCAGCCGGAAACGCAGATACACGAGGTAGGTGTTCATCACGTCGGTTTCGCAGTAGCGGCGGACATCGTCGAGCTTCCCGGCGACGACCGCGGCGTGCACTTCGCTGCCATCCATTCCCAGCTTTCCCGGAAAGCCGCACAGCCGCGCCATCGCGTCGAGGCCCGCCACCGCACGGGGCTGGTACATCGCGAGCACGTCCATGAGATCGAGATGGCGCGTGTGATAGCGGCCGAGGTAACTATTGAACTTGAACTCCCGGTTGTCATCGCCCCAGTCCCAGTACCTGGCCGCCGTCACGCCGTGGATCAGCGCGCGGTAATTCAGGACGGGCAGGTCGAAGCCGCCACCGTTCCACGAGACGAGCTGCGGCGTGTGCTTGTCGATGCAGATCGAAGAAGCGGCGGATGAGCTCGGGTTCGGCATCCTCCGCGGTGCCGACGGAGGCGATCTTGAACTCGGCGCCGTCGCGCAGCGCGCACGCGATCGCGACCACCTGCTGATATTGCAACGGAAGAAAATCGCTCCCGGTCTGCATGCGCCGCTTCTGCGTGAACCAGTCCAGCGCGGCTGGATCCGACAACTCGGACGGGATGGCCTGCGCGCGCCGCAGTCCTGCCACGTCGGGCACGGTCTCGATGTCGAAAACGAGAATGGGCGTCACACTCACCCGGGAAACACACCGGTGGAAAGATAACGATCGCCGCGATCGCAGACGACGAAGACGATCGTCGCATTCGCCACCTCGCGTGCGATGCGCAGTGCCACGACGCACGCGCCGCCGGCGGAGACACCGCCGCAAATGCCTTCGTCCGTCGCGAGGCGGCGGGTCATTGCCTCGGCGTCGGCCTGCGACACGGCCTCGATGCGATCGACCCGCGCCGGGTCGTAGATCTTCGGCAGATACGCTTCCGGCCATTTGCGGATGCCCGGGAATCGACGAGCCTTCCTCGGGCTGCGCACCGACGATCCGATCGCCGGGTTCTTTTCCTTGAGGAAGCGCGACACGCCCATGATCGTGCCGGTCGTGCCCATCGCCGAGACGAAATGCGTGATCCGTTCCCTGCGTATCCCGCCAGATTTCGGGTCCCGTCGCCGACATAGTGCGCGAGTGGATTGTCCGGGTTGGCGAACTGGTCGAGGATCGCTCCTTTACCTTCGTCGCGCATCTTGACCGCGAGGTCGCGCGCGTGCTCCATCCCACCCGCCTTCGGCGTCAGCACGAGTTCGGCGCCATAGGCGCGCATCGCCTGCCGGCGTTCGACCGAGAGGTTGTCCGGCATGATGAGCACCATCCGGTAGCCCTTCATCGCTGCGACCATGGCAAGCGCGATGCCCGTGTTGCCGGATGTCGGCTCGATCAGGGTGTCGCCGGGCCGGATGTCGCCGCGCTTCTCGGCCTCGACGATCATCGACAGCGCGGGACGGTCCTTCACCGAACCCGCAGGATTGTTGCCTTCGAGCTTGCCGAGGACAATGTTCGTCGCATTGCCGGCAATCCGCCGCAGGCGGACGAGCGGCGTGTTGCCGACAGTCGATTCGAGCGTGGGGTACATGTGCGCCGAGGGTTCGTGACGCGCTCATTGTAGCGGACCGGCCATGCGCGGTTCGCCGCCACGGCCCGCGCCGTTGCCCGGCTGCCGGAAAGCGCGCGCACGCGAGGACGGAGGACCCCGCCGCACCGGCGGGGTCGCTCCTGGCCGCGATGACCGCCGCTACTTCTTCGCCTTCCCGTCGCTTGCGGCGCGCTGAGACGGCGCAGCCGCCTTGTCAACCGCCACTGCCTTATCGACCGCCGTCGCCTTGTCGCCCGGCCGAGCCGTCGCCTTGGCCGACGCGCCAACGACCGTCAGCTCGCCCTTGAGCTTCTCGAAGCGCTTGGCACCGATGCCCTTGACGTCTTTCAGTTCCTCGACCGACTTGAACGACCCGTGCGCGCTTCGGTAGTCGAGGATCGCCTGCGCCTTGGCGGGGCCGATGCCGGGCAGCGCGACCAGTTCGTCCTTCGTGGCGGTGTTGAGATTGATCGCGGCCAGCGCCGAACCCGAGCACAACGCGAACGCGAGCGCCCATAGCAGTTGCTTCATGATTCCCTCCATCGAGAGTTGGGAGATGCGCGGCGGTTTCGGCATCGCGCGGCATGCGCGACCCACCGCCGTGCCCCAGACGCTACGCGGAGGACGCGGAATCGGAAATCAGCCGTTCGACATAGCGGGTCACGCCCACGTCGACCGGCGAGCATCGCCGCACCGTAGCCGGCGCGCACGAAGCCGCGTGAGATCGGCCTCGGTAAAGCTCTGGTACTTCCCGGCGAGCGCCGGTGGCAGCGGTATGTACCCGATCACGCCGTCGGCCACTAGTTCGGGAATCGATCGCTGGGCAAGCCCGGTCGCGGCGCGGCACGCGTTGACCGTTGCCGCGGCGACGGCGTTGAACGGAGCGGCGCACCCGCTGCCGAGGTTGAAGATGCCGCTGCGCTCGGGATGATCGAGAAAATCCAGATTGACCTTCACGACATCTTCAACCGCGACAAAATCGCGGCGCTGATCGCCGTCGGCATAACCTCCCGATCCTTCGAACAGGCGAACACGGCCATCGCGGCGGTACTGGTGGAAGAAGTGCCACGCCACTGACGACCATGCGCCCTTTGTGCTGTTCGCGCGGTCCGTAGACGTTGAAGTAGCGAAATCCGGCAATCTGGGCCGAATGCTCCGGCAAGGTCCTGCGAACATACTGGTCGAACAGGAACTTCGAGTAGCCGTAGACGTTGAGCGGAACCTCGGCTGCGCGGTCCTCGCGGAACACCGCCACTGCCCCCATAAACTGACGGCGCTCGACGCGTACAGAAACGGCACGTCGTTGTCCTGACACCAAGCTCGAGCACGGCCACCGAATAGCGGTAGTTGTTGCGCATCATGTACCGGCCGTCGGCTTCCATCGTGTCGGAACATGCGCCCTCGTGCAGTACCGCGCCGATGTCGTCGTCGAAATCGCCGTCAACAAGACGCGCCAGAAATTCGTCCTTGTCGAGGTAGTCGGCGATGTCGCAGTCGACGAGGTTGGCGAACTTGTCGGCGCGCGCCAGGTTGTCGACCGCGATGATGCGCGTCTCACCGCGCGCGTTCAGCGCCTTGACGAGATTGGCGCCGATGAATCCGGCGGCGCCGGTGACGACGGTGTACATGGCACGCTCCCCGCGGCTCGCGAGTGTTCAGATTTCGAAATCGAGTCGATCGACGTTGCTGACGACGAATGGCACACGCGGCGCAACGGCGCACAGGAGCTCGTAGCCGACGGTGGACGCGGCGCCCGCAACTTCGTCGACCGGCAGACCCTCGCCCCAGAGAACGACGGGGCTGCCGACATGCGCTTCGGGAACGTCGGTGATGTCCACGGTGATCATGTCCATCGACACGCGCCCCGCGATCGGCACCTTCCTGCCGCATACCAGCACCGGCGTCCCGTTTGGCGCATGGCGCGGATATCCGTCGGCATATCCGCACGCGACCACGCCGATCCGCCGCGCGCCGGGCGCCACATACGATGCGCCGTAGCCGACGCTGTCGTTCGGCTGCAGCGTCTGCACGGCGATGATCTCGGAGCGCAGCGTCATCACCGGCCGCACGCCGATGGCTTCGGCCGAGTCTGACGGGAAGGGCGTCGCGCCGTAGAGCATGATTCCCGGGCGGACGATATCGCCGCCGACCTCGGCGTAGCGCACGACGCCGGCGGAATTGGCGACCGAGCGCGGATACGGCATGCCGCGGCACGCCGCATGAAACAGCGCGATCGGCTCCTTGATTCCGTCGCTTTCGTCAGCGCGCGCAAGGTGTGTCATGAGGCGCAGCACGGCGACCGATTCGCAACGATTGAGACGCTCGACGGCCCGCACGACATCGGTTGGCGCAATGCCGAGGCGGTTCATTCCGGTGTTGATCTTGATGAACACCTCGAGCGGATACGCGAGCTTCGCCTGTTCCAGCATCGCCACCTGTTCCTCGTCGTGCACGACAATGGCGAGCCGGCGCGCGGACACTTCGGGCAATTCGTCCGGCGCAAAAAACCCTTCGAGCAACAGGATCCGGCGTGTGTAATGCGCGGCGCGCAACGCGATCGCGGCATCAAGCTCGACGAGCGCGAGCCCGTCGGCGGCGTCGAGCGCCGGAAGCAGGCGCATCAGACCATGCCCATACGCATTCGCTTTCACGACGGCCAGAAGCTGCGTGTCCGGCGCGAGTTCTCTTGCTCGCGCGAGGTTCCCGCGCAAGGCCGGCAGGCTCAACTGGGCGTAAAGCGGACGGGACATCGATCGCGAGCCTCGGAATCGGGCGCAATGCAGGGACGGGTCTTCAAGTGCACCGGCGCCAGCCCGCGGCGGTTCTCCGGCTCCGGCAATCATGGTATAAAGCGCGGGCCGCGGGCAGCACCTCACAATTATATCGAATGCGCATGCCCACGACGCGCTTCGCGGCTTTCGCGGGGCGCCGGTCACGCCGCGGAGAACGATGAAGTCCGGCTTCTACACGATCATGGCGGCGCAGTTTTTCAGCTCGCTCGCCGACAACGCGTTGCTGATCGCCGCTATCGCACTGCTCCGTGACCTCCACGAGCCTGGCTGGATGACGCCGGGCTTGAAGCAGAGCTTCGTTCTGTCCTACGTGTTGCTCGCCCCGCTGGTCGGCGCGTTCGCCGACTCGATGCCGAAGGGCCGCGTGATGCTGATCACCAACGGCATCAAGATCGTCGGCTGCACGCTGATGCTGATCACGATCCACCCGCTTGCCGCGTACGCCGTGGTCGGCTTCGGCGCGGCCGCGTATTCACCAGCCAAATACGGGATCCTGACCGAGCTGCTGCCGCCCGCAGCAACTCGTCTCCGCCAACGGCTGGATCGAGGGCACGACCGTCGCCTCGATCATCCTCGGCGTGTTGATCGGCGGCGCGCTGATCGGTCCCCGGCTCTCGCCCATTCTCCTCGGATTCGACTTGCCCGTCATCGACACCGGCATCGACACCCCGCCGGAAGCCGCGATCGGCGTGATCATGCTGCTCTACGTCGTCGCAGCCCTGTTCAACTGGTTCATACCGAATACCGGCGTCGACCATCGGATGGTCAACCGCAATCCGGTGTTCCTGATCCGCGAATTCGGCACTGCGTGTCGCTCCTGTGGCGCGACAAGCTGGGGCAGGTGTCGCTGGCGACTACAACGCTGTTCTGGGGGGCGGGTGCGACGCTGCAGTTCATCCTGATCGACTGGGCGGCAAAGGCGCTCGGTTTCGACCTGTCGCAGGCCTCGATGCTCCAGGGCGTCGTGGCAGGGGGCATCGCGGCCGGCGCCGTGATCGCGGCGCGGTTCGTTTCGCTGCGCGGCGCGGTCTCCGTGCTGCCGATCGGCATGGCGATGGGTCTCATCATCGTGGTGATGATCTTCGTGACGCAGGTATCGCTGGCGATGATCCTGATGATCGCGATCGGCGCCTGCGCCGGATTCTTCGTGGTGCCGATGAACGCCCTGCTCCAGCATCGCGGCCACGTGCTGATGGGCGCCGGTCACTCGATCGCCGTGCAGAACTTCAACGAGAACATCGGCATCCTGGTGATGGTAGGGCTCTACTCGCTGATGCTGGGCGCCGGACTCACAGTCAACGCGGCCATCGTGCTGTTCGGATTGCTCGTCTCCGGAACGATGGCGCTCGTGATGCTGCGCTTCCAGCGCAATCAGGCGCAAGGCGACCAGTTGCACCTGATCGGCACCGACGGACACGCCACGGCGCAGGGTGCAAAGTCCGGTCCCGGCGGCAACGCCGCTTGACGCGACGGTGAAGGCCCTTTTCCTATAGGACGACCGGCCGGTTCGAGAGTTCGTCGTGCCCCGTGCGGCCGTCGCGGGGATAGTGCTGCGCCAGCAATGCGTTGATCGCGGCAACCCCCGCTTCCACGCCGTCCGCGAAGCGCCCGTCGCGAAACGCCGCTTCCATCTTTCGGCAGATCGCTTCCCACGCAGCAGTACCGACGTGTCCGTGGATGCCGCGGTCCGCGACGATCTCGACATCGCGATCCGCGAGCAGCAGGTAGACGAGGACGCCGCAGTTCTCCGCGGTGTCCCAGATTCGCAGCAAGCCGAAAACTTCGAGCGCCCGCTCACGGGGCATCAACCGGCGCAGGATGCGCGCGAGCGGAAGCGACGGCTCGACGGCGAACCGGACCTGCCCGCGATGATGCTTTTCGCCAGCCGCGATGGCCGCCTCGATGCGGGCCAGCGACGCCTTCGGGAACGCGCGCCGCACGCTGCCGCGGTCGGTTGCCAGGTGGCGGAAAAAGCGCAGGAAACTTCGGCGAGTCATCATTGCAGTATCACTCACCAACTCCCCGACGCGCCACCGCCACCGAAACTGCCGCCGCCGCCGGAAAAGCCGCCACCGCTCGAGCCACCGCCGCCGCCCCGCCGCCCCCGGTTGAGCCCCACCCTCCTCCATGGCGCGCCATGCCGCCGCTCAATCCGAAAAAGATCATCACGACGAATCCGACGATCGCGGCGAGGATCGCGATCGCGATCGAACCGGCCACGAACCACGCCGCTGCGCCCACGATTCCGGCACCGACGGTCGATCCCAGCAACCGGCCGAAGATCGAGCGGAGGACTCCGCCAACGATTGGCACCACGACGAACAGAATCAGCCAGCAGCGACTCGAAATTGAACGCCGCCGCGTCGCGGACCTCGCTTTTTCCGCCTGCCGCGGCGGCAACGGCTTGCCTTCCGCCACGACGGCGATGATCCGGTCGACGCCCGCGCCGATTCCGGCGGCAAACCGGTTCTCGCGAAACGCCGGCGCGACGTCCTCCGCGATGATCCGGCGCGCGGTGACGTCGGTAAGCGTGCCTTCGAGACCGTAGCCGACTTCGATCCGCATCTTCCTGTCGTTCTTCGCAATGAGGAACACGGCGCCGTTGTCCTGTCCCTTGCGGCCGATTTTCCACGCCTCGGCCACCCGCAAAGAATAGCCCTCGATCGATTCCGGCTGCGTCGTCGGAACAATCAGAACCGCGAGCTGGTTCGACGTGCGAGCTTCCCAATCGGCGAGCTTCGCTTCGAGCGCCGCCGCTTCCGCCGGCGTCAGCGTCTGCGTGCGATCGGTGACGCGCGTGGTGAGCTGCGGAATCGGCAGCAGGCCGTCGGTACCCGTTACCCATCCCTGCGCCAACGCCGCGGGCACCACAAGCGTCAGCGCACTCGCGACCAGCCACGCCGCCACGCGACCGCTGCCCGAGCGAACAGCGGCCAACGACGACGTCGCGCAACTGCTCACGGTCGCGTGCTCGTCAGGAGGCATCGGCCGCCCGGCCGCACGCGAAACGCCACGAAAGTCGCGCGACGTTGCCGAGGCACGCGCATGTCGCCGTTCAGTAGCCCTTCTTCAGCAGATCCGCCGCGGGGTCGGCCGACGGCGCGCTTGTTGCGTCGGCCTTCGTCGCCGCGGAACCGGACGCTGGCGCGGCCGGCATCGGCTTGCTGAAATCGACTTTCGGCGGGGCGCTGATCGCGGCCTCGTTCGTCACAGTGAAGCTGGGCTTCACCTCCATCTTGAACAGCATCGCGGTCAGGTTCGTGGGGAACTGGCGCACCGTCGTGTTGTATTGCTGGACGCTCTTGATGTAACGGTTGCGTGACACCGTGATCCGGTTCTCGGTGCCTTCGAGTTGCGCCGTCAGATCGCGAAACAGGGCATCCGACTTCAGCTGCGGATAGTTCTCCGCCACGACGAGGAGGCGCGACAGCGCACCCTGCAGCTCACCCTGCGCCTGGATGAACTTCTGGAACGCCGCAGGATCGTTGACGAGTTCCGGCGTCGCCTTGATGCCGGCCACGCTGGCCCGCGCATTGGTCACCTCGGTCAGCACCTTTTCTTCCTGCGCGGCGTAGCCCTTGACCGTGTTCACGAGGTTCGGCACGAGGTCGGCTCGGCGCTGATACTGATTCAGGACTTCGGACCAGGCGGCCTTGATCCCTTCGTCCTGGCGCTGCAGGTCGTTGTACCCGCATCCGGCAAGTGCGAGCGTGGCGAATATGGCTAGAACACCAGCGAATCGGCGCATCATGGTTCCTCCAGGCAATACAACTGTGCAGGCAACCCACCTGCACGCGTATAAATGGGGCCGGGACGGCCGCTGCGCAAGCGCGCAAGCGACAAAAAAGCGCGCCGGGTTCTCGCGAATTCGGGACATAAGGAAGGCGCGAAAACGCCGTCAACCATCGTCACCGGCCACCGCATCCTCGGCCCGCGCGGCACCACGCAGCGTGCGGCGGGCAAACAGCAGATCTTCCCAGGCCTTTTCCTTGTCCGGTAGGTTACGCAGCAGGTACGCGGGGTGGTAGGTGACGACGAGCGGAACGCCGCGATACCGGTGCACGCGACGGCGCAGGCTGGCGACGGTCGCCTCCGTGCCGAGCAATGTGGTCGCGGCGCTCTTGCCCAGCGCAACGATCAGCTTCGGCCGGATGAGCGCGATCTGCCGGTCGAGGTAAGGCTGGCACGCGTCGACTTCGCGCGGTTCCGGCGTGCGGTTGTTCGGCGGGCGGCACTTGAGCACGTTGGCGATGTAGACGTTTTCGCCGCGCTTCATTCCGAGCGCCGCCAGCATGTTGTCGAGAAGCCGGCCCGCCTGCCCGACGAAAGGCTCGCCCTTCGCGTCCTCCTCGCTCCCCGGCGCTTCACCGACAAACAGCCATTCCGCGTGCGGATCGCCGACGCCAGGGACCGATTTCTTCCGGCTGCGCGCCAGCCCGCAGGCGACGCAGGCATCGACGTCCGGGGCAAACGCGCGCCATTCGAGCCGGGCAATGCGGGCAACGCGCGCTTCGGCATTGTCCGGACCTTCGGCACGTTGCGCGGGCACGGTCGCAGGTTCGGACGCCGCCACGCCGCCGCTGCCGCCCGCCGTGCCCGTGCGCGCGCGCAGGCGCCACGTCGGCGCGAGGCCGAGTTCGCTCAGGATATCGTCGCGAATCGGCATCAGGACGGCTGACGCGGTGGCCCTGCCATCATCCCGCAACAAGGGGTCGACGCATCACGATCGCATCTTCGCGCGTGGCATCGGACGCGGCGCCCGGATAGTAGTCGGCGCGGCGGGCGACTGGAGCGAATCCTTCGGACTCGTACAACCGAATCGCCGCGACATTGGACGTGCGGACCTCGAGAAAGATCTGCTCCGCGCAAAACCGCCGCGCATCGTCGACGAAGCATCGGAGCAAAGCGCGGCCAAGCCCTTCCCGGCGCGCGTCCGGCACGACCGAAAGGTTGAGTATCTGCGCTTCGCCGGGCGCCAGCATCAACACGCCATAGGCGACGATCCGGTAATCACGTTCCCCAACGCGGGCCGAATAGCCGGCCGCGAGCGCGTCGCGAAAGTTGCCCAACGTCCATGGTGCCGCGTGAATCCTGGCCTCCAGCGCGGCGACGTAGGCAAGATCGCCTTCGCCAAGCGGCCGCCATTGCAGCACCGGCCGAAGATCGTGTTGTGGGAGCGTCGCCATGTCCGGAACGTCAGAGGCGAATACCGGCGTCCTGTTCGGCGGCCGTCAACGCCACGCGGTGGCGTACGTACAGCGGCAATGCCGCGCCGGCGACGACGCCCTCGCCCGCTGCGAGCAACGGCAACGCAAGTTCGCCGATCGCCTGCGCTGTCGGGTGCGCGTCGGTCGCCGCTTCCGGCAATTCCAGCTGCCGGACGAGCGCCGGGTAGGCGGCATATCCGTTGCCGGCCCCATGCCAGTTCGCGGCGTCCGGCGAATCCGGGTGCCGGACTTCGACAGGCGCCACGACCGACGGCGGTGCGACCTCACGCCATGCGGCGTTGTCGCGCGCATAAGCGGCCACATAGACCTCGCGCATCCGCGCGTCCAGGCATGCGAGCACCCGGCCCCAGCCGCGCGTGCGGAATGCCTCCTGCGCAATTGCGGCGAGCGTCGGAATCGCGACGACGGGAAGATCTGCGGCAAGTGCCAGCCCCTGCGCGACGCCGCAGCCGATGCGGATCCCCGTAAACGACCCGGGGCCCGCTCCGAACGCGAGGCCGTCGAGGCTATGCAAGGTCCAACCCGCCTCGGCAAGTGTCGCGTGCACCATCGGCAGCAAACGCTCCGAATGCCCCTGCCCCGCGTGCTCGTCGCGCCGGTGCCAGCCGGCGCTGTCGCCGACGGCAACACTGCACCATTCGGTCGACGTGTCGAGCGCAAGGATTCGCATGCGCCAAATTCTACGCGACTGGCGCCGGGCCGGGCCGCGCCGGCCCCGCGGTTACAATCCGGGCAATGGCTTCGCCACGTCCTGTCATGTCGATTTCCACCCCAGCCACCGGCCGGGAGATCGCTGCACCGCCCAACGTCGTGACGATCACGTCGCTCGATCAGGAGGGGCGCGGCATCGCGCGCGTGGCCGGAAAGGCCGTCTTCGTCGAAGGCGCGTTGCCCGGCGAAAGCGTGGCCATCACGACGCTGAAGCGCAAGCCAACCTACGACATCGCGCGTGCCGACACGATTCTGAAGTCCAGCGCGGCACGGGTCGAACCGCGTTGCCCGCACTTCGGCGTCTGCGGCGGGTGCACGCTGCAGCATTTCGACGCCAGCGCGCAGGTTGCGGCGAAGCAACGCGCGCTCGAGGAAACGCTGTGGCACCTCGGACGCGTGCGGCCGGGACAGATGCTGCCCGCCATTCACGGACCGTCCTGGGCCTACCGGCACCGCGCGCGACTCTCAGTGCGCCATGTCGCGAAGAAAGGCGGTGTGCTCGTCGGCTTCCACGAGCGAAAATCGAGTTATGTCGCCGACATGACGTCGTGCGCGGTGCTGCCCCGGAGGATCTCGGACTTGCTCCCGAAGTTGCGCACGCTGATCGGCGGGCTGACGGTGCGGGACCGCTTGCCGCAGATCGAATTGGCGGTAGGCGATGGCGCGGACGCGTCGCACGTGCTGGTTCTGCGGATACTCGATGCGCTGGCGCCGGCGGACGACGCTGCGCTGGCGGCGTTCGCCACCGCGAACGGCGTTCAGTTCTACCTGCAACCGGGCGGCCCGGCCACCGCGACCCCGTTGCATCCGCCCGAGCCGGCGCTAGCCTATGTCTTGCCGGAATTCGACCTGCGATTCCCGTACTCGCCGACCGAGTTCACCCAGGTCAATCCGGCCATCAATCGCGTGCTGGTACGACGTGCGTTGGCGCTGCTCGACCCCCGTCCCGGCGAGCGCATTGCCGATTTCTTCTGCGGCATCGGAAACTTCACGCTCCCGATCGCCCGCCGTGGCGCGAACGTGGTCGGCGTCGAGGGCAGCGCGGCGTTGGTGCAGCGGGGGGCCGAGAATGCAGCCGTGAACGGGTTGACCGGAATGGCCACGTTTCGCGTGGCCAACCTGTTCGCCGTGACCCCGGAAAGCGTGGAGGCTCTGGGGCCCCTCGACCGGATCCTCGTCGACCCGCCGCGCGAAGGTGCGATCGCATTGGTCAAGGCGCTGCCCGGTGACGGTCCGCCGCAGCGCATCGTCTACGTGTCGTGCAATCCGGCAACGCTCGCACGCGACGCGTCGGTGCTGGTCCACGATCACGGTTATGCGCTGGCCGCGGCGGGTGTAATCAACATGTTCCCGCATACGGCGCACGTCGAATCCATCGCCATGTTCGTGCGCTGATGGGGCGTAGCGGTGCTGCCGCGAGCAACGTGGCCCCTGGACATTCATGAAAAAGGGGCGGCTCGCGCCGCCCCTATCATCACATCCGGTACCTGACGTTCGACGTCAGTCGCGCTGCCCCGTAAATACCATCAGCAGGTGCAACAGGCTGATGAAGATGTTGTACACGCTCAGGAAAAGTTGCAACGTGGCCATCACATAATTAGTTTCGCCGCCGCGGACGATGTTGGTGAGGTCATGCAGCAGATACAGCGAGAAAATCAGCACGGCGACGGCCGAGACGGTCACCGCGAGCGCAGGAATCTGCAGGAAGATGTTGGCGAGCGACGCAACGATGAGCAGCACGAGGCCGACGAACAGGAACTTGCCCAGAAAGGCAAAGTCGCGCTTCGTCACCGACGCGTACCCGGCGAGTGAGAAGAAGACCGCCGCGGTAAGCCCGCCGGACAGCGCGACCAGCTGCCCGCCATTCCGGAAGCCGGCGGCGACCGTGAGGATCGGCGTCAGCATCAATCCCGCAATGAACGTGAAACCGAAGAGCGCCAGGACCCCCCATGCGCTGTCGCGCAGCCGGGTGACGACGAACAGCGAGCCGATCATCACGCCGAACATCAGGAGCGGGGTCATGATCGGTGCCGCCTTGAACAGGGCGATGAAGTTGAGCTGCATGCCGACGAGCGCGCCACCGACGGTTGGCAGCATCGACAATGCGAGCAACCAGTACGTATTGCGGAGCACGCGGCGGCTGTCGACCGCCGATTCCACCGTCGTCCGTGGCAATGACGACGTCGTGCCGGGGGTCATTACAGCCTCGAATTTGCGATCCATGGTTTCTCCTCAAACAAGAACTTGCGGTCCAGAACGGGCCGGTAAGCCCCTTAGACTACCAGAACCGCACCGGCGTTCAACGACGGGCTGCAACAAGCCGGTCCGGCGCGGATCAGGCTGCTAAGATGGCGCCATCCACCGCCGAATCAAGGCCGACGGCGCGTTCCGGAAGGTTGGCAGAGCGGTCTAATGCACCGGACTTGAAATCCGGCGTGCCGGCAACGGCACCGTGAGTTCGAATCTCACACCTTCCGCCAGAATCGCGGAATTCGTCGCCAGTCAGGCTTCGCCGGTCCGGGTGATCGTGACGTCCGAATAGGGGTCGAGCCGTTTTTGCTCGTGGCGGGCCGCGCGATCCTGGTCGCCGGACATGCGGAAGATCGCGAGCACGACCACGAGGCCGAACGCCCAACCCACTAGACCCAATAGAATCCAGCCGAGACTCATCGCTCGCTCAACCCTTTGCGGCGGCCGCATCCGCCGAATTCAGTTCAGTATAGTACGTGCCACCGAAGACGCCAGGCGCGCAGAGAAGGCAACCGGACCCGGCATTTCGACGCCCTGCCGGCGAACCTGGGACGACAGGCGGATCGGCAATACCTGACGCCCAGCGCCCCATGACGTTGCGATATAACGTAGCGTCACGCCAGCTTCGATCAGGTCGGCCCGTGTGCGATTCCGATGAGGCATTTTTGCCGATTTCGCCTACTTTCGGTTTGATTCGGTAAAGCAATGATCGTTCCCGGAAACAAATAAGCTTGAATAACAATATGTTACAACTTTCCCGCTGCGGAGTTCGGAGCGAGTTGTAAGGTACACCGACGTTTGCTGCACCGCGCAAATTCGCGCGCGCCCTTTTCCCCTGACGTCCCGGCCGGCAACGACTCGCCTCGTGGTCCCGGCCGACGCCCCTCGCCGCGGGATCGTCCGTTCCGGCACCCCCGTCAACCCGCCTGTGGCCTGCTTCTTGCTGACTCTTCCCTGCCAGACAGGTTGCGCCAACGATCCAGGGGATACGCCATGTCAAGGAGTTCGCAATGAGAACCTCGGCCCTGCTTTACGCCGTGGCGGTGGCGGCGGCGGCGTTTGCCGGCCCCGCCGACGCCGTTTACAAGTGCACGACGGCCAAGGGAACCGTCTATCAGGACCGGCCGTGCCGCGAAGGTAACGAGACCGATGTCTCGATCGTGATCCCGACCGGCGAACTCGCGCCGAAGAATCGTTCGACGCCGAGCGAGGGCACGCTGGCGAAAGGCGCTCGTGGCGAAAGCCGGGACGACACGCCAAAATCACCATGGGCGGCTGGCGACGACTCGGTTTCCGTGACGAAGCCGACAGACCAGAAGGCCAACGATCAGCTCGCGCGCGCCGCGGAAAACGCGCGCAAGAAGGACGCCGCGAGGAGCGCGGAGAACCAGCGCGTCGCGCGCGACGCCGAGCAGGCGGGGAAGACGGAAGCAAGGGATTCCCGATCGGGCGCCGAGAACAACGTCGTCCCGCTGACCGCCGAAGAGGCGCGCAAGATGGACCCGTCCGCAAAGTATTTCTCGACCGAGGCTTTTGGGGCCGGAAACGATACGCCCGCACGGATGAACTGCGAGTCGTCCACCGGTGAAAGGCGGGTTTTCTACCTCAGCAACGGCAAGTTGACATCGATTTGACCGGAACGCAGCGTCGGTCTCGACGCATTCGGCAAAAGGGGCTTGCGCAGGTGCGAGCCCTTTTTCCTGCCTGAACGGTCCGCGGTTACCGAGAAAACGCCGTCAGTAGTGCCCGCTAACCCAGCGGCACGACCTTGACCACCTCGTCGGCGGTGGTCAATCCGGCGGCGACCTTCATCGCACCCGAGACGCGCAGCGGCTTCATCCCGTCCTTGCAGGCCTGGTCACGAATCCTGGCGTCGTCGGCTTCCGTGGTGACGAGCTTGCGGACCGCCGGGGTCATCAGCATGACTTCGTAGAGCCCGATACGACCCCGGTAGCCCGTCATCCGGCATTCGACGCAGCCGACCGGCGCCATCACGCTCGCCGGCTTGTCGGCGCGCCATGGCGAAGTGATCGCTCGCCACGTCTCGTCATCGGGCGGCTCCCCGGGTTCCTTGCAATGCGGGCACAACGTGCGCACGAGGCGCTGCGCCATGACGCCCAGCAGCGTCGAATTGATCAGGTAGGCGGGCATGCCGAGGTCGAGCATCCGCGTCACGGCCGTCGGCGCGTCGTTGGTGTGCAGCGACGACAGGACGAGGTGGCCCGTCAACGCCGCCTGGACCGCCATGTCCGCGGTGTCCCGGTCGCGGATTTCGCCGACCATGATGATGTCGGGATCCTGCCGCATCAGCGTGCGCACGCCGTGGGCGAAATCGACGCCGATCGACGGCTGCACCTGCATCTGGTTGAACAGCGGCTCGATCATCTCGATCGGATCCTCGATCGTGCAGACATTGACCTCGGGGGTCGCGAGCTGCTTCAACGATGAATAGAGCGTGGTCGTCTTGCCCGCCCCGGTGGGGCCGGTAACGAGGATGATCCCGTTCGGCTCCTTGATCATCCGCCCCCAGCGGTCGCGATCCTCGGCGGTGAACCCGAGCTCGATGAAGTCGCGGACGAGCACCTCGGGCGTGAAGATACGCATCACGACCTTCTCGCCAAACGCCGTCGGCATCGTGGCGATCCGCAACTCGACCTCGTCGCCATTCGGCGTCACGGTCTTGATCCGTCCGTCCTGCGGCCGGCGCTTCTCCACGATTTCCATCCGCGCGAGCAGCTTGATCCGCGACGTCATCGCGACCAGCACCGGCGTGGGAATCGCGTAGACCTGATGCAGCACGCCGTCGATGCGGAAGCGCACCAGGCCGGCGTCGCGGCGCGGCTCGACGTGGATGTCGGAGGCCCGCTGCTCGAACGCGTACTGCCAGAGCCAGTCGACGATATGGACGACGTGGCTGTCGTTGGCATCGAGCTTGCCCTGCTGCCCGAGTGCCACCAGCTGCTCGAAATCGCGCGCCAGCGACACCGCGCCCTTCGAGGCTTCCTGCGCCTTCTTCATCGAACGCGCGAGGTTGTAGAACTCGCCGACGTAACGCCGGATGTCCTGCGGATTGGCAAGAACGAGCTTCACTTCGACCTTCAGGATCTTCTCGAGCTCGTCGGCCCAGTCGCGCACGAGCGGTTCCCCGGTGGCGACGGTCAGCGTCGTGCGCGTCGCTTCGACCGGCAGGATCCGATACCGCTCGGCGTAGGCGTTCGTCATCGACTGCGTGACGGCCGTGAGATCGATCTTGAGCGGGTCGATGTGCAGATAGGGCACGCCGAGCTTCGGCGCGAGCCATTCGACGAGCCAGTCCAGCGTCAGAAGCTGCCGCGGACCCGTGGCCGCGTGCCATTTCTTCTCGGCGATGATCTCGAGTGGATGGTCGGTGCGCCGGGTGGGTGCACGCGACAGCATGTCCGCATCGGCGGGCGTGACCAGCCCGTCGGCTTTCAGCAACGTGAGAATCTCGTCGAGTTGCAAAGCGTGACCGGGTCGCTTCGGCATCGAGCCATTGCCGTTGGAAAGCGGCAGTCGGGTCGCGGGGGTAGCCATATTCAAACTCTACACGCAAGAATCGTGCAACAACAGCGGGCGCCGCACCGGCGTCGCTCCACGCCAATGCACGCCGGCCGGGCCCTGCGCGTCCCCACGGGCTTGGCGGGAGGCCCCTACGTCTCCGCGGCCGGCAGCGACGGCACCTCGGGCACTTCGAACACCTCGCGCAGATAGGCGACGTAGGATGGATCGTAGTCCATCGTTTTCGACGGCTCGTCGCTGATCTTCGCCACCGGCTGGCCGTTGCAACGCGTCATCTTGATCACGATCGAAAGCGGCTCGACGCCGACGTCGTTGGTGAGATTCGTGCCGATGCCGAACGCCGTATGCATCCGCCCGCGGAAGCGCTCGAAAAGCTCGATTGCCAGCGGCACGCTGAGGCTGTCCGAAAACACCATCGTCTTGCTGCGCGGGTCGATGCGCATCCTCTGATAGTGCGCGATCAGCTTTTCGCCCCATTCGAACGGATCGCCCGAATCGTGGCGTACGCCGTCGAAGAGCTTGCAGAAGAACAGGTCGAAATCGCGCAGGAAGGCGTCCATCCCGCACACGTCGGACAGCGCGATCCCGAGGTCGCCCCGATACTCCCGAGCCCATGTGTTGAACGCGAATGCCTGCGAATCGCGCAGGCGCGGGCCGACCGCCTGGCACGCCTGCAGGTACTCGTGCGCCATCGTGCCGAGCGGCGTCAGCCCCAACTGCTGCGCGAGCATGACGTTGCTCGTCCCGACGAACTTCGGCCCGATGCCCACGGCAAGCGTGCGCAGCACCTCCTCGTGCCAGACACGCGAGAAACGGCGGCGCGTGCCGTAGTCGGCTATGCGGAATTCGGGATCCGCGACGGCGTTGATCCGCTCCACTTTCGCGGCCAGCCGTCGCCGCCCCTCGGCCAGTTCCAGGCCTGGATGCGCGTTGCGATCGTAGACCTCGGACACGATGGCGAGCACCGGCACCTCGAACAGGATCGTGTGCAGCCACGGACCGCGGATCGTGATGTCGATCTCGCGGTCCGATCCGGCAATCCGGTCGACGCGGATGAATCGCTCGTCGAGCTGAAAGAGCCCGAGCAGGTCGACAAAATCGCTCTTGAAGAAGCGCCAGCCCCGCAGGTACGCGAGCTCGTCCGGCGCGAACTGCAGGCTGCAAAGACCGCGGATCTCGTCGCGGATCTCGGCAACGAACGGCGTCAGGTCGACGTCCGGATTGCGGCATTTGAAGCGGTACTCGACCTGCGCCCCAGGAAAGTGATGCAGCACGACCTGCATCATCGTGAACTTGTAGAGATCGGTGTCGAGCAGCGACGAGATGATCATGCGGGCAGATCGGCCACGCGCAACGGCACAAGTCGCGCGATCGAGGAAAATGTCGGCCCATGGTACGCGCTTGCCGCCACGCCGGCCAATCGCTGCCGGACTCGCATCATGGTCGGTGTGATGGTTGTGCCGCGTCGCCATCGACGATGCGAATTCGTCGCACCAGCCACAGGCAGGCCAGCGTGCAGCCGACGGATAGCCAGCCGATGACACCAAAATGGGTGAGCGTGCCGTCCGGCGCTCGACCGATGATGAGCCCGGCCACGAGCGACGCGACCCCGGACGCGAATTGTTGGATCGACGCATTGAAGCTCATGAAGCTGCCGCGCAGCCGCGGCGCGACACTGCCGGTGACGAGCGCCGTTGCCGGGCCGAAGCGCCCCGGCACGAATACGAAGAACAGCACCGACATCGCGACGACCCAGGCGAGCGGCGACGGCGGGAGGTGCGTGACGATGAGGATCGGTCCGATGGAGACAAGCGCCAGTACCGTGAACAACCGCGCCTTTCCGTAGCGATCGGCGAGCCGGCCGATGACCTGCGCGGTGACGAGCGACGTCGCACCGCCGGCAAAATAGATCACCGCGAGATCCGCTTCCGCGATGCCGACATTGGCGACGTTGTATGCGGCGACGAATGGGACAATCACGAACACCGAGCCCATCAGCACGATCATGAAGGCGAACGCCCGACGATGGTTGGGCACGCCGAAAATGGCGCGCAACTGCTCGCGCGGGCGGCGGCGCGCGCCCGATTCGACGTGCGCGGCCAGCGGCGGGATCAGCCACCACGCCGCCCAACCCACACCTATGCTCAGCGCGGCGAGCGCCAGGAACGGCGCCCGCCACGAGTGGTGCGCAGCGATCCACAGCGACAACGGCACGCCGGCGACCGCCGCCAGCGAAAAGGCGGCCGCGACGACGGCCGTTGCCGTGGCACGCCGGGCGTAAGGGATGAGATCCGCAACGATGGCGAACACGAGTCCACCCAGAACACCGCCGAATACGCCGGCGACGATGCGCGCCGCGAGCAGCAGAGGATAGTCGGGGGCGATCCCGCAGAGCGCCGTCGCGACGATGAACCCCGCGTAGAGCCACAGCAAAGCGCGCCTGCGGTCGAAGCGGTCGATCCAGAACGCCGCCACGAAGCCGCTGGCCGCTGCCGCAAACGTGTACGCGGATACCATGAACCCGAACTGCTGCGGAGCAATCCCGAAGAGCCGCATGAATTGCGGTCCCAACGGCATCATGATCATGAAATCGACGACGTGCGTGAATTGCACGGCGGCGAGCGTCAGCAGCAGCAGGAATTCGCGCGGAACGCGGGTTGTCGCGGCGGAAGTCGGCTTGGCGACACGACGCGCGGCGGGGAATGCAGGCAAGGGATTGGGCGAACCGGGCGGATCCAGCGCGGCGATCTCGAACCAGCAACGACAAGGAACCCGCGCTCGATTAATATACCACGCGCCAGCCCGGCCACCCTCTGCCGGGCGTTGCCGCAGGAAGCCTTTCGCCGCGGTACCGTCGAATGGGAAATCGACCATGTTGATCAACTGCGCCGTCTACGAGAACGGCGCCAAAGTCGGCGATATTCCGGTAGCCGATGTCAGCGACCATCTGCAGCGACCGGGTTGCTTCGTCTGGGTCGCGCTGTCCGAACCCACCGCGGAAGAGATCGCCGAGATGCGTTCGGAATTCGACCTCCACCCGCTCGCCGTCGAGGACGCCAGCAAGGGCCACCAGCGGCCGAAGATCGAGGAGTACGACGATTCGCTCTTCGTCGTCCTGCACACACTCGAGCCGGAATCCGACGCAACGGATGCGGCATTGGTCAGAGGCGAGGTCGACATTTTCGTCAGCCACAATTACGTGCTTTCGATCCGTCACCGGACGCAAAAAGGGTTTGGCGACGTCCGGGCCCGCTGCGAGCGCGAGCCGGCGCTGTTGCGGTTCGGGTCGGGCTTCGTCCTCTACGCGCTGATGGACAACGTGGTCGACCGGTATATTCCGATCCTCGACGGCTTCGAATCCGAACTGGAGCAGATCGAGGAGAACATCTTTGTGCGCAATGCCGCCCGATCGAACATCGAGTCCCTCTACCTGTTGAAGCGCAAACTGACGGTGCTGAAGCACGCGATCGACCCGCTGATGGAGGCCACCGGCAAGCTCCACGGCGGCCGGGTCCCGCCGATCTGCGCCGGGATGCAGGAATACTTCCGCGATGTCCACGATCATCTGACCCGGATCCACACGACGATCGAGCACATTCGCGACACGTTCACCACCGCGATCCAGGTCAATCTCGGAATGATTTCTCTGTCCGAGAGCGAAGTGACCAAGAAGCTCGCCGCATGGGCGGCCATCATTGCGGTGCCGACGATGCTGGCCGGAATCTACGGCATGAACTTCAAGCACATGCCGGAGCTCGATTGGACCTTGGGTTACCCGCTGGCGATCGTGACCATGGTCGCGCTCGACGTCTATCTATACGTGCGATTCAGGAAGACGCGCTGGCTGTAGCAGGTCCGCGCGATTCGGCTGACGACGACCTCAGTGCACGCCGTGGCCGGAATCGTGGCCGGCGTCCGAGGTCGCTGCCGGCGCAACCGGGATCACCCGCCCCGACGGTGGCGGCGCTCGCCATACCGGCTGCAGCGTGACATGATCGATTCCATGGTCGTGTGCGAGCATCCGCTGCGCCGACGCGAGGACGTGCGGCCACGCGCGGCCGTCGAGGAGCGTCAGGTGCGCGGACAGTGCGACGCGCTCCGCGCTCATCTGCCAGACGTGCAGATCGTGCACGCCCGTCACGCCCGGCAACGCCGCCAGCGCGCGGCCGACGGCCTCGTACGATACGTGCCCGGGCACGCCCTCCAGCAGCACGCCGCCCGACTCCCTGAGCAGGGCGAGCGTCGAGCGCAAGATCAGCACGGCGACGGCGAGAGACAGGATCGGGTCGATCGGCATCCAGCCCGTTCGATAGATGACCGCACCGGCGACGAGTGCCGCCACCGACCCCATGAGATCGCCCAGGACATGCAGCATCGCGCCCCGGGCGTTGATGCCCGACGCTCCGCGCGACAGCACCCAGGCGGCGGCGAGGTTGACCACTAGCCCCGCAATGGCGACGACCATTACCGTCGGCCCGGCGACCGGCAATGGCGCCAGCAATCGCTGCACCGCTTCGACCGCGATCCACACGACCAGCGCCAGCATGGCCAGCGCATTGACGAAAGCAGCGAGCACTTCGGCACGCGCGTAACCGTAGGTTGCACGGCGCGACGGCGGGCGCGCGGCCAACTTGGCGGCGATCAGTGCGACGACGAACGACGCCGCATCGGTGACCATGTGGCCGGCGTCCGCGATCAACGCGAGCGAGCCGGCAAAGAAGCCCGCACCGGCCTCGACCACGGCGAAACCGCCGGTCAGCGCGAGCGCGGCCCAAAGCGCCCGCTGCGTTGCTTGCGGCGCGACACGATGTTGATGCCCGTGATGATGCGGGGCGGCGTGTGGTTTCGGCATGGCCGTGGCGACCGGCGAACGATCGTCATTGTGGGCCGCGCACGGAACGGCGGCAAATCGCCGGCCGGGCACCGGCAAAGCTCGGTAAAATCGGCTCCGTGAGCACGTCACGCCCGCCGTCACTCGCCGCAGAGGTAGACGCCGCACTTCCGCAGACGCAATGCCGGCGCTGCGGCTACGACGGCTGTCGGCCGTACGCTGAAGCGATCGCGGCCGGGGCGGCGATCAACCGCTGTCCGCCCGGTGGCGACGACCTCGTCGTGACACTTGCGGCGATGACCGGGCGGCCGGTGATCGCGCTCGACCGGAGCTGCGGCGAGCCCGGCCTTCTTGCCGTGGCGCGCATCGACGAGACGGTTTGCATCGGCTGCACCCTGTGCATCGACGCGTGCCCGGTCGACGCCATCATAGGCGCGGCGAAGCGCATGCACACGGTGCTGCCCGCCCTGTGCACGGGCTGCGAACTGTGCGTGCCACCGTGCCCGGTCGACTGCATCGCGATGCTGCCGGCCGGACGCGCGTGGAGTCCCGAGGACGCCCGCGCATCATGCGAACGGTACGCTGCGCGCAACCGGCGCCGCGCGCGGCCAGACCCCTCCTCCAGGGCGATCAAGGCGACAACCACGCCGGATGACGAGCGGATCAGGCGGAAGTCCGCCGTCGCAGCGGCGCTCGCCCGCGCCCGTGCCCGCCGCGGATCGTGGGCCGCGGGACGGAAATGATCGGCTCGTGCCCCCGTGCTCCAGCGTTCGTTTTTCTAACAATGAGCGTGTTGGTCCCGGTACGAACAAGACCATGAATCCAGACAAGCGGCGCGCGATCTTCGAGCGCCTGCGCGCGGCCGACCCGCATCCGAAATCCGAACTCGACTACCGGACCCCGTTCGAATTGCTCGTCGCGGTCGTGCTCTCCGCGCAGGCCACGGACAAAGGCGTGAACAAGGCGACGGCCAGGCTCTTTCCGATCGCCCGCACGCCTTCCGCAATGGTTGCGCTCGGTGTCGACGGGCTGATCCCCTACGTGCAATCGATCGGACTCTATCGCAACAAGGCGAAGAACATCGTCGCGCTTTCGGAGATCCTGCTGCGCGGACATGGCGGCAAGGTCCCGGCAAACCGGGAAGCGCTGGAAGAACTGCCGGGCGTGGGCCGCAAGACCGCCAACGTCGTGCTGAATGTCGCGTTCGGGCAGCCGACGATCGCGGTCGACACCCACGTCTTCCGCGTCGCCAATCGCACGGGCCTCGCCCCGGGCAAAACTCCCGACGAGGTCGAGCGAAAGCTCAGCAAATTCGTGGCGGAGGAGTTCAAGGAACACGCACACCACTGGCTGATCCTGCACGGACGCTACGTCTGCATCGCTCGAACCCCGAAATGCGGTGTTTGCGCGATTCGCGATCTCTGCGAGTTCCGCGACAAGAGCGGGTAGGCGGCGCAGGCGGACCGGAGCGCTCCTCGGTATTCAGTGCCGGACCGAGACCGTCGCCGGTTGCGACGCGTAATACGCGGCGAGATTCTGGATATCCTGCGCCGACAGTGCTTGCGCGAATCCCGCCATGACGGCGTTCTTGCGCTGGCCGGATTTATAGTCGCGCAGTGCCTTCGCCAGATAATCGGGGTATTGCCCGCCGATCCTGGGGAAGTCCGCGGTAGGGCTGTTGCCGTCGGCGCCATGGCAGGCCACGCACACTTCCGTCGCCTTGGCCTTGCCCGCGGCGAGGTCCGCCGCGGCAACGCCGGTCGCCGCGCCGATCATGAGGATCGCCATGACCCCCGCAAGAAATCGCTGCTGCATCGTCGTCATTTGCCGGCCGTCCTGACGCCGCCCTGCGCGTAATACGCTGCGAGGTCAGCCATGTCCTGGTCCGATAGAGACGCCGCGATCGCGCGCATCGACGGATGACTGCGCTCGCCGCTCTTGTATTGCTGGAGGGCCCTGACCAGATAGGCTTCGTGCTGGCCCCCGAGTCGCGGCACGCGGTAGACCTCCGGGAAGGCCGTCCGCCAACCCTCGATGCCGTGGCAGCCGGTGCACATCTGGGTCTTCTGGCCACCCTTGGTCGCATCGCCTGCTGGCGTTCCCTCCCCCGTCGCCCACGGGGAAGCGAGCGCGACCGCGATGGCCGAGGCGACAAAAATGGTCTTGATCATGATCCGGTAGCAGGAATTTGGGGGTCTCGACTTCGGGTTCCGCGCGCCGCGATACGTGGCGAACCGCACGGGAAAAAGTCTGTAATTTTAGGGGGTTCGCCACGGAGCGGTCAAACGCCGCGCCCGGACGTTGCGGCTATCGCTCGAGATATTTCAATTTTTCCTTCACGTCCTTCCACTGGTCGGCGTCAGGAGGCGCGGGCTTGCGCTCGATGATCGGCTTCCAGAGTTTTGCGAGTTCGGCATTGAGCGCGGTAAAGGACTGCTGATCGGGCGGCACGTCGTCCTCGGCAAAGATTGCCTCGACCGGACATTCCGCCACGCAGAGCGTGCAGTCGATGCATTCGTCCGGATCGATCACCAGGAAATTGGGGCCCTCGCGAAAGCAGTCCACCGGGCAGACATCGACGCAGTCGGTATACTTGCAGCGAACGCAGCTTTCGGTGACGACATAGGTCATGCTTGGTTGCCCCGCACGCAAAGGGTTGATTTTAGCAAATCGGGCCCCACATTCCCGTTGGCATGGGATTGACGACGCTTGGCTGCGTCCACGATTCGCCCGAAGGGGCGAAGCGGCGCCCTCTGCGCTTGCACCGGCCGAATCCTTCGGATACCGTACGCGGCGAATCCATCCTGCAAGCATCAGAAGCCCGCGTTCGCGGCCCCGTTCGCCCGGCAGCGACCCGCGCGAAGCCCCCTGCCTGAGCATTTCATGAGGAACCCATGAGCGAGAACATCAAACACGTTTCCGACGCCACGTTCGACAAGGAAGTCCTGCAATCGTCGACGCCGGTGCTGGTGGATTACTGGGCCGAGTGGTGCGGCCCGTGCAAGATGATCGCGCCGGTGCTGGAGGACATGGCCAAGGAATATGCCGGGCGGCTTACCGTTGCCAAACTCGACATCGACGCCAATCCGGGCATCACCAGCCAATTCGGCATACGCGGCATTCCGACCCTCATCCTGTTCAAGGGCGGCAAGCCGCACGCCCAGAAGGTGGGCGCGTTGTCGAAGTCGCAGCTCGCCGCTTTTGTTGACAGCAACCTCTGAACCCGTTAGGCTGACTTTCGTGCCTGCGCCGCCCCCCTCCATCTGAGGGGCGGCCCCGCGGCACCGCACAGCGCGCCGTTTCTTTCTCCCGGGCGCCAAGATCCCAGAGTCCCTGCCGCGGCGACACGCCGCCCCTGCCCTTTCCGCGCGTTTCAAGCCCATGCAACTGTCCGAACTGAAGTCAAAACATGTGAGCGAGCTGCTCGACATCGCCAATACGATGGAGATCGAGGGCGCGAACCGCATGCGCAAGCACGACCTCATCTTCGCGATGCTGAAGAGCCACGCGAAGAAGGGCGAGAGCATATTCGGCGACGGCACGCTCGAAGTGCTGCCCGACGGCTTCGGGTTCCTGCGCTCGCCGGACACGAGCTACCTGGCGGGCACCGACGACATCTACATCTCGCCGTCGCAGATCCGCCGCTTCAACCTCCACACCGGCGACACTATCGAAGGCGAGATCCGCACGCCGAAGGACGGCGAGCGCTATTTCGCCCTGGTGAAGGTGGACAAGGTCAACGGCGAGCCGCCCGAGAACGCGAAGAACAAGATCCTGTTCGAGAACCTGACGCCGCTCTTTCCGGACGAGGTGCTCACGCTGGAACGCGACATCAAGGCGGAGGAGAACATCACCGGCCGCATCATCGACATCGTCGCCCCGATCGGCAAGGGCCAGCGCGGCCTGCTGGTGTCGTCACCGAAGTCCGGCAAGACCGTCATGCTGCAGCACGTCGCGCATTCGATTGCCGCGAACTATCCGGACGTCGTGCTGATCGTGCTGCTGATCGACGAGCGGCCCGAGGAAGTCACCGAAATGCAGCGCTCGGTGCGCGGCGAGGTCGTGTCGTCGACGTTCGATGAGCCGGCCACGCGGCATGTGCAGGTCGCCGAAATGGTGATCGAAAAGGCGAAGCGCCTGGTCGAGCACAAGAAGGATGTCGTGATCCTGCTCGACTCGATCACGCGGCTCGCCCGTGCCTACAACACCGTCGTCCCGGCGTCGGGCAAGGTGCTGACGGGCGGCGTGGACGCCAATGCGCTGCAGCGGCCCAAGCGGTTTTTCGGCGCCGCGCGCAACATCGAGGAAGGCGGCTCGCTGACGATCATCGCCACGGCGCTGATCGACACCGGGTCACGGATGGACGACGTGATCTACGAGGAGTTCAAGGGCACCGGCAACATGGAAATCCACCTCGACCGCCGGATGGCCGAGAAGCGGATCTATCCGGCGATCAACGTCAACCGGTCGGGCACGCGCAAGGAAGAGCTGCTGCTGAAGCCGGAGATCCTGCAGAAGGTCTGGGTGCTGCGCAAGCTGCTCTACCCGATGGACGAACTCGAGGCGACGGAATTCCTGGTCGACAAGGTCAAGCAGACCAAGGCGAACTCGGAATTCTTCGACTCGATGCGCCGCGGGTGACACTTGGGGTTTCCAGCGCCGAAGGATGCGCTACGCTGGAACTCCGCTCGCCGGCACCGGGGGCGCATTCCCGAAGCTCAGGTTGCCGGCTCCGAGGGTCGCTTGCTCGACGTCTAGGTCACCGACCCATAGGGACAAACGCCGCCTCCTGGTAACCCATTGATTTTCATGTTGTATTTTTGCACGATCTCCCGAAGGTCGCGCCGCCCGGTTTGTTGCGTTGCAGCGCAAATGAGGGGATAATTTTTGTTTGGCCATGCGCGCAACCTTGGAAACGGTCCGTTTGTCCGCATGTAGCGCCTTCGCGGTCCTGACGCGCCGCCCGGCAGGCGGCCTTGGGCCGAACCAGAGGACACCATGAAATCCGGCATCCACCCGAAATACACCGAAATACAGGTGACTTGCAGCTGCGGGAACACGTTCGCAACCTCGTCGACTGTCGGCAAGCCGCTGCATGTCGAAGTCTGCTCCGCCTGCCATCCGTTCTATACGGGCAAGCAGAAGGTCATGGATACCGCGGGCCGAATCGACAAGTTCCGCCAGCGTTACGGTTCGAAGACCGCCACTGCGGCGGCCCCCGCACCGGCGGCGAAACCAACACCTGCATAGTTCGGATGATCCGCGGTCGGACGCTGTCTGGCGCATACAATGGAAAGGCAGCTTCGGCTGCCTTTTTATTTCCGACCAGCCTTCGCGCGCCGCGCCGCAGCAATCCACATCATGACCGCATCTGTCCCCGCTGACCCCGCATCGGACGACCCGTCCGCGTCCGGTCTGTCGGGCCGCTTCCGTGGATTGAAGCAGTTGGGACTCGGCCTCCTGTGCGCCGCATGGTTGCTGCTGGGTACCGTCGGTCACGACCCGTGGAAGACGCAGGACGCAACCGGAATCGGCGTCGCCCTTGAGATGATCGAGCGCGGCGATGCGCTCGTTCCACATCTGGCGGGCGAACCGCTGGTCGACAATCCGCCGTTCGTCTACCTCGTCGCGGCGGCTACCGGCGTGGCGTTATCCCCGGTCTTGCCGCTGCACGATGCGGCGCGCATCGGCACTGTCGTGATCCTCGCGCTGACCATGCTCCTGCTCGCGGCCACCGCGACCGAGCTCAACCCCGCGTCGGACCGGTGGTTGGCGGTCCTCCTGTTCATTGGGTCGGTCGGTTTCTGGGAGCGTGCGCACCAGCTTTCCCCGGAATTGGGGCTGATGCTCGCGGTTGCCGCCGCCCTTTACGGACTTGCGCTCGCTCTGCGCAGGCCCGTCCATGGCGGCGCGATGCTCGGACTGGGCGTGGGCATCGGGTTCCTCTCGGCCGGAATCGTCGCGCTCGTCTGGATCGGCATTACGGCCGTGGCGTTGCCCGCTGCCTTTTCGGCCTGGCGCACGCGCCGGTACGCGCTGGCGGCAACCGTCGCGCTCATGGTCGCCATCGCGCTCGGGGGCGCATGGCCTCTCGCGCTTGTCCTTCGCGCTCCCGCGCATCTCGACTCCTGGTGGGCGGCGCAATCGCCCGCCGAGTTCCTGGCGCTGCTGAATCCGATCGCGTCGGGCGACGCCACGGTCCTCTTCAAGAATCTCCCGTGGTTCGCATGGCCTGCGCTGCCGCTGGCGCTTTGGACCCTCTGGATTCGCAATCGCGGCTTCAACGGCGGCCTCGCGACCGTCGCCGTGCAACTCCCCGCCATGTTCGCGCTCGTGATCGCGGCCGCCATTCTGGCCATGGCCGATCCGAGGCTAATCGTACTGCTGCCGCTGCTGGTGCCGCTGACGCTCCTCGCAGCGCTGGAGATCGACACACTGAAGCGTGGCTATTCCGGTGCGCTCGACTGGTTCGGCATTCTCACGTTCGGCCTCCTGTCGCTTGCTGATGTGGTGGCTGTGGTTCGACGCGTACGCGCAGGGCATGACGCCGGCGATCGCGCGGCTCTTTCGCGACACCGAAGCCGGCTACCGTCCGCCCTTTCATTGGTTTGCGTTCGGCCTGTCGCTGTTTCTGACGTTGCTGTGGCTGGCGCTCGTGCGCCCCGCGCGCCGCTCGAACCGACGCGCCGTCCTCAACTGGGCGGCGGGAATGACGCTGCTCTGGGCGCTCTATTCGACGATCTGGATGCCGTACGTGGACTCGCGCCGCAGCTACCGCATGGTCGCGGAATCCTTGCGCGGAGTATTGCCGCGAGAGGGCTGCGTGGCGAGCCGCAATCTGGGCGATGCGCAGCGCGCGTTGTTCAAGTACTTTGCAGGTCTGGTCACGGTTCGCGAGGAGAATGCGCCGATCGAACATTGCGCCGCGCTCCTCGTCCAATACGGCCGCAACGATCGCAACGACGCTGCGCCAGACGGATGGGAGGCCGTCTGGAACGGCCATCGCCGCGGCGACGATACCGAGCACTACGTTCTGTACCTGCGCAAATCGCCGTGAAATTCATCGACGAAGTCAATATCGACGTCATCGCCGGCGATGGCGGCAACGGTTCGGCATCGTTCCGGCGCGAGAAGTACGTCCCGCGCGGCGGACCGGACGGCGGCGACGGCGGGCGCGGCGGCAGCATCATCGTAATCGCGGACCGCAACATCAACACGCTGGTCGAATACCGTTACGCGCGAATTCATCGTGCAAAAAGCGGCGAGAACGGCCACGGCGCCGACAAATACGGGAGGGGCGCCGACGACATCCTCCTGCGCGTGCCGGTCGGCACGATGATCAGCGACGCCGATTCCGGCGATTTCGTCGCCGATCTTGCGGTCGACGGCGAGACGGCGCTGGTGGCAAGAGGCGGCAAGGGCGGCCTCGGGAACATTCACTTCAAGTCGAGTACCAACCGCGCACCGCGCCAGTTCACGCCGGGGGAACCGGGAGAACAGCGGCGGCTGCACCTCGAACTCAAGGTGCTGGCCGACGTCGGCCTTCTCGGCATGCCCAATGCCGGCAAGAGCACGCTCATCCGCGCGGTGTCGGCGGCCCGGCCGAAGGTCGCCGATTATCCGTTCACGACGCTCGCGCCGAATCTGGGCGTCGTGCGCACCGACGAGAACCGGAGCTTTGTCCTCGCCGACGTCCCGGGTCTCATCGAGGGCGCGGCCGAAGGCGCAGGGCTCGGCCATCAGTTCCTCCGCCACCTGCAGCGCACGCGCCTGCTGCTGCATGTCGTCGACATCGCTCCGTTCGACCCCGAGGCCGATCCGGTCCGCGATGCCCGGGCGATCGCCGCCGAACTGAAGCGCTACGACGTCGCCCTGTTCGAGAAGCCGCGTTGGCTCGTGCTGAACAAGCTCGACCTCGTCCCGGCCGGACGAGCGCGAAAAGCGAGCCCGGTCTTTCGTCAAGGCGTACCGCTGGAAGGGACCGGTTTTCGCGGTCGCCGCGGTGAACGGCGAAGGCTGCCGAGCGCTTGTCTTCGCCATTCAGGACTGGCTCGACACGCACCCGGCACCGGCGCCTGCCGCCAGCGAACCGGGGCGTACCGAGTTGCCGGCGATATGAGCGCAAGCGACCCAACGGGCGGGAAAGCCATCAATGGGGATGGCGTCGCCGCGCCTGCCGCCAGCAAAGGAGGCGACCCATGAGCACACCCGTCGCAAGCGCGCGCCGCCTGGTCGTCAAGGTCGGCTCGAGCCTCGTCACCAACGATGGGCGCGGACTCGACGCCGCCGCGGTCGGGCGGTGGGCAGAGCAGATTGCCAGCCTGAAAAACGTCGGCAAGGACGTCGTGCTCGTTTCGTCCGGCGCGATCGCCGAGGGGGTCAAGCGGCTCGGTTGGACCACGCGCCCTACTTCGATCCACGAGCTGCAGGCCGCGGCCGCGGTCGGCCAGATGGGGCTGGTCCAGGCATACGAATCGGCCTTTGCCCGGTTCGGCCTGCACACCGCGCAGATCCTGCTGACGCACGACGACCTCTCGGATCGCCGCCGCTATCTCAACGCGCGGTCGACACTTTTCACGCTGCTCGCGCTCGGCGTGATCCCGATCATCAACGAAAATGACACCGTCACCACGGACGAGATCCGCTTCGGCGACAACGACACGCTGGGCGCGCTGGTCGCCAACCTGATCGAAGCCGACGTCCTGGTGCTCCTCACGGACCAGCCCGGGCTCCATTCGGCCGACCCGCGCCGCGATCCGGCGGCCTCGCTGGTGCGCACCGCGCAGGCGGGGGACCCCCGCCTCGAAGCGATGGCCGGCGGCGCCGGAAGCACGGTCGGCCGCGGCGGAATGATCTCCAAGGTTCTCGCCGCCAAGCGGGCGGCGCGTTCCGGCGCGTCCACGGTGATCGCCGACGGACGCGAGGACAACGTGCTGACCCGGCTGGCGGCCGGCGACGACATCGGGACCTTGCTCGTCGCGCCCGACGTCTCGCTCGGCGCGCGCAAGCAGTGGCTCGCCGACCACGTCCAGCTCGCCGGCCGGCTCGTGCTCGACGCCGGCGCCGTTCGCGCGCTCGTCCGCGATGGAAAGAGCCTGCTCCCCATCGGCGTCGTCCGCGTCGACGGCAACTTCGAGCGCGGCGAGATCGTCGGCTGTTTCGATCCGGCGGGTCACGAGGTCGCGCGCGGTCTCGTCAATTACAGCGCGCCGGAAACCGCCCGCATCCTGCGCAAGCCGTCATCCGAAATCGAGGCGATCCTCGGCTACATCGACGAGCCCGAATTGATTCACCGGAACAATCTGGTCCTGCTCGCCTGAGGCGGACTGGAAGGCGACGAAGGCCGATCTGCCGCGGCGATGGGCCCTATGCCGGCGGATCCGAGTAGGACGAGGGCATCACCGGATGCGGAAAGCCGTAGAGGCGCTCGCGGCGCGTCTGCGGATGCGCGTGCATGAAGCGTTCGAGCTCGGTGAGCGCGCGCCGATACACCTCGCGCTTGAACTCGATGACCGAGTCGAGCGGCACCCAGTACTCGTGCCAGCGCCACGCGTCGAATTCCGGACGCTCGCTTGCGCGCAGCGAAACATCGGTGTCGCGCCCGACAAGCCGCAGCAGATACCAGATCTGCTTCTGCCCGCGGTAGCTTCCACGCCACTCGCGCTTCACCCAGTGTTGCGGCACCTCGTAACGCAGCCAGTCGCGCGTGCGTCCCAGGATCCTGATGTGCTTCGGCTGGAGCCCGACTTCCTCGTGCAGCTCCCGGTACATGGCCTTTTCAGGCGTTTCGCCCGGGTTGATGCCGCCCTGCGGAAATTGCCAAGAATGTTCTCGGACCCTTTTGCCCCAAAAGACCTGGTTTTTCGCGTTAACGACGACAATGGCAACGTTCGGACGATAACCGTCGCGGTCCAGCATCGCGGTCACCCCGAAATTTGGTTGCCACCATTCTTCCACAGATTGGCGTCGTTGGCTAGGGAACCACATCCCCGCCTCGCCCTTGCCGGCGCGATGAGCGCGCCCGAAACGGGTCAGCGATTGCCGCCTGCCAGAAGGACCAGATTCGCCAGGATTTCGTAGCTGGCGTAGTAGCTGCCCTGCAGTCCCCCCATGCTCGGAAGGAAGTCGAAAATGGAGCGTTCGGTCGCGCCGCGCTTTCCGATGGGCGCGGCGACAATCGCGAGTCCCTGTGCGCGGAACTCCGCGCTCGCCCGCCGCATGTCGAATCCGTGCGTCACCAGGACCACCCGTTGCACACCGACACTGCGCAAGAGTTCGGCGGAGCGCACGGCATTCTCGTGTGTGGTACGCGACGACGCCTCCGACCAGCGCACCGGCACGCCGAATTCCTGCTCCAGCGACGCCTTCATCAATCTCGCCTCCGCCTCACCTCTCAACACCGAACCGCCGGAAACCAGAACGGGCAGGCCCGTCAGCCGTGCGACACGAGCGCCGTAGCGCACCCGCTCGAGCGTGAGAGACGAAAGCGTGTCGCCATCGTATTCGAGCGCGTTGCGCCGTACCCCGCCGCCCAGGATGACGACGGCCTGCGCATCCTTGGCCTTCTCGAGCGAAAGCGGTGCCGACGTATCGACAATGTCCAACAACAGGTCGGCCACGACCGGCATCGAGACGGCAAGCATTCCGACGACGCCCGCTACGGCAAGCGCACGCCCGGCGCGCGGAAAGCGGGAAAGAAGCACAAGACCGAACAAGGCCACGAGCAGCAGCACGGTCGGCGGGAGCACGAGGGGCCGGATCAGGGCCTTCAGCCAGACTGCGTCAATCATGGATCGACTCCGGTTCGCACCGCTCTTGCCGCGTTACGTCGCCCGCACGACGCGATAAACGGCCCCGGTCCTGCGGTGCCATGGATCGCGGTGAACTCGTGGCAATTCTTCACGGCCAGCAAATTGCGTGTTGTGGACTACACATCCACCCCGACGCCCGTCGACGTTGGCATTCCGGAAAGTCGCGTGCCCGCCAATCATCCGTCGCGCCTCCGTGTGAATCGAACGACCGGACCTAGGCATGTGTCGGGAAAAATCGCGCCATGCGTTCCCATGCCTGACGAATCCGACGCCGCAACATCTTGTAGTCAACATTGATTGTATCGCACGGCATTGTGGCGAACAGTCCGGTGTGAATTTCGAAATTCCGTCGGGAAGTGCGCCTGATCGATCGCGACGAACGTGTACACGCGACTGGAAAATTCGAGTTCTCTTTGTCCCGGACTGTTGCCAATTTTTTTGTCTTGGTGTATTGATCAACTTGAACAGTTCGCGCGCGACGGTTTTCGTTGCGCGCGCGAGCACCGAACGAACCAAAAACGAATCCTGCTGGCGCTTTCTGGCGGGGTGTTGCCGCCGATTTCTGGAGATGGCCTTGCGCACGGTTGCGGCAGCTGCCTCGCGAAAGCTTCGCGTGCTTCGGGCCTCGTTCGCTTCGCTGACTGGAGGTCCACCGTTGCGCGAACAAGCTACAACATCGCCGGCAGCTGCGTACGAAATCCTGCCCGAGATGCTGAATCTTCGGCCCCCCGGGCACGAGACGGCGTTCCCGCACGCGGCAGGTGCGCGTCATGGCTTCGAGGCCCTGATTGCGAAACGAGGTCGGCAGGATAACCGGAGCAGCGCGCAGGCATCGTTCGCGCCCAAGAAAGCGCTCGCCCCTGGTGATTCCACCGCCACGCCGGCATTGCAGATCGGCGTTGCCAAATCGGCGGAGCATATCGCGGCCACGGACGAACTTGTCCGGACACGGTATTCGTGGCGCGGCTACGGCCTCGAGTCGGTCGAACATCGAGATCGGTCAGACGAACACGCCGACTCAAGCGACGACATCACGTTCTTCGCGGCCGAACGGGCGGCAATGCTCGGGACGATCGCGTTGCGATTGGATGGACCCAAGGGCCTGCGCGCCGAAGCGACGTACGGCGACGTCCTCAAGTACGCGCGCGCCGACGGCCGCCGACTTGGGGAGCTGACGCGCCTCGCGCTCGCGGAGGATGCCGACTCCAAGCTGGTGTTGAGTTCGCTGTTCGGGCTCGTGTACGCGGTAGGCCGGTGGGTGCACGGCGTGACCGACGTCTTCATCGAGGTCAATCCGCGCCATGTCGCGTTCTACGCCCGCGCGCTGGGCTTCGCCATCGTCGGCGAAGCCCGATACTGCGAACGCGTGCACGCTCCCTCGATCCTGCTCTACGCCGATGTCGATTCGCTCGAAGAGCGGCTGGGCCTGGCGGCAACCGCTGCGGTCGCGGAACTGGAGCCGATGATTCGCTTCAGTTAGGACGAGATTCGTCGTCGGAACGCGATAGCCGTAATACGTGCCGCTGGCGCGCGGGACGCCGCTAGAAATCCAGCCGGCCTTCCAGATAGACCCGATCGCGGTTGTTGTAGCGACCAAAGTAGCCATCGCTCGGGCCGATGAAGATGTCGACGCCGGCACCCACCGTCGTATTTTTCACCGGGTACCAGTTGAGCCGCGGCCGGATCATGCCTCCGGCGTCCTTGAAGTTCTGGATCCACAGGATCTGCGGCTCGAACGCGTCGGTCCATTTGGTCGAAAGAAGTACACTCGCTCCGATCCCGTCGCTCTTGATCGCGATGTCGCTCCCGCTGCCGCCGAAATAGGCGCGCTGAAATCCTTGCAGGTTTAGCCGCGTGTCTCCAGGCAGCGGAAATTCGAGGCTCACGATGTAATCGAGCGTGTTGCGCTGGACCACGCCCTGCGGAACCGCCAAGGTCGGTCACGCTGTACCCTTGCCCGCTCGCGTAGACCGCCTCGCCGCGCAAGACCGACGCGCCCAGGTCCTTGCTCATCGTGCCGCCCGCCTGCCAGATCCGGTCGAACCTCGGCTGAAAGACGAAGGGTTGCCCGGGTGTCGCCGACGGCATCCGGTAGAACGTCGGCTGCGTGCTGGAACTGCGGTAGTAGAAGGCGGCGAGATCCCACCCGCCGATCAGCGTATTGGCGCGAATGCCGTAGTTGGAGTTGCCGAGATTGCGGTCGGGGTGGTCGGGGTTCTGGAAAAGGGCCGCTACGCTCGACGGCGTCGGCGATGGCAGCGGCGCGGGGTAGAAATCGGCACCGGGCTTGCCGATACGGTCGAACGCGGGGACCGGGATCCAGATCAATTCCAGATGCGAGTCCCCGGCAAAATACTCGGCGCGCGCCGCCCATTGCGGTATCCGGATCACGTCGAAGCGCGGCAGCAGGAATTCTCGCGTGTCGCGTGCCGAGACAACGTCGGCAAAGAACAACCCGACGACTTCGCCCCAGATGATCTGCTGCGCGCCCAGACGGAAATCCCACGATCCGGCGGAAATGTCGAGATAATTTTCGCCCCAGATCGCGGTGGCGCGCTGATTGTGCTTGACCGGGTCGAGATAGAAATCGGAAGTCGCGTAGACCAGATCGCCGTCGACGCGACCGCCCACTTTCCATTTCACGTCCGCCGTGAATGCGCCGTGCGCAGCGAGCGTAAGACGGCCGACCGCGCGCGACCAGTGCGCCGGGCCGGCAGTAGGTGTAGGCGCCCAATCCTTCGACCGACCCGCTGAACTTCGCCCCCGACGTTGCTGCTGACGCCGTACCGGTACCGAACAATGCGTCTTTCGACGGCGCGCCCGAATCGGGCTTCGGGTCGGTACCGAAGAGCGCGTCCTTCGACGACGGCGCGGGTTCGGCAGTCGTTCCGAAGAGCGCGTCCTTGGACGCCGGCGGTTCCGCTGCCGCGAGCCGGAGTCGGCGCGATTCCGGCTGCCGGACGTTTGCTGCGCGTCCTGCGCGAGCGCTGGAGTCGCGGCCGCGAAAAGCAGCACCAGCCAGCTATGCCGAGAACTTGGGCTGGTTCATTTTCTTCCTCTTCCAGCGTATCGGTCGCCGCAACCCGAGTGCGGCCGCCGTTCCTTCACGAGCACCCAGCCGTCGTCGGTCCGCATTCCCAGTCGGCGGACCCTGCCGTCTTCGATCCGCATCAGCCGATCGGCCTTCGCGATCACCTTCTTGTCATGCGTCGAAAACACGAACGTCGTGTTGAGCGACCGGTTGATGTCCTTCATGAGGTCGAGGATTCTCGGCGCCGGTCCGGCTGTCGAGATTCGCGGTGGGCTCATCGGCAAGGATGATCTTGGGTTGCGTCGCCAGCGCGCGCGCGATGGCAACGCGCTGGCGCTGCCCGCCGCTCAGTTCCGATGGCCGGTGGTGCGCGAACTTGCCGAGCTTGACGACGTCGAGGAACCGGGCGACGCGTTCGCGGCGTGCCTTGCGGTCGAGCTCCTTGAACTGCAGCAGCGGGTATTCGACGTTCTCCTCCGCGGACAGGACCGGAAGGAGATTGAACGTCTGGAAGATGAAACCGATGGTCCGCGCCCGCAGATCGGCGAGTTCGTCCGGGGTATGGCCCGACGTGTCGCGCCCGTCGATGAAGATCTTGCCGGTCGTCGGCGTGTCGATGCACCCGATGAGGTTGAGCAGCGTCGACTTGCCGCTCCCCGACGGACCCGCGATCGCCAGGAAGACGCCTTCCTCGATGCTCAAGGTCACGCGTGTGCAGCGCCGGAACCATCTGGTCTCCGAGGCGGTATTGCTTCGAGACTTTGTCGACGCGGATCAGGGACATCGAAAGGAGACGTCGAAGGATGGCAACGGCTATACTATTGTAGGTGGAACGTGAACACTAGGTTATAGGCTTTTGACTTCTTGCGCAAAAATGTCGGCGGCGTTTCCCGCTGGCCGGATGGTTGGCACTGGCGTTCATTGTCTGGCCGGCCGCCGCGATCGCCGAGGAAGCCCCGGTTTCCGCCGACGATGCGCTTGCCGCCTCGATTGTGCAAAAGGCCGACCAGGTGCGCTTTCCGGCGGAAGGCTTCGAGGTCGGCATCACGATCAACACGACGACGCGCGACGGCCCCAGCGACACGAGGAAGTACCGCGTCCTGTCGAAGGGAAACGAAAACACCGTCGTCATGATCACCGAGCCCGCCTCGGAGCGCGGCCAGATCATGTTGATGAAGGGCCACGATCTCTGGATCTTCCTGCCCGCCGTCTCGCAGCCGGTGCGGCTCCCGCTGGCGCAGCGCTTGACCGGCGCCGTGGCGAACGGGGATCTCGCGCGGGCCAACTTTGCCGGCGACTACAAGCCCAAGCTGCTTCGGACCGAAAAGATCGACGGCGAATCCATGTACGTCCTGGAACTCACCGCCGTCGACCGCAGCGTGGCGTACCATCGGGTGCTGTATTGGGTCCGCACGTCGAATTTCTGGCCGTACAAGGCCGAGTTCTATTCGCTGTCCGATCGCCTGCTCAAGACGTGCCTGTACCAGAAATTCGAGCGGATGGCCGGACGCATGCGTCCGACGCGGCTGACGATGCACGATGCGTTGCGGGAAGGCGAGGAATCGGTGCTGGAGTACGCCGGACATGCGGCTGCGCGACCTGCCGGACAAGATCTTCACGAAGGACTACCTCAAGCGACTCGAGTAGGGTGCGCATGAAACGAATCGATGTCCGTCAGGGACGACAACGCCGCCTCGTGCCGGCGGGTCCAGGCTGGCGCGCCGGCATCGAAGTCGTGGACAGACATCTGGCGGCGCGGCCGTACTCGGTTGAACGTGCGCTCCGATGCCGGGGACCGACGGTGACCGCGAAAGACTCCGCGCAGCACGTTCTCGCGAAGCTTCGGAAGAAGGCGGGGCTCGGTTCGCCCGCGGCAGCCGCAGACGATCGCCGGGCAGCGTCGACCGACCCGCTCGAGCCGCCGTGGTCGACGCCGGCCGAAAACACCGGTGAAACGGTCTTTGCCGACCGCCCGCTGCGTTTTCGCAGCCTCACGGTCGCCGAAGCGGACCTTTCCGTTCTGGAGGCCCCGGAAGGCTTCCACGGCGGCTTCAAGATCCGGGTCGCGAAGCTGGGCGGACGCCGCCGCGAGGCGGGCAAGCTGGTCGAGCGGCGCTACGCCGGACGCGGCTACACGATTCCCAGCCTGTCGCAGGACGTGCAGCTCTCGACGTTCATTGCCTACGACGAAGGCCAACTGGTCGGCACCGTGAGCGTGCGGCTCGACTCCGAAAAGGGCCTGTCGGCCGACGAACTCTACCGAAGCGAAATCGACGCGCTACGTGCGGCGGGCGCCCGCATCTGCGAATTCACCCGGCTCGCCGTCGACAAGACGGCCGCCAGCAAGCCGGTGCTGGCCGGCCTTTTCCACACCGCGTACCTGTACGCCTCGGTGATTCGTGGATGCACCCACGCGGTGATCGAAGTCAATCCGCGGCACGTCGTCTTCTACGGACGCGCGCTGCGCTTCGACCCGATCGGCGAAGAGCGGATGAACCGGCGGGTGGATGCCCCCGCGGTATTGCTCTGCGCGCCCTTTGCGACGATCGCCGAAGGGATCGCGAATTATGCGGGCAAGCCCGACGCCCCGGGCGCCGGGCGCTCGCTCTTCCTCTACGGGTTCCCGCCGGAGGACGAGCCCGGCGTGTTGAATCGTCTGCGCGGGCTTGTCGCCACGAGTTGAGGTGCCTCGACGGGGCGCGCCCTCGCTAAGCCCCGGCGCCTCCAGATGCCCAATCGATTCGATGGACGATTCAACTGAAAAGATGAGCGCAAAACCACGCGGCCAGGATCCATTGCTTCCCAACGGCGGATCTGCGTGGTCCTACCGCGAAGCGTTTATGCGCAACCTTGGACTGGTTGATCTGAAGGAACAGGACCGTCTTCGCAAGAGCCATGTGGCAGTCGTAGGGCTGGGCGGCGTCGGCGGGGTCGATTTGGTCGCGCTAGCCAGATTGGGTATCGGAAAATTCACCATTGCCGATCCCGACGTCTTCGAAATGCGTAACACAAACCGGCAATATGGCGCAACGCGCTCAGCGGAAGGACGCCTGAAAGTGGATGTCATGTACGACATCGTCCGCGATATCAATCCTGAAGCGGAGATACGCGTGTTTCGCGAGCCCATTGGGGCCATGAACGCGGATGGGTTTCTCGAAGGTGCGGACGTGATGGTCGACGGAATCGACGCCTTTGAGATCGATCTCCGCCGCCTGCTCTTCCGCAAAGCCAGGGAACGCGGTATCCATGCGTTAGGGGCGGGGCCGGTCGGTTTCAGCACCGTATGGGTCATTTTCCGGCCTCACGGCATGACCTTTGATCGATACTTCGATCTGTCCGACCACATGGATGACCTCGCCAAATTCGTCGCGTATGTGGTCGGCATGGCTCCATCTGCAATCCAGCGGAGCTACATGGATCTTTCCTATCTGGATTTCGAGAACCGTTCGGGACCGTCAGCAGGATTGGCATGCCACTTGGCGTCCGGCGTGGTTGCGGCCGAGGTCTTGAAGATCCTTTTGGGTCGCGGACGCCTTTATGCAGCGCCGTACTATCATCAGTTCGACGCGTATCGTGGACGTTTCGTTCGCAGACGTCTGATCGGAGGCAATCGCCATCCTCTGCAACGAATCAAACGTCGCTGGCTGATCAATTACATTGCACGACAGCTGAAACACGCCGGTCGTGACCGTGCCGCAACGCACACTTCATAGGGTTACGTATGCCAATGGGAACTTCAAAGGATTCCAATCTGCAGGGCGTGCTTGGGGGCCTATGGGACCGATATGTCGTATTGCCAGTGACACAGTTCGTCGAGGGTTTCCTGCTCCGGCGGCAGGTGGAACGCCTCTATCTCGTTTTCGGCGGTCACATCTTCTTCCAGACTTTGCGTACGGCAGTGCAGCTTGGCCTTTTTACACTCTTGGCCAAGGAAGGTCCGCTCACGCGGCAAGAGATCGCAAAACACCTTGGAATCGCCGAACAGCCGGCAAGAATCGTCGTATTGGGACTGACGGTAGTGGGACTGCTCCGAAACCGCGGGGGACGCTATTCGAACAGTCACCTTGCAGGACTGCTGTTCGACAAGAACAGCCCGCGCAAGATCACAGCCTACGTCGAACTCCAGCATCGAGCGATGTACAAGGGGCTTTACTGGATGTTGGAAGCCGTGCGCGAGGACCGCAACGTGGGCATCAAGGAATTCGCGGGCGACGAGCCAACGCTCTATCAGCGGCTCGCGCACGATCCCGAGGTCGAACAGATCTTTCAGGATGCCATGCAGGAGCTGTCGGTTCAATCGAACGCCGACATGGCGCGGTTCGTCGACCTTAAGAACGTGAAGCACCTCGTGGACGTCGGCGGCGGGGACGGGACGAACATCATCGCGATCGCGAGGCGTTGGCCGCACCTGCGTGCAACGGTCTTCGACTCGCCGACCGTCTGCGATATCGCTCGGAAGAACATCGCGGCCTCGGGGCTGGCCGACCGACTGGATGCCGTCGCCGGCGAGTGCTTTTCGGATCCGTTCCCCAGGGACGCCGATTGCTTGATGTTTGCGCACTTCTTCACGATCTGGGGCGAGAACAAGGATCGGGAGCTGTTGAAGAAGTGCCACGATTCGCTGCCATCGGGCGGCAAGGTCATCATCTTCAACATGATGCAGCGTGACGACGAGACTGGCCCCTTGAGCGCCGCCGTGGGTTCCCCTTACTTCCTTGCCTTGGCGACGGGCCTTGGGATGCTTTACACGTGGCGCGAATACGAGACCTGGATGCGGGAGGCCGGGTTTCGGGACGTGAAACGCCACAGGCTGCTGCGGGACCACGGATTGATCGTCGGGACGCGGCCGTAGCGCCTTGGCGCCAACAGCGCTTGGCGCGTCGCGGGTGCCGGATCGTAAGGCAAGAAGCCAGGCGGCGCAGTGCCCGCTGGCGGCGCCACCGGATTTCGCTGCACCCGATGAGGGCGCGCCTCGCGGGAGGGCACCAACTTGCACAGCTACGACCGAATTGTCGAAATTATTTACATCCGTGCTCGACTTCTCCTGCCCCGCCTGCCGAAGGAACCCCGGAAACCCGACCATCTCTACTGGAAGTCCGGGACCTTTAGGCGTATGGAGTCGCGCGGGAGGTCGACCCGATCCCCACGGGCGGTTTCACCGGACCACGCCGTTGGTCAGCCGTCCCCGAGTCCCTGTGCGCATGTCGGCATGCTTTACAGCGGGACGGCGTGGACCCGGTTCAGCATGGGGCGCATTAATATTACTATATGCAATCAATGACTTATTAACACGTTATCGAAGGTTGGCATGGCGGTTGCTTTGTAGGTTCGCGAGCGGATGTCCCAACGTCTGCGTCGGCTTCAACGCCAGATGCTTGGAGAACCAGTATGAAGATGAAAAAGCTCGTAACTGCCTTCCGCTGTTGGGTTTGGGTTGGCGCCGGAAGCGGCCCGGCGAGCGCAGGCGTGTCGTGGTCTGCCGATCACGGCCTTCCAGGATGACGATCTGGATTATGTGGTCGACAATGACGCCAGCGGCACGCTGACCAAGGGCGACCGGCTGATTTCCGTCATCGAGTTCGGCAATACGCAAGGCGTCTTAGCGGGCCAAGGACCGAATTCCGTTGCCGAGCGAGCTACGGCGGTGCGGATATCACGATCGCGACCGTTCTGGTCGACGGCGCCGACTCCTGACGTACCGTTCGGCCCTCCGGCGCGGCGGGTGTGTTGACGCTTCCCAGGCAGGCACGATGGTTGAGGAGGTCTACCTCGACGCCTCGCCGAGGACCTGGACGTGATAACGCGACGTGCGGAACGCGGGCCAACTGCATCACCTTGGCGAGCAACGGTGCTCCGTTCCTCACCGCCGGCTTGGTGTCGACATGGATGAATTGTGGATCTGCGGACCCTTCGGTGGTGGGGGCACGATCGCGACAGTTGAGGGCGGCGGATCGAGCACGAAGTTTGGCAGCTTCAACTATGCGCTGTCGATCATTGCGAACAACACCGGCCAGAGTCTCGGACAGCTGTCCTGTGCGCCGTTCTGCGGTGTGGGCGGCGATGGCCTCGCCGATATAACCGGTTCGGGCGACATTCTCGGGGGGGAATTCCTAAACCACACGGAATGGACCGCGGGAAGCGATGCCGATGCGCAAGTGGCGCCGATTCCGGAGCCGGGTTCGCTCGCTCTGTTGGGTGTCGGATTGGCGGCGGCGGGCATGCTGCGCCGCGCAAGCTGTTCGCCAAGTAACCGACGTCAGCAGTCCACTGTAATTCGGAGCCCCCGAAAGCCGGGGGCTCTTTGTCTTTCGGGATCGCGGGAGCACCCCGGGGCGCACTGTTGGTTGAGCGATCAGCGACGCCGAGTCGGCGGCACCCGTGGCCACGCAATCGCAATTCCCTCGCGATCCGCCGCACCACGGGTGCCCACTGCCCGGCGTCGTGCTGGCGGAACAGTCGTGCGAGCGGTACCACGGCGTGGACGTCGCTGTCATCGTCCATCGCCAATCGGGAACACTCGCAGCAGCGCCCGGACTTGCGTGGGGCCTGCCAAAGCACGTTCGTGTTGTCCACCGAAATGACCAGATCCAGAGCCGCGATCTCCGCGGCGAAGAAATCCAGATCGACCAGCGGATTTGCGTGGACCGAGCGGTGGAGCGGTACACCGCCCAGCGCCCGAGCCTCCTCCACCTCCGCTGCCACATCACCGTGCTGGAGGTTGACGAATTGGACGCCCGGGATCCGTAGAACGTCCCTCCAATCCGTGAGCGGGATGGAACGCCGGGATCGGTTGGCCGGGTCGACGCCACCCCGCCAGGACAAGCCGACCTTTAACCCGGTCCCCAATGTGTCGAGCCGCCGGCGCCACTCGGCGACGTGCGACGCGTCGGCGACGAGGAAGGATCGGCGCCGGACGGGAAGGCTCCCGGCTCCGGCCGATAGTAGGCGGGGAGGAAGGACGCCAGCACGTGGATTTCCTCGGGAGAGACGATGCCGATCGTCCTCCGCGCGCCTTCCTTGTCCATGCGAAGAGGTGCGCACCGAGGGGAAGGAGCGTTGGAAGAGGGGGGCGAGCCGCCGATCCGCAATGGAGCGTGACGTCCGTGGCCTCCGCGGTAAGTTCCGGCACACAGGACGCGAACATGATCTCGTCGCCCACGCCCTCGGTGCCGTAGATCACGACGCGCCTGTTCATAAACGGCGAGCGCGCGGTGCCTGGATCGGGAAGTTCGAGCTTAACCACGCTTCGCAGCCAGGCGGGCCACCCCTCGCGAAAGTTTCCGGCGAGGAGGAGCACCCGCGCGATGCGGTGCCGGGCAGCCTTGTGCTCGGGGTCAATGCTGAGCGCCGTTCGCAGGTGCTGCAGCGCCAGATCGAGGAGGCCCAATTCGTGGAACGCCATCCCCAATTCGGTGTGGCCCTCGGCATCATTCGGCACGCGCGCAAGGTAGCGATGCAGCTGTCCCACGGCCTCCTGTGGCCGATCCAGGGCCCGCTCGGCCATTGCAAGCCCCAGGTAGGCAGGAGAGAATCCTGCGTCGAGCTTCAGCGCCTCTCGATAGGCCGTCGCCGCCGCCTCGTTGTTGCCGCGCGCACGATGAACGTTGCCCAGGCTATGGCGAAAATTGGGTGATCGCCGATTCATCCCGATCGCGCGGGCCAGAATCGACTCGGCCTCGGCGAAGTCGTTCTCCCGGGCCGCGATGGCGCCCAGCATGTGATACGCATCTGCATGGCTCGGGTCGAGCGCAGCACGGCGCGGGCGCTCGCGCGCGCCTCGCGGTAGCCTGCCGCCTGAAACTGCGCCGTGGCCCGCTGCATCAGCCTTGCGATGCCGGCTTGTTTCCCGTTCTGCCGAGGCCCGGCCACCAGGCTTGGGGCGAGGGCGGTCCGGGCATCTTCCTGGCCATGGTCAGTTCCTGACGGAGCCGGGAGATCGCCGCGCCCTGGTCCGCACCTTCAATAGCAATCGACATGCGACCATTCGGGCCCTTCGGTGCATCAAAAACGTGTACATGGAGGGGTCACGCCTGGCCGGCTACGGGCGCAGCACGCACTTCGGCGGTCTGCGCCGCGTCCGGATCGCCGGCGGCTTGGCATGCCCCATTCGGAAGACCATGAGCGGCGTCTCATCGGTGAGCTCCCGCCAACCTTGGCGCAGGCGCGCGCCGGTCTGCACCGGGACGTCGCGGTACCCGGGAAGGGCCAGCAGTGCGGACCCCGCAAGCGGTTGAAAGGCGAGTCCCAGGCTCTCGGCAGTAAGCCAGATGCGCTGCAGCGCCACCCCGACGGCCGCCGCCCCTCGCTCGATCGGCAACCGAGTCGTGAGGACCCCGCGGTGGGGCGCGAAGCGACACGGCAAGGCTGCGGCTCGGACCCCAAGCACATGATGGATCCCGAAATGCCTCAGAGTGTTCATAACGGGCCAGTGCCGGAGCTGCGCAAACGCCCAGCGCATTCCCGGCTCGACACCGAGGGCTCCTGGCGGAAGGCCTTCCTCCGCCGATGCATGCCAGCCAACGTCGAACCGGACCGACGAGAAAAGGTCTTCATGCAGTGCCTTGGTATTGAATCGCTCGGCCTCGGCAATCCGCGCGAGACGCAACAGCTGGGTGCGCGGGCTCCCGGAATCGAAGAAACTGAGCGTAACACCGTCAATACCACGAAGAAGTTCCCGAAACGCCGCCAGATCAGATTCGCTCAACGGTGGTCCGGAAAATATGACTCGCCGATTGGTATGCCGCCTCGAAATCGCCACATCGAGCGTGCTTTCCACAGGTTCACCCATCGTGATGCGCAACTCGGCTATCAGCGACGGCCGTGCTCATCGGGTAGCCAGCTCACCTTCGTTCGATAGCCAAGCCGGGCCGCGCGAACGGTCATGTTCTCTACCACAGCGCCGAACGAGATAAGGCTCAGGACCTGCCGGTGATAGGGAGCCGTCAGATACGCCTCGCTGCCGAAGAGAAGGATGCAATCGGGCGATGCCCGAAGCTCGAAGCAGTGGTGGTTGTCGGCGGATGGCGCCAGTACGCCGGCCTCAACGATGCTCGTTAGGTCGGAGGGGATTGAAGCGGGCACAGTTCGCTGGCTCAAGATTGCATCGTTCTCATTTGGGCCCAGTGTCGCCTGCCTGCTCCTGCGAAGAACCGTTCATCGAGGCATACCTGTCATTGTCCAGACTCTAGCACTTGCGAGGCAATGCAAGCGCGATGCTATATTCTCGCGCGACGGGGGCAGAGCTATCGTGGTGCGCCCCGCATCGGACAACTTGGGATTCGTGCGAACCACTTTTGCGCTTGCCCTACGCAACCTGTGGCGCCAGCCACGCCGTAGCGCCCTTGGCGTCGCGGCGGTGACTTGCGGCATCGTCGCCCTGATGCTGGCGAACGGCTTCATCGAATGGATTTTTCTCCAGATACGTGAGTCGACGATTCGCGGGCATCTCGGTCATTTGCAAGTCGTGCGCCCCGGCTATCACGACACCGGAAAATCGGATCCATTCGCTTATTTGCTGCCTGCCGCCGGACCGGCACTGGACACATTGACGAACGAGCCGGGGGTTACGACAGTCGCGCCGCGGCTTGCCTTTTCCGGTCTCGCAAGCCTTGGTGAATCCACCGTTTCCTTTGTCGGCGAAGGCGTCATTCCAAGCCGAGAAGCCGAGCTTAGCCGTTCGCTCGTCATTGCTGCGGGAACGAACCTTCGGGACGCCGACACGCAGGGCGTGCTGCTCGGAATCGGCCTTGCGCACAACCTTGGGACCAAGGTCGGCGACCGCGTCGTGCTGATCGTGACCAAAGCGTCAGGGGGTATCGATGCGGTCGAGCTGACAGTGCAGGGCCTGTTCTTCACGGAAATCAAGGCCTATGACGACTCGGCGCTGCGGCTGTCGATCGAGACCGCGCGGCAACTGTTGCACGCGACCGGCGCCCACTCGTGGCTGGTGTTGCTCGACGATACCAGTCATACGGACGCCGTGATAGCGACGCTGCGTACACAACTCCCGCCCCGCGACTTCCAGGTGGTGCCGTGGTACGAAATGGCCGACTTCTACAACAAGACCGTTGCGCTGTTCTCAAAGCAGGTGCAGGTCATGCGCATCATCATCGCGGCCATCATCCTGCTCAGCATCGTGAACACGATGATGATGAGCGTGATGGAGCGCACTGGCGAGATCGGAACCAGTATGGCGCTCGGAGTGAAACGACGCGCCGGCTACTCGGTTGTTCGTTGCAGAAGGGGCGCTAGTGGGCATCGTAGGCGGCATTTTCGGACTGGTGCTTGGTTTCGCGTTGGCAGCGCTCATCTCGAGGATCGGCATCCCCATGCCGGCGCCACCCGGCATGGCGCACGGATTTGTCGGCCAGATCCATGTCACGCCGTCGATGGCCGTCGAGGCCTTCGCGCTTGCCGTCGCGGTGACACTCGCGGCGAGCGTTTATCCAGCCTGGAAGGCATCGAGAATGGTCATTGTCGACGCGCTTCGGGTAGTTTGGGATCAGAAAATCCGGCCCGATCGGGCTGGGAGGCTCCCAATAATGGATCGGAATCCGAATGGCTGATTCACCCAGAAACCCAGGCAACAGCAAAGCGACATCCGATGCCGCCGTCGTTCGCAGCACCGGGCGACGCCGCTTGCTGAAGGCCGGCATTTCCACGGCGCCGGTCCTCATGACGGTGGTCAGCAGGCCTGTCTTGGCAAACGGATTTTGCCAATCACCGTCCGGATTCGTTTCGGGTAACGCAAGCCATATCGGGATGGGCCCCCCGTGCGCGGGGTATCCGCCGAGCTCTTCTGGTTGCGGGACCCGTGGCTTGGCCCACCCCTTATGTCAGAGGCAATGAGGATGGTGCGCTCGGACCAAACGATGAATAGTGTCGGTACCTTGTTCAAAAATGTCGTGTTCAACCCGGACTTCGACAACCCGTACCATGAGCGAGACGATGTTATATTGGCTACTGGATTCGGGTACCTGTGGAAACGTGTCACCGTACGTCGTTGCCCGCCTCTGCATAGCGAGCCGTCCTCAATGCGGCAGCTGGATATGTACCTCCGACGGTATTGCCGAAGTTGACGATCCAGCACATCTGGAGCGAGTACGCCACCAATGGCGCCGGCAGTGTTTCACCCTGGTAACCTCACCGGCGCCGTCTGGTACGAAGCGGAGATCATCGATTACCTGCTGACGACGATGCAGCCTGGCTAGGCCTGGGCTGCGGGCCGCTGCCAATCAGTCGGGTTCTCTGGGTCGATGCACCCATGTTGCCGAGCGCGCAGGTGCGATGGCGCGCCGTACCCAATGACGCCCTGGCGTGGCGCGAATGGGCTGGTGAGATCGTTGTGTTCAATCAGCAGACGGGCAGTACGCACCTTCTCGGCAAACTCGGCGGCGAGGTTCTTCGCCATTTATTGGCGGCCGAACACGGAGGACCGCTCCGGCGCTCGCTTCGGGACTGCGCGATTACCGGAGCGGCGCCGACGCCGCGGGTTGGACTGGAGCGATCGCCGAGGTACTATCCGATTTTGCGCGGCTTGGCTTGGCGCAACCGGATAAGTCTTGATCGTCGCCGATCTGTCAGACCGCGAACTCCAACACCAGCTGGCCGGCCCCGGCCTGCGGCTGCGTACCGGTCCCGTCGTCTCCCGCATTCAATCGCGCCTGCCCGCCATCGTCCGCGGACTGGCGCTGCATTATCGCCGATTATTCAATCGAGGATGCCGAGGAAGCTTTGCCGATTTCCACGTTCGCGTGGGCCGGCCCCGCAATTTGCGCCGGTGGCTGCGTCCGCAGGCGCAGTTTTTCGTTGATGGCCAGTTGCCGTTTGCGCCACTCCCATTCGACCAGGCCTTTCCGATGCTCGAGTGGGGGCTCAACTGGTGTGTTTCCGCGCACTGCCATCAGTATCTGATCTTCCACGCCGCGGTCATCGAAAAATCCGGCCGCGCGCTGATCCTTCCGGCGCCCCCCGGGTCCGGCAAGAGCACGCTGTGTGCGGGGCTCGTCAATCGCGGCTGGAGACTCCTGTCCGATGAACTGACGCTGATCGATATCGCGTCGTGCGGCGTCGTGCCGTTGCCGCGCCCGGTGAGCCTCAAGAACGCGTCGATCGACGTCATCCGCGCGTATGCGCCCGCCGCGGCCATCGGCGCCGCCTGTGCACGACACGACGAAGGGTTCCGTGGCCCACATGCGCGGCGCCCACCGACAGCGTGCGCCGCGGGATGGAGACCGCGCGCGCCGGATGGATCGTGCTTCCCCGTTACGAGGCAGGCGTCGCGGCCCAGCTGACTCCACTGTCGAAGGCACGCGCGCTCATGCAAGATGGCGGACAACGCCTTCAATTACGGCGCTCACGGGCGGCGTGGCTTCGAATTTCTGGCGCGTTTCGTCGACCGCGTGCGACTGCTACGAGTTCGCGTACGGCGACCTCGACGAAGCCGCCGTCGTCTTCATGCACTGGCGGCCAAGTCATGAGCGGCGCCACCGCGCGCGCATTGGTCGTGGCAGCGCTGATGGCGCCGGATGCGCTTCGGTCGCATACACGCTTCGCCAATGGGAGGAGCTGATTCACCAGGCGCGGCGGGCCAACCTGCTTTCCCGCATCGCGTACAGCACCTTGCCGAGCTGAGACTGCTGCCGCGCGTTCCGCCCGCCCCCGGCGCATCTGGAGGCCGCATTGGTGATGGCGGCAGCGCAGACCGAGGCGGTCGAGCGCGAGGTGGCCTTCCTGCGCAAGGCGTTTGGCCAAGATCGACGTCGACCTCGTCCTGCTGAAGGGCGCCGCCTATGTGATGGCCGGGCTGCCGGCGGCACGCGGGCCGCGTGTTCTCCGACGTCGACATCCTCGTTCCCGTGCGCCGAGCTGCCGGACGTCGAGGCTGCGCTGATGCTGCACGGCTGGGCAACGACGCATCATGACGCCTACGACCAGCGGTACTACCGGCGATGGATGCACGAGCTGCCGCCGATGCGGCACGTGTAAGGAGGTACGGTGATCGACGTGCACCACGCGATTCTGCCCCTCACGGCGCGCCTCAAACCGGCTCGATGACTGCTGGCATCGTCGCGACCGCGTTGGCGGTGATGGGCGCCTGCGTGTCCTGTGCCCGGCCGACATGGTGCTGCACAGCGCCACCCACCTCTTTCACAACGAGGACCTGAGCCAGGGCCTGCGCGATCTGGCGATCTCGACAGCCTGTTGCGCCACTTCGGCAGCGAATCGGGCTTCTGGGAGGAACTGCCGCGCCGCGCGGCCGCGCTCGGATCTCGCGCGGCCGCTGTATTACGCATTGCGCTACGCATCGCGGTTGCTCGGCACCCCCGTACCGTCCAGGCGCTTCGCCACGCCGACGCCGGGCGACCGCCACGAATCGCCGTCCGGCTGATGGATGCGCTGTACCACCGGGCACTGCGGCCAGTCGCCCTGCGTCAGGCGGGCTCGCTCACCCGCTGTCCCGTCGCGCGCTTTACGTGCGCGCGCACTGGCTGCGCATGCCGCCGTTGCTGCTCGCGTGGCACCTCGGCGTGAAGGCATTGCGTCGCGACGAAAGGGCCGCTCCCTAGCGCATCCCATCCGGCCCGAGGGACAGTGGGGTCAGAACGACTTTTGGCAGACCGACTGCTCATCGAGGGCGCAAAAAAGTCGTGTCAGCGACTCGAGACCACTTTTCCGCGGCGAGTAGACACGATCTGGCGCAAGACTTGCTTAGCGAGCATACCGGCCATTCGCTGTGCAACTTGGCCGATCGCACAGTCGCAGCGTTCCGCGACGATCGAAGTCGTCCCTCACGTCCTACGCGGAGCAACTCGATGAATTTGCATGATCCGCACCGATGCGTCACGGACACTCGATCGGTTCGTCCGCAGTCGACGCGACGTACGCGACTCCCTGTACGCGACAATCGTTCTGCCGACCGGCGGGCTCACGGCACCGAAGTGAGGAACCGCCTCGACGCGCTGGCGGGCGATCATCCGCTGCTGCGCGTGGACGATCTCGTGGCCGGCTACGGCACGACGGAGATTCTGCACGGCATCGACCTGCGACTGGGAGCCGGACAGTCGCTGTGCCTCGTCGGTCCCGAAGGCGCCGGCAAGTCCACGATCCTGCATTCGATCTTCGGCCTCACCGAAATTCGCGGCGGGCGCATCGAAGTCGGAGGGCGCAACGTGACCCGCCTCGGTCCGAACGCGAAGCTGCGCGATGCGGGCGTCGCCTACGTACTGCGGGACAGCTCGCTCTTTCTCGACATGACGGTCGAGCGCAACCTCTGGCTCGGCGGGCACCTGACGGGCCAGCACGCCGACGCGCGGCACGCCGCGGAACAGGTCTTCGCCCGATATCCGTGCCTCGCCGCCCGCCGCGACGATCCCGCGGGAACGCTTTCGCATGGCGAACGCCGCTTGCTGGAAATCTCGCGCGCGCTCGTGATGCGGCCGCGGCTCCTGCTCGTCGACCGGCCGTCGCTGGGCCTCGATGCGGCCTGCGCCGAGCAGGTATTCGACGCGCTCCGGGATCTGCACGATCGCGAGCACATGTCGATCGTCATCGTCGAACCGAATGCGCAGAAGCGGGCTCGCGCTCGCCGACATCGGTTGCGTCGTCGTCGACGGAGAGGTGGTGATGGTCGGTACCGGCAGCGAATTGCTCGAGGATCCCGCGGTGGCCGGCTGTTCGCTGGCGCTGACGTAACGCAGACGCATCGCGAATTCCGGGAGCCGGCGCGACGATCCGTAGTCCATGCATGCGGCTGCGCCGCGCGTGCGTCGCAGATCGCCGCACCCGACGACTCAGCGCGTCGTCGCGATGAGCTCCTGCAGGAAGCGCGCCGGCACGGCAAAGCTGATACGGCCGAATTGGCCCACCGCCGGGTCCTTGATCCCGCGCAGGAAGCCCATGTTGATGATGCCGACCACCGCGCCGGTGTTCTCGTCGAATACCGGACTGCCGCTGTGGCCTGCGAAGACGGTGGCATCCAGCTGAAACAGCGTGACCGGTTCGGACCTGAGCCTTCCGACCCTGCTCGGCGTCGAGCTGATTCGCGTTCGCCGCCGGAATCGCCACGGGCGTCAGCGACGCGACGATGCCGCGGTGCGTGATCGCGTGGAACCCCAGCACCTGGCCGATCGGAAATCCCGTGAACGCGATGCTCTGCCCATCGCGTACCGCATCGGAATCTCCGAACGTCACGGCCGGCAGCGGCGCACCGGAGATGCGCAGCAGCGCGAGATCGTGCTCCTTGTCGAGCGCGATCGCCTTGGCCACCCTCGGCTCCGGGCCGCGCGCGCCGGGCGCGTGCACGAGGACCATCAGCGTTTCGCCGCTCGCGCCCTTCAACGCATCCGGCACGACATGCGCGTTGGTCGCTACCAGCGTGCCGTCGTCGACCACGAAGCCGGTGCCGCGAAAGATGAACGCGGGGCTGCGGGTCTTCTGATACGTGCCCACGGCGACGACGGACGGCTTGACCCGCTGAATCGCCTCGGGCAGGCCGGCCATTGCGGCAGGAACGGCGCGCCGGCGGGAACGCGAGCAGCGCCGGCCGTCGCTGTCGCAATCCAGCGCCCGGCGCGGAATTCGTCGCACGTTCATCGGGAAACGTACTAGCGCGCCGTCACGCCGCGAAAGCGCGGAAGTTCGGGTGACGCGTCCGTAACCGTTGCATCGTAGGGATGGTTGTCTTTCCGGAAATAGCGCTTGATGCGGTTCACGTACGCGCGGGTTTCCGCATAGGGCGGAATGCCCAGGTAGCGCTCGACGGTCCTTTCGCCGGAGTTGTACGCAGCGGCCACGAGCGCGACATCGCCCCGGAAATACGCGAGCAGCCAGCGCAGGTACGCGAGTCCGCCACGGACGTTCTGTGCGGGATCGAACGGCTTCTTGACGTTGAACCGCGCCGACGTCTCGGGCACGAGTTGCATCAGGCCCTGCGCGTTCTTGGGCGAGCGCGCGTTCGGATCGAAGTTCGACTCGGCGCGAATGATGGCGAGGGCAAACAGCGGGCTGATCCGGAATTCCGGCGCGAGCTTCTTCACGAGTTCGGCGATCTTCTTCTGATCCGGCGTCGACGCGACGAATTCGTCTTCGACTTCAACATCGGCGGGCGCCAATTCGGCCAGTGTCCGGGACGGGATCGCGCATGCAATCGGGAAGGTCGGCGACGGACGGACCGACAAACGCGAGCATCTTCTGAGCGTACCCGTGCCCCTGCGCGGCCGCCATCCCGAAAAAGAGCGACGCCATTCGGTTGTCGCGCGGCACGCCGCGACCGTTGGCATACATCCAGCCGAGACCGAACTGGGCCTCGGCGTCGCCCAGACGCGACGCTTCGCAGTAGAGTTCGAGCGCACGCGCGGTGTCGCGTGTAACGCCTTCGCCGTGCTCGTACGCTCGCGCCTCGGTGCGAAGGGCGGCGAGACGCTGGGCGAATTCGTCGTCCGGATCCGCTCGCGCCCGCTGCGCCGTTACACAAAGCAGCGTGAAAAGGATCGCCGCGCTGGCCACGCGCAACGAATGCCGGACGCCACAGAGTGGCGCGTAGGCGCAGTTCATCCGAGCGCGCCGGAAAGCTGCTGCTCCGATTTCGAAGCAACGCCGTGATGCCCGAGGTACCACGGGATCGCCGCGTCGAATGCCCTCCTGCAATCGGTGCGTCGGCGCGTAGCCCAGGAGTGCCCGTGCCTTGCCGATGTCCGCCTGCGAATGCCGGACGTCGCCGGGCCGGAAGTCGCCATGGAACGGATTCTTCACGGCAATCGCGGGGGCACGCTCCGTAATCGCGTCGCGCAAAAGCAAAAACAGTCGATTCAGCGACGTCCGATCGTCGACTGCGATGTTGTAGACCTGATTGACGGCCGCCGGATCTTCCACTGCGGCGGCAAGGAGATTGGCCTGCACGGCATTGTCGACATAGCAAAAATCACGGCTGGTCTCGCCATCGCCGTTGATCACGACCTCCTCGCCTTGCAGCATCGCACGGATCCAGCGCGGGATCACCGCCGCGTACGCACCCTCGGGATCCTGCCTCGCGCCAAAGATGTTGAAGTACCGAAGGCCGATCGACTGCATGTCGTAGCATCGCGCGAAGACGTCGGCGTAGAGTTCGTTCACGAGCTTGGTCACGGCGTAGGGCGAGAGCGGATGGCCGATGGCGTCCTCCACCTTGGGCAGCGCCGGGTGATCGCCATACGTCGAACTGGACGCGGCATAGACGAATCGCCGCACACCGGAATCCCGCGCCGCGACCAGCATGTTGAGGAACCCGTCGACGTTCGACGCGTTGGTCGCGATCGGATCGGCGAGCGAGCGGGGAACAGAGCCGAGCGCCGCCTGATGCAGCACGACATCCGTGCCAAGACACGCTTGCCTGCATGCGCCGGCGTCGCATACGTCCGCTTCGAGGAACCGGTGCCGGCTCCAGCGTTCTTCGGTGACCGCGTCACGCACCTCATCGAGGTTGTGCCGATGGCCGGTCGCGAAATTGTCCAGCCCGACCACCGACTGGTCGAGGTCTAGAAGCGCCTGCACCAGATGCGATCCGATGAATCCCGCGCTGCCCGTCACGAGCCAGCGCAGCGGCCGCTCGGCCAGGCGTTGGCGCACATTGTCGATCGCATTCATGGCAAAGTGCGCGTCACAGCCGCCACACCGTGACACCGTTGCCCGCGAAATCACCCGCCTCGAACTGGCTCTTCACATCGGCGATGACGGCGTTCGGCAACAGCAGGCCGAGATAGTCGGATGTCGGGCGGGACTTCAACGCGCGATGCGCAACGGCCGCGACGATCGCCGCAGCCTTCGGCAACCGGTCCCAGGAAACGAGCTCCACGCCGTACTCGTGCAACGCCTCGGCCGGTGCGGCGACGGGGTCGTGCACGACCACGTCCGCGCCATACGACTGCAATTCGCGGATCACGTCGATGACGCGGGAGTTGCGCAGATCGGGGCAATCCTCCTTGAACGTGAGCCCGAGCACGATCACCGGCGCGGCCTTCACCTGCCAGCCATTGCGCACGAGGTGCTTGATGGTCTGTTCGGCGACGAACTTGCCCATGCCGTCGTTGATGCGCCGGCCGGCAAGGATCACCTCGGGGTGGTAGCCGACCATCTCGGCCTTGTGCGTGAGGTAATAGGGATCCACGCCAATGCAGTGCCCCCCGACCAGCCCCGGACGGAACGGCAGGAAGTTCCACTTGGTCCCGGCCGCGCGCAGCACCTCCATCGTGTCGATGCCCAGCCGGTCGAAAATGATGGCAAGCTCGTTCATCAGCGCGATGTTGAGGTCGCGCTGCGTGTTCTCGATCACTTTCGCGGCCTCGGCCACCTTGATGCTGGACGCGCGGTGTACGCCGGCGGTGACCACGCTGGCGTACATGCTCGCGACCCGTTCGAGCGTCTCGGGCGTGTCGCCCGACACGACCTTGGTGATCTTCGTCAGCGTGCGCTCCTTGTCGCCGGGATTGATGCGCTCCGGCGAATAGCCGACGTGAAAATCGGTCATCCATTTCATTCCCGAGTGCTTCTCCAGCACCGGAATGCAGATTTCCTCGGTGGCGCCCGGATAGACGGTCGATTCGTACACGACCGTGGCGCCGCGTTTCATATTCGCGCCGACCGCTTGCGATGCGCCCAGCAGCGGGCCGAAGTCCGGCTGATGCGCATCGTCGACCGGCGTCGGCACGGCGATGATGATGAAATCCGCCTCGGCCAGCGTGCGCCGCGTCGGTGTCCGCGGAAAAGAGCGTCGCGGCCTTCATGTCCTCGGTCGAGACTTCGCCGGTCGGGTCGACGTGGCGCCGGTAGCTCGCGACCTTCTCCGGCGACAGGTCGAAACCGATCGTCCGGTGCTTCTTGCCGAATTCGACGGCAAGCGGCAGGCCGACGTAGCCAAGGCCCACAACAGCAACGGTAGTCATGTCTCTCCTGTCTTCTTCCCTTCCGCTACGCCGGCATCATGCGCCCGGTGCGCTGGCTCGCACGCTTGGATCGTGTCGGCGACTGCACGGGCAGACCAGCCGGCCACGTGCACCTGCGAGCTCACAATGCCGCATTTGCATCGCAGCTTTGCGACTCTCCGCCTGGCGCAGGAGAACTTGTCCGCCGAGCTTGGCGAGCGGTATCGCAGTTCCTTCTTCGCGGCGTCCTTCTGCCCGGCCTTGATCAACGCGCGAGCGAGATTGAGGCGAATCGCGCCGCGCATTGGGCGCAATCGCGATCGCTTTCTGCAGCATTTCGACGCCGCGCGCGATATCTCCCTTTTCCACGAGCAGCATGCCGTACGTGTCGAGGATGGCAGGGTTGCCGGGCGCGAGCTTGTCGGCGCGTTCCGCGTATTCGAGCGCCTTCGGATCCTTCAGCTGGCCGGCGACCCAGGCGAGGTTGTTGAGCGCCACGGACGTCGTCCGGCTCGATCTCCAGCAGCGCCTTGTACTGCTTGCGCCGCGGACGCGTAGTCCTTCTTGGCCATCGCTGACTTGCGCCAGATGGTGACGGAAACCGCGATCCTTGGGATGGTCCTTGAGCCACGATGCCGCAAAGCTGTCCGCCTCCGACCCTTTGCCGCCGGCGTCAGAGGCGGCGTAGCAGATAGATCGCCAGATCCGTTGTGCCGACCCGCTTCAGGCCGGCACGATACGCATTTGCGGCTTCGTTCCACGCCTTCTTCGAAGCGTAAACGTTGCCCTCGAGGATGTAGCCCAAGGACTCCTTTGGCCGCTGCTTCTGGACGTCGCGCGCCGCCGCCAGCGCCTCGTCGATGCGGCCACTCGTGACATCCAACGCGATGATGGCACGCTGGGCTTCAACCAGATCGGGCTTGATCGCCAGCGCCTTGCGCAGATTATCGATCGCCGCAGCATTGTCCTTGGCGGCGATATGGATCTCGGCAATGCGCATGAATGGCAGCGGCGAATCCGGGTCGCAACTTGGCGAGCTTGTTGTAGGTCGCGATGGCCTGATTGGCATCGCCCGCGGCACGATACGCCTGGCCGAGCGCGTCCAGGATCTCGGGTCGGTCCGGGAACGCGGCGACCGCCTCCTGCGCCGCCGCGACCTGCCTTCTTGGGATCCTTGCCGTTCCAGAATGGCGATCAGCGCGAGCCGGGCCTCGAGGTCGGTCGGATTCGCCGCCACCGCCTTCCGGATCAACGCGGCGACTCTCGTCGGGCGATCCGCCGGCCGCGGCGCGCAGAGCGGCAAGGGCGAGAAGCGCCTGGACGTTCTTCGGATCCTTCGCCAGCACGGCTTCGAAGCGCTTCTTCGCGTCGTCCGGCTTCTTGTCTACCATGTCCAGGCGCGCCAGATTCGCCGCGGCGGGCAGGAATTTCGGATCGATTTCCAGCGCGCGCTCGAAGCTGCGCCGCGCACCCGGCGACATCGCGCTTCGCGGCAAGGACGATGCCGCGCAGGTTGTGCGGCAGCGGTTTGTCCGGCTGTTTCTTTTCGATCGCGGCGACCACGGCCAGCGCCGCGTCGAACTTCCGCTGCCGGATGTTGGTCGCGACCAGCGCAAGGTCCGCGCGGATTCCGGTGTCTTCGGCTGCCACCGCCTCCAGTTCCTCGAGTCCGCGCTCGCTCTCGCCCGTCGCCAGATGCGAAAGCGCGACGGCGGTGCGCTTGCTCGATGTTCTTGGGATCGAGCGCCGCCGCCTTCTCGAAATAGCGCGCGGCCGTCTCCGCGTCGCCGTTCTGGACAGTACACTTCGCCGGCCAGTGCCAGCGTGTCCGAATCCTGTTTCTCGGCCTGCAAGCATCGGCTTCAGCGTTTCGAGCGCCTTGGCCGGCTTGCCTTCGCGCAGGTAGGTCTGGACGAGCAGCGTGCGCGCCAGCGTCCTGATTCGGCACCCGCTGCAGTACCGTAGCAAGCGCTGCCTCGGCCTGCGCATAGGAGCCAAGCTGGTAATCGATCTGAGCACCGAGGAGCAGGCCCATGCAGGTTGCCCGGCGCCGCCTTAAGGTGGAGCTGGATGGCGTCGCGCGCGGCGGCGATATTTCTTTTCCGGATACGGCAAGCAACGCCTGCAGAAAGAGCGTCTGCGGATGCTTCGGCGCCACCTTTTTCATCGCCACGAAGCTGCTTGTTCGCTTCGTCGATCTTGCCGTCCTGCAGCAGCAGCGAGACGATCTTGTAATGGCCGGCAACATCGTTCGGTGTCGCTTCGACCGCCTTGCGATACGCCGCAAGCGCAGTCGCCACCTGACGCTGCGCGACCAGCGAGATCGCCCTTGAGTTGCCAGCCCTCGGTCAGCGCAGGGCGACTTCGCCAGTGCCGCTCTCGACCAGCGCGAGCGCTCCCGTCAAGATCGCCCCCGGCCGCCTTGAGACGCGCCTCGCCGATCAAGAGCCGGCGGATAACCCGGCTGCGTGGCCAAGCGCGCCTGCAAAGTCGCCGCCGGCGCCCTCGGCATTGCCGATCGCCATCCGCGCCTGACCGAGTCGTCGTCTGCAGATCGGCCTTGCGCCTCCGGCGATGTCGATGGCCGCCGTCGCGAACTCCTCGAGCACCTTCTTGTGTTGTCCTCGCGCAACGAGCAACGTCGCGCAAGCGCCGGAACGACCTGGTCGGCCGGATAATTGAGTTCGTTCGCCCTGCGGAGTTCCTTCTCCGCCCCCGCAAGATCACCGGTCTCGAATAGCGACTTTGCCCAGAAGGTACCGTGCCTCGGCCAGATCGGGATTCTTCTGCAGCGCGGTCCTGAGCTGGATCACGGCCGCGTTGCGATCGTTCTTGGCCAAGATACTCCTTGGCCGACGCCACCAGCGCCTCGGGTTTGTCGGCACATCCCGCGACAAGCATCGCGGCAAGCAGCGCCACGACGCCATTTCGGCAAATGCGAATAAGTGCGTTCATGTCGTTTCCTTTTCGCTCAATCCAGTGAGTCTTCGAGCGATTCACTTCAAGCCAAAGCGCCGCATCAGGTCATACAGCGTCGGACGACTCACGCCGAGCATTTCCGCCGCCTTGACGACGTTTTCGTTCGCTCGTCCGAGCGCCGCGATGACGGCGCGCTTTTCGGCTTCGTCCCGCACCTGGCGCAGGTTCAGCGCGGACTGTTCGCCGGACGCAATCTCGGAAAACCCCAGGTCAGCCGCCGTGATCTGCTTCCCGTCGGTCATGATCACCGCGCGTTTCATGGCGTTTTCGAGTTCGCGCACATTACCCGGCCATGGCTGGGACTCGATCGCCGCGATCGCGTCGGGCCGCAAGGCGATCGAACCGCGCCGCTGTTCCGCGGCAAAGCGTTGCACCAAGGCATGCGCCAGCAGCGCCGCGTCGCCGGGCCGCTCCCGCAGGGGCGGTATGTCCACGACGATTTCGGCAAGCCGGTAGTAGAGGTCTTCGCGAAAGCGTCCCTCCGCAATCAGTGCCTTGAGGTCCTGGTGCGTGGCGCAGACGACGCGCACGTCGATCGGGATTTCGTCGCGTCCGCCGACGCGATCGATCACGCGCTCCTGCAGGAAGCGCAGCAGCTTGCCCTGCAGCGCAAGCGGCAGGTCGCCGATCTCGTCCAGCATCAGCGTGCCGCGATTGGCGGTCTCGATCTTGCCGATGGTCTGTTTCGTGGCACCCGTGAACGCGCCCTTCTCGTAGCCGAAGAGCTCGCTCTCGAGCAGCGTTTCGGGAATGGCCGCACAGTTGATCGCGACAAACCGTTCGCCGCGCCGCTGCGACAGATCGTGCAGGGCGCGGGCCAGCAACTCCTTCCCGGTACCACTTTCGCCCAGGAGCAACACCGTGGCCCCCGTACCGGCAACCTTTTCGATCGTTCGACAGATGTGCAACAGATCAGGGTCGCGCGTGATGAGTCCACCGAATGCATCGGGCTGTCGCATCGACTGCAGGCGCCGGTTCTCCTGCTGCAGGTCGTACAGCCGATAGGCGCGATCGATGGTCAACGCGAGCATTTCCGGCTCGAACGGCTTGGCAAAGAAATCGTAGGCGCCGAGCCCGATCGCGCGCACCGCGTTGGCGCGATCGTTCTGCCCGGTGAGAACGATCACCTTGGTGTCCGGCGCGAGTTCGAGGATTTCCTCGAGAAGCTTGAATCCTTCCGAAACGGAGTCCGGATCGGGCGGCAGCCCGAGATCCATGGTCACGACCGGCGCCGCGTGCCGGCGCAGGAGCGCCAGCGCGCTTTCGCGATCCGACGCCGGCAGCGCCTCGTACGCGTCGAACGCCCAGCACATCTGCTTCTGCAGGGCGGGATCGTCCTCGACGATGAGAAGTGGCCGTGCCTTTTCGCTCATTGGGTAGCCTCGCCGATCACCTTACGGGCAGGCGATGGTGTGGTGAGGGAGGAATCGAATCGCGGCAGGAGCAACCGCACCTGCGTGCCGACGTCCGGCGTGCTGTCGACATCGACGCGTCCGCCCAGCTCCTGCACGTACTGGAAGCTCTCGTACGCGCCGATGCCCATTCCCGTCTCCTTGGTCGTCTGGAACGGCTTGAACAGCCGCTCGCGCACGAATTCCTGGGTCATGCCGCGCCCGGTGTCGCCGACTTCCACCAATGCCAATCCATCCTGCTGCGCAAGCCTGATCCACACGCGTCCATTCGTTTCCGTCGCCTCGATCGCGTTCTGCACGAGGTGGCCGATCACGCGTTCCAGCCGATCTTCGTGGCCCTTCGCGATCACCTTCGTCTCGACCTGGACGTTGGGCATTGGCCGCTGGCCCGACTTGGTGCGCTGAATCCGCTCGATGACGGCAGCAAGATCCACTCCATGCGCCACGTCCACGGGCGTGGTTCCCTCGCGCAACTGCAGCATCAGCTGTTTCATGCGCTCGACCGAGTGTTCGACGGTCGACAGCATGTCTTTCTGGAACTCCGGATTGTCGCGATGCCGTTCCGCGTTCTTCAGCATTAGCGACAGCTGCGCGACGATGTTCTTGAGATCGTGGACGACAAACGCCGACATGCGGTTGAAGGCGTCGAACTTGCGCGCTTCGAGCAACGCCTCGGTCGCCTGCATCTGGCCGAGAAAGCTTGCCGCCTGGCGCGCGGCCGTCTTCAGCAGATCGTTCACCTCCCAATTGACGTCGACGCGCGTGCGCGCGGTGCAAAGGATCACGAATCCGAGCAGCTCCAGTCCGTTTGTCAGCGGGATGATGAGCCATGCGTTCGGCAACTCCGACAGCCAATGCGGAAGCCGCAGTCCGCGATAGCGTTCGGGCGACGAGCGAAACTCCTCCAGGTTCACCACCCAGCCCGATTCGCTCAGGAACCGGATGAATGCACTGTCGGTCGGCTCCGTCGCGGAATCGACCGGCATGTTCCAGCGCCCGGACTGTGCGAAATGACGGCCCGCGGCGTCCCGCAGCCACAGGCCCCCGGCTGGGCTTTCCAGCATGTCGGCGAGACCCTTGACGACGTCCTGCCCCAGTTCCTGCTGTCCCCCGCGCGCCGACAGCGCATGCGTGAAGCGCAGCCATTCGTCGCGATAGTCGTAACGATAGCTGAAAAAATGCTTGCTGACGATGACGCGCAGCTTCGCCCGCAACGATCCGGAGAACGCAATGACGCCGAGCCCGAGCAGCCCGGCAAACAGCAGCGCGACCTGCAGCGCCGGGCCCCAGCTCCCGCCGAAATAGCGGACGTAGTAACCGGCGCCGGCCATGAACAGCAGGTAGATCCCCGACGCCAGCAAGGCGGTCGAGTGGAATACGACGCGCCGGGACAACGCGATGGCGAACGTCCAGTCGCGATTGCGCGCCGCCGATGCGGCCACCAGAGGAATCACCAGCGCGTGGACGAAGCCACGAACGCTCCATGCGTCGGCGTCCACGCGATTGAACAGCAACGCGTCGGCGAAAAGATAGAGATCGAAGATCATCCCGCCGGCAAGTCCGAGGCAAAGCGGCTTGATGCTCCACCGCGCGTCGTCCGGAACATTGCGGAACAGTTGCTCGACCAGAATGAGGCCGAACACCGTCAACGCGAGGCTGTCGAAGAGCGCCAGCCGGCCAGGGTCGCCGAATACTCGCAGCCCCAGGACTCCCGAGCCCTGCGCGACGATGCCCACGACCACCAGCGCCGCTGCGACCGGAACGAGCCACGTCGTACGCGACGGAGCCAAGTCCGTCGTCGCTGACGAATTGCCCACCCGTCCGTCGATCAGCAACAACAGGAACGCGAACCAGGCGCCGACGCGCAGCACGTCGACCACCGCGCCGAGCGCAAAGAGGATCGGTGCCTGCGCCAACGCGAACGCCAGATCGAGGAACGCCCACGCCGCCGTCAGGCCCACGGCAGCCAGCAGCGCGACACCCCGCAGCCCACCGCGCAAGCCGAACCGCAAATACATGGCGAACGCCGCGTAGCCGAAGCCCGCCAGGCCATAGCTCCAGGCGGCAACCGTCGTGAAATGGGGATTCATTGTGCGGGCGGGGCCGGTTCATTCGGAATTGGGGGTATTGTCCCGCGAAACGTGCCTTCGTAGGGACCGGCCCCGTCCCGGCGGCGCGGTCAACCCGCCACGTCAATGCGCACCTGCGCCGGTCGCTACGACGCCGACGGTTTCAAACAGGATGACGATGTCGAGAAAGAGCGTGTGGTTCTTGACGTAGTAGAGATCGTACTGCAGCTTCTGGATCGAATCACCGAGCGAAGCGCTGTAGTGATACCGGACCTGTGCCCATCCCGTGACGCCGGGCTTAACGCTGTGGCGCACGGCGTAATAGGGAATTTCGCGCGCGAGCTGATCGACGAAATAGGGACGCTCGGGCCGCGGACCGACGAGGCTCATGTCGCCCCGCAATACGTTGATGAGCTGCGGCAGCTCGTCGATGCGCAGCTTGCGGATGATGCGTCCGGTCTTCGTGACGCGATCGTCGTCGCGCATGGCCCAGCGCGGCTTGCCATCGATTTCTGCATCGCTGCGCATGCTGCGAAACTTGATCACGTTGAAGAGGCGCCCGCCCTGCCCGACCCGTTCCTGCCGGTACAGGATCGGAAAACCGCTTTCCACCACGACCATGACCGCGGTCAGCACCATCACCGGCGCGGCGAGCAGGAGCAGCAGCGCCGCCGTCGTGAGATCGAAGAAGCGCTTGACGATGGCCCGCGTCAGACCTTGGCGGAAGCCGTCACCGAAAATCAGCCAGCTCGCATGCAACGAGTCGACGCGCAGCTGACCCACGGCTCGTTCATAGTAGCTCGACAGGTCCAGCACGCGCACGCCCATAAGTTTGCAGTCCAGCAATTCACGCAGCGGCAGTACTCCTCCACGGCGTTCGCGCACCGCGACGATGACTTCGTCGACCTTGTACCGCTGGACTGTCTCGACCAGGTCCATCCCGGCGCCAAGTATCCGGTCGGCGGGCACCTTGTGCGCGGCGTCGGTCTTTTTCGCAGGAAAGAAGCCCAATAGCCGGACCGCCTCGGTCAGTTGGCCGATCGACTGCTCAACCGCTGCGGCCTCGGCACCGGTACCTACGACGAGCGCCCGCCGCGTGAACGCCAGTGTCGCGCCGCTCTGCGCGGCAATGCCACGAATCGCCACGAACCCTACGAACGCGAGAGGAACCGCCAGGCGCAGCGTCTCGCTCCACGGGTCGGCGCGCGGAATGAACGTGAAGATGGCCCACGCGACGGGCACGGCGAGCATCAGCGACAACGCGATGCGCGCGGTGGTCTGCGCCATCGTTCGGCCCGGATTCCGCTGATAGAGTCCGACGACGGAATTGAGCGCGACCATAGTCAGCGCGAAGAGCAGCGCGTCGGGTGCGACGACCTCCATGTTCTTCAGTTCGCCATGGTCGAGCAACGCCACGGCGGCTACGACCGACAGGAACAGCAGGATTGCATCGAACACGACTTGCAGCAGCGTGTTCGATGCGAACCAGTGGTCGAAGATGCGCACCATCGTTACCTGTGTCTGTTGGTCGTGGTGTTCAGTTGGAGGCGCGGCGATGAAGGATTCGCTGGATCGGCGCGACGAACGGTCGGATGACGGATTCGGGACTCGCCGCACGAACACGGGAATCAAGCCGTCGATACGTCATTTCGGTGGTCTCGGTCATTGCCGCTATTGCGCGCGTTGGTCCAAATGGAACACGTGACGTACTGCACAAAGCGTGCCAAATCGACGCTGATGCGGGACGGGACTGGTAACTTGATGTATTTCTAAGCCTTTCGACCAAATCCCGCTCGTGGCCCGAGCACTTCGCGCACCGCCGGACGACGATCCGCGCCCGGATTGGCCAACACTCGAACGCGCTTCCGGTCAGGCGCGAAAGCCGTCCGGATTGGCGGACTGCCAACGCCACGCGTCCGCGCACATGGCGTCCAGTGACTTTCGAGCCTCCCATCCAAGGAACTCGCGCGCGCGCGACGCGTCCGCGAAACACGTTGGGACATCACCGGGTCGGCGGTCCACGAATTCGTACGGAATCGTTCTTCCACTCGCCGCTTCGAAATGACGCACGACGTCGAGCACCGTGTGTCCGCGCCCTGTCCCGAGGTTGAGCGTCGCCACACTTGGCACATCGTCGTCGAATATCCGGCGCAACGCCGCCACGTGTCCCAGCGCGAGGTCGACCACGTGAATGTAATCGCGAACCCCCGTGCCATCCGGCGTCGGATAATCGTTCCCGAAGACGGACAGCTTTGGCCTCCGTCCGACGGCGACCTGCGCGACGAACGGCATCAGGTTGTTCGGAACTCCGGCCGGATCCTCGCCGATGAGGCCGCTCGCGTGCGCGCCGACCGGATTGAAATAGCGCAGCAGCATCACGCGCCACGCCGGATTCGCCTGCGCCACATCCGTCAGAATCTCCTCCGCAATCAGTTTCGAGCGTCCGTACGCATTGATCGGCCCCAACGGCGAGTCTTCCGTCAGCGGCATCTGCGCGGCCGACGAATAGACCGTTGCCGACGAGCTGAACACGATTCGTGTCACGCCGTGCCGCCGCATCGCATCGAGAAGTGCCATTGTCCCGCCGATGTTGTTCTCGTAATAACGCAGCGGCTCCGCCACCGATTCGCCGACCGACTTCAGGCCGGCGAAATGAACGACCGCTTCGATCGCCTGCGCGCCGAACACGCGGTCGAGCGCATGGCGGTCACGGACGTCGGCTTCGACGAATGCCGGCCGGTGTCCGGTGATCCGCTCGATGCGGTCGAGCACCACCGGCGAACTGTTGCAGAGATTGTCGACGATGACCGGCGTCCAGCCGGCCGCGATGACCTCGATGCACGTATGCGAGCCGATGTACCCGGTGGCGCCGGTGAGAAGAACGATTGGCATGGTTGTCGAAGATCGGCCACATTCAAGCCGACCAAGGTGAAATTATAAGCGCATGAGTTTTCGCACCGCGCGCTGCGCGCGATTTCGCAATGACTCCGATTCGCGTGCGTCGCCGCCGAAGGCGCTTTGGACCCGACTCGCGCCCCATGCTCTGTGGACGGAACCGCGTTAATCGCAATGGGCGTGCGCCGCCCGCTGCGGCCGGACCCGCGCTAATCCAGGCGCGAGTGCGCCGCGCGGCGAAATGCCGCGCGAACATGGGCGCTCGGACGCAGCAATCCTGCGAACACCACGAGGAAAAACAGCGTGGTGACGCGCGGGCCGTCGAACAGGCTTTCCGTCAGGCCGACCAGAAGAAATCCGCAAACGGACGCGAGCAACGTCGCGGCGAACAGATCGCCCCGCCACGTTCCCGCCGCGAGACGCGCGATCGACAGCACGACCGCAATGCCGACGGCAATGACGCCGAACCATCCTTGCTCGAACAGGATCTGCACCGCGAGATTGAAGATGTGCCACGGCAGATGATCGTCGGCCGCAAAAAGCCACCGCGCGCCGCCGCGCGAAAAGTCGCCGTTGGTGACCTGGTCGACGCCGCTTTTGTCGCGCAGCCGGACATTGTCCACGTCGACGATGCCGCCGCGTTGCGCATTGGAAAGGCTCAACGCCACCGGACGCCGGAACGGCCACGCACCCGATCCGATCTCGCCGCTGTCGAACGCGAGTTCGTGGTGTTCCCAGCCGGTTCCGGCCGCACGCACGGGGACGCTCGCGCTCGTGCAGCGGAACGAATACTGCGCGCTCTTCTCGCAGAGGTGGGCCGTGAGCTTCGCCTTCGGATCGCCGCTGCGCAGATCGAGCGCGAGCGTGTACCTCGTCTGCGGCGCGATGGACACTCGTTGGTCGAGATAAAGCGGCCTCCCGGAACCCAGGCGCAGGAAGCCGTTGTCGCCCTCGTGCCCGAAGCTGAACGTCGCCGACGCGGCATCGGGATTCTTGAACAGCGCGGTCTTCGGAAACGTGCCGAGCCCCATTCCGAAAAGCGCGGTCGGCACCTCCGAATCCATCTGGTCGATCGCACGCAGCCAATGGCTCGTGCGCGTGCCGGCCTCCATACGCGTCCCGGCAAGCCGCGCTTCCATGAACGTTCCCGACACGATCGGCACCAGGATGGCGAGGCCCGCGAGCGCGAGCACCGCCGTCACGGCCACGTGCCGGAACTGCCACGCGTCCTGCCGCATCCAGCGCAGCGCGACCGCGGCCGCGAGCACCGCCATCGCGCCGCCGTAGCCGACGTAACCGCCCCGCGTGAACGTCACACCCAGCGCATAGCTCGCGAGCATGAAAAGCGCGGTGCCGAGCGCGACGCGAATCGCGGTGGGTCGCAGCACGATCCACGCGACGACGAACGGTATCGCCATCACGAGATACGCATGCACGTCGCCGCCACCGGTGTGCAGTTCCGGGAACGGGCCCTCGACGCGATACACCACGCCGAAATCCGCCAGCCCCGCAAACGTGATCCGCTGCCAGAGGATGACGGCGACCACGCCGCAGAGCCCCGCCAGCATTCCGCCGATCCACCGGCGCTGCAGGCGCTCCTCGTCCCGAGATTCGTCGAGCAGGACCGGCAACAGCGCCAGCGCCCACGCGAAGCCCTTCAACTGGCGGAGGCTCGTGAAGCTCGTGTAATAGCTCCCGAGCGCGTTCCAGTCGAACGGCGAAAGCGGAAAGAGCCCGACCACGGCGCTCGTGAAGAACGACAATGCCAGCAAGCCGACGGCAAACCGTGCGCCGATGGACAGCGGCGCGCGCGCGCCGCCGGTGCTCCGCTGCAGCAGGCGGACCGCGAGCGTTACAGCGATGAAAAGATCGAATTCGCTCACCAGGATCCAGCCGCTCCACAACGAGAAGTCGAGCAGCGGCAGCAGCGCGAGGATCGCGGGCAGGCAGAGTCCGGGGTGGCGCCACAGCAGCGCGGCATACGATCCGAGCGCCAACGCGAGCCAGACGCCGCCGAGCGGGTGCGCCCACAGCGCGACACCGGTGCCGGCAAGCAGCACGCAAGCCGCAACAATCGCCGCGCCGCTGCGCGGCGAGACGATCATCGACGGATCCGCCGGCGGCGATGCCGTCGACGGGTCCGTCCTCGCGGACACTGCCGGCGTAACGGGCCCGGTTGCGACGACTGCGTTCAACCTGATGTCCGGGTCCGTCCGCGCAGGCGCTGCCGGCGCAACGGGCGCGGGAACGGCCGCGCCCTGCAGTGCCCATTGGTGCATCCGCGCCGCCAAGAGGTAGGCGATGGTGGCGGCCACCATCGCGATCGGCACGTCGGTCGGATCGGGGTGCTTGCCCATGACGAAGAGCTTGCCCGTCTCCATTGCGGACGCGAGCAGCGCCGCGACCAGCGCAGGGACCACCGCGGAGCCGCGCGCCCGCGAGTTGGCCGGGCGCAGCGTCCACAGCCAGTACCCGACGCCGATGGGCACGTACATCGCGACCTCGGCCAGCAGGCTCCGCAGCGCCCGCGTTTCCGTCGAGAAATAGTGGTAGTAGAACGGGAGCCAGTGTAGGTCGGCGACCTTGGCCTGCACCTTCTCGACGCCGACCCAGCCCGCGCTGAACCACGCATTGGCCCACATCAGCGCAAGGAGGTAGACCGGCGCCGCCAGCACGACGGCGAGGACGATCCGCGGCCGCAGCGCGGCGAGGCTGTCGAGGCGCACATGCCGGAACAGCGCGACGCCGATGGCCATCCCGGCGGCACGGGTCAGTATGCGATACGCCGTCGGATATTCCGGACGCGATGAAGAGTTGCGCGATCTCGATCGCAAGACCGAGCGCGAGACCGCACAGCGCCGCGATCGTGTAGGCACGCCGCGCCGCCCGGCCGAGCACCATCCCGAGCAGCACGCCCAACGGAACGATCGCGACGATCTCCGCGACGAATTTTCCGGCGCAGGTCGACAGCCGCGTGCACGTTTCCGTCGCGACGAGGAATCCGTAGCCGCCGTCGCGCGAACTTGTCGGAATACTCCTTCGCCGAAACGAGAAAATCGTACGGAAACAGGCTGAGCGCGAGGTACGCCAGCACGTAGACGATGACGGCCGTCCTGATCGCCGGCAGGCCTCCGCCGGCGATCGCCGCGCCGAGCCGCCGCAGCGCGCCGCCCCAGACGATCCAGATGCCGATGCCGAGCCCGGTGCCGATGAACTCCGCGATGATGTCGTTGAGCGATACCGTGCGCGGCGGGAAGAAGAGCTGGGTGAATTCGACGCCGAGCGCGATGGCGACGCAGACGACGAGCACCGCCACCACGCCGACGAGCCGTCCGAAAACCGAACGCGCGCCTCCGGCGAACAGCGCGCACAGGAGGTACGCGAGCGGGATGTAGAGCAGGATGTTGGCGACCCAGTCGGCGCGCGATCCCACGCCAAGGTCGAGGTAGCGCGTGCCGAGAAACGCGCGCCACGCGGCATCGAGCGGCCGCGGGTGGTAATCCACCGGCACCAGGCTGCCGTAGACGACGAAGAGCAGGTAGCAGGCGGCGGCGATGGCGAGCGAACCGCGCGCGCCCGACCCGCTGCCGTGCTCAGGAGAAGTCACATGCGGCTCCGGGCGCGGCCCACCGAATGTTGAATTTCAGGCCCGGCTCCGGCCACGCTCTGGCGCCATGAAGGTCGCGTCAAGATGCAAGCCTGTCGAGAGTCATCCGCCATGTCGAGGGTGGTACGCATGGATCGGATGCTATTGCATCACGCGACCTGGAGCCACAGGCGGGGAAGCTGAAGTCGCAAGGCCCCATACGCAATGGGTTCGGAATACCGAAAAACAAACCCCGCCACACGGGCGGGGTCGGTGCGCTTCGGCCGCGTAGCGGCCGAATCAAGCGTTGAGATCAGCTGCGGCGGGCGCGACGGCGGGAAACGCCCAAGCCCAGAAGGCTGATGCCCAGAAGCGCAAGGGTCGCAGGTTCCGGGACCGCCCCTTCGTCAGGACCGTTGAAGCTTCTGACCGAGGCTTCGCCGGGGCCCAATATGCAGTCGTCGCAGTCGTACCAAAATTCAAAGGTGTTACCAAGGACTACCGGGACGGACTCGGAGCCGCCTCCAGGGGAACCGGAAGTTCCGGCATCCCAGAGTGTGGTCAAAATGCTATCGACCCCATAGCCGAAAATTTCGCAACAAAAGTCACCGGTGCTCGCTGCCCAATCGAAGGTGATGTTACCCGTGCCGGCTACCGCGACGGAATAGCGGACGATGCATCCGCCATTGTTGGCACAATCTAAGTCGCCGCCAAGGAATTGCAGGACACTAGGCCCGCCGGACGTGTCGACGGTCGTCCCCCCCGTGCCATCCGGACCCGACGTCGTCGTCCACGGAAACGCGTAGGGGCCGCTGAAATCGGCGTAGGACGGCGCCGCGAAAGCAAGCGCGAACGTTGCGGCGGTCAGGAACTTCAAGAATGCGGACTTCATATCAAACTCCCATTTTCAGGCATCGAAATGAATCTGGACAAACAGGCATTTTCGCCATGCCGCGATACCCTGCCGATATTTCGGCGCGGCCAAGTCCGTCGTTGCCACCAGCTAAAGCACGTTCCGCGCCATTGTCTCGGTCGCGCGGCGGTGTTGGTTCATAAACCACTTATGAAACATATGTTTACTTGAATATTTTCGCGAGGCAGTGGCCGCGACCATCAAGCTTCGGGAACGACAAATGATGGGAAGTGTAAATCGGGCCGACACACGATTCGACCTTTCGGCCGATGACCGCAACGGCTTTCGTGTAGCGCTCATCGCGCCTGGACCGACAGCGGTGACGGCGGCAGCGGGTAGCCGCAACATCGACCGGTGCCCGCGACGGGAAGCATCGCGGACATGGCCCGTGCGAGGAGAATCGGATGCACCCGCGCGTCAGGAAACGCGGATCTGCAGAATTTTGGACTGAATCAGAGGAGGAATGCGCACTCGCCTGCTCGCCCCTCCTGCGGAGGAACGACATTTCGCCGATGCTCCCGCCGCAAGACCATGAGTCGCGCGGAACCGCGGCCATGCCGCCAAGGGGCTCAGGGCATCCGCCAACACCACGGAATCACGGCGGATAGACGCCCCCACAGCCGGCGCCGCCGTTGGGGACGATGAACCCGACCACGTGCTCGGCGCTCCCGGCGCAGAAACTGTATGTGTTAGGGGCGGCCGCCAAGCGGACATCCCAAGTGAAACTGGGGCCCCCTGTGTAGCTGTGCGTGACCTGGGTTTCCGCGGCATTGATCGACCACGTGCCGACCTGCTTCCTGGGATCGACGACGTTGCTTGCGCCCAGCTTGTAATCCCAAAGCTCTCCGCTGGGCGCGAGATGCTCCTCCTGCCATCGGTCGGGCGATGACGCGCCACCGGGATAGGCGGGACCCGGCCTGCCGCAAACCAGCTTGGAACTGAACGCGTTAGTGAGCGTCCGGCCGGTGACCAGTGGGCTCGTCGTACAGTCCGCCATGGCCGCACCGGCGAAGCCTCCCAGAAGAATGACACTCGAGGCGATGATCGGCTTCATGACTCACGTTCTCCAGATGAATCGGCGCGAACGCAGCCGCACCGGGTGGTCGCGCGGCGTTCCGTCGCCCGCGTACAGTTCATTCTACTCAACCTCATCCTTGGCGCGCGCCTGGACGTAGCCGGGCGTTGCACCAATGGCTTGATCGCGGACGCAACGCGCGATTGTCCGACGCGCGATCCCACAACTTAACCTGACATCTGCACAAGTCTGCCGCTCCGATCACGCAAGCGTCGGACGCAATGGTTGCGAAACTCGAAGCAAGAATCGTGGCACAATGATAAAAGGTCTACTAATCAAAAGCTTGACTAGAGACCGCTGTTGGCCACGCGAGGGCCATGTAAGGAATCCCGACAGCGCCCGGCACAAGTCGTACATTGGCGTCCGTATCCATGTCGGGGCATTCGCACGAGTCGAGCCATGCCGTCGCCATGCCCGTGCGAAAATCCTCCCATCATCAATGCGACGCGCGCGGAGCCACGCCACTTTGCGGTGCGTCTGGCGATCGGCCGCCGCGAACCAGGACCCCGGATGACGACATTGACGCACCTTGAGCGCCTCGAAGCCGAAAGCATCGACATCCTGCGCGAGGCGGTCGCCGAGAGCGAACATCCGGTGATGCTGTACTCGATCGGCAAGGACAGCTCGGTGATGCTGCACCTGGCGATGAAGGCCTTCCATCCGTCGCCGCCGCCGTTTCCGCTGCTGCATGTCGACACGACGTGGAAGTTCCGGGAGATGATCGAGTTCCGCGGCACGATGACGAAGAAGCTCGGGCTCGAACTGATCGTCCACATCAACCCCGAAGCGGTCGCGCTGGGGATCAATCCGTTCACGCACGGCTCGGCGGTCCATACCGACGTCTGGAAGACGCAGGGACTAAAGCAGGCGATCGACCAGCACGGTTTCGACGTGGCGTTCGGCGGCGCGCGCCGCGACGAGGAGAAATCCCGCGCCAAGGAGCGCATCTTCTCGTTCCGGTCGGCGCAGCACCGCTGGGACCCGAAGCTGCAGCGCCCGGAATTGTGGCGCCTCTACAACGTCCGCAAGAACAAGGGCGAGAGCATCCGCGTCTTCCCGCTGTCGAACTGGACCGAGCTCGACATCTGGCAATACATCCATCGCGAGCGGATCCCGATCGTGCCGCTGTATTTCGCCAAGGAGCGTCCGGTCGTCGTGCGCGACGGCGCGCTGATTTTGGTCGACGACGACCGGCTGCCGCTCGATCCGGGCGAGAAGCCGATGCTGAAGAGCGTGCGCTTCCGCACCCTCGGCTGCTATCCGCTGACCGGCGCCGTCGAGAGCACCGCCGACACGCTGCCCGCGATCATCCAGGAAATGCTGCTCACCAGGACCTCGGAGCGCCAGGGGCGCGTCATCGACTTCGATTCCACCGGATCGATGGAAAAGAAAAAGCAGGAAGGGTATTTCTGATGGCGCACGTCTCCGATCTGATCGCCGTCGACATCGAGCAATACCTCGATTCGCACGAGCACAAGGGGCTGCTCCGCTTCATCACCTGCGGCAGCGTGGACGACGGCAAGAGCACGCTGATCGGCCGCCTGCTGTACGAGTCGAAGCTCCTCTACGAGGATCAGCTGGCGGCGCTCGTGGCCGACTCGAAGAAGTTCGGCACGCAGGGCGACGATCTCGATTTCGCGCTGCTGCTCGACGGCCTGACCGCCGAGCGCGAGCAGGGCATCACCATCGACGTCGCCTATCGCTTCTTCTCGACCGACAAGCGCAATTTCATCGTGGCCGACACGCCGGGCCACGAGCAGTACACGCGCAACATGGTCACCGGCGCCTCGACCGCCGACGTCGCCGTGATCCTGATCGACGCGCGCAAGGGCGTGCTGACGCAGACGCGGCGGCACAGCTATCTCGCGTCGCTGCTCGGCATCCGCAAGGTCGTGCTGGCCGTCAACAAGCTCGACATGCTCGGCTATGCGCAGGACGTGTTCGAACGGATCGAGCAGGAGTACCGCGAGTTCGCGCGGCAGATCGGGCTCGAGGACGTCGTCTGCATCCCGCTCTCGGCGCTCAAAGGCGACAACGTCACCGCGGCGAGCGCCAACACGCACTGGTACCACGGCCCGACGCTGATGGGCTATCTCGAGACGGTGCCCGTCGCGGACGACGTCGGCAGCAAACCCTTTCGCATGCCGGTGCAGTGGGTCAATCGGCCCAACCTCGATTTCCGCGGTTTCTCGGGCCGCATCGTCGGCGGCGCCGTTCGTCCGGGCGATCGCGTGCGCGTCCTGCCATCGGGCAAGGAAAGCACGGTCGCGCGCATCGTTGCGAAGGACGGCGATCTGGATCGCGCGATCGCGGGCCAGTCGATCACGCTCACCCTCACGGACGAAATCGACATCAGCCGCGGCGACATGCTGGCGGCTTCCGATTCGCCGCCCGGCATCGCCGACCAGTTCGAGGCGATGGTCATCTGGATGAGCGAAGACGAGATGCTGCCCGGGCGTCCCTATCTCCTGAAGATCGGCGCCAAGACGGTCGGCGCGTCGATCGCCTCGCCCAAGTACAAGGTCAACGTCAACACGCTCGAGCACCTCGCCGCGAAGACGCTGCAGCTGAACGAGATGGGCGTGTGCAATCTCAATCTCGACCAGCCGATCGTGTTCGATCCGTACGAGGAAAACCGGGACACCGGCGGCTTCATCCTGATCGACCGGCTGACCAACAACACGATCGGCGTCGGCCTGCTGCACTTTGCGCTGCGCCGGTCGCAGAACATCCACTGGCAGGCGATCGAGGTCAACAAGGAGGCGCACGCCGCGCTCAACGGACACCGGCCGTGCGTCGTGTGGTTCACGGGCCTGTCCGGCTCCGGAAAGTCGACGATCGCCAACATCGTCGAACGGAAGCTCCACGCGCTGGGCCGGCACACCTATCTTCTCGACGGCGACAATGTCCGGCACGGGCTCAACAAGGACCTGGGTTTCACCGAGGCCGATCGGGTCGAGAACATCCGCCGCGTCGCCGAGGTCGCGCGGCTCATGGCGGACGCCGGCCTGATCGTCCTCGTGTCGTTCATTTCGCCGTTTCGCGCGGAACGGCGCTTCGCACGAGGTCGCGTCGCCGACGGCGAATTCTGCGAGGTGTTCGTGGACACGCCACTCCCCGTCGCGGAACAGCGCGACACCAAGGGCCTCTACAAGAAGGCGCGCAGCGGCAACCTCAAGAACTTCACGGGAATCGATTCGCCGTACGAGGATCCCGAGCAGCCGGAGATCCGCATCGATACCGTCGCCAACACGCCGGAGGACGCCGCCGAGTTGGTCATCGCGCAATTGCGCGGGATGGGCGTTCTACATTCGCATTGAACTTCGCGGCGACCGGAAAGGCGAAGGCCGGCAGCGCGACGCGATCGACGTAACCGAGTCTTCGACCGGTCACTGGCGCACACGCCAGATCGTCGAGCGCTCGATCTCCCCGATATAGAGGTCGCCGTTCTGCGGATCGAACGCGACGCCTTCGACATTGTCGAATCCCGTCGCGAACACCGTGTGCGTGCCATCGCCGGCGATGCGCACGATGCGTCCGCCGTACTTTTCGCCGACGTACAGGTAGCCGTCGGGGCCGAATGCGATATTGTCGGGGCCGTCGAGCCCGCCGATCGCGGCAGGATTGCCAAATGTAGTGACGCTGCCGTCGGATTCGATTCGCATGATCCGTCCGCCCGCCTTCTCCGCCGCGTAGAGCGCGGGGCTCTGCGTGCCGCCGAAGTCGCCGAATGCCAGCCCTTCCGGTTTCTGCAGGTTGGCGGCCGTACCCACCAGCTCGGTCAAGCCGCTGCCATCCGCAAGGACGCGCACGATCCGTCCGCCGACCTTGTCCTCGGCGATCAGCATCGTGCCCGCGGCACCATAGGGACCATCGACCTGCAGCGGCTGGATGCCTTCGGGGTTGTCGAGCACGGTCGCGAGCTTGGATCCGGCGCCCGAAAGCGGCCGGTTCGCTCCGTCGTACGCGACGGCGACACGGTAGAGGCCGCCAATCGGGATCGGCAATTCACTCGCGACATAGATATCGCCGTTGGGGTGGACGTCGAGCCGGCACGCGCCCGGGATGCCGAGCGCGATCGGCGTAACCGCTCCGGTCGCCTTGTCAATGTAGACGACACCGCCGCCGGCGCTCACGACCTCGAGCACGCCGAACAGATTGCCGAAGCGGTCGAACGCGAGGCCGTCGACGCGCGGCAGGTTGGCCATATCCTGGACGAACTTTTCGAGCACGCCGGAAATGCCGTTCGCCAGCTGCGGCCCCGTGGCATCGATGACCTGCGCCAGCGCCGTGCTGGCCGAGGCGAGGTTGCCGGCGTCCCCGCCATAGCTCGCCACGAGGTTGTGCGTGCCCACCGCCAGCGCGTTCGTGCCGCACGCCGCCGTCTTGCTGTCGCCACTGCCCGTCAGCGCCACCGCCGCACAGCCCGCGAGTGACGTTGCGCCCTCGCTGAAGTTCACGCGTGCCGGTCGGATTGCTCCCGGTCACGCTCGCCGTCAGCGTCACCACCGCCCCCGCCAACGCCGGATTCACCGAACTCACCAGCACCGTCGTCGTCGGTCCGGCCTGGCCTCCGGCCCCCAGCACGAACCGCACCGCATCCGCCACCGCCTGACCATTCGCATTGCTCACCTGCACCGTGCCCCGCGCCCCCGCCGCAAAGTCGTACGTGCCGTGCAACACCCACTGCCCACCCCCCACCCTCTCGTTGAACGTCTGCGTACTCGCCCCACCCATCTGCCCGCTCACCGTGATCGGCACACTGGTCGACCGGTTCGGGTAAACCGTCCACCACACATACACCGCATACGTGCACGCCTGCCCCGCATCGAGCACCGGCGTGCGCCACGTGTACGTGTTCGGCGTGCTCGGCTCATCGGCGCTGTACAGCGAACGGTTGACCCCGTACCACCCGCTCGCACCCGACTGGCTCCACTTGCCCGTGAAACTCACCTCCCCCACCCCCGACACCCCCGCCACCCCAGGCGCCAGATTGTCGATCACGACCTCCGCCGCACAGGCCCCGACGGGGGCCGTGGGCATCCCGTTGCCCGCCATCCCGGCGGCGTAGTTGCGCACCGCGTCGTGGGCAAAGATCTTGTAGAAATACGGCGTGCCGTTGGCGAGATTCAAATCCGTGTAACCCGCGCCTGCCCCTGCGTACACCACCGTGCTCGCCCCCAGCGCCTGCCCCGCGCTGTAGCTCTGCCCCGTCGCCGGCACATCGCTCACCGCCACCCCCGCCCGGCGCAGCACCAGCACCCCGGTGAAGTCGGCCACCGGATTCACCCAGCTCAGGTTCAACCGCCCCCCGGTCGCCGCATCGCTCACCACCACACCGGTCACGTCCGCCGGCGGCGTCGTGTCCGGCACGGCATCGATGACCTGCGCCAGCGCCGTGCTGGCCGAGGCGAGGTTGCCGGCGTCACCACCATAGCTCGCCACGAGGTTGTGCGTCCCCACCGCGAGGCCGCTCGTGCTGCACGCTGCCGTCTTGCTGTCGCCACTGCCCGTCAGCGCCACCGCCGCACAGCCCGCGAGTGACGTTGCGCCCTCGCTGAAGTTCACCGTGCCGGTCGGATTGCTCCCGGTCACGCTCGCCGTCAGCGTCACCACCGCCCCCGCCAACGCCGGATTCACCGAACTCACCAGCACCGTCGTCGTCGGTCCGGCCTGGCCTCCGGCCCCCAGCACGAACCGCACCGCATCCGCCACCGCCTGACCATTCGCATTGCTCACCTGCACCGTGCCCCGCGCCCCCGCCGCAAAGTCGTACGTGCCGTGCAACACCCACTGCCCACCCCCCACCCTCTCGTTGAACGTCTGCGTACTCGCCCCACCCATCTGCCCGCTCACCGTGATCGGCACGCTGGTCGACCGGTTCGGGTAAACCGTCCACCACACATACACCGCATACGTGCACGCCTGCCCCGCATCGAGCACCGGCGTGCGCCACGTGTACGTGTTCGGCGTGCTCGGCTCATCGGCGCTGTACAGCGAACGGTTGACCCCGTACCACCCGCTCGCACCCGACTGGCTCCACTTGCCCGTGAAACTCACCTCCCCCACCCCCGACACCCCCGCCACCCCAGGCGCCAGATTGTCGATCACGACCTCCGCCGCACAGGCCCCGACGGGGCGCCGTGGGCGTCCCGCTGCCCGCCACCCCGGCCGCGTAGTTGCGCACCGCGTCGTGGGCAAAGATCTTGTAGAAATACGGCGTGCCGTTGGCGAGATTCAAATCCGCGTAACCCGCGCCTGCCCCCGCGTACACCACCGTGCTCGCCCCCAGCGCCTGCCCCGCGCTGTAGCTCTGCCCCGTCGCCGGCACATCGCTCACCGCCACCCCCGCCCGGCGCAGCACCAGCACCCCGGCGAAGTCCGCCACCGGATTCACCCAGCTCAGGTTCAACCGCCCCCCGGTCGCCGCATCGCTCACCACCACACCGGTCACGTCCGCCGGCGGCGTCGTGTCCGGCACGGCATCGATGACCTGCGCCAGCGCCGTGCTGGCCGAGGCGAGGTTGCCGGCGTCACCACCATAGCTCGCCACCAGGTTGTGCGTCCCCACCGCGAGGCCGCTCGTGCTGCACGCCGCCGTCTTGCTGTCGCCACTGCCCGTCAGCGCCACCGCCGCACAGCCCGCGAGTGACGTTGCGCCCTCGCTGAAGTTCACGCGTCCCGGTCGGATTGCTCCCGGTCACGCTCGCCGTCAGCGTCACCACCGCCCCCGCCAACGCCGGATTCACCGAACTCACCAGCACCGTCGTCGTCGGTCCGGCCTGGCCTCCGGCCCCCAGCACGAACCGCACCGCATCCGCCACCGCCTGACCATTCGCATTGCTCACCTGCACCGTGCCCCGCGCCCCCGCCGCAAAGTCGTACGTGCCGTGCAACACCCACTGCCCACCCCCCACCCTCTCGTTGAACGTCTGCGTACTCGCCCCACCCATCTGCCCGCTCACCGTGATCGGCACACTGGTCGACCGGTTCGGGTAAACCGTCCACCACACATACACCGCATACGTGCACGCCTGCCCCGCATCGAGCACCGGCGTGCGCCACGTGTACGTGTTCGGCGTGCTCGGCTCATCGGCGCTGTACAGCGAACGGTTGACCCCGTACCACCCGCTCGCACCCGACTGGCTCCACTTGCCCGTGAAACTCACCTCCCCCACCCCAGACACCCCCGCCACCCCAGGCGCCAGATTGTCGATCACGACCTCCGCCGCACAGTCCGCCCACGGGGGCGGTAACGACCTGCACCAGCGCTGTACTGGCCGATGCGAGATTGCCGGCGTCCCCACCATAGCTCGCCACGATGTCGTGCGTCCCCACGGCCAGCGTGCTCGTGCTGCAGGCCGCCGTCCGGCTATTCCCCGTCCCTGTCAGCGCCACCGCCGCACAACCCGCGAGTGACGTTGCGCCATCGCTGAAGTTCACGCTGCCCGTGGGATTGCTGCCGGTCACCGTCGCCGTCAAAGTCACCACCGTCCCCGCCAACGCCGGATTCACCGAACTCGACAACGTCGTTGTCGTCTGGACTCCGGCCGCCGCCGCAACCGCCGCCGCCGCATCGACGATGCCGGCGCCACAGAGCGCCGTAGTGCAGTCCCGTACCGTCCCGGTCGGAAATGCCCGCGCGGTCGTCTGCAACTTCGAAATCACCTGCGCAGGCGTCAGGATCGGATTTCGTGACAACATCAGCGAAGCGATGCCGGACACGTGCGGCGTCGCCATGCTGGTGCCCTGCTTACCGGCGTAGATGTAGCCACCCGGATTGGGCGAAGTCACGCCGTTGTTGAGCGTGGACAGCACGTACTGGCCGTCGCTGCCGCCCGGCGCCGAGATTTCGACCAGCGGCCCGTAATTGCTGTACGACGCGCGTTGCCCCGCGCGTCCGGTCGCCCCGACGGTGATCACGCCACTGCAGTTGGCGGGGGAGAACTGGCTCGCGTCGACATTGCTGTTTCCCGCAGCGACGACGGCAACGGCGTCGTGAGCGAGGGCGTCGTTGATGGCGCTCTGCGATGCCAGGCCACAGGCGCCTATGCCACCGAAGCTCATGTTGAGCACGCGCGCCGGATTGGGATTGTCCGGAACGTTGGCGATCGGCATGCCAACCGACCAGCGGATACCGTCGACGATGTCGGACGTGTAGCCGCCACATTTGCCGAGTACCCGGACCGGCAGGATCTTGCTCACCCAGTTGATCCCGGCGACGCCGGTGTCATTGCCGGTCGCGGCGCCGATCGTGCCGGCGACGTGCGTGCCGTGGAACGTGCTGTCACTTGTCCCGCAGCCCTGGAGCCAGTGGTACGGCGGCACGGTCGTCGAACCCGCGTTCTCGGCGCTCGTGATCCAGTCGCCCGGATCGGACGCGTCGCTGTCGCGGCTCGTCAGCTCGGGCATCTGGTTGGGATTGGTTCCGCTCCACGTGCACGGTCCCGGCTGGCCGTCGTTGGCGACTGCGCAGTCGGCAATCATGTCGTACCCGCTGACAAACCGCCCGGCGAGATCCGGATGCGAGGGCAGGTAGCCGGTGTCCAGCACCGCGACGACGATGCCTGCTGCCCCCGTCGTGAGGTCCCACGCCGGAGGCAGATTGGCGCCGCCCGGCTCTCCGGGCGGACTCATGTAATGCCACTGGCTGGCGTACAGCGGATCGTTCGGCATCAGGAGCGGCTGCATCAATAGATCCGGTTCGGCGTAATCGATCGCCGGATCGGTCGCCAGATAGTTCGCGAGCGAGCGGACCTGGTCGACCGACAGTGCCTGGAAGAGGCGCACAACGTAGGCGCCCCCCGACATCGCGCGCTCGTGTGCGACCGGCTGGCCGGCCAGTGCGGACAGACGGGCACTCTCGATCGACGGCAGTGGTTCTGCGCGCGACGCGGCCGCAACGGTCGCGGCATCGCGGAATTTCACGATCATCCGATGGACCGGCGGATGCTGGGACGCCGACTTCTGCGCGTTGGCGGTGCCGGCAGCGGAAGGCGCGGCGGGCACGACGTTGGTGTACAGCACCTGCGGCAGCAGGCGCACCCGGTTGACTGCGGCGCGCGCCATGTCCAGCGTGAGCGGCTGCAGCAGACGGAGCTGCAGCGCGCCATCGCGGGTGTAGCCGATGTGAGAATACGGCGCGCCCATCGCGGCATCGAGCATCGCCCGGTCAACCGCCGACAAACCCGCCGTCGCGTCGAATGCCACGTCGTCGTGCAGCTTGACGACGATCGACTCGATCATCGTGCTCGGAACGGTTGCGCCGCCGGGGGCTGCGACTGCCGGCAATCCTAGCGGTACCGACAGCAACAAACCGGCGGCGAGGCACCAAAAAACGCGAAAACATTTGAAACGCTGCGGCATCAGAAAGCCCTGATCCTTTCGCCAGTCGCGGTACGCAAATTCGAAACCCGGTTTCTCGCTGTTTCGCAAACGCGGCTTGTGCGGGTGAGAGAAAGGCTACCTCTTAGGTCGCCACAGTGCAAAACTCTTCCGACAGGTGACGATCTTGAAGATTGACGGTTTCTTCCACTCCACCGAACCGTCAGCACGCACGGGTGCGTGCAATTTGTACACTGCAGGCGAATTGGCATCTGACCGGTGTCGCCTCAGCATTTCGAATGCAGTTCCAGCGAACTCGGTGGTTCCGTTCCGTCCCGCGTTCGTAGAGCGCTTCCGTAAAACGGCCACCCGACAGGCGTCGCAGCATGGCGCCCGTCCGGTGGTTGCCACGAGCCTGTCGAGTCGCGGAAGGACATGCATGTCGCCCGTTCGGCCCATTTCGGCTATGGTGCGGATATTGCTATGTACGTGATCGCGCCCTCGGGCGCGCGGGCGACTCAATGACTCTCTTCTATGCATTCAACGGTGACGCGGACGGCCTTTGTGCGCTACAGCAACTTCGTCTTGAGGACCCGCGTAACGCGACACTCGTCACCGGCGTCAAACGCGATACGAAACTGCTGCGCCGCGTGGTTGCTGCGGCAGGTGACGAGATGACGGTTCTCGACATCTCGCTCGACCAGAATCGGGACGATCTCAAGCGCCTCCTGGACGCGGGGGCGTCGGTCCGCTATTTCGATCACCACTATGCGGGCGAACTGCCGCGGCACCCGAAATTCGAACCACACATCGAGGAAGCGCCGGATGTTTGCACGAGTACTCTGGTCGACCGCCATCTTGCCGGACGTCATCGCTCGTGGGCCATCGCAGCGGCGTTTGGCGACAACCTGACGGAACTCGGCACCGCAATGGCGAACGCAGCCGGTATCCCGCCCCCGACGACCGCCATCCTGGAACAGCTCGGCATCGGTCTCAACTACAACGCCTATGGCGGGTCGATCAGCGACCTCTGCTTCGATCCTGCGGATCTGGCGCAACAGATGCTGCCGTTCGCCGACCCCATCGAATTCACGCGCCAGTCGCCGGCGTATGCGCGACTCGTCGCACGCTACGCGGAGGATATGCAAAAGGCGCGGGCGCTGAAGCCCGCGCGCCAGGTGCCCGGCGCCACGGTCGTCGTGCTGCCGGACGAAGCGTGGGCGAAGCGCGCAATCGGCGTACTGGCCAACGACCTGACCCGGGCGCAACCCGATTGCGCCATTGCAATACTCGCGCCCAAGGGACACGGAGGCTACACGGTCAGTGTGCGCGTACCGGCACACAGCCGCGTCACCGCCGACGAATTTTGCCGTGCCTTCGAAACCGGCGGCGGCAGGAAACTTGCCGCCGGAATCAATCACTTGCCGGCAGCAGGCGTCGATCATTTGGTGGCGAGTTTCGAAGAGCGATTCCGAACGCCGTAGGCGGCGCACGGCGATGGATCTGCTGAACCCTCTTGCAGGTTTCGTGGTCGGCGTGCTCGTCGGATTCACCGGCGTCGGCGGCGGGGCGGTGATGACGCCACTGCTCGTGTTTCTGTTCGGAGTCGCGCCGCAGACGGCGATCGGCACCGACCTGCTGTTTGCCTCGATCACCAAAGGGTTTGGCGGATGGGTTCACGGAAGCCGGGGAACTATCGACTGGCTGATTCTGCGTCGGTTGTGCGCCGGCAGCGTTCCGGCCGCCGCGCTCACATTGGCGCTGATTCGCTACTTTCCGCCGGACAAGGGGCTGCAGGCGTTGCTATTGCCGGCGTTGGGAATCGCGCTTGCCGTGACCAGCGTGGCGATGCTGTTTCAGCCGACGTTGCATCGCCTGGGGCAAGTGCTGCGTACCACGACACCGGATCGATTCAAGCGCGCGCAGCCGGGACTTACAGTGGCGGCCGGCGCGGTGCTCGGCTTTCTGGTCACCCTTACGTCCGTGGGCGCGGGAGCGCTAGGCGTGGTGATGCTGGTCTATCTTTATCCCTACCGCCTGACGCCGCCCAAGCTCGTTGGCACCGATATCGCCCACGCCGTTCCGCTCACGCTGGTCGCCGGACTCGGTCACTTCGGCCTCGGCAATGTCGACTTACACCTTCTCGGAGCGCTGCTTCTCGGGTCGATCCCGGGCATCATTCTCGGTTCGCGCCTCAGCAGCACCGCCAGCCGTGTCTACGTTCGCAACGGAATCGCCGTGATGCTGGCGGTCGTCGGTGTCAACCTCATCCTGGAACGTTAGACTCGCGCATGGTCGACCCGATTTCCGGAATAGCAGGCCGAATCACCCGATTCCTGTCGCGATCACCAAGCAGTCCGCTTATTATTGCGCTCGATGGTCCTGACCCGATGAGCTCTACCGCCAGTCAACGATGACCGAAACGCTGCAGCTCGTCGCACGTGACCAAGCGCGCATCGCCGAAGGCGCGCCCGGCGTGCTGCCCGGATTCGGGCGGGACAGCCAAGGCAAACCGCGAATCGGACTCGACGCCGAAAGCCTGTACGCCTTCGGCCATCTAATCCGGTTGACCGAGCAGTTGATTCTCGAGCAGTTCTCGCGCGGCCTCGTGTCCGGCACCACACACACATGTCTTGGTCAGGAATTGACCGCGATCTCGGTCGTGCGCACTCTGGACCATCCCGAGGACGTCGTGCTGTCCAATCATCGCAACCACGGCCATTTCCTTGCGTATTCGGGCGACTTCATCGGCCTGGTCGCCGAAATCATGGGGCGCGAGGCGGGTGTTTGCGGCGGCTGGGGGGGTAGCCAGCATCTTGCCTATCGCCATTTCCACAGCAATGGCGTGCAGGGTGGCATGATGGGCATCGGCGCGGGCCTGGCCCTGGCGCACAAGCTCCGTGACTGCAGCGGCATCGTAACGGCGATCATCGGCGACGGCACGCTCGGCCAGGGACTCCCGTACGAAGCGATGAATCTCGCATCGGTGTGGCAAGCGCCGCTTCTCGTCGTCGTCGAAAACAACGGCATCGCGCAGACGACCGACACCTGCGACACGCTGGGGGGCGACATCGAGGCCCGCGGCGCGGCCTTCGGGCTTCCCACGTGGCGTTTCAGCGACGACGATCCGGAGTTCTGCCTTAAAGTTGCTGCGGTAGTGGCGGATGTGCGTGTGGGCCGCCGGCCTGGTTTCCTCGTGTTGGACACCCGGCGCATGGGGCCGCACAGCAAGGGAGACGATCTTCGCAGCAAGGACGAGCTCGACGGGATTCGTGCGCGCGATCCCCTCGACGCATTGGCGCGGGAATTGTCGTCGGCCGCGCGCGACGCCATCGAAGCGCGCAATCGCGCCTTCATCGAAAAGGTGCGACAGCGTGCCAACGCCTCACCCGAGGCTGCCCTCGACGCCGCGCCGACGCACATCTTCACGCGGCACGTCGAGGAGCCTTTGCCTCGCTATCCGGCCATCAACGCCGGCAGCAGCGTGCGCCAGTCCCTCAACGCGGCGCTGCGGCACCTGCTGGAAACCGACGCGCGCACGCTGCTGATCGGCGAAGACCTGCACGACCCCTACGGCGGCGCGTTCAAGGTGACGCAGGGCTTGTCCACGGACTTTCCCGGTCGCGTGATCTCCACGCCGATCAGCGAGGCCGGCATTACCGGCGCGTCGATTGGCCTGTCGCTCGACGGCTTCCTGCCCGTGATGGAAGTGATGTTCGCGGACTTCCTGTCGCTCTGCATGGACCAGCTCTTCAACCACGCCGTCAAATTCCCGGGCATGTTCCACGACGTGGCCGTGCCGCTGGTCATCCGCACACCCTGCGGCGGCCGCCGCGGCTACGGCCCCACGCACAGCCAGAGCCCGGAGCACCTGTTCACCGCGGTGCCGGGACTGACCGTGGTCTACGGCAGCCATCGCCACAACGTCAGCGAGCTCCTGATCGACGCCGTTCTGCGCTGGCGTTACCCGGTTCTTTTCCTCGAGCACAAGCTCCTCTATGGCGAAGCGATGGACGCCGCCGACTACACCGCGTTGCCGGCGGCGGACGACGTCGCGGCGCACCTCTTCCCCACGCTGCGGCGCGGAGCGCTCGATCCCGACGTCACGCTGGTGAGCTACGGCGGGATGCTTGCCGTAGTGGAAGCGGCAGCGCAGCGACTCGCGGACGAAGAGGAGCTCGCAGTCGAGATCGTCGCGCCGTCCCTGCTCGCGCCGCTGCCCCGCGGATCGCTGATCCGGCACCTCGCAACGCGCCGCTGCGTGGCCATTGTCGAGGAATCGCACCACGAGTTCGGTGTAAGTGCGGAAATCGCCGCGGCGATGCTCGAGTCCGGGTTCAAAGGACAGCTGCTGCGCATCGGCACGCCGCCGGTGCCGATCGCCTCCGCGCGCAGCCTCGAGCGGAGCATCATTCCCGACGAGCAATCCGTCGTGGCACAAGTTCTCGCCCTGTTCTAGACCGCCGCGATGGCCGTTGCCCAAACCGTTCCCTGCGTGAACATCAACGACGAGGTCGTGCAGGTCGTCAGCATCAATGTCAAGCCGGGCGAATTCGTGAAGGCCGGCGAAGTCGTCGGTGCCGTCGAAACGGACAAGTCACTGCTCGACGTAGTGGCCGAGCAGGACGGCTACGTGCTCAGAATCGAGTGCCAGCCGGAACAGAAAGTCCGCGTGGGCTCGGCCATGTTCTGGATCGGCAGCGCGCCCGATGAACCGGTCCCCGAGGAGGTTCGGGCCGAACCGCAGGCGGCGAGGGTCCACGCGCAGCCCACCGCCAAGGCACGGGCGATGCTGAAGCAATACGGGCTGGATCCGGCGCGCATTCCATTTAGCGGCGAGCGTCTGGCCGTGACGGACATCGAATCTTGGCTCGCTGGCGCAGACAAGTCGCGGCCGACTGTCGCGCCACGATCAGGGCCAACGGTGGCCAAGGACGCGCCGTCAGTTCCCGGCACGCTGGAAGAGCTGTCGCCGGAGGCCGCCGGCATGCTCCACACCGTCTCGTGGCATCGCGACCACGCGGCGGCGGCCTATCTCGACATGGAGTACGACCCCAAGCCCTGGGAAGGCCACGCCGCGCGCTATGCGACGGAGCAAAAACTCATGCTCTCGCCGTTGCTGCCGCTGATGGCCTTCCGGCTCGCCGTGCTCGGCCGCGAACGACCCCTGATCAACGCCACCATCGTCGGCGATCGCCGCTACCAGTATCGGCCGGTGAACCTCGGGTTCACGGTTCAGGTCGGCGCGATGCTCTATCTCGCGGTCGTGCGCGATGCGCAGGACATGGATGCGGCGCGCTTCATCAGCGAACTGGGCAACGTACAGCGCCACGCAATGGCACACCGGCTGCCCGCGAACGAAGCGACCGGCGCCACGTTGTCGTTCTCCAGCATGGCGCGCTGGAACGTGAGCCGCCATGTCCCCATTTTGCCGCCGCACACGTCGCTGATCGTCGCTCACGCGGCGTCAAAGGGCACCGGCACGGCTGTTCTGGGTGCAAGCTACGATCACCGGCTGTTGACGGGCTTCGACGTCGTACAGGTGCTGCAGGCGTTGTCACGCCCTCCGGCGTGATCGGCAAGCGTAGATCCGAGGACGAAAGGCAATGAACTTGCATCCCGACGAGATCAGGGCCGCCCTTCGCGCCAAGGTGGTGGAACTCGCGAAGGCGCTCGACGTAGACGCAAGCAGCGTCACCGACGATGACATCCTGCCGGCAACCGGCTTCCTCGATTCCAATGCGATTCTCGAACTCGTCGTGTGGTTCGAAACGACTTACGACTTCCCGATCAAGCAGGAAGAAATCAATATCGACAACCTCGGCTCGATCAACGCGATGGCGGATTTCCTTCTCTCCCGGAAGCGGTGAGAAGGCAACGTGCCCGCGGGACCGGTCGTTGACGCCGTTGCGCTGAACGAATCTCCAAGACATGGCCCTGCCGACCCTCGAACCGATACGGGACGAAGACTTGCTGGCGTTCTGCCAGTTCCTCACTGAAAACCTGAGTTCGCAGCGCACACCAGAGCAATGGGCACAGGCATTCCGGCAGGACTGGGGTGTGGCCAAGCCCAACAACGGTTTCGTCATCCGCGACCAGGGACGGATCGTCGGTGGCATCGGGGCGATCTATGCGGAGCGCCAGATCCGCGGCCGGCCGGAACGGTTCTGCAACATCACGAGCTGGTGCGTGCTCGAGGCATACCGCGCGCAGAGCATGCGGCTGGCCATGGGGGTCGTTTCGCAGCCGGGCTTTCACTTCACCGATCTCACCCCGACGGAGGTCGTGTCGAAGACGCTGCAGTTTCTCAAATTCAAACCGATGAACGAGCGCCACGCGGTGTGGCCCAACTTTCCCTGGCCGTTCGCGCGGATTAGCGGCACGCGCGTCGTTACCGACCTGGAACGAATCGAGCAAGCGTTGTCGCCGGCCGCCGCCAAAGCGTTCCGCGATCATCGGCATCTGCCGTGGCTGCGTCACGTTGCCGTGGGCTGTCCGGGAGCCTATTGTCATGTCGTCTGGAAGCCGAATCGATGGAAAGGGGTCCCCGGCGCGATGGTGCTGGCGATGAGCGACGCCGAGTTGTTCCTGCGCCACCGCCGTGCGCTCGGCGCGCATCTGCTGCGGCAGGGATGCCTCTACACGCGAATCGAATCGCGTTTCTTGCCCCGCTTGCCGATGCTGTCAACGGAAATGGCCGGCTTCCGCAACAAGGTCTTTCGCAGCGACACGCTGGCCGAAGCGGACATCAGCAACCTGTACACCGAGATCGTCGGGCTGGATCTATGATCGAGCGAGAACTCATCCGCGTCGACCCGGAAACCCAGCCCATCCTCGTCGTCGTCATTCACACCGAGGAAGAGTTCGATTGGAACAAGCCGCACGATCGCAACGCCACGAGTGTCGCGCACATGCGGCACATCGCCCGCGCGCAAGATGTCTTCGACGAATTCGGCATCGTTCCGAATTACGTGGTCGACTACCCGATCGCGACGCAGGACGAGGCGTTCGGACCGCTCAAGGCCTACGCCGACGCCGGCCGGGCGCTGATCGGAGCTCACCTGCATCCGTGGGTGTCGCCGCCGCACGAAGAAGAGGTCAACGCGCGCAATTCGTATCCCGGCAACCTGCCGCGCGCGCTCGAGCACGAGAAGCTTCGCGTGCTCACCGACCGGATCACCACGGCGTTCGGCGCGCCGCCACGGACCTATCTCGCGGGCCGTTACGGTTTCGGCCCCAATACGGGCGAGATTCTCGAGTCGCTGGGCTACGAGGTCGACATCAGCGCGGCGGCGTCGATCGACTACAGCGCGGACGGAGGTCCCGATTACTCCGGCTACACCAGCGATCCCTTCTGGTTCGGGCGCTCCCGCCGCTTGCTCGGGCTTCCGGGTTCCGGCGGCTACGTCGGCTGGCTGCGCGCCGGCGGCACGCCGCTCTATCGCCGGCTGACGCAACCCTGGCTGCGCCGCGCGCGAGTGTCCGGCGCCGTCGCGCGACTGCGACTGCTCGAGCGCATCCGGCTCTCGCCCGAGGATTACACCGTGCCCGAGATGTGCCGGCTTACGAACGCACTGCTGGCCGACGGCGTTCGGGTACTCGTGTTCAGCTTTCATTCGCCGTCGGTGATGCCCGGCGGCACGCCTTACGTGCGCAGCGACGCGGAACTCGACCTCTTTCTCGGGAAATGCCGTCGCTACTTCGATTTCTTTCTGCGCGAACGCCGCGGTACGACGATGACGCCGCTGGGCGTCCGGGATTGCCTTATGGGAGTGGCCAAGCCCCCTGCGCGCGTCGGTTGATACGAATTCGAGTGCTTCAGTGAATCAGCAATTCAATGCCGCACGCACGCGCCGATCAATCCGCGAAGGCGCCAATATCCTGGATACCATGGGCATGACCCGAAATATCCACGTCAGAACCGATAGTCGAACAGACGAATGTCATTGTGGTGCCGCTCGGCTACGATGGCCTTGCTTCTCTCGTCGTAATACTCCGTGTACGTGCGACCGCCCGGTCTGAGCCCCGCCTTCAGGCGTGGGAGCTCGATCGGAGGAAGGCCTACGCGGCGGCACACTTCGGCGAGGTCCTCGAACAGGCGCTCGTATCGGATGACAAAATCCACGCAGAGGGCGCCGTCCTCGATGTAGAACCGATCGTTTGTCGTCCAACCGTTGTCGATATATCGCCGAAAACACGCTGTCGTCTCACGAAACTCGTCAAATGGCACCCCGAGGCGATGGTACCAGCGCCGCGCTGGCTTAAGCTCAGGCCTGTTGCGCGCCTCCCAGGAAAAATTCGAGACGATGCGGTCCCAGGGGTTCCGGGTGATGCTGAACTTGAAATACTCGTTCCATGTCTCGCGCGGAACCTTCCTTTTCACTTCCGCGGCGGAGTCGTGCTGGAAGAAGCCTTCGGCGTTCATGGCGCTGTGAATCCACTCGCCCCGCTCGTCACGATTGAACCAGAATTCACCTAGCGGGGTCACCGTGTCGTTCGCCGTGCAATGTTTCGAGAGAGCCGCCTCGACGCTCGTTCCGGCCGTCTTCTCCGACTTGATGAAGATGTATTTGTGACTGTGCGAAATGATCACCGTGCCGCCTTTGGAGTTGCCCGGCTTTTCTCGTAGGCCGCGTCAGCGCCGAAACGCAGCGCCCTGTGCGATCACGTGCAGGCGGTCGACGTCGACATCCTTGATTTCCTGCATCTCGCCATCCGGCCAGCGAATTTTCAATGAGCGTGCCAGCGCACGTCCGCCGAGGCCAAAGTAGAGCCTGTAGTGACCCTGGGAGAAGAAAGCTCCATCATTGAGGCCAACGATCTGCATTTGGGTGCCGTCCTCCGTCTCGAGCGTAACCCGAGCTCCGATTGCTTGCGGGTTTCCGGGCTTCCCGATGAGCCTGGCCTCCAGCCAGTGATTTCCGTTTCCCGCATTTTGGTGGACGTCTATGTTCCACGTGAACCTGTCGGTGGCCGTCTTGTAGAGCCTCTCCCACCATTTCCAGAAGGACGGATTCTCGAGGCGCGCAATCAACAGATCGCGGCGGCCGCTGTTATAGAAGTCCGCCCAGCTGGCAATTGCCGCCATGTATTTCCGCACCGGAAACGCAAGCAGCCCGGTCGATTCGAATGTGTGGTCGCGCCGCTGCCTGTAGAGACCCTGCGGAAACGCGTACAAATCGACCTGCCCGTCATTGTCGAAGTCGACCCAGCTCGCCGTCGCACTTTCGCCCGGTAGCCCCTTCGTCGCGGGATCGACGATCGAAAACCGCCCCTTGCCGTCATTCAGCAGCAGCGTGTTACCGGTCTTCGAGGCGGAGAACACGCTCAGGATGCCGCTGCCGTCGACGTCCGCGACCGCGAGCTTGCCGTCGACGAACCAATACTCTTCTGCCGTGCCCTTGATCTGCGGCCGATCCGCCCGCGCGAACTTGCCTCTGCCGATGAATTCGCGCGTAAACGACTTGCCGCCGTGGTTGCGATAAACGTGGAAACCGGTCCCCTCGTATGTCAGCAGATCGATGTACCCATCGCCGTCCGCGTCAAACCACACCAGATCGATGATCTCGCGATCGGACAGGTCAAGCCCGACGTCGGTGGCAACGTCGACAAATCGCTTGTCCGACAACTGTCGATAGAGCTGCTTCGGGTACTCGCCCTGTACATGGCCCCGGTCCATGCAATTGATGAACACATCCGCCATTCCGTCCTTGTCAAAGTCGACCCACGTCACTTTGCGCCCGGAGCAGCCGCGCTTTTCGATCCCTGCCGCAGCGAAAATGTCGCGATAGCGCCCGCCCGGCTGGCTGACCAGCAACTCGTCGTGTATGGCGCTTTGCATGACCGGCGGAAGACCTCGCAGTGTCCCGCCCACGGCGCCGCGGGAACTGAGAATGTCGAGGCGCCCGTCGTCGTTAAAGTCGAACCACGCCATCCCGTGGCGGTCCTGAAATGTCAATGAAAAATCGCTGGATCGCGGCGACACCCTCTGCTCACCCACGAAAATGCTTGTCGCCGGTATCGAATTTCCCAACTGAATGTTCACCGGGAGCCCCGGAGAGCCAATTTCAACCTCCAGCGCGCCATCTCGATCCGTCGAAAACTTCATCAGATTCTCGCGCATCGCAGCATCCGAGCCGGGAACTACCTCCGGGGCCTGAACCGCGAACGCCGTGCCCTCATATTGACGTATGGACGAGTAGGTTCGCAGCGTTCCTTCAACGCGGCCCATGTCCTTTATCCTGTGACTGCGAATGACCAACGTGAACTGGGAATCGGCGTTCCGCTCCTTCCAATAGAGGTAGACGCCGGGGGCCGCTAGCGTCGGCTCGCGCGGCGCGATCTCGAGGCCCGGAAAATCCGGGTTCTGGTCTAGGCCCCAGGCAGACAGCATATCGCGGTAGCCACCCTGGCCGTCGGCTACCAGAAGACTTTGGCGGGAGTTGTGATTGGTCGTGAAGATGTCGAGCCGGTCGTCGCCATTTGCGTCGGTGACGCCGATGTCGAATAGTTCCTGAGTTGTAGCGAACGGCAATTGCCGCACGACGAAGGCATTCCTCGACGGCCAGAGCGTGCCGACATCGCTGGCGGCAACCTCAGGAAAGCGACGATAGCCGACGGCCAACGCGACGGCACCCAAAGCCACGAGCGCAAGACGCTTCCACGTCACGTGAAAGCCTCTCGCCGAACGATGACCACCGGGACCACGGGCAACGACCCGCCAACCGGAGAAGCGCAACTCATGTGAAATCCACCTCGAAAAGCCGGGCCCATTCCTCGAGAAAAAGTGCGTGCAACAGGAAGGGCCGGTCGGCCCGGTGCCCCGATCGGAAGCGCTCGTACTCGCTCAAGTACGCCTGCGGACTGAACACCGCCGCAGTGCGCGGTTCGCGAAACAAGTCCTCGATCCGGCGGCGAATCGGCTCGCTCTTCAGATAGTCGAACATCGGCGCGTGAAAGGCGTCCTTCGACCTCCGGAACAGGATTTCATCGGGCACCAAACCACGCATCGCCTGCCGGAGCGGATGCTTGCGATAACCATGGACAAGCAGATCCGCGGCGTCCATTGAAAACGCAAGATCGACAAACTCATGATCGAGGAACGGCGCACGGCCTTCGACGGAATTGGCCATTGCCATCTTGTCGTTGCAGACGAGCAACCTCGGCAGGCTCGACTCGTGAACCCAGGCGTGAAGAAAATCCTTGATGTCGACATGGTTCCGCGGTATCCGTTCGAGGCAGTCGACGCGCAATTCGAACTTGTGACGAAGTGTTTCCGCTGCCGCTCTTTCAGCAACTCGATTCGTTTCGGCTGCGGAGATTTCCCGGAGCCCCCGCAAGATCCGGTCCCGCTCCGGATGGACCAGCGCGGAAGCGAACTCACGTCCCAGCCGGATCAGCTTCCCCTGCCGCAAGAGATAGCGAAGGAAGTGAGGCGCGAAGCCGGCATATCCGCCCAGGATCTCGTCCGCGCCCTCGCCGTTCAGTAGCACCTTTCGACCGTGCCGGGCTGTCAAATGCGCAATCTCCCAACGAACGTACGCACTCTGCCGGGCGAAGGGCTCGTCCATGTGGAAGATGATCTCCCGGTAATGCTCACAGAAGCTGTCCTGCGAAAGGCTCGATTTCTCCAGCTCGAATTGCGGATATTTCTCGAGAAAATGCGAGACGAGTGCGGTCTCGTCACCAACGCCGTGCTCCGATGTCGTGGTGAACGCCTTGACGGCCGTCCCGGTCAACTGCGAAGTGAGCGCCGCCACCGAAGTGCTGTCCGTCCCGCCGCTGAGCGAGATGCTGATCGGGACGTCCGAGACCAGCCGCCGCTCCACGGACTTGCGCAGCGTCGCCCGGAATTCGTCCGGAGTGACGCGCCGGCTCCCACGGCGCGGCTCGTAATACTTGCGCACGGCCAGCCGGCGCGTGTCCAGCTCGAACATCGCGTTGTGCGCCGGCGGAAGCATCACGACGTCCTGGAAAAATGAATCGAGGCGACCGTTGGCGTCGGCCCTGTAAAGATAATCCGAGACTGCGTCGCGGTTCGCGCGCCGCGGAACGGGGTGGGCCAGGATTGCCTTGATTTCGCTCGCGAAGATCAGCTTGCCGTCGACAAGGCGGTAGTGCAGCGGCTTTTCCCCGAATCGGTCTCTCGACAGGAAAAGCTTTCGCGCCGCCGGTTCATAGAGCACGAATGCCCACATCCCATTGAACTGCTGGACGCACTCCGATCCCCATTCGAGGTACGAAGCCAGGATGATCTCCGTGTCGGACCCCGTGTGGAACTGGTATCCCTTTGTTCCCAGTGCTTGCCTGATCTCGCGATAGTTGAAGATTTCGCCATTGAACGTGACGATCACGCGGCGCCCCTCGCGCTCGTAGACCATCGGCTGCCGACCCAGTTCGCTGAGGTCGATGATCGAAAGCCGTCGATGCCCGAGGCTGACGTCATCGTCGACATACGAACCTTCGTCATCCGGTCCGCGATGGCGCAGAGTATCCATCATTGACTGAACGAGGCGCGCGTCGCGCCAACTGAACCCGGCGATCCCGCACATCAGCCGTATCATCCTTCCCAGTACTTTCTTCGTCGCATAGCGTCGCAAGTTTCGCTCCGCCTACGAATTCTTGCCGTAGTTCATCATCTTACCCGGGAATCCGGTCCAGACGTCGCCCGAGACACGCGCGATACCTGGTTCCGCTCTGGCTCGCCAAGAATTGGCGAGTTAATCTGTATGCAACGAATTGCGGTGCTCACGTTGTTGGCCCATGTGGCCGTGTCCGTCGCACCAGGGGGCCGACACGGTCCGGACCTCCCGAAACGGATAGAATTCGTGACGATGCCTTTCCTCCGCCGGTTTCGCATGCGGTTCGGCTCGCCCCTTCAGGAGACGAGATGCTCACATTGTCCCCCGCGTTGCTGATCGTCATTGGCATACTGACGACGGCCGTCGCGCAGGTGTTGCTGAAGAAGGCGTCCGGTTTCGAAATCAGGACGTCCTCGTGGATCATCTGGATGGGATTGAGCGCCGCCAGCTATACGTTGTCGTTCGTCGCGTATTCCCGAATCCTCAAGTACTTTGCGCTCAACAAGGTTTACCCGGCGATGACCGTTGCGCAGATCATATTGATCACGCTGATCGGTCTGTGGATGGGAGAGGCTGTCGGCGGCCGGCAGTTGCTCGGGTTGCTGCTTGGGGTGGTGGCGATCTATCTCATTCTGGGCTGATATTCCCGGCCGTTGCCCCGCGCCGCGCCAGCATGGGTTCGTTGCGGGCAGGTCGACGACGGCATAAGGCGACCGTGAGATCTCGATGAGAACCGTGATTGTCGGTGGTGGCGTTTCAGGTGCGCATGCCGCGCTCACGTTGTTGGAACGTGGCCATGTCGTCGAGTTATGGGACATTGGCCGCAAGGAGCCGGGCTTTGTGGAACCCGGGATCGCTTTCCACGAATGGAAAGGCCGTTTGGCTGACCCGGTCGCTCATTTCCTTGGCGCCGGCCTTGGCGCGCTGATTCCGCCGGCGACACCCGAACTGATCCGCTACCCGCCGTCACGGCAATTCCTTGCTTCCTCCGACGACCCGTTATGGAGCTTCGAATCCGACGGATTCGTCCCCCATGCATCGTTTGCCAAGGGCGGCCTCGCAAACGGCTGGGGCGCAAACGCGCTTTCTTTCGACGCGGACGACATGGCGGAATGGCCCGTGTCCGCCTCCGAAATGGACGCGGCGTACCGGATCGTCTATCGACGCATTCGCGTGGCAGGCCCGATCGATGACGATCTGACGCCACATTTGTCCGGCGTCTACCCTTCGGAGCCTCCCGTTCGGATGTCGGACGCCGACGTGCGATTGCTCGAATCCTACCGGCAGAAGAGGCCGAAACTGGTGAGGTCGGGGATCAGGATCGGCCGCGCGCGGATGGCGGTGACGACCGACACATCGCGCCGCAACGCCTGCGATTGCTGCGAACGGTGTCTCTGGGGTTGCCCAAAGGCTGCGATCTACAACCCCCGCCTGACGACGCTCGCGGAATGTGAAGCGAACCGGAGATTCCGTTATGTATCCGGACGCGTGGTGCTCTCGCTGCTGTCTACCAATCACCGGATCAGCGGCATTCGCTTCTTCGACACATCGACGCTTGAGATACGCGAGGAACCATGCGATCTCGTTTTCCTCGCTGCGGGCGCACTGCAGACCGGCGCCATTTTTCTGCGAACGCTGAAGGCAGCGCGCATTGAAGTGGCACTGCACACCGAAGGCCTGCTGGACACCGCGGTGGTAAAGATCCCGTTCGTGTCGCTGGCGAGCATAGGTCGCCCGCCCGACGCGCGGTCCTTCCAGTTCAATCGGCTGATATTGGGCGTGATCGCGGACTCGGCGCCGTGGCCTCGCTATCTCCATGGCGAACTCCTCTTTCTGACGAGTCTGCTTTACCACCCGTTGATCGAACGCATGCCATTCGACAGCCGACTCTCGAAAAGGCTCTTCTTTGCCCTAAGGTCGGCGCTCGGCGCGGTGACCCTCTTCTTTCCCGACCGGATCACGAACGGCAACCGTCAGGTGCTCGTCGACGATCGGAAACGGTGGGACACGGTCCAGCTTTGTTATCGCGAGTCCACGGAAAAGGAGAATTACATTCGGGCCTCCGTTTCCGTGGTGCGGTCGGCCTTGTGGCACCTTGGCTGCCTTCCGCGGGGCGTCGCTCGCTCCCCGTCCGGGGCGGGAATTCACTACGCCGGGACCGTGCCGATGGGCAATGGGCCGAAGCGATGCGATTCCGGTGGACGGTCCAACCTCTTTTCGAATCTCTACATCGCCGATGGCGCAGCCTTCCCATCATTGCCCAGCAAGTCGATCACGATGTCGCTAGCCGCGCACGCGACCCGGATTGCGCGAATCGCCGAGCTTTGAAGAACCTGGTCCTGTTTCCGCTGTGGCAGATCGACCCGCAGGAATACGATGCGGTCTGCGCTTACCTGCGACTCACCCCGAAGGCCCAGCTCTATGACCATATCTCCGGCTACCTGGCCGGCGCTCCTTTTCGTTTTCCCCGCCCCGGCGCATTTTCCCGGTTCCTGGCGAAACCGCGGCTGACCGGATGGCGGATCGCGCGCCTCGACCTCGCAACCAAGCTGTTTGTTCCCGACCATCCGATACGGCATGTTCTGAACTGCGTGATCGCGGTCCATGAATGTGACGGGCAAGGGTATAGGGAGATGGCCGCATCGCCACGCGGTTGGAACACTGTCGCATCCATCCTGGCATGGATGGCCGGTTTCGCCGTCAATCTCGCCATCACGATGTCGTGGCTTGGTTGGCAACTCGTGAGTTACATTCCGCGAATGCCGTTCAGCGTCGACAACAGCCTTGCGGGAAAGCGCACCCTCGTTTCCGGCGTGAGCCACGGCCTCGGAAGGGACCTCATGCTGTGCTGCCTCGAGCGCGGCGCGGAGGTGATCGGGATTGTCCGGAATCGCGAATCCCGAGATGCGCTCGAGGCCGAGCTTCCCGCGAATGCTCCCGTGACGTTGCTGGTCGCCGATCTTTCGCAACCTGGGGCTCTGGTCGCCGCCCTCGCGGCAGCGAAAATCCCCGCGGCCTCCCTTGCCGTCGCCATCCTGTGCGCAGCCGTCAAGCACGACGGGAAGTCGGCTTTGTCATTGGCACATCTGAGGGACACGTTCCAGGTCAACTTCTTTTCCATCGTCGAGTTCGCGGGTTGGCTGTGCGGGTCCGGTACCCGGGAAATCGAAACCCCGCCCCGAACCCAACCCGAGAGCGAAGGGAGGCAGAACCAGAGCGTCGGACCAGAGCCATCGCCGTCCCGGATCGAGAGTAAGGATGGCGGCCCATTGTCACCCGCAACGGCCCTCGTGCTGGTATCGAGCATGGGCCGCTGGCACGGCATGCATTTTTCATCTGGATACAATGCGTCGAAAGCGGCATTGAGCATCTGGGGCGAGAGCCTGGAGATGGAGCTGCGTCAGCACGGGCGCCGCCGGTTCACGGTCACCATCGTCGAACCCGGATTGTTCGCGTCGGGGATGACCCGACCCACGCCGCTTACCAGAATGCTGTTCGCATCGCGCCAGCAGGTCGCGTCCCGCATCATTTCCGGCGCGCTTGCCGGCCGAAAGGCGATACGACCGCCATTTGCATTCGCGCTTCTGACCTGGGGCAGCCTGCCTGATGGGTCGTGATTTCCGTTACCGCCTCTTTGCCCGCGGCAAGCCCGGCGTGGATCGGTGATGACACGGGCATCCGATGGCGCCTGTCTGATCGTCAACGCCGACGATTACGGGTACTTCGACTGCGTCAGCAAGGGCATCCTGCAGTCGGCGTCGCACGGCATCGTGACGGCGACGGGTGTGTTCGCAACGGCACCCCATTTTCCGGAGCACGCCGCCTGGCTCCGGGACTGCGACACCCTGGACGCCGGCGTTCACCTCAATCTTACGGAAGGGAATCCGCTGACCAGAGACATGCAAGAAGCGCTCACGCGCTGGTCCGGGCGCTTTCCAGGAAAATATTCCGTAGCCATGGCGGTCACTTCCGGAGCCATCGGGATCAAGACGGTAAGTCTCGAGTGGCGGGCCCAGATCGAGCGCTGCCTCGAACGCGGTCTGCATGTTCGGTTCCTCAATTCGCATGAACATGTGCACATGCTGCCGTCGCTCTTTCCTGTCGCGAGTGCGCTGGCCGAGGAATACGGCATCGCGCACCTCCGTTTTCCAACGTCGCGATTCGCATGGGGTTCGTCCGGCGCTTCGTTTCTCCGCAGCGCGATCATGAAGTCGCTCGAGACGATCAATCGTCGTCGCGTCGCCGTCCCGGCGGCGCATTTCCTGGGCCTGGAGACAAGCGGCAAACTCGATCCATCCTTTTTCGCGCAGAACATTCCGCGGCTTTGCGCCGGTCGGGTCTATGAGTTAATGTGCCACCCTGGACAATTCGATGCGCAGGAAGTGAACGATCCGCGACTTCGAAGCTACCACGACTGGGAGGGTGAGTTGCGTACGTTGACGGGTCCCGCCGTCCGCGAGTTGCTGCGGAGCCACCGGGTCCGGTTGATTGGATACCGGCATCTGGAGGTAAGCGACGGTCGGCTCGTTGCGCGGCACGGATCCGTGTAGTGTCACTCCCCGCCGGGAAATTCACCGCATCGCTGAAACCACCGAGAGTCGACCAGCACCAATTCCGGAAGAACCCCTATTCTTTGATGATCTGATGCGGAGACGGCGAAATGGAAGGCCCAGAGAAAAGTCCTTACAAGTCGCGTGGCGGCCTCAACCGAATCTGGAAGGCGTGTATCTATTCGTTCGACGGTCTCGTTGCGACCTTTCGTCTCGAGGCAGCGTTTCGCCAGCTCTTGCTGCTGGCACTGATCCTGATCCCTTTGGCGGTGGTCCTGCCAATCGACGGCCGGTCAAGGCACTGTTGATCGGAAGTGTGCTTCTGTCCCTCATCATCGAGTTCCTGAATTCGGCCATCGAAACCGTCGTTGATCGCATTTCCTACGATTCGCACCCCTTGTCCAAACAGGCGAAAGACATGGGAAGCGCAGCGCAGACGCTCGGTCTTATCAACATCGCTGTAATTTGGGGACTGGTCCTCGTCGACCTCGTGAGTGACAAGTGAGTGATACCGCAAACCCGCAACGGCTGCTGAGCGTCGTCGTTCCGGCGCACAACGAGGCGCCCGGCATCGCGCACGCCGTCGACGTCATTCTGCAGGCTCTCGCCTCCTGCGGGATGAACCTGGAACTCATCGTCGTCGACGACGGCAGCCGCGACGAGACGTTCGACCGCGTCAAGGAACTATCGGCAAAGGACGGCCGCATCAAGGGGCTCCGCTTCACCCGCAATTTCGGCAAGGAGGCGGCGCTGCTGGCCGGCCTCCGGGTGGCGAGCGGAGATGCCGTGGTTACGATCGATTCCGACCTTCAGCACCCTCCGGAATTGATTCCGCAGATGATTGATGCGTGGCGCGATGGCGCGATGGTCGTCGACGCGGTGAAGCGCAGTCGCGAAACCGACGGGGCATTCGCGCGAATGAGAGCCGGGCTCTTCAATTCGTTCTTGTCGAGGCTGGGCGGAATCAACCTGCAGAATGCATCCGACTTCAAGCTCCTGGACCGCGTCGTCGTCGATGCGATCACGCGCGGCCTTCCCGAAAAGCAACGCTTCTACCGCGGCTTGGCAGACTGGGTCGGATACCCTCACGCCAGCATTCCGTTCGACGTCGGAGCGCGCGGCGAAGGGACAGGGAAAGTGGACGCTGTTGAAATTGATCGATCTCGCCACGACGGCCACGGTGTCGTTCACGAGCGCTCCGTTGCGCATCGTGACGATCCTGGGACTGCTGACACTGGTCTTCGGCTTTGTCGTTGCGGCGGAGTCATTGATCGGGTGGTTCCAGGGACGTGCAGTTTCCGGTTTCACGACCACGATCATCACGCTCCTGATCGTCGGGAGCTTCATCATGATCAGCCTGGGGATCATCGGCGAATACATCGCGAAGATCTACGACGAAATCAAGGCCCGCCCGTCGTACCTTGTCGAGAGCATGGTTGGCATCGAAGACGACGTGGGGCCTCGCGTGGAACTGACGCGGCCCCGGATGCGCGTGCGGATCGACGGACAAGCCGATCCTTAAGCCTGGCCGCGCGCGGCAATCCTGCGGACGGCAGCTACTTCCCCGCCATCGTAGGCTTCGCGAACACCACGACCCCCATGCCGTCGACGACTCCCACGCTGGCGGGATGCGGCCACCGCGGATGGGTCGCCGCGAAGTCAAGGACCCTGGGCATTGTCTCGTCCGCGGCCACGAAGGTCGCCTGATCCCGCATCAGGCGAGCGAGCAGGCTCATGTGTTTCGCGTCCATGAACCGTGTCGCAACGCCCGTCGCCAGCTTGAACGGGTAGTCTGTCGACATTTCGTACGATCCGACCACCGCTATCTTTCTGCCGTCCCACTGCGCGTCCGGAATCGATCTGACTCGTGCCAGCACCTGGGTCAGGGTCGTATAGTGGGCGAGCGTGTTGAGGTAATTCACCGTCGAGATCCAGTTGGATTGCATCACGTAGCCCGCAATGAGGATCGTCGACAGAACGAGCGACAGGTTTCGCACGACGGTGCGCGGTACCCGGTTCACGATCATCACGGCGCCTGCAATGAGGACCGCGTAGCCGGTAAGTGCGAGGCTGTGGAAGTTGCCCTTGGGAGCCAGGAACTGCAACACGCGCGGCGCGAAACTCGCAAGCACGAGCAGAGCGGCCGCCACGATCTTCGCGCCCGGACGCACGGGCAGCAGGACACAGAACAGCCCGGCTGCAGCCAGAAATGCGAGCTGGAGCGCCTTCAGGTAGTCCGGAAAATAGTTTTCCGGCCACCGAAAAAAGCTGCGCGTTCCTTGCCAGATCTCCGCGATCCCCTGCAACGGCGTCAGCACACCGCGCAGGTGGAACGCCTCTTCCGAAGAATGGATGGTGTCCGGCGCCAGGTTCATCAGTGATACGATCGCCAGATAGATGAGGCCGCCGCCGATCGCCGAAACGATCACGGCCACCGTGGCCCGCACCGTCTTCGGTGCCAGGAGGCCTTCACCCTCGCCGGCGAACAGGTGCCGGCTCAGGAGCCAGATGACGAATACGGTTGCGGCATTGGCGACAACCGCCTGGTAGATGGAAAACGCCGCCACATACAACAGCGTCGCGGTCGCGACCGGAATGATCGTCCCCCGCGCCGCCAGCACGACGGCCAGCGCCGCCAGAAGGTGCGCGGCTGGATACGGAGCCATCGTCGTGTTGTACTGATAGACTTGCGCGACGTAGGGAAAGACGCACATGATCGCCGCCACCAAAGCGATATCCACGGACCGGCGCAGACCCCAGAAGTGCGCGATGAGCACACCGTAGGCGCTCATCAGCACAATGCCCTGCAGCATCTGCAGGAACGGCATTAAATAGTGGCCCTGTGTGAAGTAGTGGAGCCACCCATGGCCAAAGCGCCCCAGATAGTGTCCCAGAATCGTGTCCTGGATGAAGAGGTGAATCAGGTCGTCGTGATGAAGGGTGAGATTCGTCATCTCCCACCCGAACGCGAGGATGTTCACGCCAATGGCGGCGAAAAATGCCCGCCTGCAGGCCACGTCGATACCGCTCCAGCATCCGGCGAGCGTCCGCTCCAACGGCGTGTCGAACAACACGCTCAACGCAGCGCTCGCCACGCGTTCCGGAAGCGGCGAGAGCGCCGAGCGCGAACCGTCGTCACGGCAACGTCACTTGGCGTCGGACGGCTTCCCACCGTATACCTTCTGCAAAATCAAGACTTCCGCCTTCGAGGCCTCGATGTGTTCGCGAATGGAACACCGCGGGTAATCCTTGATCCCGTTCTCGGTATAGCGGATCACATTGGCGGCAGCACTCAAATTGATCATTCGTGCCTTATTGTCGGCAGTACTGGATTTCGCCCGCATGATGTTCAGCAGCCCGCCACAATAGTGGTTCCAGGAGGCGCCGCAATTGTGGACATGGAACTCGTCCCCGTCGGTATTCGGAACCTTGAGCTGCGCCCAGCAGAACTTCGGCAACTGCGCTATCTCCGCTGCCGTGGGCTTCCGTGACTGGCGAGACGCGGGCTGCCGAGACTGGCCGTAGGCATCGGTTGGCGCGAAGATCATCACGACAAAAATGGCCGCCGCAATTTGGCGGCACTTTAATGGCGTCATGCGTGTCGGTTCCGTTGCCGTAGGAACCCAGTTGAACATGCACAAACCCATAACGTCGCAAGAATTATCCGCTCCTTTACAATGATAACGCTAATTCCGCAAACACATGCCCCGTCGCCAATCGCTCATTCGACCGGCAAATGCGCCATCGAACCGCCGCCGGCATTGTGATCGACGCCTGCGTCCTATGCAATAATCGTGCACATTATTCGCGAATCGGTGAACAGTACAATTTGAACAGGAGTCTAAGACTCCTGGCGCGAGGAACGCCTCCGCCGAGCCAAGCGTCGCCAAATTCGCGGTCCGTGACGACATTTCCGCAAGGCAAACTCGATGAGCTTCAGCAACAAGGTCGGATTCGCGATCGGCACCGGACGCTGCGGCACCTTGTTCCTCTACGAGGCCATGGCACGGGAGCCGGACGTCGCGAGCTCCCACGAGCGCAACCCCGAGAACGAAGCGTTCCATCGATATTGCAAATGGCATCGGCTGCCGGTGGACGACGACGGTTTCCTTGCGGCGAAAGAAATTGAAATAAAGGCCGACCTGGAACTGCGCTCGTACTCGTTCGAGGCGAGTCCCTACCTGTCGCTATCGGTGAAGGAGATCCACGAGCGCTTCGGTGCCAAATTCCTGTTCCTGATCCGGCGCCCCGACGGTGTGGTGACGTCCTTTGCGCACAAGGGCTTCTATCGCAGGCCTTATTCGGTGCAGAACCCCGAGCTTGCCGCTGGATATCAGGGCCAGAATGATGAACGCATCTTCACCTACTTTGCCAGGGTTTCCCCGCAAGGCGAATTCTTCCGCGATTGGAACGGCATGACCCAGGTCGGCAAGGTTGCCTGGTTCTGGAAGGCCTTCAACGAGCGCGCCCTCGAGGCGCTCGAGGCGCTGCCGCGCGAAAGTTACCGGGTTGCGCGCATCGAGGATCTGGATTACCCGATGTACCTGGAGCTGACCCAATTTCTTGGATTCCAGTCCAAGATCTCGAGGACCGAATTCGACGCCCTTCGCGTCAGCAGACCCCATGCCTTCTGGCGAAAGCGCGGCGTGGATCAATGGACCGATCAGGAAATCCGAGAATTCGAGACACAGGTCGGCGGGCTCGCAGCGAGCTTCGGTTACAAGCACCGCGTCGCGGAGCTGATCGACGAAGCGCGTGCCGAAATGGCGGAATCCGTCAAGCTCGGACGCATTCCGGCGCCCAGGCGTACGCCACGGTTCTGGCGCATCCGCCGGGCAACAGCGGAATGGTTGCGCGGCATCGCGAAATCCATGGATGTCTCCTGAACACGAATGGATGGCGGATGCGTCCGGCTCGGCTTCGGTCGCCAACACATAGACGTCACTGATTTCGCGAGCCGAAGGCAGGTCGCCGTCTGTATTCGTCGGTCTGATCGTGCGGGTAATTCCACCTTCGCCGGTATCGATCTGGCGAGCCCATCCGTCGGTGCGGCGTGCACGCAGCGCTCCCCGCATTGGCCTTGCACGCAGCTACCCCATCGACCACGCCGCGTCCCAGTCGTTCTCAATCCGGCAACAGACCGACCCAGCGGTTCGATTGAAGCATGGCGGTCCACCGCACTGCGTCTGGAATCCTGGCCCGACAATTGCGTAGACTTTACGCGCCGCATTGTCCGGGAGACGCTCGGAGGCCGGCAATGGCGTGCCCGTTGTACCGGACACTCTGTCCAGTCAAACGCAGGAGTCCAGGACCGAACCAGAAGCATGTGCGGACTTCGACTTCGGCGGATCTTTGGACAGCGTGGTAGGACCGGTCGTTACGGACCTTCGAGATCCCATGCAGAAGCAACGTGCCGCGCCGCTGAAACTGCCAATGACTCCGGCAGGACTGGCGCGCATGGCCGCATGTTTCGCCGGAAATTGACCGGACACTGATCGTGAACCTAGGCCAGAAAATACGCACCGGTGTGCAGTGGCTCCTGCTCGGCAATGTGGGCGGCGAGATACTTCAATTTTCCTTTGGCATCGCGTTGGCGCGTCTGCTGGTCCCCGCGGATTTCGGGATGATCGTGACGATCCAGATTCTTACAGGATTCGTCGGCATGCTGGCTGCCGGTGGGATGGGGCAGTCGCTCATTCGCGCCAAGACTGTCGAATTGCGGGAATTCGACGGCGTCTTCACGCTGCAGCTGGCAGTTGGCCTGGCGATCTACGCGGCCTTTTACGGAATCGCTCCCTGGTTTGCAGATTACTTCGAGAACCCCCTCTATCGGGACCTCTTGCGTGTCTCGGCGCTCAGTTTTGTCCTCAGATCATTTTCGTTCGTCCGAATTGCGTGGCTCGCCCGCGAGATGGCGTTCGGAAAGCGCGCCATCGTCGGCTTCGTCAGTGGCACGTGCACCGGTGCCGCGAGCGTGACCATGGCGGCACTGGGAATGGGGGTCTGGAGCTTGACGCTCTCCGGACTGGTGGGGGCGATTATCGCTAACGTGCTGTATTTCTTCATAACCCCGCTTCGAGTGCGTTTCTGTTTCGACCGCGACGTCTTTGGCAAGCACAGCCGATATGGTTTTCAGGTCACTGCCGGCGACGTTCTCAGTCACCTGAAGGTGGACTCGATCAATCTGATCATCAGCAAGCTAGCCGGCCCCGCCTCGCTCGGGATCTTCAACAAGGCGGACAGCCTTGTTCGCATTTCCAACCGGCTGATTGTGCCGCCCACGAGTCACACCGTGTTCCGCGCTATGAGCATGGTGCAGGACGATCTTGATACGACCAAGTACCTTTTCTTCCGAATGATCGCTCTTCTCTTCGTCTACATCGGACCATGTCTCGTCGGTCTTTGGTGGGTCGCCGAGGCATTCATCGAGGTCGTGTACGGCATGAAGTGGCTGCCGGCAGCGGAGCCGCTGCGAGTGTTGATCGTTGTCGGCTTTATCCGGGTCATTTTCATCCCGTGCGGTCTCGTTCTGTCGGCACAGGATCGCCTGACTCAGAAGATCATGGTCGACGCAATCGGGCTCGTGCTTGCCGTGGCCGGCAGCCTGATCGGTCTGCGCTGGGGATTGACGGGCGTTGCATGGGGATTGGTTGTCAGCCACCTGATCTACACGGTATGTCTCTACGCAGCGGTCACGCGAATCATTTCTGCACGCGTGCGCGATCTCCTGAGGTCCGTCGCACCGGCGCTGCTTCTGAATTCCATCCTGTTCGCAAGTCTCGCAGTCTCGCATCTTTCGCTGGCGGCACTGGTTTGACTCGACCGCTGTCCTATCTTGTCGCGATGGTGACCGTTGGGGTAATCGTGTACACGAGCGCGTTCTTGCTGTTACCCATTCCGGCACTGCGCGGTGAGGTCGACCGGTGGCGCCAGAAGGATTACGAGTCGGCATTGCGCTGATCTACAAGAAGTCGGGGAGTTCGTAAGTGAAACCAAGGTGCCGACGAAGACGTCGAGTCAGCGATCGTCGGGGGCTCGACTATTGTTCAATACGCGACAGGGACGCGACGTGACTAGCCACGAGCCCCTTTCTGCGGGTGCAATTGCGCGCTGGCGTCCCAAATGTGACAGGGACGCCGACCGAGCGCCTTGGTCAGGTCAATCTTCCCGAGAGCCTGCACAACGGGCAGGAGATTTTCGGGGAATGGAACTGGGACGGCAAGCAAGTGGCGGTGCGCAACTGCCGGTTTGGATTCTTCCCGCTCTATTACTACGCGACGGCGAACGAGTTCGGGGTGTCCGATTCGGTCGAGCAGCTGATCGAGTGTGGCGCACCGCCGGAACTCGATGACGGCGCCGTCGCCACGTTCCTCCGACTCGGCTGGCTCGTAGGGGACGACACCATTTTCCGCGCGATTCGTATGGTTCCCCCGAATGGCCAGGTTCACTGGTCCGGCGGCACCCCATCGGTGACGGGCGAATATTGGTTCCCGACGCCGCAGAGGCTTTCGCGGCGGGCGGCCATCGACGAATACGGCGAGCGTTTCCGGGAGGCGGTCCGGCGCAGGGTATCAAAGGAAGTGTCCTTCGGACTGCCGCTCAGCGGAGGCCGCGACTCGCGGCATATTCTGCTGGCGCTCAACGCTCTCGGATGCCGACCGAGCGTGTGCTATACGACGCACGACTTTCCTCCGTATCGCGAGGGAAACATCCGGATCGCTCGTTTGCTATGCGACCGGCTCGGCATTTCTCATCGTGTCATCGGGCAACCGGGTTCTCGGCTGAAGGCGGAGATCGACAAGAATCGACAGACCAGCTACGGTGCCATCGAGCATGCGTGGGCAGTGGATTTTTATCGACAGATATCGCGTTCGACGTCAATAATTTACGACGGACTTGCCGGCGACGCGCTTTCCGCAGGACACTACCTCGACCAAGGACAGGCGGATCTGTTCGCACAAGGCCAGATCACGGATCTCGCCGCAAGTCTCGTCGACAGCTGGTCGTGGCGAGTCGGCGAAGAAGCGCTGGCGCGCGTGCTTTCGCTCGACGCTGCGCGGCGTTTTGGAAGGGAGTTGGCTGTGGAACGTGTGGCCGTCGAGCTGAGGCGCCACGGCAGCGCCGCGATTCCGCTGAGTTCGTTCAATTTCTGGAACCGGACGCGCCGGTGCGGGGCCCTTCTTCCTTTCGCGATCCACCAGCGAGCCGGCATCAGCGCGATTACGCCTTATCTCGATCACGATCTGTTCGAGTTTCTCGGTTCGCTCCCGGCCGAAATGTACATGGACAAGTCGTTCCACACGGAGACGATCCATCGGATGCACCCCGAGTTCCGCGACATATCGTTTGATGGAGACGAAACGGCGCCACCAAAGGAAAGCAACTGGCACTATCGCCGTTTTTTCGCGGCAGCGAGCGCTAATGTCGCGGTTCGCGGAACTGGTAGGCTGGTCAATCGCGGAACAACTGCTCGCCGTCTGCTGTCGCTTGCAATTGCGACGGGAACCGACTTGCGAAGGCGCGCTAGCTGGATCGCCCCGCTCCAGGTTGTCTACTTGACTCAACTCGAAGCACTTCTGTCGTCGTCGCGTTCCACATGAAGTAATGCGGGGGATCTGATGCAGTCCAAGCTCAAGATCGTAGCGTTTAGCCTGGTTCCGGTCGTCGTTCTCGCTGCTTGCTCTCGAGTTGGCGGGGCGGTTTCTTTATCCGCTGGACCCGGATAAGCGAGCCCTCATCCAGGCCGAACGCGATCCGCGCGTAGACGCTTTCCTACTTCAATGAAGGTCCGGGCGCCAAGGCGATCCTCTGGGACATCAATCGGATGGAACGGCGGTACCTTCCGTTCCTCGGATACCTGTCCAAACCGGAGTTGACCTTGCCTACCATTCAGACGAATCGCCTTGGCTTCCGGGACGCGGCAATTTCGCCCCGGCATCCAGGAGAGACGCGCATTCTGCTTCTGGGCGGCTCCACGGCCTGGGGTATCGGCGCTTCGGGAAACGAAAAGACTGTGCGGGGAGAACTCGAGCGACTGTTGAACGCGGGAGGAACGAAAGAATATCGCGTAATGAGTGGTGCGTTCTGGGGTTACGGCGCGCGACAGGAGATGACGGTCCTCATCGAATTCCTGGATAAGTTCGATCCCGACATTATCGTAAGCCTGACGGGGTACAACGACGTCATGACCATGATGCATGATGACGGCGGGGTGCTCCAGCGTCCGGAGGCGAGGATGCTCGCGGAAGCGGTAACGGCGCAGCTCCGCCCAATGGATACGTTGACGGCCCTCCGAAAAGTTGGCGGCTCCTTGGGTATCTGGCGACTGGTAGTGTATTTTCGTGAAATGGTGGACGTTGGATCGAAGCGTGCCGGAAATGCGCCCGCCTATGACGCCGCCCGGTCGGTCAAGGCCGCGGCGCAGGTTGCCGAATTCCACCGCATCAGCTCCGAGTTCGCCGCGCGGCACGGCAGGCGCTACATGATATTCATGCAACCGGACCTGTACAGTACCCGCAAGAATCTGACACCGGAAGAAGTCGCGACCCGAACGCGATTCACGTTCGCTTCACGCGGGGTGGAGAATGTTTTTCCGCGGTACCGGCAGGACCTGGAATCGAGTCTCTCGGCGCTGCCAAATGTTCCGTACGTCAGCATGCGCGACGCTTTCGACCACGTTGTGGAATCGTTGTTCATCGACGATTGCCATCTCGTTGATCGCGGCTATCAGCTGCTTGCAGAGACAATCGCTCGAGGTCTCCGGTGACGAGACTTGTCCCGGACAAGCACACCAGCCAACAGAAAGTAAGAACAGACGCTACTGGTTGGGACTATAATTTCTGCACCATCTCGGGCCCGGCCCGAGATGTCGATGTTCGTCGATCGTAAAGAGAATGGATGAAATTGGAAGAACGCTCCGAATTATTGTCCCGCCTCGTCCGAGAAAGCGGTTCCTATCGTGACCCGTCCGGTCATGTGTACGACCTCGATGGGCGCATCGTCCGGACCGTCACTGATCGGGCAAAGGCCGATTACGAGTTCGTCCGTGACTCGGGTGCGCTGGCCGAATTCATCAAACGTGGTCTGGTCATCCCTACCCGGGAGATCCCACCTCACGCTTTCGCGGTCGCCCTGCGGGACGTTGTCTATGTGCTGGAACACGATCGGGTTCCCTGGGTGTCGTTTCCCTACGAATGGGGCTTTTCGTCACTAAAGGCGGCAGCGTTGTTGCACCTGGACTTGCAGGTGCTCGCACTCGAAAGAGGACTAACGCTATCGGACGCAAGCGCATACAACGTTCAGTTCATTGGTTCCAAACCGATCTTTATCGACGTCTTGTCGCTGCGACGTTACAACGATGGTGAGTTCTGGGTTGGCCAACGCCAATTCGCGGAGCAATTCCTCAATCCCCTGCTCTTGCGCGCGGTAGCGGGGATTCCGCACAACGCGTGGTACCGAGGTACCCTAGAAGGAATCGAGACCGAGCAACTCAATCGGGTAATTCCTGGTTGGCGAAAGCTCGGGTGGAAGATCTTCACTAACGTCACCTTGCCGTCGAAGGTGCAGCAGTCCGCTCGCAAGCGCAGCACCGCCAATTTGCGGCAGTTGAAAGACCGCAAGCTTCCCCGGTCGCAATACCGTGCACTCTTGCTGAGCCTACGAAGCTGGATTGCCCAGCTTCGCCCCAAAGATACGGGTGAATCGACTTGGGAGAACTACGAGGAAGACCGAACCTACAGTTCCGCCGAAGCCGTTGCGAAGCGCGCGTTCATTGCACGTTTCGTCGACACCACAAAGCCAGGCATGGTTTGGGATCTAGGCTGCAATACCGGCGAGTTCAGCGAAACCGCCCTCAAAGCCGGGGCCAAGTATGTGGTCGGTTTCGATATCGACCACGGTGCCTTGGACAGGGCTTACGCCCGAAGTCGGGACTTCAAGCTAGCGTTGCAGGTGGTCTATCAAGATGCGGCTAATCCCACGCCAAACCAGGGCTGGGGAATGGAAGAAAGAAGGTCGGTTCTTTCCCGTGGAAAACCCGATGCGATTCTGGCACTCGCCTTTGAGCATCACCTCTCCATCGGGAGAAACATTCCGCTAGACGAGGTCATTCGTTGGCTTGCCTCAATGGCTCCCACCGGGGTCATCGAATTTGTGCAGAAGACCGACCCTACCGTCCAACGCATGCTTGCATTGCGTACCGATATCTTTGACCAGTACAGCGAGGAGAGCTTCCGGGCTGGACTGGAAGCTAGCGCAGAGATCACCGATGAGGAAAGAGTCTCCTCTGACAACCGCGTGCTGTTCGCCTTCAGGGCAAAGGGCTAACCGGGATTATTGCGCCTATCTACGTACAGGATACTAAATGAAGCTCCAACCCGTTGTCTTAACCGGCCTCTTCGGCGCGCTGTCCGTATTCTACAGTGCCTCTTCGTACGCCTACCTGGACCCCGGTACCGCCACCATCATCATACAAGGGGCGATCGCCGCGCTGGCTGGAGCCGTCATTACCCTGAAGCTCTACTGGCATCGGATCAAAACGTTCTTTACGAAATCGTCGAAAAAACCGGACGAAGTTGCATCAGTCGATGAAGCCAGTGAAGACGACCGCCAACACTGAGCGCTGCCGTTGACCGCGTAACGGCCCGCATCCAAGCCTCGCGGCGACCATGCAAAGGCGATACCAAGCAGGATACGATTTCCTCGTCTGCTTCTCCCTGGTCAATATGAGCTTCCTCACGGTGTGGCGGGAGCTCGTCTTTTTCGGCAGCCGTGATTTGTACTGGATGCCGAACTATACTGTCCAGAGCTACGTTGCCGCGCTGTTGAACGTGGTCGGCTGGACGCTCATTCTCTGGGCCTGTTTGGGCATGGTTCGAAAGCTGGATGTCGACTGGCTGAACAAGGTTTCTCGCATCGCCTTTCTCGGGCTGCTCGTGTTTCCCTTGAGCTTCGCTCGCAGCGCGCTCCACATCGACTCGAAAACCATCTACTGGCTGCAAGACAATACCTGGGTCGCCATTCCAATCGGTGGCCTCGTGGCGTTGGGCGTACCGTATCTGTTGTTCTTCCGACTGCCCCTGGTGACGAAAGTTGTAGCCACGACACTGCTCATCCTCGCGCCGTTCGGCCTGATGACTGTCGGTCAAACTGTCTGGCAGATGGTCGCATTGTCGCGCACCGAAAACCAGATTCCCGATGAGGTGAGCCTAGCGCCAGTCTCGGATGCCGCCAGACCGGCTCAACGAGTCGTTTGGCTGATCTTCGACGAGCTTGATCTGCGGCTCGCATTCCTGGATCGCCCGCCGGGGACCGACCTTCCCGAACTGCTGCGATTTCGCAACGAGTCGATTTTCGCGCTCAATGCCGAGAGCCCTTCGAAAGACACGATGCAGGCCATCCCATCATTCCTGTTCGGACAGCACATCAATACGAGTGGATCGAAGTCCGAGCGCGAACTCGACTTCTATCTTGATTCCGACGAGCGGAAGACTCTGTTTGACTGGAAGGATAAACCGACTGCCATAGGTGAGGCCAAGCGACTCGGCGCAACCACGGCGATCATGGGAATTTATCATCCGTACTGTCGGATATTTTATCGCGACTATTCGTACTGTTCGTGGAACTCCATCAACACCTATGCCATACGGGCCACGAACTCGGTGGCACGCGAGATATATTCGCAGCTCACCGGGATTACCCCGGTATACCGACGCATAAACGGGGTGCGCACTTATGAGTACTTCATGGAGCATGCACCGCAGGTGGTCGCGGACCGGAGGTACGACTTCATCTACATTCACGCACCGGTTCCCCACGGCCCGGATCTCTATGACGAGCGTACCAAGGGGCTGACGTTGTTCAATACGTCCAAATTGGGGTATTTCGGCAATCTCGTTCTGGCCGATCGGTTGTTCGGCGAGTTGCGGCGGTCGCTCGAGCAGGCTGGGCTATGGGATTCCAGCGCTATTTTGCTCACCGCCGACCATGAGTGGCGACACGTGAAGCTATACGACGGGAAAAGAACACGGAAACTGCCATTCCTGATAAAGATGCCCTACCAGCGTTCGTCGCTTGAGGTCGACGTCTCGTTCGCCCCGATGCTGGTTACGAAGGACCTTATCCTGGATATTCTGTCCGGTGCTTTGACGGACCCCGAGTCCGTGAAGTCACGACTCGAAAACGAGCGTAACTAATTCAATTTGGCAGTAGCTGTTGCGTTCCGTCAATGGTTTTGCAGACACGTCGCAAGTTTCGCAAGCAGAACTGACCTGGGAAATCAAGACTACCGTTTAGGTGAAGGACCTGCGCTTAGGGCGAGAAAATTGCCCGCAATAAGAACCGTGCAATGAGAAGGCCGAGACAGAACTACACGGCGGCGTTCAATGCGAAGGTGGTCTTGGCGGCAATGAAGGGCGACAAGACGCTGGCGGAACTGGCCGAGAAGTACGACGTGCGCGGCAACCAGATCACTCGATGGATGGCACAGTTGCTGGACAGTTCGATCGGCGTGTTCATGTCGCCGGCCGCGCGCTATTGACGCGCAAGTTCATCCTTGAGTCCTATCGGGCACCACGGGAGCAAATGGACAACGACAAATTCAATTTCGCCTTTCGGCCTGGGCGCGACAAGGAAGGGCTTGGCCGAAGGATCGCGTCCTGCCTGACTGCGTCCGGAGTTCACACAATTGACTATACCGGCCGAGCGTGGCCCGATGAATTCTACATAAAGGGTGACGGGCACCTCACGCCTGCCGGCAACCTGGAGTTGGCCCGATGGTTGGCCAAGGATCTGGCCTTGGGTGAAGGGTTCTGACCTGCCCTGCGTTTTCCGCATATCACGTCGTGCCAGCGTGTTTGGCACGGAGCTTGCATCGGCAACAGGCCTTCCGGCGGAGTTTGGCAATGTGGGACCGCGGACCTGCAAGATGATTTCTGCCCGACCCGGCGTCGCCAATGGAGTACGGCAACCTGACTTGTTGTAGTTGAACGTTGTAGCCTCACGTTGCGGTACGGTTAGAATTGCGCGCAAATCGTCATATGCACCCAGAATCAGTGAAAACGGCGCCTCTACCCACCAATCGTTCGTTCGGCACGCTGTTCGTGGTCGTGTTCGGGCTGTTGGGAGCGTTTTTGTGGTGGCGTGGCGGCGCGCTCTATTCCTGGGCGTTCGGGCTCTCCGCTCTGACCCTGGTAGTGACGCTGGGCAAGCCCGAGTTGCTGGCGCCGGCGAATCGTGCCTGGATGAAACTGGCCGAGCTGCTTAACCGCGTCGTCAGCCCAATCGTACTGGGCATCATCTTCTTTGGCCTGTTCACCCCGATAGCGTGGGTGATGCGACGGGCAGGCCGCGATGCGATGAAGCGCCGCTTTGAACCATCTGCGCCCACCTATTGGGTCAAGCGCGACCCACCGGGCCCCGATCCCGCTGGGCTTCCGAACCAATTTTGAAGGAACCCGAACATGGCTTTCCTACGTGAACTGTGGCAGTTCCTCAGGGTCCGCAAGAAATTATGGCTGCTGCCCATCATCATGGTGATGCTGGTGCTGGGCGGGTTGCTTGTCCTGGCTCAAGGCTCGGCTGTAGCGCCGTTTATCTACACGCTGTTCTAAGACATGCGCATTCTCGGTGTTTCCGCGTATTACCACGACGCGGCGGCCGCACTGGTGATCGACGGCCGCGTCGAGTACGCGGCGCAGGAGGAGCGCTTCACGCGGGTCAAGCACGATCCGGGCTTTCCACACCAGGCGATTCGCTCCTGCCTGCAGGCCACCGGAGTACAGCCCGCCGATATCGACCTGGTCGCGTTCTACGACAAGCCATTCCTGAAGTTCGAACGCTTGCTGGAAACCTACCTTGCGTTCGCTCCGCGCGGTTTTACGTCGTTCCGGCAGGCGCTGCCTCTGTGGCTGAAAGAGAAACTGTTCCAGAAGAGCTTGCTGGTCAATGAGCTCAAGACTTTGGCCAGCGACGTCGATTGGCGGAGCAAGCTGCTGTTCTCCGAGCACCACCTGAGCCATGCGGCCAGCGCCTTCTTTCCCTCGCCGTTCGAGCGTGCGGCCGTGCTTACGATGGACGGTGTCGGCGAGTGGACCACCACCTCGCTGGCTTTGGGGAAGGCAACCGGCTGAAGGTCATCCGTGAAATCCACTTCCCCCACTCGCTCGGGCTGCTCTACTCCGCCTTCACCTATTACACCGGATTCAAGGTCAATTCGGGCGAATATAAGGTGATGGGCCTCGCCCCCTACGGCGAGCCGAAGTATCTCGACGTCATCAAGCAGAACGTTATCGACATCAAGGACGACGGCAGTTTCCGGCTGAATCTCGACTACTTCGATTACTGTACCGGTCTGACGATGACCAACGCACGCTTCGATGCGTTGTTCGGCGCGCCACCACGCAAGCCCGAGGCACCGCTCACCCAGCGCGAAATGGATCTGGCGGCTTCGGTCCAGGCAGTGACCGAGGAGGTGGTATTGAAACTCGCCGCCGCCGTCGCACGCGAGACGGGGGAAAGGAACCTCTGCCTTGCCGGCGGCGTTGCGCTCAATTGCGTGGCCAACGGCAAGCTCGAGAGGCAAGGCTCGTTCGACAGGATGTGGTTGCAGCCGGCGGCCGGCGATGCCGGCGGGGCCGTGGGTGCGGCTCTGGTTGCCGCCCATATGTACAAGGGCGGGCCCCGGAACTTGAACGGAGCCGCCGATGGCATGAGGGGTTCCTATCTCGGTCCCGCCTATGCCAACGCCGACATCGAGCACCGGCTGCGGGCCGCCGGCGCGGTGTTCGAGTCGGTGGCGGACGAGGCGCTGATCGACCGGGTTGCCTGCGCGCTAGCCGACGGCAAGGCAGTGGGCTGGCACCAAGGCAGGATGGAGTTCGGCCCGCGGGCGCTTGGAGGGCGTTCGATCCTCGGGGACGCCCGCTCGCCCACGATGCAGAAGTTGCTCAATCTGAAGGTCAAGTATCGCGAGTCGTTCCGGCCGTTTGCGCCGTCCGTGCTTCGTGAGGACTTGGCCGAGTGGTTCGAGCTGGACGCCGACAGCCCGTACATGCTGTTGGTGGCCGACGTGGCGTCGCAACACCGCATCCCGATGACCGACGGTCAGAAGGCGCTGTTCGGGATCGATCGGCTCAATGTGCCTCGATCCTCGATCCCTGCTGTAACCCATATCGATTATTCGGCACGCATCCAGACCGTGCACCGGGACACCAATCCGCGGTATCACGCGCTGATCAGCCGCTTCAAGGCCCTGACTGGTTGCCCGGTCATAGTCAACACCAGTTTCAATGTGCGCGGCGAGCCGATCGTGTGCACTCCCGAAGATGCGTTTCGCTGCTTCATGGGCACTGAGATCGAGGTGCTGGCCGTGGGCAACTGCCTGCTGCGCAAGGAAGACCAGAATCCTGCCCTGCGCCAGAACTACGAATCGAAATTCGAGCTCGACTGAGGCGTCGCACGTGACGGCCATGGCGCCGACCCATGAAAATCTGGCACCTCGTTTTTCGCCCCGACTCGCTCACCTACACGATCGCAAAGGCGTTGTCCTACGGTGGGCATGACGTGATCGTCTGGGTCGCCGACCCCGAGCATCGCCAGCGGCCTCCTACCTATGCACAAACGCGCCTGCCCCGTACGCCCGGCGTTCGCATCGTTTCAAACGGCGAATTCGCGTTACCTCCCGTCATCGACCGCCTGATCATCCAGGTGTTCCCGCGACCGGCGGACGCACTTGCGGCCGCCAACCGGCTCGCACTGCTGGCAAAAAGGATCTCCGTCGTCAGCGCCGGTGACCGCAGCCAGCCTTGGGGCGGTGCGATGACGCGGCAGTGGCTCGAAGCGCGCAAGCTCGCTGCCCACGCGACGAAAATCGATCGGGTGCTGTACAAGGACGGCTTCTACCCGCGCGATCTCCATGGGTTGTTCAGGACACGGCACGCCCTGGGCTTCGATGTTCATTCGCAATTCCTCGACGACGAGGACTCCTTCCGCGCCATACACGCCCGCGACTGGGATCCGGAGACGAGACGAGACGTGCTTGCCAATTTCCTGGGCAGCCGGGATCCGGATATCCGCACGCGCATACTGGACAGCGTGCGTTCGCTGTTCCGGTCGGACGACGGGGGCACCGGTACTTTGAATACGGACAAGTCGATGTATTGGCTCGAGTACTCCGACGATGCGCCCGCGGCACTCGGTCCCGGCGAATTCGTCGACGTACTGTCGCGCTCCGACTTCACGCTGTGCCCGCGAGGCTACTCGATGGTTACGCATCGCCCGATGGAGGCTCTCTTGCGGGGAAGCATCCCCGTCCTGAGCGCGCACGACCTGGATCTATACGGCATTCCAGCTTGATGACGGCAAGAATTGCATTGCCGTGCCGACCGGGGGCTGGCCACACGCGATCGAAAGGCTGGCGAAAATGCGCGAGCACGAAATTGTCGAGATGCGCCAAGGCATCGCCGCGATGCGTTCCGGTTGCCTCGACTACGCCATCGTCGCGAAACAGATCGGAAATCGGCTGGGAGCGGAAGATTAGGTGAGGTCAGACGGATCTGGTCCACCGGAATGCGGCGACCTGCCTTCCGCATCAGGATTCCTCACCGTAGGGGTTGGCTGGAATCGTATCGTGATCGATAGTACTTCGCGGCGTGGTTCTTCGGCCGGCGAGGCTTGCGGGTAACCAACTCGGCGAGACGATCGAGGAGCCGATGGCTCGCAAGCGGTGGATCATCGAGGTTGCCGGTCCGGATCGTCACCACGAGGGCTCTTGTGATTTCCGATCAATGTCCAGCCGGGCTGCCGAAGCTGAAGCTCGAAGTCGCCGCGCTCGACAGGTAACGGTTCAGGCGCCGCGATCCAGAAAGGACTGTCCGGGCGCAGCGAGAGCGCCACGATCAGCGAACGAAGCGACCACAGGCAACTCGCAGGGCCGGAATAGTTCTCGAGCAAGCGCGGATCCGCTCGGAAATACCCTTGCGTCACATTACCCTGCGCGAGTGCGCCATTGCGAATGAAATATTGCCATGTCACGTCAAGGGCTCGCCGCGCCTCGCCCGGACTTACGGCGCACCGCCGATCCTCCTGGGCAAATATCAGCGGGACCGGCGCAGCCATACGATAGCAGGCGCTACGACCTATCATCGGGAATCCCCGCGGCCCAAGAAAGTGCTTGTAGTTGCCGACGAACTCTGCCAGCGCCGTATCGATGAATTCCGGATCCAGCCCTGGTGCAATACGTCTCAGCCATTGCAGCTGATAGTGAAATCCCCAGGCGTTGTAGTAATCGAAACTCGGCCTGCCCGGCATGTCGCCGTCTTTGAACCACCCGTCGCCGATGTGAAAGCTCCTGGCCCGCAGATAGTGGCGCTGCATCTCCTCGGGATCCGATGGTTGGTCCAGAGCCGCCAGGACCGCGTTCACCTGCGCGACGAAGAGATGCCAGTTGTTGTCGGGAATCCGCTTGCCGTTGACCTGTCCCAACCACCGTCCTATCCGCTCCTGCTCTGCGGCCGCGAGGCCGTTCCACACCTGGCTTTTCGTCAGCCAAAGCGTAAGGGCGACATCCGCCGCTTCGACAACGGCCTGACCCCAATGCTTGATGTCGCCCCAGTACTCGCGGGAAGCCGGGTCGGTGCCCGCCACGATGCCCGTGCGGAGGAGATCGACCAGATCAACCGAGCCACGGCCTTCGAGCGTTATATCGGACGGCCTTCCGCCGTGCAGCCAGGCGGCGATCATCGGAGCGAGGCGCGAAAAGCCTTCGAGATCGTCCATGGCACGGCCGTTCGAGCTGAACATGCCGGGATATCGAGCCGTGGCACCCATGGGGCTGCGGCAAGCCAGGAATCCTTCGAGGAAATAGAGGAACAGGCGGCCATAGGACTCCGCGGAAGGATTTCCCTCCCGCACGAAATCTGTCAGCAGATGCTTAAGCTCTCTCAGGGCGCCCTCGTGGCATCGAGCCAACCTCGACTCTGAATCTCCTCATGCAGGCGCGTCGCGAATTCGACATGTACGCTGGCGCTCGGATGAGGGTCGATGCGGCTTACATGTCGTTGTCCGGGAGGCACGGCGTCCCACGCAGGCCCCAGGGAAATCGCGTCGATCCCGGCGTGCTTCAACGCAAGGAAGAATTCGGGGTCCGTGCTCGAGTTCGTAGCAAGCAAGAATTGAATCCCGCGTGTTCTGGAGAGGTCAGCAATCGTTCGCAGGGCCTGGAGCGACTCCGGCCAGCGGACATGTCGAGTGATGCTCGGAGGCGTCGGGGCAGATCTTGCCGTTTCGAGCTCGTGCATGCGCTGGAACAGCTTGGTCGCCTGGTAGAGATAGGAGAGACTGCGCCCGCGGTCCAGCAACTCCGGAAGAGAGGACGGCCACGCAGGATAGCGGCGCCACGTGACTGGCTTCGGGTCAAACACCGGATCGACATCGTTGGCGACATAGATGAGTACCACGATATCCGGTTCAAACGCGATCCCCTCGGTCGCGAAGAAGACCGCCTCCTGCTCAGAGTTGTAACCATTGACTCCGGTGTTGATCACCTGCCAGACGCCCTTGTTCTTCAGCCGTAACATCGCTTCGAGCCGGGCGGAAACATCCTCGCCGTCGTTCACGCCCCAACCAAATGCCACGGAATCGCCCAGCACGAGGATGCGCCTTTCTCCCGCCGGTTTTCGGACTGGCATTTCGTCGTCGCGGTGCCCATTCGCATTCAGTGATACCCGGTTGCGCCCGAGCTGATACGACACCGATCTGGGATGCGCGAAACCCAGCTGCGGATGGTCGACCATGCCCTGCATGTGGTACGGAAGGGTGCTGAAGAACTCGATGCCCCACGGATTGAGCAAACGCAAGCCGATCTCTGCCGAAGCCAAAGCGACTATCGTCGACGACAACACCAGGTAGAAATTGCTCGCCCACCTCACTGTTGCCGGTCTTGGCCAGAACAGTATCCAAACCACGGCTCCAATCGCCGCCATAAGTGCGGCAAGCAAGGCAAGATACTCAATACTGTAGCGACCCATCACCACCGGCATGCCGCTGCGATGGGCTACACCAAACGCCAGGGCTAGGGCCAGGACGATGAGCAGGGCCCCCGTGAACAGCTGGAAGGTGAGCCCCGGGCGAAATGGCGGGTCAGGATCTCCTGGTGTCGGCATAGAGTACGTAACAGGTCATGCAGGGCCGTCGCCGTTGCGGAAGTCAAATATGGATTCGATTCGCGCAACCCCGCTGCCATATTTGGCGCGCCAAGTATAACGATCGCTTGCGTCCAACACTATCCGCCTTCTGGCACGGAGATTGCACCAATTGATCGTACCGTACAGTTAGAATCGTGCGCAAACCGCCGTGCATCTAATGCCCATGAAAAATTCCCCGCCTGACCGCATGAAGCTCGTCCTCGAGGACGGCACGGAGATGGAGGGTGCGGCCTTTGGCAAAACCGAACCGGTCTTCGGCGAGGTCGTGTTCAACACCGGCATGAGCGGGTACGTCGAAACGCTGACCGACCCTTCGTATCAGAGGCCAGATCCTCGTCGCCACCTATCCGCTTGTCGGCAACTACGGCGTACCGCCACCGCGCCAGGCAGGCGCGCTGGGCCGACCTTTCGAGTCGGATCGCATCCAGGTTCAGGGGCTCGTCGTGCAGACCTACAGTCGTGCGTACAGCCACCATGCGGCAACACGGTCTCTGGGCGAGTGGCTGCGCTCGGAGAACGTGCCCGCCGTTACCGGCATCGACACGCGCACGCTCACGCGCCGCCTGCGGGAGCGGGGCACGATGCAGGGCTGGCTCTTTCCCGCGGATATGGGCATCGACGCGGCGAAACTAAACGCCCATGCCATCGATATGGCCGACGAGGTCTTTCGCAGCGTCGCGCCGAGCGAACCGATCCACTACGAGGCGGGCGATCTGAAAATCCTCGTCGTGGATGCCGGCGCGAAGGACAACATCGTTCGCAGTCTGTTGGAACGGGGGGCGTCGGTCATCCGCGCGCCGTATCATGCCCGTCTTCGCGGAACTGGCACACGGCGCCGATGGAATTCTGATCGGCAACGGTCCTGGCGATCCGAAGGATCTCAAGTCGCTCGTCGACCAAGTGCGCGGATTGCTCGGCAGCTACCGCCGTCCGATATTCGGCGTGTGTCTCGGCAATCAGATCCTCGCGCTGGCGGCGGGTGGCGACACGTACAAGCTGCCTTACGGTCATCGTGGCGTCAACCAGCCGGTACAGGATCTGCTCACACGCCGCTGCTATGTCACCAGCCAGAATCACGGCTACGCCGTGCGTGACGACACGCTGCCTCCGGACTGGGAGCCGTGGTTCGTGAACATCAACGACGGCACGAACGAGGGCATCCGCTGTCGCGGCAAGCCGTACTTCAGCGTGCAGTTTCACCCCGAGGCCTCACCTGGTCCGCGTGATGCGGGTTTTTTGTTTGACGACTACCTGCGCGCCGTTGGCGCCATGGCCGAGCGCTGATCCATGTACGGGGCCTATCTGCCGAAGAAGCCGAAGCGCGCACTGGTCCTCGGCTCCGGTGCGCTGCAGATCGGGCAGGCCGGAGAATTCGACTACTCGGGGTCGCAGTGCATCAAAGCACTGCGGGAAGAAGGCATCTTCACGGTCCTCGTCAATCCGAACATCGCGACGATCCAGACGAGTACCGGGCTCGCCGACAAGATCTACCTGACGGCGGTTACGCCCGATTTCGTGGAAAAGATCATCGTGAAGGAAGAAGTCGACGCCGTCGTCCTTGCTTTTGGCGGACAAACCGCGCTCAACTGCGGGCTCGCGCTGCACGGCGCAGGAACGCTCGACAGGTACGGTATACGGGTGCTCGGCACGCCCATCGAGGCGATTCGCGATACCGAAGACCGCGATCTCTTCTGCCGGCGCCTCGCCGAGATTGGCGTAAAGACAGCGCGCAGCAGAGCGTGCAGCATCGGCGGCGACGGCGCGCGACGCTGCACGGGAGATCGGCTTTCCCGTCATGTTGCGCGGCGGCTACGCGCTCGGCGGAAAGGGCAGCGGCATCGTCGAAACCGAGGCAGACCTCGACACCGCCCTGCGCCGCGCGTTTGCCGACGGTGTGCGGCAGGTGCTGGTCGAGGAGTGCCTGCGCGGCTGGAAGGAGGTCGAATACGAGGTCGTCCGGGACGGACGCGACAATTGCATCGTCGTCTGCAACATGGAGAATTTCGACCCGATGGGTATCCACACTGGAGAGTCCATCGTCGTCGCGCCGTCGCAGACGCTCGACGATCACGAATACCAGATGCTGCGCAGCATCGCGATCAGGTCGGTCCGCCACTTCGGCATCGTGGGAGAGTGCAACATCCAGTACGCGCTCGACCCCAGGTCGAGCGACTACCGCGTGATCGAGATCAATGCGCGCCTGTCACGCTCCTCGGCCCTGGCGAGCAAGGCAACGGGGTATCCCCTCGCCTACGTCGCGGCCAAGATAGCCGTCGGTTATGCGCTCCCGGAGATCGCCAACGCCATTACGCGCCGCACGACCGCGTTCTTCGAGCCGGCGCTCGACTACCTGGTCTGCAAAGTGCCGCGGTGGGACCTCGGCAAGTTCAAGGGAGCGTCGACGCGCATCGGCACCGAGATGAAGAGTGTCGGCGAGGTCATGGCCATCGGCCGCACCTTCCCCGAGGTGTTGCAGAAGGCACTGCGAATGCTCGATATCGGGGTGCGCGGCCTCGACCCGGACGCGTTCCCGTTCGACGATGTCAGCGACCAGCTCCGGAACCCGACCCCCTACCGTCCTTTCGCCATTGCCCGCGCACTGCGCGACGGCATGAGTGTCGACGCGATCCACGATCTGACGAAAATCGACCGCTGGTTCGTCGACGCCCTTGTTCCTGTTGTCGCAATGCACGGCGTGCTGAAGGAAGCGAATCGCCCCATCGCGACAGAACTGCTGCGGCAAGCGAAGGAACTCGGCTTCGCCGACGCGCAGATTGGCAAGCTGACGGGGACTCCGCCGGATGCGGTGCGCGCCCTGCGCGCGCAGCACGGCATCGTGCCGCACCTGGCGCAGATCGACACCCTCGCCGCCGAGTTCCCCGCCGAGACCAACTATCTCTATACGAGCTACCACGCCAAATGCGATGACGTCGATTCGTCCTGGCGCAAGAAGATCCTGGTGCTCGGCTCAGGGGCGTATCGCATTGGCTCGTCTGTCGAGTTCGACTGGTGTTGCGTCAACGCGATCCAGGCCGCATCGGAACTCGGGTACGAGACAATCATGCTGAACTACAACCCCGAGACTGTCAGCACGGATTACGACGTTTGCGATACGCTGATCTTCGACGAGATCAGCTTCGAGACCGTAATGGATGTCTTCGAGCGCGAGCGTCCGGTCGGGGTCGTCGTGAGCATGGGTGGACAGGTGCCGAACAACCTTGCGTTGCGGCTGCACCAGGCCGGGGTGCCTATCCTCGGCACGAGCGGCGAGAACATCGACCGGGCCGAGGACCGCAGGAAATTTTCGGCATTGCTCGACGATCTTGGCGTCGACCAGCCGCAGTGGGCGCATCTCACGAATGTCAATGCCGCGGACGCGCTCGTTGCGAGCCTGGGTGGATTTCCCGTGCTGGTGCGGCCGAGCTACGTGCTCTCCGGCGCGGCAATGAGCGTCGCCCACGAACCGAACGAGCTGAGCCGCATTCTCGACCGCGCGCTGACGGTCTCGCCCGAGCATCCGGTCGTCGTGTCGAAGTTCGAAGCCCACGCGCGCGAGATCGAGATCGACGCGGTTGCTGACCACGGGGAAGTCGTCCTGTGCGCCATCAGCGAGCACATCGAGGATGCCGGGGTGCATAGCGGTGACGCGACGTTGCTGCTCCCGCCGCAGATGCTCTACGTCTCCACCATCCGGAGAATCAGGAAGATCGCTGCCGACGTCGCGCGGGCGCTCGAGATCACCGGCCCCTTCAACATGCAGTTTCTCGCGAAGCTCGACATGGTCAAGGTCATCGAATGCAATCTTCGCGCGTCGCGCAGCTTTCCGTTCGTGTCGAAAGTCACCGGCACCAACTACGTCGTGGAGGCGATGCGGCGGATGCTTGGAGTTCGGCAGCCCGGTCGCGAATCGCAGCCTGGAGCTCGATTTCGTCGCGGTGAAGGCGCCCATGTTCTCCTTTTCGCGTCTCACCGGGGCGGACCCGATGCTTGGCGTCGAGATGTCGAGTACCGGTGAAGTCGGGTGCTTCGGCGACGACCAGCACGAAGCTCTGCTGCATGCGCTCGTCGCCACGGGGTTCCGTTTCCCGAAACGGGGCGTGCTGTTGTCGCTGGGTCCGCTGCAGGACAAATACTGGTTTGCCGACGAGGCGCGTGTGATCGCCGAGGAGCTCCGGCTCCCGATTTATGCGACGCCGGGCACGGCCGAAGCATTGCACGGCCTTGGCATCCCCGCCACGCGCCTCGAAAAGCATGACGGGCCGGACAGCGGCATGCGCGCGATCGACGAGGGCAAGGTCGATCTGGTGATCAATGTTCCCGTCGAGTACGACGAACTCGGCCGTCCGGACGGCTACATGATCCGCCGCGGCGCCGTCGACGCGGGGATTCCGCTGATCACCGATCTCCAGCTTGCGCGCGCGGTCGTCGAGGCGCTTCGGCACAGAAAGCTGAGCGATCTCAAGACGCTCTCGTACGACGAATTTCTGGCGCGTATCCGCAATGACGTCTAATTCGGAAGAAGTGCAAGGCGCCAGGCCGTCGCAGCACCCACTCGTTTCGGTCATCATGCCGTGCTACAACGCCGCGCCCTACCTGGCGGAGGCCATGGAGTCGGCGTTGCATCAGAGCTATCGCAACGTCGAACTCGTCGTCATCGACGATGGGTCCACGGACGATTCGCCAGCGATCGCGGCCGGTCTCGCGGCACAACACGCCGGACGGGTCACGCTGCTCGAGACCCACCGGGAAGGGCCCTATCCCGCGCGCAATATCGGACTGTCCCGCGCCGAGGGAAAGCTCGTGGCATTTCTCGACGCGGACGACTATTGGAGTCCGGAGTTCCTGGAAAAGCTGTACGCGGCGCTCGTCGAATCCGACGCCGCACTCGCGTATTGCGGCTGGCAGAACATCGGCGCGACGGACCGCGCCGGCGAGCCCTACGTCCCGCCGGACTACGAGGAGGAAGGCAAACTGGAGCTGTTCCTGCGCGCCGCCGCGCCGTGGCCGATTCATGCGGCGCTGGTACGGAAGTCCGTCATCGACGAGGTGCGCGGCTTCGACACCCATTTCGCGACCTGCATGGACTACGACCTCTGGCTGCGCATCGGTGCTTCGCGACAGATCGTCCGCGTCCCCGAAGTGCTGGCCTTCTACCGCCATCATGATCGCGGTCAGATCACGTCGAAACAGTGGCGCCAGGCCGAGAATGTCTGGCTGGTGAAGAAGAAGTTCGTTGCAGCCGCGCCGCATCTTGTCGCCCGAATGTCACGCCGCCGGCTCGACGAATTGATCGACGGCGGGTTGCTCCGCCGCGGTTACGATTGCTATTGGCGGCGCGATCTCGTCTCTGCCCGCAAAATCTTCCGCCGGGCCCTTAGGACAGGCACGTGGAAGGTGAAGGACCTGCGATACCTGCTGCCGGCCCTGCTTCCCGAGGGCCCCTACCTTCGCCTCATCTCCGGCGCTGATCGCCGGGACACCGAACGCTGAGTGCGTCGCCATGTCGATGGTACAAGGCCGTTTCCGGAAATCCCGTCATCCCCTGGCGCCTGCGGCACGGGTTCGAGCGCTGGCTGGAATCGTCATGCCGCGACCGCCGTCCCGCGCTTTACCGTTGGCTTCATTTCGGCGACGCGCGCGACCGTCTTCGCGCGGTGACCGTCGGACCCGCCCATCACTTCTTTGGCTATTACGAAAAGTGTCCGTGGAACGCCTCCGGAAATCTCCTGCTCGCCCATGAATCGGCCTTCAACGATCGCCCCCCCGGGGCGGACGATTGCGTCACCGTAGGTTTCGTGCACCTCGGAGAGCGCAACCGCTTTCAGGCGCTGGCGAAGAGTCGCGCGTGGAACTGGCAGCAGGGATCCATGCTGCAATGGCATCCCGCCGATCCCGAACGCCTGATTCTGCACAACGACCGGCGCGACGGGCAATTCAGGGGAGTGGTTCGCGATACCGAGGGGCGGGAGCTAACCGTGTACGACCGGCCGATCTATGCCGTGTCTCCAACGGGCCGGCACGCGTTCAGCCTGAACTTTTCGCGCTTGCATACCCATCGTCCGGGTTACGGCTATGCAGGGGGCGCCGATCCGTGGGCTGACGACCCGCACCCGCGCCACGACGGCATCCACCGCCTGGATCTCTCGTCAGGCCGATCGGAATTGATTGTCTCGCTCGAGCAGCTAGCGAACGTCGGTGCGGACGGCGACATGCGCGTCGCCTTTCAATGGATCAACCACATTCAGGTTTCGCCGGACGGAACCCGCCTCGCCTTCTTCCACATCTGGCGCACGGGTGAAGCAGGCTGGCGGGCGCGACTCTTTGCCTGCAATCCCGACGGTTCCGGGCTCGCCTGCCTGCTGGAGGCGGACTTCGTATCCCATTACGACTGGCTGGACGACAATGGCATCCTGATCTGGGCGAAGGATGGAAGGAATGCGGGTCACTTCTGGCTCCTCGACGATCGCCGCGAGAGCCGCAGCGTCGTGGGCGACGGCGTGCTCGTCGAGGACGGACACGTGAGCTTCTCGCCCGACCGCCGGTGGGTTCTCAACGACACCTATCCCGATCGCCACGACATGCGCACCTTGATGCTGTTCCGCTGGCCGGATGCGCGGCGCATCGATGTCGCGCGGCTCCATTCGCCGAAGTCCCGATGGTGGGGAGAGATTCGCTGCGACCTGCATCCCCGATGGAGCCGGGACGGCAAGCAGGTCTGCATCGATTCGGTCCACACCGGGGAGCGCCAGATGTACGTGCTCGACGTCGGCGAAATCGTCGCATGAGCGCCGCCGGGCCGTCCCAAGGCGCTCATTACTCCCTCTCGGAGGGAAGGCGCGCAGCGCCAAGGGTGAACCAATGAGCGCGCCGGGCCGTTCCAAGCGCGAATTGCTCCCTCTCGGAGGGAAGGCGCGCAGCGCCAAGGGCGCATCAACGAGCCGGGTCGCGATCCTGATGTACCACATCGTTGCCGAGCCGCTGTCGGCACAGGAAGCACGGTATTGCTGTTCGCCCGGGCACTTCGAAGCGCACATGCGCCATCTCGCCAAGACCGGAACGAGGCTGCTGGCAATCGACGAAATCGCGGATGCGCTCGACGGGCGTATCGATTGGCCCGCCGACAGCGTCGCGGTGACCTTCGATGACGGCTTCGCCGACACCTTCGCCAACGCGCTGCCCGTGCTCGCCCGCTACCGCATTCCGGCCACCATGTTCGCATTATCGGACCGCCTCGGCGCCAGCAACGACTGGATGTCCGGCCGCGGCTTCCCGACACGGCCGTTGATGTCCGCTGCGCAACTCCGGGAAATGGTCGCGGCCGGCGTCACGGTCGGCAGCCACACGCGATCCCACCCCCGCCTGCCCGAACTCGATGCGAAGGCGAAGCGGGACGAAATCCATGGCAGCAAGGCGCGCCTGGAGGATCTGCTCGGGTGCAGCGTCGCGAACTTTGCCTACCCTTACGGCCTGTTCGACGAAGACACGAGGCAAGCCGTCGAAGAGGCCGGCTACCGCAGCGCATGCTCCGTGCGCACCGGATTCAACGTGCCCGGCATGGACCGCTTCTTGCTGCGCAGAATCGAGGTTTATGGCAGCGACACGTTGTGGCAGTTCCGGCAAAAGCTCAGGTTCGGTGCCAATGATGTGTCCTATTTCCACCCGATCCGCTATTACGTCGGTCGAATCTCGGCCCGCCTGGGCCTCTAGGGAACATTGTGGATTTCACGGTCATCATCTGCACGTACAACCGTTCCAGCAACCTGCCATCGTGCCTCGCGGCGCTTGCCGCGCAGGAGACGGTGGAAGGAATCGATTGGGAGGTACTGGTCGTAGACAACAACTCCAGCGACGACACGCCGCACGTCGTGGAAAAGCTCGGATCCGAATTGGCGATAAGGGTCCGATATGTCCGCGAAACGCAGCAGGGGCTCAACTACGCACGCAATCGCGGCGTGTCGAGTTCGCAGGGCACGCATTTCACTTTCGTCGACGACGACATTCATGTAAGCCCGCCGTGGCTCGCCGCCCTTCACCGCGCGTTCGGCGAGACCGACGCGGACGCGATCGGGGGCAGAATCCACCTCGATCCGTCGATCGAGTTGCCGCCGTGGGTTGCCCCGGAGTCGGAAACCGCCGGGTTTCTGGGCTACCAGGACTTCGGCGATCAGCCGTTTCGCATGGATGGCAGGAGCAAATACCCTTTCGGCGGCAACATGTCGTTCCATCGCCGGGTCGTCGAACGAATCGGCCTCTTTGATCCGAAGCTGGGCCGCAAGGGCGAGGGCCGCAAGCGCGGCGAGCTTTTCAAGGGCGCCGAGACTGACTACTTTCACCGGCTTGCCGCACGAGGTGACGCCCGCATCTTCTACGAACCGCAGGCGATCGTCTTCCATCGGGTGCAGCCGCATCAACTGCGGCAACGTTACTTTCTCACGATCCACTTCAACGCCGGCTACCAGAAGGCGCTTTATGACACGCGCGAACTTCGCCGCCGGATGTTCGGGGTTCCCTTGTTTCTCTACGCGCAATTGACCCGCGCCATCGGCCGATACCTTGGACTGCTCGTGACGCGCGGCCCCAGCCCGGCCTTCCGCCAATTGATGACCGTCGGCCATTTCGTCGGCACCATGGCCGGTTACCGCAATGCCCGCAAGGAAACGGTTAGACCGTCGAATCTGATGGCATGAACGTGAACCGCACCCTCACCGTTCTCATCAGCACGCACAATCGTGCCGAGCTGCTCTCGCGCACCTTGCGCCATCTGAACGCGGCCATACAGCCGGCGGACTGGGCGGTGGAGATTCTGGTCGTGGCCAATGCGTGCACCGATGGCACACACGAACTGCTTGGGCGCTACTCACGCGAGGGTTTCCTCCCGGGTGGTGGACGCAGCGCGCTCCCGCTGCGCTGGGTGGCCGAGCCGGTCCCAGGCAAGTCGCATGCACTGAACCATGCCATCCCTCTGCTCACGTCGGAACTCGTGGCCTTCGTCGACGACGATCACCGCGTAGACGCCGCGTATCTGGACAACATCTGCAAAGCCTCCGAGGCCTACCCGAATGCCGATATTCTTTGCGGCCGCATCATCCCTGACTGGGACGGCACGGAACCTTCGTGGGTGCACGACATCGGCCCCTACCGGATCTATCCGCTGCCGGTGCCCCGTTACGACCTGGGCGATCTTCCGCAGACCTCGCCGCAAGACCAGGCAACCCCTGGCGGAGGAAATTTGATTCTTCGCTCGCGAATCCTCGAAAAAGTTGGCAAGTTCTCCACCGCCTATGGCCCTGTGGGTCGCGAATTGGGCGGCGCGGAAGACAAGGAATGGGTTTGGCGCGCGATCGCTTCGGGAGCCCGACTCCAATACGTTCCGGACATCGTCCAATACCATTACGTCGATCGAGCGCGCCTGAAGCTCGGCTACGTCATGCGGAAGGCATTCGAGCGTTCGGCCTCCGCCACGCGCCTATCCGCCGAAATAGCAAGTTCAGGGCCTATCCCGAAATACATGATCCGTAAGCTGGCGCAGTATTTGCTTATCGCAACCGTGTCCCTGAACGGACAACGGCGCCGATTCCATCTCGTGCGGGTGGCCGCCTCCCTGGGAGAGATCAAGGGCAGTCTTCAAGCGCGTCGTGACCGCACGGATCGGTCTGCCGGACTCGCAGAAAAGTCGTGATGGCGATCTCAACCACGTGCGACATGGGCTCGGGTCCCGATTCGGTTCGAAAGACCGTTTGCATATCGTAGCCGTGTGGTCGATGACCTCGAAAATGCAATGCGAAGCCTCCGCAACATCCACAAGCTGCTCGACCCGGAGATCAGGGCCAAGAACTGGCGAGCCCTCCGATATGAAGCCCGAGAGTGGTACTGGCGACTGGCCAACCCCGAGGCGCCCGATCCCGTCTTCATTGTAGGTTGTTCGCGCTCCGGCACGACAGTTACTTACGAGACGATTGCGGCAGGATCACAAATGCGCTCCTTCGGGCACGAGATTCCAGAATTCTGGGACGATCTTTGGGGCCCGCTACGCAATCAGTGGTATTCGGAAGCGGCTGCAGCGGAAGATGCCCGACCCGAGCACCGCGCCGCCACCCAGCGCTACTTCTTTGCAAGACTGGGTTTGGGGCAGGTGCTGGACAAGACATGTATCAATGTCATGCGCGTTCCCTACCTCTTCAGGCTCTTTCCGCAAGCCCGCTTTGTCTATATCCATCGCGACGGCAGGGACAACATCAGTTCCATGATGGACGGCTGGCGGCATAACGGGCATTTCGGCCTGAGCAAGGCCCTCGGCCCCTTTCCGTGCGAAGTCCGCATCGAGAACGGAGAATTCCGGGATTGGTCGTTCTTCCTCCCGCCAGGCTGGCGCGAATACAACCATGCCCAACTGGCGGAGGTCTGCGCCTTCCAGTGGCTCACCTCCAATCGGATGGCACTGGACGCGCGCAGGCTCGTTCCACCGCAGCAGTGGATTCAGTTGCGCTACGAGGACATATTCGACAATCCGGTCGAGATGTTTCGCAACGTGTTCGAGCGCCTGGATCTTCCGTTCGATGAAGCGGTGCGCATTCGCTGCGCCCGGCTGAACGAGCTTCCTACGAGCATCGTCAATGGAGCTCCCGGCAAGCAAAAATGGAAGCGGTCCAATCCAGCGGCCATCGAGCGCATCTTGCCGACGATCCGCCCCATGATGGATGAACTTGGGTACGCGCTCGATGCGTGACATCGCCACCCACGTGAATTCAGGAACGCTTTCCCACTCGGGAACCCGGGCGAATCGCATCACTTCAATGGCCGACGCCGCTGGAACGCCCCCATGAATCCGGTCCCCGTTCTCGTCAGCGTGGTCATGCCCGCCTACAACGTCGGCTGGTGCGTGGGGCGCGCCGTGGACAGCGTGCTCGCGCAGAATTTTCGCGAGCGCGAACTGATCGTGGTCAACGACGGTAGCACGGACGATACACGCGACGTGCTTGCCTCCTATGGCGAAGCGATCAGAGTCATCCACCAGGAGAACCGCGGCATGTCCGCCGCCCGCAATGCGGCGATACGCGCGGCCCGCGGTGCCTTGGTGGCATTTCTCGATGCCGACGATCGCTGGCTGCCTGAAAAACTGGCACGCCAGGTAGATCTGATGCAGAGCCGGCCCGAATTCGGCTTCTGCTCCACCGCCGCCCGCGTGGAGAATTCCGAAGGGGAGCTTTTGAACCTGTGGCGTTGCCGGCAAAAGGGCCCCGCCAATATGCTCGAAACGCTCTTCGCCGAGAATGGGGCCATTGCCGGCGGCTGCTCGGCGGTGATCGTGCGCAGGGAACTACTCGATCGGGTGGGCTTGTTCGACGAGAGCCTGCGCGGATTCGAGGATCCCGATCTTTGGATGCGGTTGGCCGCTGTGACCGATTACGCCTGCATCGACGAGCCGCTCGCGGTGATCCTGCGGCGGGAGAAAAGCGTGAGTCGAAATCTGGACGCGATGCGGACCGCCGCGCTCCTATCCATGAGGAAAAATCGGACGCTGCTACCCGCGCGCCTCCGCGGCGGCTTTTGGCGCAACTGTCTGGCCGGCGTTTATACCGATTACGCCAAACCTGCGTACCGGGCCGGCCGCCATGGCTTGGCGCTCGCCGACACGTTGCACGCCCTGATGCTGTCTCCCCTTGGCCGCGGGCGGTTGTGTCTCGGATTACTGCGTGATTTTCTGTTGCGGAAACCGTTGTGACCGTGGCGCCACCCGACGACCTGGTCTTTAGTTGGCTCACGCAGGGCGCGCAGATCGGCGCGCTCGTCGCGCTGGTTGTTACGTTGCTGATCCTCATCAAGTCTCTGGTCGATTTCACTCGAACCGGGCCCCAGATGACCGACGAAGTCCTGGCCCATTACCGCCTTTATCTTGCGTACACTCTGGCCGTGCTCGTCGTTTTCGCATTCCTGATTACCTTCTTCATGGCATTCGTGGGCGCGACCGCATATGCAGTTGGCCTGGTACTTTTCAGCGCGAAATTCAGTTCTGCCGCAGCTGCCGGCGCGAGTCTCATGGCCGTCATCCTGCTGACCAGCCGCCGGTTCGTGCGCACGCTGCTGTTCTCGCCTGGAGTAATTGCCGCGTCTTCCTTGTATTCCACGACGCACTTCTACCCGCTTTGGGACCGGCTGACGCCCGCTCGCCTTCGCGTCCTCGATCTCGGCATGCTCGCCGTGCTGGGATTCTGGCTCGCGGCAGGCATGGGCATGCTCGCGCTCGATGGCGCTTGGGCGGCGTTCTGGCTCCTCGGTGGCATTGCCCTGCTCTACGTTACGATCACCTATCTTGCCGCCTCGGAGCGCGAGCCCGCTCCAGTCCGCGCGAGCGGAAAGCAGCGGCCCCGTCCCAACATCCTGATGATTGGATCGGACACGCTGCGCGCCGATCGGCTCACCGGTGCCGGCTATCGTCGAAATCTCACTCCAACCCTGGAGCGCCTCGCGAAATTCGCCACCGAGTTCACCGATTGCTATGTGCCCTGCGCCCGCACCGCCCCGAGCATTGTCTCGATGTTGTCCGGCACGTGGCCGCACAGACACCGCGTGCGCGACACGTTCGTGACTCCCGAAGAAACGAGGCTCCCGGTTCCCTCCCTGCCGGGGATCCTGAAGCAAGCGGGTTACCAGTCCGCAATCGTGGGGGACTGGGCAGCGTCGGACGCAGAGAAGTTCGATTTCGGCTTCGATCACATGGATCTGCCGCGCGATCAGTGGAACATCAAGTATCTGCTGCGGCAGGGGCCCAAGGACCTGCGGCTGTTCCTGTCGCTTTTCACGCAGAATCGGTTCGGCAAGGCATTCATGCCGGAGATCTACTATCTTGGCGGCGTTCCGCTGACGGAAGAAGTGGGGCGCGACACACGGCGCATGATCGGACGGCTGGCGAAGAACGATGCGCCGTTCTTCCTGATGTCCTTCATGGCGACCACGCATCCACCGTTCACGTCCAAGTACCCGTATTACTCGCTGTATTCCGATCCGGAGTATCGCGGGGAATCGAAGTTCATCATGGCGAAGCTGCGCGACCCGTGGGAGATCATTCGCCGTCAAGGGGAGCCGAAATCGGAGTTCGACCTTGAGCAGATCATCGATCTCTATGATGGCTGCGTGAAGAATTTCGACGACGAGGTCGCGCGGATTCTCGATTACCTCGACGACTCGCACCTCTCCGACAACACCATCGTCGTGATCTTCAGCGATCACGGTTTCGAGTTCTTCGAGCACGAAACCTGGGGTCAGGGCAACTCGGCCATCGGCGACTTTTCCGCGCGCGTTCCGATTATCGTCGCGGATCCGCGCAATCGCCAACCGCAGAGGGTCAACGAAGTCGTGCGCACCGTAGATATCGCCCCCACCCTGCTCGAACTCGCCGGGTTACCCATCCCCGATTCGGTGGAAGGGGTGTCCCTGGCGCCACTGATGCGCGGCGAGTCACTCGGGAAACCACTGCCCGCCTTTTACGAGACCGGCGTGTGGCTGACCGATCTGCCCGGCACCCCGGAGAACCATCTGCGCTATCCGCACCTGCCGGAACTTCTGGAAATCCCGGACAAACGGCTCGGAATGATCGCGCTCAAAGCGAAGTACCTGGACATCGTCATTGCCGCCAAGGACCGCATGGTTCGGCTGGGGAAATGGAAACTCACCTATCAACCGCTCACCGATGGCGCAGCGTACCAGCTGTTCAATATCGAAGACGACGCGGGATGCCGGAACAACGTTATCGATCAGCATCCGCAGGTCGTGCACGAGTTGCGTGCGATGCTCGACCGGTGGATGGATGATGATCCCAAATCAGTCGGCATTGCGCAGCCCCGGACCCCGTCGCCCTCGCTCGTAGCGGACCCGGCGGGTGTTCCGGATCTTGCTGCCGCAACCGACAAGGCAATGTGAGGCTGTCCATCTGGCAGCGCGACCGATGCAGCCGACGACGCATCCCCTTCTTTTCCCGACATGGCATCCATGATCGTTAGAGCACGCGCACCGCTTCGGCTCGGATTGGCTGGCGGCGGCACCGATGTGTCGCCGTATTGTGACCTGTATGGCGGCCTGGTTCTGAACGCCACCATCGACAAGTACGCGTACACGGTGATCGAGCCTCGCGCCGATGCAAATCGTGTGTGCCTCATTGCCGCGGACAAGCAGGAAAGTTTCGAGAGCGAGGCCAGCCCGCAGCTCCCGCTCGACGGCCACCTGGACCTGCACAAGGGCGTCTACAACCGCATCGTGCGCGATTTCAACGCCGGCCGCCCGCTTGCCCTCACGATGACCACGCATACGGACGCACCGCCGGGCTCGGGACTCGGATCGTCGTCGACACTGGTCGTGTCGATGGTCAAGGCCTTCGTCGAATGGCTCAACCTGCCACTCGGCGAATACGACATCGCACGCCTGGCGTACGAAATCGAGCGCGTCGACGTTGGTCTGTCCGGCGGACGGCAGGACCAGTATGCCGCCACGTTCGGCGGCTTCAACTTCATGGAGTTTCACCCGGGCGAGCGCGTCGTCGTCAATCCACTGCGCATCAAGAACTGGATCATCTCGGAGCTGGAAGCATCGCTCGTCCTCTATTTCGGCGGTGTGTCCCGGCATTCGGCGCAGATCATCGACGAGCAGGCCGCCAATGTGAAGCGCAACGACTTCGCCGCCGTTGAAGCCACCCATGCGCTGAAAGCGGAGGCGATCGCTATGAAGGAGAATCTCTTGAGGGGCGACTTCGAGGGATTGATCGCAATCCGTGCAGGCCGGATGGGAAGCCAAGAAAAAAATGGCCACGAGCATTTCCAATCCCGAGATCGAGAAAACCTACGAGCTCGCCATCAAGGCGGGCGCCCGCGCCGGCAAGATCTCCGGAGCGGGCGGCGGCGGTTTCATGATGCTGCTTGTGGATCCGGTGTCGCGCATGAACGTGGAGCGAGCCCTGCGACAGACATCCGGCCAGATCTTCACGTGCCACTTCACCAAGCACGGGACCGAAGGATGGAAGATCTACTAGGCCGTCCGCGCCAGCAGGGAGACAATCGTTTTCGACTGCTGATTCTGCCATTCCTGTTTTCCGGAATGGCCGCGCTCATCTATCAGGTATGCTGGCAGCGGCTGCTGTTCGTCGCGTTGGGCGTAGACATCGAGTCGATAACCATCATAGTCTCGACCTTCATGCTCGGACTGGGCGTAGGTGCCCTCGTCGGAGGGCAACTTGCGGATCGGTTTCCCGATCGCATCATCGAACTGTTCGCATTGGCGGAATTCGGCATCGGCCTTTTCGGACTGCTCAGTCCAACCTTGATCGACATCGTCGGCCGGCTGACCATTCAGCATTCGTTACCGGTGATCGCCACGGCCAACTTTCTGCTGTTGCTCATCCCCACGCTGCTGATGGGAGCGACGTTGCCGATGCTTGTCGCGTTTCTGGTCAGGACGGTCGGCAACGTTGGTGTGTCCATTGGAGGGCTGTACTTCGTCAACACGTTGGGCGCAGCCCTCGGCGCGCTGACAGTCGGCTTCCTGTGGCTCTACTATTTTGATCTCAACACCACGATCTACAGCGCGGCTGCCGTCAATTTGACAATCAGTGCGGGCATCCTTGCGCTATTCCGCAAAAGCGCATGATGTCCTTTGCGTGGTGGCTTTCCCTGACGGTCGGTTTCCTGAGCTTGAGCCAGGAAATTCTCTGGGTGCGGTTGGTTTCCTTCGCCTTTCAGGGCATCCCACATGCCTTTTCGTTCGTGTTGGCCAATTTCCTCATCGGCATCGCGCTGGGTGCATTAGTTGGGAAATGGTTCTGCGAACGAAACAGGAGTCTTTATGCCGTGGCCGCGGGCGTACTGCTCCTGGCCGGCGCCATAGATCTGATGATGCCCGCCATGGCCGTGCACTTTCTCGGCCGCGACCAGTCGAGCCTGCCATGGTTGCCACTGGCCGTCATAGGCACGGCAGCGATCAAGAGCGTTCTCTTCCCAATTGCACATCACCTCGGCTCCAACCAATCCGGGCCCAAGGTCGGCAGTTCGGTATCCCGAATCTACTTTGGCAACATCATTGGATCTACGTTGGGGCCGATAATAACCGGCTTCTACTTGTTGGACAGGTTAACCGTAGAACAGTGCTTCGTGGTCGTGGGCTCGGCTTGCATCGTACTGTCCGCGGCGACCGCTCTCGTAGCAACACGAGGGTTCTATCGAGCCGGGGTCGTCACGCTGTGTACCGTACCGGTACTAATCCTGGCGCAATCGGGCATTGCGGATACGATAAGCCGTATCGCCGTCCGGACACCCTCCGGAGACGCGCCGATTACGCACATCATCCAGAACAAGCACGGAATTCTCCACACAGTAAAGGACGAACGACTTGGCGACATAGTCTTTGGCGGAAACGTCTATGACGGCCGCGTCAATACCGATGTGAAGGTCAATTCCAACGGCCTGGAACGCTTGTACATCCTTGCCGCTCTTCACCCCCGGCCCAGGAGAATATTGGTCATCGGCATGAGTACAGGGGCCTGGACGCGTCTGCTCTCAGGGTTTCCCGGCGCCGAGCACATCGATGTCGTGGAAATCAATCCGGGATACCTCGATTTGGTCAATGCCTACCCCGTCGTCTCGCCTGTTCTCAGGGATCCGCGCATTGACGTTCATATCGATGACGGGCGGCGCTGGCTGAAGCGGCACCCGGGTGCCATGTACGATCTGATCGTACAGAACACGACGTTCCACTGGCGCTCAAACAGTACAAATCTGCTGTCGCTCGAATATTTCCTCGAAGTTGGCCGACATCTGCTGCCCGGCGGCATCTTCGCAGCTAACACGACGTCGTCGCTTGATGTATACCGGACGGCGCAGGAAGCGTTTTCCCACGCCTTCAAGTATCGCAACTTCGTCTATGCCGGCGACCGCGATTTCCGGGCCAGCAGGGACGCCGCTCTGGAGCGCCTGCGCGTATGCCGTATCGGCGATCAACCGGCATTCTTGCCGGAACAATTCGAGCGAGGCGGGGTTGCGTACGAGTTGGCCAAGGTCAACCTGGAGCCGGTCGCGCGAATTCTCGCGGCGCAGAGTTCGGTTCCCATCGACGTAATTACGGATCAGAATCTTCTTGTGGAATACCGCCACGGGCACGCAGTGACGTTTGCCCCGCTGCGCCGGCTCTTGCCAGATAATCCAGAAACAATGAAAACCGATCGTTGAAGTCCCGTGCCTGGGGAGATTCTTGGCGCGGATCCGTCAACATTTTCGATCAGACGCGATTGGCTCTTGAGTACGCAAATTCAAGTCGATGCGAATACGCATCGCCCCGCCAGATGATTGTCCGGTGTGGTTTGGACGGGCATCTCACCAACTACGAGGCAGCCATATGCAAGACGAACTTGGTCAAAGTATCCGTGAACAATTTCGGGAAACGATGCGTAACCTCGAAGCGATGGCTTCCGACGACGGTGTCGTCAGCTTGATCGGCGCAGTCGCCGGTGTGTGCGTGCGGGCGCTTGGAGGCGGCCACAAGATCCTCTTTGCCGGCAACGGGGGAAGTGCGGCCGACGCGCAGCATCTTGCCGGCGAACTCGTCAGCCGGTTCGCCTACGATCGCCCCGGGTTGGCCGCATTCGCCTTGACCACCGATACGTCGGTGCTCACGGCGATAGGCAACGACTACGGCTACGAGCGCCTCTTTGCGCGCCAGGTCGAAGCGGTTGGCAGCGCAGGCGATGTGCTGTTCGGCATCTCCACCTCGGGGCGCTCGCCCAACGTGCTCGCCGCCCTCGACGTCGCACGCAAGAAGGGACTAACCACCGTCGGCATGACCGGTCGCGGCGGCGGGCAGATGCCGGAGCGGTGCGACTATCTGTTGCACGTACCTTCGGATGCCACGCCCCGCATCCAGGAAGGCCACATCGCGATGGGACATGCGATCTGCCAGATCATCGAGGCGCAGATGTTTCCGAAAAGCACTTGATGGAGGCGATCGTTCTGGCGGGCGGATTGGGTACGCGCCTGCACAGCGTGGTGAACGACCTGCCGAAGCCCATGGCGCCGGTCCATGGCCGCCCCTTTCTCGCCCTTGTCCTCGACCAGCTGGTCGACGCCGGTTTCACTACCATCATCCTGGCGGTCGGCTATCGCAACGAGACGATCCGCGCCCATTTCGGCAACGGCTATCGCGACGTCGTCCTGCGTTACTCGGTGGAGAGCGAGCCGCTGGGCACCGGCGGGGCCATTCGTCTTGCCTGCTCGCATGCGCATGCGCGCGACGTCTTCGTCCTGAACGGCGACACCTACCTCGAACTCGATTTTCGTGCCATGCTGGATGCGCACGTACGCGCCGCGGCGTCTTTCAGCATGGCGATCTGCCACCTGCCCGACGTCGAGCGCTACGGCGTGCTCGAGCTAGACGACGGGATCGTGCGCGCATTCTGCGAAAAGGGATGCTCGGGACCTGGGTGGATCAACGGCGGAACGTATATCCTGGGAACGGAACTGCGCGCCCGCCTCCAGTCCGACGGTGCGTTTTCATTCGAACACGATGTGCTGGTGCCCGAGGTCGGGCGCATCCGGCCGCTTGCGTTTCGCGCTTCGGGGCTCTTCATCGACATCGGGATTCCGGAGGATTACCTGCGGGCCCAGCAGATATTTTCCCGGCGCCTGACGCAATGAATCCGGAGGTCAAATCGATCCAATGGCGTCAAGCACGCAAAACAAGGCCCTCTTCCTCGATCGCGACGGCGTCATCAATGTCGAAAGAAATTACGTTTATCGAATCGATGATTTCGAGTTCGTGCCCGGAATTTTCGACCTGTGCCGATCGGCGCAGGACGCGGGCCTCGTTCCCATTGTCGTCACCAATCAGGCCGGGATCGGTCGCGGCTACTACACCGAGGACGATTTTCAGCGGGTCACGGCGTGGATGCTCGAGCAGTTCCGACGGCGCGGCATCCGCATCGGTCGCGTCTATCATTGCCCGTTCCACCCGACCGCCGGCATTGGCGACTATCGGCGCGATTCGTTCGACCGCAAACCCAATCCGGGAATGATCCTCAAGGCGAAGGACGACTTCGCCCTCGACCTCGCGAACTCCGTGCTGGTGGGCGACAAGGATTCGGATCTGGAGGCCGGCCGCGCAGCCGGGGTCGGCCACAACCTGAAGCTTCTGCATGATCCAGGCGCGATGAACAACCCGGAGCAACTGCAGTTCACGGACCTTTACGCCATCGGCGCCTGGCTTGGTCGCACCTTCGGTCGATCTTCGCCAGGATAACGTCCGCGCAGCGCCAGATTGCGCAACTGATCCACGCGCCGCTGGTGCGTGTAATTTTCCAGCACCCTCTCGCGTCCGTTCCGGCCCATCTGCTCCGCTTCGTCACGGTTGCACAGCAAGCGGACAAGCGCCCGCGCGATGGCGTCGACCTGCTCCCCATCGACCCTGAGACCCGTCACTTCATCGACAACGGCGGATCCGGTTCCTCCCGCCGTTCCGGCCAATGCGGGCCGCCCGGCGGCGGCGGCCTCGAGGTAGACCAGGCCGAATCCCTCTGTGTCTCCGTCGATATCGCGGTTGGGCATGGCGAAGAGATCGCTCGCGCAGTACCAGCGCGGCAGGTCCTCGTAGCTCACGTGGCCGAGCAGGTGCACACGCTCGGTCACGCCAAATTCCACGGCAAGACCCTTCAGGTATTCGTGGTTCTCGCCAATGCCGATCACCACGTAGTGGGCGTCGACGCCTTGCTTCCTCAGCATCGGCAACACGCGAATTACGCTGTCGAAGCCCTTGCGCCGCATCAGCCGTCCGACCGACAGGATCAGCTTCTGCCCGGCCGCGACCCCGACCGCGGCACGCAGGTCGTCGGCTGCAAGGCCGGGGCGGAAACGGTTCTCGTCCACCGTCGGATACACGACCTCGACGCGTCCGGGTTCCACGCCGATCAGATCAATCAGGGTCTCGCGGGTGAAATCGCTGTTGGACAAGCAGCGCATCGGCACGCCTCAATACGAAGCACATGGCCTTGAACTTTCCGCCACGTCCCCACCCGGTCAATTCTTCACCGTGCGCATAGATCAGCACCGGGCGTCCCGTGAGTCTCGCGACGGCCCACGCGACAAGCCCTTCGGGCAACGCGCGCCCCGCGAATATCGCCACGAAGCGCCGCGTCGCAACCAATGCCGCGGCCTTGAGCAACAGCTTGGCATACATCAGCGCCGACTCGGGTCTCAACCAGGGAACCCTTCCGAGGCGCAGGCGGTGAATGGTGTTCGGATGCGTGCGATCGAACTCGCTTGCGCCCGGCACCGCCGCCGTAACGATGTGGACTTCCTTTCCGCCCAGCCGCCGGAAATCATCGTCGAACGACATCGCCGTGCCGCCCTTGGTCGGCAGGAAAAGCTCGGTGAGCATCAGGAGCGGCGTCTTCGAATCAGAAGGCATGAGACCGCGATCGTGGGTGCGAGGCGAAGGGTTGATTATCGCAGCCGGACGACCAATCGATCAACCCGCACGCGGGGAGCGTGCCGATGACCTGTGCGACCAGCGGCGCATGCATTCCAGCGACGAATCGGCAGCTGCCGATCCGAGCTCGCACTTCGCCGGACGATCGCGTTGCCCATTTGGCCCGCAGTCGCGAGGTTACCGCTATACTCTAGCCCTTCGAAATGGTTGATCACCGCCATGTTTGCCAGTAGCCTCGCGCTGCCCACACTCATCGTGCTCGACGCATCGTCATCGGATAACCGATGACGACGACGCTGATGGGCGTCGCGCTTCTCTGGCTCGCCGGCAGTTGCGCGTTGCTGGTACTTGCCTATCGCGCCGCGATGATGGCCCGATGGCGCGAGCCGGTACTGCGTGCGCCGGTGTTGATCTTCGAGAGCGACGATTGGGGGTACGGCCCGGACGGCCAGCTGACGGGCACTGGATCGCATTGCGGAAGCGCTGACCGCGTTTCGGGACCACCACGGACGGCATCCGGTGATGACGCTGGGCGTAGTGCTCGCAGGGCCCGACACGGCTCGCATGCGCGCGGAGGGATGCCGGACATACCATCGCGTGACGCTGGCGGATCCGCGCCTCGACCCGGTACGCGACGCGATGTCGCGCGGCGTGGCGCGCGGCGTGTTTTCGCTGCAACTTCATGGCATGGAGCACTTCTGGCCCGAATGCCTGATGCGCGGCACCCCCGCGGACGGGCAAATACGCGATTGGCTCACGCGCCCCGGCTTTCCTTCCACCGAAGCGCTGCCTTCCCATCTGCAGAGTCGCTGGATCGACGCGACCGAATTGCCCTCCAAGCCGCTGCCGGTCACCGAGGTCGTCGCGGCGGCCGGCGAGGAAAGTCGAACCTTCGCGGCGACATTCGGAGCGCCGCCGGAGGTCGCCGTGCCGCCGACGTTTGTCTGGACGGAAGACGTGGAATCGGCGTGGGCGAGCGCCGGTGTCCGCGTCGTGGTGACGCCAGGCACGCGCTACGAGAGCCGCGACCGAGACGGTCGCCCGGTGGCCGCCGAACGAAATCTTTACAACGGAGCAGCAGGACGCCACGACGTGTTGTACGTCGTTCGCGACGGCTACTTCGAACCCTCGCTCGGGCAAACGCATCAAGGCGCGCTTCGAACTCTGGCACGCAATACGCGTCTCGGCCGCCCCACTTTGCTCGAGATCCATCGGATGAATTTCATCGGCGATGAGCGATCGGTTGGGCGCGCCCTCGATGAAGTGACCAGCCTCCTAGTGGCGGCGTGTGCCGAATTCCCGGACCTCCGTTTCATGAATACCGCCGACCTGGCGCAACACTACCGCGGACGGTCGGACCTGGTCGCCTCGCGCATCGGCGCACGCGTGCACTATTTCTTGATCCGCCTGAGAGAAATCTCGAGGCTTCGCAAGCTGGCCTGGGTCACGGGCGTCGTTCTGCCGGCATGGCTTGCCTATGTGGCGACCGCGCCATGGGCAATTCGAGCCTCGCGCCAATGGCAGTAGGCGGGTTGCGCTCGCCCATGCCCGCCGCGGGAGCCATTGGCCGCGATTCACGGCGCGGTCATCGGCTTTCCGGCGGCCGGCCATGAGCGCGATCTGCGGGTGGGCCAACCTCCGTTCGACCGACGACGAGAAAGCCGTCGCGTTGAACGCAATGACGAGGGCGTGCCGGCGAGCGAGCCGTGCCGAACCGGAGATTGCGGCCTCGTCGCTCGCGGTGATGGTCTCCGTCGGGGGTCTCGTTCCGGTCCAACAGCACCGCGAAGGTCCTCTGCTCGTGGCTCTGCTGGGACACGTGAGCTTTGAGTCCGGGGAGCTCTCACATTTGGCTGACGACCTCGGCGGGGCAGCCGCGGCCGCCCGCGCGTACCAAAGCCAAGGTCCTGACTGCGTCAAGCAGATGCATGGGCCGTTCGCGCTCGTGGTGTCGGACGCCGCACATCGAAGCGGGATGCTGGCCATCGATCGGATGGCCGTCCGTTCGCTCTGCTATGCGCTGGTTGGCGGCGGCATCGTATTCGCGAGCACTGCGGACGCGGTGATCGCGCACCCACTTGTCGGGCGCCGGCTGCGCCGGCAGAGCATCTACAACTATCTGTATCAGGAAACAGTGCCGGCCCCCGGCACGATCTACGAGGGCGTGCACAAGCTGCTCCCTGGTCAGCGCGTCATCATCGACGACGAGAGCTCGCGTTCCGATTTTTACTGGCAGCTGCGCTATAACGATGGTCCCGAGGCGTCGGAAGCCACGTTGCGCGCCGAATTCCGGGACCTCCTCGGAAAATGCGTCGCCCGCACCGTCACCATCGACTCGGTCGGCGCATTCTTGAGCGGCGGTACCGACAGCTCTACTATCGCCGGCACGCTGACCCAACTGCGCGGCCGGCCGATCGATACGTATTCAATCGGATTCGAAGCCGAGGGTTTCGATGAAATGGACTACGCTCGCATCACCTCCCGCCATTTCGGCACCCGTGCCCACGAATACTACGTGACGCCGCGGGACGTGGCCGATGCCGTACCGATGATCGCTGCCGCGTACGACGAACCCTTCGGCAACGCGTCGGCCGTGCCCACCTATTGCTGCGCGCGCCTTGCGCGCGAGGATGGCAAGACGTTGTTGCTTGCCGGGGATGGTGGCGATGAGATCTTCGGCGGCAATGCGCGATACGCGAAGCAGAAGGTCTTCGAGTGGTACGGCATGCTGCCGTCCATCATGCGGCACGGCCTGATCGAACCGATCCTGTTCAGCGGCTCATGGGTGAAGCGCATTCCGCCGCTGCGCAAGGCGATGAGTTATGCGCAACAAGCGCGCACGCCGCTTCCCGATCGCCTCGAGACGTACAACTTCCTCGAACGGGACGTGCTCGCCGATGTCTTCGAGCCGGACTTTCTCGCTGCGATCGACCCGCACGAGCCCCGGACGATCCGGCGTGACGTCTATGCGCGCACGACATCGCAGTCGCCGGTCAACCGCATGATGCACCTCGATCTGAAGAAGATCCTCGCCGACAATGACCTGCGCAAGGTCAATGGCATGTGCGAAGCGGCCGGCATCGAGGTCCGGTATCCGCTGCTGGATGACGAACTTGTGGCTTTCTCGGGCCGCCTTTCGGCCCGGCAGAAGGTGCGGGGCCTGCAATTACGGTACTTTTTCAAGGAAGCGCTGAAGGATTTTCTTCCGCGCGAAACCCTTGTGAAGACCAAGCATGGCTTCGGCCTTCCGTTCGGTCTATGGTTGCATAGCGACGCCGTACTGCGGGAAATCGCACACGAAAGCCTGGCGGTGTTCAAGCGTCGCGGGTTTGTCCGGCCGGACTACGTCGACCGCCTGCTGCATCTCCATCAGTCCAGCCACGCCAGCTATTTCGGCGTGATGATATGGATCATGATCATGCTGGAGCAATGGTTGCGCGCTCACGAAGCGTGACAATCCGCACAACCGGGAAGCCGTCCGATGCAAGAAGATCGTTCGGCCGCGTTCGGTTGCGCGCGTCTTCGACCCTCGGCGAAACAAGTGTTCAACAGGTCCGCCGCTAACCCGTCCTCCGGGTCAGTGCCCCACGCTGAGTCGACGCCGGCGGTGCCGCCACGCCGGCAGGCTCCACTTTCGCCGCTGACCTCTCGGACATCAGCACGATCTTTGTCAGCACGACCACGGTGATCAACGCGTAGTAGAGATCGAAATAGGCAACACCCAGGAACGCGCCGGCCGTGGCATAACCGACCAGACTCACCTGCACCATGGCAGCGAGATCGGCGGCCCAGCGATGCTCGGGCGATCGTCGGCCGTGCTTGATGACCCACGATGCCGTGCGCCACGTCATCAGTCCAAGCAACAGGAAGAGGGCAAGTCCGACAAAACCATGGTGCCCCAGCATCTGGAAGTAGACGCTGTGCGAATCATGCACGTCCCAGGGATCGGGCGCGTACCGCTTGAACATGGCTGGCTGGAACGACTCGAAACCCGCTCCAAACGGCCTGTCCTTGGCCAGATTGAACGCCATCGTCCATGCGTTGATGCGACCCTTCGCCGACGCATCCTGTTCGTAGTACTTTAATCGAGCTGATTCGTGCAAACCACTGTTCCGGCATGAACGCGAACACGGCACCGACGGCGACGACGCCCAGAAATCCGGTAACGATCTTGTTGCGAGATTTCAGCCAGAGAAAGGTCCCCATCGCACAGATGCCGAGCAAGGCGCCCCGCGATTGCGTCCCTACCGCCGCCAGCGCGCAAAGGATCATCGCGACCATCAGTCCCTGATTGAGCCAGACTCTGCGCGTCGTCAACTGCAGATAACGGAGCAGCGGAATGGTCATGACCAGCGCAAGCCCGATGTCATTGTCGTTGCCGATGAACGTGCCGGTGGGTCCTCGTACGTGAAAGGCGCCGCCGGTCGCGATCGTGAATATGCCTCCCTTGACTCCGTAGAACGCGAGAGACATCGCGATCACCCACACCAGTTGATCGAGCCGCTCTCTGCTCTGTATGAGTATCAGGCTGACGAAGATCATCAACTGTATCTTGGCCAACTGCTGCAACTTGAACCAGGCGAGATCCGGGTATACCGAGAAGATCGTCGTCAACAACATCCATACAAGAAGGATCAGGATGGTAATGCTTTCGCGGGTCCACGGAATCTTCTTTGGCTCGCGCGAAATGAACAGGGACGTCAACGTGACGATGGCGACGATGAAGGCAAACGGCATGGTCGGCGCGAACGTGTAGGCCAGCTTATGCGGGTTCATGAGTCCGAGCCAGGTCCAGACCAGTACGCCGATATGGGGCCGCCACAGAATGAACGGCAGCAGACCGAAGATCACGATGGTGACGGCGATATCTCTCATCGTTTAACGGATTCGGGCAAATTCGCCTGCCCGCTCCTCCACCTTTGCATGGCCGAACCATTCGACACGGCGCGGAAGGTTCACACCGCGCAACAGACCGGTTTCCAGGCGCCGCGCCAGCTGGCGCTCTTCCCGCCAGCCGCGCTGCTTCACCTGGTACAACCTGCCTTTCTCCCGCTGCGGCTTTCCCAATGCGTCCCCGTGACCGAGTCGTTCCAGCAGCTTTGCAAATACGTCCGCGCTATCCCGCACGGCCCGCCAGAAAAGAGGCAACTCGTCGTCGCCGTCTCTCACTTCCGGACGAATGTGCGCAATCAGTTTCCCCGTATCGATCCCGGGATCGATGTAATGAAGCGTGCACCCGACCTTGTCCGGTTCACCGTTGTACAGCGCCCAGAACGTGCAATCGGCGCCACGATATTCGGGCGACAGTCCGCCGTGCAGATTGACGATGCCGAGCCTGCCCAGGCTAAGCAGTGGCCCCTTGATGAGCGACGTGCCGAATACGGCGATAAGGTCCGGCTTGAGCCGCTCAGCCAGGCGAACCACGCGCGAATCATCGATATGCGGCACTTCGACGACGAGGTCCGGTCGATCGAGTCGCGGAAGCTCGTCGCCGAAAAAGAACTTCGCCTCGCCGCCACCGGCATAGCGCCGCCGGTCTCGCACCCAGCGCCAGCCCTTGCGCCAGAGGTTGACGGGCCGAAGCGTCCGCGCAACCTTGGAAACTGTCCATTTCGCGCCCGTCTCGTGAACGATGGCAAGCGGCCGTGCGGCATGACACAAACGGTTCGCCACGTACAGGTGCCGCGGCGAACGTCCGCACAGGATCAGCACAGATAATTCAGACATGGACCGCCATCCCTCGGCTGATCTCAGGGCACCGCGCAACGGGCGGAATCGCCGCATTCGTCCTTTCCATCATCAGTGCGTCGGCGAAAAACTTCGCCGCCCAGTTCGGATACTCGAACATCGAGTAGCGGCCCCAGATCGGAGCCGAACCCGCGATCCCGCCGCGAACGACGGGGTCGGGATCGTTGAGCCGCTGGTGTTGCTTGAGATAGTCCGCCGCCCGCTGTGCATTTTCGCGCAGCGCGGCCGCTCCCGCTTCCTGCGCGAGGCGGGTCCAATTGATACTCATCTGCGCGACGCCAGTCAGGCAACAATAACGCGCCCCGGTGTGCCAATTCTCGTCGTAGGTCCCCGCCAGCCAGCCATCGGAACGTTGAACCGTCGCCAGCGCGCGCGCGGCTGCCAACGCGGCTTCGACGTAGCGTTCGCTGCCAAGCAGGATTCCTCCTTCGAGGAACCCCCGAATCGCGTACGCGATCGTATGCGTGAACGGTTCGCTGACCGGTGTGAACGCGTTGTTCGCGAACCAGCCCGTCGGTCGTTGCTGGGAGTGCGCCCAATCGAGATTGCGAATGGCCGCGTCCTTCAGCCTGGCGTCGCCTGCAATCAACGCTGTCGCGAGCAACGCCCAGGTTGCCCGTGTGTTGTACGTGTGCGGCACCCCGTTGTGCTCGAACTTGCGCCAGCAGCCGTCGGCGTCCTGATGCCGCACTAGCCAATGCCCTGCGCGTACCGCGGATTCGAGGCACTCCGCGCGCCCCAACTGACTGTAGCCAGCAAGCATGCCATGCATGACTTGTCCGGTGTTGAAGATCACGGGCTCGCTGCCGGGCTCGCCGAAGTGTCCGGGAAATGCCCCGTCGGCGTGCTGGATCGAGAGTTCCCAGTCGACAATGCGATGCGCGCGGTCCAGCAACTCCGGGCGTTCGAGAACCTTGGCCGCAGCGATGAACGTTTCGACGATGTACCCGCTCGTTTCGGGATAGCTCGGCAACCACCCGTCCTCGAAACTCCAGCCCGCCGAGACGCCACCCGCATCCGCCATCCCGTTGCGCGCATCCTGCGCGCGGCACAGCCAACCGATCGCAGCACTCAAGTGCACGATGTCGCCCAGCGGCAATCGCCGCCGCCCGGGCACCAGATCGCGAAGGATGAGGCGCGCGTGGCGCGGGCGCCACGGCTTGTAGCGGAACGGCAATGCAAGCAGTTCGGCGAGCCGCATGGTCGTGGTCTGAAAGTCATCATGGCACGCGAAGCACGCCTCATGTGACGATCGCCTCCCGTGCAAGGTCGTGCTGCGCCGAAACATGGCTGACGACATAGCGATGCTTGCCTGACGCCTGCGCAGGAATCGATTCGACCGGGCGGATGGTGACACGCACGTCCGTTCCCAGGCGGTCGGCAAGCCCCGCCTTGATCCGGCACGCGGCATCGTCGGACCATTTCGGCCCGGTGACCACGAGCACTTCGACATCCCGCAATGCATGCTGGATGAACTTGAACTCCGCGATGCCTTGGATCGCGCGCAGTACGTAGATGACGGCGAGCGCGTGCATGATCGTCCCGTCCGGCCGAATCACGAAATCGGTCGTTCGCCCGGTCACCTCGCTCAGCACGTGCAAGCCACGGCCGTCGCGGCAACCTTCCGTGCTCATGCGCACCATGTCGCCGGTCCGATACCGGATGAATGGCTGCGCGTCGGAGCAAAGCCCGGTCATAACGGCTTCGCCCGGCTCCCCTTCGGCCACGGGCTGGCCGGCCGTGTCCAGCGCCTCGAGAACGATGCTCTCGCTCATCAGCAACATCTGCCGCTGGGGAGTCTCATGCGCGGTGAAACCGATGTCGCGACTGCCGAATTCGTTGGCCGCGGGGACGCCGAACACCTGTTCGATCAAATCGCGCTGATGCGGATAGAGGGGCTCGCCGGTCGTACAAACCACGGAAAGTTCCGGCAAATGCAGCCGTACCTGGCGTTCGCGCGCGCGCGCCGCGAGCAGAGCCAGGCTGCTCGCGTAGCCATAGATGCACCGGGGTCGAAACGCCTGTATCGCCTCAAGATAGGCGTCCATGTTGGCCGCGGACATTTCGAAGGCATTGAGCACGAGCTGATTGAGCAGACGATCGCGTATCGTCTTGATCCGGTCCGTCTTGCCAAGTTCGACCGGGGCGCCCCAAAGGTAGACCTCACGCTCGCCCACGTCCACGTTCCACCAGCGGCGCGCGCGGATGCGCCCCGCGGCATCCGACGCCTGGCGTAACCGGCCGTAGTGAAAGACGAGCGGATCCCCGCTCGAACCGCCTGTGTTGTAACGGAACGAACCACCCGGCACGCCGGGCCAGTGGATCCGACCGATATTGGCGCGGGCATCCTGCTTCGTCATCGTAGGCAGGCGACGGAGGTCGTCGAGGGTCAGCACCGTACCGGGATCGCCAGCATCGAGACCGGCCGCCCGGATGCGCTCGGCATGCCATGGACTGTGCTGCATCGCCGTGTGCAACAGTAACTTGAGCTTGTCCATCTGCAGGCGTTCGACCTCGGCACGCGTCAGCCACTGGCTGCGTTCCAGGTTTTCCAGATACGCAAACGTCGGACGCTGCATCATTCGCTCCTGCAGCGGATAGATGACGCGGCGTGAAAGCGCGGGATGCATGACGAGTGCGTTCATCGCAACGGGCCTATCACGCAGTCGGAAGCACGACGCGCGCACTCGGGAGCACCGATGCGTAGACATCGGTCCAGCGCTGGCGCACGCGAGGCCACGCATATTGCTGGACGTCGGCGAGCGCCGCGGCGCGAAGGCGCTCGGCGAGGCCGGGTTCACCAAGCACGCGTTGAACCGCCGCGGCCATTGCCAAAGAGTCTCCCGCCGGGACCAGAAGGCCGGTGACCCCGTCCTGCAAGATGAACGGCACGCCACCAACGTCGGTACTGACGACGGGCGCACCGCTCGCCATGGCTTCCAGGATCGAATTTGGCATGTTGTCGATCCGGCTCGAATTGATCACTACCGACGCTGATCGATAGAGTTCCGCCATCCTGTCGCGATCCAGCCGCCCGCAAAACTCGACGGCCTCCGCGATGCAAAGTTCGGCGGCTAGTGTTTGCAGGGCACTGCGTTCTGGCCCGGACCCGGCCACGGTGAGCCGCGCCTCGGGCACGCGCTCGCGAACGAGCGCGAACGCGCGCAACGACGTCGAGATGTCGTAGATCGGCTCGAGGTTCCGCGCGACCACAAGGTGCGGTCTTCCGGGCTGGCGCGCCGTCTCGGATGGCCGGAATCGCTCCATGTCGACGATATTAGGAACGATTTCGCTCGCCACACCCCATCGCCCGAAAATCCGTTGCAGGAAACCCGACGGCACCGCCAGCGTGTTCGCACTCTGCAGTGTTTTCAACACGACGCGGCCGGACCGGCGAAGAAAAGTCTCCGCCTCACCACCCCGATAATTGACCACCGACGGAACGCCACGCATTCGCGCGATCCACACCGCCGGCGTCGCGAACAGGTACCAGGATCCACCGGAATTGGCCATGATGTGAAAGACATCGGCTGCGCCCGCCACTTTCCACAACCGAACGACGTAAGGCAAGAGGCGGAATGCCGCGCGTACGCCCCGTAGTCGCGCGACCCATTGCGGCCGATAGTCGGCATTGACGGCAACGATCGTGACCTCGGCCCCTTCGCGCTGCAACAGTTCGCCCAGTTGACGCGTCTGATTGGCCATCCCGCCTTCGGGCGGAGGCATCGGCCCCACGAGCACAATGCGAAGACCGGAGAGGTTCATATCGCCGCCGGTGCGAGCCGCCCGAAAACGTCGCGATATCGGGCAACGCTCCCCGCCCAGCTCCGCTCCCGCTCGACGAAACGCCGGCCCTGCTCGCGCAGGAGCGGCCAGCGTTCCCGCTCACCAAGGAGATGCACTATCGCGTCGGCAAGCGACGTGGCGTCACCGGCGTGAAACAGCACGCCGGTGACGCCATCGCGGATCAGCTCCCGGTGCCCACCGACATCGGACGCGACGAGCAGCCTCCCTTGCGCCATTGCTTCCAACGGCTTCAACGGCGTCACGAGGTCGGTGAGACGCATCGAATGCCGTGGATACGCGAACACGTCGACGACGCTGTAGTACCGCTGGATCTCGCCGTGCGGCACGCGGCCGGTGAACACGACTTTGTCCGCAACGCCCAGTGTTTCGGCCAAAGCCTTCAGCGCCTGCGCCTGGGGGCCCCCACCGACCAACAGTACACGTACCTGCGGTACCCGTGCGAGCACCTTCGGCAAGGCGGCGAGCAGCAGATCGAGGCCTTCGTAGGCGTAGAACGAGCCGATGAAACCAATGACCGTCATGCCATCGAGGCCGAGGCCGGCTTTCAGCGTCCGATCAGGCGCACTTCCAAATTCGAAAGCCTTGAGATCGACGGCGTTGGGAATGACCGTGACGCCCGTCTCGGGAATGCCGCGCGCGACGATGTCCTGCTTCAGGCCCTCGCAAATCGTCGTGACGTGTCCCACCCGGCGCAGCGCGTAGGTTTCCAGCGCGCGGGTGAGGCGATAGCGCACACCCCATTCGCGGCTCGTGCCATGATCCGTCGCGGCGTCCTCCCAGAACGCACGCACTTCGTAGACAACCGGAATGCCGAGCTTTCGACCAACCCTAAGCGCTGGAATTGCATTGAGTGCCGGCGAGTGGGCATGCAGGATATCGGGCCGCACTTCGCGTGCCACCTGTTCCAACCGTCGTGTGGTAGCGCCCATCAGTGCGAACTCGCGGGCAACCGGAAAATGGTCCATCACGCCAGCGGTAGCGGGCGTCCGGTAGAAATGCAGGCCGTCGACCTCTTCCTCGGGCCCACTGGGAGCCTTGTGCTTCGGGCTTGTCAGGTGGAACGTCTCCCATCCCATTCGGCGTTGCTCGCGCAGGATGGCACGCGTGCGAAACGTGTAGCCGCTCTGCAGCGGAATCGAGTGGTCGAGGACATGCAGTATGCGCAGGGTCATTGGTGTGCCCCCACGCTTGCGGCCGATTGCACGGCCGCCGCGCTGCCCCCCGAGGGGGAAGAATTCGCGCCTTGGGACGGCCCGGCGGCACTCATCCGGCCGCCCTCTCGCCGAAGTCGAGCACGTCGTCCTGCATCACGTTCCGGAGAAAGGCGTCGAACATGAGCAGTGTCCACAGCGGCGAACTGTAGTCGCGCGTGCCCGCCGCGTGAGCATCGACGAGATGTTTCAGATAGCGCGGATTGAAAACGCCGGTGGCGGCAAGCCTGGGGCCGAGGATCGCGTCCGACAGCCGTTGCCGCAACGGTCCGCGGAACCACCGCTCGAGCGGCACTGCGAATCCCATCTTGGGCCGATACATGATCTCGCGTGGCAGGTGCGGCTCCATCGTCTTCTTGAGCAGATACTTGCCCTCCTGCCCACGCACCTTGAGCGACGACGGAAGGCTCGCCAGCCACTCCACGAGCGGGTGATCCATCAGTGGTTCGCGGACCTCCAGGGAATGCGCCATGCTCGCCCGATCCACTTTTGTATTAATGTCTCCGACAAGGTAAGTCTTGAGATCCAGGTACTGGACGAGCGCGAACGGGTCGTCGGTTCCCGCGCGACCACCGTGGCGACGGAAGACCTCGGCGGCCGAATAACCGGAAAGCCGTGCCTTGAACGCATTGCTGTACAGCTGCTGGCGCATGTCGTCCCGCAGGATCGACACGCTATGGAAATACGCATCAATCGAGGTCCGTGCCAGCGCCTGAAACGTCGACTTGGCGCGAAACACTCGCGGCGCCCAATCGGCCTTCGGATACATCCGGCCCAACATCCCGAACGCCGGTCGGCGGACGGAAAGCGGCATCGCGCCGCGCAACCGTTCTTCCATCGCATGCAGGCGATAGCGCCGGTAGCCCGCGAAGTTCTCGTCGCCGCCATCGCCGGACAGCGCGACGGTGACGTGCTTGCGCGCGAGCTGGCACACGCGATAGGTCGGCAACGCCGAGCTGTCGGCGTACGGCTCGTCGTACGTCTGTGCGAGCACGTCGATCAGGCCGAAATCGTCGCTTTCGACGGTGTCCACGAAATGCCGCGTGCGGTAACGGTCCGCGACCAGCCTCGCGAACCGCGACTCGTCGTACACCGGATCGCTGAACGCGATCGAGCACGTATTGACCGGATCGGCGCTGACGCCGGCCATCATCGCCACGACCGCGCTCGAATCCACGCCGCCGGAGAGGAACGCACCCAGCGGAACCTCGGCGATCATGCGCAATTTCACCGATTCCCGCAAACGTTCGACGAGTTCCGCCTCCGCGTCGCGTTCGCTGATCGGATTGTCGAGCGTGAACCGGACGTCCCAGTACTCTCGTTGCTCGGGAAGAGGCCGGCCGCGGCGGATCGTGAGCGTATGCCCCGGCGAAAGCTTGTACACACCGTTGTAAATCGTTCGCGGCTCGGGGATGTAGCCGAGCGCAAAGTACTCTTCGATGGCGAACGGGTCGAAATCGCGTCGGAATTCCGGGTGCGCGGCCAACGACTTGAGTTCGGAGCCGAAGACCAGGTGACCACCCGGCAAGAGCGCGTAATGCAACGGCTTCACACCGAGCCGGTCGCGCGCGAGGAACAGCACTTCGCGCTTGCGGTCCCACAATGCAAACGCGAACATCCCGCGAAAGCGCGTCACGCAGTCTTCGCCCCATTGCTCCCACGCATGAACGACGACCTCCGTGTCGCTCTTCGTACGGAACACGTGTCCTAGTCCGGCGAGTTCCGGGATCAAGGCCTGATAATTGTAGATCTCGCCGTTATAGACGATGACGACACTTCCGTCTTCGTTGGTGAGCGGCTGCTGGCCCGTCGAGAGATCGATGATCGAGAGCCTGCGGTGGCCGAGACCTATCCCCGGTTCCATGTGGATTCCGACTTCGTCGGGTCCGCGATGATATTGGGTTTCGTTCAGGCGCGAAACGAGATCGCGGTCGATCGACCGCGACCCGGAGACGTCCATGATGCCTACGATGCCGCACATGATGGTTCTCAGTGCCCGCCCGGCCGCCCGAAGGGCACTGTGCGCGGCCTCTGCGGCATCGTGCCTGAGTGTGAAGCGTGCAGTGGTGTCGGCCGCCACTGCGCGCTCGCAGCCGCGCCCTGCGGGCCTTGGCTCCGGCCGCCCTGCAGTCGGCGCGGGCGTCCCTCGGGGGGCAGCGAACACAGTGAGCGTGGGGGTCGTTCATATGTCAGCTCGGTGCGGTTCCGGGGCCCGCGGAACGTCATTCGCCCATCCGCAGTCTCGCCATCGCCGGGTGGGACGGAACTGCCGGCCGCAGCGAGCGCGCGTTCGTACACGCTCACGTAATCCGACACCATTCGCGCAAGACTATACCGATCCCCGACGACGCGAAGTGCCGCCTTCGCGTGACGACGGGCCGTACTGCGGTCGTTGCAGTACCCGAGAATCGCCTGCGCGAGCGACTCGATGCTCGCCGGCGGAACGAGTGTTCCCGTCATCCCGGATTCGATCAGCTCGGAATTCCCGCCCACGCGTGTCGCGACGACTGGAAGCCCGGTTGCCATTGCCTCGAGGATCGTGTTGGAAACGCCCTCCGCGAGCGATGGCAGGGCGAAGCAGTCGAGCCCGCGCATGATCTCCGGCACGTCGGCGCGCTCACCGGCGAACCACACGCGGTCGGCGACCCCGGCCTGTTCGAGCAGCTGCCGCGCCTCGTCGCGCAGCGCGCCGTCGCCGACGAAGACCAGTCGTAGGCGCGTCGCAACGGCCGGGTCGAGCTGTTGCACCCGCAGGAATGCGCGCGCCAGAGCCAGCGGATCCTTGATCGCCTCCATGCGGCCCACGGTCCCCACGAGCCAATGGTCGGGCTCGCCGAAAGGGCAGCCGGGAATCGCGGGCCGTCCGCCACGCGGCGGGCGAAAACGGTCGGTGTCGACGCCGTTGTAGATCTGCGCAATTTTCTCCGCGGCGATGCCCACCTGCCGCTCGAGATAGTCCTCGAGATGGCGCGACAGCGCGACATATTGGTCGACGAACGGCCGGTAGACCCGTCGCACGTATCGATAGCGGCGACGTTTTCCGGCGGGATCCTGCATGTCCCAGCCGTGTTCGCCGTGAATCCTCACGGGAACGCCGGCGGCCCACGCCGGAACGACGGCCTCGAGCGCGGCCAGGTTGCGCGTGTGCACGATGGCCGGATCGAGTTCCTTGAACAGCCGATAGAGGCGCGGGTAGTCGCGAACGAGGTGACCGGGCCGCTTGCCGAGCGCGAAGCAGCGCACGTCGGGTCGCTCGATGCGCTTTGCGAATTCGGGCGAGATGTCGGTCAAGGCCACGATCGCGTGTCGCCACGGGCGTGGCGTGCGGTTGACGAGGTTGACGATCCCGTTCTCGAGCCCGCCGACGCCGAAGCGGTAAACGACATGGACGATCAGCGGTACGGGCGCGGTCATTCGAACTCCGTCCGTCGGCTCACTGCGCCGGCGCCACCGCGCGGGCCGCGACCGTAGCTAGCGTCGCGTCGATCGATGGCTTCATCTCGCGCACGAACTGCCGCAGCGTCTCGGCGGCCAAATCGGTCTGCTCCTCGTAGGGCGTCGCAACGATGATCGCCGAACCATCGTCGCCTCTGCCCAGCAGCTTGTCACGGGTCAACAGCACCTTGGCGACGTACGGGTTGATCAGGTCACGCCCGGAAACGCGAAACCAATCCCAGACCAGCAACCGCTGCCCGCTCGAACGAAGCAGTGTCTGCCGAACCGCGCGCGGCCCGTTGCCAAGGTCTTCGACGAGTCTCGATTCACCGATGCTCGACCAAACTGGATGCTTCTGAACGACCATGATGTTCGTCGAGGTTACGAGCCTCTCGCCCTCGTGCTGTCGCCGATAATAGCCGAGGTAGAGAACCACCCGGCGCTCACCCTTGCGATAGGTCTGGAAGAGTGTCGCGGACTCGCCCTCGTAGCGCGGCCGCCAATCGGTCAGAGATTCGGACTCGAGTACCCAACCCATTAGCCGGCGCCGGCTTCTCAATCACGAGCGCGCCGCGCTCCCCGGCCGACCGATCCAGTAACGACGCGTAGAGCGGCCACACGACCGCAAGCGCGGCTACTGCAGCGGTCGCGCCTGCCATGCGGCCGGGTGACCCCGACCGCGTGCGTGATGACGTCTGAGCCTCGTTGCTGGCGACGATCGAAATCGAATCATCGCGCCAGAACGAACCGACCCAGAACAGAAGGAGCATGACGAGGCCAAAGAAGACCCAACCATAGATAAAATGATCGACGCCCATCGCAAGCTTGTTGTCGCTCAGATGCGCGATCATCACGATCATGTAGGCGCGCAGGCCATTGGCGACGATCGGCACGATAATGGAGAACACGATGAACAATGCTCTTTTCCATGCCCGCTGGTAGTTGAGGTTGGCAAAAAGAGCGCCGACGGTGATCGAGGCGATGAGATAGCGCACCCCGCTGCAACCTTCGACTATCGACCAATTCCCGGACGGGATCGCGAAGAACAGCCCCTCGCGCAAGACCGGAATTCCCGACCAGCGGAGCAGGGCCACCGTGGAATCGGCCGTCTGTTCCATCAACGGCGGAATCAGTCCCTCGCCGATCGGTACGCCGAGCAGCAGAAATGCGAGCGGAAAGGTGAGCGCCTCCGCAACGCGGCGCCCCGCCACCGCGATGACCGCTGCGGATATCATCGTCACCATCGCATACTGCTGGATGGTCGGCACCTGGCCGGCAGCGGCGACCAGCCACGCAACGCCTGCCGCGCCGAGCAACAGGAAGCCGAGGCGATCCGGCGCCGGCGCGATCCCTGCCACTGCTTTTCGTCTCGCCCATATCAGCGCGATGGAGATCGGCACGATCAGAAAGCCGTGCGCGAAGGTCTCCGAGCGCAACCAGATCGCGACGATCGATTCTGCCGTGCGCCAATACACGGCAAGTATCGCAAGGACCGCAACAACAACGAACGGAAAGGCGACCCGCCACGCAGACGCTGTCGACTCCCGAGGCATCGGTGCATCGTTCAAACTCAAAAGGGGTTCGGTTTTCAGCTTCATAAGAACGTCAGCTCGCCGCTACCAACGGCCGCGCATTGGTCGCCAATGCGCGCCCGGCCAATATTGGCGACGCGCCGGTGCATTCGAGCAATTCGTCGAGCAGCGCGTAGCTCGCCGGCCACGCGCAGTCATTCAGAACTCGCGCGCGGGCCTGTTTTCCCATCGCGGAAGCCCGTTCCGGATCCAACAATGCCAAGACCTTCTGCGCAAATTCTGGCGCTTCCGATGCAACCCCGAGTTCTACGTCGCGGTGCGCGGACAATGCCGCAGCGGTTGGCATCGTCACAACGACCGCCTTCGCCATGGCCATCGCCTCGAGTACCTTGTTCTGAATTCCTCGCGCAATCCGAAGCGGGGCCACGACAACTCGCGCATGCTTCAGATACGGCCGAACGTCGCTGACCCGTCCTGTCACGACGATGGAAGGCTGGCGCGCCAAATCCCTAACCGCCGAATCGGGATTCATGCCGACCACATAGAATCGCGCCGATTCATCACTCCTTCGAATCTCGGGAAGAACCTCCCGGGCAAACCACAGTACCGCGTCCACATTCGGCCAATAATCCATCGCTCCGGTAAAGACGATCGCATGCTCACCGTGGGGAAACGGCGACGCGAAATCGTGTGCCGGCGAGAAATACTCGCTGTCGACACCGTTCCTGATCGCGACGACCTGTTTGGCAGACTCGGGGGCCGCAGCGCCGAAGAGATTCGCTTCCTCTCGCGTGACGAAGATGCTGGCCTCGGCTCGGATCGCGATGTCACGCTCGCATTTCAAGAGTCGCATGGCCTCTCTCCGATAAATGGCGGAAATTGGCCACGGGCGCCGGTCGGCATACTCTTTCCACTTCGCGGAATCCATGTCGACAAAATCCACGCAGGATCTCAGTTCGGGAATGTCGAGCGTGTACTGCGCCATTGGTGACGAGAATACAAACGCTCGGGTGATGCGCTCTCGCTCGACTATGGCCTTTACCCATCCATTCAAACCTGCGCTACGGAAACAAGGCAAGGTCATCGTTTCGCCGGTCAGAAGGCCCGTGGCACATCGCAAGCGTTTTGTCCACGGCGTCAATGCCTCCACGTGCATTCCGGCGCACAGTTCCCGTACCGACGCGATGTGCTCCCAGTCCGCAGGGTCGTCAACAAACGTGCCGAGAAAAACTCGGTAACGCCCCGCGAGATGCCGGAAAAAATGGTACGAGCGAACCTTGTCGCCTTTGTTCGGAGGATACGGCAGCCGATGCGAGAGAAAGAGCAGCGATTCCATGGTCGTCGTCGCGTCCGTCAGCCCAGGCTCTTCGCCAGATGCGGGCCGATCATGTTGGCCACGGGGAGCGGAAGATGCCGCCACAACGCGATCAAGGCACGGTACTTGGGATTCATCGGATTGTTCTGCGGAATCGTTTCGCCGCGATAGAGCCGGTACTCGTAGTGGAGCGGTTGCGGCTCGAAGCCCCAATTCTTCTTGAAGGCGAACGATCCCGTTCCCCGCTTGCTGCGCCCATAGTCGAACACGCGGAGGCCGCGCTCGCACGCACGGCGCAGCAACTCCCAGTACTTGAAATCGTTGGCAGCAAGATCGCGGGCCGTCACCGCGTCGCCGGCATAGTAGGGAAGCACTTCGCCGCGAAAATAAAAGCTCAGCACGCTGCTCAGGGGTTGCCCGCTCGCGTCTTCCACGGTAAGCGTTTCACAGTCCGCGCCGAACACGCGCTGCAACGTCTCGAAGTAGCGCCGCGGCAGCGCAGGTGTGCCATGCCGGCGGACGTTGTCGGCGTACAGCGCGAAAAGGCGGTCCGGCGTTTCGTCGATCGCACTCCGCAAACCGTTCTTGATCCCCTTGCGCACCATCGCACGCTGCTTGCGCGGTATGGCCATCAGGTTGGCTTCGGTGTCGGCAAGGATTTCCTTGCGGAACGTGACGTAGAGGTCCTGTGTCGGCCAATCCGGATGCCGCGCGGCGACATTGCGCAATTCGAGGCGTCCGACACCGAGTCGCTGCCCGAGGGCTTGCGCCTCCTTCTCCAGGGCAATCCCTGCCTCGGCAGAGTCGGCGACTACCCCGCCGTAGACCGCGAACGGCAACGAAACCAGCGCGTTGCCGAAAAGAAGGCTCTTCACATGCGCCAGCGGCAGCACGCCTTCGATGCACGTCCCGCGCAACGCGTACAGGTAATGCGTCTGATGACAGAAGTCCTCCTCGATCACCTGCTGCCATCCCGAGCGATGGAAGAACGTCCCGCCGGGAGCCCCGGCCACAAAAGCGTCCCAGCGTGAAGCTCCGACCGAATCTCCCCGTGCGAGCTTCCGGACCATGACGCTCGTGGTTATGTCCGTCGTCAGACCCGGGTCGGAAGGGAAGTGTTTCATCGTCTCTTCGAAAATCGGCTGCATGGCAGGGAAGTGTGTCGCCGCATGCGGTTTGCGGATGCAGCCAAGAGCCCGTATCGGGCGAACGCCACAAGCCTGCCGCACCACCAGAACTAGGCAAGCAATTTATGTGCCCCACAGCCTATCCAAAATCCGCCGCCGGATGCCAGGGCTACCCTGGTTTCAATGACGCCAGATCCGGCCGCGACCCCTGCGGTTTGACGCCATTGCAGACCCACGACGCCGTCAGGCCGCTTCCAGGAGCACTTCGTCCAGCCGCCCCCATTCGAAATCGAACAGAAGTTGCCGCAAGCGGTGTTCCATCCGATGCAGGTTGACGTAATGCCGGAAGCGGGTCTTGGCGTCGATACCGGGAATCCGGGGTTGCGCCGCGTCGATCTCCCATGGGTGGAAATAGAAAACCGCTGGCTGCCCATCGACACGATTGACGCGGCGCAGGAGCCACCGCGATACCGTGTATGGCAGGAGGCGGAAGTACCCGCCGCCGCCGGCGGGCCAATTGCGGCCGAAAAGGCGTGTCGTCGTTATCGGCATCTCGCGCAGGCCGTCGCGCACGTCGTGCGCGAACCGGTCCGAATCGGGACTGCCGTAATGGTCATGCCGGATCGGGTAGATGCTGGAACTGTAGCGGTAACCCGCCCGCTCGATACACTCGAACGCCCAGACGTTTGCCTCTCCGATGGAAAAGCTCGGGGCGCGGTAGCCCGTCACTTCGGCACCGCATATGTCCTCGAGCACGATCTTGGCGAGCTGAATGTCCGAGAAGAACGCCTCCGGCGTCTGCTCGGTCGCACGCTGATGGGCAAAACCGTGGCTTGCGAGCTCGTGGCCGTTGTCGACTATTCGACGTACGACCTGCGGATAGCGTTCGCCGATCCAGCCGAGCGTGAAGAATGTCGCATGCGCGCCATAGTCGTCGAGCAGATGGAGAATGCGTTCGACATTCTGCTCGATGCGGCTTTCGTGGCTTTCCCACGCACTCCGCGGTATGTACGGCGTGAACGCCGAAACATGAAAATAGTCCTCGACGTCGATGGTCAGCGCATTGCACATCGTCGTCCCGGGCAACGGCGGAATCGGCGCACGCAAGGGCTACGCTCCCACCGCTCGAAAGCGCCGAGCGAGCCAGGCCGCAAGATGCGCGGCAATCCGCTCGGACGCTCGTCCGTCCCAAAGCTCCGGCACGCGCCCGCGCTTGCCGCGGCCCGCCAGGATCTCGTCGACGCAGCGCTCGATCGCGGCACGATCCCGGCCGACGAGCGTGTTCGTACCTTGTTCGATGGTGATCGGCCGCTCGGTGTTCTCGCGCAACGTCAGGCACGGAACGCCAAGCGCGGTCGTCTCCTCCTGCATGCCGCCGGAATCGGTGAGCACCAGCGTGGCACCTGACATCAGGCCCAGCATCTCGAGATAGCCCTGCGGTGGCAGGACGGCGATACGCGCCACCTGATATCTCGCCGTACAGCCCGAAGCGCTCGATGTTGGCTCGCGTGCGTGGATGGAGCGCCAGCAGCAGCGGCAGTCGCTCACTCACGTTGCGCAATACCGCGAGCAGCGGACCCAGTGTTTCGCGCCTGGTCGACATTTGCCGGGCGGTGCAAGGTGACCACGCCGTAGCCGCTTGTCAGGTCGAATGCCGAAAGTTCGATGCCGGCCCGCCGCAGCGTTTCCGCGGGAGGCACCGCCAACGCCCGGTTCGCCAGCAGCGAGTCGATCATGACATTGCCGACGAAATGTGCACGCGAGGCATCGATGCCTTCGCGCACGAGGTTCTCGCTGGCGCGCGCGCTCGGTCGTGTAGAGCAGATCGGCGATCTGGTCAGTCAGCACGCGGTTGATCTCCTCCGGCATCGACCGGTCGAAGCTGCGCAGCCCCGCTTCGACGTGCGCGACCGGCACGCCCTTCTTCACGGCCACCAGCGTGCACGCCAGTGTCGAGTTGACGTCACCGACGACCAGAACGCAGGACGGCCGGTGCGCGTCGAGCACCGGCTCGAAGCGGCGCATCACTTCGGCGGTCTGCACCGCGTGCGTACCCGAACCGACCTCCAGATTGACGTCCGGACGCGGCAGTTGCAACCCGGAGAAGAGCTGGTCGTTCATGTCGGCGTCGTAATGCTGGCCGGTGTGCACGAGCAGCGCGGGCAGCGCCGGATCGTGCGCACCGAGCGCGCGCAGGATGGGTGCCATCTTCATGAAGTTGGGGCGTGCGCCAACCACACACAGCACCGGGCCGGTGGCGGAGAGCCACGGCTCGCGCATCATGGCTTCACGTGCTTCTTGGCGGACTGGGGCCGAATCGCCTCGAGCAGCTGCTGCAACAATGCAACGATCGTGTCGCCTCGACGTTCGATGCGTGAAAGCCGCTCCTCGATGGGATCGGATTGCATCTTGGCGAGCAACCGCGACGCCTCGTCGACGGATTTCGAGTCGAGTTGCAGCCGCGCGGGGTCGATCGGCCGCAGGCGTGGCGGCGCGCCTTTGGCCGTCCCGGTAGCGGATGCCGCTTCGGTATCATCGACCGACTCGACGTCGACGGTTTCATCGTGCATCTCGCGCGCGACCATTTCGACATCCTCGCGCGTGAATTCGCGTTTGCCGGCAAGGTACCCCGACAGCAGAATCCGATCGCAAACGGCGTTGATGCGCCGGGGCACGCCCCCCGTAGCCTTATAGATGCTTTCGTACGCCTCCGGCTGAAAGCGGGGGTCCCCGCTCCAGCTGACGCATTTCAATCGATGCTCGATGTAACCGCGGGTCTCATCGGCATCCATCGGACCGATGTGGCACGCGGCGATCACACGCTGTCGGAGCTGCAACATCTGGGGACTTTGCATCGTGCGCCGGAATTCCGGCTGGCCCACGAGAAAACTCTGCAGCAAGGCATGCGTCTCGAGCTGGAAGTTCGACAGCATGCGCAATTCCTCGATCGCGCGCGGTGTCAGGTTCTGCGCCTCGTCGACGATGAGGAGCGCGCGTTTTCCCTGCTGGCATACTGAAACGAGGAAGGCCTCCAGCGCGAGCAGCAGGTCCGATTTTTCGATGTCCTTCGTGCGCAGGCCGAACGACGATGCGATCAGGCGCAGCGTGTCTTCCGCGTCGAGCTGCGTGCTGACGAGGTTGCCCGCGACGACCTGTTTCGGGTCGAGCTTGTCGAGCAGGCTGCGCACGATCGTGGTCTTGCCCGCGCCAACCTCCCCGGTAACGACGATGAAGCCTTCGTTCTGATGGATGCCGTACTCGAGATACGCCATCGCGCGCCGGTGCTGCCGGCTGCCGAAGAAGAAGGCAGGATCCGGATTGAGCTGGAAGGGCTTGCCCGTGAATCCGTAGAATGTTTCGTACATTGGACGGCCTAGAACGTATGGCTCACGGTCGCAAACACGTTGAGCGCGGACGCGTTGCCTGAATTTCCCGTGCCGGGCGAATCCGACCAGGAGTAGCTGACGCCGGCCGAACCGCTGGTCCTGGGCCCGAACTGTCGTGCTCACGTTGAGGCTCGTGTTGAAGTTATTCGAGCGGATATTCGCAAATGGACCAGTCGACACGTTGCTCGTAGTCGTCGAGTAACTCGCGCCCGCCCCCAGGGTGGTCTGCGCGCCAACGCGATGGCTGTAGCTCGCGCCAACTCCGGTCTGCGTGTTGTCTTGCCCGAACTGGAGGGCCGGGGGCAGTACGTTTCCACTCCCGGAGATCGCCTCGCTTTTCGAGTAGAAAACCGACATGCTCACAGAGTTGCGCGTCCCGATAAGCACGAGCGAAACGTTCGCCGTATCCTGCAACGTAAGCGTCGCCGCATAGAAATTCACCGGGCTCACCAGCGAGGCGGGCAATCCGCTTTGCGCCAGGAACTGATCGACCGCCTGCGCCCGCTCCGTCGGGTCCGGGATACGGGTCGTGAAGGCCGCGTCGACGAACTGGGATACCGCAGCCCCGGCCGGAATCGCCAGCGCGAGCTGCGGATAGCTGTTGATGCCCCGCGCGGCATTCGCGCTGAGCGCGGCATTGGGCAACCGATGCTTCACTTGCACCGAATACGACGACCCGAAGAAGCGATGTTCCCAGAAACCGCCCACGCTGGTGCGGCGGCGTCGGATTCCATTGGCCACTGACGCCGTAGATCGTTCCCTGCGAATCCTGAACGGGAAATTGGTTGCCCTCGTATCCGACGCGTGCCCCGATCTGCAGTTGCGGGTCAATCTGGTAAGGAAGCAATAGTCGTATCTGTTGTAGTCGTGTAGGATCCTTGCCCGGCATCCGTTGCGCCAACTCCGGCGACTGCCATTGTCGTAATAGAACCGGTTGTACTCCAGCGTCCAGCCCCATGGGTTCACCGGCGATCTCATCGAACCGCGTCAGGCTGTTCGAGTACGTATTGGGCACGCCCGCGGACGAATTGCCGAAGCTGCTCGCCACGGTCCAGTAGTTGTCGTCGCGCAGTTGATAGGATATGTTGCTGGATCCGAAGACACCCTGAATGTAGGGGCTCACCGAATACGTCTGTTGCGTGTAGCGATTGCGAGTTGCGTTCACAAGGTCCGCGGGCTGCGCACCGAACGGCGAGATAAATGTCTGGCTGACCAAAGCCTGCGCATCGACGTAGGCGAATTTCTCGATCGCCTCGAGCGTTCCCGCCAGATTTACCGTCGGGGCAAAACTGTTGTTCTGCGACTCACTGAGGTAAAAGACCCCCGTCACGGCCGCCGAGCCTCGGAGCTTGAGCCTGGCACCGTCGCCACTGACGTTGAGCGCGGCGGTCAGGCTGGTCGCGAAGTCGCCTTCGGCCAGGCTCCCCGACGTGTAATCCACGTTGCTGGTGTAGGTCTCGGTAGCAGAAGCGGACGCGGAGAATCTCCAGTTCTCCGCCAGCACAGGCGCGACCGCCACCACGCAGCCCATACCGACAAGCAGCTGGCGGCATTGTCGCAATGCCGACTGCGACCTGGCACCGCACGCGATCGTCGGCGCGCCATTTCCCGCCACGGATTCCCCTCGCCGCATCAGGTCTTTACGCCGTATCCACCGTATCCGCCATATGCGCCGTACCCGTAATAGCTCCCTACCTCCGTACGCGAAGCCTTGTTCAGCACCATCAGCACGATCGGGCAGTTCTCCAACATCTCCAGCGCCTGCGTGACTTCGCTCTGGGTCGTCGAGTCAGCTTCGACGACCATGACGATCTGGCCCATGTGCGAAGCCAGCGTGCGGGCCTCGGTCGTCGCCAACAACGGAGGCGAATCGAAAACCAGGATCCGATCGGGGTAGCGCGACGCCATCTGCGCCGACCAGGTCGGCCATTCCGGAACTCGCGAGCATTTCCGTCGCGCGCCGGTGCGCAGCACCAGCTGGCAACAGCGAAAGCTTTTCCACGTTCGTTCGCAGCATGACGTCCACAAGCTCGATCGTGCTGTTCGTCAAGAGGTCCAGGAGCCCTTCGGCCGCCGGCAGGTGCATCCGCCTCATCAGACTCGGATTGGCCACGTCGGCGTCCACCAGGAGCACCGTGCTGTCGACCTCCGACGCGATGCTCATTGCAAGGTTGAGCGCCACGAAACTCTTGCCTTCGCTGGGGAGAGCGCTCGTCACCATCACGCAGTTGCTTCGTTCGACCATCGACCCTGCGCCACCATGCGCATTCTTGATGATCGGGCGCTTGAGCACGCGAAACTCGTCTGCAACCTGGGAACGCTGCGCTTCGGGAGTTATGTAACCGGCGGTCGCCAAGCCCGCGAGGTCGATCTCAACCGACTTGCTGCGCCGAACGGGCTCGGCGGATTTTGGCGCCGCCGCGGTCGGCGTCGCGGACGATTCGGGGGCGACCTCCGCTGCGTCAGCGAGGTGAACCGGTGATACCGCCGGCACCTTCCCGTGGGCGCCGTCGCGGTGGTTCACTTTGTCGGCCTTGGCCAGATCGTAAGGGCGGTCGGCAATGTCTGGCGGTGCCTCGACTCCGGCCTTCCGGAGCTGCTCGAGGCGTTGCGCCGCCTTTTCGATGATGCTCATCGGTCGATCCTCAGATTCCGCGCACCAGATAGGTAATCACAAACGCCGCGGCGTAGGACGCCACGAGCCCGCTCATCCCGCCCGCGAACAACAACGCAGAACGACGACGCTTCAAGCGGAGCTCCGGTCCCGCGATCATGCTGATCATTCCGAGCAGTGGACGGCCGGAAATCTCGCGCAATACCCGTCCGTCGTGAAACGTCGGCCGTACCTGACTGACGCCGAAGGACGTGGCGAAACCGGCTGCGAGCGACGCACCAACAAGACCAATGAGCAGCAGGAACCGTTTCGGCGCAACCGGCGTCGGCGTCACCCTTGGCGGATCGATGATCCTGAATTCGGCGACACCTGCGTCTTCGAGCTTTCCCGTCATGCTGGCGGTTTCCCGGCGCGATACCAGGCTCTCGTATTGCCTCTTCTGAATATCGTAGTCGCGGTTGAGTTGCGTGAACTCCGTGTCGATTTTCGGCAGGGATTCGGCGGCGGCCTTGAGTTGCGCATACCGGGACTCGAACTCGGCCGCCCGCGCACGGATACGAGTAACGTTTGCTTCCGCTTCGTTCAGCGCCACCTTGAGCTGTTCGGCGACCGGGTCACCGCTCGGCAGCACTCCCGGTCGTTCCGCGGCGGCTTTGCGCCGTACCTCGATCTCACGGTCTCGTTCTTCGACAAGCTTCGCCAACAGGCGCCGGTTGCTGACAATGTCGGGATGCTGTTCGGTGAAGTTGCGCAACGCTTCGTCGATCTGCCGGCGCAGCGTGTCGATCCGGCCGTCGAGTTCCGGAACGGCAATTTTTGGGGCAACGCTGGGGCTGCTAGCCAGTGCGGCGACTCGCTCTGCCGCCTGGTCCTGCAACTGTCGCCGCATGCCGTCGCGTGTCTGCTCGGCAACGCGAAGCTCCAGCTTGGCCTCTCGGATCTGTTCGCCTACCGCGGACATCTGAGAGACGAAGTCCTTGCCAGTCGTAGGGTAAAGCCCCATATATTTCAGCCGGAAGGCATTCACGCGACCTTCGGCTTCCTTCAACTTCTGGTCATAGTCCTTGATCTGCTCGTCGAGGAACTTGCGGGCACTGTCGGCGCCGGTGCGGCTTTCGCCCAGACTTTGCTCGATGAATATCGACAACGCAGCCTGTACCACGTCGCGCGCCTTCTTGGGATCGGTGTACCGGAACGAAATCGTGTAAAGATTGTCGCCGCCGGCACGGCCGATCTTGAGTGAACTCGCCGTATCGTCAACGAGCGAATCCGCCGATGCGCGCGCAGCCGTGTCGAGATCGGATTTACGGATGATCTTCGCCACGTTGGGCCGGCTCAATAGCGTACGGCTCAGAATCGCCGTCTGCTGGCCGGCATCCGGAAACACGGTCATTCCGTGCATCAGCGGCCGCAGCATCGATTGCGTATCGACATACACGCGCGCCGACGCCTCATACTGATCAGGCAGGCGGAAAACGACAACAGACCCGGCGATGACCACCAGCCATGCGATGGCGAGCCCGATCCAGCGGCGCTGCCACATCCCCCTCAGGTAGTCGAGGATCTGCTCGATCAGTTGTTGCATTTCGTGAGCCTCGCGGAGCCGAGTCCGGCCTACGCCTTGAGAACGCCGGCGTCAGAACCAGCTCTGCGGGATGAGGAGGATGTCGCCAGGCTTGATGTCGACGTTCGCTGTAATGTCGCCGCGCTTGATCAGATCCTTGAGACGAACGCTGTATTGTTTGCCACCCTCGGACGTGCGCAGAATCGTCGCCTTATTCCCATCGGCAAAGTCCGTGAGGCCTCCCACCACGATCATCAGATCCAGTATCGTCATGCCTTGGCGATAGGGGATGGCCTGCGGCTTCGCGGCTTCGCCCACAACGCGAATCTGCTCGGGATAGGGTCCAATGAATCCCCCGACGATCACGGTGACGACCGGATCGCGTATGTACTTAGCCAATGCTTTTTCGATATCCCGCGCCAACGAGGTCGGGTCCTTGCCCATCGCCGGCAGATCCTCGAAGAGTGGCGCGGAGATCTTGCCGTCGGGCCGGACCGTGACGGTCATGGAGAGCTCCGCGTTCCGCCACACCATGACATGGACGCTGTCACCGGGACCGATCTTGTAAAGATAGTCCGGCGAAGCGGCTTGCATCGGCGCTTCCGGATACGGAGGCGCGGAGGAACAGCCGGCCAATAGCGCGAACCCGGCGGCCAGCGCCAACCCTGGGGTCAGCCGAAGCAGACGGAAAAATGTGCCGAAAGAATTCATCGCAACCTCCTGGCCGACAAAAAACAACGAATTAGATACACGCCCCGACGCAAATTAATGCCGCTACATGGAATTCTAACCTAGCGAAACGCCCGGAAACGCCGCTCGATCGACGTCGCACGACTAATCCGATCGATTGTGGACCCAGTTCTTATGCACAATTTGTGCCAATGCTTGCAAGCTGATTTCGGGCACCTGTGCACAACAGGGTGCGCGACAAAGGCGCGCGATTCGCGGATCTGTGGCGCCCGCCGGCTCTGGAATTCGCGCCCAAGGTCACGAAACGACGCCACGCCGGCGCCGGCACATTTCTTTTCTTCACGATCGGAGGAAGTACGCCGTTCCTCGGAGGCCCACGAGACCCGGCAAAGTTCCAGAGCCTCAAGTGGCCCGTCAACGTTTTGGTCCGAATCTCGACGAACGCGCATCTCCGGAATGGGGCCCCGTGTCGAGCCCAAGTGGGGGCTACGCTACTAAAACAAGCTATTTCAGTAACTTGCCAGCATTCCGATGGCGGAGAGTGAGGGATTCGAACCCCCGATACGTTGCCGTATACCTGATTTCGAGTCAGGCGCCTTCGACCACTCGGCCAACTCTCCGTGAACCGCGAATTATACCGATATCCGCCACGACCCTGGCTTCAAATGCGGCCACGATGGCGGCGCCGAGACGAGGACGGGGGCCGCAGCCCCCGTTTCGCAACACCCGCGCGCAGCGGGCGATGACGATTGGATTACTTCTTCGCTGGTGCCGCGGCCGGAGCCGGCGCACCCTTTGCTGCCGGTGCCGCGCTTTTCGCCGGTTCCGCAGCCGCCATGGTGGCCGGCCCCATCTGCGGCGTGACGACTTTGCCCTTCGCCTTTTGCTCGGCGATGTAGCGCGCGGCAACACGATCCTCAGCCTTCGCAAGCAGGGCCTTGGCCGCATCGGCGGCAGCTGCCGCCTTCGCCTTCTTCTCCTCGGCCTCCGCCTTGGCCTTGTCGTCCATCGGCGGCGCTGGCGGCAGCTTCGCAACCGCGAAACTGAAAGTCATCACCACCAATCCGGCGGCAAAAAGTGCGCGCAGCGTTTTCATTTCCCCTCCCCCGCGTTCATCATCCTGTCGTCACGCCCGTCCATGCTGCGGCACCGGCCCCCCGGCCGGTGCGGCGCCACGGGCCACTTTTCCGGACGTGACGTCGTTGTACCAGTACTCGTGGTGCTCTTTCGCCCAGGTCTCGTCGACATAGCCGTACCGCATCGCGTCATAGGCACCGCTTGTGCCGATCGTGCCCATATAGATATGAAATGCGGCCATGGCGATAACGAGCAACCCGGCGATCAGATGCACGAGGTTCGTCGTCTGCATCGTCGCGCGCGTCTGGTTGAAGTTCGGAAAATCGAGGATCAGCCCAGTCACGACCAGCGTCACCGAAAGTACGCAGACCATGAGCCAGAAGAAGACCTTCTCACCAGCATTGAATTTTCCGGACGGCACATGCGTCTTGCCCGACCGATCGAGCATGCCGCCGAATTTCGCGAGCCACTGAACGTCGTAGGCCTTCGGCAGGTTGTCGGCCGCAAACAGGATGATGAGAACGGGCAACGCGACCGTGAATATCGGGCCGGTAAAATTGTGCAGGAGTTTCCCGGCGGTCGCGAGCCAGGAGAACAGGGTATAGCCGATAAGCGGCAGCAGGACCGCTTTGCCGAATGTGAAGATGAGACCGGATACTGCGAGCGCGACGAAGGTGATCGCAACCGTCCAATGCGTGACACGCTTCACCGCGGTAAAACGTTCGATCATGCGGCCCGTCGGCCGCCCCCGGAGTTCGATCGGTCCGCGCCACGTGTAAAAGCCGGCGAGCGCAAGCAGCACCAGAGCGACGAGCCAGCCGCCGGCGGCCGCGATCGGAACGCGCATGGCGCGCCACGTCTGGCCTTCCGGCTGGATCAGGATGTTGGTTTCGCGACCCCGGGCCGTCGTGATCTGCGGCTCGCCGGAACGGACTTCCTTCCAGACCGGCTGATTGTTGAGCGGCTGCACGAGCTGCTGTTGCTGCTGGCTGCCGGCCTGCGCCGCTTCCTTCGGATTGACCGCCGGCGATTGCGCCGACGCGAGGCCGATGGCGAACGACAGCGCAACAGCCAGCATCCCCGCGCCCCGCGAGATGGATCGGATCACCATGCCTCCTTTGCGACCGTCACCGGATCCGCTTGTATTCGTTCTGGTTCTGGTTGCGATTCGCAAGCGCGAGTTCCCATTCGCGCTTGTTTCCGTTCCATGGGGCCGAAGCGTAGGCCGGTTGATCGGGCTTGCCCTGGTAGACGCCCTGCTTGTATTCGACGACCTGTGGGCGTTCGCCACAGCCGGCGAGGCCCAGCCCGAGCGCGGAACCCGCCAAAACAAGAAATGTCCGTCTGATCACGATTTTTTCCCTCCTGCCGGCGCGCCCGGAGCGGCAGGTGCGGCCGGACCACCTTTGGGCGCCTCGGGGCGTCCGTAAGCCGTGGCCCAACCCCAGACGTCGCTGCCCTTGCCGCGCGTGGTCACGCGCTCCCGGTAGATGTCTGCAAGAATATCGCCATCGCCGCCGATGAGCGCCTTCGTCGCGCACATTTCGGCACAAACGGGCAGCTTGCCCTCGGCAAGCCGGTTGCGGCCATATTTCTTGTACTCCGCTTCGGAGTTGTTCGGCTCCGGGCCGCCGGCGCAGAACGTGCATTTGTCCATCTTGCCGCGCACGCCGAATGCCCCGGCCTGCGGAAACTGCGGCGCGCCGAACGGGCAGGCATAGAAACAATAGCCGCAGCCGATGCAAAGGTCCTTGTCGTGCAGGACCACGCCATCGTCGGTGCGATAGAAACAGTCGACCGGGCAGACCGCCATGCACGGCGCATCGGAGCAGTGCATGCATGCGACCGAGATCGAGCGCTCGCCGGGCACGCCATCGTTGATCGTCACGACGCGACGCCGATTGACACCCCAAGGGATGTCATGCTCCTGCTTGCACGCGGTGACGCAGCCGTTGCATTCGATGCAGCGCTCGGCGTCGCAGAGAAACTTCATTCGGGCCATGGTGTGCGCCTCGTCTAGGCCGTCTTCGCGACCTGACAAAGCGTCGTCTTGGTTTCCTGCATCATCGTTACCGCGTCGTAGCCGTAGGTCGTCGCCGTGTTGACGGCTTCGCCGCGCACGATCGGGTGCGCGCCCTCGGGGTAGAACTCGAGCATGTCCTTGCCCTGCCACCAGCCCGAAAAATGGAACGGAATGAATGTCGTCCCGGCCCCGACACGATCGGTCACCATCGCCTTCACCTTGATCTGCGCGCCGGTGGGCGACTTGACCCAGACCGCGTCGCCGTCGCGGATGCCGCGATCATTGGCGTCCTTGGGGCTGATCTCGATGAAGTTTTCCTGCTGCAACTCCGCGAGCCACGGGTTCGACCGCGTCTCCTCGCCGCCGCCCTCGTATTCGACGAGTCGGCCGCTCGTGAGCACAAGCGGGAAATTCTTCGCCACGTCTTTCGCGATATTGTCCTGCTGCACGCTCTTGAACAGCGTCGGCAGGCGCCAGAACGCCTTCTTGTCGTCGTGAGTCGGGTACTTGGCGACCAGGTCCGGCGCGGTTCGAGTACAGGGGCTCGCGATGCTGCGGAATCGGATCGGGGAAGTTCCAGACGACCGCGCGCGCCTTGGCGTTGCCGAACGGATGGTTGCCGTGATTCTTCATGAACACGCGCATCATTCCGCCCGAGTTGTCGGTCTTCCAGTTCTTGCCCTCGGCAGCCTTTTTCTCGTCCTCGGTGAGTTCGTCCCAGAAGCCGAGCTTCTTCATCAGCACATGGTCGAGCTCGGGATAGCCGGTGGTGAGGTCGCCGCCCTTCGGATATGAGCCATCCTCCGCCAGCAGGTTGACGCCATCGCGCTCGACGCCGAAGTTGGCGCGGAAACAGCCACCGCCGTCCATCATCGCAAGCGACGGGTTGTAGAGGTTCGGCGTGCCCGGGTGCTTCAGCTCGGGCGTACCGTAGCACGGCCACGGCAATCCGAAGTAATCACCGTCGCACGGCCCGCCATTCGCCCGCAGCGTCTTGACGTCGAAGGTCTGCATGTTCTTCATGTGCAGCTTCAACCGCTCCGGCGATTGGCCGGTGTAGCCGATCGTCCACGTGCCCTTGTTGATTTCACGCAGGATCGATTCGGGCTCCGGCTCGTCCATCTTGTTCGGGTCGGGCTTGACGATCTTGAAGTTCTTGGTGAATTCCTTGTCCCAGCCGAATTTCTTGGCAAACGCGTACATGATCGCGTGATCGGTCTGCGACTCGAACAGCGGGCTGATCACGCGCTCGCGCCACTGGATCGAGCGGTTCGACGCGGTGACCGACCCGGAAGTCTCGAACTGCGTGCACGCAGGCAGCAGGTATACGCCGTCCTTGCGCACCATCGCCGCCATCGCCGCGGTCGCCGACGGGTACGGGTCGATGACGACGAGGAGATCGAGCTTCTTCATCGCCTCGACCATTTCCTTGCCGCGCGACTGGCTGTTCGGCGCGTGGCCCCAATACACGAGCGCGCGCAGGTTCGGGCCCTGGTCGATCAGGTCGTTCTTCTCGAGCACCCCGTCGATCCAGCGCGACACCGTCATGCCGGGCTTCTCCATCATGCCTTCGGCAAACTGCTTCTTGAGGAATTCGTAGTCGACACCCCACACCGTGGCCCAGTGTTTCCACGAGCCCGCCGCCACGCCGTAGTAACCCGGCAGCGAATCGGGGTTCGGGCCGACGTCGGTCGCACCCTGCACGTTGTCGTGGCCACGGAAGATGTTCGTGCCGCCGCCGGAAACACCGACGTTGCCGAGTGCGAGTTGCAGGATGCACGACGCGCGAACCATCGCGTTGCCGATCGTGTGCTGGGTCTGACCCATGCACCAGACGATCGTCGACGGCCGGTTCTTCGCCATCATCTCGGCGACTTTCGCGACCTGCGCGGCCGGCACGCCGCAGGCCTCCTCGACCTTGTCGGGCGTCCACTTGGCGAGGATGTCCTCCTTGACCTTTTCCATCCCGTAGACGCGGTCGTTCAGGTACTTCTTGTCTTCCCAGCCGTTCTTGAAGATGTAATAGCAAAGCCCGAACAGGAACGGAATGTCGCCGCCGGAACGAAGCCGCACGTACTCGTCCGCCTTCGCCGCCGTGCGCGTAAAGCGCGGATCGACGACGATCATCTTGGCGCCGGTCTCCTTCGCGTGGAGCATGTGCAGCATCGACACCGGGTGCGCTTCGGCTGCGTTGCTGCCGATGTACAGCGCGCACTTGGTGTTCTGCATGTCGTTGTACGAGTTGGTCATCGCGCCGTAGCCCCAGGTGTTCGCTACGCCGGCGACCGTCGTCGAGTGGCAGATCCGCGCCTGGTGATCGGTGTTGTTCGTGCCCCAGAACGACACGAATTTGCGCACGAGGTACGACTGCTCGTTGTTGTGTTTCGAGCTGCCGACCCAGAACACCGCGTCGGGGCCCGACTCCTTGCGCAGCGCGAGCATCTTGTCGCCGATCTCGTTGATCGCGGTTTCCCAGCTGATCTTCTGGTACTTGCCGTTGACGAGCTTGACGGGCGTTTTCAGCCGCATCGAATGTTCGTGCATCCCGTGCTCGCGAACGGTGGCGCCTTTCGCGCAATGCGCGCCGAGGTTCAGCGGCGAGTCGAATACCGGCTCCTGCCGCGTCCACACACCGTTCTCGACGGTGGCGTCGACCGCGCAGCCGACCGAGCAGTGGGTGCAGATGGTGCGCTTGACTTCCTTCGTCGCGGCCGCGCCGTCCTTGGCGGCCTCGGCCTTGCCGATGGCGCCGTAGGGAAGCTGGCTCGCGAACGCCCCGGCCCCTGCCACCAGGCCCGAGCGCTTCAAAAACGTCCGCCGGTCCATCGCCGGAAGCGGGGCTCCCGTGAGACGGCGAAGACGCGGACCGGCTGCGGAAATTTGTTCGCTTTTCCTCGTAAGCAGCATGATCCTTCCTCCTCCTAAAGCTTTGCGGTGCGGTAGTAATCGCGAACGTGCGCCGACTCGCGATATCCACTGTCCGGCGCGGCCGCTTCGGCCGTCACCGCCCGACTCGCCGCCACGGGTCCCGCGGCAACAGCCGCCGCAACGGCGCCGGCACTGCCCAAACCCATCGTGAGCAGAAATCGGCGGCGTTTCGAGTCAGTGGAGGGAGCAGCCGAAACCGGAACGGTTGCGGCAGGACGAACGCTACGCGTGGGAGTGCGCATGCAGACCTCCAAAGAAACCGCGTGACGTTGATGTAATCATTCGATGGCGAACGAGTCACGTTCGAGCGCCAGGAAGCAACGGGTGAATGATGCGACCTTTAGGTAGTAATTGGCAATAGGGCAAGCCGATATTGCGGTGCAGCAATCCAGCACCCAGGGCAGCAGATGCCGTTCGCAAAATGCCCGCTGATCGGCTACCGGCGCGGGATGTCGTTCGGCATCCCCTGCAACCAACATGCGCATCGTTTCGAGTTCGACGGACAGGTGGTCCTCGAATTCACTGTTCCCGGGCCGTCGGGCAAGCCCGAGCGCAGCAAGCGCAGCGCGAAGCTCCGCGAGCGGTCGCCCGGACTGTGGCCCCAGATAGTGCGAGGCATAGAGGCTTACCTCACTCTTTCCGACCCCGACGAAGAGCGCCGTGGAATTCGTCGCCGGCGGCCTCCGGATCCATGACGTCGCTTGCCGCCCGCAATGAATCCCAAGCCGAGGCAACGGTCTTTGCGTCGTCATGCGATCCGTCCGGCGCAAGTGGTGCCGCAGATCCAATCGCCCGCAGGAGCGCGGCGTCCGGCGCGTCGGCGTACAGGCGCGCCAGCAGCGCGTAGAAGTCGGCGCGCGCCTGGTCCTCGGGCTCGAGCGCGGGATGCATGCGAACGCGCAGTCGCAGCGTTCAGACATTTCGCGGATGTCCACGCCGCGCTCGTTCTTCATGAGATCGACGACGCGGCAATCGGCGCACATCCGAAGGCGATCGAGCGCGCCGGGAACCGCGAACATCGAGTGACCGGCGAGTTTCGCCAGCATGTTCGCAACCATCTTTTCGGTGCCGAGGGGTTTTCCGCACGCGATGCAGTTGACGACCACGGCTTCGTTGAGCGACGCGCGGCTGCCGCGCTTCCGGTGCTAGCGACGAGACGCGGCGTCAGGGCGATCGCGTGTTCGGGACACGTCACGGCGCACAGTCCGCACTGCACGCATTTCGTCTCGATGAACGAGAGCTGCGGCGTTTCCTGATTGTCGAGGATCGCGCCTTCGGGACACGAGCCGACGCACGCGAGGCACATGGTGCACGTGTCGCGGTTGACCGCAATGGTGCCGAAAGGGGCCCCGGCCGGAAGCGCGATTTCCCGCTGCGGAACAGGCGCCTGCCCGCGCGAGATGATCGATCGCGAGGGCGGCCGTGGTGCGCTTGTCGGCCGGTGAACGCAAACGTCGCGGGAGCGCGCACCGCCAGCGCGGCGGGCCAGGACCAAAGCGCGAGGTCGAGCGCCTTCGCGTCGGTGGCATCGAACACCCGCAGGTGCTCGCCCTGATAGCCCAGCGCCTGCGCGATCGTGTCGGCCAATCGCATCTGCCGTCGAGCGCTTCGCGGTACTGCGGCGCCTCGCGACCGGTCGCAAGCACCGCGACCTGCGACGCGCCATGCGCGAGTGCGGCGAGCCAGACGTCGAGGCCTACCGACGCGATGTGATGCACTTCGAGCGGGATGACCCGCGCCGGCAAGCCCGCGACCCCGGCGTGCGAGAGTGGCGATCGCCGCGCGACCGTCCTCGGCGTGCAGCAGGAGGCACGCATCGCGCCCGCCGGCCCTCGCATAGGTTGCGAGCAGCGTGCGCGACGCGAAGCGCCGAGATCGGGAACCGCGGGATAGGCGTAGCTCATCGCACCGGACGGGCACACGGTCGCGCATGCGCCGCAGCCCATGCACAGATGCGGCTCGACCTTGACGTGATCACCGTCGGCGGCGATGGCCTCCGTCGAGCAGACGTCGATGCATTGGTTGCATCCCGGTTGCCGGGACCGGCTGTGCGCGCAGATCGACGCCTTGTAGGCGAAGTATTTCGGCTTCTCGAATTCGCCCGTCATGCGTGCGATTTCCGTCACCGCACCGGCCTGCGCGATCGCGTCGGCGCCCGGCGCCAGGTAGCCCTGCGGCGGCTGGTGCAAGGCGAGGTGCGGCGATCGCTGCAGGTCGAGCACTAGGTCGAAGCGCTCGCTGCGCGCAACATCGCTCCGCGCGAAGTCGATCGCCGCCGTCGCGCCGCACGCGGCCACGCACTTCCGATGCGCCTTGCAGCGATCGAGGTCGATCTGGTAGGCCAAATCGATCGCGTTCTCCGGGCATGCGTGCACGCATGCGTTGCAGCGCGTGCACAGGTCGAGATCGATCGGATTTTCCTGCGTCCACGCGACGTCGAACGCGCCGAGCCATCCTGCAATCGAAACGAGCTTGCCCGAGTAGACGGGGTAGTCCCGTGTGGCCGGCAGCTCGGCACCAGTCGCGCGGCCGGTGACTACGAACCGTGACCGCCGAGCTGTTCGGACAACGGCTGCGCCCACTGCAGCGCCGCCTCGGCGGGCCCGATGATCAGCAAGCGGCCCTCGGAACGGTAGGCCACACGCGGCACCGGTTCGGGCTCGGGCAATCCGGCCAGCGCCAGAAGCGCGGCGATCTTGGGCGTGGCCGCTTTCGCGTCGGCCGACCAGCCACCGGTTTCACGGATGTTGACGAACCGGATCGTCTGCGTCTTGCCGCCCTCCTCCGCGACCTCGCCGAACAGCCGGGCCTCCTGCGTGCAGGCGACGACGACGTCGCCTTCCGCACGATCCGTGAAGGCAGCGAGCTCCTTCTGGCAAAGCATCGTCCGCACGGCAGGCGCGCCCGGCAAGTCGAGGGCGCGCGCGAGTGCCGCCGCGTCGATCGGCATCGTGCCGTTGCACGAGCACAGGTGGAGATTCTTGTCGGCGAGACTCATCGGTCCGGAGGCTTCGGCGCTTGCGCATCCGAACACGCGGGCTGGTCGGCGACTTCGCGCGCCGGTTGCGACGCGGGTGCCGCGGCGCGATGCGTCATCGTCCGTTGGCGGCTGGGCTCCCTGGCGCGACCGGCGGTATCGACCGAATCTTCGCGAGGTTCGCGGACGATCTCTTCCGGCGGCACATCCTCCACGCTGCCCTGCGCGTTGATCCGGGTCTGTGGTGGGTCGAAGATGTAGCGCCCCTGCACCATCTGTCGCACGATGTCCGCGGCGATCGGGTCGGGCTTCGAATAGTCGTCGATGTAGACGTCAAGACCGTCCATCACGTTGAACCGCGGATCGCGGAACAATTGTTTCAGCGCCTGCCGCCGGAGCGCCTCGTCGACCTTCGGTCGGAGGAACGCCGCGAAATCGGAGTCGATGGTCAGCGATTCGACCGGCGGCAGCGCGTCGGCGGTGGCCGGCGCGGGCGCCTCACCTGCTGCGGCGAGCGCACTCGACCGGATCGCCGGGACGGAAGGGATGGAGGGAACCACCGGCGACGCCGGTTCTTCTTTCGCGCGCGCCGCCTCCGCTTTGCGCCGCGACCACCGTTTGAGGGAAAAGCCCTCGGGCGGCTTCGTGTCCGCAGTCATCGGTGATGGCGAGCGGAGCGTCGCATCAGCCGCGCGTCCCGCGCTCGCGGCGGAAAGCGCCGTCCGCGAACGGATCGTTGCGTCGCACCTTTTTCTTGGGCTCCGGCCTGTAATGTTCGGCCACGAACGGTTCCATCCACGCGAGAATGCCGGCCGGCAGCGGCACGGCATCGACGCGCTCGCCGCCATCCAGCATCCGGGCCGCCTCGTTGTAGCTCACGGTGACGATCACCGGAAACACCGGCGGGTCGCTGTCGTCGTCGGCCGTGCGCCACATCACGAACGCCTTCGGATCCGGCGCGACGAGGTTGAGGTAATAGCCCTCGGCCTCGGAGGGATGCAGCTCGAACGCGTGCCCGTCGAAGCGCCATCGCGTGCAGGATGGGTCGTCGCCGATCTTGACCGCCGCGCGACCGCCAGACACGTCCGCGAGCGGCGGGACGACGGCAACGGGCTCCCATCGCTCGCTCACCCAACGGTTCGCGAGCGGGGTGCGTTCGAAGATCACGGCGACGGGAAACCGCAACGTAGGCATGGGCATTTCCGGCATTGCGTGAGAGAGAAAACGGCGGACACGCGATCCGTCGGCGATCATACACCCCGCGATTGCACCTCTGCTAACATGCAGAACCGTCAAATCATCCGCGTTGCCGGTTTCGCGCCCATGCCCACGATCATTCCACTTGCCGATGCCCGCGCTTCGTCGCGGCGCGAAGCGCTGGATCGCTTCGTGCGCACTGCGGCCAGCAGTCCCCGCATGCCAGGTGCTGTAGCGGATGCACGCGGCAGGCACATGCACGACCTGCGCATTTCGGTGACCGACCGCTGCAATTTCCGCTGCGTCTACTGCATGCCCAAGGAGATCTTCGACGCCGACCACCCATTCCTGCCGCGCACCGATCTCCTCACCTTCGAGGAGATCACCCGCGTCGCCCGGATATTCGTCGGACTCAGGGCGTTACGCAAGCTCCGGCTGACCGGCGGCGAGCCGCTGCTGCGCCGCAACGTCGAACGCCTGGTCGAGATGCTTGCGCAAGCTCGGCGATGTCGATCTGACGCTGACGACCAATGGCGCTCTGCTCGCGCAGGAAGGCGCGCAGTCTGCGCGATGCGGGCCTCTACGCGCGTGACGGTCAGCCTCGACTCGCTCGACGACACGACGTTTCGCGCGATGAACGACGTCGATTTTCCGGTAGCGAAGGTGCTCGACGGCATCGACGCCGCCGCCGCCGCCGGGCTCGCGCCGATCAAGATCAACATGGTGGTCAAGCGTGGCATCAACGAGTCGTCGCTTGTTCCGATGGCGCGGCACTTCAAGGGCAGCGGCCACATCGTCCGCTTTATCGAGTACATGGACGTCGGCGCCACCAACGGCTGGCGGATGGACGACGTCGTGCCGGCCGCCGAGATCGTGCGCACGATCGACGCCGAGCTGCCGCTCGAAAGCGCGGACCCCAACTACGCCGGCGAAGTCGCCGAACGCTGGCGCTACCGGGACGGGGCGGCGAAATCGGCGTGATCGCGTCGGTGACGCAGGCGTTTTGCCGCGACTGCACGCGCGCCCGGTTGTCGACCGACGGCAAGCTCTATACGTGCCTGTTCGCCACCGACGGCTACGACCTGCGCGCGCTGCTGCGCGAGGGCGCCGGCGACGATGCGATCGGCAACGCGATTGCCGCGATCTGGCGCCAGCGCGACGACCGCTATTCGGAAATCCGCACCCGCGCCACCGCTCGCATTCCGAAGGTCGAAATGAGCTATATCGGCGGATGAGGGCGTTGTCCCTGTTCGCTTTGTGCGGCAAGGCGGAACCGTCGTGAAGACCCGTACCACCCCCTTCCGGCCGTTGCTCACGAACGCCGCGCGGCCATCGACGTTCACCGTACGCGCGGTCGACGAGACCGGCACACCGCGCGATACGCCGATCGCAGGCGAGCATCCGCTGACGCTCTACGTCGACAAGCACGAACTCGTCACGCTGATGACACTGGGCGCGGCACCGGAGGCGCTCGCAATCGGCTACCTGCGCAACCAGCGGCTCATCGACCGGATCGAGGACATCGTGGCCGTGCAGGTCGACTGGGACGTCGCAGCGGTCGTCGTCAAGACCCGGCACGGGCTTGCCGACCTCGAGGCGAAGACACGAAAGCGCACGACGACGAGCGGCTGCGGGCAAGGTACCGTCTTCGGCGACCTGATGGAGGAGATCGACAACGTCCGGCTTCCCGCCGGAGCGACGCTGTCGCAGTCGACGCTTTTCGCGCTCCTCGATCGGGTGCGCCTGCACGAGACGATCTACAAGCAGGCCGGGGCGGTACACGGCTGCGCGCTCGCGACCAACGCGCCGGGGCACTCGGAGATCCTCGTGTTCGTCGAGGATGTCGGGCGCCACAACGCGGTCGACGCCATCGCCGGGCCGGATGTGGCTCGACCGGATCGATGGGGCCGACAAGATCTTCTATACGACGGGACGCCTCACGTCCGAAATGGTGATCAAGGCGGCACAGATGGGCATCCCGTTTCTCGTCTCGCGTTCGGGGTTGACGCAGATGGGCTTCGAGATCGCGCGAGAAGGTCGGGCATCACGATGATCGGCCGCGCGACCAACAAGCACTACCTGCTCTTCACCGGCGGCGAGCGCTTCCGGAGCGCCGAGTGATCGCGGCGGACGATGTCACGGGCATCGTGCTCGCCGGCGGCCAGGGCCGCCGGATGGGCGGCATCGACAAGGGGCTGGTCGAGCTCGATGGCCGGCCGATGGTCGCGCATGTACTGGCGCGGTTCGCGCCGCAGGTCGGTGACGTATTGATCAACGCCAACCAGAACCTGGATCGGTATCGCGCGTTGGGATATCCCGTCGTTGCGGACGCGGTCGGCGGTTTCGCGGGACCGCTTGCCGGCCTGCATGCGGGAATGACCCAGGCGAGCCGCGAGTTCGTCGTCACCGTCCCCTGCGACTCGCCGTTCCTGCCCGAGGATCTCGTGGCGCGCCTTCGCGCGGCGCTCGACCGTGAACGCGCCCAACTCGCCGTGGCGAAGACGTTCGACCAGCCACACCCGGTGTTCGCCTTGGTGCGCCGCGATCTCCTCGCCAATCTCGCCGCGTTCCTCGAACGCGGCGGACGCAAGATTGACGCCTGGTACGCAGCACTCGCGGTGGTCGAAGTGGGATTCGACGACGAGGCCAACGCGTTTCGCAACATCAATACGGCCGACGAGCTATCGGCCGCGGCAAAGACGTGAGCGCTTGTCCACCGACCATGGGACTAGAATTCTGGCGTGATTGAACTCGCCAGCAAACGCCAATGACCGAACCCAAGACCCTTCGCGAACTCTCCTGCGCCGACGATTACGATCCGAATTCGATGCCGGTCGACCGCGCGCGCGAACTCATCCGCACGTTCCTCGCTCCGGTCACGGCGACCGAGCGCGTTCATATCCGCCAGGCGTTGGGCCGTGTCCTCGCCGCGGACGTCGTTTCGCCGCTCGCTGTGCCTGGCCACGACAATTCCGCGATGGATGGCTACGCGGTTCGCTTTGCCGACCTTTCGCCCGACGGTGAAACCACGCTGGCCCGCGTCGGCGAGTCGTTTGCGGGCAAGCCGAGTGGCGTCACGATCGGCGCTGGTCAATGCGTCCGGATATTTACCGGCGGCGTGATGCCGGGTGGCGCCGATACGGTCGTCATGCAGGAGCGCGCGAGTGAACGCGGCGGCCGCGTCGTGATCGCGCGCGGGGCCGTCACGAAGACCGGGCAGAACCGTCGTTTCGCGGGCGAGGACCTCAAGGCCGGGCAAACCGTGTTTCGTGCCGGAGATCTCGTGCATCCGGCAGAGCTCGGCATGATGGCATCGCTTGGCATCGGCGAAGTCACGGTCTACCGGAAACTGCGCGTCGCGTTCTTTTCGACGGGCGACGAATTGCGGTCGGTGGGCACGGCACTCGCCGCGGGCGAAATCTACGACAGCAACCGCTACACGATCTACGGCATGCTGATGCGTCTGAATTGCGACGTCCTCGACATGGGCGTCGTGCCCGACGCGCCGGAAGCCCTCGAGCGGGCGTTCGCCGATGCCGCTGGCGCAGCCGACGTGATCATCACGTCAGGTGGCGTTTCGGTCGGCGAGGCCGATTTCGTCAAGGAGCTGCTCGACAAGCTGGGCGAGGTCCTGTTCTGGAAGATCGCGATGAAGCCGGGACGCCCGCTTGCATACGGCCGGATCGGCAGCGCGCATTTCTTCGGCCTGCCGGGAAATCCCGTGTCGGTGATGGTGACGTTCTACGAGTTCGTGCAGGACGCGCTTCGCATCCTGCAGGGCCGCCGCGACATCGCGCCGCCGCCCACGTTCAAGGTGACGCTCGCGGCCCCGATCCGGAAGGTGCCGGGACGGACCGAATTCCAGCGGGGCGTTCTCACGCCCGATGGCAACGGCGGGTTTACCGTGCGCACGACCGGCGACCAGGGCTCCGGCATTCTTTCGTCGATGTCGCAGGCGAACTGCTTCATCGTGCTGTCCGCCGACACCGGCGATTGCGCCATCGGCGACCTGGTCGACGTGCAGCTGCTCGAAGGACTGATCTGAAACGTCACGAAGACCGCGATGGCTTACGTTTTCGGCCAACGCCGCGACTGCAACAGGCGCTTGCCTCGTCCACCCCCCACACCCTCAACACCGCTCGTGCGATAGGCATTGGCCCGATACCAGAATTTGACACGGCGCGAGGCGCACTGCTAAGCTTCTCGTCGTAGGGCCTTCGCAGACGCCCCGCCGCATCGCTGGCCACGCGCCATCCAAGTTCTGCTTCGTTGCTGCCCATGCAGCAGGAGGCAATCGAAAACTATGGATGCGGCTATCGCTCCCATTGCACTGAAACAACGTCTCGCGGCATTTCCGCCGCCTACGCTCGTCGACGTTCGGCGCCAGCCGGCGTTCGAGCAGGATCCGACGATCATCCCCGGCGCCGTCCGGCACGTCCCCGAAGCCGTCGACACATGGGCTGCCGCGATCGAGCCTTGGCGACCCGTCGTCGTCTACTGTGTGCGCGGTCATGAAGTCGGCCAGGGCGCGGCGGCCGCGTTGCGCGCACGCGGGCTCGACGCGCATTACCTGGCAGGCGGGCTCGAGCAATGGCGCGCCGAAAATCACGCGACGACGCCGTTCACGGCGCCGACACGCTGGGTCACGCGCGAGCGGCCCAAGATCGACCGGATCGCGTGCCCATGGCTCATCCGGCGCTTCATCGATCCGGCCGCGGAGTTCTTCTACGTGCCGAACGCCGATGTGCGCGCGTTCGCCGCGGCGCGCAATGCGATCGCGTACGACATTCCCGACGTCGACTATTCGCACGTCGGCCCGGAGTGCAGCTTCGACGCGTTCATCCGCAGGCACAAGCTGGGTCATCCGGCGCTCGACGAGCTGGCGCGGATCGTTCGCGCCGCGGACACTTCTGCGCTCCATCTTGCGCCGCAGGCGCCGGGGCTGCTCGCCGCATCCCTTGGCCTGTCGGCGATGTTCGCCGATGATCACGCGATGCTGCAGTGGGGCATGCTCGTCTACGACGCGCTCTATGCGTGGTGCCGGGAAGCACAGGGCGAGACGCACGGCTGGTATCCGGAAAAACTGCGCACTCTGGAAGTGACATGACCGCAGGCGCGGCAGGCGACGAAACCGCAGCGCCCGCCCTGCCGACGCGTGCCGAGGCTTTTCGCTACTGGCTGAAACTCGGCTTCGTGAGTTTCGGCGGGCCTGCGGGCCAGATCGCGATCATGCACCACGATCTCGTCGACCGGAAACGCTGGATCTCGGAACGGCGTTTCCTGCACGCGCTCAATTACTGCATGGTGCTGCCTGGGCCGGAAGCCCAGCAGCTCGCGACCTACATCGGATGGCTCCTGCACCGGACCTGGGGCGGCGTGGTCGCCGGCGCGCTGTTCGTGCTGCCGTCGCTTCTCCTGCTCATCGCGCTGTCCTGGCTCTACCTCGCGTACGGCACGGTGCCGGCGATCGCAGGAATTCTGTACGGGATCAAACCGGCGGTGGTCGCGATCGTGCTGCACGCCGCGTGGCGCATCGGCACGCGCGCGCTGAAGCGTCCGGTCCTCTGGGTCATCGCCGCGCTCGCGTTCATCGCCATCTTCGCGTTCTCCGTGCCGTTTCCGGCGATCGTCCTGTCGGCGGCGATCCTGGGCTACATCGGGGGGCGCGTCGCGCCGAAGGAATTTGCCGTGGGCACGGGCCACGGTGCCGGCGGTGGCCGACACCCGCCGGCGGTGGTCGACGACGACACGCCGACGCCTTCGCATGCGCGGTTCCGCTGGCAACGGCTCGCTTCCGTCATCGGCATGTGCGTGACATTGTGGGCACTGGCGCTCTTCCTGCTCGTGTCGATTCACGGCGTGGACACGCCGCTGCCGCAGATGGGCATCTTCTTCAGCAAAGCTGCCTTGCTGACGTTCGGCGGCGCATACGCGGTGCTTCCCTACGTCTACCAGGGCGCCGTGGAAACCTACGCGTGGCTCACCCCGGTGCAGATGATCGACGGACTTGCGCTGGGCGAGACGACGCCTGGCCCGCTGATCATGATCGTCGCATTCGTCGGTTTCGTCGGCGGCTGGACGACCGCCCTGTTCGGTGCGCAGTCGCTCGTGTGGGCCGGGATCGCCGGCGCGTGCGTCGCGACTTTTTTCACCTTCCTGCCGAGCTTTCTCTTCATTCTCGCGGGCGGACCGCTGGTCGAGACGACGCACGGCCAGCTGCGGTTCACGGCGCCGCTCACGGGCATCACGGCCGCCGTCGTCGGCGTGATCGTCAACCTCGCGCTGTTCTTCGCGTGGCACGTCTTCTGGCCGCAGGGCTATACCAGCGGCGCGACGGCCGGCGGGCTCGACCCGCTGTCGCTCGCGATTGGCGTCGCCGCCGGCATCGCGCTCTTCCGGTTCAAGGCCAATGTGATCGTCGTGATCCTCGCCTGCGGCGCAGCGGGACTCGCCGTGCGCGCATGGGTCCCGGCATGATCGTGGCAACGGGAGTCGCGAGGATCCCGAGGGTCGCCGGACCGGTGCCTACCGCCGCCCGGCGCTCAATACGCCCTTGACGTCCTTGACCAGCGCGAGCGCGCGGGCAAGCGCGTCGAGGCTCTTCACCTCGAGCGTGAATGCCATCCGCGTCGCACTGTTGCGCGTCAGCGTATTGGCCGCCGTCACGTTGATCCGCTCGCGCGAGAAGATCTCGGTGATGTCGCGCAGCAGGCCTTGCCGGTCCATCGCTTCGACCGAGACGTCGACGGGAAACAGCTCGTCGCGCGGCTTTCCCCAGTCGGCATCGATCAGGCGTTCGGGTTCGCGCGCGCGCATGCGCGCGACGTTGCCGCAACGCTGGCGATGAATCGTCACGCCCTTGCCGCGGGTGACGAAGCCGACGATTTCGTCCGGCGGCGCGGGCTTGCAGCAACGCGCGAGATTGGTCATCAACCGGTCGACTCCGACCACTAGAATCCCGCCGCCAGCCCCGGACGCCTTGCTCTGCCGGGCCACGACCTCTGGCGTTGGTTCCGGCCCCGGCGTGGCGCCAGGCTGCACCACGGCCCGGATCGCGGCCTGGATCTGGCGCGTATTGAGCTCGGCATGTCCGACCGCGGCAAAGAGCTCGTCGGCACGGGCGAAGCCTGCCTTGGTCGCAACCGCGTCGAGGTTGACCGCCGTGGCGCCCGCGCGTTGCAACTCGCGTTCGATGATCGCGCGGCCCTGCGCGAGCGTCTCCTCATGCTGCTGCGCCTTGAACCACTGCCGCACCTTGGTGCGCGCGCGATGGCTGTGCGCGTACGCCAATTCCGCATTGAGCCAGTCGCGCGACGGGCCGCCCTGCTTGGCTGCGATGATTTCGACGCGCTGGCCATTCTTGAGCACGTGATTGAGCGGCACCATTGCGCCGTCGACGCGCGCGCCACGACAACGATGGCCGAGGCTCGTGTGCACAGCGTACGCAAAGTCGACCGGCGTGGCGCCCACGGGCAAGTCGACGACCTTGCCCTGTGGCGTCAGCACGTAGATCGTATCGGTGAACAGGCTGCTCTTGAACGCGGCGAGCCACTCGGACGCGTCGGCGACCGCGTCCTTCCAGTCCAGAACCTGGCGCAGCCACGCGATGCGATCCTCGAATGCCGGATCGCGGCGCATCCCCTTTGCCGTGCCCTCCTTGTAGCGCCAGTGCGCAGCGACTCCATACTCCGAATGCTGATGCATCTCACGCGTGCGGATCTGCACCTCGAGCGGCTTGCCTTCCGGTCCGATCACCGCCGTGTGCAGCGATCGATAGTTGTTGGCCTTCGGCTTCGCGATGTAGTCGTCGAATTCGCGTGGGAGCGGTGTCCAGAGGTGATGGACTATGCCCAGCGCCGTGTAGCAATCCTTGACATCGTCGACGAGAATCCGCACCGCGCGGATGTCGTACAGGCTGTCGATGCCCGATTGCTTGCGCCGCATCTTGTGCCAGATGCTGTAGATGTGCTTCGGCCGTCCGGTGACCTCCGACCGGACGCCGGCCGCTTCGAGCTCCCGCTCCAGTACCGCGACGATGTCCTCGATGTAGCGCTGCCGGTCGACGCGACGCTCGTCCAGCATCGCGGCGATCGTCTTGTACGTCGCCGGCTCCAGGGCGCGCAGGCTCAGGTCCTCGAGCTCCCACTTGAGTTGCCACACGCCAAGCCGATTGGCGAGTGGCGCGAAAAGTTCGAGCACTTCGCGCGCCGCCTGTTGCCGCGAGTCGCTCATCTGCGCTCCGCCGGTCATCAGAAAGCGCAGCGCGGCGGTCCGTTCGGCGAGCTTGATCAGCACGACGCGGATGTCCTCGACCATCGCCAGCAGCATCTTGCGCAGCCGCTCGGACTGCGCCGACCGCTCGGCGGCGTCGCCCTGCAGTGGTGTGGCCCGGATCTCGTCCATCCGCGCCACGCCGGCAACGAGCGTCGCCACATCTGCGCCAAAGCGCGCGACGACATCCTCCGCGTCGAACGCGTTGGCTGCGGCCAGTCCCGTGAGCAAGGCGGCCCGGACGGTTCCGGCGTCGAGCTTGAGGCCGGCCAGGATCATCGCCGTACCCACGGCGCGGTCGATCAGCGCCTCGCCGTCGCGACCATGCGCGTCGCCGCAATGTTCTCGCGCATACGCAAGCGCGGCGTCGAATGCGTCGCAATCGTCGGCGGGATAAACGCCACGCAGCGTGTCGAGCCACGCCGCAACGGTTTGCGGCGCGCCGGCTTCCTGCGCGGCGTGCAATACGGCTACCATCGGCGAATTATCGCGCTATCCGCGACCAGGGTGGTCACTGCCTACGTGCACCCGCACCGGCGCTCAAGGCGCGAGGCGCCTGCGCCGCGGCTTCGCCCCGATTTCAACTGCCGGCGGCCGCCGCGATCACGTCCGCCAGCGCCTGCGCATGCTGATCGGCAAGACGCGCTTCGCGGGCCTCGACCATCACGCGCAGCACCGGCTCGGTGCCGGACGGACGCAGCAGCACGCGTCCGGTGTCGCCGAGCGCGTCGACGGTTCCGGCCTGCGCCGCGCAGATCGCCTCGTTGGTCCGCCAGTCGTAGCCTTTCGGCACGCGAACATTGATCAGGCGCTGCGGGAACAGCGTGATCCCGGCAGCGGCTTCGGCGAGCGTCGTGCGCTGTTCGACCAGCGTGCGCAGCACCGCAAGTCCGGCGATGATCGCATCGCCAGTCGTGTGTTTGTCGAGGCAGAGAATGTGGCCGGAATTCTCGCCGCCCAGCAGCCAGCTCCGCTCTTGCATCCTTTCCAGCACATAGCGGTCGCCGACGGCTGCACGATCGAGCACGATGCCTTCGCGGGCCAACGCGTGCTCCAGTCCCAGGTTGGTCATCAACGTGCCGACGACGCCACCCGCCAGCGCCTTGCGGCGCCGATAGTCCATCGCGAGCACATAGAGCAGCTGATCGCCGTCGTACGCGCGGCCGTCGCGGTCGACCATCAGCAGACGGTCGCCGTCGCCGTCGAGCGCGATGCCGAGATCGGCCTTGTGCGCGACCACCGCCGCCTTCAGGTGCGCCGCATGCGTCGCGCCAACGCCGTCGTTGATGTTCGTGCCGTTCGGCTCCGCGCCCACCGACACGACATCGGCGCCGAGTTCGTGAAACACCGGCGGCGCCACGTTATAGGCGGCGCCGTGCGCGCAGTCGACGACGATTCGCCAGCCCTTGAGATCGAGCTCGGTCGGAAACGTGCTCTTGCAGAATTCGATATAGCGGCCGCCGGCGTCGTCGATCCGGCGCGCCTTGCCGAGTTGGGCCGATGGCACGCAGGCGAGCGGCTGCTCCATCACGCTCTCGATCGCGTGCTCGATGCTGTCCGGCAGCTTCGCCCCGGCGTCCGAGAAGAACTTGATACCGTTGTCGTCGAACGGGTTGTGCGACGCGCTGATCACGATGCCGGCGGAAAGGCGAAGCGCGCGCGTCAGGTACGCGACCGCCGGCGTGGGCAACGGCCCGGAAAGATAGACGTCGACGCCGGCGGCGGACAGGCCTGCTTCGAGCGCAGCCTCCAGCAGATAGCCGGAGATTCGCGTGTCCTTGCCGATCAGCACGCCCGGACGCGCGCCGTCACGCGCCGTGTCGGCGGCAAGCACAAGACCCGCAGCCCAGCCCAGCTTCAATACGAGTTCGGGCGTGATCGGTGTCTCGCCGACGCGACCGCGAATGCCGTCGGTACCAAAGTAGTGTCGCGTCATCGTCCCGATCCCAATTCCCTCAGTCAAATTCCGTGCTCGACCGCGTGCCACACCTTCAACGCATCGACGGTGGCGCGCACATCGTGCGCACGGACAATGGCGGCACCCCGCGCGACGGCGGCAAGCGCCGCCGCGAGACTCGCGGGCATCCGCTCGTCGACGCTGCGCCCGGTGATCGCGCCCAGCGACGACTTGCGCGACAGGCCGGCGACCACCGGATAGCCCATCGCCGCGAACGCTCCGATCGAGCGCAACAGCGCGAGATTATGCGCCAGGGTCTTCCCGAAGCCAAAGCCCGGATCGATCGCGATGCGCTCGCGCGCGATGCCCGCCGCTTCGCACGCCCGGGCACGCGCAACGAGAAACGTGCGAACGTCGTCGACGGGATCCCGGTACTCCGGCGCCATTTGCATCGTCCGCGGCTCGCGCTGCATGTGCATCAGGCAGATGCCGACGTCGCCATGCGTGCAAGCCTCGATCGCGCCGGGCGCCGTCAATGCACCGATGTCGTTGATCATCACGGCTCCGGCCGCCACCGCTGCGCGCATCACGGCCGGTTTGCGCGTATCGACAGCGATTGCCATGCCGTCTGCGGCCAGCGCCTCGACGAGCGGCATCACCCGTCGGAGTTCCTCGCGCTCGGTCACGGGCGACGCGCCCGGCCGCGACGACTCGCCGCCGATATCGATCAAATCGGCCCCGTCGTCGCGCATCTGCCGCGCGTGCGCCAGCGCGATGTCCAGATCGACAAAGCGGCCGCCGTCGGAAAAGGAGTCCGGCGTGACGTTCAGGATGCCCATCACGAGCGGGCGCGCCAGGTCGTACGTGAACCGACCGCAGCGAAAGATGTGCGTCAGCGGCGAAGGGTGGTCGCGACTGTCGTCAGGGGGCAGCATCGGGAAAGTAGGGTCAGACTCGACTTTTCCGGGCGATGCTCGGGAAACTAGGGTCAGACTCGACTTTTCCGGGCGATTCTCAGATCCTGGTTGAATCACGTCGCGGAAAAGTCGAGTCTGACCCTACTTTCCCGCGCGTCGAATCAGGCCGGATTCGCCGACGGCGCCGGGCCAGCCCCCGGCGTGGGACCAGTCGGCGCAGATCCGCTTGCCGACTGCGGCGGCTTGGGCGGCCGCGGCGGATTGCCCGCCATGATGTCGTTGATCTGTTCCGCATCGATCGTCTCGAGTTCGAGCAGGGCGGCGGCCATCGCCTCGACCTTGCTGCGATTGTCCTCGAGGAGCTTCCGCGCGACCGCGTACTGCTGGTCGATGATCTTGCGAATCTCGCCGTCGACCTTGCGCATGGTCTCCTCGGACATGTTGACCGTGCGCGTGATCGAGCGGCCCAGGAACACCTCGCCTTCGTTCTCGCCGTAGACCATCGGGCCCATCAGGTCGGACATGCCGTAGCGCGTGACCATGTCGCGCGCGATGTGCGTCGCGCGCTCGAAGTCGTTCGACGCACCCGTGGTCATCTGGTTCATGAACAATTCTTCGGAGATCCGGCCCCCGAAAAGCACCGCAATCACGTTAAGCATGTGCTCGCGGTCCATGCTGTAGCGGTCCTGCTCGGGCAACTGCATCGTCACGCCAAGCGCCCGTCCGCGCGGGATGATCGTGACCTTGTGCACGGGGTCGGTCTTCGGCAGGAGCTTGGCCACGATCGCGTGCCCGGATTCGTGGAAAGCGGTGTTGCGCCGCTCCTCCTCCGGCATCACCATCGAGCGCCGTTCAGCGCCCATCACGATCTTGTCCTTCGCCATCTCGAAGTCGTCCATGTCGACCAGGCGCTTGTTCTTCCGCGCGGCGAAGAGCGCCGCCTCGTTGACGAGATTGGCGAGATCGGCGCCGGAGAAGCCCGGTGTGCCGCGGGCGATGATTTCGGCCTTGACGTCGGTGGCCATCGGCACCTTGCGCATGTGGACGAGCAGGATCTGCTCGCGGCCGCGGATGTCGGGCAGCGGCACGACGACCTGGCGATCGAAGCGGCCCGGCCGCATCAGCGCCGGATCGAGCACGTCGGGCCGGTTGGTGGCGGCGATCACGATGACGCCGGCGTTGCCTTCGAACCCGTCCATCTCGACCAGAAGCTGGTTCAACGTCTGCTCGCGCTCGTCGTTGCCGCCACCGAGGCCCGCGCCGCGCTGCCTGCCCACGGCGTCGATTTCGTCGATGAACACGATGCACGGCGCATTTTTCTTCGCCTGCTCGAACATGTCGCGCACACGCGCCGCGCCGACGCCGACAAACATTTCGACGAAATCGGATCCGGAAATCGAGAAGAACGGCACTTTCGCCTCGCCGGCAATGGCCTTGGCGAGCAGCGTCTTGCCGGTGCCTGGCGACCCGACCATCAGCACGCCCCGCGGGATGCGCCCGCCCAGCTTCTGGAATTTCGACGGGTCGCGCAGGAACTCGACGATCTCGCTCACTTCCTCCTTCGCTTCGTCGCAGCCGGCGACGTCGGCAAAAGTGACGGTATTGTTGGATTCGTCCAGGATCTTGGCCTTGCTCTTGCCAAACGAAAACGCGCCGCCGCGTCCCCCTCCCTGCATCTGGCGCATGAAGAAGATCCACACGCCGATCAGAAGCAGCATCGGAAACCACGAAATGAAAATCTGCGCGAGGAAACTCTGCTCCTCGTCGGGTTTGGCTTCGACCTTGACGCCGTACTTGACGAGGTCGCCGACCATCCAGATGTCGCCCGGACTGTAGGTGACGAAACGTTTCTTGTCGGCCGACACCCACTTGATGGTGCGGCCCTCGACAGTCGCCGATTCGACGTTGCCGGTCTTCGCGCGGTCCATGAATTCGGAATACGAGACCGAATCCTTCGGGCCCTGCCGCGCGTCGAACTGCTTGACGACGGTCAGGACGACCAGGCCAATCACGAGCCAGATGCCGACATTCTTGAGCAGATTGTTCAATGGCACTCCTTGCGACGATTTCTCCGGGCCGCCGCTTCTCCCGCCTGCCTGCGTCGCAACGATGTTCCCTCGACGCGGCAACAGCCCAATTCTAATCTCTTGATGAAGTCGCGACCAGTTCTACACCGGCGCGATGTCTCTTATTGGCGACAATTTCCGAAAATACATTGAAAAACTCAGATTTTCAGGCCTTTCGCGACCATATAGACCTCGCGGCTTCGATCCCGCGATGCCTGCGGCTTCCGCACGTAGACTTTCGCGAATCGCATTTCGAGCGCGCGTCGGAAATCCGCAAACCCTTCGCCCTGAAATGCTTTGACGACAATATCGCCGCCCGGTTGCAGCCACGCCACCGAAAATTCCAGCGCGAGCTCCCCAAGATGCACGGACCGTGCCTGATCCGCCGCCTCCACTCCGGATAGATTGGGGGACAGATCCGAAACCACAAGGTCGACCTTGTGCCCACCGAGGGCGTTTTCCAGCTTCGCGAGGCCAGCGTCGTCGCGAAAGTCCGCCTGCACGAACGTCGCGCCTGCAACGGGCACCATGGGCAGGATATCGACTGCGACGATGGCCCCGGTCGGTCCCAGCCGCTCCCGAAGCACCTGGGTCCAACTGCCCGGCGCTGCACCGAGGTCGACCGCGCGCATTCCCGGCCGGAACAATTTGTCTTTTTCGCCGAGTTCGAGCAGCTTGAACGCGGCGCGCGAGCGGTAACCGTGCCGCGCCGCCGCCTTGACCCATGGGTCGTTGACGTGTTCGGCCATCCACGCCTTGACGAACTTGTTCTTCTTCGCTCCTCTGATGGCCATGGCGGCGGGTGCAAGGGTCGATAAGGCGCGATCACCGTCGAGTAAAATGCGCTCATGCGAACTCTAACACCCGCGGAGCGTCGTGCCTTGCGCGCCAAAGCGCATCCGTTGCGTCCGGTCGTCAGCATCGGCCAGCACGGACTGACGCCAGCCGTCCTGCACGAAATCGACGTCAATCTGCTCGCCCACGAGCTGATCAAGATTCGCGTGTTCGACGAAGACCGGCGCGAGCGCGAGTTGCTGCTCGCCCGGATCTGCGACGAACTCGACGGGGCTCCGGTGCAGCATCTGGGCAAGATCCTGACGATCTGGCGGCCCAAGCCGCAACCGGCGGACGTGGCGCAAGTCGCCGCGCGACGGGCCCGCGCGCCGAAGCCGCGCGAGAGCGTCCCTGGAACGAAACCGGCAGATGCGCGTGCGGCGGTGCGCACCCGAGCCAAACGCGCGCCGCGTCGCGGGCCGAGCGTGATTCGGGGAGACGACATCGCGCGGCGCCCGCCTCGCGGCAGCGCGGCGGCAACCGGCGCCAAACCGGCAGCGCGGCGCCCGCCGCGTCCGCACGGCAAGTCGGCGTCCAGTGTCGCAGGCGCCTCGGGCGCGCGTCGCCGCCGCAAGGCACGCTGACCGCCCAGGATCCCCGCGCGCCCGGCGCCTGGTACCGTCCCCGGCGAATCACGCCGGATCGCTCGCCTAAACGATCGTCCGCAACAGCGGCTGCAACAGCGGCTTGACGAATCGTAACCCATGCATTAGCGTATACGCTAAAGTACACGTCGCTTCGCCGCCGGCCTCCCGCCGGCGCGCGTGATTGGAGGAGTTCCACGGTGGCCGGCAGAGACAACGTCGCGATCGAACTCGCCGATGTCAGGCGTGTGGCGCACGGCCTCAATCGCCCGGAATGCGTCATCACGAACGCCGCCGGCGACGTCTTCTGTGCCGACTGGCGGGGCGGGGTCGCGCACGTCAAGGCCGACGGCACGCAGGCGCTCTACGGCGGCGAACTGCCCGGCGGTCGACCGCCGCGGCCGAACGGCATCGCGCTGCGGCGCGACGGCTCGTTCCTGTTCGCCGATCTCGGCGCCGAGACTGGGCGGCGTGTACGCGCTTTCGCGCAGCGGCGAAATCCGACCTTTCCTGGAGGAAGTCGACGGCGTGGCCCTGCCGCCGTCGAACTTCGTGTTCGAGGACGCGCAGCACCGTGTCTGGATCACCGTCAGCACGCGGCTCGTTCCGCGCGCACGCGGTTACCGGCGCGAGGTCGCCGATGGCTTCGTCATCCTGGTCGACGGCAAGGGTGCCCGCATCGTCGCCGACGGCCTCGGCTACACGAACGAGGCCGTACTCGACGCGCGTGGCGAATGGCTCTATGTGAACGAGACGTTCGCCCGGGTCACGTCACGCTTCGCGGTCACGCCGGATGGCCGCCTCGGACCACGCGAGGTGTTCGCCACGTATGGCGCGCGGGACGTTTCCCGATGGCATGGCATTCGACGAGGAAGGCCATCTCTGGATCATCTCGATCATCAGCAACCGCGTGCTTCGCGTGGCGCCGGACGGCAGCGCTGTCATCGTGCTCGAGGATCTCGAGCCGGCGCATGTCGCGTGGGTCGAAGCCGCGTACCTCGCCGGCGAACTCGGCCGACCGCACCTGGACGGCGTCAAGAGCGTGAAGCTGCGCAACATCTCGAGCATAGCGTTCGGCGGTCCCGATCGTCGCACCGCGTATCTCGGCTGCCTGCTGGACGACGCGATCTACGCGTTCGATTCTCCGGTCGCGGGTCTAGCACCTGCGCACTGGACCTGGCCCCTGCGCTAGGGGAAGCCGCATGGCCGCGCGCAAATCCGCCGCCGTTGCCGCCAACCCGGCGCCGCTGTCGCTCGTCGACGAAGCGTACCGGACGATGCGCACGATGATCCTCGACAACGAATGGGCGCCGGGGCACCGCGCGCTCGAGCAGGAACTGGCACTCGAACTCGGCATGAGCCGCACGCCGGTGCGCGAAGCGCTGATCCGGCTCGCCAAGGAAGGATTGGTCGAGGTCGTGCCGCGCCACGGCATGCGCGTCCTGCCCGTCTCGGCGGCCGACATGAACGAAATCTACCAGCTGCTGGGAAGCCTCGAGGCCACCGCCGCGGAACTCGTCGCGCTACGGAAGCCAACGGCGCGCGACATCGCGCCGCTCGAGGCGGCCTCGCGTGCGATGGACGCTGCGCTCGCCACCGACGATCGCGATGCCTGGGCGAAGGCCGACGAACGATTCCACCGGCACCTGGTGGAGCTGTGCGGCAACCGGCTCCTCGCAGCGACCGTCTACAACTTCTGGGACCGCGCGCATCGCGCGCGGATGTTCACGCTGCGGCTGCGGCCAAAACCGGTGCATTCGACCCGCGAGCACAGGGATCTCGTGCGCGCGATCAAGAAGGGCGACGCCGCGGCCGCGCGCGAGATCTTTCGCGCGCACCGCGAACGCAGCCGACGCGAGCTCACCGCCATTCTCGAGCACTACAAGCTCGGACAAATGTAACGACAACGGATCATGGCCAAGACAACCTACGACATCTGCGTGCTGCCGGGCGACGGCATCGGCACCGAAGTGACTGCCGCGGCGCTGCCGCTCCTCGAAAAACTCGCTCACGGCGCCGGTTACGGCTTCGCCTTCGCCGAGCATCCGGGCGGCGCGCAGCACTACCACGCGACCGGCGACGCGCTGCCCGACGCGACCTTCGCCGCGGCGCAACGCGCCGATGCGATCCTGTTCGGCGCAATGGGCTGGCCGGAGATCCGCTATCCGGACGGCACCGAAATCGCACCGCAGCTCGACCTTCGGGTCAGGCTCGAACTCTACGCCGGAGTGCGTCCGACGCGCGCCGTGCCCGGCATTCCGTTGCCGCTCGCCGATCCGCGCGCACGCGGGATCGACCTCGTGCTCGTCCGCGAATCCACCGAGGGATTGTTCGCCTCGCGCGGGCGCGGCGTTGTCGAAGCCGATCGCGAAGCCCGCGACACGATGGTGATCACCCGTGCCGGATCCGAACGCGTGCACGAATTCGCGTTTCGCCTGGCCGAGCGGCGCCGCGCGCGCGGCCGGGCGGGCAACGTCACCTGTGTCGACAAGGCCAACGTGTTCGTCTCGATGGCGTTCTTCCGCAAGATTTTCGACGAGGTCGCCGCGCGCCACCCCGCGATCGGCGCGCGCCATCACTATGTGGATGCGACGGCGCTCGACCTCGTGCGCAAGCCCTGGAGCTTCGACGTGCTCGTCACCGAAAACATGTTCGGCGACATCCTGTCCGACCAGTGCGCGGCGCTCATCGGCGGCATGGGCATGGCGCCCTCGGCGGACGTCGGCGATCGCCACGGCCTCTTCCAGCCCTGCCACGGTTCCGCGCCCGACATCGCCCGACAGGGCAAGGCCAATCCCACTGCGATGATCCTGTCGGCGGCGATGATGCTCGACTGGCTCGCCGAGCAGCACGACGACCCGCGGCTCGCGGCCGCCGCCCAGAAGCTCGAGCGCGCGGTGGACGCCGCATTCGAATCTGGGAAGCTCTTGCCCTACGAACTCGGCGGCCAGGACGGAACCGCCGCGATCCGCGACGCGGTCCTCGCCAACCTGTGAGAGGCGGACGATGAGCAAGCTGCGGGTGATAGGGGTTGGCGCGGGGTACTTCAGCCAGTTCCAGTATCTCGGCTGGCGCAACATCGACGACGCCGAATGCGTCGCGATCGTCAACCGCGATCAGGCGAAGGCGCACGCGCTGGCCGATCGTTTCGGCATCGCGCAGGTCTTCGGCGGACTCGACGCGGCGCTGGATACGGTCAAGCCCGATCTCGTCGACCTCATCACGCCGCCCTCGACCCACCGCGCGTTCGTCGCGAAAACGGTCGCCCGCGGGATCCCCACGATCTGCCAGAAGCCCTTCGGCACGTCGTATGCCGACGCTGTCGCGATCACCGAACTCGCCGAAAGCGCACGCGTGCCGCTCGTCATCCACGAGAACTTTCGCTGGGAGCCGTGGTACCGCGAGGCGAGACGTCTCATCGATGCCGGAAGGCTCGGGACGCTGCACGCGGTCGCATTCCGGCTGCGCCCAGGTGATGGGCAAGGGCCAAACGCCTACCTCGACCGGCAACCGTACTTTCAGCAGATGCCGCGCTTTCTGGTCACGGAGACCGCGATCCACTGGATCGACACGTTTCGCTTTCTGATGGGCGAGGTCGCCACCGTCTACGCGCATCTGCGCCGCGTCAATCCGGCGATCGCCGGCGAGGACGCCGGATACATCGTGTTCGAATTCGAGGGTGGATCCACCGGGCTGTTCGACGGCAACCGCCTCAACGACCACGTCGCGGCCAATCCGCGCCGAACGATGGGCGAAGCCTGGCTCGATGGCTCGGCCGGCGTGTTGCGGCTCGATGGCGAGGCGCGGTTGTGGTGGAAGCCGCACCACGGCGCGGAAACCGAGCACGCCTACGATCGCGGCCCCGCCGACACGTTCGGCGGCGGCGCCTGCGAATGGCTGCAGCGGCACGTCGTTGCCCATCTCAAATCCGGCGCGCCGCTCGAGAACACGGCGCGCGCGTATCTGGCCAACCTGCGCGTGCAGGAGGCCGTGTATCGCTCGGCGGCAACGCATCGCCGCATCGAGCTTCGTTCGTTCGATCCCCTTCTGCCGGAAGCGGTCCCGGCCAGCGCAGGGGCGTTCTGACCGCAACCCAAGGAGAAAATCGCATGCAACGCAGGCAATTCGTTCGGCAAATGACACTCGTGGCGGCGATCGCCGCAGCGATGGGACTCGCATCGACGGCATGGGCACAGACCGTGCTCAAGTTCAGCCACACCGACCAACCGGGCGGCGCGCGGCAGAAGGCAGCGGAACTCTTCGCGCAAAAGGTCGAGCAATACACGCAGGGCCGGTACAAGGTACAGATCTTTCCCGCCGGTCAGCTCGCCAACGACCCGAAAGCCGTCGAGCAGCTGCAGCTTGGTGGAATCGACTTCACGGTGACCGGAACCGGCACGTACGCAACCCACATTCCCACGCTCAACCTGACCGCGCTGCCTTTCCTCGTCGAGAGCTACCCGCAAGGCTGGAAACTTTACGATGAATCGAAGTGGATGCAAGCGCAGTTCGAAAAGGGTCCGGCCAAGGGCTTCCGTTTCCTGTCGCCGTTCGAAGCGGGTTTCCGCTCTATGACGACCAAGGATGCGCTGGCCACGCCCGCCGACGCCAAGGGCAAGAAGCTGCGGAGCTTCCCCAACGAGATGATGCGCTGGCAGCTGGAGGCGATGGGCTTCAGCGTGCAGATCATGCCGCTGCCCGAGGTGTACCTCGCCATCCAGCAGGGAACCGTAAGCGGACAGGAGAACCCGATCGATACCATCTACGCCAACAAGTTCTATGAAGTCGCGCCGAACGTCACGCTGACCCAGCACGTCTACAGTCCCATACCGATGACAATATCGGAGAAGACCTGGCAGAAGCTCTCTGCCGCCGACCGTGAAGCGGTGAGCAAGGCAGCAAAGGAAGCCTCCGACTGGAGCCGGAAGGAAGTCAGCAGCAATGACGACCGCCTGCTTGCTGAAATGACGGCCAAGGGCGCCAAAGTCGCGCGACCCAACATCGGGCCCTGGCGCGATGCGGTCAAGCCCGTTTACGTTCAGGCAAAGGAAAAGTACGGCGCCGACGTCGACGCCGTCCTGGCCGACGCCGACGCGGTGCGCAAGGCCGTCCCGGCGAAGTGACGACGTGAACGAGCCCGATCTCTCCCCCGGCGCGACCCAGCACGCCCGCGTCCTTGGCGATGCGGCGGGCCGGCGCGGCGGCATACTGCCGCCGGCCCCACCCGCACCGCGCGCGCTGACGATATTCGGCGACGCGGTCGACTGGATCGTGGTCGCCATCGGGGCGACGATGATCGGGCTCGTTTTTTTCAACGTGCTGCTGCACATTGTTTCGAAGGATCTCGCCTGGGTGACCGAGCTTGCCGAGTTGCTGATGGTGTGGGTGACTTTCCTCGGCGGCGCCTGCGCGACGCGCCGCGGCGCCCAGATGGCGATCACCGAGTTCATCGACAAACTGACCGGTAGCAAGCGTGAAGCGGCCGACGCGGTGATCGACACGCTCGCCCTGACGGTGCTGGGCTCGCTTGTCTGGTTCGGCATCAACCTGGCGATTGCCGGTTGGACCAACGAACTCACCGTGCTGCAGATCCCGATGTCATGGCAATACCTCGGTATGCCGGTGGGCTGCTTCGCGATGTTCGTCTGGATTGCGTGGGACCTCGTGCGCATCCTGCGCGGCGAAACTCGCGCGCAGCGCTGGGTGGCCTGAGCCATGCTCGCCGCGATCCTTTTTCTCGTGTTCTTCGGGCTGGCGCTCGCCGGCGTGCCGCTGCTCTACGCGCTGCTCGGCACGACGGTGGGCATCATCGTCGCCGCGGGCCTCACGCACCCGCTGGAAACGATCTACCTGTCGTTCATCGGCGGGGTCGAGCCGTTCATCCTCATCGCCGTGCCGCTGTTCATCTTTGCCGGCGAGATACTGTCTTCCGGCGGCGTGGGTCGGCGTATCGTCGACTTCGCGAAGGCGCTGCTCGGCTTCCTGCCGGGTGGACTCGGCGTGGTCACCGTGGCTTCGTGCCTGATGTTCGGCGGTGTCTCCGGGTCCGCGATTGCCGACACCGCGGCCATCGGCTCTCTGGTGATACCCGCGATGATCCAGCGCGGCTATTCGCGCGGCTTCGCGGCCGCCCTTCTATCCGTGGCAGGGACGCTCGCGCTGCTGATGCCGCTGTCGATCCCGTTCCTCGTATACGCTTTCATCTCGGGCGTATCGATGCGGCAGCTGTCAATGGCCGGCATCGTGCCGGGCATCATCGCTGCGATCGGACTGATGATCGTCTGCATCTGGCACGGCAAGAAAACGGGTTGCGACAACGGCGAAGGGCGCCTGTCGGCACGAAAAATCTGGACGGCGACGCGTGCCGCCGGGCCCGCGCTGCTGATGCCGCTGATCATCATCGGCGGCATCTGGTCGGGCGTCTTCACGCCGACCGAATCCGCCGCCGTCGCCGTCGTCTACGGCGTGGTCGTCTCGCTCGCGCTCTACGGCGACATGACGGCGCGCGACCTGCCGCGCCTGCTCGTCAACGCCTTCCAGACCAGCGCCACAGTCATGCTGGTGATCGGCGCCACCGGCGCGCTCGCGTGGCTCATCACCGCGGAGCAGGTGGCCGTGCAGATGGCAACCTGGATCAAGTTCGTCGCAAGCGAGCCGTGGATGTTCCTGCTGCTTATCAACGTCATTCTGCTGCTGCTCGGCATCTTCATCGAGCCGCTGCCTGCGCTGCTGCTGACGGCGCCGCTGCTGCTGCCGCTCGCCAAGACCTTCAATATCGACCTCGTGCATCTGGGCGTCGTCATGACCGCGAATCTCGCGATCGCGCTGTACACGCCACCGGTCGGTGGTACATTGTTCGTGGCGGCGAAGCTCGCGAAGGCAGGCATCGGCGAGATCACGAAGGCACTGTGGCCGTTGCTCGCCGCCGCCATCGTCGTGTTGCTCATCATCACCTTCGTGCCCTCGCTAACGACTGTCGTGTGGCGATTGATCAATTGAGGCGACATTGCTGCTCGGCTGCATCGCGGACGATCTGACCGGCGCCACCGACCTCGGCGTCAATCTGGCGCGCGAGGGCCTCGCGGTGATCCAGGTCAATGGCGTACCGGCAGCCGACCTCGACGTTCCCGCCGCCGACGCGGTGGTCGTGGCCTTGAAGTCGCGGACGATTCCGGCGGGCGAAGCTATCGCGCAATCGCTGGCCGCGCTCGCATGGCTTCGCGCGCGGGCCGCGCAGCGGATCTACTTCAAGTACTGCTCGACGTTCGACTCGACGCCGCAAGGCAACATCGGACCCGTCACGGAGGCGCTGCAGCAGGCGTTGGGCGCCGGCATCGTGCCAGCCACGCCGGCGTATCCGCGCAATCAGCGCACCGTCTACCGCGGTCACCTTTTCGTCGGCGACCAGCTGCTGTCCGAGACGGGCATGCGCGAGCATCCGCTGACGCCGATGACCGACGCCAATCTCGTGCGACTGCTCGCCGCGCAGGCGAAGCGCCGCGTCGGGCTCGTGACCGTCGACGCTCTCGATGCCGGTGTCGATGCCGCGCGTGCACGGCTTGCCGCGCTGGAACGAGAAGGCTGCGGCCACGCGGTCCTTGATGCCACGCGCGAGGAGCACCTGACCGTCGCGGGTGCCGCGTGCGCCGATCTCAAGCTCACGACTGGCGGCGCCGGACTTGGCGTCGGCCTCGCCCGCGCATTGCGAGCGCAGGCAGCCGCAGGCGCCGGCGGCTGGGCGCGTCCCGCCGCGGGTGTCCCGGTCGCGTGGCTGTCCGGCAGCTGCTCGGAGGCGACCCGGCGCCAGGTTGCGGCAGCCGGGCGGCATTCGACCGGCGTGCGTCTCGATCCGCTCGCGTTGGCCGCGGATCCGGGGCTGGCCGCACGCATGGCGGCCGAGGCGGCCGACCGCGTCGGGACGCGGCCGGTATTCCTGTACGCGACAGCCGAACCTGCCGAAGTTGCCGCGGCGCAGGCGGCGCTGGGACAGACGCGCGCCGCCACCATCGTCGAAAATGCGTTTCGCACCATCGCGAGCGCACTGGCGGCAAATGGCGTCCGCGCGTTCGTCGTGGCGGGTGGCGAAACATCGGGCGCGGTCGTGGCAGCGCTCGGGGTGCGAGCGCTGGCGATCGGCCCGGAGATCGATCCCGGCGTGCCATGGACGCGCGCCGTCGGCGGCGAGCCGTTCTGGCTCGCGCTCAAGTCGGGCAACTTCGGTGGTCCGGACTTCTTCGCCAAGGCGACGGCAGCGCTCGAATGAACGAGAGCGGGCTCCGCGACGCGCTCGTGCTGCGCGGCAAGTCGCTGTACGACCGGGGCTATGCGCACGGCAGCTCGGGGAATCTCAGCGCGCGCGTCGACGACGGCATACTGGTGACGCCGACGGGCAGCTCGCTCGGCCGGCTCGATCCGGCGCGGATCGCGAAGGTTGCGGCAGATGGCGTTCATCTGTCCGGTGACAAGCCGTCGAAGGAGGCGTTCCTGCATCTCGCCGTGTACGCGCAACGGCCGTCTGCCCGCGCGATCGTGCACCTCCACTGCACCTGCGCCGTCGCGGTGTCGTGCCTCGTGCACGACGATCCGCGCAACGTGCTGCCGCCGTTGACCGCGTATCACGTGATGCGGGTGGGCACGCTTCCGCTCGTCCCGTATTACCGGCCGGGCGATCGTGCGCTGGCCGATGCGGTGGGCCGACTTGCCGCACGCCATCGCGCCTTGTTGCTCGCGAACCACGGCCCTGTGGTGGCCGGCAGGTCGCTCGACGACGCCATCGACAGCGCCGAGGAACTCGAACAGACGGCGCGGCTGACGCTGCTGTTGGGCGAGCGGCCGGTGTCGCGGCTCACGCCCGCCGCGATCGCCGACCTCGAAGCCGCCTTTCCCAGTTGAGGAGCATCGGCATGTACGTCGTCACGGTGGAATTTGCGGTCGACCCCAACCGGCTCAATGAATTTCTGCCGTTGATCGAGGATAATGCGCGCCGCTCGCGCGAGGACGAACCCGGCTGCCGCCAATTCGACGTGTGCGTCGACGATGCGCAGCCCGGCATCGTGTACCTGTACGAGCTCTACGCCGACCGGGCGGCGTTCGACGCGCACCTGGCAACCGCGCACTTCAAGTCGTTCGCGGCGGCAACGCAGGCGATGATCACCGGCCGGACTTTGCGCACGTGGCGCCGGATCGCGCCGTGACAGCGCGGGAAGCCGGCGGCGGGACCCTGGCCACATCCCGAAGTCCGAGTGGGGTACCGAGGACGGCGGGGTGTGGCCAGGGTCCCGCCACCGATTTTCAGCCGTAGCGCACGCTCAGGACCTCGTACTCGCGCACGCCGCCCGGTGCCTGCACCTCGGCCGTGTCGCCTTCGACCTTGCCGATCAGCGCGCGCGCAATCGGCGAGCTGACCGAGATCTTGCCGTGCTTGATGTCGGCCTCGTCGTCGCCGACGATCTGGTAGGTCACGGTGTCACCTGTTTCGGCATCGGTCGAGCTCGACCGTCGCGCCGAACACGATGCGGCCGTCGGCGTCGAGTTCGGCCGGGTTGATCACCTGCGCATGCGCGAGGCGCCGCTCGACTTCCGCGATACGGCCTTCGATGAAGCCCTGGCGTTCCTTCGCCGCGTCGTAATCGGCGTTTTCGGCAAGATCGCCGTGCGAGCGGGCCTCGGCGATGGCGGAAATCACGGCCGGCCGGTCGACCGTCTTCAATCGGTGCAACTCGGCTTTCAGGCGCTTCGCGCCCTCGACTGTCATCGGAACTTTCTTGGTCATGTCAGGGCACCTCAATGGACTTCGTGCGCGGAAGGTTCCGCCTGCGGGGCACCGGAGAAACGCTTGTGCAACGCCTGGATCGCGTACGGCACGAGTTCGCGCATCCCGCCGAGTCCGAGCGCCGCGGCGCGCGCGCCCGCGAGGGTCGTGTAGGTCGGAATCTCGTCGGTGAGCGCCTCGCGGCGGATCTGGTAGCTGTCCTGAATCGCCGGGCGCTTCTCCTGCACCGTATTGACGACCAGCGCGATCTCGTCGTTCTTCATCATGTCGACGATGTGCGGACGGCCCTCGTGCACCTTGTTGACCGGCGTCACCGCCACGCCCGCAGCAGTGAGCGCGGCGGCGGTGCCGCGCGTCGCGACGAGCGAAAAGCCGATCCGGTCGAGGATCTTCGCGAGTTCGACCGCGCGCGGCTTGTCGGCGTCCCGCACGCTGAGGAAGACGTTGCCTTCTACCGGCAGCCTCACGCCGGCGGCAAGCTGCGATTTCAGGAACGCCTCGGCGAACGTGTCGCCGACGCCCATCACCTCGCCCGTCGACTTCATCTCGGGGCCGAGGATCGTGTCGACGCCGGGAAACTTGATGAAGGGAAACACCGCCTCCTTGACCGAGAAGTACGGCGGGACGACCTCGCCGGCGATGCCTTGCGCCGCGAGCGACCGGCCGACCATGCAGCGCGCGGCGATCTTCGCCAGCGGACGGCCGGTCGCCTTCGATACGAACGGGCACGGTGCGCGACGCGCGCGGGTTGACCTCGAGCACGTAGATCGAGGCCCGTCCTGGATCGCGAACTGGACGTTCATCAGGCCGACGACCGAGAGCCCGTGCGCCATCGCCGCGGTCTGCCGGCGCAGTTCGTCCTGCGTGTCGCGCGACAGCGAATACGGCGGCAGCGAGCACGCCGAGTCGCCGGAATGCACGCCCGCCTGCTCGATGTGCTCCATGATGCCGCCGATCACGACGTCGGTGCCGTCGCAGAGCGCGTCGACGTCGACCTCGATCGCGTCGTTCAGGAAGCGGTCGAGCAGCACCGGCGAATCGTTCGACACCCTGACCGCCTCGCGCATGTAGCGCTCGAGATCGCGCGGCTCGTGGACGATCTCCATCGCCCGCCCACCCAGCACGTACGACGGGCGCACGACCAGCGGATAGCCGATCTCCTCCGCCGCCGCCATCGCCGCCGCCTCGGTGCGCGCGGTGCGGTTGGGCGGTTGCCGAAGCCCGAGGCGATGCAGCATCTGCTGGAAGCGCTCGCGGTCCTCCGCCATGTCGATCATGTCGGGCGACGTGCCGATGATCGGCACGCCATTCTGCGCGAGATCGCGCGCGAGCTTGAGCGGCGTCTGCCCGCCGTACTGGACGATGACGCCGAACGGCTTCTCGACGTGAACGATTTCGAGCACATCCTCGAGCGTCAGCGGCTCGAAGTACAGCCGGTCGGACGTGTCGTAGTCGGTCGAGACGGTCTCGGGATTGCAGTTGACCATGATCGTCTCGTAGCCATCCTCGCGCAGCGCCATCGCGGCGTGCACGCAGCAGTAGTCGAATTCGATCCCCTGCCCGATCCGGTTCGGGCCGCCTCCCAGCACGATCACCTTCTTGCGGTCGGTCGGCGCGGCTTCGCATTCCTCTTCGTACGTCGAATAGAGGTAGGCGGTCTGCGGTGGCGAACTCGGCGGCGCAGGTGTCCACGCGCTTGTAGACCGGGCGCAAGCCCGAGCGCATGCCGCCGCGCACGCACCGCGCTCTCGTCGACCTTGAGGAGGTGCGCAATCCGCCGGTCGGCGAAGCCCATCCGCTTCAGCGTCGCGCAGGTCGTCGCGCGAGAGATCGGCGAGCGACCTGCCGTTCCAGCGCAAGCTCGGTGTCGACGATCTCCTTGATCTGCGCGAGAAACCATGGATCGATCTTCGTATGCCGGTGGATGTCCTCGAGCGACATTCCCACGCCGAACGCATCGGCGACGTACCACAGGCGCTCCGCACGGGGATAGGCGAGCTCGTCGCCGATCTTCTCCGGATCGACCGTCTTGAGATTGAAGCCGTCGACGCCGTTTTCGAGGCCGCGCAGCGCCTTCTGCAACGATTCCTGGAACGTGCGGCCGATCGCCATCACCTCGCCGACCGATTTCATCTGGGTCGTGAGCCGGTCGTCGGCCTGCCGGAACTTCTCGAACGCGAAGCGCGGAACCTTCGTGACGACGTAATCGATCGTCGGCTCGAAGGACGCCGGGGTGGCGCCGCCGGTGATGTCGTTCGCGAGTTCGTCCAGCGTATAGCCGACCGCGAGCTTGGCCGCGATCTTGGCAATCGGAAAACCGGTCGCCTTCGACGCCAGCGCCGACGAGCGCGAGACCCGCGGGATTCATCTCGATCACGATCATGCGGCCGTCGGCTGGGTTGATCGCGAACTGCACGTTCGAGCCGCCGGTGTCCACGCCGACCTCGCGCAGCACGGCGATCGACGCGTTGCGCATGATCTGGTATTCCTTGTCGGTCAGCGTCTGCGCCGGAGCGACGGTGATCGAGTCGCCGGTATGCACGCCCATCGGATCCAGATTCTCGATCGAGCAGACGATGATGCAGTTGTCCTTGCAGTCGCGCACCACCTCCATCTCGAACTCTTTCCAGCCGAGCAGCGATTCCTCGATCAGGAGCTCGTGCGTCGGCGAGAGCGCGAGTCCGCGCTTGCACATCTCGACGAACTCGTCCTTGTTGTAGGCGATGCCGCCGCCGGTGCCGCCCAGCGTGAACGACGGCCGGATGACGGCCGGAAAGCCGATGTCCTGCTGCACGGCGAGCGCCTGGTCGAGATCGTGCGCAATGCCCGAGCGCGCGGAGCCGAGTCCGATGCGCGTCATCGCCGCCTTGAACTTCTCGCGGTCCTCGGCCTTGTCGATCGCCTTCTTCGACGCGCCGATCAACTCGACGTCGAAGCGGGTGAGCACGCCCTCGCGGGCGAGGTCGAGCGCGCAGTTCAACGCCGTCTGGCCGCCCATCGTCGGCAGCAGCGCATCCGGACGCTCGCGCTCGATGATCTGCGCGATCATCGGCCAGGTGATCGGCTCGATGTAGGTGACGTCGGCCATCTCCGGGTCGGTCATGATCGTCGCCGGGTTCGAGTTCACCAGGATGACCCGGTAGCCCTCTTCGCGGAGCGCCTTGCACGCCTGCGCGCCCGAGTAGTCGAACTCGCACGCCTGCCCGATGATGATCGGGCCGGCGCCGATGATGAGGATCGATTCGATGTCGGTGCGTCTGGGCATGGTCGTCTTGCGGCTGCGGGTCGGCGTTACTTCCGTTCCATCAGCTTGACGAAGCGATCGAACAGGTACGCGACATCGTGCGGACCGGGACTCGCCTCGGGATGACCCTGGAAGCCGAATGCGGGGCGGTCGGTGCGCGCGAACCCCTGCAGGCTGCCGTCGAACAGCGACACGTGCGTAACGCGCGTGGCGGTCGGGAGCGTCGCCGCGTCGACGGCGAAGCCGTGATTCTGGCTCGTGATCAACACCTGGCCGGTATCGCGGTCCTGCACCGGATGATTGGCGCCGTGGTGGCCGAATTTCATCTTCACGGTCCGGGCGCCGGACGCCAGCGCCAGCAGCTGGTGGCCGAGGCAGATGCCGAACGTCGGCACGCCGGCGTCGACAATCGTGGCGATCGCGCGAATCGCGTAGGCGCAGGGCTCCGGATCGCCCGGTCCGTTCGACAGGAATACTCCGTCGGGCGAAAGCGCGAAGACGGCTTCTGCCGGTGTCTCTGCCGGGACCACCGTCAGGCGGCACCCGCGCTCGGCGAGCAGGCGCAGGATGTTGTGCTTGATGCCGAAGTCGTACGCGACCACGTGAAAGCGCGCCGTTCCCGCGGGTCGATACCCGGTGGCGAGGCCCCAGGCGCCCTCGGTCCATTCATAAGGCGCTTTGCAACTCACGACTTTCGCGAGATCCAGTCCCGCCATTGAAGGCGCCGCCTTCGCCCGTGCTATGGCCTCGCCGACATCGACCTCGCGCGCGGGTGCGCCGGCAGAGACGCATCCGTTCTGCGCACCCTTCTCGCGCAACGTCCGGGTGAGCCGGCGCGTGTCGAGGTCGGCGATGCCGACGATGTTGTGCGACGCGAGATACGCGCCAAGCTCGCCGGTCGAGCGGAAATTCGACGCCTGCCGCGGCAGATCGCGAATGACGAGTCCCGCGGCGAAGGGTTGCCGCGATTCGGCATCCTCCGGGTTCACGCCGACGTTGCCGACGTGCGGATACGTGAGCGTGACGATCTGTCCCGCATAACTCGGATCGGTCAGAATTTCCTGGTATCCGGTCATCGCGGTGTTGAATACGACTTCGCCGACCGAGGCGCCCGCAGCGCCGATCGCCCGGCCCCGAAACACGGTGCCGTCGGCCAGTGCCAGAACTGCGGGCACGATGGCCGGGAAAAGGGCTGGGCGGGCGTGGGCGGCGGTGGTCGGCGCGGGCATAGGGAGGGCGCAACGGGCTTGGACGGAACCGCCCGAAGCAGTTCTCGCCGGGGTCCGGACGTGCGAAGCGGGAACGCCAGCGTCTCCCGCAGCCGTTCCCGCTTTTGAGCTTTTCATTATACCGGGCGGGAGGCGGCGATACAACCGCACACCGGCCGGGTCTGCGATCAGTATGCGGCCGAAAATCCTCCGTCGACGTAGAGCACGTGACCCGTCACGTAATCCGCCGCCGATGACGCGAGGAACACCGCCGCGCCGGCGATCTCGGGTGGCTCGCCCCAACGTCCGGCCGGCGTGCGTCGCGCGACCCATGCCGAGAACTCGGCGTCCGCGACGAGTGGCGCGTTCATCTCGGTCTTGAAGAAGCCGGGCGCGATGCCGTTCACCTGAATGTTCGAGGGCGCAAGTTCCACGGCGAGGGCGCGCGTCAGCATCCGAAGCGCACCCTTGCTCGCCGCGTACGGAACGATATTCGGCCGCCCGAGGTCGGAGGCGAGCGAACAGATATTGATGATCTTGCCACGCCGCCGTGTTTTCATTCCCGACAAAAGCGCGCGCGTGACGAGAAACGGACCGTCGAGGTTCGCCGCCATCAGCGCGCGCCATTCGTCCGGCGTGAACTCGTCGAGCGGCTTTCTCCGGTTCATCGCCGCGTTGTTGACGAGAATGTCGATTCCGCCCAGCGCGCGTTCGACATTCGCAACACCTGCCGCGACGGCATCGGCATCGGTTACGTCAAACGGCGCGGCACAGGCTTCGCTGCCTTCGCTTGCCAACGCGCGCCACGGCCTCGGCGAGCTTGTCGCGGTTGCGGCCATTGACCGCGACACGCGCGCCGGCGCGTGCCAGGCCACGGGCAATTGCGAAGCCCAGTCCGGATCCGCCGCCGGTGACAAGCACCCGCGCACCCGTGAGGTCGAAGGGGTGCGCCGGGGCCGCCACCGCCTACCTCAATTCCAATACGTCCTGCATGTCGGCAAGACCCGCGTGCCCGGCCGCGCGGCGCGCGGCAACGAAATGCGCGGCACGCAGTGCACCCGCCGCGAAGTTCTGGCGCGAGGTGGCCTTGTGCACCAGCTCGATCCGCTCGCCAGCTCCGGCGAAGATCACCGCATGCTCGCCGACGACGTCGCCGCCGCGCAGGCAGGCAAAGCCGATGGTGCCGTCCTTGCGCTCGCCGGTGACACCTTCGCGTGCATAAACGGCGCAATCCGCGAGCGATCGCCCCGCGCCCTGCGCCGCCGCCTCGCCGAGCCGGAGCGCGGTCCCCGACGGCGCGTCGACCTTGTGCCGATGGTGCATTTCGACGATCTCGATGTCGTACGCGGGGCCAAGTCGCGCCGCCGCCGATTCGACGAGGGCGAGAAGCACGTTGACGCCGACGCTCATGTTGGGCGCAAACACGACCGGAATCTTGCGCGCGTGCCCGGCGAGCAGGGCCTTCTGTTCGTCCGACAGGCCCGTGGTACCCACGACCGCGCCGGTGCCGTGCCGGACACACGCTGCGAGGTGGGCGAGGCTGCCTTCCGGACGCGTGAAATCGATCATCACGTCCGCAAGACTTGCCGCTGCGGCGGCGTCGGTCGCGACGGTGACGCCGGTCACCCGACCAAACCGCTCGCCGGCGTCGCGCCCCACCGCGGCGCTGTCGGGCACGTCGAACGCGGCGACAAGCGCGCTGCCGGGGTCGCAGAGAATCGCCTCGATCAGCGCCTGCCCCATTCGTCCGCCGGCACCCGCAATGGCGATCCGCACCGCCATCGTCACTTCTTGAAGACGTCGAACAACTGCTCCCACCACGAGCGCGGGTCGGACCAGGCGCCTTCGCCGGCAGTCAGCGCGGCGGCCGACTTGTTGAGTTCCGCGATCGATGCCGGCATTTCGTCTCCTTCCCAGCGCGCGAGCTTCTCGTCGACGAAATACACCGTGAACGTCCGGTGCTCGAGCACCTTTCCCTGCCGCGTGAATTCGTAGACGTAGTCCCACCGACTGTCGCGAAAGAGGCTGACGACAAGCGGCGTACCCAGCAATTGCTTGACCTGGCCCTTGGTCTGACCGACCTTGAGCTTGTCCACCACGTCCTGGGACAGGTAATTGCCCTGGTTGATGTCGAGCATGTACACGCCGTACGTGCGCAACGTCGGAAAGTACGTGTCGATCGTCGTGCAGCCGGCACCAGCGAGCGCGAAGGCCGCGAGCGCCGCGGCGGCGATGCGGCGCCGGAAATATCGCGAAAACGCTGGGTTCAAGCCACGTGCCTGTGAATTTGAAGGGGAATTGGCTATTATAGCCGTGGCTGCACGCCCGCCAGAAATACCTGCCGGAGCGTGCCGGACACCTTTCATCGCTTGGCCCCATGCCGACAACCCGCACCGCCACCGCGTCCTCGCCGAACGACCTCAAGAATGCCGGCCTCAAGGCGACCGTGCCGAGGCTCAAGATCATCGGCCTCTTCGCGGCCTCGAAGGTACGCCACCTGACCGCGGAGGACGTCTACCGGAAACTCCTGGCGGACGGTCCCGACATCGGCCTTGCCACGGTTTACCGCGTGCTGACGCAGTTCGAGCAGGCGGGACTCCTCGTGCGCCATCATTTCGATTCCGGCAAGGCGGTGTTCGAATTGAACGAAGGCCACCATCACGATCACCTCGTCTGCCTCAAGTGCGGGCGGGTCGAGGAATTCTACGATGCCGCCATCGAAAGGCGGCAGAACGCGGTTGCGCAAGAACGGGGCTTCAAGGTCTCGGAGCACGCTCTTTATCTTTACGCCGAGTGCGTGAAACCACGTTGTCCGCACCGCAAAGCAAAGTAGGGTCAGACTCGACTATTCTCCTCGGCCGTACGCTGTATTCCGATGGGCATGGAAAAGTCGAATCTGACCCTACTCTTCGTTCGCCGCCGCATCATCCGCGGTGATGTCGTGGCGACTGAAGTCGGCGACGCGAAACCCCAGCAGCCACAACGCACAGAAATAGGCCGCCGCGCCCGCCGCACATACCCCGGCGAGTCGGCCGACCTTCTCCCAGAGCGACGCCCCGAGCCAGAACGGCACCGGCCCGCCGAGCCAGATCAGCACGGCGGCCAGCACGAGAAGTGCGACGACGAGTTTGGCGACGAAAAGCGGCCAGCCGGCACCGGGCACGTAGATGCCGCGCTTGCGCAGAAACCAGAACAGGAGCCCGGCGTTGAGACACGCGCCGATCGATGTCGCAAGCGTGAGGCCCGCATGGCCGAGCGGAAACATCAGGATCACCGCGAACGTCTGGGCTACCAGCACGGTTACGAACGCGATCTTCACCGGCGTTGCCATGATCTGACGCGCGTAGAAGCCCGGCGCGAGGATTTTCACCAGGACCAGGCCGAGGAGACCCACGCTGTAGCCAAGCAGCGCGGTCCGCGTCTGCAGCACGTCGTTGACGGAAAAGCGGCCGTACTGGTAGAGCGTCGAGATGAGGGGAACCGCGAGCACCCAGAGCGCGACCGCGGCCGGCAGCGCCAGCAGAAACGCAAGGCGCAGCCCCCAGTCGAGCAGGGACGCATACTCGCCGGGTTTCGCGTCGGCGTGCAATTTCGCGAGCGATGGCAGGAGCACGGTGCCCAGCGCAACACCCAGGAGTGCACTCGGGAACTCCATCAGCCTGTCGGCATACGTGATCCACGAGATGCGGCCGTCGCCCAAAAGCGCGGCAAGCTGGGTGTTGATCAGCGCGGAGATCTGTGCCGCGGATACGCCGATCACCGCCGGTCCCATCGCTGCGAGGACACGGCGCACGCCTTCGTCGCGCCAATCGAAACGCGGTCGGGCGAGCATCCCGATTTTCGCCAGCGGGCGCAACTGCAGGGCGAGCTGCGCGACGCCGCCGATGAACACACCCCATGCCAGCGCCTTGATCGGCGGATCGCAATACGGCGCGAGAAAGAGCGCCGCGCCGATGATCGACACGTTGAGCAGCACCGGCGTGAACGCCGGAATCGCAAACTGCCGGTAGACGTTGAGCACGCCGCCCGCGAGCGACACCAGCGAAACGAAAAGCAGGTACGGAAAGACGATGCGGATCATTTCGGCCGTCAGTTCGACTTTGCCCGGAGTGCGCGCGAAACCGGACGCAAGCCCGTAGACGAGCCAGGGCGCCGCCAGCACGCCGACGACCGACAGCACCAGGAGCGCCACCGCGAGCAGCGTCCCGACGCGACCGACGAGGGCTCGCGTCTCGTCCTGCCCGCGATGCCGGCGATATTCGGCGAAGATCGGGACGAATGCCTGCGAAAACGCGCCCTCGGCAAACAGCCGGCGCAGGATATTCGGCAAGCGGAACGCGGCCTCGAACGCGTCCATCTGCACGCCGGCGCCGAATAGCGCGGCCTTGAGGCTTTCGCGGGCAAGGCCGGTGATCCGCGACAACAGCGTCATTCCGCTGACCGTGGACATCGCCCGGAGCAGATTCAATGCCGTCCCTTTTGCTGGGTTCCCGGCGATCGGGATCGCCGCCCGAATGCGGGGTACGGGCGAGCGGGATCGGAGGTCGTGACGGACATTCGGCGTGGGGTTGCCTGACGGGCGCCGCAAGTCCAGGCGCGGTTGCAAGCCCTGCGGTAAGCTGCTATTATGCTTGGTCTTTTTCAGCGACTCCAGATTTCGAAGGAAATTCGACTCATGGCGAACAGCGCCCAAGCCCGCAAGCGCGCCCGGCAAGCGGGCGAGACCAACAAACGCAACACGAGTCTCAAGTCTTCGTTGCGAACCGCGGTAAAGCAGGTCCGCAAGGCGATCGCTGGCGGCGACAAGGCCGCTGCGGCGCAAACACTGAAGGCGTCGCAGTCCGTGATCGATCGCATTGCGGACAAGAAAATCGTCCACAAGAACCTTGCGTCCCGGACGAAGTCGCGTCTCGCACATGCGATCAAGGCGATGGCATAACGCAACCCGCTGCGGTGCGGCCAAGGGCGCCTGCTGGCGCCCTTTTTCATTGCTGTAGGCGACAGCGACCCGCCGCACCACCGACGCATCCGAACGGACGCCGCCGTTCGCCAAGGACTTCGATCGTCCCGTGAATGCGTTCGGCATCGCAGACGCCAGTCCAGGCAACGGGCATGTCTATTGCTTTATCTGGCCCCAAGTACTGTCGCATCCATCGGGGTTTTCGGCATCGGCAACGTCACGCAACGCCAACCCCCGGACTCGCGGCAGGCAGCGTCCGGAAAAACCGTCGTGCCGAACATGCCATCCCCCTTCTCTCCTGCGGCATCCGTCGCCGGTCGCGCGTCAGCTCTTGACCTGAGGGACGCGGCGCCGCGCGCGGTGGGGCTGGATTTGCCGCTGCCGGCGCGTCTGTCGGGAATCCTGGCCTGCTTCATCCGTACGGTCGCCATTGCATGCCTCGGGCTCAGCGCGTTGATCGCGGCCACCCCACGAGCAGATGCCGCGGATTCGATCCGCGCCCAGGCCAATGGGATCGAAACGTACATCATGGGCTATCCGAAGCGTGCGCAGGCCGAGCTGGCGGCGTTGTTGGCGCGTGCAGGAACTGCATCACCTGCGGAGCGCCGCTATCTCAACGCCCTCTACGGACAGGCCCTGGTGGCAGCTGGGCAGCGCCCGGATGCATTGGCGCTTGCCGATCGGCTCGAACGGGAGGCGCACGCGGGTTCGGATAATCTCCTCCTCGCCACAGCCCAACTGGTGCGTGCAACGATGGAGCGGTTGGCCGGCGACGCCCTCAAGGCGAACGCCCATGCCAAAGAGGCAGCCACGCTTCTGGCGGGCGCATCCGATACGTACCTCACGTACTGGGCCGCAATGACGATCGGCACCACGGCAAGGAGCCGCGGGCAGCTGGAGGAAGCCTTGGACAATCTGCGGAAGGCGTTGGCGACGGCCGAAAGCGAGGGCCATGCGTACCGTCGCGCCAGCGCGCACTACCAGCTTTCCAATCTGTACCTGGTGCTGAAGCAACCGCAGAATGCGCTGGACGCAAGCCAGCTCGCCTACCAGTTTGCCGAGGCCGCCGGAAGCACGATCGGCATGGTGAGCGCGCGCATGGCGGAGTCGGCTGCGCTCGAGGTTCTCGAGGACCCTGCGCGCGAATTGGCTGCAATGGAGGACGCGCTCGGTCTCGCGCGGAAGTCGCGGTCGCCGGTCGGGGAGAGTCTGGCGCTGATCAATCTCGCGGATATCCGGCTGCGGCGCAAGCAATTCGCCGAGGCGCTGAATCTCTCGCGCGAATCGCTTGTCATCGCCCTTGAGTTCAACGACGCGGGAGCGATTGCCACCAGCAAGGCGAACATCGGATTCGCGTTGTTCGGCCTCGGGCACGCGGCGGAAGGCAAGCGGTTCGCCGACGAGGCGCTTGCGCAATACGAGCGCACCGGCGCGACGGCCGAAATCGCCGCCCTGCTCGGCGAGTACGGCCAGTATCTCGAGAAATCAGGGGACTACAAGACCGCGCTGGCCTACTACCACCGCGAACGCAAGCTCCACGAGGAAATGGCCACCGCCGCGCATCAGCGCTCGGTGCTCGAGATGCAGGAGAAATACGAGTCGGACAAGAGCCGGCGCGAAATCGAGCTGCTCAATCGCCAGAACGCGCTTACGTCGGCAGAACTCGAAAACCAGTCGTTGCGGGAACGCGTCTGGTGGCTGCTCGCGGCGGTTTTCGTGATCCTGCTCGCCGTGGTCGCCGTCTTCTACCGGAAGCTTCGGGTCAACAATGGCCTGCTCACACAGAGGAACCGCGAACTGAGCGCGCGCAGCAGCCGCGACCCGCTGACCGGGCTCTACAATCGACGCTATTTCCAGGACTTCATGCGCGAAGCGCCCAATCGGCACGAACGCCGGCGCCGCGGCGAGGCCGTTTCATCGCTGCAGGCGTTGCTCCTGATCGACATCGACCTCTTCAAGCAGATCAACGACCAGTATGGCCATGCGGCCGGCGATGCGGTCCTCGTCGCGGTGGGGCGCCGACTGCGCGAAACGCTCCGGGAAACCGACCTGATCATGCGCTGGGGCGGCGAGGAGTTTCTGGTTTTCGTGCCGGCGACGAGTGCCGAGAAGCTCGACGAGATCGCGGCACGCGTCATGGCGGCCGTCGCCCTGGAGCCCATCATGTCCAAGGGGAACGCGATCCGGGTCACGGCGTCGATCGGCTACGCGCCGATGCCGCTGCCGCCGGAGGACATCGTCCTTTCGTGGGAACGCGTGGTCGGCCTCGTCGACATGGCGTTGTACATGGCCAAGCTCCATGGCCGAAATTGCGCGTACGGCATTCGCCGGTTGCGCCGAAGCGACGACGAGGCGATGGCCCGGATCGAGCGCGATCTGCAATCGGCTTGGGCCAACGGCATGGTCGAAATGCACCTGGAGCCCGGGCCGGACGTCGAAACCGACGACACCGCGTCGTCGACCCAAACTGCCACCCAGATCGCCGCGTGACGGTGCCGTGATCGGTGTACGCGGCGCGCGACGTCGCGTTCCGGGCACTCGCATCGTCCGCGCCCATCAAACACGCCGGCGCACGCACCGCAGTTCGCCACGCAGTTCGCCAAAGGATCAGCCCGGGCGTCCGTCCGGACGGGGGCGCCAATACACCGGCGCATATTTCGCGCACCAGGGCACAAATACCGCGACCCACAAAGCGCCGGTTGCGGCAAGCCAATACGGACCGGTTGCAATCGCGGCCACCACCCGCGTGACGGCGGTGAGCTGCAGAAGCATGAAAAGACGCCATGTCACGGTATCGGCAGCGAGCGTCCGGCCCGAATGCCCGCAGGTCACCCGCGTGACCATCGCCATCAGCAGCGACGACGCAAATCCGATCGCCAGCGCATGCAGCGCGGCAAGCGGAACGCCAGGCGCGCCGGCAAGCACGAGGAGAGAGTGGATACCCGCCAGCAGGAACCCGATGCCGTACCAGGCGAAACCGATGTGCAGCATCGCGAGCAGGCGATTGTCGAGGCTCGGCACGAGGCCCCAGCGAATCGTCAGCCAGAGCATCAGTGCTGCCGCCGGAAGGTCGATGATCCAGGTCCAGGCATCGTGCCCAGCGCCATCGAGCACGCCGTGCGCCACCGGCGCTCCGATCATCGCGCCGAGCAGCCACGCCGGCCGGAACGCGCTTGCGAACGGCACGACGTTGGCCGTGAAAAACGGAATCATCCGATGGCAGACCGTCACGAACGCGGGCAGCAGAAACGCCCACAGGCCCGCGCCTTTCACCCATGGATGCGCGGCCGGGCCGAACAATGCAAACGCAGCGACCGCGCTCGCGCCGACCAGGAGTGCGAACAGGACTAGCGTGGCGTGCATCTTGTCGTCCGAATTGCTCATCCGGACAAGCTGATGGAAGACAAACGCGAGCCACAGCCAACCGATCGCATAGGCGCCCGCCGCGACGCGCAACACGAGCGCACCGTGCAGCGGATCGGCCACTTCGATCGGAACGAGCATGAGGGCAGCGAGCGCCGCCAGCATGCCGGGCGGGCGCCACGCGGATGCCGGCGGCGGTGCCACGCCGAGCCAGCGTGGGCCCGCGGTAAACAGGAACCCGAACATGAAGAACGGCGCGAACCCGCACAACATCAATAGTGCGTGCAGCGTGGTCGCCGGCGCCGAAGTGCCAGGCGCCGGCAGTTGCGGCCAGGCGCGGGCGGCCACTACCCAGCCCCACCAGAGCGCAATCACCACGATCTGCGTGACGCCGACCAGGAAGAAGAAACGGTGCGGCACCGCAAGCAGCAGGTGCAATCCGCCGCCTCCGGCGATGATCGTTCCCGGTTCCAGCGCCGCGCTCGGGCGGCGGCTCATCGCGCGGGCATCGGCTACCGGGCCGCGGGCAGCGGCAGCGGCCGCACGCCGGTCATGAAATAGGCGATCAGGTCGCGCACCGGCCGGATTTCATCGCCGAAAGGAAGCGCCGCGGCACCACGGAAAAAGAGCCCCTTCGCGACGTCGCCACGCAGCGCCGCGGCAAGTTGCATGTCGATGCAGAACTGCCCGATCTTGCCTAGACCGTCGCGCAATCCGCACTGGATGAGGCAATCGAATTTGAGCGTGCAGCGCGGCTTCCTGCGAGCAGCTGCCGAGAGCTTGGGCAGGTACTTGAGATAGTTCGTGAGCCAGGGCGTGCGCACGGCACGCGCGGGCAGCCCCGCCACACTCATGAATTCGACGATGTCCTCGGGCTTCGCCCCGGCGAGCACGCGCTTGAACGCGATGTCGGCGTCACCTTCGTCGGTGACCGCGAACGCCGTGCCGACCTGGACCGCTCCGGCGCCTTCCGCAATGAGTTCGCGCACGCGCTCATGCGTGTTGATTCCACCCGCGGGGATCAACGGCACCTTTCCGTCGGCGAGACCTTCGGCGCGAAAAAACGCGAGAACTGCGGGGAGCACGCGTTCGAAATCGAACCGTGGATCCGAAAGGTCCTCGATCTTCGCAGCCCCGAGATGTCCTCCGGCGTACCGCGGATGCTCGATCACGATCGCGTCGGGCAGCCGTCCCTTGCGCATCCACTTTTTCATGACGAGCACGATGCCGCGCGCGTCGGACAGGATCGGAATCAGCGCGACGTCCGGATAGGCGGCCGCGAGTTCCGGCAGATCGAGCGGCAGCCCCGCGCCGACGACGATGGCATCGGCGCCGCTCTCGCATGCCTGCCTCACGTAGCCCGCGTACTCCGAAAGCGCGCGCATCACGTTGACGGCGACCATCCCGTGTCCGCCGGCAAGTTCCTTCGCCGCGCGGATCTCGCGGGAAAGCGCCGTGAGATTCGCGGCATCGATCGTCGCCTTGTTCGAATGCGCGCTGGCCTGCATCAGATCCGGATGGTGGCGGCGCAGGTCGACGCTCGCGATCGTCCCCACGGCACCGAGATTCGCAACCGTACCGGCCAGACGATGCGCGGAAATTCCGACACCCATCCCACCCTGAACGATCGGCAGCAGACGGCGGCCGCGCACCACGAGCGGCGGCAGGCCCGGGCGCACGGTCGGCGCGGGTTCGGTGAGAACAGGAGAAGTTTCGGTCGCGGGCATGCGTGCGCCTCGCGCGGAGCGCGAGCGGAATCGATGAAGGCTATCCCGGCGGGTAGTCAGCGTCTTTGATACGCCTCAAGTATGGCCCGGACGCCGGCGGTGGGTCGCATGCTAAAATGTTGATTCGACACGGTTCCACTGAGTTTCGGTCGAGCCGAATCCCATGCCCGCCGCGCCGCCGAAGCATTTCCTCCAGATCAGCGATTTCTCGCTCGAGGAATTCGAGTACCTGGTCGCAGCGCACCCGCTGGATCAAGGACCGGTTCAAGCGCTACGAAATCTATCAGCCGCTGCGCGATCGCACGCTCGCCATGGTGTTCGAAAAGGCGTCGACGCGCACCCGCGTGTCGTTCGAGGCGGGCATGAATCAGCTTGGCGGCATCGCGATCAACCTCAATCGCGGCGACACGCAGCTCGCGCGCGGCGAGCCGATCGAGGACGTTGCCCGCGTGATCTCGCGGATGGTCGACGTCGTGATGATCCGCACGTTCGAGCAGATCGATCATCGAGCGCTTCGCCGCGCATTCGCGCGTCCCGGTGATCAACGGCCTCACCAACGAATACCACCCCTGCCAGATCCTCGCCGACATCTACACCTACATCGAGCACCGCGGCTCGCTCCGGGGCAAGACCGTCGCCTGGATCGGCGACTCGAACAATGTCTGCGACACGTGGTTGCAGGCCGCGGCGATCTTCGACTTCACCGTGCACGTATCGACGCCGCCGGGCTACGAGATGACGCCGGAGCGTGCCGGCCCCTCGGCGCGCGGGCATTTCGAATCGTTTCCCGACCCGCGAGCGGCGTGCCGCGGCGCCGACCTCGTCACGACGGATGTGTGGACGAGCATGGGCTTCGAGGCGGAGAACGACATGCGCATGCGCGACTTCGCGCAGTGGAGGGTCGACGCCGAGATGATGCGGCAGGCGAAGGCCGACGCCGTCTTCATGCACTGCCTGCCGGCGCATCGTGGTGAGGAGGTCACGGCAGAAGTCATCGACGGACCGCAGTCCGTGGTCTGGGACGAAGCGGAGAATCGCCTGCACGCGCAGAAGGCGCTGCTCGAATACCTTGTCTGCGGGCGCGTGAATCCATAGGCGCCCGTGATCGTCGCCACGGGCGACGCGCGCGGTCGTATCGCTACTTCGCTTCGCGATCGCCGTCGGCAAGACGCGGCAGCGGCGAGTCCTCCGCCGGTCGCAGGAGCCCGGCCTTCATGTAAGTCAGGAGCTTGTCGCGCGTGTCGGCAATGTCGAGATTGCGCATCGTGAGCTGCCCGATGCGATCCTGCGGCGTGAACGACGATGCCCCTTTCTCCATCGTGAGGCGCTCGGGCTTGTAGGTCAGGTTCGGGCTCGTCGTGTCGAGAATCGAGTAGTCGTTGCCGCGCCGCAGCTCGAGCGTCACTTCGCCGGTGACCGCGCTCGCGACCCAGCGCTGCGCGGTTTCCCGCAGCATCATCGACTGCGGATCGAACCAGCGCCCCTGGTAGAGCAGCCGTCCGAGCCGGCGGCCGCCGTCGCGGTACTGCTCGATCGTGTCCTCGTTGTGGATGCCGGTGACGAGACGCTCGTAGGCGATGTGCAGCAGCGCCATCCCGGGCGCCTCGTAGATGCCTCGGCTCTTGGCCTCGATGATCCGATTCTCGATCTGGTCGCTCATCCCGATGCCATGCCGGCCGCCAATCACGTTAGCCTCGAGCACGAGCGCGACTTCGTCCGCGAACGTGGCGCCATTGAGCGCGACCGGACGCCCCTCGTTGAATCGGATCGAAACGGTCTCCGGTTTGACGACGACGTCGTCACGCCAGAACGCCACACCCATGATCGGATCGACGATCCTGATGCCCTTGTCCAGGAATTCGAGATCCTTTGCCTCGTGCGTCGCACCCAGCAGGTTCGAATCCGTCGAGTACGCCTTGGCGACACTCATCTTGTAGCCGAAGCCCGCGCGATTCAGGTACTCCGACATTTCCTTGCGGCCGCCGAGCTCGTCGATGAACGCCGCATCGAGCCACGGCTTGTAGATGCGCAGGTTGGGGTTGGCGAGGAGCCCGTAGCGGTAGAAGCGCTCGATGTCGTTGCCCTTGTACGTGCTGCCATCGCCCCAGATATTGACGTCGTCCTCGCGCATCGCGATGACGAGCATCGTGCCGGTGACCGCGCGGCCGAGCGGCGTGGTGTTGAAGTACGAGAGCCCCGCCGTCGCGACATGGAATGCGCCCGCCTGCAGCGCCGCGATGCCCTCGGCCACGAGCGCCGCGCGGCAGTCGACGAGCCGCGCCGCTTCGGCGCCGTACTGTCGCGCGCGGCGTGGAATCTCGTCGTAGTCCGGCTCGTCCGGCTGGCCGAGATTCGCGGTGTACGCGTAAGGAATCGCCCCTTTCGCCCGCATCCAGTGCAGCGCGGCGCTCGTGTCGAGACCGCCGGAAAACGCGATGCCGACCCTCTGGCCGACAGGGAGATCCTGCAGAATGTGCGACATGGCGATGTGTCTCGAACGGTGCGGAAAAAAGGATTATTCTAGCTGAGTCCACTCCGTTCGGAGCGACATGTCTGCGAGGCGGCGACACCCATGACCACCCAATCGAAATTGCGTCGGTACGAAGGACGCGGTGGAATCGTCACGTACGACGCGAAGCGCTGCATTCACGCCGCCGAATGCGTGCATGCCCTGCCCGCAGTCTTCGACCCGAAGGCGAAACCTTGGATCAACCCGGATGGCGCCGAAGCGGCGGCATTAGCGGCCACGGTGGAACGCTGTCCTACGGGAGCGTTGCAGATCGAGCGCCCCGACGGGCAGGCGGAATCCGCGCCGGACCGCAATACCGCCACACTGACCGCCAACGGCCCGACCTACCTTCGCGGCGATCTCGCGCTGATGGCGCAAGACGATACTGTCGCATCGAGCGATACGCGAATGGCGCTGTGTCGCTGCGGGGCGTCGCAGAACAAGCCGTTCTGCGACAACAGCCACGTCGAGCGGGGATTCGTGCACGATGGATCATTGCCGGCGAGCGAGGTACGAGCTGCTACCGGCGCCGGTGGCCGTCTCACGATTCACGCGCGACCCAATGGTCCGCTGAAATTGACCGGTCCGCTGACCGTCGTCGGGACGAACGGCCGCACTTCGTACGCCGAGTCGACGTTCCTGTGCCGCTGCGGCGCATCCGCCAACAAGCCGTACTGCGACGGCTCGCACAAGAAAATCGGATTCGCCGCGTAGCTCCGCGCACGCGTGGTGCGTGACGGCGCCGCCGCAGCGACCCGGGCGACAAATCGTGGGCTACAGCCGCGCCGGGCGCGATGCCCGCGGTTCGAGGATCGGCGACGAATGCGGTATCCTCTTCGGATCGTGCCGCGCAGCCGATCCGCTCTGCGGCGTTCGCCACGGGTCACTGCTGATGGTTCGCCGGGCGCCGTTTATCCAACGTGCATCTCGCATGCACAGATCGAGTCTCCAACTCCGGGAACTTCCGACAGCGAAAATCGTCTTTCGAACTCCGATATGATCCCCCGCCAGCGTCCCGTACGAGATCGCCACAGCCCATTGGGTCGAGCTGTTGCCCACGCGATCGTCGCGATCGGCCTCGCGGTCGGCACGGTCTTTCCGGTCGCGGCATTCGATGCCGAAGCGAATCGATTCTACGAGGATGCCGTCGGGCGTCTCGGGCGCGACGATGTCGCCGGGGCCATCATCCAGCTCAACAATGCGCTGCAAAAGGATCCGAACATGCTCGTCGCGCACGTTCTGCTCGGCAAGGCGCGGCTCAGGAATGCCGACCCGGAAGGCGCGCAAACGTCGTTCGACAACGCGTTACGTCTTGGCGTCGACCGGACAGAACTGGCGCTGCCCATGGCGCAGGCGTATTCGACGCAACGCAAGTACGATCTGTTGCTGGAGCGCATTTCCACCGCGGGCCAGCCAAAGGCCACCCAGATCGAGATCCTCATACTGCGTGGCAACGCGCAGGCCGCAACGGGCAATCTGAAAGACGCCATGCGCACCTTCGACGAAGCGCGGGCGCTCGACCCGCAGTCGATCGCCGTCCGGTTGGCGCAGGGAAACGTGCTGCTGCGGGCGGGTCAAACACCTCAGGCCGCAGCAGCAGCCGAGGAGACGGTGAAACTCGCCCCGAACCATTCGGCCGCATGGAATCTGCGCGCATCCGTGGCCCACGTAAAGGGCGATCTCGCAGCCCGCCCTCGCCGATTACGCGAAGGCCATCGCGCTCGACCCGGGCAACGTCGATGCGCGCGCGGCACAGGCCGGCCTGTTGCTCGATCTCGGACGACTGGACGACGCGGACCGGGCCGTTGCGGAACTCGAGAAAGCCGCCCCGCGCGAGCCGCGCGGCACCTACCTGCGCGCGCTCGTGGCAAGCCAAAAAAACGACCCGGATTCCATGCGAAAGGCGTTGACCGATACGGTCGGCCTGCTCGATCCGTCGCCGAAGCGCGTGCTCGGCCGGTACGGCCAGCTGATGCTGATCGGCGGACTGTCGCACTATGGCTTGGGGAACATGGAGAAGGCCGCCGACTACCTCGCGCTTTACGTGAAGCAGTATCCGAGCTTTGCCTGGACCAAGCAAGCTCCTGGCAAGCATTTACATCGACCGGCGCACGCCCGCGCTCGCCGTCGAGTTGCTGGAACCCTTGCAGGCGTCGGCGCCGAACGATCCGCAGCTCCTGTCGCTGTTGGCCGCAGCCTACATGGCGGAAAAGAAATTCGACCTCGCCGCGCCGTTGCTCGAACGCGCGGTCAAGATGTCCGGCGGCTCGCCCGACGTCCGCTCCGAGTTTGGCGTCAGCCTCATCGGGAGCGGGCACGCGGACCTCGGGTTCAGCCAGCTCCAGCAGGCGTTCGCGAAGGATCCCGGCCAGGCGCACGCCGGTGTCATGCTGGCAACGCTGTATGCCAGCCGCGGCCAGCCGAAGAAGGCGCAGGACGTGATCGATGCGGTCGTGAAGCGCGATCCCAAAAACGTCGACGCCCTCAATCTCCAAGGGGTCATTCGCGCTGCAGCGGGCGATCTGGCCGGTAGCCGGGTGGCGTACGAGAAGGTTCTCGCGCTCGATCCCCGCTATCACGCAGCGCGACTCAATCTGGCCCGGCTCGATCTCGCGATCGGGAAGCCGGACGACGCGCGCGCGCGCCTCTCCGAATTGCTCAGGATCGCTCCGAACAATCCGGACGCCATGATCGAATTCGCGCGGCTGGAAGAGCAGACCGGCCATCCCGCCGAGGCCGTCGCGTGGCTGGAGAAGATTCGCGCGGTCCCCGCCCAGCGGCTGCGCGCGGGCCTCCAGCTGGTCGACTTGCTCCTGCGTCTGCGCGACACCACACGGGCCGTCGTCGTCGCGAAGGAGATCGTCAGCCGGGAGCCAAAGGATTTTTCGGCACTGCGCACCCTCAGTCGCGCCGAACTCGCCGCCGGCGACAACAAAGGCGCCCGGTATACGCTCTCCGTGATGGTTCCGTTGGCAGGCTTCGATCCGGAGATGAACGTCGAACTCGCGCGTCTGCAGCTCGCGGCCGGGGACCGCGAGAGCGCTTCGCACAGTCTCGATAAAGTGCTCAGGGGGAAAGCCGATCACTTGCCGGCTCTCGTGTTGCTGGCGGAGATGGAAATCGCCGGCCGCGATTACGCCAAGGCCGAACAGCAAGCCCGGCGGATCACCGAGCGCTATCCGGCCAAAGGCGCCGGCTTTCGCGTGCTCGGCGACATCGCGATGGTCCGCGGCCAGCCGAGTGCTGCGATCGGCAACTATCGCACCGCGTTGGCCAAGGAGAGGAGCACCGATACGGCGTTACGGCTGTACCGCGCCTATGCGCAATCGGGGGACACCGCGAAAGGCTTGGTCTTTCTCGACCAGTGGTGCCGCGACAATCCGGAGGATGCCGCGGCGCTCCGTGTCCTGGCCGACGGCCGCCTTCGCACCGGCAATCTCGCGGCCGCTCGTACCGGTTACGAGCGGCTGTTGCAGGGCAATCCGAATGACGTCGGCGTGCTCAACAATCTCGCGGTGGTCGCGAACCGGCAGGGCGACAAGGCGGCGGTGGGCTACGCCGAGCGCGCCTATAAGTTCGCGAGCCAGGACGCGGCCATTCTGGATACCCTCGGCTGGGCGCTGGTCCGCCACGGCGACGTGAACCGCGGGATCGGCCTTCTGCGCGACGCGCGACTGCGCGACGCGTCGAGCCCCGAGATCCGCTACCACCTCGCGGCCGGACTGGCCCAGGCCGGCCGCGAGGCGGAAGCTCGGGCGAACTGAAGGAGGTCCTGAAGGAAGGGGTCAAATTCGACGAGGTCGACGACGCGCGCAAGCTGCAACGGAAGCTTGGTCCGTGAGATCGCCCGCCCACGGGCAACCGTCGGAAAACCTTACGGACGGGTTCGAATGGGCGATGGAATCGAAGCGGTTGTCGAAAATTCTTACAGCAAATCAGATCGTGGGCGACCGAGCCGAACTAACTCATTGATTCGTAACGACTTCCATATCGTGGTCCGGTTCTTGCGTCGATGTCCGTGCCGACAGGGAGTCGGGCATCATTTGTAAAGTTTGCCGAGATTGCGTGCGAATTTGCCCGATGTTGCCAAGCGAATCGAGAATATCCATGAAATCTGAGAACGCCTCGACAAAGACCACGTGGTTGGCTGTGCTGCTCGCGCCCTGCCTGTTGGCAGTTGCGCTACCGGTCGCAGGGTTGATCAAATGGGACAACTCGACCGGTACGTCGCAATTCCTCGACCGGACCCGATGGCACGCTGGCCAGTTGCACTCCGACAACACCCGTCGGCGGCACCAGCCTTACCGAGACTGCGTTATCGAATACCGGCGCGGGCGGAACTGTGGTGGCGGCCGCTTATGTCGGTACCTACGGCGGTGGCGTCGGGATCAACGCAGCGCGCGGAGAAACGAAGCTTCACCGCAGCACGCGATGGACAACAACGGGTATTCCGAATTCATGTTGTTCTCGTTCGGCAGCCTGGTGCAGCTCGGCGCGGTGGAAATTGGGTGGTACAAGAGCAGCGACTCGGACATCACCGTCCTGGCCTACACGGGATGCGCCTCCGGACAGACCTGCTCTCCGAATCCGATAGGCGATACGTACGGCGGTCTCGTCGGCAACACGACAGGTACCGGCTGGACGCTTGTTGGGCATTACTCCAACCTGTGGTATCGCGCCGCAATAACGCGGCAGGACCATCAATGCGTTTCCGCGTCTGCCCACGGCTGCATCGCCTTCCTCGAGTTATTGGCTCATCGGTGCTTACAACAACAGCTTCGGTCGAGCAAGTCGGATGCCGGCAGAGCTCAACAGGTCTGGGAATGACCAACGATTACGTCAAACTCGCTACCGTGTACGGTGACTTGGACAACGAGCACACCTCCCAGCAGCGTCCCGGAGCCGTCGTCGTTGCTTCTGTTCGCGGTCGCGCTTCCGGCCTGACTGCGTTGCACCGCCGCCGCACGATCTGAGTTTTCCGTTCCGAAATTCCGGGTGCTGCTACTCGCCGTCCTGCATGGGGCCGGCGGCATTCGGCTGTCCGATCCCCAGCGTTTCGACGATTCTCCGCTCGACCGCCGTTGCGGCATTCCGCGTCCCCGCCATTGAAGGTAGACTTCGCCTGGTTACCTTTCCGCGCAGGCGCTCCGATGCCGTCGTTCGATATCGTCTCCGAAGTGAACCAGGTCGAGGTCCGCAATGCGGTGGACCAGGCCAACAAGGAAGTGTCGACGCGCTTCGATTTCAAGGGCTCCGACGCGCGCGTCGAGCACGCCGACAAGACGCTCACGCTCTATGCCGACGACGACTTCAAGCTGAAGCAGGTCACCGACGTCCTGACCGGCAAGCTCACCAAGCGCGGCGTCGACATCCGCTCGCTCAAGTACGGCACCGTCGAGAAGATCTCCGGCAACAAGGTGAAGCAGGCGGTGACGATCCGCGTCGGCATCGAACAGGATCTGTCCAAGAAGATCGTCAAGCTGATCAAGGACAGCAGGATGAAGGTTCAGGCGTCGATCCAGGGCGATGCCGTGCGCGTTTCCGGCGCGAAGCGCGACGATCTGCAGGATGCGATCGCGCTGGTCAAGAAATCGATCACCGATTTCCCGGTCCAGTTCGGCAATTTCCGCGACTGAGGCGAACGGCGCTCACGCTTACTGCATCGCTGCCCGGGCCCGGGCGGCGCACAGTATCCTCCGGACAGCCGCCTAAGCCAGGTCAGCGGCCAGTGCCGCGCGCGTTGCGGGTGCGACCGCCGGTATTGTCGCCTCGTACGCCGAGTGATCGACGCCGATGGCGAGATCCGCGCCACGCCGCAACGCGGACACCATCTCGGGACGCAATTCGAAACGCAGGAAATGCACGGCCGCGGTCTTGGCATCGTTCGCGCGCGGCAGGTCCTCGTCGGCGATCGCATAAACGCGGTCGAAACCCGTCACCTCGACCCAGACGCGATCCTCGATGCCGATGAGCCGGGCGAGCGCGGCATTCCGGGCCTCAGGATCCTCGTACTCGATCAGCATCGTCACCTTGAAATTCGAGCCGTCGGGAACGAGCGGGTTGTAGGCATCGAGTTCGTCGGTTATGCCCGCCTCCTCGAACGTCTTCTCGATCCGCAGCATCTCCTGGATCTGATAGCGCACCGTGAGCTCGTCCTCGAACAGCAGCGTCAGGTGTTCGCCCAGATGCACGGTGCGCGCCTTCTTGTGCGCCAGCACGCGCTCGCGGAATTGGGGCCGCGCCTTGGCATAGGCCTCGAGCGACATCAGGCTGTCGCGCGTGATCGCGCCCATCGCCGGCATCAGTGCTGCCCCGTGATCGGGCCGGACTTGAACAGCGCCTCGCGCAATTCCCGGTCGAACACCGCGTTCTTCCGGCGGATCCATTCTAGCGTCATCGACGCGTGCTCGATCTCCTCGTCGCGGTTGTGCGCGAGGATGCCCTTCAACTCCGGATCCGTGCAGGCGTCGACGCGCTGGTTGTACCAGTCGACCGCCTCGAGTTCCTCGATCAGCGAAACGATCGCACGGTGGAAATCCATCGTCGCGGGGGATAGCTTGTCGACCGGCTCGTGATAGCCTTCATGCGCCATGGTGGTTGTTCCTTGTCGGTTTGATCATCGGTAGGACGCGTCTCACAGGCCGTATGCCATGCGCAGGAGGGTGAGCGGGTGCTCCTTGCGCGCGTGATGCGCGCTGCCGGATTCGTCCATTCCCTGCACGATGCGACGGCCCGCGATCGGGCAATCGGACGCGACGAAATCGGGCTCGGACTCGCCCATCTGCCGGAAGACCGGCCTGCCGATCTTCATCGAATTGGCGAAGAACTCGCGCTTCACGCCGTAGGTCCCGTCGTGACCGGCGCAGCGCTCGACCGTGTTGATCGTGGTCTCGGGAAGCCATTCCAGCACTTCGCGCGTCTTCTGGCCGATGTTCTGCACCCGCGAGTGGCATGGGATGTGGTAGCTCACCTTGCCCAGCGGTGTCTTGAAATCCTTGCGCAGCAGCCCGTCCTTGTCGCGCAGCACCAGGTACTCGAACGGATCGAACATCGCGTCCGAGACGGCCTTGACGTCGGCGTCGTCCGGAAAGATCAGCGGCAGCTCGTGCTTCCACATCAGCGTGCATGACGGAACGGCCGTCAGGATCGCGTGGCCGGAGCGCGCCAGCGCGGCCAGGGCGCCGATGTTGATGTCCTTCAGCTTTTCGACGCCTTCGAGGTCGCCCAGCTCGAGCTTCGGCATCCCGCAACACGCTTCCTGCTCGACGATCCGGTACGGCACCTCGTTGTGCGCGAGGATGCGCAAGAGGTCGTGACCGATGCCGGGCTCGTTGTAATTGACGTAGCACGTCGCGAATATCGCGACCTTTCCCGGCGTGCGCGCGCCGTCACGGACCGGCCACGCGATGGACGCCTTGGCCGTCTCCCGGAAACGCGCGCCGTCGTACGGAGGCAGCTTCGCTCCGGCCGCAACGCCGAGCACCTTGTCCATCAGCTTGCGCGTGGCTGGCGTCGCATTGGCCTTGTTGACCATCTGCACGACGACAGGAATCGTCGCGAGCCGGCCGACGCGGTCGGTACTCGTCAGCAGCCGGTCGCGAAAGCGCGTCCTGCCCTGCCGGAACGCCACCGCCTTCGCGCGGAGCATCAGGTGCGGAAAGTCAACGTTCCACTCGTGCGGCGGGACATACGGGCACTTCGTCATGTAGCAGAGGTCGCACAGATAGCACTGCTCGACGACCTTCGCGTAATCCGCCTTGGCGACGCCGTCGACTTCCATCGTCTTGCTCGCATCGACCAGATCGAAGAGCGTCGGAAACGACTGGCACAGGCTCACGCAGCGCCGGCAACCATGGCAGATGTCGAAGACCCGCTCCATCTCGCGTTCGAGCGCCGCTTCGTCGTAGAAGTCGGCGCTGCGCCAGTCGAGCGGGTGGCGTGTCGGCGCCTGCAGATTGCCTTCGCGGGTGGTCATTGGATTTGTGGTGTCGGTTTGAGGTCGTGACGATTCATTGCGTACGGTTGATGTAACGCCGAGTGACGATTCTTGCGCCGGACCGCGCAAGCAACTCGCACCACCCCATCGTCGGAGAGATTACGACCGGCGCGTCACCTGCACGGTGACGCGCCAACACGGCATCGAGCGCCGCAGTTTCGCCTGCGCTCAGTCGTGGGAACCGCCGGTCAGTCCGCCAATGCGTCGAGTGCCTTCTGGAAGCGGTTCGCGTGCGACCGCTCCGCCTTCGCCAGGGTTTCGAACCAGTCGGCGATCTCGTCGAAGCCCTCGCCCCGCGCGGCTTTGGCCATGCCCGGGTACATGTCCGTGTACTCGTGCGTCTCCCCGGCTATGGCCGCCTTGAGATTGGCGCGCGTCGCGCCGATCGGCAAGCCCGTTGCCGGATCGCCCACCTGCGCGAGGTAGTCGAGGTGGCCGTGCGCATGGCCGGTTTCGCCTTCCGCCGTCGACCGGAACACGGCCGCGACATCGTTCTGCCCCTCGACATCGGCCTTGTTCGCGAAGTAGAGGTAGCGCCGATTCGCCTGCGATTCACCCGCGAAGGCGTCCTTGAGATTGCCATGCGTCTTGGTGCCATCGAGCTTTTTCATCGTACATCTCCATCGGTTGATTGCGCCATTCATCCGCCCGAGCCCATGCAGCGGAGATTCGACCGTCGGAACATCGCAGCGCCGACGACACCGCCATTCTGCGCGCCGCGGTTATCATTCGTCCAATTCATTGTACGTATCCTGTCGATAGTCTGAAGTAATGAACCGGGCCCATTGGATCCGCGGGTTGGTAATATCGTTTCAAACCCGCCCCGTGAACGCGCAGTCCACCGCGGCGCCGCATCGCGTTTCCGTCGCCGCGGGCCAAAGGAGACGTCATGCCTATCGATGCCCGTGCCCTCGACCGCATCTTTCGCACGGCCCGCACGCACCGCGCCTGGCAATCCAGACCTGTCACGGCGCAGACGCTGCGCGCGGTCTACGAGTTGATGAAGTGGGGACCTACGTCGAGCAACTGCTGCCCGGCTCGATTCGTCTTCGTGACGAGCCCCGAGGCCAAGGAGCGGTTGAAGCCCGCGCTCGACGCCGGCAACGTGGCGCAGACGATGGCGGCCCCGGTGACGGCGATCATCGCCTACGATCTCGAGTTCTACGACAAGCTGCCGCTGCTGGTTCCGCACCGCGACGCGCGGACCGGATTCCTCGGCAAACCCGAGCTCATCCGGATCACATCGTTCCAGAGCGGATCGTTGCAGGGTGCGTACCTCATCATCGCCGCGCGCGCACTGGGCCTCGACTGCGGGCCGATGGGCGGCTTCGACAACGCCAAGGTCGACGCCGCGTTCTTCCCGGAGGGCACGATCAAGTCGAACTTCCTGTGCAACCTGGGATACGGGGAGCCCGCCAAGCTCCACCCGCGCGCGCCGCGGCTCGCGTTCGACGACGTCTGCCGGATCGCGTAGGACGAAAATTCGGCGCGCTTCCGGGTCAGGGGCTTCGCGCGCTGGCCCGCCAGCCGCCGCCATGGTCGCGTCGCGCGGCTCAGTCGATTCGCTCGTAGGCCGGCAACGTGAGGAACTCGACAAAGGTATCGTTGGCGACCAGTTCGGCGAATATCGTCGCGGCGTCGTCGTACTTGCCCGAACCATAAGCAGCTCCGAGAAGTTCGCGAATCTTCTGCAACTCCTCGGGAATCATCGCCGCCACCATCTCCTTCGTGATCTTGCGGCCATCCTCCAGCTTTCCCTTCGCCGACCGGATCCATTGCCAGACTTGCGAGCGCGAGATTTCCGCAGTCGCGGCATCTTCCATCAGGTTGTAGATCGGTACGGCGCCCTGCCCCACGAGCCACGCACCGACGTACTGGATGGCAACGTTGATGTTGAGCCGCAGTCCGGTTTCCGTGATCGGCGCCTCGGGTTCGAACTTGAGGAGATCCGCCGCTCCGACTTTGACGTCGTTGCGCTTCGTGATGCCGATCTGGTTCGGCGCCGGCATCAGCCGGTCGAAGGCCTCCTTCGCGACCGGAACGAGGCCGGGATGCGCAACCCAGGTGCCGTCGTGGCCCTGCGTCGCTTCGCGCTCCTTGTCGGCTTTCACCTTCGCAAACGCTTCGGCGTTCGCGGCTTCGTCGTTCTTCACCGGAATCTGCGCCGCCATTCCACCCATCGCATGCACGTTGCGCCGATGGCAGGTCTTGACCAGCAGCAGCGCGTAGCTCTTCATGAATTGCGTCGTCATCGTGACGAGCGCGCGGTCGGCGAGGCAGAAATCCTTGTTCTTCCGCAGTTTCTTGATGCACGAGAAAATGTAATCCCACCGCCCGCAGTTGAGTCCCGCCGAGTGGTCGCGCAATTCGAAGAGGATCTCGTCCATCTCGAATGCCGCGAGCAGCGTCTCGATCAACACCGTCGCGCGGACCGATCCACGCGGCACGCCGATCTCGTGCTGCGCCATTACGAAGATGTCGTTCCAGAGCCGGGCCTCGAGATGATTCTCGAGCTTCGGCAGATAGAAATATGGCCCGCTGCCGCGCGCCAGCAGTTCCTTGGCATTGTGGAAAAAATAGAGAGCGAAATCAAAGATGCCACCGGAAATCGGCTGGCCGTCGATCAGCACGTGCTTCTCGGGGAGATGCCAGCCGCGCGGGCGTACGAAGAGGACGGCGGTGGTCGCATTCAGCCGATATTCCTTGCCTTCGGGCGACGTGTAGTCGATCCGGCGGCGTATCGCATCGACGAGATTGATGTGCCCCTGCAGGTTGTTGTCCCACTTCGGCGTGTTCGCGTCCTCGAAATCGGCCATGAATACATTCGCGCCGGAATTGAGCGCATTGATCACCATCTTCCGGTCGACCGGCCCGGTGATCTCGACCCGACGATCGATAATGTCGGAAGGAATCGGCGCGCAGGTCCAGTCGCCGTCGCGGACGGCGCGCGTTTCGGGCAGGAAGTCCGGCAGCGCGCCGGCGTCGAGTTGGGCCTGGCGCCGCGCCCGCTGCGCAAGGAGTTCGGCGCGCCGGCCCCCGAACGCGCGCTGCAGCTTGGCTGCCAGCGCGACGGCTTCCGGGGTCAGTATCCGGGCATATTCCGGGGTGACGCGGCCCGTGATTTCGATGCCGGGGCCGTAGGTGGGCGTGCTCATGAGGCTGATCTCGCTAGGCAGGCGTGGGACCACGGAAGGCGTCCGGCGGGCCGCCAAGGCGGCTGCCGAAGCCCCTGTCAGCCTTGAATTTTAACAGATATTGCAGTGCAGCGCGAATCGCGCCGACGGCCGCCGATCACATCAGCTGCGTCCGGCAAGCCCGGATGATCCGTCAGGCCCAGCCCTCGCCGGGGTGGCCGGGAACGCGCTCGATCGTCACGTTCCACGACATCGTGATCCGCGGCCGCGCGCCGCGATACGGACCCACGGCGTGCACGTAGTCGCTCGCGAAAACGAGCATCGTCCCTTCGCGCATGTCGGGGGAAAGGAGCCCCGTCACGCGGCCGGATTCGTGTGGGCAGCAATACGGGATGCGCGGATCGGCGAAGACCAGCTTGCCGGCCGATGGATCGTCCGGATCCGGATCGCCGCCGTCCAGCAGGTAGACGATGCTGACGTTCGAGCGCAGGTGGCTGTGCGGCAGGCAATACTGGCCATCGCGATAGACGCTCGCCCAGCAGTCGTCGGTGTAGACATCGTGTTGCGACAGCACGCGATGCGCGAACGCAACGGCGCGCGCGTGAATCAGGTCGGCCGCGGCGCGCGCCCAGCGGTCGGGCCGGCGCACTTTCATGCCGCAACCGCCCTTGAAGATGAAGTCGCGCCACGCGGGATCGCGCTCCATCTCGAGAATCGTTACGGTGAGGTCGGCGTGGTAGCGCGAATGGTCGTCGAAGTGCGTCGACGCCATCAGCGGCGCGGACAGCGCCTCGATGCGCTGGCCTTCGGGCCACACGGCGACGTCGGATGTGCCGACGCGCACGAACGGCGGCAATGCCGACTGTTCGCCGGCGCCCGGTTGACCCACGCCCATCTGCCGGTCAGGCGTGCAAGGCGCGCTTCACCGGCTGGAGCGTTAGCCAGTCGCGTTGCAGGGCACGGTTCGCGGCACAGACGACGGCCCGCAGCGTCGCGTTGACGATGTTGACATCGAATCCCACGCCGTACACGGTGCGATCGCTGCCGACGCGCAGTTGCACGTAGGCCACCGCCATGGCGTCCTCGCCGCTGCCGACGCCGTGCTCATGGTAGTTCTGCACATGCACTTCGAATCCGAGGCCTTCGCGCAACGCATGCACGAACGCATCGACGGGCCCGTTGCCGGCACCGGTCATTTCGGCTTCGACGCCGTCGACTCCGAGCCGCGCCACCATGCGCTCGACGGCACCGGCGGCGCTGTGCTGCGTGCGTTGATCGACAAAAGTCAGCGGGCCGGCGGCAGCAGCATATTCGCGTTCGAATGCCGCACGGATCTCGGCGGCCGACAGCTCTTTGCCGGACGCGTCGGTGATCTGCTGGATGACCTGGCTGAACTCGATCTGCAGCAGGCGCGGCAGCGACAAACCGTATTCGCGCTCGAGGAGATACGCGATGCCGCCCTTGCCCGATTGGCTGTTCACGCGGATCACCGCGTCGTACGTGCGGCCGATGTCCGCCGGGTCGATCGGCAGATAGGGGACGTCCCATTCGACGTTGCCCTGCTCCACTTCCCGCGCGTGCGCCGCAAGGCCCTTCTTGATCGCGTCCTGGTGCGAGCCGGAAAACGCGGTGAACACGAGCTCGCCGCCGTACGGATGCCGCGGGTCGAGCGGCAGTTGATTGCAATACTCCACGGTGCGGATCACCTGCTGGATGTCGGAAAAATCGATCCCCGGGTCCACACCCTGCGTGAACAGGTTGAGACCGAGCGTCACGAGGCAGACGTTTCCGGTGCGCTCGCCGTTGCCGAACAGGCATCCCTCGACGCGTTGCGCGCCCGCCATCAACGCGAGTTCCGCCGAGGCGATCCCGCAGCCGCGGTCGTTGTGGGGATGCACGGAAACAATGACGCTGTCGCGGTGCGCCAGATTTCTGCACATCCACTCGATCTGGTCCGCGTAGATATTGGGAGTGGCGAGTTCGACGGTCGAGGGCAGGTTGAGAATGGTTTTGCGCTCGGGCGTCGGCAGCCAGATGGCCGTAACCGCGTCGCATACCTCGACGGCATAGTCGAGTTCCGTGCCGGTGAAGCTTTCCGGCGAATATTCGAGGAACCATTCGGTCCCCGGTCGCTTCGCCACGCCGTCACGGATGAGCTTCGCGCCGGCGACCGCGATCGCCTTGATGCCGTCGCGGTCGAGACCGAACACCAGGCGGCGTTGGGTGGTCGACGTCGAGTTGTACAAGTGCACGATGGCCCGTTTCGCGCCGTCGAGCGCCTCGAACGTGCGCTGGATCTGCGCCTCCCGCGATTGCGTGAGCACCTGGACCGTGACGTCGTCGGGAATCAGCTCCTCGACGATCAGCTTGCGCGTGAAGTCGTAGTCGGTCTGCGACGCCGCCGGGAAGCCGATTTCGATCTCCTTGTACCCCATCTTTACCAGGAGCCGGAACATCCGCAGCTTGCGGTCGGCGTCCATCGGCTCGATCAGTGCCTGGTTGCCGTCGCGCAGATCCACGCTGCACCAGATCGGCGCGCGCGTGATCGCGCGGGAAGGCCACTGCCGCTCGGGCAGCATGACCGGCGCTACGGGGCGGTACTTGCGGGCTGGATATGGCTTCATCGCGGATCCTCGTTCCTGAGTCTGGGCAGTCAACAGAGCCGTCCGACTGCGGACGGTGCGGGCACTGCGGGAAAAGGGGGGGTTCTTATCTGCGCGCGGGGCGCAGCAGAAGCAGCGAGCGGCCGCCCGAAAGGGAGGTCAGCGCGGGGAGCGCGGAACGGCCGACGAAGGTAATGCTGTTCATTGCGAAGCACTATAACCGCAAAAATGCAATCGGCGCAAGGGGTTGGGCCAACCGGGCGCTAGTCGGGCGGCGAACCGGGCACCGGACGCCTGCGGCGGCGCGCGTACCACCTCCACGCGACCACAACGTAACCCGACAACGCATAGCCCACGAAGCCGGCAAAAAGGACGATGGCGGGCGCGTACGAAAGCAGCGCAATGACCAGCACAAAGACGAAAATCGCAAGGAACGGGACGCTTTTCTTGAGGTTGATGGTCTTGAAGCTGTAATACGGGACGTTGCTGACCATCGTGAGGCCCGCGAAGACCGTGACGACCCAGACCCACCATTTCATGCCGATCGGGTCGATGTTGTAGTCGTCGATGATCCATACTAGGCCGGCGACCAGCGCCGCCGCTGCCGGGCTCGGCATCCCCGTGAACCAGCGCTTGTCGGCGACATCGAGCATCGTGTTGAAGCGTGCGAGGCGCAGCGCGGCCCCCGCGACGTACACGAACGCGGCGATCCAGCCCAGATTGCCCATGCCCTTCAGCGCCCACTCGTAGACGATCAGCGCCGGCGCCGCGCCGAAGCTCACCATGTCCGAGAGGCTGTCGTACTCCGCGCCAAATGCGCTCTGCGTTCGGGTAAGACGCGCGACGCGGCCGTCGAGCCCGTCGAGGACCATCGCCACGAAGATCGCGACGGCCGCCAGGCCGAAGCGGAAGTTCATCGCCTGCACGATCGCGTAAAAGCCGGCGAAAAGCGCGGCGGTCGTGAACAGATTCGGCAGGAGATAGATGCCTCGCCGCCGGATGCGGTTCTTCTGCAGCGCCCGCTGAGTGTCAAAATCCGCCATGTCGGCGCAAAGGTAGCACAGATCGCGCTGGCCCCGGCCAGCGTGCGCCGTCCGTCAACTCCGGCAACCCGGTGGAAAGTCCGCGAGCAGCGTTTCGGTTGCGAACACGATGTCGCCGACCGCGACCTTCGGCCGCGCTTGCGGCGCGAGGTAGATGTCGACGCGCGATCCGAAGCGGATGAATCCGTAGCGCTGGCCGCGCGTTAGAGCATCACCGGGCTTGACGTAGCAGAGAATTCGCCGCGCGATCAAGCCTGCGACCTGAACGCAGGTGACGTCACGGCCCTCGGCAGTGCGCAGATGCAGCGCGTTGCGCTCGTTCTCGAGCGACGCCTTGTCGAGCGCAGCATTGAGAAAACTGCCGGCGTGGTACCACGCGGCGACGACTTCGCCGTCGACCGGACTGCGATTCGAATGCACGTTGAACACGTTCATGAACACGCTGATCTTCAGGGCATCGCGCTCGAGATAGGGATCGCGCGCGCTGCCGACGCTGACGATCCTGCCGTCGGCCGGCGAAAGCACGACATCGCGCTGACGCGGTACCACGCGCGGCGGGTCGCGGAAGAACTGGAGGATGAACAGGAACGCGAGCCATGCCGCAGCCGCGAACAGCCCGTGGCCGGTCAACGACAGCGCAAGCGCAATGGCGAGCGCCAGCGCAAGGAACGTCCAGCCCTCACGCGCGATGATGGGATGCGGATAGTCGTTGTTCATCGCGGCGCTCGCCACCGCGGGAAGCGTCGGAAGCGATCACGCGCAGCGTCTCCGGCTGCACTCACGGGGCCGTACCGTCGCCGCGGACGGCACGCTCGTCGGCCTGCTGCTTCATCATGCCCTCGACCGAGCGCGCGCGCTCGAGGGCCGGCGCCGGCGCCACGGATGACGCACCAAGGTCGAGCGCCTCGGCGCCTATCGCACCCGGCATTCGCGCGCGCTCGCCCGGCGTCCCCGCCTTGACATTCACGTTCGGCGGAGGGACGAGCCCGTATTTCTTCAATGCGTCCTTGGCCAGGAAGGCGACGATGACGAGCGCCACCAAAATCACGACGAGCCCCGCCCATCCGTGCTGGCGCGTTGGCGGCGCCAGGTCCGTGAGTAATCGCATCGGTTGTCTCCCGTCGCGAAGGGAACGTGGCCGGCGCGTTTCAGGAACGTCAGTTCCGCGACTGGTCGACCAGCTTGTTCTTGCTGATCCACGGCATCATCGACCGGAGCTTCGCGCCCACCTGCTCGATCGAATGCTCGGCGGTCAGGCGGCGGCGCGCGCGCAGCATCGGCGCTCCAGCGCGGTTCTCGAGGATGAAGTCGCGGGCGTACTCGCCCGTCTGGATGCGCGTGAGCGCGTCACGCATCGCGCGCTTCGTCTCGTCATTGACGATCTTCGGCCCGGTGACATACTCGCCGTACTCGGCATTGTTCGAGATCGAGTAGTTCATGTTGGCGATGCCGCCCTCGTAGATCAGGTCGACGATGAGCTTCACCTCGTGCAGGCACTCGAAATACGCCATTTCGGGTGCGTACCCCGCCTCGGTCAGCGTTTCGTAGCCCGCCTTGATCAGCTCGACCAAACCGCCGCAGAGCACGGCCTGCTCGCCGAAGAGATCGGTCTCGGTCTCCTCCCGGAAATTCGTCTCGATGATTCCGGCGCGCGCGCCGCCGATCGCGGCCGCGTAGGAAAGCGCGACGTCGCGTGCTTTTTTCGACGCGTCCTGATGCACGGCGATCAGCATCGGCACACCGCCGCCCTGCACGTAGGTCGAGCGCACCGTGTGCCCCGGCGCCTTCGGCGCGATCATCACGACGTCGAGGTCCGCACGCGGCACGACCTGGCCGTAGTGGATGTTGAAGCCGTGTGCGAACGCGAGCGTCGCGCCCTTCTTGATGCGCGGCTCGACGCCGTCCTTGTACACGGCGGCGATGTGCTCGTCCGGCATGAGCATCATGACGACATCCGCGCCGGCGACCGCGTCTTCGACCGCAGCGACCTTGAGCCCGGCCTTTTTCGCCTTTGACCACGACGCGCCGTCCTTGCGCAGTCCGACGGTGACCTTGATGCCCGAGTCGTGCAGGTTCTGCGCGTGCGCATGACCTTGCGAGCCATAGCCGACAATCGTGACCTTCCTGCGCTTGATGAGCGAGAGGTCCGCGTCCTTTTCGTAATAGACTTTCATCGTTTTCTCCGTTATTGGGTCGAGCGTCGCGCCAATGGCGCGACCGTCCGGCTCGACCGCAGAATCACGCCGACGTCAGACGCGCAATATCCGTTCGCCGCGACCGATGCCCGAAGCTCCGGTGCGCACGGTCTCGAGGATCACTCCAGGCTCGATCGTCTGCAGAAATGCGTCGAGCTTGGCGCCGGTGCCGGTGAGCTCGATCGTGTAGCTCTTGTCGGAGACGTCGAGGATGCGTCCCCGGAAGATGTCGGCGAGCCGCTTCATCTCCTCGCGATCCTTTCCCGCGGCGCGTACCTTGACCAGCATGAGTTCGCGTTCGATATGGTTGCCTTCGGTCAGGTCGACCACCTTGACGACGTCGACGAGCTTGTTCAGCTGCTTCGTGATCTGCTCGATCACGTCGTCGGAGCCGACCGTGACGATCGTCATCCGCGACATCGTCAGATCCTCGGTCGGCGCCACCGTCAGCGACTCGATGTTGTAGCCGCGCGCGGAGAAGAGGCCGGAGATGCGCGATAGCGCACCGGCTTCGTTCTCGACGAGGATGGATAGGATGTGGCGCATGGGTTAGCCCTCCCCCGACGGACACCAGCGCGAGCCGGGCGAAGCCAAGGCCCGAAGGGCGCGTCGGCGAGAGCGGGTGGCGGCCGACCTCGGTGCGCCACACCCCAAGTAACTCCTCGCGGAGGCCGTGCGCCCGCGCCCTGTCGCGGCGGTGCTCACAGCTCCTCCGCGAGGATCATCTCGGTGAGTCCCTTGCCGCCGGGAACCATCGGGAACACGTTCTCGGTCTGGTCGGTGATCACGTCGAGGAAGACGAGGCGGTCCTTGTGCCGGAACGCCTCTTCCAGCGCACCGTCGACATCGTTCGGCTTGTCGACCTTGATGCCGATGTGGCCGTAGGCCTCGGCCAGCTTGACGAAGTCCGGCAGCGCGTCCATGTACGACTCCGCGTAGCGGTTGCCGTAGAAGAATTGCTGCCACTGCCGCACCATGCCCATGTACCGGTTGTTGAGGTTCACGATCTTGATCGGCAGATGGTACTGCTTGCAGGTCGACAGCTCCTGTATGCACATCTGGATCGACGCCTCGCCCGTCACGCGGACGACGGTCGCGCCCGGATTGACGAGCTGCACGCCCATCGCGGCGGGCAGGCCGAAGCCCATCGTGCCAAGCCCGCCCGAGTTGATCCAGCGGCGCGGCTTGTCGAACTTGTAGTACTGCGCCGCCCACATCTGGTGCTGGCCGACGTCCGACGTGATGAACGCGTCGCCCTTCGTCAGCTCGTAGAGCTTCTGGACCACGTACTGCGGCTTGATGCAGATCGCTCTTGCGGTCGTACCTGAGGCAATCCTTGCGCTGCCACTCCTTGATCTCGCTCCACCACGCCTTCAGCGCAGCGGGGTCCGGCCGCTGGGGCGAACTCTCGATCACCTTCAGCATCTCTTCGAGGACGTCGGCAACGTAGCCGACGATCGGCACGTCGACCTTGACCCGTTTCGAGATCGACGACGGGTCGATGTCGATGTGGATGATCTTGCGGTCGGCGCGGAAGAAATGCTGCGGATTGCCGATGACACGGTCGTCGAATCGGGCGCCGATCGCGATCAGCACGTCGCAATGCTGCATCGCCATGTTCGATTCGTAGGTGCCGTGCATGCCGAGCATGCCGGTGAACTGCGGGTCGGTGCCCGGAAATCCGCCCAGCCCCATCAAGGTGTTCGTACACGGAAAACCAAGAAGCCGCACCAGTCGCGTCAGTTGCGGCGCGGCATCGTTCAGGACCACGCCACCGCCGGCATAGACCATCGGTTTCTTGGCATCGAGCAGCAGCTGTACGGCCTTCTTGATCTGCCCGGAGTGGCCTTTGGTGACCGGGTTGTACGAACGCAGCGCCACCGTTTTCGGATAGTTCCACTCGGCGCTCGCCTGCGTCACGTCCTTCGGAATGTCGACCAGCACCGGACCAGGCCGGCCGGTAGCGGCAAGATAGAACGCCTTCTTGATCGTGACCGCGATGTCCTTGACGTCCTTCACCAGGAAGTTGTGCTTGACGCAAGGGCGCGTGATGCCGACGGCGTCGCACTCCTGGAACGCGTCCTGGCCGATCGCGTGCGTCGGCACCTGGCCGGTCAGCACGACCATCGGGAATCGAATCCATGTAGGCCGTCGCGATTCCCGTGACCGCGTTGGTGACCCCCGGACCCGACGTTACGAGACATACGCCCACCTTGGTCGACGAGCGCGAGTATCCGTCCGCAGCGTGCACTGCCCCCTGCTCGTGGCGGACCAGCACGTGCTTGACCTTTTCCTGCTTGAACAGTTCGTCGTAGATGTTGAGGACCGCGCCGCCCGGGTAGCCGAAGACGTACTCGACGCCTTCTTCCTGGAGGCAGCGGATCACGATTTCCGCACCCGTGAGTTGCATGGCCACACCTTTTGCAAAATGGTGGATTCTCCCGCGCGTGATCCTGCGCAGGGCTTTTGCACAACGTCCGGCGCGCATTGGGGATGGACGCGCCTGCCAGGGCTTTTCCGGGTAGAAAGCCGCGTTCTGGAAACACCCGTCGCACCCCTGGGGAGTCCCCGCCGATGCTTGTGGCATCGCGAAGGGGGCGCAAACGGCCGTTATTGCAGCACAGCACCGGCCACTGACGGCCGAAGTTCGACGTTACCTGTGGCGGGCGCGGCGGTCAAGCCCGCTGCAGCGCACAACCGAGGCACGCCGGCTGGCGCCCTATAATTAGGGTTACCCACCCGGCGGAACCCGCTCTGGCCTCAATCCAAGAAATTTCGGCCTTTCTGGCAGAAGTCGAGCGCCGTGCGTTCAAGCAGGCGATGTTCGCCGTCCGCGACGAACACAGCGCGCTCGACATCGTGCAGGACGCGATGCTGAAGCTGACGGAGAAATATTCGGAAAAGCCGGCCGCCGAACTACCGATGCTGTTCCAGCGGATCGTGCAGAATACGATCCATGACCATTTCCGGCGCCAGAAAGTGCGCACGACGTGGACCACGCTCCTGTCCGCGTTGGGAAAGGGCAGTGAAAAGGACGATGATTTCGATCCACTCGAGACCCTGGCCGCAAAATCGGACTCGAATGCGAATGTCGACCCCGCGCAGCAGTTCGAGCAGGCGCAGGTGGTGGGGCTTATCGAACAGGCACTTATGCGGCTCCCGGCGCGTCAACGGGAAGCGTTTCTATTGCGTTACTGGGAAGAACTGGATGTCGCGGAAACCGCTGCGGCGATGGGATGCTCGGAAGGTAGCGTCAAGACCCACTGCTCGCGTGCGGTCCGCGCATTGGCCGAAACGCTGAAGGCCAAAGGAGTTTCGCTATGACCGCCCCAGATGACGATTTCGCAAAAAAAATAACCACTTACCTTGATCGCGGCGCCGCCGATCTGAAGGCCGGCACTCGATATCGCCTGCAGCTCGCGCGCCAGGAGGCACTGGCACGTCTCGCCGATCCGGCGCATGCCACAGAACGCCGCCTCGCCGGCGCGCACGCAGGGGCGGGCACGGGTACCGCCGGCAGCGAGCACCGCTTCTGGGCCAGCGGGCGCTTGTGGATAGGAATCGCATTGATCGCGGCGGCCGGTTTCGGCCTTCACCAGTGGGAGGCCTACCAGCAACTCCACGACATCGAGGAAATGGACGCGGCGATCCTGTCCTCCGACCTGCCAATCGACGCCTACCTGGACCGGGGATTCCAGAATTGGCTGAAGCGCGCAAGCTACGAATAGCGCACGTTTTCGCATGGGCACTGGCGCTCGCGGCCCTCGCAGCCGGGACCGCGATCGCGCAGCCGGTCGGCATCGGTTCGCCTCCCTGGGATGCCCTTTCGCCGTCCGAAAAGCAGGTTCTGGCGCCACTCGCCCCTGACTGGAACAAGCTCGACGCGCGGCGCAAGCAGAAGTGGCGCGGCATTGCCCAGCGGTACCCGAGCATGACGCCCCAGGAGCAACAGCGCATCCGGCAACAGATGGGCGCCTGGGCCCAATTGTCGCCGGACGAGCGGCAATCGGCGCGCGAGCGCTACAAGTCCCTGAAATCCCTTCCGCCGGACAAGAAGAAGGAAGTTCGCGAACAATGGGAGCAGTACCAGAGCCTGCCCCCCGAACAGAGACGCGAACTGGCGACGAAGCCACCGCCTGGCACGCCGCCCCCTGCGGCCCGTGGTGCGCGCCCGTCACCTGCGCCGCCAGCGCCCGGCGGCAATGCGCGGCCACCGCCTCCATCCCAGTGAGACCGTCCTGATGTGCGATGCGCCGCCGGCCAAGGCGGACGCACCGATTATGTCGCGTCGCAACGCATCGCTCGCGCGGCGTTATGCGGCATTGGCTTACGAGGGACTGCTGCTGGCAGCCATCGTACTGCTGGTCGGTTTCATGACGCTCCCCGCTACAGGGCCAACAAACGGGGAACGACCGATTCTCGGCGTGCCGCCCCTCCCGGCGCGTGTCCTCTCGGCGTGCGTTGTCTTTGCTGCCGCCGGGCTCTACTTCACGTGGTCGTGGACCGGCGGGCGACGCACGCTGCCCATGAAGACATGGCGTCTTGCCGTCGAGCGAGCCGATGGCAGGCCGCTCGACGCCAGGGTCGCCGTCACGCGCTACGTGGCCGCATGGATCGGTCCCATGATTTCGCTCGCGGCCTACGCGATCCTCGCCACGGCGCATCTTGGCGCGCAGGCCGCATGGCTCATCGCCATCGGCTATCTTTGGCCGCTCGTGGATCCGGACCGGCTGTTCCTGCACGACCGCATCGCCGGAACCCGGATCGTCATGGCCTCTCCGGGCTGACGATCCTCGACTATGTCATCCGCCGGCGCGCGGAGCTGAACGAATGCGGCGCCGCGATCAGGATTGCGACTGCTTTTTCTGGCGCGCCAGCGCGACACCGGCGCTGATCAGCACCATGCCCGCGACGGCGACCGCATCGAGCGTCTCGCCGAACATGAGCCACGCCATGACCGCAGTCACAGCGGGGACCAGGAAGAAAAGCCCCGCCACGTTCGTTGCGGCACCGTGGCGCAGCAGCCAGTAGAGCAGGCTGATCGCACCGACCGACAGCACGACGACGGCCCAGCCGAGCGCCCACACGAACTCCGGCGTCCAGCGGACCGGCGCATGCTCGAATGCCAGCACAATCGGCAGATAAGCAAGCGCGCACGCCGCGAACTGGATGACCGCGCTGCAGCGCAGATCCACGTGCGAGCAATATCGCTTCTGGTAGAGCGTGCCGACGCTGATGCCGGCGAGCGCGAGCGCAATTGCGGCCAGCCCCTTGCCGTCGTCGGTCAACTCCACCTTGTGCCGGACCACGAGCCAGACGCCGGCGAGTCCCAGCGCCAGCCCCAGCCATTGCCGCGGCACGACGCGCTCGCCGAGCCAGCCACGCGCAAGGAGCACCGTGACGATCGGCTGCAATCCCACGAGCATCGCCGCCATGCCGGCCGACATGCCGCGCGAGATCGCGAAGAGCACGCCGCCGAGGTAGACGCCGTGCACGAGCCACGCTGAAACGGCGACGTGTCCGACCTCGCCGAGCGTGGTGGGCCAATTCGCGCGCGTCGCCAGTGCGACAACGCTCATCAGCGCCGCGACGAGCACGAACCGGTAGAGTAGAAAGGTCAGCGGCGGCGCATACGCCAGCCCGTATTTGGCGGCGATGAAGCCGGTGCTCCACAGCAGCACGAACAGGAGGGGAAATGCGAGCTGCCGGCGCGCGTGCGCCGCAGTTGTCATCGCGATGGGTCGTTCGGTTCGGGAATCGGTGCCAGGATGTGCAGGGCGCGTGGCCACGATTATACGGATGCGTGCCACCACGTCGGCGGTATCGTCGCCAGCACGATGCGACGCGTCGCTGTTGACCTTTGCGCTAGCCGCGCCGATAGGCAGCGCCGTAGCCAACATAGATTTTCGCTGCCTCTGCGAAGAGTTCGCGCTCCTGCGCCTTGATCGCGCGAAAGGCCAACGCCGGCCGGCCCGCCCAGATCCAGCCTGCCTTGACCACGGTGCCCGCCTCGACCCAGGCGCGCGCGCCGATGCAGCCGCCATCCTCGACGACGACGCCGTCGCCGACCTGCGATCCCATGCCGACCAATGCATCGTCGCCGATCGTGGCAGCGCCCATCCGGACGTTGTGCCCGATCGTGACGTCCGCGCCAAGCATCAGGGGCCCGCGCGCTGCGGTCGTCACGAGCAGCGAATTGTCCTGCACATTGGTACGTGGTCCGATCACGATCCGGCCGTCGCCCGCGGCAACGACGCAGCCGAAATAGACGCTCGCATCGTCGGCCACCGCGACATCGCCGGCGAGGGTCGCCGTCGGCGCGACGTAGGCTCGGGCCACCGTTGGCGTGCGCACGCCCGGATGGCGCACTACCGCGTCGATTTCTCCGGCCCTAGCGTAATCTTCACTGTCGAGCGGCGGCAGGTCCGTTGCCGTGACCAACGCCGAGGGAATCCGCCGGCGGATCGCGAGCGCCGCTTGGGCAAGGTCCACTGCTCCGATCTCGCGCACGGGCATCGCGGGATAGCCATCGTAGACCCACCCGCCCGCGAGCCGCTTGCGTGGCGGCACGAGACTCCCCGCCGTGATCAGCGCGCCGGCACCGACGTGCGCGTCGTCCATGACGATCGCGGCATCGCCTACGACAACGCGGTCCTCGACCGTGCACGCATGCACCAGCGCAAAGCGCCCGACGGTGACGTCGTCGCCGATCGCTGCCGGAAAGGTACTGTCGGCGATGTGCACCGTCGCTCGTTCGCCAAAGTAGGCGTTCGCGCCCACGCGCACCCACTCGCCGTCCGCGCGCAATGTCGCGTAACTGCGCAGCACGAGGCCGGGTCCCGCGACGGTGCGGCCGACAATGGCCGCCGTCGCCGCGCAATCCACGGGCGATGCAATCGCCGGTGCGTAGTCGAGGTACCGAATCAACATCAGCTTGGTGCCCTCAGAATACGGGCCGTTCGCGATAGGTGCCCCATAGTTGCTTCAAACGTTCGACGATGTCACCCATCGACGCGCCGGCCGCGACCAGCTCGATCGTCACCGGCATGATGTTCTCGCGCTCGTCCGCGGCAATGACGGCGAGCCGGTCGAGCAACGCCGCAACCTTGGCGCCGTCGCGCTCGCGACGTACCTGCCGCAAGCGCGCGATCTGGCGCTCGGCAGTCGTCGGATCGTATGGATGGATCTCAACGTCGAAATGCTCGCCGGCCTCGACGTACCGGTTGACGCCGATCACCGGTTTCTCGCCGCTTGCCTTCCGCTTCGCGGTCGCGTAGGCGAAGTCGGCAATCCGCTGCTGGAACCATCCCTCCTCGATCAGCTTGAGGGTACCACCCCGGCGCTCGACTTCGTCCACCACCCGGAAGATCTCCCGCTCGAACTCGGTGGTCAGGCTCTCGACGAAATACGAACCGCCGAGCGGATCGGCGACACTCGTGACGCCGCTTTCGTCGGCGATGATCTGCTGCGTGCGCAGCGCGATCTTCATCGCCTCTTCGGTCGGAATCGCGAACGCCTCGTCCATCCCGTTCGTGTGCAGACTTTGCGCGCCTCCCAGCACGGCGGCGAGCGCCTGCAGGCCGGTACGGACGATGTTGATTTTCGGCTGCGGCTTCGTCAGCGACGCCGCCGCCGTCTGGCAGTGAAACCGCAGCCGCATCGACTCGGGGTTCTTTGCGCCGAAGCGCTCGCGCATGATCTTCGCGTAGACGCGCCGAACCGCCCGGAATTTGGCGATCTCCTCGAAGAAATCGGCCTGACTGACATAGTAGAACGCGAGACGCGGCGCAAACTCGTCGACGTGCATTCCCGTCTTCGTCACCGCGTCGACGTAGGTGACGAGATTGCACATCGTGAACGCAGCTTCGTCCAGCGGCGACGCGCCGGCTTCCGAGATGTGATAGCCCGAAATGTTGATCGGGTTGTACCGTTTCATGTTCCGCGCGCAGTACGTGATGCAGTCGCGCACGATGCGCACCGACGGCGCGATCGGGAAGATCCACTCCTTCTGCGCCTGGTACTCCTTCAGGATGTCGGCCTGGATCGTCCCGGAGAGCCGGTCGAGGTCGTAGCCGCGCTCGCGCGCCAGCGCGACGTACATCGCCAGCAGGATCCAGGCAGTCGGGTTGATGGTCATCGACACCGAGGTCCGCTCGAGATCGATGCCGTCGAACAGATGCCGCATGTCGGCCAGCGTATCGATCGCGACCCCCTCGCGACCGACTTCGCCTTCGCAAAGCGGGTGATCGCTGTCGTATCCCATCAGCGTCGGCATGTCGAAATCGGTGGACAGGCCCGTCTGGCCCTGGCCGATCAGATACTTGAAGCGCCCGTTCGTGTCCTCGGCCGTGCCGAAGCCCGCGATCTGCCGCATCGTCCACAGGCGCCCGCGATACATCGTCGGGTACGGCCCCCGCGTGTAGGGGTATTGGCCGGGAAAGCCGATATCCGCGGGCGGCGTGCCGGCCGTATCGAGCGCCGTGTAGACGCGCTTCAACGGCATGCCGCCGGCCGTGCGGAACTCCGCATTCCGCTCCGGCTGGCGCGCGACGAATCCCGCGACCTCGTTCCTTTCCCATGCCTCGAGCTGTGCCGCAAGCGCGGCCGCGTCGGTCGGGATCGATTCACTCATTCGCCTCTCCCATTCTGCATCTCGTCGAGGAGCCGCTTCGCCGCCGCGTGCGGCCCGAGCCTGCGCGCGTTCATATCCGCGACGAGCGTAGCCACGTAACGATCACGCCGGCGCGTGAACGACTTGCGCAGAATCTCCTCGCCGGCCAGCAGCAGCCGTCGCTCGTTGATCTCGGCGCGGCGCGCGGCCATTGCGCCACCCGCGTCGAGCGCTTCGCGGTGGCGGTCGATCGCGTCCCGCAGCGCCTCGACGCCATCGCCGGTAAGCGCACATGTCGGCATGACCGGAACCTCCCACGCGCTGTGACCGCGTCCGAGCGCCAGCATGCTCGTCAGATCGGCAATCGTCTTGCCGGCGTCGGGCCGATCGGACTTGGCGACGACGTGGATGTCGGCGATCTCGAGTATGCCTGCCTTGATCGCCTGGATGTCGTCTCCGAGACCGGGGGCCGACACGACGACGGTCGTATGCACGGCGCGCGCGACGTCGACTTCGTCCTGGCCCACGCCGACGGTCTCGACGATGACGATCGCCGTAGCCCGCCGCGTCGAGCACATCGATGGCATCGAACGTGCTCCGCGCGAGCCCGCCCAGCGCGCCGCGCGTCGCCATGCTCCGCACGTAGACACCGGGATCGCCGGCCACGTCCCCCATCCGGATGCGATCGCCGAGGATCGCGCCGCCGGAGTACGGGGACGACGGGTCGACCGCGACAATGCCGACGCGATGTCCCGTGCCGCGGAACAGCGCGGCGAGCTTCGCGACCAGCGTCGACTTGCCGCAGCCGGGAACGCCGGTGATCCCGACGACATGCGCGCGGCCCGCGTGCCGGAAAATCAGCTCGAGCGCCGGCCGGCACTCGTCGTCGCCGGCCTCGGCGCGCGTCAGCAGCCGGGCGATCGCGCGCGTTTCGCCCGCCAGAACACCGGGCAACGAGATCGAGCGAAGGAACCAAAGCCGTCACGCGCCGGCGGCGAGTCGCGCGCTCATTTCGCGAAACACGTCGCGATCGTCGATGACGCGCCGCGCCTTGAAATCGGTGCGCGGAAAGGTCCCCGGCGCGACGACTTCGACCCTGGCGCGAAGCCCGAGCATCCGCAGCAGTTTCTGCGCGGCCGCATCGGACAGCGCCCGCAAGGCGGGAGCCCCGGCCGCCTGAACGTGCGGGGGCGGCCTCGATGCGGATCAGCAATTCGTCCATGGCGCCGTCGCGCGTGATCACGATCCGGTGTTCGCCACCGTAACCCGCAAGCGCGTTGACGGCGGCATCGACCTCGCTCGGATAGACGTTCTCGCCGCGGATCGTGAACATGTCGTCGATGCGCCCGAAGATGCCGTGCGGCAGCCGCGGGTACGTGCGCCCGCACGGCGTCGGGCCGTCCTCCCATTGCGTCAGGTCGCCCGAGACGAGCCGGATCATCGGCTGCGACGTGCGCTCGAGATGCGTGTACACCGGCGTGCCACGCCGGCCGAACGGCACGCGCCGGAACGTCGCCGGGTCGCAGACCTCGGTGTAGACCACGTCCTGCCACAGCAGCATGCCGTCGGTCTCGGCCGTGCCGGCAACATTCAGGAACGGCGTCATTTCGGCCATCGAACCGCAGTCGATCACGCGCGCGCCGAACGCGGCGACGATCCTGTCGCGCACGCCGGGCACCGAGGCGCCCGGCTCGCCGGAGAAGAACATCGTCTTCAACCCGAACGCCGCGGGATCGAGGCCTTCCGCCCGCGCGACCTCCGCGAGGTGCAGCGCGAACGACGGCGTCGAATAGAACGCCGACGGCTTCATCAGGTCGAGCCACATCGCGGCGCGCGCCGTCATTCCGGGCGCGCCGGCGCCAAATGGAAACGCCTTCGCGTGAAGGCGCTCGACGCCGGCGAGCGTGCCCCACGAGCCCATGTACAGGCTGAAGATCGCCGCGATGAACACGGTGTCGCCTGGCCGCAGGCCCATGCCCCAGAGGACGCGGGCATGCGCATTGGCGATCGCATCCCAGTCGCCGCGACCGATCGCGAACGCCGTGGGCCGGCCGGTGGTGCCGGACGTGCCGTGGATGTGATGGACTTCGTCGTCCGCGATGCACAGGTAGTCGCCGAACGGGGGCAAGCGCGCCTGCGCGTCGCGCAGGTCGCGCTTGGTGATGACCGGCACCTTCGACTCGAAATCCTCGAGCGTACGCAGGTGGTCGGGGTGAAATCCCGCCTCGTCCCATTTCCGGCGATAGAACGGCGCGTGCTCCCACGCGTAGCGCGTGAGCGCCTGCAACCGATCGACAATCGCCCGTTCGCGCTCCGCGGCCGGCATCGTCTCGCGTCGCGGGAACCAGTAGCGCGACTCCACGCGCGGCAGATATTCGGCGTCGAAGCGCGGCGGAAACGTCCACGATTCCATGCGGTCTCCCGAGCGATCCCCCATGCGTCAGCGCGCGCCCCGCTCGGCCACGACCCGGCGCACGGCGGCGACGATCGCGTCCGGCGGCGCATCCTGCAGGATCAATGCCTTCACGCCCTGCGCCTCGAGCGCTGTGACGTCCTCGTCCGGGATGACGCCGCCGCCGATGACCAGGATGTCGTCGGCACCGCGTTCGGCCAAGAGCTGCAGGACGCGCGGAAACACGGTCATGTGCGCGCCCGACAGAATGCTGATGCCGATCACGTCGACGTCTTCCTGAATCGCCGCCGCTACGACCTCCTGCGGCGTGCGGTGCAGCCCGGTGTAGATGACGTCCATCCCGGCGTCGCGCAGAGTGCGCGCAACGATCTTCACGCCGCGGTCGTGGCCGTCCAGCCCGACTTTGGCCACCAGGACACGGATCGCATTCTCATGGGACTCCACGCATATCCTCCCCGCAACATCCGGAACCTCCGGATGGTCGATAGGCATTGCGCGGCGGACGCTCCGCCGCAATGAGCCTACGCGATCGCCCGGTCGCTCCCGTCCGACTCTCCACCTTCCGGCCCATAGAAAAACACCCAGACGAGCAGGTCGTCGGTGAATTCGTCGAAGCGGTGCACGACACCGGCTTTGACGAACAGCACGTCGTGCGGCGCGAACGGGTGGCGCTCTGCGCCGTTGACGAACTGGCCCGTGCCGCGTGCCACAACGTACGCTTCATCGCGCGTATGCGGTTGCTGCGGGTCCGTCCCACGCGGCGCATAGAGTTTGACTTGCAGCGTTCCATGCTCGAAGACGGCGGCGGAACGTTTGCCGTCCGGCGTCGGCAGCATGGCCGCGGCTTCGGCGAGCGTGATCCGTTGCGGCTCGCCGGATTGCCCGGTCGCAGTCAGTTTGCGCATCAATGCATCCCCATGCACGCGGAGTCAGGAATCGTATCCGGCTTGAACAACAGCGGCAAGCCGGTGCTGGCGACACGGTCGGCATGGACGCCCGCCAATGTCCTGATATCCGTCACGCGGCAATCCCGCAGGAGACCGACGAGCATCGCGACGACGTCACCGACGCGATCGAGTCGATAGAGCGGGCAACGGAAGCCCTCTGCGGCAGCCGGCTCGAACGGCGAGCACAGCGAAAGCCGGAGTTCGCCACCGCCGGGCGCGTCCTCCGCACGATGCGCGCTGATGACGGCCGTCGGTTCGCCTACCGCACCCCGGAACCTGCGAATGGCGTTGCTCGCGAAGACCTGCGCCGCAACTTCGCGCTGCGCGGCGTAGCCCTGCGCCACGGCGGGGAGCAAATGCTGTGGTGCCCGCGGCAACGCCAGCACGGACGCCTGTCCCGCCGCCAGCTGCGCGGCGAGCTCCTGCGTCAGCGGCACACGCCAGCCACCCACGCTCTTGTCAACCGTGAGATCGGTCCCCGGTTTCGCGATCGCGGCGCCGACGAGAAAGCGCAGGTGCACCGCCTCGCGCCCCGCATGACACTCGAGTGGCGCCGGTGGCAGCGCGCGTGCCGCAAGCATCGCGTCCGGCACGGGCGCATCGGATAGGCAGCGCCAGGCAAGAATCTCCGGCAACCGTGCGACGTCGATCGCATCGGCAGCCACGAGCGCGTTCGACAGCGCAAACGTGCCGTTGCCCGCGAGCGCGCCGTGCGCGCGGAGGATTGCGGAGACTCGTTCAGGCTTTTCGAGGACGCCGGAAAGCGCGCCAGCATCACCGACACGTTCCTGCCCGACGATAACGACGAGCGGAAGCGCGAACACCGTCACCGCAATTCCGGTGGGATCGGCTTCCATCGCATTGCGCCAGACCGCGTCGACGGCGCGCCACAGATGCCGCGCCACGTCGATCGACGGTGCGCCGGCCAGAATGGCGGCAAGGCCCGGACCGTCATCGACCAGCCGGGCATGAAGTGCCACGCGCAGTTCGTGGTCGAACGCTTTGCCCTCTTGCGCCGATTTCGCGCGCAGCGACCCTTCGGCTAACGCATAGACGCCGCGCGCGGATGCCGACGCGGACGCAACATCGGGGAAGATGCGGGGATCCGGTGTAACGGGCGTTGTATAAGGCACGATTGACCGCCGATCAGAGACAGAACGGTCCCTGGGCAAGAGACGCGGGACCAAAGAGCGCCCGCCAGATACCGACGGCAGCGAAGCCCGCGAGCAATGCGGCGGACGGATAGCGAACCACGCGTGTGTCGAGCCAGCGCCGCGCGCGCGCCATGACCCAACTCGTGGCAAGGAGATTGGGCAGGGTACCGATGCCGAACGCGAGCATCACGGCAGCGCCCTGCCATGCCCCTCCTGCGAACAGGGCGATCGGAAGTACGCCGTAGGTGAGCGCGCATGGGACCAGTCCCCACAGCATCCCCAGCGCATAACGCGCCGGAATGGCATTCGCCCGGAGCAGCGGGCGAAACGCCGGGATTACACTGGCGAACAACGCATTCCCAGCGCGTTGCAGCCAGGCAAACGTGCCGCCTTTCCACGCAATCGCGAATGCCAGTGCGAGCAGAAACAAATTGGCGATGACGTAAAGGACCCGCTGCAATGCCAGGATGTCCGTCGCGGCCAGCGCCAGCGCGCCGGTGCCCCCCGCAATCGCGCCCAGCGCGGCGTAGGTGGTGATGCGGCCCGCGCTGTACGGCAACTGCCCCCACGCGATCGCGCGTGCGGGACGCAGCGGACTCGCCTGTGGCGCGGCCTGCGCCATCGCCGCAACGAAGCCACCGCACATCGCGATGCAATGCGCCCCGCCCAGCACGCCGGCAAGCCAGGCGCTGATCAGCGCGGACAGTGCCACGCCCGCCCGCCTGCGACAAAGCGTCGCATACCCGATGCCGTGGCACCCGAGAACACCGATCCTTCCAGCGACGTCCGCCTTTTCACGACCTGTGACCTCTATGCGTTCGGCCCGCGAGCCAATGAGAGTAAAATGGCCCGAAGAAGGTCGACAAGCATACCGCCGCACTTGGAGTTTCGCGCGATGACGCCAAATGCAAAGCCGAAAATGCGAGTTGTTGCCCCTGCCACCCCGTCGGACAACCGGGTGGCCGGTGTCGCATCGGCGTCCGCGGTGATCTCGATTCGCGATCTCAAGATTCACTGCGCGACCTGCAGCATGCGCGAGCTTTGCCTGCCTGGCGGGCTTTCGGCGAGCGAAATGGGCGAGGTCGACGCCATGATCGGCAAGCGGACCCGGCTCAAGAAAGGCGACGCGCTCTACCGCGCCGGCGAGCCGTTCTCGTCGCTGTACGCCATCCGACTGGGATCGCTCAAGACGACCGTGCTCGCCGAAGACGGCCGCGAGCAAGTGTCCGGCTACCATATGCCGGGCGACCTCATCGGGCTCGATGGCATCAGCACCGACCGGCATAGCTGCCAGGCCGCGGCACTCGAGGACAGCGAAGTCTGCGTGCTTCCATTCGCGCGCATCGAAGAACTGGCGCGGGCGGTGCCGGCGCTGCAGCACAACCTCCACCAGTTCCTGTCGCGCGAGATCACGCGCGACCACGGCATCATGCTTTCCCTTGGCAGCATGCGTGCCGAAGAGCGCCTCGCGTTATTCCTGCTGAATCTGGCCGAGCGCTATCGGCGCCGCGGCTATTCGTCCACCGAGTACGTGCTGCGCATGACGCGCGAGGAAATCGGCAGTTATCTCGGATTGAAGCTCGAGACGGTGAGCCGGCTCTTTTCGCGGTTCCAGGGAGAAGGCCTGATCCAGATCCAGGGCCGCGCAGTCAAACTGCTCGACCCTGTGGCCCTGAAACAGATCGTCGGCCAACGCGGGCAATAGACGCTGGCCGGAGCCATTCACCGTCGCCGTTCGCACGACGTCGCCGAAGCGTTTATCGTCCCGTTACACCACTTGGTCGAGATACCCGAGGCCGACTTACAGCGCGCGGCGATCGCGCGGACTGCGCCGCGCGTTCCTCCGGCTGCCACGCCGCGTCGGGACGAACAGACTGACGGTTCGAAGTCCATGCCGCCGCTCGCCCGCCTGCCGCTGCTGATCCTGGGCTTCATCGGTCTCTTCGCCGGTACCGCTGCGGGGCTCGCGCGCCTCGGCTGGCCCGTTCCCGACGTGGCGGCAGCCGTGTCCGCACTGCACGGACCACTGATGGTCTGCGGATTTTTCGGCGTGGTCATCGCGCTCGAGCGCGCCGTGGCCATCGGCCGGCTCTGGGCTTACGCGGGATCGCTTTTCGCGGGTCTTGGCAGCATCGCGGTCTTGGCGAACGCGGCCAATGTCGCGCCTTGGCTATTCCTTGTCGGAAGCGTCGTGCTGCTCGCCGCGACGATCAACGTCTTTCACCGGCAGACCGAATGGTTCACATTCACGCTGACCCTGGGCGCGCTGTGCTGGTCGACGGGCAATGCGCTGTGGGCGCTGGGCGCGAGCGTCCACGCCGCCGTGCCGTGGTGGCTCGCCTTCCTGATTCTGACGATCGCAGGCGAGCGCCTCGAACTGTCGCGCTTTCTGCCGCCCTCGCCCGTTGCCCGGCGCGCGTTCGCGGCGATTCTCGCCGTCATCGTCGCCGGCCTGCTGGGAGCCGAAACGTCAATGGGAACGCAGTTCTTCGGCGGCGGCCTCCTCGCGTTGTCGCTGTGGCTCGGTAAACAGGACATCGCGCGCCGCACTGTCCGCAACAAGGGGCTCACGCGTTTCATCGCCGTTTGCCTGCTGTCGGGCTATGCTTGGCTCGCTGTCGGCGGTGCCGTCATCATCGCGGCCGGTGGTCTCGTCCCCGGTTCCGCCGCACATGACGCCGCACTGCACGCGCTCACGCTGGGCTTCGTCTTCGCGATGGTCTTCGGGCACGCCCCGATCATTTTCCCCGCTGTGCTACGCGTTGCCGTGCCGTACCACCCGACGTTCTATCTGCCGCTTGCGCTGCTCCACCTTTCGCTCGTCGTGCGCCTCGCCGGGGACGCGACCGCACGATTCGAATGGACGCGCGCTGGCGCCGTGCTGAATGCGCTGGCGCTGGCCGCATTCGTCGCGGGCACGGCCAGCGCGGTGGTGCGCGGAAGGCGCCGTCCCGCGTCACCGCAATAGCGATCAGACGCCAATGCCCGGATCGCGCGAAGGACTGCGCCATCGAATCAGTCCCGCAACAGGCGCCAGCTTCCGTCCTTGACGGTAATCAGCACTCGGCCGCGCTCATCAAACCCGGAATGGTCCGCGGGCGACATCGTGTAGACGCCCTGCGTTCCCACCAACTCGCGCGTCGATTCGAGCGCGTCGCGCAATGCAGCGCGGAACTCCGGTGTGCCGGGTTTGCCGCGCTTGGCCGCCTCGGGTACCGCGCGCATGAGGAGAAGTCCCGCGTCGTAGACGTTGGCGCCGAATGTCGCGGGCTTGCTTCCGTACAGCTTTTCGTAGGCGTTGATGTACTCCAGAGCGACCGCTTTCGACGGAACGTTGTCAGGTATCTCACCCAGCACCAGCATGAGACTCGCCGCGAGCACGGTCCCTTCGACCTTGGCGCCGCCCAGGCGCAGGAAATCAGGCGACGCCGCACCATGCGTCTGGTAGACGCGGCCCTTGTAGCCTGCGTCAAACAGCGTGGTCTGCGGAAGCACCGTCGGACCGCCGGCCGCGGCAATCAGCACCGCATCGGGCTTCGCCCCCATGAGCTTCGCCACCTGCCCGGTCACCGACGAGTCGGAACGCATAAAGCGCTCGCTCGCGACGATCTTCATTCCCGCCTTCTGCGCCTGCGCGTTGAACACCGTGAACCAGTTCTCGCCGTAGGGGTCATTGAACCCGATGAAACCGACGGTCTTCACACCTGTTTTCACCATATGCGCAATGAGCGCCTCGGAAATGAGCTGATCGTTCTGCGTCGTCTTGAATACCCATCGCTTCTTGTCGTCCATCGGCAGAACGACGGCCGTGGTGCCCACGGGAGCCAGCATCGGCGTGCCCGTTTCGGCCATGAACTGCAGGATCCCGACGGCATTGGGCGAACCCGACGGTCCGATCATCGCGTCGATCTTGTACTCCGACAGCAGTTTCTTGGCGTTCATCACGCTTTGCGTCGGATCGCTGCCGTCGTCCAGCACGACATAGTCGATCGTCAGGTCGCCGATTTTCTTCGGCAGCAACGCGGCCGTGTTCTTCTGCGGAATGCCGACCACGGCGGTCGGTCCGGTCGAAGACGCAATCAACCCGATCTTCACCTGGGCCAATGCGGAAGTCGAGGCCAGCGCGATCGCCAGTGCCGCATGAATCCATGTTGCAGTTTTCATGTTTCAGTCTCCTCGTCGAATTGCGTGCGATGCCTCCAGCGGCCACCCAAACTGGGCGCCGTCAAACTCCACCAATGACTTGCTGTTGCGCCAGTGACGCGATTTCGCCGTCGGTGAACCCGGCTTCGGCCAGCACCGGACGCGTGTGTTCGGCGTACTTTGGCGGGAACGCGTACTCGCGCCGCATGCCGTCCAGGTCGACTGCGGCCGGTTGCAACCGGATCGGCTTGCCATTCGGAGTACGCGTCACGGTGAATTTTCCCGCGAGCGCCGGCAAATCACGTACCTGTCGAATGGTGTTGATCGCCGCCCAGGGAATGGCCGCCGCGGTCAGCGTTTGGGCGATTTCGCCGGTCATGTGACGCTTCGTCACCGCGATCATGTCGTCCCGCAGAGCGGTTCGATGCCGATGCCGGCCCGCGTTGGTCTCGCGCGACGGATGCGCCACCGGCGCGAACATCGCGGTCGCCACGAGTCGTCTCCACTGCGCGTCCGAGCCGACCGCAAGATAGATGAATCCGTCGCGCGACGGGTAGACATTGGTCGGAATGAACTTGCGGTGCTCGTTACCGGCCCGGGTGATCTCGGCTGCGTCGCAGTCGAAGTCGACGAGAGGGAGGGTGGTAATGAGCCACGACGCGGCCGCCTGCAGCATCGACACGTCGATCCGCTTGCCGCGGCCCGTCTCCGCGCGTTCCGCGAGCGCCAGCAGCACGTTGGCGTAGATTTCGTCGCCGGCCTTGAGGTCGACGATCGGCACCCCCGCCACCATTGGCGGCCCTTCCGGGTCGCCGGTGATCTCCATGAAACCGGCCATGGCCTGCAGTACCGGATCGTAGCCCGGCACATCGGGATATTCGGGACCGAGCGCCGAGATTCCCGCCCAGATGAGATCCGGCTTGATTGCGGACAACGTCTCGTAATCGATGCCGAGCGCCTCATAACGGCGCGGGACCACGTTGCAGCAGAACACGTCGACGTCGAGCGCATCGACCAGCCGCCGCAATGCCTGCTGACCGCGCGGATCCTTGAGATTGAGCGCAATCGCCTCCTTGCCGACGTTCGGAGCGACGAAATAGGTGCGCCGGTCCGCGTCGACGGCAGCGGTGCCGATGTAGCGGTTGGGGTCGCCGGGCAGGCCATCGCCCGACGGCGTCGCCTCGATGCGAATCACGCGCCAGCCGAGATGAACGAAGCGCAGCGTCGCGTACGGAAGCGACAGCGCCTGCTCGAGCGACAACACCGTGCGTCGGCGCATCAGGTCGGTGCGACTTGGGGGTGCAGCGCCCGATAGACTTTCTCGGGCGTGAACGGCAGTTCGTAGATGCGCACGCCGGTGGCGTTGCAGATCGCGTTGGCCGTCGCCGCGGCCATGCAGATCGCCGGCGCTTCGCCCACGCCCTTGGCGCCTTGCGGACCTTCGCCATCCATCGTCTCGATGAAGTGGATGTCCATTTCCGGAATCTCCGGCGCGGTGACGAGTTTGTAGTCGCGAAATCCCGGATTGCGGACGACTCCGTTCTCAACGATCAGCTCCTCGGTGATCGCATATCCCTGGCCCATCACGATGCCCCCCTCGATCTGACCCTCGATGCCCAACCGATTCAGGACGCGCCCGACGTCGTGGGCTCCGGTCACCTTGACGAGCCTCACGATCCCGGTATCGGTGTCGACTTCGACTTCGACGACCTGGGTGGCCCATGCGTAGGCGGCCGAGACGTCGCCCTTGTATGCCTTGTCCTGATGCTTCGACGGCGGCTCGTAGTAATGCGTGGTCATCACCAGGTCGGCCTTGTCCGAAAAATGCAGCGAGCGCAGGAGCTTGGCGAGGCTCATGATCGCTTCGCCGCTGCCGGTCGCGACGATATGGCCCGCGCGCAGCTCGAGCTCGGCTTCCGGCCGCCCGGTCACCTTGGCCGCGGCGGCGATGATCTTCGCGCGCGCCTTGCGTGCTGCCCCGATCGCCGAGTTGCCGCCGATGAATGTCGTCCGGCTCGCATGCACGCCGACGTCCCACGGCGTGATGTCGGTGTCGTTGTTGACGACCTTCACGGTGTCCATCGGAATGCCCAGTTCCTCGCATACGAGCTGTGCCAGCACCGTTTCGGACCCCTGCCCGATTTCGGAAGCCCCCGTTATCAGTGTCACGTGGGCAAAATCGTCGATCTTGAGAATCGTGCCGCAACCGTCGGATGGATAGATCTTCGCGCCACCACCGACGTGCAGCATCGAGGCGATGCCCACCCCGCGCTTGTAGCGCTCACGTGTCCCCTGCGCCGCGATCGCAGCGCGATGCTTGTCGCGCCACTGCGCCGCCGCGGCAGCGGTAGAGAGACATTCCTTGAGCCCGCAGGTCTTGAAGTGCATACCCTGTGGCGTGATCTCGCCCGGGTCTTGGGCATTGGCGAGCCTTATCGCAAGTGGATCGAGCCCCAATGCCTCGGCCAGCTTGTCGATATGCTGCTCGACGGCGAAAGTCGCCTGCAGGTTGCCGTAGCCGCGAAACGATCCGGCATAGGGATTGTTCGTGTAGACCGCCGTCGTGTGGTACTTGCAATGCGGAACCCTGTACAGCGAAGAGATCGTCTGCATCATGACGAACGGCGTCGTTGCGCCCCAGGATGTGTACGCGCCGTTGTCGTGCAGCGTCTCGCAGACGCGAAAAGTAAGCGTCCCGTCCTTCTTCGCACCGCTGCGCAGGCGCAGCAGCACCGGTTGGCGAGTCGGCGACGCCACGAATTCCTCCTCGCGCGAGAATACGAGCTTTACCGGCCGGCGGGTCTCCCTGGCAAGGAATACGCAGATCGGTTCGAACGGATAGATGTCGAGCTTCGAGCCGAACCCCCCGCCGATCGGCGGCTGGATGATGCGGATGCGGCCCGGGTCCATGTCGAGGATCTCGGCGAACTCCCGCTTGTGCAGAAACGGGACCTGGGTATTCGAATGGAGCGTCAGGTTACCGCTCGGATCGAATTCGGCGATCACGCCCGACACGCCCATGCAGCAATGCGTGACGTAGTGCAGGCGAAACCAGTCATCGACGATCACGTCGGACTCCGCCTCGCCGACGACGACATCGCCTTGCGCGTAATCGAATGTCATCGCGACGTTGTGCCGATGCGCATCGGCGTCGCCGGGTTCGCCGGCCTTCAGCGACATGCCGGCCTTGGCCGCGGGCAGATTCTCGCCATGGATGACCGGTGCGCCAGGCTGCAACGCCGCGGACGGATCGGTCAACGGCGGGAGATCCTCGTACTCGACCTCGATCAGCCGCAGCGCCGCCGCGGCGATCTCCGCGCTGTCGGCGGCGACGGCGGCAATCTCGTCGCGAAGGCTGCGGACCTTGTCCGCCTTGAGGGGCAACTGATCCTTGCCGACGCCCAGCGGGCGCTGGTAGGGCACGTCGGCTGCCGTGAGCACTGCATGGACACCGGGCAACGCGCGCGCCTTGCCGACGTCGATGCGCTTGATTCGCGCATGCAGGCGAGTCGAGCGCAATATCGCGCCGTAGAGCTGGCCGGGGAGTTCGAGGTCATGAACGTAGCGCGTCTGGCCACTCGCCTTCTCCGGCGCGTCGAGTTTGGCGATGCGCTTGCCGATCAGCGTTTCTTTCTCGATCACCCGCATCACCGTCTCCTCAGGGCGGCTTCCCCGCCGCCGCCTCGATGGCGTCGACGATCTTCACGTACCCGGTGCATCGGCACAGGTTCCCCTCGATACCGCGCTTCATGTCCTCGCGCAAGGCCCCGGGGTGCGCCTCCAGCCAATGCTTTGCCTGCACGACCATGCCCGGAGTGCAGAATCCGCACTGGACCGCGCCGCAATCGACGAACGCCTGTTGCAGCCGCTTGCCCAGAGGATCCCGGGCGAGACCCTCGATTGTCGTCAGTTCGCGGTCCGCGCAATCCACCGCGAACATCAGGCACGAGCATAGGGAGACCCCATCGACGATGATGGTGCAGGCCCCACACTCGCCTTCACCGCACGCGTACTTGGTGCCGGTCAGGCCGATGACGTCGCGCAACATCGCAAGCGCACTCATCTCCACCGGCACCGTCGCCTGCGTGCGGATGCCGTTCAACAGAAAGCCGATCTCACGCTTGAGCGACATCGTCGAGCATCCTTCTCGTCAGATTGAAAACGAGCTCGCGGCGATACCACGCCGACGCGCGAACATCGTCGATCGGGCGCACTTCGTCGCGGGCGATTCCGGCGACCTTGTCCATAGCGGCGGACTCGAGGACACATCCGTCGAGCGCCGCCTCGGTTCGGCGCGCGCGCATCGGCACCGGTGCGACGGCACCGAAGGCAACTCGTGCATGCGTCAACGCGCGGCCGACCCGGACGCCACCGATTCCGATCGCGATCGCGGAGATGTCGAGGGCGGGCCGGACGCCGAACTTGAAAAAGCGTCCGGCGAAACCGGCCGGTGGCATCGGCAGCCAGATGGCGGCGAGGAGTTCGTCCGGCGCGCGCTTAGTTTTTCCGGGCGCGACAAAGAACTCGGTCAGGGGCATCCGGCGGGTCGCGACGTCGCCGTTCGGCTTCGAGGCGAGCTCGGCCTCTCCGTCCAGCACCAGCAGCGGCACCAGAAGGTCGCCTGCCGGCGAGGCATTGCAGACATTGCCGCCGATTGTCGCCGCATTGCGCAGCTGATCGCTGGCGAAATGGTCGCAGGCATCGGCGAGGATGCGGAAATGCATGCGCACCAATGGATCGCGCATGATTTCGCTCACCGTGCAAAGCGAGCCGATGCGAACGCCCGCGCCGTCGCGCTCGACCCGATGCAGTTCGGGCACGCGCCGGATGTTGAGCAGGCCCCGGCGCAAGGTGACGCGGCCGGAGTGACTCTGCGGCATCAGGTCGGTGCCGCCGGCGAGGATCGTGACGTCACCGCCACGCAGGTGCTCCAGCGCATCGGGTAGCGTACCAGGCGCCCAATATTGCTCGACGGTCATCCGGCATCTCCTAGAATTGCACCGGCTCGCGATAGCGGCCATACACATCCGTGAGCGCCGCGGTGATTTCCCCGACGCTCGCGTACGCCTTCACTGCCGCGACGATCGCCGGCATCGCGTTTGCCCCCGACGCGGCGTCCCGGCGCACGGCATCGAGCGCTGCCACGACCGACCCGGCATCGCGCGTCGCACGGATTTCGGCGAGCCGCGCCACCTGCGCCTGAGCCCCGGCTTCGTCGTAGGGATGAAACTCCACCGGCGGGTCGTCTTCGTCGATACGGTAGCAATTGACGCCGACCTTGCGGAAGCGCCCGGCGTCGATATCGAGCTGATGCTGGTAGGCCTGCGCCGAGACCTGCGCCTGAATGCTGCCGTTCGCGATCAGTGCGACGATGCCCCCGCGGGCGTCGATGTCGGCGATGATCCGCTCCATTTCGCTGCGCATCTGGTTGGTCAGCGTCTCGACGTAATACGAGCCGCCCAGCGGGTCGACCGTGTCGCAAAGCCCGATTTCCTCGATCAGCAGCTGCATCGTGCGCAGCGAGAGGCGCTGCGCATATTCGCTCGGAATCGTGTATGCCTCATCGTAGCAGCACAATGCCATCGTCTGCGCGCCGGACAGCGCGCTGATCAGCGCGTAATACGCGCCGCGCACGATGTTGAGCTCGGGCTGCTCGAACGTGAGTCCGCTGCCGCCTCCGCCGGCGATCATCCGCAGCCACATCGATCCGGGCTTCCGCGCGCCGTACTGATCGCGGACGATCTTCGCCCACAGCGAGCGTCCGGCACGGAACTTCGCGACCTGTTCGAACAGGTTGCCGTAAATGTTGAAGTTGAACGACAGGCGGCCCGCGAAGTCGTCGATCGGGATGCCGCGCTTCAGGACCTCATCCGCGTAGGCGCGGGCGATGCAGAATGCATAGGCCATCTCCTGCGCCGGGTTCGCGCCCGATTCGCGGATGTGATAGCCGCAAACGGAGACGGGGCTGTACTTGGGCGCATGCGCGGCGCAATACTCGATCGTGTCGGCGACGAGCTTCAACGATGGCTCGACCGGGAAGATCCAGGTACCGCGACCGATGAACTCCTTCAGTAGGTCGTTCTGCGCAGTACCGCGCAAGCTCTTCACCGCAAATCCGCGGCGTTCGGCCATCGCCAGGTACATTGCGATCAGAATCGCCGCCGCGCCGTTGATCGTGAGCGACACCGTGATCCGGTCGAGGTCGATGTCCTCGAACGCGATTTCGAGGTCGCGCAGCGTATCGATCGCCATGCCGACGCGCCCGACTTCGCCGTCGGCGAGCGGGTCGTCCGAATCCAGACCGCACTGCGTGGGCAGGTCGAACGCCACGTTGAGCCCGGTCTGGCCGGTCGCAATCAGATACTTGAAGCGCGCGTTGGTGTCGGCGGCATCGCCGAACCCCGTGTACTGCCGCATGGTCCACGGCTGCTTGCGGTACATCAGCGGATGGATGCCGCGTGTGAACGGGTACTCACCTGGTCTTCCGAGCATCGCAAGGCCGCCGCTCGCCGCGACGTCGGCCTCGGTGTACAGCGACTCTACCGGAATGCCGGATTCGTTGCGCAGCGGGGTCGCTTCCGGGTGCAGTCGGTCGTTCATTGGCGTACTCCCACGCTTGCGGCCGACACCGGTCATGGCACGTTCGCGTCGATGAATCGGGTGATGTCGTCGAGCCGCGCGCCGGTCGCAAAGATTCCCCTGAAACCGAGCGCGCGCAGCGCATCGTGATCGCGTTTGGGGATGTTGCCGCCGATGATCCACAGCTTGTCCTGCAGCCTCGCCTGTTCGAGCAGCGGTTTCAGTTTGCGGCAGAAAGCGAGATGCGACCCGGCCATGCTGGACAGGGCGATCACGTCAGCATCCTCTTCCAGCGCCGCACGCGCAACCGCTTCCGGCGTCTGCCGCAGCCCCGTGTAGATCACGTCGAAGCCGGCCGCCAGCAACGCCCGCGCGACGACCTTCGCGCCCTGGTCATGTCCGTCCAGCCCGGGTTTGGCGAGGATCACCTTGACCGGCCTCGCGCGCGCTGCGGCAGTCACACGGGCATCCTTCCCGGCCCCGGCATCGACCGTCCCGCACATCCGGTCACTTGGTCATCTCCTTCGCAATGATCAATTTGAGTATCTCGCTCGTGCCGCCACCGATCAGCGTGAACCGCACGTCGCGCAAATGGCGCTGCACCGGATACTCCATCGCATAGCCGTACGACGCCAGCACCCGCGCAGCCTGATCGCAGATTCTCGCTGCAGCCTCGGTCGCGAAGAGCTTCGCCATCGCGGCCTCCTTGTGGTGCGTCGCCCCGCTGTCCTTGCACCACGCCGCATAGCGGACGAGCTGGGTCGCAGCCTCGAGATCGGTCGCCATTTCGGCAAGCTTGGTCTGGATTGCCTGGAAGCGATTGATCGGCTTGCCGAACTGCTGCCGGAGCGCCGCGTAGCCGACGGCTTCGTCGAGCGCGGCGCGCGCCACGCCCAACGCCATTGCGCCGGTGATGATCCGGATTTCGGCGAGAGTGGTCCGCAGGTGGTCCTCGCCGTCGCCGTCGGCGCGGCTCAGCCGGTGGCTGTCCGGCACGAAGCAGTCGTCGAGCGCAACCTCGGACGTCGGCATCGCCCACATGCCCATCTTCTCGATCGGGCGCCCGACGACGAGCCCCTTGAACTCGCGCTCGACCAGGAAGATCGTCAGCTTGCGCGCATCGCCCGTCTTGGCGAAGACGGTGAAGAAGTCGGCAACCGGGGCTGCCGTCACCCATGTCTTGCGCCCGTTGAGGACGTACCCGCCCGCCACCGGCTTCGCCGAGGTCGCGATGCCGGCAAGGTCGGAACCGGCGTCGGGCTCGGTCATGCAGATCGCGCCGATCTTTTCTCCGGCGAGCGCCGGCTTGAACAGGCGCTCGACGATGTCCGGCCCCCCCAACATGTGCAGGAACTTCGTCCCCATCAGGGCCTGCATCGCGGCGCAGCCGGCGAGCGACATCGAGCCGCGGGCGATTTCGGCAAGCGCGAGGCAGAACGTCGCGAGATCGAGCGCGAGCCCGCCGACGTCCGCCGGGTAACGCATCGCAAAGAACCCGAGACCCGCGAGCTTGCGCATCAGCTCGCCGGGGTAGGCATGCGCAGCGTCGACAGCGGCGGCGCACGGCGCCACGTCGGTGTCGACAAAGCGCGCGAACAGGTCGCGGATCTGGCGCTGCTCGGGCGCGAGCTCGTAGTCCATGGCCGTCACGCCTCGTCGACCAGCCCGTAGACATCGCGCGCGACCTGCGCGCCGACGACGCCGTTGCGCACTTCGTCGCGCAACAGCGCGCGGTCGCGCAATCGCGGATCGCCGTAGCCGCCACCGCCGCCCGCTTGCTGATGGTAGATCGTGCCCTTGGGCACTCCTGTGATCAGATCCTTGTTCCTCGGCACGACGGCAGTTCCATCGGGGTACCGGAGGTGGATGAAATTGAGCGTGCCCGGCCCGCCGCCGAAAAGGCCGAAGGCGGGCTCGAAGTCACCGTCGCCAAACGTGACGACCTGCGTGTCGTCGGAGCCGATCCGGAAAACGGTCTCCACGCCGAGGCCACCGCGCCACTGGCCGGGTCCCGCGGAATCGGGCAGCAGTTCGTGCTTGATCAGCAGGTGCGGCGTCTGCTGCTCGAACATTTCGTAGTCCTGGTCGAGCAGCCCTCCCGACGCGTCGATCATCCCGATATGGTCGTAACCGTCGGTGCCGCGCATGGCGCCGGATCCGCCCTTGAGGCCCATGAACCCGATATCGACGTACTTGTCGTTCTTTTCGGGATCGATGCCGGTGGTCAGTGAGCAGAGCAGGTTGTTCCAGCCGGCAGTCACCCGATCGGGCATCACCGGCGCCAGCGCGCGCTGGATCGCATCGGCATTCGGCGGGCACAGGTGGTTGCCGAAGGTCGTCGCCTTCGGATACGAAGCGTTGAGGATCGTGCCTTCGGGAATGACGATCTCGATCGCCTCGATCATCCCTTCGTTGTGCGGAATGTCCGGGTTGATCATCTGCAGCAGAGTCAGGATCGTCGCCGACGCGCTGGACGTGAACGTGCCGTTGACGAACCCGTTGGTCTGCGCGTCGGTGCGCGAATAGTCGAACCGGATTTTGCGCTCGCTGACCTCGATGTCGACGCGGATCGTGAATTTCGTCCCCTCGTGGCGCCCGTCGTAGTAGACGTAACCCTCCCCGGCATAGCGGCCATTCGGAATGCCTGCGATCTCGGCTTCCATCATGCGCCGCGTCGCGTCGAACAACGCCTCCTTGTGCGCCGTGAAGTGCTCGAGACCGTATTTGCCGAGCAGCTCGAGGAGCCGCCGCTCGCCAATCGTCGCGGCGCCGATTTCGGCTCGCATGTCGTGGCGCACGATGTCGAAACGGATGTTGGCGAAGATCAGCTCCCAGACGTCTTTGCGCAACTTGCCCTTCTCGATCACCTTGACCGGCGGGATGCGAAGACCTTCCTGCCAGACCTCGGTCGCGTTCGGGTTGTAGCCGCCGGCGACGGCGCCGCCGATATCGGCCTGGTGACCCTTGACTGCCGTCCAGGCGACGAGCCGGCCCTCGAAGAAGACCGGCTTGTAGACCGCGACGTCGTTGTTCTGGTTGCCGAGGCTGAACACGTCATTGTGGAAAATGACGTCGCCCGGGTAAATTTCGTCACCGAAATAGCTCTTGATGTACTTGCACACCGGCGCCAGCGAGAACGCCAGTATCGGGAGGTTCTCCGTCTGCTCCAGCATTCGGCCGTCGGCGTCGTACAGGCCGGTGACGAAATCCTTGGCTTCGCACAGGATCGGCGAGCGGGTCGTCTGCTGCATCGAAATGCTCATCTCGTCGGTGATCGACTTGAAGGTGCGCGCGTAGACCGACAGCAGGATCGGATCGGTCTTCATGCCACGGCCTGCCTGGCGCGCGCGTCGAGCGCGCCCGCGATCAAGTCCTCGCGCCCTTTGCGATAGAGCACGAAAGAGCCGTACCGGTCGACGATCGCATCGAAGGACGCGGTGAGAACCACGGCCGTCGTCACCTGCTCGATGATCGCCGGCCCGCCGATGCGCTGGCCGAAATGCAGCCTGTGGCCGTCATAGATGGGCACAGTGCGAAAGGCGTTGTCCTCGGGAACGTAGATGCCGCGCCGCCCTTTGAGCGCCGCTGCGGGATCTGCATCGGTCCATTCCTCCTCGGGATGGTGCGGCTTGTCGGTGCGCCCGACGGCCTCGACCCGGACGTTGATGATCTCGATTGCCGCCTGCTCGTGCTCGAGCGAATAGCCGTAGAGCCGGTTGTGCTCGCGATGCAAACCTTCCGCCACGACTGCGGCATCACGCCGGTGGATTGCCTCGCGCGGCACGTCGATGCTCACCTCGTGATACTGCTTCACGTACCGGCAATCGAGCTTTACCGCGTAGCTGCGGTGGTCGACAGGAATCCGCTCGAGTGCGAGCTGCCGCTCGCCTGCGCCGATCATTTCGTCGATCAGGAAGGCGAGCCTCGCCCAGTCGGCCGCCGCCAGGTCGGCGACGAAGGTGCGCACGAAATCGTGCCGCAAGTCGGACAGCAGCATCCCCATCGCGCAAAGTGCCGAAGACTCGCGCGGAACGATCTGCAAGGGGATCTCCAGTTCGTTGCAGATCTGGCACGAGTGAATCGGGCCCGCTCCGCCGGCCGCGATGAGCGGAAACTCGCGCGGATCGTAGCCGCGTTTGATCGTGACTTCGCGCACGCCCTGCGCCATGTTGTTGCAGACCACGCGAAACATTCCCGCCGCTGCCTCTTCCACCGAGAGCCCCATCGGCTGCGCGATATGCGTTGCGATGGCGCTGCGCGCGGCATCGAGCGAAAGCGGCATGCGCCCTCCGGCGAAATACGCGGGGTCGAGATACCCCAGCACCAGGTTGGCGTCGGTCCCGGCGGGCAGGACGCCACCCTTCATGTAACAGGCCGGCCCCGGATCGGCACCCGCGCTCTGCGGACCCATGCGCAGCAATCCACCCGGGTCGATCCAGCCGATCGACCCGCCCCCGGCACCGATGGTGTGAATGTCGAGCATCGGCAGCGCAATCCGGTGGCGCGCGATCGCGCCGTCGTTGACGAGTATCGGCGCACCCACGGCCACCGATGCCTCGAAGCTCGTGCCCCCCATGTCGGTGGTGATCGCCTTGGTGCACCCCAGCGCCTTGGCGTAGAAGAGGCCCGCGCCGGGCCCTCCTGCGGGTCCGGACAATAACGTGAGCGCCGCGCTGCGGCGCGCGATCTCCGGCGCCATGACGCCGCCGTTGCTCTGCATGATCAGCAACAGGCCGCCGAAGTCGATGCTGCGCAACCGGTCGACGAGCTGCTCGAGGTAGCGATTGAGCTTCGGGCCCACATACGAATTGAGCGCGGTCGTCGAGAGCCGGTCGTAGAACCGGATCGACGGCAGCAGGTCGGACGAGACGGTCAGGTAGGCATCCGGCATCATTTCGCGCACCAGAGCCGCGGCGGCTCTCTCGTGCGCGGGATTCGCAAACGAATTCATGAAACAAATCGAGACTGCCTGCACGTCATCCCGGCTGAACATTTCCAGCGCCTGCCGCACATCGTCCTGCGACAGCGGCGTCAGCTCGCGGCCGGCGCGGTCCAACCGCCCCTTCACACCGACGCGCCGGTAGCGCGGCACCAGGGGTTTGACGTTGGTGTACGCGTTGTTGTACTGCTCTTCGCGGACGCCGCGCCGCATCTCCAGCGCGTCGCGCACCCCCTCGGTCGTGATAAGCGCCGATCGCGCGCCGTTGCCGGTGAGGGTCGCGTTCGTGGTGACGGTCGTACCGTGGACGATCGCGTCGATCGACGCGGCAAACTGTTCGACGCTGCGCTCCGGATCGACCATCGCCGCCAGTTCGACCAAACCGTCGACCACCGCGATCGAAGGGTCCGCAGGCGTCGACAGCGTCTTGTGCAGGAGCGGCGACGCGCCGTCACGCGTCAGGATGAAGTCGGTAAACGTGCCGCCGACATCGATTCCGATTCGCACTGCCATGATGTCCCCTGTGGAGGCCTCAACCCTGCGCACCGCGCCGGGCGATGCGTTTCAGGGCTTCCCGCTTCAGCTTGCCGAGTGCCGTGCGCGGCAGGCTTTCGGCGACGATGACGTCACGCGGATGCTTGTATCGTGCCAGGCGACCGTCGAGCAGCGCGCTCACGCTTGCGGCCGAGAACTGCGCGTCCCGCGCCGGCACGACGATCGCGACGATCGCCTCGCCCCAACGCTCGTCCGGCCGGCCGACCACCGCCACTTCCACGATATCGGGGCAATCGGCGAGCGCGTTCTCGATTTCGGCCGGGTAGACGTTCTCGCCCCCGGAAATGATGACGTCCTTGCACCGACCGTCGACATAGAGAAACCCGTCGCCATCGGCGTGCCCGACGTCACCGGTGTGGTACCAGCCCCCGGTCAGCGCGTCGGAGGATTCCCGCGACTTGTTCCAGTAGCCAGCCATCACGTTCGGCCCGCGGACCAGAATTTCGCCCGTCGCGCCGACGGAAACATCACGGCCCGTCCCGTCGACAATCCGCAGCGCACAATGAAGGGCGGGCTTGCCAACTGACCCCGGATGCGCCGCGGCGTCCTCGATTCGCTGGTAGGCGGCGATCGGACAGGTCTCGGTTGCTCCGTACACCTGGAGCAGCGGCACGCCGCGATGCAGGTTCCTGCGCACGAAGGATTCGCCGATGATCGTCGATCCGGTGGTGATCGCACGCAGCGTGGAAAGATCGGCGTGTTGCCACTGCACCTCGCGCGCCAGCATCTCGAGCTGCGCCGGGACGAGCACGGTCAGCGTGATTCCGGCATGTTCGATCGCGTCGATCGCCGCGCGCGGCTCGAACCGCGGATGCAGCACGACCGTGGCGCCGCAATGCAGCGCGGGCAACGTCTGGATGTTGAGACCGCCGACGTGGAACAGCGGCAGTGTCGTGAGCACGACGTCGCGGCTGGACAGATCATGCATGTGCGTGCTGTTGACGGCGTTGTAGAACAGCGCGCTCTGCGCCAGCACGACGCCTTTCGGTTGCCCGGTGGAGCCCGACGTATAGCAAAGCAGAACGGGCGCCGCGTACGGCGATTCGGTTCCGACCGACGCAGGCGGCACGCCGCACGCGAGAAACCGGTCATAGGGCATCCAGCCGTCATGCGCGGCACCGATACCGATGCGCACGACAGCGTCGGGCGCATCGAGAACGCCCGACGTCGATCCGACGAAAGGATCGGCCACGACGAGGACACGCGGACGGCAGTCGGTCAGCATCGCGTGGTGTTCGGGCGGGGCGAGCCGCCACGACAGCGGCACGAACAGCGCGCCCAGGCGGGCGCAGGCGAATAGCAGGCAAAGCTGCTCGACGCTGTTGTAGCCCAGATAAGCCACGCGGTCGCCGCGACCGACGCGACACGCGGCAAGCGCCGCTGCCGTCTGCCCGATCTCGCGCGCGAGATCGGCGTAGGCCCACTCCCGGCCCGCGCAGACGAGCGCGATCTTTCCCGGCGCGAATGCCGCATGTCGATCGATCCAGTCGGACAGATCCATCACGTTCTCCATCTACCCGGGCGCACGACGCGCCGCCGCTACCGGCGCCGTGCCGCTGGTGCTCGGACGTCGGCCATCCCGCTATTTCCGATCGCCAACCTCCAGCACTACCGCCATGGCGGAATCGCCGGCTGCACATCCGGCAAACAGTCCGCGGCCTCCGCCACGCAACGCCAGTTCCTCGACCAATTCGATCACCGATCGCGTGCCCATCGGGGCCTGCGGATGTCCCCATACCAGCGAACATCCGTAGTTGTTCATGGTCGCGCTGTCGACGCCCGTCTCCTGCGCGAAATAGAGATCGTTGACGGCGAACGGATTGTGGGTCTTCACAGCATCGATCTGACCGATCGATATCCCCGCCCGATCCAGCGCGCGCCGCGCCGCCGGAACCGTCGCCTCGGGCATCCACGCAAGCGGTACGCGCGCCTGCCCGAAACCGAGGAGACGTACGGCGATCTGCGGTTGAGTCGAGAACTCCGCGGCCCTTTCCGGCACCGTCACGAGAATCGCCGCGTTGCCATCGGCCGGATGGGTTTGCGCGCCGAAGGTAACGGTGCCGCCTTCGCGCACGGGTTTCAGGCGGGCAAGGCCTTCGGCGCTGGACAAATGGATGCCTTCGTCACCGGGAAGCGATGTCAGGGTCTTCCGGAAATTTGCGGTCGGCACATCGAACGGCAGCATCATGAATCGCCTGAGGAACGCGGAATCCCCAGCCAGCGCCATCCGGTACTGCTCCTCGCGGCGGAGCACGAGGGCGTGCTGCGCGGCGGTGGTGAACCCGTGCCTGTGCGCCACATTTTCGGCGGTGTGCAGCATCGAGTGCGGACCGAGCGGGTCGGATTCGAAGTTGGACAGCACCCAGTCTTCGTGCGTCCCGGTACCCCCCGGCCCCATTGGGCTCGGGTAGTAGAGGTGCGGGCCGTTGGACGTACGGTCGCAGGTGATTCCGAGCGCGACCTCGGCCATGCCCGCCTCGACTTCCTGCACCGCGGCGAGCAGCACGCGTACACCTGTTGCACAGGCCTGCATGACCGTCGGACCCGCGAGGTGCGGCGCGCCGCTCATCCCGGCAAGCCAGGGCAACCCGTAGAACGCGTGCTTCTGCGGAACCGAGAGCCCAAGCACGCCAAAATCGATCCGCTCCGGCGCGAAGCCCCGTCGCGCGAGCTCGCCGGCCGCAACCCTCGCGGCGAACTCGACGCTGTGCAGATGGGCAAGGCTTCCCTGCCAGCGGGCGAATGGCGTGCTCCAGTAGGCCCCGTAGGGAATCTCGGCGCGCAGCGCCATCGTCAGTATCCTGGAGCAGCAGAATGACGCATTACATCGCCCGCGCGTTCGCGATGGACTTGCCTTCGCTGGCAGCTTCGCGCTCGATGTCGTCGAGCACCTGGCGCAGGTGTTGCCGCGCGACGCGCAGATGATTGCGCATCACGCGCGTTGCGCGTTCGCCGTCGCGCTTGCGCAGAACCGCAAGGATGTTCTTCATGCCGGACAGGGCGGCCTTGCGCGCGGCCTCGTTGTTGAGGGTCAATACCCGCAGATAGCGCACATGACCGGCATAGAGCGCAAGTGCGCGCAGCAGGCGGCGATTCGCGACGAGATCGTGCCATGCCGCGTGAAAGCGCGCGTTGGCCTCGATAAACGACTCGGCATCGTGCCTGCGATCGGCCGCTTCGGCGTCATGCAGCGCGGCGGCGATCCGCGACAGCGACCCGGGATCGGCAATCGATACCGCGACCTGCGCCAGCGCCGCGGGCTCGAGCAAACCGCGCAGCTCGTAGATTTCATCGACATCGGTATCGGTGAGAACGGGCACCACGAAGCCGCGCCCGTCGGCCGCGATGAGCCCCTCGCTTTCCAGCCGTGCGAGCGCTTCCCGGATCGGTGTCCGGGAAACGTCGAGCTGCAGCGCCAGGGCGGCCTCCTGGAGGCGCTGTCCGGGGCGAATGACGTGGCTGCCGAGGTATTCGCGCAAAGTCTTGTAGACCTGGTCGGCGAGGCCGGCGGGTCGGTCGACGGGCTTGAGGCTGGGAACCATCGCGGCCGTGCTGAGTTTGTTGTATTCTGTGTATCGCGTACGGTATACAAACTGACGGTCATTGTCAACGGCCGGTCGCACGCTATGCTGGCGCTATCGCGATTCAACGGTACCGATGGCTTCGTTCAAGTTGCCGTTCCGATCCTTGTGGGCAAGCCCGTTCCGGCCGTTCTGCGCGCTGGGAATGGCCTACGGCATCGTCCTGATGGCGCTGTGGATGGCCGTGCAGCTGCAGGTCGCCGTGCTGCCCCGCGGCACGCTGGCGCCGCGACTGTGGCACGGCCACGAGATGATTTTCGGGTTTGCCGGTGCCATCATCTGCGCGACGGTATTGACGGCGCTGCCCGGCTGGGCGCAAACGGCCGAAATCCGAGGCAAGACGCTGGCGGGCCTGGTCGCGCTCTGGCTTGCCGGTCGCGCCGCATTCCTGGGGATCGGCTGGCTGCCGACAGTGCTGGTGATCGTCGCCGACGGTGCGCTTTACGTCGCGCTGCTCGTGATCCTCGCGCCGCAGCTCTATCGGGCTGCCAATCGCTACTACCTGTTGCTGTTGCCCGTGTTCGCGGGAATGCTCGCGGGCGATGTCCTGTTCCTCATGGGTCACGCCGAGACCGGGCTCATGGCGTCCTTGTATTCGATCCTGCTGCTCTACGCACTCAAGGGCGGCGTGTTCGCGCCCGTATTCACCGGCAATCATCTGCGCGCAACCGGCCGCGGAGACCAGGTGCCGTTCCTGATGCCGCTCGAGGTCGCCGCCGTCGGTACGGTCGTGGCGTTGGCCGCCGCCGATCTCGGTGGCGCCCCACCCCGCTGGTGCGCCGCGGCCGCGTTGCTCGCGTTTGCGGTACACGCCGTGCGGCTGTTGCGGTGGCAGGGCTGGAAGGTGCGCGATGCTCCGCTTCTGTGGACGATGCACGTCGGCTACGCATGGATGGTGATCGCCTTTCTGCTGCACGGGCTTGGCGACCTGGGTGCGCAAGGGGCTGGCGAGGCGTGGCTCCATGCATTTACGGTCGGAGCACTCGGATCGATGATGCTCGGCCTGATGACACGGGTCGCGCTGCGGCACACTGGGCGGCCGCTCACCGTGCCGCCGGCAATCGTCGCCGCGTACCTCCTGATCCAGATGGCGGCGCTCGTGCGCGTCATCGGGGCGACAACCGTCAACACCGTGTTTCCAGTCGCGTTGGCCGGTGCCGCGTGGATTGCCGCGTTTGCGATCTACCTCGCCTGCTTTGGTGCGATGCTGCTTTCGCCGAGCCTGCCGCGCGGCGCCGTTAGCCCGCTGGCCGTTGACAGGCAGCCGCCGCGACGTGACGGCGCCCGATGACCTGCTGCGCGACCCGCGACGACACCCGGAGGCAACCTTGATCCAGGGATTCGAGAACCCTTTGCTGCATGTACCGGATCGGCCATTGCCGCGGCATGTCGCCATCATCGGCGCCGGCTCGATCGGACCGGACATCGGCTACTACCTCAAGAGCGCGCTGCCGGACCTTGCCCTTACGCTCGTCGACATCGCGCAACCCCCGCTGGACGCAGCGCTCGCGCGCCTCGCCGAATACGCCCGCAAGGCGGTCGCGCGCGGCAAGATAAGCGCGGACGAGGCGGCGGCGCTCGGCCGCGGCGTACGAGGCAGCGTCGACTACGCGGACATCGCCGACTGCGACTGGGTGATCGAGGCGGCAACCGAGAATCTCGCGCTCAAGCGGCGGATCTTCGCCGAGGTCGAGGCGCGGGTGGCCGCCGACGCCATCATCACGTCGAACACGAGCTCGCTTCCCGCCGCGCGGATCTTCGCGGAACTGCGCCGCACGACGCGTGCCACCGTGACGCATTTCTTCGCGCCGGCGTGGCGAAACCCGGTGGTCGAGGTGATCGACTGGCCCGGCGCCGATTCTGCGCTGATCGCGCATCTGCGCCGCGTCTTCTGCGCGACCGGGAAGCTGCCGCTCGTGACCACGGACACTCCCTGCTTCATGCTCGACCGGATCTTCGACAACTGGTGCAACGAGGCTGCGCTGCTGCTCGACCGCGCGAGCGCCGCCGAAATCGACAGCGTCGCCGCCGAATTCGTCCACGCTGGGCCGTTCTTCGTGCTGAACCTCGCACGCGGCAATCCGATCATCGTCGAGACCAACACGCTGCAAGCCGACGAGGAAGGCGAGCACTATCGCCCGGCCGCGATCTTTCGCTCAGTCGAGAACTGGGTCACGGTGGCGCCGGGTCAGCGGCAGGACGTCGGGCGCGAAGCGGCGGGTGCGATTCGCGAGCGGCTGCTGGGTGTGCTGTTGTCCCAGACCGTGGACATCCTCGATCGCGGGATCGGCAAACCGGCGGATCTGGACCTCGGCTGCCGTGTTGCGCTGGGCTTCAAGCGCGGGCCGCTCGAGCTATTGCGCGAGATGCCCGAAGCGGACGCTGCACGGATCATCGATCGCTTCACTCGGGAAAGGCCCGGGATGCCGGCGCCCGCGAAGGCGCTGCCGGCCTACCAGCGCTTCCTGCGCCATGTGTTGGTCGACGACCTGGGCCACGTCAAGATCATCACGCTGCGACGACCCGAGGCGCTCAACGCGTTGCATGACGAGATGACCGACGAGATCCTCGGCGTGATCCAGCGCTTCGAGCATGACGAGAACGTGACCGGCTTCGTGATCACCGGCTACGGCACGCGGGCATTCTGCGCCGGTGCCGACATCGGTCGCCTTGCGTCGCTGCTGGGCGACGCCGACGCGTCCGCGCAGTACGCTCGCGACTGCTCGCGGCTCCTCGTTCATCTGGACGCGATGGCCAAGCCGGTTGTCGCAGCGCTCAACGGCATTGCGCTGGGCGGCGGATTCGAACTCGCGATGCGCTGCCATGGACTCGTTGCGATGCACGACACCTGGATGCAACTCCCGGAGATCACGTTAGGCATCCTGCCGGGCATCGGCGCAATGGTCGTCCCATACCGCCGATGGCCCGCCGCAGCTTCCGTGTTTCACGCGATGTTGCGGCGCGCGGAGAAGCTCTCCGCCGCGCGGGCGCACGAACTCGGCATCGTCGTCGATCTGGCCGACGATCCACGCACGCTGTTCGACTTGGCCGTGGCACGCATAAGCGCGCTTGCCGGCCGCCGACAGGCCATTGCGGATGGCGCCGTCGCGATTCCGCCGCTCGGCACGATCGCGCCCAGCGCAGCGGATGGAAGGGCGCTGAGCCCGACGGCGATCGGACTCGTCGAGGACGCGATTCGCGCAGCGGCGCGCGCGCCCACGTTCGACGCCGCGCTTGAGGTCGGTTACAGAGCATTCGGGAAAAGCGCATGCACCGCCGCCGCGCGCGAAGGCATTCGCGCGTTCGGCGAGCGGCGTCGGCCGGACTTCGCTGCGACGGGCTAACAATTCATCGGGTCGCCAGGTCGAAGGCCGTCACGCCGGCGGGCCCCGCGACGACAAGTCGACCCGGTGCCCCCGCACCGACGGCAGCGTAGTTCTGGCGCTCCGGACGGATCGTCGATGCAAAACTCCGTCCGGCATCGCGGCTCCGCGCCACGACACCGCCCATGCCGACCAATGCGATGGTCCCATCGGGAAGCTCGACGCCGCCGCTGAACGACTGGTCCGCACCGGTGGGCACGTCGGACCACGTGCGGCCCTGATCCGCGGTGTGCAACGCGTGGCCGCGCATCCCGTAGACGATTGCGGTGCCGTCGCGCAGCACCATGCCGCCCCAAACAGAGCCGGCGTAGGGGAGGCGAAGTGTGGTCCATGTCCGGCCATTGTCGGTCGAGCGAAACACGTTGCCGACCTCCGCTGCGATGAAAAGCGGCCCGCCGACGCTGCCGAAGATGCCATTGAGGTGGCGGTCGCGGTCGTCGCCCTCCCCAACGGTCAATTTCTTCCACGTACGCCCGCCATCGTTCGTTTCCATCGCGTAGCCGAATGCGCCGACGGCGATACCGTGGAGCGCGTTCTCGAACCACACCGACAAAAGAGACACATCGGCGCCGGCGGCGTGCTGGGGCGCCCAGTTCTCCCCGCCGTCCGACGTGTGCAGCACCGTGCCGCCGTGGCCCACGACCCAGCCAAGCCTGGCATCGACAAACGCCACGGCCGTCAGCGGATGGCGCGTAGCGACGGAACCCGCCTGGCGCCACGACTTGCCGTCGTCGTCGGACAGAAGGATCACGCCATAGTCACCGACCGCGACAAGCCGCGACCCCGCGCGCGTGACCGCAAGCAGCGGCGCCTTCGTCGCGAGCGGTGCCTTGAATGCCGACGCCGATGCCGTCGGCGCGGCGGAGGCAGGGGCGGGGGCCGGCGCCTGCGCGAGCGCTGCGCTCACGCATGCCCACGCCATACACGATACCGAGATCCGGCGTACGACGGCGATCATTCGGCGTCCATCGAACCAGGGCCCGTGGTATCGGAAACGTTCGAGCGCGCGAAGGCCTGTGCGCGCGCTGCCTCGCACTCTGCCTCGGCGATTCCGAGCATTGCGGCGATCCGCCCCAGCGACGACACTTCCAGTCGCGCGAGACGCCCATCGGCATACACGACTTCCCACAGAAGTTCGACGATCCCGACACGTCCAGGTGCGTCGAAGCCATCGCGGACGGCTTTGGCGAATACCCAGTCCTCCAGAGCCGCATCGAGTTCGCTGCGCGCCGCGGCGATGATCCGTGTTGCCGAAATGGCGTCAAAGCCGAGTCGCTCGCGAACGATTCGCTCAATGGCGGCGAATTCGCCCGTCCCGAGATCGCGGTCGCTCTGGGCGAGTTCGATCAGCAACGCGATGACGGCGACGTGGCGCCGCTCGAACGGCGCGGCGACGGTGTCCGGTGGCGCCACCGGGGTCTGGCGCAGCAACGCGGAAAGCTTGTCGAAGATGGGCATGGCGATCGTCAGTGGCTGAGAAACGGCACGCGCACCGGCCGGCGCCGCGGCACCAGCACGTCGATCGTCACCGCCAACGCGGGCAGCAGCGTCATCGCCATCAGCATGTTGACCATGAACATGAAAGTAAGCAGCAGACCCATGTCGGCCTGGAACTTCAATTCGGAGAACGACCAGGTGGCGACGCCGACCGAGAGCGTCAGCGCGGTAAAGACCGTCGCGATGCCGGTTTCGCGCAGTGCCTGGTTGAACGAGGTGACGATGTCCACGCCTTGGGCAAGATAGATTTGCAGCCGGTTGTAAATGTAGAACGCGTAATCGACACCGATGCCCACGGCGAGCACCATCACCGGCAGCGTCGCCACGGTAAGGCCGATCTCAAGCTCCTTCATGAACCAGTAGCCGAGAAATGTGCCGAGCGTCAGCGGAAGGCAGCAGGCGAGCATCGCGCGCCAGTCCCGGTAAGTGAACAAGACCAAGGCCATGATCGTAACGTAGACGTAGAGCATCATCGGCAACTCGGCGGCCTCGAGCACCTCGTTGGTTGCCGCCTGCACGCCGACATTGCCGCTGGCGAGCCGGAGCTTGACCTGATCGCTCGGATTTTGCGCGCGAAAGGCCTTCACGGCGCCGATGACCGCCTTAATCGTCGTCGCCTTGTGGTCGGCGAGGTAGAAATGGACTGGCAGCACGGTGCAGCCGGGATTCCACAGTCCCGTTCCTTCGGGCGCCATGCTGATCGCGTTGGCGAGCGATTTCGGGTCGCTGGGCAGAGCCGCCCATTTGGGATTGCCTTCGTTGAAACCGGAGAACGCCTGCTTCGCGAGCAATGGCGCCGAGGCGACCGACAACACGCCGGGCACGTTCATCATCTGCCAGCTGAACTGGTTGACGTACTCCATCGTCGGGTAGTCGTAGCAGCCATCCTTGGGCGACTCCACGACCACCGAGAGGACATCGAGGCCAAGATCGAATTTGCTCACGATTTCGCTCGCGTCACGGTTGTAGCGCGAGTCGGCGTGCAACTCGGGCGCGCCCGGCTGCAGGTGGCCGATATGACGACCCTGACTCTGGAAGAAGGCGACCGCGAACAGTGCCAGACAGGAAACCGTACCGAGCGCGGCGTTGCGCGGCGTGAAGAACTGCAACAACCATCCCATTACGTTCGAAAGCCGATCCCGCGCGGCGTTCACCCGTTCAACGTAGGCGTTGTCGAACCGGAAGTACGACACGGCCAGCGGCAGCATCACGAGGTTGGTGACGATCTTGTACGCGACGCCGATCGACGCCGTGATCCCCAGCTCGCGAATCATCGGGATCGGAATCAGTGTCAGCGTCGCAAAGCCGACGAATGCCGTGACCAGCGCCATCGTCCCCGGGATCAGCAGGCCGGTGAAGCTGCGCCGTGCGGCCGTGACCGTGTCGACCCCGGTGCGTATTTCCTTGGAGATGTAATTGATCTGCTGGATGCCGTGCGAGACGCCGATCGCAAAGACCAGGAACGGGACCAGGATCGCAAGCGGATCGAGGCCGTAGCCCAGGAGCTGCAATGTCCCGAACTGCCAGACCACCGACGCGAGCGAGCAGACGAGCGGCAGCACGGTCAGCACCCAGGAGCGGGAGTAGATATAGACCGACGCTGCCGTGAGCAGGAACGCGAGAAGGAAGAAGCGCACGACGCTTTTCGCACCGTCGGCGATGTCACCGACCTGCTTGGCGAAGCCGATGATCTGGATCTCGAACTCGGGCGTCTCGAGCTTGTTGCGCACCTCGCGCTCGAGCTTCCCGGACAGGTCGAGGTAATCGAGCGTCTTCTTGGTGACCGGATCGTATTCGAGCAGATCGGCGACGACCATCGCACTCGTGTTGTCGGTCGCGACCAGCTGCCCGATGTAGCCACCGACGACGACGTTGCGCTTGATGCGCGCGATCTTGTCGGCGGTCAGGGCATCCGGCGTGATATTGCCCCCGATCACGTCCTCTGCCTGGAAGCCTTCCTCGGTGATTTCGAGCACCCGCGTCGTGGGCGTCCACAGCGAGGTCACGGTGCGCCGGTCGACGCCGGGAAGGAACATCACCGCCTGCGTGACCTCGTTCAGTTTCCTCAGGAACGCGGCATTCCAGATGTCACCGGCGCGCTGCCGTACCACGACGACGATGCGGTTGGCGCCAAAGACGAGGTCCCGGTACTGGTAGAACGTGCGGACGTACTCATGATCCTGCGGCAGCTGCTTGTCGAATCCGGCCGACATCCTGAGCTGTGCCGCGAACACGCCCATGACGACGGTGAGCAGGACCAGCGCGGCGAGCGTTTTCCCGCGGTGCGCGAACAGCGCGCTCTCGAGGCGCGCGACGACACGGGCGAGCATCAGCGCGCCGCCCTGGGCACGTCGCTACGCGGCCTCCACAGGAGGCGCGGCGACGGCCGGCGGCCGGCGCCCATCAGTGCCCGCCCGGCCGCCCGAAGGGCGCTGTGCGCGCGCTCGGGGGGCAGCGAACAAAGTGAGCGCGGGCGCCTTCCAACTCAGAACGCAATGGAGACGTTGAGAGAGATGTAGTCGCGATCGCGCAACAGGTTGTTCCCGGCACCACCCGAGTAACTCGTGTACGCGAGCTGCGCGCGCCACTTGTTCAGATACTCGAAATTGAGCGACGACGTGACCGCGAGGCGGCTCTTGACGAACGGAATCGCGTTCGGGCTCGTGCCGCTGATATCGTAGAGGATGTCGATCTGCGGCGTGATGTTGACCGCGGAGCCAAAGACGTGCGGATACACGACGCCGAGCTCGAAGGCGAGGCCTGTCGACAACTTGGTCGGGAGTTGGTAGTTCGGCAGCAGGTACGGATACTTGCCGGAGAAGTCGAGGTTCGGATAATAGGCGGCGGCCGCCTCCATCAGCAGCGTTCCCTCTGCCGCGCCCAAGCCCCGCAGCAGCCAGCCGAGGTCGCCGCTCGGTCCGAGCAGGTAAATCGTCGTCAGCTGCGCCTGCCATTTTTTCGCGTCGACGTAGCCCGGATACGTGCCGGGGGCACAGAACGCGCAGTAGGGGCCCGAGAGCGGTACCGTGGGATCGATACCCACGCCGTCCTTGGGCCGGTAGCTCAACTCGGCGCCGACCGCCCAGTCGCCGATGTTGCCGTTGACCGAGGCGCCGAAGAGGTTGCGGCTTCTGCCGTACTGCAGGAAGTATCCGAGCCCGAAAGGATTGTCGGTGATCGCGGGATCGTTGACAAACCCGAGGAACGGGATCTTGTCGTTGTAATGGAGGTAATAGAGCCCCCACTCGGCGTTCGAATTGTTCGGCTTGTAGTGCGCGGCGAACCCGAACTGGTTCGCGTTTGGCGGTGTCTGCGTCGACAACGCGGGCACGACCGTGCCGATCGCGAGCAGTTCGTTGTAGGTGAAGCGCTGCCCTTCCGGGATGAAGGTGCCGTTGCTGATGGTCCCGATGTCGCCAACGGTACCCGGTGGCGCGCCCAGCACCGAACTGGGGATGAACGCCTGCTGCTGGCCCTTCCCTATCACATCACCCGCCGAGAAATACGTTCCCACCGGATCGAACCGGAAGGCATTCCAGCTGGCTTGCCAGAAACCTTCGACAGACAGATTGTTGGTCGCCCCCAGGTTGAACGAAACCATCGGCGCGGGCCGGAAGATTTCCTTGAGCTGGACGCCGGCCTTGTGCGCTCGCGTGAGGTCGATCGGATTGATGATGTTGATGCCGCCGTAGATGAAGATGTCCTCGCCCCAGCTTAACACCTGGTTGCCGATTTTCACCTTGGCCGGCTTGTCGCCCAGCTCCAGATCCTTGGCCACCCAGAGATCGAGCAGCGTGATGTTGTGGACCGCTATGTTCTTCGCGCCGTCGGAGAGCGGCGTTCGCTCCGTATTGTCGGCCGACGGGTCGTAGAGCCACGAGAAGCGTCCGAGCGCACTCCAGCCGTCCCGGAACTTCAACGTGAGTTCGTGGTTTCCCTTGAGCACGGTGGAGACCAGCTGGTTTTTCTTGAAGTTCAGATTGCCGTTGTCCGATTGCAGGTAGTTGAAATCAGGGTCCGCGGTGTAGCCGAACCCGGGGCCGTTCACGACCTCGCCCAGTTTGCCGGTGGTCGGCACGCAGCCGCCGTTGTCGTTGCCGATGATGCGGCAGCTCGTCGCCGACATCCGCCACTGCATGCCGAACGAGACCGTCGAGTCGAAGCTGCCCCTGACGTCGTCGGACTCGAAGGTGAATGCCGAGACAGCCGGCGCCGCGAGTGCAATGGCGCCGCCCAGCGCCACGGCGCGCGCGGTTTCCTTCCACCGGAGGGCGAACTGGATTTGTCCGTTCATGATTTCTCCCTGTCGTGAGCGCGTCGGCGACGTGCCGGCGCCGCGTCCGTGCGCACCATCAGCGTTCGCCCACCCGACGCAATTCGTCGGGACTGAATCTCTTCGGGTCGATCCGACCTTCGCGCCCGGCGAGCCAGTCGGTCTCCGGCCGCTCCTGCGTCGCATTCTCCGCAATGTAGCGGCCCACCGTGAGGTCGTAGGAAATGAATTCCTGCCCGACGCAGGCGGGGATCTCGTAGGCAGGGTAGACGCTCGATTCCTGGACGCGCCACAGCTTGCCCTGAGCGTCGTACAGGTCGGCGATCATCAACGCCCAGCTGTCCTCGTCGAGATAGAAGACGCGCTTCGCGAACTGGTGGCGCATGCCCTGCTTCACCGTTGCCTCGACCTTCCACACGCGGTGCAACTCGTAGCGGACGAGATCGCGGTTGACGAAGTCGGCAAGATAGACGTCCTTGTACTTGTGGCTCTTGTCGATCCACTTGTAGTTGTTGTACGGGATGTACAACTCCTGCTTGCCAACGAGTTTCCAGTCGTAGCGGTCCATCGCGCCGGCGTACATCGGGTACTGGTCGACCGTCTCCAGATTCTCGTAACCGGGCACCGGGTTGTCGTAGTTGAACGATGGCGCGCGGCGCACACGCCGCTGCCCCGGGAAATAGAGCCACGCGTCGCTCGCTTCGTTGAAGAACCAATGCGCGAGAATGAGCTCGCCGACGCGCGCCGCCGGCGAGACGACCGCATTGAGGAGCTTCATCTCGACGCCGGCGACTTCATCCACTCCCCTGTTCTTGGGCGTATGGAATGGCACCCAGGTCCACTGGTCCTGCACCAGCGGCGTGAAGTCGCCGCCCTTGTTCGAGAAGATCGTCGCGTAGTACTCGATGCGGCCGTCACCCATGTAGCGAACCTTGTGGTTCCAAACGGCTTCGGCGCCGGTCTTCGGGATCGGGAACATGACGGCAGCACCGACGGCCTTCTCGAGGCCCCACCCGTTCGCCGCGAGCTTTGCCTCGCGGGCGTTGATCTTTGTGCGCTCATAGACGAAATCCGGAAATCCGCAACTGCGCCGAGTCGGGTAGACGTCCATCCGATAACCCTTGAGCTGCTTGACGAGCGCGACCTGGCCGTCGGTGAGCTTGTCCTTGTAGCGGTCGACGTTGGAGGCGTCGATCGCGAACGCCGGCTTGTCGGCAGCGAAAGGATCGATCCGCTTCTGGCCGGGCTTCCAGCCGGCCGGTGCCGTCGTGAATCCCCCCGTCCACTCGGGAATCGCGCCGTCCTTGTTCGCCGCCTTCTCGGCGCCTACCGGAGTCAGATTCCGTCCGAGCTGCGTGGCCTCCTGTTCGCCGACAGCGCCCCAGACGGCGGCGGTCGGAAACAGAACACCCAAAGCCAACACGAGCCGGGTCAAGCGGGTCAGTCCTGCAAATGTGCGCATCATTTCATCTGCTCCTTCGTCTGTTCGACTCGGTACCCCACGCCCGCCGGACCGGTGCCAATCGCCGCGCGTCCTGCCGCGCATCGTCGAGGCCCCGTTTGCCACCTGCGCAATGCGGCACGCAAAGCAATTCAGTGCTCCGGCGGCGGCTGCTGCAGCGCAACATCGCCGCCTCGGCCGCTTTGTTGCTGGCACTCGACCACGCGCAGCTGGGCCGAGCGATTCTTGTGACCGATTGTCGCTGCCTGTCACGGCAGTGGTTATCCCAAATCGGCAACGCGCGGACGGCATCCTTATCGCAGATCAAGGAACCACGTCGTCATCGAGAACACGGTACGAACCTTGAAGAAAGCACGAGTGATAGACGCCGTGCTGCCGTCATCGGCAAGGATCGCTGCCCCTGGGGATTGAGATGCCTGTTCGGATGGCCGCATGATGGACATGCCGGCGGCAACACTGGCCGCTGCATCCTTCGGATCTCCCCATTGCGGCGGCGATACCGCACCGTATTCGATGAGCCGCATAACGAGTTCGGACATCGACGATCAGGCCGCGAACCTCAAGCAATGGAAGCAGCTCTACGAGCAGATGACGCCCGGGCGGTTCGTCGGCAGCCTGCATGAGGTGTCCTACAGCGGCGTGCAGATATTTCGCGAGACGACCAGTGAGGCAGTCCACGAATCCGGAGCGCCGTGGAAGGGGTCGCGCGCGGTCGGCGTGCCGATGCGTTTGGAGGGCGCCGCGCTTTTCCGGGGGCAGGTCGTCGACACCGAGACATTGGTGACGTTGGGCGGCGACGATGAACTCGACTTCTACACGCCGCGCGGCTTCGACATCCTGGGGCTCGTTGTAGACGAACGCTCGCTGGAAACGCACGCGCAGCAGATCGAGCAACGCGACATCGCAACCGCGTTCGGCGGCAAGGGCGTTCTCAAATCCGACCCCGGACGACTCGACGAATTCCGCCGGTTGCTGATGTCGGTGCTGCAGTCGCAGGTCGCGAATCCCGCGGCGTTGCGGTTTCGCCAAACGCAACGCTTGCTGGAACAATCGTTGCTGCGCGCGCTCATCAGAGTCGTCGCCAATGCCGACGATAGTGCGGCACCGAAGCTGCCGTGCCCGAGCCGCCAGCACATCGTCGACGCGGCGAAAGCTTATATGCGCAACCGTATCGACCAGCCGATCACCGTTGCCGATCTGTGCGTGGAACTGGGCGTCAGCCGGCGCACGCTGCAATACAGCTTTCAACAGGTGCTGGGCCTCAACCCGGTGCGCTTTCTCCGCGCATTGCGCTTGAACGGCGTGCGGCGCGATCTCAAGGCGGCCACCCCAGCCGCGGGCTCGGTGCTCGACATCGCTGCGAGATGGGGATTCTGGCATGCAGGTCATTTCGTTACCGACTACAAGCGGATGTTCAGCGAACTCCCGTCGGAAACCCTGCGCCGGAAAACCCGCGCGCCGAGCGCCGCGTAGCGCGTTCCCGCGGCCGGAACCGAGGTCTGCGGCGCTTCCGGGTTTCGGGTCGTTTACTTGATGTCGCACAAGTACAGGCGATTTTTCGGGACATAAGCTTCCGAGTTGTCGCCATCGCTTGGCATTGCGACAACGCGGAAGCGCGCGGAATGCTGGCTGACCACGGGAGGCACAGCGGATGCATTGGACCAGGACACTTGGAATTGGCGTCGGCCTGACGATGCTGATGATGGCCGGCGGTGCGCAGGCGTTCGACCAGAACTCGCTGGTCTGGGCGAAATGCACGCAATGCCATGCCCCCGCTGCGGATGGCCGGATTCCGCGCGTGGAAGAACTGCGGACGACACCGGAGGAGTGGACGGTCATCGTCGACCGGATGCGGCGGCTCTACGGGATGGGGCTCAAGAAGGGCGAGATGGACGGGCTGTTGAAGGAGCTTTCCACCACCCAGATCCTTACCCCTGCAGAGCAAGCGAGGGTGTCGTATCTGAGCCTGTGGCACAACTCCCAGCAGGTGGAGACCCCCGTCGACCAGGACGAGAAAAGGCTGTATGCCACCTGCGTGCGATGCCACACGGCAGGCAAGATCTTCTCCTACCGGATGACCCCGGAGAACTGGGCCAAGCTGACGGATTTTCACCTTGCCGTCGCCCCGACAGTCATCTTGCAAATGCGCGAGATGCACTGGATTGCGGAAGCCGACGCGGTGCTCGCGTATCTGGCCAGGCAATTGCCTTACGGCAAGCCGTGGTCCGTGCCGGCGGCGAAACTCGACGGAGTCTGGGGCGTATTCGGCCACGAGCCTGGACGGGGGACCTATCGCGGCGAGGTCCGAATCGCCGATGCCGGCAACGCCGAGTACAAGCTTGCGGGCAATCTCGACTACAGCGACGGCACGTCCGAAACCTTTGCCGGCGAAAGCACGCTCTACGGCGGCTATGCGCTGCGCACGCGGACGAAGAACAACGGCTTCGCGGTCAACGGGGCGTACATCGTTTCCGGCGACGAGGTACGTGGCGAGTCGCATTTCCCCGCCCCGAATTTCCGCACGTCCGGCGCGACCTGGCTGCGCAACGACGGCATTGCCAGGATCGCGCGTGTCGTTCCGGCGTTTCTCGTCAAAGGGGAGAAGGCCCGTCTCACCGTCGAGGGAGTGAACTTGCCCGACGCCACGGTCGCCGATATTTCGTTCGCCGGAGGCGCCGTCAAAGTGCTCGGCATCAAGCGCGTTACGCCAGGCGCGCTCGAACTCCAGGTGGTGAGCAATGCGGAGAAGCTCTCCGAAGCAAAGTTGACCGTGAAAGGCATCGACGCCGGAATGATTCGGCTCACGCCGCAGATCGACTTCATCGCGATCGTACCGGAAATAGGGCGCGCACGGCTGTCCGCTGGAGTGCATTATCCGGCCGAGGGTGTTCAGTTCGAGGCGATCGCCTACGCGAAAAGCGGGAGCGGAAAAAAGGCCGCGAAGGTCGCGCTGGGCCCGGTTCCGGCGACCTTCCGGCTTGCCGAAGACAAGACCCGTCCGGACGACGACGATCTGCGGTGGGTCGGCGGCATCACCTCCAACGGGACGTTTCTGCCGATGGGCGACTATGGTCCGAATCCGCTGCGCAACTATTCGGCGGAGAACAGCGGCCTCGTCAAGGTCGTGGCGCGTTACACGAGCGGCACCCGAGCGCTCCAGGCGCAGGCGCAGCTTGCGGTCACGATGCCCGACCTCATCCAACGGATACGATGAACGCGACTTACGTCTGGGCGGACCACAGGATCTTCGAGTCTGCCGCCACGCCAAACGGCAACGCCCTTCTTTTTGGCGCGGATCAGGCGAGCCTCTTCGCGCTCGACGCAACGACGCGCGACGTCCTGTCACGCTGGCGCACGCAGGAAGCGATCGTTCTGCCGGACGTGCCGCGCACTGACAGGGAGGTTCTGGAGGCGTTGCGGGATGCGCGCGTGCTGATCCCGTCCCGGTTCCGGCATTCCACTCCGTCAGCGCCGATCGACCCGGCCGACGTACCGCTCGCCACGCTCGTCCTTGAAGTGGCTCAAAGCTGCAATCTTCGCTGCTCCTATTGCTACGCGGGCGGTGGAACCTATGGCGGCGCGCCTCGGCTCATGCCTCCCGAGCTCGCCCGGCGCGCCGCGCGTCACTTGGTGGCGGCGTCCGGCGACCGCGAGCAGGTCACCCTCGTCCTGTTCGGCGGCGAGCCCTTGCTGAATCTTCCCGCCATCAAGGCGGCCGTGCTGGAAGCGGAGACCGCGGCGAGTGGCGTGGGTAAGAAGCTAATCGTCTCGCTCACCACCAACGGCACGCGGTTCACACCCGCGGCGCTCGATTTTCTGTGCGAGCACCACGTCGGAGTCTCCGTGAGCATCGACGGCCCCCCCGATCTGCACGATGCGAACCGCCGCTATTCGCGCCAGAACGGCGGCGGCACCTACGCGGATGTCGTGGCCGGCCTCAAGCTCTTTCGCGCGCGCGCGTCTCGGCCACCCGCGGCGCGCGTCACCCTCACGCCTTCGCAATGGTCACGCGTTCCGGAAGTGTTCGAGCACGTACTCGGTCTCGGGTTCCTCGAGGTGGGCATCGCGCCGGCGAGCCCGATTACCGCGAATCTGTTGCCGACGCCCGAACAGGACGACGCACTGTTTGCGGGCTTCTCGCTCGTCGCCGAACGATTTGCGAGGAACGCCGCGCAAGGGCGCGTACTGCCGTTCTCGAACCTCCTCGACCTCCTTGCGCGGCTCCATCTGGGCCAGGTGAAAGGGGCGCCCTGTGGCGCGGGGCTCGGATATCTCGCGATGGACGCCGGGGGCCGCTTTTATCTCTGCCACCGTTTCGCCGGAGAGGATCGCTTCGGTGCCGGCGATCTCGACAGCGGTGTCGACCACGCGAAAATTCGTTCGTGCCTCTCGGCACAGGCGGTGCCCCGCACGGAAGCGTGCAGCGCGTGCTGGGCGAGGAGCCTTTGCGCCGGCGGCTGCCACTACGAGAACCATCTGCGCGAGGTCCATTTGGGACTTCCTCCCGGTGGATCCTGCGCCTTCATCCGGCGTTGGCTCGAACTCGGCATTCGCGTCTATGCCGATCTTTGCCGCGACCGCAACAACCCGGTGCTCGCCTTCCTCGGACGGCGGGCCGATGGCTGAACTTCCGTACGGGAGAAGCTCATGAAGAAAAAGCGGATCGAAGCGTTGAACGAAAAAGCGCGAGCCATCGCGCGCCTGGCCGATGGCGAGGAGAAGACCGCGGAGGCCCTCGGCGGCCCTCCGGTCATGCCGCAGGGATGCACGACGATCTTCGACACCGGGTGGGAGACCAACCCGCGGCCTACCTATCCGATCGGAAACTGCCAGGCGTCGGCCCGCGACTTCCACGGCTGCGCCGGCGACTGCTGGTGGCCTGCGCAGGTGCCGGATGGACTCGTCAACCACAAGGATTTCGATGTGGCCTGCCCGAACGTGGCGCGCGACTGGCGCAACCTGAAGTACGACTAGGAGGACGACATGGGATGGAAGCACCTTCTCCTGCTGGTTCTCGCATCGGGCTTCGGCGCCGCGCATGCAGGACGCGCCGACGCCGTTGACCGGTTCTACTACCTCGGCTACGAGGTCATTCAGGTCATCGATGGCGAATCCGACACGATCGTCGCCGACATTCCGATCAAAGGCGCGACGCGCGAGGTGGGGCTTACCGCGGACCGCAAGTTCCTTTACGTCGCGACGAACCGGCACCTGGTACACAAGGTCGACCTGGAGCACAACAACGTCGTGGCCACGGCGGACGTGAGCAACGACGGCTGGGATCGTCTGATGTTCGGCTTTGTTGTCGATCCCGACGGCAAGACCGCCTATGGCGGGTTCATGTCGCGCAAGACCAACAATGGCGAGGTGGTGATCGGCAAACCCGTGGTGGCGCAGTTCGACCTCGCGACGGGAAAACTGCTGCGCAGCGTCGAAGTGCCCTGGGGCGTGGCGCACCTTGTCAGCGTCAAAGGGGGCAAGACGATCTATGCGTTCGGCAAGGACCTCTACAAGATCGACACGTCGGGCGGGGACCTCGTTGTCGTGGAGACCGTATCCATGTTCGACAAGGGAATGAATATTCTTCCGTTCTGGGACTACGCGTTCGACAACGGTGGCGTAGCCAGCATGAACTACTACACCGAGAAGTACATGGGGCTGCTGTTGGTCGATCAACAAAGTGGCACCATCGAGGACATGGCCCTCACGGGTGAGCCGGCGATGGCTTACTCCGTGGTTCTAGCGCCAGATCGCAAGCGAGCCTACGCGGTGATGGACGACCTGACCGTCATCGACCTCGCGAAGAAGACTTACGTTGCATCGGTCCCGATCAAGGAGGGCACCTGCTACGGCGTCAATGTGTCGGGCGACGGGAAGAAGATCTACGTCGCCGGCGGCGGGTCCACGCTGACGATCTACGACGCGGCCACGCTGAAGCCGCGGAAGGTGCTGCAGATGGCGACCGATGGCATGGACCTGCGGCGCATCGCATTCTGACGTGGCGTGGAATACGGACTTCGCCTCACGAGTCCCGCCGATGCGCCGGATGATGCGCGCGACGCGTGTCCGCCCGCGTGGCGGAACGTGCTCCCGGAGGGATCCACGGTCGCGCTGTATTTCGGAACCGAATTCTGCGAGGACCGCCTGCCGGACCTCCCTGAAGCCGACGCATTCTGTGCTTTTGCGCGCGAGCGCGGCTGGGAACCCACGCTGCTGACGCCGCTTCTCACGCCCAACGGACTGCGCACCGTCGGGCGTCTCCTGATCGGACTCGCGAACAGAAATCGGGAGCCCGCGGTCGTCTGGAACGACTGGGGCATGCTCGGATTGCTCCGCGAACGACACGCGTTCCTGCCACGCCGCGCGGGTCGACTCATGAATCGGTCGCTGCGAGATCCCCGCGCCTATCGCGATGCTCCGGCCGGCGGCGCGGCGCATGACTCGTCACGATATGGGCGGCTGCGCCGATTTCTCACGGATCTCGGCGTCGAGGCGATCGAGACCGACGTGGACCTCGACGGTGGGTACCTGGGCGATGGACCCGACGCCACGGGTGTCGGGCTCCGCCGGGCGCTCCATCTTCCCTTCACATTCGCAGCGTCGGGCCGCGGCTGTCCGCTGAAGGCCGGTCTTTACCCGCAAGGCAACGGTTTCACCAAGGCCCTCGCCGATTCCTGTCCGGCGCCGTGCCGGGGGAAGCCACTATCGGTGCGACGTCAGGACACGGCGCTCCCGCATTGGAGAGGCGGCAATACGGTCTTCTACGAAGTCCCGCGCGAAGTCGTGCCTGCCTGGCTGACCCGCACCGATCGGATTGTCCTGCACGACACGGCGACGCCTTGAAGATCCTCGCCCCGCTTCGTGATTCCGACGAAGTAGCGCCGCTCTGCGCCGCGGGCGCCCACGAGTTTTACTGTGGCCTGACACCGCCCGGTTGGGATGAAGCCTTCGGCCCGACGTGGGTTCACCGGCGCAATCCCAGATCTGCCGGTGTGCGGGACGAGGAAGATCTTCGCCGCATCATCGCGTCAGCCGGCCCCCGGCCGGTCTATGCGACGCTCAACGCGCCCTCCTACCCCGCGGGCGCCGTGTCCCGCCTCGTCGAGTTCGGCAGGACGCTTCTCGACGATGTCGGCGTCGCCGCGCTCATCGTGGCCGAATGGGAACTTCTCCTTGCGTTGTGCGAGGAAGGACTCGCCCCGAGAGTGCACATCTCGAGCCTCGCCAGTTGCCGCAACGCCGGCGCCGCCGAGTTCTACCGGTCCCTCGGCGTTTCGCGCGTCATCCTGCCACGGCACATGACGCTCTGCGAAATCGAGGAAACGGCGATCCCAGGGCTCGAGTGGGAGGCGTTCCTGTTGAACGACGGCTGCGCGTTCGAAGAAGGCATCTGCGCCACGACGCACACGTTCGGCCCTTATTGCATCGACGACCGTTTCGGCGACAAATCCCGTGGACTCGGCGAACGTTACGAGTTCTGGAAGTGGACGCTCAACAATTGTGGTTGCCAGACGAGCAGGGGCTACACGCTCGGCCCTTGCGGTCTGTGCGCCCTGCCTCGACTCGCACGCGCGGGCGTGGTCAGCCTCAAGGTCGTGGGGCGCGAGGCCCCGCTCGCGCGCAAAGTGGCCTCGGTCGAACTGGCCGCGGTCGCGCTTGGCGCTGCCGGCAATGGGGCGACGGCGGAAATCATCCGCGATGCCGTGGTGGCTCGGCGAGGTGCCCCCGAACTCTGCAAGGACGCCCACCTTTGCTACTACCCCGATGTTTGGACGAACGGAGACCGGTCGTGCTGACGATGCTTCTGCGCTTCACGCACCATCTGTCCGGCAAGAGACGGGCGCTCGCCATCGTCTTTCTGCTCGGTCTCGGCGGCGCGGCCGTTTCGCTCTCAACGCCGCTCCTCGGCAAGGCGTTCGTGGATGCGGTCGCGATGCGCGGCGATTTTTCCTCGGTCCCGACGATCGCGGCCGTGCTCGTCGTACTGGCCATTCTCGATCTCGTACTGGCCACCGTATCGGGTCGCGTCCATGCCCGCCTTTCGGCCGACCTCCTGGCAGACCTTCGCTCGTCGCTCTTTCAGCGCTGCGTGAACGGACCGCTGAACGCCGTGGAGCCCTTTCGGCACGGCGACCTCCTTACCCGATTTGGCGCCGACGTGCCACGCATTCAAACGCTGCTCGTCGACGGCCTCCTGGGAGCTGTCCAGAACGTCCTGTTCCTTGGCGTGGCGGCGGTCATCACGTTCATTCTGTCACCCACGCTCGCGCTTTGGAGCTTTGCCGGCGTGTTCCTTGCGCTCCTCGCCACGATGGCGTTTCGCGGTCCCGTCGAGGCAAAGACGCGGCGTGTACGCGAAGCGATGGCCGACCTCTCGCACTTCCTGTCCGAGCGGCTGGCCGCATTGCGTGCGATTCGCTTCCATCGTGCCGAGCGCGAGGATGAAGCGCGGCTCACCGCCGCCAGCCAGAAGCTCAATCGTGAAGTCGTGGACTTCCAGGTGCTGGACTCCATGTCGACGGGCGCGCCGGGACTGCTGCTGACGTGCTCCCTTGCGTGGATCTATGTCGCCGGCGGCAGCTTGCTCGAAGCCGGGACGATCAGCCTCGGCACGTTCGTCGCGTTCGTCCTGTATCAGGGGCGCCTGTTCGGTCCGGCGCAGGGCCTGCTCGGACTCGTCCGCAACTTCCAGGAGGCGCGCGTGAGCCTCGCCCGCGTCGTCGAAGTCATGGGGCCGGACGAAGCGGTGACGCGACCGACGGTGGCGCCTGCCGTCATCGCTTCGGGGGACGACGTCATCGCGATACGCGACGTCGAATTTGCCTACGCAGGGAATCCGCCGGTATTCCACCGGTTGAATCTCAACGTGCGCCGCGGTGAGCGTGTGGGACTTTTCGGCGCGTCGGGCGCAGGCAAGTCCACACTGGTGCATCTGCTCTTCGGCCTCCGGCAGCCGACCGCGGGTTCGGTCCGCGTCTTCGGTCAACCCGCCAACGCAAACCGCACCGATTCTCGCCGGGCGGATCTCGGTTACGCGGGGGCCGAGCCTTTCCTGCTGCACGCCACCGTGGAGGAGAACCTGCGATACGGCAATCCCGGCGCGACCACCCGCGACCTCGAGCGCGCGGCCGCCATGGCCGAAGCCGACACCTTCATCAACGCCCTGCCGGATGGGTATCGGACGATCATCGGCGGGCGCGGTCTCTCGCTCTCCGACGGCCAGCGCCAGCGGGTTGGCCTCGCGCGCGTCTTTCTGCGCAATCCAAAGGCCATTGTGCTCGACGAGGCCTTTTCGGGACTCGATCTCGAGACCGAGGCCCGTATCCGCCAACACCTATGGGAAGCGTTTTCCGATCGCACCGCCCTCGTGATTTCTCACCGGCCGATTGGATTGGACGAGTATGACCGCATGCTGTTCCTGCATGACGGCCGGCTGACCGGCGTCGCCCCCGACGAACTGCGCGCGCTCCTGATGTCCGATCGATCCTGGACGGATCCACCGATCGCGATGGGCGTGTGCACGACCGGCGGCGACTGACCCGTTGCAAGAACGGGATGATGGCAGTTCTTCGCATCGGCATCGTCGACACCGGCGTGAACCCGTGGCACTCCCATGTGCGGGGGAGCGTCTCGGGCTGCCGCATCTATGTCGGGGGGGATGGGCATATTCACGAGGACGGAGACTTCCGGGACCTTGTCGGCCACGGGACGGCCGTTGCGGGAGTCATACGCGAGGCTTTCCCCGATGCCGAAATCTTCGCGGTCCGTGCGTTCGGCACCGCAGATGCCACCTACCCGTCGCTCGTCGCCCGCGCAATTCTGCGTGCCGCGGCCGAACAGTGCGAGTTCGTGAACCTCAGCCTCTCGGTCACGCCCGGTCCGGGACAAGGCGCGTTGACGAAAGCTTGCGCGGCCGCGCTGGAAGCGGGCTCCATACTCGTCGCCTCCGCGCGGCCCGACCGGCCGGGCGCACTACCGGCGTCGCTGCCGGGCGTCCACGCCGTCGTGGCCGACGACACGCTGGAATTCGGGACGGTCCGCGTTGATGGCGCATTTCAGCTCGCGGCACCCGGCAGGCCGCGGGACCTAAGCACTTTGCCGCGCGAAGTAAACCTGTGGGGGCACTCGTTCGCGTGCGCCCGCGGGCTGGTTCACCTGGCGCTCGAGCGTCGTGCGGCGGCGTGATGGAATCGGTCGACGTCTCGCGATCGCGAGTCCCCGATCAAGGTGACCGGCGACCGATACTCACCCGTGCAGCGCATGGGATCGATCACGTAGATCGGATCGCCGACGCTGATCGCTTCGTTGGGACATGCGGGCTTGCAGGCATCGCAGGCGGTGCAGTTCTCGTCGATGAGCAGTGCCACGCGAGCCCCCAGGTTCCGGCAAACTTCCGCCCTAGGCCTAGGCTGCGGCGCGTTCTTCCAGTTCGCGCAGTTTTGCGTGCCGGAAGGCACCCCAGAGCGCCGCGCCGATCGCGCCGGCGTAAATCGAATCGGGATGACTGATGGCGGTCACGCTGACCTTTTCGTTGACCATCTCCTCCTGGATCGCGGCGAGGAGGCCCGCATCGAGCGCGAGGCCGCCTGTGATGAGCGCCGTGCCGTCCTTGATGCCCGTGACTTTCAGCAATTTGACGATCCGCGACGCCATCGACAGGTGGATGCCCTTCAGGATGTCCGGTGTCGCGATGCCGCGTGACACCATGTTGATCACGTCGGTCTCCGCCAGCACGGCGCAGATCGAGCTGCACTTCTCGGGATTCTGCGAGGTCTTCGACAGCGAGCCTATCTCTTCGACCGCCACGCCGAGGTAGCGCGCGATGTTCTCGAGGAACTGGCCGGAGCCCGACGCGCACTGGCTCGTCATCTTGTACGACAGCACCTTGCCACGCGCATCGACGTAGATGGCGCGGCCGTTGAGCGCGCCGATGTCGACGACGGCCTTCGCGCCCGGGTGCAGAAAGACTCCGCCGCGCGCGTGCGTGGTCATCGAATAGAAGTGGCCGGTGGCGAACTTGACGTTCTCGCCCTCGCCGGTGGTCGCCGTGTACTCGATGTCGGACTTCGTCAAGCCCGCGTCTGCCAGCACGCCGTCGAAGCCCTCCTGCGCGAGCTGCATCGGGTCGCGCCGGCGGATGCGCTCGCAGCGCTTCGCGAGCCACTCGTGCGTGTCGCCCTCCGAGCGGAACAGCGTCGTCTTGACGGCGCCCGAGCCGATGTCGATGCCTATCGTATGAATCACGTCCTCGCCTCCGTACAGTTCTGGTCTGCGCTGCGCCCAGCAACGGGTTCGCGTCTCCGACCGGGGCTCACGTTCGTGCCTCCACCGACTTTCCCTCCTCGACCACGGCGCGCCAGGCGAACGTCGCGCCGCCGAGCGCGCCGGTGTAAATCGAGTCGGGATTGATGTTGAGCGTCAGGTCGCCGTAGTTCTCGCGAATGAGGTCCCGCAGCGCCTTCACCGCGGCTTCGTTCTTCGCCACACCGCCGGTGAACGTGAACTCGTTGCGAATGCCGCCCGAGCGTGCGAGGATCGACATTGCGCGCAGGATGATCGCGCGGTGCAGACCGGCCATGATGTCCTCGCGCTTGTCGCCGAGCGACAGCCGGTCGCGCAGCTCCGCGCCGGCGAATACCGTGCACGTCGAGTTGATGCGGATGGTCTTGGTGGATTTCATCGCCATCGGCCCCAGCTCGTGCAGACCCATGTTCATCTCGTCGGCGATGTAGCCGAGGTAGCGGCCGCAGCCCGCCGCGCACCGATCGTTCATCTGAAAGCTCTCGACAATTCCGTTCGGATCGACCTGGATCGCCTTGGTGTCCTGGCCGCCGATGTCGAGCACCGTCGCCGTGCCGGGATACATCACGTGCGCGCCAAGCCCGTGGCACAGGATCTCGGAGCGGACGTGCTCCTTCGAGAACGGCAGGCGCGCACGCCCATAGCCGGTGCCGACGACGTAGGTTTCCTCCATGTCGGTGTCGAGGATCCCCTTGATCGGCGCTTCCACCTGACTGCGCCGGCTCGCGGTGTCGGGCAATTCGACGAAGGTACGCTCCAGCGCCGCGAGCAGATGCCGCCTGATGGAGTCACCGTAGGCGCGATTCTCGACTTCGATGATCGAACGGTCGAACACATTGAGCAGGAAGTCGTAGCGGATGCCGGACGCCTTTGCAACGGCCTCGCCCGTTGCGAGGTACTGGCCACCTGCGATGTCGCGAAAGAAATCCGATTTGCGCTTCGCTCCGGGCGCGAACAGCATCGGCGCCTCTGCCGTTAGCGTTTTGAACACCTCGGTCAGCGCGTCGCCGACGGCCTTTGTCGCGTCGCCGAACTTGGCAGTCGCGAGGCTCCGCTGGCAGGTCGCTTCGAGATCGCCGAGCTGCTCCAGGTACTGCTCCGAGCGAAAATCCCGCTCGAGCTGGCCGAGAAACCCGTCGAGCGCACCGTTGAGCGCGCCGGTACGCGCGAGCGCCTGCCGGAAAAGATAGAAGCGGCCGTTGACGAGTGCCTCTTGCTTGGCGATCGCCGCCGCCGTGTCGTAATTCGAGCGCGAGTTCGTGATGCCGCGGCCGAGCACGTTCCGATTCTCGTCCATGACCACGGCCTTGGTGGTCGTGGAACCCAGATCGATGCCGATGAAGCAGCGCATGCGGTTCTCCTCAGCGCCCCCTCGGGGGGCAGCGAACGCAGTGAGCGTGGGGGTCGTTCATCCGCCCGCACGGCCGCCCGAAGGGCGCTGAGCGCCCCCCTCGGGGGGTAGCGAACACCAGGCCGAAGGCCGCAGGACAGCCGAAGGCTGGTCCCGCGAAGCGGGATGCGGCGAAGCCGCACATAGTGAGCTTGGGGGGTTCATGACCCTCAGTGCGCGGCGCCGGATGCGACGCGCTTTGCCTTGACCATCTGGAAGTAGCTTTCGAGCCGGTTCTTGACATTGGCCGCCGAGAAGTAGCGCGGATCGACCAGGTCGGTCTCGATGAACGCGGCCGGCTTGCCGGTGCGCTTTTCCACCTCCCGCAGGATCAGGAGCTGCCCCGCCGAGAAGCTGTTGCAGCTCTTGATCGAGTTGATCAGGAGACCGTCCGCCTGGTACTCGTCGATGTACTTGCAGATCATGTCGACGCGCGACGGCAGGTTGAGGTTCGTGTAGCAGCCCAGGCAATAGTCGGCGAGCGATTCGATCGGATGCTCCGGATCGTGGCGGAAGCCGAAATCGTAGACGCCGCCGACCTTCGAATACGTCGAGGCGACGACGACGGCGCCTTCGTCGTAGAACATCTTCCAGAAGTCGCGGAAGCTGGTCCAGTTGGGCGGCCCCTCGACGACCAGCCGGTATTTCTCGTCGCCCATCTCGCCTTCAGGCGTGATCGGACCCTTGCCCTCGCGCACGCGCTGCTCGATCTCCTGCCGCAGCACGCGGTAGTACTCGGACGCCTCCGGCATGCCCCGGAACGCGGTGAAGATCGGCCCGATGTAGTAGACGGCGCCGAAATAGCCGTCGATCGGCGACGGGCGATTTTTCGCCGACTGCAGCACGGCAACGAGATCGTCCTCGGCCTTCGCCGATTCCCTCATGTACTGGCGCAGCCGGTCGATGTCGAACTTGACGCCTGAGATCCGCTCGAGCGTCGGGATGACGGTCTCCTTCAGCTGCTTCACCACGTACTCGCGCATGTTGGGCGCGATCCTGCCCTCGCCCTGATAAGGCACGTGCAGCATCACGGTCTCGCAGCCGTACTTGTGACGGATCAGCTCGAACCACTTCATGAAGGTGAAGCAGCCGGTGTAGGAGAGCAGCAGGACATCGGGCTTCGGCAGGACTTCGCCCGTGGGGCCGATCTCGCCGCCCATCATCATCCCGAGATCGGCCTTCACGTAGGTGCAGACGTCCTCCGACTGGCCGTCGCGCTCGGCGTCCATGATCATCTTGCCGGATTTCTTGCGCATGCCGTTCTGCAGCGCGTTGGTCTCCGGCAGGCTCCGCGCGAAGTCGAAACACATCAGGAGCTCGTTGAGATTGCCCGGCACGAACGTCGCGGACACCTTGCGCCCCATCTGATGCGCGGTCGCGAGGTCGTGGTAGTTGCTGTTGATGAGCTCCTTTTGCAGCCACATCGCGTCTTCTTTCTGCACATTCTGTGGCTTCTTGGCACTCGCGGGCATTGCGGCGGTGGTCGTCATGCAGCGCTCCACAACTTGATCGAGTCGGCGAAGGTGCCGGCCTGCTCGCGGATCGGGGCCATCTGTCCCGTGTTCTCGGCGTACTTGAACGCGGTGTGCGGCACGCCGTGCTTTCCCATGACGTCCTGCAGCATCGGCCGTTCGAGCAGCGCCGGATCGCAGAACGAGGGGGCGGCAAAGATCACGCCCTCCGCCGCGCGGGTCTTGACCTGCTGCAGCAGGAACACGCCCTTTTCCTCCCGCGTCGTTTCGTACTTGGCGGCGGTGGTCGCGGAGCGATGCAGGAACGCCTTCGACAGCTCGTCGAGCGGATCGTCGTCTGCCGGAACGTCGTCGAGAAGCCAGCGCGTCACCAGCATGAAGTCGTCGTCGACGATGTAACAGCCCGACATCTCGATCGACTTGATCAGTGCCAGCGGCGGCTGTTCGCAGAACGCTCCGGTCAGCACGACGCGCGCGTTGTCGCGCTTCGGCCGAGGTACCGCGTCGGCGGCGGCGATATAGTCGCGCACGAGTTGCGTGTGCTCTTCGGGCGGCAGCACCATACCGGCGCGCAGGACCAGGTAGACCTCAGCCGTCGGCGCCTGCCACGGCTTCGCGGCGCGGTACGCGTACAAGTCGCGGATCGCCCCGCGGTTGGTGTTGAAGACACGGATCGACGCGTTGAGCTCGGCGTCGGTGATCGGGGCTCCGCGCAGCTTCCCCAAGTCGTCGCGGAGCACCTCGAGTTCATGGATATAAAAGGTTCCACCGATCGCGTCCACGTAGTTCTGCGGCACGTCGAAGTACTTGACGTACTTGTCCTTGAACAGGAGCTGCCACATGCCCGACAGGTTGCGGATCACGTCGCAGATCGACGGAAACAGCACGCCGTCGAGGCAATCGAGACGACCGGTCAGGCCGAGTTCGATCGTCGAACGGGGAATGCGGCAGATGTAGCTCTGGTAGTAGGCGTCGCCCTGGATCACTTCGAGCTGGTCGCCGCCGCCCAGAATACCGACGGAAAGCATCCCCGCTGCATGGATCAGCTCGCGCGGGACGTAGACGGGGAGGTACCCGATTGCCTTGCGCCCCGGGGCTTTCGCCTTCCATTCCTTGACGGCCGACAGATCGAGGTCGTCGAACAGCGCCTGACAGCGCGCGACGATTGCGAGGACAGGCGAAGGTGTTGCCATCAGCGATGCTCCCAGTGCGGTTTGCGCTTTGCGAGAAACGCGACCAGTCCTTCGTTGGCATCGCGTGTCTGCATGAGCCGGTCGATGTAGAGGCGCTCGACTTCGCCCAGACGGCGCCGCACGTCGCTGATCACGGCGCCGCGTGCCGCGGCAAGCGCATACGCCAGCGAGGCGGCGCTCTTGCCGGCAAGATGCGCCGCGAAGTACGCCTGCGCCGCCACCTCCGGGTCGGCGGCGAGATGCTGGACGAGGCCGATGGCCTTCGCCTCTTCGCCACTCACCGAACGGCCCGAGAGAAGCAGATCCTCGGCCACCGATTGCCCGACGCGGTACGGCAGGAGGCACGAGGCAGCCGGCGCGAAGACGCCCAGCTTCATCTCGGGCTGGCCGAGCTGCGCGTCCGGGGTTGCAAAGATCAGGCTGCCGGCGAGCGCCACTTCCTGCCCGCCGCCCAGGCACTGGCCGCGGACAGCAACCAGGATCGGCGCCGGAAATTCGATCATCGCCAGGATCAGCGCATGCAACGACGCAAGCATCGCGGCGCATCGGTCCGGAAGGTGCTCCTCGACGCTCGCGCCGAAGCTGAAATGAGGCCCCTCGGCATCGAGCAGCACGCCACGCAGGCCCGGATGCCCGCGATAGGCGACGAACGCCCCGTGCAGTGCGGCGATCATCGCGGCATCGACGAGATTTGCCTTCGGCCGCGCGAGCGTGAGGCGCAGCAGCGCGCCGTCGCCCTCGACCCGGTCCTTCAGCGGAGATTCCGCGGCCACGCGCTATCCCTTGCCTTTGGCCTTGGGCTGGATCGAATCGGAAAGCGGACCGACCCAGCTTTCGCCCGCCGCGAGCTTCTGGCGCAACAGCACGAAATTCACTTCGCGGTCGTCCTTGGTGCCTTCGTTGAACGCCGTGAAGCCGGCACGCGCCTCGGTCACCATGTTGAGCGCGAGCCACGCGCGCGAGTTCTCCTTGTTGCGGTTCCACGCGTCGAGCTTGGGCTTGCGCAGTTCCTCGATCGTCTTCGTCGTGCAGTCGGGGAAGGTGAGCAGGAGCTTCGCGCAAAGCTCGTCGACCTTCGCATCGAGCAGTGCCAGGTCGACGGTCCCTCGGGCAAGGAGCGCCTTCGCTTCCTTTGCGGCATCGCCGGTCTTCGGCTCGCCGAAGGCGAACCGGCCGTGGTCGTCGACGATGCGCCGCGTCTCGACCAGCGGATTCGCGATGAACGCGCCGTCCAGCTTCAGCGCCGGGACGATGTCGGCGAGCATCCCCATGTAATACGCCTTGTGCGCGGAGAACGGCTCGCACAGCACGCCGGCGACCATCGCCCGCTCGTTGCCGATGATCGGCGGCAGGAAATCCGTGGCGCCGCCGATCGGCGCGGAGCCGTGCTTGGGCCCCGCCTGCCCGAAGCGCGCGAGATCCTGCGCCACCGAGAAATCGCACGCCATGCCGATCTCTTGGCCGCCGCCGATGCGCATCCCGTTGACGCGGCAGATTACCGGCTTGTCGCAGACGAAGATGGCCGAGACCATGTCGTTGAAGAGCCGCATGTACTGGCGGTACTCCTGCGGGTGTCCCGCGTAGTACTCGGCGTATTCCTTGGTGTTGCCGCCGGTGCAGAACGCGCGGTCGCCGGCGCCGGTGAACACGACGCAGTTGACGTCGCGCGCGTTCGACGCCGCGCGAAACGCGAGGATCACGCCCTTCACCATGTCGGTCGTGTACGAGTTGAACTGCGTCGGGTTGTCGAGCGTGATCCAGGCGTTGTAGAGACCGGCAACAGACTTGCCGTCCGGTGTCGTCGCCGGCCGCTTCTCGTAGCGCACACCAGGCTTCGAGATGTCGGCGACGAGATCGTGGTTCTTGAATTCCCGCATGGGGTGACGGGTGTCCGGAGCATTCATTCGCAGTTTCCTCAACGGGTGGGAACGAGCACCGCGCGCTTCTTGATCGTGTGGCCGTGCACGGCGGCAAACACGTGATTGATGTCGTCGAGCGGGTGCATTTCGACGAACGGCTTCAGCGCGACCTTGCCGTCGAGCACGAGGTCGAGCGCCGCCGGATAGGATTCCGGCGGGCAACCCCAGTTGCCGATGGCCCGTGCGTCGAATGCCATCAGGTTGGAAAGGCGCACTTCGACCTTGTCCATCGTGAATCCGACGACCGACAGCGTCGCGCCGTGCACGAGCAGGCCGTACGCGGTGAGCTGCCCCGCGGCCGTCCCGGAACACTCGAAGATGACCCACTCGGTCGAGCGGAGGCCATGCTCTTTCGCGAACGCGGCAATCGCCGCCTTCATCGCCCTGCCATCCTGTGCGCGGGCGTCGAGCGTCAGCGCGGCGCCGTGCTGCGCTATGGCCGCGAGCTTGTCCGCGTCGACGTCGATCGCGACGACCTTTGCGCCGAAGGCGCGGGCGATCTGCACGCAGTAGCCGCCGACACCGCCGGCCCCCACGACAATGGCAAGCGCACCGGGCGCCACGCCCGCGCGACGCACCGCCTGGTAGGGCGTGGTGAGCGCATCGGCGACGATGGACACCTCGGCGAGCGTAAGGCCGGCACGCGCCAATCGCGCAGCATCGACCTCGCAGAGCCCCCGTCCGGGAACGACGACGTGCGAAGCAAAACCACCCTGCACATCATTGCCGGGCATCTTCTGGCGGCGGCAGATCGGCGCGAGGCCGCGCCGGCAGAGGTCGCATTCGCCGCAAGGTAGGACGGCCGGGACGATGACGGCCTTGCCGAGCCAGCCTTCGGCGCCGGCGCCGGTGGCGACAACGTGCCCGCTGATCTCGTGGCCGAGCGCCAGCGGCAGCGCAGCGTTGGTGCGCACGCCATCGTAGTAGTAGCCGAGATCCGTATGGCAGACGCCGCACCCGGCAACCGCGACGACGACCTCACCGGTGCCCGGCTCGGCGCGGAATTCGGCGCGCTCGAGCGGTGCTTTCGGCGCCGTCATCAGCCAGCGGTGCGCATCGATGCCCATCGGTGTCCTCTCCCTCGCGTTCGCTTCCCGCCGGACCCGGCGCGCTACCCGGCGCGCTACCCGGCGGAACTTGACCGAACCTCTCGTTCGGGTCTATTCTGGTATTACAGTACCGCAATACCGGTTTAACGTAAATAATGATGCGGTAGCCTGCATGCAGGCGCTTTGATCTGTATCAATTGCATCGGGGCGTGGACCCGTTCTACTGCACTCAATCGAGGATCGGCTCGACACCGCAGGTCGCGTGACCTGTGGCGCGCTCCAGCGGGAGGTTCGACGTGCATGCCAGAGTAAAGATTAAGGTGCCGGCGCAGCACACCGCGACCAGCATTTCCATCGCGCTCGCCGGCAGCGGCGGGAGCGGCGTGATGACGGCGGGAACGATGCTGCTGAACGCCGCGGCGAAGGCCGGGCTCTACGGCGTGATGGTGCGCACGAGCGGCCCGCAGATACGCGGCGGCGAGGCCGCGGCGCTGGTGCGTCTCGGAGAAACGCCCACGCAAGGTCTCGACGACAGCTTCGATCTGCTGCTCGCGCTCGACTGGCAGAACGTCCATCGTTTTGCCGACGAGATCCCGCTCACCGCGACGAGCGTGATCATCGGAGACAGCGATGAGGGCGCGGCTCCGGACGTCTTTCGCAGCGCCGGCGCCCGTTACTTTCCGCTGCCGTTGAAGAAGACAGCCAAGGGCATTGCGGGAAGCTGGACCAACATGGTCGCGCTGGGCGTGGCCGGTGCGCTCGCGGGAATATCGATGGGCGAGCTGACCGGCGTGCTGCGCGACACCTGGAAACGCTCGGCCAGCGCGCTCGAGGCCAACTTTGCCGCGATTCGCGCGGGCATCGCCGCGGCCAAGGGCATCGACGGCGTGCCCAGCCTGGCCGCGAGCCGAAAGGCGGCGAGCCGGCGCTGGTTCATCAGCGGCAACGAGGCCGCCGGATTTGGCGCAATCCGCGGCGGCGTTCGCTTCGTCGCCGCGTATCCGATCACGCCAGCGACCGAGATGCTGGAATGGATGGCGCCGGCACTCGCCAAGGTCGGCGGCACGCTCCTGCAGGCGGAAGATGAACTGGCGTCGATCAACATGATCATCGGCGCTTCGTACGGCGGCGTGCCCTCGCTTACCGCGACGGCCGGCCCCGGCCTCGCCTTGATGACCGAAGGCATCGGGCTCGCCGTCTGCGCCGAAGTGCCGATCGTCGTCGTCGACGTGATGCGCGGCGGGCCGTCCACCGGCATCCCGGCGAAGAGCGAGCAGAGCGACCTGTCGTTCGCGGTCAGCGGGCTTTCCGGTGACGCGCCGCGACTCGTACTCGCGCCGACGTCGATCGCCGATTGCCTCGCCACCACGCAATGGGCGGTCGAACTCGCCGAAGCGCTGCAGGCGCCGGCGATCGTCCTTTCCGATCAGTTCATGGGCCAGTCTCGCGCCATCGTCGACCGGCCGGCGGACGCCGGCTTCGTCGGCAAGCGCCTGACCGTCGCAGCCAACGCCCCAGACTACAAGCGCTACCGCGATACCGAGTCCGGCATCTCGCCGATGGCCATTCCCGGCACCCCTGGCGTCGCGTACACGGCGGACGGGCTCGAGCATACCGAAATCGGCATTCCCAGCAGCCAGTCGCGCGACCACGCGACGCAGCTCGACAAACGGCTGCGCAAACTCCGGCAACACGACTACGGCAGCTTCTGGGCCGACATCGAGGGCGAGGGCGACGGCGCAGTCATCACGTTCGGCTCGGCGACGACAGCGGTGCGCGAAGCCGTCGCGCGTGCTGCCGATGCCGGAATCGACGTGCGGCTGATCGCGCTCCGGTTGCTCGCCCCCGCGCAGCCGGAGTTGCTCGCGGCAGCGCTCGCGGGAGTCAGCGAGGTTCTCGTCGTCGAGCAGAACCACGGCGCCCAGCTCTACCGGTACCTGCGCGCGATGTACGATCTTCCCGGGCGACCCTCCTCGTTCCATCGGCCGGGCCCGCTGCCGTTGCGGCCGGGCGACTTGACCGACGCCATTCTCGCCTGGAGACGCGGATGAACGACGTTGCCACAAGCGCGCCGCTGACGGCGCAGAGTTACAAATCGGGCTACAAGCCGATCTGGTGCCCCGGCTGCGGTGACTATTCGGTCTTGAGTTCGATCACCAAGGCGCTGGCGAAGGTCGAGGTGCCGCCCGAAGATGTCGTCGTGGTGTCGGGAATCGGCTGCTCGTCGCGCATTCCCGCCTACACGACATGCTACGGCTTCCACGGCGTGCATGGTCGCGCGCTCGCTGCGGCGACCGGCCTCAAGGTGGCGCGGCCCGATCTCACCGTGCTCGTCGCCGGCGGCGACGGCGACGGCTACTCGATCGGAGGCAATCATTTCCTGCACGCCTGCCGGCGCAACGTCGATTTGACCTACATCGTGATGGACAACCACGTCTACGGGATGACCAAGGGGCAGGCCTCCCCCACCACGGAGCCCGACTGGGACTCGAAGCTCGCGCCCGGTGGCACGGGCGTGCGCTCGTTCCATCCGCTCGTCATCGCGCTCGCTTCCGGCGCCAATTTCGTCGCGCGCGCGTTCTCGGGCGACCCGAACGGCACAGCGGCGATTATCGCGCAGGCGATTCGTCACCCGGGCTTCTCGTTCGTCGAAGTGCTTTCCCCGTGCGTCACCTTTCGTCCCGACCAGCGCGAGTGGAAAGAGATGGCGCATCCGGCACCGGTGGCGCCGACCGACGACCCGGCGCGAGCCGCACGCCGGATCATGACCGACGACGGGTTCAACATCGGCGTGCTGTACGCGGGAAACCGCAAACCGTATGCGACGAACGCCGGCAAGGCAAAAGCCACGGTAGCCGACCTGGAAACGGAGTTCGAACAATGAGCCCCAAGATTCGCAAGACGACGTCAGCAAAGGTGAAGTCCCCACAGGCAAAGGCCGCGAAAACCCGGAGCAGGACGGGCAAGGCCAAAGCGAAAGCGACCGGGACGACGATCGCGAACGGCGCCGCCAAGAAGGTGCGACCCCCAGCGAAGAAGCCCGCATCGCGTGCCGGATCGTCGCGCGCGGCCAAAGCGCCCGTCGCGGCTCCGCGCACGATGGACGAATTCATGACCCAGGCGCTTGTGATGGAGATCGAGGCCGCGCAGCGTTACGCCGAGTTCGCCGACGCGATGGAAACGCACAACAATCTCGAGGTCGCTGCGTTGTTCCGCAAGATGGCCGGAATCGAGGGAAAGCATGCCGAACAGATCATGGCCGAAATGGGCTGGACCGCGCCACCTCAACCGCAACGTGGCGGCGCGCCATGGGACGACTTCGAAGCACCGGAGACTGCACCGGGCGACGAAGTCCACTATCTGATGCAGCCGTACCATGCGCTGGAACTGGCGCTCGCCAACGAGCAGCGGGCGGAGCGCTTCTTCGCGCGGCTTGCGCGGGCCGCGACGAGCGCCTCGGTGCGCAAGGCGGCGCGGGAATTGCAGGCCGAGGAACGCGAGCACGTGGCGCTCGTTCGCGCCTGGATGAAACGCGTGCCGAAGCCGCGCGCCGACTGGGCGAACGATCCCGATCCGCCCGTATACACCGATTGAGAGATCGCCGATGCAGGTACTGCTTCCAGAGGGTTGGGCGCCCCCGATCGGCTACTCGAACGGCATCGCCGTCGCCGCCGGCCGCATCGTGTTCATCGCGGGGCAAGTGGGTTGGGACGCCAAGCAGAAGTTCCACTCGGCTGAAATTGCGCCGCAGTTCGAGCAGGCGCTCGTGAACGTGCTCGCGGTGCTCGCCGAGGCGGGCGGCAAGCCGGAGCACATCTGCCGGATCACTGCCTACTGCTGCGACAAGCCGGCCTATCTTGCCGCGCGGCGCGATCTCTCCACAATCTGGCGCCGGCTGATGGGAACGCACTATCCGGCGATGAGCATGATCTTCGTATCGGACCTGCTCGACAATCCGGGCAAGATCGAACTGGAGGCGACGGCGGTGCTGCCGGCCTGACGCCCTAGGAACTGAGGCAGCCCCTGGACGAGTCAAGCCATGAAGCGCGCGAGCTTCATGCGCAACTCCTCCGGAAACGGCACCGGGCGGTGCGTTTCGAGCGAAAGGTAGACAAGCACGAGGGTCGCCCGCACGCGCGCGACGCCGCCCGCCCCTGCCTCGACCTCGGCGACCAGCGAGGTGGTCCCGAGTTTGCTGACGGCCAGCGTGAACGTCAGCCGCTCGCCGATCCGCGATGGCGACAGGAAATCGCATTCGAGCCGGCGCACCGGGACGCCGCGCTTCAGCTCGCCGTGTAGCCGCGCGAAGTCGACGCCTAGACCCTGGTCGAACCAGTCCTCGACCAGCTCATTGAACAGCACGAAATACTGCGGATAGAAGACGATCCCCGCCGGATCGCAGTGGTGAAAGCGAATCAGCTTATCGGTCGCGAACGCAGCAGCAGCGAACATGGGCAGGATCCCTCACATCATGTGTCCCGATCGGGGACCCGACGCCCCGTCGGTGGCCGATCAACTTCAAACACGTTTGGTTCAACGAGCTGGCCCAACAGCTTTCCCGCTGGCAGCGCGTAACTCAGCCGATACTATTGCACACGGCCGCTTGTGCGATTGGTGACCGGCCGGAGCCGACCATCCTCCTGCCGGTCAAGCTGACGCCACAAAGGGCTGAAATGGCACGATACCGGTCGTTCAATATCGAGTATTTCAACAGTATTGACCAGAAGCGGTCCATCAAGAGACGGAGCCATGCTCATGGAGTCCAGCGAGACCGCCTCGATCTTGATACGCATGATCTGAGCTTTAAGCGATTTCTCGAATATCGAGTCGAGTGCGTCAGACTCGATCCAGCGGTTCACTGGCGCGTAGATTCAGTGCGCAATGGCTCACCTCGCGTCGACGGTTCGTTCGGACATGTGAGAATCGACCCCCAAGTCTGACGGGTGTGAATATAACAATGGACCGGATGCGGTTCACGAATGCCGCCGAGGTGTTTTGTCAAGGTCATGACCGGCGGGCCTGTCAGGTCGACAGGCGAACAGGACGGGGTGCCCTCCTTCCCCGCGCCAGCAGCAGTGCCCGAGCAGCAGCAGCGGAGTGCTCTAGTTCCACACGTTCCAGCGACGCGCCGAAAGCCAACGCATGAGCCCTGAGCGCAAGCGACTGACGTATGCGCTGCTGCTCTCGTTGCTGATCCACGCGTTGCTGTTGAGCCAGACCTTCGGTGGCCAGGGACTTTGGTTTCCGCGCTTCGGCTTCCCCTGGCAGGATCGACGGATCGAGGTACCCGATCTGCACGTCGTAGTCGTTCCGGCGCGGGTCGCAGTCGCGGAGCCCTCGGTCACGCCGGTCGCGGAGCCATTGCAGCAGGCATGGGCCGAGCAGCCGGTGGCCAGTAGGCCGGCGCTGAGGCCATCGGTGTCCCGTGCGCCAGCCCGGCGGCGGACTGCAGCAGCGATCGTGGAGGAGGCCGATCCGAGGGCCGAGGTCCATCCAGGGACAGACGCCGCGACCAGTGCAGCTCCTGCGCAATTGCCTTTGCGCGCCGATCCGCCCGGTGATACGGCGCCCCCGCCGGTCCCCGCTCCGGACGTGATTGCCTTGGCGCGGAGCGACGAGACAACGTGGGTCGTGCCCGCCGCTCCACCGATGCCAACGCCCGTCATCGCGGCAACGCCAAGGGCCTCGATCCAGGAGACCGCGATGCCGTCGCTTCGAGATGCTGACGATGAAGCGCGAGCGCAAATCGACCGGGCGGCGTGGGGGCGAACCGTTGAACCGGCCAAGCTCGATCCTTCCAAGCAGGAGGGGAAACGGCAGGCGGAGCAGTTGGACGCGGCGCGGCCGGACGCCGAACGCCAAGCGACAGACCTGCAAGAGGCGGCGCGACAGGAGGCGTCGCAGAACGCGGCCGCGCTACTAGAGGCCGCACGCGTCGAAGCCGCACGGGTCGAAGCCGCACGGGTCGAAGCCGCAAGCGTCGAAGCCGCACGCGTCGAGGCCGCACGCGTCGAGGCCGCACGCGTCGAGGCCGCACGCGTCGAAGCCGCACGCGTCGAAGCCGCACGAGTCGAGGCCGCACGCGTCGAGGCCGCACGAGTCGAGGCCGCACGCGTCGAGGCCGCACGCGTCGAGGCCGCACGCGTCGAGGCCGCACGCGTCGAGGCCGCACGCGTCGAAGCCGCACGCGTCGAGGCCGCACGCGTCGAGGCCGCACGCGTCGAGGCCGCACGCGTCGAGGCCGCACGCGTCGAGGCCGCACGGCAGGCGGCAGACCTGCAAGAGACCGCCGCAAGACGGGAAGCGGCGCTTCGAGCGATAGGACGGCAGCTGGACGAGGAGGCCGCCCGGCGTGAAGCGACAACGGCTGCAGCGCGACTGGCACCCTCGTCGAGCAGCGCACGTCGGTACTGGCTCTTCGGTCGCACTGACCCCAACGCGGAACTTATCCTGTACGCGGAAGCCTGGAGCCGGAAGATCCAGCTGAACGTGACGACGTTCGACATGGTCCGCGAAGCGGCGAAGCAGCCGCACACCGATCCCCTCGTGACGGTGGCCATTCGTAGCGACGGCTCGGTGGAGTCGGTGACCTTCGTTCTATCCAGCGGCGTGGCTGTCATCGACGAAGCGATACGACGCATTGTGGACAGCCAGAAGCCCTACCAGCCGTTCCCGCCGGGCCTGGCACGCGAATTCGACGTAATCCTGATCCGCCGAAGCTGGCACTTCGACACGGCGATCTGGCTGCAGTGACAGGCGTCAGCCGATTCTCAACGCGTTAGCCTCGGTGCCCATCCTGCCACCCAAGTTGATTGGTCAACGATTCGGCGGTGCCCGGAAGTACCCTCTGTGAGCAGCGGCCGCGTGGGCCATCGGCGGCTCTGGCACGATGACGCTGACGGCCCGGAATGGGCCGGACCCGGCGGCGTGATGTCGACTCCCGCGTGATCGCGGCCGATCGATCAGGTGGTGCAGGTCTTGCGTCCCGGAGTGACACGATCGACGAAGCGGGTGATGGCGCCGATGACGGCCTCCGGCTGATCCCGGTGCGGCGAATGGCGGCAATCCCGCAGCGCCAGCAGTTCGACGTCGCGCACTTTCCCGCCAATGCGATGCAGCTGTTCCATCGTCCCGTATTCGTCGTCCTCGCCCTGGATCGCGAGCACCGGGCACGCGATGCGCGGCAAATATTCCTCGATGTTCCAGTCGCGAAATTCCGGCGCCAGCCAGATCCGGTTCCAGCCCCAGAATGCGGAATCGACATCGTCGTGGTAGCGCGCGAGCTTCGCGCGGAGGTCGGTCGTTTCGATAGGTTGATTTCGCGGCGGCGATGCTCGCGACCGAAATGTCCTCGACCAGCACGTGCGCCGCCAGCGTGACAACGGCAGTGACCGGCCGCACTCCGGCCCCCGCGAAGATCAGTGCGATCGAGCCGCCATCGCTGTGCCCGACCAGAATCGGGCGCTCGATCGCTAGCTCGTCCAGAAGTTCGGGAAGCGCCATCAGCGCCTCGTCGTGCATGTACCGGGCCGTTCTCGGTGCGGCGAGCGGGTCCGAGCGGCCGTAACCGTAGCGCGAAGCGACGACCGCGTTGCAACCGGTGGCACGCGCGACGCGGCCCGGAAAATCGCGCCACATCGCCACCGAGCCCAGACCCTCGTGCAGGAAGACGAGCGTCGGGCAGAGCGCGCGGTCGAGCTTCGATCCGCTCGTACTCGATGCGGTGCGAGGCAACGCGAGCGAACGGCATTCAGACACCGAGAAGCTTGTGCAGAATGTCCGGCTGCGCAAGCAACCCGCGACTGTCGCTCTCGAACACGACGCGCCCCTTCACCAGAATCACGTTGCGGTCGGCAATCGCCGTGACCGCCCGGTAATTCTTGTCGACGATCAAGGTCGCTATGCCGTGCGCGCGGATGTCGCCGATGATCCGCCAGATCTCGCGCGCGATCTGCGGCGCGAGCCCCTCGGTGGCTTCGTCGAGGATCAGCAGATCCGGATTCGTCATCAGCGCCCGGCCGATCGTCAGCATCTGTTGCTCTCCCCCCGACAGCTGCCAGCCGCCGTGGGCGAGCCGCTCGGCGAGCCGCGGAAAGGTCGCGAGCACACGCTCGTATGTCCAGTCGCGCCGACCGTCGGGACCCGCGCGCGCCGCCATCACGAGATTTTCGCGTACGGTAAGGTTTGGAAAGATGCCGCGGCCCTCGGGCACGTACGCGATGCCATGCCGCGCGACGCGATAGGGCTCGGCACCGGTCATCAGGCTGCCCCGCACCCGCACCTCGCCGTGGCGCGGCTTCACGAGCCCGAGCATGCTGCGGATCAGCGTGCTCTTGCCCATGCCGTTGCGGCCCATCAGCCCGACGGTCTCGCCGCGCTCGACGCCAAAGTCGATGCCGTGCAGGATGTGGCTCGCACCGTAATAGGTGTGCAGTTCGCGTGCCTCGAGCAGCCAGTCGCTCATGATCGATGGCGCCAGAATTTACCGGGGTCGTTCGCGGCAGCAGGCGCGTTTCGCCGGTTCACGCGGCTTCTCCGGCGTCGTCCGCGCCAAGGTACGCTTCACGCACCGCGGCGCTCGCGCGAATCTGGGCCGGGAGGCCGCTTTCCAGCACCTGCCCGTTGACCATCACCGTGATGACGTCGGCGACGGCGAACACCGCGTCCATGTCGTGCTCCACCAGCAGGATCGCATGCTGCGCCGCGAGCTTGCGCAGGAGTTCCACCATCAGCGCGGCCTCCTCGGCGCCCATGCCGGCAAGCGGCTCATCGAGAAGCAGCACCTGCGGCTGCGTCGCGAGCACCATGGCGATTTCGAGCTGGCGCTGCTCGCCGTGCGACAAGGCCGATGCCACACGCTCGCCACGCCCGTTGAGGCCGGCGGCAGCGAGTGCCTGCTCCGCGGCTTCGGCGACGGGCCGGTGGGCTGCCGCGTCGGAAAACAGATGCAAGGCGCGCGGCGCGCGCGACTGCGCAGCCAGCCGGCAATTCTCGAATGCGGTAAAGGCCGGGAAAATGTTGGTCTTCTGGTAACTGCGGCCGATGCCGATGCGCGAGCGCCGATCCGGCGTGTGGCGCGTGATGTCCATTCCCTTGTACGCGATGCTGCCGCTCGACGCTGCAAGATCACCAGATAGCAGATTGATGAGCGTCGTCTTGCCTGCGCCGTTCGGCCCGAGCACCGCGTGGAGCTTGCTGCGCTCGAGTTCGATCGACACGCCGCTCACTGCGGCGAGCCCGCCGAAGAGACGCGTCAACCCGCGCGTGGCGAGAATGACCTCAGGTCTCACGCGCTTCTCCGGTGAGCGTGCGCCGGAACCGGCCCGCAACGCTGGCGAGCCCGCCCGGCAGGAAGATGACCAGCAGGATGATCGCCACGCCCAGCGGAAGCTGCCAGTGCTGGGTGAGCGACTGGAAGATCTCCGTCAGCGCGACGAACGCGAACGCGCCGATGACCGCGCCGTACAGGCTGCCGAGCCCGCCCAGGATCAGCATCAGCAGCACGTTGCCGGACTGGTGCCACGACAGCAGTTCCGGATTCACGAAGCCGAACTGGAGCGTCGAGAGGTAACCGGCGAGGCCCGCGAGCGCCCCGGCCAGCGTGAAGCTCGCGAGCTTGTAGCGATACACGGGAAAGCCCAGCGAACGCATGCGATGCTCGTTGCTGCGGATCCCCTGCAACGTGCGGCCGAACGGCGAGCGCAGCACTCGGCGGAGGAAGCCGAACACGGCGAGCATCAACGCTAGCACGAAGTAGTAGACGTGGATCGAATTGGCAAGATCGAACGGCGTGAAGCCGCCGATCGTGGCGACCGGCTTGAAATTCATGCTGATGCCGTCGGATCCGCCACCGAATTCCGTGTCGTGAAACACGAAGTAGAACATCTGCGCAAACGCGAGCGTCACCATGATGAAGTAGATGCCCTTCACGCGCACGACGAACACGCCGACGGCGAGCGCGGCAACGCCTGCGACCAGCATCGCCGCCGGCAGCGTGAGCCAAAGGTTCGCTGCTTCGTACTTCGGCGCCATCATGCCGAGCGTATACGCGCCAATGCCGTAGAATGCCGCGTGCCCGAACGAGACGAGCCCGGTGTAGCCGACGAGAAGATCGAGCGAAAGCGCGAAAATCGCGAGAATCATCACCTTGGTGACGAGTTCGGTGTAGAACGTCGCCCCGGCGACCGGAAAAAGCGCGAGCAGCGCCAGAGCGCCCCCCAGCACCATCCGCTGCCGGGTCACGACAACGTCCTCAGGTCAGCGACGGCACAACACAAGCGACGGCCCGCGCGGAAGCATTGCATCAGCCGACCCGCTTGAAGAGGCCTTCGGGGCGCCAGAGCAGGATCGCCGCCATCAGCAGGTAGACGGTGATGCCCGCAGCCCCGGGAAGCAGGACCTTGCCGAAGGTGTCGGCGAGCCCGATCAGCAAAGCGGCGAAGAGCGCCCCCCAGATCGAACCGATCCCGCCGATCACGACGACGACGAAGCAGATGATGAGCACTCCGGTACCCATTCCCGGATAGACGGATGACACCGGCGCCGCGATCATCCCGGCGAACGCCGCCAGCGCGACACCCAGCGCAAACACGAGCCGGTAGACGAGGTTGATGTTGAGCCCCAGCGCCGAGACCATCTCGCGATTCGATGCTCCCGCGCGGATCATCATGCCGACGCGCGTGCGGTGGATCAGAAGGTAGAGCAATCCGGCCAACGCGAGGCAGACCGCAGACATGAACAGCCGGTACACGGGATAGGACAGCGTCGCTGTCAATGGAATCGACCAGTTGAAGATCGCGGGCACGGCCACGCCGTGCACGTCGTTGTCGACGATGACGCTCCGAAGTTCCTCGAACACGAGGATGAGCCCGTAGGTCAGCAGCACCTGCTCGAGGTGATCGCGCTGGTACAGGCGGGAAATGAGCGCCCATTCGAGCAGCATGCCGATGAGCACCGCGAGCACGACGCCGACGACGATGGCAACGAACAGGTTGCCGGTGAGCGAGGCCAGCGTGAACGCCATGTACGCGCCGACCATGTAGAAGCTGCCATGGGCGAGGTTGATGATGCCCATGATGCCGAAGATCAGCGTGAGCCCGCTCGCGACCAGGAACAGCAGCAGTCCGTACTGGACACCGTTCAGGAGCTGGATGAGGAACGAGTAGATGTCCATTTCCAGGCGGCGGCGCTCGTCAAAAAAATCGCGCGGGGGACCGGCAGTCCGCCCGCGCGACAGTTTACAGCCTGCGGGATCAGAGCTTGCAGCCGCGCGGCGGATCGGTGAGATTCTTGACCGCCACGCCGATCACCTTGTTCTCCTTGCCCTCGACCTTGCGCAGGTAGATGTCGTGGATCGGATTATGGCCCTTGTTGAGCGCGAACGGGCCGCGCGGGCTGTCGATCTTCGCCATCTCCATCGCCTTGACGATTTCGGCCCGCTTGGAGAAGTCGCCCTTGACTGCGTTGGCGCCTGCGATGAGGAGCTGCGCAGCGTCGTAGCCCTGCACCGCGTACACGTCCGGCTCGATCTTGAAGGCCTTCAGGTAGGCGGCACGAAACGCCGTGTTCTTCGGGTTATTGATGCCATCGCCGTAATGCAGCGTGGTCAGGAGCCCCTGCGCGGCTTCGCCCTGCGCCTCCAGCGTGCCATCGGTGAGGAAGCCCGCGCCGACCAGCGGAATCGTCTTGTTGAGGCCGGCCGCCGCGTAGTCCTTGACGAACTTGACCGCGCCGCCTCCGGCGAAGAACACATAGACGACGTCGGGCTTGAGCGCGGCGATCTCGGTCAGATACGACTGGAACTCGACCTGCGGGAACGGCAGCGACAATTCCTTGATCACCTTGCCGCCGCCGGCCTCGAACGCTTCCTTGAACCCGCCGACCGACTCGTCACCGGCGGCGTACTTCCAGGTAAACGTGACCGCGGTCTTCTTCTTCTGCTCGGCCATCACCTTGCCCATCGCGATGCCGAACTGCGAATTCGAGAACGATGTGCGAAACACGTTGGCGGCGCACAGGGGCCCGGTGATATCGTCGGCGCCGGCATTCGGGATGATGAGCAGCGCGTTGTTGTCGCGCGCGACCTTCGACATGGCGAGCGCGACACCAGAGTGCACGGTGCCGACGAGCACGTCGACCTGGTCGCGCTTGATCAGCTTGTTGGCATTGTCGGGCGCTTTCGCCGGATTCGATTCGTCGTCGACCGTGAAGTACTCGATCTCGCGCCCGCCGAGCTTGCCGCCGTTCTCGTCGATCGCAAGCTTGAAGGCATTGGTGATCGACGTGCCCAACGCGGCAAACGTCCCGGTGTAGGGCAGCATCAGTCCGATCTTGATCTTGCCCTGCTGCCCGAACGCAACGCCTGCGGGCAGCAGCAGACCGACGGCCGCCGCCGCGGCTGCGATTGCGCCAACCCGGCGCAGGCAATTCAGAGTTCGCATCATGGGAACCTCCTCCTGTGGCTTGGTGTTTCCGCTCCGGGCCGCGCGCCATCGCGCGTCCCCCTTAGAATCTCATGCTGCCTTCGCGCGCAGCTTGAAGCGCTGGATTTTACCCGTTGCCGTCTTCGGAAGCTCGTCGATGAATTCGATCCAGCGCGGATATTTGTACGGCGCCAATTGCCCTTTCACGTGGCGCTGCAGCTCATCGGCCAGCGCCGGCGACGGCGCGTGACCGCTCTTCAGGACCACGTACGCGAGCGGCTTCACCAGTTGCTCGGCATCCGCCTTGCCGACGACCGCCGCCTCCAACACCGCCGCGTGCGTAACCAGCGCCGACTCGACCTCGATCGGCGACACATAGATGCCGCCCACCTTGAGCATGTCGTCGCTGCGGCCAGAGTACACGTAATAGCCGTCGGCATCGACCGAGTACTTGTCGCCGCTGCGGGTCCATGGGCCCTGGAACGTCTGGCGCGTCTTGTCGCGATTGTTCCAGTAGGCCATGGCGGAGGTCGGTCCGTCGATCTGAAGTTCGCCGACTTCGCCGCGGGCTACCGGCTGGCCATCGTCGCCGGTGATCCGCAGTTCGTAGCCCGGGACCGGCACGCCGCTCGTCCCGTAGCGAACCTCGCCAGGGCGGTTCGACAGGAAAATGTGCAGCATTTCGGTCGACCCGAGCCCGTCCAGGATTTCGACGCCGAAATGGTCGTTCCAGCGCCGTCCGATTTCGGCCGGCAGCGCCTCCCCCGCGGACGTGCAGCGGCGCAGCCGGAGTTCGTCGCGGCGGGGCAGGTCGGGACTCGCGAGCAGCGCCGCATAGAGCGTCGGGACGCCGTAGAAAATCGTCGGGTTGTGCTTGCGCAGCCGCGCGAAGACTGCGGCGGGCGTCGGACGCTCGGCCATCAACACGGCCGTAGCGCCAATCGCAAGCGGAAACGTGAGCGAATTGCCGAGACCGTAGGCAAAGAACAGTTTCGCCGCCGAGAACACGACGTCATCCTCGCGGAGGCCGAGGATCGGCCTGGCGTAGAGTTCCGCCGTCTGCGCCAGGCTCGAATGCAGGTGGACCGTGCCTTTCGGAGCGCCGGTCGAGCCGGAGGAATACAGCCAGAAACACGCGTCATCGCAACTGGTATCGGCCGGCGCGAACGACGTCGATGCTGCCGCCGTCAGCTTGCCGAGCAAATGATGGTGGCCTGGATCGCCGCCGGAAACGATCACCTGCGACAGATGCGGGTGCTTGCCCAGAAGCGGAGCGAACGCCGGCAACAGCGGCGCCGAGACGATCAGCGCGCGGGCGCGGCTGTCGCGCAGCATGTAATCGTAATCGCGTGTCGTGAGCAGCGTGTTCGCCGCGATCGGCACGATGCCCGCCTTGATCGCACCGAGAAATACGGCCGGAAAGTCGATCGTGTCGAGGTGACAGAGCAGCACACGCTCTTCCTCGCGCAAGCCCAGCCCGATCAGCGCGTTCGCGCAGCGGTTCACCCGTTCTGCCAGTTCGCCGAACGTGCAAGCGCCTGCGTCGTCGAAGTACGCGATCTTGCCGGCGCGTCCCGCGGCAAGGTTGCGTTCGACGAGGTCATGCGCCGCGTTGTAGTCGCGCGGAATGTCGACGCGCGGCGGGCTCACGCGATGATCGGCCGTGCGCAACGACGGCATGGTGCTCTCCTCCTGCGGCGACCCGGTTACGCATGTCCGCCGCAGGATCCGGTGGGGTCCGAACCGCAGGCCGCGACAGGCAAACGCACACGGATTATGGCAGGCACGCCCCGCTGCGGCGAAGGCCTGCAACCCAGCCTGCAATCTAGATCATCGTCTTGGAATCGTCAAGCACGATACCGCATGTTGGTGTTCATACGGAGAGTTAGGGCGCCGAAGCCCGCCTCACGAGTCTAGGTGAGGGGATTAATTTGAAATGCAAACAGGATCCACGGCTCCAAAGTGCTTGACGAGGATCAAGAATATGCAATATATTTCTTCTTATTGCCCAGTCCGGATTTCCCGGGTTACCCGATGTCCGCCACGCTCGACCACCGTCCGGCTCCTTCCGTCCCGCCTGTCGCCAGCGCGGACGACGCGGATTTTCTGGCGACGCTCGGCCGTAACGTCCGCCACGCGCGCAAGCGACTCGGTCTCGCGCGAAAGGCGGTTGCGCAGACCGCCGGAGTGTCGGAGCGCTATCTGGCCCAGCTCGAGGCCGGCGAAGGCAACACGTCCGTGCTTCTGCTGCGCAGCGTCGCGCGCGCCCTCGCTCTGCCGGTGACCGAATTGCTCGAACAACGGGAGAGTTCCGTCGAGCAGCGACTGATCCGCCGTTTCCTCGATCGCCTGCCGGCGCACCGCCTCGAGGACGTCGTCTTCCGGCTGATGCGCGACTTCGGCGAGGAGGCGGCAGCGCGCCGCAGGCGAGTGGCACTGGTAGGCCTGCGCGGCGCCGGCAAGAGCACGCTTGGCAGCGCGCTCGCCGACGAGCTCGGCGTGCCCTTTGTCGAACTCGACCGCGAGATCGAGCGCGACGCCGGCATCGGCTTGTCCGAAGTCTTCCTGCTCTACGGCCAGACCGGTTACCGGCGCATCGAGCGCCGTTGCCTCGAACGCGTGATCGCCGGCCACACGGAAATGGTGATGAGCGTGGGTGGCGGCATCGTCTCCGAAGCCGACGCCTACAACCTGCTGCTGACGCAGTGCTACACGGTCTGGGTCAAGGCGTCGCCGGACGAACACATGGCGCGCGTCGTGGCCCAGGGCGACCTGCGCCCGATGCAGGGCAACACCGAGGCGATGGCCGACCTCAAGCGCATTCTCGACGCGCGCGAACCGCTGTACCGGAAAGCCGACGTCGCGCTCGATACCTCGGATGAGGATCCGACGCAAAGCCTTTCCAGGCTGCGCCAGGCCGTCGCGCGCTGACCCAAAGGAGGAATGCATGGCACAGGCAATCGAACTTGGTGCGGACGCGGCCACGGCTGATGCAAAGCCGTTCTTCACCTACGACACGCATCCGGACCGCTACGCGCACTGGAAACTCGCGTTCGACGGTCCCGTCGCGACGCTGACGATGGACGTCGACGAAGATCGTGGCTTGAATCCCGGCTACAAGCTCAAGCTCAATTCGTACGATCTCGGGGTCGACATCGAACTCCACGATGCATTGCAGCGGATTCGTTTCGAGCATCCGCAAGTGAGGAGCGTCGTCATCACGAGCGGGAAGGCCCGCGTGTTCTGCTCCGGTGCGAACATCTACATGCTCGGGACGTCCTCGCACGCGTGGAAGGTGAATTTCTGCAAGTTCACGAACGAGACGCGCAACGGCATCGAGGATTCGAGCCGCCATTCCGGCATCCGGTTCATCGCCGCCTGCAACGGCACGACCGCCGGCGGCGGCTACGAACTGGCGCTTGCCTGCGACGAGATCTTCCTGATCGACGACCGGTCGTCGGCGGTGAGCCTGCCCGAAGTTCCGCTGCTCGGCGTGCTCCCCGGCACGGGGGGGCTCACGCGGCTCACGGACAAGCGCCGCGTCCGCCGCGACCATGCCGACCTTTTCTGCACGCTGGCGGAAGGTGTGCGGGCCGAGCGTGCGCTGCAATGGCGGCTCGTCGACGGCCATGCCAAGCCGCAGCAGTTCGCGCAAACGGTCAGGGATCGCGCGCGCGAGCTGGCCGCGACGAGTGAACGCCCGCCGGACGCGAAAGGGGTCGCGCTCACGCCGCTCACGCGCACCGTCGATGCAACCGGATATCGCTACGAGCACGTCGCCGTCCACATCGACCGGCGCGCGCGCTGCGCGACGATCACGGTCGCGGCGCCGAAGTCACCCGCCGCCGAGGGCCTCGAACCGATACTCGCCGCGGGCGCCGCCTGGTGGCCGCTCGCGATGGCGCGTGAACTCGATGACGCAATCCTGCTCTTGCGGACCAACGAACAGGAGATCGGCACGTGGATTCTCAAGACCGCCGGCGATCCATCGCATGTGCTCGACGCCGACGCGACGCTGCTGCGTCACCGGTCGCACTGGTTCGTCCGCGAGACCATCGGCATGCTGCGGCGCACGCTCGCGCGGCTCGACGTCACGTCGCGCACGCTGTTCGCGCTGATCGAACCGGGATCGTGCTTCGCCGGCACGCTCGCGGAACTGGCGCTGGCTGCCGACCGCAGCTACATGCTGGCCTCTTCCGACGATGCAGCCGCGGCCCCGACGATCGCGCTGTCCGAGCTGAATTTCGGAATGTACCCGATGGTGAGCGGCCACGCGCGCCTGTCGGCGCGCTTCTACGACGAGACAGAACCGATCGCGCGCGCGAAGGATGCGACAGGCCGCGCGCTGGCGGCCGGGGAGGCGCTCGAACTCGGCCTCGTCACCTCGGCGCCCGACGACCTCGATTGGACCGACGAAATTCGCGTTGCGCTGGAAGAGCGCGCGAGCCTGTCGCCCGACGCGCTCACCGGCATGGAGGCCAACCTGCGCTTCGGCAGCGCCGAAACGATGGAAACGCGTATCTTCGGCCGGCTCTCGGCCTGGCAGAACTGGATTTTCATACGGCCGAACGCGGTTGGCGAGGCCGGCGCGCTCAAGGTTTTCGGTACCGGCAACAAGGCTCGATTCGACTGGGGCCGCGTCTGACTCGCGCACCCCCGACACTTTCCAAGGAAACGACGATGAACATCGACTACAGCGAAAAAATCCCGAACAACGTGGATCTCGCGAGCAACAGGACATTGCAACGCGCGCTAGAGCACTGGCAGCCGGAATTCCTGCACTGGTGGGCCGACATGGGACCCGACGACACCAGCAACGTCGACGTGTATCTGCGCACGGCCGTGAGCGTCGAGCCCAAGGGCTGGGCGCATTTCGACTACGTGAAGATGCCCGATTACCGGTGGGGCATTTTTCTGGCGCCGGCCGAAGCCGGCCGCCAGGTCAATTTCGGCGCGCACAAGGGCGAGCCGGCCTGGCAGGACGTCCCGGGCGAGTACCGGGCGAACCTGCGTCGCCTCATCGTGACCCAGGGCGACACGGAGCCCGCGTCGGTCGAGCAGCAGCGCCACCTCGGCCTCACCTGCCCGTCGCTCTACGATCTGCGCAACCTGTTTCAGGTCAACGTGGAGGAAGGCCGCCACCTGTGGGCGATGGTGTACCTGCTGCACGCGCACTTCGGCCGCGACGGCCGCGAGGAAGCCGAGGCGCTGCTCGAGCGGCGCTCCGGAGACGCCGACAACCCGCGCATCCTCGGCGCGTTCAACGAGCCGACGCCGGATTGGCTGTCGTTCTTCATGTTCACGTTCTTCACCGACCGCGACGGCAAGTACCAGCTTTGCTCGCTCGCCGAGTCGGGGTTCGATCCCCTCGCCCGCACCTGCCGTTTCATGCTGACGGAGGAGGCACACCACATGTTCGTCGGCGAATCCGGGATAGGACGCGTGATTCAGCGCACCTGCGAGACGATGCTCGCCAACAAGACCGACGATGCGGCGCAACTGCGCGCGCTGGGCGTCATCGATCTGCCGACGATCCAGCGCTACCTCAATTTCCATTTCAGCGTGACGATGGATCTCTTCGGCTCCGATGTTTCGTCGAACGCCGCGACGTTCTACACGACCGGTCTCAAGGGACGCTTCGACGAAACGAAGATCGGCGACGACCATCTGCTGAACGGCGCGACGTACCCGGTGCTGGAAGTGCGCGATGGCCGGCTCGTCGAGAGCGAGGCGCCCGCGCTGAATGCGCTCAACGAAAAACTGCGTGACGACTACATCCGCGATGCGACGGCCGGCATCGAACGCTGGAACAAGATCGTCGAGAAGCATGCAATCCCCTTCCGGCTGAAAGCACCGCACAAAGCCTTCCACCGCCGGATCGGGCCGCTCGCCGCGGCGCACATCGACCCCGACGGCAACGTCGTGTCCGCCGAGCAATGGGCGGCGAACGTCGACCGTTGGCTGCCTAGCGCCACCGACCAGGCGTTCGTCGCGACGTTGATGGGACGCGTGGTCGAGCCCGGCAAGTTCGCGAACTGGATTGCGCCGCCTCCGCGCGGGATCAACAATCAGGGCACCGACTTCGCCTACGTGCGGTTCAACTGAGCAACGCCGCGGTGGATAATGCGATGGGCGCGACCGCGCAGGCGATCGAGGTGATACGCCAGCACCTCATCGACCCGGAGATCTGCATCCGGTGCAACACCTGCGAGGAGAGCTGCCCCGTCGATGCCGTCACGCACGACGCGCGCAACTACGTCGTCGACGCCGCCAAGTGCAACGGCTGCAACGAATGCATCGCTCCGTGCCCGACCGGTGCCATCGACAACTGGCGTCGCGTCGAAAAGGACAAGGCGTACACGCTGGACGAGCAGCTCGCGTGGGATGCGCTGCCGCCGCAGCAGGAGACCGACGGCGGCGCGGTGTCCGACCTGCCGACCGACGTCGTGCGGATCACCGCGCTCGCGACTTCGGGACAGGGCGGCACGGCGGTTCCGCCGTGGTCGGCCGCCCATCCGTACGTCAACCTCTACACCGTCTCGAAGCCGGCGCTGGCGACCGTCAGCGGCAATTTCCGCCTGACGGGCGAAGGCGCGTCCAGCGACATCCGTCACATCGTGCTCGACTTCGGGAGCGCCGCGTTTCCGGTGCTGGAAGGACAGACGATCGGCATCCTTCCTCCCGGCCACGACGGGAACGGCATACCGCACCACATTCGCCTGTACTCGGTCGCGAGCCCGCGCGAAGGCGAGCGACCGCGTTACAACAACATCGCGCTGACCGTAAAGCGCGTGACCGAGGACCACGATGGCAAACCCGTCGTTGGCGTCGCGTCGAACTACCTGTGCGATCTCGCGAAAGGCGATACGGTGCAAGTGGTAGGACCGTACGGCACCACATTCCTGATGCCAAACCACCCGGGGTCGAGCCTTCTGATGATCTGCACCGGCACGGGTTCGGCCCCGATGCGGGCGATGACCGAGCGGCGGCGGCGCCGGATCGCACAGAAGGAAGGCGGCGAATTGATGCTGTTCTTCGGGGCGCGGTCGCAGAGCGAACTCCCCTACTTCGGTCCCTTGCTGAAGCTGCCGCGGGAATTCATCGACATCAATTTCGCATTCTCGCGCGTGCCGCACGAGCCGAAGCGTTACGTGCAGGACCGGATCAACGAGCGCAGCGCCGACGCGACGCGCCTCCTGCGCGACGACAACTGCTATGTCTACATCTGTGGACTCAAGGGCATGGAACAAGGCGTCGATGCGGCGTTCCGCGACGCCTGCCGGCGCGAAGGTGCCGACTGGGACCGGCTGCTGCCGGAACTGCGCGCGACGGGCCGCTACCACGTCGAGACATACTGATGCCGGGTGCCACGGCGGTACGGCCTTTGTTCGCCCCGGCACCTACGAACTCGGATAGAGCCACGAAATCGTGGTTGAGTCCGGACGGACGATTGTGGATGGCAGCGTGACACTCGACTACGCCGCGGTCAAGCTCATCCACGTGAGCGCTGCCTTGCTTTCCATCTCGGGGTTCGCGCTGCGCGGCGCCTGGATGCTGCGCTCGCCGCAACGGTTGCAACAGCGCTGGGTGCGCATCGTCCCGCACGTGATCGATACGGTGTTGCTCGTTTCGGCAATCTGGCTCGCGTGGCAATTGGGTGCCGACGGCACCCGCGGCTGGCTTTGGACGAAGGTGGCCGCGCTCTTCGTCTACATCGCGCTCGGCACCGTCGCCTTGAAGCGCGGCAGGACGCGCAGCGTGCGCCTCACCGCGTTCGGCGCGGCGTTCGCGACGTTTGCCTACATCGTGTCGGTTGCGCTTGCCAAGTCGCCGCTCGGCTTTCTCGCACCGCTATAATCGCCGCAGCTTCCTTGCCCTCTCGTGCGCCCTGGCGTCATGACCACCGACTTCCTTTCCGAAACCGCCGCCCCCGGCTTCGACGATCCCCTCGGCATGCTTTCGGCGTGCCATGGCCGGATCGAGCGTCAACTTGCCACGCTCGAGCGATTGCAACGGCATTTGCCCGAGCATGGTTGCGACGCCGACGCGCGCGCTGCCGCGAGGACAATTCTCAAGTATTTCGACATGGCGGCGCCCAACCACCATGCCGACGAGGAAGCAAGCGTGTTCCCCCGGCTCAGGGCGGCCGCTTCGATCCCGGTGAACGCATTGCTCGCCGAACTCGAAAGCGATCACGTCGTGCTCACAGCCAACTGGCGCCGGTTGCGCCCGCTGCTCGCTGCGATCGCGGCCGGCGCGCGAGCGAACCTCTCGCCGAAGCTGGTGGCCGATGTCCGCGCCGCGTACGACGCGCACATTGCGAAGGAAGAGGATACGCTGCTGCCTCTCGCCGCGCAGGCGTTCGACGCCCTGATGCTTGCGGCGATCGGCCGGGAGATGGCGCAAAGACGGGGGATCGAGCCCGTAGCCCTGGTGCCGGAGAGTCCGGAGCGAACCAGCGCGTGATGGGCTCCACGCCGCCTGGGCCGCGTCGCGCATCCGCACCCGCCGCACCCCACGCGCCCGCCAATCACGTTTCAGACCTGCGCGGTGTCAGTCGCCTCGCGATCGACGCCACACGGGGGCTCGCCGACCTCGTCGAGGCGATGCATCTCAACATCAGCCAGGCGCCCGGCCCATTCGGCAAGCACGCGACCGGCACCACGCGCGGCATTACGGGACTGGTCTATCGCAGCGTGCGCGGCGTGACCGGGCTCGTGGGCAGCGGCATCGATGCCGTTCTAGGAAGCCTCGCCCCACTCGTCGGCGCCGGCGCGCCGTCGCGCGCGCGGGAAGCGCTCGTCGCTGCCCTCAACGGCGTGCTCGGCGATTACCTGGCAGAGACCGCCAATCCGCTGGCGATATCGCTATGTTTCCGGCGCGACGGCCATCCGCTCGTGCTGGAGCGCAGGGCGCTGGCGGCGGCCATCCCCGCGTGCACGGGAAAGCTCCTCGTCCTTGTCCACGGCCTTTGTCTCGGCGATCTGCAGTGGAATCGGCGGGGACGCGATCATGGCACAGCGCTCGCGCGTGAACTCGGCTACACGCCCGTCTACCTGCACTACAACACGGGACGTCACATCTCGACCAACGGCAAGGCCCTGGCAGAGGCGCTGGAGGACCTGTTGCAGGCGTGGCCCGTGCCGCTTCAAGCGTTCGCGATCGTCGCCCACAGCATGGGCGGGCTCGTCGCGCGCAGCGCCTGCCGCTACGGCGTCGACGGCGGCCACGCGTGGGTGCGAAATCTCGGCAAGCTCGTGTTTCTCGGCACGCCGCATCACGGCGCACCCCTGGAGCGCGGCGGCAACTGGATCGACGTTTTGCTCGACGCCAGTCCGTACACCGCGCCGTTCGCACGGCTGGGAAAGATCCGCAGCGCCGGCATCACCGACCTGCGCCACGGGAACCTCATCGACGAGGACTGGCAGGGCCGCGATCGTTTTGCGCGCGGCGACCGCAGGCGGCCCGTGCCGCTGCCCGATGGTGTGCAGTGCTATGCCATCGGTGCAACGACCAGCGCCCGACGTCGCAGCCCCACGCAGACGCTGCCCGGCGACGGGCTCGTTCCGCTCGCAAGCGCGCTCGGCGGTCACGACAATCCGGGCCTGGCGCTGAACATTCCGAAGTCACGGCAATGGATCGCGCGGAACTGCGGTCACCTGGATCTGCTCGACCGGCCGGAAGTGTTGCGCCGCATTCGACGTTGGCTCGACGACGGATCGGGCGACGCCCGCCGATAACGGGCGCGCATCGAACGGGGGCAATCAGATGACGCGCGAATACTGCGCGCGCTCGCGCGCTTCGCGCAGGTGGCGGTCGAACTGCATCGCGATGGTGCGCACCAGCAGCCGCCCGCGCGGCGTCACCCGAATCGTGCCGGACGACACATCGACCAACCCGTCGGCTGCAAGGGGTTGCAACGCTGCGAGCTCCGGCCCGAAATATTCGGCGAAGTCGATGCCATGCCGCGCCTGCATTGCCGCGAAGTCGAGGTCGAAGTCGCACATGAGCTTCTGGATCACGTCGCGCCGGACGAGATCGTCGGCGTCGAGCTCGAAGCCGCGCAGCACCGGCAACGCCCGCGCATCGAGCCGCTCGTAGTATTCGTCGAGCGTCTTGACATTCTGCACGTACGTCGCGCCGACCTTGCCAATCGCCGAGATGCCGAACGCGACGAGATCGCAGTCGGGCTTCGTCGAATACCCCTGGAAATTGCGGTGCAGCTTGCGCTCGCGCTGCGCGACGGCGAGCTCGTCGGTGGGTTTCGCGAAATGATCCATCCCGATGTACGTGTACCCGGCGGCGCCCAGTTTCTCGATCGCCAGCGCGAGAATCGCCAGCTTCGTTTCCGGGGCCGGGACCGCGGCAAGCTCGATGCGTCGCTGCGGCTTGAAGAGATGCGGCACGTGCGCGTAGCTGTAGAGCGCGATCCGGTCCGGCGCCGCGTCGATCACCTTGTCGAGGGTCGCCGAAAACCCCGCGACCGTCTGCTTCGGCAATCCGTAGATCAGGTCGGCGTTCACCGACACGAAGCCGTTCGCGCGCGCGGCGTCGATCACCGTGCGCGTCTCGGCCTCGGACTGGATCCGGTTGACGGCCTTCTGCACCGCCGGATCGAAGTCCTGGATGCCCACGGAAATGCGGTTGAAGCCAAGCGCACCCAAGTGGGCAATTGTCTCGGCATCGACCTTGCGCGGGTCGACCTCGATGGAGATCTCAGCATCGGGCGCAATGTCGAACCCGTTACGCAGCATTCCCATCAGCGTCGCCATCTCGTCGCGCGCCAGGAACGTCGGCGTGCCGCCGCCCCAATGCAGCTGCAGGACCTCCGGATCGCCTTCGATCAGGCCGCCGGCGATATCGATTTCGCGGCCGAGGTAGCGGATGTATTTCGCCGACCGACCATGGTCCTTGGTGATGACCTTGTTGCACGCGCAGTAGTAGCAGATCGTGTTGCAGAACGGCAGGTGCACGTACAGCGAAAGCGGCTGTTTCGGACGCGCGCGCGCGTGAAGCGCGTGGACGTAATGCTCGGCCGTGAACGCCTCGTGGAAGCGGTCCGCGGTCGGATACGACGTGTAGCGCGGACCGAACGTGTCGTACTTCGTCACGAGCGCGAGGTCGAGCACGAGGTCGGCGGCGGTAGTCGACGTGGTCACGGTTGCGGATATTGTCGCATCGTTGCGCAATTGCGACCGATTGTCGCGTCTGACGTCGCAGCGGGCATTGACCGAAATCAACGGCGCTCGGTACGCCGAGCAAGGCAACCCGTGAAGCCGTCCCCGCCGGATCGTTGGATGAGAAAGGGTTCTTCGCCGATTCGCGCGAATGCACAAGAACTCGCTCGGCGCGAAGGGAGCCCCTTGACATGGGCTTAGGGTGCCGCAATGCCGATCGGCGGGCGCGTGACACGGCCCGCGGCGGGCAGTCAACACACGACTACCCGCCACGAGCCGCACGCACCGGCGCCGACTGCGGCACATGCGCCCGCGCCAAGGGCCTCCCTCCACGCCGTGTCGCGCGCGTGGCCATGCGGAGAAAACCCGTACTCAATTCGCCGCATCCGCGCCGGCACGATTGGGATTGCCTGGCATCCGCACGATGCGTGATCGGCAGCGATCAGGGCCGTGCGGACGCACGTGGGTCGCGCCGTCCGTCGCGGGTGGCGTGGACACGCGGTCGGCGTTGGGTCGACGACCGTGGCCGCGCCGGGTACCCGCAGGAAGGCGATTGCGACCCCCGGGCGCAAAGCACGGCCCTGACCGCTGCTGGGCCAGAATCCAAGCACGTTTCCACCCAATTCAGAAAATCGTGAGGAATATGGCCGGGAGCGGATTCACGTGCGAAAGGCGCTCGGTCCCGGCAACTTTGGCGCGGCTTTTCGTGCGCGTCCCTATCTTGCCCATTTCTCAGACCGTCAGGCAGGCACGCACCCCGTCGCGTTCCATGTCGGCGCCCATTCCGGCCTTGATCACCTCGCCGCGCGACAGCACGACATACCGGTCGGCGAGCGAACGCGCGAAATCGTAGTACTGCTCGACCAGCAGGATCGCCATCGTCGCCCTCGGCGGCGAGGCGCCGGATCGCGCGCTCGATGTCCTTGATGATCGACGGCTGGATGCCTTCGGTGGGTTCGTCGAGCACGAGGAGCTTCGGTCCCATCGCCAAGCGCACGGCCGATCGCGAGTTGCTGCTGCTGGCCGCCCGAGAGGTCGCCGCCGCGCCGGTGCAGCATGTCGGCGAGCACCGGAAACATCTCGAAAACGCGTGGCGGAATGGGCGCCCCCGGCGGCTTCGTCGCAAGCCCGAGCCGCAGATTCTCCTCGACGGTAAGCCGCGGAAAGATTTCTCGGCCCTGTGGCACGTAGCCGAGACCGAGTCGCGCCCGCTTGTGGGGCGGCAACTTCGTCACGTCGACACCGTTCAATTCGATCGCGCCGGTGCGCACGGGCAGAAGCCCGACGAGGCATTTCAGCAGGGTCGACTTGCCCACGCCGTTGCGACCGAGGATCGCGGTCACCGCCCCCGACGGCGCATCAAATGCGACATCGCGCAACGTGTGGCTGCCGCCATAGTACTGGTTGAGACCCGAGATCGTCAGCACGGGACGTTCCGCCTATCGTCCAAGGTAGACCTCGATCACGCGCGGATCGGCCTGCACGACGTCCATCGCGCCCTCGGCGAGAACGCTGCCTTCGTGCAGCACCGTAACCTTGCGCGCGATGCGCGCGACGAAATCCATGTCGTGCTCGACCACCACGACCGAATGTCGGCCCGCGAGCGCAAGACAGAGCTCGGCAGTTCGCATCGGTCTCGTCGTCGGTCATCCCGGCGACCGGCTCGTCGAGCAGCAGCAAACGCGGCTCCTGCATCAGCAGCATGCCGATCTCCAGCCACTGCTTCTGCCCGTGCGACAGCAGCCCCGCCGGCCGGCCGGCGCTGTCGCCAAGGTGAATCCGTTCGAGCGTTTCGGCAATCCGGTCGAGGTCGGCGCTGTTCCAGCCGCGCGCGCAGCGTCGTGCGCACCGCGCTTGTCGGCTTTCATCGCGAGTTCGAGATTTTCGAACACCGTGTGCTGCTCGAACACGGTCGGTTTCTGGAACTTGCGGCCGATGCCCGCGTGCGCGATTTCTGCTTCCGGTCAACTGCGCAAGATCGATCGTCTGACCGAAGAACGCCGTGCCCGCATCGGGCCGGGTCTTGCCCGTGATCACGTCCATCATCGTCGTCTTGCCGGCACCGTTCGGCCCGATGATGCAGCGCAACTCGCCGTCGTCGATCGTCAGCGACAGCTCGTTCAACGCCTTGAAGCCGTCGAAGCTGACCGTGATGCCGTCCAGGTACAGAATCGGCCCGTGCGACGTGTCGACGTCGGCACCGGCGACGCGCATCCCCGCCTGGCGCCAGCCCGGCCGACCCGCTGTCCACCGTGTGCAGTGCGGCGCTCATCGTCCGCGCCGCAGGAGGCCGATCACGCCGCGCGGCAGGAACAGCGTGACCAGAACGAAGAGAAGACCGAGAAAGTAAGAGCCAGTATTCGGGAAACGCCTGAGTGAACCAGCTCTTCGCGCCGTTGACGACGAACGCACCCAGCATCGGCCCGATCAACGTGCCGCGACCGCCGACCGCCGTCCATATCGCAATCTCGATCGAGTTCGCCGGCGACATTTCGCTCGGATTGATGATGCCGACCTGCGGCACGTAGAGCGCGCCGGCGATCCCGCACAGGACCGCAGAGAGCGTCCAGATGAAGAGCTTGTAGTGCAATGGACTGTAGCCGCAGAACATCACGCGGCTTTCGGCATCGCGGATCGCCGTCAGCACGCGGCCGAGCTTCGACGTGACGACATAGCGCGCGAGAAGCAGCGTGGCGAGCAAGGCGACGCCGGTGGCGGCGAACAGCGCGACGCGCGTCTGCGGCTCCGCGATGGTGAAACCAAGGATCCGCTTGAAATCGGTGAAGCCGTTGTTGCCGCCGAACCCGGTATCGTTGCGGAAGAACAGCAGCATGAACGCATAGGTGAGCGCCTGCGTGATGATCGAGAAGTAGACACCCTTGATCCGCGACCGGAACGCGAAGTACCCGAACACGAACGCCAGCACGCCGGGAACCAGCACGACCAGCATCGCCGCGTACCAGAAGCGGTCGGTGAACGCCCAGTACCAGGGGTATTCCTTCCAGTCGAGGAACACCATGAAATCCGGCAGGTCGCTGTGGTAGACGCCGTCGCGGCCGATCGAGCGCATCAGGTACATGCCCATCGCATAGCCGCCGAGCGCAAAGAAGAGGCCGTGGCCCAGCGACAGAATCCCGGCATACCCCCAGATGAGATCCATCGCCAGGGCCACGATCGCGTAGCACATGATCTTGCCGACGAGGGCAACGAAGTGATCGGGAAAGTGCAGCGGATGACTCGCGGGCAGCAGCAGGTTCTGCGCCGGCACCAGCACGAGCAGCACGCACGCGGCGATGGCGAACGCTGCCCAGCCGCTGCGGGTCAGCAACGCGCGTTCCGGTGCGACCAGCGCGCGCCGGAGTCCTGCGGTTATCTGCGGTGGCAGCGCAGCGTTCATCCCGCGCTTCCGCAATTCGGGGAACTCACGCGTCCGCCATCCGGCCCTTTGACCGCGAACAGGCCCTGCGGTCGCTTCTGGATGAAGACGATGATGAACACCAGCAACGCAATCTTGGCCAGCACGGCGCCGGACCATGCTTCGAGGAACTTGTTGGCGACGCCGAGACCCATTGCCGCGTAGACGGTCCCGGCGAGTTGCCCGACGCCGCCCAGCACGACGACCATGAACGAATCGACGATGTAGCTCTGTCCGAGATCCGGCCCGACGTTGCCGATCTGCGACAGCGCGCACCCGGCTAGCCCCGCGATGCCCGAACCGAGGCCGAACGCGTACGTGTCGACACGGCTGGTCGGAACGCCCAGCGCAGCCGGCCATCGCCCGGTTCTGCGTCACGCCGCGGACGAACAGTCCCAGCCGCGTGCGGGTCAGCAGCAGCCAGATCAGCAGCACACGATCGCTGCGGCGAATCCGATGATCGCGATGCGGTTGTAGGGCAACACGACGTTCGACAGCAGATGAACGCCACCCGACATCCAGGACGGATTCTCGACCTGCGACGTTCTGCGCGCCGAACAGCGTGCGCATCGCCTGGATCAGGATGAGGCTGATGCCCCAGGTCGCGAGCAGCGTTTCCAGCGGGCGGCCGTAGAGAAAGCGGATCACGCTGCGCTCGAGCGCGATGCCGGTGGCCGCCGACGCCGACGAAGGCGACCGGCACCGCGGCGATCAGGTAGGCGTCGAAAGCGCCAGGCGCGTAGGTGCGGAAGAGATTCTGCACGACGTACGTCGCGTAGGCGCCGACCATGATGAGTTCGCCGTGCGCCATGTTGATCACACCCATCAGGCCATAGGTGATCGCCAGCCCCAGAGCAGCGAGCAGCAGGATGCTGCCGAGGCTCACGCCGCTGAAGACGCGAGTGATCATTTCGCCCGTCGCGAGCCTGCCTTCGATCGTGCGCAACGACAGCTCCGCCTCCGCACGCACGTCGCTGTCCGGTTCGACGAACTCGCCGCCTTTGCGCTCGAGCAGCGGGAGCAGCAGCATCTTGGTGTTCGCGTCCCGGCTCCCGGCGAGCGCACGGATGGCGCCTATGCGCGTCGTCTTGTCCGTGCTCGACAGCTCGATCGTCGCGCGGCTCAGTGTCAGCAGGTTCCTGATCTCGGGATCCTGTTCGCGGTCGGCCGCCCGCCGGATGGCGGGAAGCATCTCTTCGTCGGCGCCGCGTTGCAGTTCCTTGGCGGCGGCGAGCCGCGTCGGGGCATCGTCCGACGTCAGCTTCAGTGCTGCGATCGCCGTCGCGAGTTCGCGCCGCACGCGGTTGTTGAGCACGACGTCCTCACGCGGCTCCGGCAACGGCGACACCGTCTCGCCGGTGGCCAGATCGATCGCGCCATTGTCCTTGACCCGCAGCACGCGCTCGCCCGCGGTCTGCGCTTCACCGTCGAGCAACGCCTGCAGCAAGGCCAGCGCACCGCCCTCCCCGCTGGCGACAACCGCCGCGATCGCCGTGATTTTCGCGTCGCTCTCGCCCAACGCGAGATTGCGGACAACCTCCGGCGCGATCGCGTGTGCGGCCGACGCGCTAAACGCGACTGCCAGTGCCGCGGCCATGCGCGCGGCAATGCGTCGCAAACGTTCAGGGGAAAAGGTCATGGTCCGTAGGGAAATCCAGTTGGCGCAACGGCGGCAGCGGGGGTCCATGGCCCGCTGCCGCCGCCGCTTGCCAACAGCTGCTGCTACATCTGCTCGGGACTGTCCTTCTTGCTCCCGTTGCCTTCGATGAACGGGCTCCATGGCTGCGCGCGGATCGGGCCGGGCGTCTTCCAAACGACGTTGAACTGGCCGTTCGCCTGCACTTCACCGATGAACACCGGCTTCCACAGATGGTGGTTTTTCTCGTCCATCTTGATCGTGAAGCCGTCCGGCGCCTTGAAGGTCTGCCCCGCCATCGCCGCCACGACCTTGTTGGTGTCGGTCGTCTTGGCCTTCTCGACGGCCTGTTTCCACATGTGGATTCCGACATACGCGGCTTCCATGGGATCGTTCGTCAACGGCTTGTCGGCGCCTGGCAGCTTCTTCGCCTTTGCGTAGTCGGCCCACTGCTTCTTGAACGCGTCATTGGCCGGATTCTTGAGCGACATGAAGTAGTTCCACGCCGCGAGGTGACCGACCAGCGGCTTCGTGTCCACACCGCGCAGCTCTTCCTCGCCGACCGAGAACGCGACGACCGGCACGTCCGTGGCCTTGAGGCCCTGATTGCCGAGCTCCTTGTAGAACGGCACGTTGGAGTCACCGTTGATCGTCGAGACGACCGCGGTCTTGCCGCCCGCTGCGAACTTCTTGATGTCGGCGACGATCGTCTGGTAGTCGCTGTGGCCGAACGGCGTGTATTTCTCGTCGATGTCCTTTTCGGCAACGCCTTTCGACTTGAGGAACGCGCGCAGGATCTTGTTGGTCGTGCGCGGATAGACGTAGTCGGTGCCGAGCAGCACCCAGCGCTTGGCGCCGCCGCCTTCCTTGCTCATCAGGTACTCGACCGCGGGAATCGCTTGCTGGTTGGGCGCGGCGCCGGTGTAGAACACGTTCTTCGAGAGTTCCTCGCCTTCGTATTGCACGGGGTAGAACAGAAGTCCGTTGAGTTCCTCGAACACGGGGAGCACCGACTTGCGTGAAACGCTCGTCCAGCATCCGAAAACGACCGCGACCTTGTCCTGGGATATGAGCTGCCGCGCCTTCTCGGCGAACAACGGCCAGTTCGACGCGGGGTCGACCACGACGGGCTCGAGCTTCTTGCCGAGCACGCCGCCTTTGGCATTGATCTCGTCAATGGCCATCAGCGTCACGTCCTTCAACACCGTTTCGCTGATCGCCATCGTGCCCGACAGCGAATGGAGGACGCCTACCTTGATCGTGTCCGCGGCGAACGCGGGCGTGCCGACCGTGAGACCGGCGAGCGCGATCGCGGCAGACAAAGTCATTCGCTTCAGAACTGTTCTGCGTTGCATGGATTTCCCCGTGTAATGAATTGACGATGACAGCACCCGACGTCCGGGGCACCGTAGACCGGCCCCCGATTGCTGCATCGCATGATCCGTGCCATGCCAAGTGATCGGCATGCAGGTCATTGTTTTTGGTGGATAAGCGTTGGGCGAACCCGCGCGGTCCTGCGACGATGCGGACTGTGATCGACCCAGATTGGTGCAACGCACTGAGCGCCGCACCAAGTTGGATCGCACATTGCGGCGCGCCGGGGGGCGCGGAAATTCAGCGCGGCATCGCCGGCGTCACGCCTACCATTCCGCGCTCGACGACGAAGCGCAAGACGGTGTCGAGCCCCTGTCCTGTCTTGAGGTTCGTGAACACGAAAGGCCGCTCGCCGCGCATCTTGCGCGCATCGCGATCCATTACGGGGAGCGACGCGCCCACCATCGGCGCGAGATCGATCTTGTTGATGACGAGCAGATCGGAGCGCGTGATGCCGGGACCCCCCTTGCGCGGAATCTTGTCGCCGGCGGCGACGTCGATGACGTAGATCGTGAGATCGGACAACTCGGGGGAAAACGTCGCCGCGAGATTGTCGCCGCCGCTCTCTACGAAGACGATGTCGAGATTGCCGAAGCGCCGCGCGAGCCGGTCCACCGCCTCGAGATTGATCGACGCGTCTTCGCGGATCGCGGTATGGGGGCAGCCGCCCGTTTCCACGCCGATGATCCGATCGGGCGCGAGCGCGTCGTTGCGGACGAGAAACTGGGCGTCCTCCTCCGTATAGATGTCGTTGGTGACGACCGCCAACTGATACCGGTCGCGCAGCGCGCGACACAGCGCCAGCGTGAGTGCCGTCTTGCCGGACCCGACGGGGCCGCCGATGCCCACACGCAATGGTTGCGAAATGCTCATGAGCGGGTTCCTCGTGGCACGGCTACGAGCGAAAGAGCCGCGTGTACTGCGTTTCGTGCCGCGCGCTCGCGAGGGCGAGGCCCGGCGCAAACGTCGAAAGATCGGCGTCGGCGATGGTCGACGCGGTCGCGACGACAGCGGGAATTCTCGCACCGAGAGCCAGGAGCAGACGCTGGCCGGCGACCTGGCCAAGCGGCACGAGCTTCATCGCCGCGAGCACCTGGTTTTCGAGCCACGACCAGACGTACGCGGCCAGCGCGGCATCGGCAGGCAGCGCAAAGCCGCGTGCGGCAAGCGCGTACGCCGTTGGCAACGTCACGGGCTCGAGCGAGGGCAGCGTCGCGAGGGCGGCCGCGTCCAGCAAACCGAGGTCGCTTGCGAGCTTGGCGAGCGAGCCCCCCATCTGCTCCGTCTCCGCTCGCAGCTCCATCGTTTCCCGGGACGCGCGGAACCATGCATTCCAGGTCGCGAACTGCGCCCAGTCGCCGCTCTCGGCCGCGGCGAATAGCCGCCACGCGATCGCTGCTTCGCCCGGCGCAACCACGCACTCGAGGATGTCGGCGATCCATTCCCCTGCGGTCGCGGCATCGCCAACGATCCCGTCCGCGCTCGCCGCTTCCAGCCCCTGCGAGTAGCTGTACGCCCCGATCGGAAGCGCCGGGCTCGCGAGTTGCAAGAGCCGCACCAACGGCAGCAGCGACACCGGCGCCGCATCCCGCACGGCGACGCCGCTGATCGCGACCGGATCAGCGTTCATCGTCGGCGCGAACGGCGAAATCGTGGATGATTCCCGCGTGCTTCGCCTCGCCGGAATGGGCGTGATGTCCGCCGCCATAGGCGCCCGACTCGGGCTCGAACGGTGCACGGACCGGTGTAAGGGTGGCGCCGAGCCCGCGCAGCATGTTGGCCAGCACGTCGTCTGCCGCGAGACGGAGCCAGCCGGCCCCCACCTGCACCGGCGTGTGCCGGTTGCCAAGATGGTAGGCGGCACGGGCGAGCGCATCGGAATCGACGCAGCGAACCTCGATCAGATCCTCGGCTGCGGCGGTGACGCGGATGACGCGGCCGTCGTTGGCCTGCAGGCAGTCGCCGTCGCGCAGGACGGTGCCGCGCTCGAGGAAGAGACCGACCTCCTCGCCGCTCGCGACCGTCGTGCGCATCCGGCTCTTCTGCCGCAGCTCGAAAGGAAGCACGAGTTCGGCATCCTGCGGTGCCGGGACGTCGAGCTTCTGCTGCACGACCAGCATCGGCGTCAGAACAGAAAATACCGCTGCGCCAGCGGCAACACCGTCGCCGGTTCGCAGGTCAGGAGCAGGCCGTCTGCCCGCACTTCGTAGGTTTCCGGGTCGACGTCGATCTTCGGCAGCGCATCGTTCCGTTTCATGTCGCGCTTGCCGATCCGGCGCGTGTTCGCCACGGCGACGAGCGGCTTTGCGAGAGCGAGCTTCTGGACGGCCGGGTTTTTCAGCGCCGCCTTGGACACGAACGTGACCGACGTCCCGAGCGCCTTGCCGAATGCGCCGAACATCGGCCGGTAATGCACGGGTTGCGGCGTGGGAATGGAAGCATTGGGGTCGCCCATCGCCGCGGCGGCGATCATGCCGCCCTTCAGGACCAGCGATGGCTTGACGCCGAAAAACGCCGGCTTCCACAACACGAGATCGGCGAGCTTCCCGGGCTCGACCGAGCCGACGACGTGGCCGATGCCATGCGCGATCGCCGGGTTGATCGTGTATTTCGCGACATACCGCATGACCCGCTGGTTGTCGTGCGCGGCCGGGTCGCCCGCGAGCTTGCCGCGCTGGACCTTCATCTTGTGCGCGGTCTGCCACGTGCGGATGATCACCTCGCCGACACGGCCCATCGCCTGCGAGTCCGACGACAGCATCGAAAACGCGCCTAGATCGTGCAGGATGTCCTCGGCCGCGATCGTTTCGCGCCGGATCCGCGATTCGGCGAACGCGACGTCCTCGGCAATCGCCGGATCGAGATGGTGGCACACCATCAGCATGTCGAGGTGCTCGTCGATCGTGTTGACCGTGTACGGGCGCGTCGGATTCGTCGACGACGGCAGCACGTTCGGCTCGCCGCAGGCGCGGATGATGTCGGGCGCATGACCGCCACCCGCGCCTTCGGTGTGGTACGTGTGGATCGTGCGGCCGTCGATCGCCTGCAAGGTCGTCTCGACGAACCCCGATTCGTTGAGGGTGTCGGTGTGGATCGCGACCTGCACGTCCATCCGGTCCGCAACCTTGAGCGCCGCATCGATCGCCGCGGGGGTCGTGCCCCAGTCTTCATGGAGCTTGAGCCCGATCGCGCCCGCCTCGACCTGCTCGACCAGAGGTGGCAGAAGGCTTGCGTTGCCCTTGCCGAGGAATCCGAGGTTCATCGGGAAGGCCTCCGCGGCTTCGAGCATCCGGTGGAGGTGCCACGGCCCCGGCGTGCAGGTCGTCGCAAACGTCCCGGTCGCAGGTCCCGTGCCGCCGCCGATCATCGTCGTGACGCCCGACATCAGCGCCTCGTCGATCTGCTGCGGGCAGATGAAATGGATGTGCGCATCGACGCCGCCCGCGGTGACGATCGAGCCTTCGCCGGCGATGATCTCGGTCGCGGCACCGATCACGATATCCACACCCGGCTGGATATCCGGATTGCCCGCCTTGCCGAGGCCGGCGATCCTGCCGTCCTTGATCGCGATGTCGCATTTGACGATGCCCCACCAGTCGATCACCAGCGCGTTGGTGACGACGGTATCGGCGCAATCCGCGGCGACCCGCTGGCTCTGCCCCATGCCGTCGCGGATCACCTTGCCGCCGCCGAATTTCACTTCCTCGCCGTAGATCGTCAGATCGCGTTCCACCTGGACGACAAGATCGGTATCCGCGAGCCGCACGCGATCGCCCACCGTCGGGCCGAACATCTCGGCATAGGCGCGCCGGTCGAGCTTCATCGCCTGCCTGCGCCTTTCTTCCGGCCCGCTGCCGGCGTCCTCGGCGTCGTGCGGCGTGGGCCGCTGGCAGCCGCGGCAAGCGGCCCCATCACCGCACCGGTGAAGCCATAGACGACGCGCGCGCCCGCGAGCGCCACCAGTTCGACCGTGCGGCTCTGCCCGGGCTCGAAGCGCACGGCCGTCCCGGCCGCGATGTTGAGCCGGAAGCCGCGCGCAGCGGCACGATCGAATGCGAGCGCCGCGTTGGTCTCGGCGAAGTGATAGTGCGAACCGACCTGGATCGGCCGGTCGCCGGTGTTCGCCACCGCGAGCGTCAGCGTGTCACGGCCTGCGTTCAGTTCGAGCGCACCGTCCATCGGCATGAGCTCGCCCGGGATCATGGGATCGGGTGATGCACCGTGACGAGCTTCGTTCCATCGGGAAATGTCGCCTCGACCTGGATCTCGGGAATCATCTCCGGCACGCCGTCCATGACCTGGTTGCGCCCGAGCAACGTCGCGCCGTGGCTCATCAGGTCGGCAACGGTCCTGCCGTCGCGCGCACCTTCCATGATAGCCGCCGAGATATACGCGACGGCCTCGGGATAGTTGAGCTTTACGCCGCGCGCGAGGCGTCGCTCGGCCAATAGCGAGGCGGTGAAAAGCAGCAGCTTGTCCTTCTCTCTCGGAGTGAGTTCCACGTTGGCCGTTCCATCAGAAGTTCGATCTCATGTGCTCCAGATCCGCGGCGGTACCGCCGCACGGCCTGCGAGATTCGGTCGCAGCGCGTGCCACAGCGTAGCAAAATACGTGCGGGCGGCGTGCACCGAATCGCCGCGATAGCGCGCGACGAGCACCTGCGGCAGGCGTGTCACGGCGCCCTCGCCCGACGGCGGGGCCGCGGCCCGGCACGCGGCGAGGACGGCGACATCGATCGCTCCGACGGCGACCAATGTGCCAAACACAGGCGCGCGATTCAACATTGCGCCGGATTGGAGCGCGCGCGAGCCGCCTTCGAGCACGGCGCGCTCGCACCAGAGCAGCGTGTCGCCGCGCAGGACATCGATCCTCTGTTGCACGCGTCCCGACGCGAAACGCTCGCCCGAAGCGGTACGCCCGAGGCTCATGAGGTCCCAGCCGATGAAGTTTGCGTCCCCTGCGAGTTCGACGCGCATATGGATGGCCGCACGCGCGCCGTCGAACACGATGGTTTCCTGCGGGAGCCACTCGATCACCGCACCGTCGCGCGCGCGAAGGACGGTGTCGGAGCGCGCGATCGCCCCTGCGGAACGGTACCATTTGGCCGCACCGGGGGTAGTGAGCTGCGCGTGCGCGCGCGCGCCGACGTCCACATCGATGCGCAGCGAATCCCCGGCGACGATTCCACCCGGCGGATGCACGATGATCGCCTGGCAGACGTCCGCCCCTTCCGGATAGAACGGCTTTTGCACCCGTAGCGGGCCGACGTGCCGGCGCGTCGCCAGCACCGTGCGACGGCCGTCGTGTTGAAACCCCAATTCGAGCCGCGCCTCCCAGCCGGCCGCGGCTGCGCTCGCGGCGACGCGATCATCCAGGAGCACAGCGGTACGCATGGCCCGAGTGTAACGTGTCGGACCCGCTCAGCCCCGCTCAGCCTTCAAGGCGAGTGCCTGCGCATAAAGCGCGTCGCGGGGCAACCCGGTTACAGCGGCCGCGACGCGAGCCGCCCGCGCCGGCGGCAACTCGGCAACAAGCGCCGCCATCAGCCGGCGCGTATCCTGCGTCGGATCCGCGACAACGCCACCCGCGTCCGGCGCGACATCGACGAGCAGCACGAATTCGCCGCGTTCGCGATTCGAATCGGCGGCGAGCCAGCCTGGTGCCGCGGCAAGCGTTGTCCGCGTGATCGACTCGAATTTCTTGGTCAACTCCCGCGCGACAACGAGCATTCGCTCGCCGCCGAGCGCGGTGCCGAGATCCGCCACCGTGTCCCGCACGCGATGCGGCGCCTCGTAGATGACGAGCGCGACAGGCAGGCGCACAACCGCAGCAAGGAGCTCGCGCCGCGCCGTCGCCGCCGCCGGAAGAAAGCCCAGGAACAGGAATCGCTCGGCCGCGAGCCCGGCTGCCGACAATGCCGCGACCGCGGCGTTCGCGCCTGGTATCGGCACCACCGGAAACCCGGCGTCGCGTACCGCCCGCACCAGCCGCGCGCCCGGATCGCTTACCGCGGGCGTGCCGGCATCGCTGACCACGGCAACGCTCTTCGCGGCGCCCAGCATGGCCACGATCTGTGCCGCGCGTGCCGCCTCGTTGTGCTCGTGCAGCGACAGCGGGCGCGTCGCGATGCCGTAGTGCCGCAACAGGACACCGCTCACGCGCGTATCCTCGGCGGCAATGGCATCGACGCTGGCGAGGATGTCGATCGCCCGCAGCGTCAGATCGCGCAGATTTCCGAGCGGCGTGGCAACCACATATAATGATCCGGGTGACGCGCGAAAGCGCCCGGCGGCCGGGTCATGCGCACGTTCCGCGTCCCCGCTCTCGTCCATGCGAAAGTCCACCCCGCTCTCATGATCGTCGCGCTCGGGCATCCTGGAAATGCGCGTCGCGGCGCGCGCTGGCGCGGCGTCGCGATCGCGGCGGCGCTCTCGTTCTTCCTGCCGGCATTGTCCGCCGCGCAATCGCCAGCGGCAAGCGGCGCGGCGAGCGCCGCAAGCGCCGGATCCGGTGCCGACGTCGAGAGCGGACCCATCGTGCTCGTCCTCCCGCTCGCGTCGGCGACATTCGGGCGTGCCGCCGAGGCCGTGCAGGCGGGATTCCTCGCCGCCGCCGAAGCGGCGAAAGTGAAACCCGTGGTCTTCGGGCACGGCGACGGCGACGTGGTGACTGCGTTCGCCAAGGCAAAGGAGATCGGTGCGCGCGTCATCGTCGGACCCCTCGTCCGCGACCACATGAAGGCGCTTGCCGGAGCCGGCCTGGAGCTGCCGTTGACGATCGCGTTGAATCAACTTGACGACGGCGAAGCGCTCCCCGCCAACCTTTATACCCTGACGCTCACGATCGACGGCGAGGCGCGGCAACTTGCGCGCGCCGCACGCGAAGGCGGCGCGGAGACCGTCGTCGTGATCGCCAGCGATACGCCGCGGCAGCAGCGCTTTGCGAGCGCATTCAACGCCGAATGGATTCTTGCCGGCGGCGGGGCTCCGTTGATGTTCCGGTTCGATCCGACGCCGGACGTGCTGCGGTTGATGCGCCGCGAACTCGCCAGGACGCCGGTCGACGCGGCGCTTCTCGCGGTCGATGCCGCGGATGCCATGCTGGCAAAACCCTACGTCGGCGCGATCCCGAGCTACACGAGCAGCCAGGTCAACGAACGCCAGTCGCCGCAGGCGCTCCACGACCTCGATGACGTGCGCTTTGTCGAAATACCGTGGCTCGTCGTTCCGGACGCGCCTGCCTTCGCGCAGCTGAAGCGTCCGGATTATCCCAATATCACGCTCGACCGGCTCTACGCGCTCGGCATCGACGCGTTCCAGGTCGCGCAGGCATTCGCGGACGGCGTGCCGGCGAAGCTCGCGTTCGACGGCGCCACCGGCCATCTTTCGCTCGACTCGACACGGCAGTTCGTGCGCGAAGGACGGCTGATGCAGTTCCGGGCCGGCCGCATCGTGCCCACGGGCGCACGCTGAAGATGGCGGTCGCGCGCGGCGTCGCCGGCGCGCGCGCCGAAGCGCTGGCCGCCGACTTTCTCGCCGCACGGGGGCTCGCGATCGTCGCGCGCAATTTCCGCTGCCGTCGCGGCGAAATCGACGTCATTGCGCGCGACGGCGACACGCTCGTGTTCGTCGAGGTGCGCTTGCGCTCACCGGGCGGCTTCGGCGATGCCGCCGCCAGCATCACCGCGGCCAAGCGCGCGCGGATTGCGGCGGCGGCACTCTTCTACCTCGCTCGCCTCTCGCGCACGCCGTCATGCCGGTTCGATGCCGTGCTGCTCGACACGCTCGACGCCCCCCGCATCGAGTGGTTGCAGGACATCATGGAGGCGTGAGCCGCGACGCCTGCACGCGGGCGAACCGCACGGAAGTCGGCGGCGCGAAACTTGTTACAATCCAGATCGTTCCCGATCGCCACCATGGATCATGTTCCGCGCATTCGCGCCCATTTCGCCGACAGCGCGCAACTGAAGCTCGCGGCAGTCGACGCGCTCGCACCGGCGATCGCCCGCGCGTCCGAGTTGCTCGTCACGTGCCTCCTTGGCGACCGCAGGATCCTCGCTTGCGGCAACGGGGGATCTGCCGCCGACGCACAGCACTTCGCCGCCGAAATGATCGGCCGCTTCGAGCGGGAGCGCCCGGAACTCCCGGCGATCTCGCTTGCCACGGACACATCGATTCTCACCGCGATCGCAAACGACTATTCGTTCGAGCAGGTGTACGCGAAACAGGTGCGCGCACTCGGCACTGCGGGTGACGTGCTGCTTGCGATATCGACGTCCGGGAACTCGGCCAATGTCGTTGCGGCGATCGTCGCGGCGCACGAGCGCGAGATGCACGTCGTCGCGCTTACCGGCAAGGGTGGCGGCCAGATCGGTTCCCTGCTCGCCGGGAACGACGTGCATCTGTGCGTTCCGCACGACCGGACGGCGCGCATCCAGGAGGTGCACCTGCTGATGATTCACTGCCTGTGCGACGCCGTCGACAACGCGCTGCTCGGAGACGAAGGATGAATCGTGGACGGCGCCGCGGAGAGCGCCGCTTCGACCTCGGATGCCGTTCGTGTCGTCAAGCCTTTCGCGTACACGAGTTGAGCGGGCGATGATCGCCGTGGACACGATACCGGCACCGCGTTACCCCGCCAAGATCGCGGGACTCGACAACGCGCGGGCTCGCATCGCGGCACTGCCGCGTCCGCTCGTGTTTACCAATGGCGTGTTCGATGTGCTGCACCGCGGGCACGTGACCTGCCTCGACCAGGCGAAGGCGCTGGGTGCATCGCTCGTCGTGGCCGTCAATTCGGATGCGTCGGTGCGGCGGCTCGGCAAGGGCCATGGCCGCCCGCTCAACCCGCTCGCCGACCGGATGGCCGTGCTCGCCGGGCTCGCGTCGGTCGACCTTGTCGTTCCTTTCGAGGCCGACACCCCGCGCGAACTCATCGTCGCCTGTCGGCCCGATGTGCTGGTGAAAGGCGGCGACTATGCGGCGGAAACGACCGCCGGCGCATCCGACGTGATCGCCGCCGGGGGGAAGTTCGTGGCGATTCCGTTCGCGTCGGCGCATTCGACATCCGCGTTGATCGAGAAGATTCGCGGCTGAGTTCCGACCTGCCGGATCGGCCCTCGGCAACTCTGCGGACAGAACGCTACCTGCGGTAGCGGTTGAGGAAGTCGCCGACGATCCCCTTCTGGCTGCGTTCGATCGCGGCGTCGAGCGATCGGTCGCCAGGGTCGTACTGCTTTGCCTTGCGGAAAGCGTTCAGCGCCTCCTGGTGATTGCCTTGCCCCTGCTGGGCCTCGCCCAGACAGCGCCAGGCGTCGGCATTGCCGAGTTCGAGGTCGGTCCACGCGCTGCATAGTTCGGCGGCCCGTCGGTAATTGCCGGAACGCAGCATCCGCAGCCCTTCGACTTTCAGTACGGCGATCCGCGCCCGACGTTCGGCGAAAAGCGCAGCGACATCGGCGTCGAGCGGCGCCGACCCCGCGGCATCGGGCCGGGGAATTGCTCCGGCGCTGTCCGGACGTCGAATGCCTCCCGTGACGCCAACGATCACACTTCCATCGGTAAGCCCCCGCGGGATGATCGATTGCGCCGACGGCAATGCCTCGACGAGCGACGTGCCCACCGTCGTGATCGTGTCCGCGAGGGGCCGGTGCCATGCGACGCCGTAGAGCCATAGCATCGCCGCGAGGCCGCAAACGCCGGTAACCGTGTTGAGCGTTCCCGGCGGCGCATGGGTCGCGAGGCAATCCTGCGCGAAATCCCAGTCGCTCTCGTGATTCTGCGCGAGCTTCTCGTAGGCGATGGCGATCAGGATCGGCGCCAGCAGCGGGAAGCCGCAGCCCATGCCTTCCCACCACACGCGAAATGCGCGCTTGAAGCTGCGCCAGATCTGCGATTGCATTTCACGCCGCGCATAGGCGTCGGAGATCGAGAATTGCACGAAGCACCCGAACAGCCATTTCCCGGGGGTCGTGCCCACCGAGGCCATCAGCAGCGTTTCCACGCCCACCCACGTGCCGGTGATCAGCACCGGCGCAAACAACGGATGGCCGAGCCAGAAACCGAGCGTGTCCGGAACCAGCGACGCACCGCGCAGCTCGGACAGCAGCAGCGCCAGCACGATCCCCCAGAACGCGTAGTCGAACATCCGCGCTCCGAGCCGGCTCCACGGTCGCGGCTCGCTGGTGCGGCCGGTCTTCGCGCGCTCGAGTTCGGCCATGCGAAGCTGGAAAATCCAGCTCGCGTCCTCCTGCGGCTGGTTCGTGCCGAGGAACACGCTCTTCTCGCGCCGCCAGTTGAGTATCGCGATATCCGTCTGCGGCATCAGGACGGGTCCGGCGGCGGTGCCGCGGCGTCGTGCCCACGCCAGGCCATGCACCACGGCATAGACGAACGTCAGCGCCAGCAGCGTCAGCGTGATCCAGACGAGGACCTGCTTTGCGACCGCCACGGTATCGAGCGGCATCACGAGCACGATGGCGCCCGCGATGAAACCGCCAAAGAGCGTGCACAACGCGACGGTCACGATCGCGGGGCGGCCGAACGGCGCCACTGGTTCGGTCAGGCCGGGGTGATGGACGTTGCGCGCAGCGTGAACTTCCTCCGCGGCTGCGGCGGCCGCCAGCGCGACCTGCTGGGCGGCGGTGTTGCCGACGGCTTGCGCGACATCGGATCCTTCGCCGGCTACCGCCATCGCGTCGGCGGCGGCATCGGCGGCCAGCGCATGAACGGGGTCGCCGGACCGGGCCAGCTCGCCGTTGTACCGGATGCGCCGGTCCGGATCGCTCAGTATGCGGCTGGCATGATTGATGAAGCGGAGCGCCTCTTCGACGTTGCCCTGGCCATCCCGCGTCTTGGCGTAATATTTCCGGATCAGCCGTCGCAACGCCGCGCGCACCTCTTCTTCAGAGGCGGTCGGCGGAATTCCCAACGCTTCGTACAGCGAGGCTCTCATCTATCTCGGTTGGCGGGAAATTCCCCGGCTCGATGCGCGAATCTTCGGGGAAATTGGTCCCGGAGGCAAGTTGTGTCGAGCAAGAACCGGGCCATTTCGTCCGGCCCGGGCCTTTTCGGCAACATTCGCACGCGAATGCGGCGGCCCGAAATTCCTGCCGTCGGCACGCCGCAAAATGCAGCGGGCGTGCCGTGCGATCGCTCGCGTTTCCTGCGCCCGCCCGTTTCCAGCAGCGCTAGTCCCGCTTTTCCTTGTGCGTGTGGGCGAGCTTCTCGCGAATGCGCGCCGACTTGCCCGACCGGTCGCGCAGGTAATACAGTTTCGCGCGGCGCACATCGCCCTTGCGCTTGACTTCGATGCCGGCAATGAGCGGCGAATAGGTCTGGAAGGTCCGCTCGACCCCTTCGCCGCTTGACATCTTGCGCACGACGAACGAGGAATTGAGTCCGCGATTGCGTTTGGCGATCACGACACCCTCGTAGGCCTGGACGCGCTTGCGCTCGCCCTCGACGACGCTGACGCTGACGATGACGGTATCGCCGGGCGCGAAGGCCGGAATTTTCTTGCCCAGCCGCTCGATTTCTTCCTTCTCCAGTGTAGCGATCATATCCATGCGGCGTTCTCCAATTGGCTGACTGCGGGTCATTGACCTTGCGCGCAGCGCAGGGCGCCCCCTGATGCGCGCGGCTTGTTGTAGGGCGGCCTGGCGGCTATGCCGGGCAGCCCGTATTTGCAGCGTGTTACATGTTACCCGTTGCCGGATTCGCGCGCCCGTTCGCTGCGATACGCCGCGAGCAACTCGCTCTCCTCCTTCGACAGCTCGCGATCGCGCAGGAGTTCCGGCCTTCTTTCCCACGTGCGGCCCAGTTGTTGCTGAAGCCGCCACGCCCGGATCGCCTCGTGATGGCCCGACAGGAGTACGTCGGGCACCCGTTTACCTCGATACTCCTCCGGCCGCGTGTAGTGCGGGCAGTCCAGAAGACCCGCCACGAACGATTCCTGCACCGCGGACTCGGCGTCGTTCAGCACACCCGGGCGCAGTCGCAGGACCGCATCGATCAACATCAACGCCGGCAGTTCGCCACCGGAGACGACAAATTCGCCGACGGCGACCTCCTCGTCCACTTCACCATCGAACAGCCTCTGGTCGATCCCTTCGTAACGTCCGGCGAGAAGCACCAACCCCGTCGCGTCGCCGTCCGCCGCCAGCTCGGCCACGCGCCCATGCGAAAGCGGCGTACCTGCCGGCGACAAGCATAGCGTGCGCGTCGCCGCGCATCCGTCCGTGCGCTGGGCCAGCCGCGCGGCGGCAAGCGCGCTCGCCAGCGGCTCCGCAAGCATCACCATTCCCGGCCCGCCTCCGTAGGGGCGGTCGTCGATGGTCCGGTGCCGATCCGTGACGAAATCGCGCGGATTCCACACGCCCAGGCGCCAGAGTCCGCGCTGCAGCGCACGGCCCGTGACGCCAAACCGGGCCGCATGATCGACCATCTCCGGGAACAGCGTAACGACGTCGATCCGCATCCTGCGCCCCAGGGGCAACGACTAATAATCCTCGCCCCAATCCACTTCAATCCTGCCGGCAACCAGATCGACCCGATCGACGATTGCCGCCACATACGGAATCAACCGCTCCGTTCCGGGCGCCGGCGGTGCGACCCGCAGCAGCGGATGCGCGCCGTGCTGTGCGATACCGCGCACCTCGCCCAGCAGGACCCCCGAGCGGTTCAGCACCGCCAGACCCTTCAGATCGTCCCAGTAAATCTCGCCTTCGGCAGCGACGGGCAGCGCCGCCCGCGGCACGCCGACTTCGAATCCTTTCATCGCCAGCGCGGCTTCCCGTGTGTCGAGTCCGCACAGCGCCACGACCAGTGCGCCCGAATGCAGGCGTCCGTCCTGCCGCGCATATTCGCGCCAGATCGTGCCGCGGGCGGGCTTCAGCCACCACGCTGCAAAACCCAGCAATGTTTCCGGGGACTCGGCGAACGACCGGACCTTGAGCCAGCCCCGCACGCCGTACGGCCCGATGACCTCGCCCATGACGACGACGGCACCGGGGTCTCGGGCCATCGCCGGCACCGCGCTGGCCGAGGGACGGGACGCCGCGGGCGCGATCAGGCGGCCGGCGCCACCGGCACGGGTTTCGCCGATCGCTTCACCAATCCCGCGACCGTGTCGGACAACCTCGCACCGCGGTCCTGCCAGAATGTGATTCGATCGGCCGCGAGCCGCAGGGCTTCCTCGCCCTTGGCGGCGATGGGATTGTAGAACCCCACGCGCTCGATGAAGCGGCCGTCGCGCCGGTTGCGCGAGTCGGCGACGACGATATTGAAGAACGGGCGCTTCTTGGCGCCGCCCCGGGCTAATCTGATGACCACCATGGCGGTTTCTCTAGTCTGGTTTTGCGATGGAAAGCTTTTGATTATAAGGCCAAACGCTGCCCCCCGGCAAGGGGCGTCTGCGCGTCGCATTGGCCCGGACGGCGGCCGCGATCAATGCGCCCGCGGGAGGAAACCTTTCATTCCGCGCAGCATCTTCTGCATGCCTCCCTTGGTCACCATTTTCATCATTTTCTGCGCCTGCTCGAACTGGTTCAGCAGCTGGTTGACTTCCTGCACCGATACCCCGGCTCCCGTCGCAATCCTGCGCTTGCGCGACGCCTTGAGGAGTTCCGGCTTGACGCGTTCCACCCGCGTCATCGAGTTGATGATGCCCTCGATCCGCGCGATCTTCCGCTCGTCGACGGCGCTACCTTGCGCTGCGCGCGCGAGTTCCGCCGGGAGCTTGTCCAGCATCGCCGTGAGTCCGCCCATCTTGCGCATCTGCGCGATCTGCGCCTTGTAATCGTCGAGGTCGAAACCCTTGCCGGACTTCACCTTCCGCGCGAACTTCTGCGCTTCGTCGACATCGATCGTCTTCTGCGCGTCCTCGATCAGCGACAGGACGTCGCCCATGCCGAGAATCCGCGACGCCATGCGTTCGGGATGGAACACTTCGAGGCCGTCGATCTTTTCGGACACGCCGGCGAACTTGATCGGTGCCCCGGTCACGTGGCGCACGGACAGCGCCGCGCCGCCGCGTGCGTCGCCGTCGAGCTTGGTGAGGATCACGCCGGTCAGCGGCAGTACGGCGCGAAACGCGCGCGCGGTGTTGACGGCGTCCTGACCCTGCATCGCATCGACGACGAACAGCGTCTCGATCGGGTTCACGGCCGCGTGCAGCGCGGCGATCTCGCGCATCATCGCATCGTCGATTGCGAGGCGCCCCGCCGTGTCCACGACGAGCACGTCGTGGTAGTGCCGCTTCGCCCAATCGAGCGCCGCCGCCGCGATCGCCACGGGCGCTTCGCCGACCGACGATGGAAATACGTCCGCGCCGACTTGTGCTCCCAGCACCGCGAGCTGCTCGATCGCCGCCGGCCGATAGACGTCAGCCGATACGAGGAGCACCTTCTTCTTCTGGCCGCGCAGGAGACGGGCGAGCTTGGCCGCGGTCGTCGTCTTGCCGGCGCCCTGCAGTCCCGCGAGGAGCATCACCGCCGGCGGCTGCACCGCGAAGTCGAGGGGCACTGCGGCATCGCCCATCAATGCGGCAAGCTCACGATGGACGACACCGACAAACGCCTGCCCCGGCGTCAAGGAGCCGATGACATCCGCGCCGATCGCCTTGTCCTTGATCGTTGCGATGAAGTCCTTGACGACCGGCAGCGCCACGTCGGCCTCGAGCAACGCAAGCCGTACCTCGCGCAGGGCGTCCTGAATGTTGGCGTCGGTGAGCCGCGCCTCGCCGCGCATCCGCTTGACAACGTGTGAAAGCCGTTGCGACAGGTTGTCGAACATCTGGGGGCGCCTTGGAAAGCTGGCGTAAGATAAACGGCATGCACCGGCAACCGGCATGCGTCGTACGCCAGATCCGATGATTTTACTCCACGTGAGCGTCGTGGCTTTGTACGGACTGACCGCCGTTGCCATGTGGCCGCCGGCAGCAACGCCGGGCGGCGCGCCGGGTCGTCTGCCGGCCGGCGCCGCAGCATGGCTGTTGCCGATTGCCCTGGCATTGCACGGCTGGCTCGGCTGGCTCGGTGTCGTCACGCCCGAGGGTCTCGACCTGTCGCTCGCCAACGCCGTCTCGGTGGTCGCGGGGCTCGTCGCGGCGGTTGCATGGCTCTCGGGGCTCCTGGCCACGCTGCCCGCGATCGGCACGATCGTGCTCCCCGTCGCCGCCGCCGGCTCGCTGCTGCCCGCTCTTTTCGCCAGCCCGCATCGCTTCGGCTTCGGTGGCGAGACACTCGCCGCCGCGCACGTTGCCGTCGCGCTGGTCGCGTACGCGATGTTCCTGGTCGCCGCGCTGCAGGCGCTGGTGCTGATGGGACTCGAGAAACGCCTGCATCAGCGATTGCCCGACCCGGAATCGGCTGCGCTGCCCCCGCTGCTGACGCTCGAGCGATTCCTGTTCCGTCTGGTCGCCGCAGGGTTTCTGCTGCTCACGCTGACACTCGCGAGCGGGATGCTGTTCACGGAGCAGCTGTTCGGCAAGCCGCTGATGTTCACGCACAAGAGCGTGTTCTCGGTGCTGGGCTGGATTACCTTCGGCGCGCTGCTGTTCGGCCGCTGGCGCTACGGCTGGCGCGGCCGCGTCGCGCTGCGCTGGATCATCGCCGGCACCGTGTTCGTCTTCCTCGCGTACCTCGGCAGCAAATTCGTCGTCGAGGTCCTGCTCGGGCGCTGATGGACGAGATTTCGCTGAGCACGCTCGGGCTGGCGCTTGCGGTGCTGCTCGCCTCGTCCGGATTCTTCTCGCTCGCGGAGACCGCGATGATGGCGGTCAACCGGTACCGGCTCAAACATCGCGCGCAACGTGGCGAGCGGGGCGCCAAGCTCGCGGTCGCCCTCCTCGGCAAGACCGATAGGTTGCTCGGCGTCATCCTGCTCGGGAACAACCTGATCAACGCGGCCGCAGCGACCCTCACCGCGGTGATCATGGTCCGGCTCTTGGGCGAAGGCGAATTCGCGCTCGCCGTAGGTACCGTCGCAGTCACGTTCGCGATTCTCGTCTTCTCGGAGATCACGCCGAAGGTCATCGGGGCCACGCACGCCGACCGCATCGCGCCGATCGTGAGCTATCTGCTCGCACCGATGCTGAAGGTGGCGACGCCGGTAGTCTGGTTCGTCAACCTGTTCGTCCAGGGCCTGTTGAGACTGATGCGCATCAACCCGCACAGCGAAGCCGCCTCGACGCTCACACAGGAGGAATTGCGCTCGCTCGTGCTCGAGGGCCAGTACTTCGGCGGCAAGCACCGGACGATGCTCGCCAATCTGCTGGATCTCGAGGCGGTGACCGTCGATGACGTGATGACGCCTCGCAACCAGATCCACGCGCTGGACCTTGCCGCCAAGGCCTCGCTGGTCGCGGAGCAGCTCGCGACGTCGTACTACATGCGACTTCCCGTCTACGAGCGCGAACTCGACAACATCGTCGGCGTGGTCGACCTGAAGCAGGTCGTCCATCTGCAGCGCTCCGGCGACATCGGACCGGACGATCTCCGGCCGATCATGCGGCCGGCCTATTTCGTTCCGGCCGGGACCCCCCTGCTCACCCAGCTGCAGCAATTTCAGAACGACCACGAACGGCTGGGTCTCGTCGTGGACGAATACGGGGAACTCGTGGGCCTCGTCACCATCGAGGACATCATCGAGGAGATCATCGGCGAGTTCACGACGCAGGCACCCGACGGGACGAGACCTCTACCAGCGCGAGGCCGACGGCACCGTCGTCGTCGACGGACTGGCGCCGCTGCGCACCCTGAATCGCCGGCTCGGCACGCATTTTCCCGTGGACGGCCCGAAAACGCTGAATGGGGTCATCGTCGCGCATCTGGGCGAAATCCCGGATGCCGGGACGCTCGTCCATGTTGCCGGCCAGGCCATCGAAGTGCTGCAGACGCAGGATCGTGGCGTAAAGGTCGTACGATTGCTGGCGCCGGTCGGGCGGACACCGGCGCCGCCTTTACAAAGCCCGGATGGGCAGGCATCATCGACCGGGTAAGTTTTATGCGCTTGGAATAACGTTGCCGCCGGCAGGTTGTAGCCGACACGGCACAGGAATTGCTTGTCGCTCGGGATGCCCCTGACTCCTGTACCGCCAAGCCCGATTCGAGTGTTCTAAATGGCCACCCACGCCGCATCGACACGCAACTTAAGCGGCCTCGCACGCGCGCTCGCGCAGCACGGGCTGATGACGGAATTCGAGGCCGAAGCGCTGCAGACGCAAGCGCAACAGGCCGGAACGACCTTTGTAGACCACGTCGTCGCCGGCAAGAAGATCACGTCGACGCAGCTCGCCGTGTTCGCGTCGCGCGCCTTCGGCGTCCCGCTGTTCGATCTTTCCGGTTACGACCAAGATCATTACCCGACAGACCTGATCGACCTCAAGATCGCCCAGACGCGGCACGTTTTGCCGCTGCATAAGCGAGGCAATCGGCTCTACGTCGCCACGTCCGACCCGGCCAACCTGCAGGGCCTGGAGGAGATCCGGTTCAAGACGAACCTCGTCGTCGAACCGGTGGTCGTCGAGAACGACAAGCTGGCGATCGCGATCCACAAGCTGGTCGAGGCGTCCGGCGCCCTGCTGAAGGACACCGGTTCGATGGAGGCCTGGAGGTCGATCTCCAGGAAGCCGACAGCCATCCAGCCGGCGACGAGGAAAGCTCCGACATCGAGGATGCGCCGGTCGTCAGGTACCTGCAGAAAATTCTCCTGGACGCGATCTCGGCGGGCGTCTCGGACATCCATTTCGAGCCCTACGAGAAATACTACCGGGTTCGTTATCGCCTCGACGGGATACTGATGGAGGTCGCCCAGCCCCCGCTCGTGATCAAGGACAAGATCGCGTCGCGGATCAAGGTGATTTCCAAGCTCGACATCTCGGAAAAACGGGTGCCCCAGGACGGCCGGATGAAGATCGTGCTGTCGAAGTCCAAGGCCATCGATTTCCGCGTGAGCACACTGCCGACGCTCTTCGGCGAAAAAATCGTGATGCGTATCCTCGACTCGTCGGGCATCAAGCTCGGCGTCGAGTCGCTGGGGTACGAGCCCGACCAGCAGGCGGCGCTGATGCAGGCGATCAGCCGGCCCTATGGCATGATCCTCGTCACGGGTCCGACCGGCAGCGGCAAGACGGTCTCGCTCTATACGTGCCTCAACATCCTGAACCAGCCGGGGATCAACATATCGACCGCGGAAGACCCGGCGGAAATCCAGCTCGCCGGCGTCAATCAGGTCAACGTGAATGAAAAGGCCGGGCTCACCTTCGCCACCGCGCTGCGCGCGTTCCTCCGCCAGGATCCGGACATCATCATGGTCGGCGAAATCCGCGACCTCGAGACCGCGGACATCGCGATCAAGGCGGCGCAGACCGGCCACCTCGTGCTGTCGACGCTGCACACGAACGACGCGCCGACGACGCTGACTGCGGCTGCTCAACATGGGCGTGGCACCGTTCAACGTGGCATCGTCCGTCATATTGATCACGGCGCAGCGGCTCGGGCGCCGTCTGTGCACGCACTGCAAGAAGCCCGAGGACATTCCGCCGGAAGCGCTGTTGCAGGCCGGGTTCGCCGAAGAGGAGCTGGATGGCACCTGGCAGCCGTTCGGGGCGGTCGGATGCGACCAATGCAAAGGCACGGGATACAAAGGCCGCGTGGGCATCTACCAGGTCATGCCGATCACCGACGACATGCGCCAGCTCATCATGCGCAACGGCAACGCCCTCGACATCGCCGAACAGGCGAAGAAGGAAGGCGTGCGCGACCTGCGGCAATCGGGGCTCATCAAGGTGAAGCAGGGCATCATGTCGCTCGAGGAAATCGAAGCCGTCACCAACGAGTGACGGCTCCAAAGGGGCAAATTATGGCTACCGCCGCAGCGCAACGCCGAGGTGTCAAGGAATACACGTTCGTCTGGGAGGGCTTCGACCGCAACAACCGGCAGGTGCGCGGCGAGACCCGTGCCGCGTCCGAGACGGTCGTCACGACCAACCTGCGACGGCAGGGCATCCGCGTCACGCGGGTCAAGCGCCAGTCGTTTCGCGGCGGGCGCAGGGTCGGCGAGAAGGAAGTGACCTTTTTCACGCGGCAGCTCGCGACCATGTTGCGGGCCGGCGTGCCGCTCCTGCAGGCGTTCGACATCGTCGCGCGCGGCCACGGCAATGCCCGTTTCTCGCGCCTGATGATGGACATCAAGGGCCGCATCGAGGCGGGCTCGAGCCTGTCGCAGGCGTTTCGCGAGCACCCGGTCCAGTTCGATCCCCTGTATTGCAACCTGGTCAGCGCCGGCGAAACCTCCGGCACGCTCGACGCGATCCTCGACCGGCTCGCCACCTACAAGGAAAAGATCCTCGCCATCAAGAGCAAGATCAAATCGGCGTTGTTCTACCCGATTTCCGTGATCGTCGTCGCCGTCGTCGTGGTCTGGGTCATCATGGTCTGGGTGATCCCGGCGTTCAAGCAGGTGTTCACCAGTTTCGGGGCCGACCTGCCGGCACCGACGCTGATCGTGATGGCGATTTCGGACTTCTTCGTGACTTGGTGGTGGCTGATGTTCCTGGTGGTGGGGGCCTCGATCTTCTCGTTTTTCGTGCTGCTGCGCCGCTCGACGGCATTCCGCTACACGGTCGACCGCGTCGGTCTCAAGATACCGATCATCGGCATCATTCTCGAAAAGGCCACGATCGCGCGCTGGACGCGCACGCTCTCCACCATGTTCGCGGCGGGCGTGCCGCTGGTCGAATCGCTCGACGCGGTCGCGGGCGCCGCCGGCAATGCCGTGTACGCAGCGGGCACCAAGCGCATCCAGACCGAGGTCAGCACGGGCGCCAGCCTGACCAACGCCATGACCAACACCAAGCTGTTCCCGTCGATGGTATTGCAGATGACGCAGATCGGCGAGGAGTCGGGCTCGCTCGACGGCATGCTGTGCGAAGATCGCGGAATTCTACGAGCGCGAAGTGGACGACGCAGTCTCGGCGCTCTCCAGCCTGCTCGAGCCGATCATCATCGTGTTCCTCGGCGTGGTGATCGGCGGCCTCGTCGTGGCGATGTACCTGCCGATCTTCAAGCTCGGCTCCGTCGTTTGATCGTGCCCGCCCGGGCCGCGCACCGTCCCGGACCGGACCGAGGACCGGCGTCGGAGGCGGACGCGATGCGCTCGGCCGCGATCCTTGTCCTGCCGGGGCCCATGCCGCGATGATCGTCATGCCGGATTCGACGCTGGCGGCGGCATTGGCCGCCGCGCCTCGGTGCTCCGCATGACGGAGCCCGTCCTGTTCGCGCTGATCGCGCTGCTCGCGGGTCTCTGCGCAGGCAGCTTTCTCAACGTCGTCATCCATCGGCTGCCGAAGATGCTCGAGCGCGGCTGGCACGAGCAATGCGCGGAGCTGCGCGGCGAGCAACCCGCGCCGGACCCGGCCTACAACCTGATCGTTCCGCGTTCGGCCTGCCCGTCCTGCGGCGCACGCATCGCAGCGTGGCAGAACGTGCCGGTCGTCTCGTGGCTTGTGCTGCGCGGCCGGTGCGCGAGCTGCAAAGCCCCGATTTCGGTCCGCTATCCGGTGGTCGAGGTGCTGGGAGGGCTTGTTGCCGCCGGCGCCATTTGGCGCTTCGGCGTCACGCCGCAAGGCATCGGCGCCTGTGTGCTCCTGTGGTCGCTCTCGCGCTGACGATGATCGATATCGACACACAGCTGCTGCCGGACAACATCACCCTGCCGTTGCTATGGGCCGGACTCGTCGCGAACATCTGGGGCACGTTCGTTCCTCTGTCGGACGCGGTCATCGGCGCGGTCGCCGGATACCTGTCCCTGTGGACCATCTACTGGCTCTTCAAGCTCATACGCGGCAAGGAAGGCATGGGGTACGGCGATTTCAAGCTGCTTGCCGCGCTGGGCGCATGGCTCGGGTGGCAATTGCTGCCCGTGATCGTGCTCCTGTCGTCGGTGGTCGGCGCGGCCATCGGCATCGCGCTGATCGTATTCAAGGGTCGCGACCACTCGATTCCGCTCGCGTTCGGGCCGTATCTCGCGATCGCCGGTGCGATCGCGCTTTTCGTCGGACCGACGCTCGTCCATCTCATCCTTCCGTGAGTCTCGTTATCGGACTGACCGGAGGCATCGGCAGCGGCAAGTCCGCCGTCGCCCGCGAATTTGCCGCGCTGGGCGCCGACCTTACGGATACGGACGGGCTCGCGCACGCGCTGACGGCGCCGGGCGAGCCCGGTTACCTGGCGGTGCTCGCGGCGTTCGGAGCCGATTTCCGCCGTTCCGACGGCACGCTCGATCGCGACCGTCTGCGCCGCCTCGTATTCGACGATGCCGCTGCACGGATGCGGCTCGAGGCGATGCTGCACCCGCTGATTCGCGCGGCCGCCCGGCGTGAAGTCGCAGGCTGGACGAGCCCCTACGGCATTCTCGTCGTGCCCCTCCTCTACGAGCGAGGGGGCGTGCCATGGGCCGATCGGGTGCTGGTCGTCGATTGTCCCGAGGACGAGCAGGTCCGCCGGGTCGTGGCGAGAAGCGGCTTTCCCGCCGCCGACGTGCGCGCGATCATGTCCACGCAACTGCCGCGTGCCGATCGGCTCGCGCGGGCCGACGACGTCCTCGACAATGGCGGTCCGCCGCCCGCGATCCTCCCGCAGGTGGCGCGAATTCGACCGCCGATACCGGGCGCTGGCCGCGGCGAAAAGTGCCGGTGCTGCGTGACGTCCAGCACCGCGGGGTCGGATGACACATTCGTGAAAGTAGACGCAACAGGCTCACGGGCGGCGCCACTTGAGGCAAAATGCCGTATTGCAGTCATCCTCCGCGCCGCCCGCTCTCCGTGATCCGTTACGAGCACCCGCTGAACGAACGCATCCGCACGCTGATGCGGCTCGAGGATCTTTATCACCGCGCGCAGTTCTTCTCCGCGCAGGCCGATGCACCCGCGCATCATGCCGCGCTCGCGGTGTTGTTCGAAATTACCGACGTCGCGGCGCGCGCCGATCTCAAGACCGATCTGTTGCAGGAGCTCGAGCGGCAGAAACAGTTGCTGGCGCCACTGCGCACCAACCCGGCCATCGAGTCGCGCGTGCTCGAACCGCTCCTGGCCGACATCGACCGGGCGAGCGCGGCGCTGTTGGCGCAGACCGGCAAGGTCGGCGTGCATCTGCGTGACAACGAATGGCTGATGACGATCAAACAGCGCACGGCCATTCCCGGCGGCGTCTGCGAATTCGACTTGCCGGGCTACCACTACTGGCTGCACGGCGATCCGGCTGCGCGCCAGAACGACCTCAATGGCTGGATCGAGCCGTTTCTGCCGATCTACGATGCCCTGGCGATCATCCTGCGGCTGTTGCGCGACAACGGCCGAGCCACGCGTCAGACGGCTTATCGCGGTGTCTTCCAGCTCATGTTGACGACTTCGAAAGTCGCGCAGCTCCTGCGGCTGACTGTCCCGCACGACTTGCCCTGCGTGCCGGAAATCAGCGCGAACAAATACGCGCTCAACATCCGGTTCATCGGCGTCACCGGGATGGACCGCGGCACCGTCTACGACCACGACGTGGAATTCGAACTCGCGTTCTGCAATCTTTGAGTTATGGCGAAGGCGCGCACGATCGCCTGCCCTCAATGCGGAGCGGCGGTGATGTGGACCGAGGCGGCACGCTGGCGTCCGTTCTGCTCCGAGCGATGCAAACTGATCGACTTCGGCGGCTGGGCCAGCGAAGCCTATCGCGTCCCGACCGTCGAGACGCCCGACCCCGACGATTTCGCCGCGCTGCCTGACGCCGGCTCACCCGATCGGCGTTAGCGGACGGGCGCCGGTCGCGCGTCGGACGTTGCCGGCCATGCGGCGCGGCGCAGCGCAATGCCATGCGCGCCATGCGCGATCGCGATGGGCAGAGCGGCATGATCGAGTCCACCCAGCGCATAGATCGGCAACGGCGTCTCGGCGGCGATCGCGGCGAATCCTTCCCATCCGAGCGTCGCAGCTCCCGGATGCGACGGCGTCGGCAAGACGGGCCCCAGCACGGCGAAGTCGAGCCCCAGACGGCCCGCGCGATCGATGTCCGCGCGTGTGTGACAGGATGCCGCGCACAGCATGCCGTCGGGCCGTTTGGTGGCAGCGCCGAGCGTGTCGGACGTAAAGTGCACGCCGGCGCAGCCCCAGGCGCGCGCCAGCTCGACGTCGCCATTGAACATCACCTTGGCGCCGCGCGCTTGCGCGAGCGCGACGAGTGCCGTGGCGAGCGCGTGTTGCCGCGCGACGGGCCAGCCTTTCTCGCGCAGCTCTACGAGTGCGAGTCCGCCGGCGAGCGCTACTTTCGCGCGCGCGAGAAACGCGCTCTCGCCGAGCTCGTCAGCGCAGGCTGATGCCGTACACCGGCGGCAGCAGCAGCGCGCGCAGCACGAACGTATTGGCCGGCAGCATGGGGACGACGGCGAAGTGTCCCGGCGTCTGCCATGCGAAGGCCTGGCCGTCCCGGCCGATCGGATCGCCGACCCAGTCGAAGACGCGAAAAAAGTGGAGCAGCACGTGCGCGTGCGGATAACGGTATTGCTGCACGATCCACGGCGCAGCACGGCGCACGGCGAGTCCCAGCTCTTCGGCGAGTTCGCGGTCGAGCGCTTCCCGCGGTGTTTCGCCGGGCTCGATCTTGCCGCCGGGAAATTCCCAGTAGCCCGCGTAGGCCCTGCCGGCGGGACGCTGCGCCAGCAGCACCTGCCCGTCCGGGCGCTGCACGACCGCGGCCGCAACATGCAGGAGGGCGTCGCCCCCGTTACTCACGCGCCCCCTCGCTCACGCGTCCGATTTTCTGCGCAATCCGGCAGCGCCGGCGTAGCTCCTGGCGAATTGCCACGCCACGCGACCGCTGCGCGATCCGCGCTGCAGCGCGTACTGCACGGCTTCGCGGGTGCGCGCCTCGGCCGCGCGCGGCGTCTTGGGCGGCGCGACCTCGAACGCGGTCAACCACGACGCCACCGCCGCAAGGTAATCGTCCTGGCTGAACGGATAGAACGAAACCCACAGGCCGAAGCGCTCGGACAGCGAGATCTTCTCCTCGATCGACTCGCCGGGGTGAACTTCGCCGCCGACGTGCTTCGTCTCGAGATTCTCGCTGAAGTACTCCGGCATGAGGTGTCGGCGATTGGACGTCGCGTAGATCAGGATGTTCGCCGAGGCCGCGGCGATCGTGCCGTCCAGCATCACCTTCAGCGCCTTGTAGCCGGGGTCGCCCGCATCGAAGCTCAGATCGTCGCAGAACACGATGAACCGCTCGCGTCGCGTCGCGACCTCCGTCGCAATGTCGGGCAGGTCGACGAGATCGGCCTTGTCGACCTCGATCAGCCGCAATCCCTTGACCGCGTACTTCACGAGCATCGCCTTCACGAGCGACGACTTGCCGGTGCCGCGCGAGCCCGTGAGCAGCACGTTGTTCGCCGGCATTCCGGCAACGAACTGGCGCGTATTGGCGTCGATGGCGTGCTTCTGTTCCTCGATGGCGACGAGATCGTCGAGGCGTATCGCATGCGGATGCAGCACCGCCTGCAGGTGTCCGCGGCCCGCGCGCTTTCGCCAGCGAAAGGCGGTCGCCGACCAGTCGGGTGGCGACAGTGCCGGCGGCAGCATGCCCTCGACACGCTCGAGTATCGCTTCGAGGCGCAGCAACAATCCGGCAAGGTCGCGCTCGGAGAGCATGTCAGCTTCGGTAGTCGGCATTGATGCTGACGTAGTCGTGCGAGAAATCGCAGGTCCACACCGTTGCCGATGCCGCGCCGCGTCCCAGGGCGACACGGACGGCGATCTCGTCCTTCTTCATCACGCGCTGGCCCGCCTCTTCGGTGTACGACGCCGCGCGAGCGCCGTTCTCGACGACGCGCACGTCGTCGAGCCAGAACGACACGCGGGACGTATCGAGATCCGGCGCGGTCGAGTTGCCGATCGCGCAGACGATGCGGCCCAGGTTCGGGTCCGACGCGAAGAACGCGGTCTTCACCAGCGGCGAGTGCGCGATGCCAAGCGCGACCCGGCGGCATTCGCCGGCGTCCTGACCGCCCTCGACCCGAAGCGTGATGAACTTGGTGGCGCCTTCGCCATCGCGAACGATCGCCTGCGCGAGTTCTGTCGCCACCTCCGTGAGCGCGGCGCGCACCGGCGGGAGCCGGGAATCGTGCGCATCCGCAATGGGGGCCATCGGCGCACGCCCGGTGGCCGCGAGCACGAAGCTGTCATTGGTCGACGTGTCGCCGTCGATGGTCGCACAATTGAACGAGACGTCGGCGATTTCGCGCGCCAGTTGCGCAAGCAGCGTGCCGGCGATCGGGGCGTCGGTCGCGACAAACGACAGCATCGTGGCCATGTCGGGGTGAATCATTCCCGCACCCTTCGCGATGCCGGTGACCGTGACCGGGACGCCGTCGACGACGACACGCCGTGACGCGCCTTTCGGCACCGTGTCGGTGGTCATGATCGCCGACACGGCGGCGAACCACCCGCCGGGCGCCAGCGCCGCGTGGGCGGCCGGCAACGCCGCGACGATCGGCGCGACCGGCAACGGCTCCATGATGACGCCGGTCGAAAACGGCAACACCTGCTGCGGCGTGCAGCCCAGCATTGCTGCGACCGCCGCACACGTGGTTTCGGCGGCGGCGATCCCGGCGGCACCGGTGCCGGCATTGGCGTTTCCGGCGTTTACGATCAGCGCGCGGATCGTCGCGGCACTGGCGAGATGGCGGCGGCAGATCTGCACCGGCGCAGCGCTAGAAGCGGTTCCGCGTGAAAACGCCGGCGGCCGTGGTCCCGGGGTCGAACACCACCAGCAGCACGATCGTCCCGCTGCCAGTTCTTGATCCTTGCCGCCGCCGTGCCCAGCGTCACGCCGGGAACCGGCAGCAGGTCCTCGGGGCGTGGGCGGCGTGTAGCGGACGGGCATGCCGAGGATTCGCGGACCGCTCAGTAGCCTTACGCCAGCCGGCCGTGGCAATGCTTGTATTTCTTGCCGACTGCCACAGGGACACGGATCGTTGCGCCCGACCTTCCCGCCCGCGCGCACGAACGGCGGGGCGGCGGGCGGCGGATCTGCCGGCGCCTCGGCAAGCGCCGTCGTCGTAGTCGGCGTGCTGGTACCTCACATTGGTCACCGGCGGCGCTTCCTCGACCGCCTGCACGTCCTGCTCGGTGTGCGCACCTGCACCGTCAGGACGATCTTGACGACGTCCTGCTTGATGCGGTCGAGCATGTCGGAGAAGAGCTCGAACGACTCGCGCTTGTATTCCTGTTTCGGATTCTTCTGCGCATACCCGCGCAGATGAATGCCCTGCCGCAGATGATCGAGGTGGCGAGGTGATCGCGCCAGTGCTGGTCGAGTGTCTGCAGCATCAGGCTGCGCTCGAACTGGCGCATGAGTTCGGCCCCGACCTGAGCTTCCTTGCCGGCGTACTGCGCGAGCGCAGCTTCCGTCAGGCGCTCGCGCAGCGCCTCGTCGGTGAGTTCGGGGTCATTCTGACCCACTCGCCCACTGGCGCCTGGATCTGGAACTCCGACGCGAGCACGGTCTCGAGCCCCGGAATGTCCCACTGCTCCTCGACCGATTCCGGCGGGATGTACCGCTTCGACCGGTCCTCGATCGGCGAGGCTCGCGGATCATGTTGCGTATCGGTTTCCGCGATGTCCGTCGCCTCGAGCAGCTCGTTCCTCTGCTGATAGATCACGCGACGCTGATCGTTGGCGACATCGTCGTATTCGAGCAACTGCTTGCGGATATCGAAGTTGCGCGATTCGACGCGGTTCTGCGCCTTGGCGATCGACCGGTTGACGATCGGGTGCTCGATCGGCTCGCCGTCGGGCATCTTCAGCTTCTGCATGATCGTGCCGAGACGCTCGCCGCCGAAGATGCGCAACAGCGGATCCTCGAGCGACAGGAAGAAGCGCGAGGAACCCGGGGTCGCCCTGACGGCCGGCGCGGCCGCGCAGCTGGTTGTCGATGCGCCGCGATTCGTGCCGTTCGGTGCCGACGATGTGCAGTCCGCCGGCGGCGATCACGGCGTCGTGCCGTACCTGCCACTCGGCGCGCAGGCTGCGCGATCTGCGCCTCCTTGTCCGCGGGCGCAGCGACTCGTCGTCGCGCAGCCTGCAGGATCTGCGGCTCTAGGCGCCGCCCAGCACGATGTCGGTGCCGCGGCCGGCCATGTTGGTCGCGATGGTGATGGCGCCCGGACGGCCGGCCTGCGCGACGATCTCGGCCTCGCGTGCGTGCTGCTTGGCATTCAGCACCTCGTGCGGCAGATTGTCCTTGGCGAGCTGACCGGAGAGCATCTCGGAGTTCTCGATCGACGTCGTACCGACCAGCACCGGTTGCGCACGCCCGTGGCAATCCTTGATGTCGGCGACGATCGCGTCGACCTTCTCCTGGCAGCGTGCGGAACACCAGGTCGTTCTCGTCCTTGCGCACCATCGGCATGTGCGTCGGGATCACGACGGTCTCGAGGTGGTAGATCTGCTGGAACTCGAACGCCTCGGTGTCGGCCGTGCCCGTCATGCCGCGCGAGCTTGCCGTACATGCGGAAGTAGTTCTGGAAGGTGATCGACGCTAGCGTCTGGTTCTCGCGCTGGATCGGCAACGCCTTCCTTCGCCTCGACCGCCTGGTGCAAACCGTCCGACCAGCGCCGGCCGGACATCAGCCGGCCGGTGAACTCGTCGACGATCACGACTTCGCCGTTCTGGACGACGTAGTGCTGGTCGCGATGGTAGAGCGCATGCGCACGCAGCGCCGCGTACAGATGGTGCATGAGCGAGATGTTGTGCGCGTCGTAGAGGCTCGATCCCGGGGCGAGCAGCCCGGCCTGCCGCGAGAATCTCTTCCGCATGCTCGTGGCCCTCCTCGGACAGCAGCACCTGGTGCGCCTTCTCGTCGACCCAGATAGTCGCCCGGGCCCTTCTCCTCGGCCTGGCGCGACGAGCTTCGGCGCGATCTCGTTCAGCCGGTAGTACATGTCGATGTTGTCGTCGGCCTGGCCGGAGATGATGAGCGGCGTGCGCGCCTCGTCGATCAGGATCGAGTCCACTTCGTCGACGATCGCGTAATGCAGGCCGCGCTGCACGCGCTGCGATCGCTGCGAACACCATGTTGTCGCGCAGGTAGTCGAAGCCGAATTCGTTGTTGGTGCCGTAGGTGATGTCGGACGCGTACGCCGCCTGCTTGTCGGCGTGGTCCATCTGCGAGAGATTGACGCCGACGGTCAAGCCGAGAAAGCGATAGATCCGCCCCATCCAGTCGGCGTCGCGCTGCGCAAGGTAGTCGTTGACCGTGACGATGTGGACGCCCTTGCCGGCGAGCGCATTGAGGTAGATCGGCAGCGTCGCGACGAGCGTCTTGCCCTCGCCCGTGCGCATTTCGGCGATCTTGCCGTTGTGCAGCGCCATGCCGCCGATCAGCTGCACGTCGAAATGACGCATCTGCAGCACGCGCTTGCCCGCCTCGCGCACGACGGCGAACGCCTCGGGCAGCAGCGCGTCGAGCGTCTCGCCCTTCGCGCACGCGCGCCTTGAACTCCACGGTCTTGGCCTGCAGGCCCTCGTCGGAAAGCGCCGAGATCGCGGGCTCGAGCGCGTTGATCTGCCGGACGACGGCGCCATACTGCTTCAGCAGTCGCTCGTTGCGGCTGCCGAAGATGCGGGTGAGGATGTTGGATCATCGAGGTTTTCATTTGTCGACGCCGGCGCAAAAAACAAGGGGTGAGGACTGCCTCACCCCTCGTACCGTCTGCATCTGCCGGTGCGCGTGCCGCCTCGGATCAACTCGGGGAGCGCAGAAACCGCGCGGGATTCTGCGGTACGCCGTTCAGACGAACCTCGAAATGCAGGTGCGGACCGGTCGAGCGGCCCGTCGACCCGACCGCTGCCACCCGTTGGCCACGCACCACGAGGTCGCCCTCTTTGACGTACACGGCCGATGCGTGGGCGTATCGCGAAACCAGACCGTTGCCGTGGTCGATCTCGACGATTTTACCATATTGGGGGTGATAGCCGGATTCGACGACCTTGCCGCTCGCCGCGGCGACGATCGGCGTGCCGTTATCGGCCGGGAAATCGATGCCCTCGTGAAACGACTTGCAGGCCGGAGATCGGATCGATCCGGTACCCGAAATTGGACGAGTACCAGCCGTCGACGACAGGTGCCAGCGTCGGCATGAACTTGCGATTGGCCGAATCCTGGACGACGAGCGCTTCGAGGACCCCGAACTGGTCCGTGCGTTCTTCCAGCTGGCGACCGAGTTTGGCCATCAACTCGGAAAACTCCGCGACGGACAGCGCCTGCGACGGAATCGACGATTCGGCGCCGCCCCGCCCCGGCACCCGACCCGATTGCAACGACAGCAGTTCCTGTGGCTTGCAGTCCCGCTGCTTTCGCCAGCCGTTCGCCCAGCCCGTTCGAGCTGCATCACCTTGCCTGCAACTCACCCAGCCGCAACGCCATGACATTGAGATGCCCCTGCACCAGTTCCTGCGTCTTGGCCGCCTCCTGCCGCTGGTCGGCGAGCACGATCGCCTGCAGCCACGGGTGCTGAATCGCCGCCGCATAGCGCAGCGTGACGAAATTGAACGCTCCGGTGAAAGCGACGAATACGACGAACAGCGCAATGCCGCCGAGCGTCCAGTGCCGCCAGTCCAGCGCGAGACTGCGCGCCGTGGCGTTCGAGACCAGAATGATGTTCAATCGGGTTCCTTTCAACCTTTCCCCATCGGGGCGGTCCGTACTCGTGCCGGCGTCCCGCTGCCTTTCCCGCCATGGTGCGTCACCTGCAGCCCTTGCAACGCGTCCTGCGCTCCGACGCGACGCTGGCCGCATGGACCTCGCGTTACGACCGCGAGCAAGCGCTGGCGGCCATCGTCCGCCGGCACCTGCCCCGGCCCCTCGCCCTTCGCATTCGTGTTGCCGAGGGACAAGACGGTCAGCTGGAACTCGCCGCCGATGCCGGCGCCGTCGCCGCCATCGTCCGGCAGCGAACCGCCGAACTCCTGGCCGCCGTGAAGCGTGAGGGATGGGAATTTACTGGAATCCGGGTGCGGGTGCAAGTTCGCAGCGACCCGGTTCCCGTCCGGAAACCGCTTGCAAATCCGTTAGATAGATCGTCGCTTCGGCCGTTGTCGGCGCTCGCCCGCACGTTGCCGGCGGGCCCGCTCAAGACGGCGCTGGACCGCTTTCTGCGCCGCGCCGGCTGACGGAGCCGCCCGGGCTAGAACCTATCTCAGAATGCCGGCGAGCGGCCCGAGAGCGCGAAGGCCCGCAGCGAGACCCGAGATAGTACATGGAGGTACAGCGAGGGGCGAGCGAGGACACGACAAAGCTATCGGGCCGCGCAGCCCATTATGAGATAGGTTTTAGAGCATCGGGCCGACGAGGCGCTCGAAGGCAAAAAAGATCAGCACGACGGCAAGGATAACGACCGTGAACTTGAGAACCTGCCCGATGAACCGAAGGTAGCGGCGGTCCCGGCTGAAGAGATACATCACCGCCGCGACGGCGATGGCGGCAAGCGCCAGAAACAGCAACAGGCGGACGAGGATCACGGCAGACGACGCAGCGAACGGGCTGCGGACGGGATGACTGCCGCCCCGGGCGCGGGAACCAGCGGACCCGGCGTCACGCCGACGAGAGCTGCCAGTCCTGGAACGCGGACGGCACGTCGGCAGGCTTGACGAACGTGACGAACTCGAAGGCGTCAGGTCGCCCCTGCAGCGCACGGGCGACCGCATTGTTGAGCGCGTGACCGGACTTGAACGCCGTGTACTGTCCGATCAACGCATGCCCGAGCAGATACAGGTCGCCGATCGCATCCAGCACCTTGTGCTTGACGAATTCGTTGTCGTAGCGCAATCCCTCGCTGTTGAGGACACGGTACTCGTCGAGCACGATCGCGTTCTGCAGGCTGCCGCCCAACCCGAGCCCGGCGGCGCGCATCGCCTCGACCTCCTGCATGAAGCCGAACGTGCGCGCACGCGCCACTTCCTTCACATACGAATGCTCGGCGAAATCGATCACGACGTTGCGATTCTCCGTCCCGAACATCGGATGCGGAAAGTCGATGGTGAAATCGAGCCGGAAACCGTTGAACGGTTCGAAGCGGGCCCACTTGTCGCCGTCCCTGACCTCGACCGGAAGCAGGATGCGAAGGTAGCGTTTGGGCGCGTCCTGCTCGACGATCCCCGCTGCCTGCAACAGGAAGACGAACGGCCCCGCGCTTCCGTCCATGATCGGCACTTCGGGGCCCGCCACATCGACGTGGAGATTGTCGATGCCAAGTCCCGCCAATGCCGACATCAGGTGCTCGACGGTGGCGATCGACACGCCATCGCGCTTGAGCGTGGACGACAACCGCGTGTCGCCCACGTGCTGCGCCGTCGCGGGAATGGAAACCGGCCGGTCGAGATCGTTGCGGTGAAAGACGACGCCCGTGTCCGGCGCGGCCGGGCGAAGGACGATTTCGACGCGCGCGCCCGTGTGCAGCCCGACGCCGGTCGTTCTGATCGTGGTCTTGAGCGTTCGTTGCTTCAACATGTCCGTCGGCCGCAGGCATCCGGAAGCCACGGGACACGGCCCCCATTCCCCAGACCGTTCAATGGTTTAGCGCAATCTTAGCACACTGGGCGGTGCGCGCGCCGCGTCGCCGGTGACCCAGGACCGTCCGAGATCACGCCGATCGCCGGGGCGAACCCGTGAACGCGATCGGCAGCGCGCGCGGTCGGCATGGGAACCGGCCATCAGTCGGCCTGCTTGCGCAGGAAGGCGGGGATCTCCGTCGTATCGAACGCCGGGGGTGTCGGCGCGCCTCGCTCGCGTTTCCGGATGACGGCCGGCGCATCGAAATTCTCGTAGTCGATGGTGTCGACGGTCACGCCCACGCCGTCGGTGCCCGTGCGCTCCACGATCTGCGGCTGCTCGACGAGCGTCGAGCTTCGGCGTGCGCTGTTCGCGCCGGACGGATTGCGCGCCGCCCAGGCCGGTGGCGATCATCGTCACACGCAGCCGGTCGTCCATCGCGTCGTCGATCACGGTGCCGACGATCACCATCGCGTCGTCGGCAGTGAACTCCTTGATCGTGTTCATCACCTCGTGGTATTCCTTCATCCGAGCCCCGACGATGCCGTGACATTGACGAGCACGCCGCGCGCGCCGGCAAGGTTGACGTCTTCGAGCAGCGGGCTGCGCACCGCCTGCTCGGCCGCCATGCCGCGCGCGATCCGGTGCCGTTCCGCCGTGGCGGAGCCCATCATCGCCATGCCGACCTCGCCCATCACCGTGCGCACGTCGGCGAAATCGACGTTGACGAGGCCCGGGTTGTTGATCACCTCGGCGATGCCGGATACCGCGCCGTGCAGCACGTCGTTGGCCGCTGCGTAGGCGTCGAGCATCGAAATGTCGTCGCCCAGCACTTCCATCAGCTTGTCGTTGGGGATGATGATCAGCGAGTCGACTCTTCTTGCCAAGCTCGTCGATGCCCGCTTGCGCCACCTTCTCCGCTTCGCCTTCGAAGCTTGAACGGTCGGGTGACGACGGCGACGGTGAGGATATTCGAGGCTGCTTCGCGATGTCGGCGATCACCGGCGCGGCGCCCGTGCCGGTGCCGCCGCCCATGCCGGCGGTGATGAACAGCATGTCGGACGCCCTCGATCATCTCGGCGATGCGGTCGCGGTCCTCCATCGCGGCGTCGCGGCCGATCTCCGGCCGGGCGCCGGCACCCAGGCCGCGCGTCAACGTCGAGCCCAGCTGCAGCTGCGTGCGCGCCGTCGAGCGCTTCAACGCCTGCGCGTCGGTATTCGCGCAGATGAACTCGACGCCAGCCAGCCCTCGCTCGATCATGTGCTCCACCGCGTTGCCGCCGCAGCCTCCGACACCGATGACCTTGATGATTGCGCCGTTCTCGCTGGGCCTGGTCGATGATTTCGAACATGGTGTGCTCCTTCTCCTGTCAAACGTTGCAAGAAATGCTGCCGGTGTCTGCTCTTTTTCGTCGCGTCGTCGCCTGGACGCGGGCCCCGCGAACGTGACTGGGTTCGACGGCGGCCCGAAGCGTGTTTCATCTCTGCCCCTAGAAATTCGCCTTGAACCATTGCCTCATGCGCTCCGCGGCGCCGCCGATTCCGGTCATCTGCGCGCGCGACCGCCTGTGCGCGCAGGAACTGGTCGCGACCCTCGAGCAGCAAGCCCGACGGCGGTCGCGTAGCGCGGGCTGCGGACGACGTCTGCGAGACCGCCCGACGTACGCCGGCACGCCGACGCGCACCGGCAGGTGAAAGACCTCCTCGCCGAGTTCGGTCATGCCCGCGAGCAATGCCGAGCCGCCGGTGAGCACGATCCCGGACGAGAGCAGTTCCTCGAAATCCGCAGCGGCGCAGCTCCGCCTGCACGAGCGTGTAGAGTTCCTCGATGCGCGGCTCGATCACCTCGGCCAGCATCTGCCGCGAGAGCTTGCGCGGCGGCGCGCTCGCCGACGCCGGGCACTTCGATGATGTCGTTCGGATCGGCGAGCTGGCGCAGCGCGCAGCCGTGGCGAAGCTTCAGCTCCTCGGCCTCCTTGGTCGGCGTGCGCAGCGTCATCGCGATGTCGTTGGTCACCTGGTCGCCGGCGATCGGGATCACCGCGGTGTGCCGGATCGCGCCACCGGCGAATACCGCGAGATCCGTCGTGCCGCCGCCGATGTCGATGAGGCAGATCGCCGAGGTCCTTCTCGTCGTCGTTCAGCACCGCAATCGACGAGGCGAGCGGCTGCAGGATCACGTCCTTCACGACGAGCCCGCAGCGGCGCACGCACTTGGTGATGTTCTCGACCGCCGACACCGCGCCGGTGACGATGTGAACCTTGACCTCGAGCCGCACGCCGCTCATGCCCAGCGGCTCGCGCACGTCCTCCTGCCCGTCGATGATGAATTCCTGCGGCAGGATGTGCAGGATCTGCTGGTCGTTGGGGATTGCGATCGCCTTCGCCGTCTCGACCACGCGGTCGATGTCGGCCTGCGTGACTTCCTTTTCCTTGATGGCGACCATGCCGCTCGAATTCAGGCTGCGGATGTGGCTGCCGGCGATCCCGGTGTAGACCTCGGCAATCTGGCATTCCGCCATCAGCTCGGCCTCTTCCAGCACGCGCTGGATCGAACGCCATGGTCGCCTCGATATTGACGACGACACCCTTCTTCAGGCCGCGCGACGGCTGCGTCCCGAGCCCGATGATGTCGAGGCCGCCGTCGGGCGTGACTTCGGCCACGATCGCGACGATCTTCGACGTGCCGATGTCGAGGCCGACGATCACGTTCTTCACTTCCTTCACCATCGCTTTGCCATCTCCTCTTGCGCTGCCGTCGCGCTCATGCGCCCTCTTTGTCGCCGTCTGGCATATCGGTCATCGAGCGTCATGCGCCCCCTTCTTCGGCGCGCGCTCACGGAATCCGGGTACCCGCGCCGCAAAGCCGTTGCGGTAACGCAGGTCCACGTGATCGATTCGGGTTCCGGCGCGCGCGAGCGCGCCGATCGTGCGTTCGTACGCCCTGACGAAATGCGCGAGGCGCGTCGCGGGCTCCTCGCGCCCGAGCTCGATGGCCAGCGCTCCCGCGTCGCCTCTCGCGGCGAGTCGCCAGCCCCCGCGTGGCGAGAGCCGGATGCCTTCCAGCGCAAGCGCCAGCGGCGCGAGCGCGTCGCTCCATTCTGAAAATCGCGCCGCCACCTGCCCCGCCCGGCCATCGGGCCCCTCGAACTGGGGCAGCTCGCCGTTGTAGTCGGCGACGAATACTTCGCCCTGTGCGTTGACGAGTCCGGCATCGTTCCAGCGCGCGATCGGCGCGTGTTCCTCGATGGCGACCTCGAGCCGCCCGGGCCACTGCCGTCGCAGTGCGACATTGCGTATCCAGGGGACGCCCGACAGCGAGGCCCGCGCGCGATCGAGATCCATCGTGAAGAACGTGCCCGTGAGTTCGTCCCGGATGGCCGCTTCGACATGCGCCGCACTCGTGCGCTCCAGCGGACCGTGGACGACCACTTCGCGGAACGCGAACGGTGGCTGGCGCAGCGCCCACGCGAGCGCACCCCACAGAAGCGCGATCCCGGCGAGCAAGGCCAGCGCCACCGCGACGGCGTTCAGCTGCTTCGCGTCATCCCACATGCGCGCCTCGCAGGATTTCGACGCAAAGACCGCCGAAGTCGAGCCCCGCCTCTTTTGCCGCCATCGGCACCAGCGAATGTCCGGTCATCCCCGGTGACGTGTTCACCTCGAGAAACTGGAAGGAACCGTCGGGCGTCATGATCAGATCGAGGCGACCCCAGCCGGTGCAGCCCACGACGCGGAAGGCCGCGAGTGACGCGGCCAGGATTTCCTGCTCTTTCGCCTCGGGCGAGCCCGCAGGGGCAGAAATATTTCGTCTCGTCGGAGAAGTACTTGTGGTGGTAGTCGTAGTTGCCCTGCGGCGCCTCGATCCGGATCAGCGGCAGCGCGCGATCGCCCAGAATCGATGCGGTCAATTCCACGCCGGCGACGAACTCCTCCACCAGCACCAGGTCATCGTGCCGCGCCGCCTCGACGTACGCCTGCGCCAGTTCGTCGCGGTCCGACCCCGACGACCTTCGTGAGGCCTATCGTCGAGCCTTCGCGCACGGGTTTCACGATCAACGGGAGACCCAGTTCGGCGACGACGCGCATCCAGTCGGTCTTCGCGTCGACCATTCGGAAGCGCGGCGTCGGGATGCCGCTCGCGTTCCAGACGAGCTTGGTGCGCCACTTGTCCATCGCGAGCGCCGACGCCATCACGCCGCTTCCGGTGTACGGTATCTGCATCGTCTCGCAGCGCACCCTGCACCGTGCCGTCCTCGCCGAACCGGCCGTGCAATGCGATGAAGACGCGGGCGAAGCCGTCGCGCGACAGCTCGCACAGCGACCGCTCTTTCGGATCGAACGCGTGCGCGTCCACGCCGGACGCAACGAGCGCTTTCAGTACCGCGTTGCCGGACAGGAACGAGATCTCGCGCTCCGCCGACGGTCCGCCCATCAACACGGCCACTTTGCCGAATTCGCTCATTCGCGGTCTTCGTCCCGGCCTGTCGGGCATTCACCCACTACCCGCACCTCGGGTTCGAGCTCGACACCCGTTTGCGCGCGCACGACAGCACGCACGTGCGCGATGATCGACTCGATGTCCGCAGCCTTTGCGCGACCCTCCGGGTTGACGATGAAATTCGCGTGCTTCTCGGAAACGCGTGCGCCGCCGATCGCGTAGCCCTTGAGGCCGCAGCGCTCGATGAGGCGCGCCGCGTGGTCACCGGACGGGTTGCGAAACACGCTGCCGGCATTCGGCAGGTTGAGCGGCTGGGTCGCGATGCGTCGGCGCAGCAGTTCGCCGATCCGCTCGCGTGCGGCGCGACTGTCGCCCCGCGGAAACGCGAACCAAGCCGCGGTGAAGATGCCGTCGAGCGCGGCGCCATCCGCGCGACGCACCGTGCGATATCCGATTGCATACGCCGCCGGCAATTGTTCTTCGAGAAGTCCCCGCGCGCGTCAGCACCTCGACACGTGCGACAAAGCGCCAGGTTTCGCCGCCATAACAACCGGCGTTCATCGCGAGCGCGCCACCGACGGTCCCGGGAATTCCGGCAAGAAACTCGGCATCGGCGAAGCCGTGCGCTGCCGCGAAGCGGGCGAACTTTAGGGCTCGCAACGCCGGCTTCCGCGTAGATCAGGTCGCCGCGCAGCGCCAATACGTTGAGGGCCGCATGCAGGACGACGACGGACCCGCGGAGGCCGCCGTCGCGCACGAGCAGATTGCTGCCCAGCCCGATCGCCGTCAGCGGTTCGTCCGGCGGCAGCTGCCGGACAAACGTCGCGAGATCGTCGCGATCGGCCGGCACGTAGACATGCTCGCCGGGCCCGCCGCAGCGCCAGCTCGTGTAACGCGCCAGCGGGGCGTCGTGCGACAGCCGGCCGCGCAGCGCCGTGAACATCTGCGGCTCGTTCTGCATCATGCGTGTGCCTTGCTCATGCGCCCCCGCGAGCGCTGCGGGCACCTGGCCGATCGAGCCCGCCCCCATCGTCACGACGACGTCGCCATCGCGGGCCAGCGCGCGAATCGCGGCCGGCAGATCCGCGACGTGTTCGACGAACACCGGCTCCACCTTGCCGGCGACACGAACCGCTCGGGCAAGCGCGCGGCCGTCCGCCGCCACGATCGGAGGTTCGCCGGCCGGGTAGACGTCGGCGAGCACCAGCGCGTCGGCCGTCGACAGCACTTTCACGAAATCCTCGAACAGGTCGCGCGTGCGCGTGTAGCGATGCGGCTGAAACACAAGCACGAGGCGGCGCCCGGGAAAGCTGCCGCGCGCGGCGTCGATCGTCGCCGCCATCTCGGTCGGGTGATGGCCGTAGTCGTCGACCAGCGTGTACGTCCCGCCTCCTTGCACACGCGAATCGCCATACCGCTGAAAGCGACGGCCCACGCCGCGGAATTCGGCGAGCGCCTTGGCGATCGCGGCATCGGCGACCCCGGCCTCACGGCCGATCGCGATCGCGGCAAGCGCGTTGCTGCACGTTGTGGAGCACCGGGCAGATTGCAGTTCGACCTGCAGATCGGGCCCGCCTTCGGCGCGAGCGACGAACTGCATGCGGCCGCCGTGCGTTCGCGACACCGGTCGCCCTTATCCGCGCGTCGGAGGCGACGCCGTAGGTGATGATCGGCTTGGTGATCTCCGGCAGGATTGCGCGCACGTGGGGATCATCGACGCACAGCACCGCGACACCATAGAACGGCAGCCGCTGCGCGAAGTCGACGAACGCCCGCTTCAGCCGGTCGAAGTCGTGGCCATAGGTCTCCATGTGGTCAGCGTCGATGTTCGTGATCACGGCCAGCGCCGGCGTGAGATAGAGAAACGACGCGTCCGATTCGTCGGCCTCGGCGACGAGGAAGTCGCCCTTGCCGAGCCGTGCATTCGCATCCGCCGACAACAACCGGCCACCGATGACGAAGGTGGGATCGAGGCCGCCTTCCGCCAGCACCGATGCGATCAGGCTCGTCGTCGTCGTCTTGCCGTGCGTACCGGCAACGGCGATGCCCTGCTTCAGGCGCATCAGCTCCGCCAGCATCAGCGCGCGCGGGACGACCGGGATGCCCGTTCAGGCGTGCCGCCGCGATTTCCGGATTGTCGGCAGCGATCGCCGTCGAGACGACAACCGCATCGGCGCCGGCGACATTCGCTGCCGCGTGGCCGATGGCCACGGCGACACCGAGTCGCTCGAGCCGGCGCAGTGACTGCGCTCGTGCCAAGGTCGGATCCGGAGACCTGGTAGCCCTGCGTCGCGAGCACCTCCGCGATGCCGCTCATTCCGGCGCCGCCGATGCCGACGAAATGGATGCGCTTGACCTTGTGTTTCATGGTCTCGGCCCGACGGCGACGCACGCGTCAGCAACGCGATCGGCGGCGTCGACACGCGCCAGCCGGCGCGCTGCGACCGCCATTGCGAGCAACGTTTCCCGCGTCAACGATCCGAGTTGCACGGCGAGCCGCTCCGCAGTGAGGTCCGGCCCGGGAATGACGAATGCCGCGCCTGCGGCAACGAGAAACCGCGCGTTCGCACTCTGTTCGTCGGCGATGGCGCCTGGCAACGGCACGATGATCGACGCCACCCCGGCCGCAGCCAGCTCGGCCACGGTGATGGCGCCGCCGCGGCACATCACGATGTCCGCGTCGGCGTAGCGTGCCGCCATGTCGTCGATGAAAGGCACGCACAGTCGCCGCGACGCCTGCGCGTTCATACGCGGCGCGCAATGCGTCGATGTGCCGCGCCCCGGACTGATGCACGACGTCCGGGCGTGTCGCGGCGGGCATCAGCCTGAGCGCCTCCGGCACGCATGCGTTCAGCGCCACCGCACCGAGACTGCCGCCGACGACGAGCAGCCGCAGCGCGCCCCGTGCGACCGGCAAAGCGCATTTCAGGGGCGGGCAGGGCGCCGATCGCGTCGCGCACCGGATTGCCGACCCACTCGAGTTTTGCCGCGTGCCGGCCCGAGAACGCATCCGGAAAACCCAGCAGGATCCGATCGGCGCCGTAGGCGCAGTACCCGGTTCGCGAGGCCTGCGATCGCGTTGGCGTCGTGCAGCACCAGCGGTTGTCGCGAACGCGATCCCCATCAGCGCCCCGGGAAACGAAGCGAATCCGCCAAGTCCCAGCACGACATCCGGCGCGCGGCGACGGATGATCCGGCGGCTCTGCCAGCACGCGGCGATGAGCGCGAACGGCCCGAACAGCAGCGGTTTGCCAGTCCCTTGCCGCGCATGCCGCGGAACGCCACGCCCTCGAACTCGACGCCGTGCTGGCGGCACGAGCGCTCGCTTCCATGCCGTCGCGCGTGCCGAGCCAGAACACGCGCCAGCCGCGCGCGATGAGTCGCGCCGCCACCGCGAGCCCCGGAAACACATGCCCGCCGGTGCCGCCGGTGGTGATCATCACGGTGCCGGTCATGCCGGAATCCCCGGAGCAGCAGCGCGGTTCTCGTAGTCGACGCGCAGCAGGATCGCCAGCGCGACGCAGTTCGCGACGATGCCGGTGCCGCCGAACGACAGCAGCGGCAGCGTGAGTCCCTTGGTCGGCAGCACGCCCATGTTGACGCCGATGTTGATGAATGCCTGCACGCCGATCCAGACGCCGATGCCCTGCGCGACCAGCGCTGCGAACGGACGCTCGAGGCGCGCCGCCTGGCGGCCGATCGCGTACGTGCGAAACAGCAACCAGACGAAGAGCCCGATCACCGCGAACACGCCGACAAAGCCCAGCTCCTCGGCGATCACGGCGAGCAGGAAGTCGGTATGCGCCTCCGGCAGGATAGAGGAGCTTCTCGACGCTGGCGACCCGAGCCCGACGCCGAACCACTCGCCGCGGCCGAATGCGATCAGCGAATGCGACAGCTGGTAGCCCTTGCCCAGCGGATCCGACCACGGATCGAGGAACGCGGTCAGCCGCTGCAAACGGTACGGCGCGGCGACGAGAATCGCGGCAGAGCGCCAGCGGCAGCAGCAGCAGCAGTCCGGCGAACAGCCGCCAGTCGAGTCCGCCCAGGAACAGGATGCCGAAGGCGATGGCGACGATGACGACGAATGCGCCGAAATCCGGTTCGAGCAGCAGCAGGCCGCCGATGACGACCATGACCGCGAACAGCGGCAGGAAGCCGCGCAGCAGCGTCTGCCTCAGCGGCTGCTCGGCGTGCAGGAACGCGGCGCGGCGCACCGCGTAGCTCGCCGCATACAGCACGACCGCGAGCTTCATGAACTCGGACGGCTGCACGTTGACGACGGCCAGCGACAGCCAGCGCCGCGAACCGTTGACCGACTTGCCGATCCCCGGCACCAGCACGAGCACGAGCAGCAGCGCGCCGGCGACGAACAGCCAGGGCGCGAGCGCTGCCAGCGCCGCATCGGCACCTGGAAGGCAACGACGGCCGCGAGCCAGCACCGACCGCCAGGAACAGCGCCGTGCCGCGCGAGGAAGTACCAGGCACGCGGAAGCCGGTGTGGGCCGAGATCTCGGCCATCGCGATCGACGCCGAGTACACCATCACGAGACCGATGGCGAGCAGCAGCAGCGCGGCCCAGGCCAGCGACGTGTCGTAGGCGAGCATCGTTCGCGGATCGCGCGGCCAGTGCCCCGAGTCGAGCCCATCGCCCGCAACATGCCGAACGGCCGGACGCGCGCCGGTTCCCGCGAGTCGCCGTTACGCATGGGCCAGCTCCTCGGCCAGTCGCGCCAGCGACCACGCGCCTGAAGCGTTCGCCACGCTCGACGTAGTTGCGCGAACTGGTCGAGACTCGCGCACGCCGGCGACAGCAGCGACCGCGTCGCCCGGTTCGCCAGTGCGCATCGCGCGCGCGACCGCGACGTCGAGCGTCCCGACGCATTCGACCGGCGACCGGCGTGCCGGCGAGCGCGCGCGCGATCTCCGGCGCATCGCGGCCGATCAGCAGTACGGCACGACAATCGGCGTCCACGGACGACGCTGAGCGGTCCGAAGTCCTGACCCTTGCCGTCGCCCCCGGCGATCAGCACGACCGGCCGGTCGAGGCCGTGCGAGCGCCACGCGCGTCGCGACTACGGTCGTGGCCTTGGAATCGTCGACGAACAGCACGCCGCCCGCCTCGGCGATCCTCTGCATCCGGTGCGGCAGACCCTCGAATGACGCAAGCGCGTCGAGCACGCGGCGGTCGATCTCGCGCGACCGTCGACGCGAGCGCGAGCGCCGCGAGCGCGTTGAGCGCGTTGTGGCGCCCGACGAGCGCCAGGTCCGACGCCGGCAGGAGCAACAGCGCCGCCGCGTGCCAGCCAGGTTTCCGGCAATCCGTCGCGCCGCGCGCCGCGATCGACGAGGCCCCATTCTTCCTGCCGATCGGGCACGCCTGCACCGAACGTCTGCACGGTGCCGTCCGGCGATGCCCATGCCGGCGGAACGCGGGTCGTCGCGGTTCAGCGACCTGGATGCCGCCATTGGCGAAAGATGCGCGCCTTGGCCGCCGCGTAGGCGTCGATGCCGGCGTAGCGGTCGAGATGGTTGTCGGTGACGTTGAGCACTGCCGCGGCGATCGGCGATCAGCGAGGACGTCGTTTCGAGCTGGAAACTCGACAACTCGAGCACGAAGACGTCGGGCCAGCGCCGGAGTCCGTGCGGCAACGTTCGTCGAGCACCGGCGTCGCCGATGTTGCCGGCGACGACGGCGACAAGACCCGCGGCGCGGCACAAGCGCGCCGGTGAGCGCGGTGACGGTCGTCTTGCCGTTCGAGCCGGTGATCGCGAGCACCTTCTGCTCCGGCTGGCAGCGCACGCGCGAATAGTTCGATGTCGCCGACGAGTTCGGCACCCTTCGCGACGGCTGCCGCGATCGGCGGCTGATCCTTCGGCGACACCCGGACTGATCGCGATCAGGTCGGCGCCCTGCGAACGTGGCGTCGTGAACGGTCCCGTGACCGAGCCGGCACATCCGGCAGCACGGCGGCGAGCCTCGCGGCAATGGCGGCGTCGCCCGCGTGTCGGCGACGCGCACGTTCGCCCCCGCGCGCGCGAGGTGTCGCGCGAGCGAAAGCCCGGTGATCCCGAGTCCCAGCACGACGGCGTTGCGTTCCGCGTAATGTCATGGTCAGCGCAGCTTCAGCGTGGAAAGACCGAACAGGACGAGCAGCATGGTGATGATCCAGAAGCGGACGACGACCTGGTTTTCCTTCCAGCCCTTGAGTTCGATAGTGGTGATGGATCGGCGCCATCCGGAACACGCGCTTGCCGCGTGAGCTTGAACGACGATCGACCTGGATCATCACCGACAGCGTCTCGACGACGAATACGCCGCCCATGATGAACAGCACGATCTCCTGTCGGACGATCACGGCGATCGTGCCCAGCGCGGCGCCCAGCGCGAGCGCGCCGACGTCGCCCATGAACACTTCCGCCGGATACGCGTTGAACCAGAGGAAACCAAGCCCGGCGCCGGCGATCGCGCCGCAGATCACCGTCGAGCTCGCCCGCGCCCGGGATGTACGGGAAGCTGCAGGTAGCGCGCGAAGATCGCGTTGCCGACTCACGTAGGCGAAGATGCCGAGCGCGCCGCCGATCATCACGGTCGGCATGATCGCGAGACCGTCGAGGCCGTCGGTCAGGTTGACCGCGTTGCTGGTGCCGACGATCACGAAATAGGTGAGCGCGATGAAGCCCCAGACGCCGAGCGGATAGGAGATCGACTTGAAGAACGGAACGATCAGGTCGGCCTTCGGCGGCAGCGCGACGTTGAAGCCGCTGCCGATCCAGCCAGGAACATCTGCACGAAGCTGTGCGTTGTCCGGTGCGGATACCGAAAACGCGAGGATAGATCGCGGCGATCAGTCCGATCACCGACTGCCAGAACGAACTTGACCCGCGCCGACAGGCCCTTCGGATTGCGGTAGACGACTTTGCGATAGTCGTCGACCCAGCCGATCGCTCCGAAGCCCACCGTGACGAGCAGCATCACCCAGACGAAGCGATTCGAGAGATCGCCCCACAGCAGCGTCGTCACCGTGATCGAAACGAGGATCAGCGCACCGCCCATCGTCGGCGTGCCGGCCTTCGCGAGATGCGTCTGCGGTCCGTCGTCGCGAACGGACTGACCGATCTTCATCCGCGTGAGCCACACGATCATCCTCGGGCCGACGACGAACGAGATGAAGAGCGCGGTCATGCACGCCAGCACCGCGCGCAGCGTGAGGTAACCGAAGACGTTGAACGCGCGGACGTCCTTGCGCGAGCACCTCCGTCAGCCAGAGCAGCATCAGTGCGCTCCATCGGCCGCCGCGCCGCCCAGTGCCGCGACGACGCGTTCCATCCGCATGAAGCGCGAGCCCTTGACGAGTACGGTACGTTCCGGCCTGCGCGGTCGCCGCAACATGCGCCGCGAGCGCCTCGACGGACGCGAAGTGCTGCGCGCCGGTTCCGAACGCCGCAGCGCTCTCGACCGCGAGCGCGCCGGTCGTCAGCAGCCGGTCGATGCCGCGTGGCGCGCGTATTCCCCGATCTCGCGATGAAAGCTCGGGCCCATCGCGCCGACTTCACCCATGTCGCCCAATCGCCATCCAGCGTGCGCGACGGCAGCGCGGCAAGCACATCGATCGCCGCGCGCGCGAATCCGGATTCGCGTTGTACGTGTCGTCGATCACGATGGCGCCGGCGCCAGACCGCAGTTCCGCGAGGCGGCCGGCGACCGGGCCGAAAGGCTTCGAGACCGCGGACGATGGCCGCGAGCGGAACGCCAACCGCGAGCGCCGCCGCGGCCGCCGCGAGCGCGTTGCGCACCATGTGGCGCCCCGGCACCGCGAGCTGCACGCGTCGCCTCGCCCCCGGGTGTCGAAATCGCGATCGGCCCACCTGGCTGCGCCGCGCGCGTGCCGCAGGCGGATCGCGGCAGGATGGTCGAGCGCGAAGGTCGATCACGCGAACGCCGGTGCGCTCGCGTGCCGCGACGCGCCAGACGTCCACGCACGGGTCGTCGGCGTTGAGCACGGCGGTGCCGCCGTCCGGCAGCGCGGCGACGATCGTCGGCGTGCTCCTCTGCGACGTCGGCTACACTTCGCCATGAATTCCTGATGCTCGCGCTGCGCGTTGTTGACGACGGCCACGATCGTCGGCCGCGCGATGGCAGCGAGTTCGCGCGGTCTCACCCGGATGGTTCATGCCGAGTCTCGATCGCGGCCACCGCGTGCTCGGCGCGAAGCCGGAGCAGCGTGAGCGGCAGCTCCGATCGCGTTGTTGAGATTGCCCGCGGTGGCGAGCACATGCGCTTCGCCGATAGTGCGCCCGCAGGATCGCCGCCAGCATTTCCTTGACCGTCGTCTTGCCGTTGCTGCCGACGACGCCGATGACCGGAACGGCGAACCGGGCCCGCCAGTGCGCGGCCAGGGCTCCCAGCGCGGCAAGCGGATCGGGCACGGCAACGAGACTGCCGGCGAGTCCCTGTGCCCGCTCCGCGGCGACGAGCGCGGCAGCGGCACCGCGTTCGAACGCGACCGCCGACGAAGTCGTGCCCGTCGAAACGCTCGCCCTTGATCGCGACGAAGAGGTCGCCGGCGCGCACCGAGCGCGTGTCGGTGGTTACGCGCGTAAAGCGCACGTTCGCACCCGAGCATGCGGCCGTGCACCGCACGTGCGGCCGTGGCGGTGTCCATCATGCCCCCGGCCCCGGCGCGCAAGCGCGCGCGTGCGCAACGTCGGCGTCGGAAAACGGCGCGCGCTCGCCGTTTCGCTCCTGATAGTCCTCGTGCCCCTTGCCGGCGACGAGCACGACATCGCCGACCCTGCGCGCTCGCCACCGCCGCGCGGATCGCCGCGGCACGGTCGAGTTCGAGCGTGAAGTTCTGATGGCCCGCGTCGCGGATCCCCAGGACGATGGCGGCTGCGATCGCCGCGGGATCCTCGCTGCGTGGATTGTCGCTGGTCACGACGATGCGATCGGCGCGCCCGGCCGCGACGCGCCCCATCTCCGGCCGCTTGCCTTGATCGCGATCGCCGCCGCAACCGAATACGCAGACGAGTTCGCCGGCATCGACGACGGCGGGTCGCAACGCGATGAGCGCCTGTTCCAGCGCGTCCGGCGAATGGGCGTAGTCGATGACGACCAGCGGCTCGAAGCCCCCGCCCAGACGTTGCATGCGGCCGGGAGGCGCCGTGACGTGCGCGAGGGCAGCGAGCGCTGCATCGAGCCCGACGCCGGACGCCAGCAGAACGCCCAGTACGCCCAGCACGTTCGATGCATTGAACGTGCCCGCGAGGCATGTCGCGACTTCGCCCTCCCCCCACGGCGTCGCGATCGACAGAGCGATCCCCTCGGACGTGTTCGCGAGCCGGGTTGCGACGATATCGGCGCTGACGAGGCTGTAGGTCAACACCCTCTGCCCTCGCGCCCGCGCCGTTTCGGCAAGCGTGCGGCCGAACGGATCGTCGATGTTGATCACGCTCGGTGCCGAGTGTCGGCCAGGCGAACAGCCTGGCCTTCGCGGCGCCGTAGGCCGCCATCGATCCGTGATAGTCGAGATGATCGCGCGTGAGGTTGGTGAACAGCGCAACTTCGAATTCGACTGCCGTTGACGCGTCCCTGATCGAGGCCATGCGACGAGACCTCCATCGCGACCACCTCGGCGCCGGCGTCTCGCAGCCGCGCGAGTGTCTCGTGGACGAGTGCCGCGTCCGGCGTCGTGTGTGCCGACACTTCGAGCGCGCCAACGAGGCCGCTGCCGAGCGTGCCGAGGACTCCGCTCTTCCGACCGCAGGCATCGAGTGCACTGCGCAATCCAGTGCGTGCACGAAGTCTTGCCGTTCGTTCCGGTGACGCCGACGACGAACAGATCCCGCGATGGCCTTCCGTAGACGTGATCGGCAATCGCGCCAAGCTTCGCCTTGAGGTCGTCGACGGCGACGTTGGATACGTGCCACGCGGAATTCCAGCGAAAGGCAAGCGCCTCCCACAGCACCGAGCCCGCGCCCCGCGCGATCGCGTCCGAAATGAAAGCGCGACCATCCGCTTTCTGTCCCGGATACGCCGCGAACGCGTCGCCGGCCCGCACCGCCCGGCTGTCGGCCGTGATTCGGCGCACGCCACCCGCGAGCCGCGCGAGAAGTGCCGCGGCGTCGAAATCGGAGGCAAGCATGACCGGCGTCATGTTTCCTCGTGTATCTCGCTGCCTTCGGGCGGCAGGATCACGTTGTCGACCGGCGCGTCGGGCGCCACCCCGAGCGTACGCAGAGCGGACCCCATCACCGCGGAGAACACCGGAGCGGCGACCTCGCCCCCGTAGTGCGCGCCGGCCGACGGCTCGTCGATCATCACCGCGACGATGAGCCGCGGGGCGCGACACCGGTGCGAAGCCGACGAACGATGAAACGTACTTGTTGGTGTAGCCGCGTCCTTCGAGCTTGTGCGCCGTTCCGGTCTTTCCGGCAACCCGATAGCCGGGCACCTGCGCCTTCGGCGCCGTGCCTCCCGGTCGCACCGCGAGTTCCAGCATGCGCCGCACGGCGAGCGCGGTGTCGGACTTGATCACGGGACGGCCTGCGACGGCGCCGCTGCCTTTGAACAGCGTGGCCGGCTTCAGTTCGCCATCGCTCGCGAACACCGTGTACGCGCGCGCGAGCTGGACGAGATTGACCGAGATGCCGTGGCCATAGGCCATCGTGGCCTGCTCGATCGGCTTCCAGGTCTTCGCCGGCCGCAGCCGGCCCGCGACCTCGCCGGGGAAACCGGTATTCGGCGTTGTTCCGAAGCCTGCTTCGGACAGCATGTGCCAGAGCGTCGCCGGGGGCAGCGACAAAGCGATTTTCGCCGCGCCGACGTTCGACGATTTCTGGATCACCTGCTCGACCGTCAACGCGCCGTTCGGATGCGCGTCGTGAATCGTGTTCGGTCCGATCGTGAGCGATCCGGGCGCGGTCTGGATCACCGTGTCGGGGCGAACCGCCCCGCTCTCGATCGCCGCCGCAATCGTGAAGGGTTTCAAGGTCGAGCCGGGCTCGAACACATCGGTGAGCGCGCGGTTGCGCATCCTGTCGCGCGCGACTCGGTTGCGCGCGTTCGGGTTGTAGGTGGGCAAGTTGGCAAGCGCGAGGATTTCGCCGGTCTGCGCGTCGAGGATCACGAGCCCGCCTGCCTTCGCCCGATGGGCCGCGACCGCCGCCTTGAGTTCCCGAAAGGCGAGGTACTGCAGGCGTGCATCGATCGCCAGCGCCAGATCGCGGCCCGCCTGCGGCGCCCGTATCGACTCGACGTCCTCGACGGCTTCGCCGCGCCGGTTGATGATCACGCGGCGGCTGCCGGGCTTGCCGCCCAGCCATTCCTGCTGCGTGAGTTCGATACCCTCCTGGCCGATGTCGCGATCGCCGGTGAAGCCCACGATGTGGCTCGCCATTTCGCCGGCGGGATAGAAGCGGCGATATTCGTTCTGATCGTGGACGCCCTTGATCCCGAGTGCCGCGACCCGCGCGGCGACTTCGGGCGGCACCTGTTTCGCGAGGAAGACAAAATCGCTGCCATCGCCCAGTTTCTTTGCGAGCGTCTGCGGAGCGGTTTCGAGCACCCGCGCCAGCATCGCCAGTTTTTCCGGCGTGACTTCGACCTGGCCGGGAAAGGCCCAGATCGACTTCACCGGCGTCGAGATCGCGAGCGGCTCGCCGGAGCGATCGACGATGCGGCCGCGATTCGCCGGCACTTCGATTTCGCGGCTGTAGCGTGAGCTTCCCTGTTCCTGCAGGAACGCGTTGTCGATCCACTGGAGGTAGAGCGAGCGGCCAAGAAGCACCGCGAACAGCAGCAGCAGAACGCCGAACAGGAATGGCGCGCGAAACCGCGGCAGGTCCGGCGCCGGCGCGCCACGCTTGAGCGCAGCGTGAGCCACCGGTCATTGCAGCGCCTCGTCCGCAATCACCTCGATGCGGCGCGATCCCGGTATCTGCATCTTCAGCTGGTCGCGCGCGATCTTCTCGACGCGCACCGGCATCGCCCACGTCGATTGCTCGAGCTGAAGCTGGCCGAACTCCGTTTCGTAGCCGCGCGTCCTCGCCTGCTCGCGCTCCAGTTCGACAAAGAGCTTGCGCGCCTGGTGCCGCGACGTCACCAGCGACAGCGCGCAGAGGACCAGCACGGCGAGTAGGAGCAGGTTGAGGCGGACCATGTTCGTCTCAACGCCGCGGCGTTGCGCCGAATCCGGCGGGCATCGGATGCGCGGTGCGCTCGGCGACGCGCAGCATGGCGCTTCGCGCGCGCGGATTGCGCCGCGATCTCGCGTTCCGACGGCCGGATCGCGCGGCCCACGAGCGCCAGCGGCGCCGGAGGCAGCGCGTCCGTGCGGATCGGCAGCTTCGCGAGTCGCGGGTCGCCGCCGAAAGGCTGTGATGCGCGAAACGAGGAAGCGCTTCACGATCCGGTCTTCGAGCGAATGAAAGCTGATGACGGCGAGGCGGCCTCCGGGTGCCAGCATCGGAACGGCCCGCGGCAGAATCAGCGTGAGCTCCGCGAGCTCGCGATTGACGAAAATCCGAAGGGCCTGGAACGTCCGCGTGGCCGGATCCTGACTCCAATCACCCCGCGTGCGCGCGCCGACGGCTTGGGCCACGATCGCCGCAAGCTGCCGCGTGCCGACGACGGGTGCGACCGCGCGAGCCGCAACAATTGCTCCTGCAATCGATTGAGCAAACCGTTCTTCACCATAGTCCCGGATCACCTCTGTCAGTTCGCGCGCGGTCACGCGCGCCAGGAACGCAGCCGCGGATTCGCCGCGCGTGGGATCCATCCGCATGTCGAGCGGGCCGTCGGCGCGAAACGAGAAGCCGCGCTTCGGGTCGTCGATTTGCGGAGAGGAAATGCCGAGATCGAGGAGGATGCCGTCGACTGCGCGAAACGCCGGACAGCGCGAGCGCTTCGGCGAGTTCCGAAAACCAGCACGCGCGAAACACGAATCGCGGGTCGCCGATGGCGCGCGCACTCGCCGCCGCCGCGGGGTCGCGATCGAGCGCATAGAGCCGCCCGGCGGAGGCCGAGCCGCGCGAGGATCGCGCGCGCGTGTCCGCCGCGGCCGAACGTGGCGTCGACGTAGGTGCCGTCCGGTCGGATCGCCAGCGCTGCGACGACTTCTTCGAGCAGGACGGGGACATGGTCGCCATCGTCCATCAGAGGCTGAAGCCGTCGAGCTCGGGCGGAAGGCCGCCGGCGGGGAACGTGATGGCGCGGGCTGTCTCCTGCTGCCACTGCGCGTCGTCCCACAGCTCGAACTTGTGGCCCTGCCCCACGAGCACCGACACGGTGATCGAGCCCCGCGTACTGGCGCAGCGCAGGCGGGACGAGGATGCGTCCGGCGGCGTCCATCTCGACTTCGTCGGCGTGGCCGACGAGCAGCCGCTGGAGGCCGCGGATCTGCTCGTTGAACGACGACAGCGCCATCAGGCGCGCCTGGATCGGCTCCCAGGTCGCGCGCGGATAGACAAGCAGGCAGCGGCTGGGATCGGCGGTGACGATCAACGTGCGCCCGCCCTCATCCGGAGTTCCCGCCAGCGCTTCCCGGTGCTTTCCGGGAATTGCAACGCGACCCTTCGCGTCAAGCGCGAGCTGGGTCACGCCGCGAAATACGGCTACGGTGCCCGCCGGCCCCACCCCTCCCTGTGCCACCGCGATGCTCCTGCCAGCCGAAACGATAGTGAGTACTTAGGTACATTGACCGCCACTTTCCGGTCGTGGCGCTCAAAAGCCCCACTTGCACCCACTTTTTACCACCAAGTTCCACTATAAAGGAACAAAAACCGCGCGGTCAACTGATTTCTGTTTCCGAACAATAACTTAACGGGAACGATGTCTTCTTTGTGTTCTTCGCTATTAAACAATTACTTAGAAGGTGAATTAAAGGTGAAACTGGAGAAGTCGAGTTGCGCTGGCGTCGTCCGTCGTACGATCGTTCTAGGACGGGCAGATCGAGCGCTCCAGCCAGTAGCGATGGACCTTGATCGTGACGGCGCGCGAGCGGTCGGCACGATCCGGGTGTCGCACGCCCATGATGCACAGCGCACGATACGGGCGCCCGTATTCGGCCCATCGCGCCGAACTTGTCGCCTTTTATGTCATTGGAATGACCGTCGATCGCCTTCTGTAATGAATGTTTACAATTGCTTAGCACAATATTGTCAGCGCTTGGCGGTGTACGACGTTAAGCGGAAATCGACGCGGCAATCGCGCTGCGTCCGATCGATCCTGGACCGGCGCCGTCGTGATGGCAGTGCGGTCCGACGCGAAGGAGACGCATGCGATTGCCCGCCAGCCGCAAGAAAATGGTTCGGATACTCGGCGCCGCGACCGTGGCCGCAGTCACGGGCAGCGTGAACGCCATCGAGCCCACGGCGACCGTCGTCGAGTTCTACAACGCCGCGCTCGATCACTACCTCATCGCCACATCACCGCGTGAAGTCGCAGCGCTCGATGCGAACGTCGCGATCCCGGGCTGGAAACGCACCGGGGTCGAGTGGAAGGCCTGGGCGCGCGCGACCGACAAACCCGGAGCGGCTCCCGCATGCCGGTTTTCCGCCGCAGGGCGCGTTGGACCGGATTCGTATTACTACACGGCGAATGCCGACGAATGCGATGTCGCCAGGCGAAGCCCGGAGTGGACGTACGAAGGAATCGCGTTCTGGATCGACGTCCCGGATGGCGCGCTGCCGTCAGCGTCGTGCGCGGCCGGCACCACGCCCGTCTACGGCAGCCATCTCGCCGGGAGCAACGCACGCGACATCAGTTTCCGGTACGTCACCGACCTCACGCTGCAGGCCCGGATGAGCCGCGGTTCGACGCCAGACGGTGTCGTCATGTGCGCGCCGCTTTCCTCCGCGCAGATCGACGCGGATGTCGTGCGCTTTCTCGAACAGGCGACGTGGGGACCGACGGAGGCACTGATCCGGCAGGTGCGGGAACGCGGCATCGCCGCCTACCTCGATGCGCAACTCGCGATGCCCTCCACGCGCTACACGTCGTTCGCGCCGGTTCCGAGCAGTCGCCCGGATACCTGCATCGACGACCGCACGCTGCCGCTCACCGCCGTGAGCTTCTGCGCGCGCGACAACTACACGCTGTTCCAGCTGCAGCGCGAATTCTTTCGCCACGCGGTCGAGGCGCCGGACCAATTGCGGCAACGGGTTGCGTTCGCGTTGTCGCAGATTCTCGTGACGTCGGGCACGGACATCAATCGGGTCTATGCGATGCAGCGTTACCAGCAGCTCCTCGCCGATCTCGCGTTCGGCAATTTCCAGGCAGTGCTGACGGAAGTGACGTTGTCGCCGGCGATGGGCAATTATCTCGACATGGCGAACAACCGGAAGGCGAATCCGGTCACCGGCATCGAGCCCAACGAAAACTATGCGCGGGAATTGATGCAGCTCTTCTCGATCGGAACCGTCGAAGTCGCGCTCGACGGCACTCCCCTCAAGGATGCGGACGGAAAGCCGATCGCCACCTACGGCCAGGACGAGATCGAAGGCTTCGCGCACGTCTTCACCGGCTGGACCTATCCCACCGCGCCGGGCGCGGCGAGCCGGCCGTTGAACGGCCCGTACTACGATGGCCCGATGGAGGAACGCAGCGCGTTCCACGATTACGGCGCGAAGACGCTGATCGACGGCGCGACGGCTGCGGCGGGCCTGTCGATGGGTGCGGACCTCGCGAACGCGATACGCGCCGTGTTCATGCACCCGAACGTCGGCCCGTTCATCGCGAAACAGCTGATCCAGAAGCTTGTCACCGGCGATCCGACGCCGGGCTTCGTCGCGCGCATCGCCACGGTGTTCAACGACAACGGATCCGGCGTGCGCGGCGACCTCCGGGCCGTCGTCCGCGCGATTCTGCTGGACCCCGAGGCGCGCGGCGCGACCAAGCTCGACCCCGGCTACGGCAAGCTGCGCGAGCCGGCGAAATTCGTCGCCGGCGCCGCGCGGGTGCTCAACGCTACGACCGACGGCGTGTTCTTTCGCGCCCAGACCGCCGCGATGGGACAGCCGATCTTCATGGCGCCGTCGGTATTCAACTACTACCCGCCCGATTACGTCGTCCCCGGCACCACGTCGCTGGGGCCGGAGTTCGCGATCCAGAACACGTCGACGGCGCTCGCCCGCGCCAACTTCACGAACACGCTCGCCTTCGCCGCTGCGATCGCACCGGACGCCACGGTCTACGGTGCAACCGGGACGAACGTTGACTGGACCCCTTGGGCGGCGCTGGCGGGCAATCCCGCGGTTCTGATCGACCGGCTCGACCGGTTGCTCATGCACGGGACGCTGTCGACATCGGCAAAAAGCGCGATCGAGACCGCGGTCGTCGTCATCCCCGCGACCGATCCGGTGGCGCGGGCAAAGACCGCTTTCTACCTCATCATCACCTCGTCGCAATACCAAGTGGAGCGCTAGGATGAAACGACCCCCACGCTCGCGTTGCTCGCTGCCCCCGGAGGGGGCCGGTCAGTCCCTTGGGACGGCCCAGCGGGACATGGACCGTCGCACCTTCCTCCGGCGCTGCACGGCGCTCTCCTCCGCCGGGCTCGCCGCCAATCTCGACCTCTTGTCCCTCGCCGCGCACGCCCAGGCGACGCCGGCAGACTACAAGGCGCTCGTCTGCGTCTTCCTGTTCGGCGGCAACGACGGCAACAACACGCTGATCCCCGCCGACACCGCGGGATACGCTCAATATGCCGCCGTGCGCGGCGCGAGCTCCGGCATTGCGATCGCGCAAAGCGAGCTCCTTGCGATCGAGCCGAAAAACACCGGCACGCCGTTCGGCCTTCACCCGGCGTTGACCGAGATCCATCCACTGTTCGCGAGCGGGCAACTCGCGCTCCTCGCCAACGTCGGGAACGCTGACCCAGCCCACAACCCGGGCACAATATGCGGCGGGCGTTCGGCCGGAAAGCCTCTACTCGCATTCGGATCAGCAGAAACAGTGGCAGACGTCGCTGTCGGAGGCGCCGTCGGCGACCGGCTGGGGCGGTCGACTGGCCGACGTGACGCGCATTGCAGACCGGCGGCACATTCCCCGTCATCACGTCGACCGCGGGCGTCACGCTGTACGTCACCGGCGCGACGTCGCGGCCGCTCGCGATCCCGCCGACCGGCAGCTTCGGGCTCGCCGGCTTCAACGGAAAGACCGCATCGAATGCCCGGCTGGCGGCGCTGCAGTCGCTGCTCGGGATCGATCGCGGCAACACGTTCGTCGGCGCGGCGTCGGACATCATGCAACAGGCGCATCGCCCTTTCCGCGACGGTGAATCCGATCCTCGGCAACACGAGTTCGCTTGTCGCGTCGCACTTTGCCGGCCAGAACTCCAGCATCGCGCAGCAACTGCTTGCGGTTGCGAAGATGATCGAGGCGCGCGCGGCCACCGGCAGCAAGCGCCAGATCTTCTTCGTCGCGCAGGGCGGTTTCGACACGCACAACAACGAACTCGCCACGCAGCAGAACCTGCTGGGACAGCTTTCTGCCGGGCTCCGCGCGTTCTACGACGCCACGGGCGAACTCGGAATCGCGCAGCAAGTGACGACCTTCACGCTGTCGGATTTCGGCCGCACGTTCCAGCCGGCAGCCGGCGGCGGCAGCGACCACGCCTGGGGCAACCACCACCTCGTGATCGGCGGCGCCGTGCGCGGCGGTTCGCTGTACGGAACATTCCCGACGCTCGCGCTGGGCGGCCCCGACGACGCGGAACGCGAGGGCCGCTGGATTCCGACCACTGCCGTCGACCAGTACGGCGCGACGCTCGCGAAATGGTTTGGCGCGGGCACACCCCAATTGGCGACGGTGTTCCCGAACCTCGCCCGCTTTCCGGCAAGCGATCTCGGCTTCATGGCCTGATGCAACTGCGCGCCAGAAGAATCGCGGCGGCGCGCGCGCCCATGCGGCCAGCGCACGATCGCGCGCCGCGACCATCCGGCCATGGTCCGGACCGTGACGGCCGTTGCGTCGCGATCGGTTAAAATCGATTCGATGCGGGACGCTGCACGCGTGTCCCGCCACCGAACGAATCGGAGTCCCGCATGCCGCGCCGCATCCCGTCCTATCGTATCGCCGCCGTGGCGCTCGCTGCCGCACTGGTGCTGATTGCACCCTTTGCGCAAGCGCTTTCGCCGGGCGACGTGGCTACGTCGGCATCGATTACCGGCTTCTACCAGTTCGACACCGATCTCGACGGCGGCGGCGATTTTCGCCGGTCCGGCGGCATCGCGAGCGGCAGCGTCACACGTGCGTTCACGGCGCATTTTTCCGCCGGGCTCACGCTGCGCTACGACTACGAAGACTGGAGGTTCTCGCAGCCGGCCCGCTTCGGCGGCACGGCGCCGTGGGGACAGATCAACATGCCGAGCGTTGCGGGCGATTTGAGCTACGCGGCCGGATCCGGGATCCTGCTCGGCATCATACCGGACGTCGGGTGGTCGTACGAGTCCGGCGCTAAGACGTCCGATGCATTGATCTATGGCGCGATCCTGACGGCGACCAAGGTCTTTTCGCCGGATTTCATGCTCGGCGTGGGCGCTGGCGTGTTCCGGAAAATCGACGAGACGAAAGTGATTCCGTTCGCGATCGTGCGCTGGCAAATCAACGAGCACTGGCGGCTGGGAAACCCGTTTCCGGCGGGGCCCGCCGGCGGCGCCGGCCTCGAATTGGTTTACCAGCCCGACGCGAATTGGGAAATTTCCGGCGGCGGCGCGAAACAGTCGACGCGCTACCGGTTGAGCGGAGATGGCCTCGCGCCGGGCGGAATCGGCGACAACCGGTATTACCCTTTGTTCGTGCGCATTGCGCGCAACTTCGGCACCCAAACGAGCGTCGATGTCTATGCTGGCGTAGCGGTAGGCGGACGCCTGCGGGTGATCGACACCAACGGGACCACGGTCGCCAGCGACGACTATGCGACGGCACCGCTCGTCGGCCTCACTTTGGCGCACCGGTTCTGACGCGATGCGTCCTGCGGCGGGCCGCATCGCCATCACCTTCGTGCTATTGTGGGCAGCCGGATGCTCGGTCCGTTACGACGCCACCGGCGTGACGCGCACCGGCGTCGGGCTCTGGGGCTTCGCTGATCCGCCGGGCGTCGATTGGAATCTCGACTGGCCGCGGCGCGACGTTCCGGAGTTGCCGGCAAGCCAGCGCCCCGAACTCCCTCCGCGTGCGATCGGCCCCGAATCGTCGCGCGATGACCGCGGAACGATCACGCCGCAGGCATGCCGAAGCGACAGGTCCGAATCCGTAATTGGGGATAATCGCAACTGTGCCTTGCGCTGCTGTTCCGAAGCTGGCTCGTCCCTGGCTGATCGCGATCGCGATCCTGGCCGCGTGCCTGCGCGCACCTGACGCCGCGGCGACCGAATCCCCGGAGGCCACTGCAGAGGCCCGGAATGCCGGTTCGTCGCAGGCGCTTTTCTACCGTGTGAAGGTGGAGGCGCCGTCACCGCTCAAGGAGACGCTGGAGCGCAACGTCGGCCTCGTGCGCTGGCAGGACTATGCCGAGATGACCGGCGACCTCCTTGACCGGCTCGCCCGCGAGGCGAACGACGAAGCGCGCAATGCCGCGGCTGCCGAGGGATACTTCTCTGCTGCGATCGATGTCAGGGTCGATCGCACGTCACAGCCGATCGCCGTGACGCTCGTCGTCGACAGGGGTCCGGCGACGCGCATTGCGTCGGTGCGAATCGTCGTGACCGGTCCGGCGGCGACCGACACGCCTTCCGGCACCGAAGCGATCGCGAGACTCACGCGCGAGTGGAGGCTTCCCGAAGGCGCGATTTTCCGGCAATCCGCATGGACAGAGGCCAAGCTGCGCGCCGTCGCCACGCTCGCCGGCAGTCCGTACGCCGCAGCCCGCATCGCGGCCAGCGCAGCCGACATCGATCCCGAGCGCAAGAGCGCCAACTTGAGCGTCGAGATCGCCAGCGGACACCCGTTCCGTTTCGGCACCTTCGCCATCACGGGACTCGAGAAGTACGACGCGTCGCTGGTGCGCAACTTCAGCACGATCACCCCCGGCGAGCCGTACGGCGATGCCGTACTGAACCAATACGTGCGGCGGCTGAACGCGTCGGGCTATTTCGCCAGCGTGCAGGCCAAAGTCGACCCCGAAACCACGCACCCGGAAGACGCGACCGTCGACATCGCGGTGATCGAGGGCCGCACGAAGCGTTTTGATGGCGGCCTCGGCTATTCGACCGACGTCCAGTTCCGCGCGAACGCGACTTATCGCGACGTGAATGTCGATGGGCACGGGCTCCAGCTCCTGGCCGAAGGACGGCTCGAGACGAAGATTCAGTCGGGGGGGGTCAAGTTCACGCGCCCACCCTTCGACTTCGGCTGGATCGCGACCTTCGGCGGTGGCTACGAGCGCACGAACATCGAAAGCCTGGTCACGCGGACGGCCGCCGTGGGCACGCGCTGGCACACGATCGAAGAGCGCAACGAGCATGCGCTTTCGGCGACGTATTATCTCGACCGGCAGTATCCCGCCGGCGCGCCGTCGCAAAAGGCCAATGCGCTCTACGCGGAATACGAGCGGCACTGGCGACGCGTCGATGATCTCATCGCCCCTTCCACCGGCTGGATGGCGAGCGCGTTCGCCGGCGGCGGCATCCCGGGTGTTTCCACGCGCAACTTCGGCCGCGTGCGCGGCCGGTTCGCATGGTGGCTGCCGATCGATGAGTCCAACGAACTCAACCTGCGCGCCGAAGGCGGCGCAGTGCTCGCCGGCGGCCGCGACGGTGTCCCGTCGAAGCTCCTGTTCCGGACCGGGGGCAGCACCACGGTACGCGGCTATGACTTCGAGAGTCTGGGCGTAGAGGACGGCGACGCCATCGTTCCCGGACGCTACTATGCGGTTGCGAGCGTCGATGCCATCCGCTGGATCAACGAATTGTGGGGGCTAGCCGTGTTCCTCGACGCCGGCAATGCCGTCGACTCGCTCTCGAGCGCGCACCTGGCGCTGGGATACGGCGTCGGTGCCCGGGTGCGCACGCCGCTCGGTCCGTTCCGCCTCGACATCGCCTATGGACAGGACGTGCACGCCGTGCGCGTTCATTTCTCGGTCGGCCTCACGTTTTAGCATCGCAGACGTCGAGCCATGCCGGATTCGAGCACTGCATCCCATGAGCCCGCGGCGAAGCGTGCCGCGCGCCGCTGGCCCGTACGGGCGCTCCTCGCCACCGTGGCGTTCCTGGCCGCACTCGTCGGCGCGGGCTATGTCTTTCTGTCGGGGCAGGCCGGTATCGACCTCGTCGTCCGCGAACTCGTCGCGCGGAGCGGCGGCGCACTCGCGATCGAAGGCGCGACGGGCTCGCTGTTCGACACGGTGCGCGTCCAGCGCGTGGAATGGCGTGGGCCCGACACCCGGGTAAGCGCGCACGACGTCGCGCTCGCGTGGAGTCCCGTCGCACTGCTGTCGCACGGTATCGTCGTGCACGGTCTCGGCGCACAGCGTCTCGCCTTCGAATCGACGGAGGCTGCGGCCGATGTGCCGCCGCCAAAGGACCTCGCGCTTCCCATCGATGTCAGGATCGAACATCTCGGCATCGGTCAGCTCGATTGGCGGGTCGGAACGAGCGCCGGCACGATCCGCGGGCTCGCGTTTGGGTACACAGGCGGGAAGACCGGACATCGGATTGCCGACGTCAAGTTCGTCGCCGACATCGGCGCGATCACCGGCGATGCGTCCATCGGCGCCGGCACGCCGTTCCCCATTGCCGGGCGTCTCAAAGCGAAGGGCGACGCCGCGCTCGCTGGCGCCGATGCGGAGGTCGATCTCGCCGGCTCCCTGGCTGAGCTCACGCTCAATGCCAGCGGTGCGGCGCGCGCCGCCCGATTCACCGGTCGCGCTTCGCTCGCACCACTTGCAGCGGTGCCATTGCGGGAAGCGACGATCAACGCAAACGGCGTCGATCTAACTGCGTGGAACGCGGCGCTCCCGGCGACCGCGCTCACCGTCACCCTTCGCGCGCGTCCAGTGGACGGCGCGGTTGCCGGCACGATCGACGCGACCAATGCCGCGCCGGGGACCATCGATGCCGGCCGCGTGCCGATGAGCGCGCTCGCTACCCGCTTCGCGTGGCGAGACGACACGCTCACGCTCGATGCAATCGACGTCACGCTGGCCGGCGGCGGCACGCTCGCCGGCAACGGGCGGATTCCGCTCGGCACGTCTGGCTCCGCCGGCGCCTGGACGCTCGACGTCCGCAACGTCGATCTGCGTCAGATCTATGCGCCGCTCATCGCGACAGCGCTATCGGGGAAACTCGAAGCCGATCTCGATCAGAAACAGCAGCGCATTCGCGGCGACGTCGCCGATCGGACGCTCGCGGGGGGCGTCGCGTTCGATTTCAGCGCCATCGCGACCGACAGCGCCGTCGTCGTCGAGCAAATGCGTGTCCGCTCGGGGAAAGGCGAGCTCGAGGGTCGCGGCCGCGTTGCGCTGGGCGCAGAGCGTGCCTTTTCGTTCGACGCCGTCGCGCGGCGCTTCGATCCCGCGAGCTATGGTGCATTTCCCTCCGGGACGCTCGACGGCAAGATCGAGGCGACCGGCACGCTGGCGCCCGCGTGGCGCGTACACGCGGACGTCGCGCTCGCGCGGGGAAGCCGCCTTTCCGGCGTAGCGCTGTCCGGTACCGCGCGCGCCACGGTCTCGCGCGAATCGATCCGCGATGCGGCGGTCGATCTTTCCGTGGGCAGCGGGAAGCTTGCGGCGACCGGCGCAACGGGCGGCACGAGCGATCCGATCGTCGTCGTGCTCGTCGCGCCGAAAATCGCCGAGTTTGCTCCTTTCTTCCCCGCGGCGCTCGCCCCAACCCTTTCCGGAACGCTCCGGGCAAAGGCGACATTCGCGGGCCTGCCGCCAAAGGCAGGCGTCGATCTCGAGGTCAAGGCCGAAAATCTGAAGCTTCCCGGCGCGATCGCGTTCGGCACACTCGCCCTGAAGGCGCGCATGGCCCCCGGAAGCACGGCGGATTTCCGCGCCGACCTTCCGGCGCGAATGGTCGATGTGGACATCGCGGCGACACAATTCGCCACGCCGGCAGGGACCTTCGCCACAATGCATCTGGGTGTCGGAGGGACCCTTGCGCAGCATTCGCTGACGCTCGCGATGACGAACGAGGATCTCGACGTCGCCATGGCAGCGCACGGCGGACTCGAAATGGCGCGCGAAACCGGCGACGCACGAGTTCCCGTGTGGAACGGATCGCTCGACGCGCTCGAAAATCGCGGGGCGTGGGCGTTGCGACTCGCGGCTCCGGCCACGGTCCGGCTCGCCCGCACCCGCATCCGCGTCGGCGAAGCGCGGCTCGCCGTGGCCGACGGCAGCGTGCACCTGGCCGAATTCGCGTGGGACGACGGCAGGATCACGACCTCCGGCCGTTTTGCCGCCGTGCCGCTCGCAACAACCGCCAAGCTCGCCGGCGCGCCGCTGCCTTTCGGGTCCACGGTCACGATGGGCGGCGAATGGAGGCTCGCCGCAACGCCACACCTCACCGGAACGCTGACGGTGCGGCGCGAAGGCGGTGACGTCTTTGTCGAGGGGCGTGCAGCAACCGAGGCCCCGGTCACCGTGGGCATCACGGCGCTCGAAGCCACCGCGCGATTCGATGCCGACGCGGTCGACGCCACCGCGACGTTCCGATCGACGCAAGGTTACGCAGCCGATGCCAAGCTCGCGATCGGGGCCGTCGCAGGCGCGCCGCCCGGACGGCTCGCTCCGGACGCACCGCTCGCGTTTTCGGCCACCGGCGAAATACCATCGCTGCAAGTGCTGCAACCGTGGATCGGGAGCGCAGCAGTCGTTTCGGGACGAGCGCACGTCGACGTCAAGGCGAGCGGAACCGTGAGCCACGCCGCGCTTTCCGGCGCGCTCATCGGCGAAGGCCTGCGCATCGACGCGCCCCAATACGGTCTTCATTTCACAAATGGCCGCGTCGCAGCCCGTGCGGCGGCCGGGCGCATCGTCGTCGAAGAAGTCGTACTCGGCGCGGGAGCCGGCGAATTCCGGGCCTCGGGCGAGGTTACCGGGCTCGGCCCCGGTGGCGCCAAGCCCGTGGCGCGGCTCAACTGGCGGGCCGAGAAATTCCGGGTCTTCAATCGACCGGATCTGCGCCTCGTCGTTGCAGGCGAGGGCACTGCCGTGGCGGAGGGCGGCAAGATTTCGCTTGCCGGCAAGCTTCGTGCCGACGAAGGGACGATCGTCTATCTCGCGTCATCCGATTCGACGCTTGGCAGCGACGTGACCGTGAAGGGCTGGTCCCGTCCGGATGCGGATGCCACCCGGGCCGCGGACGTTCCGCTCATCGTCGACCTTACGTTCGATCTCGGCAACCGATTGACGTTTTCGGGAGAGGGCATCGAGACCGGCCTTGCCGGCATGGTGCGCGTGACGACCGGCCCGACCGGGCTCGTCGGCAGGGGCGCGATACGTACCGTGCGCGGCACCTATTTCGCGTTCGGCCAGAAGCTCGCGATCGACCGTGGACAGCTCATTTTCGACGGGCGCCTCGACAATCCGGGACTCGACATCGTGGCGCTGCGCCGGAATCTTGCCGTCGAGGCGGGTGTGACGGTCACCGGCACCGTGAAGGTTCCCGTGATCCAACTCACGTCCAATCCGCCGGTTCCGGACAGCGAAAAGCTGTCCTGGCTCGTGCTTGGACAATCCCTTGATCGCTCGTCCGGCGCTGATTTTGCGGCGCTGCAAGCGGCGTCCGCCGCGATCCTGGGCTCGCACGGCAAGCCGATTGCCGCATCGATTGCGCAAAGCGTCGGGCTCGACGACATTTCGGTGGGAAGCGGCTCCGCAACGCCAGCGAGCGGCCAGTCCGGGACTCCCGGCGCCGAGAACCAGGTCATTTCGGTCGGCAAGAGGCTGACCGATCGCCTGTCGCTCATCTACGAACAGGGCCTCACGGTCGCGACCAACGCGCTGCGGCTCGAGTACGAACTGACGCGGTCGCTGACGCTGCGCGCCGAGGCGGGAACGGTCGGCAGCGTCGGACTCTATTTCCGGCGCTCGTTCGACTGACACGGGCCGTTGGGGCTCCCCCATCCGGGTAGTGGGCTAGTTACCCGTCGCGGCTATAGACGGGGCCGGCCGGCTATCCGCCTAATGGCAGGATGTCCGGGTAGCCGAGTTGCAGCCCGGCGACGCCCCACAAATTTGACGAGCGACAAGCCCCACTACCGCGGACGGCGGATAATGGCGCCATCGGCCCGGCGCGTTGCGGCGACGGCAGGCTAGCGGGATGGACGCCACCGCAAGAGGACCGAGACGAGTTCAATCCTACGACGGAGGCGGACAACGTGGATTTTGACAAAGAACTGGATGCGCGCGGGCTCTCGTGCCCGTTGCCGATCCTAAAGACGAAGAAATCGCTGAACGAACTCACGTCCGGCCAGGTCCTGAAGGTCGTCGCGACGGACCCGGGTTCCGTCAAGGACATGCAGGCATTCGCGAACCAGACCGGCAATCCTCTGCTGTCGTCGGCCGAGGAGAACAAGACGTACGTTTTCTATCTGAAGAAAAAGTAATCCGGCTGCGCGCGCCCGCTTCGAATCCACCTGACGCAAAGGATTCCCCATGGAAATGCAAGCCGAAAAGATCACCGCCATTCCGACGGATGGTGCGCTCGACCGGGCCATCAACGAACGCATCGACCTGCTGCTCGACAAGAGGCTGGAGGCGAAGCTCGCCGAGTTGAAGGCGGCGAAAACGCCGTCGATGACGATCATCGCCACCAAGGGCACGCTCGATTGGGGGTACCCGCCGTTCATTCTGGCGTCGACCGCGGCGGCGCTCGGCTGGGACGTCTCGATGTTCTTCACCTTCTACGGCCTCGAGCTGCTCAAGAAAGATTTGCGGAAGTTGAAGGTCAGTCCGCTCGGCAACCCGGCCATGCCGATGAAGATGCCGATGGGCCCGGCGTGGTTCAAGTCGATTCAATGGAACATCCCCAACGCCGTGCAGTCGCTGATACCGACCTATGAGGCGTTCGCCACCAAGATGATGAAAAAGACGATCAAGAAGAGCGGCGTCGCCGACCTCGGCGAATTGCGCAGCCTCTGCATCGAAGCCGGGGTGAACCTCATCGCGTGCCAGATGACGGTCGACCTCTTCGGCTACAAGCAGGATCAGTTCATTCCCGAGGTCAAGGACTACGTCGGCGCCGCGACCTTTCTGCCCATGGCGAAGGACGCTGATGTCAGTTTGTTCATCTGACGCGACGCCCCTGCGATCGCACGATATCGAGAATGGACAGGGCCAACTCTTCAAGAAGGAGCTAACGTGAGAACAAGACTTATACTTGCCATCGTCGCCGCTGCACCGATTGCCGCGCAGGCGACCGACGGCTACTTCGCCAATGGTTACGGGATGAAATCCATCGGCATGGGTGGTGCGGCCGTTGCCGTCGCACAGGAGCCGTTCGGCGGCGCCGTGAACCCGGGTGCGATGTCGTTTCTCGGCAACGAATGGCAGTTCGGCGCCGCGTGGTTCTCCCCGCTCCGCGAAGCTTCGCGGACCGGCTCCGGAATGGCCGGCATCGACGGCGCGGTGGGCAGCGAGTCGCGGAGCTTCATCATCCCCGAGTTCGGCGTCAACTGGAAATACCGTCCTGACGTCACGCTCGGCCTCACGGTATACGGCAACGGAGGCATGAACACCGACTACCCGGGCGGGCAGATTTCCGTGCAGAGCGCGTGCGGCGCGTTCCGGCAGGGCCAGGGGGCGCCGTATAACCTTCTCTGCGGCAGCGGCAGTCTCGGCGTCGACCTGATGCAACTGATCATCGCGCCGTACGTGTCCTGGGAGTTCATGAAGGGGCAGTCGATCGGCGTCGCGCCCCTTGTTGCCTACCAGCGCTTCGAGGCCAAGGGCCTGCAGGCGTTCGAAGGCTTCTCTACCAGCCCAGGCAACGTCACCAACAACAGCCACGACAGTTCGTTCGGCGTGGGCGTTCGCTTCGGTTACATGGGCCAGCTGACCGATGCGATCGCGGTCGGAGTCGCGTACTCGACCAAGATAAGCATGGGTGACTTCGGCGACTACAAGGGGCTCTTCGCCCAGAGCGGCGGCTTCGACATCCCGTCGAGCTTCTCCGCCGGCATTGCGGTCAAGCCATCGAGCCAATGGCTGCTCGCGTTCGACTTCGTGCGGATCTGGTACGACGACCCGCTGTCGGTGCACAACCCAAGTGCGCTCATCGGGAACTGCGCGCAGGGTCAGGCGAACACATGCCTGGGCGGCAGCAACGGCGCAGGGTTCGGCTGGCAGAACGTCAATGTGCTGAAATTCGGCGCCCAATACATGCTGAACGACAAGTGGACGCTGCGCGCAGGCTACAACCACAGCCAGAACCCGATCGGGCCGCAGGACGTCACGTTCAACATCCTCGCACCCGGCGTCGTGAAGAACCAGTGGTCGATCGGCACGACCTACCGGATCGACAAGGCCTCCGAGATCACCGGCGCGTTCATGTACGCGCAGCACAACGAGGTGACCGGCCCCAGCCTCTTCATCGGCTTTGGCGCGCCGCCCACGACGTCCGAAACCATAGGGATGAAGCAATACCTGCTGGGTCTCGCGTACTCGCGCAAGTTCTGACCGTCTCCCTTCGGTCGGCGGGACGCGAGCGTAGCAGCGATGTGGCGGGCGCATTCGTTCCCGCCGTGTTCTGAATCCATCCGGGAGAAGTTCGATGCGCACTGGATCGTTCGTCGTTGCATTGTTCGCAACCGCAATTGCCACCCCTGCCCTCGCCGCTTCCGTGCTGATGTCGGGCGACTGGGGCAACGAGGCCTGCGCCGCGTGGAACAAGGACCCCGTTCTCACGGACAAGCTCGTCGAGAGCGGCTGGGTGACGAACGACGGCGGCCGCGGCTTCAAGGTGATGCAGGTCTACCGTTCCGACTGCGGCGACAAGCCGACGGTCGAAATGCGCGTTTCGCTCCAGAACGGCAAGGCGATGTGCGTTTACGGTGGCGTTCCGCAGACGCCGAAACTGGATGGCGGACGCGACTACGTGATGAAAGCGGAGACCGAGCGCTGGGTCGAGATGGGCAAGGGCAATTACGGCCCGATGTACGCGATGATGTTCGGGCGGCTGGGATTCGACGGCCCGATGCTGGAAGCCATGGGCAACATGGGCCCGTTCGAGAATTTTCTGCTGCTCGTCGGCAAGGTGCCCGCCGATACCGGTTCCTGCCCGGCGAAGTAAGGCAACGGCCGCGCCGCAACAACAGCGCGCTTCGACCGGGCGTGGTTGCAGTGACGCTGTCCGCCGGTGTGGATTTCACGCTCCGGGCTCGAACCATTTGAGCCGATCGCGCAGCTTTACGACCTCGCCGACGATGATGAGCGTAGGCGCCTTGACATCGCTTGTACGCACGATTCCCGGCAGCGTATGGAGCGTGCCGGTCAGCACGCGCTGCTCCGGCGTCGTGCCCTGCTGAACCAGCGCCGCCGGCGTGGCGGCCGGCAGGCCATGCGCGGCCAGTTCGCTGCACAGGATATCGATCCCGTGCAGCCCCATGTAGAACACGATCGTCTGGCGTGGCTGGGCAAGCGCCTGCCAGTTCAGATTCATGCTGCCGTCCTGCAGATGGCCGGTGACGAACACGACGGACTGCGAGCAGTCGCGGTGCGTGAGCGGGATGCCGGCGTAGGACGCGCACCCGGCCGCCGCCGTGATGCCGGGCACTACCTGGAAGGGGATGCCTTCGGCGGCGAGCGTATCGATTTCCTCGCCGCCGCGTCCGAAGATGAACGGGTCGCCGCCCTTGAGGCGCACGACGCGTTTGCCTTCCTTCGCCAGGCGCACGAGCAGATGATTGATGTCGTCCTGCGGCAGCGCGTGCTGCGCGCGCTCCTTGCCGGCATAGATGCGCTCGGCGTCGCGCCGGACGAGATCGAGCACCGGCGGCGATACCAGCCGGTCGTACACGACCACGTCGGCCTGCTGCATGAGGCGCAGCGCGCGAAACGTGAGCAGGTCCGGATCGCCCGGTCCGGCGCCGACGAGCGCCACCTCGCCGCCGCCAAAGGCAAGACGCGTGTCGTCGAGCGCTTCCTGCATGGCGTTGCGCGCCTCGCCATCGCGACCGGTGAACACAAGCTCGGCGATCGGCCCTTGCAGCACGCGCTCCCAGAATCGCCGCCGCTCTGCCGGCTTGAAGCGCGCCTTGACGCGATCGCGGAACTCCCCCGCCAGCGCGGCAAGTCGCCCGTACCCCGCGGGGATCAGGGTTTCCAGGCGCGCGCGAAGAAGCCGCGCCGTCACCGGCGAGGCGCCGCCGCTCGACACGGCGATCGTGAGCGGCGCGCGCTCGATGATCGAGGGGAAGATGAACGAGCAGAGCGACGGCCGGTCGACCACGTTCACCGGGATGCGCCGCGCCTTTGCCGCAGCGGCGACCGCACCATCGACAGCCTCGTCGCCGGTCGCGGCAATGACCACCGCATAGTCGGCGAGATCGTGGTCCCGAAAAACCGATGCGACGGTGCGCGATCCGGCCGGCGGCAAGATCGGCGTCGAAGTCGGCGCTCAAGGCCGGCGCAAGCACGGTGACCCTGGCGCCGGCGCGCAACAGCAGCGCAGCCTTGCGCGCCGCCGCGTCGCCGCCGCCCACCACCAGGCAGGGCCGTGCGCGGACATCGAGAAAGATCGGCAGGAATTCCATGACATTCGGCGAACGTGGTCGCGCTCGACCCTTTCGCTATGATAGATTCAATTCGGAGGGTGGATGCCGCGGCTTCTTACATTGTCCCGTGCGGCACGACTGGTCGGCGTCAGGCGCGGCGCGCTGCAGAGCAGGATAAGGAGCGGCGAGCTGGTCGCGTTCGAGGGCATGGTGTCGGCCGCGGATCTGCTGCGGGCGTATCCGGACGCCAGGCTGGAGGACAATGCGGTCCTGGAGCGATGGACGCGATCAAGGACGCGGCCTTCACCCAGCGGCTGCGCGAGCGGCTGCTGCCGAGTTCGGAGGTGCTCGTCGCGCGCCTGGCCGAATTGAGCCGGGAGCGGGCGCAGATCGAGGCGGAACTCGGACACTACCGGGCGATCGTCGAGGGGCTCCAGGCGAAACTGCGGGAGCCCGGCGCGCCGGCAGCCCGCCGGCGGCGCGAACTGCTCGGGTGGCTGACGCGCCGTCTCGCGTCCGACACGCAGGGCGAAAATGCACAGCCGATGCTGGCACAGGAAAGCTTTCTGCGAATCATGACCGCGCACGTTCAGATCAAGCCCGGCGGCGGCGATTTCTTCGTCGACGGCAATGACAGTCTGCTCGAGGCGGCGCTCCGCGCGGGACTTTCGCTCGACTACGGCTGCAGCATCGGCAGCTGCGGCAAGTGCAAGGCTCGGATCCTTACGGGCCAGGTGCACCGGACGCGCCATTCCGATTACGCCGCTCACCGCGGCCGAGAAGAATGCCGGCGTCGTCCTCATGTGCTGCAACACCGCTGTCGGCGACCTCGTGATCGAGGCGCACGAGGCCCACGGCGCGGCGGACATGCCGCTGCAGACCATCGAGGCCCGGGTCAAATCCATCGGCCCGATCGCCGACGACATCCGGCTCCTGCACCTGCAGACGCCGCGCACAACCGGCTGCGCTTTCTGGCCGGACAGTCGGTTTCGCTCGCGCTTCCTGGCGGGCAAAGCGCGTCGTGTCCGGTGGCAAGCTGCCCGTGCGACGATCGCAACCTGCAGTTCCACATCCGACGGCGCGACGGCGACGCATTCGCCGAGCATGTGTGGAACGGACTCCGGGATTCGGACACGGTGCGCATCGAAGGCCCGCGCGGCGAGTTCGTGCTCGACGAAGCATCGACTCGCCCGCTGGTCTTCATCGCCTGCGAGAGCGGCTTTGCGCCGATCAAGAGCCTGCTCGAGCACGCGATGGCGCTCGACGCGGCCGAGTCGCTGGCGCTGTACTGGATTGCGTCCGACAGGCGTGGCCACTATCTCGACAATCTGTGCCGTTCATGGAGCGACGCGCTGGACAACTTCCGCTACGTCCCATTGACGATGGACGCCGCTTTGCCGGACGACGCCGCCCTGCAAGGCGCGCTGCGGCCGCTGCTCGAGGGCCATCCCGGGCTCGAACGGCTACGACGTCTACGTCGCGGGCGCTGCGCAGTTCGTGAACGCCGCCGAGTACCTGCTCCAGGAACACGGCGCGCCGCGCGCGCAGCTGTTCGTCAACCCGCTGGAGTCCTGAGGCCGTTACCCGCATTCCGGGGGCACGGGGTCTCATGCGCCGGGAGCCGGACGGGACTTGCGTCGGTACTTTCCCAGTCCGTGCTCGACCGCGCTGACGGCGGCCTCGACTCGCGAGCGCATCCCGAGCTTGCGCAGGATCGCCTTGACGTGAAGCTTGACGGTTCCGTCGGTGATCTCCAGGGCGCGCGCGATCATCTTGTTGCTCGAGCCGTCGGCGATGCACTCCAGGATCTCGAGCTCGCGCGGCGTGAGGTCGCGCGAAGGGCGCCGCCGGGCGCCGCTCCTCCGGGTCCGGACCGGCGTCGTCCCGCACGAGGCGCGCCAGCGTTCCGACCATCTCGCGGGCCACGACGTTGTCGCCGGACAAGGCGGCCTCGAGCGCCGGCACCAGCTCCTCGGGCTCGATGTCCTTCAGCAGATAGCCCTGCGCGCCACCGCGCAGCGCTGCGGACAGATCGGCATCCTCCCGGCTCATCGTGAGCATCACGACCGGCGTCGCGACGCCGTTCGCGCGCAATTGCCGCAACGTCTCGATGCCGGTCATGCCCGGCATCTTGATGTCGAGCAGGATCACGTCGGCGGGCAGCTCCCGCGCGCGCCGCACGCCTTCCTCGCCCGAGCTGACCGAGGCCACCACCCGGACGCCACGGCTGCGCAGCAGTTCCTCGATGCCCTTGCGCACCAGCGCGTGATCGTCGATCAGCAGGACCCGCATCCTAGTTCTTCCTGGCGCGACGACTGGCGGCGCATTGAAGATCAGCACGATGCGCGTGCCTTCGCCAGGTTCGCTTTCGATCACGATCTGGCCCGGCAGACGCTGCCGTGCGTTCCCGCATGATCGCAAGGCCTGCATGCTCGGCCGGCATGCCCTCGTCGATGTCGGCGATACCCAGGCCATCGTCTTCGATCAGCACCGTGTACAGATCGTCCTCGTTGTTGAGCATGATGCGCACGTTGCGGGCGCCACTGTGCTTGCGAATGTTGGTGAGCGCCTCCTGGATGATGTAGAAGACCTGGATTTCCTGCGCCGGCGCGAGTGCCCGCGCGTCGCATTCGTTCTGGAAGAACACCGCGATGCCGGTTTCCCGGCCGAAACGCTCGACCAGGCTCGCGACCGTCTGCACCAGTCCGGAAGCGTCGAATCTTCAGCCGGTAGTTGGTCAGCAGGTCGCGCACGTCGACGTTCGCCTGCGCCATCGCGCGGCCCAGGCCCTTCGCTTCGTACTGGGCGGCACCGACGTCCTTGCGCACCAGCGCTTCGCTCAGCATCTTGCAGTTGCAGGCGCATGCCGATCAGCGACTGTGCCAGCGAATCGTGCAGCTCGATGCCGATGATGTTGCGCTCCTCCATGATCGCGACGCGGCGCGCCTCGCCTTCGAGGCGGGACTTTTCGATCGCGAGGCCGAGGTGGCGGCCGACGGTGATCAGCAGATCGTGCATGTCCTCGCCCATGGCGGCAAGCGGGCGGTCGAGAAACAGGTTGTATACGCCCAGGATGCGGTCCTGGTAGCTGCACCGGAACCACGACGAATTCCGCGCAGTCGCGCTCGAGCATCGGCCGGCCGATGAGCGCCGCGCAGGACGCGGTGCCGCGCTGAACGCGCAGGCCGCCTTCGCTCGAAGCCCAGCTGCAAAGGCAACGCCCCGCGGGCATCAGGCGATCCCGCTCGACGACTTCCGGGGCAAGGCCGCGGCTGGCGATGAGCCGGGTATGGCCGTCGGTTGTCACGAGCCGAACGCTGGCCGCGCGCGCATCCACCAGCTCGACGAGCGTGTCGAGAAAGCCGTCGAGCAACTGGTCGAGACTGCCAGGCTGGCTCAGGCCGGTCGCGATGGCATACAGGATATCGAGCGACTGGGTCTTGCGCGCAAGGCGCACGGTAGGGGGCTCGACCGGCGGGCGCGCCCGCGGCGCAGTCGGGCCGAGATCGGCCTTCGGGCCTGTTTGCGGGTCTTTGGGCGTGGACATGCGACGAACGATGCTGCGACTGGCAGCAGAAAAAGCGCGCAATTCCGAGACTAACCGCCCGGCGCGGCGACGTCCAGCACCGGGTCAGCGGACCGGACGCGGCGGCTTGTGCGACGGGTCGTTCGGATTGACGAAAATGAAGCGGAATTCGCCCGGGTTGAGCTCGACGTAATCGAGCGTGGCGCCGGTCAGAAGCTCGACGCAGCCGTTGGCGACGAGCAACTTGACGTCGCCGATCACGACCTCGACATCACCGTCGGACTTCGCGTCGAAGCCCATGCCGTATTCGATCGCGCCATCGTCGGCGAGCCGTGCCGCAAGACGCAGACACGCATCCGGCAGGTCGGCCTGGCGCGCCGACGCGAGGATCTGCGCAGCGGCCGGCGGCGTAAGGGTGATCATGCCGTTTCCCCCTTCAACCGGTGCTCCATGCCCGGGGCCGACGCATGCCGGCGATCCGGCACGCCTGCTTGACGTACCCATACGGAAAGAGCCGGAACAGATCGTTTCGCCCGCCGCCTGTGCCACCCCGGTACTCGGCCAGGTGCTTGATCACGTGACGGGCATCGGGAATGATCTGGTGCTGCTCGAAGTACTCGCGCATGAAGCGAAGCACCGCCCAATGCTCGTCCGAAAGAACGATGCGCTCCTGGCGCGCCAATTCGCCGGCTACCTCGTCGTTCCAGTCCGCGGGATCGACGAGATAGCCTTCCTCGTCGACCGTTAGTGTCTTCTGTCCAACCATGAGTTGCATGACGTCGATCCCGCTCAGACAAACGCCGGTGCGACGCGAGGGCTAACCTTGCAGACGCGGACAAAATCGACGAAGCGCCGTGCCCAGCGGTTGCCCGCGACGTCACGCAGATGTGCATACGATGCGAGCAGGTTCCGGTGCACGATGCCATCGTGCCGGCCGTCGATGCCGTGGCCGCGCACGACATCGTAGGCGAATCGCGTCCCCGGCGCGAGATTCTCGACGCTCGAGTAATGGAATTCATGCGCCCGGATGAGCGTCGCCTCGTCCGACAGGAGGCGCCGCCCCACAGTCCGTGACCGGTATCGCGCAGATGGACGTAGCCGCGGCCGACCGGGCGCGCGTGCATGACGATGTCGGCCGGAATGACCCCGGCCATCGGCGCCGTACGCCCGTTCCACTCGATGCTCGCGCGCGAGATACATGAGGCCGCCGCACTCGGCGTACGCCGGCAGTCCCGGCCTCGATCGCCGCCCGCATCTCGGCGCGAAGTGCGGCGTTCGCGGCGAGCGCGTCCATGTGCGTTTCGGGAAAACCGCCGCCGATGAAAAGCCCGTCCACACGCGGCAGGCGCTCGTCGCGGATCGCGTCGAAGGCGACAGCTCCGCCCCGGCGGCGCGCAGGGCGTCGAGATCGCCCGGATAGTAGAAGCCGAAGGCGGCGTCGCGCGCGATGCCGATTCGCACCGGCGCTCCGGGCGCGCCGAGTTCTGCGGCAGGCGGGTCGAGCCGGCAGCGGTCGGGCCTGACGCGCCACCGCAAGCACCGCGTCGAGATCGACCTGCGCGGCGACGAGCGCCGCGATCGCGGCGACATGCGCGCGCGCCGCGTCGGCCTCGTTGCTCGGGACAAGGCCCAGGTGGCGCTCGACGATCGTCATCCGGTCGTCGCTCTGGACGGCGCCCAGCACCGGGACGCCGGTGTAGTGCTGCGATGACCGCGCGCAGCTTTGCCTCGTGCCGCGATCCGCCCAGCTGATTCAGGATCACGCCGGCGATGCGGATGTTCGGGTCGAACGCCTGGTAGCCGAGGATGAGCGGCGCGATGCCGCGCGTCATGCCGCGCGCGTCGATCACCAGCACCACCGGCGCGCCCAGGAGCGCAGCGAGCGCCGCGTTGCTGTTGCTGCCGTCGAGGTCGAGCCCGTCGTAGAGTCCCTTGTTGCCCTCGACGAGCCCGAGCGTGGCACCGCGCATGCGCCGTGCCACCTCGGCGCGGAGTTCGTCGGCATCGCAAAGGTAGGGATCGAGGTTGTAGCACGGCCGCCCGGCGGCGAGCCCCAGCCACAGCGGATCGATGTAGTCCGGGCCCTTCTTGAACGGCTGCACGGTCTCGCCACGCGCGCGCAAGGCGGCGCACAGACCGACGGCGATCGTGGTCTTGCCCGACGACTTGTGCGCGGCCGAGATGACGAGGCGATTCATCGGTCCGCTTTCGTCGCCGCGCTCGCCGCCACCGCCGGATCGATATCGCCGTCGGCAAGGCTTTGCGGCAGGAAGGGCAGCACCTTGAGCGCCACGGCCGTGAGCGCCAGCGCGAGCGCGACGCCGCCCAGACCCAGCGCCACTTCCGGCAGGCTGGGCGCGTAGGCCGCCACCACGCCGTCGAAGAAGCTGCTCGCGACCTCCTTGTCCGGAAACATCAGCTGCGGATACGCCTGCCCGCCGATGATGATCACGTAGATCTGCGCGAGACCGCCCGCGATCACGCAAGCGCGGCCAGCGCGAGCGCGCGGCGCGAGCGCGGCGCGCGGCGCGCGAACAGCAGCGCGAGCGGAACGAGGCTTCCGACCAGGACCTGCCCGACCCAGAAGAGCGCCGTATACACCCCGCCTTCCAGCAGAAGGAAGCGCTCGACGTCGTGCTGGCGCGCCATGTAGAGGTTGGTCAGGTGATAGACCGCGACGAAGTAGAGAACGGCGGCGACGAAAATGCCGAGCAGATTCCCGAGGCGGTGCGAGCACGGCGTCGCCCAGCGCGCGGCGCGCCGGACCGGCAGGCGGCCATCAGCACGAGCACGAAGATCGCGAGCCCGAACGAAAACGACATCACGATGAACAGCGGCGCGATGCAGCGCGCTGTTGTAGGGCTCGCGCGCGACCAGGAAGCCGAAGATGGATCCGGTGCCGGTGGTGAGTATCAGGCGCCAGAGGAATGCGAGCAGGCCGGCGCGCCCGGTGTAGCCGTTCATGCGCCGCTCGAACATCGTCCACAGGTAGAGCGCCACGACGGCGAAGAAACCGGTGTACAGAAAGATGTTCCAGGCGAAGATCGACTTGAAGTTGTAGTGGGTCATCGCGACGATCAGCCGATCGGGCCGCCCGAGGTCCAGCACCAGCACCGCCAGGCCGCCGGCGAGCAGCGTGAGCGCGAGCAGACCCGAGAGCCGGGCGAGCGGCTTGTAGAAATCCCGGCCGAACACCGATGCGATCGACGCGACATTGAGCGCGCCCGAGGCGGCAACGATCAGGAACACCGCGAACACGTGCGGCGTTCCCCAGACGATCCGGTTGCTCATGCCGGTGACATGGTGGCCGTAATGCTCCATGGTACCAGGCGGCGCCGAGCCCGGCGAGAACCAGAAGCGCCGAGCGCACCGAGCAGCGCGCGGAAGGCGCCGCTCGCTGCCGTCGATCTCGCGATACTGGACGCGGGCCATCGCTACAGGCCCTGGTAGCGCACGCCGGTGTTGAGCGCGAGATCGGGACGGATCTGGCTCGACGGCTCGCTCGCGAGGCGACGGTGAAGCTCGCCCGCGCGGTCGTTGATGTCGCCGAACACCATGGCCTTGCCGCCGTCCCGGTTGCACGCCTCGACGCACGCCGGGACTTCGCCGCGGTCCACGCGATGCACGCACAGCGTGCAGGACTCCACCGTCCCCTTGCCGCGCGGCACGTCCGCCTTCTGGCCGGTCAACGTCTCGTGGACGAACGAACGCGCGCCGTACGGGCAGGCCATCACGCAGTAGCGGCATCCGATGCAGGTGTGCTTGTCGACCAGCACGATGCCGTCGTCGCGCTTGAACGATGCGCCGGTGGGGCAGACGTCGACGCACGGCGGATGCTCGCAGTGCTGGCACATGACCGGCAGCGTCTGCGCGTAGCCGGTGCGCTTGTCGGTGAGGTTCACCTTGCGGATCCATTGCGCATCGGTCGCCGGCCGGCCGTGGCCCGTCACGCCGTTCTCCTCGTGACAGGCGGTGACGCACGCGTCGCAGTCCGTGCACTTCGCGATGTCGATCAACAGGCCCCAGCGTTGCAGAATCGACGCAGCCTCCTGCGGCGAACGCGCAGCGGCGAGTTCGACCAGACGGATGCCTGGCGCGAGCGCCGCGGCCGCGGCGGCGCCCCAACCCAGAAACTGGCGGCGATCGACGCTCATCGGGCAGCGCCCGCGACCCGAGTCTGCCGCTGCGGCGTGTGGCATTCGAAGCAGTCGATGCTCACCGAGGCATACGCATGGCAGCTCGAGCAGAAACCGTCCTTGCCGAGCACGCTGCCGGTCGCGCGGCTTGCGTGGCAGTCGACGCACTTCTTGAGGCTGAAGCGGGGGTCACGCAGTCCCTGGCGCATGGTCGCGTCGCGCTGGTGCAGGAGCATCTTCATGTGATCGCGGCGCATCTCGTCGGTCGACGCGACGCAGGCGCCCGTCGCCTCGATCTTGAATGCGGGCATCGCGACTCGCCCCGCCTGCCTGTCGCCCGCGGTCGCGAGACCCGCGAGGGCCAGCAGAACGGCGAAAACTCCGGCTGCGACTTTGCCCATTGCCGTTTGCCGATGCTCAGTGATCGCCCATGCCCATCTTGATGTAGCCGGTCGGGCAGACGTCGGCGCAGATGTGGCAGCCGATGCACAGGTCGTAGTCGGTGTACACGTAGCGGCCCATCGTCGCCTCCGACTTGGGCGTGCGCTTGACCGCGGTCTGCGGGCAGTAGATGACGCAGTTGTCGCACTCGAAGCACATGCCGCAGCTCATGCAGCGCTTCGCTTCGTCCACCGCCTGCTTGTCGGTGAAGCCGACCATGCGCTCGGCGAAATGCCCGAGCACTTCCTCGGCGGACGGGCCGATCTCGGTGCGCTTGATGCGGTCCTGATACGGGAAATGCCCGAGGAAGAGTTCGTTCGACTGGCAGACTTCCGCAGCGCCGCGATCCTCGTAGTTGTGAATCGCGAAGCCGCCCACCGCCTTGCCCGTCAGCGACGTTCCACGCACGCCGCGGTCGATCTCGCGCAGACCGCGCTCGTCGACCGCCTTGAACGCCGCGGGCTCGAGATTCATCTCGCGCAGCTTGTCGAGCAGGTTGAAATGGTGCACGTCGACCTTCGGCCGCTTCGCCATCTCCTTGTTGCCGAGGTAACGGTCGATGCTGTCGGCGGCGATCGACCCCTGGCCGATGACCGTGGTGAGCAGGTGCGGCCGGATGATGTCGCCGCAGGCGAAGACGCCCGGGTGCTTGCGGCACCTGGTAGAACTTGTCCGCCGCGATCAGGCCCTTGCCGTTGTCGAACTCTTCCATGCCCTTGAGGTCACCGGACTGGCCGATGGCGGAGACGATGAGATCGGCCTCGAGGTCCATCTCGGTGCCCGGCTTCTCGACCGGCTTGCCGCTCGAGTAGTCGAGCTCGATCACGCGCAGCGCCTTGGCGCGCCCGGTACGCTCGTCGACGAGGACTTTGACCGGAAGCAGGCTGCCATGGATCTTCACGCCCTCGCGCGGGCGTCCTCGATCTCGTGCTTGGCCGCGTTCATTTCCTCGACCGGCTGCATCGAGATCAGCATGACGTCGGCGCCGCTGCGCGCCGCCATCGTCGAGACGTCGTGCGCGGTGTGACCCATCACGACGAACTCCGGGCGCTCGGTCTCCTTCATGTTCTTGACGTAGCCCAGACGGCGCGCCACCGAGACGACGTCGACCGACGTGTCGCCGCCGCCGACCACCACCACGCGGCCGGCGACCGACTTGGAGCCGCCCCTGGTTGAAGGCCTCGAGAAACGCGACGCCGCTGATGCAGTTGGGTGCGTCGGCCCCCGGCACGGGCAGGCTGCGGCCGGCCTTGCAGCCGATGGCGAGCAGCATCGCATCGAAATCCGGCTTCGAGATCCTGCAGTCGTTACGTCCGTACCGATGCGCGTGTTGGTCCGCACCTCGACCCCCATCGCGATGATGCGATTGATCTCGCCGTCGAGATGCGTGCGCGGCAGGCGGTAGCCCGGCACGCCGTACTTCGCCATGCCGCCGAGTTCGGCGTGATCGTCGAACAGCGTGACGCCATGACCTTTGCGGCGCAGCTGATAGGCGGCCGCGAGCCCCGCCGGTCCGCCGCCGACGATCGCCACGCGCTTGCCGGTATCGGGTCCGGCCTCAAACGCGAAGTTCTGCTCCAGCGCAAAGTCGCCGATGTACTGCTCGACCGCGTTGATGCCGACGTAGTCCTCGACGGAATTGCGGTTGCAACCGTTCTGGCAGGGCGCCGGACACACCCGTCCCATCATCGACGGAAACGGATTGGCATCGGTCGAGCGGCGGAATGCGTACTCCTGCACGCTCGTGCCCTTGGGCGGCTTCTCCACGCCGCGCACGATGTTGAGCCAGCCGCGAATGTCTTCCCCGGACGGACAGCTCGCCTGGCACGGCGGGGTCTTGTGCACATAAGTCGGGCATTTGTCGGTTTCGTCGGCGCTGAAGATCTGCTCGCGCGCCGAGCCCCACTCGTGGTCGCCGTCCTTGAATCGGCGAAACGTGTGCGTGCTCTTGGCTTCGGGTTTTTCCGCGGGGGCTGACATATCGGTCTCTATCTCCGGTTGAATCACGTCACGGCGCCGGTGCTAGCACGATCGCCTTGCTCACGAGGCCATGCACGCTGCCGATCATGTCCATCGGGTGCTTGTAGTAGGGCAGCACCTTCGTGAACTGGCTCTTGCAGATCGCGCAGATCGCGGCCATGTAGTTGACGCCGTGCTCTTCGACCACCTGCTGCAGCGCCTGCATGCGCGGCAGCGCACCCTTGACGCGCAGCTCGATGAGATCATCGGTCAGGAGGCCGCCGCCACCACCGCAGCAGAACGTCGCCTCGCCGATGGTCTCGGGCGCCATGTCGACGAACTTGTTGACGCAGGCGCGGATGATCTCGCGCGGAATGAAGAACTGCCCTCCCGGCGCGTCGCCCATGCGCGAGCCGCGCGACACGTTGCAGGAGTCGTGGAAGGTCACCACCTTGTCGTCGTTGGCGCTCTCGGTCGAGCGTGATGGCGCCGCGGCGGATCAGGTCGTAGGTCAGCTCGCAGATGTGCTGCGGCGCCGGATAGCGCGGGTCGAGGAAGTCGAACGGTCCGATCAGCGTGTTCCAGAAGCTGTAGGCGACGCGCCATGCGTGGCCGCACTCGCCCACGACAATTCGCTTGACGCCAAGGTCGAGCGCCGCGTCGCGGATGCGCTCGGCCACCTTCTGCAGGTTGTCGTGATTGCCGATGAAGAGCGAAAAGTTCGCCGCCTCCGAGGCGTGCGAGGACAGCGTCCACGAGATGCCGGCGGCGTGGAACACCTTCGCGTAGCCGATCAGGCCGTCGATGTGCGGCTCGGCGAAGAAATCGGCGCTCGGCGTGATCAGCAGCACCTCGGCGCCCTTCTCGTCGAGCGGGAACTTGACGTCCACGCCGGTCTCTTCCTTCACGTCCTCTTCCAGACCGTCGAGCGTGTCGCGCAGCGCCGGCTCGGGCAGGCCGAGGTTGTTGCCGATCTTGTGCACCTTGCCGATGATCTCGTTGGAGTACTTCTGACCGAGGCCGACGGTGTCCATGATGTCGCGCGCCGCCATCGAGATTTCGGCGGTGTCGATGCCGTAGGGGCAGAACACCGAGCAGCGCCGGCATTGCGAGCACTGGTGGAAGTAGCTGTACCAGTCGTCCAGCACGTCCTTGGTCATGTCGCGCGCGCCGACGAGCTTCGGAAAATGCTTGCCGGCGAAGGTGTAGTAGCGGCGATACACCGAGCGCAGCAGGTCCTGGCGCGCCACCGGCATGTTCTTCGGGTCGGAGGTGCCGAGGTAGTAGTGGCACTTGTCGGTGCAGGCGCCGCATTTGACGCAGGTGTCGAGGAACACCTGCAGCGCGCGCGACTGCGACACGAGTTCGCCAAGCCTCGTCACCGCGACCTTTTCCCAGTCCGGCACCAGCTCGCCCGGGAAGCCCAAGCGGTTTCTGAATGCTCGGCCTTGGCGACGAACGGCTTGCTGTGCGCCATCGCGCCGACGCGCACCAGCGGGATCACCGGATATTCGCCCAGCGCCGGCGTTTCGAACGTGGCCATGTCAGTGCCCGCTCCGGGAGCAGCGAACGGCGAGCGCGTGGGGGTCGTTCATCTCAATGGAGATGCGGGCGCGCAGCGTGGCTGATCTGCGCCGACCAGCCTGCCGCGTGGCGCCGCTCGCGCGCGTCGTCCATCTGGTTCAGGCTCGGGCTGAAGAACACGCCCGGCGCATGCAGCAGCTTGCTCAGCGGAAAGACGATCATCAGCGCCGCGACCAGCGCAAGGTGAACGAGCAGCACCGGGTCGGCAGGCAGTGCCTGCCAGTCGAACGCGCATCAGGCCGAGAAAGAACGCCTTGAGCGCGACGATGTCGGTGTGCGCGACGTATTTCATCGCGAGTCCGCTCGCGGCGATCGCAGCGAGCAGTGCCAGCATCAGGTGATCGGAGGGAGCGCTGATGTAGCGCACGCGGTCGACCAGGAAGCGCCGCGCCCAGAGGCCCGCGAGACCGGCGAGCATCGCGAATCCGGCGTACAGGCCGAACGGCTGGATCAGCGCCACCCACGTCCAGACCGGCTCGGTGAAATAGCGCAGATGGCGCAGGAGCACCGCCAGCAGCGCGACGTGAAAGATCCAGCCGAAGAGCCAGATCCACTTGTTGGAGCGGAACAGGCTCCGGAAGAGCGTGACCTCGCATCAGCATGCGCAGCACGACGCCCCGGCGCGTGGTCGGCGCCGGAGGAATCGGGATTTTCAGCGGCTGCGGCGTGCGCGCGTACACCCAGCACTTGTACGCCACGCCGCCGACGAGCATGGCGGCGGCGACGTAGAAGAGCAGCGCATAGAGAACGGTCAGCGCCGACATCGGTCGCCCGAAATCCCGGTGAACGGAGTCTCAGACGCAGCCAGTCGGCTTCGGCAGCCCCGCGTACTTGCAGGCCTGCTTGGCGGGGCCGTAGGGGAACAGCTCGTACAGGTACTTGCTGTTGCCCTTGTCGGCGCCGAGCTTCTTCCCGATCGCCTTGGTCAGCACCCGCACCGCCGGGGCGATCTGGTACTCGTCGTAGTACTCGCGCAGGAAATTGATCACTTCCCAGTGGTTCTCGGCCGAGATCGCAATCTGTCGAGGCGCGCCATCTCCTTCGCCACGTCCTCGTTCCAGTCGGAGCGATTGGCAAGATAGCCTTCCTCGTCGGTTTCGATGGTTTGGCCGTTCACTTCGATCGTCATATCGTGTCTTTCCTTCAAGGTTCAAAGCCAGGATTGCACGGCGTTGTGCTCCACCACGAGATCCACGAACCCCCCGTAGTCCACCAGGCGAACGCCGTCCATCACCCGGTTTTGCATGCCCCGCGCCTCGACATCGGGCTTGAGCGCGTAGATCGACAGGCTCTTCATGGCTTCCTGCACGTCCTTCGAGACGACTGTGTCCCGCGCCGCCGCGTAGACGCCATCCTCGATCAGCAGCACCGCGCTGCCCTGCCGCGCGAACTTGAGGCAGGTCGAAAGCGCCGTTGTGCTCGAACGGCGACTTGTTGACGGTATGCAGCATCGTTCGCGTCCTTCAAAAGCTCAGGATCACGTCCTGGTTGTCCATGATCTCGGCCATGCGCTGCGCGCTGACCACCTCGACGGGCACCACGAGATCGCTCTCGGCGAGGCCGCGCGCCTTGAGCGCGTCCTGCTCCACGTAGAGCTTGGTGACGTCGTAGTCTTCCAGCGCCCGGAACGTCGGCGAGAAGTTCTTCATCTCCATGCCCTTGGTGTCCTGTCCCTTGGCCAACTGGTAGACGCCGTCGCCCGACGAACGCGAGGCTCACGTCCTGCTCGAACGCGGCGCCGATCAGCACCACTTCGAGCGACTCGAGCGCGTAGATCGTCCCGTACGGCGCCTTGCGGTTCACGTACAGGAACCGCTTCGCGACGCCGCCTTCGGCTTCCTCTGTCATTCCTCTGTCTCCTTCAGCCGCCGAAGACCACCAGGCGGTCGGCCTGGATGCCCGCTTCGATCAGCTGGCCCAGGCCCGAAATGCGGAACCCCGGCGCGATATTGTCGGCGTCCTTGCCGTTGCGCTTGGCTTCGCTCGCGTCCAGCAGGCCGCGGCGCTGCGCAGCGGCGACGCACACGCACGAGATCGAGCTTGTGCTGGAGCGGCGAGTTCGCTCCAGCGCTTGACGATGTTGCGGTCGTCCTGCGGCGGAACGGTGAGGCGCGTGCCGTTGTTCACGCCGTCGTGATAGAAGAACACGCGATAGATCTCGTGCCCCTTCGCCAGCGCCGCCTTGACGAACTGGTACGCCGTGTCCGACGCCTGCGTGGGTGTAGGGCCCTTCGTTGACCAGGATGCCGAATTTCATGCCGGTACCCGTGCTCAGAAGCGGATGTGGGCCGAGGCGTTGAGGCTGTTGCGCGCCCCGCGCCAGTTGTCGATGTGGAACTTGGTGAACGGCAGCCCGGTGAGCTCGAAGAACCGCGGCCAGCCGATGCGCTCCACCCAGTCGCCGACGCGCTCCCAGTCGCGCGCGTCCTTCTTGTAGGTGTAGAGGATCTTCTTCACCACCGCGGCGACCTCGGGCCAGCGCGGCGGATTGTTGGGCAGGCCGGCGGCCACCAGCTTCTGGAACATCGGCTTGGAGCGGGCGTTCGAGTTCTTGCCGCCCACCCAGATGGCGAGCTTGGAGTGCTCGGGATCGTTGATCTGCATCGGCGGGCACGGCGGATAGCAGGCGCCGCAGCAGATGCACTTCTTCTCGTCCACTTCGAGCGACGGCTTGCCGTTCACGATCGCCGGGCGGATCGCCGCCACCGGACAGCGCGCCACCACCGAGGGACGCTCGCAGACGTTCGCCACGAGGTCGTGGTTGATCTTCGGCGGCTTGGTGTGCTGCATGTTGATCGCGATGTCGCCCTGGCCGCCGCAGTTGATCTGGCAGCACGACGTCGTGATGTGCACGCGGTTGGGCATCTCCTCCTTGATGAACTCCTCGTAGAGCTCGTCCATCAGGGACTTCACCACGCCCGAGGCGTCGGTGCCCGGAATGTCGCAGTGCAGCCAGCCCTGCGTGTGCGAGATCATGGTCACCGAGTTGCCGGTGCCGCCGACCGGATAGCCCGCGTCGTTGAACGCCTGGATCAGCGGGCCGACCTTCTCCCACTGCGAAACCATGACCTCCATGTTCGAGCGGATCGTGAAGCGCACGTGGCCTTCGCCGTACTGGTCGATGATGTCGCACAGCAGGTTGATCTCGTAGGGCCCGAGCTGGCGCTGCGTGCCGACGCGCACCGTCCAGATCTCGTCGCCCGAGTAGGCGACGTGGTGCAGCACGCCCGGCCGCGGCCGGTCGTGGTACTTCCAGTTGCCGAAGTTCTTGACCATCAGCGGATGCATGTACTGCATGCCGTCGGGACACCCGCTCTCGATCGGCGTGCGCATCTGCTTCTTCTCCACCGCTACCTGTGCTTGTGCCACTGGCGTCTCCTCCGTCCGGATCTAGGCCGACCGCCTGCTGCTTGCGCTCGATCCACTTCTGCGCTTCCTGATCCCAGTCGTCCAGGCGGACGTAGGAGCTGGTGCGCGGATGGGCGATCATGTTCGGATCGACTTCGACGCCGATGCCTTCCAGGAAGTTCGCGAGCCCGATGCGCTCGATCATCTCGCCGCAGCGCTCGTGCTCCAGTCCGTTCTCCGCCCAGAAGTCGATCACGGTGGCGGCGAGGTCGCGCAGCCTGTCGTAGTCCTCGTCGGTGTCCATCTTCATGAACGGCACGATCACCGTGCCCATGGTGTCGCCGATCTTGAGCGTGCGCTTGCCGCCGATGAGCAGCGTGATGCCGCGATCCTTGCCGGGCTTCAGTGCCTTGGTCATGACGTTGATGCAGTGCATGCAGCGCACGCAGCTGCGGTTGTCGACCTCGAGCGTGTCGTCGTCGTTGAGCGACAGCGCCTTGGTCGGGCAGCGCGCGATCACGTTGTCGATCGTGTACTTGCGGCCATGGCCCTCGACGTACGCCTTGACTTCCTTCTGGTCGACCTGCATGTCGTCGCGCCAGGTGCCGATCACGGCGAAGTCGGCGCGCTGGATGGAGTTCATGCAGTCGTTCGGGCAGCCCGAGACCTTGAACTTGAACTTGTAGGGCAGCGCCGGGCGGTGCATGTCGTCGATGAAGTTGTTGACCAGCGTGCGGTGGATGCGGTGCTCGTTGGTGCACGACTGCTCGCAGCGCGCCGCGCCGACGCACGACATGGCGGTGCGCACGCAGGGGCCGGCGCCGCCCAGGTCGAAACCGTACTCGTTGATCTCGTCGAAGAAATGCTGCGTGTTCTCGGTGGTCGTGCCGATGAACATGATGTTGCCGGTCTGGCCGTGGAACGCGATCAGCCCCGAACCCCACTTGTTCCACGAGTCCGAAAGCTGGCGCAGGACCTTGGTCGTGTAATGGTTGCCGGCCGGCGGCTGCACGCGCAGCGTGTGGAATTCCTTCGACTCCGGGAACATGCTTGCGACCTCGGAAAAGCGCGGAATGATGCCGCCGCCATAGCCGAACACCGAGACGGTGCCGCCTTTCCAGTAGCCCAGGCGCGTCTTGTACGAATGCTCGAGCTGGCCGAGCAGATCGACCATCATGTTGTTGTCGTGCGCGAGGCGCTTCAACCCGGTGACGAAGCTCGGCCACGGTCCGCTTTCGAGCTGGTCGAGCATCGGCGTCGGATGAAACGCCTTGGTCGATTTCCTGTCGGGAGGAACGTACGTGCTGTGACGCTCGGGATTCTTGGGCGGCTTCTGCAGGTCAGACATGGCTTCCTCCTCGAGGCAACGCAACTCGACAACGACAGTGTAGCGATGCGGCATCGCGCAGCCTCACAGGTCATTGGGGATACCCCGGCGGCGACGCCCCCCTCGCTTTGGGGATACACCGGGCCCAATGCGCCGACAAAAGCTACTGTTTTTCAATGGTTTGGTTGCACTCGCCGACGGTTGGGCGGACGCCCCGGAGTTAGCCCGTGCGCCGCCCCCGCGTTTGCGCCGACGCCGCGATGCGGTACGTTTTGGTCCCTTCCATCCAATCCGGACTTCGTGCGTTGAACCCGGTGCTGCCCAACCCCGTCGAAGCTCCCGGTGTACGGGATCGGTCGCAAGCGTACCTGCGCTGGCGCGAGGCGAGGCTCGCGCGCTACCCGCGCCGGGCCGAAGATCTGGTCGTCGAGGTCCGCGATCCTCGGCACTTGAGCGACATCCGAGGTCGCGCAATTGCAGCGCGTGTGCGCCGCCGCGAACATGGTCGTCTATGCGAGTTCGCTCGCCGGGGTGGCCGACAGGGACATCCCGCGCCTCGTCGGCGCGCGCATGGGCTTGACGCACATGGTGGCGAACCCGCTCGCAGACGAAGACGGCATCAGCGCGCTCGAGGCGGTGCCCGAAAAATCGGCCCGCGGCTACATTCCGTATTCGAACCAGCGCCTGCTCTGGCATACCGATGGCTATTACAACGCGCCGGAACATTCCATTCGCGCGTTCATCCTGCACTGCGTGCGGCCAGCCGCAACGGGTGGCGAAAACTGCCTGCTCGACCACGAGATCGCCTATATTCTGCTGCGCGATGCCGATCCGCAGTACGTGGAAGCGCTGGCAGCGCCCGATGCGATGACCATTCCCGCCAATGCCACGGCGGGCTCGGAATTCCGCGCGGCGCAGACCGGCCCCGTGTTCGCGATCGAGGCCGGTGCGTTGCACATGCGCTACACCGCACGCACGCGCAGCATCGAATGGCGGCGCGACGACACGACGCAGGCTGCGGTGCAATGCCTCAACCGGATCCTCGACGCGGATTCGCCATACGTTTTCCGTCTTCGGCTGGCAGGGGGGCAGGGAATCGTATGCAACAACGTGCTGCACAGCCGCAGCGCGTACACCGACGACCCCGCGCCGGGAGCGGGACGGCTCGTCTATCGCGCCCGATATTCCGATCGTGTCGCGGTCGGCGCCGCCGCACCTGGATGCGGCCCATTCGACGCGAGAGAAGCAGGCATCCGATGAAGATCATCCCGCTCAAATACATCCAGGAAGACCCTGCCGTCGGCAACGCGGACAACAGCGACGACGCAAAGGAAGCGACCGGCATGCTGAAGCGTCTGGTCGCCGACCTGCGCGGCCAGCTCGCGGAGTTGTCTCCGGGCGCGGAAACGCTGCGGCGCGCGGATCTGCTGCTGCAGCTCGGCCGCGCCCTGGTGCGGCTCGAAATGCGGCCCGATGCGTGGGCCGCTGCGCGCGAGGCCCTCGATTTCTACCTCGCCGAACAGGCCTGGGAAGGCGCAGCGCAGGCCTGCGACATCCTGTTCCTCGCCGACCAGCCGCAATCGCTTGCGGCGCTCGGCCAAGGCATCTGGCTCGCGGTCACCTATCCGATCGATCCCGAGTTGAGCGTGGCGCTGCTGCAGCACGTGGTCGACGAGACACCGCCGGACGCCGACGGCGCGGCGGTGGCCGCCGTCACGGCGTACTACCTCGTCGATCTGCGCGCACGCGACCCGCAGCGCGAGCACCTTCTCATCTACGCCAGTCAGGTGCTCGCTACGGTGGCGCGGCGCCACAGCGGCGTCGAAGGGCAGCAGGGTTTCGACAAGTGGATCGCAGGACATGGAACTCAACGACCCGACGCTGTTCCTGCCGCGCCTGCGCAACGTCGTCGACGTGCTCGTTCAGGACGACTGGTGGTTCGACCGCGCCGCGCTGCAGGCGGCGCTGCCGGTGGACTAGGGCCTGTTTGGATGCAGAAGGGAAACATCGCGACGGACGGGGCTATGCCCGGTGACATCGTGGACGCGGTGTTCGCGATCACCTGCCGCAGCTTGCCGGTCGATCATGCCTGGGCGCTGTCGCAGGCGATCGAGGCGGCGCTGCCCTGGTTTGCGCGAGGAGCCGGGTGCCGGCTTGCATACCATTCACGGCGCCGCTTCCGGGCAGCGGCTGGATGCGGCCCGAAGGTGCCGAAGCGCTGCTGCAACTATCGCATCGCGCCAGGCTCGTGCTGCGCCTGCCTCGGCGCCGGATCGACGACGCCGGGGCGCTGGTCGGCCGGACACTGGACGTGGCGGGCTCGCCGCTGCGGCGTGGACCGGCTCTCGCTGCGGTCGCTGTCGCGGATCACGACGCTCTTCGCACGATCGGTCGTGCTGGCTGCGAACGACAGTGAGCCTGCGTTCATGGCCGCCGCCGAGGGCGAACTCGGTGCACTCGGCATCCGCCCGGCAACGATGCTATGCGGCCGCGTGACACCGGTGGCGACGCCTGCGCGCACCTACGAATCCAGCAGCCTGATGCTCGCCGGTCTCACGCCAGAACAATCGCTCGCGCTGCAAGGACATGGGCTGGGTACCGAACGCCGGCTCGGTTGCGGCGTATTCATCCCGCACAAGGACATCGGCGATCTCAATTCACGGTCGCAATGACGGCAACGGAGGGAACCATGGCATACGAAGTGAACGGGAAAGTGCTCGAGACGACGGAGAACGGATACCTCGAGTCGCCGGACGATTGGGACAGGGACGTCGCGGAGGCGATCGCCGCCGCCGAAGGGCTCACACTCACGCCGGAGCACTGGGACGTGATCGATTACCTGCGCGACGCCTACGTTCAATCACAACGGCGAGCAGCCGAACAATCGCGCGATGCTGAAGGCCATGCAGGAAAAATGGCCTGGCCGAAAAGTGGACAACAAGACCCTGTTCGATCTCTATCCGGGCAATCCTTCCAAGCAGGCGGGCAAGATCGCGGGGCTGCCGGAGAGCCTGCGCAAGGGCGGCTACTGACGTTGAATCACTCGTAGTGCCTGCGCTGCGAGCGCCGCTTTCCCGCCTGCTGCACCACGCCACCGCGGATCGTGTAGGGTGGCGTGAGTTCGAAGGCGCCGTATTTCGGATTGAGCGGCTTCAGAAAGCGGCGCTCGCCGTCGACGACCAGCTGACGGAAGAAGACATCACCGGCGAACTCGACGATCACGTACGAGCCATCCCGCGGCACATAGCCCGGGTCGACGATGACCACGCAGCCATCGGCGAATTCGGGCTCCATGCTGTCGCCCAATACGCGCAACGCATACGGTTCGAGCGTGCTGCAGCCGAGTTGCGCCATGTGGTTACGCTCCCGTGACCTTATGTCGCCGAAGGGCTTGCTCTTGTGAAAGCGGATCACCGCGTCCGCACCCTCCGGCGCGTCCGCATAGCGCGGCCGCGCGCTCGATGGCCTGCCCGCAGCTGCGGCAAGCTCGCGTTCGCGCGCGCTGATCAGTGCCAGGCACTGGCGCAGGTCCTGGATGGTCCCGTCCGACAGCGGATGGCGCATGCCCTGCGGCGTGGCGGTGTCCTTGATCACGGCGGCGAGCGTGTGCTTTACCGCTGTCAGGATTCGCTCTTCCATCGAAAGCTCCGGTTCGCTCATCGCGCGCCTCACAGGTCCGACCACATGCGAATCAGGTTGAGGTATGCCGCGTTCACCTGTGTCGTTTCGGCTGCTTCGGGCGCATTCTGCAGCAGTTTTTCGCGCGCCGTGTTGAGTCCATAGAGCAACTCGCGCCGGCCGGGATCGCGCACCAGGCTCTGCACCCAGGTGATCGCCACCAGGCGTTCACCGCGCGTGACCGGATTGACGTGGTGGATGCTGCCGGCCGGGTAGAGGACACCATCACCCGCAGCCCGCTTCACCGCCTGGTCGCCCGCATGCGTCCGAATCACGAGTTCGCCGCCATCGTACTCTTGCGGCGCGCTCAGAAAAATCGTGACCGCGATGTCCGAACGATACTTGACGCCGTCAGCGCCCATGATCGGATCGTCGAGGTGGTCGCCGTACGCCATGCCGGGTTGGTAACGCGCGTACAACGGACTCGCGACGTGCAATGGCAGCGCGCCGGCGCGATAGACCGGATGGCGGACAAGATTGCCCATCACCACCCGGTTGAGGTCGCTCGAGATCCGGCGCGCCTCCGCCGAGCTCCGCATTGTTCTTGACGCGTCGCGCCGCCGCTCCGGCCGAGAGCTTCCCGTCCACGAAGCACGCAGCGGCCAGCCAGCGAGCGCACGAGCGCCACTTCGTCGGCCTTGAGGATTCCTGGAATGGGCAGCAGCATACGAATGCGGCATTTCTACGCGAAACAGATCCAGGTCGTGGCGATGTACTTGACGCCGGCTTCGAGCGTCACGCCGCGATGAACGTGAGTCCAGAACGGCGGGAACAACAGGAGCTTTCCCTGCATCGGCCGAATGACAACCTCCTGCAGCGGAAACTCGGTTTCACCGCCCGGCCCCGGTACATCGTTCAGGTACCAGATCGCGACCAGCTGGCGTTCGCTGAACGTCCCCGGCCCGGCGTCCACGTGCCAATGGTAATACTCTCCGGGCAGCGTGCGCTGCAGGTTGTAGCCGATGTCCTTGAACGCATTGGCGGCAAAGAACGGGAATTCGCCCGCGAACGTGTTGAACGTCGCGACGAGCTGCTGCGACAACGCCCGATCGATGTCGCGCCAGTCCTCTCGCCCGCTGATGCGAAGATCCGTCGAGCGCTTGACATCCGGCGCCTCTTCGCCCGCCTGGCCGATGCGGCCCGGATACTGCTGCTCGGTGCGGGCCTCGAAACGCCGAATCGCCTCCGCGCACACGTCGGCGGGCAGCGCTTCCGTCACCTCATAGATGAAGCTTCCGGGCCTGACCTCGCGAATGCGGGTACCGGAAAACGACATCGTCTAGGAGCCGTCGGACTTACTTTCGCGTTTGCGACGGAGGCGAGTTGGGTCCAGTTCAAGGCGCGAGCCCGAGGCCATACCGGGAGTATGGCGAGGGTGAGCAACGCAGAAATGCGCCCAACTCGTCCCGTCCCTCCGGGTTGCTGCCAAAAAACGCGTCTGCGTCGTTGCTCCGCTCGCCAATATTCGCGATATTGGCGTCGCTTCGCGCCTAGCATCCATCGTTTTTTGGCCGAGCAACGCATACGTGAAAGTAAGTCCGACAGGCTCCTAGCCCTGGAGCAACTCGGTATTCTGCATCTCTCCCGACGCGTCGATGTCCACGCCGATCGTCCCCGGCATGCGCAGCGCGATGTACGCGGCCATCAACAGGGTGGTGGCCTCGTTGCCGTTCATGAGGCTGGTCAGCAGCTTGTCGGCCACGATCTGGCAACGCTGCCGCGCGTCGGGCCGCGGCGACGAACTGCCGGCTCATCTGCCAGCCGCGGTCCATGTCGCGGTCGAGCTTGGCGTGGAACTCGGCAGCCTCTCCCAGAAGCTCGTCCGGCAGTTCGACCGCGTACACCTGATCACCGATGATCACTTTGAAATTCACGCGCCCGCCTCGATCCGCTGAATTCGAAGTGTATTGCGTCAACGCCAACCGTGAACAGACCGACGCGCAGCGTGCGGGAAGAACGCCGGTTGCCTCGAAGGGCGGATCAGGACGCCTCCGGCGAAGCACTGGACTCGTTCTCCGCCAGCGCGCGCCATTTCGCAGCCGCGGCCGCATCGCGCTCGACGCCGACGCCCTTCTCGTACATCGTCGCGAGCATCGACTGCGATCCGGCCAGGCCCTGCTCCGCCGCGCGCCTGAACCAGCGCGCGGCCTCCGCGGTATCGGCCTTGGTGCATTCGCCCTGGAAATACATGAAACCGAGGCCGTGCTGCGCGAGGGCGTACCCTTTTCGGCGGCCGCTCGCATCCATTTGACCGCACTCGCGCAGTTTTTCACCACGCCCAGGCCGACCTGCGCCATGATCGCCACGCGGTACTGCGCCTTCGGGTCACCGCGCTTCCGCCAGCGGCTGCAGCAGCTGCATGGCGCGCGCGAATTCCTTCGCCTCGAACGCGGCGATTCCGCTCGCCAGATCCATTTCCAGTCCTGACATGTCTCGCTCCCCGGATTATTATCCCCGAATATAGTGCATTGACAGGAACCCATGGCGATCATCAGCAGCCGCCCTTCGTGGCGCTCGTCAAGACCCGCTGGCGCAACAAGGGCCCGCGCACGCTCGCGGACCGGCCGGCGTGATCGGCGCGAACGTCTGGAAGATCGCGCTCGAGATCTTCAAGCACATGGAACGGGAAGGCATTCAGCTTCGGCTCGGACCTCTGGTGACGCCGTCATGACCGAGTTCATCGCCTTTCTCGTGCAGCTCGTCGACCGCGCCGTGTACGGCCGGCTCGCCGAGGCGGACCGCGCCACGCTCATCGGCGAAGTCGCCCGCCATCTTGCGGCGACCATGGAGAACAACCAGCTCGATCTGCTCGGACCCGGGGAATACCGCAAGCCGTTCATCGACCTCGCTCAACGCGCGCTTCGAGGACTACGCCGGTTTCGCGTACGCCGGCGGAGAGCCGCCGTTCGCCGTGCCTCGCTATTTCGCCGACCAAGGTGTCCGACACGATGGCGGGCGGCGACAACAAGTGGGTGGTCGAGCAGGTGATGGAGATCGAGGCACCGGAAATGGTGCGCGTCGTCCGGAAGCTGGTCGAGCAGGTGATCGTAGCGGCGCCGGCCTCGCGTACCGACGCGGATTAACCTGCGATACCGGCGCGACTGCACGCCGCGCCGTTGTCGACCAGTTGTTGCAGGATCGTGTCCTGCGTCACCGATTCCGCTGCGAGCAGCGCCTGCGCCGTTGCGAGCCAGCGTTCCTCTGCCTTCGTGGACGACCCGCCGCAACCGGGCGAAGTCGCCAACGCACAGAAAATGCTCGTAGGCCTCGAGCGCCTGCGGAAACAGCTGGCGGCGCGGGGCATCGAAGGTGGCGAAATAGAAATGCAGCGCCGGCAGGTTGGCGCGCTCGAGCAACGCCGGCAGCGTCGACAGGCAGTCGGCGAGCAGGTCGCGCACGGCGCGCGCGATCGGCTCGCTGCGCGTGCGCGCCGCCGTCAGCGCCATATCGTGCCACGCGTCGCCGAGGCGCTCGCCGGCCATCGCCTCGCCGACTTCGTGCAGGATCATCGTTTCCATCTCGTTGTCCGCCATCCGCGCAAGGGCCGCCTCGGGGTCGGCGATGAAGTCGTAACAGGCGAGCGCGCGCGCCATCGCGTTGTCCTGTTTCTTCCACTGCCATTCCTCGATCTTCTCCCACAGGTAACGGCGCACCGATTCCTGGCGCACGAAGATGGTGCGTCCCTGCAGCATCGCCGGCGGCGCAGCGAGCTCGCGCGCGTACTCGCAGGAAGAAATCAGTACCGTGAATCCGCCGCGGTGCTCGACGCGCAGGAGCCGGCCCAGAAAAAACAGCGGCTTCTGAAAACGGCCGTAGCCCGCGCTGTAGACGCACGCCCTGCGGCAGCAACTCCCGTTGGCGGCATCTGCTTCGAACGGATCGAGCGCTCCGCGCAAGAGCGGCAGCGGCGCGAACGCATCGGCTTCGATGCGGTCCCACTCCTGTTCGCGCGCTTTCAGCCACTCGCCCAGCTCGTCCTTGGGCAGCGGGCGTGCAAACGGCAGTTCGTTCTCCCAGCGGTAGTACTCGCGCATCTTCAGCAGGAAGGTGCACAGGCCGTAGTCGCCCGCATGTCGCGCGTCGGAAATGTCGCAGTTGCGCTGCACCGCACTCGCGAGCTGTGGCAGATTTTGCAGCATCGTGCCGGGCATATAATCAGTCTAGCATCGCGTGGCTCAAGGAACGCGGCCGCCCTTGATCCGGACGATTACGGGAGTGGCCTACGCGACGGCTACGTGTTGGCATCCGCGGTCGCCGGTGCTGCCTTCGTCAATGGAGGGTGAGGACATGACAAGTTTGATGGATGGAATCGTCGGCGGCAGTGCCCCCGACAGCGATCCGCGTTTTCCACATGCGCCGGAAGGCTGGACCTCCGCCACCGCCGTCGAAGCCGCGCAGGCCGAAGGCATCGCGGTAACCGAGGATCACTGGGACACGGTGCGCGCGCTGCACGAGTACTACGCCCGGCACGAGCCGACTGCGATCAACCTGCGCGAACTGCACGACGCGCTCGACGAAAAATTTCATCGTCACGGCGGCATCAAGCGCCTCTACCAGCTCTTTCCCGGCGGGCCGGTGGCGCAGGGCTGCCGGATCGCGGGACTCAAGGCGCCAGCAGGCGCGATCGACCGGGGCTTTGGCAGCGTCGCGTAAGCGTCTTGCGGTCACGCCGCGCGATGTGATTCGTGCCGTTCGAAATTCGATTGGTTCGAAGCCGACCGGCTGCGCCAATCGGACGATCGTGCTGCGTCAGGCGGGAGCGCCGGTCATTCGGTAACTGACCGAAAGACCTCGACCTCGACGGCGCCGGCCGTCAACCCTTCGCTCTCGCGGCGCTGGCGGAATGCGGCAAGATGCGGCGCCTTGCGGTGAAGGTCGAACGCCGCGTCGTCCACGTACGTTTCGTAGAACAGAAAGAGTTCGGGATCCTTGGTTGCGCGGTGAACCCGATAGACGAGGCAACCCGGTTCCGCGTCGCGCACGACGGCGGCTTGTTCCGACAGAAGCGCCGCCAGCGCGTCGCCTTTGCCCTGCGCGGCTCGTATCCTTGCAACTACCGTGAGTACATTGGCCATGGCAAACGGTTCCTTTCGATCTTGGTACGTGTAAGACGGAAGTGTTGGAAGATCTTACGTTACTCGGCCCGCCAAGGCACCGGAACCTCCACGCATCTGGTATAATTCACGCCTCGCTGCGGCGCGATCCACGAACGATCCTGCCGCCCTGATGCCAATGCCTCCTCCGCGGGGCGAGCGCATCGACCCGTGAGTCCATTCCTCGCGACAAGCCAGCCCGATCCGAATCTTTGGAGTCCCCTATGGAATTGCGAAAAATAGCCCTTGTTGCCACGGTCGCCGTGGCATTCCTAGGGACCGCGCAGGCCAACGCGCAGCAGGTCACCGGCACGCTGGGCTCGCCCAGCGCCACCACGACGGTCAGCCCGAAGCAGCTGCCGCCGCCCGATCCGAAGTTCGGCGGCGTGATCAAGAACGACGCGCTGCAGTCGAAGCCGTGGTGGGCGCCGCGCGTCGTGCCGCCGAAGGGCGCGCCCAACGTGCTGCTGATCATCACCGACGACGCCGGCTTCGGCGTGCCCAGCACCTTCGGCGGCGTGATCCCGACGCCGACGATGGACCGCATCGCCAAGAGCGGCCTGCGCTACAACCGCATGTTCTCGACCGCGCTGTGCTCGCCGACGCGCGCCGCGCTGATCACCGGGCGCAACCACCATTCGGCCGGCTTCGGCGTGATCTCCGAGCAGTCGACCGGCTTCCCCGGCTACAACAGCATCATCGGCAAGGACAAGGCGACCATCGGGCGCATGCTGCTCGACAACGGCTACGCCACGTCGTGGTTCGGCAAGGACCACAACACGCCGGCCTTCGCGGCCAGCCAGGTCGGGCCCTTCGACCAGTGGCCGACCGGCATGGGCTTCGAGTACTTCTACGGCTTCGTCGGCGGCGACGCCAACCAGTGGCAGCCGAACCTGTTCCGCAACACCACGCAGATCTATCCGTTCGAGGGCAAGCCGGGCTGGAACCTGATCACCGGCATGGCCGACGACGCCATCGACTACATGACGCGGATCCACCAGACCGACCCGGCCAAGCCGATCTTCATCAAGTACGCGCCGGGCGCCACGCACGCGCCGCACCACCCGACCAAGGAATGGGTCGACAAGATCAGCGCGATGCATCTGTTCGACGACGGCTACAACAAGCTGCGCGAGCGCATCTTCGAGAACCAGAAGAAGCTCGGCGTGATCCCCAAGGACGCGCAGCTGACGCCCTGGCCGAAGGACGTGCTGAAGCCCTGGGACCAGCTCGAGCGCGGAGGAGAAGAAGCTCTTCATCCGCCAGGTCGAGGTCTTCGCCGCCTACGCCGCCTACAGCGACCACGAGATCGGCCGCGTGATCCAGGCCTTCGAGGACCTGGGCAAGCTCGACAACACGCTGATCATCTACATCAACGGCGACAACGGCACCAGCGCCGAGGGCGGCCCGCTGGGCACGCCCAACGAGGTGGCGTTCTTCAACGGCCTCGACCGAGCTGCCGGTCGACGTGCAGATGAAGTTCTACGACGTCTGGGGCACCGAGCAGACCTACAACCACATGTCGGCCGGCTGGTCGTGGGCCTTCGACACGCCCGTTCGACTGGTTCAAGCAGAACGCGTCGCGGCTGGGCGGCATCAACCAGAACATGGTGGTGTCGTGGCCGGCGCGCATCAAGGACAAGGGCGGCCTGCGCGAGCAGTTCGTCCACGTGATCGACGTCGTGCCGACCATCCTCGAGGCGGCCGGCATCAAGGCGCCGGAGATGGTCGACGGCATCAAGCAGGCGCCGATCGAGGGCACCAGCTTCCTCTACACCTTCGACGCCAAGAACGCCAAGGCGCCGTCGCGGCACAAGACGCAGTACTTCGAGATGATGGGCCAGTGGGCGCTGTACGACGACGGCTGGCTGCTCAGCACCAAGGTCAACCGCGCGCCGTGGGAGGCCTTCGGCGCGGCCAACCCCGATCCGCTGAACAACCAGGTGTTCCAGCTCTACGACCTCAACAAGGACTTCAGCCAGACCGACGACATCGCCGCCAAGCATCCGCAGAAGGTGAAGGAGATGCGCGGCAAGTTCCTCGCCGAGGCGAAGAAGTACCAGGTCTTCCCGCTGGACGCGTCGGTGGCGGCGCGCATCGTCGCGCCACGGCCGAACATCACCGCCGGGCGCACCGAGTTCGTCTACACGCGGCCGATGGTCGGCCTGCCGCAGGGCGACTCGCCGTTCCTGCTGAACGCGTCCTACACCATCACCGCCGACATCGAGGTGCCGGCAGGCGGCGCCGAGGGCATGATCCTGACCTCGGGCGGGCGCTTCGCCGGCTACGGCTTCTACCTGCTGAAGGGCAAGCCGGTGTTCCTGTGGAACATGGTCGACCTGGAGCGCCTGAAGTGGGAAGGCCCCGACGCGCTCGCGCCCGGCAAGCACACGGTCGAGTTCGACTTCAAGTACGACGGGCTCGGCGCCGGCACGCTCGCGTTCAACAACTTCAGCGGCCTCGGCCGGCCCGGCACCGGCACGCTCAAGGTCGACGGCAAGGTGGTCGCGACCAAGCGGATGGAGAAGACGCTGCCGATGATCCTGCAGTGGGACGAGAGCTTCGACATCGGCTCGGACACGCTGACCGGCGTGAACGACGCCGACTACAAGCCGCCGTTCCCGCTGACCGCCAAGCTCAACAAGCTGACGATCAAGGTCGACCGGCCGCAGCTGTCGCCCGCGGACATCGAAGAAGCTGGAGGCGGCGATGAAGGAGAAGGCGAAGACGCGACTGATCTAGACCGGACGCGCTGCTGCGTAATCGTTACGCCACGGCCTGCCTATCCCTGGCTCGGCCGGACGCGGATCGCGATTCCGTAGCAGAGGAACGCAGGCTCCGTTTCAGACGACCATTTCCAATGCCCCTGGTCGAGGCAGTTGACATTGAGCAGTCCGTCCGCGCCACGACGCGCCGCTTCGGCCTGCAAAGCCGCGATGGCCTGTTCCTGGCTTGGAAAGGTTGGCACCCCAAGCGCTGAGCGCCAGGTGTCGACCCATGGCCGGCCCACGACTTCGTATCGATTCATGTTGAGCTCGCCCAAGGCGTAGATCCTGATTTGGGCCGCGTGCTTTTCGACATCGCTTTGCGCGATGCCGGCACCTGCGCAGAGCACGCATATCGAGCCGGCAACGATGGCAGAAAACCTCGAGTCGCGGAACTTCATGTTGAAGTCTCCTTGTGACGGTGGCGCCAATTATAGTTCCCGGTGGCGTGGCGCGGCGCCCCCATCCGGTGAAGGTCGTGCCCGGCGTGTCCACGGTCCCGTGGGGAGTCCGTGAGCCTACCGCCGGGCCGAGTGCCGCGATGAAGTCCCGCGGCCTCATATGCCTCCGTTGGATAGAAGACGGACGCGACTGATCCGCCGCGGTGCGCGGCAGGTATGATTCGCGGTTCCTGCCCAGCCGCGTGTTTGCGCGCGCGGCACACGACCCAACTGCCAACGGAGTAGTCCAAACATGAGAACCGGAATTTTCGGATGCGTGACATGGGTCCTCCTCTGCCTCGTCGCCGTGACGCTGATCGCGGGCTGCGGCAAGAAGGACGACCCGATTGCCCAGGCCGAAAAGAAAGACGTGGCCAGAGGCGTATCCGCGCCAAGCATTGCCGAAACCAAGGCCATCGCCGAGGAGGCGTTCATCTATGGACTGCCGATCGTGATGAACTACGCGGTGATGCAGGAGTTCTGCGTGGACAGGAACTCGGGACAGTACAAGGCCCCGTTCAACACGATCAGCAACGAATCCCGTGTGTTCACCTACAAGGACACGGCGGTCGTCACGCCCAACAGCGACACGCCGTATTCGATGCTCTGGCTGGACCTGCGCGCGGAGCCGATGGTGATCTCGGTGCCGGCAGTGGCAAAAGAGCGCTACTACTCGGTGCAGCTGATCGACGGCAATGCCTACAACTATGGCTACATCGGCAGCCGCGCGACGGGCATCGAAGCCGGCACCTATCTGGTGGCCGGCCCCGACTGGACGGGCGAGACACCCACGGGGATCAAGAAGGTTTTCCAATCGTCGACGCCCTTCTCGCTCACCATCTTCCGAACACAACTCTTCAACGCCGAGGATATGCCGAACGTGGAGAAGGTACAGGCGGGATACAAGGCGGAGCCGCTTTCCGCTTTCCTCAAACAACCCGCGCCGCCCGCTGCACCGAGGATCGATTTCGTACCGGCAACGACGGCGGGGATCAAGGCGAACTTCTATCAGTATCTCGACGCGGCGCTCCAGTATGTGCCCGAGTCACCCGACACCAAAGAGATCCGCGCCAGGCTCGCGAGCATAGGCATCGGACCCGGCAAACCCTTCGACTTCAAGGATCTCTCGGTGGAACACAAGGCCGCGGTCTTGCTGGCGATGAAGGAGGGTGACACCAAGGTGGACAAGTACCTTGTCTCCGGGATGAAGGACATCAACGGCTGGAAGGTCGGTTCGGTTTTCGGAGACCGCGCTTTCTACAGCGGCGATTGGCTGAAGCGCGCGGCAGCCGCCAAGGGCGGCATCTACGGGAACGATGCCGTCGAAGCCATGTATCCGATGACCCGTGAGGACGCGACCGGCGAGACGCTCGATGCCAGCAAGAGCAACTACTCGCTCACCTTCCCCGCTGGGCAACTCCCGCCGGTGAACGCTTTCTGGTCGGTGACGATGTACGACGGAAAGACGCAGCTCCTGATCAAGAATCCGATCAATCGCTACCTCATCAATTCGCCGATGCTTTCGGCGATGGAGAAGAACCCTGATGGTTCGCTGACGCTCTTCATCCAGAAGGATTCGCCCGGCAAGGCGAAGGAAGCCAATTGGCTACCCGCACCCAACGGCACCGTCTACCTGGTGATGCGGCTGTACTGGCCCAAGGACACGCCGCCGTCAATCCTGCCGCCCGGCGAGGGGACGTGGAAGCCCCCGGCCGTCGTGCCTTCGAACTAGCGCCTGTACACACTATGTCTACAAGCGCGAACGGGCCCTCGTCGCGCAGGCGGCCGTGCCGTGACAAGGCGCCCGCGCCGGATGGGCGTCACATCGGCAGAAGGCCGTTTGCAGCTTGCCACGCGCTCGACTCGCCGCGCCTCGGTGGACCGTCCGCGAGCCGATGGCGTCCGGTTTGGAGCGACTCGAACGCCATCCGCACGCACGCCATCCGCACACGCGGCCGAAACGCCCGCACCGCAGCGCCCAGCCGCCCGATTTCCCGGATTTCCCCTTTGGCCTGGTCACCCTACCGTGATAGCCTGATCCGCTAACGTTTGGTGCGGTTGAATTGCCGATCCTTGGAACCATCGTCATGAGGTTGTCGTGCGTGCCCTTACCGCGGCCGACCAGAACAAGGCGCTGACCGAAACCAAACTGCTGATCGGCAACTGTTAAGCCGCTCCGGCGACCCAACGTGATTGTTCACGCAAACTCGACCGAGGAGCAAATTGCGCAGTCGCGTGCCCTGTTCTTCGAGGGCATCGCGCATTTTGAAAACGGTCGGCTTGAACCGGCCCGCATCTGCTTCGAAAGGTGCCAGGCACTCACGCCAGGCCGACCTTCGGTGCTTCGCAATCTGGGAATCACCCTCTTTCACCTCCGTCAGTGGGAAGCGGCGATTCCCGTCCTGTGTCAAGCAACGACTGCTGACCCTTCCCTTGCCGAGGCATGGGCTTGCCTGGGTCTTGCCAATGAAGCTCAAGGACAATGGCAGGCTGCGGCAGAGGCGTTGGAAAAGGTACTCGCACTATCACCGCAGCAAGTAAGTCTCTGGTTGAGTTTGGGCCAAGTTTCGCTACGGCTTGGCAACGTGCGAAACGCTCTGCAAGCCTTCGACCGGGCTTTGCAGGAAGATCCGGGTTGCGCGCCGGCCTGGAGCGAACGCGGCAGCCTGATGCGCGAACTGCACCGGTTCGAAGAAGCCGCCGGCTGCTTCGAAAAAGCCCTCGCGCTTGGCGGCGATCCGGAATTGAACGGTTATTACCTGGCGTCGGTGCGCGATGGAGATACGCCTGCAGCTCCACCCCGACGCTATGTCGAAGCGCTATTCGACGACTATGCCGCCGATTTCCAATCCCACGTCGTGGAAAAACTGCGTTATCGCGGATTTGAGGTGCTGTTGCAACCCCTCCTCGACACAGGAAAGCGATATGGACATGTACTCGACCTCGGCTGTGGCACGGGATTGTGCGGTCCGCTGATTGCGCCACAAGCCGATACCATCGACGGCGTCGATGTTTCCCGCGCCATGCTGGAACAGGCGCGCAAGCTCGGGATATATCGCGATCTTTACCATGCCGACCTCGGCGAGTTTCTCGCCGCGACCGAGTTGCGGTTGGATCTGATCCTCGCAGCCGATGTGTTCATCTATGTTGGTGACCTGGCTGTCGTTTTTCGATCGATCCGACGGATTCTTGAACCGGGCGGGTGTCTGGCCTTTACAGTGGAACTGCCTACGGAAGGTAAGGACATCCAACTGCTACCCAGCCTGCGCTATGCCCATTCCGAAGCCTATATCCGACGCCTGGCCGACGAAGCCCGGTTCACCAGCGTGCGGATATCCGAGGCTCCGATACGGCACGACCAAGCCACACCCATCATGGGCCTGTACATTTATCTGGAATGAACGTGACATTCTGTCGCCACACACTACGGAAGGAAATTGTGTGAAGCAACTGATTACGGCCGTCGTTCTCTGTCCCGCCAGCAGCGCGTTTGCCCTGGGCACGACAATCGATCGGGATTGAACCAAAGAACATCGCGGCAACGCCCCCTGGCCTGCCATGACCCTCGGCAACCAGCGCGTCGGGACAATGCAGATCAGGATCTCGAAGGCCGAACTCGACTCTTGCCTTTTCGATCACGGTGCCACGGACGGCCGCGCACGAGAAATTTTCGCGGCGAGCCCGACCGGCAGGCGTTGGCCGGGAGCCGCCTAGGAGCCTGTCGGACTTACTTTCGCGTAGGCGACGGTGGCGAGTTGGGTGCAGTTCAAGGCGCGAGCCCGAAGCCATACCAGGCGTATGGCGAGGGCGAGTAACGCCGAAATGCGCCCAACTCGCCCCGTCCCTCCGGGTTGCGGCCAAAAAGCGCGTCTGCGTCGTTGCTCGGCTCGCCAATATTCGCGATATTGGCTTCGCCTCGCGCCTCGCATCCATCGCTTTTTGGCCGAGCAACGCGTACGTGAAAGTAAGTCCGACAGGCTCCTAGATCGATCAATTGTCGTTTTGCTCACGCGATCGCGAGTCGATATCATCGCCGAGGCGCCAGCTAACCACGCGACCTGGCGCCACGTCCGTGATTTTCGGCATTGCGCTGCCCAAAGGCCCGCGTGTGAAACGCGACGCAATGCCACCTGCAGGACCGACTGAGGGGTAGGTCGATGACGACAACAATCGCAGTTGCTGGCCGGCGCGATGACCGTTTCTTCTTTGTCGGGATGGCGCTCGCCATGGCCGCGACCGTGTTCGCTGGCTTTGCCCCAACGTTCTACGTGCGCCCGGGCACGCTGCCTACGTTGTCCACGTTGCTGGTCGTTCACGGGACGCTGTTTACATTGTGGATATTGCTCTTCGTCGCGCAGACATCTTTGATCGCTGCACACCGGGTCGATCTGCACCGGCGCCTCGGCCTTGGCGCGGCGGTGCTCGCCCCGGCCATGGTCGCGATCGGGATTGCGGCTGCGATAGACGCGTTGCGGCGAGGCGTGGCGCCGTTGCCGGGGATCGATCCGCGCTCGTTTTTCGCGATTCCCGCCGGCGCCATGGTCACCTTTGCGATCCTCGTCACTGCCGGCCTCTTGAATCGAGCCAACAGCCCGGCGCACAAACGACTCATGCTGCTGGCGACCATATCGATCCTGGAGGCGGCCATCGCGCGGTGGCCGGTTCCGCTCATTCACCAGAGTGGTCCGCCGGCCTTCTTCGGCTTGACCGATCTTTTCGTAGTGGTCGCGATCGCCTACGATTTCCTCTTGCGCCGGCGAGTGCATCCGACCTACCTGTTGGGCGGTTTGCTGATCATCGTCCTTCAGGCGCTGCGTCTTCTGATATCGGGCACATCGGGCTGGCTTGCATTCGCTGATTGGGTGCAACGCTGAGAACCTCGAAATTCTGCAATTCCGCCACGGAGGTCGGCTCTAGAGAAACTTCCCCTTTGGCCGCTCCTGGCAGGTCAGAGACTGCAAATTCAACCGGTGGACGCTCGCCAGAGCAGCCATTCATCGTTGGGGTCCAGCCCGGCTGCGCGGACGTGTGCGAATGCCTGGAATAATCCCGATGGTTCGCTTACTGGATCACCTCGTCCGCGCGCAGCAGCACCGATTGAGGGATCGAGAGGCCGAGGGCCTTGGCGGTCTTGAGATTGATGACCATCTCGAACTTGCTCGGTTGCTCGATCGCCAGTTCTCCCGCCTTGGCGCCCCGGAAGATCCGATCGACATACGATGCGGCGCGCCGATACATCTCGGCCAGGTCCGGACCGTACGAAACGAGGCCGCCATCGTCGATGAAGCTGCGGACTTCGTACATGGCGGGCAGGCGGCCCCGTGCCGCAAGCGCCACGATCGCCGGGCGGTGCTGGAGCGTCAGCGGATTCACCTGAACGATGACCGCTTGCGCTTTGTCGCGCTGGAATTGCGCGAACGCGTCAGGCAGGTCGTCGGCAATGGCGATAGCCCGTGCAACGAGACCAACCCCCATCTGGTGCGCGGCGGCCTCGGACTCCGCAAGCATGAGATTGCCGGCCGTGCGAGCCGGGTCCAGCTGGGTATCGGGGTCCCGCAAGGTCAACACCGCGACTCGAGTCGCGCCGGGGACGAGCTCGCGCATCAGCTGCAGCCGCTTTCGGGCCAGGTCGGTGGACTGGAGCGTCATGCCCGTGACATTGCCGCCGGGGCGGCCGAGGCTCGCGACCAGCCCAGTGCCCACAGGGTCGGATGTGGCCTGCACGACGATCGGAATCGTGCTGGTGGCACGCATCAAGGCGCGAATTGCCGGCGTGGTCGCCGTCACGATCACGTCCACGTTGAGCCGGACCAGTTCATCGGCCAGCGGCTGCAGCCGTTGCATGTCGCTGGCCGCCCATCGGTATTCGATGACGAGATTGCGGCCCACGGCATAGCCATGTTCGCGCATCCCCCGGGTGAACGCCTCGTCGAGCGCCCCGGGACCCGCGCGCAGGTTGAGGTACCCGATGCGGTAGACCTTTCCCGGCGCTTGCGCGAAGGCGCGCGACGGCCAGGCAAACACGGCAACTGTCGCGCAATGCAGAAACCGGCGGCGCTTGGTCACCGAATCACCTCGTCCGCATGCAGCAGCACCCCGTTTGTGCCAATGCAACGTGCGACGCCTACCCTCGTAGAATGACTGTAGGGAGGTAGGCGCATCATGTCCGAGAGGAAGACGTTGCGGTTGATTTCGTCATTGCCGGCGACATCGCCTGCGGTCGCGGCCGGGGCCGTGCCGGATCCGGAAGTGCGCGCCGTGGCGAAGCGGCTATGAGCGTCTCGCCTGACCGCAGTTGCTGCGAAGTCGCGTTGACCGGATCCCAGAGCGCAGCCATCCACGAACCACAAGCGGGCAATACTACCGCTATCCGAGTGCGTCCGTGTGGGATAACTCATGGCGGTGAGCCCCCGGATTACTTTTCGTCCATTCACGGCGCAAACGAGACGAACAACCGACGGATATTACCGCTCCAAACTGGACAATTATGACAGGTGGTGGAACCTCGTGAGCAGAATCGACACTGCATTGTTCCTCTTCGGCCCAACCGCGCTACGTCTACTTTGGTTTTCAGGCATCCCCCTCGAGATGAGGGTGCTTGGCTTCGTACTCGGCCCGGGTGGCACGACGGTGGTCGCCCTCCAGCCGGATTGAGGCCATCGCGCGATCCGTGTATATCTCGGAACGTAGCGGCCAATCGCGTGCGGCGTCGAACACACCCGGCATCAGGTCGTAGCCCGGTGCCTCAGCCTGCAGGTCCCGCATCCATAGATGCGAACCACAGGTAGCGCAGAAGGCTCGTTCTGCGAAGGCGGTCGAGGCGAAGCGCGTCACCGGCCCCTCGACCGACACCGCCTCTTCGGCAGCGTGGAAGCAAAGGAAAAGCCCGCCGGACCATCGCTGGCACATGCGGCAGTGGCAGGCGCCGGGTCGCGGGTCGTGCAGGCCGTCGACGCGAATCGTGACGTCGCCGCACAGACAGCGGCCGACCAGATGTCCCGTGACCTCGCTCATGCGACGTCTCCCCCGGAGGCGGGCCGTAGATGCAGCCCGTTGGCCTTGTACTCCGACTTGGAGCACTTCATATTGCGAAACTTCGCTGCCTCAGTCAGCGGACACCACATGTCGACAATCGGGGCGGCAAGGCGGTTGGCCGTCTTCGGCTGCGTCCTATCAACTTCGCGTAGCCCATTTGCGGCGCACGACCACGCGCAACAAGCAGTGGCGTACCTGCGCCTGCACCTGCACCTGCTCGATGGCTCAGCCGTAGCAGAATACGTCGAGTTTGTTGCCATCCAGGTCGCGGAAGTAGGCGGCGTAGAAGCCGTCGCCCCCCTCGGCGCGCAGGCCGGGAGGGCCTTCGTCGGTGCCCCCGAGTTCGAGTGCCTTCTTGTAGATTCGATCGACCGTGTCGCGCGAATCGACCCCGATGCCTGCCATCACGCCATTGCCCACTGTGGCCGGCCGCCCGTCGTAGGGCTTCATGATGCAGAGCATCGGCTTGTCCATTGATGCGGCCCAGGCGGAGCCGCGGTCGCCCAATTCCATCATGCGTGTGACGCCCATCTCAGCCAACAGAGCGTCATAGAACGACTGGGCGCGCGGCAGGTCGTTGGTGCCCAGAGTGACGTAGCCGATCATCGGAATCTCCTTCAGGGTTGACGTTCGAATTTGACCACTGGCACGCTGGCGCGTAAATAGGGCAGCGCCGGCAGAACGGTGCAGCTGCCAACGTCCGCGACGAAAGACGAGGTGCTACGGCCGGTCCTGACCGGTCGCCGGCATTGATGCGATTGGACTGAGCGGCCGCTGATTAGCGCACATTGGTCAGCGCTGCGCTAACGGCCGGGGTCACTCGCAGTGCCGCCGTTCGGCGCCGCAGAGCGTTTGACCGGACCCGACCCCGAGCGGTCGTTACGGTCTTTGGAAAGCAGACTCAACGCTTGGCTGCACGCCTTTATCTGACCGCGTGCCTCAACTAGCGAATTAGCAGGTCCAGCTCGCGCGCATCGAGACCGGCCTCACGATAGTACTTCCGGCACAGCTCAAGAAGTGTGAATCCGTCCTCGTATGCAGCAACGCCACCGTTGGTAGGCTTGTCCAGATAAATGAGCCCGCCCTCAACGACAAACATGACCAGCGCCGGTTCTGGTGAGTCCTCCGTGATAACCAACGTGTGGGCTTCTCCGGCCGGTTCATAAATGAAGGTCCCGGGCTTTGCAACCCAATCGTGCTCGAGGTATCGCCAATGCCCGCGCATCGTATAACCACGCACAGTGCCGACGTGATAGTGAGTGCCCAGCGCGGCGCCAGCGAGACCTTTCAGAACAACACTGAATCCGCCGGAGGTGCAGTTGAAATGGCAGGGCTGAAACCAGACACCATCCGCATAAGGCACCCAGCGACGGTCGTCCGCTATGTCGATATCGGTAACGAAGTGCTCGCGGCTTCTGCGACTCGGGTCGAGGCCATCGGTGAAGCTATTGAACGCGGTGATGGGCATATGCCACTCCTTTGTTAGTCAGCGATCGCCGATGATAGTAACCGATACCTTCGGAGGAAATGTGCGCGAGTGACCGCCATCTGGAGAATTCTCGACAGGCCGCTCATGGCCGGACGCGCCCATTGACGAACTGCGACCGAACGGCCGTTGTCGCGACGTTGCAGCCATTTGTGACGCCAACCTGAGCGGCGGCGGGGGCCAGTCGTTTCCAGTCGCTTGCCCCGAATGCCGAGACCATCCGAAACGCGCTGCGACGCGACGCCTGCGCTCACCGTGCCCGGCCAAGCCGATGTTCAGCCGTTCGGCCGCAGTTGCACCTTGCCGCCGCGCGCCTCGCGCTTGGCATGCGCCAACGCGGCAGAAATCTGCTCCAGGGGATAGGTGGCTTCGACGTCGACGTGGATGGTGCCGTCCATCAGGCGCCGGGCAAGCTGTTCGTACATCGCCTCAATCTGGTCGAGGCGCATGTCCCGCATCCGCCTGGCGAGCCAGAAACCCGTCACGGTGATGTCGCGAAACACGAAGTTGCTTGCGTTGATCTCGCACGGCTGCCCGGAGAGAAGCCCGTAGTTCACGACGGTGCCGCCATCGCTGACACAGTCGGCAAGGCGGCCGATGGCAGAACCACCCACGGCGTCGATACCGAGATTGATTCGGGCGCCATTGCTCTCCTTCCGGACCCGTTCCAGGAGACCGGGTCCGTCCACCACAACGACGTCCGCGCCGTATTCTCGCAGTGGCTCGATCAATTCCACGCGACGCACGACATTGACGGTGCGGATGCCCCCGGCGCGCGCGAGGCGAATCAGGTCGATGCCGACGCCGGAATTGGCCGCATCCTGAATGACCCAGTCGCCGCTGGCCAGCGGAACGTAGCTGGTGAGCATGAGATGCGCGGTGGCGACGTTGACCTTGAGCATGGCCGCCTGGGCGAGATCGACTTCCGCCGGCAGACGGATGAACGATTCCGCCTTCGCCCGAATCCGCTGGACCCAGTTCGTGCGGGCCAGGCTCATCACCTTGTCGCCGACCTCGAGATGGGTGACGCCCTTGCCGACCGCCGCTACCGTCCCCGCGCCTTCAATGCCGAGGGCACAGGGCGTTTGCGGTACCGACGCGTAGTTGCCTTCGATCATCAGGATGTCGGCGGGATTGATCGAGCATGCGACGACATCGACCACGACCTCGCCGTCACCGGGCGCTGTCGGGTCCGGTACTTCGATGCATGCGACCACGTCTTCGGCCGGGCCGATGGCGGTGAGTTGCGCTGATCTCATGGTGAACTCTTCACTGGACTGAAAGGTCGGGACTGGCCTGTCATGTGACGGCGCGAGCCTGGCAACGCGGAGGTGCCTGCGCAGTCCACAGCCTGAAGCATACCTGTGGCGAGCGGCGCTCGTCGGCCCGATGTGGCCGTCCTGCCGTTGACGCTGGGACGCCGGTGCACCCGGGTCGACGCCGGCGCGTTTGCGCGTTACGCTTGCGCGATGCGCCCACCTTCCGCGGCGCCTGAGGAGGGAGCCGTGGCCAAGGGACGATGCCTTTGCGGTGCGCTGACCTACGAGATGGACGGGCCGTTCAGCGCCATGATTCACTGCCACTGCTCGATGTGCCGCAAGCACCACGGCACGGGCTTCGCCACTTTCGTCGCGGGACCGATCGCCGGTTTCCGCTGGACCTCCGGCGAAGACCGGCGTGGACACTATCGATCCTCGCCGAAAGGAGAGCGTACCTTCTGCAACGTATGCGGCACCGCGGGGCCCGCGACCATGCCCGACATCGGCATTGCCGTGGCGCCCGCGGCGAGCCTCGAAGGCGATCTCGGCATCAAGCCGCAGAGCCACATTTTCGTCGGTTCCAAGGCGCCCTGGGACGCCATCATCGACGGCCTGCCGGAGTTCGATGCCTATCCGCCCGGGTACGGCGGCGACGGCATCGACCGCCCGGTCGTGACGCCGCGCGCAGGAATTACCGAGGGGAGCTGCCTGTGCGGCGCAATCGGCTACGAGTTGACCGGCGCGCCCGTGCGCATGATGAACTGCCACTGCAGCCGCTGCCGCCTCGGCCGCGCCGCGGCGCACGCCACGAACCTCTTCTGCAAGCTCGATCAGTTCCGCTGGGTGCGGGGCGCGTCGCTGGTGACCGAATACAAGGTGCCCGACGCCCGCTTCCACACCGTGGCGTTTTGCTCGCGGTGCGGCGGGAAGGTGCCCAGGCCATCCCCTGAACGGGGCGTCGTCGTCGTCCCGGCCGGGTCGCTCGACACGGATCCGGGCATGCGCGCACAGGCGCATATCTTCGCTGCGGACAAGGCCCCGTGGTTCGACGTCACCGGGCCGCTGCCCCAGTTCCCGGGAATGCCGCCGGGATAGGCAACGTCCGCACGCGCGTGATGCCGACTCGGGGCGAGGCAATCGCGCCGGGCGCGCCACGTGACGCCGCCGGTTGACGCTACCGGGCGAGCCACCCGCCGTCCACCGCCAGCGTATGACCGTGGACGTAATCCGACGCGGACGACGCCAGGAAGATGACGGCGCCGGCCAGATCGGCGGGGACACCCCAGCGATCCGCGGGGATGCGCGCGAGAATCCCGCGGTTGCGCTCGGCGTCGGCACGCAGGTCGAAGAGCTGATGCATGTCCTGCGCCCGGGTCCCGCGGACAAGCTCTTAGCGCAAATCGGACGTCGCCACACCGTCCATGTCAGGAAAGACCTGGTTCTCGCCAACCATTCCCCAGATGAACGTGTAGGCCTGGGTACCGACCCCGGTATGGATCGACCAGCTCGGACTGATCACCGCCTGCTCGTTGCGCACGACGATGTGCCGCGTTTCCTGCGGCTGCCCCATCAGGTGGAACACCACGCCGTCCGGTACCATGTTGAAGTAGAAATAGACCTCCATGCGCCGGTCGTGCGTATGGCAGGGCATGGTGTTCCACAGACTTCCTTCGACCAGCTGGGTCATCCCCATGACCAGCTGACACGAGGGCAGCACCGCAGGCACGATGTACTTGTAGATCGTGCGCCGGTTGGCGGTCCGCTGGTCGCCCAGCGTTTCGGGTGACGCTTCCGCCATCGTGATCTTGCGATGCGGGTACGCCGCATGCGCCGGGGCGCTGTTGAAATACAGTTTTGCCGGCCGCGCCGGGTCGGCGCTGGCGAAGCTGACCGCGCGCGCGCCCTTGCCGACGTAGAGCGCTTCCTCCGCCTTCACCCCGACGCGCTCGCCGTCGATGGTCACCACCGCGTCGCCGCCAATGTTGATGAGCCCCAGCTCGCGCCGCTCGAGAAAGTAATCGGTGCCCGTGTGCTTGCCCAGTTCCGGTGCGAACGTCAGCGTCGTTTCGGTCGGGCAGATGCCGCCGACGATGATCCGGTCGATCTGACTGTAGGTGAGCGCGATCTCGCCGGGCACGAAAATGCGCTCGATCAGGAAGTGATGGCGCAGGCCGCCCGTGTCCAGCGATCGGGCGTGCTCACTGTGGACGGGCTGGCGAATTTCCAAGGTGCGTCCGCTGGTTGTTCCTGCGATGGCTGGCACGACCGGCACCATCTTTCCCAAAGCAAGGCCGCCGGTGGAGGCGGCCTTGCATACGGGTTCCGAGCGTCTGCGGCGTCAGTCGATGATGTGGTAGACCGGCGCCTTCTCCATGTCCCACTTGCCGGTATGCCGGTCGTAGCGCGACAGGGTGAAGCAGTGCCAGTCCTTGTCGTCCAGCTTCATGTGATCGCCCCGATAGTAATATCCGGGCCACCGCGTCTCCTTGCGGAACAGCGTGTGATGGGTCACCGACTCCGACGCCAGCAGCCGATGGTTCAGCTCCCACGCGCGTTGCAGCTGGTGCAGGTCTTCGGCACCGATATGCGCCATGTCTTCCTTCAGCATCTCCAGCAGTTCGAGTCCGCGATTGAGCAGCCTGTCGTTCGTCATGTAGTTGGTGCTGATGCCGCCGACGTACTCGTCCATGATCTTCTCGAGGCGCTGCAGGCCGTGGATCGGCAGGAGATAGCTCGGCGATACCGTTCCGGCGACGATCTCGTTGCGACCGAGCCGGTAGTTCTCCAACGGCTGGAATATGACTCTTTCGAGGTCCCGAACCTCCTGTTCGCTGACCTCGGGTTGCTCTTTCTTCATGTCGTTCACGTACTTGACCGCGGCCTTGGCGGCGATCCGGCCTTCGGTGAAGGACCCCGAGGAGAACTTGTGGGCGCTGCCGCCGATGGTGTCGCCGGCGCCGAAAAGCCCGTCGACCGTCATCATCCGGTTGTAGCCCCACTGATATTCGTCGGGCGCATAGTCTTCCGGTCCGCTCGCCCACGCTCCGGAGCAGGTGGCATGCGAGCCCATGACATAGGGCTCCGACGTGGTCAGCTCGGGATTGATGTGCTTGGGGTCGATGTTCTGCGATGCCCACACGACCGCCTGCCCGATCGTCATGCCGAGGAAATTCTCCCAGCCGACGGTCTCCTTGTGGGGGTCCTGGAAGGCCTCCTTGGTCACCATGCGGATGGGGCCGCGGCCCGCCGCGACTTCCTGCAGGAAGGCGTGATTGCGCAGGCAGGTCGGCGTCGGATGGTGGTCGATGTAATCGCCGACCAACGCCCGCGTGTGCTCTTTCCACTTCGACTCGTACTCCTCGCCGTAGCCGTTCTGCGTGTAGGTCTTGAGGTGCAGGAAGTACGCGCCGACCGGCCCGTAGCCGTCCTTGAACCGCGCGAGCACGATGCGGTTTTCCATCTGCATCATCTTGGCGCCGACCTGGATCGGCAGCGCGTACGCGGAACCGCTCGACCACGGCGCGTACCACGTCCGCCCCATCCCCTCGCCCACCGAGCGCGGCTTGAAGATGTGCGACGCACCGCCGGCGCCGATGATGACGGCCTTCGCGCGGAAGACGTAGAAATCACCCGTGCGGACGTTGAAGCCGACGGCGCCGGCGATCCGGTTGGCCTTGCTCTTGTCCGTCAGGAGGTGCGTCACCATGACGCGGTTGTAGACCTCGGACGCGGCCTTGCGGGCCGCCTCGGCGACGATCGGCTTGTAGCTCTCGCCATGGATCATGATCTGCCACTTGCCCTCGCGCTGGTAGCGCCCGGTGTCGGGGTCGCGCATCATCGGCAGACCCCATTCCTCGAACTTGTGCACCGTGCCGTCGACGTGGCGCGCGATGTCGTAGCCAAGGTCTTCGCGCACCAGGCCCATGAGATCGTTGCGCGCGTAGCGCACGTGGTCCTCGGGCTGGTTCTCGCCCCACTGCATGCCCATGTAGCAGTTGATCGCGTACAGGCCCTGCGCGACCGCGCCGCTCCGCTCGATGTTCGCTTTCTCGACGCAGACGATCTTGAGATCACGCCCCCAGTAGCGCGACTCGTAGGTCGCCCCGGTACCGGCCATGCCGCCGCCGATGACGAGGATGTCCGCGTCGACGGTTACCGTTTTCCTGCCTCCGAAGAGTCCCATCACACCACTCCCTGCTTGAGTTGGTCCCGGCGCAGCGCGGGCAGTCCGCCCTCGATGTTGAGCGCGTCCGGCTCGTGCGCGAGTTCCTGCCTCGCGAAATCCTCGGGGCGGGGCGCAGCGTACTCGGCCGGCCCCTTGATCGATCCCCACGGCGTCGTGCGGATCGGGGACACGAAGTTCTTCTCGCGGCCGTCGCGGAACTTGAGCTTCCACGATACCGTGGCCTTGGCCTCTTCGCGAAGCACGCGCACGCTGTGGCCCAGCGGTGCGAAGTCGGCATAACCGCGGCAATCGATGGCGTGCTGCGGACAGGCCTTGACGCAGGAGTAGCACTCCCAGCACATGTTCGGCTCGATGTTGTAGGCCCGCCGATAGGTCTTGTCGATGTGCATGATGTCGGACGGGCAGATATCGACGCAATGCCCGCAGCCGTCGCACCGGGTCATGTAAACGAAGGTTGGCATGACGGTCTTGGTCTCCCGAAGTGGAAATCGATGGTCGGCCGATCAGGTCGGCTGATCAGTAGTGCCGGGGTGGCTGGCGGGCGCTGCCGAACTGCTCGGGCTTGTCGGCCGGGGCAGGCAGGTTGCTCCTGAAGCCGTTCGCGTCGGAAACCCTTTTCTCGAACGCCGCTGCGGGCTTGAAAAACATGTGAGCGAATTTGGACCACGGCACCGAACCGAACAGCACCGTCGTGGCGAGGACATACAAGGCGAAGAACACGTTGGCTCCGGAGCTTGCTCTCGCCTGCAGGTACGCCCAGATCAGGCCCAGCGTCACACTGGCGAGAAGCGAGAGGATGAACAGATCGGCCCGCATGATGCGCAGCGGCGCATTTCCCTCTGCGGCGACGTCGACGCGGATGAAAAACCAGAACCAGTATCCGCCGAGGCAAGCCATCAGGCCGCCGATCCACCAGAGAAGCGGCAGCACGGCCGGTGTCGGTGTCGCGGGTGTCGGGTACCCGAGCACCATGACGGCGGTCGTGACCACGTAGAGCGTGAACCCGTACATCGTCAGCAAGTGCGCGAGCCGGCGGCGCGCGTTGCAGAACTCGCCGGACGTCAGGACATCCACCAGGCCGGTCTTGATCGCAAGCGCCACCATTTCACCGGCACCGAGCTGTTGCGACGCCTTGCCTTTCGCTTTGCGCCAGTTATCGAAAAAATACCTGGCGCTTCCCTTGTGCATGATGTCGAACAGGGTTCCGGCGACGACCAGGACGATCATGATGACGACATAAGTCTTCATGACACCGGGCGACAGGGACGCCGAAAGCTCGGCAAACGGATTGCTGGTGAACATCATGACCCCCTTCTTTCTGCGCGATTCTACGCGCGCAGGGCGCGGCGCGCGCGACAACGAACGCGCAGCCATGGGAAAGACCCGGTGCGGACCGCATACATTATCATCGATGGTGTTGCCCGAGCATATCTCCGATGGCGTTGCCTGAGCATATCTCCGATGGCGTCGCCCGAGCATATCTCCGATGGTGCCGCCTGAAGATATCCACGATGGCGCCGCCTGAAGATATCCACGATGGCGTCGCCCGAAAATCCGAATCGTCGTTTCGCCGCGCGCCTGAACCTAGTACCGCGACCCATGAGTTTGCGTACTTGCCGAGAACCGAGTCCGCGCGCCGAGCGCGCGAAGCGAACCGCAGCCATAGCTCGGGCTATGGCGAGGATGAGTGACAAAGCGATCGGCGATGCGACTCGGTTCGAACATAGCAGAACTCATGGGTCGCGGTACTAGATTCCGCGAAAGTGCCAGCCGAGCATGAGCAGGCCGCTCGCGGCAATCCAGCTGCCGCCAACGCGCACGGCCATGCGGGCCCATCGCGCCCGCAACTGAACGACGAGCGCGGCGGCCAGGACGACCACGACGAATACTGCGGCCGCCAATCCGAGAGCGGCGGCGATCGCCTCTGCGGACATGCCCATTCCCGTTCCGTTGAGGTATCCGTGAACAAGCCCGAGCAGCGCACCGAGCGCCGTGATCGCGCGCAGCGAGAGCTTCGCATCGGCCACGACCAAGCCCCCCAGCAGCAGGAACCAGAAGGCCGCCCACAACATTCCGCCGCTCGCCACCGCGGCGGACAATCCGAGGAGGCTACCCAGCAACCACGCCGCCGGCAGCGTGAACATCGACCGCCGTCCGCAGGGCGCGCCGCGCAAACCCGCCAACAGTGCCAACGCGATGGCCGGTACCAGATCCTCCGGGCTGGTCAGAAAGTGCGTGAGGCCATCGAATATCGGGCCCATGCCGGTCGCATTGAGATGCGCTTCGGCCGGTCCACAGCGCAAGGCGACCGCGAGCAGGACGCCGGCGCGTGCTGGCGCCCACCACACGTTCGCGCGCGTCATGCAACCGCCTTCCACAGGAAAAAAATGCCTCCTGCCGCGACCACCGTGCCCGCGCCGCGCAACAATTGTCGGCCCCATAGCCGGCGGTGGACGGTGCCGATGCCGATGCCCACCGCATGCAGGCACCCGGTGGCGATGACGAAACCCATGCTGTAGAGCAAAGCGCTCTGGCCAGGCGGCATTTCGGTACCGTGCGCGTGGCCGTGGAAAATCGCGAAGGATCCGACCACGAGTGCCGCGATGACCAGCGACGGCCGCACTTCGAACGCGACGGCGGCACCGAGCACGATGGCTGAAGCGGCGATCCCGTATTCCACGCCCGGGATCGGCACGCCGAGAAACCCGAGCATGCCGCCCATCGCCATGACCAGCGGGAAGGCCACCGGCAATATCCAGATCGCCGGTACGCCGAGTTGCGCACCCCACAATCCGACGGCGATCATTGCGAGGACGTGGTCCGGGCCCGAGAACGGATGCGCAAGCCCGGTCAACAGTCCGTAGGCCGCGCCCGGATCGACGTGCGCGAACGCGGCCTGCACCCACAACGCAGCAAGCACGGCGGCCGCCTGCGCCAATCGATATCGGATGCCCGGTTTCATCGCATCGCTCCCATCAGCAGGGCCACTCGCTGGATCGTCCAGAAGGCACCGAGCGTGCCGACCGTATAGCCAGGAAGCGCCTGCACCCAGCGTGGCCAGCGGACCTCGAGCACGCGGAAGGAATGTGCCATCGCCACAATCAGGGCGACGAATCCGAGCTGCCCCAGTTCGACGCCGACATTGAACGAAAGCAGCGCCAATGGCAAGTCCTGCCGCGGCAGGCCGGCACCGGTCAACGCCGTGGCGAAGCCGAATCCGTGCAACAGCCCGAACGCGAAAGCCACGACCCAGGGGTGGCGGATCGTGAAGCTCGTCTCGCCGCGCCACACGCGGACGATCTCCGGTCCGAGAAAAAGGATGCTCAACGCGATCGCGGCGTTGAGCGGCAACGCCGGAGCATCCGCGTATCCAAGCGTGGCGATGGCGAGCGTGATGCTGTGCGCGACGGTGAAGGCCGTGATGGTCTTCACCAGCATCCAGCCGATTCCCGACGATCAGCAGGAGCCCCAGCACGAACAGCAGGTGATCGGCGCCGAACAGGATGTGCCGGATGCCCTCGACGACGTACGTGCCCGCCACCTCCCACCGCGATTGCGTGGCGACGATCTCGACCCACGGCTGCGAAGGTCGCGCGATGGTCTGCACGGTCCTGCCGTCCAGGAGCTCGATGCGAACCAGCGCATCGGTGATCGTGAACGGAAGGCCGGCGATTTCGATACGCTTGCCGGCAAGCCCGCTCGACCCCGCGTCGATCCATCGCCGCTCGACGAGGGAATCGGTGAGTTCCTGAACCACGGGCGGCTTGAGGTCCCTGACGCCGTCCGGCAACTTGAGCACCAGCGGCAATCGCGCGCCTGCCAATACCGGCGTGCGCCACAGCACCGCGTATTGGCCGGGCGCCGTTTCCTTGATCTCGAGATACGCGGGCCGCGACTCGTGGGCCATCGCCGCCGGCAATTCCGGCGACGAGGACGAACAGCGCCGCCGCGACGTATCGCGCGATGCCGGGCACGCCGATCACTTCGGCACCCCGCCGGATGGCGCAGGCGCTTTCGGCATCGGCGAAGGCGACGCGGCCGCGGAACTCGCCGGCGGCGCGGGCAGCAGCACCGTGTAGTTGGCGCGCATCGCCTTGTACGCCTTCTCCCAGGCCAGCGCCTTCTGTTCGCCCAGCCACGCGGTCCTGACGTCGGGCTCGACCTCCTCGAAGGCCGGCACTCGGCCGGGAATTACGGTGTCCACGAACACGAGGTGCCAGCCAAAGCCGGACTCGATGGGCCCCTGCCACGAGCCCGGCGGAAGCTTCGCCACCGCCAGAGCGAACGGCGATCCGAATTCCTTGCCCAGAAAGTCAGGCGCGCGATCGCGGTAGTAGTCCTGGGACATGAACGGGTCGGCGAGCGAGCCCGCGATTTTCGCGTCGACCGGCTGGCCGGCAAGCTTCGCCAGCATCAGCTCGGCATCGGCTCGCGCGCGGTTGCCGCGCCGGTCGAGCGAGAAGTACAAATGGCGGAAACTCAGCCGGGGCGGTTGCGCGAATCTGGCGCTGTTCTTCTCGAACCAGCTCCTGAGGTCTGCCGTCGTCGGCTCGCGCGCGGCGGCCACGTCCTCGGCCAGGAACTGCATCTTCTGCACCATGCGGCGCTTGACGATCTCGTCGTCCTTGTCGAGGCCCATCGCGAGCGCCTCGCGATAGAGGATTTCCTGCTGGACCCTGTTCTCGACGAGACGGGCGAATTCCTCGGGCGTGGGCGGACGCCGCCACTGCGACTGGAAAAAGGCGCCCATCGCGACCACGTCGTCCGGCGTCAGGCGGATCTGCCGCGAAGACCCAGTCACGAGCGCGCCGCGCTCGAAATAGCCGTAGACGGCGAAGAGCGCGCCCCCAAGCAGCAGGAAATGCAGCAGCGGCTCACGCAGCCAGCGCACGAATCTGCCCGCCGGGCGACGCGGCGGCGGGGCGCCTTCGTCTAGCGACACGGCACTCGCTCGATTCCCGAGCGCCTCATCATCGGCAGGCTCATGGGCCGATGACGGCAAGGAGCCGTGCGGCCAGCACCCCATAGACCCGCATGCCGGTCAGCGGCGAGCACCACGACCTGCCGTCCCGCTTGCGCATCGCTACTTGTGCACGTCGGCGAACCACGCCGAAACCTTCTGCACCACCTTGCCGGCGGCCTCCTCGCAGCATGCGCCGCCGCAACTGCTGGCGCAATTCCTGGAACTTCTGCTGCTGCTCCGGGTTGAGCAGCGGCGAGATCTTCTCGTCGAACGACACACTGAGTTTGCGCAGCGCCTCCACTTTCTGCACGATGCTCGAGCTTGGTGTCCTTCTTCAGCTCGCCGAGCTGCTTGATCTCCTGCTGCAGCATCGGAAGGATCTGCTTCCTCTGCTCCTCGGTCAGCTTGAGCTCAATGGAGAAGTGGTTGGACACGCGGTCAGCGGGTTCGCGGCGATCTGCGGCGCCGGGATGATCTCGTAGTTGGCGTAGCCGAACTCGTTGCTGCGCGCGGCATAGTAGGTGTCGCCGACCTTGTAGAACGTGAACGCGTACGGCTCCTGCGCCACCGGGATGACGAGCTTGCCGCCCTCGATCCGGTAGGCGCCGGTCAGCCCCTTGTAGCCATTGCGCTCGACGTCGCCGAAGCCGCTCGGCATGGTCGCGCCCTTGCCGACGCGGAAGCACGATCGTCTGGCCTTCGGTCGTGAAGTTCTGGCTGAACTGCTCGCCGGTGACGTTGTTGCGCAGCCAGATCGCCTTGCCGACGACGAGCGCCTTCAGCTGCGCGTCGTTGAGCGCGTTGACGCCTTTCTTCTTCAGCTCGGCGACGGTCAGGCCCGGCGGGGCGTTCTTGCGCGCCTCGGCCGACGGCGCGTACCAGATCGGCGAGCTCCAGGCGCGTTCCTGCCCGGTGAGCGGAACGATGTCGGGCGGCGGCAGCCCGGACTTGACGGCCTGGATCAGCGTCCAGCGCGGCGTGGGAATCTCCAGCACGCGCGCGTAGTAGAAGGCGTGTTGGCTGGCGTCGAACTCGGGATCGGTCCACACCGTCTTCAGCTCGACCGAGCCGACGCTGTTGGTGTAGGTGGCCTTGTCGAAGTCCACCGTGCTCTGGATCGCCGGCACGCGGCCGGACCACTTGTCGGGCTTGCGTTCGCCCGACCACGCAACGTCGTAGACCTTCTCGAAGCTCTGGCCGTTCTGCGTCCAGCCCTTGATGACCTGGATCGCGGTCGAGGTTGCCCGAGGTCGGGTCCTTCACCGCCCAGACGACGAATTTCGGCGCCGTGCCCCTGCCGCCCGAGGGCAGCGGCGGCAGGTCGGCGCCCATCGGCACGCCGCCCGCGTACGATTGCTTGACCCAGTCGCCGGCATTCAGGACTGTCCTTGCTGTAGCCCCACCCGCCGAAGAAGCGCACCTTGATGCGCGGGCCGCTGACGCCGAACGTTTCCTTGCGGTACATCGCGTCCCACAGCGAGGCGCGCGTGTTCTCCTCGGCCCACACGCCGGTCAGTCCGCCGGGGTTCTCCAGGCGCACGTCCATCGTACCGCCGATCAGCACGCCGGCAAAGCGTCGCTCGACCGACCCGTCCGCGTCGGCATGCATGCCGTAGAAGTTGTCCTGGCGGTACGAGCTGGCGGTGTTGTGCGAGTCGGAGCCTCCGGCCATGCCGAACTTGTACGGGTTGTAGCCACGCACGTCCTGCATCGCAACGCCATCCTTCAATGCCTGGCGCGCGTAGCTGCCTGTGATGCGGTCGATGCGGCCGACATCGGCGGGCAGGCCGAGGATGGTCTCATACAGCTCGTAGCTCGCGAACTCGTCGTTGGGCGAGAGCAGCGGATGCGCCTCCGATTGTCCCTTGCCCTGCTTGATCTCGATCAGGCGCTCGTTGCGGTCGCGCGAGGCCGCCCAGGCGGCGTCGATCGGCCGCCCGGTGGTGTTGTCGATGTCGACCGGGTACATCCAGCCGTCGCTCACGTTGGCGTTGTGCGAGATCGCGAGGAGCTCGTTGCCGGCCTTGCGCTGCGCGTCCATCCAGTTCCACAGCTCGGTGGGGAGCTTGGAGTCGAGCGCGCTGAACGGGTAGTCGGGCACCTTGCCGCAATCGCGGAAGAAGACGTTGCGATGCAGGTTGCGCTGGTCCGGCATCGAGGTCCATTCGTACGAGCAGAACGCGGTGAACTTGCCGGGATGGTTGTTCTCGTCGGCGATCTTCACGTTCTCCTTCCACACGGTGGAAGTGACCTTCGGCGACATCAGCGCCTTCACCGGCGCGCTGCCGGCGAGCTTGAGCAGGTACGAGAACACCGCGTTCTGTTCGGCCTGGCTGTTCGGATCCTTCATGATCATCGGCTTCGCCTCGGGCAGCGTGCTCACGTAGGACCCCGGGATGTTGGCCTCTCTCGGTGACGCCGACATACTCCGAGTGATCGGTCACGCCCATGAAGTCGAGCGGCGTGTCGATCCTGATGTCGAAGCCCATCGGGTGCTTGATGGTTTCGCCCTGGGCGTACTTGTAGGCGTCGCCCGGGCCGGTGATGCGGTTGCCCATCACCCAGGCGTCGACCGACCAGCTGGTGTGGAGGTGCGTCTCGCCGAAGTACGCATTGCGCTCGAGGTTGGGCTGCTGCGCAGCAGCGGGCGCGAGCGCGGGCGCCGACGCGGCCGGGGCCGGCGCGGAGACCGGCTGGGCAGCGGGAGCGCTCGCCTGCTTCGCGGCATCGTCCGCCGCGGCCTTCTTCTGCGCGGCGGGTGGGGACTCCTGTTGCTGGCAACCGCCGAAGAGCGCCAGCGCGATGACGGCGAGGACGGCTGTGAAAGGGCGTGAGTGCATGACGTTGGTCTCAATGAGCACGAGTTGCGATCAACCAGCCTGTTTCCCTGCGGATCTGAAGACGAATCGGGTATGTGCACCACGAACACCGGTAGGCACGGGACGCGGATGACGAACGCGGCCGCCATTTTGCCATGAACCGGGAAGTGCGCGACCCGCTGACCGAATCGTTCGGCGTCGCCTGCCACAAGGGAAATCACGGCGGGGACGTGAAGGAGCACGACTGCCCCCTCAGCGTCCCGCGATGTCAACGCTCCAAACTGAACCTGGTGAAGAAAAAGCCGATGCCGTTGAAGTACGTCGCGTAGATGGCCACGTTGCTGGTGCCGATGCTGAGCACCGGGGCCAGCAGCGGCACCGGCCAATAGTTGGTCGACGTGCTGTGCGCGATCAGGAGCGCCGAATAGCCGACGCCGACGCACACGTCGCGCACGAGATCCCAGCGCGCGACCCAGGCGTACCCGGCTAGATACAGCGGTCTCCGGTGCGAGTCGCGCACGACGAGGCCATAGAGCGTGCGCTGATTGTCGTCGTCGTCGATGAGCGTGCGGCCATAGCCTCCTCCCCATGCGTTGTCGTTGTACTCGTCCCGCTTGTGCCGGGAGAATTTGTAAGGCGCATGGTAGAAATAGCCGGACACGAAGAAATCCTGCGATCCCTCGTTCCAGATCCGCTTCGTGCCATTCCAGAGGCCGTTCCACCAATCCTGCTGCCGCGCCTCATCCGAGGCCACTGCACGCGGCGTGGTGCGAGCGACCTCGGCCCGGAAGGATTGCCAGGCATCCGGCAGGTCCTCGGCAAGCGCGCGCGGTGAGAAAACGGCGAGGAAGACAAGGAGAGCGATAAGCGTCGCCGACCCGCGCACCCACGCATCGCGCCGGATGCGGACAACTGCCGGGACTGCGGCCGTTGCGGCCGCTTGCGATCGATCGTTCGTCCACGAAGTGCCGACCTCAACGTCCTGTATGGGACAAGCTTCGCCAATGGTAAATCGTTTCGCCGCCGTACGGCGCTCCATCCGATTCATTTCGGACGTGGCCCGACGTCGTAGTAGCGCCATTGGTGCGTGACGAAAGGGTTCTGCTTGTAGCCCTTGACCCACGGCTGCACCAGGACATTCTGGTACGGGTAATCGGTCAGAATCCACGGGACGTAGTTGAACACCATGTCGTTCATTTCGTCGAAGACTCTTCGTGCGCACCGGACCGTGGGGCAGGTTTCGCGATCGCTCGTACAGCGCGTCGAACGCGGGCAGGCGCATCCGCGCGTCGTTCGACGTGCCGATGTTCCTGCTGTAGAAGTAGCTGAAGTAGTCGATGCCGTCGGGAACGGAACTGTCCCAGCTCAAACCCCACATCATCAGCTGGCCGGCTTCGGACATCTTGTTCAACTCGGGCCACTTGTTCTTGAGAAAGGTGATCCGCAAGCCCAGTGCGTCCATGTTGCGCTTCCACAATTCGTCCGCCGCGCGCGCGGCGTTGTCGGTAGTCGAAGCCAAAATCAGCGTCAGCGGCTTTCCATCGGGCAGTTCGCGATACCCGTCGCCGTCGCGGTCCTTGTGGCCGAACTTGTCGAGCAGCGCGCGTGCCGCGCGCAGGTCGTAACCATAAGGCGCGACGTATTTCGGATCGTGGCCGTACAACGGCGGCGGGACCAGCTGGGAGGCAGGCAGCGCCTGGCCGTTCTGCAGGCCCGATATGGCCGTTGCGCGGTCGTAACCCATGCTGATCGCGCGCCGCAGGGCAATTTTGTCCGGCGTGTAGCCGCCGACCAGCGGGTTGTCCAGATTGAAGAAGAAGAACGCGATCGACGGTGCAACGTCGCGGTGCAGGACGATGCCGCGCTTCGCATATTCCGGTTTGAGCAGGGACCGGTCGAGCACATTGGGGGCAAGAGTTGCGGGCACGGTGACGTAATCGAGCCCGCCGGAATCGAACGACAGCAGCCGCGGCTGCGCCTCCTCGACGATGCTGATGTCGACGTGACCGACGAGGGGAAGACTGCGTCCGGTCAACCCCTGTGCGATCGCCGCATCGCCTTTGGCGCCGTCGGGAGCGGGCGGGGGGTACTTGTCGTCACGGTACCCGGAATTGGCTTCCAGCAGAATGCGCTGACCGCGCGTCCACTGCTTCAGCCGGTAGGCCCCGGTGCCCACCGGATTTTCCATCACGCGGTTGGAGGCATCCTTGTACGCATCGACCACTTCGCGCGCCACCGCCGAAAACTGATTCGTCGTGAGCCACCACTCGAACCCGTAGTTCGGTCGCCGGAAGCGAATCCGCAGCGTGTACCGGTCGAGCGCGCGCAGCCCTTCGAGCGGGGCATCGTAGTCGAACGTGCCGCTCTTGCGCGCGGCGGACAGCACTTCGTCCAAGCCGACGAGGTTGCCCTCGAACACATAGAGCCAGTACGAGCGCACCTTCGGATCGAAGATGCGCTTGAGGCTGTAGACATAATCGTCAGCCGTCAGCTCGCGCCGCTTGCCTTTGAATGCCGGGTCGGCCGCGAAATGGATGCCCGGTCGCACGCGGATCGTGTACGTGCGCCCCTGGTCGGTCACCTCCGGCAGCGCGGCCGCGGTGTTGGGGACCATTCGCACGGGTCGGGCGAAGTAGTCGTAGACGTACAGCGGATCGAAAATGCCGCCGATCACCGCAAACGAGTAAACGTCGTACGCGGCCTGCGGGTCGAATCCGGTTTCGGCGACGGGAAACGCGACATGCAGCGTTTTCGTCATGTCGGCCGCGTGCGACGGAAGCACGGCGGCCAGTCCGCCGGCGAGTGCCAGTGTCACAAAAAAAGCCCGGCAATGGCGCACCAGGTTTCCGGTCGGCAGTTGCTCCGACCCGCGTCTCACCCCGGCGTGCGCTGCGTTCCGGCAGCCTCCATCGACACGCGGTGCTCGACCGCGAAGACCGCGGCCTCGACGCGTGACGTCAACCCCAGCTTGGACAGGATATGGCGCACGTGCAGCTTCACGGTGTCATGGCTGATGTCGAGCGCCTGCGCGATCGCCTTGTTGCTCTTGCCGCTCGAAAGATGCTGGAGGATTTCGCGCTCGCGCTCCGTCAGCTGCCGGAGATAGTCGTCGCGCGACTTGCCCTCCTTGCCCGGCACCAGCAGGTCGACGAGCTTGGCGGCCATCAGCGGCGCGACGACGACCTCGCCGCGGCCAATGCGGCGGATCGCATCGATCACGTCGTCGGGGTCCATGTCTTTCAGCAGATACCCGCGCACGCCGGCGCGAAAGGCACGCCCGAGGTCCTCCTTGAGATCGCTCATCGTCAGGACGACAACCGGCGTTGCGATGCCTTCGGCGCGGATCCTGGCGAGCAGGGCGAATCCGTCGACCGGTGCCATCCGCAGGTCCATGATCACGAGATCCGGCGAGCCGTCGCGCAGCAGGCGGACAGCCTCGTCCGCGTTGCCGGTCGTGCCGAGCACTTTGATGCCGGCGCGCTGTTCCAAAAGCTCCGCAAGACCCCGACGGCAAAGCCCGTGATCGTCGACGAGCACGACGCTGACGGATTCGCTGCCAGAATCGCTCACGGCCCGCTCCCGGTTTGGGATTCCATGGCCGGGAAGTATAACCGCACGCGCGTCCCGGCCCCCGGGGCACTGTCGATCGTCAGTTCGCCGCCGAGGCGGGAGGTCCGTTCGCGCATGATCGCGATGCCGTAGTGGCCGGCCTCGCCGCGCTCTGCGCACGCATCCGCCGCCATGCCGACGCCATCGTCCTCGATGACGATCTCGTAACCGGCTCCCTTGCGCTCCAGCGTGAGTCGCGCGGACCGGGCGTTCGCGTGCTTGCAGACGTTGGCCAGCGCTTCCTGCACGATGTGAAAAAGCTGGACTTCGTCCCCGACCGGAAGACCGAGGTCGGGGATGCGATTCGAAAATTCCAGTGCGACACCGGTTCGATCGAGGAAAGTTTCGGACATTTCCTGCAGCGCGTGCAGCAGGCCCTGCGGATCCATCCGGCTGCGGAAATAGGTGATGAGTTCGCGCAGACGCCGGTGCGCGTTGGTGAGCGAGCTGTCGACATCGCCCCAGTACTTGAACGCCCGTGTGTCGTCACCGTCCCGAATGGCGTCGCGCAACAGGCTCATCCGCATCCGCATGTACGTGAGCCCCTGCGCCAGCGAATCGTGCACCTCGTTCGCCATCATCTGCCGCTCGTTGGCAAGAGCGGTCCGCAGGGCCTCGCGCTCAAGGCGCACATGCTCGGGAACCGGCGCGGCTTCCGGGACATTGGCCGCGTCGCCCTGCCGATCCTCCTGTCGCGGCTTCAATCGATCTCCTTCATGCAACGCCGGCCCGGACCGCCGGGACGCATGGTGCGATCCCTCGGCAAACCCGGAAAATTATCGGCCGGGCTGCGCTTGCCCGCAAGCGATGAAGCGCCCTATCCGAACGGAGTATCCCCAATTTCCCATCGGCACGAGGGCGGCATCGCGCCCCGTTCGGCGCAAATGACGGTACTCTGTGACACTCGCGTGACGCCCCTGCGCCCCGTCAGGCGGCGAGATCGCCGTCCCGGGGCGTTGCCAGCCCGGACCCATGCCCTCCTCGCCCTGCCACGACCCCATCGCCGCGCCATTGCCGGACGCCGTCACCGAGACGCGAACGACGACCTGCTACATGTGCGCGTGCCGCTGCGGCATTCGCGTGCACGTGCGCAACGGCGAGGTACGCTACATCGAGGGCAATCCCGATCATCCGCTGAACAACGGCGTGATCTGCGCCAAGGGCAGCTCGGGCATCATGAAGCAGTACTCGCCGGCCCGCCTCACCAAGCCCCTGATGCGCAAGCCCGGCGCCGAACGCGGCGCCGGCGAATTCGTCGCGGTGAGCTGGGACGAGGCGTTCCGGGTGATGGAAGAGAGGCTTGCACGGATCCGCGCGACCGATCCCAAGCAATTCGCGCTTTTCACGGGCCGCGACCAGATGCAGGCGTTGACCGGCCTCTTCGCCCGCCAGTTCGGCACGCCCAATTACGCGGCGCACGGTGGCTTCTGCTCGGTCAACATGGCGGCCGGGATGATCTACACGATCGGCGGCTCGTTCTGGGAGTTCGGCGGCCCCGACCTAGATCGCGCGAAACTCTTCGTGATGATCGGCACTGCCGAGGATCATCATTCGAACCCGCTGAAAATCGCGATCTCGAAATTCAAGCGCGACGGCGGACGGTTCATTTCGATCAATCCTATCCGCACCGGCTATTCCGCCATCGCCGACGAATGGGTGCCGATCCGGCCCGGCACCGACGGCGCGCTGCTGCTCGCGCTGATCCACGAGATCATCGCGCTCGGTCTCTACGACCGCGATTTCCTCGTTCGCTACACCAACAGCGGCCAACTCGTGAACCTCGATGCGGGCAACGACGAATTCGGGATGTTCGTCCGCACCGAAGTCCCCGCGGAGGAAGGCTGCTTCGATCCGCAGAACAAGCTCTGGTGGGATCGCGCGACGAATCGTCCGGTGGTCACGCATAGCGCAGGGACCGATCCCTTCCTGCTCGGTGAATTCACGCTCTCCGACGGCACACCCGTGAAGCCCGCGTTTCAGCTCCTCAAAGAGCGCGTCGACGACTGCACTCCGGAATGGGCCGCGGACGTCACCGGCATTCCGGCCGACGTCATTCGCCGTCTCGCCCACGAGATGGGGATCACCGCCCGCGACCAGACGATCGAGCTGCCGATTCCGTGGACCGATGTCTGGGGCAACGAGCACGACACCGTCACCGGGAATCCCGTCGCGTTCCACGCGATGCGCGGGCTCGCCGCGCATTCGAACGGGTTTCAGTCGATCCGCGCGCTCGCGATCCTGATGACGCTGCTCGGCACGATCGATCGACCCGGCGGATTCCGGCACAAGGCGCCGTTCCCGCGCCCGATTCCGCCGTGCGCGAAGACCCCGAATACGCCGCTCGCGATCAAGCCGGGCCATCCGCTCGACGGCCTGGCGCTCGGCTGGCCCGCCGAGCCCGACGATCTCTTCGTCAACGACGACGGCACGCCGGTGCGCATCGACAAGGCATTCTCGTGGGAGTACCCGCTGTCCGTGCACGGCATGATGCACAACGTCATCACCAACGCGTGGCGCGGCGACCCCTACCCGATCGACACGCTGCTCATCTTCATGGCGAACATGGCGTGGAACTCGACGATGAACACGCCCGACGTCCGCCGCATGCTGAACGACAAGCGCGAGGACGGGGAGTACAAGATCCCGTTCCTCGTCGTCTGCGACGCGTTCCAGTCCGAGACGACCGCATTCGCCGACCTCGTGCTGCCCGACACCACGTACCTCGAGCGCCACGACGTGATGTCGATGCTCGACCGGCCGATCTCGGAGTTCGACGGCCCGGCCGATTCCGTGCGCATCCCGGTCGTGCCGCCGAAGGGCGAATGCAAGCCATTCCAGGAAGTGCTGATCGAACTCGGATCGCGGCTCAAATTCCCTGCATTCGTCCGGCCCGACGGCACGCGCAAGTTCCGCGATTATCCTGATTTCGTTGTCAACTACGAGACCGATCCGGGCTCGGGCATCGGCTTTCTCTCCGGATGGCGCGGCAAGGACGGCGACAAGTTCATGCGCGGCGAGCCGAATCCGCGGCAGTGGGAGATGTACGCGAAGAACAACTGCGTCTACCACCACAAGCTGCCGCCGTCGTACCAGTACATGCGCAACTGGAACAAGGGCTACCTCGAGTGGTCGCAGAGGAACCGGATCCAGCGCTATGCCGAGCCCATCCTGATTCACGTCTATTCGGAGGTGCTGCAGAAATTCCGGCTCGCGGCGCAGGGCAAGGGAATGTCGCGCAAGCCGCCCGAGCATCTCAAGGCGCGCATCGCCGAATTTTTCGATCCGCTGCCGTTCTACTACGCGCCGCTCGAAGCGCAGCAGACCGATCTCGCGGCCTACCCGCTGCGCGCCATCACGCAGCGGCCGATGGCGATGTACCACGCGTGGGACTCGCAGAACGCGTGGCTGCGCCAGATCCACGCGCACAACCACCTTTTCGTCAACCCGGGAGTCGCGCGCGCGGCCGGCATCGAGGACGGCGGCTGGATGTGGATCGAGTCGCCGTGGGGCAAGGTGCGTTGCATCTGCAGCTATTCCGAGGCTGTCGAGCCCGGCACCGTCTGGACATGGAATGCGATCGGCAAGGCCCCGGGCGCGTGGAATCTTGCGCCGGACGCAAACGAGTCGCAGCGCGGATTCCTGCTGAATCACCTGATCGCCGACGAACTGCCGGTGCCCGGCGGGACCCGCATTTCGAACTCCGATCCGATCACCGGGCAGGCCGCGTGGTACGACGTCCGTGTGCGCATCTGTGCGGCCGAGGCCGACGCGCCGAAGACGACGTGGCCGCAGTTCGCCACAGTGCCCGCGGCGCCCGGAACCGCAACGACGCGGCCGCGGTGGCAGGCTTTCTTCGCCGGCAGAGGAAAATGGAAATGAGCGTCGTCACCAATGGCGGGCTTTCGCGATGACGCAACTCGCGCTGGTCATCGATCTCAACGTCTGCGTCGGCTGTCACGCCTGCGTGACGAGCTGCAAGCAGTGGAACACGTCGGGCGCCGCCGGCCCGCTCGCCGACTTCAATCCGTACGACAAGGACCCGACCGGCACGTTCTTCAATCGCGTGCAGACGTTCGAGGTCGGCGAATATCCGAACACGCAGACGGTGCACTTTCCGAAGTCGTGCCTGCATTGCGAGGATCCGCCCTGCGTGCCCGTGTGCCCGACCGGGGCCAGCTACAAACGGGTCGAGGACGGCATCGTCCTCGTCGACTACGACAAGTGCATCGGCTGCAAGTACTGCGCGTGGGCGTGTCCCTACGGCGTGCGCGAGCTGGACGAAGAGCGCAAGGTGATGACCAAGTGCACGCTGTGCGTGGACCGCATCACGGACCCGGCGCTTCCCGAGCGCGACCGCAAGCCCGCATGCGTGCTCGCCTGTCCGACGAACGCCCGCTTGTTCGGCGACATCCACGATCCGGACTCGGTGGTGTCGGTCGCCATCCGGGAGAGCGCCGGCTACGCGCTGATGCCGGAATGGGGAACACACCCGGCGAATCACTACCTGCCGCGCCGCAAGACGGACCGGCGCATCCACGCCGACGAACTCGAGCGCGCCGACAATCCGCTCAAGGTCGATGGGCTGCTGCCAAAGCCGGCGAAGTCGGAACCCTCGCTCGACGACGTTATGTCCTGGTGATGAACTGCCCCCACGCTCACGTTGTTCGCTGCCCCCCGAGGGACACCTGCGCGAGCAGGGCAAAGCCAAGGCCCGAAGGGCGGGTCTGCGAGCGCGGCTGGCGGCCGACGCCGCAGAACAACGCGCCAAGCTTGCCGATGCGGAGGCGGCGCACAGCGCCCTTCGGGCGGCCGCGCGGGCGCTGGTCCTCGCAGTGAATCCGCAGTTTTCCGTCCTTTTCCTGACGACGCTGATCGGCGCCGGGCAAGGGCTGTTCGTCGCGCTCGTCGCTGTCGAGATCGGCGCGCTGTTCGGGTTCCTGCCGTCGCCGCACCGGCCCTGGTTCTATTTCTACGGCAGCCTCATCGCTTTCGCGCTCACCGGCGCGGGACTTTTCGCGTCGTTCTTCCATCTCGGCCGGCCCGCACGCGCCTGGCGATCCGCAGCGAAATGGCGCACGTCCTGGCTTTCGCGCGAAGTGATCGTGCTGCCCGCATTCATGGGGGTCACCCTGTTGTACCCGATCGTGCATTTCCTGCATCTCGGCGATACGTTCGCCACGTTGCCCTCCGGCGTCGCGATCGACGCGACGATTCTCGTCGGCCTTGCCGGCGTCGCTCTGGCGTTCGCGCTCTTCGTCTGCACGGGAATGATCTACGCGTGCCTGCCGTTCCTGCGCGAATGGGCCACGCCGCTCACGGTGATCAACTTCGTGGTCATGGGATGCGCATCGGGGTTTGCGCTCGCCGCCGCCTACGCGACCACGGCCGCACCTGCGCTCGTCCGGTTCTTCGCGGCGTGGGCACTGGTCCTCACGCTGGTCGGATTCGCGGGCCGCATCGCATCGCTCTGGCGCAATGCCCGGTTGCGCCCGAAGTCCACGCTGCAGACGGCCATCGGGATAAAGCATCCTGGAATCGTTCAGAAGTCGCAGGGTTTCATGGGGGGCTCATTCAACACCCGCGAGTTCTTTCACGGCCGGAGCGCGCAATTCCTCCGCTCGATCAAATGGTTCTTTCTCCTCTGCGCGTTTGCGCTCCCGGCCCTGCTCCTGGGAGCGGGGCTGGCTGGCGCGCCAAAGGCCGCGATCATTCTTGCCTTCGGCGTGCAGTACGCCGGCCTCCTCGCGGAACGCTGGTACTTTTTCGCGCAGGCCAATCACCCGCAGAATATCTACTACCAGGCGATCGCTTGAGATTCGATGCGGGCCACCACGGGCCGCCAGATCAACCTCAGTCATGACGTTATAATTGTGCAAAATTACGCAGGGACCTGCCGGCTATTGCCGCGATTCCACCCGATCCCATCACCCATGAGGAATCGATAATCATGTCGCTCGTCAATCCCCATGGCGGTGGAAACCTGCGCCCCCTGCTGCTGGAGGGCGAGGCTCGTGCCGCGGAGCTGCGCCGTGCGGCCACGCTGCCGCCATTGCGTGTCAGCTCGCGCGAAAAGGGCGACATCATCATGCTGGGCATCGGCGGGTTCACGCCGCTTCCGGGCTTCATGACGCACACCGACTGGCAGGGCGTATGCGACGGCATGAAGACAGCGAGCGGGTTGTTCTGGCCGATCCCGATCACGCTGTCGGCCGACGCAGCGCGCGCCGCTTCCATCAGGACCGGAGAGGACATCGCGCTCGCCGATCCCGAAACCGGCGAATTGCTGGCGACGATGATCGTCACGGAGAAATACGCGATCGACAAGGAGCACGAGTGTGCCACGGTTTTCCGGACGACCGATCCGCAACACCCGGGTGTGAAACTCGTGATGGACCAGGGTGAGGTCAACCTCGCCGGTCCCATCAAAGTGCTCTCGACCGGCGGCTTTGCGGAAAAATACGGCGCGCTGTTCATGACGCCGCGCGAGACGAGGGCATTGTTCACGACACTCGGCTGGTCGAAGATCGCGGCCTTCCAGACCCGCAATCCGATGCACCGCTCGCACGAGTATCTCGCCAAGGTCGCCATCGAGGTTTGCGACGGCGTGCTCGTTCACTCGCTGCTGGGGGCCTTGAAGCCGGGCGACATTCCCGCCGCCGTCCGCACGCAGGCAATCGCGGCGCTCGCCGAACATTACTTCGTCAACGGAACGGTCGTGCAGGCGGGATATCCGCTCGACATGCGTTACGCCGGTCCGCGCGAGGCGCTTCTGCACGCGTTGTTCCGTCAGAATTACGGCTGCTCGCACCAGCTCGTCGGACGCGACCACGCCGGCGTCGGCAGCTATTACGGACCGTTCGACGCGCACTACATCTTCGACGAGATTCCGCACGGAGCGCTCGAGACGCAGGCGCTCAAGATCGACTGGACGTTCTGGTGCTACAAGTGCGGCGGCATGGCGTCGGGCCGCACCTGCCCGCACGGCGACGACGATCGGTTGCTGGTTTCCGGGACCAAGCTGCGCAAATGGCTGTCCGAGGGCGCCGACGTGCCACCGGAATTCAGCCGGCCCGAGGTGCTCGCGGTCCTGCGCGAGTACTACGCGGGCCTCGACGCGTCGCAGAATGTCGAAGTGACGCTCGCCGGCCATTCGGCGCGATGACGGCGAAAAGTTTTCGGTTCGCGTCGCGCGGGCAGTTCGCGATTTCCGTTTTTCGTCCTTGATTCGTCCGCACGTTTTTGTCCATTGAGAGAGGCGAGGATGCCGACCTTCGTTCGCACGGACAGCTGCGACGGCTGCAAGGGCCGGGACTACGCCGCCTGCGAGTACATCTGCCCGCACGACCTGATGAAGCTCGACGCGAACGGCTCCGAGACGGGCCATCCGATGCAGGCCTGGAACCACGAGCCGGAACAGTGCTGGGAATGCTACGCGTGCGTGAAAATCTGTCCGCAGAACGCGATTGAAGTACGGGCTTACGCCGACATCGTTCCGCTGGGCGGCTCCGTGCAGCCGCTGCGCGGCGCCGACTCGATCACGTGGACGGTCAGGTTCCGCAACGGCGCGACCAAGCGCTTCAATTATCCGACCCGCACGACGTTGGAAGGGTCGGTCGATCCCTACGGCGGCAAGCCGATACCGAAGCTCGCCGACATCACGAAGCCGGGTTTCTTCACGGTGTTGGGAGGCTATCGCCCCGGCAAAGCGGAAGAACTGACGCGCCGCCGATGACCGCGACGGGCCGTCGCCCCCTCTGACGACGCAGGATGAAAGCAGTGTCCAAAGGAACGTTCGGCAACCCGAAAGTGGTCGAGGAGGAACTCGACATCCTGCTCATCGGCGGTGGCATGGCGTGCTGCGGCGCCGCCTTCGAGATTATGCGCTGGGCCGAAGCAGCCAGGGCCGAAACCGGCGTCGATCTTCGGATCAAGCTGGTGGACAAGGCGGCGATGGATCGTTCCGGCGCCGTCGCGCAGGGCCTGTCCGCAATCAATACGTACATCGGTCCGGACCGGGACCCGGCCGACTACGCGAGGATGGTCTCCAACGACCTGATGGGCATCACGCGCGATGACCTCACGTACGATCTCGGCCGGCACGTCGACGAATCGGTGCACCTGTTCGAGGAATGGGGACTGCCGATCTGGAAGACCGACGCCGACGGTGTGCGCCACGACGGCGCCGAATCGCAGCGCGAGGGCATTGCGGCCCTGAAGGACGGCGGCAAGCCGGTGCGCTCGGGCAAGTGGCAGATCATGATCAACGGCGAGTCGTACAAGTGGATCGTGGCCGAGGCCGCGAAGAAAGCGCTCACGCGGTCGCGGATCCAGGAACACGTTTTCATCGTCAAGCTCGTCAACGACAAGAGCGATCCCAACCGCGTCGCCGGCGCGGTCGGCTTCTCGGTCCGCGACCACACGATTTACATCTACAAGGCGAAGGCGATCCTGCTCGCCGCGGGCGGGTGCGTGAACCTGTTCCGGCCGCGCTCGGTCGGCGAGGGCATGGGACGCGCGTGGTATCCGGTGTGGAACGCAGGTTCGACGTACGCGATGGCCGCCGAAGCCGGTGCCGAAATGACGATGATGGAGAACCGCTTCGTACCGGCCCGCTTCAAGGACGGCTACGGTCCCGTCGGCGCGTGGTTCCTGCTGTTCAAGGCCAAGGCGATCAACGCGTACGGCGAAGACTACATGGTCAGGAACAAGGCGCTGCTCGACGACTATCCGCCGTACGGCAAGGCGGCCGTGCCGTCGGCGTGCCTGCGCAACCACCTGATGCTGAAGGAGCTGAAGGAAGGCCGCGGCCCGATCTACATGGACACGGTCGGCGCGCTCGCGCGCCTGCGCGAATCCCTGACGCCGGAGGAAGTGAAGCACCTCGAATCCGAGGCGTGGGAGGACTTCCTCGACATGTGTGTCGGCCAGTGTGGAATATGGGCCGGCGAGAACACCGAGCCCGACAAGAAGAACTCCGAGCTTATGCCGACCGAGCCCTATCTCCTCGGCTCGCACTCGGGCTGCTGCGGCATCTGGGTCTCCGGTCCGGAAGATCTCGGAGCGCCGACTGCCGACGAAAGCGAATACGACGGCGTGCCGGCACATCTGCCGCGCGGCTGGAACTGGGGCTACCGCTCGATGACCACTGTCAAGGGGCTCTTCACCGCAGGCGATGGCGTCGGGGCATCCGGGCACAAGTTTTCGTCCGGTTCGCACGCCGAGGGCCGTATCGCGGCGAAGGCAATGGTCAAGTTCGCACTCGACTGCAAGGACTGGAAGCCCGAACTCGACACCGCGCCCGCGCAGTTGGCCGAGGAGATCTACCAGCCCGTGCGCACGTTTCTCACGCACAAGGACTACACGACCGCCATCGACATCAATCCGCATTACATCACGCCCAAGATGCTGCAATTCAGGCTGCAGAAGATCATGGACGAATATGTCGCGGGTTGTGCGACCTACTACAACACCAATGACAAGATGCTGGCAGTCGCCGAAGAAAAACTCGGCATGTTGAAGGAAGACTCCGCGAGATTGCGCGCCAAGGACCTGCACGAACTCCTTCGGTCATGGGAGAACTATCACCGCATCATCACGGCGGAAGCGCACATGAAGCACATCCAGTTCCGCGAGGAGTCGCGCTACCCCGGCTTTTACTACCGTACCGACAAGAACTTCATCGACGAGGCGAACTGGCACTGCTTCGTCAATTCGGTGTACGACAGGAATACGAAGCGATGGACGTGCTTCAAGCGCAAGCACGTCGATCTCGTGGACAAGTCGACGTTGTTCAAGGCGGCTTTGCACCCATAGCAATTGCCGCGCCGCTGTGATGTCATGCGCGCGCTCCGCGCGCCGGCCGCCCGCCTGACTTTTACTTCGCAAATTGAACTCGTCTGACTCCCTCGATTCGCCGTTTCCGGAAAGCCCGGTGCTCCCGCAGACCTTCGGCGAAGAAAAGGTCATTCGCTTTCGCTGCCAACGCGGCGTCGCCTGTTGGAACGCGTGCTGCAGCAACATCGACATCGCGCTGACACCGTACGACATCCTGCGGCTCAAACGCCGGCTCGGTCTCACCTCGACCGAATTCCTAGAGCGCTACACCGTTCCCTACGAGATGGAGCGGGAAGGCATCGCCGGCGTGAAGTTGAAACCTATCACCGGCGGCACCGCCTGCCGATTCATGAATCCGGAAGGCTGCTCGGTCTACACGGACCGGCCGACCGCGTGCCGCTACTATCCGGTGGCTCTGTTGTCGCTGCGCCGTCAGGACGAGGCGACCGATCGCGATTCCTACGCGCTCGTCCGGGAGCGGCACTGCCTCGGCCACGAGGAACCGCGCGAAATTACGATCGGCGACTATCGCCGGGAACAGGCGTTGCCGGAGTACGACGACCTTGCGCGCGGCTGGCGGCAACTGATCCTAAAGAAGAAATCGTCGGGGCCGACCATCGGCAAGCCCTCGAAGCGCAGCCTGCAGCTCTTCTTCATGGCCTGTTACGACATCGACCGCTTCCGCGCGTTCGTCGCAAGCGCCGGGTTCAACGAGATTTACGACCTGTCCACCGGCGAGCGTGAATCGTTGCGCACCGACGACGTCGCGCTGCTGCGGTTTGCGTTTCGCTTCCTGCGTCAGGTTCTGTTCGGCGAAGCGACCATCGCCGTGCGCAAGGAAGCCGCCGGTGCTCGACGCGAACGCCACAACGAGACGCTGTTGCGGCTCGAATGCGAGGCTGCAGAACGGCGCGCGCGAGATGACGACCTCATGGACGCGGGGATCGACGAGTAGCAATGGTCACGGTGCATTGGTGCCTCGCACAAAGTTGCGGTCGGAGGCGGATTGTCATGATGCACCCCAGCCTGGCTTTGAGGGCCGCTTTGACTATGCCGCGATTGGGACAGTGTCAAATGTTTCATCCCGCCTTTGCGACGAGGCCAAGCCCGGGCAAATCCTGATTAGCCCTCGTGTCTTGATGGCAGTCGAAAGGGACGTAACAGTTGAGCCATGGGTGAATTTGCACTCAATGGTATCCGGCGCCCCATGTCGACTTACAATGTGCTGACGGCCTCTCCCTCAAGAAGCTGAAAGACAGGCAGCAACAAGAGCGACCGGTCCAGGCGACGGACTCAACGTCTGCTCGTGGCGGGTCAGCGACGCTGCCCGATCTTGCCAGCCGCTTCCATGCCTTCGAGCAACGTAGCGAGATTGCCGCCCTTGACCTGGACGAGTTGGACGCCGCGGGGCGCCTCAAACAGGCCGGGATCGAGCGGTCCGATCTGCACATCGCGGAAATTCATCAGCGTCCGACCGCGTCGGCCACGGCTCTCGCCCTCGCCAGCGAGGCGCACGATGACACCTTGGTCGGTCACCCAGACATGGCCGGTGAAGCGACTCCCCGTACCGGCATTGCGCTCGACGCGAATGCGCATGGTGTCCAGCCCGTTCGCCCGCTCGCGTCCTTCACGAATCCGCCGCATGTCGCCACCGCCGTTCAGCACATCGAGTGGCAGATCGAGCGCGGAGAGGTCGGTCTCGATCGCGAAGCGGGGATCAGCCATCACCAACCAGCAAAGATTGCGATCGAGCCGCGCGATCACGGTCAGCGAACGACTATGCAGTTTGCCTTCGTGGCGCAACGCCGAACGGGTGCGCCACAGACGGCCGGGCATGGTGCGCTCATCGGTACCGATCAGGCTCGTCGCGGCGTACTCCACCCGCAACTGAAGAATGCTCCTGCTCGCGGCGGCACGGGCGGCCCAGGAGGAGCCGAGCAGAGCGGCCGAAGCGAGCAAGACCCGGCGACGCGAAAACATCATGTGATGGACATCCGAAAGATTGATACATTCAACCACGCGAGCCCGATTGTCGTGGGGTCGGTGGTGCAGGTCAACCGTCAGTGCCAGGCGGCAGTCGGCGATTCCGCACGCTTGTCGTTGTAATTGCGCGCGGGCACCGACACCTGGTTTGCCGCGCGCGAACAAGCCGGCGGCCAGAGTAACCCAAGCACGGTTCACCGCTTCGGCTTGTACCAGTACCTTTCCGTGAACTCGGTCGGGGCTCGTCCCCGAAGGTGCCGCATACCCTCGATCGCCAAGGTAAAGAAATGCCAGTCACCGAACTCGTCGAATTTTCGCGTTGACGCCAATGCCTTCGCGCCCGTCACGCGCGCGAGACGCTGGCCGCGCGACTTGCCCAGACGGCGCAAGGCGAGCAGGAAAATCACGTCCTCTGCAACCAGCCGGCTCTCATCGTAGCCACCGATCGCCTCGAAGTCCCGCCTTCGACAAAATACGACTCCGGTATCGAATCCGGTGACGGCAAGCAAAGGGACAACCGCCGCGTACGTCACGGCGATTCCCATCGACCAACGTTCCATCGTGACACCAGTGGCCCCGCCCACCACGCGACCGGTGGCCAAGGCACGGTCGATTTCCAGAAAGGTGCGCGCGTGAACCCGCGAGTCAGCATCGATGAACGCCAGGATCTCGCCGCGGGCAACTCGCGCGCCGGCGTTCCGGACGGCACCGATGACCCGCTTCTCGACCGAGACGACTCGGCAACCATGCGCCTCGGCGATCTTCGTCGTCGCATCCGTCGACACGTTGTCGGCGACGATCACCTCAATCGCGCCAGGTTGCCCGTAGGACGCGCTCGCGACCGCGACTGAGTCGAGCAGGCGCCCGAGCAATCGCTCTTCGTTGTATGCGGGAATGACCAGCGAGTAGCGCGGATTCATCGGGCAGGCGAGCCTCGGGTTCGGATTGCGCTCATCTTGCCGGACCTATCATATCGACCAGCCTATGACCCCCGGGCGCACATGAATGGCGACGATCGGCCGGCGTGGCGCATTTGAGAATCTTGTCGACGTACACGGCGGCGCGTCGGAACTGATAATCGAGGCTACCCCCATACGACATGAGACCCCCGATTTCCACAATCTCGCCTGCGGACCGCCACAACCGAGAGACTTACGCCCAGGTCATTTGCGGCATTCTCCGTCGCTTTGCGATAATTGGCTGCACCCGGAGGGATCGGGTTCAACAACAGCGCTACGCGCGAAGCGTTCGGGACAACCACTTTCAACAACTCAAGATACTTGCCGACAATCTCGAGGCCGGTCTCGTTGGTCATCCCGGTGATGTTTCACCCAGGTCGAGCCAGACTTGCGATGAAACCCGCCCCGACGGGATCTCGCGATGCCCCCATCACGACCGGAATCGTGTTCATTCCCCCCGATCCTCACGAAGCAGCGAATGCACCGGGATCGCCGGGCAAATGCACTCGCCGCCATCGGTGACAACAAATATACGCCAGAGAGGCCATTCAGGGATTGCGAATCCCGCCTTCGTCCAATTTTGCCAATGGCGGCTTCGCGCCGGAAGCAACATCGAACATCGGCTGTCGGTGACTTGGCCGTATGGCTGCTCGTGACCGGTGTAGATCGTAGCCCTGCGGCTCATCGCCCGGTCCCGGGCGGCCGTGCCGACCCTTCTCGGCCATTGCGCAGTATAGGAACCGGCCATTCATTTTCGATTAGCTCGAGGCTTTCGGCTACCGAATCACCTCGTCGGCGCGCGGCAGCAGCGATTGCGGGATCGTGATGCCGAACGCCTCGACGGTCCTCACATTGCTCACCAGCTCGACATTCGCCCCTGCCTGGCATCTGCTCGATTGACATATGTTTGTGCGCGAACGTAGAGTGCGGGAGCGGTCAGGTGCGGGTGACCGCCCCACCATCGAGGAGGAGAACGATGAAAGTGAAGAAATTGCTGCCGACGTCGGCGGCATTCGCGGCCGCGATGCTGGTCTGCGGCCAGGCCTGGGCTGACTCCGCCGCCGCCAAACGGTGGATCGACAAGGAATTCCAGCCGTCCGTGCTGAGCAAGGACCAGCAGATGAAGGAGCTGGAGTGGTTCATCAACGCCGCCAAACCGTTCTCCAGGGCCCAAGGCGTTCGAGGAAATCACCGGCATCAAGCGACGGCAAGATCTGGCAACTGCCCGCAGCAGTTCGCCAACCTGTACTGGTTCCGTTACGACTGGTTTCAGCGCCAGCCTGAAGGCAAGTTCAGTCTCGGTCGACGTCAAGGAGATCGACGGCAAGCGCATCTACGGTCACATGGACTACGGCAAGCGCGCACCCGACCTCGGCTGGCGGATGACCGACGCGTGGTTGTCGATGGCCGGCGCGAGTAGCAAGGGCCTGCCCAACGGACGCCCGATCGACGAGTGGGGCATCCGCATGGAGAAGGGTTCGTGCAATCCCTCGGGCGCCTCGGTCGTCCGCGGTGGCGAGACCAACGGCCCGGCCTCGGTATATGCGATCGCCAAGTGGGACGAGTGGCTGCGTAAGTACGCGCCGCCGGGCGCCGCCGATTATGACTTCTACCAGTCGCTGCCAGCGCTGGCGCAGGGCAACGTTGCGCAGCAGGTTTTCTGGTACACCGCGTTCACCGCGTCGATGGTCGCGCCTAAAAAGGACGGCAACAATACGGTCGACGACAAGGGCATGCCGCTGTGGCGCATGGCACCGTCGCCCAAGGGGGCGTACTGGGTGGACGGCATGAAGCTCGGCTACCAGGACGCCGGCTCGTGGACGCTGTTCAAGAGCACGCCTGTCGATCGCCGCAAGGCCGCGTGGCTGTACGGGCAGTTCGTTGTGAGCAAGACGGTGGACACGAAGAAAAGCCACGTAGGGCTGACGTTCATCCGCGACAGCACGGTGCGCCACGCCTCGTTCACCGAGCGCGCGCCGCGGCTCGGCGGACTGGTCGAGTTCTACCGTTCGCCCGACCGGGTGATGTGGACGCCCACCGGCATCAACGTGCCGGACTACCCCAAACTGGCGCAGCTTTGGTGGCAGCAGATCGGTGACGTGAACTCCGGTGCGTTCACGCCGCAGCAGGCCATGGACCGCCTCGCCGGCGAGATGGACCAGGTAATGGCGCGCATGCAGGAGGCCGACGAGAAGGCCAAGACCTACGGTGGGTGCGGGCCCCGGCTCAATACGCCTAAGAAGCCAGAGGAGTGGCTCGGCAAGCCTGACGGTCCGAAGGCAAAACTCGCCAACGAGAAGCCCGAGTGCAGTTTCAGCCCATGATGTGAGCGTCGAATCGACGCCGTGTCTTGCGCAAAACGCGGGCGATCTCCGAGCAGCGTCCCGGTGCGGCTGCCCGCCGCCTGGTGCCTTCGCCGAGGCTCGTCGTCGCTCGTTTTGCCGGCGCTCGCGCGGCCTCGACTCGGCGTCGGGACGGTGGCTGTGCGGCATACTGGTGGCTCGTCGCCGGTCCGGGGCTCTGTCGAGCCGGACGACGTGGCGTCGTATTCGGCGCTCGCATCAACCAACGTCTTTTGTCAACAGGAGGCGTCATGAAATTCAACGTTACGGCACTCGCTCTGACGTGCGGATTGATCTGGGGCGCCGCAATCCTCGTCGTCGCTTCCGCGAACATGGTCTGGCCGGGTTATGGCCGCGCCTTCCTTGATCTGGCAGCGTCCATCTACCCCGGCTACCAGGCCGGCACTGGCGCGGGCTCCATCGTTACGGGAACCCTTTACGGGTTGGTCGACGGCGCGATCGCCGGCGCTCTGCTCGGCTGGCTGTACAACATGCTGGCGCACCGGCGTCCCGGCTCGGGAACCTGACCCGCACGCGGGGATATCCCTCGCAACGAGGGTAACCGACCCGTCGCAGCGGCACGCCCGTTCCACTCAAGGTGCGCCGTCGTGCGCGCGTTCCAGGCGGGCCCAGTCGAATTGCACGCCGATTCCCGGTACATCGGGCGCGATCGCCAGATGCTCGGCAACGACGAGCGGCCGCGTCGTGTATGCGTCGATCGGAAACGAATGGACCTCGATCCACCCCGCGTTCGATTGGCCGGCGACCAGGCTGACGTGCAGCTCCTGCATGCCGTGGCTGCAGATCGGAATCCCGAACTCGCGCGAGCGTTGCGCAACGCGAAGCCAGCCGGTGATCCCGCCGCAATTCGATGCGTCGGGCTGGATCCAGGACAGTTTCGCCGCTCCGAACGCGTGGTCGAATTCCTGGATCGTGTGCAGGTTCTCGCCCATCGCAAGCGGCATGCCCGTGGCGTCGGCGATTCGTCCGTAGCCCGCGTAGTCGTCCGGAATCGTCGGCTCTTCGAACCACACCAGATCGTAGGGCCCGAAGGCTTTGGCAGCCGCGATCGCCTCGTCCACGGTCATCGCATAGTTGGCGTCGACCATCAATGCCACTTCGGGCCCTATCAGCTCGCGCACCGCCGTTACCCGTGCCACGTCGTCGGCCAGGTCCGGTTTGCCCACTTTGATCTTGACGCCGTCGAAACCCCGGTCGAGATAGCGCCGGACGTTGGCGAGCAATTTCTCGATCGGGAAATTGAGATCGATGCCGCCGCAGTACGCCTTGCACCGATTGCTGGCGCCGCCTGCCAATTTCCACAACGGTTGGCCAAGCCGCTTTCCGCGCAGGTCCCAGAGCGCGATATCGACGGCCGAGATCGCGAACGACGCGATGCCCCCGCGTCCCACATAGTGGATGTGCCACTGCATCGCGTCGTGCAGCGCTTCGACATTTTCGCTATCGCGGCCGATCAGGAATGGCGCGAGATCGTGGTCGATCATCGCCAGGATCGAATGACCGCCACGCCCACCGGTATACGTGTATCCGGTGCCTTCGCGGCCATCGTCAAGCCGCACGGCGGCCGTAATCAACTCGAAATGCGTGTGGTCGCCGTGCTTCGCGTCGGTCAGCACTTCCGACAACGGAACGCGGAACAAGCGCGCATTCACTGCGTCGATTCGCAACAACTCCGCTCCTCCTTGGCGCTGGCACGCCGGGCCCGCCGGACGGGACGTGCTGACCGGGTTATCATACCAAGCCACTTGTTCGCGATTGCCGCGGCCGCGTTCCCCAGCCGCAAGCAAAGGACGAATCGTCGATGATCCCGGCGCATGAAGCACTCGAACGCCTTCGCGCAGGAAATCGCCGTTTCGCACGCGATGTTCGCAGCCGCGACGCGCTCACGAGCCAGACACGCCGCAGCGAGCTCGCGTCCGGCCAGGAACCATTCGCTGCGATTCTCGGGTGCTCCGATTCTCGTGTGCCGGTCGAAATCGTCTTCGACCAGGGCTTGGGCGACCTGTTCGTGATCCGGGTCGCCGGCAACATCGTGGCCCCGTCGCAGGTCGCCAGCGTCGAATTCGCAGCGGAGCGGTTTGGGACGCGGCTCGTAGTGGTTCTGGGGCACTCCCGGTGCGGGGCGATTCTGGCGACGATGGAAGAGCTCAATCGCCCTGCGGAAAACCAGTCGCGGACACCGCACTCGATTGTCGATCGTATCCGGCCATCCGTCGAAGCGCTGCTGGCGACCGAGCTTAAGCACGACCCCGAGACTCTCGTGCGGCACGCGGTTCGTGCCAACATCCGCGCATCCACGAGCCATCTGCGGCATGGATCGCAAGTGATCGAGCAGCTGATCGAGCGCGACGGGCTCCTCGTGGTAGGCGCCGAATATTCGCTGGAAAGCGGAATCGTCGATTTCTTCGATGGCGCGACCGGTGGATGCGCTCCGGCGTAGCGCGCTCGAAACCGCGTTCCCAAGTCTGTATCAGGGAGGTGCCAACCATGCAATATCTTCCCGTCCTGCTCCTCACGCTTCTCCTGACCTCCGTCACCTGCGCTCAGGTCGGCCCCTATACGGGTCGTGACGAAGCGCTGGCGGGCCTGAGCGCAGCGGAGCCCGTACGCCGCGCCGAGGCCATCGCATGGATCGCGACCAACGGGATGCCGTCCGACGACGAAGCGCTTCTGCAACGCCTGACCGACGAGAATCCGTTCGTGCGAGGCTACGCCGAGCAGGGCCTGTGGCTCCTGTGGAGCCGGTCGGGGGACGCGGCAATCGACGCACTGATGACAAAAGGGATGGAGGAGATGCAGGCGCAGGAGTTCAAGGCATCGATCGCCACGTTCTCGGAGGTGATCCGCCGCAAGCCCTCGTTTGCGGAAGGATGGAACCGGCGCGCGACCGTGCTGTTTCTCGCCGGTGAATTCAAGCGATCGCTTGCCGACTGCGACGAAGTCATGAAACGCAATCGAAATCACTTCGGCGCGCTCGCCGGCTACGGCCAGATCTACTTCCAGCTCCAGCAATACGAAAAGGCGATCGCCTATTGGAAGCGCGCCCTGCGCGTGAATCCCAACATGGACGGGATCGAATCCGCCATCAGAAATACCGAGGAGTTGCTCGCCGAAAAGCGCAAGCACTCGGCCTAGCTAAACGCAATGCGGCTGGTCGCGTGACCGGCTCCGCAACGCGGGGGGCTGCCTTGGCGCCAAAATCTACCTTGACCAGCGCCGATAGGTTGTATGAGCCATTTGCCGTGGAGGCCGTTCCCCGGGAAAAGCATTCGCACGGTGCCCATATTGGCGTGCGCATGAAGCAACTGGGAGCGTTCGGTGGCTGCGCGCACGTCGGCGTCTCGAGCGAAGAGCTTGCGCCGAGCAAGGAGTCCTACCCGGCGCATTACCACATGCTCGAAGAGGAGCACGTCCTCGTCATCGTCTGCACGGACTCGGGAAGAGTTGGTGTCCGGTTCGTGGGCGGGGGCTATCGAAAGGCGGCCACCATGGCCTAATGGGGGGCGAGAGCGATTCCCGTTGCAAGTTGGAAACGGAGCGGGAGTGACTGTTGCCGACGTGCACATTGCGACGGCTGCGGCCATTCATACGACGCGGTTCGTTCCGCACGATGCGTGAAGCGATTCAACGTACCGTTCATTTGGTCGCCAACCACACTTCCGATTGCAAACCGTTCACCTGGGTTGCCACCGCTGATTCCATCGCTGCCGAGCGGCAGGGACTTTGCATGCGAATCAGCGGGAGAGCGCACCCGCAACTTGCCGGCGATTCCTCACGATTTCCGCAGCTACACGTACCCGCCGCTCCGGAAGACGGGGACCCGTTCACGCGGGCCGCCGCGGCCGCCACTGCCCTGTTCGCCGGCATCAGTACGGTGCCGACCTACCGCGAAATGTGCTTCTGGCGCTGCACGGTCTCGAACTTGGCCAACGTATTCCACACCTCGTCCTGCCTGCGCTGCTCGTCCTGGTCGGCGGCTTCGCGCTGCGCTGGGTCACGGTCAGCGCCGGACAGGTCAGCCAGGTAGTTCAGGCCACCGCCCAATGAACACCTGTGGACTCGAGAGCACATCGCGGTGGCGTCAGCGTGCGCTGCAATCCAAACAACTTCGTCCCGCCAATCCCGGCAACCATTTTCAGCAAGGCGGTTCCATCATGTTGAGCAATAAGAACTCCTTCGCAATTGCAGTCCTCGCGGCGATCAGCCTGGCATTTCCGGCCTCCGTTCTTGCGCAGAACTATCCACCTTCGGTCGGGCAGCTCGTCGCCAGTACCAAGAAGCAGGTGAAGACGATCACGATGGCCGACTTCAAGATGGCGATCGATCGCAAGGGCGTCGGAATTCTTGTCGACGTGCGCGAACCCGAAGAGTTCGTCGACGGTCACATCGCCGGCGCGATCAATGTTCCGCGTGGCCTGATCGAGTTTACGATCTGGACCCACGTCGGCATTCCCGACAAGACCGACACGGCGCGGAAGCTGACCCTGTACGGCAAGACCGGTGGGCGCTGTGCGCTGGCCACGAAGAGCCTGCAGGACCTCGGTTTCACCAACGTGGCGTCAGTCGACATGAAGCTCGAGGATTGGGTGAAGGCAGGGTATCCACTGGTGAAGTAGGTCGCATCCGCTTGCCTGCGGTAAAGGCAAGCGGATACAGGGAGCGGGACAGCGGCGCGCCGGCCGCCAAGAGCGGGGCTACGCAGCGACACCCTTGGGGTTCGGGCAGGCGCGGTTTCCGGCCTGCAACGCTGCCGACTTCTACATCGCACGCGGCGAATGACGCTTGCGGTGGACGGCGCCCCCGATCACCGCTCCAACCATCGCCCCTGCGACGATTCCGGCAAGCCCTGCCGGCTGGCTGAGCAAGACCGTCAGGGTACAACCCAGGACCACGCAGGCGGCTGGCGCAAGTCCAATTGTGTCGCCGTATAACACGGCCACCACGAATAACGTGCCTAAGGCGACAACCAGACCCGTGACGCTGCCCCAAAAGGCAAACTTCACCCATCCGGGAATCACTTCCGCGGTACCGGTTCGAACCGAAAGTGGACGTTCTTCAGACATGGCATGCACCTCCAATTGCCTCCCCCCTAGATGCAAAATTTCCAAAGGATCCCCGGCTCAGACTCCCAGCACCAATCCGCGTCGCAAACAAGGATGCGGACATTGCAATGGTCCAAGCCACGAGTCTACTGAGCGTTGTGCTCACATCGGCCTCCGCCGAGATCGGCTGGCGTCCCGACAATCACCGATTGCTGCTTGCCGAAAACGCCGACGAAGCGTCTCTTACTTTCACATCGTAACCTTCCAAGCGCCGCGTTTCCTGTGCCAGGTCAAGTCCCAGCGCGAAATCGAGGGATGTGCACGATCGAGATTGCTGCGGCCCGACTGCACGTGCAGGCGCCCGGCGCCGGCGACGCCGCCGTGGACCCTCTGAGCTGTTGCCGGTCGCAGCGATCCAAGTGTTCATCCCCTACTCGCTTGCCGGCTTTGGCACGTTGCACTTCGTTGTCCCGAAGCCTAATACTTTGCGCAGATCATCGTCCCCGGCGCACGGGTATGCGCCCGTCCAGGGCAAGTGTCGGCGACGCATCGCGAAATCCGGCCAGCGCGCGCGGCGCCGGCGCGCGTCCGGACTCGATCGCTCGCGCCATGCCGGCGATCGTCGCCGCCTCACCGAACAGTGCCTTGATCGGGAGCTCGACACCAAATATCATCTTGACGCGCGCCAGAAGTTGCGTCCCACTCACCGAATCACCGCCAACGAGAAAAAAGTCGTCATGGCGTCCGATAACGCCCGCGCCGAGGATCGTCGACCACAGTCTTGAAAGTGCCGCTTCCGCAGGCAATGCCGCACTTTCGGCCACGGCGGCATCACCGGACGCGGCGGTGCGCAATTCGGAAACGAACGATTGTGCCAGCGCATTTCGGCGCACCTTGCCCAGATCGGTTCGCGGCAATCGATCGACGAAATAGATTCGGCGTGGCACGTGACGTGACCCCATTCTCTCGCGAACCCGAGCGATGATGTCGGTTTCGTCGATCGTCGCGCCAGCTTCGCGTACCACCGCCGCGACCAGTTCTTCACCGAGGCTCGGGTGCGGCACGCCGAACGCGGCCGCTTCGGCGATACCCGGCAGCGATTCGAGTGCGCTGTCGATCTCCATCGGAGAAATCTTCTCGCCGCCGCGGTTGATCATTTCGTTGATCCGTCCGCTCAGGAAGACGTAGCCATCGTCGTCGATCCGGCCAAGATCCCCCGTGCGAAACCAGTTGCCAACAAACGATCGGACGGTACCGTCCGGATCGTCGAAATAGCCATCGCAGACCAGCGGACCCCGGACTACGATCTCCCCAGCCGATCCTTGCGGGCGGAACCGGCCGGAGGCGTCGATTACGGCAACTTCATTGACCGTCGGAATTCCGACGGCACCGCGTTTGCGCAGGCGCGGCGGCAACGGGTCGTGTGCAATTCCACAGGCTTCGGTCGATCCAAAACTGACGACCACCGGCGCATCAAATATTTTTTCCAGTTCGTCGATTTCGCTGAGCTCGAGTCGTCCCGACGTCGTGCGCAGAAATCGCAGCCGACTGCGTGCGATCTGGTCGCGAAAGGCGGCGGACCGACGCAGAATCGTACGATGGATCGCGAATCCCGCACATAGATACGTCGGATGGAATTCGTCGATGGCGCCAAAAAAACCATCGACGTCGGCTTCGGGGAGACAGATGACCGACCCACCGCCGAGTGCGGGAATCAGGAGCGCCACGCGCAATCCGCCGGCAAGATGGAAGGGCGACAAACTGCAGCCGATGTCGTCTGGTGTAAGTTGCAGCCACTCGGTCAGCATCCGCGCAAACAACAGCATCTGCCGATGGCCCACCGGCACAAGCTTGGCTCGGCCCGTCGTTCCCGACGTGACGAGAACAAAGGCGGCTTCAGCGCACGAACGGTTGTTCCGGTGGCGACCCGTGCTCGCTGCCGGCCGATCGAGAACGAACCGGCCGAACGCCGCCACCGGATCCTGCGCGATGTGAACCTCGCCAATTCCGAGCCGAGCCGCGGCGATCCGCAGTGGATGATCGAGCGCACCCTCGACCAGCACCGCTCTCGGGCACAGTCGTTCAAGCAGGCTCGCGTAGGCGTCAACGGTCAGCACCGGGCTCAACGGGGCGAACGTCGACGACGACGGGAAGGCCGCGCATGCGAGTGCCATATGGGGACGGGAGTCTATGCAACCCGCGACGACATCGCCCTGCACAATGCCCCAGTCGCGCAAACGTTCGCGGACGTGCCCAATCTGCTCGCCCAGGTCGCGGTAGGTGACGGCCGGCCGCCCGGGGACATGCAGCAACGGCGCGTCCGGTTGGCTCGCGGCGCGCGCCAGCAATGCTTCGGCAAAGTTTTCTTGCGAACAATCCACGTCGTCCGCCGTTCCTTGTTAATTACCCTTGATACCCGCGGCTTCGATGATCCGGGCCATTTTCGCATAGGTGCTGCGTGTCAGATTTCCGAGTTTCTCCGGCGTCGTCGGCCGCGGAGTAGCGCCCAACGACAGCAGGCGTTCGCGAACAACCGGATCGCTGAGGGCCGTTTCGACCTCTGAGTTCAACCGGTCCAGGATGGTTCGCGGAGTGCGCTTGGGCGCAAAGACCCCGGTCCACGTCGAGAACACGAAACCCGGAACCCCGGACTCCGCAAACGTCGGGACGCCGGGAAGCAGCGGCGAGCGGGCCTCTGTGGCAACCGCGAGCGCGCGGAACCGACCATCCCTGATCCCTGCCAGCACGACGGATAGCGCGGAAAACATCACCGGCACCCGCCCGCTCTGCACGTCCAGCGCCGCCTGCGCCGCGCCGCGAAACGGGATGTGCGTTAGATCGGCGTGCGTCGCCGCCTTGAACATCTCCATTACGACATGGTGAGACCCACCGACGCCGGCCGACGCGTAATCCACTTTTCCGGGCTGCACCCGCGCCAGCGCAATCAGTTCGCTCACGTTACCTGCCGGAACCGACGGGTGGACAATCAGCACCCAGGTGCTTTCGGACACGAGGCTGATCGGCTCGAACACGGCGAGCGGATCGAATCCCACCCGGCCCTGCACGATCGGGACATAAGTGAGCGTGCTGTCGCTAATGCCGCCGATCGTGTAGCCATCGGGCGTCGCTTGCGCCAGGCGGTCAGCACCGATCATGCCGGCCGCCCCTGGCAGATTCTCCACGACGATGGTCTGACCCATGTTTTCCGCCATCTTCTGCGTCAGGATGCGCAGCGACGTGTCGCCTGCGCTTCCCGCCTGCACCGGGGAAATCATTTGAATCGGTTTCGACGGATAGCTCTGCGCCGCCGCAGTCGACAACAGCAGGATGCCAATGCAGAACGCGCCGATTTTCAGGGTCGTCATGATGGCCTGCTCGCTGGAATCGGGCAAACGTCTTCCCCAAAAATCGAGAGTGTGTCAACAATGGGGACACCTGTCCACGCGCTTGGGGCTAGACACGCAAACGCGGGCTGACGATGGGCGGCGGTTGAACACTACATGGCGGCGTCCGGACGACGTTCATCGGACGCCGCGCATACCGCGTCCATCGCCCGTCGGAGCACCGGCACCAGCGCCGGCGGCGGAGCGATCAGCGTCAACGCCGCTGCGCGGCCTTGCCCCGACATTTTCTTCGCCGTCTTCTTGAGGATGTCGACGAACTTCGCCTCGTCGTAGCCCGGATGACTTGCGACGAAAGCTTCGAGGTAGCTTTCCAGGAACACGAGGTCGACGACATCCTCCAGCGCCTGCGCCTCGGCATCGGTCTTCAGCGCCTCTTTGCGGATCAGTGAGCGCACGCGCACGATCATCGCGTCGTCGTAACCCGCGTCGCGCAGAATCGCCGCGGCGCGGTCGCCATGAAAGTCGCGCAGTCGCGTGCGCCACTGATGGTAGCCGACGCGCGTCATCGGATAGTCGGCGCGAGGGATCTTCCAGCGCTCGATGTGCTGGCAGCGCGCGGCGAGGCGAAGCGCCTCGGATGCCTGCGGCGCAAATCGCTCGAGCATGGCGGTGAGGCGCTCGGCGTAGAGCTGCTCCTTCGGTCGCAGACGGCCATCGACCAGATCCTGGTTGGGATCCTTCCCGTTCGCCGCGTCGAACCGCGCGATCGCCCGGGCGAAGCGACGGTCGGATTCGGTGAATTCGGGGACGGCAACGCTCACAGTGCGATCTTTCGCCCGCCTCTCGCGGGAATTGACCGCATTCTATTTCATCGCGAACAGTTTGATGAGATCCCCGCGCGAGATCACGCCGCAAAGACGCCCGTCGTCTCCGGTCACGACCAGCCGTTTCACCTTGTTCCGGTCCATCGTCTGGACGGCCTTTTCCAGCGTATCGGACTCACCGATGGTGAGCGGTTTGCGAGTCATGATGTCCTCGACGATCGTACCCATGCCTTTGCGGGTCCGACGCTTGCGCACGACCGTCTCCAGCGCATGGGCGACGATCCCGCTTTGGAGGTTCATCGCCGAAAGGAAATCCGCCTCGGTCAGAATCCCGACGAGCTTGTCCTCGGCATCCACGACGGGCAGGCCACTGATCTTCTTCTCCACCATCAGTTCCGCCGCCGCAGGCAACGCGGTACCCAGCCTGACGGTGACAACGTCCTTCGTCATCACTTCGCGGACGCACATGGCCTGCGCGTTGCGAATCTGCGGCGCCGTTTCGAGCTTCTTGCCCATGAAGCTCATGTGCGACGGCAGGAGCGGCACATTGGGCAGGTGCCCCGGCAGCAGCATGTTCCAGTAGACCCACTTGAACGCGAGTTTGCCCATGTGGTTCATGTAGCTCTCTTCGAGCAGCGAGAACGGGCCCGCATGCGGCAGGGGGAACGAGCCTTCCAGCGGCTCGATGTCGTAGTTGAAATCGAGCAGCATCGCCTTGTGATCACCCGTCTCGACAAAGCAGTTGGCGTGGCCGTCGAAGCTCGCGAGCGCCGGTTTGCCGTCGATTTCGCGCAACAGGTTCTCGACCACCGTCTCGGCTTCGAAATGCGCGACCGATCCGGCTTTGGACGTTCCGACGTTGGTGTTGTCACCGATCAGATAGATGTGGTCGGCCTTACGGCTCTTGAGCGTCCTCGGATCGGTGAGGGCGTATCCCGCGCCGTCGCCGAGCTCGGAGTCATCGATCACCGCCGGCCCGAGGTTGGGAGGGATGGCGCACAGCAGATCGTAGTCGACCGTCCGGCCATCGAACGTGTGGATGGTCTTCTTCGCCGCGTCCACGGCGGAAATCGCGAAATTCGGCACGACCTTGATGCCCTTTGCGTCGGCCACCTTGGACAGAACACGATTGGCATTCGGCTTCGTGAACGCTCCGGTATAGGGTGTGACGAGCGAGATCTCGAACCGGTCACGTATTCCCTTCTGCCTGAAGTGATAGTCGGCGAGGAACGCAAACTCGAGCGGCGCCACCGGACATTTGATCGGCATCTCGCAGATGTCGATGACGAGCCGGCCTTCGTTCATTGCGTCGAGCGCCCCGCGCATCGCCAGCGCACCATCGAGCGTGTAGAACGTGTGCACGCCGGTACCCATGGCTTCCGCCATGCCCTCTACCTCCTCCGGCGCGACGTGGCAGCCCAGGGCGCAGATCAGGAAATCGTACGGGTAGTCGCCGCCGTCGGTCTCCACTTTCTTTTTCGCGTGGTCGATGAGCCGAATGTCGGCGTTGACGAGCCGGACATTGCGCGGCAATGGCGCGGCGATGGGCCGGACGACGTCGTCTTGCGACTCGTACCCATACATGCCGAAAGGGACGAACAGCAGCCCCGGCTGGTACACGTGCAGGCTCCCGCGATCGATCACGGTGATCGTCCATTGGCCGAGATCGAGACGATGGGAGAGCAGGTTGGCGGTCAGGACGCCGCCGGTACCTGCGCCGAGGATCACGATATTTTTCATGACTGGGTCCTTTCGTGGAAGCCGGGAATCCAGTGGCCGATGTGGCGATCGAGCGCGCCAATGCGGCGATGCGAATGGCGCGCGCCATTCGCTATCGGGATCGGCGTCGCGATCCCGCTGCCGCCGTGTGCCGACCGCGCCCCTGGCGCGTCTTGCGAAACGTCAAACCGGGACGATTCCGTCCGCGGTATCGCGCATGAAGCCGTGCTACGGCCTTCCCGCCGTGATGCGGTCCGGCGTCATGGCCGGGTCATTGAATGACTTCCTTCCACCCGGGGCCCGGGTCGAAACTCGTCATCTTGCCGCCGCTGGCCGTCGAGGCGCGGCCGAGGTCCTTTTCGTAGATCTTGCCGTTGTTGCTCACGATGAACGTCATCACGCCACTGTCGCCATACCGGGCCGGATACGCGACCATCGCAAAGCCCGCGATCATGCGGCCGTTGATGACGTAGCTGTACGCACCGCCCGCCGCGTTCTTGCCCTGGCGTGTCAGGATCTTGAAGTGATAGCCGCGAAACGCGTCGCCGGACTTGTGTCCCTTGAGATACGCTGCGCTTTCGGCGACCAGCGGCCCTAGGGGACTCTGTTCTTCGCCCTTGGCGGCGTCTGCCGGCCAATACAGGCCATCCCGCTTGCCAGGCGTGCTGCCCAGATTCTGCGCGTACTGGAGCACGCCGTCGCCATTGCGGTCGCCCGATGCGTACTGGCGCTGCGCGTCGATATAGGCGCGCAGCACTTCGATCGCATGGCGTTCGTTCCCGCCGATACGGCGGTTGACGAGCTCCTCAGCGCCTTCCTCGGTCGCAAACCGCCATGCGTCCTTTTCGCGCACCAACGGAATCGGCAGCGGCCACGCCTGGTCGCCGATCAGCAGCACGCGGCGGTCGGGACCACGATCGTCGAGCACACGAAATGTCTGGAGCGCGGCCAGGACCTTCGCGCGCGTGGCGGAATTGGCGGCGCGATCCGGACTGACGACAAGACCCTGTTGCGCATCGCCGAAAATCGCGATCAGCGCGGCATCGTCGTCCGCCTTGAGCGCTGCCATGAAGGCATCCAACGCAGCGTCGGGGCTTGCGAATGTCCTCTGGTTCGCCGCGAATGCCGAAAGCGAAAACGCCAACATCAGCATCGCCGCCGCATGACAAGCGACGGCCAACATCTTGATCGGTTTCATCGAGTTCGTTCCCTGTTGATTGCGATTGGGGGCGATGCGGCGACTAGCGACGACCACCGCCACCCCGGCCACCGCCACCGCCGCCGCCACGCGCCCCGCCGCCGCCGGACATCGAACGCGACGCGCCGCTCGACATCGAACTGCGGCTCGCCGCACCGCGCGAACTGTCCATCTGCGTCTGGCGACCCGAGCCATAGCCGCTCATAGCGCTGCCTCCCGCGCCGCCGAAACTGTCGCGCGGCGACGCGCTGACCGAGCCCGCGCGCTGCGACGCGCTCGCCGAACCGGCGCGGTCGCGTGCCGCGGCGCCCTGCCCAGCCGTACCACCAAGACTGCCTGTTGGCTGCGTCGATGCGCGAGCCGCACCCGCGCCGCCAGCCGCCGATGCATCTCCCACGCGCGTGGTCGGCGCCGCACGGCCCGTCGTGCTGCTCACCTGCCCCGGTCGCTTGTCGGATTTCCACGCCGTGCTGGAACCCTGCGCCGGGAGCGTCGTTGCGCCGCCCGATCGATTGATATTGCCGGTGTTGATGTTACCGGTGTTGACATTGCGATTGACGTTGATGTTGCCGGTGTTGATATTGATATTGCCGTTGGCGCCGTAGTGCGTCGCGTAGCGGCCGCCGTTCCATGCCGCACCGATCGCAGCGCCCCAGATGAGGCCGGTTGCGAACGCCGCGCCGGGCGGATACGGGTAGTAGTAGACCGGATAGGGCGTGGGCCAGTAACCCCACGGATAACCGCCCGCTACCACGATCGTGGTCGGGTTGTACTGGGGCACGTAGATCACTTCCGGATTGGCCGGGACGATCTTGATGATCTCCTTCTCGACCTCCACGACCTGCTTGGTATCGGTCTTCAAATTGCCCACCGCCTGCGCCCGGCGGCGGAAGCTCTGGATCGCCTCGAGCACCGCGCCCTGGTCGGCCACGACGGCCTCGCCCAGCGCCGACGTCCAGTCGAGATCGCCGCTCATCATCTTCACGACGTCCGGGTAGTTGACCAGCGCCTTCACGGCGTCATCCCACTTGGTGTCGACCGGCAGCTTGGGATCCGTCTTGCGCTTGTCCAGGAAACGATCCGCCTGCACGATCTGCAGCGGATTCGTCGCGGCGGGCAGGATGATCGCCACGAGGTCATCCGGGTAGAGCGCGATCGGGCCGACGAGCGTGTCGAGTTGCGCGGTCGATGGCGGCGGCGCACCTGCGCCGGCGGCGGGGGCCTGCGCCGCGCCATGGCCGGCAAACACGACGGCCATGCACGCCGCTACAACGACACGCCACGGCGATCGGACGGGCGAATTGGCGTGATCAATCGGTTGGGGGTACATCGGTACGCCTCCTTCGGTTCAGGGTCTGTTCGCGCCAAGTCTGCAAATGCATGGCAACATTTGTTCGGTCATTCGTATGCGACGTCCCGGCAAGCCGCCTATGGTCCATCTGCCGTCAATTCGCTGCGCCGCAGCACTTTGAGCCGTGGCATTGGCGGGGGAATGCCGCTGCGATTATCTCCGGATCTGGATTTGGCGCGCCCGACAGGAGTCGAACCTGTGACCTTTGGCTTCGGAAACCAACACTCTATCCAACTGAGCTACGGGCGCTCCGTAGCCGATTTTACCGTGCCGATCGAACGAGCGTCCAGCCGAGATTCCGATGCCCTGCGCGCCCCGGTATAATGTGAGGTCATTTCCCGATCGAAGTTCCGGATGCTCTTTCCGGCCGGATCGCCGGGAACAAGCGCACCGCACCGAAGAACCCCCGCCGGACCAGGAACGCCATGCAAGAACCGGATCAACACGCCTCCCCTATCAAGAACTGGAAGCAGCTTGTCGTCATTGTCGCGCTCGCATTCATCGTTCCGATCGCGGTCATCGTCCTCCTTGCGCAATACATCACGGACGCCCCGGTCCGTGCCAGTGGTGACGAGAATGCGGTGTTGAACCGGATCAAGCCGGTCGGCGACGTCATGCTCGCGCTCGCCGCGGGGCCCAAGGGCCGGTTGAGCGGCGAGCAGGTTTACAACCAGGTGTGCAAGACGTGCCACGAAGGTGGACTCGCCGGCGCGCCGAAGGTAGGCGACAGCGCGGCATGGGCCAAGGTCATCGCGCAGGGGCTCGCCTCGACGGTCGACCATGCGGTCAAGGGCATACGTGCAATGCCCCCGAAGGGCGGCAACCCGGATTTCGAAAACATCGAGATCGAGCGTGCCGTCGTCTTCATGGCCAACAAGTCCGGCGGAAACTGGAAGGAGCCTCCGGCCGCCGCCACCGCCACCGGCAAGGGCACCGACCGCACCGGCGAAGAAGTCGTGAAAGCCGCGTGCGCGAAATGTCATTTGACCGGCGAGCGTGGCGCACCCAAGATCGGCGACAGCGCGGCATGGACGCCACGGGTGGCCAAAGGCCTCGCGACCGTCACGCAAGCGGCGCTCAAGGGCCATGGCGGCATGCCCGCGCGCGCCGGCATGGCGGATCTGTCCGACGTCGAAGTCAAGCGCGCGATCGAGTTCATGTTCAACTCGGGAGTCGCGAAAGCGGCCGCTTCCGCGCCGGCCGTCGCGTCCGCTGCACCAGCGTCGGCGCCTGCGAACGGCAAAGTGGATGGCAAGAAAATCTACGCCGCCACGTGCGCGGCCTGCCATGGCGCCGGGATCGCCGGCGCGCCCAAGTTCGGCGACAAAGCTGTGTGGGCGCCGCGCCTCAAGGCCGGGATCGACGCCGTGTACGCAATCGCGCTCAAAGGCAAGGGCGCGATGCCCGCCAAGGGCGGCAACGCATCGCTGGCCGATGCCGACGTCAAGGCCGCCGTCGACTATATGGTTGCTGCGGTGAAGTAGCGCCGGCCGCATTTTGCGGAGTTGACGCACAACGCGGCCGCATGGCCGCGTTGCATTTTCTGGCGCGACGAGCGCGTCAGCCGCCGGCGGCAACCGGTTCGGTCGCCTCGGCGTCGGCCTCGTTATCGATCTCGCCACGCGCGATATCGCGCAACGTGGCGAGATGCGACAGGTAATCCGCGGTCACGTCGCCGGTGATGTATTGGCCGTCGAAACACGAGGCCTCGAACCCAGCGAGGTTGGGATTTCCCGCACGAACCGCCGCCTTCAACGCGGGAAGATCCTGGTAGACGAGAAGGTCGGCGCTGATTTCACGCGCGATTTCGGCCTCCGTGCGGCCGGTAGCCACCAGCTCGTCCTGGTTGGGCATGTCGATGCCGTAGACATTCGGAAAGCGAACCGGCGGGCTCGCGGAGGCGAAGTACACCTTGCGCGCGCCGGCTTCGCGCGCCATCTGCACGATTTCCCGCGACGTCGTGCCGCGCACGATCGAATCGTCGACGAGCAGAACGACCTTGTCCTTGAACTCCATCCCGATCGGGTTCAGCTTCTGACGAACGCTCTTCTTGCGCAACGCCTGTCCCGGCATGATGAACGTGCGGCCGACGTAGCGGTTCTTGACGAACCCTTCCCGGTACGTGAGCCCGAGCGTGTTGGCGAGCTGCAGCGCCGAAGGGCGGCTCGAATCCGGAATGGGGATCACCACGTCGATGTCACGTGCCTCCGGAATGCCGCGGATCTTGTGCGCGAGCTGTTCGCCCATGTTGAGCCGCGATTCGTACACCGACGTGCCGTCGATCACCGAGTCGGGCCGCGCCAGATAGACGTATTCGAAGATGCATGGCGCGAGCACCGCGTGGTCGGAACACTTGCGCGCGTGGAACGACCCGGTCTGGTCGACGAAGACGGCCTCCCCCGGTGCAACGTCGCGCAGCACCGAAAAGCCCAGCGCCTCCAGCGCGACCGATTCGCTCGCGACGACGTACTCGGTCCCGCCCATCGCCTCGTTGACACCGATGATGAGCGGGCGGATGCCGAATGGATCGCGAAACGCGACCAGCCCGCAGCCCGCGATCAGGGCGACGATCGCGTACGCGCCGCGGCAGCGTCGGTGCACGCCGGCAACCGCCGTGAAGATGGCATCGGCGTCGAGCCGCGCGTGATGCGCCGCGCGCTCGAGTTCGAGCGCCAGCACGTTCAACAGGACTTCGGAGTCCGAGTTGGTGTTGACGTGCCGGAAATCGAGCTGGAACAACTCGCGCTTCAACGCCTCGCTGTTGGTCAGGTTGCCGTTGTGCGCGAGCGTGATGCCGAACGGGGAATTCACGTAGAACGGCTGCGATTCGAGCTCTGAGGACGCACTGCCCGCGGTGGGATAGCGACAGTGGCCAATGCCGAGGTTGCCCGACAGGTCGCGCATGTTGCGGGTGCGGAAGACGTCGCGGACGTAGCCGCCCGCCTTGTGCATGTGGAACGATGCGCCGTCGTTGGTGACGATGCCGGCGGCATCCTGCCCGCGATGCTGGAGCAGCAGCAGCCCGTCGTACAGCACCTGATTGACCGGCGTGTGCGCGACGACGCCTATGATTCCACACATGAAACGAGCTCTCCTAGACGCGCGGAGAATATCCCCGCCGGCGAAAAATCCAGCTTCTCGGCCCATGCCCGCGGCAGATACGGCTTCAACGCCAACGCGGCCTGCGCCAGCGGCTGTCCCAGAGCCGAATTCTGCCACCAATCGCGCTTGGGCAGGGCCGTGACCCCCGCGACCAGCGCAAACAGGACGACGACCGCGACCCCGCGCGCCACACCGAACGCCGCGCCCAGCATGCGGTCGGTGAAGCCCAGCCCGATCGCGCGCACGACCCGCGACAGCATCCGCGACACCACGGCCCCGAGGATCATCACTCCGATCAGGATAACGGCGAACGCGAGCGCCTGCTTGGCCTCCGGCGGCAGGTTGAGCCACGGCGCGAGGTCGGCCAACGCACCGGCACCCTCGATGGCGGCGATGAGGCCGACGATCCAGGTGACGAGCGCAATCAGCTCGCGAATGACGCCGCGGACGAATCCGTACAGCGTCGACAGTCCGACGAGCGCGACAAGGGCAAGATCGAAACCGTTCATCCGCTGTGGACCGGAACAGGGAAACCGCGTGCGAAGCTGCCCGGCGTCACTGCGCTGGCGCGACGATCCCGCTGTAGCCTTCGCCTTTGAGGGTCACGCGCGCGGCATCGGCTTCAGGCCGCGATGGGTAGCCGCCGACGCGAACGCGCCAGAGCGTGCCGCGCGACGTCTCGACCGGCTGGACGTAGGCGGCGTAACCATTCTTCTTCAACTTGTTCGCCAGTGCGTTCGCACCCTTGTCGTCGGCGAAGGCGGCGAGTTGCACGACAAATCCTTCGACCTTCGCCGCTGCCGCGGGTATTGCCTGCGGCACCGTTGCGGCCGCAGGTTTCGTGTCGGCGGCAGCCGCCTTGGAGTCGCGGTTTGCCTCACCAGCCGGCGCGGCCTTGGCTTCCACTTTCGGCGCCGGTTTCGGTTCAGTCTTCGCCTCCGCGGACGCGGCTTCGGCCTTCGGCGCCGACTTCGCCTCGCGTTCCTGGGACGCGGGCTTGATCTCAGCCTTCGCATCCGATTTCGCGGGAGGCGCCATCACGCGCTGCTCGGCCTCGGCCACCGATTTTCTCGGCACGGGCGGATCGCTCGACAGCGAAGGAGCGGCTTTCGCCGACGGCGCGGGTGGCGCCGATTGCCCGGCGCGCGCGGGCAACGCCGATTCGATCGCGGCATCGGGTTTCACTTCGGCCTTGCTGGCCACGGCACCGGCGTTCGCCTTGCCGTCCGCCTTCGGCAAACTCTTCATCTCGCCGATCTTGCCCGTCAATCGGTTGACGAACTTGCCCTCGTCGACCGGCGGAATCTGCACGGAGACGTCGTCGCCGAGCGGACGCGGTTCCTTTTCGAGCAGCATCGGCACGATGATCGCGGCCGCCAGCGCAAGTACGACTGCACCGACCAAGCGCCGGCGCGCCTTGCGCTTCATGTCGTCGACGATGAGTTCGGCGTTGTCAGCGCTTCGTTCAGCCATGGTCCGTTACGCGCTCCGTTACCGGCTTCGCCGCAGCCAGCGCGGCCGCCACCGTCAGGAACGATCCGAAAGCGATGATTCTATCAGCTTCGCTCGCCTCCTCGCGCGCGGCCAGGAATCCCGCCTCGATGTTGGCGAAGCGTGCGAACGGCGCTCGGGTCGACTCCGGCGTCCAAGAGCTCGGCGCGGAGCGCATCGGCAGCGGCACCGCGCGGTCCCGGCAAGGTCGCGACGAACCAGCGGTCAACGCGTCCCTTGAGCGCAGCGATCACACCGCGCACATCCTTGTCGGCAAGCATGCCGAACACCGCCAGCGTTTCCGGAAAGTAGCCCATCGTCCCGAGCGTCGCATTGAGCACGTGCGCCGCATGCGGATTGTGCGCGACATCGAGCACGATTGCGGGTTGTCCGGGAAGCACCTGGAAGCGCCCGGCGAGGCGAACCGCGCAAAGCCCGTCACGAACGGCGCCAGCGCTGACGTGCAGGCGATCGCGCAGGAGATCGACGACCGCGAGTGCAGTCGCGGCGTTCGCAAGCTGATAGGCGCCGCGCAATGCGGGGTATGGCAGGCCATGGCGCTGCCCCCCGGGGCCCCAGTACTGCCACTGCCGATCCAGCGCGACGAAGCCATAGTCGCGTCCGATCTGGGTCACCGGAGCGCCGATAGCCAGCGCATGCTCGGTCAGCGGCATCGGCGGATCGGGCTCCGCGCAGACCACGGGTCGCCCCGCGCGAAAAATTCCCGCCTTCTCATAGGCGATGTCCGCACGTGTCGGACCCAGGTAATCCATGTGATCGAGCGCGATGCTCGTCACGACGGCAACGTCGGCGGCGACGACATTGACGGCGTCGAGGCGACCGCCAAGTCCCACTTCGAGGATGGCGACGTCGAGCCCCGCGTGCGCGAAGACGCGGAGCGCCGCGAGCGTGCCGTACTCGAAATAGGTCAGCGGAACATCGCCGCGCGCGTCCTCGACCGCATTGAACGCGGCGACCAGCGCCGCATCGTGGAGCGGCTCGCCGCCAACCTGTACCCGCTCGTTATAGCTAACCAGATGCGGCGAGGTGTAAAGACCCGTGCGATGACCGGCGCAGCGCAGCATCGAATCGAGCATGGCGCACGTCGACCCCTTGCCGTTGGTACCGGTTACGGTGACGATCGGACATTCGAGGGTGACGCGCATTTTCGCGTGCACGAGCGCGACTCGCTCGAGGCCCAGCGCGATGGCCTTCGGATGCAGCGTCTCGAGATACGCGAGCCAGGCGGCGAGCGTGCCGGGGCGGCTCATCGCGATGCCGTCAGCACCCGTACTTGCGGACGGCGACCATGGAGCGGATCAGATTCGCCGGACGAAGGGCGCGCTTGATGGCGGCCACCCGATCAGGGTGCGGGTGCGGGCTGGCCCGTCAGATGCGCGAGCAGCCGCGCAAGCTCGTTCTTCAGCTGCCGCCGGTCGATGATCATGTCGATCGCGCCCTTTTCCATCAGAAACTCGGCGCGCTGAAACCCTTCGGGCAATTTTTCGCGGACCGTCTGCTCGATCACGCGCGGTCCCGCGAAGCCGATCAACGCGCCCGGCTCCGCGATCACGAGGTCGGCCACGAACGCGAACGACGCCGAGACACCGCCCATCGTCGGATCGGTCAGGATCGACACGAACGGGACGCGGGCCCGGGTCAATTCCTGCAGCACCGCGGTCGTCTTCGCCATCTGGAACAGCGAGTTCACGCCTTCCTGCATTCGCGCGCCGCCCGATGCCGAAATGCAGACGAATGGAATCCGGTTCTCGTACGCGACCCGCACGCCACGCACGAAACGCTCGCCGACCACCGAGCCCATCGAGCCGCCCATGAATTCGAACTCGAAGCACGCGAGCACCAGCGGCACGCTCGCGACGCTTCCCTGCAGCACGACGAGCGCGTCGGTCTCGCCGGTCTCGTCGAGCGCGGCGACGAGCCGCTCGGGATACTTCTTCTGGTCCTTGAACTTGAGGCTGTCGATCGGAACGACCTCCGAGCCGATCTCGAATCGTCCTTCCGGATCCAGCAACTGCTCGATGCGCTCGCGGGCGGGCACGCGCACATGAAAATTGCACTTCGGACAGACGAAGAGATTCTTCTCGAGGTCGGTGCGATAGAGCACCGCTTCGCACGCCGGACACTTGATCCACAGCCCTTCCGGCACCGCCATTTTCTTGACGCCGGGCGTGCTGGTGATTCGCGGCGGCAGCAGTTTTTGCAGCCAGCTCATCCGCGGCCTCCGCTGATGTCGAGGGGGAGCGAACCCTCGCTGGGACGGCCGGGCGGAGGTCTCATGCGGTCCTCGTCGCCCTACGCCGCACGCTTGCGCATCTTGTCCAGCGCATCGCGAATTCCCGCGAGCCACGCCCCCGCGCGTTCCGCGGCCGCTGCCGGGGGCCCGCTCTCGATTTCCTGAATGATCCGGCTGCCGATGACGACCGCGTCGGCGTCCGCCGCGATCGCCTGCGCGCTCGCCGCATCGCGGATGCCGAAGCCGACGCCGACGGGCAGCCTTACGTGTCGCCGGATTTCCGTGAGCTTGCTGCGCGACCTCGGCCGTGTCGAGATGCCCGGCGCCGGTCACGCCCTTGAGCGAAACATAGTACACATAGCCGCGCGCGATCTTCGCGACGGCGGCGATCCGCGCACTCCGGCGTCGTCGGCGCGAGCAGGAAGATCGGCGCGATGTCACGTTCTCCCAACAGCAAGCGCGAACTCGGCGGCCTCCTCGGGCGGATAGTCGACGACCAGCACGCCGTCGACGCCGGCCGCCTGCGCGCGATCCGCGAATGTCGCCGTGCCCATCGCCTCGATCGGATTGGCGTAGCCCATCAGCACGACCGGGGTCACGGCGTCGGCTTGGCGAAACGTTCCGACGAGCTCGAGCACGTCGGCCAGTCCGACGCCCTGCGCGAGCGCGCGCTCGGAGGCGCGCTGGATGACCGGGACCGTCGGCCATCGGATCGGAGAACGGAACCCCCAGCTCGATCACGTCCGCGCCGGCCGCGACCAGCGCAGGCATGACGGACGCGTGTCACCGCCAGCGACGGGTCGCCGGCCGTGACGTACGGGATGAGCGCCGTACGTCCTGCGGCGCGAAGTTTCGCGAAAGCCGGTCGATGCGATCACGATTCCACTGCCAGGCCGGGATCGCACTCGGGCCGGCAGTAGAACTCGAGTCCCGATCGCTCGGCGACGGTGTTCATGTCCTTGTCGCCGCGACCGGACAGATTGACGAGCAGGATCGCGTCCTTCGGCAGCGTGCGCCGCGAGCTTCGCCGCATACGCCAGCGCGTGCGCCGACTCGAGCGCCGGAATGATGCCCTCGATCCGGCAGCAGTCGTGGAACGCCGCGAGCGCCTCGATCGTCGGTGATCGTCACGTACTCGGCGCGGCCCGAGTCCTTGAGCCACGCATGCTCCGGTCCCACCCCCGGATAGTCGAGTCCGGCCGATATCGAGTGCGTCTCGACGATCTGGCCGTCGGCGTCCTGCAAGCAGGTAGGTGCGATTGCCGTGCAGGACACCAGGACGTCCCGCCGTGAGCGATGCCGCGTGCCTGCCGGTGGCGATGCCGTCGCCCGCCGCCTCGACGCCGATCAGGCGCACGCCCGGACGCGCGATGTACGGATGGAAGATGCCCATCGCGTTCGAGCCGCCGCCGACGCAGGCGATCACCGCGTCCGGGTCGCGGCCCGCCGCCAACGGCATCTGCGTCAGGCATTCGCGGCCGATCACCGTCTGAAAATCGCGGACCATCATCGGATACGGATGCGGACCCGCGACGGTGCCGATGATGTAGAACGTCGTGTCGACGTTCGTCACCCAGTCGCGCATCGCCTCGTTGAGCGCGTCCTTCAGCGTCTTCGAGCCGGACCGGACCGGAACGACCGTCGCGCCGAGCAGCTTCATCCGGAACACGTTCTGCGCCTGCCGCTTCACGTCCTCGGAACCCATGTAGACGACGCATTCCATGCCGAAGCGGGCCGCGACGGTCGCCGTGGCGACGCCATGCTGCCCGGCGCCGGTCTCGGCGATCACGCGCGGCTTGCCCAGCCGCTTCGCCAGCAGCGCCTGGCCGATGCAGTTGTTGATCTTGTGCGCGCCGGTGTGGTTCAGGTCCTCGCGTTTGAGCCAGATCTGCGCGCCGCCCGCCCGTTCCGACCAGCGCTTCGCGTGATAGACCGGCGACGGCCGGCCGACGTAGTGCGCGAGTTCGTCCTCGAACTCGACGGATGAAATCCGGATCGTTCCGGTAGCGCGCGTATTGGTCCCGGAGGTCGTCGAGCGCGCGAATCAGCGTCTCTGCGACAAAGACGCCACCGTACGGGCCGAAGTGCCCGCGGGTGTCGGGAAGATCGTAGGGAAGATCAGCCATCTGCATTGCGCACTTCCTCGATGAACGCGACGATCCGCGCCGGGTCCTTGCAAGCCTCGGATCGGCTTGCCGTCGGAGCCGATCGCTTCGACGCCAGTCGAGACGTCCACTGCCCACGGCCGCATCCGGCGAATCACCACACCCACGTTCACGGCCGTGAGTCCTCCGGAAATGACGAGAGGCCGGGGCAGATCTTTCGGCAGCGCCTCCCAGTCGAACGTCCGGCCCGTACCGCCCGGCAGATCCGCCGGAAGGAGGCGCGTCGAACAGTAACCCGGCTGCGTCCGGATAACGGGCCGCGTATTCTAGCAAATCGACCGTCGCCGCATTCGCTCCGACCGGGACGGCCTTGATGTACGGCCGTCCGAACGCGCGACAGAGCTCAGGCGGCTCGGCGCCGTGGAACTGAAGAAGATCGAGCGGCACCGCATCGAGCGTCGCGCGCACGTGCGCGGCCATCGGATCGACGAAGAGCCCGACGATCGTCACGAACGGCGGCAACGACCGAAGCGATCGCATGCGCCTCCCCGACGGCAACGACGCGCGGCGTTCCCGGCCAGAAGTTGAGGCCGATCGCGTCGGTGCCCGCACGTGCCGCGGCGAGGGCATCATCGATGCGGGTGATGCCACAGATCTTGACGCGCGTGCGACGCATGGTCGAAGGCGGCTCAGGCCAACGGAAGAAGGACCGGCCGGCGCGTCGGCGGCAACTGCCAGCGCGGCGTCATAGTCGGCACCGGTGAAATAGAGTCCATCCGGCGCGAACGTCGGCGCGGCGCGCGTGCGGTCGCGGCCGGCGAGCAGTTCGCCGATCCAGGCCGGCGGGCGCTTGCCCGCGCCGACGAACACCAGCGCGCCGACAATGTTGCGGATCATGTGATGGAGGAACGCATTGGCGCAAAAATCAAAGCGGATATGCCCACCTGTGGTCTCGATCGACACGTCGGACAGCGTTCGGGTCGAAGATTTCGCCTGGCACTCCGCCGCCCGGAATGCGGAAAAATCGTGCGTGCCGACGAGCGCGCCTGCGGCCGCGCTCATCGCACCGACGTCGAGCGAGCGATGGTACCAGCCGACGCGCCCGGCGAGGAGAGCCGGGCCGCGCGGGGCGACTGCAAAGCAGATACGTGTAGTGGCGGCGAACGGCAGCGTAACGCGCGTGGAAAGCACCCGCCACCGGCTGCGCCCAGAGCACCGCGATATCCGGTGAGAGGTTCGAATTGACGCCGCGCACCCACGCCGTGTCCGGGCGCGGCGCGGCGGAATCGAAGTGGACGACCTGCATCGTCGCATGCACGCCGGTATCGGTGCGGCCGGCGGCAACCGTGCCGACAGCGGCGTCCGCGATCACCGCGAGCGCGCGCTCGAGCGCGTTCTGCACGCCGCGCCCGTCCGGCTGCGATTGCCAGCCGGTAAATGTCCTGCCGCAGTATTCGATTCCGAGGGCGATGCGCATGGGCGTGAAATCGATCTACGGTGCATGCGGGGCCGGATGCATCGCCCAGGAATGAAATGGGCGAAGGCCCATCCATGGCGCCACCGTTACAACCCTCAAGGACGACGCTGGCCGGCGCCGCAGATGTGCCAGCGCCGGATGGCTCGCCCCCGTCGTCGATGTTCGGCTAAAGCCCGCGGCGCTATGCGAATCGGGCCAGACGCGGCGCGGAGTCCGCGCCAGGCGCGGCCCCGCCGAAATGATCCGGCGGCCGAAATTCAGCGTACAACGGCCGCGCTCAGAACTGCTGCGGCACTATCGGTATCACGCGACCGCCCGGGAGCGTTACCGTGGCCGATGTCGACGATGAGAATTGAATGGCGATCGTGCCATCGTTTCCGCTAGGCGTCGGTCGGCCGGAATAGCCGCAGGCAATGCACTGCCCCGAAGCATACTTGTCCAGACTCGCGGCGAACGCGTTTCCGATCAGAGGGCCTGCAGCAAGATACCATTGCGGTTGGCCATCCGCTCTGTACGAGTAAACGGTGACCACGAGCGTGCCGTTCTTGAAATCAATCGCGTAGCCGGTGCCCGACTCGTCCGGATTCCACCAAAGCCCGACTTGCGGCGCAATGCCATGAGGCGCCGCTAGCGGTGTCACAGTGGGCTTTGAGAACGATTCCGCTGGAAAATTGCGGTAATCACGCGGCAGGAAACCAAACGCATTGTGGGTTCCACCGTTGTATTCCGTCAGGAGCATTGACATGTACCAGGTTCCGGGCGGGGGCGGCGCGAACGGAACCGGGCCTGAATTGACCTGCCAGAAGTAATACCCGAATGCCAGTGGCCCGAGGTCGTAGGTAGCCAACAGATGCCCGGTCTTTTCGTATCCCACCTGATTGATTCCGTCGAAGGGTGTCGGGAACGCCCACAACTCCATGCGCAGGCTAGTCGATATGCCCTGGGCAATGCTGGCGTTGTCGATGCGATCCGCGGCGAGGTACGCGACCGTCCCGGTGTGCGCGAAAGCCACATCGCCGCCAAAGTGAATGACGGGCTGTGCAGCCGCATTGCCGGCGAGAGCAAGACCCACGCTGGCCACGACCAGTGCAAGGAAGGATGCTGCCGAACGTTGAATCCTGCTCATGGTTTACCCCACGGCTCGAGCGAAAAGTAGGTTACAGCGCAATTGGAGGTCTGGCGATCCGATCGTCGCATGCGGGACGCATTAACCGAGCTTGGCCAGAAGCACCTGTGCCTCCGACTTCTGCGTGTCGTCGCCTTCGTGCAGCACTTCCTGCAGGATTTCCCGGGCACCTTCGACGTCGCCCATTTCCTGGTACGCCTTCGCGAGATCGAGCTTGGTCGCGGCGTCGTGCCACTGCCCGTCCAGCACCGACGGCGTCGGGTCCTCGAACGTCGCGTGCTCGGGGCCAAAGGCAAGATCCAGCTTGTCGAGGTCGATCGCCGCCTGCGGGCGTGCGAACGCGGAAGAAACGGATTCGTCTTTTCCGGATTTCGGCGCCTCGGGCTTGTCTGCTTCATCGAGGCGGAACTCGAGGTTGCTTGCCGGCGCGTCGCCGTGACTCTGGCCCTTCGCTGCCGCGGCGACTGCGGCGACAACCGCTGCCGCCTTGGCCGCGCTGTCCTGACTCTCGGCGGCCGGCTTCGATACGGGCGTGAGGTGCTTTGCGGATTCTTCGAACTCGCGCTCCGCGGCATTGATCATGTCGATCTGCGCCCTCGTCGTCTTTCCCGTGCGCGAGATGGAAACGTCTTCGTCAAACCGGAAGTCGAGCGCGCTGTCGCCCCCCAATTCCTTCGCGATCTGCGGTGAAGTCCCGCCGGCTCGCGCACCGTCTTTCGCGTCGCCGGATGCTGCCCCGATTCTGCCTGCGCCGGATGCGGCCGCCGCGGCCGCCGCGGCCGCCGCGCCTTCGCCGAACATCGGATTGTTCGGGTCGAGCTGACGGCCCAGCGTCACGGCCTTCTGCCATACGTCGCCCGTGCCTTGCGAAACCGAATACAACTCCGCCGCGACCGTCTCGAACGCGGACGGCTTGTTGTGCTGGGCATGAATCTCGAGCAGCTTCAGATAGATTTCCTGGCGCTGCGAATCCTTCCGGAGCGCGTCCTTCAGAATCTCCTCGGCCTGCGCATCGCGCCCGTACGCGAGATAGACCTCGGCTTCGGCGATCGGATCGACATCGTCCGTGTCGATGTTGCCGAGACCTTCGCGACTGAAATCGGTGGCCAGCGAGTTGTCGCCGGTATTGACGACGCCGCCACCGGTCGAGCCGAACACCGTGTTGGTCTTGATGTCGGTGCCGCAGATGATGCTGTCTTCGAACTTCATGGTCCGGCGCCGACGCGCGGCGACCAGCGCGGCGACCCCCGCCAGATGCAGCAAGCGCGCCTCCGCCGATCACCCATCCCGGCGTACTGCCGACGAGGTCGTCGATGAACGATCCCTCGGGTCTTGGGCCTTCGCCGGCGCGAGGTCGGACTTCGGAGCTCGGGCGCCTTGACCGCGGCGACTGACCTTGGGCGGCTCCGCCGGTTTCGCTGGCTACGGCAACTACCGGTGGCGCTACCTTGGAGGTGCAACCGCGTTTCGGCGGCCTTGCGGCGGGCGGGCGGCGCCATGGCCGTTTCCGGCGCCTTGCCCGGTGCCGCGCCAGCCTGCGCCTGCAACGGTGCACCCGTCTGACCGCTTGAGTTCGAGCGCGCGCTGCAGGTCCTTCAAGGTCTTCTCGAGTTCGCCGATGCGGGTCTGCGCTTCCTTCAGCGCCTTGTCGCGGGCAATCACTTCCTCCGCAGCCGGACTCGCCGCCGCGCCCTTGCCCACTTGAGGCGACACCTTGAGCTGATCGCGCCCCGGCACCGCAGCCGGCACCTTCTCTTCGACCATCGTCCCGATCTTGCCGGCCCCGGCGCGACTTCCTGCGGCCGCCGCGGGAGGCGCCGATTCCGCGACGCGATCCGGTACTGCGCGCCAGTCGGTCGCCTGAACGCGAACGATCTTGGCCGCCTCGCCCCGCGGCGTTGCAGCCGCTTCCTCGGCGCTTGGGATGGACATGATCGCGCCGGCGCGCAGCCGGTTCATGTTGTTGCTGTCGAATGCATCCCGGTTGCTGTTGAATAGCGCAACGAGCATCTGCTCGAGCGTCGCATTGGGTGCCTTGTATTCGCCCGCGATGCCCGACAGCGTATCGCCGCGCCGGACGGTGTAACCGCTTCCCGACGCTCCGCGCGCGTCGGAACCGGCCTTCGCGGCAGGCGCAGCCGCTGCTGCGGCCACAGCCGGCCGTGCCGCGCCGGAACGCGCTGGCGTGACCGGTTCGACCGCGGGTGCCGTGGGCATCCCGGGTGGATCGAGGAGAAACGTATAGGCGCGCACGACGCGCCCCGAGGCCCAATTGACCTCGACCAGCAAGTCGAGATAGGGCTCCACGACACTGGTGGGCGTCGTGACCTTCAGGATCACGCCGCCGTTAGGCAATTGTTCAACTGCGACGCGGGCACGCGACAATACGCTCTGGTAGGCGAGGTTGTTCTGGCGGTAGAGGTTCGAATCCGCGACACGCGCCGTGACGGTACCGAGTTCCTCCTTTGCGAGGGACGTGAGTTCGATCTGTGCCGAGAGTGGCTGACCAAGCGATGACTGGAGGGTCATCTTGCCGAGGCCAACGGAGGCCGCCATGCCGGGCATGCCAAGCGCCGCCGCCAGCAGGGTCATTGAAAGGATGGGTTTTGCTCGCATGCGGGCCCCTTCCGAGTATTCGGATTGTGCAAGCTAACATAACATCATGGGTTTAGCGAAGCAAGCTAAACCCCGGTATTAGCTTGGCTTTCCAGTGCCCATGGCGTGTCTGCGCCACAACGCCATGTGCGGAGCCGGATCCGGCGGCGCTACGGCTAGCAGCGCACAGATTCGTTTTCGCAAGATCTTGTACTGCAACGCCGCCCGGCACGCAACTCTGCGTGCGAGGCCGGTTGTTGCTTTCCTTCCCCCAGGAGCCGCGGTGCCCGCTCGCCGGCATTCGACGGGTCCCGCTCCTGGTCAGCGTAGAAGGTTCGCCAACATCGCGACCCGCCGTCGCCGCGGCCCGGCCCTAGGCAATCGCCCCCGTCAGCGCCCGATCAGTATCCGGACCATCCGGCGCAACGGTTCGGCCGCGCCCCAGAGCAACTGGTCGCCGACCGTGAACGCCCCGAGATATTCACCGCCCATCGCAAGCTTGCGCAAGCGGCCGATAGGCACTTCGAGCGACCCCGTGACCGCGGCTGGGGTGAGCCTTCGGATGCTGTCCTCGCGGGTATTGGGAACGACCCGCACCCACTCGTTGCCCGCGGCGAGCATCGCCTCGATTTCGGCAAGCGGAATGTCGCGCCGCAATTTCAGCGTGAGCGCCTGGCTGTGGCACCGCATGGCGCCTACCCGGACGCAGATGGAATCCACCGGAATCGCGCCCTTCCCGGAACCGGGGACGCGACCGAGGATCTTGTTCGTCTCCGCCCCGCCCTTCCACTCCTCGCGGCTCATCCCGTCACCCAGGTCCTTGTCGATCCAGGGGATGAGGCTGCCCGCAAGCGGGACGCCGAAATGTTCCTTCGGAAAATTGGGGTCGCGCAGAATGCCGGCGACTTCCCGGTCGATGTCGAGGATCGCCGACGCCGGATCCTCGAGCAGGCCGCGCGCCGCCATGTGCGCCTCACCCATCTGCACGAGGAGCTCGCGCATGTTCTGCGCGCCGGCGCCCGACGCGGACTGGTAGGTCATGCACGTCATCCACTCGATGGCGTCGTGCCGGAAGAGTCCGGCGAGCGCCATCATCATGAGACTCACGGTGCAATTGCCGCCGATGAAGTTCTTGACGCCCCTCGCGCGCGCGGCATCGATCACGTCGCGGTTGACGGGGTCGAGGATGATGACCGCATCGTCCTTCATCCGCATCGCCGACGCAGCATCGATCCAGTAGCCGTTCCATCCGGTGGCGCGGAGGCTCGGCAGCACGTCGTTCGTATAGTCGCCGCCCTGGCAAGTGACGATCGCTTCCTGCGACGCGAGCGCCCCGAGGTCGGTCGCGCTCTTGAGCGCCGGCGTCTCCCGGCCGATGGCCGGGCCCTTGCCGCCGACATTCGACGTCGTGAAGAACACGGGCTCGATCGCATCGAAGTCCCGTTCCTCGAGCATCCGTTGCATCAACACGGAGCCCACCATTCCACGCCAACCGACAAAACCTACACGCATGATCGATCTCGTTTCAGGAGAATGCATTCGACATCGGGTCTACGCCGCCAACGCCGCCGCCACCGCTTCGCCCATGGCGCGGGTGCCGACAACTTTCTCGCCCGGCAACGCGATGTCGCCGGTGCGAAGGCCCTTCCCGAGCACCGTGCGGACGGCCCGTTCGATCCGCTCGGCGATGTCGGTCCGAGCGAACGTGTACCGGAACATCATCGCCAGCGACAGGATCGTGGCCAGCGGGTTGGCCTTGTCCTGGCCCGCGATGTCGGGCGCCGAACCGTGTATCGGCTCGTAGAGCCCCTTGCCGTCAGTAGCGAGCGATGCCGACGGCAGCATCCCGATGGAACCGGCGAGCATCGAGGCTTCGTCGGACAGGATGTCCCCGAAGATATTCCCCGTGACGATCACATCGAATTGCTTGGGATTGCGCACGAGCTGCATGGCGGCGTTGTCGACATACATGTGCGTCAGCGCGACATCGGGGTACTCGCGTGCCGTAGCCGTAACGACCTCGCGCCACAGGATGCTGGTGTCGAGCACATTGGCCTTGTCGACCGAACAGAGCTTCCGGTTGCGCTTCGACGCCGTTTCGAAACCGACGCGGGCGATGCGGCGAATCTCGCTCGCGCTGTAGAGCATCGTGTCGAAGCCTTCGTCCTCGCCATCCGCATTCGTGCGGCGCCCGCGGGGCTGCCCGAAATAGATGTCGCCGGTGAGCTCGCGAATGATCATGAGATCGAGTCCGGCGACCACCTCCGCCTTCAACGTCGACGCGCCCGCCAGCTCGGGATAGAGAAACGCCGGGCGCAGGTTCGCGAAGAGTCCGAGCGCCTTCCGGATGGCGAGGATTCCCTGTTCGGGTCGCAGTGCTCGCGGCAGCGTGTCGTAGCGCGGGCCGCCCACGGCTCCCAGCAGCACCGCGTCAGCGTCCCGCGCGAGCGCGAGCGTCGCGTCGGGCAGCGGTTGCTTCGCGGCATCGTAGCCCGCGCCACCGATCGGGGCCGTGCCGGTCTCCATGCGTAGTCCCTCACGCTTGAGCGCGTCGAGTACGCGAAGCGCCTCGCCGACGATCTCGGGCCCTACGCCATCACCGGGAAGGACGGCGATCTTCACGGCGAGCGCGCCATGAGCAACGCCAAGCGGTTTCTGCCCGCAGGCGAAACGGGCGTCGCGCGCCTGGTGCCGACCGCGGCGTCTACACGAGCCACGGCTGTTCGGACAGTCGCCTTGCCTCGAACGCGCGTATGGCGTCCGCGTGCTGCAGCGTGAGACCGATGTCGTCGAGCCCGTTGACGAGGCAATGTTTGCGAAACGGCTCGATATCGAAGCTGAATGCCAACGCGCCATCGGAGGTCGCCACCGTCTGTCGCTCGAGGTCGACGGTCAGCTTGAAGCCGGCAAACGCGTGCACGGCGGCGAACAGCCGGTCCACTTCCGACTCGGAAAGCACGACCGGCAACAGACCGTTCTTGCAGCAATTGTTGTAGAAAATGTCGGCATACGACGGCGCGATCAGCGCCCGAAAGCCGGCATCGGCGAGTGCCCACGGCGCATGCTCGCGCGAGCTTCCGCAGCCGAAGTTGCGGCGCGCGATGCAGAATGCTCGCCCCCTGGTACCTCGGCGCGTTCAGCACGAAATCCGGATTCATGGTGCGGCGGGCATTGTCCATGCCGGGCTCGCCACGGTCGAGATACCGCCACGCATCGAACAGGTTGGGACCGAAGCCCGAACGCTTGATCGACTTCAGGAACTGCTTCGGGATGATCGCATCGGTGTCGACGTTGGCGCGGTCGAGTGGCGCGACGAGCCCGGTCAGGTGGCGGAAGGGTTCCATTCAGAAAAGCCGGCGCACGTCGACGAAATGACCGGCGATCGCCGCGGCGGCGGCCATCGCCGGGCTCACGAGATGGGTGCGCCCGCCGGCACCCTGCCGCCCTTCGAAATTGCGGTTCGACGTCGACGCGCAGCGTTCGCCGGGCTCGAGCCGGTCGTCGTTCATCGCGAGGCACATCGAACATCCGGGCTCGCGCCATTCGAAGCCCGCATCGCGGAAAATCCGGTCGAGCCCTTCGCGCTCGGCCGCGGCCTTTACGAGCCCCGATCCGGGAACCACCATCGCCAGTTTCACCGTCGCCGCCACGCGGCGACCGCGCGCCACCTCGGCGGCGGCGCGCAGGTCCTCGATGCGCGAATTGGTGCAGGACCCGATGAACACCTTGTCGATTCCGATGTCGATGATTGCGGTATTCGGCACAAGCCCCATGTACGTGAGCGCCCGCTCGATGCCATCGCGACGGCCCGCGTCCTTTTCCTTGTCCGGGTCCGGCACGCGACCGTCGATCGATGCGACCATTTCGGGCGACGTGCCCCACGTGACCTGCGGGCTTATCGCGGCGCCATCCAGCGCGACGACGGCATCGAAGCGCGCGCCATCGTCGCAGGACAGCGTGCGCCATTGCGCGACCGCGCGATCCCAATGCGCCGCGTCGGGCGCGAAAGGTCGACCGCGCAGGTAGTCGATGGTCTTGGCGTCGACTGCAACCATGCCGGCGCGCGCGCCGGCCTCGATCGCCATGTTGCAGAGGGTCATGCGGCCCTCCATCGAAAGCGCGCGAATGGCGCTCGCCCGCGAACTCGATCGCGTGGCCGGTGCCGCCCGCCGTGCCGATCCGGCCGATCACCGCCAGCGCGACGTCCTTCGCGGTCACGCCCGCCGGAAGCGTGCCGTCGACCTTGACCAGCATCGACTTCGCTTTTTTCGTCAGCAGGCATTGCGTCGCGAGCACGTGCTCGACTTCGGAGGTTCCAATGCCGAACGCCAGCGCGGCGAACGCGCCGTGCGTGCTGGTATGCGAGTCGCCGCAGACGACGGTCATCCCCGGCAGCGTCGCGCCCTGCTCCGGGCCGATCACGTGGACGATGCCCTGCCGATGGTCGCGGAAAGGGAAATAGGCTTTGGCGCCATGCGCGCGGATATTGGCGTCGAGCGTTTCGACCTGGGTGCGCGAAATCGGGTCGCGAATGCCGTGATCCCAATCGCGGGTCGGCGTGTTGTGATCGGCCGTTGCGACAATCGAGCCGACGCGCCAGGGTTTGCGGCCCGCGAGCTTCAGTCCCTCGAAGGCCTGCGGGCTCGTGACCTCGTGCACCAGGTGGCGATCGATGTAGAGCAGCGCCGTGCCGTCGGCTTCGGTGCGGACGACGTGGCTGTCCCACAGTTTGTCGTAAAGCGTACGCGCTTGCATGGCCAGCGATGGCTGCCGGCGTAGCACCCCGGCAGCAGCGATGAAAGAGACGGATTATTGCACAGCAGCATTCGGCTGTCAGGCATTGGGCAGACCCGCGCGCTGCAGAAACGCGGCCAGGGTGTCGACCAACGCGGGCGACGCCGGATCGAACGCAGTCGCGGGAATGGCGCGGAGCCACGTGAACTGGCGTTTTGCGAGCTGGCGCGTCGCGGCGATTCCCTTCGCGCGAAGGGTCGCGGCGTCGATACGGCCGTCGAGATATTCCCACGCCTGCCGGTAGCCGACGCAGCGCATCGACGGCAGATCCGGCGTCAACGGATGGCGCGCGCGCAGCGCAGCGACCTCGGCCACGAGGCCCGCTGCGAGCATGGCGTCGAACCGCGCGGCGATGGCCCGGTGCAATGCCGCGCGGTCGCCCGGAACGAGCGCAACGGGAATCATGCCGCCCGGCGTGCCTTCGGCATCCCGCGCACCATGGAGTTCGGAAAGCGGCCGGCCGGTGATCGCGTATACCTCGAGCGCGCGCTGGATGCGTTGCGCGTCGGTGCTCTTTAGGCGCCCGGCCGTCGCCGGATCGACGCGCGCGAGTTCTGCGTAGAGCGCCGGCCAGCCTTCCACGGCAGCACGCGCATCGAGGCGCGCGCGCACGGCAGGATCGGCGGCGGGCAGCGCGGAAAGGCCTTCCTGCAATGCCTTGAAGTAGAGCATCGTGCCACCGACGACCAGCGGAACCGCACCGCGGGACCGGATGGCTTCGATCGCCCGAATCGCGTCGGCGCGAAAGCGTGCCGCCGAATAGGCGTCGACCGGATCGACGACGTCGATCAGATGGTGCCGCACCTGCGCGCGCGTCGCGGCATCGGGCTTCGCCGTCCCGATGTCCATGCCCCGATACACCTGCGCGGAGTCCACGCTGACGATTTCAGTCGAAAAGCGCGCGGCGAGCGCCATCGCAATCGCCGATTTTCCGGAGCAGGTGGGCCCCATCAACAGCACGGCCGGGATCAATGGTGTGCCCCCACGCTTGCGGCTGTCGCCGCTGCGCTGCCCCCCGAGGGGGAGCATTTCGCGCCTTGGGACGGCCCGGCGGCGCTCAAAGTTGCCCCCACGCTTGCAGCTACCGACCGCGCATGAACACGCGGTCGAGATCGCCGAGCGTCAACTGGTACCACGTGGGTCGGCCATGGTTGCACTGGCCCGCCCGCTCGGTCGCTTCCATCTCGCGCAACAGCGCGTTCATTTCGGGAACCGTCAGGCTCCGGTTGGCGCGAACCGCGGCATGGCAGGCCATCGTCGACAGCAATTCGTCGCGGTGAGCGGTGAGAAGCTCGCTGCCGCCGAATTCGCGCAGGTCGGCAAGCACCGCGTGCGCGAGCGTCACGGCATCGGCATCCGCCAGCGGCGCCGGGATGCCGCGAACCGCGAGCGTCGCCGGACCGAGAATCGTCAGCGCAAACCCCAGTCGATCGAGCGTCGTCGCATGCTCGTTCGCAGCCGCCATTTCGAGCGGCAGATGCGGCAAACGTCACCGGCACCAGCAGCGGTTGCACCGGCACGCGTGCGATCGAGCGCCTGCTTCAGCCGCTCGTAGACAATGCGCTCGTGCGCCGCATGCATGTCGACGAGCACGAGTCCGGAGCGGTTCTGCGCCAGCACATAGACGCCATGGAGCTGGGCGAGGGCGAATCCCAGCGGATGCGCATCGTCGGTAACCGGCAGGTCGGGTCGATCTGCGGGGCTCGCCTCGCGCGGACCGAAGAGCTTGCCGTAGAACGCCGCAGACTCGGCGGCACCCAGTGCCAACGGTGCCTGGACGCGCGCGCCATAGGACGACCGTTCGGCGGAGCGGTCGGCAGGCCCGGACGTCTCCGGCATCAGGGGCGGCAGATGCGCCGACGCAAGGCCGAGCTTCTCGGCAGCCGAAGCCGCCGGCTGCGCGGCACCCGTCGCGGCGAGCGACCGCGCCACCGCGTGCTGGACGAACTGGTGCACCGCGCCGGATTCGCGAAAGCGCACTTCGATCTTCTGCGGATGCACGTTCACATCGACGAGGCGCGGATCGAGCGAAAGCCACAGCGCGTATGCCGGTTGCCGCTCGTGATGCAGCACGTCGCGATACGCCTCGCGCAGCGCGTGCGCCAGCATGCGGTCGCGCACGAAGCGGCCATTGACGAACACGTACTGGCCGGAAACCTGCGTCGCGTACGCGGGCCGCACCGCGAAGCCCGCGATCCGCAGCGGCCCCGCCTCGGCGTCGACCATCGCGCCGCCGTCGACGAACGCGTCGCCAAGAAGCGCCGCGACGCGCGCACGCTGGGCGTGCGCCGGCAGCCGGTACACCACCCGACCGTTGTGCTGAAGCGTGAACCCGGTGGACGGATGCGCGAGCGCCATCCGGCGGAACGCCTCGTCACAGTGCCCCCACTCGGTGGCTTCCGTGCGCAGGAACTTACGCCGGGCCGGCGTGTTGAAGTAGAGTTCCAACACCGTCACCGTGGTTCCCGTGGCGGTCGCCGCCGGTGCCGTGGTCCCGACGCTGCCACCCTCGACTTCGATGCGCCACGCGTGAGGGGCACCCGACGCGCGCGACGCGAGCGAAAATCGCGACACCGCGGCGATCGAGGCCAGCGCCTCGCCGCGAAAGCCCAGCGTCGCGATCGCGTCGAGATCGTCGGCCGTCGCGAGCTTCGACGTCGCATGCCGCTCGACGGCGAGCGCCAGATCCTCGCGCCGGATGCCGTCGCCGTCGTCGGCAACGCGTATGCGCCGGATCCCGCCACCTTCGAGATCGACCTCGATCTGCGTGGCGCCTGCGTCGAGCGCGTTCTCGAGCAGTTCCTTGAGCGCCGACGCGGGACGCTCGACGACCTCGCCCGCGGCGATCTGGTTGATGAGGTGGTCCGGCAGCGGACGAATCGGCGTCATTGCGCGGTGGGCGACTAGCGGGACAATCCGCGCGCCCATCTGGCGTAGACGTCGGCGGCGACCGCATGGAGCGCGGCGATGCGCGCGTCGAGATCGTGGCGGATGTCGGCGGCGCTCTGTACCGCCGCCGAGGAGCGCTCGGGGAGTTCGCGCGCTCCGGTCGCGAGCCACGTCTCCGTGAGATCGCGGGTCATTTCGACGTGGCACTGGAAGCCGAGATGCCGTCCCGCGACCAGATACGCCTGGTTCGCGTTGAACGCGTTGGTCAGCACGGGCGTCGCGCCGGCGGGCAATGCAAACGCATCGTAATGCCACTGGAAGGTCGTGAATGCCGTGCGTCCGCCGAACCATTCGCGCTGCGCGGGAACATCGCAGACCTCGACCTCGAGCCAACCGATCTCGGCCACCGGAGCGCGCGTGACCGGCGCACCCAGTGCCTGCGCAAGGAGCTGGCCGCCCAGACAATGGCCGATCACCGGGATTTCCCGGTCGACGGCCGCGCGCAGCAGCGCGCAGACCGGCGCCGTCCAGGCGCAGGCCGTCGTTCACGCTCATCGGCCCGCCCATGAGGCCGATCCCCGCGAATGCCCGGGGATCACTGGGCACCGGCACGCCCTCGTCGAGCGCGACGACGTGCCAAGGCAGTCCCTGCGCATCGAGCCAGTCGGCGAAATAGGCGGGGCCTTCGGTGCGCGAAAAACGAAAGATCGCGATCGGGCGCATGGTCGCGGCGGCGGGGCGCTACCACCCACGCGCGATGCAAATGCAGGCGGAGGACCCGGCGCCGCAAACCCGGGATGCAGTCCGCGATGCTTCGGGGCGGATCACAATGACGAATGCGATGATCTACGCGGCCGGCTTTGCGAGGGGATCCGTCCGCCGCTGTCCGAACCGGGCGTTGATGGACGCGACAATGCCGGGAACATCGAGTCCGCAGTCCGCGAGGATCTGCGCTGGCTCGCCATGGTCGACGAAGGCGTCCGGCAGGCCCAGTTGCAGGAGCGGCATCAGGATGCCGTGCGCCGCGAGCGCCTCGCCGACGGCGCTGCCGGCACCGCCGGCGACCACGTTCTCCTCGATCGTGACAAGCGCGTCGTGTTCCATCGCCAGGTGCGACACGAGATCGGCGTCGAGCGGCTTGACGAAGCGCATGTTGGCAACGGTCGCGTCGAGCTCTTCCGCGGCGCCCAGCGCCGCCTGGAGCATGCTGCCGAACGCCAGAATCGCAATCCGGTTCGTCCGCCGTGCCGTCGTTCGGCGCACTTCGCCCTTGCCGACCGGCAGCGCTGCCATCGCGGCCGCGATCGCCGTACCGGGGCCGGTCCCGCGCGGATAGCGAACGGCCGAGGGCGTGTCCAGCGTGAACGCCGTATAGAGCATCTGCCGGCATTCGTTCTCGTCCGCGGGCGCCATCACGGTCATGTTGGGCAGGCAGCGCAGGTACGAAAGGTCGAACGCGCCCAGGTGCGTCGCGCCGTCGGCGCCCACGATCCCGGCACGGTCGATCGCGAACACGACCGGCAGGTTCTGCAGCGCGACATCGTGGATCAGCTGATCGTAGGCGCGCTGCAGGAACGTCGAATAGATGGCGACGACCGGTTTCATGCCCTCGCAGGCAAGTCCCGCGGCGAACGTGACCGCATGCTGCTCGGCGATGCCGACGTCGAAATAGCGCTCCGGGTATTCCTGGGAAAAACGGACGAGCCCGGAGCCTTCGCGCATCGCCGGCGTAATCGCGACGAGGCGCGGGTCGGCCGCCGCCATGTCGCAGAGCCAGTCGCCGAAGACCTTCGTGTAGGCCGGTTTCGGGCCGCCTTCGGCGCGTAACCCGTCGCCGGATCGAATCGGGTGACACTGTGATAGAGGATCGGCGCATCCTCGGCGCGCGCGTACCCGTAGCCCTTCTTCGTGATCACGTGCAGGAGCTGCGGTCCCTTGAGCGCCTTCACGTTCGCGAGGGTCTTCACCAGCGCGTCGACGTCGTGGCCGTCGATCGGCCCGATGTAGTTGAAGCCGAACTCCTCGAACAATGTGCCGGGAAGCACCATTCCCTTCATGTGCTCTTCCCAGCGCTTGGCGAGTTCCTTCACCGGCGGGAGTTTCGCCAGCACTTCCTTGCCGCCGCGGCGCACCGAGTTGTAGAAACGCGACGCGAGCAGTTTGGCGAGGTATCCGTTGAATGCGCCCACCGGCTCCGAGATCGACATCTCGTTGTCGTTCAGGATCACGAGCAGGTCGGCGCCCGCGATGCCCGCATTGTTCAGCGCTTCGAACGCCATGCCGGCACTCATCGCGCCATCGCCGATCACCGCGACGACGCCGCGGTTCTCGCCCTTGCGCTTCGCGGCGATCGCCATGCCCAGCGCCGCGGAAATCGACGTCGACGAGTGCGCGGTGCCGAAGGTGTCGTAGTCACTTTCGGCGCGCCGCGGAAAACCGGAGGGCCCGCCGGCCATGCCGCAGCCGGCCCATCGCCGCGCGCCGGCCGGTCAGGATCTTGTGAGCGTAGGTCTGGTGGCCCACGTCCCACACGATGCGGTCGCGCGGCGTATCGAACACGTGGTGAAGCGCGATCGCAAGCTCGACGGTTCCGAGGTTCGACGACAGGTGCCCGCCGGTCTGCGCCACGGACGTGAGCAGGAACGCGCGCAGTTCACGCGCCAGCTGCGGAAGCATCGCACGATCGAGTCGGCGCAACGCCGCAGGATCGTCGATCGAGTCCAGGAGCGGATACATCAGTGGGCTCGCAGCACGATCCAGTCCGCGAGTTCGGCAAGCCGGCGTGCCGCGCTGCCGAAAGGAGCGAGCGCCGCACGGGCTTCGACGCGCAGCGATTCCGCGCGCGCTTTTGCCGCCGGGAGTCCGAGTCCGGTGACGAAGGTCGGCTTGCCCTGAACGAGCGTCCTTCCCGGCGGTCTTCCCGAGGGATCGCCGCCGAGCCTTCCACATCGAGCACGTCGTCGACGACCTGAAAGGCAAGTCCCGCCGCGCTGGCATACGCATCGAGCGCAGCGGTTTCAGCGTCGACAAGCGGCCGGCCGCAGGCGGCGCCCAGCCGCACCGACGCGCGAATGAGCGCTCCGGTCTTCAGCCGATGCATCGCCTCCAGTTCCGATTGCGACAGCGTGGCACCCACGCTGGCAAGGTCGATCGCCTGCCCACCCGCCATGCCGCGTATCGCCGGCCGCGTCCGCAAGCCGTGCGCACGCGCGCGCGGGGTCGGCCAGTCGGCCGGCGGCGAGCACGCCGAACGCGAGGGCCTGCAACGCGTCGCCGGCAAGGAGTGCCAGGGCTTCGCCGAACTCGACATGGCAAGTCGGCTTGCCACGACGCAGCACGTCGTCGTCCATGCATGGCAGATCGTCGTGGATGAGCGAATACGCGTGGACGAGTTCGACGGCGGCGGCGGCGCAATCGACCCGATCGGGAGGCGCGTCGGCGAGTTCGCCCGCCGCATAGGCGAGCAGCGGCCGCATTCGTTTGCCGCCGTCCAGTACCGCGTAGCGCATCGCCTGGCTCAACGCAACCGGAGCGGCATCCGCCACCGGCAACACGCGTGCGAGCACGTCCTCGATCCTCCGCTGTCGCTCGCCGCACCAAACCGCCCAGGCGAGATCAGGATTCATCGTTTCCGGCCGCGTCTGCATCGGGTGCGTCGAAGGCCTTGAGCAGCGCCCTTCTCGAAGATCTGCGACCTGCTGCTCGCGCATCCTTCAGCGTCGACTGGCAATACTGAAGCAGTTCCGCACCGCGCTTGTACGCGACGAGCGATTCCTTGAGCGGCAATTGTCCGCCCTTCCATTGCAACGACGATCGCCTCGAGTTCCGCCAACGCGGCCTCGAAGCTTGCGGGAACGGCGCTGGCTTTGGCCATGGAAGTGGGATGATCTCGAGCTGCCGGGCGCCGCAATGATGCGGCACGCGCGGGAGGCGCGGAGTGCAAAATAACGGATGGGAGTCGCCGGAGTCAAACCGCGAGTTCCGGCGATCCGACGCATGGGCCGCGATGATTTGACCGGTTCTCGCTGCCCCCTTTATACTAACATCTTTTGGCGATGCGGCCTTACGCGATCCTTTCGCGCGGCCGACTTAGCAAAGCGGTCCGGGCGGCTGACGACGCCGTAATCGTCCCGGGTTGTTGGGTTGGGTTGGTTTGATCGACTTACGCGAACAAGGAACCGGCCGATGTCCAGTCTTGCCACCGTCGCGCATCTGCAGCGCGCAACGTCGCAACTCCCCGTTTCCTGGTACTGCGATCCGGCAGTCTACGCCGCCGAGCAGCGCCTGCTCTACGCGCGCGCGCCAGGCTACGTCGGACACGAGCTGATGGTGCCGAACGCAGGCGATTACTGCGCGCTCGAATGGCGCGACAACGCGCAGGCGCTCGTGCGCAACGCGCACGGGGTCGAACTCCTGTCGAATATTTGCCGGCATCGGCAGGCGATCATCCTGAAAGGCCGCGGCAACAATTCCAATATCGTCTGCCCGATTCACCGCTGGACCTACGACCTCAAGGGCGAACTCCTCGGCGCGCCGCACTTCGCCGACAAGCCGTGCCTCGACCTCGGCCGGTCTCCGCTTTCGAACTGGAACGGACTCCTGTTCGACGGCAAGCGCGACGTCCATCGCGATCTCGCGGAATTGGGCGTGCACGATTTCGATTTCTCGAACCACGTGCTCGACCGAATCGAAATCCACGAGTGCAACTACAACTGGAAATCGTTCATCGAGGTATACCTCGAGGACTATCACGTCGCCCCGTTCCACCCGGGCCTCGGCCAGTTCGTGACCTGCGACGACCTCAAGTGGGAGTTCGGCGAGTGGTACTCCGTGCAGACCGTCGGCGTGAACAGCGGGCTCGCGAAGCCGGGCACCAAGGCCTACGCGCGCTGGCAGAAGGCGGTCGTCGATTTCTATCGCGGCGAGACGCCACCGCACGGCGCGATATGGATGGTGTACTACCCGAACATCATGCTCGAGTGGTATCCGCACGTGCTCGTCGTCAGCACGCTGATTCCACGCGGGGTCGACCGCACGACCAACGTCGTCGAGTTCTACTATCCCGAGGAGATCGCATTGTTCGAGCGGGAATTCGTCGCTGCGGAGCAGGCGGCGTACATGGAAACGGCGGTCGAGGACGACGAAATCGCCGAACGCATGGACGCCGGCCGCAACGCCCTCTACCGGCAAGGGAGGAGCGAGGAAGGACCGTACCAGTCGCCGATGGAGGATGGAATGCAGCATTTCCACGAATTTCTCCGCCGCGAGCTCGACACGCACATGGCGCCGCGCTGACCGGCGCCACCAACATGTACGCGACACTCATCTCGACGCCCGATCTCGCCGCGCGACTCGCCGATCCTGCGTTCGTGCTCGTCGACGTGCGGCACGATCTTGCGCAACCGGATGCGTGGGGCGAATCCGAGTACCGTCTCGGGCACCTGCCCGGCGCCAGGTTCGCGCACATCGACCGTGACCTGTCCGCGCAGAGGTCCGGCGCCAACGGGCGTCATCCGCTGCCCGGACCGGAAGCCTGCGCCAACTTGTTCGGGCGCCTCGGCATCGACGCCGCAAAGCAGGTCGTCGTGTACGACCAGGGAAGCGGCATGTACGCCGCGCGTCTGTGGTGGATGCTGCGCTCGCTGGGACACGATGCGGCGGCGGTGCTCGACGGCGGATTTGCCGCGTGGACGCGCGAGGGCCGGCCAGTTGTGACGGATGTGCCGGCCCCGTCGCGCACGTCATTCATCGCACGTCGCGCCGCATCCATGGTCGACGCGTCGCAGATCGGCGCAAGCCTTGCGACGCATTCGCTGCTCCTGGTCGATGCCCGCAGCCGGGAGCGCTTTCGCGGCGACGCCGAACCCCTCGATCCGGTCGCCGGTCACATTCCCGGCGCGATCAACCGACCGTTTCTCGACAATCTCGACGCGGAGGGCCGGTTCAAGTCGCGCTCGACGCTTGCGGGGGAGTTCGACGCGCTGATGGGCAACCATGTCGCCGCCGACGTCGTGCATTACTGCGGCTCGGGGATCACCGCGTGCCACAATCTGCTGGCGTTGGCGTATGCGGAACGCGATGGCACCAGGCTTTATCCGGGCTCATGGAGCGAATGGTGCTCGGATCCGCGGCGACCCGTCGCGCGCGGCGACGCGTAGCATCGGCACTAGCCCCACCGAGGAGCCCCTGATGCCAGCCATGACCCGACTCAAGGATCGCGTCGCGATCGTGACGGGTGCGGCGCGCGGCATCGGGCTCGCATGCGCGCAGCGATTCGCCGCCGAAGGCGCGACCGTCGTGCTCGCCGATCTCGAGGGCGCCGCGGGAACTGCCGTCGCCGCGTCCATTTCGGGCGCATCCTTCGTCCGCGCCGATGTTTCCCGCAAGGCCGACGTCACCGTGCTCGTCGAGAGCACGCTCGCTCGTCATGGCCGCATCGATATCCTCGTCAATAATGCGGGCGTCACGCACGCCTGCGATTTCCTCGATCTCGCCGAGGAGGATTTCGATCGCGTGCTCGCGATCAACTTGAAGTCGATGTTCCTGTGCGGCCAGGCCGTGGCGCGCGCGATGGTCAAACTCGGCATTCGCGGATCGATTGTCAATCTGTCATCGGCGAACGCGATCGTCGCGATTGCGAACCAGGTTCCGTACGTCGTCTCCAAGGGCGGCGTCAACCAGCTGACCAAGGTGATGGCGGTCGCGCTAGCGCCGCAGGGCATCCGGGTCAACGCGATCGGGCCGGGAACGATCCTCACCGAAATGGCGAAGCAGGCGGTCCTGACGGACGACGCGGCGCGCAAGAAAATCTTGTCGCGCACGCCGCTCGGCCGCTGCGGCGAACCGGAGGAAGTGGCCGCCGTGGCGGCGTTCCTCGCCAGCGACGACGCGTCGTACCTGACCGGCCAGACGATCTATCCGGACGGCGGACGGCTCGCACTCAACTACACGGTACCCGTCGCCTGAGATTGGACAGGCCTAAACGAGGCCCGGCTCGAATTTCCAATCGGATTCCGGTTGGCCCATCGCGTCCGGCAAGACCCGAGCCTGGCCCCTCAACTACTATGGAGCCCCACATCGTGGACATCCACGTACCGGTTGGCCTCCTGGCATCGCATCGAGAGGCGTAATGCGGCGGCGCGCGCTATTGCTTTCCGTCTTGATGAGCCTGTTGGCGGGTCCGCAGAGGCTCGCCGCGCAGTTGGCGCCGAAAACTCCACGCGTCGGCTATCTGTTTTCCTTCACGCCAGCCGAGGGCCACCATCTTTGGGAAGCTTGCCGGCAGGGCCTGCGCGCGCTCGGTTACGTGGAGGGGCAAAACATCATGCTCGAGCCGCGATGGGCCCAGGGCCATCATGAGCGCCTGCCGGCGCTGGCGGCGGAACTGGCGCGACTCAACGTGGACGTCATCGTCTCGGCAGCCACCCCGGCAAGCCGGGCCGCCCAGGAGGCGACCCGTTCAATTCCCATCGTCATCGTTGCCGTCGGCGAGCCGGTGAAGACCGGACTCGTCGCGAGTCTTTCCCGGCCCGGTGGAAACATCACGGGCCTCAGCCTGCTCACGACCGACATGAGTGGCAAGCGCCTGGAGCTGCTGGTGGATCTCGTGCGCAATCTTTCCCGTGTGGCCGTCCTGATGAATCCCGACAATCCGGTTCATGCGGTGTTCCTGGAGGAGACCCGAGACGCCGCCCGGAGACTGGGTGTCGAGCTTCAATCATTGCGCGCACGAAATCCGGGAGAAATAGCGCAGGTTGTTGAGAGCGCGGTTGCGGCCCGCGCCGGCGCCGTCATCGTGTTCGATGATCCCGTGATCTGGAGCTACCGGACGCAGATCGTCGGGCACGCTGCAACACGAAAGCTCCCGGTCATGTACGGATACCGGGAGTTCGTGGACGATGGCGGACTGATGTCCTACGGACCGGACAGGATCGATCACTATCGGCGTACTGCAGGCTACGTCGACAAGATTCTCAAGGGTGCCAAACCAGCCGATCTGCCGGTCGAGCAGCCAACCAAGTTCGAGTTCGTCGTGAACGTGAAGACCGCCAACGCGCTGGGCCTGACAATCCCGCCGCAGTTGCTGCTGCGCGCCACCGATTTGATCAGGTGATCGCCCGCTGGATGTCCGCCTGCAGGTAAGGCATAACCAATCATTCAGTGCGAACATCCCGCGGGAACCGCTTTCCCATGACCTGGCTTCTCAGGGCGCCATCAGGGCCAATGGAGGTGTGCTTTGCGAACGCTTCAGCAAGCCACCGCAATTCGGCAGCACGCCGGGCCTGCGTTACCGGATTACCTTGGCTTGACGGCTTCACGCCGCCAGCGGCCCGAGCGGCCAGCCCGCAACCTCGTGGTAACGCGGTACGCCGGACGAAAGGTCCGACGCGTTCAGCGTCATCCGCGTCACGGTCCAGGTGATCGGCGTAACGACGGACGCGCTCACGCGCTTCCGGCAGCGGCGCGCCAGCGTGATATGCGGTCGAAACGCGCGCCGCTCGATCGCGACGTTCTGCGCCGCCAGCGCATCGTGCAACAACGCGGCGAGCCGCTCCAGCTCGACCGGTACCGCCGACGCACCGGCCCAGGCAATTCCGGCCTCGCGAAAGGCACCGACGCGATCGAGTGTCAAAGCGAAAGGCCGCACGGCGGAGGCCGCCGCGGCACCGATCGACTGGAGTGACGCAACCCGGGGCGAAGGCACGTCGCCCAGGAAGGCCAGCGTCAGGTGCAGGTTGGCCGCCGCCGCGGCACGGCCCTGCGCTCGCGCCGCGGCTGCGCCGGCCAACACCGCGAGCGCGTCGCGCGCTCGGGCGTCGGGCCACAGCGCGAAGAAGACGCGCAGGGAAGCGGGATCGGGCGCAGGGGGCGTTGCGGCCGTGCGCGACATCGGCTCAGCGTATCCCTGTCACCCGACAACCGGACCGCGCCCCCCTCACGGACGGCGCGGCAGTCAAGACCGCAGCGCCGGTCGCGCTACGAGTTGGCGGCCTTTTTCTCCTGCCGCTTATCGAAGAACTGCTCATCCTCGGTCGAGTGACTCAACGCGGTCGTCGACGACTGGCTGCCCTGCACCGTCGTCGTGACGGCGTCGAAATAGCCGGTGCCGACCTCGCGTTGGTGCCGGACCGCGGTGAATCCCTTTTGCGCCGCCGCGAACTCGGATTCCTGCAATTCGACGAACGCGCTCATGTTGTTGCGCGCGTAGCCGTGCGCCAGATTGAACATCGAATAGTTGAGGCTGTGGAAACCGGCGAGCGTGATGAACTGGAACTTATAGCCCATCGCACCCAGCTCGCGCTGGAACCGGGCGATCGTCGTGTCGTCGAGGTTCTTCTTCCAGTTGAACGACGGCGAGCAGTTGTACGCGAGCATCTTGCCCGGATACTGCGCCTGGATTGCCTCGGCGAACCGCTTCGCGAAATCGAGGTCGGGCTTTCCGGTCTCGCACCAGATCAGATCCGCGTACGCAGCGTACGCGAGTCCGCGCGACACGGACTGCTCGAACCCCGCGCGGGTCTTGTAGAAACCCTCGACGGTGCGCTCGCCCGTGCAGAACGGCTTGTCGTTGTCGTCGACATCGGAGGTCAGGAGGTCGGCCGCCTCGGCATCGGTGCGCGCCAAAACGATCGTCGGCACGCCCATGCAGTCGGCGGCAAGCCGCGCCGCAACGAGCTTCTCAACGGCCTCGCGCGTCGGCACGAGCACTTTGCCGCCCATGTGGCCGCATTTCTTCACCGCGGCAAGCTGGTCCTCGAAGTGGACGCCCGCGGCGCCCGCCTCGATCATCGCCTTCATCAGCTCGAACGCGTTCAGCACACCGCCGAATCCGGCCTCGGCGTCGGCAACGATCGGCGCGAAGAAATCGATGTCGCCCTTGCCTTCCATGTGCTGAATCTGGTCGGCGCGCATCAGTGCGTTGTTGATGCGGCGCACGACCAGCGGCACGGAATTGACCGGATAGAGCGACTGATCGGGATACATTTCGCCCGCGATGTTCGCGTCGGCGGCGACCTGCCAGCCCGACAGGTAGATGGCCTTCAGGCCCGCCTTCACCTGTTGCAGCGCCTGGTTGCCGGTCAACGCGCCCAGCGTGTTGACGAACGGCTCGTCGTGCATCAGTTTCCACAGCTTTTCGGCGCCGCGCCGCGCCAGCGTGTGCTCGATATGGATCGAGCCGCGCAGCCGAACGACGTCTTCGGCCGAGTAACCGCGCTTGACGCCTTTCCATCGGGGGTTTTCCGCCCAATCCTTCTTGAGCCTTGCCACTTCGAGATCGTAGTTCATCGACTGCTCCCATCGTTTGCTTCGTGGCCAATCCGGAGTGCCCGGGCGGGGCGATCCGGAACCTTGGTCAGCGGCTAGGTGGCGCCGGGTTGCCGATGCGCCAGCAATGCCGCAGCGTGGAGCGGGAGGCGAGCCCAGCCGCCTGACGCTTCACTGCACGGACCGGCGAGGATCGCTCGACCGGTCGGGCGGGCATGGATGGGGTACCTGCACCAAGCCCTGCTTGCAGCCGAGACCGAGGTTGGTCGTCGACTGCTCGTGACATGCCGACAAATTAGCAAAGTCCCTGCAGCCTGGCAAGCGAATTGCGCAATGCAGTATGCTAATTCTTACATATAATCAATTGCTTAAAATGCATTTCCGCCTGTTGGAAAATATTGGATGCAAATCACCACAATATCTATTGCATTGCGGAACGAATGGGTGGCCGGAAATCGCAACCGCGTAACCAGTATCAACGTATCTGATTGAATATACGAACTATCTCGAGATCGACGTCACGCGGGATCCAATCCACGCTCGCCGAATGCTTTGGAATCCATTTCCATTTTCGTGTTGCAATTAGGACCCTGGCGCGTTTGCGTTACGCGCCGCGGCCAAATCCGGCCGCGCGTTTGATGTGCGACCGCTCATGGCGAAAGTGCAAAGCAATCCGGATGCTGTCGCAGGCACCGGCGGCTTCTCCCGCACCCCTGCCCCGGAAATCTTGATTCGGATCACTTGACGCCGGCTCCCGGCAGTGCAAGTGTTCCTCCCGGATACGCCACGGCAATGCGAAAGGCTGGTGCCGTGGGTGTCGGACGGAGTGACAGCATGCCGCCATGCGGGAATTTCGGGCGCACACGCGGTACGATTCGGCGACGCAATCGACAAGAGGAGAGCAACGTGCGTTCCATTCCCATCATCGTCGCGGCGCTGGTCGCCGCGCTCGGTTCCGCCATGGTTGCAGGGCAGGCGGGTGACGCCAATCTCGCGCGGAGTCTGGCTGCGACCTGCGCCAACTGCCACGGCACCAATGGAGTCTCGGTCGGCGAAGTGGCGTCCCTCGCCGGCAAGCCAAAGGACGAGATCGTCCGCAAGATGCAGGATTTCAAGGCGGGACGTGTGCCGGCGACGATCATGCCGCAGCTCGCCAAGGGATACACCGACGCGCAAATCGAACTCGTCGCCGGCTGGTTCGCGGCACAAACAGCGAAATGAGGAGACGGCCATGAGCATGCAGCGGCGTGGTTTCCTGAAGACGATCGGCGCGGCTTCGACCGTTGCCGCGATTCCCGGCTGCGCGACGATGAGTGGCGCGGGCGGCAAGGTCGTCGTCATTGGCGGCGGATATGGCGGCGCCACGACGGCCAAATACATCCGGATGTGGAGCGACGGCGGGATCGACGTGACGGTCGTCGAACCCAACCCCGAATTCATCTCCTGCCCCATTTCGAATCTCGTGATCGGTGGCAGCAAGACGCTCGCGGACATCACGGTGAGCTATGACAACCTGACGAAGCGCCACGGCGTGAAGGTTGTCCGGGATACCGCGACCGGAATCGACACCGGAAAACGCCTTGTAAAGCTTGCCCGTGGCGGTGAACTCCCCTACGACCGCCTCGTCCTGTCGCCGGGCATCGACTTCATGTGGGACAAGATACCCGCGCTCAACAACGCGAGTGCGCAGGAAACGATCCTGCACGCGTGGAAGGCCGGGGCGCAAACTGTTGCGTTGCGCCGTCAGCTGGAAGCGATGCCGGATGGCGGCGTCTACGCGCTTTCGATCCCCGTTGCGCCCGTATCGGTGCCCGCCGGGGCCTTACGAGCGTGCGTGCCAGGTCGCGTGGTATTTCAAGCGCGCCAAACCGAAATCGAAGGTGCTGATCCTCGACGGCAACCCGGACGTGACGTCGAAGGGGCCCTTGTTCAAGAAGGCCTGGGCGAACGAATACAAGGGGATCGTCGAGTACCGGGGCAACCACGTGCTCACCGACGTCGATGTGGCGACGCGAACGGCAAAGTTCGAGGTGCAGGACAGTGTACGGGCAAGCGTGCTCAACGTCGTTCCGCCGCAGCGCGCCGGGGCCATCGCGCGTTCGGCGGGCGTGGTCACCGCGAACGACCGCTGGTGCGATGTCGACTTCCTGACGTTCGAGTCGGTCAAGGTGAAGAACGTCCACGTCCTGGGCGATTCCATTCAGACCGCGCCCGGCATGCCCAAGTCCGGGCACATGGCGAACCAGCAGGCGAAGGTCTGCGCGGCAGCGGTCGTCGCGTTGCTCGCCGGCCAGGCGCCGGATCCGACGCCGGTAGTCACCAACACGTGCTACAGCTTCATCACGAATGACGGCGTCGTGCACGTCGCGTCGGTCCACCAGTACGACAAGGAGAAGAAGACCTTCCTGCCCGTGCCTGGCGCGGGCGGCGTGTCGCCGGCGATGACCGAAATCGAAGGAAGGTACGCGTTCAGCTGGGCGAAGAACATCTGGGCCGATACGCTGGCCTAGCAGCCTGAAAGTAGGGTCAGAGACGACTTGTTCGTCTGAACGTAGAGAAAAAAGGCGGCGCCGATGGCGCCGCTTTTTTCGGGGCAATGGGCAGCAAGTCGTCTCTGACCCTACTTTTCACGCCACCGGCTCGGGCTCCGTCGTTTCCTCGAACGCGAGGCACACCTTGCCGTCGTCGTCGACGTCGACCGTCGCCTGGCCGCCCGAGACCAGCCGGCCGAAAAGTAGCTCGTCGGCGAGCGCCTTCCGTATCGTGTCCTGAATGAGCCGCGCCATCGGCCGCGCGCCCATCTGCGGGTCGAATCCCTTTCTGGCCAGGAATTCCTTGAGTTTCGGCGTGAACGTCGGCTCGACCTTTTTCTCGTGCAGCTGATTCTCGAGCTCGAGCAGGAACTTGTCGACCACCTTGAGGATGACGTCGTGGTCGAGCTGCGCGAACGAGATCGTCGCGTCCAGCCGGTTGCGAAATTCCGGCGTGAAGAGCCGTTTGATTTCCGCCATCTCGTCGCCGCTCTCTATCGCGTTCGTGAAACCCATCGTGCCGCGCGCAAGCTCGGCGGCACCGGCGTTGGTCGTCATGACGATCGTGACGTTCCGGAAATCCGCCTTGCGGCCGTTGTTGTCGGTGAGCGTCCCGTGGTCCATCACCTGCAACAGGATGTTATAGACGTCCGGGTGCGCCTTCTCGATCTCGTCCATCAACAATACGCTGTACGGATGCTTGGTGATCGCCTCCGTGAGCTGGCCGCCCTGGTCGAAGCCGATGTAACCCGGCGGCGCGCCGATCATCCGTGACACCGCGTGCCGTTCCATGTATTCGGACATGTCGAAGCGGATCAACTCGATGCCGAGGCAGTACGCGAGCTGACGCGCGACCTCGGTCTTGCCGACGCCCGTCGGGCCGCTGAACAGGAAATTGCCGATGGGCTTCTGCGGATTGCCCAATCCCGAGCGCGCCATCCGGATGGCGCTGACGAGGGCGTCGATCGCACGGTCCTGGCCGAACACGACGTTCTTCAGGTCGCGATCGAGCGTCTTCAGTGCATTGCGGTCGTCGGACGTGACGTTGCGCGCGGGTATGCGGGCGATCTTCGCAACGATCTCCTCGATCTCCGTCTTGCTGATCACCTTCTTGCGCTTCGACCGCGGCAAAATCTTCTGCGCGGCGCCCGCCTCGTCGATCACGTCGATCGCCTTGTCCGGCAGGTGGCGGTCGTTGATGAACCGCGCCGACAGCTCCGCCGCCGTCGTGAGCGCCGCCGGCGCGTATTTGACGCCGTGATGCTGCTCGAAGCGCGATTTCAGGCCCTTCAGAATCTCGATCGTCTCGGCGATCGAAGGCTCGGGCACGTCGACCTTCTGGAAGCGCCGCGACAACGCGTGGTCCTTCTCGAATATCTGCCGGAACTCGCCGTAGGTCGTTGCCCCGATGCACTTCATCGCTCCCGTGGAGAGCGCCGGCTTCAACAGGTTCGATGCGTCCAGCGTGCCCCCCGACGCCGCCCCCGCACCGATGATCGTGTGGATCTCATCGATGAACAGGATCGACTTCGGATTCTCGGCCAGCTGCTTCAATACCGCCTTCAGCCGCTGTTCGAAATCGCCGCGGTACTTCGTGCCCGCGAGGAGCGCCCCCATGTCGAGCGAATAGACCTGGTAATCCCGCAACAATTCGGGGATCTCGCCCTCGTTGATCCGGCGCGCGAGCCCCTCGGCGATCGCGGTCTTGCCCACGCCGGCCTCGCCGACGAGCAGCGGGTTGTTCTTGCGGCGGCGGCAGAGCACCTGGATCACCCGCTCGAGTTCGTGCGCGCGACCGATCAGCGGATCGGTCTTGCCCTGCTTCGCCATCGTGTTGAGGTTGATCGTGTACGCGTCGAGCGCGCCTTGCGTTTCGCCGGCGCCATCGCCTTCTTCCTTGGCCTCGGCCTTCTCCGGCTTCTGCTGCGGATTCTTGGTGATGCCGTGCGCGATGTAGTTGACGACGTCGAGCCGGGTCACGCCGCGCTGGTTGAGAAAATAGACGGCGTGCGATTCCTTCTCGCCGAAGATCGCGACCAGAACGTTGGCGCCGGTGACTTCCTTCTTGCCCGACGACTGCACGTGCAGGATCGCGCGCTGGATCACGCGCTGGAAGCCCTGCGTGGGCTGCGTGTCGGCGTCCGAATGCGGCGACAGGCGCGGCGTGTGCTCGCTGATGAAGTCGGTGAGCGACGCCACGCAGCTCGTCGAGGTCCACTCCGCAGGCCTTGAGCACGTCGGCGGCCGACGGGTTGTCCAGCATCGCGAGCAGCAGGTGCTCGACGGTGATGAACTCGTGCTGCTTCTGCCGGGCCTCGACAAAGGCCATGTGGAGGGAGACTTCCAGTTCCTGCGCGATCATTCGATAGCCTCCTTCGCCCGATTCCGCCGCGCCGCGGGTTCCGGCGCACGGCCGGTCAACGCTCAAGTCTCCTCCATCGTGCACTGCAACGGGTGCTGGTGCCGCCGCGCGAGTGTCGACCACCTGGTCGACCTTCGTCGATGGCCACTTCGCGCGTATACGTGCCGCACACCCCCATGCCCTCGCGATGCACCTGCAGCATCACCTGCGTGGCCTTTTCCCGGCTCATCGCGAAAACAGTCTGCAGCACGACGACGACAAAGTCCATCGGCGTGTAGTCGTCGTTCAGCAGCAACACCTTGTACAGCGGCGGCGGCTTGACCTTGCCGTTCTACGGCCTCGAGAAGGCTGCCGTCCTGCTGCTGGTTGGCCATTGTCCGCCTGATTTGCGGGCGAACGTTAGATGGGTCTATGTTTGATGATTGCAACAGATTATTCAAGGGGGCACCACATTTGCCGGGCCATGGCTTGACGCAGGGAGGAATTCTGCGCGTAATGGACAATCCACTTACGCCAGCACGGATTCCCGCGTCGGGACCGGCTTTGCCCGTGCGGTCGCGGGCTTCAGTCCTGCGACCTGCCGAGCAAGCGCGAGTTCCGCGCCCGGACGTCCGCTGCCGGTGACCGTCTGGCGGCCGGTCGGCCCATGACGAATCCCGGGCCCGTGCGGACCATGTACAGCACACGGGCGGCCTGCACAACGCACCGGCGCAAAGCGACGGGCGGCCGCCGCGAACGCGTTACATCCGCTCGATCATGGCCTTACCGAAACCCGAGCAGCAGACCTGCGTCGCGCCCGGCATCAGGCGCGCGAAATCGTAGGTCACAACTTTGTCGGCGATCGCTTTCTCCAGGCTCGCCGTGATCAGGTTCGCCGCTTCCTTCCAGCCCATGTGGACGAGCATCATTTCAGCCGAAAGGATCTCCGAGCCGGGGTTGACGTAGTCCTTGCCCGCGTATTTCGGTGCCGTGCCGTGCGTCGCCTCGAACATCGCGACCGAATCGGACAGGTTCGCGCCCGGCGCGATGCCGATGCCACCCACCTGCGCGGCGAGCGCGTCGGAGATGTAGTCGCCATTGAGGTTGAGCGTGGCGATCACGTCGTATTCCTCTGGACGCAGCAGGATCTGCTGGAGGAACGCGTCGGCGATGACGTCCTTGACCACGATGTCGCGGCCGGTCTTCGGGTTCTTGAACATGCACCAGGGTCCGCCGTCGATCGGCTGCGCGCCGAATTCCTTTTGCGCCAGCGCGTAGCTCCAGTCGCGGAAGCCGCCTTCGGTGAACTTCATGATGTTGCCCTTGTGCACGATCGTCACCGACCTGCGGTCGTTGTCGATCGCGTACTGGATCGCCTTGCGCGTCAGCCGCTCGGTGCCCTCCCGCGACACCGGCTTGATGCCGATGCCGGACGTGGCGGGAAAGCGGATCTTCTTGACGCCCATCTCCCGGATCGAGGAATTCGATGACCTTCTTCGCGCCCGCGGATTCGGCCTCCCATTCGATGCCGGCGTAGATGTCCTCCGAATTCTCGCGAAAGATCACCATGTCGGTCTTTTCCGGGGCCTTCACCGGGCTCGGCACGCCGGCGAAATACTGCACCGGGCGCAGGCAGACGTAGAGGTCGAGCTGCTGGCGCAGCGCGACGTTGAGCGAGCGGATGCCGCCGCCGACCGGCGTGGTCAGCGGGCCCTTGATCGACACGACATAGTCCTTCAGGATGGCCAGCGTCTCGTCGGGCAGCCACACGTCGGGACCGTAGACCTTGGTCGATTTCTCGCCGGCGTAGATTTCCATCCAGTGGATCCGGCGCTTGCCGCCGTAGGCCTTCGCGACCGCGGCGTCGACGACCTCGATCATCACCGGCGTGATATCGAGGCCGGTGCCGTCGCCCTCGATGTAGGGGATGATCGGGTTGTCGGGAACGTTGAGGCTAAAATCCGTGTTGACCGTGATCTTGCGGCCGGCAGCCGGGATCTTGACGTGCTGATACATGGATTCTCCTGAAAGGGTCTTCGCGGAAGCCGCCGCCAACCGGCTTCGTCCGAGCGGGTTCTATGCGGCAAACTTTCGATTATCCGGGATTCGGGAGAATCCTGCCACGACACCGCGCGGCGCGACTTGGCGTGCATCAATATCCGGCCGAATTCGTGCCCGCCCGGCTTCGCGCAGAATACCGAGCCTCCTCGCCCGGGGCAACGCACTCGGCGTTGCCGGGCGCCGAATTGCCGATGGGGGTTTGCGCGAAGCGAATCCGGGTTTGGCGATCATGGCGCCCATGACCCCCGTTCCGCGTCCCGTTTCCAACGTTCCCCGGGTCAGCCACGCGACTCCGATCATGCGATGATCCGCCGCCTGCTCGCACGCCTGCTGCCCCGCAAGAAGAGGACCGGGGAGCCCCGAATCTATGGGCCGGACGACCATCCGATCCGCCGCCGTCAGTTGACGCGCGGCGCGATCGAGGTGACGCGCCGGCTGCACGAAGGCGGCTTCAAGGCGTTCGTCGTGGGTGGCGCAGTACGCGATCTGCTTCTTGGCATCGAGCCCAAGGATTTCGATATTGCGACCGACGCGCGACCCGAACAGGTGAAGCCGCTGTTCCGCCGCGCCTTCATCATCGGGCGGCGCTTCCGGCTCGTGCACGTCCACGTCGGGCGCCGAGACGATCGAAGTTTCGACCTTCCGCGCCGCGCAGACCGGCGATGACGCGACCGACGAGCATGGTCGCCTGCTGTCGGACAACGTGTACGGCGATCAAGGGGAAGATGCCGCGCGCCGCGATTTCACGATCAACGCGCTCTACTTCGACCCGGCCACCGAGGCGGTGTGGGACTACGTCGGCGGCGTCGCGGACATCCGCGCCCGCCAGTTGAAACTGATCGGCGCGCCCGCGACGCGCCTGCGCGAGGATCCCGTGCGCATGCTGCGGGCGGTACGGCTCGCCGCAAAGCTCGGCATCGCGATCGAGCCGAAGACCGCCGCCCCTATCCCCACGCTCGCTCCTCTGATCCAGAACGTCCCGCCGGCGCGCCTCTTCGACGAAATGCAGAAGCTCCTCCTCTCCGGTCACGCGGTCGAGACCTTGCGGAGCCTGCGCGCGCACGGGCTGTCGCACGGGCTTCTGCCACTGATCGATGTCATTCTGGAGCAGCCGCTCGGCCAGCGCTTCATCGAACTCGCGCTGGCCGATACCGATCTGCGCGTCCGCGAGGATCGCGGCGTGTCGCCAGGCTTCCTGTTTGCCACGCTCCTGTGGCACGAAGTGCTGGCGACGTGGAAGGCGGCGCGCGCAGGCGGCGCAAAAACGATTCCCGCCCTGTTCGACGCGATGGACACCGTGCTGGGCGAGCAGGCCAAGAAGATCGCGATACCGCGCCGATTCGAGGCGACGATCAAGGAAATCTGGTCGCTGCAGCCGCGTTTCGAACAGCGCGCAGGCCAGCGGCCCTTTCGCCTGCTCCAGCATCCGCGTTTTCGCGCCGGCTGGGATTTTCTCGAGTTGCGCTGCCAGAGCGGCGAGCTCGAGGGCGATCTCGCGGGCCTCGCGGACTGGTGGAACCGTTTTGCGGCTGCCGGCACGGACGAGCGCGAGGCCATGCTGAAGCCCGAGGAAGGTCCCAAGCGTCGCAGCCGGGGTCGCGGTCGCAAGCGACGCGACGACGGCGAGCCTGGATTGCCGGACCGCGATCCGCCGCCCCAGCAGCGATGACGCTCGCCTTTCTCGGACTGGGCAGCAACCTCGCCCATCCGCGCCGCCAGCTTGCGCGCGCCATACGCTCCATCGCGCGGCTGCCGCGCACGCGCGTCGTCGCCGTATCCCCGAATTACGCGACGGCGCCGATCGGTTGTGACGGTCCCCAGCCCGATTATGTGAATGCCGTTGTCGCAGCCCGCACGGCGCTCGGCCCGCGCGCGCTTCTGGCGGCGCTGCAAGCGATCGAACGCCGCCAGCGCCGCCGGCGCGATCGCGAAACGAAACGCAACGCATCGCGGACGCTCGATCTCGATTTGCTACTATTTGGCCGCCGCCGCATCAACCTTCCGGGGTTGACGATACCGCATCCGCGCATGCACAGCCGGGCCTTCGTGCTGCGTCCGCTGACCGACGTCGCCGCGGTAGCGACGATTCCCGGGCGCGGGCTGGCGCGGCGTTACCTCGGCGCGGTACGGGACCAGCGCATCGCGCGCACCCGTTCCCATTTCCTGCCCTAGCAGCGGATTTTGACCGGATTTGCCGATGGATCTCGCGAAGTGCCGCTACGTCGTCGTCGAGGGGCCGATCGGCGCCGGCAAGACGAGCCTCGCACACATGCTGGCGCATCACGTCGCGGGCGAGGAGCTGTTCGAACGGCCCGAGGAAAATCCGTTTCTCGAGCGCTTCTATGACGACATGCCGCGGTTCGCGCTGGCGACTCAGCTCACGTTTCTGTTCCAGCGCGCGGACCAGCTAGCCGGGGTCGGCCAATTCGACATGTTCCGCAGTTTGACGGTAGGCGATTTCCTGCTCGACAAGGATCCGCTGTTCGCACGGCTCAATCTGTCCGACGCCGAGTACCAGCTCTACGAGAAGGTCTATTCGCACCTGAAGCCGCAGACACCCACGCCGGATCTCGTCATCTACCTGCAGGCCCCGGTCGACACGCTGATCGAGCGCGTGCATCGGCGTGGCGTGGACTTCGAGCGGAAGATCTCCGCGCAGTACCTGACCCGGCTCGCCGACGCCTACAGCCGCTACTTCTACGCCGTACGACAACGCGCCGCTATTGATCGTCAACAGCGAGCGACTCAATTTCGTCGACAACGAAGATCACGTCAAGCTGCTGCTGGGACGGATCGGATCGATGCGCGGACGCCGCGAGTTCTTCAATCTCGCGTCCTGACATGAATACTTATCCGGCACCGCCACCCCGTCCCGAAGCATCCGCGGTGACGCTTCCCGTCCTCGCGCGGATGACGACCGAGGGGCAGAAGATCGCGATGCTGACGGCGTACGACTCGACCCTCGCCGCGGCCGCCGACCGCGCCGGCGTGGATGTGCTGCTCGTCGGCGATTCGCTCGGCATGGTCGTCCAGGGCCGCACGTCGACCCTGCCCGTGCGCCTTGACGACGTGCTGTACCACACCGGCTGCGTGGCCGCGGGGTGCAGGCGCGCGCTTGTGATCGCCGATCTGCCGTTCGGCACCTACCAGGCGGCACCGGACGTCGCGTATGCCGCAGCGGCGGCGGCGCTGAAAGCCGGTGCGGCCATGGTAAAGCTCGAGGGAGGAGCATGGCTCGCGCCGACGGTGGAATTCCTCACGGTGCGGGGCATTCCGGTCTGCGGCCACATCGGGTTGCAGCCGCAATCAGTCAACATGCTCGGGGGCTATCGCGTCCAGGGGAAGACACCTGACGCCGCCGATTCGCTGCTCGCGGACGGCCGCGCGCTCGCTGCCGCGGGCGGCGCGATGCTCGTCGTCGAATGCGTGCCGCGCGACCTCGGCGCGGCGTTGACGCAAGCCGTCGGGATCCCGGTCATCGGCATCGGCGCCGGCCCAGCCTGTTCGGGGCAGGTGCTGGTAATCTTCGACGCGCTCGGCGTAACCCCGGGTCGTCCGACACGTTTCGTTCGCAACTTCATGTCCGGCCACGACAGCATCGAAGCGGCGCTTGCCGCCTACGTGGCCGCGGTGAAGGACGGATCGTTCCCGGGGCCCGAGCACTGTTTCTGAGCCGCTGCCTCACCAACTTCTCCGCCGCCTTTCGGCTCACGGCCGCGACGACTGCGCAAAGGGAATCGCATGGAAATCGTACAAAGCGCGGCCGAACTCGCCAAGCTCCTGGCGCCCGCCAAGCGCGTGGCGTTCGTTCCCACGATGGGCAACCTGCACGACGGTCATCTGTCCCTTTGCCGGATCGCCCGACAGCATGGCGACGCGGTCGTCACCAGCATATTCGTCAACCGGCTGCAGTTCGGGCCGAACGAGGACTTCGACCGCTACCCGAGAACGCCGGAAGCCGACCGGGCGGGGCTCGAGCGCGAGGGCGTCGACGTGCTGTTCTTTCCCAGGGAACATGAAATGTACCCGACGCCACAGGTTTACCGGGTGCAGCCACCGCCGCTCGCGGAGGAACTCGAAGGGGCCTCGCGGCCCGGATTCTTTCATGGCGTATGCACCGTCGTCCTCAAGCTCTTCCACCTCGTGCAGCCCGACGCCGCCGTCTTCGGCAAGAAGGATCGCCAGCAGCTCAAGATCGTCCGCGGCATGGTTCAGCAGTTCAACATGGGGATCCAGATCGTACCGGCGGAGACGATCCGCGCCGAGGACGGGCTCGCGCTTTCGTCGCGCAACAACTACCTTTCACCCGGCGAACGGGCCGAGGCGCCGAATCTGTTCCGGGTACTGCGCGGCATCGCCGACGCCATCGCCGGCGGGCGCACCGATTACGCCAATCTCGAAGCCGCCGGACGGATGGAGCTCGCCAATCGCGGCTGGAAGGTCGACTACGTCGCCATTCGCCACGGCCTCGCGCTTCGCATTCCGCATCCGGAAGGCTTCGATCATCCGAACCTGCTCATCGTGCTGGCCGCAGCGACGCTCGGCAATACGCGCCTCATTGACAACGTGGACGTCATCAAGAAGGATGGCGAGGATTGAGGCCTCCGCTGACGGCCACGTTGCGGCGGAGGCTAACGTGAGTGCGGCGAACGTTAAGCGAGCGCATGCGAGCGGCCGTAGCCACAATGTCGACGTGATCAAGAAAGATGGAGAAGATTGACATTCGCGCGCGCGTCGACATTGCGGCGGAGGCTAACGTGAGCGCAGCGACGCGCGGCAAACCTGCAACATTCGGAACCATGCAACGACTCCTACGGCTTTCGATCGTCGTCATTGGCGCGCTGCTGGCGTTTAACACGCACGCGCAGGTGGCCCCGTACCCGGCGAAAACGATCCGTCTGATCGTGCCGTTTCCGCCGGGCGCGGGCACGGACACCGTCGCCAGATTTGTCGCGCAGAAGCTCGGGCTGGCGATGAATGCGACGATCGTCGTCGACAACCGCACCGGCGCCGGCGGGGCGATCGGGGCGGCGGAAGCCGCGCGGGCGGAACCCGACGGCTACACGCTGCTGTTTGTCGCGGGTCCGTTTACCACGGTAGCTGCGGCAACGAAGCATCCGGGCTACGACCCCATCGGACAATTCGTACCGGCGGCGCCGATCGCGACCAGCCCCCTGGTGTTCGTCGTGAACCCGTCGGTGGAGGCAAATTCCATGCGCGAGTTCATCGCGCTTGCGAAGCGTGAACCGGGCAAACTCAATTACGGTTCCGCGGGCCCGGGAAGCATCAACCATCTCGCGCTGGAGCTCATGAACGTGCGCGCCGCCATCGCGGTCGTCCACGTGCCGTACAAGGGCATTGCCCCGGCAACGCTCGACCTGATGTCGGGCCAGATCCAGGCGATGACCGGGACCGTGTCTGCCACGTTGCCCTTCATTACAGCAAAGAAGGTCAAGGCGCTCGCCGTCACCGGCGCGCGGCGCTCGCCGCTGCTTCCGGACGTGCCGAGCTGGCAGGATGAGGGCGTCCCCGACGCCGAGGTCATCAACTATTGGGGCATCGTCGCGCCAGCGGGCACGCCACGCGAAATCATCGCGAAGCTCAACGGCGACGTGAATCGCGTGCTGGCGCAGCCGGAGACCCGCGAGCGCCTCGAGAAGGAGGGCGCGCAGATCATCGCCGGGCCCCCCGAACGGCTTGGCGCGATCATCGCGGCGGATCTCGCTGGCTGGAAGAAGCTGATCGCGGACGCGAAGCTTTCGCTCGACTAGCGTCCTGCGTCAGCACACCTGGGCCCGGCCGTAGCGCAAGCCAATTGCCGAGCACGGCCAGCGCCACCCCCGCAACCGCGGCCCAGGTCCAGCGATAGCCGCGGCTTCATCCGCACCCGGAACACGATGCGCATCCCGACCGGCGTCATGAGGTCTACGCCGCGCGCAGCGCGTCGACGATCTTCATCCGCGCTGCGCGCGCGGCCGGCAGAAAGCCGCCGACGAACCCCATGGCCAGCGCAAACGCCAACGACGCCGCGACGATGCCCGGCGTCAGCGTGAACGTGAAGGCAAGCTCGGCAAACGTCTGGAAGTTCATCGTCGAGATCGAGAGCGTCTGCATGAACGATGCGGCGCCGAGACCGACGACACCGCCGATGAGACCCAGCAGCAGCGCCTCGACGAGGAACGCGATCAGGATCGCCGACCGCGAAAAGCCGAGCGCGCGCAGCGTGCCGATCTCGGCGGTGCGCGACGCGACGCTCGCGTACATCGTGATCATGGCGCCGATCATCGCGCCGATCGAGAAGATGACCGAGATCGTCGTTCCGAGATAGCTGATGAACTTCGACAGCATCTCCGACTGGTCGGCGTAGAAGCGCGTTTCGCGCTTGGCCTCCAGCGTGAGCCTTGGATCGGATTCGATCTCCTGCTTGACCGCGTCGAAACGGTCGTTGTCGGCGAGCTTGAAGATGAGCGACGAGAAGCCGAGGCGGCGAAACGCCTGCAGCATCTGCTCGCCATCGCCCCATATTTCCGAATCGAATCCGGTCCGGCCCGCGTCGAAAACGCCTACGACCGTCCAGTCGCGCGAGGCGAAACGCAGCGTCTCGCCCACGCCGGCGCCCTGGAATCCGTTCGCGATCGAGCGCCCGGCAATCACCTCCGCCGTCCCCGGCCGGAACATCCGGCCGTTGACCAGCTTCACCTGCGGTCGGAGCACGAGCCCCGCCGGCGTGACGCCGCGGATGACCACGTTCGACGGCTTGTTCGACCCGCGCTTCGGCAAATTGATGAGGACCACCGGCTCCTTCGAGACGAGCTTCTGCCCGTCTTTCCCGACGGCGATGTCGGGAAGGCTCTCGACGATTCCCGCCTGCCGCCGGTCGACGCCGCTCTGGACCTCGGTCTGCGCGGCGCGGCGGATGACGACCACGTTGTCGTCCTGACCCGTGGCAACCAGCGTCTGCTCGAGTCCCGCCGCCAGCATCAGGACGGTCGCGAACACGTAAACGACGAGGGCCATCCCGCCGGCCGTGAGCGCCGTCGTGAGCCGGCGCGCCGCGACGTTGCGGACGATGTAGCTGAACGGAATCGTCATCAGTGCCCGCCCGGCCGCCCGAAGGGCACTGGCTGCCCCCGCGGGGGGCAGCGAACGCAGTGAGCGTGGGGGCCGTTCAACTGCCCGCCCGGCCGCCCGAAGGGCACTGGCTGCCCCCGCGGCGGGCAGCGAACGCAGTGAGCGTGGGGGCTCACGCTACCGCCCGCAGACCGTCGACGATCCGGACCGATGCCGTGCGCCAGGCGGGAAGCGCGGCCGCGACGACACCGACCAGGAGCGCGGCACCGACCTGGAGCAACATCGTCTGTTCGCTTACGAAAAAGATCGGGAATAGCGTGCCCATGCGCTCCGCAAACGCGTCGGCCAGCGGAATGGTCAGCGCGACGGCCACGAGCCCGCCGAGCAACGCGATGCCGATCGATTCCGCAAGAATCAACGCCGCGACAAAGCCGCTGGAAAAGCCGAGCGCCTTGAGCGTCGCATATTCCGCTGCACGCTCGCGCGCGGTCATCGCCATCGTGTTCGCCATCACCGCCATGATGATCACGATGACAACGAAGGACACAGCCTGGATCGCGAGCAGGATGGCCTCGGTCATGGCCACGAACGACAGCTGGAACGCCTTTTCCGTTTCGGTGAGCGTCTCCGCCAGCGAGTTCCTGAACATGGCGTCGATCGCCGCCGAGACTTCCGCCGCCGCGCCGGGATCCCGCAGTTGCACGACGAACACGCCGGTCTGGTCGCCGCGGCGCGGGTAGAGCCGCTTGATCGTCTCGTTCAGCAGGTCCCAGTGAAAGAACATCGTCGACTGGTCGGTGCCCTTGTCAGCGCCGTCGTAGATGCCACGCAGGACGAAATTCCAGGTGCCGGTGTAGATCGTGCCCCGCAGCGGAATCACGTCGCCGACCTTCCAGCCATACTGCTCGGCGAGCTTGCGTCCCACGATGGCGCCCTTGCGGTCGGTCAGGAACGCCTTGCGCTCCGCCGCGGACAGGACGAACTCGGGATACATGTCGAGGTAGCTCGCCGCGTCGATCGCGAACTGCGGGAAGAAATTGCGCTCGGAAATGTAGACGCCTCCAAACCAGTTGGCCCAGGATACCGACTGCACACCCGCCACCTGCCGGATCTTCTGCGCGTACGTGAGCGGCAGCGCGAACACCAGCGATACCGAACTCCGCGTGACGAGCCGGGCGCTGGAACTTGCGTTGGCGCCGGCGTACCATGCGTCGACGATCGTGCGCAGGAGCCCGAACGCCGTGATCGCGACCACGATGCCGACCATCGTCAACGCGGTGCGAAGCTTGTGTCGAAATGCGTTCTTGGCGACGAGACGGGACAGGAGCATGGTCGGCCGGGTGCGCGCGTGCATGGCACATACCGCGGAGGCGCGATAGTCTAAACTACGACTTGGGCGTAGTCGGAAACGGGCGTTCGTGCCGACCCGTGCCAACGGCGCCTCGCAATTCCTTGGAAACCATGACGCTGTCGCCTCCCGCCAACACGCACGGCCGTGCCAGGACCCTGCCCTGCGCGGGCACGTGGCGCGCGGCGCGCCGGGGCATCGTCGCCATCGCCGGCGTCCTTGGCGCCCTTGCGGCTGGCACTGCGCCGGCCGTGGGTCTCGGTCCCGTCACCGAACAGTCATCGCTCGGGCAGTCGCTACGCATCGTCGTCCCGGTGCTGCTGGCCGCCGGGGAGGATATCCCGTCCGAATGCTTCAAGTTCGCCGCTGCAGAACGAAATGCGGACGGCATTCCGCAGATTCTGTTCGGACGGCTGGGAGTGGAGCGTACGCCGTCCGGGATGCGGATCGTCATCAGCAATCCCCGACCGGTCAACGATCCCATTGTGCGAGTCACGCTGCAGGCCGGCTGCGACGCCGGGATACGCCGCGAGTACACGCTGTTCATGGACCCGCCGCCGATCGAGCCGCCCGTCGTTGCCGCGGAAGCCGCGGCGCGCGAGGAGGTTCCCGCGGCGAAGCCGCCGCCGGTCGTCCGCGGTCCGACGCGTGCCGGTGCCGCTCCGCGCGACGCCACGCGTTCCGCGACGGGCTCGGGAGCCCGGGATGACGCGCGCGGCGCCGGCAAGCCGGGCGGGTCCAAGGCGCGCGCTGCGACAAAGACTGCGCCCAAGCGTCCACCGACAATCGCGGCCAGCCGGCCGCGCCTCACGGTATCGAGCGCGGCACCGGGCGCCGGCAGCGCAGGTGCGGGCGCACAGGCCGCCTCCGACGCGGACCGGGAAAAGGCACAGCAGGAACTCGCGAATTCGATCGAGGCCGAGACCGTCATCCTGCGCCAGCGCATCGTCGAGCTCACGGCGATGGTCGAGCGGATGCAAGAGGAGGTACGCGCACAGGAAGCCGCGCAGCGCGCGGCTGACGACGCGGCAAAGGCGCCTGCGCCGGTTCCTGCTCCCGCACCCGCACCGGAACCCGACTGGTGGGAAACCAATGCGCCGCTCCTGGCCGCATTTGTCGGTTTGCCGTTGTTGATCGCAGGGGTCCTTCTGTGGAAACGCCGGCAGAGCGTGGCTCGCGACGATGGTTGGCGCGTCGCCGGCGCGCCCGCTGCCCGGGCCGCAAAGGCTCCCCCGGCACCCGGATTGCGCAACGCGCCGGCGGGACTGGCGAAAAGGGGCGCGGAACACGCAGCGGCCGAGACGGCACCGGCGACGATCGCCCCGGACATCGACGCCATCAATACGCTTGCTGTTTCGGAATTGTCGCAAGTCACCGAAGAAGCGCGCGTCTACGTCGCGCTTGGCCACCCCGATCGCGCGATCGGGGTGCTGCAGGAGCACATCCGGCGGTTGCCGCGATCCCTGCCCGCGGCATGGCTGATGCTGCTCGATCTCCACCATACCAGCGGTCACCGGCAGGAGTTTCGCAGGCTGGCCGAGGAGTTCCACCAGCTCTTCAACGTGCAAGCCCCGTTGTGGGAAGGCTACTCCACAGACGAGCTTCCGAGCGGCGGACTCGACGTCTTTCCGCACATCGTGAAGCAGGTGGTGGACCTGTGGCGCAAGCCGGATTGCCGCGCTTACCTGGGGCGCCTTCTCTACGACAATCGCGAGGGCCGGCGGATCGGATTTCCCCTGTCGACCTACGCCGAGATCCTGTTGTTGTTGCAGATACTCGACGCGCCCGAGCCGGTCGACGTCGCGCTCGACCTCGTGGACGACGCCGGGACCGATATTCCCGTGCCCGCACCAGCTGCGACATCGGCGCCGGCCGCGGATCGGTCGCGGGTGCGAAAGCCGATGCCGCCGGACCCCACGGCCGCCGCGCGCCCGGTGCAGCGACCGATCCAGTTCGAAATCGATCCGGAGGGGCCCACTTCGAACCCCGGCGGAAAGCCGAACGCGTAGGGGTCAGGCCAGAACGCCTTTCTCGAGGCGGATCACACGGTGCGCCTTCTCGGCAGCCTTCGGGTCGTGCGTCACCATGACGATCGTCTTGCCCACTTCCGCGTTCAACCGCTCCAGCAGCGCGAGAATCTCTTCGGCGGTGATTCGGTCGAGGTCCCCGGTGGGCTCGTCGGCGACGATGACCGTCGGGTCGCCGATGATGGCCCGGGCGATCGCAACGCGCTGCTGCTGTCCGCCCGAGAGCTCGTTCGGGTAGTGCTCCTTCCGGTCCGTGAGACCCACCAGCGCAAGCGCGGTTTCGACCCGTTCGCGCCGATCCTTGCGCGACAGCGGTGTCAGCAGCAGAGGAAGCTCGACGTTGTCGAAGGCGCTCAACACCGGCATCAGGTTGTAGAACTGGAAGATGAATCCCACGTTGGCCGAGCGCCACGCCGCGAGGTCCGATTCGGACAGTTGCGCAATGTCGACGCCGGCCACGTGAATCGTGCCAGAGGTCGGCTTGTCGATGCCGGCCATCAGGTTCAGCAGCGTCGACTTGCCTGAGCCCGAGGGCCCCATCAACGCGACATAGTCGCCCGCGTGGATGTCGAGATTGATTCCGACGAGCACCGGAATCACCTGATCACCGCGCACGTAGTACTTCGTCAGCTCCCGGATCGCCACGAGCGGGCGCGCCGCCGGCGCGGGGACGTCCGATTGCTCCGGATCGCTCACTGGCACGTCGCGTCCTGCGTTGGGCGCGTTATTTCTGCGCGATCGTCACGGGCGTCCCCGGCTTCAGGTCCGCCACCGGCTTCAGCACGACCTTTTCGCCCGTCCGCACGTCACCGGTGATCGCGACGAGATCGCCGACCTTGATCCCGCTTGCGACGGGCACCACGGCGATGCTGCCGTCGCGAACGACGAACAGCACCGTTCCCCCGTCGCGCGCGACGAGCGCATCGCGCTGGACGGCGAGAAGGGGTTTCTGCTGTTCGGCCGTGACTTCCTGCGCCAGGAACGAGACCTTGGCGCTCATGTCGGGAAGGATGCGCGGATCGATCGTGTCGAATTGCACCTTGGTCATGACGGTCGCCTTCGCGCGATCCACCGTCGGCACCATGCGGCTGATCCGGCCGCGAAAGCGCGCATCGGGCAGCGCATCGAGCGTGATTTCGCACGGCTGCCCCACCTTGATCTTGGCAAGACTCGATTCGGACACGTCGGCTTCGACTTCCAGCGTGGTCATGTCCGCCATGCTGACGACGGCACCCTTGGAATCGGCCGCGGAGGAGAAAGGCGTCACCATGTCGCCGACGTTGGCAGCCTTGGACACGATCACGCCGTCGAACGGCGCGCGAATCCGCGTGTAGTCGACGGCGACCTCGGCGTTGCGCGCGTTCGCTTCGGCTACCGCGATTGCGGCGCTCGCGCTGGCAATGCCCGCGACCGCGCGATCGGCGCGCAGTTTCGTGGTGTCGAGCGATGCCTGCGACACGAAGCCGCGGGCGACCAGGTCCTGGTTGCGCTTCAGCTGCGCCCTGGCGTCCCGTTCCTCGGCCTGCGCCTGCTCGAGCGCCGCGCGCGCCGCACGGACGCTGGCATTCGCACTTTCCGCCTGCGCGACGACGTCGCGGCTGTCGAGGCGGGCGATGACTTCGCCGGCCTTGACCTCCGAACCCTCGGCAACGCCGAGCCATTCGAGGCGACCCGTCGCCTTCGACGCGATCGCCGCCTTGCGCTGCGCGACGACATAGCCGGTGGCGTTGAGCACCAGATATTGCTGCGACGGATACGTCGTCACGATCGAGGTCGCCTGCACCGTGACCGGGTGCGGCTGCGAGGCGTACCACGCCGCAGCGGCGAGCGCGGCGACGCCGAACCCGCCGAGCCACAGCCATTTTCGGCGACGCGAGGACCGCACCGGCGCGACACTGCGGTCGATCCTGAGCTTGGCGATGTCGGGCTGCGCGGAGGGGGTCATGAACAGCCGATTCGCCGTCGTGGGGAGCAAACTGCCGATGAATTGCCGGCGTGTTCCTATTCTACCGTGGGGGAAGCGGTGTTGGCCGCGTACGGCGGAGCACGCTGTCCACCTTCGAGCGCAATCGGCTCGAGTGGCCGCCGCTCATCGCGGGGGTGCCGCGAAACGCCCCACGATCATTCGGCGAGGAACGCCTCCATCGCCGCCGCCACCGCCGCGGGCTGAATATGGACGCGCCGGAGGAATGCCGGCGTCCGCGCATTCTACCGCGAGGCCGTCAATCCCAAATGAGCCTCACCTCGCAACGAATAGCGCGATGACAACCAGCACTGTCAACGCGAGCGCGACAAGCCCCCACTGCAGCGTGGAAATGCGGTAACCTCCGGGCAACGTCGCGGGCGCTACGACCAGTTCTTCCGCGGCGGCCGATGGACCGACGATTTCGACGAAGCGCCCGAAGAAATCATCCGCCATCTGGCGGGCGACGCCATCGATAACGCGCGATCCGAGTTGCCCTAGTTTCCCACCCAGACTTGCGGCAACGACATATCGGAGATGCGTTACACCATCCCGTTCGGCCAGTCGCACCATCGCCGAGCCTTTGGCAAATCCGGCCGCACCGCCCTTGCCCTCGAAGGAAATCGTGTAGGCGCTCGGCGGATCGATATTGGAAAGCGTGACTGACCCCACGAACGTCGTCTTCACCGGGCCCACCTTTGCGGTGATCGTCGCCTCGAACGCCGAATCCGAAACCCTCTCCAGGCGGTCGCATCCCGGAACGCAGATCTTCAATACCGCGGCGTCATTCAAATTTTCCCATATGACCTGGCGGGACGCCCCGATCAGTCGCTCTCCCTGCATCTCCATCCCGGATCTCCAATCTCAAGCGTCCTGGCGGCAAGGCCGCACGGCGTCGCCGCAGTTCGGCCGCGCTCGACGCATACAAGCCCGCGCGCAGGCGTCCGTTCGTACGCACAACGCTGGCGAGTGGATCACCCCGCAAACCGATGCGGCCTCGTCGGCACTTTACCGTCACTTCCGAAGCGTTTCGATCCTTTCGATCAGTGCCGGCATTAGCTCGTGGCAGTCGCCCACGACTCCGTATCGCGCAAACCGGAAAATTGGCGCATTCGGATCCGTGTTGATCGCGACGATGTTCTTGGCATTTGCGCATCCTGCCATGTGCTGTCCTGCACCGGAAATGCCAATCGCAATGTAGAGCTCGGGAGCGACGGTCTTCCCGGACAGACCGACCTGGCGTGAAGGCGGACACCAACCCAAGTCGCAGGCGACGCGACTTGCACCGACGGCCCCGCCGAGGACGTCGGCCAGCCGCCCGACGAGTTCGAACCCTTGCGGGCCTTTCATGCCGCCGCCACCGGCCACGACGATGTTCGCGCTTTCCAGCCTCGCGCCATCGCTCGCGTCGCGCCGAACGTCGCGCAGTTGCGTGCGAACCGACGCGGGGTCGAGCACCGAAACCGGACGCACGACCTCGCCGCCGCGGTGTTCCTGTGCCGACCACGATTCGAAGCATTTCGACTTGACCGTGAACACGGCCGGTTCGGTCAAGAAAGATACGACCTCTTCGGCCTTGCCCCCATAGCAGCGCCGCGTCACCTGGAACTTGCCGTCCGCGGATGAAACACGGTTGCACGCCGTGGCAACGGTGGTGCCCAGACGAAAGGCCAAGCGCGGCGCCAAGTCCGCGCCTTGCGCCGTATGTCCGACCATCACGGCCACCGGCTTGACGTCGGCGACGATCGCGACCAGGTCGGGCAACCACGCATCGGCCTGGTATACGGCGAAGACCGACGCGTCGACGACATAGGCCCGGTCCGCACCGTGCGCGATCAGTTCGCTCCCAACGCCGTCGAGGCCGTTGCCGAGAACGCACGCGTGCACGGCGCCGCCCGATGCCTCGACCCACCGACGGGCAAGCCCGAGCATCTCGTAGCAAAGGTCGATTGGACGACCTTCAGCCGTCTCGACGACTACGAAGATATGCGACGGATTCGTCACGGCGATCTCATCCACTCGATCGCCCCCGGGCGTGCCATTCCACGAGTCCGTCCGCTAATGAGGCACATGTGCGATGGTTCAATGGACAAGATCTAGCAACCTTGCGGTCGAAAGTCGATCGACAAGATTAGCCGCCAGCTCTTCCGGCGTTTTGCCGCCGATGTACTCGCATTCGACGTCGGTTACCGGAACATACAGGCGCTCGAGTACACGGCGGGCGCCGAGGGCGCCGATCTCCGACGGTTTGAAACCAAGGTCATCCGCCGTCCAGACGGCAATCGGCTTGCGAGCGGCTTTCATGGTTTCGCGCAGACTCGCGTGGCGGACCTTGCCGACCTCGTGCGAGACGGTGACCACCGCAGGCATCGGCGCCGCAACAGTTTCGGAGCCGTCACCGAGCGCGCGCGCGACCACGACCATTTCGTCTGCAACCGTGACCTCCATGGCGAACGTCACCGCTGGAAAGCCGAGCAGTTCGGCGATGCCGCAACCGACCACCCCGCAATCTCCGTCCGCGGCCTGACGGCCGGTGAGGACGATATCGACGTCACCGATTTTTTGTATTGTCGCAGCCAACGCACGAGCGGTGGTGAAGCTGTCGCCGCCGTCGAAGGCCGGATCGCAGAGCAGCACCGCCTCGTCCGCGCCGAGTGCCAGACCATGCTTCAGGATCGCGCGCGCGGATTCGGCCCCCAGCGACAACAGCGTGATCGAGGCGTCGCCCAGCGCTTCGCGGATCCGCAATGCGATTTCGATCGCCTGTTCGTCGAACGGGCTGATGACCGGGCGCATCCCCGGCACTGGAATCACCGCGCGCGCATCCTCGTCGATACGGAAAACGCTGGACGCGATGTCCGGGTCGAGGATCTCCTTGACGCACGCGACGATTTTCACCCGCGGATCACTCGACGGTGACGTGCACGGGGACGATGCCGTCGAAATGCTTGCGCAGGAAGTTCCACTGCGTCTGCGGCTGCGTGCGCCCCAGCTCGTCCGTCGCCCGTGCCATGATCGTGTACGCCCCCGGCACCTCCACCTGCCACAGATACGACCAGCGCTTCCACAACCACCGGTCAGGCACGTACTCAATGTGCGCATCCGCCCAGCTCGCCCCACCGTCGACGCTCACCTCGATCCGCTTGATCTCGCCCTCCCCGCTCCACGCCATCCCCCGGATCGCGTGCTCCCCCCGCGTTAGCGGCGGATCCTCGTCCCGCGGCTCCGTGATCACACTCTTCACCCCCAGCGCAGTCATCATCCGCTTGTCCGGATCCTCCGGCGACTTGCCCGACACAAAGTAGTGCGTCTGGTGGTAACAGTCCGGCATCCGGTCCATCACCTCGATCTTGTGGATCCACTTCACCCACCAGTTGCCCGCCCAGCCGGGAACGATGAGCCGCAGCGGCGCCCCATGCACGTGCTGCAGGTATTCCCCGTTGTGCGCCCACGCGAGAATCGTGTCCGGGTGCAGCGCCTTCGCGACCGGCAGCCCCTTGTCGTAGTTGATCACCCCGGGATCGAACACCGCGAAGTCGGTGCGCGCCGCCGAGCGATAGAGCGTGATCGGATCTCGGCCGGCCGCGGTCCCAGCCTTCAAGCCGCACCGCGACCGCGCTCGCTTTCATACCCGCCCGCTGCAGCACCTCGGCGAACGGCACGCCCGTCCATTCGCCGCCGCTCACCATGCAGGTGCTCGGTATCGACTTCACTAGCGACTCCCCGTCGCCGATGGGCTTCTCCCTCTTTTTGCCGGAGAGCCGCCAGTGGATGCCGTCCTCCTCGGAAAGTTCGAACGAAGGCTTCGCCCCGGAAGCCCCGGCGACCAGGTAGTCGAAGAAGTCGGCGTCGTTGCCGGCACACTCGATCACCGCGCGCACGGTGCGGCCGGGAAGCTTGCGGACATCGCCCAGCGAGAACTCCATCGGCTTGTCGACCTCTCCGAAAATCGAGAAGCTGTACTCCTCCGGATGCACGGGCTCCGGCATCTGTACCTGGGCGTTGACGAAGGCGGCGTCCGTCGGGGTGATCAGGCCTTCGAGTTCGAGAAACGGCGATCGCGATCCGACCACGCGCCCCTCGGTATCCTTGTAAAATTCGGAGCGGGGCCGCTTGCGGTCGGGCCACCCGAGTACCCAGTCGCCCTTGATTTCCCTCTTTGCCATGCCGTTTCCCTCCGGTCCTTGATCCGCGTGGCTCCGGCATCGACCCCGAGGGCCCGCTGGGCGCCGCCACCCTCATTCGGCGAGAGATTCCAGCGCGCGCCGGACCCATACGCCGGTCATCTCGCGCCGGTACTCCGCCGAGCCCTGACCGTTCGACGACGGGTCAGTACAAGCTGCGGCGGCGGCGCCAGTCTCGGAGATGATTTCGGGCGACAGCTTCCGGCCCCGCAGCAGATCTTCGGCGGCGACGGCGCGAAGCGGGACAGGGGCGACGCTGCCCAGCCCGATACGCGCATGTGTGCAGGTTCCGGAACGGTCCAGCGTGACCGACACAGCCACGGTGACGGTCGCGAAGGCTTCCGCCGTCGTCGCAGTGTACTTGACGAAACGGCCACGGGTGCCGGGCGCCGCCGGCGGCACCGCGCAGGCGACCAGCAGTTCGTCGTCCGGCGAGCGCAGTCGTCAGCGTGCTGCGGAAGAACTGCCGCAGCGGCATCCGGCGCTCCTGGCCCGGGCCCGCGATGATCGCCTCGGCATCCAGCGCTAGCAGTGCCGGAGCTGGATCTGAGGCGGCGTCGCCGTGGCTGAAGTTGCCGCCCAGCGTCCCCATGTTGCGGATCGCCGGTGAGCCGACGCGCCCGCAGGCTTCGGCACAGCGGCGCGCAGCTTCCGGATCGCCGCTGAGCGCGCGACCTCGCCGTGCGTCACCATCGCGCCGATCGAAGCGCGCTGTTGGTCTCGACGCGGCGCAGCTTCCGGAATCGCAGACAGACTCACGACGACCCGCGGGGATATCATTCGCTCGCGCAGCAGGATCACCGTGGCGAGGCCGCCCGCCATGAGCAGCGCGTCGTCGCCGAACTCCTGGCGCAGTGCGATGGCCTCGCCGACGGTCCTCGGCGCGCGATAGTCGAAGCGCGGCAGGCTCATGCCGTTTCACGGCCCGATCCCGCGGGCCGCGGTCCCGAGCTTGCGCTCGCCGCCAGCACTGCGCGAACGATCCGCGTGTAACCCGTGCAGCGGCAGAGGTTGCCGATCAGCGCCTCCCGCACTTCCAGCTCGCTGGGCTTGGGGTTCTCCTTCAGCAGCGCGGTCGCCATCATCAGCATGCCTGGCGTGCAATAGCCGCATTGCACGGCCCCGGCGCTGACGAATTCCTGCTGCAGCCGGTCGAGCTTGCCGTCGGCCGCCAGCCCCTCGATGGTCGTCACCTGCCGGCCGTCGCAGCGCACCGCCAGCGCGAGGCACGCCCGGATGGGAACGTCGTCCAGCAGAACCGTGCAGGAACCGCAGACGCCCTGCCGGCAACTATCCTTCGTGCCCACGAGATCGAGATCCTCGCGGAGAAATTGATAAAGCGTGCGATTGTCCGGCACGTCGCGTTCGTGCCGCACGCCGTTGACCGTCAGCGACAATCGGTGTGTCACCTTGGTACCTCGTTGCCTTGGGTCGACGGGGCAAAGCTCGCTCATTTGGCGATCTGCCGCAGCGCCCGTAGGACCTTCTCCGGCGTGATGGGTAGGCTGGTGATGCGCGCGCCGGTTGCGTTGAAGACCGCGTTAGCGATCGCCGGCTGCAGTCGGCGCGAGCGCCGGTTCGGCCAACCCTTTGGCACCGTAGGGGCCGTCGGCGTGCGGAGCCCCGACCAGCACCGGCACGATCTCGGGTACGTCCATGCTCGTCGGGATCTTGTACTCCGCGAACGACGGATTGGTGACGATACCCTCGCGCACGAGCATTTCCTCGCACAGTGCCGCGCCGAGCCCCTGGACCACTCCGCCCTCGATCTGGCCTTCCGCGCCGTCGGGATTGATGATCGTGCCAGCGTCGTGCACCGCGACGATCTTCATCACCCGAACCTGGCCGGTCTCGAGGTCGACCTCGACTTCGGCGACATGCGTCGCATACATCCAGAACGCCGACATCTTGGGACTCTGGCCCGTCTCCTTGTCGGGGGACTTGGCGCCGGGCGGGGTAAACGAGCCTTCGCCCTGCAGCGTGCTGCCGCGCGTGCCGAAACTGCGCTCGATGATCTCCTTCGCCAAAATCAGCTCGTCCGCGCCGAGCTTCGCGACGCCGCCGTCGCGGAACTCGAGCGTCTCGACGCTCGCGCCGAGCAGCGGTGCCGCCAGTGTGCAGAACTTGCACGCGAGATCGTCGGCGGCGCGCAGCATCGCGTTGCCCATGTGGAAGACCGACCGGCTGCCGCTCGTCGACTGGTCGTACGGCGTGTAATGCGTGTCGGCAGCGGCGATGCGGATGTGTTCGAGCGCAATGCCGAGGCGTTCGGCGACGATCTGGCGAAAGACCGTGTTGACGCCCTGCCCGAGTTCGACGCTGCTACAGAGCAGGTTGACCGTTCCGTCCTGGTGCATCTTCACGATTGCCGTCGAGTTCGTCGGCGTGTTGGTCAGCTTGTGCATCGTGGCGAACCCGCGGCCGCGGGCAAGTTTCGGACTCGCGGGCGCAGGCAGCGGGGTGCCGTAGTCCGACACCTCGAGCGCGCGACGCAGCGTATCCTTGACGCCAACGCTGGTGTACAGCACTTCGCCGGTGCAGGTCGAATCGCCAAGGTCGTACAGGTTTTTCATTCGCAGTTCGATCGGATCGATGCCCAGCCGCTGCGCGATCATGTCCATCTGCGACTCGTGTGCCCAGGTGGCCTGCGGCACGCCGAAGCCGCGGAATGCCCCGCCGATCGGGTTGTTGGTGTAGACGCAATAGCTGTCGATCCAGACGTTGGGGATCCGGTAGGGCCCGGTGCCGCTGAACGCGCTGTTGCGCGCCACCTGCGGCCCGGCGTCGCCGTAGCCACCGGTGTTGAAGATGGCGGTGATCTTGCGCGCCACCAGCGTGCCGTCGCGGTTGACGCCGGTCTTGAAGGTCAAGACCGCGGGGTGCTTGGTGACGGCACCGATGAATTCCTCGTCGCGCGTATGCGCGTACTTGACCGGCTTGCCGCGGGTGCGCATCGCCAGCGCCACGGTCAGCGGCTCGGTGCGCAGGTACATCTTGGCGCCGAAGGCTCCGCCCACGCCGGTAACGATCACGCGGACCATGCTGTACGGCAGGCCAAGGGCCTTCGACAAGTCGCGGAGGAAGTTGTACGGCGACTGGCAGCTCGACCAGATCGTTACCGCACCGTCGGCGGCGACCTGCGCTATGCTTACATGCGCCTCCATCGAGCAGTGCTGAACATACTGCGTGGTGAAGACGTCCTCGAAGACGAAATCGGCATCCCGGAATCCCTGATCAATATCGCCCCGCCGGATCTTCGTGTGCCCAAGGATGTTCGTTCCGGGGCAGCGCGTGAACGCCCCTTCCATCTCGTACGCGGTGAGATCCTCGTGGACCAGCGGGCTACCGGGCCGCATCGCTTCCAGCGGGTCGAAGACTGCGGGCAGTTCTTCGTATTCCACGTCGATCAGATCGATCGTCTCGCGCGCGATTTCCTCGCTGATCGCAGCCACCGCGACGACCGGCTCGCCCGCGTAGCGGACTTTGCCGCGCGCGAGGAAGGGCTCGTCGCGGATCGCGGAACCGAAGAGGTACGGCAGTTCCGCGCCGGTGACCACTGCGCGCACTCCGGCGCGCGACCGCGCGCGAGCAGTATCGACCGAGACGATCCGTGCGTGCGGATACGGCGAGCGCAGCACCTTCGCGTACAGCATGCCCGGCAGCGCGAAGTCCGTGCCGTAGCTCCAGGTGCCGGTAACCTTGTCGACGGCATCCCCCCGCAGCGCACGTGTGCCGACATGACGGTACTGCGCCGCCTTCATCGTGGCGGCTTGGTCGTTCAAGGCGGCGCCTCGGGGCGGCGACTCAGCGCAGGATCGCGCCGGGCGAGCGTTGCACCGCGATCTCTCGCTCGGTCGCGATGTGCGGAGTGCCCACGGGCTCGGCCAGGAGTTCGATCAGGTCGGCCCGTCGTTTGAGCAGCAATTCCAGATTCTCCACCACGTTTTCGAAGCGCTCAAAGGGAATGCCGAAGATCACTTCCTCCGGCTTGATCTTGACGAACTGGCGGAAGCCGAAACAACCGAGCGTGTAGTGAACCTGGCCCGTCATCAGCGGCTTCGACATCACCATCGAGCAGGTCGACGGCCCCGTCGTCCCCTCGGTCGCGCCGCCCGCCTCATAATCCGCGGCTCGGGCGAGGAACAGCCCCGCCTTCGCCGTGCAGAAGACGTTGATGACGCCACCGCCACGCGACGCGTCGAACGGAAAACTGTCGAGCGGCCCGAACAGCATGTACCTGACCGTTCCGGAGGGCACGATGTGGTAGTGCGGCAGATTGCGACGGAACGCGACCGGCGTGCGCACGATCGCGCGCCCCTTGTCCGGCCAGTCGCCGGCCGGCCATTCGCCGGAGTACTGGCCCTCGAAGGGCGGTGTGAAGCCGAGATAGTGACTGCCGTTCTTGCAGTCGCGGTTGTTCTCGACGTCAGTGTAGAAAGTCCGCTTCTCGAAGCGGGCGACATCGAGGAACTGGCAGCCCTTGAGTGTGCCACGGTCGTACTGCGGAATCCCGTCGGGCTTGTGCATCATGAACATGACGCCCACCGGCACCGTTTCCAGGTGCAGCGCCTTCACCAGTCGATCGGATAGATCGTTGAACGGTGTCTTGGAGTCCTGCGTCATGATTGTTCGCCTCTGCTCGAAATGGAATGCGGTGGGGAAACTGCGAGTCGTGCCGGGGCGGCCGGCGGCAAGTCCATTCAGCATATGCGTTTGCTGCCAAAACTCAAGCCGAAGCTCCAAATCATAAGGAAAATATAGGTGCGCCATTAGAAAAATTGATGTTGGGGGCCGGGCTGCGAAGCCGCGACGGCATTCCGCGGCGAGGCAATCCGGGCTCAGCGCTGCGGACCGTCCTCGCGCGCCAGGGCTTGGCGCAGCGGCTCCGCGTCCACCCAACGTTCGAGTGCGAAATCGTGGGCGATGTAGCCGCGCTCGAGCAGGAACGACTTGAGCACGTCGACCGTACCTAGCAGCTCGGACGTAATCGCCGGCACGAGGCGCCTCCCGTAACCCGGCCGCAGGCAGCGGTCGAGCTGTTCGGGGTCAATCCCGCAGTCGCGGGCGATGGCGTTGCGCACCTGGCCGGGATTCAGTGCCGCCTGGCGTCCCGCCCGCAGCAGCCCCTGCAGGTAGCGGACCACGGCGTCACGGTCATCGCTCACCATCCTGGCTCCGGCGGTGACCAGGCGCGGCGTCGAATTGTTGACGCGATCACCGATTTCGGCAGAACTCGCGACGTCGAACAGCAGGCGGATGCGCCCTTTCGCTTCGTGCTCGAGCAGAGCGATCTCTGCTCCTTTGCCGAACATCGCGTCGACGCGCCCGGCGAGCAGCGCCTGAAGCTCACCCCGGTAGTGGCAGGGGCGCGCGCCGCGCCGGGACGTACAGGCTCCGGCACGGCTCGGACCGCCGGGATCACCGCTCTCGCCACCGTCCCCGCTTTCGACGACGTCGACCACGTTGACGTCGGCTGCTCGCATCCCATGCAGACGCAGCGCCGAGTGAAAACCTTTCTCCGCGGCGAATCGCCAGAAATTGAAGACGAGGCTCGGCCAGAGCGGGAGGCCGACCCGGCGCCCAGCTAGGTCCACGACGCTCTGCGCGGGGTCGTCGTCGCGCACGAAGATCCCCAGCGTCTCTTCCATGAACGTGATGCCGAGCAGCAGGGTGTTGGCTCCGCCAGCGCGCGCCCACACCGGCGGTGCGCCGCCTCCCTCCCGGAAACAGCGGTCGATCGAGTGCGTGTAATGTGCCTCGGCGTTCTTGCCGCCGAGCTCGGCGATGTCGCGCAGCACGTGCCGCGTGCCCGCATAGAGCTGATCGAATATTCCCTGGTCGAGCGCAATGCCGGTGGCCGTCGGCACCGGGCAGCGCGTGTAATAAAACGCCTGCCGGCCTGGTGCCTGGTCGATAGGCTCGTCATCCGCACCGATCATCGCCGCCGGCTCGGTGCCGTGGGGATTGTCCGCGGGATCGCGCCGCAGCCTGACGCTCAACGCGTCGCCCATCGTGGGGATCAGGCGCTGCAATTCCGGGAGTACCTCGGTCGCCAGAATGCGGCTGGCCACGCGAGCGAGCCGGCCGGGCAGCGCACCGAATTCGCCCCTGCGCGCGACGAGGGTCAGGCGGCGGAAGAAACGCGGCTCGGGGAACGGCATGACGTTGATCCTCGGCAGGGAGAAGCGTCCCTGCAGCAGGCACAGCGGTGTTGTGCTGGTCCAGCCGATCCCCGCCGCCACCATCGCGATCAGGCTGTCGCTCATGTCTACCGAAACCGGCCGCGTCGGGTGCACGTTGCGGCGGAGCAATTGCCGCTCGATCTGCCCGCCGAGAAAGGACTGCGGCCGGTAGCGGATCATCGGATGATTGCGCGCGAGCGTTTCAAGGCTCGTGTCGGTTGATTCGATCGCGACGTCCGCCGGCGCGAGCAGCAAATACGATTCGCTCATCAGCTCGAAACGCACGAGGCCGTCGACGTCGTCCAGCGCATCGTTGCCGATGATCATGTCGACCTTGCGCTGGAGGAAGGCTTCGGCGAGGTTCGAGGTCAGCCCTGACCAGAGCGTGAGCCCCACGGCATGGTCGAGCAGCGTCCTGGTCAGCGCCGGCCCGACGGCGGCGGCAAAGGAGTAGACCAGCCCGAGGCGCACTTCGCCGACCTTGGCGTGGCCGTAGTCGCGCACCGTCGCGACCAGCATCTCGGTGTCCTGGACCAGACGGTGCGCGTGCTCGCGCAGGATGGCGCCGGACGGCGTCAGCAGCATCGGCCGCGTCGTGCGGTCGATCAGCACGACGCCGAGTTCCTCCTCGAGCTGCCGGATCGCCTGCGAAACCGCCGACTGGCTGCGACCGAGGCGCTGCGCGGCCAGCGTGAAGTTGCCGCAGTCGCCGATCGCGAGGAAGACGCCGAGCGTGCGCAGGTCGATCATCGCCGCGACCGCGTTCGACTACCCCTTGCCGATGACCACCGCATCGCCGACGTTCCAGCCGACGCGTACGCTGCTGCCGATGTGCCCGATCGGCTCGCCAGGTCTGCTCTCCATCAGCAGCGTCGTACCGTCGCAAAGACGCACGACCTGATGCAACAGATTGCCGGAGAAGGTCTGAACCTCTATCCTGCCATCCAGCGCGTTCCTGCCAACAACGCTGTCGCCCTCCGGCCACAGGTGCAAGCGCTCCGGCCGCACTGCCACCGTCACCGCGGCCCCGGTGGAGAGGTTCGCCACACGCGGGCCGAGGACGCGTCCCGCGGGCGTTTCGACCACCGCGTAGGTGCCGGCTTCGCCGGCGAGCGTGCCTTCCAGAAAATTGACCTTCCCGACAAAATCCGCGACGAACCTCGAGTTGGGCGCATCGTAGATCCGGCTCGGCGTGTCGAGTTGCTCGATGCGTCCGCCGCTCATCACGGCGATGCGATCCGACATTGTGATGGCCTCGGTCTGGTCGTGCGTGACGTACACGGTGGTGATCGCCAGCTTCTGCTGGATCTGCCGCAACTCGAGCTGCATGGTCTCGCGCATCTTGAGGTCGAGCGCTCCCAGCGGCTCGTCCATCAGCAGCACCTTCGGCGGGAATGCGATGGCGCGGGCCAGCGCGACCCGCTGCTGCTGACCGCCGGAGAGTTCCGAGGGAAAGCGCTGCGCGACGTCCGGCAGCCGGATCAGGTCGAGGAGTTCGGCGACCCGCGGGGCGATCCGATCGCGGGGAACTTTGCGCTCGACCAGGCCGAAGCCGATGTTCTCGCCGATCGTCAGATGCGGGAACAACGCGTAGTCCTGGAACACCATGCCGATCGAGCGTTTCTGCGGCGGCAGGCGGGTCACGTCGTCGCCGCCGATCAGCAGGCGGCCGGCGGTTGGCTCCACGAAGCCGGCGATCATGCGTAGCGTCGTTGTCTTGCCGCATCCCGAAGGGCCAAGCAGGGTGAGAAACTCGCCCGCACGAACTTCCAGGTCAAGCGCGTGAACCGCCACGATGTCGCCGAAATGCTTGGACACGCCTTTGAGTACCACGTCCGACATGCTCTGCCCCCCGGGGCCGCCACGACTAACGCGTGAGCACCCTATTCCACTGGTCGTTCCACTTGCTGAGATCGATCTTGGACGGATCGAGCTTCGCCATGTTGTTGATCTTGGCCTGGTCCGTCACCACTAAGTCCATGACGATCGGAGTGGTCGCCAGGATCCCACGTGCCTCGGCGTTGACCGGAACCACGCCGACTTTCGTTGCGAACGCCTCCTGCGCAGTGACCCCAAGGTAGGTGTTGATGAAGAATTCGGCGGCCGCCTGGTTCTTGGTGCCCTTGATCACGCCGACGTAACCCTCCTTGATGATGCCTTGATGCTTGCCCATCTTTGCCGGCACCGTGCCCACATTCACGCCTGCGCGCGCCGTGCGCACCGCCCAGCCCGAATGCGCAACCGCGACCCAGATGTCCCCGGATTTGAACTGCGTGATCACTTCCCCGCCAGCCTTCCAGAACCGCAGTCCGGGTATCTCACCGATGAGCTTCAGCCCCGGCTCGATGTTCTGCTCGTTGCCGCCGGCGGTCAGGGCGAACGCTCCCACCGCCTCGATGCCACCGCCCGAGGAGATGTCGGGGATCATCACGCGCCCGGCGAGCTTGGGGTTGCGCAGATCGGTCAGGCTCTGCGGCGGCGCCACACCGATTTCCTTCAGCTTGTCCTTGTTGTAGATGATCACCTCCTGCGTATTCCAGGTCGCAACCATGTGGTCGTTGTACTGGTCCTTCTGCAGATACTTGACGTTGGGGATCTTGGCGAGATCCAGCTTCGCGAGGAGGTCGCGCCCGGTCATTTCGGGAACCATGGTCCCAAGGAAATCCATCAGGTCGAAGGGTGGCTCTCCGCGCGACGAGATCAGTTTGGCGAAGTTGTCCTGCGGGCTACCGATCACGAACTCCACCTTGCCGCCCCGCTTTTCGAACTCCTTACCGACAAAGTCGCGCAGCGTGTCGCGCGTCGCACTCCCCCAGGTTCCCATACGCAGTGTTACGCCGTCGAAGCGCGGCTCGTCCGCACCGGCAACGGCACCCGCCAGCGCGAAGGCCACCAGCATGCCGAAACTCCACCGCGCCAGTCCTGCCCACAGCGATTGGTTGTTCATGGCTATCTCCTTGGTTGTTGCGCCGACCGGTGCCATCTGGTAAAGACCCGCTTGACCTGGTCGGCGTAGGTCGGGTCGAATTGCTTCTTGCACACGCGCAGCCTGCCCTTTATCGCGTCGGCGTCGAGCAACACGGGGCCCGTTGTCCGCAATGCGAGACTCGTCGCTGCAGCGAACGTTCTGCCGATGGACGAGGCAATGCCGTGCCGGCATTCGCTCCGGCAACACTCTATCAGCCGAACATAACCGGCACACCGCCGAGTCCTTTCCACACGCTCTTCAGGCACAGGTGCTCGCGCATCCTTTCGAAACAGTTCTAGCGACTGTAACCGCTTTGCTTGTAGCCCCCGGCCGCGAGTCCCAGCGCCGAGTCGTTCGTAAACGACATCGACGCGAGCACTTGGCCGAACACGCCGCGCGCGTCATCCGCACCGCCGACGCGACATCCGCCGCGCCGTGAACGGATCAAAGCACTCGGGCCAGCGGCCTTGCGCCGGATCGCGCCACTGCCCGTCGATGAAGTTCTGGCAATGCTTCACCATGGCCTCTCCGAACGAGCGGCGTGCGGGTCCGCGCTGCTGGCGCCGCCGTTCGACGATGGCTCCCGGCGTTGGCCCAGCAACGCGGCGCGAAAATCGTCGTGCGCCTTCGCGCTGTGCAGGCGATCGTAGTCCTGCGGGTAACGCGTCGTCCCCGGCGTCACCCGCAGGTCGACGAATACCGGTCCGTCCTGCGTGAGAATGGCGTCGAGACAGTGGTCGAAGTCACCAAGGGCGTCGAAGCTGTGGCAGTGTGCGTAGCCTGCCGCGCGGGCGATCGCTGCGAAATCCAGCGTGCGCCTGGCCGGCAGCGGCATGCTGCCGTTCGCCTCGTAAGTTCCGTTCTGGAAGACGAAGTGCAACAGGTTGCGCGGTGCGACGGCGCCGATCGTGATGAGCGAACCGAGGTTCATCAACAGGCTCCCGTCGCCATCGAAGACAAGCACGCGCCGGTCCGGACAGCCGAGAGCGAGCCCCAGTGCGTGCGACGAGGCCTGCCCCATTGCCCCGACCGCCAATAGTCGAGCGCGTCGGGTCGCAGCGCCAACCATTCGAATGCGCTGGTGTAGACGGGCACGACAATTTCGCCGGCGTAGCGCGCGGCGATACTGCGCAGGGCCTCGTCACGTATCAGCATCGCTCAAACCGGGGGGCGCCCGAGCAGGAAAACGGCGGGAGAGCGCGTTTCGTACCGCGCTTTCGACGCCCGCCTCGAGCCGCGCCACGTCGCGGTCGGCGGACAACAGGCAATGCGACAACCCCCATCACGTCGAGCAGCGGCTCGACGATCCGCACTCCGTACTTCGCCGACTCCGCGCGGGCTCGCTTCCGGCTCCTTGCCGAGCAGCCCGACCATCATGCACACGGGATTGCGGTACTCGACGCCAATCGCACGCAGCGCGTTGATCGAGTCGAGCAGCCCCGTGTTCTGCATAAGTAGAAGCGCGCGCCTGCCGCAGAACGACAGCGCCGCGCAAATGGACACACCCTCGTCCTCCTTGCAGACCCGGATCAGCGTAACGCCCGGTTCCTCCGCCAGTGGCCGCAGCAGACCTTCGCTGGTCACGACGTCCGGCACCGATACCACGTGCGAGACGCCGCAGCGCGCGAGGGCATCGATGATCGTGCGCCTCTCAGCACCTGGGCCACGGCTGGCCGTCGACATCATCGTCCTCGCTCCGTTTCCCGCGCGTTCGCGGCCCGGTGCGCACCGGCGACGATCCGGACCGCTGTGCCGGGGACGTGGGCAAATGGACGGGCGACATGCAGTGTCGACTCCTGACTTCGCCCGGAGCAGGCTGTCCAGCCCAACGATGCGCTGGGCCACGATTAGCACGATCAGGGCGAAAAACGCGGCCAGCGACGCCGAGGCAAGACTGCTCGGATTGAAGTCCTGTTCCATCGCGTGAAACAGTTCGACCGGGTATGTCGTCAGGCCCGGTGCCGACAGGAATATAGCGACCGGGACGTCGACGAACGAGGCGATGAACGCGTGCAGGCCCCCGGAGAAGATTCCCGGCAGAATGACCGGAAGGGTCACGCGCCACAGCGTACGCCACTGCGTCGCGCCGAGGATGAACGCCGCCTCCTCAAGGCGAACGTTGAACCGCAGCAGCACCGCGCTCACGCTGCCGATGACGAACGGAGTGGCAAGGGAAGACGTGGCCGACGAACAGCCCGAACAGCGTGCCGTCCGCGTACACCCCCGAAAGGTCACCGATCGCATAGTAGAACTGAAGGAACGCGATCCCGATCACAACGTGCGGAATCTGCAGCGGGGCTCGCAGCAAGATGCCGATCAGCGCTTTGCCACGGAAGCGGCCGCGCACTAGCCCGAGTGCCGCCGGCACGCCGATGATGCACGCGGTCAGCGCGACGGTTAGCCCCAGCGCGAAGCTGAACCCGAGCGCGCGCAACTGCTCGTTCGAAATCTCGCGATACCACTTGAGCGTCAATCGCTCCGGTGGAAACTGCACGTACGACATCACGACCAGGTCGCTGGCCGGCGCGCTGAACGACCCGCCGACGACGACGACCAGCGGCGCGAGCAGGAACGCGAATACCGCGGCGACGTAGGCGACGGCGAGCGCCTTGCCCGGCGAGAAGTCGGCGCCGCCACCGTGCGACAGGCGCTCCCGCAGTGCCGTTGCCGGCGTCTTGGCGAGGCGCGTTCGCGTGGCCCGTGTTCACGACAGTACCAGGCGCGACGTGCGGAAGCGCCGCAACACGCCGATCGAAAGGAGGTTGAGCACGACCACGAAGGTGAGCAGCAAGGCGGCAAGCGCACCGGCGATTCCGTATTTGACGTCGAGCAGCATCGTGCGCTGGATCAGCACCGGCAGAGTGATCACGCGTCCGCCTCCCAGCAGCGCGGCCGAGGTGAAGGCGCCCATGCAGAGATTGAAAACCGTCAGGAAGCCGATAATGATTCCGGGTAGGCTGAGCGGCAGGATAACCTGCGTGAAAACGCGAATCCGGCTCGCGCCATGGACCGCGGCTGCCTCGTCGAGCGAGACGGGAATGGTGCGAACGACGGCGAACATTAGCATCACCGCAAAGCCGAAGGTCGAGTAGATCAGCCCGACCACGACGCCGCCGACGCTGCCGACCAGCGAGAACGGCCGGTCGATCAGCCCCAGCGCCAGCAACGCGCTGTTAACCGGTCCGTCGGCGCGGAAGATGATGATGAGACCGAAAACTTGGATGACGATGGTGATGAACGACGTCAGCACTACGATGCTGAGGAGCACGGTCGTCCAGCGCGAGCGCAGCCGCGAAAGCAGCTGGGCGACCGGAAACCCTACGACGATGCAGCAGGCCGCAACGATCAGCGAGATGTAGCTGGTCAACCACAGTGTGCGCAGGTAGTAGCCGTCGGTGAGAATGCGCCAGTAGTTGCCTAGGTCGATCGTCGTCGAGATCTTGCCGAACCCCAGATCCGTGTACAGGCTCGCCTTGAGGAAGACGAACAGCGAGCCGACGAGCAGCACGAAACTGATGATACAGGGGATGATTACCAGCGTTCCCCAGCGCGTTCTCATGACATCACGCTCCACCGGAGCAGCGCGCGCGGTCACGAGAAATGCTTCCGGAAACGCTCGCGAACGAGTTTCGGCGCCAGCCCCTGCGTGATGAACACGAGCCGGGATGTGCGTTTTTCGTCGGGCCAGCAATCAAGCCACGAAACAGGGAAGAAGACGTGCTGCACGCCATTGCACGACGGCCGGCCGCTGGGGACGCCGGCAACATGCACGATGCCCTTGGTGCGCAGCAGCTGCCGGCCGAAATCGGCCGCCAGCTCCCGCAGCAACTCGTTGAAACGTCCGGCATCGACCGGGTTCTGCAATTCGACCACGAAGCTCCCGACGCCGGCACTGCGATAGTCGTGTGGCGGCATGCCTGCGGTGTGTAGTCCGGGCGCCGGAATGCCGGCCGGCAATCGGGCCGCGGCGTGCCCGCCGAAGTTCGCTTCGACCCCGCCGTCGTGCCGTTCCAAAGAGAAGTTGCGGATCGACGACGCCGCCCACCGTCTCGTAAATCGGCGCACGCGGGTTGAGCGCTCGCAGCCGCGCCGCCAGCTTGGCGTAATGTGCCCCGTCCGAGTGCGTGGCAACGAGGTCGGTCTTGGCATGAGCGAGGACGTCCGCGATCGGCGATCTGCTTTGTCGCCTCCGGAAAACGGTCGAGGGCGGTCGCGCCGGCGATCGCGTCGACGACCGTGATCGCGCGATCGAGTCGGTAGCGCGAGAGGAGGTCCGGCTCGACCATCAAGCGTGTGCATGATTGGCGCCGGGTCGGCGAGCCCGGTCGTTTCCACGACGACGCGCTTCGACCGGCGGAACTCGTCCGACGTCGATCCACATCGCCAGCGAGCCGAGCTGTCGGCCAGATCGCCGCGGATCGTGCAGCATATGCAGCCGTTGTTGAGCTCCACCATCAGTCTCGTTGCTGGTCTCGACGAGCAGATGATCGATGCCGACCTCACCGAACTCGTTGATGATGACCGCAGTCGACTGCATGCCGGGCTGTTTCACCAGGTGGTTCAGCACGGTCGTCTTTCCGCTGCCGAGGAAGCCGGTGATGATGGTCACCGGCAGCTTACGGGCTGCGTGCACGGGCCCGATTGTGTGCTCGGCAACGGTCCGGCGATAGCCCGCCGTCGTCCCGACCGAGGCCAGGTGCTGCGGACGAGCGTGTCCCGTTGCCGTTCCTTCGTCATGATCCCAGTGCCGAGAATGGGACAAGCGCGCAGGGGGCATCCTCGATGGCCCAGAGATGATCGAGCAGGTCGCCGCGCACGTCGTCGATCGAACCGGCCGCTTCGGCGCAGCGAAGAAATTTTTCGTGCAGGCGCTCGTCGGTCAGCGGATTGCCGGGCATCCCCGTCGGTTCCCCGAGATAACCCTGTGGATCTTGTTTCCCTCGGCTGTGATCAAGGTGACGCGGGCGCCTTCAGGGGCGTCATCGGTGTGCAGGGAGTCCACCCGCCGCATTTCGACTCTGCCCATTGCGTCGCGTACGCGAGGATCCGACAGCGTCTCGACGGTCAGGCTGCCAATGCCGAGTTCCCCGCGCGCAAGCATCGCGCCCACGGCGAACGGCATCGAGAACTGGGCCTCCTGCAACGTCGCGGGCCGGTCGTAGACGAGGCTTATTGCCACCACCGGCGTGACTTCGCAGATCACCTTGCGCACGTCTCGCCGGACAGTCCGTTCTCCTGCAGCAGCCGCTGCGTCAGTTCGACCGCGGCGTGCGCGCCCGAGCAAACGGGTACTGCTTGAAGAAGATTCCGGGGTGCACCAGGCGCCAGACTGCCGAGAGCGTCGATTGCGCCTGTCGACATGACCATCGTTGAGAAATCGATAAACCCGGCTTGCCCTCGAGCACCGCTGGCGGGCCGTCGAGCCCACGGCTCGCCAACAGCGCCGCCTCCACGCCGACGGCCGCCGTTCGCCCGGCGATATAGGGCTTGGCATCGGTGCCGAACGCCACTTTTTGCCCGCCGCCTGGGTTCCCGCCAAGGCGAGGGCGGCAGTGGTCTCGGCCGCGGAGAGCCCCAGCGCTCGGGCGGCCGCAGCGGCGGCGCCGAAAACGCCGAAGGTCGCCGTGCTCCACCATCCCCTGAAATAGTGGCGGGTCGTGCAAAGCAACGCGACGGCGTAGGCGACCTCGGATCCGGCGATGAATGCCTCGAGAAGCCGGCGTCCGTCTCCCGCTTCCTGAGTCGCCGCCAACGCGGCCGGCAGCACGACCGTCGACCCGTGCATGATTCCGGTATAGCTGGTGTCGTCGAAATCCAGTGCGTGCCCGGCCGTGCCGTTCACCAACGCCGCGCCCACCGGCGAGAAGCGATCGGGAAAACCCAATGCGCCGGCCGCACCCGGTGCATAGACCCGCGGGCATGTTCGAGGACGCGCCGCATCAGCGGGCTGCGGCGCCGCCGCCAGCGACACGCCCACCACATCGACGATGCATCGCTTGGCCGCATGGACCACCTCGCCGGGCACCGCGCCGAGATCCAGGGCACTGCTCCAGGCGGCGATCCGTTCGGCGAGCGTCGCGGACGGCGCGCGCGGCCATCCATCATTCGGGCTCCTGATCTCGCAACCGAGCGACTGCGCGGCCTCGGTCAGCCACTCCCAGAAGCTCACGGCGTAATCGCGCGTCACGTAGACGTCGAAATCGCCATCGCCGTCGCGATCCACGCGGTGAACGAGGACCGGGATGTGATGGATCACGCTTTGCGCAAACGCGTCCGCGGGAAACACGGCGGCATCCAGGTCGACCGGCAATCCGCGGTTGAGCAGCTCCGCGCCCCCGTCCCCGCCACCCGCACAACGGTACGGCTGTGGCCGATCTCGGTGACGACGGCATCCTCGCCGAGCGCGGACTCGTCGAGCCGTTCAGCAGGTCGTCGTCCGCGGCCCCGCCACCCACAGCCGTTCGGGGCCGACCCGAAAGATCGATCGCTGTCCGTGCGAAACCGCGCGCCAGCCGTCGGGCATCCGGCAGGACAACAGCGTTTCCAGCTTCCGGCACAGCCGTTGAAAACGTCGGGCCAGCCGGAAACCTGAACCAGCGTGCGGCCGACGCGCTCGAAAACGGCAACGGCGCCGGCCCTTCCGGCGCGCCGATGCGACCGGGCTTGTAAACCGTCGCCAGAGCCGAGCGCTGCTCAAGCATTCAGCCGTGCTCCTTCCGGATCGACAAAGTGCGGAGATCTCACGCGTACCGCGGTCACTTCGCCGCGCATCGGAAAAATGGCGTCGACGACCTCGCCGTCCCGTGCCATTCCGCCGGCCACGAAGCCCAGTGCGATGTGCCGGCCGAGCGCGGGCGAAAAGGTTACCGACGAGACAAACCCTATGCCGTGACCGTGGTGCCGTCCCGGCTCGCAAAGTATGGCTCCGGCGCGTAGCGCCACGTCTCCGGTCGCAGCCTCGAGCCCCACGAGTTGCGGCCGCTTTCCATCGACCAGACCCTCGCGTTGCATCAGCGCGCTGCCGATGAACGGCTTCTTCGTGCTTGCCATCCGCGCGAGGCCCATGTCGGCCAGCGTGGTTCGCCCCTCGATTTCCGCGCCGGCAACGTGTCCCTTTTCGACGCGCAACGCGCCCAGCGCTTCGACGCCGTAGACGATGAGATCCAACGCGCGTCCCGCATCGACCATGGTTTGCCACATAGTCTCGCCGAAGCCCGCCGGCGCGTAGACTTCGAACGCCAGTTCGCCCGAGAAGCTCGACGCGCAGGAGGCGAACGGGCATCTTGCCGAGATGGCCGTGCCGTACGCCCATGAACGGAAACGCGTCGTTGCCGAAATCGACATCGCGGACGACGGAGGCGACGAGATCGCGGCTTTTCGGCCCGGCGACGGCGGCGGCGGCCCATTGACTCGTCACCGAGGTCAGCTGAACCCGGAGTGTCGGCCAGGCGGTCTGCAGCAGGTACTCGAGGAACGTCATGACCTTGCCGGCCCCGAGCGTCGTCGTGGTCATGAAGTAGTGCTGCGCTGCAAGCCGGGAGGTCGTGCCGTCGTCGACGACGATCCCGTCCGGCCGCAGCATCACGCCGTATCGCGCTTTTCCGACCGCGAGCGCGTCGAACGCATTGGTGTAAACGCGATTGAGGAACTCCGCGGCGTCGGGACCCTGGACGTCGATCTTGCCGAGACTGGACACGTCGACCATCCCGACGCTCTCGCGCACGCCGGCGGCTTCCCGGATGTATGCATCGCGTGCCGTTTCTCCGGGCTGCGGGTAGTACCACGGGCGCAGCCAGAGTCCCGTCGTCGCGAAGACCGCACCATGGCGCGCGTGCCAGTCGTGCATCGGCGAGCGCCGCGTCGGCTTGAAGTGGAGCCCGGTCTCCTGGCCGGCAAGCGCACCGATGGCGACGGGCCGGTAGGGGGGCCTGAACGTCGTGGTGCCGATCGACTCGATCGGCCGGCCGAGCATCTGCGCCATGATCCCCAGCGCGTTGACGCTCGAAGTCTTGCCCTGGTCGTTGGCCATGCCGAGCGTCGTATAGCGCTTGAGGTGTTCGACGGACTCGTATCCTTCGCGGAGGGCGAGCGCGATGTCGTCGTGCCCGACGTCGTGCTGGAAATCGACGAACTTCTTCCGGTGGCCAGCGCCCGGCGGGTCCGGAATGGACCACACCGGCGCGATGTCGGTCGTCGCGCGCTCGGCGGGCAGCGTGTCACCCCGCGGAGCCGGCTGTGGCGATCCCCCGAAACCGCATGCGTCGGCGGCGGCGCTTCCTTCCCGCGTTCCGCTCTCCACGCGCCGCCGGAGGCAAAGTTCGCCAGACGCAGAGCCGGTCACGCGATAGCCGTCCGGAAGATTCCCCGCAACCAGCATCGCGCGCTTTGCGTCGTAGACCGGTCGCACGCCGCGCTGGCCCAGCAGTTGCAATGTCGGTGACCAACCGCCCGAAACGAGCAGCAGGTCACAGGGCAAGCGCGGCTTCGCCGCCCCGATCTCGGCGCGAACAGGATCGAAGGCGGACACATCAACGCTCCGTACGTGCTTGCTTCCGTTCGCGCGCGCGACGGCGCATCCAAGGTGCAATGGAATCCTCGCTCGGGTCGTCGCGCGCTCGAGGTCCTCGGAGATCGTGTTCCTAGCGTCGACGACGCCAACGGCGGCCCCCGCCGCCACGAGATCGAGAGCCGCATCGTAGGCGGTGTCGTTGTTGGTGAAGACAACCACTCTGCGGCCGGGAACTACCGCATGGCGTTTGACGTAACAGCGGGCTGCCGACGCGAGCATCACGCCGGGCAGGTCGTTGTTGCCGAAGACGATCGGCCGCTCGAGCATGCCGGTCGCGAGCAAGACCTGCCGCGTCCGCACGATCCAGTATCGCTGACGAGGTTGTCCGGGTGCCGGAACCGGCAGGTGATCGCCGACTCGTTCGAGCAGGCCGAAAACCCGGTTGTCGAACGCGCCGAATACGGTGGTCCGATTCATCAATCGGACATTCGGAAGCGCCTCCAGTTCTGCCACGATGGCGTCGAGCCACGCGTCGGTCGCGCCGCCCGAGGCTCTCGAGAGCAGCGAGCCGCCGAATCCCGCGTCGTCCTCGACCAGAACCACGCGCGCGCCGCGACGCCCGGCGGCGAGCGCCGCCGCAAGCCCGGACACCCCGCCACCGACAACCAGCACGTCGCAGAAGGCGTGTCCCTTTTCGTAACGATCCGGATCCTGTGCCTGCGGCGGATCGCCGAAGCCCGCCGCCTTCCGGATGAAATGCTCATAGAACATCCAGGCGCGGCCAGTCGGACCCATGAAGGTCTTATAGTAGAATCCGGCAGCAAAGATCGTGGAGAAGCGGTCGACCACTCGCATCACGTCGAAGTCGAGCGACGGCCATCGGTTCTGGCTGCGCGCCTCGAGCCCATCGAACAGCTCGACGGTCGTCGCCGCGACGTTCGGTTCGTGCCGATCCCCTTTGCGCAGACTGACCAGCGCGTTCGGCTCTTCGTGACCAGCAGTGTAGATTCCGCGCGGGCGATGATACTTGAAGCTCCGCCCCACGAGATGGACCCCATTGGCGAGCAGCGCCGAGGCCAGCGTGTCGCCCGAGAATCCGCCGTAAGTGCGTCCATCGAACGTGAACGACAACGGTCGTGTTCGATCGATGCGACCGCCCCGGGCGAGACGGAAAGGTTGTGCACTCATGCGCCTGCGGCCACGGAGCGTTCGCGTGCGGGCGCCACCGACCGGATCTCGTGGGTCACGGTGTCGCGCACCACATGGAGCCACTGCCGGCAGCCGTGCACGTGCTGCCAGAATTCTCGGTGCTCGCCCCTCGGGTTGTCGCGGATGAACACCCAGTCGGTCCAGCGGTCGAGGTCGGCGTCCGCGAGTTCCGGCATGCCGCGCGTGGCGTCGCCGCCGTAGACGTACTCGACCTGATCGCGCTCGCCGCAGTACGGGCAGAGGATTCTCAGCATCGGATCTTCCTCAGTACCCGCACGGTCGCCCGAAGGGCACTGACTGCCCCCGCGCGGGGCAGCGAACGCAGTGAACGTGGGGGCTGTTCATCCTAATGCGCCCACGGCGTCGGGCCCATTCCCTTTTCGTCGAGCTGGCAGCCGCGCCGGAAACGGTCAAGCGTAAAACGCGCATTGAGCTCGTGCGGCTCGTCCGTCGCCAGCGTATGCGCAAAGCAAACCCCGGAGGCTGGCGTCGCCTTGAATCCGCCGTAATTCCAGCCGCCGTCGATATAAAGACCGTCGATCGGCGATCTGCAGATGATCGGGCTGCCGTCCATCGTCATGTCCACGATGCCGCTCCACTGCCGGACGACCCGCAGTCGCGACGCGAGCGGGATGAGCGCCTTGACATCGGCCATCGTTTCCTCGATGACCGGCAGATCGCCGCGCTGGCCGTAGGAATTGTAATTTTCGAGGTCGCTGCCCATCACGAGGCCGCCCTTGTCGTCCTGCGAGACATAGAAATGCGCGGCGCCGAACGAAACGACCACGTCGAGTACCGGCTTCACCGGTTCCGTCACGAATGCCTGCAGCACGTGCGATTCGACGGGAAGGCGCAGCCCCGCCATGCCTGCCAGCTGGCTCGTGTGCCCAGCGACCGCCAATCCGACCTTCTGCGCGCGAATCGGTCCGCGCGTCGTTTCGACGCCGACGATCCTGCCGCCATCGCGTAGGAACCCCTTCACTTCGCAATCCTGGACGATATCGACGCCGTAGCGGTCCGCCCCTCGCGCGTAGGCCCACGCTACCGCATCGTGTCGGGCTGTGCCGGCGCGTTGCTGCCAGAGCGCCCCGAAGATCGGAAAGCGGGCATGATCCGAGAAATCGAGGATCGGTGCCTTGCGCCGCACTTCCTCGCGTGTCAGCAACTCGGCGTCGATGCCGTTCATCCGCATGATGTTGCCCCGCCGAGCGGCGGCGTCCACCTGCGCCGGCGAGTGGCAGAGGTTGAGCTGCCCCCGCTGCGACAGCATCACGTTGAAGTTGAGATCGCGGCTCATCGCCTCCCAGAGCTGCAACGACTTTTCGTAGAATCGCGTGTTGCCGTCGATCATGTAGTTGGACCGGACGATCGTCGTGTTGCGCCCGGTATTGCCGCCTCCGATATACCCCTTTTCGATCACCGCGATGCTTCTGACGCCATGCTCCTTGGCAAGGTAATAGGCGGCGGCCAGACCGTGACCGCCGCCGCCGACGATCACGACGTCGTAGCCGGATTTGGGCTCCGCATTGCGCCACGCGCGCGTCCAGCCCCGGTTCCGGCCCAGGGCCTTCCTGATCAGCGTCAGCGCGGAGTAGTGCGTCATATGAGCGCGTCGTAGCCCGGCTTGCTGTAGTACTTCATGTAGAAGTCGTTGCGCATGTCGCGCAGTGTCGGCACCGCGATGCGTGCCTCGTCGACCAGCGCCAGGTCGCAATCGGCCGCGATGACGGCGTTCTCGCGGTCGCCGCCGTTGGCGATCACTTCGCCGTGCGGATTCACGATCATGCTCTCGCCGAAGTACTCCTTGTTGCCTTCCGGACCGACGCGGTTCGAGTAGATACAGAACATCCCGGTGTCGACCGCGCGCGCGGTGTTGACGACACCCCAGTGCACGCCGCCGGCGTAGCCAGGTGCTGCCGTGGGGCAAAACATCATCTCCGCACCGAGCATTGCGAGGATGCGCGAGGTTTCGGGATAACGGCGGTCGTGGCATATGATCGTCCCGAATCGCGCGCGCGGCTCGAACGCGGTTTCCCAGACCTTGAAGTCCTGGCCGGAGCGAAAGTAAAGCTTTTCCAAAACCTGCACGCCTGCGACGTGCGTCTTCCGGTAGTTGCCGACCACGGTGCCATTCGGACCGATGGTGGCGGCGGCGTTGTAATAGATCCCCGGCGCCGCCTTTTCGAACATCGGAAAGATGACGTAGTTGTTGAACTTCTTGGTGAGCTTGCCTACGGCCTCGGTCGAGGGGCCCGGAATCGACTCGGCCTCGGGGAACAGGGTCACGTCCTTCGTGCCGTAGAACCGATCGTAATCAGATGTGCAAAGCTCGCCTGCCACGATGATCTGGCAGCCGTCCTTCGACGCCGTTTCGATTAACTCCAGCGTACGCCCGAGCTTTTCCTGCACGCTGGTTCGCGGCATCGCCTTTTCCTGCAGCGCGGCTACCCTTATCTTTCGCTCAGCCATTTCACGTTCTCCGTTGAAAGTTATGCACCCTTAGCTTCCAGAAATCGAGCTCGGCCCTTGACTGCCTTGAGCTCACCGTTCTCGAGGAGGACCTCGCCCCTCTGCATCACCAGTTCCGGTGCGCCGAGCACGCGGCGGTTCTCGTACATCGTGTAGTCGGTCTTGGTGTGCTGGTTGGTCGCGTTGATGACGTGCTCCCTGGTCGGATCGAAAATCAGCACGTCGGCGTCCGCGCCCTTCTGCAGCACGCCCTTGCGCGGATAGAGGCCGAAGATCCTTGCCGGGTTCTCGGCCATGATCTCGACGAGCTTGCACAGGCTCACCGCGCGCCGGTTGAAGCCTTCGTCATAGGTGACCGTGAACATGGTCTCCTGCCCGGGCAGCCCGGATGCGGCAGTGAAGATATTTCCGAACCGCGGGCTCCTTGCTTTTCATCAAATGGCCCGCGGTGTCCGCACCCACGACGTCGACCTTGCCGTCGATGATCGCCTGCCACAGCGCGTCGACGTCGTCCTTTCGCGCAACGGCGGGCTGACCTTGGCGAGCGAGCCCATCTTGAGCATTTCTTCGTTCGTCAGCGTCAGGTAGTGCGTGCAGGTCTCCGTGAAATCGGCGCCGAGCTCCATTTGCGGAACATGTCGATCACCTCCAGCGCTTCCCGGGTGCTGACATGGACGATGTACATCGGGCAGTCGAGCGCCTTGGCGAAGCTGAGAATCCGAAACACGGCCTCCGCCTCGGTGATCCCGGGACGGGACGGGCCGTAGTATTCCGGTCCCGTCTTGCCTGCGGCGGTGAATCCCTCTTCGAGAAAATCGCACAGGTCGCCGTTTTCGGCATGCACGCAGAACAGGCCGCCATTGTCCTTGAGGGCGGCCAGGATCCTGAGCAGGTCCCTGTCGCTGAGGTACATGCCCCGTTTCTTGTAGGCCATGAAGCCCTTGAACGAACGCACGCCGCGGGCGCAGATCCTGGGAACGAGATTCTCCAGTTCGGCCATGTCGCCGCTGACCAGGCTGCAGTGCAGGCCGAAATCGATGACCGAATCCTTCGTCGCCTTCATCGATGAAGTAGTTCACCGCATCCCAGAGATTTCCTTCCACGCCCCACGCTTTTACCGCGCCGATATACGGGATCAGGGTGGTGATGCCGCCATAGACGGCGGATTTCGAGAGCGTGTCCAGCCGGTCGGCGTACACCGGGTGCAGGTGCGCCTCGACAATGCCGGGCAGAACGAACTTTCCCTTGGCCTCGATGACCCGCTTGGCCGTCCTGCCGCTTTCCGGCACCTCGATGCTGTCGACGATGCCGTCCTTGATGAAGACGTCGGCCAACCGCAGCTGTTTGCTGTCGACCAGCACGCCACCCTTGATCTGAACATCACAGCGGTCTTGTGTCATTGCGGCTCCACATTCTCGTCGATGAACAATCGTGCCGTCAGACTCGCTTAGTGTTCAAGGCAGCGGATCGCCCGCGCCGGTCCGCTCGACGATCAGCCGGTAGTGTTCGGGCCGGCGGTGCTTGGCGAAGTTGAAGACATGCTGCCGGAAGTTCTCGCCAAGCGAAAGATCGATCGTTGCACGATCACTTCGTCCTCCTCGCTGCAGGATTGCGCGACGATCTCGCCGGTCGGCGCGACGATGATCGAGCCACCGATCATGTGGAAACCGTCCTCGGCCCCGCATTTGGCGGCCGCGCCGATCCAGAGCGCGTTCTGGTAAGCGCCGGCCTGCAGCGTCAGCAGGTGGTGGAACATGCGCAGATGCGGCGGCTCGTTCCAGTGCATGTTCTGTGATGGCGTGTTGTAGCCCAGCGACCACGAGCTCGGCACCCTTGCAGCGCCATCACGCGAAAGGTCTCGGGCCAGCGGCGGTCGTTGCAGATGCACATGCCGACCCGCGTGTCGTCCACGTGCGACCAGACGTGAAGCCCAGGTCGCCCGACTTCGAAGTACTTCTTCTCCAGGTGCTGGAACGGCGCGTCGGGCTTGCGCTCGGCATGTCCCGGCAGGTGGATCTTGCGGTACTTGCCGACGATTTCGCCATTCGTGTCGACCAGGATCGCAGCGTTGAACCGGTGATTTTGCGGGGTCAGCTCCGCGTACCCCAGGTGAAAGCCGATCCCGAGTTCGCGCGCCGCGTCGAACAGCGGCTGCATCTCGGGATTCGGCATCGGTCTTTCGAAGTAGCGCGCGACCGCCTCGTCTTCGCTCATCCAGTAGCGCGGGAAGAACGTCGTCAGCGCCAGTTCAGGAAAGACCGCGAGGTGAGCCCCCCGTGCCTTCGCCTCGTGCAGCATCGCCACGAGGCGGGCGACCACAGACGCGCGCGTGTCGGCGCGATGAACCGGTCCCATTTGCGCGACCGCAAGGCCCAATCGATTGGTCGTACCGGAACGCCGTTTCATCCGGACGCCTCGCCTTCGGCTCGCACGATCGCGCCGCAACGAACTGCAGGCCCGGTCACGTCCGGTCGCCGCAGCGTGCCGCTCAGGTACCGGTCCGGCTGCCTCGTCATGCGGTCCCTCGACTTGGCCGCGCCGTGTTCGCCCTCGGGGTCGTTGGCCAATAGCCGCGGCGATCGAGGTGCGCGGTCTCGGGGGCCGCCGAATGTTCGAACGGAGTGTCGCGATCGCGGTGCTCTCCGAGTGCCGACGAGATCTGCTTCGCACTGTTGACCAGACGCGGCGCCAGATCGCCAATCAATTTCTTGGTCTATCCGCTGCGACGGGACCGATATACCCAGCGCCGCGACCGCGAAACCTGTGTGATCGCAAATCGGAGCCGCCAACCCCCAGACGTCGGACCGGTACTCGCCGTAATTCACCGCGTACCCGAGACGGCGGATCTCGTCGAGATGCACGAGGAATTCGCGCTTCCGCGTGATGGTCGTGGCCGTGAACTGACGCAGCCTGCCTCGCAATACCCTGCTCACCCGCGCTTTCGGCAGAAACGCCAGCATCGCCTTGCCATTGGCCACACAATAGGCCGGAAGATGGGCCCCCACCTCGACGTTCGGGCGCAGCGACCTGGTCGAGTCCAGCTTGTCGAGAAAGACCATTTCGTCGGTTTCGGTGAGTACCGTGAGATGGACCGTTTCGTGCGTCGCGCTGTTCAACGCCTGAATAACAGGCCGCGCAAGGTCGCGTACGTCCAGCCGCGACACCGCGCCGTTGCCGAGTTCCCAGACCTTCATGCTGAGCCGGTACTTCGCCGTCTCGGGATCCCGGGTAAGAAACGACAGATTTACAAGCGTGGCGACCAGCCGCGAGATCGAACCCTTAGCGAGTCCAAAATGACGGCTAAGTTCGGTGATGCCGAGCGGCCGGTCCGCCTGCGCGACCGCCACCAGAATCTCAAGGCCCCGCTGCAGCGACTGCACCGTTGTCTTGCGCTTGCCGTGCGCCACGTACTCGCCTTTCTGTACGCCATAGCGAAACGCTATTACGCGGTTGCGTACAACCATATTCTCCGCGCAAACGCAATTGGCTGTCAAGGCTAGCGATCGCCCCGTGTTGGGAATTGAGTGCCGGCGCGAAGGCCCCGATGCCGGCCAGATTCGATCAGGCGCGTCGCGCCGGCGCAGGATGATTGGGTGGTCCCGGCTTGATGGCCAATCGACCGAACGCCACCTGGAATACAGGCACGACGATCTCGTCGGTGTGATGGAAGGCCAGTGCCCATGGGCATTCGTGGCCGCGCATCATCGGTTACCCGGGAGCCCGCGTGACGAAAGCAGAACAGACGGACGCGACTCGGCCAAACCGCCATCGAAGGCCCGAGTGAATCGGTGCCACGTCGCCTCGGATGCCCAGGCGCATGTTCGACGTGCATGACATCGAGCAGCGGTTCGACGATCCGGGCGCCGCAGCGCACCGATTCGCGCGGCTCGCGATCAGGCTCCTTGCAAGCCATCGATCATGTAGATCGGAATTTCGTTCGCGACCGCAATGATCCAGACCGCATTGAGCGAACCGAGCAGCCCGGCATGGTGCATGAGCAGCAGTGCGCTTGCCCGCAACGAAGCGCGTTCTAGTCGAAACTGCCGGGAAACGGGTTTGGCACCGGCCCGAGTCCCAGCCACACGCTCTTCAGTTGCAGAAATTCCTTGATCGCCTCGATGCCGTTTTCCTTGCCGTAGCCACTGTGCTTGTAGCCGCCGACCGGAGACAACGCACTGACGTGACGATAGGTGTTGACATACACCGTGCCCGCGGAAAGGCGCTCGGCCATCCGGATGCCGCGTGCCGTGTCCTGCGTCCAGACGCCAGCGGCCAACCCGTATTTCGTGTCGTTGGCAATGCGTATCGCCTCGTCCTCGCCCCGAAAGCGCATGACGGCAAGGACCGGCCCGAACACTTCCTCGCGGAACAGTTCCATGTCGCAGCGGACATCGGTGAAGATCGTCGGCTCAACGAACCATCCGTTGCCGCACGCTGCCGGGCGGACGGCACTCCCGCCGAGCACCAAACGCGCGCCATCACGTTTGGCCTGCGCAATGAAGGCAAGTACCTTCGAATATTGCGTTTGCGTCGCGACGGGACCGATTTCCGTTTCGGGATCGAGCGGATCGCCGATGCGCACCCGGCGCATGGCCTGGACGAGCTCTTCGACAAACCGGTCGTGGATGTCTTCGTGCAGCAGCAGCCGCGAGCCCGCAATGCACGATTGACCCAGCGACACGAACATCCCCGCCATGACGCCGTGAACGGCGTCGTCCAGACTGGCGTCGTCGAACACGATCTGGGGCGATTTGCCGCCGAGTTCGAGCGTCACTCGCTTGACGTCAGCAGCAGCGGCGGCGGCGATGCGCTGGCCGCTCGTTTCGGAACCGGTGAAGCTGATCTTGTCGACGTCCGGATGGCACACCAGCGGTCCGCCCACTTCGGCTCCAAATCCGGTGACGACATTGCATACGCCGGGCGGTAAGCCGACCTCGTCGATAAGGCGCATGAACTCCAGCGTCGACGCCGATGCGTGTTCGGACGGCTTCAATACCACCGTATTGCCAGCGGCAAGCGCCGGCGCCAGCTTCCACGCCGCAAGCATCAGCGGAGAATTCCACGGAGTGATCGCCACGACTACACCAAGCGGCTCGTATCTAGTGTAGTTGAAGATGTCGGGAACATCGATCGGAATGACGGCGCCTTCGACTTTGTCCGCGAGCCCGGCATGATAGTGGAAGTACTTGGGCAGGTAGCGCAACTGCGGGATGACTTCGGAAAGCCGCTTGCCGTTATCGCGCGTCTCGATCACGGCGAGTTCCTCGAGACGGTCCTCGAGCAGCCTTGCGACTTGCCGCAACATCTCGCCGCGGGCGGTCGCCGTCAGCGAACTCCATGCGACGGACTCGAACGCCGCCCGGGCAGCCGCCACGGCGCGGGCGGCATCCGCGATCCCGCCCCTGGGAATCAGCGCCCACGCCTCCCCCGTCGCCGGGTTGAAGCTTTCGAACCACTCGCCGGAAACAGGATCGCACCAGCGGCCACCAACGAGGTTTCGATATTTCCGCATGCCGCCGGATCCGGCATCGATCTCGATGAAATGCGCGTTCTCCTTGGGCATGATGGTTCTCGCGATTAGGCGGAGGGGTCGCCCGCGTTGTCAAATTGAAATTGGACGGGCGCGAGTCACATGAAGACACCGACCACGAAACGTTAGATCGAATCGCACGGCACGCTGTTGCGCAATGTACCGCGCTCGGGATAGTGCCAGGCGTTCTCCGCGGCCTTGAGCCGGAGATCGCACCATGCGACGTCGGAGTAGAAAGTATTCGGCGGCATCACCGCAAAGCGCTCGGCGAGACAGGATACGCGCCGTCACCGCGCGTCCGGCAGCGTATGCGGTCATGGGCTTCTTCCGGCAGCGCGGCGCGACCGACGCCGGCAAGCCTTGCCTGCCGCAATCCACGTTCGACGACATCAAGTGAAGAAATCAGTCGGAAGGGCGCAGTCTCGCACTCGAGGCGAGCCCGCCCGCGCCATCGGATTCCCCGATCCGCGGAGCCGGACGGCCAGTTCGCTCGCACCCAAAATTCCAGGCCGCGTTCAAGCGGCTCTACCATCGTCCGCACCTGGGGCACGCCGCGGTATCGGACCACACGTACGCCAGAGCGAAACATGATTGCGCGGTTGCGTACAGACGGATTCTCAGCGCAAGCCACGCTGCCTGTCAAGGCCCTCGGCGGCGGGTCAAACGGAAGATGGCGGGACCGTCAGGAACGACTCGATCGCCGCCGCCACCGCCGCGGGCTGATCGTGATGCAGCATGTGACCCGCATTTTCGATCGTCACCATCCGTCCGTGCGGAATATGCGCGAACCGCCGCCGGATTCCGGCGAGACTGTCGGTCGCGCCTTCGCCTTCCGGGTGATCGTCGAGCCATTTCGGAATGTTCGACTCCGCGGCAGCGATCCATAGCGTTGCGGCCGTGATGTTGCGCCACACGGCGTACGTTTCCTCGATCCGGTAAACCGATGGGAATGGCAGCTTGTGGCGCGGGTCGGACGTGAGGCGCACGCGACCGTCCGGAAGCGCTTCGGCCCAATGGGTCGCGAGAAAGAGCGCTTTGTCGCGCGGCAACCGCGCATTGTTTTTCTGCAGCCGGTCGGCGACAGCGTCGAAGCTCGCGTAGGTGGCGAACTCCTGGGGCACCGCAAGCGCGTCCAGCCATTTCGCGATCTTCACCGGGGCCTGGCTCGAGTCCTCGGCGCGAATGCCGAAGCCGTCGAGCGAGATCACCTTGCGCACCCGCGCCGGGCGAATGCCCGCGTAGTGCAGCACGACATTGCCGCCCAGGCTGTGCCCGGCGAGAGCGACGGTTTCCCCGGGCGCGAACGCCTGCAACAACGCTTCGAGATCGGCGATGTAATCGGCATACCAGTAGCCCTGCGGTTGCCAGGCGCTCTTCCCGTAGCCCCGCAGATCCGGCGCGATCACGTACCATTCGCGCGCCAACGCGTCGACGAGAAACTGGAATGACGCCGCGACATCCATCCAGCCGTGCAGCAGAAAGAACTTCGGCGCGGATGACTCGCCCCACGTCAGCACATGCGAAGCGAGGCCGCGCAGCGCGATCTGGTGCGAGCGGGCCGGTTTCATCGCGCGCAGGGGAGCTTCATCGGGCGCGTTCGGCCATCCCGCAGCGCTCTACTTCTTCCGGCACAGCGCGAGGCCGTCGGTCCAGCCGGTGCGGTAGTTGCCGTCAACGCCAAAGCGCGTGGCGTCCTTTCGCTCCGGCCCGTTCGCGCTCGCACATCCGTCCGCGTAACCCTGGCGATATAGAAGCGGAAACCCGGAGAGATTGACGGCAGGCGGCGGTGGTTCGACGTTCGGCGCGATCGGCGGCGCGGTTGGAGCATTCGATGGCGTCCCGGGACGGCCGGTTCCTGTCTGCGCGCAGCCGCCCAGTGCCAACACGAGCACGAGCATGAACCGTAGTGGAGACGGACCTGCGAGAAATGCGACGGGCAGCCGACGGAGCAAAGAAGCAAACGCCGCGTGATGATCGGGGTAAAATTCTAGCACCCTTTCGATTGCCTCCATGTCCGCGCTCCGCTTCGTCCACCTGCGCCTGCACAGCGAATTCTCGATCGTCGACGGCACGGTCCGCATCGACGAAGGCATCGCCGCGGCCTTGGCGGACGCGATGCCTGCACTTGCGATCACCGACCTCGCGAATGCCTTTGGTCTCGTCAAGTTCTACCGGGCGGCGCGTGCGCGAGGGGTGAAGCCGATCATCGGCTGCGACGTCTGGCTCACGCACGATTCCGAACGCGATCAACCGTTTCGCGCCTTGCTGCTCGCGCAATCGACCGGCGGATACCTGCGCCTCGCCGAATGGCTGACGCGGGCGTACCGCAGCAATCAGCACCGCGGGCGAGCGGAACTCAGACGCGAATGGTTCGACGAGGGTACCGACGGCTTGATCGCGCTCTCCGGTGCCCGCGACGGCGAGGTCGGTAGCGCACTGCTGCAAGGCAACGCAAGTGGCGCAGCGAAGGCGGCGCGCGCCTGGTCCGACCTGTTTGCGGACCGCTACTACCTCGAAGTGCAGCGCGCCGGCCGGTCCGACGACGACGCGCTGGTCGCGGCCACGGTGCGGCTCGCCGGCGAACTCGCGCTTCCTGTCGTCGCGACGCACCCGGTGCAATTCCTGCGACGCGAGGATTTTCGTGCGCACGATGCGCGCGTCTGCATTGCCGAGGGCTTCGTGCTCGCGGACACGCGGCGGCCACGGCGCTTCACGTCGGACCAGTATTTCAAGTCGCAGGCCGAGATGGCCGCGGCATTCGCCGACGTGCCAGAGGCGCTCGCGAACTCGGTTGCCATTGCCAAGCGCTGCAACCTTACCGTTCCGTTGGGCAAGAACTTCCTGCCCGACTTTCCCACGCCGCCGGGCGTCAATCTCGACGATCACTTGCGTAACGAAGCCGCCGCGGGACTCGAGCGGCGGCTTGCGGTGCTCTATCCCGATCCCGCGACGCGGGATGCGAAACGCCCTGAATATGTGGCAAGGCTCGACTTCGAGACGAAGACCATCGTTCAGATGGGCTTCGCCGGATACTTCCTGATCGTCGCGGATTTCATCAACTGGGCAAAGGAAAATGGTGTACCGGTCGGCCCGGGCCGTGGTTCGGGCGCCGGATCGCTCGTCGCCTATGCGCTCGGCATCACGGATCTCGATCCGTTGCGCTACATGCTGCTGTTCGAGCGATTTCTCAATCCCGAGCGCGTATCGATGCCGGATTTCGACATCGATTTCTGCCAGACCGGGCGCGACCGCGTCATCGGCTACGTGAAGAAGAAATACGGTGTGGAATCCGTATCGCAGATCGCGACGTTCGGCACGATGGCGGCAAAGGCGGCGATCCGCGATGTCGGCCGCGTGCTCGACCTCCCGTACCTGTTCTGCGATGGCATCGCGAAGCTCATCCCCTTCCAGGCCGGAAGGCAGATCACGCTGCGCCAGGCGCGCGAACTCGAGCCGCTGCTCGCGGAACGCGAGCAAAAGGAGGAGGAGGTCCGCGAGCTCCTGGCACTCGCCGAGTCGCTCGAGGGACTGACGCGCAACGTCGGCATGCATGCCGGCGGCGTGCTGATCGCGCCGGGCAAGCTCACCGCCTTTTGTCCGCTCTACACGCAACCGGGGGCCGACGCGATCGTTTCGCAGTTCGACAAGGACGACGTCGAGGCGGTCGGCCTCGTCAAGTTCGACTTTCTCGGACTCACCACGCTCACGATCCTCGATTGGACCCTGCGCTACGTGCGGCGGCTGGACCCCGCGAGCGAACTCCGGCTCGAAACGCTCCCGCTCGACGACAAGGCCGCGTACGACATCTTCCGGTCCGCCAATACGACGGCCGTGTTCCAGTTCGAATCGCGCGGCATGCGCGACCTCATCACCCAGGCACCGCCCACGCGTTTCGAGGACATCATCGCGCTGGTCGCGCTCTATCGTCCGGGGCCGATGGAGCTCATTCCAACCTACACGGCGCGCAAGACGGGGCGCGAGCACTTCGACTATCCCGACCGGCGGCTCGAACCCATTCTCGGCCCCACGCACGGCGTGATGGTGTACCAGGAACAGGTGATGCAGATCGCGCAGGTCGTCGGCGGCTATACGCTCGGCGCCGCCGACCTCCTGCGCCGCGCGATGGGCAAGAAGGACAAGGAGGAAATGGCGCGGCACCGCGACGTGTTCATCGCCGGAGCGCAGCAGAATGGCTTGACGAAGGCCAGGGCGACCACGCTGTTCGACCTGATGGAAAAGTTCGCCGGATACGGCTTCAACAAGTCGCATGCGGCGGCGTACGCGCTCATCGCCTACCAGACTGCCTACATGAAGGCGCATCATCCCGCGGCATTCATGGCGGCCAACCTGTCTCTGGTGATGGACCACACCGACGACGTGCGCGCACTGTACGACGACGCGGTCGCGAACGGTCTCGAGATCCTGCCCCCGGACGTGAACGCCTCGAACTTCCGCTTCGAGCCCGTGGACGATCGCCGGATCCGCTACGGGCTCGGCGGAATGAAGGGCACCGGCGAGCAGGCCGTCGCCGCGATCGTCGCGGCACGCGAAGCGGGCGGCCCGTTTCGCGACCTGTTCGACTTCTGCCGGCGGGTCGACAAGCGGCAGGTCAATCGCCGCGCGGTCGAGGCGCTGATTCGCGGCGGCGCGTTCGAGTCGATGGAGCCGCGCCGCGCGATGCTGTTCGCATCCGTCGGCATCGCGCTCTCCGAAGCGGAGAAGGCCGAGCGGTCGGCGGCACAGGTGTCGCTGTTCGGCGATCGCGGCGAGGAGGCCGGCCACGCGCTCGTCGTCACCCGCGAGTGGACCGAGGCCGAGCGTCTCGCGCACGAGAAGGCGGCGCTCGGCTTCTACCTTTCGGGGCATCCGTACGCGGCGTTTGCGCAGGAGCTGGCACCGCTCATCCGGCACCGCCTCGCCGATCTGCAAACGGGGAAGGAGCCCGTCCTCATCGCCGGAATCGTGATCGCCGTGCGCGCGCAGGCGGCACGGCGCGGCAAGATGGCCGTCGTCACGCTGGACGACGGCAGTGCGTCGGTGGAACTCCTCGTTTACAGCGAGCTCTTCGATGTGGTGCGCAATCTGCTGCGTGACGATCAGCTCCTCGTCGTCGAGGCCAAGATCATGCAACGCATCGGCGACGATGGACAGGCGCAGGGTCTGCGCATCGTCGCCGACGCCGTGCACGATCTGCCGGCGGTCCGCAAGCGCTACGCGAAAGGTTTGCGCCTCGCGTGCAACGGCGGCGCCGACGCCACGCGGCTCGCGGAGATGCTGGCGCCTTTCCGCAACGGTGGCTGCCCGATCGTCGTCGAGTACCGGAACGGCGGGATTGGCGGCGAGCTCGAGTTGCCCGACGCGTGGCGCGTGAACCTGGAGGACCCGCTGCTCGTGCGATTGAAGGAATGGCTCGCTCCGGAAAACGTGCGGGTAGTCTATTGAACGAGGCAGCATCCGGCAAGCGTGCCGAACCCCAATGGCGAGCGCGATGCGCCCGCACCGCTGCGGGTGCCGGATCGAGCGTCAGCGCGCAGCGAGCCCTTTCCGCAGTTCGGTCTTCAGCACCTTGCCGGTGTTGTTCTTGGGCAAGGCGTCGAGAAAGACGTAATCCTTCGGCCGCTTGAACCGCGCGATGTGGCCGAGGCAGAGCGCGTCGAGCGAGCGCACAAGCGCTTCTCGCGCTTCCGGGAGGGCGAGCGCCATGCCGCGCGCGACGACGCAAGCGACCACCTCCTCGCCCCAGTCGGCATGTGGACGACCGATGACGGCGGCTTCGGCGACATCGGGGTGCAGCAACAGCACCTCCTCGATTTCGCGCGGATAGATGTTCGATCCTCCGCTGATGATGAGATCCTTGGATCGATCCCTGAGCGTGAGGTACCCGTCGCCGTCGAGGCTTCCGACATCGCCGGTGTGCAGCCATCCATTCGCCAGCGCGCGCCGGCTCGCCGCGTCGTTCATCCAGTAGCCCGCCATCACCGCCGGCCCGCGCACGAGCACCTCGCCTAATTCGCCGGCAGCCACGGCGCGGTCGTTCGCGTCGCGCGACGCGCACCGTCATTCCCGTCTGGGCAACGCCCACCGAGCCGAGACGAGCGTCGTCGCCGCGGGCGATCGCGGCGGCAACGAGCGCACGGTTCATCGCAGTGATCGTCATCGGCGACTCGCCCTGGCCGTAGATCTGCGCGAGCCTGGGTCCAAGCGCCGCGAACGCCGCCTTCACGTCGGCCACGTACATCGGGCCCCCGCCGTAGACGATGCTCTTCAGCCGATCGATCCTCGCCCGGCCGAGCTCCGGGGCTGTCACGAGACGCTTCACCATCGTCGGCGCGGCAAAGAAACTCGCGCGGTCCCACGTGGCGAGCAGCGCGCAGATTTCTCCCGGGTCGAAGCCGCCCGATTCCGGCACCACGTTGAGCGCGCCGGCTTCCACGTGCGGCAGAACGTAGAGCCCCGAGCCGTGCGACAGCGGCGCCGGATGCAGCAGCGCGTCGCCAGGTGCAACGGACTCGACGCACGAGAGAAAGCACCGGCTCATCGCCCGCAGGTTGCCGTGCGTGATCACGACCCCCTTTGGCCGTCCCGTCGTGCCGCTCGTGTAGAACAGCCAGGCCGCATCGGTGACAGCACACGCCGCAGGCGCAGCGCTCGCCGACCCCTCGAACAATCCCGCGTATTCGCCGCCGCCGAATTCGACGACTCGCGCGAGCGCGCCGGCATCAGCGCCGCCGATGGACGCATGCCACGCGGCATCGACGAACGCCCAGCGCGCGCCGCAGTCCGACAGGACGTAGGAAAGCTCCTTCGGATGGAGCTTCGCGTTGACCGGAACCGCGACGAGACCGGCCCACCAGCAGGCGAAAAGCGCCTCGATGTATGCCGGCACGTTGTGCGACACCAGCGCGACGCGATCCCCGCGCCGCAATCCGGACGACTGAAACGTCCCGGCGAGCCGCGCCACCCGCAAGGCGAGCGTCGCGTAGTCGCTGATCGTGGCTGCGCCATGCGCAAGCGCGGGCAGCTGCGGCCAATCGCGCGCCGTCCGCACGAGCACCGATGCCAGGTTGTGATCCGGGGACTGGGACTGGCTTTGCATCACGACGATTGCGGAATCGGCGTCTCCGCGCAGGCACGCAAATTCTATCAGTTGAACCGCGTCCGCCGCTCGCTGCGCCGGCACGATCCTGTCGAATGGCGCGTGGTCATATCAGCTAGAATCACCGGCAAACCCGCATCTCGGAGCCGCCATGTCCAACGTTCGCCCGCTGCCCGCCCTCATGCGTTACGTCGCCGCGCGCGAAGCGGGCCCACCCGACGTGCTCGCGCTCGCCGAAGGCCCCGTGCCCGCCCCAAAGGCCGACGAGGTGCTGATCGAGGTGAGCCATGCCGGCGTGAACCGGCCCGATTGCGCACAGCGCGCGGGAACGTATCCGCCGCCACCCGATGCCTCGCCGATCATCGGGCTCGAAGTCGCGGGCGTCGTGGCCGCCTGCGGCGAGAATGTCACGTCCTGGCACGTGGGCGACGCGGTGTGCGCGCTGACGCCCGGGGGCGGCTACGCCGAATACTGCACGACGCCCGCCGCTTTCTGCCTGCCGGTTCCGCGCGGCTTCACGCCGCTCGAAGCCGCGAGCCTGCCGGAGAATTTCTTCACGGTCTGGAACAACCTCTTCGATCGCGGCCGGGTGAAATGCGGCGAGCACGTCCTGATTCACGGCGGCTCGAGCGGAATCGGTATTACCGCGATCCAGCTCGCGAAACAGATCGACGCGACCGTGTTCACGACTGTCGGCAGCGACGACAAGGCGGCGTACTGCCGCTCGTTCGGCGCCGATCACGTCATCAACTACCGGACGCAGGATTTTGTCGCGGAAATCGCGAGGATCACCGGCAAGCGCGGCGTCGACATCGTGCTCGACATGGTCGGCGGCGACTACATCGAGAAGAACCTCAAATGCCTGGCGCTCGAAGGCCGGCTCGTCATCATCGCGTTCCTGCACGGCGGCCGCGTCGAGGTCGACTGGCGGCCCATCATGATGAAGCGCCTGACGGTGACGGGCTCGACGCTGCGCGCAAGCCCGGTGGAACGCAAGGCGGCCCTCGCCGAGGCGCTTCGCGAAAACGTCTGGCCGCTGCTCGAGAGCCGCGAAGTGAAGCCCGTCGTCCACCGCGTGTTTCCGCTGGCGGAGGCCGCCGCCGCACATGCGCTGATGGAATCCTCGCAGCATGTCGGCAAGATCATGCTGGCCGTGCGTTGATCAGGGCCCAGGGTGAACAGGGCCTAATACGTCGCCCGCCCACCCGATACGTCGAAGACCGCTCCCGTCGAGAACGAGCATTCTTCGCTCGCGAGCCAGCAGACCAGCGCCGCGATCTCGTCAACCGCCCCGAAGCGTCCCATCGGGATCTTCGCCAGCATGAAGTCGATGTGCTGCTGCGTCATCTGGTCGAAGATCGCCGTGCGCACCGCTGCCGGCGTCACGCAGTTGACGCGTATTCCGGTCTTCGCGAGTTCCTTGCCGAGCGACTTGGTGAGTCCGATCACGCCTGCCTTCGACGTGCTGTACGCCGATGCATTCGGATTGCCTTCCTTGCCTGCAACCGACGCGATGTTGACGATGCGGCCGTAGTCGCTCTTCAGCATCACGGGCACCACGGCGCGGTTGCAGTAGAACAGGCCATTGAGGTTGACGTCGATCACCTGCCGCCACGCATCGACCGGATATTCCCACGTCGGCGTGTTCGGGCCGGTGACGCCGGCCGAGCAGACGAGAACGTCGATCCGGCCCAGGGACTCCGCAGTGGCAGCGGCCGCGCGCGCGACCGCGTCGGGATCGGCGACGTCGAGCGCATGCGCCAATGCGCCGCCGGGAAGCGCGGCTTTCGCCGCCGCCAGCGCGGTCGCGTCGCGATCCCAGAGCGCGACCTTCGCCCCGCTTGCCGCAAGTCGCTGCGCGATTGCGAGACCAATACCCGCGGCGCCGCCCGAAATCACGGCCGTCCGATCGCGAAAATCGAGTTCGTTCATCCGGCCTACTTGATGATCAGCACGAGATTGATGAAGAGAAGCAGGACGCCGATGACGGCGACAACCGACACGACGGCCGTCAGCGCATTCTTCGTCTCGCCCTGGAACACCGCGAACTCATCCGCGAGCTCCGCGACCTGGTCGTTGTTCGAAAGCGATTCCGCGATCGCGCGGTCTTCCTCGAAGGCGGGGCTCTCCGGCGCCTCCGGGACGGTGATTGGCAAGATGACGGAAAAATTGGTCACCGGCAGCGACCGGTAGCGCCGGTTGTCCCAGAATTTCGTTCGGATCCCGGCGCGGATGGCATAGCCCATGCCCCGGGTTTCGCGCGCGGAAACCCGATCGCCGGCTTGCACGAAGAATTTCGACGGCAACCGTCCCGAAATCGCGACCTTGAGCAGCGCTTCGAACTTCGCCGCGGACATCGAAATGTTGATCTGAAAATTGGCGGGGCTGCGCTCGTCGCCGTCGCCGACCACAGGCACGAACACAATCGATCCGACGGTCTTGTTCTCGTTTCGCCCGCGCTCCTCTTTGCGCTCGCGGATGCGCAGGAACCCCGTTGTCGATTCGAGCCGGCCGCCGACGGCAAGGGCGACCGTCTCGCCCTTGGCGACGATGACCTTCATGACCAGGACGCTCTCGCGCCCCTGCTCGATCACGAGCCGCGCCTTGGTCGGCTTGAATGCGACGAGGGGCATGCCTAGCCCGTCATCGCGCGATCACGGCGTCGCGCGCGCGCGGCGCAGCGCGGGCGATGGCGGGTGCGAAAGTTTCCATGAATGACCGTGTCCGACCCCACGCCATGCTTCGAATTCGTCCAGCACCGGAAATCGATGCGCGCCCGCCGGCGCATAAACGGGTGCCGGCAGTAGGAATCGAACCCACGGCCAACGGTTTACAAAACCGCTGCTCTACCAACTGAGCTATGCCGGCGCAGGCAATGATTTTACTCGCGCCGACGCCGCCACAGTGACAATCCGCGGCGACGCATCCGTATCGACGACACAAATTCAGAGGAAAGGAAATGGGTCGCGCAGCGGGACGGCAACGATAACAATCCGTGGACTACACGCCCGCCGCACACGGCGCTTTGCGGCCGGGCACGAGGTCGCGCGGCCGTCGCCCACGCCGAACGTCGTCGGCACACTTGAAACACTTCGAGGTGTTCAACTCGTAGTGCACAACTTTGGCGGCGGTGATCCCCTGGAGGCGTCTGCCGGCATGTCGGCGGACAGGCCGCCAGCGTCGCGCCACGGGCGCGGACCCGGCCAAAGGACGCGTCCGGCGCGCGCGGTTCCCCGCTACTTGATGATCTGCAGGTGCGGGGGACGCGATTTCGGCTTGCCGCGTGTCTTCGCCGCCTGGGTTTCGCGAACGTCGCTCTCCAGGGCCGCGTCGATATCGGTGGGCGGCGCCGTGGCCGCGGCGAGCGGGGTCGCCGAATTGCTCGTTACCGCGAACGCGAAACCGTACCCGGTTTCCTTGGCGAAGACGCCCGCTACCGCGGACATCGGGACCGCGACCTCCTGCGACGTCCCCGAAAATCGCGCGGAAAACCGCACGCCGGCATTGTCGATCGTGAGGCGCCGCGTCGCCGAGGAACTGATGTTGAGCACGATCTCGCCGTTCTTGACATACGCGACGGGCACGCGCGTCTCCGCATTCACCTTGACGTTAAGGTAGGGCGTAAGGCCGTTGTCGGCGCACCACTCGCAGATGGCGCGGACAAGGTACGGCTTGGCGGACTGCTCGGACATGCGGTCAGGATACTACGCGCGGCACCGCGCCGGTCAAGTGGCGCAGACGTCCGGGAACGGCGCCCAGGCGCGCCCAGGACCGACGCCTCACTTTCGCATGCCGCGTTCGGCTGAGGTCATCGCCTCGGAAAACGCCGGGCGCGTGAACAGGCGCTCCGCGTACTTCAGCAGAGGCACGGCCTGCTTCGGCATCTGGATGCCGTAATAGTCGAGGCGCCAAAGGAGCGGCGTGATCGCGACATCGAGCATCGAGTATTCGTCACCCAGCATGTGCTTGTGCTTCGCGAAGACCGGCGCGATCTGCATCAGGCTGTCGCGGACGTGACCGCGCGCCTTCTCGATCTGTTTCTGATTGTTGCCTTCGAGCGCGTCGATGTGACAGAACAGCTCCTTTTCGAACCGGTGCAGGAACAGCCGTGCGCGGGCACGCATCACGGGGTCGGCGGGCATCAGCTGCGGATGCGGAAAGCGTTCGTCGATGTACTCGTTGATGATGTTCGACTCATGCAGGACAAGATCGCGCTCGACCAGCACGGGGACCTGGTTGTACGGGTTCATCACCGCGAGATCCTCGGGCTTGTGATCCGGGTCGACGTCGATGATCTGGAAGTCCATGCCCTTCTCGTGCAGCACGATGCGGCAGCGCTGGCTGAAGGGATCGGTGGTCCCGGAGTAGAGCGTCATCATAGGTAGGTTCTCCTCGCGCGGAGCGGATCGGCTGCGCAGCATGGCGACATCGGGCCCAATAGGCGGACAGGTGGTGAAACGGGAAGGCAACGCCGGCAGCGTCGCCTCAGTGAATGTCCTTCCAGTACTCGCGTTTCAGCCAGTACGCGAACACGAACAGCACGCCCAGGTACAGGAGCACGAGCAGACCCAGACGCATCCGCTTGTTTTTCGCGGGTTCGCCCATGTAGTCGAGAAAATTGACGAGATCGGCTACCGCGTGCTGGTACTCGACCGGCGTGAGCGTGCCGGGCGACTCCGCGGCGATCGTCTCCACGACGTACGTGTGGTTCTTGCCTGGCGCGAGCACGACGATTCCCTTTGCCGCCAGGGCCGCCGCCTGCGCCTCGCCGTGGTTCTTGAACTCCCTCGTGACGAGCCGGTTCGTTCCGCCCAGCCCGGCGAGGACGTGCGGCATCGCGACGTTGGGGAAGACGAGGTTGTTCCAGCCGGACGGCGCGCTGTCGTCCCGATAGAACCCGAGAAAATAGTTGTAGAGCCAATCGGCGCCGCGCACCCGGGCCTCGACGGTCAGGTCGGGCGGCGGCACCCCGAACCAGGCCTTCGCGTCGGCCGTCCGCATCGCGACGGTCATCGTTTCCCCGATCTTGTCGGTCGCGAACATCAGATTGTCGCGGATCTGCGTCTCGGTCAGCCCGAGGTCCGTCAGCCGGTTGTAGCGCATGTATTTCGCGGTGTGGCAGTTGAGGCAATAGTTGACGAAGATGCGCGCGCCGCGCTGCTGCGACGCGAGGTCGAGCCGATCGATCGGTGCCGGCTCCATCCGGATGTCGGCGCCGCCGGACGCCACGGCAGCACCGGACAGCGCGACGAAAAGCGCGGCCAGCAGAACGGCGAATCTGCTCGTTTTCATCATGCGGTCACCCTTTCCGGCACGGGCTTGGTCTTGTCGCGTGCCGTATACCAGGGCATCAGCACAAAGAACAGGAAGTAGGTGACGGTGAGCACGCGCGCGGCTACCGTCGCCCGGTCGGCGGATCCCAGGATCGGCCAGCCGTCGGGAAACTGGCCCCAGATCGTCACGGGGACGACGCCGAGGTAGCCCAGGATCAGGAAGCTCACGACGAATTGCCCGAGCCACAGTTTGTACCTCGTGCCCCGATAGCGAATCGACTTGACGGCGCCGCGATCGAGCCAGGGCATCGCGAAAAAAATCATCACGGCAGCACCCATCACGATCACGCCCCAGAACTGGCTGCCAAGAAAGGACGGGACCGCGCGGAGCATCGCGTAATACGGCGTGAAATACCACACCGGCGCGATGTGCTCGGGGGTCTTCAACGGATCCGCCGGGATGAAATTGTTGGATTCGAGAAAATAGCCGCCCATGTCCGGCGCGAAAAAGATGATGCTCGTGAAGACGGCGAGGAAGACGACGACTCCGACGATGTCCTTCACGGTGTAGTAGGGGTGCGAATTGATGCCGTCGAGGTAAAGGCCGGTCGCCGGATCCTTCGGCTGTTGCTTGATCTCGACGCCGTCCGGATTGTTCGAACCGGTCTCGTGCAGCGCCATCAGGTGCGCCGCGACCAGCCCCAGCAGCACCAGCGGCACGGCAGCCACGTGGAACGCGAAGAACCGGTTGAGCGTGATGTCGGAAATCGTGTAATCGCCGCGGATCCACACGCCGAGATCCTCGCCGATGATCGGCACTGCCGAGAACAGGTTGACGATCACCTGCGCGCCCCAGTACGACATCTGTCCCCACGGCAGGAGGTACCCGAAGAACGCCTCGGCCATCAGGCAGAGGTAGATGAGGCAGCCGAAGATCCACGTGAGTTCGCGCGGCTTGCGATAGCTCCCGTACATCAGGCCGCGGAACATGTGAAGGTAGACGACGATGAAGAACATCGACGCGCCGGTCGAGTGCATGTACCGGATGAGCCAGCCCCACGACACATCACGCATGATGTACTCGACCGACTCGAACGCCTTGGTCGCGTCGGGCTTGTAGCTCATCGTGAGGAAGATGCCCGTGACGAGCTGGAGCACCAGCACGAACGCGGCAAGCGATCCGAAGTAGTACCAGAAGTTGAAATTCTTCGGCGCGACGTACTTGCCCCACTGCGATTCCCACAGCGCGGTCAGCGGAAAGCGGTCGTCGATCCAGGTCAGAATCTTTTGCATGGCCCTGTTTTCCTTACGCCGGCTTGCCGCTGTCGCCGATGATGATTCTGGTGTCGGTCACATACTGGTGCGGTGGCACCGGCAGATTGGTGGGTGCCGGTACGCCGGAATAGACCCGGCCCGCGAGGTCGAACTTGCTCTGATGGCAGGGGCAGAAGAACCCGCCGAGCCAATCCGGGCCGAGGTCGGCCGGCGCGATCTCGGGACGGTACGTGGGCGAACAGCCGAGATGTGTGCAGATCCCGATCATCACGAGAATGTTGTCCTTGATCGATCGGTGTTCGTTCTTCGCGTATTCGGGCTGCTGCGACTGGTCGGAGTTGGGGTCCGCAAGCTTCGGATCGAGTTTTGGCAGCGACGCCAGCATCGGTGGGGTTCGATTGATGATCCACACGACCTTGCCGCGCCACTCGACGTCGATCTTCTGCCCCGGCTCGAGCTTGCCGATGTCGACTTCAACAGGCGCCCCGGCCGCTTTGGCGCGCTCGCTCGGAAAGAACGACATCACGAACGGCGTCGCAGCCGCCACCACGCCGACGCCGCCGACGGCGCTCGTCGCGCCGATCAGAAAGCGGCGCTTCCCTTGATCCACAGTATCTTCCGCCATGGCAGATCCCGTCCCCTGTTGCTGGCTGCACCGCTGGTAACGGGCCGAACCCGCGCCGAACGGCAAACCGCTCGATTATAAGGGATTTGCCCGGGCGACCGAAAGCCCGGCGTCAACTTGGCACTGGAATCTGTCTCAAAATCAACAGGTTGGGGCACACCGCTGGCATAACGGCGAGAAAACCCTTCCCGCCGCCTGCGAGGCCATGCCGCCCCGAGGCAGCGTCGTTTGCGCAGCGCAGCATCTGACTATAATTGACCGGTTTCCACTTCTCGAGGTCCCCTTGCTGCGTCGGTTCTGGCTCGTTTTCGCGCAGGCTTGCACGCTGTGCCTTGCGGCGCTGTTCGTCGTCACGACGCTGCGGCCCGATCTTCTCACGCGTCCTGCCGAAAAGCCCGGGCAGGTCGTGCTGACGCAGGAAACCTCCACGCCGGTGAGCACGCCGGCGATCGCGACCTTTTCCGATGCCGCAAGAAAGGCGATGCCCGCGGTCGTCGGGATCTACACGAGCAAGGAGATGCGGCAGCGAAGCCCGCTCCTGGACGACCCGGTGCTGCGTCGCTACTTCCCGGACTTGGCCGAACGGTTGCCGCGGCAACGCGCGACGAGCCTTGGATCAGGCGTCATCGTTTCGCCCGATGGCTACGTGCTGACGAACAATCACGTGATCGACGGCGCCGACGACATAGCGATCGTGCTCGCCGACGGGCGTAGGCTCGGCGCCAAGGTCAGGGGGACGGATCCCGAGTCGGACCTGGCGGTGCTGAAGGCCGACGGCGAGAACTTTCCCGCCATCACGTTGGGCACGCTCGACCGCGTGCAGGTGGGCGATTTCGTGCTCGCGATCGGCAACCCGTTCGGTTTCGGCAACACCGTGACGCTCGGCATCGTAAGCGCGCTCGGCCGCAACCATCTCGGCATCAACCGATTCGAGGACTTCATCCAGACCGATGCGGCGATCAACCCCGGCAATTCCGGCGGCGCGCTGGTGGACACGGCCGGCAACCTGATCGGCATCAACAGCACCATATTCTCGCAGTCGGGCGGATCGATGGGCATCGGATTCGCGATTCCCGTCTCGCTCGCGCGCACGGTTCTCGAGCAGATCATCAAGGACGGCGCAGTGACGCGCGGTTGGCTGGGGCTCGAGCCGCAGGACGTGACCACGGAAGTTGCGCAGGCGCTCGCGCTCGAGAACGTCGGAGGCGTGCTGATCCGCGGCATCGTGCGCAATGGTCCGGCCGAACGCGCCGGAATCCAGGTGCGCGACGTCGTGCTCGAGATCGACGGCAAGCCGACGCGCGACACGCCGGCGCTGCTCGCGCGAATTGCGGAACTGCCTCCTGGCACCGTCGTCGCCGTGAAGATCTGGCGCAACCGCAGGCAGCAGGGCATCGACGTCACCGTCGGCCGCCGGCCGCAGCCGCAATGACGCCAGGGAAAAGGGGCCAGGCTCGATTCTTCCTGCTGCAGGAAAACCTGCTGGCAATCCTCACGGAAAATCGAGCCTGGCCCCTTTTCCTTTTTCCTCAGCCATTATGACGCGTCGGGCTCCGCCGCGGCGGCGTCGCCGGCGGGCGGCACGACGAAGCGCGCCATCAGCAATCCCAACTCGTAGAGCACCCACATCGGTACGGCGAGCAGGAGCTGCGACACGACATCCGGCGGCGTGAAGATCGCGCCGACGACGAATGCCCCCACGATCACGTACGGGCGGATCGAGCGCAGCTTCTCGAGCGTGACCATGCGCATGCGCACGAGCACGATCACGACGACCGGCACCTCGAACGTGACGCCGAACGCGATGAACATCGTCAGCACGAACGACAGGTACTTGTCGATGTCGGTCATCATCGTGACGCCCTCGGGCGCGTACCCCGCGAAGAAGCCGAACGCGATCGGGAAGACGACGTAGTACGCGAACGCCATTCCGAACAGGAAGAACAGGAAGCTCGACACGATCACCGGCACCGCCAGCCGCTTCTCGTGGTGATAGAGGCCCGGCGCGACGAACGCCCACACCTGCCAGAGCACGTACGGCAGCGCCAGCAGGAATGCCGCCATCATCGTGACCTTGAGCGGCACGAAGAATGTGCCCGTCACGTCCGTTGCGATCATCGTGGCGCCTTTGGGCAGCGCCCGCAACAGCGGCGCCGCGAGCGCCGCGTAGATGTCCTTGGCCCACGGGAACAGGCAAAACAGCACGATCACGACCGCGACGATCGCGCGCACGAGGCGCGTGCGCAACTCGACCAGGTGCGAGAAGAAGGTCTCCGGCGCAACGTCCGGCAGCGCCCCCGGGTCGCTCATCGCCGGGACCCCGCGCGCACGCCGTCGGACGTCGGGCGATGAAGGAAGGGCCATTGCAACATTCCGTCAGCCACGATCGAAGCCCGGCAGCGACCCCTGCCGCGGTGCGTCGGGCGCGGGTGCGACGGGAGGCGGCACGGCAGAAGGTGGCGCAACCGATTCGTCCGCCTTCACACCGGCGGCCGCCGCATTGAGGTCGGTCTCGACGGCCCGGACGTTCGACTGGACTTCCCGCGCCGCGGCGGACATCGACGACTCGAGATCGGTCGCCGCGGTCTTCACCTGCTCCTGCAGTTTTTTCAATTCCTCGAGCGCGAGTTCGCGGTTGATGTCGGCCTTCACGTCGGCGACATAACGCTGCAGCCGTCCGAACAGGTGGCCGAGCGTGCGGGCGGTCTTGGGCAGTTTCTCCGGACCAAGCACGATCAGCGCGACCACCGCAATGACCATGATCTCGCTGATGCCGATGTCGAACATGGTGGACGGGCGTCGAGCGACCGGCGTTCAACGCAGGTACCGGGAAGCGCCCGACACCAGGCGTTCAACCTTGCTGCGCGTTCTCCTTCTTGACCTCTCCTTCGATCGTCGTGCCGCCGATCTTGCCCGCTGGCGTTTCGGCCTCCTTCGCAGCGGTTGCGGAATCTTCGGCGCCCTTGACGCCCTCCTTGAATCCTTTGACCGCGCCGCCCAGGTCCTGGCCGATATTGCGCAGTTTTTTCGTGCCGAAGATCAGCAGGACGACCACCAATACGATCAGCCAGTGCCAGATGCTAAGTGAGCCCATCCGATTCTCCTTGCGTCCGTGTTCAGTCCGTTTTCCGCGCCACCATGACGCCCAGCGGGTCCGTCCCGCCGATCACGTGCACATGGACGTGCATGACATCCTGCCGGCCGATCCGGCCGGTATTGACGACGGTCCGATAGCCTTCGGTGGACCCTTGCTCGCGCGCAACGCGGCCGGTCAGCGCCATGATCCGACCCAGCACGGGCGCGTCGGCTGCCGTGGCATCGGCCAGCGAGGCGATGTGCCGTTTCGGGATCAACATGAAATGCACCGGCGCCAGCGGCTGAATATCGTGGAAACCGAGAATCTCCTCGTCCTCGTAGACCTTCTGCGCCGGAATCTCGCCCCGCACGATCTTGCAGAAAATGCAATCCTGCACCGTTCCACCTCCAGTTTCCGGTCAACCGCCGCCCGGCAGCGCCACCAACCCCGCGCATTCAGGATTCCCGCGCGGCCTTTTCAACGATTCCCGAGGTTCCCTCGCGCCGTGCGAGCTCCGCGCGAACGTCGTCGGGGCCGAGCCCATGCCGCGCGAGCAATACGAGGCAGTGGAACCAAAGATCCGCGACCTCGGCAGTGATCCGGAGTTTATCACCGTCCTTCGCCGCCATGACCGTCTCGGTCGCCTCCTCGCCGATCTTCCTCAGGATGGCGTCATCGCCTTTGGCAAGAAGCGCAGCGACGTACGAGGATGCCGGGTCAACGCCCCTGCGCGTGGCGATCACCGCCGCCAAGCGGTCGAGCACATCCGTGTGCGTCGCCGCTCGCTCAGCCATGGCCGTAGATCGCCTGTGGATCCTTGATCACCGGTTCGACGCTCACCCAGCGCCCGTCTTCCAGGCGCTGGAAAAAACAGCGCTCGCGCCCGGTGTGGCAGGCGATGCCGCCGACTTGCTCGATTTGCAGAAGTATCGCGTCGTTGTCGCAGTCGAGCCTGATCTCCCGCACTTTCTGCACGTGACCCGACACCTCGCCCTTGCGCCAGAGTCGACGGCGCGAGCGCGACCAGTAGTGGGCTTCGCCCGTCTCGACCGTGCGGGACAGCGCGTCGCGGTTCATCCACGCGAGGGTCAGCACCTTGCCGGACACGGCATCCTGCGCAACGGCGGCGACGAGACCGTCTGCCGCCCATTTCACCTGATCGAGCCAATCCATGTCGAGGGTTGCCGGTTCCGCGCTCTGCACGAAATGTCGAGTGTTCGGTGCTTTCCCCGCAGTGTCAAGGACGGACCGACAGGAAGTGCTGCGGGGCATGTCCAACATCAATATCGCCGCCTCCTTGCACCAATTCGACATGTGACGAATCACGTGTCGGCGGCTACGCCCGATTCGCCCCGGTCGCATCCCCGTGCGCTACCCGCGCACGGGGCCCCTTCGGCCTCCGTTAAGAGATTGCGTAATGCCGCGGGCTGCGTGTCGGCCTCATTGCGTCGACTCGCCCCGGTCGCATCCCCATGCGCTACCCGCGCATGGGGCCCCTGCTTCCCGGCTCGCACCGCTGCTCCCCGGCTCACGTGCGCATCTCGATGCCTGCCGCGGCCATCGCGGCTTTCGCCTGTCCTATCGTGAATTCCCCATAGTGAAAAATCGAGGCGGCCAGCACGGCGTCGGCACCCCCCTTTACGATGCCGTCGACGAGGTCCTGCAAAGTTCCGACGCCCCCGGAGGCAATTACGGGCACGTCGACCGCCTCGACCACCGCACGCGTCAGCGCGAGATCGAAGCCGGAACGCACGCCGTCGCGATCCATGCTGGTGAGAAGAATCTCCCCGGCGCCGCGGGCGACGACCTCGCGCGCCCAGTCGACCGCGTCCCGTTGCGTCCGCGTGCGCCCGCCGTGCGTGTAAACGCGCCACGCTCCTGGCGCGGATTGCTTCGCGTCGATCGCCGCGACGATGCACTGCGCGCCGAAGCGTCCGGCCGCCGCTTCGAACAATCCCGGGTTGGCGACGCCTGCCGTGTTGATGCTGACCTTGTCCGCACCGGCATTGAGCAGCGCGCGAATGTCGTCGATCGAGTTGACACCGCCACCGACCGTCAGCGGGATGAACACGACGTCCGCGACCGCCTCGATCATCTCGTACAGGAGGCCCCGCGTTTCCACGCTCGCGCGTATGTCGAGGAACGCGAGTTCGTCGGCACCCTCGCTGTCGTAACGCCGCGCGACCTCGATCGGGTCGCCGGCATCCCGCAGACTGACGAAATTCACGCCCTTGACCACGCGGCCCGCGGCCACGTCGAGACAGGGGATGATGCGTTTGGCGAGTCCCATGGGATGGATGCGCCGCGGGCGCGGTACGAACGATGGCGGAGCGGGGCCGGCCGCCCGCACGCGGTAAGAACGCCGGATCAGCCGCCCTTGGCCGCCTTCATGGCGGCCTTGAAATCAAGCTTGCCCTCATACAGCGCGCGCCCGGCGATCGCGCCGAAGATGCCCTCCTTCTCGAAGGGCACGAGGTGCAGGATGTCCTCTATCGATGCGATTCCGCCCGACGCAATCACGGGAATCTTGAGTTCGCGCGCGAGCTTGACCGTGGCGTCGACGTTCACTCCGGTCAGCATGCCGTCGCGGCCGATATCGGTGTAGATGATCGCCTCGACGCCGTAGTCCTCGAATTTCTTCGCGAGATCGACGACATCGTGACCGGTCATCTTCGACCAGCCGTCCGTCGCGACCTTGCCGTCGCGCGCATCGAGGCCGACGATGATGTGTCCGGGAAACGCGTAGCAGGCGTCGTGCAGGAAGCCGGGGTTCTTGACGGCGGCCGTGCCGATGATCACATAGGTGATGCCGTCGTCGAGATACCGCTCGATGGTGTCGAGATCGCGGATGCCGCCACCGAGCTGCACGGGAATCTCCTCGCCGATCACGCTGACGATCTCGCGGATGGCAAGTTCGTTCTTCGGCACGCCGGCGACGGCGCCATTGAGATCGACGATGTGCAGGCGCTCGGCGCCCAGCTCGAGCCAGTGCTGCGCCATGGCCGCGGGATCCTCCGAGAACACCGTGGCCGAATGCATTTCGCCCTGTTTCAGGCGAACGCAATGCCCGTCCTTGACATCGATCGCGGGAATGATCTGCATGGCGGCGGGAGACGGCGGGGAGGAGGAGGAGGAACCGGCGCGATCGCCGGCAGACGTCACGCCGGCTGGCTTTGTGGTTCCCAGGCAACGAAATTGGCGAGCAGCTGCAGTCCTGCGCTGTGGCTCTTTTCCGGATGGAATTGCGTTGCGAAGATATTAGCCCGTGCGATGGCGCAAGTAAACGGCGCCGGATACTCGGTCGTCCCCGCCGTCAGGGCAGGGTCGGACGGCACCGGATGGTAGCTGTGCGCGAAATAGAAGCGCGAGCCATCCGGAATGCCGGTCCAAAGCGGATGCGGCCGGGCCTGGTGGACCGCGCTCCAGCCCATGTGCGGCACCTTGAGCCGCTCGCCCGACTGCAGCGCCATTGCGTTGCGGTCGAACCGCACGATCTCGCCCGCGAGGATCCCGAGTCCCGGCGTCGGCCCTTCCTCGCTCGCCTCGAACAACATCTGCAATCCGAGGCAAATGCCGAGAAAGGGGCGCGTCGCCAGGACTTCCACGACGACCTGGCGCAACCCGCTCGCGTCCAGCCAGCGCATGCAATCGGGCATCGCGCTCTGGCCCGGCAGCACCACTCGGCCTGCGTTGCGAATCACGGCGGGATCGGCGGTGACGGCAATGGCCCGGTCGGGCGCGACGTGCTGCAGCGCCTTCGCCACCGAGCGAAGATTGCCCATTCCGTAATCGACGACGGCAATGTCGGTCATCCGCGATCGGCGCCTGGCCGAGAGGCTATAGGGCGCCCTTTGTCGACGGCACCACGCCAGTCGCGCGGGGATCGCGCGTGACGGCCATCCGCAGCGCGCGGGCGAAGGCCTTGAACACCGTCTCGGCCTGATGGTGGGCATTCTGACCGCGCAGGTTGTCGACGTGCAGGCTGACCTGCGCATGATTGACGAAGCCCTGAAAGAACTCGTGCGTGAGATCGACATCGAACGCGCCGATCATCGCGCGGGCGAAGGGCACGTGAAATTCCAGCCCCGGCCGTCCGGAAAGATCGATGACGACGCGCGAGAGCGCCTCGTCGAGCGGCACGTAGGCGTGCCCGTATCGGGCGAGCCCCCGCTTGTCACCCAGCGCCTTTGCCACCGCCTGACCGAGTGTGATGCCGATGTCCTCGACCGTGTGATGCGCGTCGATGTGCAGATCGCCCTGCGCGCGCACCGTGAGGTCGACCATCCCGTGCCGAGCCACCTGGTCCAGCATGTGGTCGAGGAAGGGCACGCCGGTCGCGAGCTCGGCCCGTCCGGCGCCGTCGAGATCGACCTCGACGATGATCCGGGTCTCGTTCGTGTTGCGCTCGACCTTGGCGGTGCGTGGCTTGGACATGGAATCGTCTACCGGATCGTTTTCAGCGCCGCGATCAGCGCGTCGTTCTCGGCCGGCGTGCCGACGGTGATGCGCAGGCAATGTTCGAGCGAAGGATGCCAGCCATGCAGGTTCTTCACCAGTATCCCCGCTTCCCGCAAATGCGCGAACCAGCCCGGCGCATCGGGCACTCGCGCCAGCGCGAAGTTCGTGCGCGTCGGGAAGACGACGACATCGTCCAACGCGCCCAGTGCCGCATCCAATCGCGACCGCTCGGACTTGATCCGCGCCGCCTGGCCGGAGAGCAGCGCCCTCTCAGCCAGCAGTATCGGTGCAGCAGCCTGCGTCAACGCGTTGAGATTATACGGCTGGCGCAGCTTGTTCGATTCCGTCGTCCATTCGCGGGCCGCGACGGCATAGCCCAGCCGCAGGCCGGCCATCCCGATCTTCGAGACGGTCCGCAGCACGATGAGGTTCGGGAATTCCGCAAGGCGCGGCAGGAAGCTCGCATCGGCAAATGCGTGGTAGGCCTCGTCGACGACGACGAGCCCGGGTGCGGCCGCGAGGATCGCCTCGATCGCGGCCACTGAAAACAGGTTCCCTGTCGGATTGTTGGGATAGGCGAGGAAGATCAGCGCGGGCTGCTCCCGCTCGATTGCCGCCAGCATCAAATCGGTATCGAGCGCAAAACCGGCCGCTAGCGGCACCCCTTCGAACCGCGCGCCGGCATAGAGCGCATTCAACCGGTACATCACGAACGACGGTTCGGGTGCCAAGACCGTCGTTCCCGGCCGCGCCACGGCCGACGTGATGATCTGGATCAGTTCGTCCGATCCGTTGCCGAGCACGAGCCCCAGCGCGTCCGGTATGCCGAAGGCCTCGCGCAACGCCGCCTTGACCGCGTCCGCGCCACCGTCGGGGTAACGATTGACCGGCACTGCGGCGACAGCCGTCGCGATCTTCGCCCGGACTGCCGGCGGCAGGAGATACGGATTCTCCATCGCGTCGAGCTTGATCATTCCCTCCGCACGTGCGACAGGATAGGCAGAAAGCGCGCGGATCTCGGAGCGAACGGTGGCCGCGACGACGTCCGAGGGCAGGCGCGTGACGTTCATTCGGCTGTGCGGTACAAACGCGCTCGACGCGCATGCGCGAACAGTCCCTCGCCGTGCGCGAGCGTCGCGGCGACCGGCCCCAGCGCCGCGCGCGGTCGCATGCGAGACGTCGAGCACGCTCGTGCGCTTCTGGAAGTCGTAGACGCCGAGCGGCGAGGAAAACCGCGCCGTGCGGCCCGTCGGCAGAACGTGGTTGGGCCCGGCGCAATAGTCGCCGAGGGCTTCCGACGCGTGGTGCCCCATGAATATCGCGCCGGCGTGGCGGATCTGCGGCAACAGCGCGGCAGGATCGTCGACTGCGAGCTCCAGGTGCTCGGGCGCGACACGATTCGCGATCGCGCAGGCGTCGTCGAGGTCGCGGCACCTTGATGAGCGCGCCGCGACGGGCGAGCGACGCCGCGATGATCGCGCGCGCGCGGCATTTCGGCAAGCTGTCGCTGCGCGCTCGCCGCGACCGCATCCAGCAGCGCGGCGTCGGGGCTGACGAGGATGGCCTGCGCGAGCTCGTCGTGCTCGGCCTGCGCGAACAGGTCCATCGCGACCCAGTCGGCGTTCGCGCTCGCGTCCGCGATGACGAGCACCTCCGAGGCACCCGCGATCATGTCGATGCCGACCGTTCCGAACACGCGCCGCTTCGCCGCGGCGACGTACGCGTTGCCCGGCCCGCATATCTTGTCGACCGGGCAGATCGTGGCCGTCCCGTAGGCGAGCGCGGCGATCGCCTGCGCGCCTCCGATCGCGAACACCCGCGACACGCCCGCGAGGTGCGCGGCGGCCAACACCAGGGGATTGCGCATGCCGCCGGGAGTCGGCACGACCATGACGATCGCGGGGACACCGGCGACCGCGGCCGGGATGGCGTTCATCAGCACCGACGACGGATACGCCGCCTTCCCGCCCGGCACGTAGATGCCGACCCGGTCGAGCGGCGTCACCTTCTGGCCGAACTCGCTGCCATCCGGATCGCGGAACGACCAGGACGCGAGCTTCTGCCGGTCGTGGTAGGCGCGGATGCGCGCGGCGGCCGTCCCCAACGCGGCACGGGTCGCCTCCGGAAGATGGGCGAACGCGCGCTCCATCTCCGCAGCCGTGATTTCGAGCGCGGCCACCGACGTCGCGGCAACTCCGTCAAATTGGGCCGTGTATTCGAGCAACGCCGCGTCGCCGCGCGCACGCACGTCCGCCACGATTCGCGCCACGGTCGCGTCCACGGCCGGATCCTGCGCGGACTCGAAGGCCGTGAGCGCCGCGAGTTCGCCATCGAAGCCCGCGGCGTTGGCATCGAGGCGGCGCAATGCGAGCCTGGCCCCGCTCACGGCGCTGGACCCCGCTTCGCAGCGATCGCATTCGCCATCGCCTCGAGCAGCGGCTGCACCAGGCCGCGCTTGAGCTTGAGCGCGGCGGGATTGACGATGAGCCGCGCGCTGATCGGCATGATGTCCTCGACCACGACGAGATCGTTCGCGGCAAGCGTGCGTCCGGAGCTCACGAGGTCGACGATCGCATCGGCAAGCCCGACGAGCGGCGCCAGTTCCATCGAGCCGTACAGCTTGATCAGGTCGACGTGCATTCCCTTTGCCGCGAAGTGCTCGCGCGCGGTCTTCACGTACTTGGTCGCCACACGGATACGCGCGCCGCGCTGCACGGTGCCGGTCCAGTCGTAGCCCCGTTTCGTCGCGACGACCATCCGGCAGCGGGCGATCTCGAGATCGAGCGGCTGGTACAGGCCCTCGCCTCCCTGCTCCTGCAGCACATCCTTGCCCGCGACGCCGACATCGGCCGCGCCGTGTGCAACGTACGTCGGCACGTCCGACGCCCGCACGATCACGACCGAGACGTCCGGACGGTTGGTGCCGACGATGAGCTTGCGCGAGGTCTCCGGATCCTCGAGCGGAACAATACCTGCCGCACCGAGGAGCGGCAGCGTCTCGTCGAAGATGCGCCCCTTGGAAAGCGCGAGCGTCAGCATTGGCACGGGCGAATGAAGGTGGACCAGCGCCTCATTCTACCGGACGGTCCGGACGCTCCCGTGGTTACTGTCGCGCCGTGCGCACGAGAACGCGCGGCCGGCCGCCTCCACTGCTGCGATAGGGGTTGATGTCGATGCCGCCGCGCCGCGTGAAGCGCGCGTACACGGACAACGATTCCGGGCGGCAGCGCCGCCACACATCGGCAAAGATGCGCTCGACACAATGTTCGTGGAACCCGGGGTGCCGGCGGAACGAAACGAGGTAGCGAAGCAGGCCCGCCCGATCGATCCGCGCGCCGCGATAGCCGATCTCGACACAGGCGTAGTCGGGTTGCGCGGTGATCGGACACACCGACCGGAAGAGCCGCGTGTAGAGCGATCTCGCTGCGCACGCGGCCTGCGGCCACCAGCGCCTCGGGCAGGGGTTCGTAGCGATCGACGGCAAGCGGCACCGTGTCGAGGCAGATGCCGGAGAAATCCTCCGGTGGCGGCGTCCGGGTCCTGTACGGCGACACCAGCTTGAGCTCGATCGCCGCTCCGATGGCGTGCGACAGGTCACGGGTGAGCGCTGCGACAACGTCCGATCCGGAACCGAAGCGCGTCAGGTTGAACCCGGAAAGATAGAGCTTGACCGACTTCGACTCGACGAGCCGCGGCGAATCCGCGGGCACGGCAAAGTTTGCGATCGCGACCTTCGGCTTGCCCGCGGCGTCGAGCCAGCTCAATTCGTATGCCGTCCACAGGTCGACGCCCCCGAACGGCACGCGGGCGCCGAATCCGAGTTCCCGGCGCTGCGGCGCGCGGTCGACCGGAAACAGCTGGTCCGGATCGACGCGGTCCGGGTATCCGGCGGCGTGGCCAAGCGGCGGGACCGAAACCCCGCTCATGCGACGCGGCGGATCTGCGCACCCAGGAGCGAGAGCTTTTCCTCGATCCGCTCGTAGCCGCGATCCAGGTGATAGATGCGGTCGATGGTCGTTGCGCCCTCGGCCATCAGTCCGGCGATGACGAGGCCGGCAGACGCACGAAGGTCGGTCGCCATCACGTCGGCTCCCGTCAGATTGGGCGACGCCGCGAACGATCGCCGTGTTGCCTTCGACCTCGATCTCGGCACCCAGGCGAACGAGTTCCTGCACGTGCATCATCCGGTTCTCGAAGATCGTCTCGGTGACGAGCGACGTGCCCCCAGCGCGCGTGGCGACTGCCATCATCTGCGCCTGCATGTCGGTCGGGAAGCCCGGAAACGGCGCCGTGCGCAGATTGAACGGCGCAAGCGGCCCGCGCCGCGCGACGCGGATCGCGTCGCCCGTGACGGTGATATCGGCGCCCGCCTCGGCAGATCTTGCCGAGCACCGCCTCGAGCGTTTCCGGCTGCGCGCCGGCCACAATCGCATCGCCGCCCGCCGCCGCGATCGCCGCAACGAACGTTCCGGTTTCGATCCGGTCGGGCATCACGGCGTGCGTTGCGCCGTGCAACTGGTCGACACCCTCTATCACGATGCGATCGGTGCCCGCCCCCGAGACCTTCGCGCCCCATGGCGACGAGGCAGCGCGCCAGATCGACGATCTCGGGCTCGCGTGCGGCGTTCTCGAGCGTCGTCGTGCCCAGGGCCAGCGTCGCCGCCATCATCAGGTTCTCGGTGCCGGTCACGGTAACGACGTCGAACACAAAGCGCGTGCCGGCGAGCCGCCGCGCCCTGGCGCTGATGTAGCCGTGCTCGAGGTCGATCTCCGCGCCCATCGCTACGAGTCCCTTTACATGCTGGTCGACGGGACGCAGGCCGATCGCGCAGCCTCCCGGCAGCGATACGCGCGCCTCGCCGCACCGAGCCACCAGCGGCCCCAGTGCGAGAATCGATGCGCGCATCGTCTTCACGAGTTCGTAGGGTGCGAGCGGCCAGTCGATCCTGCCGGCATCGAGCACGATGGTCCCCGGCGTACCCGTGTCCTGCTCGACGCCCATCTGCGCCAGCAGCGATTGCATCGTCCGCACGTCCTTCAACCGCGGCACGTTGGTGAGCGTGAGCGGCTCGGGTGCGAGCAGCGCCGCGCAGAGGATCGGCAGCGCCGCGTTCTTGGCGCCGGAGACGCGAACCTCGCCGGCGAGCGGCCGCCCCCCTCGATCAGCAGCTTGTCCATCTCAGCGGCCCCCTCGGCAGGCGGCGAACAACGTGAGCGTGGGGGCCGTTCATCTCAGCGCCCGGCCGCCCATTGCGCGGGCGTGAGCGTGGTCATCGACAGCGCGTGAATTTCCTCGCGCATCCGGTCGCCGAGCGCCGCATAGACGAGCTGATGTTGGCGGACCTTGGCAAGACCCTCGAACGCCGCGCTGACGATGACGGCCTCCCAATGATGGCCGTCGCCGCGTACCGAAACATGCTCGCAAGCGAGGCCGGCGGTGATCGTCCTCTCGATGGATTCCGGCGTAACCATGGGCGAACCTCGGTGCAATGACAGGGAGAAGGGCTGGCGTGGCGGCGGAAGCGGCGCGCAAAGCGGACAGTCGCGCGACGGCGCACCGTCACTGCCGCAATCTCCAGCCGCGCTGCAGCAGAACCAGCGTCACGAGCGACAGCGCGACAGCACATGCCGCGACGACACCGAGGCTCAACGCCGGCGGCACGTCGGACAACCCGAAGAAACCGTAGCGGAAACCGTCAATCATATAGAAGAACGGATTCGCGTGCGACAGCGCCACCCAGAACGGCGGCAGCGAGTGGATCGAGTAGAACACGCCGGAAAGAAACGTGAGCGGCGTGATCAGGAAATTCTGGAACGCGGACAGCTGGTCGAACTTCTCGGCCCAGATGCCGCCGACGACGCCGAGCGTGCCGAGGATCGCACTTCCGAGCAGCGCAAAGGCAAGCGCCCAGAAGGGGTGCGGCATCGCCATCAAGCCCGGCACGAAGAACAGCGTGACGACGAAGACACCAAGGCCCACGACGATGCCGCGCACCATGGCCCCCAGCACGTACGCGACGAAGAAATCGGTGGGCGACAGCGGCGGCAGCAACATGAAGATCAGGCTTCCGTTGAGCTTCGACTGGATGAGCGATGACGAGCTGTTGGCGAACGCGTTCTGCAACACCGACATCATCACGAGACCGGGCACCAGGAACGCGGTATAGCCGACCTGGCCGCCGAACACCGACACCCGCGACTCCAGCACCTGCGAGAAGATGAGGAGGTAGAGGAGCGAGGTCGTCACCGGTGCGAGGATCGTCTGGAAGGCCACCTTCCAGAAGCGCAACAGCTCCTTGTAGAGCAGCGTGGGCCATCCGGCGCCGGCGCCGCGGATCACGAGCGCAACTCCGGCATCGGGCGTCCCGCGCCCATGATCCGCAGAAAGACCTGCTCGAGGTCCGTTTCCACCAACGCCAGTTCGTCGATGCGGATGCCCTCGATGCGCAGCGCGGCGAGCAACGCTTCCAGTTCGGCGTGGTGTTCGAGGCCGAGCATGAACACGTGCCCGTCGCGACCCGTCACGCGGGACTCCCATGCCGCCGGGACACGATCGGCAGCCAGGCGCACCGTGAGCCCGGCCACATTCGCCAGCAGATTTTTCGTGGTGTCGAGCGCGACGACCAAACCATCCTTCAGCATCGCGATGCGGCCGCACAGCGCCTCGGCTTCCTCGAGGTAATGCGTGGTCAGGATGATCGTGTGCCCATCGCGATTGAGCTTGCGGATGAACGCCCACAGGTTCTGCCGGAGCTCGACGTCGACCCCGGCCGTGGGCTCGTCCAGCACGATCACCGGAGGTTTGTGCACCAGCGCCTGGCCCACCAGCACGCGGCGCTTCATCCCGCCGGAAAGCGAGCGCATGTTCGCGTCGGCCTTCGCCGTGAGATCGAGGTGATGCAACAGCTCGTCGATCCACGCGCCATTGTTCCGCATGCCGAAATACCCGGACTGGATCTCGAGCGTTTCGCGCACCGAGAAGAACGGATCGAACACGAGTTCCTGCGGCACGACGCCCAATGCACGGCGCGTCTTCCGGTAGTCGGTGACCACGTCGTGCCCCAGTACCCGCGCCGTGCCGCTGTCGGCCCGCGTCAATCCGGCGAGAACCGAAATCAGCGTCGTCTTTCCGGCGCCGTTCGGACCCAGCAGCCCGAAGAACTCGCCTTCGCCGACAACGAGGCTGACGCCGGCAAGCGCACGCACGGGGCCAAAGGCACGGACGACGTTTTCGATTTCGACGGCGGGGGGCACGTTCAGGATCAGCCTGCTGGAGTACGCGTCGGCGCTATATCGCCGCGCGGCGACTCGGCGGCACGGGACAAAGGGGACACGCCGGATCGGTCAGCTCACGCGAGGAGAATTGCTTCGACGCCGTACACTTCCGCGAGGGCGGTGAGCGCCGCGGGGGCATTGGTGAGCCGCAGCGTTCTGTCCTCCCCGGCCGCCCGCCGCTGCAACGCCAACAGGACGCCGACGGCCGCGGAATCGATCGCCTCGATGTCGCGCAGATCGATTTCTCCATCGGCCGGCAGCGCCATCGCAGCCGCCGCCGCGAGCACCGCACCGGCATTGGCCGTGGTGAGCGGGCCCGCATAGGTCCAGCGCGCGCCATCCCCTTCGGTCGTGAAACCCGGCGCGATTTCGAAATCCGGCGCAACCGCCACGCTCATTTCGCCGCGACGCCACGGTTGCGATCCGCGAGCGTCTTGATGAGGCCGTCCACGCCGCCGCTCTTGATCTGCGCGTTGAACTCGTCACGATAGTTGGTGACGAGCGAGACCCCGCCGACGATGACGTCGTAGCACTTCCAGCCGTCCGCCTTCTTCTCCATGCTGTAATCGATCTGGATCGGGGCGCCCGACGCCCGCTGCACCAGCGTGCGCACGGTGACGTCGGTGTCGCCGGCGTTCATCCGCAGCGGCTTGTAGTCGATGGTCTCGTTGCGATAACTGTTGAGCGCGCCGGAATACGTGCGCACCAGCAGCGCCCGGAACTCGTCAATGATCCGCTTCTGCTGCTCCGGCGTCGCGCCACGCCAGTTGCGCCCCATGGCCAGCGCCGACATCCGGGCAAAGTCGAAATTGGGCAGGAGCTTCGCCTCGAGCACGTCGCGGATCCGCGCCTCGTTGCCGGCCTGGATCGCCGGATCGGACCGGATCGTCGCGAGCACGTCCTGGGCGACACGCTTCACCACGGCGTCCGGGGCTTCCTGCGCGAACGCGGGGAGGGCCGCGAACAGTGCGAAGGCGGCGAACACAACGAGCGCTACACGTCGCGCCGCGAGCGGGAGAACGAAGAGCATCTAGGGTTCCTCGGGTTCAGGGGGCGGCTTGCCGTCGTAGACGAGATAGCGGCGCCTCTGCAGATACGCGTTGCGGATGAACAGGTAGCGGTCGAGCGCCGCCGTGTCGACCAACGCGCCAGCGGAAAGCGCCTGCGCACGGAGGTCGATCGCACCCACGCCGTAGAGGCTGTTGCGCACGGGCACGTCGGGAATGTAACCCACGGGACCCAGCGCAATCCGCACGATGGCGCCCGATCCGTCGCGCACCGTGGTCGGGCCGAAGAACGGGACGAAAAGGTACGGACCCTGCGGAAGTCCCCACGCGCCGAACGTCTGGCCGAAATCCTCGTTGCCGCGTTCGATGCCGACCATCGACGCGAGGTCGAAGATCCCCCCGAGGCCGAACCCGGTATTGAGTACGACACGGCCGAGGTCGTCGCCGAATTTTTCGAGCTTGCCCTGCAGAAGGCCGTTCACCGCCGAGAACAGGTCGTCGAGATTGTTGAAGACGTTCGAAATGCCGGTGCGGATCAGGAGCGGCACGATGTCGATGTAGCCTTGCGCGACCGGCTTCACCACGGCCGTATCGACGGCATCGTGAAACTCGTAGAGCGCCCGATTCATCGGTTCGAGCGGATCGTCGCGCGCCGGAGCTGCCGCGCAACCGGCGAGCAGCGCAACCGCCACGACGAGTGAAGCCCGCGCCACCGTTGCCGGGCGCCGCTCGCAGGCCGCGCTCACTTGGCTCCTCCGCTGGCCGCCTTGTCGAACAGGAACTGGCCGATCAGCTTTTCCAGGATGATTCCGGATTGCGTCTTGGTCAGCCTTCCGCCGTCGGCGAGCAACTTTGTGTCGCCGCCCGAGTCGAGCCCGATGTAGACGTCGCCCAGAAGACCCGACGTGAGAATCGACGCGATCGTGTCGGTCGTGAACGCGTAGTCCTGGTCGATCCTGAGCGTGACGATCGCCTGATAGGTGGTCGGATCGAGCCGGATGCCCTCGACGCGACCGACGACGACGCCGGCGGCCTTTACCGGAGCGCGGAGCTTGAGGCCTCCGATGTTCTCGAACGGCGCCTCGAGCCGGTAGCCCGGCGCCGACCCGAAATCGATCAGGTTGCCGACCTTGAGCGCGAGAAACAGGATCGCGCCAATGCCGATCGCGACGAACGTGCCGACCCAGAGATCGAGCGCGGAGCGATTGAGGTTCATTGAGCGGCCTTTCGGTACGTGTTCACCCTACCCCCCGGAACATGAACACGGTAAGAACGAAGTCGAGTCCGAGAATCGCGAGCGAGCTTTCGACCACCGTGCGCGTCGTCGCCGTCGATACGCCTTCGGCAGTCGGCTTGGCGTCGTAGCCCTCGAACACCGCGATCAGGCTGACCGCAATGCCGAAAACGATGCTCTTGATGACGCCGTTGACAATATCGTACCGAAAATCCACACCAGCCTGCATGTTGCCCCAGAACGCGCCCGAATCGATGCCGATCAGCCGCACGCCCACCAGATAGGCACCAAAGACGCCCAGCGTCGAGAACAGCGCAGCGAGGAGCGGCATCGAGATGATGCCGCCCCAGAAACGCGGTGCGACGACGCGCGCCAGCGGATCCACGGCCATCATTTCCATCGCCGACAGCTGTTCGGTCGCTTTCATCAGCCCGATTTCCGCGGTGATCGCGCTGCCCGCCCGGCTTGCGAACAGCAGGCCGGCGACCACGGGCCCGAGTTCGCGCACGAGCGAAAGGGCGACGAGAACCCCGAGTGACTCGGCGGCGCCGTAACGCTGCAGCACATCGTAACCCTGCAGCGCCAGCACCATCCCGACGAAGAGTCCGGAAACGAGGATGACGACGAGCGAAAGGACGCCGGAAAAGTAGATCTCGCGCATCGTAAGCGAGAAACGCGCGAAGGCGGCCGGCGTCTCGAGCACGACCGCGGCGCCGAACCGCGTCGCGTAGCCGAGCCAGCCGACAATGGCAATCGTCCTGCCGCCCACCCGGCGCAGCGCCTGCGCGATCCCTGTCGCAACGATGTCAAGCACGGGCAAGGAGTTCGGCGCGATAGGGCGCCGCCGGATAGTGGAATGGCACGGGACCATCCGGCTCCCCGTCGACGAACTGCCGGACGAAGGCGTCCCCGGATGCCCGCACGTCGGCGGGAGTGCCCTGCGCGATGATCTTGCCCTCCGAGACGAAATAGAGGTAGTCGACGATCTTCAGCGATTCGTAGACATCGTGCGTCACGACGAGCGACGTGATCCCGAGCGCATCGCTCAAGCGCCGGATCAGCTGCCCGACGACACCGAGCGAAATCGGGTCGAGGCCCGCGAACGGCTCGTCGTAGAGCACGAGCATCGGGTCGAGCGCGATCGCGCGAGCGAGCGCGACACGTCGCGCCATTCCGCCGGAGAGTTCGGACGGCATCAGACGGGCCGCACCGCGCAGTCCTACAGCGTGGAGTTTCATCAGCACCAGATCGCGGATGAGCTCTTCGGGCAGGTCCGTGTGCTCGCGCAGCGCAAAGGCGATGTTCTCGTACACCGACATGTCGGTGAACAAGGCGCCGAACTGGAACAGCATCCCGAGCTTGCGGCGCATCACGTACAGCGCTTCGCGGTCGAGATCGGGCACGGAATCGCCGTCGACCAGCACCCTGCCGGACAATGGCTTCAGCTGCCCGCCGATGAGGCGCAGTATCGTGGTCTTGCCGCAGCCGGAACCGCCCATGATCGCCACCACGCCACCGCGCGGAATCGCCATCGAGATGCCGGTCAGCACCGGGCGTCGGTCGTAGGCGAACGTCACGTCGGCAAGCTCGACGGCGCACTCGGCGGAGCGCGCTGGGGCCGGCACGGACGCCGGCGCGGAAGGGTCGGACATCGGTTCGATTGCGCGGCCTTAGAGCTTGTCCGTTAATAAATCACGTGTGCGAGCGCGGCAGGTTGGGCCGAGGGCGCGAAGCGAGGTGCCGCCTTGGGTGGCTCCCCAAGGCAAACCGAGCGACAAAGCCATCGGCCCAAGCTGCCCGTTCCCGAAGGGTTTGACCAAAATGCGCGGTCTCCTTTGTCGGCCGGCTCGCCCGTGGGACCTGCCACGCGCTTCGCCGTCCTTCGCGGATCCCATCGCATTTTGGTCAAACGCATCACGCGATTTATCAACGGACAAGCTCTTAGGAGGATCGGCATTGTAGCCCGGCGCATGGCCGCTCACAATGTCGACGCCACGGGCGGCAGATCCCTTGCGCCGATGCGGTCTATCCGTTGAGGAGCCGCTTCTCGGCCAGCGCCAGATTCTCCGGCCGCCCGAGCAGTACGACGACGTCCCCAGGCTCGAACACCCAGTCCGGACCCGGATGCTGCGAGCGCGCCCCTTTGCGCCGCACATTGGTGACCTGGACCAGGTCTTCGAACTCGAGCGTGGACAACGCCTTGCCCAGCGCGTGCGCGCGGTCCGGCAGATGCACCGAGTGCAGCCTCGGCTGCAGGTTTTCGGCGGCATCGGCAACGTCGGACGCACCGTGAAAAAAGCCGCGGAACAAGCTGTAACGCTCCTCACGAATCGCGCGGATGCGCGCCAGCACACGGTTGAGCGGCACGCCGAGCAGGAGCAGCGAATGCGTCGCGAGCATCAGACTGCCTTCCAGCACTTCGGGCACGACTTCGGCCGCGCCCGCGTCGAGCAACCGGTCGAGTTCGCTGTCGTCGAGCGTACGCACGACCACCGGCAGCTCCGGGCGCGCGGCGTGCACGTGATGCAGGATCTTGAGCGCCGACGCGATGTCGGCGAACGTGATCACCACTGCGCGCGCCTTCGCGAGCCCGGCGGCGAACAGCACCTCCTTGCGGCCCGCGTCGCCGTAGACGACCGACGCGCCGTCCGCCGACGCCTCGCGCACGCGCTCCGGATCGGCGTCGAGCGCGACGAACGGGATTTCCTCGGCGTCGAGCAACCGGGCAAGATTCTGGCCGCTGCGGCCGAAACCGCAGATGATCACGTGGTCCTGGCGCGCCATCGTCGTGGCGGCGATCCGCGTGATCTGCGCCGCGCGGGAAAGCCAGTCGTTGGCCGTGAGCTTGCGCACGATCGGTTCGGCAAAGTGGATGAGCAACGGGGCCGACAGCATCGACAGCACCATCGCCGCGAGCACGATCTGCGTGATCGGCGCGTGCACCAGGCGCTGGTCGACTGCGAGCGCGAGCATCACCAGCGCAAATTCACCCGCCTGCGCGAGATAGAAGCCGCTGCGCAGCGACGTGCCCATCGACGCGCCGAAAATGCGGGACAGCAGCACGATCAGCAGGAGCTTGGCGACGACGGGCACGAGGAGCAGCAGGAGCACCCACAGCGCATTGTGCGCGACGACCGTCAGGTCGAGCGCCATCCCGACGCTCACGAAGAAGAGTCCCAGCAGAACGTCGCGGAAGGGCTTGATGTCCTCCTCGACCTGATAGCGGTATTCGGTCTCCGCGATCAGCATGCCGGCAAGGAACGCCCCCAGCGCCAGCGAAAGGCCGGCAAGTTCGGTGAGCGCCGCGAGCCCCAGCGTGACGAGCAGCAGGTTCAGCATGAACAACTCGGAGCTGCGCTGCCGCGCGACCAGGTGGAACCACGCGCGCATCGGCTTCTGGCCGGCGAACAGGATCAGCGCCAGCGCGATCGCCGCCTTGACGCCGGCGTAGGCCAGCGCGATCGCGAGTTCCCCGCCTCCCTGGGACAGCGAGGGCAGGACGATCAGGAACGCGACGACCGCCAAGTCCTGAAAGAGCAGGATGCCCATCACGTCGCGGCCGTGCGGCGTCGCGAGTTCCATGCGCTCGGCGAGCATCTTCGAGACGATAGCCGTCGAGCTCATCGCGAGCGCGCCGCCGAGCGCGAACCCGGCCTGCCAGCCGTATCCGATCGCATGCAACACCAGCATCGCACCGATCGTCGTGATCGACACCTGCGCCAGACCCAGGCCGAAGACCGCACGCCGCATCGCCTTCAACTGCGGCAGGCTGAACTCGAGGCCGATCGAGAACATCAGGAAGACGATGCCGAATTCCGCCAGGTCGCGGACGTCGGCGGTGTCGGGTACCCAGGCGAGCGCGTGCGGGCCGACGACCATCCCGACCAGCAGGTAGCCGAGGATCGGCGGCAGCCGGACGAGACGACAGATGACGACGACGACGACGGCGGCGCCGAGCAGGACGAGAATCAGTTGCAGCGTCTGCGGCATCGGGCGGTTGGCGGTGGCCGATTCGGCGGGTTTCGACCGGCGAATGTAGCATGGCCCTGCTCGGTTATACTCCCGCCGATGAGCGTCACCGCCCCCGCCGCTCCCGCCGCGCCACCCGGCCGAGCCGGGGTCGATCCGGCGCACGTGCTTTCGCTCGCCCGTGATGTCCTCACGACGGAAGCTCGCGCGATCGTCGGACTCGCCGCGCGACTGGGTGACGCGTTCGTCGCCGCCGTCGATCTGATCCTCCATTGCCAGGGCCGCGTGGTCGTGTCGGGCATCGGCAAGTCCGGCCACATTGCGCGAAAGCTCGCGGCAACGCTCGCGTCGACGGGCACCCCGGCCTTCTTCGTCCACCCGGCGGACGCCTCGCACGGCGACCTCGGCATGATCACGCCGGAGGACGTCGTCGTGATGCTGTCGAATTCGGGCGAGACCGACGAACTCGTTCGCTGACGCCGCACCTGAAGCGCCAAGGCGCGAAGATCGTCGCGCTCACCGGCAACGAGCAGTCGTCGCTCGCGCAGGCCGCGGACGTGCATCTCGATGCGGCGGTCGACGTCGAAGCCTGCCCGCTGGGTCTCGCTCCGACGGCAAGCACGACGGCGACGCTGGCGCTGGGTGATGCCCTCGCGCTGGCGCTGCTCGACGCGCGCGGCTTTTCGGTCGAGGACTTCGCCCGTTCGCACCCCGGCGGCCTCCTCGGACGCCGCCTGCTCACCCGTGTGCGCGACGTGATGGTGAGCGGCAGCGCGCTGCCGATCGTCGGCCGCCGATGCGACGCTTGGCGAGGCGGTTGTCGCGATGAGCGGCAAGGGCATGGGGATGACCGCGATCGTCGATGCCGCTGACCGGGTCGCTGGCATTTTCACCGACGGCGACCTGCGCCGCTGCCTCGATCGCGTGCGCGATATCGCCAGCGTGGGCGTGCGCGAGGTCATGACCCCGACGCCGCGAACCATCGGCCCCGAGCGGCTCGCGATCGATTGCGTCGATCTGATGGAGGCCACGCCCAAGGTGACCGTGCTGCTCGTCGTCGACGACGAGCGCCGGCTGGTCGGTGCGCTGCACCTGCACGATCTCTTCCGCGCGCGGGTCGTGTGATGGATGCATCGGTCGAGCACCAGGCGCGCGCGGATACGCCTCCTGACCTGTGATGTCGACGGCGTACTCACCGACGGCCGCATCTATGTCGACGACGATGGCCACGAGATGAAGGCATTCAACGCGCTCGACGGCGTCGGCCTCAAGATGCTGATGCACGCGGGCATCACCGTCGCCTGGATCACCGGCAGCGACGCCCCGGCGGTCGTTGCATCGCGCGCAGACGCTGGGCATCAGCCGGATCCTGCAGGGAGTGCAGGACAAGCTGACCCCCTGGGATGCGCTGCGCAGGAGCTTCGCTGGACGCTGCCGCCTGCGCCCACATCGGCGACGATCTGCCCGACGTGCCTGTTTTCATCCGTCTGCGGCTTTGCGGTCGCAGTGCCCAACGCGCCGGCCGCGGTGCGCGACACGTGCGCATTACGTCACCGAACGCGACGGCGGCAAGGGAGCGGTGCGCGAACTCTGCGACATGATCCTGGCGGCGCAGGGCGCGCTCGCGCCGCAGCACGCGGCATTCGGCGTCTGAGCAGCGGGTGCCCATGCGACCGCGCATCGATCGACTGGTCACCGCTGGTCGCCGGCGCTTCTGCTCGGTTGCCTCGCCGCGCTGACGTACTGGCTCGATGCGCAGGTGCAGTCGTCGGCGCGGCGGATGGACGGCTCGGCGCGACACGATCCCGACCTCTACGTCGAGCAATTCAGCGCGGTCACGTTCGACGCGGAGGGCCGCGTTCGGCAGATGCTTACCGCAAAACGCGCCGAGCATTTCCCGGACGACGGCAGCGTCGATCTCGCTTTCCCGTCGCTAGAATTGACGGACCCCGGCAAGCCCCGCCTCGCGGTCGCGGCGGACGCCGGCACGGTTTCGGGCGATCGGGAAGTCGTCACGTTGCGAGGCAACGTTCGCGCCACCCGCGACGCCGCGGCCGCGACCGCGCGCGATCGCAACCCGACCGGACCGGCGTCCGTTACCACCGACATGCTGCGGATCATTCCGAAACTCGGTCGCGCCGAAACCGACCTGCCCGTGACGATCGAGGAGGTGCGTGGAATAATCCACGGCGTCGGGATGATCTACGACAACAATGCACGAACGTTCAAGCTCAAGTCGGATGTGCGCGGAACCCTGCAACCCAACTCGCTCCCGAAGTGAAACCCCAATCCCGCTCTGCACCGAACCGTGTCACGGGCACGACTTTGGCCGCCATCTTCGCGCTCGTCGCCGCGCTCGCATCCGCAGCACCGGCATGCGCCGAGAAAGCCGATCGCGACAAGCCGATCCACTTTTCCGGCGACACGGGAGACGCCAACTACAGACGCGCAGGGGCGCGCTCTCCGGAAACGTGATCATCACGCAGGGCACGCTCTCGATCCACGCCGACCGCATCGTCTTCAAGCAGAACCCCGACAACTCGCTATCGGCCACCGCCTACGGAAACCCGGTCGCATTCCGCCAGAAACGCGACGGCGTCGACGAGTATTACGAAGGCTACGCGCAACGGGTCGAGTACGACGGCGCGAAGGAACTGGTCGAGCTGTTCGACCGCGCGCTCCTCAAGCGCGGCCAGGACGAGATTCGCAGCAACTACGTTTCCTACAACGCCGGTACCGAGGTCTTCAAGGCGGAAGGGCGCGCCGGCGGCAAGCCCCGACCCCGCGGGGCCGGGCGCTCGGGTGCGCGGCATGTTCCAGCCCAAGATCCGAGCGCCGGTGCCGGGCAAGGCGACAGACGGCGCGCAAGGGGCGGCGCCGCGGCGGCCGAGCCGCCGGTGACGCTGAAGCCGGCCGGCGACCTCGCGCCGCCGCCGCCAAGTGAACACCGCCGCGGTGGCGACCGAGCCGCGTCCGATGAGCCACCTCTCCGCTGCCCGGCTCGAAAAGCGCTACAAGACGCGGACCGTCGTCCACGATGTGTCGCTCGACGTCGCGAGCGGCGAGGTGGTCGGACTGCTCGGTCCGAATGGCGCCGGCAAGACGACCTGCTTCTACATGATCGTCGGGCTTGTCGCCGCCGATGGCGGCCGCATCGAACTCGACGGCGAGAACCTGTCGCGCCTGCCGATCCACCCGCGCGCCCGGCGCGGGCTTTCTTACCTGCCGCAGGAGGCGTCGATCTTTCGCAAGCTCACGGTCGCCGAGAACGTGCGCGCGATCCTCGAACTGCAGGACCTCGATTCGGACGTCGCTCTCCAACCGCCTCGACGCGCTGCTCGAGGATCTGTCGATCTCGCACCTCGCCGACGCGCCGGCGATTGTCGCTGTCGGGCGGCGAGCGCCGGCGCTGCGAGATCGCGCGCGCGCTGGCGACTCGGCCGCGTTTCATCCTGCTGGACGAGCCGTTCGCCGGCGTCGATCCGATCGCGGTGCTCGACATCCAGCAGATCATCGGCTTCCTGCAAGGAGCGCGGCATCGGCGTGCTCATCACCGACCACAATGTGCGCGAGACGCTCGGGCATCTGCGACCGCGCCTACATCATCAACGAGGGCCGGGTGCTGGCATCCGGCGCTGCCGGGCGAGATTGTCTATAATGAGGCCGTACGGAAGGTCTATCTCGGCGAGCACTTCCGGCTCGTGAGCCGCAATGCACGCGCTTCGCATGAACGCATGAAGCAAACGCCTCCAGCTCAAGCTCACCCAGCACCTCACGCTGACGCCGCAGCTGCAGCAGTCGATCCGGCTGCTGCAGCTGTCCACGGTCGAGTTGAATGCCGAAGTCGAGCGCATGCTGCAGGAGAACCCGCTGCTCGAGAAGGCCGAAGGCGACGACGAGCCGCCGCCGACGGCATCGCAGCTCGCTAGCGCCGCCGCCTCGGCCAGCGAGGAAATTCCGACGCACGACGACGACCGCGCTGGCGGCAAGGAGGCCGGCAGCGACGCGACCGAGCGTCCGGAGGCGATCGACCGCACCGATTTCGCCGACTACTCGGGCGGCGATTCGGCGACTGGGGCGGCGCCAGCTCCTCCGACGACGACGACGGCTTCTACCCGCAGCAGGTCGCGACCAGCACGCTGCGCGATCATCTGCTCTCGCAGCTCGCGGTGCTCAAGCTTCCGCTGCGCGACCGGCAGGCTCGTCGGCGCGCTGATCGACGCGCTCGACGACGACGGCTATCTCGCACGTCTCGCTCGAGGAGATGGCGGAGATGTTCCCGGAAGAGCTCGAGATCGATCCCGACGAACTGTCGATCGCGCTCTGCTACCTGCAGAGTTTCGAGCCCGCCGGGCGTCGGCGCGCGCGACGCGTCCGAGTGCCTGGCGCTGCAGCTGAAGGCGCTGCCGGAGACGACTCCGTTCCGCGCGGCAGGCGCTCACGGTCGTCGACCGAGCATCTGCCGCTGCTGGCGGCACGCGACTTCACCAAGCTGAAGCGCATGCCTGCACTACCGACGACGCCGGCGTGCGCGCGATGCGCGAGCTGATCGATGCAGCTTGAACCCGCGGCCCGGCGCGGCGTTCGCGAAGTCGGAGGCGAACTACGTCATTCCGGACGTCGTCGTCAAGAAAGTGCGCGGAACCAGTGGATGGCTGCGCTCAACGAGGCCGCGATGCCCAAGCTGCGGCTGAACCGCATCTATGCCGACATCCTCACGCGCAACCGCGACGCGTCGAACCAGCAGCTCTCCGCGCAGCTGCAGGAGGCCAAGTGGCTGATCCGCAACGTCCAGCAGCGCTTCGAGACCATCCTGCGCGTCGCGCAGGCCATCGTCGAGCGGCAGCGCCGCTTCTTCGAGCACGGCGAGGTCGCGATGCGGCCGATGGTCCTGCGCGAGATCGCCGACGATGCTGGATCTGCACGAGTCGACGATTTCGCGCGTGACGACGCAGAAGTACATGCTCACGCCGCGCGGCACCTATCGAACTCAAGTATTTCTTCGGCAGCCACGTCGCGACCGACACCGGCGGCGCGGCGTCGGCCACCGCGATCCGCGCGCTGATCAAGCAATTGATCGCCGCCGAGAACGTGAAGTCGCCGCTGACCGACAGCCGGATCGCGGAGCTCCTCGGCGACCAGGGCATCCTGGTGGCGCGGCGCACCATCGCCAAGTACCGGGAGGCGCTTCAGATTCCTCCCGTCAACCTGCGCAAGGCGTTGTGACGACACGCGCCTGGCGCGCATGCGAGGAAGAGCTTGATGAATCTGAACCTCACCGGCCATCACCTCGACATCACGCCCGCGATTCGCGACTACGTCGTCGCCAAGCTCGATCGCGTAACACGCCATTTCGACCACGTGATCGACGTCAACGTCGTCCTGTCGGTGGACAAGCTGCGGCAGAAGGTCGAGGCCAACCTGCACGTGCGCGGCAAGGACATCCACGCCGAGGCGATCGAGCCGGACATGTACGCCGCGATCGACGCGCTGGCCGACAAGCTCGACCGCCAGGTGCTGAAGCACAAGGAGAAGCGCGAACTGCACCGGCACGAGGGCGCCGCGATCAAACGCGACGTCACCGCGACCTAGGCGGGTCCCGGAGGCCGATTCGCCCCGGGTTCCGCGTCCGGATATATTCCATTGCGCCGAGACCGGACCCCCGCTGCGTTGGCCATGGACCCACGCGGCACGCGCCCGGCGGTTTTCCGCAATCCTGGCGTATACTCGGCGTGGCGTTCGCGCCGGCGGGCCGCCCGGTCCGCCGGTTTTGCATTTGCGGCCCTGGAACGCCGATCGCCAACGTCCTCGCCACGGTCCATTTCGTAATCGATGAACCAGATCGCCGAGCTGCTGCCGGCCGCGAACATCCTGCTCGACCTCGACGCCGGATCGAAGTCGCGCCTGTTCGAGGCGGTCGGCGGACTGTTCGAGACCAACCGCGGACTCGTCGCGCAAGGTCGTGGTCGACGAGCCTCGCCGCCCGCGAGAAGCTCGGCTCGACCGGCCTGGGGCAGGGCATTGCCATTCCCCATGGCCGGATCAAGGGACTCAAGGACGCGCAGGGCGCGTTCGTGCGCCTCAAGTCGCCCATCCCGTTCGATGCGCCCGACGGCAAGCCGGTCGCGCAGGTGTTCGTGCTGCTGGTGCCCGAGCAGGCGACCGAGCAGCACCTGCAACTGCTGTCGGAACTCGCCCAGATGTTTTCCGAGAGCGCGCTTCCGCGAGCGCCTCGGCCCGACGGACGCCGCCGGATGCGCCGTGTTCGAGGTCGGAGCCTGCGGCATGACGCGCTCGGATTCCGGGAGCTGGGACAGCCACGCGCGCCGTCGCAGCCGCGCCATGACCAGCGAAGCCGGGATCGCGGCAGGTCAGCGTCGAGCGACTGTTCGACGACAACCGGACGCGGCTCGGGCTCACTGGGTCGCGCGGCCGACAGGGCGGCAATCGCGTGCTGACGGGCGAGGCGGCGTTGAAGCCGACCATCGGCCAGGTCGGCCACATGAACTTCATCCATCCGTTCCGCATCCAGATCCTCGGCGCGGCGGAAGTCGCCTATCTGCGCACGCTTGCCGGAAGCAGGCTCTCGAGCAGGCGATCGACCGGCTCTTCACGGCCGAACTCGTCGCGGTCGTCGTCGCCAACGGCGAGGCCGTGCCCGCTCATCTCATGGCCAAGTGCGACGCCAACCACGTCGCGCTCTTCACGTCGGTCGCAGCCGTCGCCGCACCTGGTCGAGGTGTTCCGGCTGTACCTGTCGCGCGTGCTCGCCGAGTCGACGACGCTGCATGGCGTGTTCCTCGACGTGCTCGAGATGGGCGTGCTCGATCACCGGGGCGTCGGCGATCGGCAAGAGCGAACTCGCGCTGGAGCTCATCTCGCGCGGCAACGGGCTCGTCGCCGACGACATCGTCGAGCTCTACCGCATCTCGCCCGACACGCTCGAGGGCCGCTGTCCCGCGGTGCTGCGCGACTTTCTCGAGGTGCGCGGCATCGGCATCCTCAACATCCGCACGATTTTCGGCGAAACCGCGGTGCGCCCGCGCAAGCTGCTGAAGCTGATGGTTCACCTCGAGGACCACAGCCACGAGGCGTTCTCCGAACTCGACCGCCTGCAGGTGAATGCGACGTTCCAGGAAATTCTTGGCGTGCCCGATGCGCAAGGTGACGATTCCGGTTGCCGCCGGCCGCAATCTCGCGGTGCTGGTCGAGGCCGCTGTGCGCAACTTCGTGCTGAACCAGCGCGGCATCGACAGCACGAAGGAATTCATCGAACGGCAGACCGAAGCTCATGGAGGACGGAGGCTGACGACCTCCAGGTGTCCGTCTGCGATGGACCTTCTGCTGATCGGCGGGGTGTCCGGCTCCGGCAAGAGCGTCGCGCTCGGGGCGCTCGAGGATTCCGGCTATTACGCGGTCAACAATCTGCCGCTGGCTCTGGTCGCAGAAACCGCCGCGCTATCTCGCCAACGCCGGACGCGATCGCGTCGCGATCGCGCTCGACGTCAAGACCGCGCCGGGACTGGCCGGGTCTCGCCGACACGATCGTGCGCCTGCGGGCGCTGGCCTGGACCGTACGCTTCCTCTATCTCGATGCGAAGACCGAAACGCTCGTCAAGCGCTTTTCCGAGACGCGCCGCCGCCATCCGTTCTCGAGCGAGGCGCGGACGCTGACCGAGGCGATCGACTACGAGCGCACGCTGTTCGCCGAGGCGCGGCCGCTGGGTTTCGCGTTCGATACGAGCGAACTGCGCGTCCGCAGCGCTGCGCTCGTGGATCAAGGATTTCGTCAGCGTCGACGCGAACGAGCTCACGCTTCTGTTCGAATCGTTCGGCTTCAAGCACGGCGTGCCGCTCGATGCGGATCTCGTGTTCGACGTCCGCTGCCTCGCCAACCCGCATTACGAGCCTGCGCTGCAGCCGCTGACGGGCCGCGACCTTCCCGTGGTCGCGTTTCTGGAGAAGCAACCCGAGGTCGATCGGATGTACAACGACATCCAGCGCTTCGTCGCGACATGGCTTCCCGATTACGCCCGCGACAATCGCAACTATCTGACCGTCGCGATCGGATGCACCGGCGGCCGGCACCGGTCGGTCTACATGGTCGAGCGGCTGGCGCAAGCGTTCGCACCGCACCACCAGGTACTCATCCGGCATCGGGAACTCGTCTGACCTCGCATTCCGCTTTAGAATGCGCGAATGGCCGCACCGCAAACGATCACGCTCGCGTTCACCGGCGCCTCCGGCCTTCCGTACGGGCTTCGGTTGCTCGAATGTCTGCTGGCGGCCGAGACGCGGGTCTACCTGCTCTACTCGGTGCGCCGCCCAGATCGTCGCGAAACAGGAATGCGATCTCGCGTTTCCGGCGCAACCGCGCGATGCGACGCGCTACTTCACCGAACGGTACGGCGCGCGCGCGGGCCAGCTCACGGTATTCGGTCGCGAGGACTGGATGGCACCGGTGGCGTCGGGATCGAATCCCGCCGACGCGATGGCGATTTGTCCGTGCACCATGGGTACTCTGGCCGCGATCGCCTGCGGCCTCGCCGACAACCTGATCGCGCGCGCAGCCGACGTCATGCTGAAGGAGCGCCGCCCGCTCGTGCTCGTGCCGCGCGAGACGCCGCTCTCGGCGATCCATCTCGAGAACATGCTGCGGCTGGCGCGCGCGGGCGTGGTCATCCTTCCGCCGGCGCCGGGGTTCTACGACCGGCCGCAGTCGATCGCCGAGCTCGTCGACTTCGTGGTCGCTCGCATTCTCGATCGGCTCGGCGTCCCGCACTCGCTCGGCCCGCGCTGGGGCGCGGACCGGGCTGCGCCGACCGCGTCCGAACCGCGATCGGCCTGATCGCTCGACCCGGGCACGTACGTGTCGCCGGCTGCCCGGCGCGGGCAGTTACAATCCCGGATTCACTGCGCGCCGACGGGAGAGACCATGGCGGGTCACAGCAAATGGGCGAACATCAAACACAAGAAGGCTGCCACCGACGCCAAGCGGGGCAAGATCTTCACGCGTCTCATCCGGGAAATCACGGTCGCGGCGCGCGCTTCCGGCAGCGACCCCGCGCTGAATCCGCGCTTGCGCCTCGCCATCGACAAGGCGATGGACCAGAACATGCCGAAGGACACGATCGAGCGCGCCGCCAAGCGCGGGTCGGGCGAACTCGAGGGCGTCGCGTACGAAGAAATCCGCTACGAAGGCTACGGGATCAACGGCGCCGCGGTGATCGTCGACTGCATGACCGACAACCGGACGCGAACCGTCGCCGACGTCCGGCATGCCTTTTCGAAATACGGCGGCAACCTCGGCACGGACGGCTCGGTCGCGTTTCTGTTCAAGCATTGCGGGCAGCTCGTGTTCGCCCCGGGCACAGACGAAAACGCGCTGATGGAGGCGGCGCTCGATGCCGGGGCCGACGACGTGATCGCCAGCGACGATGGCAGCATCGAGGTGATCACCGGACCCTACGCTTTCGCGGCGGCGAAGGACGCGCTGGCGAAGGCGGGTTTCAAGCCGGAATTCGCCGAGTTGACGATGAAGCCCGCGACCGAAGTCGAACTCGAGGGCGACGACGCCCTGCGCATGCAGAAGCTCGTCGACGCGCTGGAGGCGCTCGACGACGTGCAGAACGTTCACACCAACGCGATCCTCGAAGGATAAGCGTTGCGTCGAGCCGCCCCGTGAATGGTCCGCCCGCCGCACGCCGGATTCTCGGCATCGACCCGGGGCTGCGCGCAACGGGGTTCGGCGTCATCGCCGTCACCGGCAGCCGGCTCGCCTACGTGACCTGCGGCTGCATCCGAAGTGGCGACGGCGAGCTTCCGGTGCGACTCAAGGTGATCCTGCGCGATCTCGCGGAAGTGATCGCGTTGCAGCGGGCCGACCGAGGTCGCCGTCGAAAAGGTGTTCGTCAACGTCAATCCACAGTCGACGCTGCTGCTCGGGCAGGCGCGTGGCGCCGCGATCTGCGCCGCCGTGCTGGCGGACCTGCCCGTCGTCGAGTACACGGCGTTGCAGGTGAAGCAGGCGGTCGTCGGCCACGGCAAGGCCGCGAAGGAGCAGGTCGCGGACATGGTGCGCCGGCTGCTCGATCTTCCGGGGCGCCCGTCACCGGATGCCGCCGACGCGCTGGCCTGCGCCATCGCCACGCGCACGGCGGACAAGGATTGGGTGCGCATGGCGGGGCCGGTTACCGCGTCCGCCGCGGGCGGCTCCTTTGAGATCCGCAGTGGCCGCTCGCGCCGGCGCGCGCCGTGCGACTGTCACCCTCGGGGGACGCGTCCGCGCCACGTCCCGACCGTCGCCCGGACGCCGTCATCTTCGACATGGACGGGCTGATGCTCGACACCGAGCCACTCGCGCGCACGCGCGTGGCAAGACGCCGCGCACGGAACTGGGCGTCGAATTCGACCTGGCGGTGACGCACGCCGATGGTCGGGCGCAATTTCGCCGACTGTTCCGCGATCGTCCGCGACGCGGTACGGAGCGCAGTATCCGATCGACGCGCTGCTGCGCCCGTGGCACGCGACCTACGACGGGATCGTCGAGCGCGAGGGCCTCGTGCTGAAGACGGGAGTCCACGAACTGCTCGAGTGGCTCGAAGGCCACGCGATTCGCACGGCCGTCGCGACCTCGACGCGCCGCGACGCGCGCGCAGGCAAGCTGGCCAGCACGGGCTGCTGCCGCGCTTCCACCAGCTTGTCGGCGGCGACGAGGTCACGCGCGGCAAGCCCGCGCCGGACATCTATCTCGAGGCGGCCCGTCGGCTCGGCACGCGCGCCGGTGCCTGCATCGTGCTCGAGGACTCGGAGCCTGGCGTGCGCGCCGCGCTCGCCGCCGGCATGATGCCGATCATGGTGCCGGACCTGCACTCTCCCTCCGACGACACTGCTTGCGCATCGACCTCCTGATATTTCCGACGTTGCACGACGTCCTGCGGCATCTGGCGGCGCTGCCCGAGTGAGTGCGCAGCGCAAATGCGCGCTGCGCGTGACCCGGCTCCGCTCGCCCAGGCCCGGCGCGCGAGGCGACCCGCGTGCGATAATCGACCGAACAACGTGCGCGCCCCATGATCGGCCGACTCACCGGAATCCTCGTCGAGAAGAATCCGCCGCAGCTCCTGCTCGACGTGCAGGGCGTCGCGTACGAGGTCGACGTGCCGATGAGCACGTTCTACAACCTTCCGGCGACCGGCGAGCGCATGGCGCTGTTCACCCATCTGGTCGTGCGCGAGGACGCGCATCTGCTGTTCGGTTTCGGCACCGAGCACGAGCGGCGCGCGTTCCGGCAGCTCGCTGAAAATCAGCGGCGTCGGCGCGCGGACGGCGCTGTCGGTGCTGTCGGGGCTCTCGGTCGCCGAACTCGCGCAGGCCGTGACCATGCAGGAGACCGGCCGTCTCACCAAGATCCCCGGCATCGGCAAGAAGACCGCCGAGCGTCTGCTGCTCGAACTGAAGGACAAGCTCGGCGTCGAGGTCACTTCCGCCGTCGGCATCCATCGCGCGCCGCCGGCGATCGGCCGACGTCCTGCAACGCGCTGCTGGCGCTGGGCTACAGCGAGCAAGGAAGCGATCGCTGCGCGTCAAGAAGCTGCCCGACGGACCTCGCGGTCGGCGACGGCATCCGGCAGGCGCTGAAGCTTCTCGCCAAGGCTGATCGGCCGACCACGGCCGCTGACGCATCGATGAAACGACGAACTCAACCGCCTCGTGACCGGCAAAGCTGGCCGGCCTGCAGGAAGAAGTGATCGAGCGCGCGCTGCGGCCACGCCTGCTCGACGAGTACGTCGGGCAGGAGAAGATCCGCGACCAGCTGTCGATCTTCATCGAGGCCGCACGCAAGCGCAGCGAGTCGCTCGACCACGTGCTGCTGTTCGGCCCGCCGGGACTCGGCAAGACGACGCTGTCGCACATCATCGCGCACGAGCTCGGCGTGAACCTGCGCCAGACGTCGGGCCCGGTGCTCGAGCGCGCCGGCGACCTCGCCGCACTGCTGACCAACCTCGAGCCGCACGACGTGCTGTTCATCGACGAGATCCATCGGCTGTCGCCGATCGTCGAGGAGATCCTCTATCCGGCGCTCGAGGATTTCCAGATCGACATCATGATCGGCGAGGGGCCGGCGGCGCGCAGCGTCAAGCTCGACCTGCCGCCGTTCACGCTGGTCGGCGCAACGACGCGCGCCGGCATGCTCACGAATCCGCTGCGCGACCGCTTCGGCATCGTCGCCCGGCTCGAGTTCTACACGCCCGCGGAACTGACCCGCATCGTCACGCGCTCGGCCGGCGCTGCTCAAGATCGCGATCGACGCCGACGGCGCGCTCGAGATCGCGCGCCGCTCGCGCGGCACGCCGCGCATCGCCAACCGGCTGCTGCGCCGCGTGCGCGACTTCGCCGAGGTGCGGGCCGACGGCGCGATCACCCGCGCCGTCGCCGACGCCGCGCTCGTCGATGCTCGACGTCGATGCGCTCCGGGCTCGACGTGATGGACCGCAAGCTGCTGCGCACCGTGCTCGACAAGTTCGCCGGCGGTCCCGTGGGCGTGGACAACCTCGCCGCGGCCATCGGCGAGGAGCGCGACACCATCGAGGACGTGCTGGAGCCGTTCCTGATCCAGCAGGGATTCCTGCAGCGCACGTCGCGGGGCGGAGTCGCCACCGCGCTCTCGTACCGCCATTTCGGCCTCACGCCGCCCGCGCCCGGCGCCGCGGCCGATCTTTTCCCGGCGGAGGCGCCTGAGTTCCGCGCCGACGTCCGCAACCCTTTCGTTTCCCCGTCCGCGTTTACTACGAGGATACCGACGCCGCCGGCGTCGTCTACTACGCGAACTACCTCAAGTTCATGGAGCGTGCGCGCACCGAATGGCTGGCAGCGCTCGGGCTTCGACGCTGGCGGCGTTCGAGCGCGAGCATGGCATCGTCGTTCGTCGTCCATCACTGCGAGATCGACTATCGTCAGCCCGGCGCGGCTGGCGATCGGCTCGAGGTGACGGTCGACGCTGGTCGACCGCGGCCACGGTGCCCGCCTGCTCGCCCGGCAAGAAGTGCGGCGCGCACGACAGCATGCTGACGGCGCCAGCGTGACGCTCGCCTGCGTCGATCGCAGCAACCTGGCGGCCGGCGCGCATACCCGCCGCGCTTCGCCGCCGCCTGGAGAATTCCGCTTGAACGTGCACACCGACCTCTCGTTTCGTCACGCTGATCACGCAGGCGTCATTCGTCGTCCAGGCGGTGATGGTGCTGCTCGTGCTTCTGTCGCTGTGGTCGTGGTGGCAGATTTTCCTCAAGATGTTCCAGCTGAAGCGCACGACGCGCGATACCGACGCGTTCGAGGACGAATTCTGGAAGGGCGGCGACCTGGCCGAGCTCTACCAGCGCGCCAGCAGGCGCGCACCGGCAGCGGGCTGGAGCACATCTTCACCGCCGGTTTTCGCGAGTACGCCAAGCATCGCAAGCAGGGCAGCAACGTCCGCGGTCACGCTCGACAGTGCGCGCCGCGCGATGCGCGCCACCTACCAGCGCGAGATCGACGCCCTCGAGGCGCACCTGGCCGGGCTCGCCACCGTCGGCTCGGTCTCGCCCGTACATCGGCCTCTTCGGCACGGTCTGGGGAATCATGAATGCGTTTCGCGGACTCGCCAACGTGAGCCAGGCCACGCTGGCCCAGCGTCGCGCCAGGCATCGCCGAGGCGCTGATCGCCACGGCGATCGGACTCTTCGCGGCCATCCCGGCCGTCGTCGCGTACAACCGCTACACGCACGACGTCGACCGGCTGTCGATGCGCTACGAGACGTTCATCGAGGAGTTCTCGAACATCCTGCAGCGCCAAGGTTGAGATGAACGGCCCCCACGCTCACTTCGTTCGCTGCCCCCCGAGGGGGCGCACAGCGCCCTTCGGACGGCCGGGCGGGCGCTGGAACGGCCCCCACGCTCGCGTCGTATGCCGTCCTCGCGGGAACGGGCATTGACCCATGCGCCGCGCGCGAAAGTCGATCAATCAGATCAACGTCGTTCCCTACATCGACGTGATGCTGGTGCTGCTCGTGATCTTCATGGTCACGGCACCGCTCATCAACCCCGGCACGATCGAGCTGCCGTCGGTGGGCAGCAAACTCACGGTGCCGGCGGCGCCGATGGAAGTGACGCTGCGCCCTGATGGCACGATGTCGCTCGCGACCGGCAAGCGGCAACGCCGGAAATCAAGGTGTCGCTCGACGAACTCGTCGCCCGAATCAAGGACAAGCAGGCCCGCCTCCCCGATCAGCCGGTCGTGATCGCCGCGGGAGGCAGCACGCGCTACGACGAGGTGATGAAAGTGCTCGACCGGCTCCAGACGAGCGGCGTGCACAAGGTGGGACTGCTGGCGCGGCCCGCCGGCCGCTGACGCCACCGATGGCAACGGATCGCCCCCGGGGTCCCGCGCGCACGTCGGGCCAATGGCCGGCGCTGGCTCTGGCGATCGCCGTGCACGTTGCCTTCATCGTCGTGCTCGTCTTCTCGTTGCGGTGGCAGAACCGGAAGCCCGAGCCGGTGACCGTCGAACTCTACGCTGCGCAGCCGAAGGCGGCCCCCTCGCCGCCGGTGGTCGAACCTCCACCGCCTCCCGAAACCGGAGCCACAGCCCGAACCCAAGCCCGTTGCCGGAGACCAAGCCGGAACCGCCACCCAAGGCGGCGGCGCCGACGCCCGAGCCCAAGGTCGAAAAGCCGGATCCGCGCGCGGCCGAAATCGCGCAAAAAATTCGAAAAGAGGAGGAGGAGCGAAAGAAGCGCGAGCAGGCGGTGCGCGAAAAGAAGGAGCGCGAACGAAAGGAAGCCGAGCAGGCCGCGCGGGAAAAGAAAGAAGCCGAACAAAGGGAAGCCGAGAAGAAGAAACGGGACGAGCAGAAACGTCAGGCCGAGGCGCGCGAGCGTCAGGCGCGCGAAGCCGAGGCACTGCGGGCCCAGGCGGAACGCGAGCAGGTGGCGCGGGCGTTACAACAGAAGATGCAGGCCGAAGCGGCGGAGCGGGCGAGCGCCCAGGCGGATTACGTCCGCCGCATCCAGAGCAAGGTCAAGGGCAACGTCGTTCTGCCGCCGGACATTTCCGGCAACCCCGAAGCGATCTTCGACGTGGTCCAGCTGCCCACCGGCGAAATCATCGACGCCGTGCTGCGCAAGTCGAGCGGGTCGCGGACCTACGACGACGCGGTGCAACGGGCAATCGTCAAATCGTCGCCGCTGCCGCGGCCCGATCGACCGGACCTTTTCCAGCGTACGCTTACCCTCAAGTTCCGCCCGCAGGACTAGCGCCCGGCCGTCGACGCGTTTTTCGCGTCAGAACTCCGTCGGCTTCTTGTCGACGATCTGGAACGCCGACCAGCTCCATTCCGCGCGCTGCTCGACCAGATGGCGAAGTGTGATGGTATAGACCGAGTGCCCGGTGGTCAGGATCAGGTTGCGCCCATTCGCGTACTCGGAAGTGGGCACGATCACGGTCTTGATGGTAAGCGGCTTCTCCGGGCGGGACGGCGGTGGCACATAGAGCGCGTCGAAACGCGACCCCATGACCGAAACATCGATGCCATTGATCACCATCCCCAGATCGTCCTTTGCCACGCGCTTGGCGTGGACCGTGATCGGCACGATCCGGTCGGCGATGATCGACACGCCCGCTTCGACCTCGTCGTTGGAGACCTTGTTGAGGCGGCGGACGGCGCCCAACACCCAATCGACGGCATCCGACTGCCGCACCGCCACGAGCGCGCCCAGCACCAGACTCTGGCCTATGCCCCCGGAGGCGGCGATGCGCAGCCCAGCCACGCTGCGGTCCTTGACCTCCCACGCCTGATCGCCGAGCGGGGCGATCGAAGCCATCAGCGTGTCGTGGTCGTTCGGGACGCGGCGGCGGGCCCGCGGCCCATCGGCGACCGCGAATACCTCGATCTGCTCGTTGCCCACTTCGGCGTCGTTCGCAGGTTCAACGACTTCCTTGGGTGTCAGCTCGCTGCAGATGCGTGCAAGACCCACACGCACCTTTGCCGCGACGGTTACCGGAGTGCGCGGCGAGCGCCGGAGTTCGCCGTGGAGATTCGGCGCCACGACCGGACGCACCTTTTCCAGAATTCCGATTCGCTGCTGGTTGATCGACGCGGCCGTGCCGGGCTCGCCGATATCGGCCTCGCGCAAGGCATGGATCGCGCGCTCGAGCTGGTCCGCCAGCGGCGTCGTGTCGAGAAAATGGAAGGTCGGACCGGACTCGCCGCCCGTGCGTCGCACGAGGCCGCGCTTGCTCGCGAGATCGATGTAAAAGCCTTCCGGCGACCGGGGCACGGCCTCGAATTCGAGTTTGCGGCTCCACGCACGCATCTGTGCGCTCATCCAGTCGATTTCGGCAGGCGTAAGACTGCCCGTGTTGAGCTGCTGGATCAAAAGCGCGTAGATGTATTCCTGTTCGGCGCTCCACTGCATCGCGCCCGGCCCGGCGCTCGGGAGCGCAACCGGGACCCGGGCGACGCCAAGTTCGATCGCGCGGCCCTGTAGCTGGTGGAGGTTCGTCCATTTCGCCGGAATCCAGCGCTCGTGCCGGAACGCGCGCAGCTTGGCGTCGGTACCATGGAAGTGCAGCAATCGCGCAAAAAGCTGAGGAACGACGGTTTTCCACCGCAGATTCGCGCGTTCCGCCAATGCCCGTTCGAGGGCAGTCTGGTAGGCGTAGACAAATCCCTGGCTTATCTCCTGCGCCGCCTGCCAGCCGCGGTCGGCGATGCGCACCGAACGGTCGATGTTCTCGACGTATTGCTTCACCAGCTGGCGGCGATCCGCGCCCAACGCGATGTCGAGGAACTGGATAGCCGCGACCCGACTGAGGTCAATCGATCGACGCGCCTGACGCATCCCGTCGAACACCCGCATCACGTGGTGCTGGCGGGCAATGACGTCCTGAGTCGGCAAGTGACGCAGCCAAGCGGACATCGCCCGTGCGGAAACCAGCGGATCGGTGTCGTCCTTGGCCTGTGGTGTCAGGAATCCGAACATTGTCTACAACAATCTCATCGAGTGGCCCGGGCTACCGCAGGATCTCCCCGCTACGAAGGCAAGACGCCTGACGCCCGTCCTGACGAGGGACGACGTAGCGAACCCGCGCGGCATGATCATCGTCATTTTTGTTTATAGCGCAGGTCCATCGGGCCGCGCAAAAAACTCCGCACGTGGGCTACAATTCGGCTGCCAATGCTGTTGCATGCGAGATACCGTTAAGCGCGGCGCCGGGTCAGCTTCTCTCTCGTTTCGCACCAGAAATCTCATCAAGGGCTCATCATGTCGTCCGACATCCGTTCCGGCATCTCGTCCCGACGTCTTTCGGGAAATCTGTTTCGGGCGCTGGTGACGATCACGGTTGTCACGTCGGCCGGCACCACGTACGGACAGAATCCTGCAAACCAACCTGCGAAGCCGTCGCCTCAATCGTCCACTACAACCAGCAAATTCGGTGCCAAAGTGAATGAACTTCAGATTGTCGACCAGAAACAAGGGGCAGGGGCCGAGGCGGTCAGCGGCAAAGCGGTCGTTGTGCATTACACCGGGTGGCTGTATGACCCCGCTGCAGCGGACGGCCACGGCGCGAAATTCGACAGTTCGCTCGATCGAAAGGTCCCGTTCGGGTTCGTCCTTGGCATGGGGAAAGTCATCAAAGGGTGGGACGAAGGGGTTGTCGGCATGAAGGTCGGGGGCAAGCGGACGCTCGTGATTCCGCCGCAAAAGGCGTACGGCGAGCGGGGTGCTGGCGGCGTCATCCCCCCCAACGCCACGCTGCTGTTCGACGTCGAACTGATCGAGGTCAAGGGCTGAGCCGGGCGAGAGCTCGCCACTTGCCGGCGCCCGATTCCACGGCGGACGACGCGGCGCCGCTCCGGCAATGGCGGCGAACCGCTGCGCGACGCGCCGTCACCAATAGGTTTCGACGGTGACGTGCCCCGGTTCCCGGCGCCGATGGCGCCGCATTCCGCGCGCTTCCAGCGTCTTCTGTGTGTCGTCGACCATCGCCGGATTGCCGCACAGCATGACGTGCGAGTTTTCTGCAGCCAGTGCCAGCCCGGCGCGCGATTCCAGGCGCCCATCGCCGATCGCGTCGGGAATTCGCCCCGCGAGCGCGCCCGCGTGCACTTCACGGCTGACCATCGGCACGTGCGTGAATGCGCCCGGGTGAGCGGCGGCAATCCCGGCGATCACATCGCGATAGCTGAGTTCGCGTGCATGCCGAACGGCGTGCACGAGGACGATCCGGCCGAATCGCGCCCATGGGTCCGGCGTGCGAAGGATCGACAGAAAGGGGCCGAGTCCGGTTCCAGTCGACAGGCACCATAACGCGTCGGCGTCGGGCAGCTCGGCCACGGAAAAGAAGCCGTTCGCCGTCCGCAGCAGCCAGGCCGAATCGCCGGGCGCCAGCGCGGCCAGCCGCGCCGACAGCGGGCCGTCGGGCACCGTGACGAAATAGAACTCGTGCGGCGCCTCGCCCGGCGCGTTCACGAACGAGTACGGCCGGCCGAGCATCTCTTCCTTCGACCCCGGCGGCGCGGGCAGCGCAAGGCGGCCGAATTGCCCGGCGACGAACGTCACTTCCGGCGCGGAAACCTGCAGCGAATGCAGCCGATCGGTCCAACGCTTATTGCCGATGACCGTTCCCTGCACCCACTTGCTCATGCCGGCCATCCTGCGCAGGTAAAATGACCATTATGCCTGCCCGACCGACCAGTTCCCCGACGGACAAGCGGCGGCGCGGCGCTCGCGTCTATCTCCGGCCGCCACGGCGCTCCGACGCCGCGGAATATCTGGCTGCCGTGCACGCGAGTCGGAAACTGCATGGCGTATGGGTCCATCCCCCGTCGACGCCAGCGCGCTACGCGACGTTCGTGCGTCGCTACGGCGCGGTTCCCAGACGCCCTGCCTCGGCCGCGACGCACGTCGGCTTGCTCGTGTGCCGCTGCGAGGACGATGCGATCGTCGGCGTGATCAACATCGGCGACATCGTGCACGGTCTTCTGCAAAGTGCGTACATGGGCTACTACGCCTTCGCTCCGCATGCCGGCGAAGGCTACATGTCCGAGGGCATGCAACTGGCGCTCGACGTTGCATTTCGCGAACTCAAGCTGCACCGGGTCGAGGCGAACGTGCAGCCCGCAAACGTGCGATCGCTCGCGCTTGTCCGGCGCGCCGGTTTTTCCCGCGAGGGATATTCGCGCCGGTATGTCAAGATCGCCGGGCGCTGGCGTGACCACGTCCGGATGGCCCTCCTGGTCGAGGACTGGCGCGCGCAGCGCAAGAAACAGCCGCGATGAGGTCGCGCGCTTCGCTCGGCGTCGCGACCATCGTGCTCTGCGCATGCGCCGCGCCATCACACACGATTGACGCGCCGAAGACCGTGCGCGCGTATCCGCTTCCCTCCTACCAGATCCACGAGGAATGCCTCCGGCTCGAACCTGGCGACCGCGTCGAGTACGGATTCGAGAGCAGCGAGCCGGTCGATTTCAACGTCCATTACCACGAGGGCAATGCGGTCGTGATGCCCGTGTCCCGCGAGGCGTCGCGCGCGGATGCCGGCGTGTACGCGGTGCAGATTGCGCACGACTACTGCCTGATGTGGGAAGCCGGCGCCGCCGGCGCGACGATCGACTACCGGATTCGGGTCAAACCGGCCACCCCCTGACCGCGACTGCGCGGCAAGGGGAGATGCGCCGGTCGCTTCGCCCGCGGCAATCGTTCTGACGCTGAACGCGTCGCGTGCCGGTTTCGATCACAGGTCGGTGTGGCTGTAGGTGCGACCGTTTTCGACGGGCCCGAGCACCAGCCGCTCGACAATCCTTGCCGCCACTTCCGCCGGATCCTTGAGCAGCCCGTTTTCCTTGAATCCACGAAACAGCCCGACGCTCGGAAACTCGGCTGGATCACGGCTGCGCATGTAGGCCTGCATTCCGGTCTCGAATATGCCGGGACGCACCGAAATGCAGGCAAATCGCGACGCCGTGCATTCCACGGCGATCGCGCGGGTGAGCATTTCCAGCGCAGCTTTCGACATCCCATAGACGGCGCTGCCGGCGATCGCCGTCTGCGCTGCACCGGAGGACACGTTGATGATCCGGCGCTCGACCGTGGCGTCGGGAAAGCTCCGGCAGAAGAGGTCCGCCATGACGACGGGCGCCGCCGCATTGGTCGCGAGCGCCGACGCAATTGCGGCAGCGTCGAGGTTCCCGACGAGACCGGTCGGGGTCGCAACCGCGGCGTTGTTGATGAGCGTCACCGCCGTGGGCTTGCCCGCGGCAAGTCGGCGAAGCAGCGGCGTGACGGCGGCGGCGAGCAGCGCGGGTTGCGCGAGATCGCACTCGGCGTGATGGTACCGCTTGCCCTTGAGCCGCGGACTCGCCGTCCTGCCAACGCCCAGCACCGTGAACTCGCGCGCAAGCATCGCGGCGGCCAGCGCCTCCCCCAGACCACGCGAGACGCCGGTGACGATCGCTGCGTGCATGCCAATCTCCTCGTGTCGCAATTGGAGCCCCTCAGCGCCAAGGCGCGACGCAAGGAGAACGGATGGAACGTCCCTCGATCATGCCCGGCGCGGCCCCGAGCGTACGCAGGACGCCACTGTCTCCCGGCCGGATTCCAATATCAGCGTAGCACGGGCGGCCGGAAGACGGCAGTGTCGTCGAAGAGCCGGGCACCCCGTGCCTCGATGTCCCAGCCGGGCAGCGCTGCAACCGGTAACGGCAGCAGAACCTCTGGTACGAATGCGGCCCCGAGGGCGTCGATCGTCGCCGCGGCAGCGGCATCGAGCGCGGCAGCGAGTCGCGATGGTTGCGAAGGCAATGTGGTGGCATCGAGCGGCAGCACCAGCGCCTTTACCGTGATGCCCCGATACGGCGCGACCAGCTTTGCCATGAGACCATGCCCGATCGCCGCGGCGCGCATCCGTGCACTGACCACGTCGCGTCGGTCCCAGAACACGGCACGCCATTGGCGCGTTCGCCAAAGGCCGACCAGGGACGCGTCGGCACAGGCGACGATCAAACCGGATTCATCGAGCAGCGTCGCCGCGTCCCGACGACGGTCGCGCCCGTTGCCGGAGAGGATTCCGGCCGCATTCACATGGACCGAATTCAACGCGGCTTTGGTACGCGGAAACGCGAGCCAGGCAAGCGCATTGCATGCGTCGTGCAGGTTTCCCTGTCGCGTGGCAACCTCGCCGGTCGCCGCAATTCGGCGCTCGTAGGCGAGTGCCGATGCAGCGGCCGACGACGCCGGCCGGAACGAGACCGGGCGGCCGTCCGGAAGCACCAGCGCTGCGGCGCGCGCCCATTCGTCGAGCCGATCGGGGTCAGGAGGAATCGCGCCACGGCGGGGAACCCACCAACGCGCCAACGGCGCAAAGGCCGGGTGCGACGCCACCGCCAACGCATCCGGGCGCCGGGCGATTTCCGCCACCGGCCCGTCACCATCAACGCCGGCGGGACAACCGGCCGGCATGGCCTAATGCGCTCCCATCCACAGCGCGATCCATACCGCAATCACGATCGCGAGCACGAGTAGCGCGATCTTCCAGGGGCTCTTCGGGTACTCGCCGCGGATCGCGCCAGTGACGCCGTTCATCGCGCATTGAAACACGCGGGGGCCATACGTGTAGGAAAGAAACCACACCGGCGCAAGAATGTGCTTGAAGGTCTCGGCCGAATAGTCGGCGTGCACGACGAGGCTACGGAACGTATCGCCCGGAATCTGCGCGGCACACAGGGCCTGCAATTTCCCGTCCATGGCCATGCGCGCTCGCCTCGCGGCGAGAGCGAGGTCGATCTGGTACCTCTCGACGATCCAGCCGGCGACGAATCCCGCGTCGTAGGACTTCAGTTCGGCGGTGGGAAATGGCTCGATGCCGCGCAGGAGATCCGCGTGAATGCCCACCGAAGCGCAGACGAGGTCGTCGTCGAAAAAGTGCTGCAGCCGCCCGGCGGCCGGCTCCCAGCGCACCTGGCGGACCTGGCGCGTCTGCGTGCGTCCGTTCTGCTCGTAGGTTTCGGTCGTGTAGTAGTAGTGCCCGGCTTCCGCAGTCCATCTGGTGTCCACGCGCGCATCAAACGTCCAATACGGAAGATAGATGCCGCGCACGGTATCGGTGAGCGCCTTCTTCGCCAGTGCAGAGGGCGCCAGCCACAGCTTGCCATACCACTTGCGGATGCGATCGCGCGCATCGGGTTCGCTGATCGCGAACGGCAGCACGCTTTCGGGACGCAGCGCAGCCCTCGCGTTCTCGTACGCGACGAGCTGGGCGGAGCCACAGAACTCGCAGTTCTGCGCCTGCCGCGACGGATCGAGCACCGAGATGGCGTTGCAGCTCTGGCACTTGACCTCGCGCTTGTCAGCCTGCCAGCCGAGTGCGCCGCCGTCGACATCGTGCAAAGCAGCGCCGAGGTCGTGCTCGACGACCGCGCCGGCCGCGCCCGGCTCCGCCGCCGACTCGGTCCCGCAGAACGGACACAGAAGGCGACGTTTTGCAGCGCTCCAGACGGCCTCGCCGCCGCAGGCGGGACAGACGAACTTCGACAGCGCTACGGTTTCGGCCACGCGGTGGCGCGAAATCAATGGATCACGTATCCGATGACACGCCAGACGTAATCCGGCCCGACCTCGAGCGTCACATCCTCGCGGGCGTCCGTCTGGTTCGCGAACGACGACCGGAATTGCACCAGGGCGTAGCTGCCGCCGTCGGGAACTTCGGGCCCCGAATTGCCGAATTCCGTCGTCGCCACGGCGCGCTGCACGACGGCGCCGCGCGGCTCGCGCTCGCCGCGCAAAGTTTCGGCCCAGGCAGCCGACGTCATCGCCTGCCGAAACTTGCCGCCGGCTTCCTTCCAGCTCGCCGCGACATCGAGGTTGTCGACCCGCGCGAGCCATTCGCGTGCCGCGCGCTGAGCGGCCGCTGCACGTGGATCCTGCGCTACCGCCGCTCCTGGCGCCACCAGCGGCAACACGAGCAACGCGAGCAACGCACGGCGCGCGCGATCGACGCTGCCGCTCATGCGTCCAGTCCGTCGTGGCGCATCGTGTCGTGGCGCATCGTTGTCACGCGTTCAGAAACGCATCGACCGCTGCGCGCGTGATTCGCCACTGCGTGCCGATCTTCTTGCCCTTGAGGTCGCCGGCATCAAGGCTCGCGAGACGTCGGATCTCGCCAACGCCCAGCGATCTGCGCAACCTCCGCCGGCGAGTAGAGCGCCGGCGCGCCGGCGGCCGGCGTCGGACCGGGCACGCCGGGTGTCGACTGCGCCATCAGGCCGCCCGTCTGGTTGCATCATCTGTTGCGCCATCGCCATGCCCACGGCCATTTCGGCCGCCATCCCGCCGGCGCCGGCGCCACCCGTCTCCATTCCCTGCGCCATCTGGAACTTCACGTAGTCGTTCAGGTTGCCGACCGCAGCCATGCTCGATCGCTTGTCGATCGCCTGCTCGACTTCCGGCGGCACCGACACGTTTTCGACGATGAAGCTCGTCATCTCGAGGCCGTACTTCGCGCCGATGGCCGGGTTGATGAGCGGCAGGAGCGCTTCGCCCAGTTCCGTATAGCGCGACGCGACGTCGAGCGCCGGGATCTTCGCGCCCGCGAGCGCATCCGAAAACACGCTGACGATGCGCGAGCGCATCGCGTCGGCGAATTCGTCGAGACGGAAATGATCGTCGGTGCCGGCGACTTCGCTGGAGGAATCGTTTCGGCATCGACGATGCGGAAATCGTAGGTGCCGTATGCGCGCAGACGCACGACGCCGAAGTCGGCATCGCGCATCATCACGGGATTCGCGGTGCCCCACTTGTTGCCGGTGAACAGCGCGCGTGACGACATAATAGACATCGGCCTTGAACGGGCTTTCGAGCGCGTATTTCCAGCTCTTGAGATTGGTGAGGATCGGAATGTTGTCGGTCGTGAGCGTGTGCTTGCCCGGACCGAACGTGTCGCCGAACTCGCCCAGGTAGACGAACTGCGCCACCTGCGACTCGCGCACGATGAGCTGCGCGCCGTTCTTGATCTCCTTGTCCTCGTCGGGGAACCGGTACGACAGCGTGTCGCGTGAGTCGTCCGTCCACTCGATGATGTCGATGAACTGTTTCTTGAGGAAATCGATGATCGCCATGACGGTCCCTCGTGGATGCCTTCGGCGTGGTCGGTGGCACGCCCTGCGATGCGCTATTTCTTCCTGGCCGCGAGCCTTCTCGCCTCGGCTTCGCGCCTGCTTGATCTCGGCCTCGAGCCGCGGCGCCGGCAGCGCTCCGGGCACGATCGATCCCGTCGGCGAAGACCAGCGTCGGCGTCGCCGAGACACGCAGCTTCTGCCCGAGTTCGCCGGCTGACGGCCACCGGGTTGTCGCAGTCGCCGTTGTTGTCCGGCAGCGCGCCGGACTCGAAAAACGCGTCCCAGGCCTTCGTGCGATCCGGGGCGCACCAGATGATCCGCGGACTTGCCGCGCCGCGTCCGGGTGCAGCTGGTCGATCGGATACAGGAACGTGTAGATCGTCACGTTGTCGATGCTCTTGAGCTCCTTCTCGAGCCTGGCGCAGAACGGGCAGTCGACGTCGGAGAAAGATCGCGAGCTTGCGCTCGCCGTTGCCCTTTACCTTCTTGAACGCCAGTTCGAGCGGCAGGCTGTCGAACGTCGACGCGAGTTGAGCTGCGCGCGATCTGGCCTCGGTCAGGTTCTTCTTCGTGCTCGGTGTCGTAGACATCGCCCGACCAACACGTACGTTGACCTTGGCGTCGGTGTAGACGATGCTGATCGTCGAACTGCGACCTCGTAGAGCCCGAAGTACGGGCGTCTTGGTGACGCTGCGGACCGTCGACGCCCGGGAATTTCTGTTCCAGGAGCTTCTTGACCTGCGCGCTTTCGGCGGAAGTCGGACGCCGCCCGGGCGGGCGTCTGCGCCTGGGCCAACGCGGGGCGCCAGCAACGCCGCCGCAAGAGCGAATGCGATCGCCCCGCTGCGCGGACAGCACATCGAGATGATGGATCAGCATCATGGGATCTCCGGTCGTGTCGAATGATGGACAGTCTAGCGCAGCGCAGGTTGCGCCGAGCAGCCGCTTGGCAGGCGGAAGCCGATCGACGGCCGCCATGCCGAGATTGCGCAGCGGACCGGAGCCACGGCGACGTCAGTCCCGAACAGGCGCGCGAGGCCGTCGGTGACGGCCTGCATCGCGAGCACCGGCTCGTCGCGCCGGCGCGCGTAGCGTTCCAGCAGCAGCGGCGCACCGGGATCGGCCAGCGGTCCGCGCGCGCGCAGGACCGGACAGACAACGCCGCGGCGTCGCCGAACCCCAGGTTCACGCCCTGCCCGGCGAGCGGATGGACGCCATGCGCGGCGTCGCCGACCAGCGCCAGCCGGTGCGCAATGATCGTCGGCAGCTTCAGCAGCTGCAGCGGAAATCCGGCGCGCCGGCGGTAATCGATTCGAATGCGCCGAGCGCGTGCCTCCCGCGCGCGGCGACGCGCTCGGCAAGGTCCATCGCGGGAAGGGCAAGCAGTTCGCGCGCAAGAGGGTCCGGCGCGGACCAGACGATGCGATATCCGGCGCCCGGGCAACGGCAGCCAGGCCAGTATCGCCGCCGTCGCCGCGAAACCATTGCAGCGCACGACCACGGTGCGCTCGCTCGCAGTCGAAATTGGCGACCACCGCCGTCTGTCCGTAGGGCTGCGGCACCGCCGCGATGCCCGCCGCCTCGCGTATCCAGCGAGCGAAGCGCCATCGGCGCCCGACCACGAGGCGGGCCGACAATGCCGTGCCATCCGCGCCTCGGAGAACGACTTCATGCGGCGTCGAACCGCCAGCGATTCGATCGCATAGCGGAGCGTGCGATCGCGACGCCCGCCGATCGCGCGATGGCGGACGAGCGCCGCCCGCAATGCGCGCTCCTCGACGATCCACGCGAGCGCACGCTCGCCCAGGTCATAGGCGGAGAAATCGAGCAGCGCACCGCGCGTCACCCTCGACGCACATCGACTCGATCGGCGCAATCCGCTCGCGGCGGCAGCGCCTGCCACGCGCCCAGCGCGCGAAGGAACGCGGCGCTGCCCGGGCTGATGGCGTAGACCCGCGTGTCCCAGCCGTCGCCGGCCGAAGGCAGCTCGGGCGCGTCACGCCGGCGCGATCGGCCAGCGCAACGCTTAGGCCGGCGTGCGCGAGCGCCGGCGCGAGCGAAAGACCGACCAATCCGGCACCGGCGATGATGACGTCGTAGTCCGCGGCGGGGGCCATCAGGGCTCCCGGTCCAGCAGTCTCGATGACGTGTTGCTGGTTGGTGTAGATGCAAAGGTCGCCCGCGATGGTCAGCACTCTGTTTGACGATCTCTGCGGCGGAAAGTGCCGTGTGCTGCAAGCAGCGCCCGCGCCGCCGCCTGCGCATAGGCGCCGCCCGAGCCGATCGCGACGATGCCGAACTCGGGTTCGAGCACGTCGCCCGTTGCCGGTGATGATCAGCGACGCGCTGCGGTCGGCGACCGCGAGCATCGCCTCGAGCCGGCGCAGCACGCGGTCCGAGCGCCAGTCCTTGGCGAGTTCGACCGCCGCGCGCGTGAGCTGTCCCTGATGCTTGTCGAGCTTGGCCTCGAAACGCTCGAACAGCGTGAACGCGTCGGCCGTCGCGCCGGCGAATCCGGCGAGTACACGGTCGTGGTAGCAGGCGGCGCACCTTGCGCGCGGTCGCCTTGATCGACGACGTTGCCCAGCGTCACCTGACCGTCGCCACCAAGGGCAACCGCACCATCGCGCCGGACGGATAGGATGGTGGTGCCGTGAAAGGTTTCCATGTCCTGAAGTCAGCGCGGCAGCGCGAGCCGGCGAAGCCTGATTGCAGTTGCTATTGCGGCTTCTTGACGAAGTGGCGCGGCGAAACGCCGATGAGCAGCAGCAGCGCGCGGATGATCGGCGATGCGCCGACGAGCTGAACGGCCTTGCGCTGCGACTCGATCGCGGTTGATGAGGTTGAGCAGCGCGCCGGCGCAGACGAAATCGATCCGCTCCACCTTGCTCATGTCGACCGAGACCACGGCACTGGCGTGGATGGAGTCGGCCAGCCGGCCAAGCTGGGGGGCGAGCGATCCCGCCATCACGCCTGCCCACTGGAGCATTTCCGGTTCGGACGATTCCCCTGCACTCTCGACCCGCTGCGGGCGCGAATTCGCCGGCGCGGCATCCGCCGGCAACTCTTCCCATGACGGCGGCGACAGCTCGAAGGCAACGGCAAACTCGATGGCGCGATCCTCGAACGCCGCGCGGTCGTTTTCCCACTGCAGAAGTTCGAGCGAAAGAAGCCATGCGCCCTCGCCGGCGGCGCGCCCGTTCTTCAATGCTGTGGCGAGCGCGGCGACGAGCTTGGCGCCGGGCTGCACCTGCAATCCGAGTCCCGCCCTGCGCGCTTCGGCCAATGCATCGACGAGCAGGCGTGCGCCTGCATCATCGAAATCGATGACCGACATCAGGTCGATCCGGGTCCCCTGGGTGCGCCGCGCAATCGTGCGCCGGATGCCGTCGATCTGGGTTGCCGAGGCCGCGGTCAACCGACCGGCAATGGCGATGGAACCGCCGACCACGCGCGGCGCGGCACTTGGCTTGTCGCCGGCCTCCCATGCCGGCGCCGATCGCTCGAACTGCACGACGAACTGCAGCGCGCGCCGGTCGAATTCGGCCCGGTCGCCCTGGCGCTGCAACAGATCGAAAAGCGCGAGCCACGCGAGCACCGAGAGTTTGGTGTCAATGTCGTTCTCGATGCCCTCTTCCAACTGCTTGCGGGCATCGGCCGCCTGCCCGGTGGCATAGCGCAACGCCGCGTTCTCCAGCACCGCGCACAATCCGGGATTGGCCTGCGCGACCTCGAACGCCGACTGTGCGGGCGCCCACTGCGCAAGGCTCGCGCCGGTCACCGTGACATCGCTGGCCGCGGGCTCGATTTGTCGGCGACTGCCTCGGTTTGCGGCCAACGAAGCGAGTTCGCGCGCGGACGCCGTGCGGCCGCTCGCCAGCGGCGTCGCGGCGCGATGCCCGACATCGACTTTCACGACGTCGGGCTTTTTCTTTTCCGGCGGTTTCGAGAAGAAGGCCATTCAGTATCGGACAGCGGATACGTGGGCGAAGCGACATGCCGACAGCGCACGGCAACGTCTCGCCCCATCCGGCTGCGAACGGGTGATTATGGTCTCGTCATAGCCTTCCGACAAGCGGGGACGCAATCCCGCCGGCCGCGTGCGTACGCGGCCCGGGCGCGCAATCTCCGGCCGCAAAGAGCAGCGGGTGGCGCGCCCCCGGCCGCGAAATCAGGTGGCCCGATCGATAGGCACTTGCTAGAATGACCCGCGGCACCAATTCAACGTGCCAACAACGAGGAGGATGACGATGAAAAACCCGCTTGATTCGCTCTGGGGCACGATCATCTCCGGCCTGGTCCTGACGGCGATCCTGTATGTCGTCGTCAAGAATTTGCTGATGTGACGGAGGCAACGGAAATGGAACTCGTACCCGTACTTGCTAGGTGGTTGCACTTTCTGGCCGGCATCATGTGGATCGGCCTGCTCTACTACTTCAACTTCGTGCAGGTGGCTGCGATGAAGGCCGCGGGTGCGGACGGCACCGCGGCGGGAATCACGAAGCATGTCGCGCCGCGGGCGCTCCTGTATTTTCGCTGGTCGGCACTCGTAACCTGGCTCGCCGGGGCCGCACTGCTGGGCGCGAACTTCGGCAGCGCTTTCACGCTCTCGAACGGCTACGCAGGGATCGGCGTCGGCGCGTGGCTCGGCACCATCATGCTGTTCAATGTCTGGGTGCTGATCTGGCCCAACCAGCAGAAGATTCTCGGCATGAAACCGGCGACGGACGAGGAGAAGAACAAGGCGCGTCGTGTCGCGCTCCTGGCTTCGCGCGTCAATACGATGCTGTCGTTACCCATGCTGTTCTTCATGGCCGGCGGTCTCACGCACAAGGCGGCCTTCGGGCTCTAGCCAGCGCGGCCGGGTGCGCCGCTGCGGCGGCGCACGTTGTTGCCTAAGGGAAACTCAAGGCCGGGCACGGCGGAATCAAGCGTCGCCGCTGGCGGCGCGCGGGCAACGGCTCGTCAGTCCCCGTAGAGCTTCTGCACGCGTTCGCGGCGCTCCTGCGCCTCGAGCGACAGCGTGGCCGTCGGACGCGCGAGGAGGCGCGGAACGCCGATGGGCTCGCCGGTCTCCTCGCAATAGCCGTAGCTCCCGTCGTCGATCAGCTTGATCGACTTCTCGACCTTCTTCAGCAGCTTGCGCTCGCGGTCGCGCGTGCGCAGTTCGAGCGTGTACTCCTCCTCGAGCGTCGCGCGGTCGGACGGATCGGTCGTTGTCTCGTTCTCGCGCAAATGTTCGCCGGTGTCATCGGCGTTCTGCAGGAGCTGCTCGCGCAGTTCGATCAGGCGCAGCCGGAAAAACGCGAGCTGCGCGTCGTTCATGTAGTCCTTGTCGGGCGCCTTCAGCAGATCCTCCTGAGTGAGGACCTTGACCTTCTTCGCGGCCGTTGCGCTTGCAGTTGCTTGCTTCGCTGCCATGCTGTCCTCTAACCTCCTGTGGAGCCGTCCGGGTCGGCGCATGCCGCTCGTCGGAGCGAGACGCAGTTCCCGCGCAGTTCCCGTATTCGTTCGCTCGGATTCCAGCCCTCACCAAACCCAATATTATATCTCGTCCACCCGATTCGCGGCCATCCATCTTGCGAGTCCCACCGACGCGGGATCGATGGCTGCCCGCGATCGTATAATCGAGGAAAAACAAGGCCTTTTCATGTCCGAACTCTCGGTTCCCGCACGAACGCTGACGCTAGCCCGTCCGGACGACTGGCATCTGCATCTGCGCGACGGCCCGGCGACGGCCGGGGTTCTTGGCCGCCACGGCCGCCGTATTCGGGCGAGCAATCGTCATGCCAAACCTCCGTCGCCCGGTGACGACGACGCGACATGGCGCGCGACTATCGCGCACGAATCCTCGGCGCCCTCCCCGCCGGCTCGCCGTTTCTGCCGTTGATGACGCTCTACCTCACGGACGATACGACCCCGGCCGAGATCGCCAAGGCGAAAGCATCGGGCTTCGTCCACGCGATCAAGTACTACCCCGCCGGCGCGACGACCCATTCCGACTCGGGAGTCTCGGCGCTGCGACGCGTCTATCCGGCGCTCGAAGCGATGCAAACCCATGGCGTCGTGTTGTCCGTGCACGGCGAAGTCACCGATCCGGATGTCGACATCTTCGATCGCGAACGCGTGTTCGTCGAGCGATCGCTCGACCGCGATCGTGCGCGATTTTCCCGGCCTCAAGGTCGTGCTCGAGCACATCACGACGGCGGAGGCCGCCGCGTTCGTCGCGGCTGCGCCCTCCTGCGTCGCGGCGACGATCACGCCGCAGCACCTCGTCTACTCGAGGAACGCGCTGTTCGCCGGAGGCATCCGTCCGCACCTGCTACTGCCTGCCCATCCTGAAGCGCGAACGGCACCGGCGCGCCCTGGTGGCCGCCGCGACCGTGAGGCAACCCGAAATTCTTTCTCGGCACCGATTCCGCGCCGCACGCGAAGCCGACGAAGGAGAACGCCTGCGGATGTGCGGGTTGCTACAGCGCGCCGGTCGCAATGCCGCTGTATGCCGAGGCGTTCGAAGCACGCCGGCGCACTCGATCGGCTCGAAGGGCTTCGCCAGCCAATACGGTGCCGATTTCTACGCCTTGCCGCGCAGCAGCGACAAAGTGACGCTCGAGCGCGAAACATGGACCGTGCCGGCGGAGTATCGCTTCGGCGAACAAGGCGTCGTCCCGCTGCGGGCGGGCGAAACCGTGTTCTGGCGCGTGCAGGGGTCCGATACGACGCCTTGCTGACCAAGGGTCGGCCGGAATCGGCAACCCGCGCGAACTGTGACGCATCCGGCGCCTCGCGCCGGGGAACCTTGCGGTGCCGATGCTATCCTACGTGTCCGAAGCCAGCCAGACCGTCGCCGCCCGGAGCATCGGGGGGAGGAAAGTCCGGGCTCCGCAGAGCAGGATGCCGGGTAACGCCCGGCCGCAGTAAGTCGCCGCTAGCGCGGACGACGAAGGCGAGGAACAGGGCCACAGAGACGAGTCGCCTCGGGTCAAACCGCGGCGGGTGAAACGCGGCAACCTCCATCCGGAGCAACACCAAGTAGGCGGACGCGCATTTGGCAACACAGGCTGCTCGCCTAGTCCGCGGGTAGGTGGCACGAGCGCATCGGCAACGGTGCGCCTAGAGGAATGACGGTCATAGCGCGCAAGCGCCGTAACAGAACCCGGCTTATCGGCTGACTTCGGCTTTTTTTCAGAATCGCCGCCGGCGTGCGTCCTTCAGGATCTCGCGCGCGGCGTTGTGACCCGGCGCGCCGGTGACACCACCGCCCGGATGCGCGCCGGCGCCGCACAGATACAACCCGCGTATCGGAGCCCGATAGTCGCCGTGCCCCAGCACCGGCCGGGCCGAAAAGAGCTGATCGAGCGAAAGCGCGCCGTGGAAGATATCGCCGCCGGTGAGTCCGAATTCGCGTTCGAGATCGAGCGGCGTCAGCGCGCGGCGGCCCAGTACGCTCGCCTTGAAATTCGGCGCGACGCGATTCACCGTTTCGATCATCAGGTCCGCAACCTCGTCGCGCGCGTCGTCCCATCCCCTGCCCGGCATGACACTCGGCAGATCCGGATGCACGTGCTGGCAGAAGAGGCTCGCGACGTGCATTCCCGCCGGCGCCAGCAGGTCGTCGACAACCGAGGGCAGCAGCATCTCGACGATCGGCGCGGCGGACCAGCCGCTGGTCTTCGCGTCGAAGTACGCGCGCTCCATGTACGCGAGCGAAGGCGCCACGACGATGCCGCTGGCGTGGTGCGGCAATGCGTTCTTGCCCGGCAGCGCAGTGAAATCCGGCAGCTCGGACAGCGCGACGTTCATCCGGAACGTCCCGGATCCGCAGCGATAGCCGCCGATGCGTCCGAGAAAATCGGCCGGCAGATGCTCGGGCGCCACCAGCTTCAGGAACAGTAGCTTGGGGTTGACGTTCGCAACCACGCGGCGCGCCCGGACGATTTCACCGCTCGCAAGCTCGACGCCGGTCGCCCTTCCTGCTGCAATGATCACGCGCGCGACTGCGGCATCGGTGCGCAACGTGACGCCGCGTGCCGCGCATTCCGCCGCCATCGCCGCGTGATCGAACCCATGCCGCCGCGCGCGTGGCCCCATTGGCCCCGCTTGCCGTTCACCTCGCCGAACACGTGATGCAGCAGCACATAGGCGGAGCCTGGCGTATACGGGCTCGCGAAATTGCCCACTACGGAGTCGAATCCGAACGCCGCCTTGATCGGCGCCGGACTCGAACCAGCGATCGAGCACGTCGCCCGCGCTCTTCGTGAACAGGTCGAGGAGGTCGCGGCGTCCGGCGAGATCGAGGGCCCGAAAGCGCTTGCGCGACCTTCCACGCGTCGAGCATCGCGCCAATCCGCCGCCGCGCGGATCGTTCGGCGGCGTCGCGAGCACGAGATCGCGCAGCACGTCGGCGACGCGATCGAGCATCGCGTAATACTCGGGCAGCCGCTGTGCGTCGCGCCGCGAGTGCTTCGCAACCTCGGCCTGTGTCGCCGCGAGCCCGCCGCCGACCTTGAGATATCCCCCGTCGGGCAGCGGCAGGAAGTTCGCGAACGGCCGCGCGATGATCGACAGTCCGTGCTCCGCAAGCCGCAGGTCCCGGATCACCTCGCGGATTGAGCAGGCTGACCGTGTAACTCGCCGTCGAGTTGCGAAAGCCCGGATGGAATTCCTCGGTGACCGCGGCGCCGCCCAGGATCGCGCGGCGCTCGAGCACGCAAACCGAAAGCCCGGCGCCGGCGAGATAGGCGGCGCACGTCAGTCCGTTGTGGCCGCCGCCGACGATGACGGCGTCGTAGCGTGCCGGGCACGGCCCGTGGATTGTGCCATGTTCGAACCGATGCGATCGCGCTCCGGGCGCAGCCTTTCAAAGTGCGCGTTCAGTCTTCGTTCAGCCCCGCGGCAACGATCGAAAACCCGTTGTCGACGTAGGTGATCTCGCCGGTGATGCCGCTCGCAAGGTCCGACAGCAGAAACGCCGCCACGTTGCCGACCTCTTCGATCGTGACGTTGCGGCGCAGCGGCGCATTCCGCTCGACGAAGCGCAGGATCTTGGAGAAGCCGCCGATGCCGGCCGCCGCGAGCGTCTTGATCGGCCCCGCCGAAATGCCGTTGACGCGGATGTCCTCGGGACCGAGACAGGCCGCGAGGTAGCGGACGTTCGCCTCGAGACTCGCCTTCGCGAGGCCCATCACGTTGTAGTTGGGGAGCGCCCGCATCGCGCCGAGATACGTGAGCGTCACGAGCGCGCCGTTGCGCCCCTGCAGCAGCGGCCGCGCGCCCTTCGCGAGCGCCGCCAGGCTGTAGGAACTGAGACGTCGTGCGCCGTGGCGAACGCGCCACGGGAAAGTCCGTCGAGAAAATCGCCGGTAAGCGCCTCGCGCGGCGCGAACGCGATGGCGTGCAGCAATCCGTCGAGCCCGCCCCATTCGGATCCCAGCGCATCGAACAGCGCGTCGACATCCTGATCGTTCGTCACATCGCAAGCGAGCACCGGCACCGAACCGAACTCGGCGGCAATCTTGACGACGCGGCTCTTGAGCTCGTCATTGACGTAGGTGAACGCGAGCGCCGCGCCCTCGCGGCGACAGGCCTGCGCGACGCCGTAGGCGATGGAGCGATTCGAAAGAATGCCCGTGATCAGAATTTTGCTTGCCGGCGAGAAAGCCCATCGTGACTCCGGTGGTAACGCGGTGGCGAACTTGGAACGCGGTCAGAACTGCAGTGAACGGATCGCGCCGATCACGCCGCAGGCGACGCGGTCGTTGGGGACGCCGGGGCGCGCCTCGAGCGACCCCGTTCCGCTGGCGTGCAACACGATGGACCTGCCCTCGACGCCGGCAGGTCCGGTGAACGCGATCCCCGGGATTCGCGTCACCAGCGTCGCGGTGCCTTGCTCGTAGACGATGGTGCTGACCACCACCGGCGCCGCGGCGCCCGGAAGCACAAGCGGCGGTCCCGCCGAAAATCCGTTCGGTGACGTGCAGTTCGGAGTGGCATGAATGACGATCCGGTACTGCCCGGTGCTGAAGCCACCGAAATCGGCGATCATCACGAGTCCGCCGTCGTAGGGTCGGAAGGTTATCAGTCCATGCCCGACGCCGCCGGCGATCGGCGACAGTCGCGCGCCGACCGCGTTTGACGACTTCGAGCCGCGCAGGCCAGGATCCTCCCCCGACGCGCAGGCGGCGAGCCCGCCCGCGAGCGCCAGCGCGAAGGCTTGACACGCGCCAGCACGAGCCAGTTTCCCAACGCAGCTGTACACGGCAGTCCGCGGTGGTCGATCGTGCGCCTCCCCGCGCTCGACGGCGCGTCTAAGACCGGCGAATGACACCGCAAGCCAGGCGCGCGCCGGAGTTGCCCGTCGGTTGCGTCTTGAAGTCATCCGGATCCTTGTGCACGATCACCGCGCGGCCGACGAGGTCAGTGGCGCCACTGCCGATCGTGATGACGTCGAGTTCGACGGCCAGCGCCGCGTTGCCCGTGGCGTCGGCCTGCAGCATCGGCATGTCGCCCGCGTGGCGATCCGCGGTCGTCGGATGCGCATGCGGCTTGCCCATTGGATTGAAGTGCCCGCCGGCGCTCATCCCGTCGCCCGAGCTGCAATCGCCTTTCTCGTGAATGTGAAAGCCGTGAGCGCCGGGGGCCAGCCCCGATACCACCGCGTGCACGAGAACTTTCCCGCCTTTCTGCGTGAAGGTCACGGTGCCCGTGGTCGCATTGCCTTTGGTTGCGGCGAGATCGGCGAGCGCCGAGGGCCCGGCGGGCTGCATCGCCGCGCAGCCTGCGAAGAGTGTCGCGATTGCCAGGAATGGAAGTGCCCGTTTCATGTCGCCCCCCAGGAAACGAATGCGGATGCGCCCGGCGCGCTGTGCAACGCAGGCGGCGCAATTTGTGCTGGATGCGCATCATAAGCGATGCTCATCGTGCTGGCCAGCGCGCGTGGTGCGAGCCCTGCAGCGACATGCGCACGGCGAGCGGCGCATGCCTCGCGGTAGAATGCCGGAGCGGCCATCCCATGGTGGCCATCTTCCATTTTGCGGGACGCAGATGTCGCAGATGACCCCCTCCGAAATCGTCAGCGAGCTCGACAAGCACATCGTCGGGCAGGACGCGGCGAAGCGCGCGGTCGCGATCGCGCTGCGCAATCGCTGGCGGCGCCAGCAGGTGCCCGAACCGCTGCGGCAGGAGATCACGCCGAAGAACATCCTGATGATCGGCCCGACCGGCGTGGGCAAGACCGAGATCGCGCGCCGCCTGGCTCGCCTCGCCGATGCGCCGTTCGTCAAGGTCGAGGCAACCAAGTTCACCGAGGTGGGGTACGTCGGCCGCGACGTCGATACGATCATCCGCGATCTCGTCGAGGCGGCGATGAAGCAGACCCGCGAGAGCGAGGCGCGCAAGGTTCGCGACCGCGCGGCGGACGCCGCCGAGGAGCGCTTGCTCGACGTGCTGCTGCCCCCGGCGCGCGAGGTGAACATCCACGACATGCAGCCGACGGATTCGACGACGCGGCAGAAGTTCCGCAAGATGCTGCGGGAGGGCACGCTCGACGACAAGGAGGTCGAGGTCGAAATCTCGCTCCTCTCGCCCCAGATGGAAATCATGGCCCCGCCCGGAATGGAGGACCTCACGAGCCAGCTGCAGGGAATGTTCCAGCAGCTCGGAGGCGCACGGCGCAAGTTGAAGAAGATGACGGTCGCGGATGCGCTCAAGGCGCTGACCGACGAGGAAGCCGCCAAGCTCATCAACGACGACGAGATGAAGACGAGCGCGCTCGCGTCCGTCGAGCAGAACGGCATCGTGTTCCTCGACGAGATCGACAAGATCGCGAGCCGGCAGGAGACCGCATGGCGCGGACGTCTCGCGCCAGGGCGTGCAGCGCGACCTGCTTGCCGCTGGTCGAGGGCACCACGGTGTCGACCAAGCACGGGATGGTCCGCACCGATCACATCCTGTTCATCGCGTCGGGCGCTTTCCACCTGTCGAAGCCGTCCGACCTGATCCCCGAGCTGCAGGGCCGCTTCCCGATCCGCGTCGAGCTGTCCTCGCTCTCGGTCGACGATTTCGAGCAGATCCTCACCGCGACCGATGCCTGCCTCGTCCGCCAATACCAGTCGCTGCTGGCGACCGAAAACGTCCATCTGGACTTCAGGCCGGACGGCATCCGGCGCCTCGCCGAGATCGCGTTCGCCGTCAACGAGCAGCCAGGAGAACATCGGCGCGCGGCGGCTTTACACGGTGATGGAGCGGCTGCTCGACGACGTGTCGTTCAACGCCACGCGGCGCACCGGCGAATCCTTCGTGATCGACGCCGCCTACGTCGACGCCAGGCTCACGGGCATCGCCGGCGACGAAAATCTCGCGCGATACATCCTTTGATGCGAACGCGCGACGCCTCGCGGGCTCCGGCGGGTCGATCCTTGTCGGCACTGGCAGCTTCGCGTTCGATCGACCGGCGACCGTCGGACGTGCCGTGAGCGCACGATGCTCGAGCGGGTTCTCGGCATCATCCTGCCGGTGTTCTCGATCATCGCGCTCGGCTACCTGTACGCGCGGCGCGCGAAGCCGGACATGGCGCTGGGTCAACCGGATCAGCATGAACGTGCTGGCACCGGCGCTGATCTTCTCCGCGCTCGCGAGCAAGGACTTCGACGTCGTCGCCAACTGGCTGCTGATGCTGGGCAGCATCGGCGTCGTGCTGGGCTCGGGCTTGCTCGCCTGGCCTGTCGCGAAGCTTCTGCATGAGGACCACCGCACCTTCGTGCCGCTCGATGATGTTCAACAACTGCGGCAACATGGGCCTGCCCCTTGCCGTGCTCGCGTTCGGTGCGTCCGGGGCTTCTCGGCGATGGTGGCGCTGTTCACGATCTCGAACCTGCTGCACTTCACGTTGGGCACCTGGATGATCGACCACAAGGCGCGATTCGGGAGCCTGCTGCGCAATCCGATGGTCTGGTCGACGATTGTGGGCTTTGCCTTTGCGCTGACGCATCCGCCGCTGCCGGAGTGGGCGTCGACGTCGCTTCAAGCTCGTCGGCGATGCGCTGATTCCGATGATGCTGCTCTCGCTAGGCGTGCGCCTCACCGACGTGCGGTGGCGCGATTGGCGCCTCGGCGTGATCGGCGGCCTCGTCTGTCCGCTGACGGGCATCGTGATGGCCGTGTTGCTCGGTCGCCGCTTCTCGGACTCGACGGACGCAGCGCGGCCTCCTCGATTCTGTTCGGTTGCCTGCCGCCGGCGGTGCTCAACTTCATGGTCGCCGAGCAATATCGACAGGAGCCCGGACAAGGTTGCCTCGATCGTGCTGATCGGCAACCTGATGTCGGTGGTCTTCGTGCCGTCGGACTCACGCTGGCGTTGCGTTGAGCGCCGGCGCGATAATCACGCCGTGAATCTGCATCGCATGCTGCTCGCGCGCGCCGCTGCAGGCCGCCCCCTCCAGGTCGGCCTGATCGGTGCCGGCAAATTCGGCTCGATGTACCTCGCGCAGGCCAAGCACACGGCAGGCATTCACATCGTGGGGATCGCGGATCTGGCGCCCCATCGTGCGCAGGCCGCGCTCACCCGAACCGGATGGGAGCCGCGGCGCTGCTCCGCCCGGTCGTTTGCCGACGCCGCGAAAACCGGCGCGACGCACATCACCGATGACGCACTTGCGCTCATCGCCGCGCCGGAGATCGGAATCGTGATCGACGCGACCGGCCAACCTGGCGCAGGCATACGTCACGTCCTCGCGTGCTGCACGCACGGCAAGCACATCGTGATGGTCAATGTCGAGGCCGACGCGCTCGCGGGGCCGCTCCTCGCGCGGCGCGCGCGTGAGGCCGGCATCGTCTATTCGCTTGCCTATGGCGACCAGCCGGCGCTGATCTGCGAGATGGTCGACTGGTGCCGCGCCGCGGGGTTCGAGGTCGTTGCCGCCGGCAAGGGCACGCGATATCTGCCCGCGTTTCACGCGTCGACGCCCGACACCGTGTGGCCGCATTACGGTTTCACGCCGGAAACGGTCGCCGCAGGCGATTTCAATGCGCAGATGTTCAACTCGTTCCTCGACGGCACGAAGAGCGCGATCGAGATGGCCGCAGTGGCGAACGCGACGGGGCTGACGCCCGCTCCGGACGGTCTGGCGTTCCCGCCTTGCGGCATGGACGATCTGCCGCGCGTGTTGCGGCCAAGGGAAGCGGGTGGACAGTTGCACCACGCGGGCCAGGTCGAGGTGATCTCGAGCCTGGAACGCGACGGCCGTCCGGTCTTGCGCGATCTGCGCTGGGGCGTCTACGTGACGTTCGGCGTCGGAGCGCCGGCGGGGGCCGATTATGTGCAGCGCTGTTTCGGCGAATACGGCTTTTCGACCGATCCGTCCGGCCGCTACGCGGCGATGTACAAGCCGTTTCACGCGATCGGACTCGAACTCGGCATCAGCGTCGCCGCCGTGGGCCTGCGCGGTGAGCCGACCGGAGCACCGGTCGCCTGGCACGGCGACGTCGTGGCGACGGCGAAGCGCGATCTCGGGGCAGGCGAGATGCTCGACGGCGAGGGGGGCTACACGGTGTACGGAAAGCTGCTGCCGGCCGCAGACTCGCTCGTCCTGGGAGGCCTGCCTCTGGGTCTCGCCCATGGCGCGAAACTCGTGCGCCCGATCAAGGCGCACGACCCCGTGCGCTGGGACGACATCGTCGTCGATACGGCGAACGACGCCGTCAGGTTCCGGCGGGAGATGGAGGAAGCGTTCGCTCCGACCGCTGCGCAGAAATCAGCGGCCCGCTGACACGTCACGGCGGCGCGCTGCAGACGAGCCCACCACGACCGACACGGTCTCGCCAGCGCTCGCGTCAAGGCACTTGCCGTCGTAAGGCTTGATCCGTCGCGCGATGGCCTCGGCTTCCTTGGCCCGTCCCTGCCGTTGTGCAACCATCGCCGCGCCGCACAGCGCGTCCGCATCGTCGGAACGCAACGTCAACGCTCGGTCGAACGCGATTCCCGCCTCGTTCAGCAGATCCACCGCCAGGTTGACGTGGCCGAGGTTGCGCCAAAGGAGCGGGTCGTCCGGCGCCAGCCGCACCGCCTTCGTGGCGGCGTCGATCGCCTCGTCGAACTGACGCAACTTGGCATATCCGATGCTGAGTTCGTTCCAGGCCGTCGCATTGTCCGGTTGCTGCCGCGTCCACTTGGATGCGTGGAGCACGAGCACGTTCCAGTTGCCGGCCTGCTTCAGCTGCTCCACCATCGATTCGGGCGACGGGACCGCATCGCCCGGGTCCGCCTTAGCGCCCGCGCTCGCGACGACCGCCTGCAACTTCCCGGATGGCGTCGGCGGTGCCGTCCTGGCAGGAGACGACGTCGCAGCCGATGCCGTCGGTTGCTGCGCCGGGTCGCTCGCGCCCGGCGACGCGATCACCCACACAACCGCGGCAACGCCGACAAGCGCGGCGGCGGCCGCTCCGAGTTGCCTCAAATTGAGTTTCGCACCTCCGCCGCCGATAACGGCGGCGTTGGCTGCCACGACCTGCTTGGGACGCTCCGGCGCGGCCTTGGAGTCGCTCGCACTCTGGGCCCGCCGCTCTCCGCGCGCGCGCCTCTCGCGCCTCTCGCGCCGCTCCAGGCGTTCGGTCCGCTTCTGCCGGTGGAGCGCGGTCGAGCGGACTCGAAGATAAGTCGCCAGGACGAGCGATTCGTCCTTGCCGGCCTGCATCGAAGCCCAGGCCCAGAGATCCGGATCGATATGTCCTTGCTCGTACTCCTTTGTCGCCTGCGCAAGAAAATCATCCGCGCTCGCCGCCGGAAGTTCACGCGGACCCGATGTCGCCATCGAGGGCACGTCGCTCGCCGGTTGCACCGTTGTTGTGGTCGAAGGCTCGTTGCCCGCGGGTTGAGCCAGTGTGGCCATCAACGGCACGACACCCATCGCGGGAGCCGCATCGCCGCTAGGCGTGGGCTCATCGATGGGTTCGAGTGCCAATGGCGTGCTGCGAAGTTGATTGGCGTCCATGCGCCGGAAAAAGCAATCCCCGTGCCAGCTCACCTGACGCGAACAACCCGTGGTGTGCAGACGCGCGCGGCTACGGGCCGGACGCTCAGTCGAGCGTGCTCCTGAAGGTGCGCAGACCGATCAGCATCACGCCCACCATGAACGCGACGATCGGCCAGGTCTCGGGCAGCACGTCGGCGATCCCGTTGCCCTTCAGCAGCACGCCCCGGACGATGCGCAGGAAATGCGTCAGCGGCAGCACCTCGCCGATCTTCTGCGCCCAGCCCGGCATGCCGCGAAACGGAAACATGAAGCCCGACAGCAGAATCGACGGCAGGAAGAAGAAGAACGTCATCTGCATGGCCTGCAGCTGATTGCGGGCCATCGACGAAAACGTGAGCCCGAGCGTCAGATTGGCGGCGATGAACAGCAGGACACCGAGATACAGCACGCCGAGATTTCCGTGCATCGGCACGTTGAAGATGACGCGCGCCAGGGCCAGCACGATCGTCACCTGGATCAGGCCGATCATCACGTAGGGGACGATCTTGCCGGTCATCACTTCGAGCGCGGTCGCCGGGGTCGACAGGAGGTTCTCCATCGTTCCGCGCTCCTGCTCGCGCGTGATCGCGAGTCCGGTCATCAGCACCATCGTCATCGTGAGGATGACGCCGATCAGCGCCGGAACGATGTTGTATTGCGTGACCGCTTCCGGGTTGTAACGCGAGTGCACGACCATTTCGAAGGCGCCGGGCCTGGTGGCAAGCGGCGCCAACGGCCCGGTCAGGTCGTGGCTCAGCGCCGACTGCGCGAGCTGGCCGAGTGCCGCCACCGCGTTGCCCGTCGCGGTCGGATCGGTGGCATCCGCCTCGATCAGCACCGCCGGGCGCTCGCCGCGCACCAGCGCACGGGAAAATCCGGCCGGTATCGTGACGACGAACTGGGCGCGACCGGCGGCAAGCGCGCGGTCGGCTTCGTCCTCGCTCGCAGCCTCGCCGATGAAGTCGAAGTAACGGCTGTTGGTGATGGCGCCGACGATGCTGCGCGAAAACTCGCTGCGATCGGCGTCGAGCAGCAACGCCGGCAGGTGCTTGGGATCCGAATTGATCGCAAAGCCGAACAGCACGAGCTGGATGACCGGAATGCCGACGATCATGCCGAACGTCAGCCGGTCTCGCTTCAACTGGATGAATTCCTTGCCGACGATGCCGAGCCAGCGCGAAAGTGAAAAGTAACCGGTGCCGGCGCTCATGCGTCCGACGGCGGAGTGCCCGCACCGTTTCGCATCAGATGGATGAACACGTCCTCGAGCCCGGGCTCGATCCGGCGCCAGGTCCGGCCCGGTTCGGACTTGAACGGCGCGAGCGCGGCGTCGAGCGCATCGGCATCGACTCCGGTGACGTGCAGGGACGCGCCGAATGCCGCGACCTGATCCACGGCGGGCAGCGCGCGCAGGCGGGTTGCCAACGCGGCCAGCGCCGGTCCGTCGACGGTCCAGGCGACGAGCGACTGGCTCGCGATCACCTCGCGCGCGGTCCCCTGCACGAGCAGCCGGCCGCCGAGGATGTAGCCCAGCTTGTGGCAGCGCTCGGCCTCGTCCATGTAGTGCGTGCTGACCAGCACCGTGATGCCGCGCGCGGCGAGCTCGTGCAGCTGGTCCCAGAAATCGCGCCTGGCCTTGGGGTCCACCCCCGCCGTCGGCTCGTCCAGGAGCAGCAACTGGGGCTCGTGCAGCAGGCAGGCGGCGAGCGCCAGGCGCTGCTTCCAGCCGCCGGACAGCGCTCCGGCGAGCTGGTTGGCGCGGCCCGTCAGGCCAAGCTGCGCCAGCGCCGCCTCGACCCGGGCCCGCCCGTTGGTCATCGAGTACATGCGCCCGACGAAGCGAAGATTCTCGCGAATCGTCAGATCCTCCCACAGCGAAAAGCGCTGCGTCATGTATCCGACCAGGCGCTTGATCGACTTCGACTCGTGCCGGATGTCGAAGCCGAGGCACGTGCCCTCGCCGCTGTCGGGCGTGAGCAATCCGCAAAGCATCCGGATCGACGTGGTCTTGCCGCTGCCGTTGGGGCCGAGGAAGCCGAAGATCTCGCCGCGGCGCACGGTGAGCGCGAGATCCCTGACCGCGTGATGCCGGCCAAAGCTCTTGTTGAGGCCGCGCACGTCGATGACGTCGGCCGTTGTGGCAGTGGCGGTCGCGGCCGTGCTCACGACGCCGGCAAGGTCACGTCGACCGGCTGACCCGGATGTAGCCTCGCTACGTCAGCCGGCGCGGGTTTGGCTTCGATGAGATAGACGAGCTTCGCGCGGTTTTCCTTCGAGTAGAGCACCGGCGGGGTGAATTCCGCGCGGTCGGAGATGAAATCGATGGTCGCCGCGAGGGGCCCCGGGCAGCTGTCGCAGGCGATCGTCACGGCCTGTCCCTGCTTCAGGCGCCCGAGTACCGTCTCGGGGACGAAGAAGCGCACCTTGACATTGCCCGGCGGCAGCACGCTCGCCACCGGACTGCCCGCCGGCACCCATTCGCCGACGACGTAGTAGGTGTCGTGCACGAGCCCCGCTGTCGGCGCCGCGACGGCGCGCTGGGCGAGCCGCCACTCGGTTTGCGCAACCACTTCGCGGGCCGCGCGGACATCGGCATCCGCGGCGCGAATTTCGTCGGCCCGGGCCGGCATCTTCGTCGTTGCCACGGTGGCTTCGAGTTCCTTGACGCGCGCGTCGTCGCGCCTGACCTGCGCGCGCGCATCATCGAGAACGGAACCGCTGACGAATCCGCTCGTGAAAAGCTGCTGCTGACGCTTCAGGTTGGCCGACGACAGCTCGCGCATAGCGCGCGCCTGCTGCACCTGCTCGGTCGCGGCCTGCACCTCCGGGGCACGCTTGCCGCTGCGCAGGTTGGCGAGGCGGGCCTCCGCAGCGGCGAGACGCTCCCCGGCCTCGCGGCGCGCCGCCGATTCGTTCTCCCGCTCGAGCGCGAACAACGGCGCCCCGGCCGCAACCTCGGCACCCCGCTTGACCGAAAGCTCGACCAGCGTGCCGGCAAAGGGCGCCGCCACGCGCACGTATTCGCCTTCGACATATCCCTGCAGCGGACGCGCAGCCTCTGGCGCGCATCCGGCCAGGAGCAACGCGGCGCAGAGCCAGGCGGATTTCCTGCGCCCTGCGCGCTGGCCGGACACTAACGCCGGCATCGCGCGGCTCGCGGCATTCTTTTCATCCGTGTTCACCGCGCGCGAGCGTACGCGCTGCGGGAAAAAAGCGCCAGTCCGACCGCGCGAATGGCCGCGGCGGCCAGCCGCAATGCCTCAATACTTGACGCTGCAGCCGTACGGCGTGGTGCTGGCAACTGCTACGGTCTTGCCGGACATCGCCTCGGTGAGCGCCGCGCGAACGTAGTTGTTCGCGGTCTTCGCATCGGCCGGATTGGCGGATCGCTTGTCGTCGATCGCCCCGCCGTAGATGATCTTTCCGGACGGGTCGACGACGAACATCTGCGGCGTGGTCTTCGCCCCGTAGGCGCGTCCGGTTTCGCTGGTCGAGTCGAGCAGCGTGGCCGCGGGTTGCGCGCCCTGTGCCTGCATCCATTCCGTCATCTCGCGCGCAGTCTTGAATTCGGAATGCCCGGCGTTGGTCGAATTGACCGCGAGCCAGACGACGTTCCGGCCGCCCCATTCCTTCTGCAGGGCCTGCATGTTTCCGCTGGAATAGTGCTTGCGCACGAACGGGCACTCGGGATTGGTCCATTCGAGCACGACATACCGGCCCTTGTAGTCGGAAAGGCGCACCGCCTTGCCCGCCGTATCCGTGATCGTAAATTCGGGGGCCGCGGTTCCGGACGTCACCGCCCCGGCGACACCGGCCAGGAACAGCAGCAACAACGAAAATGCGGAAGTTACCAAGCGCAAACGCATCATGTCCTCCATCACCCAGTCGAACGACATCGCCGCCGGCGCGCGCCCGGAAGCCGGGCATCGCATTCATGGAAGCGTCGCCAGCGCCTCCTCAATGGTGCTCCGTTGCAGAATTTCCGGCAACAGCAGCGGCTCCTTGCCCGGCCGGTACAGTACATAGACGGGAACGCCGTTACGGCCGAGCTCAGCGAGCGCCTGCGTAATCGCAGGGTCGCGCCGCGTCCAGTCGGCGCGCACGAGCGCGACATTTTTTTCGGCAAAACGTGCGCGCACGTCGTCGGTGTCGAGCACGAGTCGCTCATTGACCTGGCAGGTCACACACCATGCAGCGGTGAATTCGACGAACACGGGTCGCCCGGATGCCCGCAAGCCGGCGACTACCTCCGGCGTGAACGCCGCCCAATCGCGGCTGTTGCTTGCCGCGGCGGCGCCCGCCTTTGCCGGCGGCAGGGGCTCCGCGACGAGAAGAGGCCACGCGAGCGTCGCCGCGCCGGCGAGCGCGATGAATCCGGCAACGCCCCAGGGCCGCGCGCCGCCGGTGCGCACGATCCGCCATGCCCACAATGCGATGCCGACACATAACAGGACGATCAACAGCCGTATCAGGGCATCGTTGTCACGCTGGGCGCCCAACACCCACGCGAGCCAGATCACCGTCGCGTACAAAGGGAACGCCAGCACCTGCTTGAAGCGCTCGAGCCACGGCCCGGGACGGGGCAGGCGCCGACGCCAACCGGGGAACAACGCGAGCGACACATAGGGCAGCGCCATGCCGACCCCAAGCGCCACGAACACGACGAGCATTGTCGCCACCGTGCCGGTCATCGCATAACCAAGCGCCGCGCCCATGAACGGGGCGGTGCAGGGCGACGCGACGACGACCGCAAGGATTCCGGACCCGAACGCGTCGAGCGTGCGGTTTTTCGACGTCCAGCCGGTCACGACCGACGGGGCAAGCTGTCCGAACTCGAAGACGCCGGACAGATTGAGCGCAAGCACGAAGAACAGGATCGCGAGGACGCTGACGACCGCCGGTGACTGCAACTGGAATCCCCATCCCAGCTGCTCACCGGCAGCGCGCAGGGCGGCAAGCGCGGCACCCAGCGCGACGAACGTCAGCACGACACCCGCGGCGAACGCGGCGGCCTCGTGCTTGAGCGTCGGCCGGCTATCGTGGTGCGTCGCGAAACCCAGCACCTTCAACGTCAACACAGGAAAGACGCAGGGCATGAGGTTGAGGATCAACCCGCCGACGAGCGCGGACGCGACGGCCAGCATGAGGGTAAGGCCGCCGCCTGCCATCGATGCCGGCGCGATATTGAGCGTGGGCGGCGCAACGGGTGCGGACTTCGGCCCGGCGGCAACGTTGCCGACGAGGGCGACGTCGATCGTCGCAGCGCGCGCCGAACCGAATCCGCCGGCGGCGCTCACGACGCCGGCCAGGCGATCGAGCGGACCCGCAAGCGTGGAGGCGACCGGCAACGTCAGCACATACGAATCGCCGTCGCGAGTGACGCGCTGCGCGCCGGAAGGATCGATCTTGTCAGGTACAAACGGGAAAAAGCGGATCACCCCCGGATCGGGCGCTCCGGCCGGCGCCGCGAGCCTCAGCGCGATCACGGTACCGCGGCCTTCCGCGCTCGCCTGCCAGCCGGAGAGCGGTCGCGGCAACGCTGCGCGCGCCGCGGCGATCGGGGCGCCCCAGCGCGCGTCGGGTGGCGCGGCCGTCGCCACGGGGAGCGCGAGCGTCAGGTCCACGCCCTCGGGTATGCACACTTCCTTGCAGACGAGCCAGTCGGCGCGCGCCGCGAGAACCACCGTCTGCCCGACGCCGAGCGTCGTCTGCGGCTTCAATTCGACGAGATGCAGAACTTCGCCTTCGTAACCGTAGTTGACGAGCGGCCCTACCGGCAGCACGAGCGGCGCGGGCCATTCGATCGGCCCGGCTTCGATGCCGGCGGGCAGCTTCCACGCCAGCGTCGTCGGCAACCCCGAATCGCCCGGATTCTGCCAGTACGTGTGCCAGCCCTTTTCCATCGCAAGCCGCAACGCGACGGTGATCGGCTCGCCGGGAACGAGGGCCGTCTTCGCCGCGACGAGTTCGGCCTCGACGTGCTCGGTCTTCACCGGGCCGGCGAGCGTGACCGCGGCGAGCAACAGCGCTGCCGCCGCGATGAACGCGCGCGCCGACGTGACTACAGGTAGAGGAGGCAGGAGGATCATTGGCGGAACATGGGGACGCGCCCCCAATTGGGTAGGACACGAGAGGAAAGGTTCCCCGCCGCCCTATAATTCTACCCGCGCGCCACCGCGCCAACGGTTGCCGCGGTTCTCCCGCACGCCAGGCCCGATTGACGTCGTGCGGGGGCGTACGCCCGCGCCGTTCCGTCCGGCACCTCATCAGGCCCGTGTCCCATGGAAGCATTTCTCGTGTCGACCGGGGTGGTAGCGCTCGGCGAAATCGGCGACAAGACGCAATTGCTGGCGCTGGTGCTCGCCGCGCGGTACGGCAGGCCCGTGCCGATCATCGCCGGCATCCTGGTCGCGACGCTCGCCAACCATGCGCTCGCGGGCTTCGTCGGCAACCTGTTGCGCGCGTTCGTGCCGGTCGAACGTGCTCACGTGGCTCGTCGCGCTGTCGTTCTTCGCCGTCGCCCTGTGGGCACTGCGGGCGGACACGCTCGACGCCGACGCATCGCCGACGATGACCCGGTGGGGCGTTTTCGGCGTGACCGTCGTGGCGTTTTTCCTGGCCGAGATGGGCGACAAGACGCAGGTCGCGACGGTCGTGCTGGCGGCACGATTCTCGTCGCTTGCCGCCGTCGTGCTCGGCACGACGCTGGGCATGCTGCTGGCCAATGTCCCGGTGGTGCTGATCGGCAACGCCGCGGCGGCGAAAATTCCGTTCAAGGCGGTGCGCATCGCCACGGCGGTGCTGTTCGCGGCGTTGGGTGTTCTTGGCGCTCGTCGCGCGGGACTTGCCGGGCGGTTGACGGTTCGAGGTTGGCGCCGTGGAGCGGAGCGGCTCGCCGGTATAATCGCCAATTTGCGCCAGCCCGCCAACGCGATCCGCACGCAACCGCGTCAACGCCGGAACGCCATGAAACCCTTCAATCACGCCGAGATCGAAACCGCCGCTCAGGCCGCATGGAAGGCGGCCGACGCCTATCGGGCCGTCGAGCGCACCGACCGCAAGAAGTTCTTCTGCGTGTCTATGCTGCCCTACCCCTCCGGGATTCTGCACATGGGGCACGTGCGCAACTACATGATCAGCGACATGATGTACCGGCACCTGCGGATGAAGGGTTACAACGTGCTGGTGCCGATGGGCTGGGACGCGTTCGGGTTGCCCGCGGAGAACGCCGCGATGAAGGCTGGCGTCGCGCCGGCCGCCTGGACGTACGAAAACATCGCCCACATGAAGCGGCAGATGCGAGGCGGTGGGGCTCGCCATCGACTGGTCGCGGGAGCTCGCCACCTGCGATCCCGCGTACTACAGATGGAACCAGTGGTTGTTCCTGAAGATGCTCGAAGCGGGCATCGCCTACAAGAAGACGGGCGTCGTCAACTGGGACCCCGTCGACCAGACCGTGCTTGCGAACGAGCAGGTGATCGACGGACGGGGTTGGCGCTCGGGGGCGCCGGTCGAGAAGCGCGAGATCCCGATGTACTACCTGCGGATCACGGACTACGCCGACGAGCTGCTCGACAACCTCCCGAAGATGACCGGCTGGCCCGAGCGCGTGCGGGCGATGCAGGCGAACTGGATCGGCAAGAGCCAGGGCGTGCGGTTCGCGTTCACGCACGACATCCGCGGCACGGACGGCGAAGCGAGCGGCAAGCCGATCGGCGACGGCCGGATGTACGTCTTCACGACGCGTGCCGACACGATCATGGGCGTGACGTTCTGCGCGGTCGCCGCCGAGCATCCGCTCGCCGCGCATGCGGCCCGGGCGAACCCGGAACTCGCCGCGTTCGTCGACGAGTGCAGGCGCGGCAGCGTGATGGAAGCCGACCTTGCGACGATGGAAAAGAAAGGGATGCGGACGGGATTGTTCGTCCGGCATCCGCTTACCGGCGAGGACGTCGAAGTCTGGATCGGGAACTACGTGCTGATGGCCTACGGCGATGGCGCGGTCATGGGCGTGCCGGGGCACGACGAGCGCGACTTCGCATTTGCCAGGAAGTACGGGCTGCCCATCCGGCAGGTCGTTCGCTGGGTTGATCCGGTGTCGGGCGCCGAGCGCGCCGATCGTCGGTTTTCCGCCGACACCTGGATGCCTTTTTACGCGGAGCACGGTGTCTGTGTTGCGAGCGGCAAGTACGATGGTCTCGCCTCATGAAGCGGCGATCGACGCGATCGCCACCGATCTTGCCGCGATGGATCTTGGCGAAAAGCAGATCACCTTCCGTTTGCGCGACTGGGGCATCTCGCGCCAGCGCTACTGGGGCACGCCGATTCCGATCGTCCATTGCACGGCCTGCGGCGACGTGCCGGTGCCCGAAGAAGACCTTCCCGTCGTGTTGCCCGACGACTGCGTGCCGGACGGCAGCGGCAATCCGCTCGCCAAGCGCGCGGACTTCGTCGACTGTCGCCTGCCCGCGCTGCGGCAAGCCGGCGAAGCGCGAGACCGACACGATGGACACCTTCGTCGACTCGTCGTGGTACTACATGCGCTACGCCTGCCCGGACGCGCCGACGATCGTCGACACCCGCAACGACTACTGGAACCCGATGGACCAGTACATCGGCGGCATCGAGCACGCGATCCTGCACCTGCTCTACGCGCGCTTCTGGACGAAGGTGATGCGCGACCTCGGGCTCGTCCGATTCGACGAGCCGTTCACACGGCTGATGACGCAGGGGATGCTCCTCAACCACATCTTCTTCCGCCGGAGCGAGAAGGGCGGCATCGACTACTTCGCGCCGGACGACGTCGATGCCCTGCAGGACGCCGAGGGCCGCATCGTCGGGGCGAAGGCGAAGGCGGACGGGGCGCGCGTCGAGTACGGTGGCATCGGGACGATGTCGAAGAGCAAGAAGAACGGCGTGGACCCGCAGGCGCTGATCGCCAAGTACGGCGCCGACACCGCGCGCCTGTTCGTCATGTTCGCCGGCCCGCCCGAGGACACGGCGCTGTGGTCGAACACCGGCGTCGAGGGCGCGCACCGCTTCCTGCGCCGGCTCTGGACCTACGCGCACGCGAGCGCGGACACCGTGCGCGCGAACGCGGACGCGGGCGGCTGGGACGACGCGGACGACGGCCGTCAAGGCGGCGCGGCGGGAGATCCACGTCACGCTGAAGCAGGCGAACTACGACTACGAGCGCATCCAGTACAACACGGTCGTGTCGGCGGGGATGAAGATGCTGAACGCGCTCGAGGCCGTGCCGGCCGATGCCGTCGGCGCGGGCGCTCTGGTGCGCGAAGGGCTGTCGATCCTGCTCCGCGTGCTGTATCCGGTGGTGCCGCACATCACGTGGTCGCTGTGGAAGGACGCGGGCTACGCTGCGGTGCACGGCGACCTGCTCGACGCGCCGTGGCCGCAGGTCGACCCCGACGCGCTTGCGCAGGACGAGATCGAACTCGTGCTGCAGGTCAATGGCAAACTGCGCGGCAAACTGCGCGTGCCCTCGGATGCCGACCGCACGTCGATCGAGGCCGCCGCACGCGCCTCGGCCGAGGTCGCCAAACACGCAGCGGGTGCAGCGGTAATGAAGGTGATCGTCGTGCCGGGGCGACTTGTCAATGTCGTGGTTTGACGTTCGCGGCGATTGGCCACGCGTGGCGGCACCGGGTCGCGCGGCAGGCACGCCATGACTGCCGTCGCCGCTCGCATGGGCCATTCGGGCGGCATCGGTGTTCTGCTTGCTTCCGTCCTGGCCTGGGGACTGGCCGGATGCGGCTTCCACCTGCGCGGCGACGTCAGCTATGCCTTCTCGACGCTCTTCATCAATGCGCCGGTGGCCACGCCCTTTACCACGGATCTCCGGCGCGCGCTCTCCGGCGGGAGTACGACCCTCGTGGACACCGCGGCCGCCGCGCAGGTGATTCTCGACATTTCCGGCGTCACCGACGACAAGCAGGTGCTGTCGCTGTCGGGTGGCGGCCGGGCGCGCGAGTACCTGTTGACGAAGCGCGTGACGTTCGCGTTGCACGACGCCTCCGGCCGGGACTGGCTCCCGGCGGCCGAACTCGTCGTGCGCCGCACCTACACGTTCAACGAATCCGAAGTGCTCGCGCGCGAGGCGCAGGAGGCAAAACTCCTGAAGGAGATGCAAACCGATACCGTGCAGCAGATCGTCAGGCGATTGCAGGCGGCGAAGAAACCCGCATGACCTCCTGAAAACCAGGCTGCGCACACCGGACCATTTGCCGCCCCGCCGCCCGCTCTACCGTCGCGCATGTTTTTGCCCCTCGCCGGGGGTCGCCGCGCCGATGCGACTTCCCGGTCACTGAGTGCTCGATAACTATGGAGCTTCGTCTCAACCAGCTCGCGTCGCATCTCGAGCGCGCGCTCGCGCCGATCTACGTCGTCCACGGCGACGAGCCGCTGCTCGCGCATCGAGGCGGCTGACTCGATCCGCGCGGCGGCCCGGCGCGCGGGCTACGACGAGCGCGAAGTCCTTGTCGCAGAACCCGGATTCAAGTGGGACGCGTTTCTCGCCGCCAATGCCAATCTCGGCCTCTTCGGCTCGCGCAAGCTGATCGATCTTGCGATCCCATCGGGCAAGCCGGGCGTCGAGGGCGCCAAGGCGCTCGAAGCCTGCGCCGCCCGATCCGGCTCCGACCAGATGCTGCTCGTCACGCTGCCGAAGCTCGATCGTGCGGCGCAGTCGTCGGCGTGGTTCTCGGCGCTCGCCGGCGCAGGCGTCGCGATCGCGGTGTATCCGCTGGAGCGCGACGCATTGCCACCGTGGATCGCCGCGCGCCTCGCGCGGCAGGGGCAGCGCGCGGCACGCGAGACGCTGCTGTTCCTCGCCGACCGATGCGAGGGCAATCTGCTCGCGGCGCAACAGGAAATCGAAAAGCTCGGCCTGCTGTTGCCCGAGGGCGAACTCCTCGCAGAGGCCGTCGAGCGGGCGGTGACCGACGTCGCGCGTTATGACATCTTTCAGTTGTCCGAAGCGTGGCTCGCGCCGGACGCCGCCCGGGCGCTTCGCATCATCGCCGCGCTCGAGGCCGAAGGCGAGGGCATGCCGCTGCTGCTGTGGCAACTCTCCGAGGACATCCATGCGCTGGCGTCGGTGCGCGAGGCGATCGCTGCCGGTACGCCTGTCGCCACGGCGCTCCGCAATGCAAGAGTCTGGGGAAAACGGCAGGCGGCAATGGAACGCGCCGCGCGCCGCGTGCCGCCCGAGACCATCTACCCGCTCCTTCGCGCGCTGGCCCGTCTCGACGCGCTGGCGAAAGGCATCGGCCGCGGCAACGTCTGGGATGAATTTCGCACGGTGGCGATGACCCTCGCCGGCAAGCCCGCGCTGCCGTTGCCGGCGTTCGAAAAATAGTGTCGGAAACAGCTTTCGGCCCGTCCTTCGATCATCTCGGAGGCGACGAAGAGGGCGCAGCCGGCTTTACTCAACGCGCGGTCGCCGGATCGCAGGTCGCCCGACGCTCGAACAGCGTGCACGCGATCATCGGCGCGCCGCGCGCGTCGTGCGCAACCATCCGCCAGGCAGCGCCAGCGCGCTCCATCGTCATGAAGCCGAACCGGTTCGTCGCCACCAGGTTCGCCACCACCGCTCCGGGTGCCGGCGTAGTGCCCGCAGGCAACGGCAAGCGCAACGGCGTATCGACCCAGTCACCACCGTTGCCACTGACGAACTGCGCCGGCTGCGGGGTCGAAAAGCTGACCACCTGGAACAGGTGCACATGGCCGGAAAAAACCGCCTGCACGTTCGGCGGAAACAGCACGGTCGGGTGCAGCGCGTCCAGTACCGACTGCAGCGCCCCGTTGCCGGGGTACGGGGCATCGGGTTTCGCGGGATTCGGCGCGAACGCCAGTATCGGGTGGTGATTCATGAAGATCGTGTTCGGCACTCGCGCCCCCAGCGCGAACGCGCGCTCGAGCTGGTCGCGATATTTCATGCGCATCGGATCGCTCGGCGGCAGCGGCGCGACGCCGACCAGCGAGGAATCGAACACGATGAACTGCGTGTCGGTGGCGGCGCCCAGCGGAACGGCGTACGGCTCGCTGTAGTCGCCGGTCGCGTCGTTCGCGGCGTCATTGCAGTCCTGCCGTGGCGCGAGTGGCCGCGGATCGAGAAATCGCCACCAGCCCTGGCCCGCACGGCTGCACGACTCGTGATTGCCACGCACGACGATCCAGGGCGCGATGGCGAGGAGTTCTTCCGCCGGGGCGAAGAAATCGGCCTCCCATGTGTCCCAGCCGTAACCCCACGGGCTGTCCGCGCATCCGGCGTTCCCGGTCGGGCACGCGTTCTCCCGATAATGATAGTCGCCGACGTGGATGACGAGATCGGGTGCGACGCGCGCAGCGGCAGCCGCGACCGCGGCGAATGGCCACTGCGCGACGTCGTTGCAGGCCTGGAAGGCGCGATCCGAGGCCTTCATCCGGCACCCGGTGTCACCCAATACGACAATGCGCCGCGGGTTCGCCTTCGGAAGCGCAAGCGCGTGGCCGGCAATCGCCGCCCGTTGCGTGGACGGCGGAATCGGCATTTCGCAGACGAGCACCGGAAACTCGGAGGACTTCGAATCGGCAGGCGCGCTGCGCGTCGGACGAAGCGGCATCGTCGCGGGACGGGCCCGCACGCGCATTGGTGCGCTGACGCCATCCAGCTCGATCTGCGGGCATGTGGCTGCCGTGGTGATCAAACGCGCCACCGGACGACCTTCCTCGCCCAGCACGACAAACGCATACGGCTTCGCGCCTGCACGCTCGGCGGCGGGGGGAGCCGCGCAGCTCGCCACCATCGCCGCGACGGCAAGCCACAGGCCGACGCGGATCACCGCCAATCCCCCCACCTCGACTGCAACACCGCGAGACCGGCCGCCGCCGCCGTCTCGGTTCGCAGCACGCGCGGTCCGAATCGCACCACGTCGAAATTCCGCGCGCGGGCCGCCCGCATTTCGCGCGCGTCGAAACCGCCTTCGGGACCAATCAGGAGCGCGAGCGGCAACGCCGGTTCACCGAGTTCCGCAAGCGTACGATCCGCCTCGGGCGAAGAGACGATTCCGGTCCCCTCCCAGCCGCCAAGCCACTCCATCACCGCAACCGGGGGCAGCACCTCGGGCACGCGGTTGCGCCCGCACTGCTCGCACGCGGCGATCACGATCTGGCGCCAGTGCGCGATCCGCCGGTCGGCGCGCTCGCCCGAAGGCAGCGGCGCGCTGCGCGCGCTCACAAGAGGCTGGATCGTCGTTACGCCAAGTTCGGTCGCCTTGCGGATCGCGTAGTCCATCGCATCGGTCGCGGCAATGCACTGCGCCAGCGTAAGCGCAAGCGGCGACTCGCGGTCGGTCGAGTCGAAGCGCTCGATTTCGACCGCGGCACCCCGTCGGTCGGCGCGAATGAGCGTCGCCGCATACTCGCCGCCGGTACCGTCGAAGAGCACGACGGCATCGCCGGCGACAAGCCGCAGGACGCGGGTCGCATGATGCGCAGCCGCGTCAGGCAGGTCGACCGTCGCGCCGAGCTCTGCCGGCACGACTCCCGAGGGAACGAAGAAGCGCGGCGCCGCCATCGCGTTACTTGTCGGACGCGACGAAGTCGAAATGCCAATCGTCGTTCTCGGCGCAAAAGCCGATACGGGCATAGATCGCGTTGGACGTCGGGTTCGCGATGTCGGTCGTCAGAAACAACCGCCGCTTCCCGCGCGCAAGAAGTTCGCGAGCCATCTTTGCGACGAGCGACGTTGCGTAACCGCGTCCGCGGCACTCGGGAGTCGTGTACACGGGAGCGATTCGGGCAAAGTCCGGGGCCGCGTCACTGAAGCCGGCGTAGGCCGCGCGCCCGTCGTGATCCCAGATCCAGAATTCGCCATGCGCTACCCGCCCTGGCAGGAGTTCGCGGACGCGGCTGGGTGGGTCCGGCAGCCCGACTTCCGCCATGAACGCGTACTGCCGTTCGATCAACCACTCCGTGTCGGCCTCGGTCGCGGTCCGCGGCGCCCCGGGCGCCATCGGCAAATCGTTGACGGTGGCCAGCGCGTGCTGCCGCAGGCGGACCCGAAGCCGGTGCGTACGTCCGGTCAGCCGGTTCCAGCGCCGCGCGAACGCCTCGGCGGCCGGAAGTGCGCCGACCACGCCTTGCAGTCCGGCCCAGTCGCGGGCGAGATCGTCGGCGAAGGCGATGGCCGCGGGCGCGTCGCTTTGCCCGATGATCACCGGACCTTCGTCACGCTGGATCGCCGCGCCATGAATTCGCCCATGGCGACAGGTCGCGAGGTAGACGCGCCCGTCGGCTTGCGCTGGCGTCCGCTTCATCAAGTGCGCCCAACCCGTGAAGAAGCTGGCGGATGCTTCGCCGCGCGCGGACATCGGCGCAGCCGCAGCGAGAAACGCGTCGGGGTCGGAATGGCGGGCGACGTGCATGGTGTCGACAGGGTGGACCCGCGTTACGGGTCGGAACATTGCCGCTGGAATGCCTGTGCCGGCCCGGTTAACATTACCATGCCCGAGACTCTTTACGAACCACCACGGAGGAATGTCTCATGGTCAGCCTGACAACACCTTCGGGCCAGCTCGGATGGCCCGCCGCGTCCTTCGACCTCGCCGGCACCGACGGAACGCGCCACACGCTCGAATCGGTCCGCGGCGCGAACGGGACGGTCGTGATGTTCATCTGCAACCACTGTCCCTATGTGAAGGCGGTGATCGCGAAAATCGTACGCGACATGACCGAACTTCGCCGGCACGGTGTTGGCAGCGTCGCGATCATGAGCAACGACCCCGCCGCGTATCCCGACGATTCGTTCGACAACATGAAGGCGTTCGCCGTACAGCACGGGATCTCGTTTCCGTACGTGATCGACGAGACGCAGGAGGTCGGGCGTGCCTATGGCGCCGTATGCACTCCGGATTTCTTCGGCTTCGACCGGGATCTTCGCCTCGCGTATCGCGGCCGGCTCGACGCCTCCGGGCGCTCGGACAACCCGTCTGCGGCACGCGAGCTCTTTACGGCCATGGTGGCGGTCGGACAGGGCGGCAAGGCGCCGGCCGTCCAGCACCCGTCGGTCGGCTGCTCGATCAAGTGGAAGCAGTGAAGAATCGCTGACACCCGTCGACCGGACGGCCCCGCCATCGCCGTAACGACGACGTCGGACGGGAGCACCCGGCCAGGGAAAAGCCGTCGGCCCTCACTCCACCAGCGCACGGTACGCGTGCCATGTTGCGTGTCCGATCACGGGCACGGTGACGACGAGCCCGACGAAGAACAGCGCGAACCCGGCCGCGGTCAACGTCAGTATCAGCGCCCCCCAGACGAGCATCGCCGGTACGTTTGCCCGGACCGCCCTCAGGCTCGTCAGGACCGCGACGATGCCATCCGCGTCGCGGTCGAGCATCATGGGCACCGAGACCACGCTGATCGCGAATACGAGGACGGCGAAGAATCCCCCGACGCAGACGTACGCGAACACGAACTCGAGATTGTCGGGGGAGAGCATCTGCGCCAAAAAAGTGGCGACCGTCGGCATCTCCCCGGTGTAGAACAGCGCGAACACGATCAGCGACGCGCGCGCCCAGACGAGCAGGATGACGCCCAGCACCAGCGTGAACATTCCGATCGCGCCGACGTTCGGCGCCCAGGCAGTGAGCGTCGGAATCAGTCCCGTGGGCAGGCCCCGCTCACGACGGCGGGACAGATCGTACAGCCCGATCGCGAGAAAGGGACCCGCCAGGAAAAATCCGGTCACGAGCGCCGAGACATATTCGTACGCGTGCTGAAACGTATAGGCGATGAACCATCCCATCAGGGCGAAGCACACCCCATAGAAGAGGCTCGGCACACGATGCGCGCGGTAGTCGCTGAATCCCTGCGCGAGCCAGCGCAAAGGCGCCGTCGCGGGCACGTGCCGCACACCGGGCGCGCGGCTGTGTTCGAGTTCGGCGGCATCGTGGACGACGGTTATTTAGAATCTATCCGAATCCGCGAGCGGCCCGAGACGCGAAGGCCCGCAGCGAGCCCCGAGATAGTACATAGACGTACACGAGGGGCGAGCGAGGACAGACAAAGTTATCGGGCCGCGCAGCCTATTGGATAGATCTAGAAAAGCGCGGAGTGCGTCGAGAACCGCGTCGGGCTCCTCGGCCATCAGCGCGTGCCCGCAATCGGGAAGCGAAACGAGTTTCGCGCCGGGCAGCGCCGCGATCAGCGCCTGCGCGTTTTTCGACGGCGCCATGATGTCGCGCGTGCCGACGATCACGAGCACCGGGCAGCGAACCTTCGCCGCGGCAGCGAGCCCCGCCGCATACGCGTGACAGGCCGCGAGATCGGCATGGAGCACCCCGGGCTTCGTGCGCTCCAGCAGGCGCATCGCGCTTCCGGTGAGCCACACGCCCGGAACCTGATTGCCGCCGAGTTGCTTGCCCGCGCTGTACGACCAACCGGTGATGAGCTCGTGCGCGACGTGATCGTTCCGCTTCGCGGCGTCCAGCAGCGCGTCGGACACCGGCATCGGTGTCGCAGGGCCGATCAGCGCGACCTTGGTCACGCGCTCCGGATGCCGCGCCGCGCACTCGAGTGCGGCCAGCGATCCCATCGAATGACCGACGAGCGCGGCACGTTCGACTTCTGCCGCGTCGAGCACGGCGGGAATCCAATCGGCAATCGCTTCGACGGACGACAACGGATCGCCGCCGGACCGGCCATGGCCGGGCAGATCGACGGCAAGCGCATTCCAGCCGTGATGGGCAAAATAACGCGATTGGAGCGCCCAGACGCTGTGGTCGTTCCCCGCGCCGTGGACGAAGAGCGCCGTGGGCAGCGCACGGTTCTGCGACCGCGAGCCGGTATACGCATAGACGTCGTTACCCGTAACGGCCAGGCGCATCAGTTTTTTCCGGCCGCGTGCAGCGCCCGCGAGAGGTCCTCGATCAGGTCGTCCGGATGCTCGAGCCCGACCGACAGGCGAATCGTCCCCTCGGTGATCCCGGCCCTGACGAGATCCTCGGCCGACATCCGGAAGTGCGTCGTGGAAGCCGGATGGATCACCAGCGACTTCGCGTCGCCGACGTTGGCAAGATGCGAGAAGATCCTGAGTGTCTCGATGAGCCTTCGCCCCTGCGCGCGCGTGCCTTTCAGGTTGAAACTGAACACGGCGCCACAGCCCATCGGCAGCAGACGCCGCGCGAGTGCGTGATCCGGGTGTCCGGGCAATTCCGGGTACGCCACCGCATCGACCAGCGGGTGCGCGACGAGAAACGCGACGATCTTCCGCGTGTTCTCGACGTGGCGCGCCATCCGCAACGGCAGCGTCTCGATCCCCTGCAGAATCTGGAAAGCCGTGGTCGGCGCCATGCAGGCGCCGAAGTCGCGGATGCCCTCGCGCCGCGCGCGCAGCAGGAACGCCGCGGTCGTCGATTCCTCGGCAAACACCATGTCGTGAAACCCGGCATAGGGCTCCGTCAGCGTCGGGAATTTGCCGCGCGCGGCCGCATACTTGCCGTTGCCATCCCAATCGAATCGCCCCGCATCGACGAGCAGCCCACCGATCACGACACCATGGCCGGAGAGGAACTTGGTCGCCGAATGGACGACGAGATCCGCCCCGTGCGCAAACGGCTGCATCAGGCATGGCGTGGTGAAGGTCGAATCGACGAGGAGCGGCAATCCCGACTCGTGCGCCAGGTTCGCCACGCGGGGAATGTCGAGCACGTCGAGGCCCGGATTGCCGAGCGTTTCGCCGAAGAACAGCCGCGTGTTCGGGCGTACCGCGGCGCGCCAGGCGTCGAGGTCGCGCGGATCGACGAACGTCGTCGTCACGCCGAACCGAGGCATCGTGTAGTCGAGCAGATTATGCGAGCCGCCGTAGAGCGCGCGCGACGCGACGATGTGATCTCCCGCGCCGAGCAACGTGACGATCGCAAGATGCAGCGCCGCCTGTCCGCTCGCGGTCGCAATCGCGCCGACGCCGCCTTCGAGCGCGGCGATGCGCTCCTCCAGTACCGCGCACGTCGGATTGGAGATCCGCGAGTAGACGTGGCCTGCCCGCTCCATGTTGAAGAGAGCGGCCGCGTGATCGCTGTCCGGGAAGACGAACGACGCCGACTGGTAGATCGGCGTCGCGCGCGCGCCAGTGACGGGATCGGGCCGCGCGCCGGCATGGAGCGATAGCGTGTCGAAGTGCGTGGTCTTGGGCTTGGTCATCGGGCGACGTCGCACGGCGGCGTGCCGGCGCTTTCCCGCGTAATGGTAGCGCAAGCCCCGACGCGAAAGCGCGCGCCGGCGCCAATGGCGTGGAGCGGGGTCTAGAATGGTGGTTTCGAGGATGGGCGAAAACGACCATGCGACGCAGAATTGCGGCCCGGTGGGGCGGGTTCCGGGACGTCGCGGGCACCGCCTGATCGGGGACAGGATGGCCGTCCCGTCCGCGCCAGCCAAGGGCCGTGGCGCAACCTTCAACCCGGAGAACCGCTTCCGCAGCGAGCGGCGGGAGGCGGTCGACGACGGCTGGGCCGCCGCGTCGACGGCGGCGGATGGCGACGGCGAGCCGCCGCCGACCGAAGACGATCGTCCGGATTCAGCGAGCGCGCACGATCATCAGCCGCAACGATTCGCCCGACATCCCGTTCACGCAGTCGATCAACCCGTACCAGGGCTGCGAACATGGCTGCGTCTACTGCTACGCGCGACCGACGCACGCCTATCTCGATCTGTCGCCCGGGCTCGATTTCGAGACGAAGCTCTTCGCCAAGCCCGACGCGGCGACGCTGCTTCGCGCCGAACTGGCGAAACCCGGCTATCGCTGCGAGCCGATTGCGCTTGGCGCGAACACCGATCCCTACCAGCCGATCGAGCGCGAGTGGAAGATCACGCGCTCCGTCCTCGAAGTGCTCGCCGAATGCCGGCATCCGCTGACGATCACGACCAAGGGGGCGTTGATCGAGCGCGACCTCGACCTCATCGCGCCGATGGCCGCGCAGGGACTCGCCCGCGTGTTCATCTCGATCGCGATGCTCGATCGCGAACTCGCGCGCAAGCTGGATCCGCGCGCGGCCGCGCCGCATCGCCGCCTGCAGATCATCAGGGCATTGAGCGGCGCAGGCGTGCCGGTCGGCGTCAACGTCGCGCCTGTGATCCCGCAGCTCACCGACCGCGAGCTGGAGGCGATTCTGGAGGCCGCCGCAGCGGCCGGCGCCCGTCACGCGGGGTGGACGATGCTGCGGCTTCCCCTCGAGGTCGCGCCGCTTTTCCGCGCCTGGCTCGCGACGCACTACCCGCAGCGGGCGGCGCACATCATGAGCCTCGTTCGGCAGATCCGCGGCGGGCGCGACAATGAATCGCGTTTCGGAGTGCGCATGGGCGGCCAGGGCGAATTCGCCGATCTCATCCGCAAGCGCTTCGCGCTCGCGTGCAAGCGCCTCGGTCTTAACACGGACCGCAATGCGCCGCTCGATACCACGCGCTTCCGGCCCCCGCCCGGCGCCACGCCGCAGCTCGATCTGTTCTAGCCCCCTCGATGCCGCGCCGGGGCTTGCCCTCTGCGGGACACCAGTGCAACATTCCGCCGCACGGTCCGATAGAGGCCGCTGGAAGCCCCTAGCGCAGACACAAAATCATGGAGGAAACATGCATGCGGTCAACCACGTCGCGGTCTGGGTCGCCGGCGTCGTCCAGTTCCTGCTGGGCGCCGGCTGGTACACGCTTCTGGGGCAGGCGTGGATGGCGGGTATAGGCAAGACCGAAGCCGAGCTCGCGGCGCAGCACGGCCACTCGCCGCTGCCCTACATCATCGCGCTCGGCGCCGCGCTGGTCGTCGCGTACGCGATCGCCTGGCTCCTGCCCAGGCTCGGTGCAACGTCGGCGAGCAGCGGTGCGCGATTGAGTGCCACGCTCGCGCTTCTGTTGATCGCGTCGACGCTGGCGACGAACTATGGATTCGAGGCGAGGCCGCTATCGCTCTGGCTGATCAATTCCGGCTACATGGTGGTCGGCATGGCGGCCATGGGCGCGATCATCGGTCATTGGCGGAAGAAGACGTGACGAACCCGCTGCCGCGGCTGCGAGGACACCGATGACCGCGCTGACCGAACGCCTCGCCCGCTGCTATACCGGCGCGGTGCACGACGTGCTGCGGATGATGGGACACGCGAACATCGTGCTGCCGCCTGCGATCAAGGCTATCGCGCCGGGCACCAGGGTCGCGGGTCCGGTCTGGACCGTTTCCGGCCACATCGACCGCACGAAAACCCGGCACGAAACGCTGCTCGGCTGGTGCACGCTGCTGGCAAAGGCGCCCTCGGGCCACGTCGTGGTCTGCCAGCCCAACAATCACGAGGTCGCGCTGATGGGCGAGCTGTCCGCGCAGACGCTCGCGGCGCGTGGCGTGCTCGGCTACGTCGTCGACGGCGGCTCGCGCGACACCGACCTCGTGCTGGCACAGGGCTTTCCCGTGTTCTGCTCGTTCCTCACGCCGTCCGACATCGTCGAACGATGGATTCCCGACCGTTTCGGCGAACCGGTCACGATCGGCGCCGTCACCATCGCGACCGGCGATTACCTGCTCGGCGACCGCGACGGCGTCGTGATCATCCCGCAGGCGCTCGTCGCGGAAGTCGTCGCGAAGACCGAAGAAGTCGTCGCCACCGAGAGCGAAATGCGCCGTGCCCTGGTCGGCGGCATGGATCCGGTCGAGGCGTACAACAGGTATGGCAAGTTCTGACCGACGCGACGCGCGCGCGGTGATGCGAATGTCGCCTGCGGACAACGTCGCCGTCGCCTTGCGCCCGCTCAAGTCCGGCGAAACGGTCATGCTCGACGGCGTCGCCATCAAGGTCGGCCGCAATATCGCGGTCGGCCACAAGCTCGCGGCGCAAGCGATCGCCAAGGGAGAGATCATCCTCAAGTACAGCTGCCCGATCGGCACCGCGACGCACGCCATCGCCGCCGGCGAGTACGTGCACACGCACAACGTCGAGAGCAACTATCTCCCGACATACACGTTGCCAACGTAGGCACGCGATGCTGCAAGGCTACCTCCGCGCGGACGGCCGCAAGGGAATTCGCAACGTCCTGGTCGTCGCGTATCTCGTCGAGTGCGCGCACCACGTGGCGCGCGAGATCGCCGTCCTGTTCCGCGAACAGGGCGTGCATCTCATCGGCTTCCCGGGCTGCTATCCGAATGCGTACGCGCTCACGATGATGGAAAAGCTGTGCACGCATCCCAACGTCGGCGGCGCCTTGCTGGTGTCGCTCGGCTGCGAGGGCTTCGACAAGCGGCGGCTCGCCGGAGCGATCGAGGCGTCAGGGCGTCCGGTGGAAACAGTGGGCATTCAGGATGCCGGCGGCACGCAACGCGCCATCGCGTCCGGGCGCGACTGGATCGAACGAACGCTGCCCGTCATCGCGCGCCAGCAGCCCGTGCCGATGGGAATCGACGAGCTGACTGTCGGCACGATCTGCGGGGGCTCCGACGCGACGTCGGGGCTCACCGCCAATCCCGCGATGGGAATGGCCTTCGATCTCCTCGTCGCCGACGGCGCGAAGACCATCTTCGAGGAAACGGGCGAGCTCATCGGCATGGAACACCTGATGGCCGCGCGGGCAGCGAATCCGGCGTTGGGCGACGCGTTGAAGCGCACGGTGGCAAAGGCGGCCGGCTATTACGCGACGCTGGGCTACGCGAGCTTTGCGCCGGGCAATGCCGATGGCGGACTCACGACGATCGAAGAAAAGTCGCTCGGCGCGTATGCGAAGTCCGGGCAGTCGCGGATCGACGGCATCGTCAAGCCGGGAATCGCGCCGCCGCGCAAGGGCCTCTACCTGCTCGATGTCGTTCCCGATGGCGAAGTGCGCTTCGGCTTTCCCAACATCAACGACAACGCCGAGATCGCCGAGCTCATCGCCTGCGGCTCGCAGGTGATCCTCTTCTCGACCGGCCGCGGCTCGGTCGTCGGCTCCGCGATCGCGCCGGTGATCAAGGTGTGCGCGAATCCGGAAACGTTCAAGCGGATGGCGGACGACATGGACGTCGATGCCGGACGCATCCTCGAAGGCCACGCCACGCTGCCGGAGGTCGGGCGCGAGATCTACGACCTGGTGCGCCGCGTCGGAAGCGGCGAAGCGACGAAATCCGAGGCGCTCGGCCACCGGGAGTTCATACTCACCTACAAGAGCTTCGAGCCGCTCGGGCCGGCATGCCTGCCGGCGTGATGTTGCCGGGCAACGCAACGCGCCTGGTCGAGGAGTGGCGAAGATGGGCGTTCTGGATGGAATCCGCGTCGTCGAATTCGCAGGCATCGGGCCGGGACCTTTCTGCGGCATGCTGCTGGCCGACATGGGCGCGGAGATCATCCTGGTCGAGCGCCCCGTCGCCATAACCGGGGACCCGCTCGAACTCGGCACGAATGCCATCGTCAATCGCGGCAAGCGCTCGCTGGCGCTCAATCTCAAGGATGCGCAGGCGATCGATGCGGTGCTGCGGCTTCTCGACGATGCCGACGCTCTGATCGAGGGCATGCGCCCCGGCGTCATGGAGCGCCTCGGTCTCGGGCCGGAGGTCTGTCACGCGCGCAATCCGCGCCTCGTCTACGGCCGCATGACGGGCTGGGGGCAGGATGGTCCGCTCGCGCACGTCGCCGGACACGATCTCAACTACATCGCGCTTTCCGGAGCCTTGTGGTTCTCCGGCGAACCCGGATCGCCGCCGCTGCCGCCACCGACGCTGGTCGGCGATCTGGGAGGCGGAGCGCTGTATCTCGCGCTGGGCATCGTCGCCGGCATTCTGCATGTACGAGGCGGCGGCGCAGGGCAGGTGATCGATGCCGCCATCGTCGACGGCAGCGCGAACCTGATGAATCTGCTGCTGTCGATCCATGCGGCCGGACAGCTGCCGTTCGAACGTGGCGGTGGCTTGCTCGATGGCCCGCATTGGGTGGGAACCTACGCGTGCGCCGACGGGCGATTCGTCAGCGTGTGCGCGCTGGAGCCGCGGTTCAACGCGCTGTTGTTCGACAAGCTCGGGCTCGGCGGCGACGCGGATTTCCAGCATCCCTACGACCCTCGGCATTGGGCGCGCCTGCGCGAACGCCTGAAGGCCCTCTTTGCCACGCAACCGCGTCAGCACTGGGTCGATCTCCTCGAAGGCAGCGACGCGTGCTTCGCGCCCGTGCTGACGCCGGCCGAGGCGATGCGTCATCCGCATCTCGCCGCGCGTGGTGTCTACGATGAGCGCGATGGCGTGCTGCAGGCCGCCCCGGCTCCGCGCTTTTCGGCGACCCCGTCCGGCGTCCCCGGCGCGGTGCCGCGGCGCGGCGAGCACAGTGCGGAGATCCTGCGCGCAGCGGGCTTGAGCGAGGCCGAGATCAAGCGTCTGGTGCCGGGCGCTTGATCCAGGCCGATTGTCGGGTGGCGGCTATCCGGGGGCGTCGGCAGCATCGCTTCCTGGAATGCGCAGCCTCAACCCGCTGCCCTGTTCGCGGCATTGGGATCCCCGCGCGCTGCAGCGCACGCGCGCGTCAGTGCTAGGCTGGTCGATAGCGCGCGAGTTCCCGTTTGGCGATCGCGTTGCGATGCACCTCGTCGGGACCGTCGGCGAAGCGCAGCGTGCGTGCCTGCGCGTAGTGAAACGCGAGCGGGAAGTCGTCGCTGACGCCGGCGGCGCCGTGCACCTGCATGGCCCAGTCGAGCACCTGCTGCGCCATGTTGGGTGCGGCGACCTTGATCATCGCGATCTCCTTGGCCGCCGCCTTGTTGCCAGCCGTGTCCATCTTCCAGGCGGCGTGGAGGGTCAGGAAGCGCGCCTGGTCGATCTGGATGCGCGCATCGGCGATTCTTTCCTGCGTGACGCCCTGGTCGGCCACCGGCTTGCCGAACGCCACGCGTGAGACAGCGCGCCGGCACATGGCGTCGAGTGCGCGCTCGGCGAGGCCGATCAGGCGCATGCAATGGTGGATGCGGCCGGGTCCCAGGCGGCCCTGGGCGATCTCGAAGCCGCGGCCTTCGCCCAACAGGATGTTGCTGACCGGCACGCGCGCATTTTCGAACAGAAACTCGCCGTGGCCGTGCGGCGCATCGTCGTAACCGAACACCGTCAGGTGCCGGGTCATCGTCACGCCCGGCGTCGCGACGGGCACCAGAATCATCGATTGCTGCCGGTGGCGACTGGGGTTGCCGGGATCGGTCTTGCCCATGACGATGAGAATCCGGCAGCGCGGATCGGGGGCACCGGTGGTCCACCACTTGCGTCCGTTGATCACATAGTCGCCGCCCTCGCGCAGGATGCTGGCCTCGATGTTGGTCGCGTCCGACGACGCGACGTCCGGTTCGGTCATGGCGAAGGCCGAGCGGATCTCGCCCGCCAGGAGCGGGGCCAGCCATTGGCGCTTCTGTTCCTCGCTGCCGTAGCGCTCCAGCACTTCCATGTTGCCCGTGTCCGGCGCATTGCAGTTGAACGCTTCGGGCGCGATCCACGACCGCCCCATGATTTCGCACAACGGCGCGTATTCGAGATTGGTCAGGCCGGCACCGCGTTCCGATTCGGGCAGGAAGAGATTCCACAAGCCTTCGGCGCGCGCCTTGCGCTTCAACGCTTCCATGATGTCGGTCGCCACCCACGCATTGCCGGCGCGGCGGTTGGCCTCGACTTCGTCGTGATACACGCGTTCGGCGGGGTAGACGTGCGCCTCCATGAACCGCGTCAGTCGCGCCTGCAGATCCTGCACTTTCGGGGAATGGGCAAAGTCCACGGTCAAGCTCCCGCTAGTGTGCTGTCCCGTAAGTTCCGAAGATAAAGAAGCGGATGAAATCAGCCGTCAGGCAAGGCGCGAGGCCGACAGCGTACCTCGTGGTACGGTGAGGCCGCGCAACGCAGCATGGCGGCTGATTTCGCCGCGAACTATCGAGCGAATTTACGGGACAGTACACTAGTTGGTTACGTTGTCGGTCATTTGCCAGGCAATCGCGGCGAGCGATTCGGCGCGACGGCCCGTGACGAGGGCGTTGTCGCTCGAGGCATTGCCCTGCAGGCCTCGCGCCCAGACGCCATGCAGGATCGCAGCAATCCGGAAGAGGTTGAAGATCAGGTAGTACTCGAACCCAGGGATGCCGCTGCGCCCGGTGCGGCGACAGTAGCTGGCGATGAACTCGGCCTCGGAAGGGATGCCCAGCGCGGCGAGGTCGCTGCCGGCCATGCCCCGAAACACGTTCGCGGGCAGTCGCCAGGCCATCATGAAATAGGCGAAGTCGGAAAGAGGATGTCCCAGCGTCGACAGCTCCCAGTCGAGCACGGCACGCACGCGCGGTTCGCCAGGATGCCAGATCAGGTTGTCGAGGCGAAAGTCGCCGTGCACGATCGACGTTTCGTCGCTGGCAGGCAGGTGGAGCGGCAACCATTGCATCAGCTCATCCATCGCGACAATGCGCGGCGCCCCATTTTCGCCCACGGTGGCGGCGACGTATTGCTTGCCCCAGCGCGCGATCTGACGCTCGACGTATTGGCCGCTCTTGCCGTAGTCGCCCAAGCCCACGGCGACATGGTCGACGGAGTGCAGCGCGGCGATGACGCGATTGATCTCGTCGAAATGCGCGGCGCGCTCGCCAGGGCTCATGCCGGGCAGCGTCGGATCCCATAGAATGCGGCCGCTCACGTATTCCATCAGATAGAAGGCCGTGCCGATCACCTCCGGGTCCTCGCACAGACCGAGCATTCTCGGTACGGGCACATCGGTAGGCGCGAGGGCCTGCATGACGCGGAATTCGCGTTCGACCGCATGGGCCGAGGGCAAGAGTTTGCCTGGCGGCTTGCGCCGCAGAATGTACGCTGCGCCATCCATCGTGGTCACGCGATAGGTCGGATTCGATTGCCCGCCCTGGAATTGCTCGATCGCGACGTTGCGCGCTTCGCCGGCAAAGCCCGGCACGTTCTGGCGCATCCAGCCCGCCAGTCCCTCGGCGTCGAAGCCATGGACGACGGCCACGAGCTTGGCGCCGGGATTGGCTGCAGTCGTCGCTGTCATCTCAAGGAACCCACGGTATCGACAGCGATCCGCGTCCCGCTCGACGCTTTCGCGGCAAGGCTTTCAACGCAAAACCTGGATCGGTGTTCACCTCGGGCATGGGGAAGCAAGACGTGGGCCGCAGGGAGATTCGACGGTGCGGCGATTCAGGCCGGCAATTCGTGTCCGTTGTACATCTCGCGCAGCTTGTTCTTCAGAATCTTTCCCGTGGCGCCGACCGGGATCGCGTCGACGAAGGCAACGTCGTCCGGCTTCTGCCACTTGGCGACCTTGCCGTCGTAGTGCTGCAGCAGTTCCTCGCGGGTCACCTGCGCGCCGGGCTTGCGCACGACGATCAGCAGCGGCCGCTCGTCCCACTTGGGGTGCGCGACACCGATGCACGCGGCCATCGCGACGGCCGGATGCGACATCGCGACGTTTTCGATGTCGATCGAGCTGATCCACTCACCGCCCGACTTGATGACGTCCTTGCTGCGATCGGTGATCTGCATGTAACCGTCAGCATCGATCGTCGCCACGTCGCCGGTCGGAAACCACTTGCGTCCCTGCGCGTCGGTCACGAGAGGATCGCCGCCCTCGCCGCGGAAATACTGGCTGACGATACACGGACCGCGCACGAGAAGTTCACCGAACTGGACACCGTCCCAGGGCAGCTCGTTGCCGCCCGGGTCGACGATTTTCAGGTCGACGCCGAAGATCGTGCGACCCTGCTTGGCCTTGACCGCATACAGCGCTTCACGCGTGAGACCCGCGTGCTTGCCGCGCAGCGCGCAGGCGGTGCCGAGCGGGGAGAGTTCGGTCATTCCCCATGCGTGGACTGCTGCCACGCCGTATTTCTCCTCGAACGTGCGCAGCATCGCGGGCGGCAGCGCCGAACCGCCGATCACGGTGCGCCGCATCGTGGAGAACTTGAGGCCGTGCTGCTCCATGTAGCCGAGGAGGCCCTGCCAGACCGTCGGCACACCGGCGGAGATCGTGACGCCTTCGGCCTCCATCAGCGCATGCAGCGACTTGCCTTCGAGCGCAGCGCCGGGAAACACCAGCTTCGCACCAACCATCACCGCCGCGTACGGAATGCCCCACGCATTCACGTGGAACATCGGCACGACCGGGAGGACGGTGTCCTTTCCCGAGAGGCACAACGCGTCCGGCAGCGCGGCGGCGAACGTGTGCAGCACCGTGGAGCGATGGCTGTAAAGAACCCCTTTCGGATTGCCCGTCGTGCCCGACGTGTAGCACATCGACGACGCGTGGTTTTCGTCGAATTCAGGCCACGCGTACTGGTCGCCCGCGCCGGCCAGCAGTTCTTCGTAGCAGAGCAGGTTGGCAATCGCCGTCGTCGCCGGCATGTGCGCGCGGTCGGTCATCAGCACGAAACCCTTGAGCGTCTCGCACTGGGCCGCGATCTGCTCGACGATGGGCAGGAACGTCAAGTCGAAAAACAGCAGGGCGTCTTCGGCGTGCCGGGTGATCCACACGATCTGTTCTGCCGGGAGCCGGGGATTGATCGTGTGCACGATCGCGCCCTTGCCCGCCACGCCGTAGTAGAGCTCCATGTGCCGGTAGCCATTCCAGGCCAGCGTCGCCACGCGGTCCGACGGACCGATGCCGAGCGCGTCCAACGCGTTGGCGAGGCGCCTGGAACGGGCGTGCAGTTCGCGGTAGGTGCAGCGGTGGATATCGCCTTCGACACGGCGCGAAACGATCTCGACGCTGCCGTGATGACGATCCGCGTGCACGATCAGGTTCGAGATCAGCAGCGGAACGTCTTGCATGAGTCCGAGCATGGTGTTGCCTCCCCGTGCCACATTCGATAGGGCGTTGGCAGCGGCACCCTGGCGGCTCGGCGTGAATGCGACCGGCATCAAGAGCGGCACCAACCTATCCCGTGCGCCAAAGACGAAGCTCCCGCGCGCCGCAACCGGATGATACGCAATTGCGCCGCATGGAGAATACGGCTACGGCTCGCGCGATACGACGCGCACCGTGACGTCCTGGTGCATGCGAAAGCCCATGTGCTGATAAATGCGTCGCGCGTTCACGTTGTCGCTCATGACGTGCAGAAACGGTGTCAGGCCGCGCGCCATCTCCCGTCGAATCAGCTTCAGAACGAGGCGCCGCGCGAGCCCGCGTCCCTGGAAATCGGGATGGGTGCAGACACCGCTGATCTCTCTCAGCGCCCCGGCATCCATGCGTTCCCCCGCCATGGCCACCAGCCGCCCCGACTCGAAGACGCCGTAGTACTCACCCAGTTCTCCCGTTCGCGCGGCGAACGGCCCGGGCCGGGTCAGCGCAACGAGTTCGAGCATCCGCGTCACGTGCTCGGGTCCCAGCCGGACCGCCGCAAACGCGGGATCGTCTCCGGGCATCGGCGCGTTCCACACCAGCTGTTGCATGGTCTCGCCGGTATGGATGCGCCATCCGGACGGCGCGGGCCCTGTCCATCCGGCGCAATAGAAATGCTCGCCCGGTTCGCAGTAGGGAGCGAGCGCGGCAAAGTCGGGGCGCTGCGCGTTGGCGAACCCTACGATCGGCGAGAAGCCAGGCGCATACCGCCGGGCTTCGCTCGTGCCGGACGCGTACGTCGCATGGGCGCCGGCGAGGCTCGCCCATATGATGTTGTCCAGCAGCTGCAATGCCATCGCCGGTGTGGCCCGCGTTCAGCGTTCGCCGGCAAGCGCGCGCTCCAGCACGCGCACGACGTGGATCGGCGCGCGCGCGCCCTCACCGCGCGTGAGATCCGCGATCTGATGGCGGCAGCTCGTCCCGTCGGCCACGATGAGCGTGTCGGACGCCGCCGCGCGCACGGCGGGCAGCAACGCCTGCTCGGCCATCCGGACCGACACGTCGTAGTGCGCCGCGTCGTAACCGAAGCTTCCCGCCATCCCGCAACAACTCGATTCGACGAGATCGACCGCGAGCTCGGGGACGAGCGCCAATACCTGCTGCACCGAGGTCACCGCGTCGAACGCCTTCTGGTGGCAATGCGCATGCAGGAGTGCGCGCTTTTGCGGCAGCGCAACGAGCTGCAGCGTGAGCCGACCGGCGCGATGCTCGCGCGCGAGGAATTCCTCGACGAGCAACGCGTGGTCCGCCAGGCGTTGCGCGGCATCCCCCAATCCCATCACCAGGAACTCGTCGCGCAACGAGAAGAGGCACGACGGCTCGAGGCCGACGATCGCGGCGCCGCGCTCGACCAGCGGCAACAGCGCAGCCACGACGCGGCGCGCCTCGGCCTTTGCTTCGTCGACCAATCCCGCGGCAAGGTAGGTCCGGCCGCAGCACAGCGGGCGCGCAGGCTCGGCGTCCGCTGCGTCGGCGCGCGCGGCGCGAACACGATAACCGGCGGCGCGCAGCACGTTGACTGCCGCCCGCGCATTCTCGGGCTCGAAATAGTTGGTGAACGTGTCAACGAAGAGCACGACGTCCGGGTTCGCCGGCGCAGCAGCATCAGGCGCAGCAGCATCAGGCGCGGCAGCCACGTCGCGCAGGAACGTGTCGCGTCGCCATGCCGGGAGCGTTCGTTGCGCCGAAAAGCCGAGCAGGGTCTCGCCCAGTCTCGCGGCCCCCGGCACCGTGTTGCGCAGATTGGCGAGCCACGGCAACCGCGCCGCCCACGGCGCCCAGCGCGGCAGATGCGCGATCAGCCGATCGCGAAACGGCAGCCCGTGCACGCGCTGCCGTCGATGGAGCACTTCGATCTTCATTCGCGCCATGTCGACGCCGGTCGGGCATTCGCGCCGGCAACCCTTGCAGCTCACGCAGAGGTCGAGCGCCGCGCGCACGGGCTCCGACGCCAGCGCATCGGCGCCGAAGTGGCCCGAGAGTGCGAGGCGCAGCGTGTTGGCGCGGCCGCGTGTCAGGTGCTCCTCGTCGCGCGTCGCGCGATAACTCGGACACATCGTTCCCGCGTCGAACTTGCGGCAGTGTCCGTTGTTGTTGCACATCTCGACGGCCTTCCCGAAGCCCTGCGCCGGATCACCGCCGGTGCCAGGCGCGCTCAGCGTCCCGGTGCGGGCATCGTTCTCAACGTCCCACGCCGACCAGTCGAGCGCGGTGGCCACCGGTTGCGTGCGATGACCTGGAGGAAAGCGAAACAACGCAGCATCGTCCATCCGCGCCCCGCGCACGATCTTTCCCGGGTTCATCAGCCCGGCGGGGTCGAACAGATCCTTGATCTCCTCGAACGCGCGGGACAAGCGCGGGCCGAACTGCCAGCCCACCCATTCGGTGCGCACGAGGCCATCACCGTGCTCGCCCGAAAACGCTCCCTTGTATTCGCGCACCATCGCGCTCGCCTCCTCGGCGATCGCGCGCATCTTGACGGCGCCGTCGCGGCGCATGTCGAGTATCGGACGCACGTGCAGCGTGCCGACCGACGCGTGCGCGTACCAGGTGCCGCGTGTGCCGTGCTTCGCGAAAACCTCCGTCAGCCGGTCCACGTACTCGGCGAGATGCTCGAGCGGCACCGCGCAATCCTCGATGAACGACACCGGTTTGCCGTCGCCTTTGAGGCTCATCATGATGTTGAGCCCGGCCTTGCGCACGTCCCACAGCGCCCTTTGCGCGAGGGCATCGGTCATTTCGACCACGCTGCCCGGCAGGCCGAGTTCGCCCATCAGTGCCACGAGATCCCCGAGAAGCCGCAGCGGATCCTCGCGCGTGTTGCCGATGAACTCGACAAGCAGGATCGCGTCGGGCTCGCCTATGAGCGCGGCATCGATGACCGGGCGGAACGCGGGATTGCCGCGTGCGAGGTCGATCATCGTCCGGTCGACCAGCTCGACCGCGGACGGCTGCAGCGCGACAAGGTGGCGCGCGCACGCCATCGCCTTGTACAGCGTCGGGAAGTTGACGACGCCGAGCGCCCGATGCACGGGCAAAGGCGCGACCTTCAGCGTGAGCTCGCGCGTCCACGCCAGCGTGCCTTCGCTGCCGACGAGCAGATGCGCGAAGTTGACGCTGCCATCCGAGGTGTACGGCCGCTCGCTCTGCGGGCAGCAGACATCGATGTTGTAGCCGCCGACGCGGCGCAAGAGCTTCGGCACGCTACGCTCGATTTCGCGCTGCTCGCGCAAGCCGATCGCCCGCAAGCCGCGCAGCAGGTCACCGATGCGCGGCGCCGCCGCATCCATCTCGCGCTCGGGGCCAAAACGCGCTTCGGTTCCGTCGGCGAGCAGCGCGTCGATGGCGTGCACGTTGTGCACCATGTTGCCGTAGGCGATCGAACGCGAGCCGCACGAATTGTTGCCGGCCATCCCGCCCAGAGTCGCCTGCGCCGACGTGCTGACGTCGACCGGAAACCACAATCCATGCGACTTCAGGAACGCGTTGAGCTGGTCCAGGACGACGCCGGGCTCAACGGCGACCGTCATCGCATCGCGATCGAACGCGATGATCCGGGAAAGATGCTTGCTCTGGTCGATCACCAGCGCGGCGCCGACCGTCTGCCCGCATTGCGAGCTGCCCGCGCCGCGCGGCAGCACGGGCACCTCGTGCTCGCGGCAGATTGCGATGGCAGCACGGACGTCGTCGGCGCTCTTCGGCACGAGCACGCCCACGGGCTCGACCTGGTAGATCGACGCGTCGGTCGCATAACGACCCCGCGATCCGGCGTCGAACAGGACATCGCCCGCCACGGCGCGGGCTAGGCGCGCGGCGAGATCACCGCCGCTGCGGCCTCGCTGAAACACGAGCGGCTTCGCCTCTGCGGCGCTCATTCGGGCCTGCCGGAATCCGACTGGCAACACGTCACTCGTCGGCAGAACGGCCGGAGCGCAGCGATTTCCATGCGCCCGATTGTAGAGGATACGGTGGCAGACCCGACGCCGGCGCTTGCGGGCATGCGGCAAAGATGAGTAGCATGGGTCTTCCCGGTCCGCCGGGCACCGCCGGCGCCCGACCGTTGGCCAACCCGAGGCACCATCGCCATGAATCCGCTCATCCGACAACCTTCCGGCCGCCATTTTCTGCAGATTCCGGGACCGACCAATGTGCCGGATCGCGTGCTGCGCGCGATCGACGCGCCGACGATCGATCATCGCGGGCCCGAGTTCGCCACGCTGGGCAAAGAGGTCTTCGCCGGCATGAAAAAAGTATTCAAGACCGATGGGGCGGTCGTCATCTATCCGGCTTCGGGGACGGGCGCGTGGGAGGCGGCGCTCGTCAACACGCTGTCGCCCGGCGACCGCGTGCTGATGGCCGAGACGGGGCATTTCGCGGCACTGTGGAAGCGCCTCGCCGAGCGACTGGGACTCGCCGTCGAATTCCTTCCGGGCGACTGGCGCCACGGCATTTCGGCGGAAGCGATCGAGGCAAGGCTCGCCGCGGATCGCGAGCACGCGATCAAGGCCGTGTGCGTCGTGCACAACGAGACTTCCACCGGGGTCGCCAGCCGGATCCCCGACGCGCGCGGCGCGATCGATCGTGCCCGGCATCCTGCGCTCTACATGGTCGACACGATTTCGTCGCTGGCCTCGATCGACTATCGCCACGACGAGTGGCGCGTCGACGTCACCGTCGCAGGATCCCAGAAGGGCCTGATGCTGCCGCCGGGACTGTCGTTCAACGCGATCAGCGACAAGGCGCTGGCGGCTGCGAAGACCGCGCGACTGCCACGATCGTACTGGGACTGGAGCGAGATGCTGGCGCTCGCCCCGAATGGATTCTTTCCGTACACGCCGGCGACGAATCTGCTCTACGGTCTCGCCGCGGCGCTCGACATGCTGTTCGCCGAAGGGCTCGAGCGGGTGTTCGCGCGTCACGATCGGCTGGCCGCGGCCACGCGGCGCGCGGTCGACGCTGGGGGCTCGAAATCCTGTGCGCCGACCCCGACGCTATACAGTTCGACGCTGACCGGCGTCATGATGCCGGAGGGCCACAACGCCGATGGCTTTCGCAAGATGTCCTCGAACACTTTGACCTGTCGCTGGGTCACGGGCCTCGGCAAGGTCGCCGGGAAAATCTTTCGCATCGGCCACCTCGGCCATTTCAACGACCTGATGCTCGCCGGCACACTCTGTGGCGTCGAGATGGGACTGGCGCTGGCTCGCGTACCCCACCGCAAGGGTGGCGCGCAAGCGGCGATCGATTATCTCGCCGAGACCGCCGGGTCCGAACTCGCCCGTGCTGCGTGAACCGGCAACGGTGCGCGGTACAATCGAAGCGGGCAATGTCCCGTCCCGCGGCTCCCGGCTCGACGAGCCCTTTAAGGAGGTCCATGATGCCAATTGATCGCCCTATCACCATCCGCCGCGTGCTGCCGCGCACCCTCGCGTTCGCCAGCTGCTCTGCGCCGCGGCGTTGCTTGCCGTGGCGCCGGCAGGTGCCCAGACCGAAATCAAACTGGGCCACGTCGGCGAGCCGGGCTCGCTGTTCCAGGCGTCGGCCGAGGAGTTCGCCAAGCGTGCCAATGCCAAGCTTGGCGGCAAGGCCAAGGTCGTCGTCTTTGGCTCGAGCCAGCTGGGTGGCGACAAGGAGTTGCTGCAGAAGCTGAAGCTCGGGACGGTGGACATGGCGCTGCCGTCGACGGTGATGAGCTCCGAGGTCGATCTCTTCGGCGTGTTCGAGATGCCCTACCTCGTCAAGGACCGCGCGCACATGGGTCGCATCGAGAAGGAGGTCTTCTGGCCGAAGCTCGCGCCCGCGGCGGAGAAGAAGGGCCTCATGGTCCTCGCGGTGTGGGAGAACGGCGTATCGCCAGATCACCAACAACAAGCGGCCGATCAATGCGCCTGCGGACCTGGCCAGGGCATCAAGCTGCGCGTCCCCGAAGGCAAGTGGCGCCTCAAGATGTTCCAGGCCTACGGCGCCAACCCGAGCCCGATGAAATTCTCGGAACTTTTCACCGCGCTGCAGACCGGCGTGATGGACGGTCAGGAAAATCCGTTCACCCAGATCTATTCGGCGAAGCTGCAGGAAGTGCAGAAATACCTGTCGCTGTCCGGGCACGTCTACACGCCGGCCTACCTGACCGTCGGCAGAACCACTGGAAGTCGCTGCCGCCGGACGTGCGCAAGATACTCGAGGACACGGCGAAGGAGACGCAGGCGTACGTCTATGAAACGGCGGCGAAAGCCGAGACCGAGTTGCTGGGCAAACTGAAGCAGGCCGGCATGCAGGTCAACGAAGTCGACAAGGATGCCTTCGTCGCCGCGAGCAAGCCGATCTACGAGGAATTCGGCAAGGAAGTCGCCGGGCGCGAAGGAAGTGATCGACCGCGCGGTCGCGTTGCGGAAGTGGAGCGACGCCGCGACGAGCGGCGCGCCCGCCCGTTTCCGCGCCGGCTACGGCCACGTGCTCGAGTGGGTCGTGATCGCGCTGTCGCGACGCTGGCCGTCGAGGTGACGCTCGGCGTCGTGTTTCGCATCGCTCGGCCACTCGCTCGATCGTGGTACGACGAGGTCGCGTCGGTGCTGCTTGCGTGGCTCACGTTCTACGGCGTCGGCGCTGGCGTCGGTCAGACGCGCGCACATCGGCTGCCCGGAACTGGTCGAGGTGATGCCGTGGCGCAGCGCCGGCGCGCGTTCAACATCGCGGCCGCAGCTGATGGTGATCGCGTTCTTCGCGCTGCTCGGCTCGGTCGGTGCCTCCATCCTGCCGGTGCTGCCACCGACTCGCTGGTGAGCCTGCCGTGGCTGCCGATGAGCATCGTGCAGTCGGTGATCCCGATTTCCGCCGCATTGATCATGATCGCCGAGCTCACGCATCTCGCCGACCTCCTCATCGGCACCGGGCCGCCGGCGCCGCCGGGCACGCATGAGCGCCGAGGCACTGCAGTGACGAAGTGACGGCACTTCGCGATGACGATCGCTGCTGCTCATCTTCGGGTGCGTGCTCGCACTGGTGCTGCGTCAACGTGCCGATCGCCGTGGCGCTCGGTATCGTCGCTCTCGTCGCGATGCTGGCAAGCCACGGCGCCGGCATCCTGCCCAACCTCGCGCGTCGTCACCTACAACGGCGCGACCAATTTTCCGCTGCTCGCGATTCCGCTGTTCATCCTGGCCGGCGCGATCATGAATGCGTCGGGCATCTCGCGCCGGCTGATCGCGTTCGCCTCGGCACTGTTCGGCTGGATTCGCGGCGGCCTCGCCCACGTGTCGATCGGCTCGTCGCTGTTCTTCGCCGAGATCTCCGGCTCGGCGGTCGCCGACGTCGCCGCACTGGGATCGATTTTGATTCCCGGCGATGAAGTCGAAGGGCTATCCCGCGCCGCTCGCCGCCGCGGTGATGTCGTCGGCGGCCACGCTGGCGGTGATCATCCCGCCGTCCATTCCGATGATCCTCTACGCAGTGATGGCCGAGACCTCGGTCGTCCAGCTGTTCGTCGCCGGCATCGTGCCGGGTCTACTCGGCGGGCTCGGGCTGATGGCGACAGCCTACTGGTTCGCGCGTCGCTACAACCTGCCGCGCGAGGATGCCTTCTCGCTGGCGCGCGTCTTCCGCACGGCGCGCGAAGCATTATGGGCATTCCTGCTGCCGATCATCATCCTCGGCGGCATCTTCGGCGGCGTCGTCACCGCGACGGAAGGCGCGGCGCTCGCGGTCGTCGCGGCGCTCTTCGTCGGTCTCGTCATCTACCGCGAGCTCGACCTTCCGCATTTGCGGCACGCGGTGATCGACGGCGGCGTGCAGACGGCGATCGTGATGCTGCTCGTCGCGACGTCCGCGCCTGCTCGGTAACTACCTGACCGAGGTCCAGGCGCCGCAGCAGCTGGCGCGGGCGGCCTCCGAGCTTACGCAGAACAAATACGCCATGCTCGCGCTGCTCAATCTGCTGTTCCTGCTGCTCGGAATGTTCCTGCATTCGGCCGCCGCGATCATTCTCGTTGTGCCCGTCGTGATGCCGCTCGTCAAGGCGATCGGCATCGATCCCGGTTCACTTCGGCCTGATCGTCACCATCAACCTGGGAATCGGGCAGCAGACGCCTCCGGTCGCAAGCGTGCTGATGGTCGCGAGCTCGATCGCCAAGGCATCGATCTGGGAGGTAACGCGGGTCAACATCTGGTTCATCGGCACGCTCGTCGCCATCCTGCTGCTGGTAACCTACGTGCCGGTGACGGGGATGGGCCTCGTCGATCTGTTCTATCGCTGACGAGAGGCAGGCGATGACCGAGCTGATCGAAGTTTCACGCGCGGGGCCGATCGCGACGGTCGTGCTCAACCGCCCGGAAAAACTCAACGCGCTGACGAAGTCGATGTGGCAGGCGCTGGGTACGGCGATCGACGCGCTTTCGGCCGACGACGCGCTGCGCTGCGTCATCCTGCGTGGCGCCGGCGAGAAGGCGTTTTCGCCCGGCAACGACATCGCCGAGTTCACCGTGGAGCGCGCGAACAAGGCGCAGGCGAAGGACTACGGCCGCATCATGCACGCGACGGCGCGCGCGCTTGCCGCATTGCCGGCACCCGCTCGTCGCGCAGATCCACGGCATCTGCGTCGGCGGCGGGCTCGAGATCGCCGCGCTGTGCGACCTGCGCATCTGCGGCGAGTCGAGCCGCTTCGGCGCGCCAATCAAGAACCTCGGACTGGTGATGGCCTATCCGGAGATGGCACCGCTCGTGCGTCTTGCCGGTCCGCGATGCCGCGCTCGAGATCCTGCTCGAAGGCCGGATATTCGACGCCGCCGAAGCCAGGGAAAAGCGGCTCGTCACGCGCGTGGTGCCGGACGCCGAGGTCGCCGCCGAGGCGCAGGCGACGGCGCAGCGCATCGCGGATGGCGCGCCGCTGGTGGCGCGCTGGCACAAGGCGTTCGCGCGCCGGCTGGCCGATCCACGGCCGATCACCGATGCGGAGCATGACGAATGTTTCGACTGCTTCGACACCGAGGACTTCCGGATCGGCTACGCGGCGTTCCTCGCCAAGAAGAAACCGGAGTTCGTCGGCAGATGAGCGCGACTGGCGGAGCGTTGTCCGACTGGCGCACTCGCTGCGCCATCCGGTGCGGCGCGGGAATCGGGGCATGACCGCCCCTCCCCATGCGCATCCAGGGCCGCTCGCCGGCATGCGCGTGCTCGAACTGGCGCAGATCATGGCGGGACCCACCTGCGGCGATGATGCTGGCGGACATGGGCGCCGACGTGATCAAGGTCGAAAAGCTGCCCGGCGGCGACGATTCGCGTGGCTACCTCGAGCCGCGTGTCAACGGCGTTTCGGCGCCGTTCCTGATGATGAACCGCAACAAGCGCGGCATCGCGCGTCAATCTCAAGCATCCGCAGGGCCGAGCGATCCTGCTGCGGCTGGTGCGCGACGCCGATGTGCTGACCGAGAATTATCGGCGCGGCACCCTCGAGAAACTCGGCCTCGGCTACGACGTGCTGGCGCAGGCGAACCCCGGACTCATCTATTGCGCGGTCTCCGGCTACGGCACCGACGGCCCGTTGTCCGACAAAGGGGGCTTCGATCTGATCGCGCAGGGCTTCGCCGGGCTGATGTCCGTGACCGGCGAACCGGGACGACCTCCGGTCAAGAACGGCAATCCGGTCGCAGACATCAACGCGGGCATCCTCGCTGCCGCCGGCGTCGCTGCCGCGTACGCGCATAGATTGAAGACCGGGCGGGGTCAGATCGTCGACACGTCGCTGCTCGAGGCCGCGCTGCAGCAGACCTACTGGTACGCGGCGATTCACTTCGCGACCGGCGAATCGCCAGGCCCCACGGGCTCGGCGCATCTCCTCACCGCGCCCTACCAGGCGTTTCGCGCCAGCGACGGCTGGATCAACATCGGTGGCGCCAATCAGTCGAACTGGGAGCGGATCGCCGACGTGCTGGAACATCCCGAGTGGCGGGACGACCCGCGCTTCGCGACCAACTCGGCGCGATTGGGCAATCTTGCCGCGCTGACGGCGTTGATGAGCGACGTGCTCGCGACGCGAACGAGGGCCGAATGGATGGAGCGGTTCGATGCGGCCGGCGTGCCGGCAGGTCCAGTGCACTCGATCGCCGAGGCGCTCGCGCATCCGCAGACGCTTGCGCGGGGCATGGTCGTCGAGTCGGCTCATCCGCAAGCCGGCACGATCAAGACGCTGGGCTGCCCGATCCATTTTTCGGAAACGCCAACCGCGATCACGCGTTCGGCGCCGATGTTGGGAGAGCACACGCGCGACGTGCTGCGCGCGCACGACTACACCGATGCCGAGATCGATGGTTTCGTCGAAGGCGGCATCGTCGACGACGCGAGAGGTCTCGCGTCGCAGTGACGCCGGCAGGCGATTGCGGCTTGCGCAACCACGACTCCGCGCGCCTGCCGACACGTAACGGTAAGGAGGATGCCGATGGACGTTGTCGAATTCATGGATCGCTACAAGGTCGCATGGGAAGCAAGCGACGAGAACAAACTGACCGCGTTGTTCGCCCCGGACGGCGTCTATCACAACACGCCGTTCGCCGAGCAGCACGGGCACGCCGCGATCGCCGCCTACTGGCAGCGCACGAAACTGCAGAGCGACATCCGCCTGACCTACGAGGTCCTGGCGCGCACCCCGCACGGCGGCGTCGCGCATTGGCGCGTGACCTACCAGGTGATGTCCGAGGAGCTTTTTCGGATCTGGGCGGCGTCGACCGGCACCAATGCCCTTGCCCGCAAGCCGGGTGATCCCCTGCCGCGGCTGGCGCTCGACGGCATCGCGGTCGTCGAATTGAACGACGCGGGCCTATGCGAGCATTTCCGGCTCTGGTGGCACAGCGTCGTCGCGACGCCGTGAGCGCGGCGGCCGGGTTCCGCCGTCCGGATCAATTCGCGAGCGCGAAGCGCCGCGTGATGTCGTTGCTGCCACCGCCGGTCAGGGACGGCGCTGCATAACGATAGTAAGTGGCGTTGAGATAGCGCGCGACTTCGGCGATGTCTGCGTCGGTCCACGCCAGTCCGGCGTTGCCGGCCCAGCGCCGCACCTGTCGCTTGAGGCTTTCCCAGTCGACGGCGAGCTTCTTCTGCCGCCAGTGGATCGCGGTGGTGTGGCAGGCGATGCAATGCGTCATATACAGCAGTTCGCCGCGCGAAGATTGCGCCGCAACCTGCGCCGATGCCGCCGCCGGGAAAGCCGCGAAGAAACAGGCGACGGAAAATCCGACTGCCGCTCGCATCACCATCGAATCGTTCCGCAAAGGCCCATGATAACCGAGCTTTCCGTCCCGGCCGCGCCCTCGCAGGCGCACGTGCCACAGTGCCGCGAACCGCCTCCGGGCGGCGCTTGTCGGGATAACGGTGCTTCCGGACGATCCTCGCTTCACCCACCGGAAGAAACCCGTGTGCCGCCGCATGCCGCAGGTCGCGACGCCGCCCGCATTCGCGCTCGTCGCGAACCGCGGGGCGCTACCCGTAAATATGGTAATATGGGCGAATGAAGACGACCCTTGAAATCCCGGATCCCCTGTTTCGCAAAGCAAAGTCGACTGCGGCGGAACGCGGCCAGACGCTCAAGGAATTCGTGGGGGAAGCGTTGCAGGAGAAGCTCGCGGCCAAAGCAAGCCGGGTTCGCGTCGGCGAGCCCGCATGGATGCAGGGATTTGGAAAGCTTCGCCGCTTGCACAAGGAAACCGTACATATCCAATCGAGGATCGACGAGGCATTCGAGGTGATCGAACCCGAGGACCGTGGATGATACTGGACACCAATGCGCTGTCCGCGTTCGTGGACGGCGACGCTGGCGTCGGTGCAGTTCTGCGGCGGCAGTCGCAAGCCGCCATTCCCGTCATCGTGCTTGGCGAATTCCGGTACGGCATCGCGGAGTCCAGGCATCGCGCGGCCTACGACGCGTGGCTGGACTCGGAGCTGCTTCACTTCGACATCCTTCCGGTCACCGACGAGACCGCGATCACCTACGCCGCGCTGCGCGTGGCCCTCAAGCGATCCGGCCGGCCGATTCCGGCCAACGACGCCTGGATCGCGGCTCTCGCACTGCAGCATCGGCTTCCCATCCTCAGCCGCGACCAGCACTTCGACGTCGTGCCTGACCTTGAACGAAAGGGCTGGTAGTCGCGGCTCCTCGGCCGATCCCTGGTGTAGGCCAGTATGTGGAAGTCGGATCAGTGGCTCGGCCGCCCGACCTTCGCGCCGGACTTGCCCACCAGGAAATCGAGATCGACACCCTCGTCGGCCTGCATCACGGTGTCGCAATAGAGCTTGACCCAGCCGCGATCGGAATGCGGCTTCGGCGCCTTCCATTGCGCGCGCCGCCGTGCGAGTCTCCTCGTCGGATACGTGCAGATGAAGCTTTCGCTTTCGCGACATCGAGCTCGATCATGTCGCCGTTTCGCACCAGCGCCAGCGGCCCGCCGGCGGCGGCTTCAGGCGACGTGTGCAGCACGACGGTGCCGTACGCGGTACCGGACATGCGCGCGTCGGAGATGCGCACCATGTCGCTGACGCCCTGCTTCAGGAGCTTGGCCGGCAGTGCGAAGTTGCCGACCTCGGGGAAGCCCGGATAGCCCTTCGGCCCGCAGTTCTTCAGCACCAGGATGCTCGTGGCGTCGACGTCGAGCTTCGGATCGTCGATGCGCTGGTGCAGGTCGTCGATGTCCTCGAACACGACGGCGCGTCCCTTGTGCCGCATGAGCTTCGGCGTCGCGGCCGAGGGCTTCAGCACGGCGCCCTTCGGCGCGAGATTGCCGCGCAGCACGGCGATGCCGCCTTGCTTCTTGAACGGCTTCGCGCGCGGCGTGATCACGGCTTCGTTGTAGTTGACGGCGTCCTTGCTGTTGTCCCAGAGCGACTTGCCGTTGACGGTCAGTGCCTTCTTGTGCAGTGAGCCACCGATCTCGCGGATCACGACCGGCAGCCCGCCCGCGTAGTAGAAATCCTCCATCAGGTACTTGCCGGAGGGCATCAGGTTGACGAGGCACGGCATCGTCGCGGCCAAGCCGGTCCCAGTCGTCGAGCGACAGTTTCACGCCAACCCGCCCGGCGATCGCGAGCAGATGGACGACGGCATTGGTCGAGCCGCCGATCGCGCCGTTGACCATGATCGCGTTTTCGAACGCCTCCCTGGTGAGGATCTGTCGACATCCGCAGGTCCTCGTGCACCATCTCGACGATGCGCCGGCCCGTGCCAGGCGCGCCAGCACCTTGCGCCGCGAATCGACCGCGGGGATCGCCGCGTTCGTCGGCAGGGCCATCCCGAGCGACTCGACCATCGACGCCATCGTCGACGCCGTGCCCATCGTCATGCAATGTCCCGCCGAGCGCGACATGCACGACTCGACCTCGACCATGTCGGACTCGCTGCATCTCGCCGGTCTTGAGCATCTGCGGTGAATTTCCACACGTGCGTGCCCGAGCCGATGTCCTCGCCGCGGAATTTGCCGTTCAGCATCGGGCCGCCGGAGACGCCGATCGTCGGCAGGTCGCAGGACGCGGCGCCCATCAGCAGCGCCGGCGTGGTCTTGTCGCAGCCCATCAGCAGCACGACGCCGTCGAACGGATTGGCGCGGATCGACTCCTCGACGTCCATCGCCACCTGGTTGCGGAAGAGCATCGTGGTCGGGCCGCATGACGCGGCTCGCCCAGGCTCATCACCGGGAACTCGAGCGGGAATCCGCCCGCCTCGAGGACGCCGCGCTTGACGTGCTCGGCGAGCTCGCGGAAGTGCGCGTTGCAGGGCGTGACCTCCGACCAGGTGTTGCAGATGCCGATCACCGGCCGGCCGTCGAAGAGGTCGTGCGGAAGGCCCTGATTCTTCATCCACGAGCGGTGGACGAGGGCATCGCGGTCGTGCCGGCCGAACCAGGTTTGCGAGCGGAGTTGGCGTTTCGATCTTGGTGGCTTTTTGGTCATGGCAGTGGTCGACTCAGGGAAGCGAAGCGTTAAGGACCGGAAAGTTGCGCCGAAACGATCACGGCGTGCCGCGGAATGAAATCGCGGTCGGCCGCGTGACAGTTCGCAGTTCCGCCAATGTTAGCATCGGGAACAGCTGCGCATCTGACCCCATTCAAGCGGTCAGCCGCTGTCCCGTCGCCCGATCGAACAGATGCACATTGGCCGGGTCGACGGCGAGTCCGATTTTCTGCTCGGGGCGGACCGCTGGCCGGCCGTGCATCCGCAATACGATCTGCGCGGCGCCGACCTGGATCAGCAGCTCGGTCTCGGCGCCCGTCGGTTCGACAACGATGATCTCTCCGGGCACGCCGCTGCCGTCGTCCGCAAGCATGAGGTGCTCGGGGCGAATGCCATAGGCAACCGCCTGGCCGTCCGCGCCCGACCCGCCCGCGATCGGCCAGCGCACGCCGCCGTCGGCCTCGACGTGCGCGGCGCCGCCCGTGCGGCGCAGCACGCCCTCGATCACGTTCATCGCCGGCGAGCCGATGAACTGCGCGACGAACAGGTTGCCGCGGCCGGTCGTAGAGCTCGAGCGGCGTGCCGATCTGCTCGATGACGCCCGTCGTGCATCACGACGATGCGATCGGCCATCGTCATCGCCTCGATCTGGTCGTGCGTGACGTAGACGGTGGTCGTCTTGAGCCGCTGGTGCAGCGCCTTGATCTCGGCGCGCATCGCGACGCGCAGCTTGGCGTCGAGGTTCGACAGCGGCTCGTCGAACAGGAACACCTTGGGATCGCGCACGATCGCGCGGCCCATCGCCACGCGCTGCCGCTGGCCGCCGGAGAGCTCGCGCGGATAGCGGTCGAGCAACGGGTCGAGGTTCAGGATCTTCGCCGCCTTGGCGACGCGCTCGTCGATCACGCTTGCGCTCGGCCTTGCGCAGCCGCAGGCTGAAGCGCCATGTTCTCGCGCGACCGTCATGTGCGGGTAGAGCGCGTAGCTCTGGAACACCATCGCGATGTCGCGGTCCTTCGACTCGACGTCGTTGACCACCCGGCCGTCGATCGCGATCGTCGCCCGCCGGTGATCTCCTCGAGGCCGGCGAGCATGCGCAGCAGCGTGCGACTTGCCGCAGCCCGACGGTCCCACCAGCACGATGAACTCGCCGTCGGCGATGTCGAAGCCGATGCCGTGGATGACCTTGTCCTGCCGAAGGTCTTCTCGACCTCGCGGAACGATGACCGATGCCATTGCTGTGCACTCCTGGAGTCAGCTCTTGACCGCGCCGGCGGTGAGGCCCGCCGACCATGTAGCGCTTGAAGGCGTAGTAGATCGCCGCCGGCGGCAGCGCGTAGATGAGGCCCGTGGTCATCAGCAGCTCCCACGGCGAATCGTCCGCCGACAGGAAGTGGCCGAGCGCGACCGCCAGCGTGACGTCCTTCTCGTTGGACAGCAGCAGGAACGCGTAGAGGTATTCGTTCCACGCCAGCAGCAGCGCGTAGGTGCCCACCGCCACCAGCGACGGCACCATCAGCGGCACGTAGACCAGCCGGAAGAGCTGCAGCGGCGACGCGCCGTCGATGCGCGCCGCCTCGTCGAGCTCGTACGGCAGCTTGTCGGACGCCTGCTTCAGCACCCAGATCGCGTACGGCGAGGCGATCGTGACCATCGCCAGGATCAGCGACCACTGGTTGTTGAGCAGGCCGTAGGTGCCCATCGTCTTGTACATCGGCACGGCCAGGAACGCGGCGGGAATGAAGTAGGTGAGACAGCGCCAGATTCATCACCGTGCGTCCGCCCCTGACCCGCAGCCGGCTGATCGCGAACGCCGCCGTCGGTCGCGATGAACAGCGTCAGCACGCCGACCGCGACGGCGATCAGCAGCGAGTTCCACAACTGCTGCCAGAAATGGTTGAGGTAGAAGTGCTTCTGGCGGAAGACGATCTCGAAATTGTGCAGCGTCGGCTCGTCCGGCCACAGCTTGCCGGCGAATGCCTCTGTCCTCGGTCGAGATCGAGAACAGGAACAGGTGATAGATCGGGATCATCGTCCACAGAAAGACCGGAATGCCGATCAGCAGCAGCTGCGCCTCGGCGCGAGACCTTTCGCCAGCGCAGCCGGCTCATTTCGACAACCTCTTCATCATGAAATAGACGAGCGGCAGCACGAGCGGCAGCGCGCACGACGATCGTCGCCATCGCCAGGTCGACCTGGTCGAGGCGCAGGTAGCGGATGCCCAGCGTGGCCAGCACATGGGTGAGGTCCGCCGGGCCGCCGCCGGTGAGCAGGTAGACGCTGTTGAAGTCGCCGAGCGTCCAGATCATCGAGAGCAGCGTCGAGGTGAGGTACAGCGTGCGCATCGACGGCCAGGTGATGAAGCGGAACTTCTGCCAGCGACGACGCGCCGTCGACGCTCGGCGGCCTCGTACTGCTCGGCGGGAATCGCCAGCCGCCCGGCAATCAGGATCAGCGTCCAGAACGGCAGCGACTTCCAGATGTGCATCAGCATCGCACAGCACAGCGCGATCGTCGGATCGTTGAGCCAGTTCGGGCCGTCCGCGCCGGTGAGCCGGAAGATCTGCGTGTTGATGACGCCCCACTCCGGATTGAACATGAAGCGCAACGACAGGATCGTCGGGATCGACGGCACCGCCCACGGCAGGATGAACAGCACGGCGAGCGATCTTGATCCACCAGCGCGATCTGCACGAAGAAGCCCGACAGCGATCAGCGCCAATACGACATCTTCAGGTTGACCGCGACCAGCAGGAAGATCGATCGTGTTGACGATCGAGCGGAAGAAGATCGGATCCTCGATGAGCTTGCACGTAGCTGTGCGGATCGCGCGCCAGCCACAGCCCGTAGCAGCACCGGGTAGACCACGAACACCAGGAACACCAGCACGTAGGGTGCGAGCATGATGACGGCCCCACACCAGCCACGGCGACGCGCGTTTCTTCGCCGGACCGCTCGGCACGAGCGGGTCGACGCGGGGCAGGGCTATTGTGGACATGCAGAAGGAACGTCGCGACAGGCTTGCGCCGGGGTCAGCGTTCCCGTCGGGCTCCGCTCACCCCGGCGCGCCCCGGCTGCTGCCGGGACGCGCCGGTTGCTGCGTCAGGTCAGGAAGCAGCGACCTGCTTGATGCGCGCGATCATCTCGTCGACCGCCTTTTCCACCGGCCCAGCCTTATCGTTGACGACGCGGTTCATCGCCTTGGCCCAGACGTTCTCGTTGTTGAGCACCGTGAATTTGTAGTTCTTCGTGAACTCGAACGGCGTCGTGCCGGCCATGAACTGGTCGTAGACGCGCCTTGCGGTGCGGGTCCGCCTTGCCAGAACGGGCTCGCGCTGCGCCGGCCTTGGTGACCGGATACCAGCGGCCCAGCGCGCCTTCGACGTAAGGCGTGAGGTTCGCATCGTCCAGCAGGAAGGCCACGAACTCCTTGGCCCGCGGCCTTGTTCTTGGCGTCGTCGAAGATCACGCCGGTCTTGACCGCCGCGCGGTAGACCATCGGCGAGCCGTCGGGCTTGTTGGGGAAGCCTGCCGTGGCGATCAGCTCCTCGTAGTTCTTCTTCGCCTGCGCGCGCTGTTCCGCAGTCAGCGTCTGGTTATTGGCGTCATCGAGCCACTTCGACGCGATCGAGATCGTCGCGTTGTGCGTCATCACGATCGTCTTGTTGTGGAACGCGACGTTGTTGTCCGGGTCCTTCCAGGTCGTCGACGACGGCGGCGTGCAGCCGCGTGTGCGCAGGTTGGTGTAGTCCTTCATCGCGGCGACGAGGCCCGCGCGGACCTTCGGGTCGTCGACCAGCAGCTTGCCGTTGTCGTCGACGAGCTTGACGTTGTGCGCGTCCACGAAGGTCAGGAACGAATAGAACGAGTCGCTCGAATCCACACCCATCGGGTTGCCGACCGCGTAGGTGCGCTTGCCCGTCTTGCTCGCGATGCGCCGGCTGCACCTTGTCGCACCAGAAGTCCCAGTAGGCTTTCCACGTGCGTCGGGATGTCGGATTCCTTGTAGCCGGCCTCGGTCAGCATGTCCTTCCAGTACTGGATGTGCATCGTCTGCTGCTTCGAGCGGGAAGGCGTAGTAGGCCTTCTTCTTGGTCTTGTCGTTGTAGAGGAAGGTGGTCTCGACCGTGCCCTGGAGGAACTTGTCCTTGATCGGCACGATGACCGACGAGATGTCCTCGAGCTTGCCGTCGTACGCCCACTTGCGCGGTGACCTGGAAGTCGTAGACGTCGCCGTAGCGCGACGTCGGGCGGGTTGCCGGCGTCGAGCGCGGCAACGGTCTTGGGAATGATGTCCTGCACCGCATAGCGCGAGAGCTCGACCTTGACGCCGGTCTTCTGCTCGAACTTCTTGACGGCTTCGTCGAGCGCGTCGTCCTCGGCCTTGTAGAACCCCTTGGTGAACCAGACCGTCAGCTTTTCCTGCGCGGCAGCGGGCGCCGCCAATCCGACGGCAAGGGCCGCTAACAGCGCTGTGCTCAACTTTATCAATCGCTTCATGAATCTCCTCCGTTGATGAAGAACTCGCTCACACGCATCCTCTTGCGGAACCCGAGGCCGGACGGAAGCCTACGGTCAGGCTCCGGCGGTGTCAATTCCGCGCGACGGACAATTCCGCTACATCACCGCCCCCAGATACCAGGGCACGAACTCGCTCTGTCCGTAGCCGTGCACCTCGCTCTTGCTCTTCGCGCCGGAGGCGGTCTCCAGCATCAGCCGGAAGAGCCGCGCGCCTAGCTCGTCGACGCTGGCCGTGCCGTCGGCGATCTCGCCGCAATTGAGGTCGATGTCCTCTTCCTGCTTCGTCCATAGCGAGGTGTTGGTCGAAAGCTTCAACGAAGGCGACGGTGCGCAACCGTACGCAGACCCGCGGCCGGTCGTGAACACGATCATATTCGCTCCGCCCGCCACCTGCCCGGTTGCCGACACCGGGTCGTACCCCGGCGTGTCCATGTAGACAAAACCTTTGGCCGTTACCGGCTCGGCGTACTCGTAGACGGCGACGAGATTGGTCGTGCCGCCCTTGGCGACCGCGCCCAGCGACTTTTCGAGAATGGTCGTGAGGCCGCCCGCCTTGTTCCCCGGCGACGGATTGTTGTTCATCTCACCCTTTTCGCGCGTCGTGTAATCCTCCCACCACCTTATGCGCGCGATCAGCTTCTCGCCAACCGCGCGTGACACCGCGCGGCGGGTCAGCAGGTGTTCGGCGCCATAGATTTCGGGCGTTTCGGACAGGATCGCCGTGCCGCCGTGGCGCACGAGGAGATCGACCGCGGCGCCGAGTGCCGGATTGGCGGTAATGCCCGAATAACCGTCGGACCCGCCGCACTGCAGCCCCACCGTGATGTTTGCCGCCGGCACCGGCTGCCGGGACACAACGTTGGCGTGCGGCAGCATTTCGCGCACGATGCCAATGCCGTGCGCGATGGTCTTGGCCGTGCCACCGGTGTCCTGGATGCTGAACGTGCGCAGCAGCGGACCTTCGGCGAGCTGCTGCGCACCCAGGAGCGCGCTGATCTGATTCGATTCGCAGCCCAGTCCGACGATGAGCACGCCCGCGAAGTTCGCGTGCCGGGCGTAGCCGCCGAGCGTGCGCCGCAGAATCTGCATGCCGTCACCGTGCGAATCCATTCCGCAACCGGAACCATGTGTCAGCGCGACGACGCCGTCCACGTTCGGAAATTCCGCGAGCACGGCGCCGCGGAAATGATCGGCGATTCCGCGGACCACGGTCGCCGAGCAATTGACCGTGGACAAGAGTGCCGATGTAGTTGCGCGTCGCAACGCGCCCGTCTGCGCGCACGATGCCCATGAACGTCGCAGCCGGATCGACGTACTGCGTCGGCTTTGCATCGGCGCCGAACGCGTAGTCGCGATCGAATTGCGCCCATCGCCAGGTTGTTGAGATGCACGTGCTCGCCCGGGGCGATGGCGCTCGACGCGAAACCGATGATCTGGTTGTAGCGCTTGCACCGGCGAGCCGGCAGCGATGGCGCGCGTCGCGACCTTGTGCCCCGGCGGGATGAGCCCTGCTACCGTCACATTCTCCTCGACCAGCAACGTGCCGCCGACGAGCTGTGCCCGGGCGATCACGACGTCGTCGTTCGGGTGCAGGCGAATGGTCAGCGCTGTGCGGGTGAGCATGATGTGCCCTCCTTCAATGCGGGAGACGGCAGCGGGCGACGGCGCGGGCGTCGATTGCGCGCGACGTCCCATTCGATGCCCAGGCCGGGCGCGGATGGGGCGATGGCGCAGCCGTCGCGCAATCGCCAGTCGCGAGGTCGTGATGTCGTCGAGCTGCGGAATGTATTCGACCCAGGCCGCATTCGGCACGGCGGCGGTCAGCGACACGTGCAGTTCCATCAGGAAATGCGGGCAAACGGAAACATTGAACGCTTCGGCAAGATGCGCCACCTTGAGCCACGGCGTGACGCCCGCCGATCCGGGCACAATCGACCTGCACGATCGAGCACGCATCGCGTTCGAGATATTCGCGAAAATGCGCGGGATGATAGAGCGATTCGCCGATCGCGATCGGAATCGCCGTATGAGCCGCCAGTTCCACGTGACCGCCCAGATCTTCGGCCGGCAGAGGCTCCTCGAGCCACGCGAGGCCGAAGGGCTCGAAGGCGCGGGCGCGGCGAATCGCCTCGGACACGGTGAAGCACTGATTGGCGTCGACCATGATTTCGAACGCGTCGCCCACCGCTTCGCGTACGGCCAAAAGCCGCGCGACGTCCTCGGACACGTGCGGCTTGCCGACTTTGAGCTTCGCGCCGCGGAAGCCCTGTGCCTTCGCCTCCAGCGTCTGTGCGACCAGCGCTTCCACCGGCAAATGCAGCCACCCGCCTTCGGTCGTGTACACCGGGACCTTCGGCTGCGCGCCGCCGGCGACCTTCCACAATGGCAGCCCCGCGCGCGCGTGCAGCGCAGATCCCACAGCGCGGTGTCGATGGCGGCCAGGGCGAGACTCGTGATCGCGCCGACGGCGGTCGCGTGCGTATGGAAGAAGAGATCCTTCCAGATCGCTTCGATGCATTCGGGGTCGCGACCGATGAGCTTCGGCGCGAGGTGGTCGCGCAGCAGCGCCACGACGGACGAGCCGCCGGTGCCGATCGTGTACGTGTAACCGGTACCCTCCGCACCGTCGTCGCAGGCGATGCGGACGATCGGCGTCTCCTGCGTGACGAATGACTGAATGGCGTCGGTGCGCACGACCTTGGCGAGCGAGGTCGACCTGCAGGATTTCGACGTGCCGGATCGCGCTCATCGGCTATTTCGCATAGAGCACGCCGGGCAGCCACAACACGATCTGCGGCACGTAGGTGATCAGCGCCAGCGTCGCAAGCAGCGGCCAGAGCCACGGCACGACAGCCTTGACCGTCTGCTCGAACGAGAGCTTCGCCACCTTCTGCAGCACGAACAGCACCATGCCGACCGGCGGCGTCAGCAGCCCGATCATCAGGTTCAGCACCATCACGAGCCCGAAGTGGACCGGGTCGATGCCGAGCTTGGCGATGATCGGCATGAAGCACCGGCACGAGGATCGTGATCGCCGCGATCGTCTCCATGAAGCAGCCGACGAACAGCAGGAAGATGTTGGCGAGCAGCAGGAAGACATACGGCGAGTCGGAGATCGACAGCACCGAGCGCGCGATGGCCTCGGTGACCTGCGTGGTCGTCAGTACCCACGCGAAGATCGACGCGCTGGCGACGATGAAGAGCACGATGGCGGTGGTCTCGATCGTCTCCATCGAGATCCTGACCAGCATCCGCCACTTCATCGTCCGGTACCAGACGATCCCCAGGAACAGCGCCCACGCGGACGCCGCCACCGCCGCCTCGGTCGGCGTGAAGAGTCCCGACGCCATGCCGCCGATCAGGATCACCGGCGTCAGCAACGCCATGAAGGCGTCGAACTTGAACAGCTTGTCCGCGACCAGCACGGCGATCAGCGGCAGGCCGAAGCGCACGAAGCCGCCGAGCGACTCGTTCTGCTGCGACCACAGATAGAAGACGACGACGGAAGTGATCGCGATCGCGAAGAGCTCGAGGAACGCGCGGCCCATACGCCCCCACGAGAACGCGATATCGGCGCCATACTTGCGGACGTGGGCGTAGTAGCTGACCATCGCCATCATGAAGAGCGCCATGAGCGCGCCCGGAATGAAACCGGCCGCGAACAGCTTGCCGATCGACACATTGGCCTGCACGCCGTAGATGACCATCGGCAGCGACGGCGGAATGATCGGCCCGAGCGTCGCCGACGCCGCGGTGATGCCGACCGCGAATTCCGTCGGGTAGCCGTGGTCCTGCATCGCCTTGATCTCGATCGTGCCGAGCCCGCCCGCGTCGGCGATCGCCGTGCCCGACATCCCGGCGAAGACCACGCTGCCCACGATGTTGACGTGCCCGAGGCCGCCCTTGAGCCAGCCGACCAGCGCCAGCGCGAAGTTGTAGATGCGGTTGGTGATGCCGGCCGAGTTCATCAGGTTGCCGGCGAGGATGAAGAACGGCACGGCCAGCAGCGGAAAGCTGTCGACGCCGCCGACCATCCGGTGCACGACGGTCAGCGGCGGGATGGTCCCCGAGATCCAGATGTAGAGCAGCGACGCGATGCACATCGCGATGGCGATCGGCATTCCGGTCGCCATCATCGCGACGAAACCTCCGAGGAGCAGGCTGTTCATCGATTCCCCCGCAACCCGTTGCGGGCAATCTGCGCGTTCCGACTGTTCATCGGGTCTCCTCAGGCTTCCTGCTCACCGGGGCGCTCGAGCACACTCCAGCCCTGGCGCCAGTGGCGCACGGCGACCTGCACCGAACGGAACGTCATCATCACGAACCCGAAAGCGACAAAGCCATAGATGTAGCTCATCGGCCAGTCGATGACCGTCATCTTGAGGTTCTGCATCCTCGGGACGAGCGTGAAGGCGAGCCACGTCGCGTATCCGAGAAACAGCGACGCGCACGACGTCGACGAAGGTCGACAGCACACGTCCGGCCGGTGCGGGCAGCCAGTGATAGATGAACTCGACGTGGATGTGCGTGTTCTTCCGGACACCCATCGCCGCGCCGACGAAGCAGACGACGATGAGCAGATAGCGCGCGATCTCCTCCGTCCATGCCGCTGAATCGGCCAGCACGTACCGCGTGAAGAACTGGTAGAAGATGTCGAGCGCGAGCAGCCAGAAGAATACGAACGTCAGCCAGTCCTCCCAGCGGTAGACCGACAGGTCGATGGGCTCGTCGACCGCGTGGAAATGACCCTCGGCGTCGAGCACGTGGTCGTCGGCGGCTGCACTCTGGCTGGCGTCGGTCATCCTGTTTCCTTTCGCGGGCGCAAGCGCCCGGCAGCGGCATTCCGCGGTCGCCCGACCATCCCCCGGACCGGCGCGGGCATGCCTCCCCCGCTTTGCCGACGCGGGCCGCACCGCGGCCCGCGCCCTTGCCGCTGCGCTACTTGATCGCGACGATGCGGTCGTAGTCCTTGCGGTCGAAGCCCATCGATTCCGGCGTCGAGTTCTTCAGCACCGCATCGACGAAGCTCTTGCCGGTTGACGGCGACGATCTGCAGGCCCTTCTTCTTGAACTCGTCGACAAGCTCCGCCTCGCGCTTCTTGATCTGCGCGGTGGCGCGGGCGGCGGCCTCGCGCGTCACTTCGGTGAACATCTGCTTTTCGGAGTCGGTGAGCTTGCTCCAGACGTGCGGCGCGATCTGGGTGGTCAGGCCGTCGACGATGTGCCCGGTCATCATGATCGCCTTCTGCACCTCGTAGAACTTCTTCGCCTCGATCGTCGTCAGCGGGTTCTCCTGCGCCTCGACGGTGCCGTTCTGCAGCGCGAGGTACACCTCGGCGAAGGCGATCGGCGTCGGGTTCGCACCGCAGGCCTTCGGCGTCGCCATGTAGGCCGGGACGTCGGGCACGCGGATCTTCAGGTTCTTCATGCCGGCGCAGTCGGTGAACGGCCGGTTGGACGTCGTCTGCCGCGCACCGTAGTACGTGTACGCGGTGATCTGGATGCCGGTCTTCTGCGCGGAAGCCGTCGACCATTTCGTCGAACACCGGGCTCTTCGAGTAGGCGATCAGGTGATCGGCGTCGCGGAAGATGAACGGATAGTAGGCGATGCCGATGCGCGGGTAGCTCCGCGCGGCGAACGACGGCCCGCTGATGATCATGTCGACGGTGCCCAGCGCCAGCCCCTGGTTGATGTCGGTCTCCTTGCCGAGCGAGCTCGCGGGGAAGACCTGGATGTCGAACTTGCCGTTGCTGCGCTTCTTGATTTCCTCCGCCGCCCACACCGACTGGATGTGATACGGCTCGCTCGTCTCGTAGACGTGCGCCCACTTGAGCTTCTGCTGCGCCGCGGCCGGGACCGGCCGCGACCATCGTGGCGGCCGCAACCGCCAGCAAGACCCCTTTCGAAAGCAAACGCATGATTCCTCCTTCGTGCCGTTGAACAATGCGGGCGATGGCCCGCGAATCACTGCAGGTTACGCATTTACCAATTGCACTTTCGTGCTCTGTGTCTTGTCCTTGGCGAGCAGGAACGCCTTCACCGCGTCCTGCAACGGGAACTGGCCGGACAATAGCGGCCGCACATCGACGCGCCGCGTCGAAATGTATTCGACCGCCCAGTCGAACTCGATGCCCCAGCGGAACGCGCCGCTTGAGGTCGAGCTCCTTCGCCATCAGCTCGTTGACGACAAACGGCAGCGGTTCGTGCGGCAACGTGCCTACCTGCACGATGACGCCCCCGCGCTTCGCGGCCGCCACACAGGACTTGAGCGCCGCGAAGTTGCCGGACACCTCGAAGCATACGTCGAACTGTGGCGTGGCCAGCGCGTCGGCCTCGCGGTCGGCACGCAGCGTCCGTCGGCGCCGACTTCGCGCGCCTTCGCGAGGGGCCGATCGAGGATGTCGGACACCGTCACGGACTTCGCGCCGGCAAGGCGCGCGGCAATCACCGTCAGGCAGCCGATCGTGCCGGCGCCGGTGATCAGCACCGACTTGCCGATGAGGTCGGCGCCACGCTTGACGGCATGCAGCGCAACGGCCAGCGGCTCCGCAAACGCGAGTTCACCCAGCGTCACGTCGCCCGCAACCGGATAGCACTGCCGCTCGCCCATCACGAAATATTCGCTGGAACATGCCCTGCACATGCGGGTAGAGGCTGGCGCTTCCGAGAAAGCGCATGTTGCGGCAAAGCTGCTCGCGGCCGTCGCGGCAGGCGTCGCAATGCCCGCAGGCATGCGATGGACTGACCGCGACCTTGTCGCCCGCCTTGACTCGTGTGACGCCGGCACCAACGGCGGCGACGGTAGCCGACGCTTCGTGCCCGGGAATGAGCGGCTCGCGCACGACGAAGCTGCCGTTGCGGCCCTCGAAGTAATAGTGGATGTCCGAGCCGCAGATGCCGCCGGCGCCCAACCGGAGCAGTACCTGGCCGGGACCTACCGCGGGCGTGTCGACCGCTTCTATCCTCAGATCGTCCTTGGCGTGTATTCGGCAAGCCAGCATGGCAATCGCTCCCCGGTCGGGCGACAGCTGGCACAGGACGCCGTCCCGGCGCCGAGCCATCCGTCGCGCTATCTCAATGCAACGTGTTCCAGCCCTTGTTGAATCGCTTGTACGCCTTGTTGAGGTGCCGCTGCATCGCCGCCCGCGCGCCGGCGGCATCGCGCTCGGCAATCGCCTTCAGCACAGCGCGATGCTCGGTCATCGCCGCCGTCCACAAACCCGGCGTGTCGTAGTGATGCTCCAGCCGCTTGTAAAGTGGGCCCGTGCGCTCCTCCCACAGCATCTTCACCACCGCAACCAGCGCGCCATTGCCGGTGGCCTCGGCAATCCGCAAGTGGAACAGGCGATCGCCGGCAAGCGGCTGCTTCTGGTGCTCGAATTCACGGTGCATCTGCTCGAGCGCATCCTCGATCGCAACCACCTGCGCCTTCTTCGCGGATTTCGCCGCCAGCGCCGCACACTCGCTTTCGATCGTATAGCGGGCGCGCATCAATTCGAACGGTCCGGCCAGCGCGTGCACCACGTCGCGCTCCAAAACTCCGGCCATCGTTTCCCCACCCTCAGCCTTCACACCGGGCCCGAGCACGTAGATGCCGGAACCGATGCGAACCTCGACCAGACCTTCGACCTCGAGCGCGATCAGCGCTTCACGGATCGACGGCCGCGAGACTCCGAGTTGCTTCGCGAGATCGCGCTCCGGCGGCAGCCGCGCCCCGGCCAGGAACTCGCCCGCGCGAATCAGTTCGCGGATCTGGTCCGCGATTTGCCGATACAGCCGGCGCGGTTCGATGCTCTGGAATGGCATGGGGCGGTAAACTTGGACGGCGGCCGCGCCCCTCATCCAAGGGGTCGGACGTCAAGGCTAACCCCACGCTGGAAACTGGTCAAGTGGTAATACCAATTTTGGGCTTCCCCGCGTACAATCCGGAGTGGCGGTGAATGGCCTCGAGTGCCATCGATCGGGACGAGAAGGGAGCATGCAGCATGAGCGGACGGCTCGCAGGCAAGACGGCGCTGATCACGGCAGCGGGACAGGGCATCGGCCACGCGACGGCCGTGGCCATGGCGCGCGAGGGTGCCGCGGTCTACGCGACCGACGTCAACCCGAAACTCCTCGAAAAGTACGCCGGAGTGGCCAACGTGGTGCCGCGCGCGCTCGACGTGCTCGACGATGCCGCCATCGCCGCGCTCGCCGACGAATTGCCGCCGCTCGACGTCCTGTTCAACTGCGCGGGATACGTGCACAACGGCACGATCCTCGACTGCGCACCGAAAGACTGGGAATTCAGCTTCAATCTCAACGTCCGTGCAATGTACATGACGATCCGCTGCGCGTTGCCGAAGATGCTCGCCAAGTTCGAGAGCACCGGCCGCGGTTCGAGCATCATCAACATGAGCTCGATCGCTTCCAGCTTGAAAGGCCTGCCCAATCGCTTCGTGTACGGCACCTCGAAAGCCGCGGTGATCGGCCTCACCAAGGCGATCGCCGCCGATTTCGTGACCAAGGGCATCCGCTGCAACGCAATCGGTCCCGGTACCGTCGACACGCCGTCGCTTGCCGAGCGCATCAACGCCTTTCCGGATCCGGCCGAGGCGCGCCGGATGTTCGTCGCTCGGCAGCCGATGGGCCGGCTCGCAAAGGCGGAGGAAATCGCGCCGCTCGTCGTGTTTCTCGCATCCGACGAAAGCGCGTTCATCACCGGCAATATGTATTCCTGCGATGGCGGCATGACCATTTGAGACCGTTGTTAACCTTCGGATAACGGCGCCCGGCTTTGTTGCTGCTCGCTTTCGATCCTCACGTACGGCGGCGTGAGCCTGGGAGCAGGGGCCCCGCGCAGCGGGGATGCGACCGGGGCGAATCGACGCATGGGCCCGAAATGACGTCAATCGCACGGCGTCACAGATACAATGAGGGCCCGCTGTACGCTCCGGTCGAAAGCTGTGCGGCGCCTCGCCGGACACTGTTCTCCTCGGTTTCCAGCGGTCTCTGTCCCACGAAAATCGCCCACCAATCGGAGATGGAAACATGAAACTCGTACGCTACGGACCCGCGGGCAAGGAGAGGCCCGGCCTCATCGACACGGCGGGCAACCTGCGCGACCTATCGAAGAAGGTCAAGGATATCGACGCCGATGCGCTCGCGCCGGCGGGGATCGCCAAGCTCAAGAAGCTCGACATCGCTCGATTGCCGCTGGTGAAAGGCAAGCCTCGGCTCGGTCCGTGCGTCGCGACACCGTCGAAGTTCGTCGCGATCGGCCTCAACTTCACCGACCACGCGAAGGAGACCGGCTCGCCGATTCCCGAGCATCCGGTCGTGTTCTTCAAGTCGACGACGTGCATCGTCGGACCGAACGACAACGTGATGGTCCCGAAGGATTCGACCCAGCTTGACTGGGAAGTCGAACTTGGCGTGGTGATCGGCCGCACAGCGCGATACGTGGCCGAGAAGGACGCGCTCCGGTACATCGCCGGCTATTGCGTCGTCAACGATGTCTCGGAGCGCGACTTCCAGCTGAAGAAGAGCGCGAGCCAGTGGAGCAAAGGCAAGGGGTGCGACACATTCGGCCCGCTCGGGCCGTGGCTGGTCACGAGAGACGAGATCAAGGACCCGCAGAATCTCGCGATGCGGCTCGACGTGAACGGCGTGCGCCGGCAGACCGGCAATACGAAGACGATGATCTTCGGTGTCGCCGCGATCGTGGCCGACGTCTCGCGCTACATGACCCTGCTGCCGGGAGACGTGATCACGACGGGCACGCCGCCGGGCGTCGGGATGGGCATGAAGCCCCAGACATGGCTCAAGGCCGGCGACGTCATCACGCTCGGCATCGAGGGTCTCGGCGCGCAGAAGCAGAAAGTCGTGCCGTTCGCCGGACGGCGCTGAACGTCCAACGCAAGCGCGATGGCCGTCACGGTGTTTCGTCGTACGCTATTGCCGTCTTGCTGCCGTTCGTGAGTGTCGCTATCCCGGCATTGCGCGCGTCCGACCCATGTCGCACGCTTGCCGGTTGCCACTCGATCGCCCCGGCGCAAGGCTTTGTATCGACTGTACCCATGGAGAGAAAATCATGATTCGAAGCGGCGGGCCGGCTCGCTGGAGCTCGTTCCTCGTTCCGGCGACAGTCGCCACCATGCTCGCGGCAGGATCAGCGCTGGCCCAGAGCAAACCCGCCACGTACGATGGCAAGGCGGTGCGCATCGGCCAAGGCACGGCGCACACCGTTGTCCGTACCGACGCCAATGGCAAGCCGGCGTCGATTGGCATCGTCTTCACACCAGGGATGCTCGACGGCCTGCCTGCAGCGGCCAAGGGCGCCAATGCGGATTTTCCGTATCCGCTGCCGATGCCGACGAAAGGCCCCAGGACGGTCGTCGATCACGTCGTCATCAACTGGGAGTCCGCCGGGCACCCGCCCCCGCAGGTCTACGACGTGCCGCATTTCGATTTCCATTTCTACCTGGTGAGCCAGGCGGCGCGGAAGAAAGTCGCGTTCAAGGACGATAGTGAATCGGGTGATCCGGGTCAGCAGCCCCCCGCTGCACTGGTGCCCGCGGGCTACATCGTGCCGCCCGGCACGGCCGTTCCGCAGATGGGCGTGCATGCGATCGATCCGTCGGGGGCCGAATTCCAGAAGCAGCCATTCACCGCGACCTTCATCTACGGCTACTTCAACAAAGAGCTGACTTTCATTGAACCGATGGTGTCGCTGGCGTTCCTCAAGTCGAAGCCGTCATTCTCCGCACCAGTGGCCCGGCCCGCCTCCTACTCCAAGCCAGGCGCATATCCTTCAGCCTACAGTGTCAAGTACGACGGCGCCCGCAAGGTGTACGAGGTGACGCTGGGGGAACTGAAGTAAGCCGCGAATCGCCGAGCGGGTCGCCGCGGAATTGACGGACGTGATACGTTCTGCTGTAAGCGCTGTTCGGAGGGCCGGAACCTGGCGCGCGTAGGTGGACATTACGCGCCGGAGCGGGGCCGATCGATCAGTCCCTTCCTTTGCCGGTGGCGGTGGGCAAACCGGCCAATACGTCCTGCGCAATGGAGCGCGACATGACGGGGATCATATCTCGTCCCGGCGTCGCGTCACCCCGGAATTTCGGGCTCGACAAGATTGGCCAGCTGCGCGAGCGACTCTTGCCAGCCGAGGTAGCACATTTCCAACGGGATGACTTCCGGTATTCCCTCTTGCGTAATCGCAATATCCGAGCCGCACGAGACCGCCTTTAACGAAACCGTTATCTGCATCTCTCCAGGCAGGTTGGGATCGTCGAACTTGTCCGTATATCGGATGAGTTCTCCAGGCACCAGTTCCCGATACTCTCCGCCGAACGAGTGACCGTGACCTGTCGAGAAATTCTGGAACGACATCTTGAAGGTGCCTCCCACTTTGGCATCCATGTGGTGAACCCTGCAAGTAAACCCGTAAGGCGGAATCCACTTCGCCAATGCGTCGGCGTCAAGGAACGCCCGATAAATCTTTTCGGGCTTCGCCCGCAGCACGCGATGAAGTCGGACGGTTCGTGTAGACATGACCAATGCTCCTTTTCTTCTTGCGTGACGATCATTCATGCCAGCCGGTCGGCCGGATGATTGACGCCGTCAAGGGTTGGTACTTCTCCAAGGTCGTAGGGATTCACTCCTTCAAGACAGCCAACGTTGTAACCGTACTGGTTGGGATTGGATCGGCGCTGGTGATGCGTGTAGATGCCGCAGTTGGAGCAAAAGTAATGCTTGGCCGTTCTTGTATTGAACTCGTACCGCTTCAAGACCTCTTCACCCTGCAGGACTTTCATGCCGGACAGTGGAACCGACGCGACAATCGTCCCTCTTCGTCGGCACATCGAGCAATCGCAACGGCGAGGGTTGACTATGCCGTCGGGCAGATCCAGCTCGAGAACGACCTTGCCGCAATGGCAGGACGCGCGATGCTTGGGCTTGATTTCAGTGCCGCCGACGTTCTTGAACATGTTCTCCTCCGGGCGCGGGAAGGTCTTGGGGCCTGACATTTGAGTTCGCCGTCTGCCGGCAGGCCGCTGGAACGAACGGTTGGGCGTCATCGTAACCGTCGGGTCGATTCCCGTCTGGATCAAAGTTCGAGCACCGAATCCAGACCGCGATGGACGCCAAGGAGCGTAGAGGCCTTCCGAATGGCAAGCAGGGCCCCGCGCGTCTCTATAGGGCCGACCGTCTTCGCCAGAGGAACCGCGGGCTCAGGCCTGCGCACTTTCGACAATCGAAACGCAAGCTCGCGGGCTGTGCCGCTCGGCGCGTCCACCTTGTCGTCGTGCGCATAGTCAATGATCTCCCATTGCGGGATAAGCCGAGCAGCCGCTTCGGCGAACTTTTGGAGCGGCACGACAGTCAAGGCGAAGTTGCCGCAGGCGAGTACACCACGCCGCTGCTTGTGCGCGAGTACGTCGATCTCGGCAATCGAGCGTGCAAGCTCGGAGCCGGCCCAGCCGGTCGCGCCGGCAAGACACACTTTGAGTGCCATCGAGCTTCCCATCTGCGCAGGTCAGGGGCTTGATTCCCAGTGTTGCGGCCAACCGGCTGCGGGCTGTCCGGTCGAGCCGCGGATCGGCCGTCACTGTCACTGTTCGTCAGTTGTCTCGCGGTCGTAATAGTCGACCGTGTTCTCGGCGCGAAACATCTTCCGCAGGCCGCGTTGGCCGCGCGGTCCGGCTACGACGATGACCTTTTGCGAGTCCGGGTACTCGCACGCCTCGACGTCGACAAGCGTTGACAGCGCCAGGTAACGCATGGTTGTGGTGCCGGTGTTGATGATCTGGTGCGCCACGTCGGGCCCGCCGGGGGGGCATGCGATCACGTCGTGCTTGCGGATCGGGTAGCGCCTGTCACCAAAGCGCAGCTCGCCGTCGCCCTCGAGGACGAGGAACATTTCCTCTTCGCCGTGATGGCAATGGAACGGACATTGGGCCTTTCCTGGCGGCAATACCGTCAGGTTGTAGCCTAGCTTCCTGGCTCCGATGTGATCGCTGATCTGGCCGCGGCTGGAAGTGTAGAGACCGTTTTCTTCCACGTCGTCAAACTGGACTTCTTCGAGGTTCAGGACCGGGTTTGACACAAAGTCCTCCAATGGTCCGACCGCGGACGGGAGACCCAAGCCGGGGAAATATTGCGGCACGCGCGCATCTTCCCGACTTTTGTGACGGCTGACGTCCTTGGAAATCGCGGATTGCGACCCGCCGTGCGTCAGCGGCGAATCGTCTGCAGCCGCTCCCGGTGACGCTTGTCGCGGTTGCGAACGTAGACCTGCACCAGCGCCACGACCGACAGAAACGCCAGCAGCGGGTAAACAAAATAGAGCGGCGTTCGCTTGAGGCATTCGTCGTCGCTGCAGAGCACGCCGGCATTCATGCCAAGCTCGTAGACCAGATACAGGATCCACGCGGCCGCGGCCACCCACGCGGTGCGCGAGCCGCTCCATAGTGCGAGCCCTGCGAAACAGATGATCGGAGCCGCGATCATGGCAGGGTAGTTGACCAGCACGTAGAGGAACTCGGGCATGTGCTCCACCAAACTCGTTCGTGGTTCGTTTGATCGCTTACGTGACGCGCAATCGTAAGTCCTGACCGCTACGCGTGGCAGATCCCGCCGGCGAGTGGTCTGCCAAAGCCGGCCGCATCGATCACGGCGCGGTGTAGGCGGTCTTCACCGTCGTGAAGAACTCCGCGGCGTAGCGCCCCTGCTCGCGCGGGCCGTAGCTCGAGCCCTTGCGGCCGCCGAAGGGCACGTGGTAGTCGACGCCGGCGGTCGGCAGGTTGACCATCACCATGCCCGCCTGCGCGTTGCCGCTTGAAGTGCGACGCGTACTTGAGCGATGTGGTGACGATGCCCGAGGACAGCCCGAACTCCGTGTCGTTGGCGAGCGCCAGCGCCTCGTCGTAGTCCTTGACCCGGATGACGCAGGCCACCGGCCCGAAGATCTCCTCGCGGGCGATGCGCATCGCGTTGCTCGCGCCGGTGAACAGCGCCGGCGACAGGTAGTAGCCCGGTGTCGCGCGCGTGAGCGCTCGCCGCCGCAGGCGAGCGCGCGCCTTCGCTCTCGCCGATCTCGAGGTAGCGGAGGTCCTGCTCGAGCTGGCTCTGGTCGACCACCGGGCCGATGTCGGTGCCCGCCGCCAACGCATCGTCGACCTTGAGCGTCTTCAGCTTGTCGGTCATCGCCGCGACGAAGCGGTCGTGGATGCCGGCGGTGACGATCAGCCGCGACGACGCCGTGCAGCGCTGGCCGGTCGAGAAGTAGGCGCCCTGGACCGCGACGTTGACGGCGGTCGGCAGGTCGGCGTCGTCGAGCACGACCAGCGGATTCTTGCCGCCCATTTCCAGCTGGACTTTGCGCCATGCCGCGCGACCGCCTTGGCGGCGATGCGCGCGGCCGGTGCCCACCGAGCCGGTGAAGCTGATCGCCGCGACGTCGGGATCGTTGACCAGCGTCTCGCCGACCACCGAGCCGCGGCCCATCACCAGGTTGAACACGCCCGGCGGCAGCCCGGCGCGCGCCAGGATCTCGGCGAGTCGCCCAGGCGCAGCCCGGCACCAGGTCGGCCGGCTTGAACACGACGGTGTTGCCGTAGGCGAGCGCCGGCGCGATCTTCCACGCCGGAATCGCGATCGGAAAATTCCACGGCGTGATGAGGCCGACGACGCCCATCGGCTCGCGCGTGACCTCGACGTCGACGCCCGGCCGCACCGACGGCAGCTTGCTCGCCGGCCAGCCGCAGCACCTCGCCGGCGAAGAACTTGAAGATCTGTCCCGGCGCGCGCCGCCTCGCCGATGCCCTCGGGCAGCGTCTTGCCTTCCTCGCGCGAGAGCAGGCGCGCCGAGTTCGTCCTTGCGCGCCAGGATCTCCGTGCCGACACGGTCGAGCATGTTCGCGCGCTCCTGGATCGAGCCCGTCGCCCAGCCCGGAGAACGCCTGCTTCGCCGCGGCGATCGCGGCGCGCGTCTGCGCCGGCATCCGCCTGCGCGTACTCGCCGATCACATCGTCAGTGTCCGACGGATTGCGGTTGACGGTGGTCGTGTCGCCGGCGACCCATTCGCCGCCGATGAGGTTTCTGTGGAGTTCGGGCATCATGTCGGATTTCCGTTGGTGGCGTTCAAGCAGGATGCGTCAGAGCAATCCGCGCGCGCGAGATTGGTCATGAGCGCGCCCGTGCCGAAGGTCCACGGCGCGATCCGGTCGGAGTGATCGACGCGGTTGACGAGGGCGCCCAGCTTCGGCGTCGCGATGGTGACGATGTCGCCGACGACGTGCGTGAAGCCCTGCCCCGGCCCGATGCCGGTCCTTGGTCGGCGCGAACATCGTGCCGAGAAAGAGCACGAGCCCATCCGGATACTGATGGTTCGGACCGATCGCCTGCGCGACCAGTTCGAGCGGGTCGCGGCTGATCATCGCCATCGAGCTCGTCCCGTCGAGCGCGAATCCCTCCGGGCCGTCGACGCGCATCGCGAGTTCGCAGCGGCGCACGTCGTCGATGCCGAAGTGCTCGTCGAACAGGCGGATGAACGGGCCGATCGCGCACGAGGCGTTGTTGTCCTTGGCCTTGCCGAGCAGCAGCGCGCTGCGCCCCTCGAAGTCGCGCAGGTTGACGTCGTTGCCGAGCGTCGCGCCGACCGTCCGGCCGCGGCCGTTCGACCGCCAGCACGATCTCGGGCTCCGGGTTGTTCCACTCCGACTTCGGATGGATGCCGATCTCGCGCACCGACGCCGACCGCCGACATCGGCTGCGACTTGGTGAAGATCTCGGCGTCCGGTCCGATGCCGACTTCGAGATACTGCGACCACGCACCCTGCGGCGAGCAGCACCTCCTTCAGCCGCGCGCGCCTCGGGCGAACCGGGACGCACATTGCGCGAGATCGTCGCCGATCAGCGCGACCAGCGAACGCGCGCACCGCCTCCGCCTTCGCCGGATCGCCGCGCGCCTGCTCCTCGATCACGCGCTCGAGCATGCTCGCGACGAAGGTCACGCCGGCGGCCTTGATCGCCTGCAGGTCGCAGGGCGCGAGAAACCAGGGCAGGCGGTCGTCGCTGTCGTTCGCCGCGGAGTTGGCGAGAATTTCCGCAAGCGTCCCGATCCGCGGCAATGCGGAGGCACCGCGGATCGCGCCGACCGGGTCGTCCAGCGCGAGGAGTCCGCTTGCCGTCGCCGCCACGCCGGACAGGTCGTGGACGTCGATCGCCGTCACGCGGACGAGCGCCGGGCCCGCCGCGGCAGGCAGCCACACGCGCCCGATCAGCATCGCTCGGTCGCGATCGTCCGGAAGACACGCTGCGGCGGTGAGGCGGGAGCGCATGGGTTCCATCCGACGCTGGGCGTTGGTCTCCATTCGGACAATTATAGGGCCTCGTTACATCGCCCGAGTGCCTGCAGCCGTCACTCGTGGCAGAATTTTCCTGCATACTTCGGCGGGGCCAATTGACATGCCGGACAATCCGCAGCATCGCGCCGAGGTTCTCTTTCCGGAAATCGACCCCGGCGCGACCGGCCGGCTCGCCGTCGATGCGCGGCACACGCTGTATTGGGAAACCTGCGGCAACCGCGACGGCGTGCCGCTCGTGTTCCTGCATGGCGGACCTGGCGGTGGATGTCTGCCCCACCATCGCCGCTATTTCGACCCTGCGTTCTGGCGCATCACGCTCTTCGACCAGCGCGGGGCGGGGCGCTCGACGCCGTGCGCGGAACTCGCCGACAACACGACGCCGCACCTCGTCGCGGATCTCGAGCAGCTCCGCCGGCATCTTGGCATCGAGCGGTGGCTGTTGTTCGGCGGATCATGGGGTTCGACGCTGGCGCTGGCCTATGCCGAGGCGCATCCGGAGCGCTGTCTCGGCTTTGTGCTGCGCGGGATCTTTCTCGCCCAGCCGTCCGAACTCGACTGGTTCATGCATGGCATGCGCTACGTGTTTCCGGAAGCCTGGCGCGCGTTCTCGCAGTTTCTGCCGGCGGATGAGCGCGGCGATCTGCTCGGAAGCTATTATCGCCGCCTCGTGGATTCCGACCCAGCCGTGCACATGCCCGCAGCGCAGGCGTGGGACCGCTACGAAGGCGCCTGCTCGAAGCTGCTGCCGCCGACGGAACCGCTGCCGAAGTTCGACAACGACGCCGCGGCACTTGCCATCGCGCGGATCGAGGCGCACTACTTCGTCCATCAGGCGTTTCTCGGCCCGGACGAACTCATCGCAAATCTCGGCCGGATCCGCCATTTACCCTGCACGATCGTCCAGGGCCGCTACGACATCATTTGCCCGCCTGTGACCGCCGACATGCTCGCCCGCGCGTGGCCGGAAGCCGAATACATCGTGGTCCCGGACGCCGGCCATTCGGTGCGCGAGCCGGGAATCACGCTCGAACTGGTCGCTGCGGTGAAACGGATGCAGGCGCGGGTCGGCCGTTAAGCGCGTTTTTTCGCGATCACCGTACTGGCGGCAGGACGATGCGCACACGTACGGTGACGTCGTTCGCCACGGTGTCGGGATCGGCCCACGGGCCTTCGCCAACCTTGAATTCGAGGCGCTTCACCCGAAATTCGCCCTCGGCAACGCTGTTGCCGGCGGCGTCCCGCTTGAGCGCAACCGGCACGACAACGTCCTTCGCCACGCCCTTCAACGATAGCGTACCGGTGATCTCGTAGCGATCGCCGCCGAAGCCTTTCACCTCGGTCGACGCGAACTTCGCGACCGGGAACCGCGCCGTGTCGAACCACACGGGACGCCGGACCTCGGCTTCCGTGTCCTCGCTCGCAAGATCGATGCTGGCAAGGTCGATCTCGAACCCCGCCCGGGAATGCGCGAGGTCCTCCGGGCGAAAGTCGACGTTGGCCTTCCATTTGCGAAACCGGCCTTCGACATTGACGCCCATCTGCTTGGACACGAACCGGATCTCGCTCTTGTCGATGAGCACGCCCTGCGCCGATGCGCCGCCCGACGCCGCCATCAGCATAGCGGCGAGCGAGGGAATGAATGAATGTTTCGGTTTCATGGCATGGGGTCGCTGCGGGAGCGCGCCAGGAACGGCAGCATCCTCCGCAGCACGTCGTCGCGGTCGATGAGATGGTGTTTCAGGGCGGCACCCGCATGGACAATGACCAGCGCCAGCAGCGTGTAGTTCAATGTGATGTGGACGACCTTGAGGACATCGGCGAGCGCCTTGTCCTTCGCCACGAGGTCGGGCAGCGGCAGGAGCCCGAGAAAGACGACCTGTACCCCGGCCGCGGAGCTGTAGAGCCAGCCCGAGAGCGGAATCACGAGCATCAGCGCGTAGAGCATCACATGCGTAGCCAGCGCAGCGCGGCGCTGCCATTCCGCCATCGTCACCGGCGCCGGAGCACGATGCGCCGATCGCCATGCGAGCCGCGTCACGGCCAGGAGAAAGACCGTGATTCCGATCCCCTTGTGATACCCGTACAGGCGCAGCGTTTGGGGGCTGATCGGCAGGTCCTTGAGCCACAGGCCGAGGGCGAAGCCGCACAGGATCAGCACGCCGGCAAGCCAGTGCAGCGCAATCGCGGTACGCGTGTAGCCGGTATCGATCGGCGTCATCGTGGGGATTCTCGTTTGCGCACGGACGCCGGGTCAAGCGTTCGCGCTTGCCGTACGCGCTTCGGGCGAGCGACGCGCGCCCCGCCGGTATAATCGGAGCGCCGCACACCTCCATGAGACACGCTCCGGTCCCGAACGTTTCGCCGCCTGCCGACGGGGCAATGTCCGCCGTCCCGGCCGCGGGTGCGAATGCGCAGTGGCTCGAACGGAGTCGACGCGCGGTCTGGCATCCCTGCACGCAGATGAAGGTGCACGAGACGTTGCCGCTCGTCCCGATCGCGCGCGGCGATGGCGCCTGGCTCCACGATTTCGACGGCCGTCGCTACCTCGACGCGGTGAGCTCGTGGTGGGTCAATCTCTTCGGTCACGGGAATCCGCGCATCAACGCGGCCCTCGCCGCGCAACTCGGGGAACTCGAACATGTGATCCTCGCCGGATTCACGCACCGGCCCGTGGTCGAACTCTCGGAGCGACTCGCCGCGCTGGCACCGGGCAACCTCGGCCACGCGTTCTACGGCTCCGACGGCGCATCGGCGACGGAAATCGCGCTCAAGATGGCCTTTCACTACTGGAAAAATCGCGGCCAGCCCGAAAAGACCGCGTTCGTTTCGCTTGCCGGCGCCTATCACGGCGAGACGCTGGGCGCGCTCGCGGTGACCGACGTGGCGATTTTCCGCGTCGCCTACGCGCCGCTCCTTCAGCGCAACATGACCGTGCCCTCCCCCGACGCGCGTGGCGCCGCGCCGGGTGAATCCGCGCGCGATGTTGCCGTGCGCGCCGCCGCGGCCCTCGACGCGCACCTCGTCGCGCATCATGCATCCATCGCCGCGTTCATCGTCGAGCCGCTGGTCCAGGGCGCTTCAGGCATGGCAATGTACGACCCGCACTATCTCGTCCTGGCGCGCGAGATGTGCACTCGCCACGGCGTGCTGCTGATCGCCGACGAGATCATGACGGGATTCGGCCGGACCGGGACGATGTTCGCGTGCGACGAAGCCGGGATCGCGCCGGATCTCCTCTGCCTGTCGAAGGGGATCACCGGCGGCTACCTGCCGCTTTCCTGCGTTCTGTCGACCGACGCGATATTCGCCGCGTTCTACGCCGACGACGCGGCCCGCGCCTTTCTCCACTCGCATTCGTACACGGGGAACGCGCTCGCCTGCCGTGCCGCGCTGGCGGTGCTCGAGATCTTCCGCGACGATGATGTGCTCGCCGCGAATCGCGCCAAAGCCGCGCGCTGGACGGCGCTTGCCGCGCCGCTCGCCGCGCATCCGAAGGTCCGCCATTTCCGTCAGCGCGGAATGATCTGGGCATTCGACGTCGACACCGACCGCGCCGATTTCGCGCGCTGGTGCTTCGCCGAAGGGCTCGCGCGCGAACTGCTGCTGCGGCCCATCGGCCGGACCGTCTATTTCATGCCGCCGTACATCGTGACCGACGATGAGTTCGCGCTCCTCGTCGCGCGGACTCAAGCGATTCTTGATGCAGCGTAGAGACACGGCGAACGGCGCATTCCGCCCTGGCCTCGGCGCGTGCGCGTTAGCGCTGGTTTTCGTCGTTGCCGCAGGGCCCGCCGCAGCCGCGCTGCCCCGCCCGGTCGGACGAGCGTTCCTCGACGCCGGCGTGCCGCTCAATGCCGTGGCGCTCGTCGTGCAGGACGTGACCAGGCACCGGCCGCTCTTTTCGCATCAGCCCGATCGCCCCTACAACCCCGCGTCGGTGATGAAGCTCGTCACGACATTCGCCGCGCTGGAACTTCTCGGCCCGAACTACCGCTGGAAGACCTTTGCCTATCTCGACGGACCACTCGACGCCGGCGTGCTGCACGGCAACCTGGTGCTGAAGGGCAGTGGCGACCCCAAGATCACGATCGAGCAATGGCAGGCGTTCATGGCGTCGCTGCGCGCGAACGGACTCGCCGCTGTCGAGGGCGACCTCGTGCTCGACCGCTCGTACTTGGCGCCCATCGCCCACAATCCGGCGGCATTCGACGGCGAGCCGCTGAAACCCTACAACGTCGGACCCGACGCGCTGCTCGTCAATTTCAAGTCCCTGAAGTTCGGCTTTGCGTCCGATGGCGCCGCCCAGTCGATCGTCGCGACGGTCGAACCGGCGCTCCCGATGGTGGCGGTCGGCGCGCCGCCGAAACTCGGCACGGGCCCGTGCGGCGATTGGCGGACGACGCTCGGCGCGACATTCGCCGACCACGGCACAGACGCCACTGCGGCCTTTGCGGGCCGTTATCCGGCCTCCTGCGGCGAGCGCGACTGGTGGGTGTCGCTGCTCGATCACCCCACCTACGTGTACGGAATGTTCGAGGCGTATTTTCGCGCCGCGGGCGGACAGTTCGCCGGACGCTGGAGGAACGGCGCTGCGCCGGCGGACGCGCAGCCGTTCGCGATACTCGAATCGCCGCCGTTGTGGGACATCGTCCGCGACATCAACAAGACATCGAACAACGTGATGGCACGACAGTTGTTCCTGACGCTCGCCACGGCGCGCTCGCCGCCGCCCGCAACCACTGCCCGCGCGACCGAAACGGTGCTCGCGTGGCTCGCGCAGCGCGACCTCAGGATGCCCGAGCTCGTGCTCGACAACGGGTCGGGCCTGTCACGCCGCGAGCGGATCAGCGCGGGAAGCCTCGCGCGATTGCTGGTCGCGGCCAACGCAAGCGCTGTCCGCGAGGAATTCGCGAGTTCGCTCGCCGTCGCCGCGATGGACGGCACCGTGCAGCGCCGGTTCCAGAACGGCGGCGTGGCGGGACAGGCGCTGCTCAAGACCGGATCACTCGACGCCGTCCGCGCGCTCGCGGGGTACGTGATCGACAGCCGAGGCCGGCGCTTCGCCGTGGTCGCGATCGTCAATCACGAGAGCGCGGCACGCGCGCGCAACGCGCTCGAGTACCTTGTGCAGTGGGTCTACGTGAACGGCGCCTCGTGGCTTCCGCCGCGCTGAATCCGTGAGCGCGTCACCGGCCGCGCGGCCGTGCCGATCGGGGTCGCGCCAAGCGGCGGCTGGTTCCGCGGTTCCCCGCCGTCACGCCCCCGGTATCGGCTTTCCCTCGTTGAACAGAAGGTAGCCGCGGATGACCCGGTAGATCACCCAGATCGCGGCGACCGCCCAGATCAGGAGCGCGATCGGTATGCCGATGAGGATGATGCCGAGGACGATCAGCACGATGGCGCCCACGACGCCCCAGAGGAACGAATACCAGAACGTCCGGATGAGCCAGTTGAAGTGCGACGCGACCCAGGTGCCCTCTACCTCGCCGCGCTTCACGTAGGCGACGATGAGTCCCGCGATGCCGACCAACCCCATGAGCGGCGCCGCGACGTGAAATCCGGACGACACGAGCGCCATGACCGCGGCCGTACCGAAGAGCGCATAGGCGAGCAACGCCGCCGACGTCGGTGGATCGCCGGCCGCCATGCCGGATTCGGGTGCAGGAAAATCGGCCATGGCCACGCCCTCCGCGAGATTGCGACCCAAACGATCGCATGGTGGAATATGCGGCCGGAAGCGCCGAATATCAACGTTTCAGGCCAACGAGGCGTCGCTCAGTACCGTCGGCCGTCCTTGTGCGCGGCGTAGACGCCGTTCTCGTCCTCGCCCCACATGAGATCGTCGTCCGGATAGAACGCGTTGTCGCCTTCGATCCGGTTGCCGATCTCGAGATAGGTCGCGTCCGCCGCGCTGCGATTGATGAAATGGTGCGCATCCCGTTTCCCGCCCGCGTAGCCGGCGCACATGCCGGGCCCCAGCGTCTGCTCGCCGGCGTCGGTGACGAGGACCACCTCACCTGTCAGGACGTACACGAACTCGTCTTCGAGCGTGTGCCAGTGCCGCAGCGCTGATTGCGCCCCCGGCGCGAGCGTGACGAGATTGACGCCGAAGCGGGTGAGACCGCACGCGTCGCCGAGCCTGCGCTTCGCGCGGTCCCCCATGCGCGAGCGAAAGGGTTCCGGGTAGCCCGAGCCGCGCTGCTCGGGGACCGTTGCAGGATCGACAGCAGGGAGTTTGACCATGGCGGATCTCCGGTTTCAATGCAGCGGCAGAATTATGCACCGGTCATCGCACGGGCACGCCGGTGCGAGTGCAACACGACATATTCCGCAGCGCGAAAGGCCGCAACAGCAACGGCGCGCGGCATCGTGCCTGGCTTGCCATTCTGTGTATTCACGCGGGGTTTGGCATGCATCAAGAGCGCCCGAGGCGATCGAAGTCTATAATTGAGTCGCGGTTCTTGGCGCGCCTACCGTAATGGCGCGCGTGTCTGTCAAGGAGTCCATCATGCCCGAGAACACTGAAAACACCCACGAACGACTCGTCGACGATCTTTCCGCCGTGCTCGGCGAAGCGGAGGAAATGCTGAAAACCGCCGCAACGGAGACCGGCGAAAAGGCCCGCGATCTGCGCTCGCAGGTCGAGACCAAGTTGCTGCGCGCCAAGCTGCGCCTCCAGGAGCTCGAAAGTGACGCCGTCGACCGCGCCAAGGCCGCGGCCCGTGCCACCGACGACTACGTGCACGATCATCCGTGGCAGTCGATAGGTGTGGCGGCCGCCGTAGGTCTTGTCGTCGGCCTGCTGATGAATCGCCGCTCGTAAGTCCGCGGCCGTGAACGACGGCACGCCTCCACGATCCCGGCGCGGCCTGCGCGACGCGGCAGCACAGCTTGCCGCCGCGCTGCTCGGGTTTGGCCGCACTCGGCTCGAACTCGCCGCGGTCGAGTTCGAAGAGACGCGCGCCCGCGCGGCGGAAAATCTCGTCCTCGTTCTCGTCGCGGTCCTGCTCTTCGCGTTCGCCGTGCTCGCGGCATCCATGCTCGTCGTCGTTCTGTTCTGGGACACGCACCGGATCGCGGCGCTCTGCGGCGTCGTGGTGGTGTACGTGCTGCTGGGCCTCGTGGCAGTCTGGCGTCTCGCGGTGAACAGGAAAACCGAGGCGCCGGCGTTCGCCGCGACGCTGGCTGAGCTCGAGCGCGACCGCGCGTGGCTCGCGGACCGGTTCGGAGGCGGCAAGTGAGCGGCGCAGGAAAGGCGAGCAGCGCCGAACGCAAGGCGCTGCTCGTCACGCGCGCCGAATTCGACCGCCAGCGCGTCATGCTCGCTGCGTACGAGATCAAGGCCATCGTCAGGCCGGCGTCGGTTGCCGATCGCGCCGAAAGCGCCCGCTCGCTCGCCGCCACGCTGGTCAGCCTCATGGGGCCGTTCGCGGGCACTCATCGTCTTGCGCGCTGGCTGCGCGCCGCTTCGTTCGTGCTCATGATCGCCCGCGTGGCGCGGCACTGGCGGGGCAAGGCGCATTGAGGAACGCGCCTGTCGCCCTCGCAGGTGCTGGTTCAGAGGCGCCGTAGGCCTCAAAGACCCAGTGCCGGCCACAGCGCGTCGACACGCGCCTTGACTGCAGCATCCATCGCAATCGGCGTGCCCCACGCGCGGGCCGTCTCGCCGGCCCACTTGTTCGTGGCGTCGATGCCCATCTTGCTGCCGAGTCCCGCCACCGGCGACGCGAAGTCGAGGTAATCGATCGGCGTCTGCTCGACGATGAGCGTGTCGCGCGCGGGATCGACGCGCGTGGTGAGCGCCCAGATCACTTCCTTCCAGTCGCGGATGTTCACGTCGGCGTCGGTCACGACGATGATCTTCGTGTACATGAACTGGCGCAGGAAGCTCCAGACGCCGAACATCACGCGCTTGGCGTGCCCCGGATACTGCTTCTTCATCGACACGACCGCGATCCGGTACGAGCAGCCTTCCGGCGGCAGGTAGAAATCGGCGATTTCGGGAAACTGCTTTTGCAGGAGCGGCACGAACACTTCGTTCAACGCGACGCCCAGCACCGCCGGCTCGTCGGGCGGCTTGCCGGTGTAGGTCGAGTGATAGATCGGATCGCGGCGCATCGTGATCCGCTCGAGGGTCAGCACCGGGAAGCGCTCGACCTCGTTGTAGTAGCCCGTGTGGTCGCCGAACGGACCCTCGACGGCGGTCTCGTAGCCGGTCGCGTCGGCTCGCGTCCGGCCGGATGAAGCCTTCGAGCACGATTTCGGCGGAGGCCGGCACCTGCAGCGCATGCGTCATGCAGCGCACGATTTCCGTGCGCGAGCCGCGCAGCAGCCCCGCGAACTGGTACTCGGACAGCGTATCCGGCACCGGCGTGACCGCGCCCAGGATCGTCGCCGGATCGGCACCCAGCGCCACGGCGATCGGAAACGGCTCGCCGGGGATCGCGAGCGCATGGTCGCGGAAGTCGAGCGCGCCGCCGCGGTGCGCGAGCCAGCGCATGATCACCTTGTTCGCGCGCGATCACCTGCTGCCGGTAGATGCCGAGGTTCTGCCGCTTCTTGTGCGGCCCGCGCGTCACCGTGAGGCCCCAGGTGATGAGCGGACCCGCGTCGCCCGGCCAGCAGGTCTGCACCGGCAGACGGCCGAGATCGACATCAGCGCCTTCCCACACGATCTCCTGGCACGGCGCCGACTTGCGCTCCTTCGGCGCCATCTCGCATCACCTGCATGAACACCGGCCGCGTGTTCTGCCACGCGTCCTTCAGGCCCTTCGGCGGCTCCGGCTCCTTGAGGAAGGCGAGCAGCTGGCCGACTTCGCGCAACGCCGCGACGGACTCTTCCCCCATGCCCATCGCCACGCGCTCCGGCGTGCCGAAGAGGTTGCCGAGTACCGGGATGCCGTGGCCTTCTGGTTTTTCGAACAGGAACGCCGGGCCGCCCGCCTTCAGCACGCGATCGCAGATCTCGGTCATTTCAAGCCGCGGGTCGACTTCGGAGCGCACGCGCTTCAGCAGGCCGCGGCGCTCGAGCTGGGCAAGGAAGTCACGAAGGTCGGTAAATTTCATTTCAGTCTGGCGCGCCAGGAGAGCATCTGCCGCCGTATCCATGTCTATCAAACCGCAGGGCGGACCATCCGCGCAATTACAATGCGTCATGGCCGACCCCCGTTTCCTCCGCGCCCGCCGCTTGATCTTCGGCATCGCGCTCGCGAGCTTCCTCCTGTCGTTTTTTCATCGGACGGCACCGGCGGTCATCGCCAGCGAGCTCGCGCACGCATTCGCCATCAACAGCGCTTTGCTCGGAACGCTCGCCGCCACGTATTTCTACGTGTACCTGCTGCTGCAGGTTCCGGTCGGCGTGCTGGCCGACACGCTGGGACCACGGCTGATCCTGGCCGCGGGCTCGCTCGTCGCGGGGGCGGGCTCCGTCGCGTTCGCGCTCGCGCCGACATGGGAAATCGCGGCCGCCGGACGGACGCTCGTGGGCGTCGGCGTGTCGGTCGCCTTTATCGCGATTCTCAAGGTATCCGCGGTCTGGTTTCCGGCGAACCGATTCGCAACGCTGAACGGCATCACGATGTTCGCCGGCAATCTGGGCGCGGTGATCGCCGGAGCCCCGCTCGCGTATCTCGTCACGCAAACGTCATGGCGCGTCGTGTTCCTGGGCCTCGCAGTGCTCTCCATCGCGCTTGGCATCGCCTCGTGGTTTGTCGTGCGCGACCGGCCCGAGGATCTGGGCTTTGCGCCCGTGCACGCGCTGCCACCCTCCGGACGGGCGGATTTGCACTGGGCGCAGGCGCTCTCTTCCGTACTTTCGAACCCGGCCACGTGGCCCGGGTTTTTCGTCAACGCCGGCATCGCCGGCAGCTATCTCGCCTTCGCCGGGCTCTGGGCCGTACCCTATCTTCAGGAGATGTACGGCATGACGCGCGGCACGGCGGCGGAACACACGAGTGTTCTGCTGCTCGGCGTCGCCTTCGGAGCCGTGCTGGTCGGGATGGTGTCCGACCGGCTGGGCAGCCGGCGCGGCGTCCTGCGCGTCTACGCCGTCCTGTACGCGGCGTCCTGGTTGCCGTGGTTGTTGCATGTACAGTGGCCGTTGGCGGCGACACTCGCGTGGTTCGGATTGATGGGACTCCTGATCCCGGGCTTCACGCTGACGTGGACGGTCGCCAAGGAGGTCAACCGGCCCGAGCACTCGGGCATCGCGACATCGGTCGTCAACGTCGGAATCTTTCTCGGCGCGGGCATCCTGCAACCCGTCGTTGGAGCCATCCTCGATCGCGGCCGCTCAGTCGGAAATCCCGGCGCTGGGTGGGATTCCGCGATCGCGTTGCTCGCAGGCAGCGCTGCGTTCGGAGCCGCGATGACGTATTTCGTACGCGAAAAAAAGCAACGCTAGAACAACCCGACCACCTTGCCGTTGGCGTCGACGTCGATCTTCGCCGCCGACGGCTCCTTCGGCAGGCCCGGCATCGTCATCACGTCGCCGCAGACCATCACGACGAATTCGGCCCCGGCCGACAGCCGCACTTCGCGGATGTTGACGACGTGACCCGACGGCGCGCCGCGCAGCTGCGGATCAGTCGAGAACGAATACTGCGTCTTGGCCACGCACACGGGGTAACGGCCGTAGCCTTCGGTCTGGAGCTTCTTGATCTGCGCGCGCACCTTGGCGTCGGCGGTAATCTCGGACGCGCCATAGATGGTAGTCGCCACTTTGCGCATCTTCTCCCACAGCGTGTCCTCGTCCTCGTAGACGAGGCGAAAGTCCGCTGGAACGCGGTCGATGACGTCGACGGCGACGCGTGCGAGCGCCTCGGTTCCCGCACCGCCCTCCGCCCAGTGTTTCGCGACGACGACCGGGGCATCGTGATGCGCGATCTTCCTCCGGAGGAGCGCGATCTCGGCGTCGGTATCCGACGTGAAGTGATTGATCGCAACGATGCAGGGCAGACCGTAGTGATTGCGCACGTTGTTGATGTGGCGCTCGAGATTGGCCACGCCTTTTTCGAGCGCCGGCAGATTCTCTCGCGTCAGTTCCTTGAGATCTGCGCCACCGTGGAACTTGAGCGCGCGCAGGGTCGCGACCAGCACGACGAGGTCGGGCCGCAAGCCGGACTTGCGACACTTGATATTGATGAACTTTTCCGCGCCGAGATCGGCGCCGAATCCGGCTTCGGTGACGACGTAGTCGGCGAGCTTCAGCGCCGCCTTGGTCGCGATCACCGAGTTGCAGCCGTGCGCGATGTTGCCGAACGGGCCGCCGTGGATGAACGCCGGATTGTTCTCGAGCGTCTGCACGAGGTTGGGCGCCAGCGCATCCCTAAGCAGCACCGTCATCGCGCCATGCGCGTCGAGATCGCGCGCGTGCACGGGTTTCTGGTCGCGCGTGTAGCCGACGACGATCTTGCCGAGACGCGCCTTGAGATCGGCAAGCGATTCCGCGAGACAGAAGATCGCCATCACTTCGGACGCGACGACGATGTCGAAGCCGTCCTGCCGCGGATAGCCGTTCGCCGGACCGCCCAGCGCCACGGTGATGTCGCGCAGCGCACGGTCGTTCATGTCGACGACGCGCTTCCACGTGACGCGCCGCACATCGATGCCAAGCGCGTTGCCGTGGTGGATGTGGTTGTCGATGAGCGCGGCGAGCAGATTGTTGGCGACGCCGATCGCGTGGAAGTCGCCGGTGAAGTGCAGGTTGATGTCCTCCATCGGCACGACCTGCGCGTAGCCGCCGCCCGCCGCGCCGCCCTTCATTCCGAATACGGGGCCGAGCGACGGTTCGCGCAGACACACCGCCGCCTTCTTGCCGATGCGGTTCAAGCCATCGCCCAGGCCCACGGTGGTCGTGGTCTTGCCCTCGCCCGCGGGCGTCGGGCTGATTGCCGTGACGAGAATCAGCTTGCCATTGGGTCGCTCCGCGATGCTCTCGAGCCAGTCGAGCGCAATTTTCGCCTTGGTCTTGCCGTAGGGCACGAGCGCCTCATCGGCGATCGCGAGGCGCGCGGCGATCTCGGCGATGGGGAGCAGTTTTGCCCGCTGGGCGATTTCGATGTCGGTGAGCATTCAGGTTTCTCCGTTTGGGGCGAATCCGCTGCCGTCGCCGGCACCGGTAATGACGTCGGTCCCGCGAAAACATCCGGGATCCATGGCATGGCCCCGATTTCGATGCAAAGCGCGCATCCTAACAAATTGGAAGCCACCTCAGTTGTGTGCGGCGTTTCGATGGGGAGTGCGCTCTCCGAAAATCGATCAATCCACCATGATCTGCGGCAGCCCGATCTGCGCACGCAGAAATCGCTTGAGCTTCGCGTAGGCATCGTCACGCGCGGCAGGATTGGGCGCGACGGTGACACCGCTGCCCGGGTTGACGCCGTTCGGCACGTCGAGGCGCACGCGTCCCTCCCGCGCGGGCCCGTCGAAGCCGTGATAGGTGTCGGGGTAGACGGTGATTGTCGCCGGTTCACCTGCGGCCGCCAGCCGATCGACGAGATCGGCACACGGCTGCGCCGCGGTCCAGTCGTCGGCGCCGCCTACGAAGAGCGTCAGCGGCGCTTTGACCGCATATCCGCTTGCGCCGCGCAGCGAGGCGACGCATCCCGGATAGAACGCAACGCCCGCGCGAAAATACGGTGGCGCCGCGGGGCGTTCCTGCCACCGGGCGACCGCCGCCTGCTGCACGTTCATCGTCGCCAGCACAGTACTGCCGCCGTGCGACCAGCCAAGCGCCGCGATGCGGTCGGGCGCCACGTCGGCTCGCGCTTGCAGATACGCGAGCGCGCCTTGCGCGTCGAGGCGCCGGTTCGCCTGGTCGATCGTACGTCGACGGTTCTCGACCGTACAGATCTCCTCGCGACCGCGCGGACGGAAGCTGTCGGGAAACAGCACGACGTAGCCTTCGGCGGTCAGCAGATCTGCCATCGCCTGGTGCCGAAGCGACAAGGCGGCGCGGCGCGCCGGCAGCGTGCTGTACATGCCGCCACAGCCGTGCAGCGCGACGACCGCCGGCAGCCGGGCATCGCCGCCGCCGGCCGGCCGGAACAGGAGCGCCGCGATCCGCACCGGCGCGCCCGTCGCTGGATCGTGATCGAGCGAATCGAACGTCACGCGCTCCGCGCCGTTCCCGACACGGGTCGCACAGCCGCTCGCCGCGGCCAGCGCCAGCATCGCGCCGACAAGCGCCGCCCATCTTCCTGTGCTCATCGTCAAACCTGGGGGCGCGCCCTTCGGCGCAGGAACGTTCCTATGGCCTCCCATGCGGCGAGTTTTTCCGCAAACGGCCGGGTATATGCCGGAGACGACGAGGGCAGCACGAGCGTCCGATAACCCGCATGGCGCCAGGTGACTTCCGCTCGCGCCGCGGTCTTGCCGTTGAAGCAGACGAGTTCGACCGCCGGTGCCGCGCGGCGCACGCGCGCGAGCTCCGCGTGTTCGGCCTCGCGAATCGCGCCGTCGAGGCTGCCGTGACGCTTGCACGCGACGATCGCGTCCCAGAGACCGACGCCGTTCGCCCGCAACGCGCGAAGCCGCTGCGCGTACGGGAGCGTCGGCAACGGCACGCCGATTACCGTTGCCACGAGCGGCCAGAAGTGGTTGCGCGGGTGCGCGTAATACTGGCCGGCGACGAGCGAGGCTGCGCCCGGAAAACTGCCCAGGATGAGGACGCGGACACCGCGCCCCAGCACCGGGGGGAGGCCCCGCAACGTCGGATCGGCGCGCTCGGGTCGGACGCGGCAACGGTGGTGCGCCGGTTCGACCCGAATGCTCAAAGCGCGCGCGGCCATGCCCTGAGGCGCACCGCGTGATCGAGTACCACGCCGGCGAACACGGCCATCCCAAGCCAGTGGTTGTGCAGAAAAGCCCGGAAGCACGCATCGCGGTCACGATGCCAAATGAGCTTGCCGTGAAAGAGCGCGCATCCCAGCGCAACCGCAAGCCCGGCGAAATAGATCGGTCCCATCCCCTGCCGCACGCCGACCGCGATCATGCCGCCGAAGTACACGGCGTAACAGACCATGATTGCGCGCACGTCGAACCGCCCGAATGCGATCGCCGACGTGCGCAGTCCGAGTCGCAGGTCGTCGTCGCGGTCGACCATCGCGTACTCGGTATCGTAGGCGACGACCCAGAAGAGATTGAGCAACAGCAACCACCATGCGATCGGCGGCACCACATCGTAGACGGCCGCGTACGCCATCGGAATTCCGAACGAGAATGCAATGCCGAGGAACGCCTGGGGCAGCACGAAGAAGCGCTTGAAGAACGGATAGACGAACGCGATGCCGACCGCCGGAAACGAAAGCAGAATGGTCGTTCGATTGGTCGCGAGCACCAGCAGGAAGGCGCAGAACGCCAGCACCGCGGCAACGGCGAGCGCCTCCCATGCGGCGATCTCGCCGCCGGCGAGCGGTCGGCCCGCCGTGCGCGCGACATGCGCGTCGAAATGGCGATCGGCCCAGTCGTTGACGGCGCAGCCCGCCGAGCGCATCAGGATCGTACCCACAGTGAAGATCAGCACGAGCGACCACGTCGGCGTCCCGTGCGCGGCGAGCCACAGCGCCGACAGCGTGGGCCAGAGCAAGAGCGCGATGCCGATCGGCTTGTCGAGCCGGATGAGCCGCTCGTAGGCATCGAGGCGCGACGCGATCGCCGCGACGCGCGTCCGCGGCGCTGCGTCGATGCGCGCTCACAGCGGCAGCGCCAGCTGTTTCTTGAGGTCGCGCGGCGCGATCTCGGTCAGCAGCTGCCTGGGGCGTCGCGTAGCTTGAGCCGCACCCGGAGTTCGCGCTTCATCCGCGTGTTGACGAGGCGCCGCGATTCGCTCATGAACGACAGCAGGATCGGCGCGATGCGACGCTCGGCCTCTTCCCACGACACCCGCGGCGGGCGCGGCAGGCGGAATGCGTCGGCGACCGCATCGAACCAGCTGCCCATCTTCATTTCGGCGTCGTCGCTCACGTTGTAGGCCCGGTTGGGCTTCGCCCGGAACAGCGCCGCGACCGTCGCGCGCGCGAGATCGTCGGCATGAACGTGATTGGTGAAGACGTCGTCGTCCGCCGTGAGCATCGGCGTTCCCTGGCGAATCCGGTCGAGCGGCAGCCGCGTCTGCGCGTAGATGCCGGGCGCGCGCAGGATCGAGAGCGTCACGCCGTAACGCTTGGCCCAGTCGCGCAGCCGCTCTTCCGCCGCGACGCGGCGGCGCGAGCGTGGCGTGCTGCGCGCGGCGCGGCCGCGTCTCGTCGACCCGCGCGCCGGCGCAGTCGCCGTAGACGCCCGACGTCGAGATGTAGACGAACCGCTGTGGTATGCTTCGCGCCCGCGTCAGCGCCGCGATCAATTTCTGCGTTCGCGAATCGTCGCGGCCGTCGGACGGCGGCGGCGCGAAATGCAGAACCGCGAATGGTGCCGCGCGCAACCGATTCAGGCTTGCATGGCGGTCGAGGTCACCGATGATGGGGACGATGCCATGCGCGCGAAGCTTGGCACTGTCCTCGACGCGGCGGGTAAGGCCGTAGAGGCGGACTTTGGGATGAAGCAGGCGGGCGGTGCGCAACGCCACGTCACCGCAGCCAATCAGGAGTACGCGCATCAATTCGTTGCCACCCGCGTCCTTGGCGCCCACGCACGGCGCGGGACGCTTCGAATGAACGTCGTCGCCATGTCCTACCAGATTACCATAAACCCCAGCGGCATTTCTTTTCCCTGCGCGGAGGGCGACACGGTGCTCACGGCCGCGATGGCCGCCGACCTGATGCTGCCCTATGGCTGCCGCAATGGCGCCTGCGGCACGTGCAAGGGGAAAATCCTCGATGGGCGCGTCGACTACGGCCCCCACCAGCCATCCACACTCACCGACGACGAAAAGCGTCAGGGACTGGCGCTCTTCTGCTGCGCCAAGCCTCTCACCGATCTCGCGCTCGAGGTCAAGGAAGTTCGCAGGAGCGGCGACATCCAGATCCGGAAGCTCCCGTGCCGCATCGAGTCGATCGACAAGCCGGCGCCGGACGTCGCGATCGTCCGGATCAAGCTGCCCGCCAACGAACGCCTGCAATATCTCGCCGGCCAGTACATCGATCTCCTGCTGAAGGACGGCCGGCGCCGCAGCTTCTCACTGGCGACCTCGCCGCACGACGACGCGCTCCTCGAACTGCACGTGCGCCACGTGCCCGGCGGGCATTTCACGAATCAGCTGTTCACCGAATACAAGGGCCGCGAGATTCTGCGCTTCGAGGGGCCGCTCGGCACGTTCTTCCTTCGGGAGGAATCCGACAAGCCGATCATCTTCGTCGCCGGCGGCACCGGCCTGGCGCCAATCAAGGGAATCATCGAGCACGCGCTGCATCGGGGGATCGACGCGACGCGGCCAATGGTGTTGTACTGGGGTGCGCGTGCGCAGCGCGACCTGTATCTGCCCGATCTTCCGGGCCGCTGGCAGCAGCAAAGCCGCGGCTTCACGTACATCCCCGTGCTCTCCGATCCTGCGCCCGAGGACAACTGGCGCGGGCGCAGCGGACTCGTGCACCAGGCGGTGCTCGACGATTTCGCCGACCTTTCCGGATATCAGGTCTATGTTTGCGGTGGACCCGCGATGGTCGACGCCGCGCGCAAGAGCTTCATCGAGACACGCCGGTTGCCGGCAGCGGATTTTCTTGCGGACAGCTTCACCTACGCGGTGCAGCCGCCGGTCGGTGGCTGACGGTCCGAGACGCGGCCCAGGAGAACACGGGAAGCCGGACGCAGGCCGCCGTTCCCGCGTTCCAAAGGCTCATCGCTGCGGGTCGATGCCCGATCCTACTTTTCGAGTTCGGCCAGCGCAAGCTTGAGCGCAGCGGCCAGTTGCGCATTGGCATCGCCGTCGCGTCCGAGCCGCGCAAACAGTTCGCCTAGCGCCACCCGTGTGCGCCAGTTGTCGTCGAGCGCCAGGCTCGCTTCGAGGTAGGTCTGGGCCTTGCCCCACAACTGCGCCCGCTCGCAGAAAACCCCCACGACGTACAGCAGCGTCGCGTCGCCGCTGTGCTGCGTGACCCAGCGCTCCGCCTGCTCGAGTTGCGGCGTCGCATCCGCGGGGCGGCACTCCGCGTAGAGCGCGACGAGGTCCGAGTCCCATTCGCGCTCGAGGGCGCGCGCCAGGATTTCGGCAGCTTCGCGGTCATTGCCCTGCGCAATGAAGCTCCGCGCGGCGGCGCGCGCGATCTTCGGCCGGCGTTGCTCGGCGTCGGACAGCTTGGCCCAGTAGGTGCGCAGGCCCTCGCCATCGTGGGCGCGCGCGGCGAGTTCCTGCGCATACGCGGCAGCGCGCACGAGTTCGCCTTCCGCTACGCCGTATATCTTGCGCTTGACCAGTTGATCGACCAACGGCGGGATCTCCGCGTATCGGCCGGCACCTTGCAGCACGCGCAGTTCGAGGCGCAGCGCGGCGGAATGCGAGCCGGCCTCCTTGCGCAGCGTCCCGAGAATGCCGAGCGCTTCGAGCGGCTGTCCCTGTTCGAGTTTTATCTCGGCTTCGAGCATCAGCCTCGGTACCGCGAGACTCGGTACGCAAGCGTCGGGGCGTGCGAGCAGCGTCTGCGCGGCGGCGAACTCGCGTGTGGCGATGGCCGCGCGAGCGCCGATGAGCGCGGAAAGGCCCGACGACCGCGGTATCGCCAGCGCTTCTTCCGCGAACTGCCGGGCGCGGCCGAAGCGGCCTTCGAGCAGCGCGACGACCGCTGCATCCTGCTTCGCGCGGGCACGCTCCTGCTGACGCTGGCGACGGTACCTGCGCACCGTCTCCGGCAATCCGAGCGCGCGCTTGACGACGCGCAGCAACGCGTAGCCGGCGACGAAGCCGCCGAACACGAGGGCAAGCAGCAGATTGAGCGAAAGTTCGACCCGGTAGGGAGGCGCGACGAACAGTGCGTAGCCGGTCGTCAGCCGCGCCGCCAGCGCGACGGCTACGGCCGCACCGGCGAGTATGAGAAACCAGAAGAGGACGCGCACCGGGCGGCCTATCGTGCCGCCGGCGCGGCAGCGGCTCCCCGCCCCGGCGCGCGATCCTGCCCGAGCCGCAGCACGCGCAACGCTTCAAGACTGCGGTTAAGATCGGGCGTCTCCCCCGGCATCGGCGTCGCGGCAAGTTGCCGCACGGTTGCCTGCAACGCCTGCACCGGTTTCGCGCGCGTGTCGAAATACCGTTTGAGCAAGGCATCCGCCGCCGCGAGATCGGCCTCGAAGCTCGCGTCGTCCCGCGCCAGCAGCGCGATCCGCGCGGACAGGAGCCGCAGCGTGAGATTCTCGCGAAGATAGTATTGCTGCGCTATCGGCACGAGCGGCGCCGCGGGCCGATCCGAGACTTCGATCCGGATCAGCTGTCGCGCGTCGTTCCAGAGATCCCGCAGGAAACGGCGCCACGGCGTATCGTCGGCAGGCGTCGCGGTCTTGTCCGGCGCAGGGGGTGGCAACCGCTCGTCCATTGCGAGCGGCAGCGTGTCCACGGCGGCGAGTCCCTGATCGAGCTTCAAGCTCATGCCGACGATGTCGACATACGGCACCGCCTTCAGGCGATCGATGTCGCGCGCGAGCGCACGACGCAGCGGAACGAACTGCGGCCGGTTGAGCCGCTGCAGCTTGGTGTCGGCAAGCTGCAGCGCCGTCAACGCCGACGGCACGTTGCCGGCGAGCTGCAGCTGCTGGCTCGCGACGAGGAGCACCTGCTCGATCTCGGAGATCGCGATTTCGTCGCGCGACGGCGCAAGATCGCGATAGAGCGCCTCCAGCGCCGCCTGCTGCGCCTGCGATTCAGCGAGCCGCGCCTCGAGGACTGTGATCTTGGCCTGCGCATCGCGCAATTCGGTAGCGAGCTCGGTCTGCGCCTTGCCCGCGGCTTGCGTCGACGACTCGACGCCGGCCAGACGCTGCGCCACCTCCAGCCGCAGCCCCTGCTGCGTGCGCCTGCCGTCGAGCCAGAAGGCAACGGCAGTCGCGACGGCGAGCACCCCGATGCCGGACACCACCCATAGCGAGACCGAGCGCCTGCGGCGGGTTTCCGGGGCCCCCGTCGCGGCGACCGGTGGGCCGGGTTCCGGCAGCGAGGTGGCGGCTCCCGGGGCGGCCGGTTCGTCACCGGTGGGGGGCGGTGGGCGGTCGTTGGGTTCGGACATGGTCGTCGGCGAGGATGCGGCGCACGATTCTATCAGGCGAGGCACGCGGCCCGCGGTGCGAGCGGGTTTGCGCGATAATGCGGCGCACGCGTCCGCGCCCGAACTTGTGCCGGATGCCTCGTCCACCCGCGCTCATTCGTTGCATTGGACCGACCGCCGCCGTGTCGACCGTTGCTGTACTCATCGCCATTGCCATCGCCGTCGCTGCGCTCGCAGCCGGATACGCAGCGGGTCGCGCGGGACGCAAACCCGCGGCAAGTCCTGTGACGCTCCCGAGCAGCGCGCAGGCGGTCGCTACCAACCCCGCACCGGAAGCGCAAATGCCCGTGAGTGTTCCTCTGACACCCGCGCCGGTGCCTGACAGCACGCTCGCCGAGCACGCGCGGATCATGCGCAGCTTCGAGGCGGAGGCCGCGATGCTGCGCCAGGCGCTCGCCGCGCGCGACGCGACGCTCGCGAGACTCGCCGACCTCGCCGTCGACCGTGAGCGTCTGTACGGCGATCTCGCCAATGCGCGCGGGGAGTCCGCACGCTTCCGGCAACTCGTCATCGATCTCGAAAACAACGCGCCGCCGCCGTTCTTCGGAATCGGCGCGCCGGACGACCTCAAGCTCATCGTCGGCGTCGGCCCTGTGCTCGAACGGATGCTGCAACAGCTTGGCATCACGACCTACCGGCAGATCGCACGGTGGACCGAGCACGACATCGACGAATTCGACGCCAAGCTCCCGGAATTTCCGGGGCGCATCCGCCGCGACACGTGGGTCACGCAGGCGCGCGCATTGCACCAGAGCAAGTACGGCGTGCCGCCGCCCCTGCGGGAGCGCAGTTGACACGCAGCAACGTTTCGCCCACTCCGCACATCACCGCCGCGACGCTTTTTCCTGTCGCGGTGCTTGCGTTGATCTGGGGCTGCAACTGGCCCGTGCTCAAGATGGGCGTCAGCGAGATCGCGCCGCTCACGTTTCGCGCGCTCACGCTGCCCTTCGCGGCGCTCGGCCTGCTGGTCATCGCGCACCTATCCGGCGATTCGATTCGCATACCGCGTGCCCTCTGGGGAAAAGTCGCGCTGCTCGCGTTGTTCAACATCGCCGGCTGGAACGGGTTGCTGCTGTTTGGTGTGAGCGATCTTCCGGCGGGGCGCAGCGCGATCCTCGGCTTCACGATGCCGGTATGGAGCGTCCTGTTTTCGTTCGCGCTGCTGCACGAGCCGCTTTCGATGCGCAAGCTCGCCGGCATGGTGCTGGGCATTCTGGGAATGGGGTTGCTGCTCGGCGAAGACATACGGCATGTCGCCCGCGCACCGACGGCCGCGCTGTTCATCATCGGCGCGGCGGTTTCGTGGGCGCTCGGAACGGTGCTCCTGCGCAAATGGAATCCACCGGTGCCGCAAAACACATTGTCCGGCTGGATGATGCTCGTTGGCTGGACGCCGCTCGCCATTCTCGCGCCATTCTTCGCGCCTGGGCCACTCGAAATGCCCTCCGCCGGCGCATGGTTCGCAATCCTCTACAACATCTTTCTCGCGGGCATGTTTGCGCACTGGGCCTGGTTCACGCTCGCGCGCACGCTGCCGGTCGTGGTCTCGTCGATGTCATCGCTGCCGGTCCCGATCGTCGGCGTGTTCGCGGGAATGGCGGTGCTTGGCGAACGTCCGGGCCCGGCCGAGTGGACGGCGTTGGCGCTGGTCGTTGCGGCAATGACGGCGGTGCTCTGGAAGCCCAAGGCTTCGCTCGCGCCGCCAATGCCGGACAATTGAGCATTTTCCGGCCGAAAACTCGCACGAAGAGTTCGGCAACGGGCAGTTGAGCCGATCGCCGCGGCGCCGGGCGCCGCCTCTACCGCAGACGCGCCAGGTTCGCTTCGATCTGTTCCAGATATCGATTCGGACCATCCGGATACGGATTACTGAGATACGCGTAGAGCCTCCGGAAGTCTCCGTCGATCTTCGGCCGGACATATTTCTCCCAGAAGGCCGGCGTGCTGCGCATCAGTTCTTCGGCACTCTTGAACGCGAACAACTGCGCCGAATCCCCTGTGGCATGCCGGGCCGCCTCGGCAAATTCCTGGAACAGCACGGGCAGTTTCTCGACATAGTCGAGCGCCGCCATCTGGCCCATTAGGTCGGCCGTGCCGAGCGCATAGCCGACAGCTCGCTCCAGTTCGCTCTGAAAAGCGATCGCCTGCAATTTCGTATTGATGCCCGTGCAATTGATCATGTTCTGCACGGCAAGCAGTTCCGCGCCGGAAAATCCCTTGGACGCGAGAAACTCGGCGGCGAAAGCCGCGCTGCGCCCCACGTGGACCGCGGTGTATTTCGCGCCCGTGCCTTCCGTGTCGCCCTGCCGTTTCAGGTAGCCGGTATCGTGGAAGAGGATCGCCAGGAGACCGAGTTCGAATGCCCTGACCGTCAGAGTTGGCGTCGCGCCGGCGCTATGGCGGCCCTGCAACAATCGAGCGAGGCAAAGCGACCCCTGCAACGTGTGTTCGAAATCGTGATAGCGAGCGTCGATCGGCTGGTAGCCGGCGTGCCGGCCCGCAAAACACTGGGTCGCCCATTCGAAAGCCAGCGGTACGAAGCGGCGTCCAGCATCGGGAAACAAGGCCGCGTAAATCGAGTGGACCTCATTCTCGACGGCAACCGGATCTCGCGTATCGACCAGGCGGGGCATGACGTTACTCTAGCCTTCCTGCGCGGCGATTGCATCCACCCTCTATCGGCCGCGTGCGACTCCGGGTCGCGCCACTGCCATAATGGCGACACCGGAACGGGCAGAGGAACACGCATGAAGTACAAGGACTATTACGCGATTCTCGGCGTCAAGCGCGACGCGGCGGCCGACGACATCAAGACGGCGTATCGCCGGCTTGCGCGCAAGTATCACCCCGACATCTCGAAGGAAAAGGACGCCGAGGAGAAATTCAAGGAGATGGCGGAGGCGTACGAGACACTCAAGGACCCCGAGAAGCGCGCCGCGTACGACCAGCTTGGCAGCTACGCGTCCGGCCAGGAATTCAGCCCACCGCCCGACTGGGGCGAGCAGTTCGCGCAGGGGCAAGGCGGCTTCGACGACATCGACCTCTCCCACCTGTTTGCAGGCCTCGCGGGGCGCCAGGGCCGTGGCGGCGCGCGCCGGGCAGACTACGCGATGGCCGGCAACGACTACGAGGCCGTCGTTCGCCTTTCGTTCATGCAGGCGTTCAATGGCGCGGAAGTCGACCTCGAGCTGTCGACGCTCGAATGGGGACCCGATGGAAGCGCGCGGCGCGTGCCGCATCGCATCAAGACGCGCATTCCGCGCGGCGTCACCAGCGGCGAAAAGCTGCGCGTGCCTGGGAAGGGAGGCAAAGGTGCCAACGGTGGTCCGGATGGTGACCTTTATCTCGACATCGAAGTGGCCGAGCATCCGTTGTACCGCGTGTCGGGCAAGGATCTCTACATCGACCTGCCGCTAGCCCCGTGGGAAGCCGTCCTCGGCACCCGCGTGAATTTGCCCACGCCCGCAGGCGCCGTGACGCTCAAGGTGCCGGCCGGGACGCGGTCGGGGCAGCAATTGCGTCTGGCGGGCCGCGGCATGGCGCGCGGCAGCGGTACGGCGGGCCACATCTACGCGGTAGTGCGCATCGAAGTGCCGACAGTCTTGAACGAGAAGGAGAAGGCTCTCTACCAACAGCTCGCCGACATTTCGAACTTCAATCCACGTGCCCATTTCATCGAGGAGGCCGCCTGATGACCGCTCCCATCGAAGACGCGCTGTACATGGACGCGATCGCCGAGGTGACGTGGACGCAGCTCTTGAGCGCGTCGGGGCTTCCGGAAAGCGAGCTGCGCGAGCTGGTGCGTTACGGTGCGCTGGTTCCGCACGATCCGGACGCGCCGGCGTGGACGTTCGAGGCCCGCTGGCTCGTCGTGGCGAAGACGGCCTCGCGTATTCGTCATGATTTCGATCTCGATCCCCACGGCGTCAGCGTCGTGCTGAGTTACGTCGAGCGCATCGAACGTCTCGAGGCAGAGATCCGGGCGCTACGCGCGCAATTGGGCTGACTGCGGCCGCGCCAGGTTCCGTGGGCCTCCTGTACGCTGCGGCCGGCTCGTGACCATAGGTGGCCGCAGCGAGACATATGCGATTGGCCGAGAATGTCCCAGTTCGACCCCTAGCCGGACGGCCGAGTTTGCCGTAACCGGACACTCGTGGCGCCGCAACTGCACAGCGGCGACACGTACGAGAACGCGCACGCCCATGAACGTCAGTGCGTTGCGTTCAAGGGACACGCGCAGCCCGCCGGCTGGCTATCCGGACGCATGCCTCCTCAGGTACGCGCTCTCGACGGCGTTGGCAGGAATGACGGCAGGAGCGCGCGCATCGAGGCACCCCAATACAGGAGCAAGCACGAGCGGGCCCGCTAGCATTTACGGCATGCCTTGCATTGCGATCGCGGAAGAGGCGCTAGCAGAGGTGTTACCGATATCGTCGCGCGATCGACGCATGAACCGATCGTCCTTCTTTCCTTCCCGCCTCAATCAATAGACACGTTCGCCTGCCAGCCTTAGACTCTGGCTCGGAGCATGGCGGAATTCGCCTATTCGTAACATTTCAGAATGAGATGGAATACGACCTCAACGAGGTCCTGTGCGTCGTTGTGACCTGACTGTCGGAGTGAATTTCTTTGGCGAGCGACATTGGGCGATGGCTCGAAGGGCTTGACCTTGGCCAGTACACGCCAGCGTTCGCCGAAAACGCGGTCGACCTGGCCGACCTGCCCCACCTGACCGACGAAGACTTGACGAGCCTGGGGCTCCCGCTCGGACCCCGGCGGAGGGTGCAAGCGGCCATCAGAAAGTTGGCGGAAACTCCCGGACCATCGACGGAGCGACGAACCGGAACCCGGCAGGAATCGTTCACGGCAGCAGAGGAGAAACGACCCGATGCCGAACGCCGTCAGCTCACCGTGTTGTTCTGCGATCTTGTCGGATCGACCGAACTATCGACGCGCCTCGACCCGGAGGACATGGCCGGATTGATCGGCGCCTACCAAGACCAGGTAACGCGCGAAGTGGCACGCTACGAAGGCCATGTGGCGAAGTTCCTGGGCGATGGAGTGCTCGCGTATTTCGGATGGCCGCGCGCGCACGAGGACGATGCCGAGCGGGCGGTTCGCGCGGGTCTGGCTGTGACAGAGGCGGTGGCGCACCTGCGGACACTGGCTGACGAACCGCTGTCAGCGCGGGTTGGGATCGCGACCGGAATCGTCATGGTCGGCGACATGACCGGCGAGAGCGGGACCGAGCGTGACGCGGTCGTCGGTGACACACCCAATCTGGCCGCGCGCCTGCAGGCCATCGCGAGTCCGGGCAGCGTCGTGGTGAGTCCGGACACCTCCGTTCTCCTCGGCCATCTGTTCGACCTCGACAATCTCGGTAGCCATGATCTGAAGGGCTTTCGGGGGCCCATGTGTGTCTGGCGGGTGCTGGGTGAGAGCCGCGCCGAGAGCCGCTTCGACGCCATGCACGGCGCCGAGCTCACGCCGCTCGTCGGCCGCGAGCACGAAAGCGCCCTGCTTTTCGATCGTTGGCAAGTCGCGAGTGCCGGCGAGGGCCAGGTAGCGCTCGTCACAAGCGACGCAGGCGTGGGCAAGTCGCGCATCATTCGCGCATTGCGGGAGCGGCTCGGCAAGAATTACATCACGGTCAGTCATTACGGCTCGCCCCATCACACGAACAGCGCGCTTTACCCGGTCATCAGACTGCTCGAGCGCGCTGCGGGATTCGAGCGCGCAGATGCACCCGAGGTAAGACTCACGAAGCTCGAAGCTCTCCTCGCGCTTGGGAGCGAAAATCCGCGCGGCGTCGCGCCTTTGGTTGCCTCGCTCTTGTCACTCCCGGTGGATGCGCGGTACCCGACGCCTGATCTCAACCCGCGGCAGCAGAAGCAACAGACGCTGGAAGCGCTGGTCGGTCAGATTCGGGGGCTGGCGATGCGCCAGCCGGTGCTTGCGGTGTTCGAGGATGCGCAGTGGATGGACCCGACGACGGTTGAGCTTCTGGACATGATCGTCCAGCGCGTACCCACTCTGCCTATATTGGTGATTGTCAGCTTTCGGCCGGAGTTCGTGCCACCGTGGACCGGCTATCCGCACGTTGTGACGCTCACCCTCTCCAGGCTGACCCGGCGTCACGGCTTGGCGATTGTCGACCAAGTCACCGGCGGCAAGCCGTTGCCGCCCCAGGTACTCGAGCAGATTCTGATGAAGACAGACGGCATACCGCTATTCGTCGAGGAACTGACCAAGACCGTCGTGGAGTCCGGCCTGCTGACCGACGCCGGCGATCATTTCGAGCTTTCCGGCCCACTTCCACCGTTCGCGATTCCCGCCACACTCCAAGACTCCTTGCTGGCGCGCCTGGACCGCCTGGCTCTGGTCAAGGAGGTGGCCCAGATTGGTGCGGTGATCGGGCGCGCATTCTCCTACGACATCCTCGCCAAGGTCTCCGTGTTGACGGAGCCTGAGCTCAGGGCGTCCCTCGAACAACTGGTCAGATCGGAACTGGTCTTCCGCCGCGGCACCCCGCCAGACGCGATCTACAGCTTCAAGAACGCGCTCGTGCAGGACGCCGCGTACGCGAGCTTGCTCAAGAGCCGGCGCCACGAGCTGCACGCCCGTATTGCTGCGGTGCTCGAAGATAGTTTCCCAGAGACGATTGCGACCGAGCCTGAAGTGCTCGCACATCATCTCTCGCTGGCGGGATTGCATGGACACGCGGTCGAATACTGGCGCAAGGCCGGAGAAATCGCGGTCCGGCGATCAGCCAACATCGAGGCCATTGCCCATTTCTCGAAGGCACTCGAGGCGCTTGCGACGCAGCCCGACAGCAGTGCGCGTTCCGAGCAGGAATTTGCGCTTCAGATGGCTGTTGCCGTTCCGCTCGTCGCGACGAAGGGCATTTCGGGTATCGAGGTGGAGCGGGCGTACAGCCGTGCCCAGGCCTTGTGTGAGGAACAAGGCAAACTTGCGCAGATTTTCCCGGTCTTTCGCGGCCTTTGGAACTGCTATCTCGGTCGTGGCGAGATGCAGCGGGCTCACGATCTCGCCGTCCGGATCTCGGCCCAGGCCGCGGCGCATGAAGAGCCACTGCACCGCGCACTCGCTCACCGGGCTCTCGGTTCGAGCCTGTTCTTTCTTGGTCGCTTCGTCGAGTCTTTGGACGAAACGGATCAGGCCGTCGCGATCGATGACGCGCTCGAGGGCTCGGATGGCGAGCGCACCCAACTGTTCCTTTACGGGGAGCGGCCGGGCATCATTGCGCGACTCTATGGGGGCTGGGCCCTGTGGTTCCTGGGTTTTCCCGATCGTGCGGTGGCGCACTTTGACGCGGCAATTGCGCTCGCAGAACAGCTTGGTCACGCCTACAGTCTGGCATTTGCCCTGACGTTTGCGGCCGGCATGCGCAATGATCGCCGCGACTTTGCTGTCGCGCTCGAATGCGCCGAAGCAGCGTCCCGCCTTGCTGCCAAGTACGACTTGCCGCTGTGGATGAGCGAGAGCGCTATAGCGAAGGGATTTGCCGCGGCGAGTCTCGGCCGCCATGCGGATGGGATCGAGCAACTGCGCTCCGGCATTTCGGGTCTGCAACAGATGGGCGATTTCCACCATAGGAGTCACTGGCTTGGCCTGCTGGCGGCCGCGTACCTGGAGGCCGGTGCGTATAGCGATGCATTAATGGCACTCAATCAGGCGCTGGAAGTTGTCGCCGTAACGCAGGAGCGCTACTTCGCGCCGGACCTCGAACGGCTCAGAGGCCTTCTATTGACGCAGCAAGGTGAACCCGATGAAGCCGACGCTTGCTTCCAAAAGGCGCTGCGCATGGCAGCAAGCATGGGAGCGAAGTCCCTGGAGTTGCGAGCCGCTATGAGCCTCGCCCAACTTTGGGGCACGCGGGGCCGACGCGCCGAAGCCCATGACCTGCTCGCACCCATCTACGGCTGGTTTACCGAGGGCTTCGACACCACTGAACTCACGGACGCAAGGGCGCTGCTGGATCAACTCCGGTAGGCGCCGGAGTCAGCGGCGCCACGCCCAACCGGCCGCACCCTCCGCACACTGAATCCATTCGCCTGGAAGTCCCTCGACGGCCGGGGAGACTCTGTTCCTCCGGTAACGGCAACGGCATGAGGGCCTGCCTGGTCTGCCGCACTATTATGAATGACGGCATTGGAGCGCAAGCTCGATCGTCTCCTCCCGTTCTGCGACCGTTGAATCCGGCGGCCGCGAACAAGCCGGCAGGACTGCACGACCTTCGTTGGGTCGACGATCTCCGGAGCATCGCCAATCTCCATCTCGCGGCATCCCATGCGGTCGCGCGGGTGAAATGGCCAAGGTGGCGACACGCCGCATTGCTGATGATGCCGCTACGCGCATCGGGACGGCGCAGTGTCCGATGGACCCTGCATCAATGCGTCTACGCGTCGGCGATTGTGAACAGTTCCTGCGGCTCGCGGATTCCGCGCAGCGCGTGGACGCCCACCGAAACCATCTTGCCGCCGCAAACAACGGCCGCATCGTGAAATGCGCTGGACAGGAGCACCCGTCGCCGCAACGGCCGGCAAAGCCCTTCGATTCGACTCGCCTCGTTGACCGCGGAGCCTACAACCGTGAAATCGAGTCGTTCCGCCGTTCCGATGTTGCCGTAAAGCACTTCGCCCAGGTGAAGGGCAATTCCAAAATCCAGGACGCTCTTTCCTGCGGCGCGGCGCTCGGCGTTGAACGCTGGAAAGGTGGCCAGAACCTGTTCCGCCGCCTTTACCGCGTCGACGCAGACGGCTTCTCGATCGCGTTGCGACAAGTCGAACGTCGCAAGGAAACCGTCGCCCATGAACTTCAGGATCTGACCCCGGTTGTCCAGCACCGGACGCGCCATCGCTTCGAGGTAGGTGTCGAGAATTTCGACCAGTTCCTCCGGCCGCACCCGGCTCGCAACCGACGAGAAGCCACGCAGGTCGCAAAGCCAGATCACGGCCTGTATCCGTTGCACGGAGTGCCGGTCGATTTCGCCTGTTAGGACACGCCGGCCGGCGTCTGCGCCGACATAGGTTTCGAGCAGCGTTTGCGCGACATCGAACGTCGAGCGCGATTTCACCGCAAGCGCGAGGTAGGGCACCAGGTCGTCCACCTGCCTCAGTTGACGTTCGTCGAAGCCTTCCGGCACGTCGGTGGCGCAAGAGAAGAAGATGCCGCGCATTGCTTCGGGCAGGTGGGCCTGCTCGACGCCGGCACCCAAGCGGGGCGTCTCCACATGCGTGTCATCGAAACGCACGAGCCGCGCGACATAGTCGGTCATGCCCGCTGCGCGCAAATCGGCGAGTAAGGGGAATTCGTCGGGACCGCCTGTGTCGAGCCGACGGCGCAGCCGGACATTGCCCGAACTTCGCAGGTGACGGACCGGGCTGCGCAGGTACGCCTCCGTTTCCGCGTCGCTGCGCCGGCGGGGAAACGTTTCGGCCGCAAGTCCTTCCGGACGCCAGACGTAGCTGTGCGCGCCATGCCGCGGATGCAATGTCGCAAAGATCATGCTGAAGCGGCGCGCGGGGAACCCGGCAGCAACCACGCGGCGGCAGAATCCGTCGACTTGTTCGTCGAGCGGAACACCGCGCAATCCCCGCTCTACCAGCCACTCCGCGCAGCCGGTCAGATCAAGGGGAGTCGACGCGCGCTCGGCGTCTGCGTCTTGCGTCACGGTAAAATGACAGGGTTCGTGGCCACGCCGTCAGTCGCGCGCGATGGCTTCCCAGCGTCCGCTTTGCTCGGAGCGGAACAGCGCGTCGATGACGCGCATGTTGGCAATCGCGTCCTCGATGCCGTACGGAAGCGTGATTTCTCCGCGCACCGCGCGCGAGAATGCTTCGCCCTGCAACTGGTACTGATCGCTTTCCGGCAGCGTCTCGGTCGCGATACCCGTTCCTTCGAGCGACGAGCAGTCGTCGATGAGGATGCGCGTCGGCGCGCCCTGCGGCGCGTTGACCGGGATGCAGATCTCGATCCTGCCCTTGCTGCCGCAAAGCTGGAGACGCTGGTGCGGAGCAATCTGGGTGGACACCGTGAAATCGAGCCGCCGGCCGTCGCCGAAATCGATCAGCGCGCTGGTGAGGCGATCGGTGCCGAATGCCGGGTCGCGGTCGATGAGCGCGATGCCGCGCGTGGGTTCCGCGGCGAGAAAGTAGCGCCCGGCGAGGATCGCGTAGCAGCCGATGTCATAGAGGCCGCCGCCGCCGATGTCGGCCTTGTTGCGGACATTCGCGGGATCGAGATTGTTGTAGCCGAAGAACATCTGCACGGCGCGCAGCGTGCCGATGCGGCCTTCCTCGATCAGCGCGCGTGCGCGCATCCACTGCGGATGGAAGCGCACCATGAACGCTTCGGCGATCAGCACCTTGCCCGCCGCCGCGCGCAGTTGCATCGCCTCCGTCGCGTTCAGCGCGATCGGCTTTTCGCACAGCACGTGCTTGCCCGCAGCTGCCGCCTGCAACGTGAGCGGCACGTGCAGGTGATTGGGCAACGGGTTGTAGATCGCCTCGATTTCCGGGTCGGCGAACAGCGCCTCGTAGGAGCCGTACGCCCTGGGAATGCCAAGCGCAGCGGCCGTCTCGCGGGCGCGGGCCTCGTCGCGCGACGCGATGGCCCGGATCTCCAGCAGGCCGCTCTTTTTCATTCCGGGCAACACGCGGTCGCGCCCGATTTTCGCGGTGCTCAGCACCCCCCAGATCACTTTTTTCATAGGCGCCTTCCACGTGGGCCGCTCGTGCGGCGGATTGGCATCATGCGGCTGGCAGAGTGTAGCCGATTGAGCGCGCCCGCCGGCCGGCTGCAGACCGGCGACGTTAGGTACAATCATTCGTTGCCCAAAGCACGGGTACGCACCCGTTGCCGATCGCCTGCGCGGAGCCGGCGTGCGTAGCCTTCCCATACCCACGGATGATCCGACCTCCCCGTTTCCCCGATTTCTTCGTCGCAGGCGCGCCGCGCTGCGGCACGACGGCTTTCTGCCGCTACCTCGCACGCAACCCGCAGATATGCTTCTCGCGGCCGAAGGAGCCCCACTACTTCGCGCGACTCGGCCGGGACCCCGCCGCGAGCGAACTCGAGCGCGACTACCTCGATCGCTGTTTCGGCCACCATTCTGCCGAGCATCGCGCAGTGGGCGAGGGATCCGTCTCGTACCTCTACCTGCCCGAGGCGATCGAACGGATCCTGCGGTTCAATCCGGAGGCGCGATTCATTGCGCTCGTTCGCAATCCGCTCGCCATGCTGCCGTCGTATCACCTGCGAATGCGGTTTTTGCTGCAGGAGGACGAGCCGGACTTCGAACGAGCCTGGGCGCTCGAGTCGGCACGCGCCCGCGGGGAACATGTCCCGAAGCATTGCCTCGACCCCCGGCTCCTGATGTACAGCGAGGTCGCGAAGCTTGGCGCACAGGTGGAGCGGCTTTTCGCAATGGCCGGGCGGGACCGGTCGCACGTCGTCGTGTTCGACGATCTCACGGCCGATCCGCGCGGCGTCTATCGGCGCGCGCTCGAGTTCCTGCACGTCGACTACGATGGCCAGACGCAATTCGAGCGCAGGTACGAAAGCCGAATGTATCGGTACCGGTGGCTGCAGCGGCTGCTCTTCGTGCCGGCGACACGGGGCGGCAAGGTGCTCGACACGCTCCAGCGGAGCCGCCGGAATTACAATCCGGATGGATCGAAGCGGCCAAGCCTGATCAAGCGGGTGACGGGCTGGAACACGATCCCCGCGGCTTCGGCGCCGCTCACGCCGCAGATGGCGGCCGGCGTGCGCGAGGCCTTGCGCTCCGACATCCTGCGGCTGTCAAAGCTTATCGACCGTGACCTCGGCCACTGGCTTGCCGGTTGACGGGGCGAGGCCGCGCTTCGCTGCGGAGCACCGGATCCGATTCGATCCGGCAAGCGGCGTCCGGACCACCCTGACCCCGGCCTGCTAGAATTCCAAGCCTTTGCCGGGACCCGCCGATGGTGGAAGGACAGGAATCGACCCGCACGGAGCAATCCGTCAGACTTTTCCGGAATGATTTCCTGGAAGCGCTGACGCACGTCCATCCGATCGTCCCGCTGCTGTTCTGGGGGCCGGTCGCCGGTTTCCTCCTGTGGCGAAGCGTCGCTGTGCACGAACTTCCGGCACAGGGGCTCTTGACGATCGGCGTGCTGGGGCTTTTCGTCTGGACGCTGACCGAATACTGCCTGCATCGCTTCGTGTTCCACTATCCGGCGCAAAGCCGCATCGGCAAGTACCTCGTGTTCATGTTCCACGGCGTGCACCACGCCACGCCGCGCGACAAGACGCGCCTCGTCATGCCTCCCGCGGGCGGCATCATCGTGATGATCGTCCTCTACCAGATCTTCCGGCTCGCGGTGCCGGCGCCGTGGATCGAACCTTTCTGCGCGTGCTTCATCATCGGTTACCTGACGTACGACTACATCCACTACGCGACGCACCACTTCCCGATGCGCACACCGCTGCTGCACTTCCTCAAGGTCTATCACCTGCAGCATCACTACGGCGCCAAAGGGTTGCGTTACGGCGTCAGCTCGCCGTTATGGGACCGCGTGTTCGGTACCTATCCCGCGAATGTGCGCGCACGTGGCGGGTAAGTTCGCTCGCCCGCGCGAGGCGCGCGATGCGCGCGAGGCAGTGCCGGCAGCGCTCGCAACGGCCGATCGCTTCAAACGGCGCACGGGGGCTCGCGCGGCGGCACTGCTGCTGGCTCTTCTCGTACCGGCGCTGCTCGCGGCAGCCACGCCCGAGCATCCTGCGGTCGATGTCCGCGGCGTCTGGGTCGACAACCGGGAAAGCGACAAACAGAAGGTCGCCGTCTGGATCGAGGATTGCGGCGGGCTCCTCTGCGGACGCATCTACTGGTTGAAGAAACCGCTCTACCGCGGCCAGCCCAAGCGCGACCGGCACAATCCCGACGCGGCGCTCCGCGATCGTCCGTTGTGCGGACTGCGGATCCTCACCGGATTCCGGCGCGCGGAGGAGGGCAGCTGGAACGCGGGCGAAGTCTACAACCCCAACGATGGCCGGTCCTTCAGCAGCACGATGAACCTGGAGAACGACGGGTCGCTGCGAATCCGGGGCTATATCGGCTTTTCGCTGTTCGGCAAGACCGTCGAATGGGTGCGCCCGCACGAGAATCTGGAGCGCTGCAACTGATCAGGCGCCGCACGCCGACCGGTCGCGGGCAAGGCCAGGCTAACCGCGGTCGACGGTCGCCTTCTGCGACGACGAGGCCGGATGCGCACCGGCAGTGTCGGCTAACAGCATCACCGTGCCGTCGCCCACCCGATAGACACGATCCGCGACGTCGACCAGCGGCGACTGATGCGAGATCGCGACGATGGTGAGCTCGCCGCGCAAATTTTCCAGCGTGCGGCAGATCGCCAACTCCGTTTCCGGATCGAGCGCGCTGGTGGCTTCGTCGAGGATCAGCAGGCGTGGCTTGTGCGCAAGGGCGCGCGCCAGCGCAACGCGCTGCCGCTGGCCGCCGGAAAGCTTTCCGCCGCGCTCGCCGACGACCGTTTCCATGCCCTCCGGCAGCGCGGAAACCAGGTCCCAGACCCCGGCGGCGGTGAGCGCGGCCACCGCATCGGCCCTGGTCAACTCCGGGTCGCCGAGCGTCACGTTGTTCTCGACGGTGTCGTGCAGAAGGATCGTTTCCTGCGGCACATAGCCGATCATGCGCCGCCACGCGCGCCAGTCGATGCGGCCGAGCGGCGCGTCGTCGATCCAGACTTCGCCTTCCTGCGGCCGCAACAGCGCCGTGACAAGATCCACGACGGTCGTCTTTCCGGCACCTGATGCGCCGACGATCGCCGTGATCCCGCCCGCCGGCATCGTCAGCGCGACGTTGCGCAGGATCCAGCGGTCCCGGTACTGGAAGCCGACGTTCTCGAATCGTATCGCGTGCCGCAGCGTCGGCGTCGCGCCATCCGGTGGATTTTCGCTTTCGTTCTTCGCGCCATCGATCGCCGCACGCAGCGCCCAATACGCGCTCTCGCTCGTGACCATCTTCTGGTATTCGCGCTGCATGCGGCTCAGGTACAGAAGGACGCGCACCAGCAGGAACGCGAGCAGCATCACCGAGGCCAGCGACATGCCGAACCGCACGAGCGCCACATAGAGTCCCGCCGCGATCAGTATGGCCAGCATCGGTTCCTGCAGCGCGCGCAGCGCTTCCTTGCTGACGATCTCCTTCTGCAGCGCACGGTTCAACTGCGTCGTGTCGCCTTCCAACAGCGCGTTGGCGAGATTCTCGCGCGCCATCGCCTTCAAGGGTTTCACCGACTGCAGATTGTCGGAAAGCCGCGCGAGAAGAGACCGCAGGAGCCTCGTCTGTTTCGCGCCCGCGCGCCGGGACATGTGGACCAGGCGATTGAGCAGAAAGACGAACACGGCGCCTGCGGCGAGCGCGACCAGCGTCGCCTGCCACGACACGAGCAGCGCGACGATCGAGTAGACCACCGCCTGGACGACGAGCGCAACGACGGTCGCTCCGTACAGATAGGATTCCGCGCCGCGCGTCGCTTCGGTGGCGAGGCTGTTGGCGAGCGCGCCGACCGGCTGCCGCAGGTAGAATTCCCAGCGCGCGGACAGCAACGAGCGGATGAAGCTGAGCCGCAGATCGGTCGCGACATGCGCAACCGTATAGCCGACCTGCCGGTTCGCGACCAGCACGAGCACGCTCTTCAACGTCATGCCGATGACGACGATCAGGAGCAGCACGCCGACGGTAGGTGTGATCCCGACACTGCCGAGCGCCCGGGCGATCGCGCCGCCGACACCGGACTGCGTACCGCCCACCCCGTCGCGTGCGCCGAGCAGAGGCAGCAGCGTCGTGAGGCCGAGACCCTCGAAGAGGCTCGCGAGCACCAAGGCGCCGAGCACCAGTGCACTCTGGACGGGATAGGCGCGGCTGAAGGCGACGAATAGTTTCATGGCTTGTGTCGAACCGGCTCGTGCCGCGGCAACCAACCGATCCGGCGGTACGAAATCGGCCGCCGACGTCCCGCCGGATCGGCGTCCGGTAGAGCGCGCCTGCGCTGCAGTTCAGGTCCCGGTGCCGCGCTCCGCAGCGACGTTGCCGGCCGCCGCCCGCAACTCGGCAAACGCCGCGCAGACGGCGTCGATCTGTTCGGTCGAGTGTGCGGCGCTGACGCTGCAGCGAATCAGCGAAACGCCGTTCGGGGTGGCGGGCGGAAGCATCAGGTTGACGTACACGCCGTGCTGCAACAGCCGGCTCCAGAACTGCAGCGCCTCGAGCCTTTCGCCCAGCACCACTGCGATCACCGGGCTCGGGGACGCGCCCAGCTTGTAGCCCATGGCCAGCAATCCCGCGTGCAGGCGCTCGTAATTCGCGCGCAGGCGCGCCCGAAGTTCGCGCCCGGCCGAGAGCACCGAGAGCGCGTGGCGCGTCGATGCGATCGTCGCGGGCGATGGCGATGCCGTAAAGATGTACGGCCGGCTCGAGTAGCGGACAAGATCGAGCGCAGGCAGATCGCTCACGCAAAAACCGCCGGCGCCGCCGAGGCTCTTGCTGAACGTGCCCACGATGAAGTCGGCGTCGGCCAGGACGCCCAGTTCCTCGACCAGACCGCGACCGCGTTCACCCAGCACACCCAGCGAATGCGCCTCGTCGACCAGAAGATAGCCGCCCAGCTCGCGCTTGACGGCCACGATCTCCTTGAGCGGGGCACGATCGCCCAGCATGCTGTAGATGCCCTCCACCAGGATCAGCGTGTCCGCCGCCCGCGCCCCGAGGCGGCGCATGCGCTTGGCAAGATCATCCGCGCTGTTGTGACGAAAGCGGATGACTTCGGCGCCGGCGAGACGGCAACCGTCGTAGATGCTCGCATGGCAATCGGCATCGAGCAGCACGACGTCGTTCGGGCCCGCAAGCCCGGCCAGCATGCCGAGGTTAGCCTGGTAGCCGGTTGAGAACACGATGGCATCGCGCATGCCGTAGAACGCCGCGAGTTCCTCTTCGAGCCTGCGGTGGCCCGCGTAGCTGCCGTTCGCCATCCGCGAGCCCGTCGTGCCGGTGCCTTGCGTATCGAGCGCCCGGTGCGCCGCCGCGATGCACCCGGCATCGAAGGTCAGCCCGAGGTAGTTATTCGTCCCGGCAAGAATCGTGTGCCGGCCGTGGATGATGCCCTCGGTCGGCGAGACGATGCGTTCGATCTCGACGCCGAACGGATCGATGCCAATCACCTCGAGCTCGCGTCGGGCCGCCGCCAGTGCCTGAAATTTGTCGAAGAGTCCCATCAGCCGTCACGCGCGAGTTTTTCGATCTGCAATGCAAGATCCTTCACGGTCTTCACGTCCGGAAGGATGCTCACCGGAATCGAGATGTCGAATCGGTCCTCGATGTGCAACAGCAGATTCATCACCTGAAGCGAACCCAGATTGAGATCGCCCAGCAAATCCGTGTCCTCGCCGATTTCGACGCCTCCCTGCGTGAGCGACGCCAGCTCGTCGCTCAACTCGGCAAGGATTTTCGGGTATTCCAGCATGATATTCCCAGTCGAACGATCCCTATGTCCTGCCGCTGCCACCCGGATTTCGCGCGACGTCACGATCGACCTGCGCCGAACCGCCACGCGTCGAATTCCCGCTCCATGTCCCGGTCCTCACGCCGGGGCGCCCCGGCCGAAGGCGCGGGCGAGTCCCGATTCGAGTCCAAACGCCGGCTGCCAGCCCGTGGCAAGCATGAAGGCGTGACTATCGCACAACCAGTCCGGGTGCGTGATCTCGCGCAGCTTGCCGGGCGTGAGCATTGGGGCATATCCGAACAGTCGAGCGCCGGCCAGATTGGCCGCCGCAACCAGCGAAAGTAACGGCACCGGGATCGGCACGCTTCGCGCCGGAACCCCCGCGTGCAGTACCCGTCCCGCAAGGCTCGCCACGGTATCCCAATCGTAGCCCCCGGGACGCCCGTCATCCAGCTCGAACGTCGTCCCGTATCCGGTGTCGGCCGCGAGCCAGCGCACGACTGCCGTTGCCAGATCGTCGACGTAGATGAGCGAGAAGCGTCCCGGCGCGCCGGCGGGCCGCGGCGCGAAACCGCGCTCGATGCAGCGAAATAACGGCAGCAATTCGCGGTCCCCCGGTCCGAATACGGCCGCAGGCCTCAGCACGGTCCAGCGCATGGCCCCGGCCGCCGCCATCACCGCGCGTTCGCCGCGCCATTTGCTGGCCGCATAGTGGGACAGCTCCGGGACCCGCGCTGCCAGCGAGGACATCAGCAGAAAGCGCGGTGTCCGGACCAGACGCACAGCGGCCTCGGCGACGCGTCCCGCGCCTGCTGCGTTGACCTCGTCGAAGGCATGGCGCGTGGCGCCGCGCACGGCCCCGGCACAATGGACAACCGCATCCACGCCATCCATCAGCGCGTCCAGCGCGTTCCGGTCCCCGAGATGCCCCGGCAACCATTGCACGCCTGGCAAGCGCGCCGGATTGCGCCCTGCCCGCGGGCGATAGAGGGCGCGCACGTGCCATCCGGCCCGGGTCACGTGCGAAAGCAGCGCCGCGCCGATAAATCCGGTGGCACCCGTCAACGCAAGCAGGGATGGGACGCTCAAGCGCAGGACGCCAGCACCAGACTCTGATTCGGCATCGCGGCCGGAAGCCGCGTGCGCTGCCGTTGCGGCAGCCAACGGCAGTCAAACTGCCGGCGCCACCGCTGGCAGAATCCCGTGCTCGACGGTAGTCGGCGACTCGAAGGCGACACGCACGACTTTCTGTTCCTGCTCGCGCCGGTGCAGATAGTCCACGCGCGCCGCGGCCCGCGACAGCTTGCCCGAGGAGGTGCGCGGCAGCGTGTGTCGCGGCACGAGCTCGATCAGGCAGGAGATGCCCAGTTCCTCGTGAATTTCCCGATGCAGTCGCTGGGTGAGCTGCCGGCTCTCCGCCGCATCGCTGATATTGCATTGGACGACCACCACGGCGCGTTCTTCGTCATCCGGGCCGAGAACGAAAAACGCCGACGCGTCCATCGAACGCAGCTCGGGTTGCCTCTCCGCGATGTGCTCGATGTCCTGCGGCCAGATGTTGCGGCCGTTGATGATGATCATGTCCTTGTGCCGACCGGTCACGACGATGCCGCCGTCGACCAGATATCCGATGTCCCCGGTATCGAGCCAGCCGTCCGGCGAGAGCGTCTGATGCGTCTCCTCCGGCTGACCGAAATAACCCGACATGACACTCGGCCCGCGCACCTTGATCCGTCCGACGTACCGGTCGGGCAGCGCGTTGCCCTGGTCGTCGCGTATCGCGACCTCGTGCCCCGGCAGCGGCGCGCCGCAACGGACGAATCCGTTGACGCGACCCGTATTCGCACCCGCCGGAACCACGCACAGGTGCTCCGCGAGGTGATCGGCATCGATCCAGTCGACGACCACACCCTCGCGCAGTGGCGCAAAACTGATGGCCAGCGAGCTTTCCGCCATGCCATAGCTCGGAACGAACGCTCGCGAATCGAAACCCGCCGGTGCCAGCAGCTTGGCAAAACGCTCGGGAAGCTCGGCGCGTATGGGCTCGGCGCCGATGCCGGCGATGCGCCACGCAGAAAGATCGTACTGCGCAACATCCTCGGGACGGATGCGGCGTGCGCACAGTTCGTAGCCGAATGGCGGACTGAACGAAATCGTCGCACGCGTTCTGGTCATCAGCTCCAGCCAGCGCCGCGGCCGCATCGCGAAATCGCGCGTGTCGAGGTAGTCGATCGAGCGCTGCGTGGCCATCGGCGCCAGCATGCAGCCCACGAGTCCCATGTCGTGGTAGAACGGCAGCCACGACACGCAGCGGTCATCGGGCAGGATATCGAGACCGTGGTTGACGACCCCTGCCAGATTGCTGAGCACGGCTTTCTGCGTGATCACCACGCCCCGCGGAAAACTGGTGCTCCCCGACGTGTATTGCAGGTAAGCCGTTTCGGTCGGACCGCCGGGCTTGAGTTCGCCACTCCATTCCGACAGAGCGTCGAATGCGTCGGGCGTACCCAGGAACAGCAGCTCGACGCCTTCGGCCGCCTCGCGCAGGAAGCGCAGGAACTGGGTCGACGCCATTGCCACGGATGCGCCGCACCCCCGCAGCAGTCCGCGCAACCTGGCTACGTAGGCCTCGTGGCCACCGAGATTGACCGATGCCGGCAGCGCCACGGGTACGAGCCCCGCGTACTGGCAAGCGAAAAAGAAACGCAGAAAGTCCGGGTTCGTTTCCGCAACCACGGCGACCCGCGCACCACGCTCCAGAGGGAGGGACACGAGGCGACGGGCCAGGGCCAACGCCTGCACGCGCAGATCGCGATACGGAAGCACGATCGCGAGCTTGCCGCTGCCCGCGTAGAAGTTCGCGCCCGTGTCTCCCTGGGCGGCGTAATCCAGCGCTTCGGCCAGGCTTGCAAAATCCGCGCGCCTGAGCGCCAGGGAATTCACCGTGGGAGTCGCCTGCGCAACCGTTCCGGGGGCCGGCATCCGATTCAGTTTGTTTCCCCTGGCAGGCATCGCTTTATGGCTTTCGACCATGACCCAGACTTCTCTGCGCTTGGCCCGATGCAGGACCGCAAGGTCCGGCTACGGGGTGTCCCATATAATTGAACCGTTTTCTCGGGACTGTCTAGGGTGGTCATGCCCGCGAAACTTTGATATTAGCAGGTTGCGGATCGAAGTAGACAGTAACTACGGCCGGCGCGTCAAGACGGCAATGCGAACAGAGGCGAAATGGGTGCAGCCGGGGTACGGTTTGCGCGACACCAGGCAAGGCCCGCCCGGGCGGGCGCCGCCAAGCCGAAGTCCGCCGCGCCGGCGTTTCGCCCGTGACCGAGGCGTCCGCCCCGCGGCCGATTGCCGCGGCCTCCGCCCCCGTCACTGACGGACCGGCCCGGCTTCGCATCACCGCCGTCGACGGCCCCGCCGCCCTCGATCGGTTCATTCGGGTTCCCGTCGGGATTTTCGCCTCCGACCCGGCATGGATTGCACCGCTTCGCATCGAGCGGCGCCTCCACCTCTCGCCTGGGAGCAATCCGTACTTCCAGCACGCCCGGTGGCAGGCGTGGATCGCCTGGCGCGGACAAGTGCCGGTGGGCCGGATCAGCGCGCAGATCGACGAACTGCATCTCGAACGGTACGGCGATGCGACGGGTTTCTTCGGGATGCTGGACGCCGAGGACCGGGAGGAGACCTTCGCCGCCCTGCTCGGAACCGCCGAACAATGGCTGCGCGAGCGCGGCATGCGTCGCGTGCGCGGGCCGTTCAACCTGTCGATCAACGAGGAGATGGGGCTTCTGGTCGAGGGCTTCGACACGCCCCCGGTCTTCATGATGGGGCACGCCCGGCCGTACTACGGGACACACGTCGAACGGCTCGGATACCGGAAGGCGGTCGACACCCTTGCCTACATGATCACGCCCGAATTCGAAGCCTCGCCCGTGATGCGTCGGCTGATCGCAGCCTCGGCGCACCGCATACGGGTTAGGCCGCTCGATCGCAAGCGTTTCGATGCCGAGATCGCGCTCCTGCGGGACATCTTCAACGATGCCTGGGCCGAAAACTGGGGGTTCCTTCCCTTTACCGCAGCGGAATTCCACGAACTCGGCCGGAATCTGCGCTTTCTCGTGGCCCCGGAGCTGATACAGATCGCCGAGGTCGACGGTGAAGCCGCCGCATTCATGGTCGTCATTCCCAACATCAACGAGGCGATTCGCGACCTCGGCGGCCGCCTGTTTCCGACCGGCTGGGCTAAGCTCCTGTGGCGCCTCAAGGTACGCTACCCGAGCACCGCCCGCGTGCCGCTGATGGGCGTACGGCGCAAGTATCAGCGCACGCGCATCGGTCCTGCGCTCGCGTTCCTCGTGATCGCCGCCTGCCGCCCCCCTACCCGGCGCCGCGGCGTAAAGGCGGTGGAGCTGTCCTGGATCCTCGAGGACAACGCCGGGATGCGCAGCATCATCGAGTCGATCGGCGGCCACGCCTACAAGCGCTACCGCGTCTACGAACGGCAACTCGATGCGCGCTAATCTCGATTTCCAGGCGATCGTGCTGGCGGCGGATCGTGGCCGGGACGATCCCGTCGCGGTCGCGGCGGGCGTCGCGGCGAAGTGCCTGACGCCCGTCGCCGGGAGTCCGATGGTGACTCGCGTGGTGCGTGCGCTGGAACAAAGCCGGCAGGTGAACACCATCCTGCTCTGCGGCCCGGCGGCGCAGGCGCTGCAGGGGTCTACGGAGGTTTCCCGGATGGTGTCGGAGGGCGACGTCCGCTGGATGGCCCCGGAGGCCACGCCCAGCGCCAGCGCCGCCGCCGCGCTGGCCACGCTGCCCGATGCTCCGCCCGTGCTGCTGACGACCGGCGACCACGCGCTTCTCACCGCTGACATGGTGCGGTATTTTCTCGGCGCGGCGAGTGCGCGTGATTGCGATGTCGCCGTCGCGCTGGCGCCCCGCGAACTGGTGCAGCGAGCCTATCCCCAGACGCGACGGACCGTGCTCAAGTTCAGCGACGGGCATTTCTGCGGCTGCAATCTCTTTGCCTTTCTCTCACCGCGCGGACGCGGGATGGCGCAAATCTGGATGCAGGTGGAAAGGGCGCGCAAGAAGCCCGTGCGGGTCATCGGTCTCGTCGGCTGGGGCGCAATGGCGCTCTACGCGTTCGGCAGGCTGAGCCTCGCGGGGGCCGTGCAACGCCTGTCGCGGCAGACCGGCATCCGCGCCGGCGTGGTGACCATGCCGTTCGCAGAGGCGGCGATCGACGTCGACAGCGTGGCGGACCTCGAACTCGTGCGCGCGATAGCCGCGCAAGGTAACGTCTAGGCGGGTATCGAACGTCGCTCCTCGACGGCAAGCCATGCCGCGCCTTGCACCGACGCACGGTCCAGATCTGCCGCGCTGTCCACTTCCGTCCAACCCGAGGCCGGAACGGTTTGCGTGTAGACGACGCCACTCGCGGCCAGCGTGTCGATCAGCGATAGATACCACTGTTTCTGCGCTTCCGGCGTGCGCAATGCCCGCTCGATCGTCTCACGGAAGAGCCGCGGGCCGTCCCCGCGGAACGTCATCATGCCGATCGACTCCGCGTCGACGCGCTCGCGCGGCAGTTTCTTGCCCACGTGCACCAGCCGATCGCCGGCGCGAATCACCTTCATGTCGTCGTCGTCGTACTGGTCCTTGCGGCTGACCGCAAGCGTGATCGGGTTTGCCGGCGCTGCCAGCAGCCGCAGGAGCACGCCGGCCGCGAACAGCGTGTCGCCGTTCAGCAGCAGAAAATCCTCCTGCATCTCGGTGCGGGCAACCCAGCAGCTCACCAGGTTGTCGGTCGTGGCGAAGAACGGGTTGTAGACGGTTGCGATCCGGCGTGGGCCATGACGCGCCGCGAGCCACGACTCCACCGACTCGGTGCCGAAACCGACGACCACCGCGATGTCGTCGATGCCACACTGTGCGAGCGCCTCGATCTGCCAGCCGATCAACGGGCGGTCTCCCACGGCGAGCATGCACTTCGGCACGCGTTCGGTAAGCGGCAGCAATCTGCGGCCCTGGCCTGCGCTCAAGATAATCGCTTTCACCTCTGGTCCACCTTGTAATCAGATTCGATCGGCCATCGCCGTCGAAACGCCGTGCGGCGGTGAAGTTGGAAAACCCGGTAGTGTCGCCCACCGCGGCGCAGAACTCAAATTCCTGCGGTTGTTCTGCCGCGGTTCCGGCGCATGGTGCCACACCGTTTACCACCGACGCGAAGTTCACCGGCGATCCGGGCCGGGCGGGCCATTCGGGAAGCGGGCGACTCTATAATGCACGACGGCGCGCCCCGGGGGCGGCCGCGAGCCGAAGTGCGAGGAACCCCTGCCCAACCATTCGTGACCAACCCCATGACCTCGAACTCCGATTCCGCCACGCCGCCGCCGGTTGCACCTGCGGGAGGATCGGGACACCGGCGGCGCAAGCGCTTCGTCGTTGTACTGGCCATTCTCGGACTGTCGGCGGTCGGTGGCGCGATCTGGTACGCCGGACATCGTCCGGCCGACCCCGCGACGATGTCCGGAGCGCCGGCGCGCGGCGAGCGCGCCGATCCCTCGCTGCGCCCGACGCCCGTCGTCGCTGCTCCTGTGCGCCAGGGGAGCCTCGACGTCTACCTGTTCGCGCTCGGCACGGTGACGCCGCTGAACGCCGTCACGGTCCGCGGTCGCGTCGATGGCCAGCTCATGCACGTTGCGTTCGACGAAGGCCAGATGGTCAAGGCGGGCGACCTCCTGGCCCAGATCGATCCGCGTCCGTTCGAGGTGCAACTCACGCTCGCCACAGGACAGTTGGCGCGCGACCAGGCGCTGCTCGAAAACGCGAAGATCGATCTCGAACGCTATCGCACGCTGCTCGCACAGGATTCGATCTCACGCCAGCAGGTCGACACGCAGGAGTCGCTGGTGCGCCAGTACGAGGCCGCGCTGCTGGCCGACCAGGGCGGGATCGACAGTGCGAAGCTGCAGCTGACGCACGCACGGATCGTCGCCCCGATCAGCGGCCGCGTCGGCCTCCGGCAGATCGACCCGGGAAACATCGTGCGCACGTCCGACGCCAATGGCATCGTGGTCATCACGCAGCTCTCGCCTATCGGCGTGGTGTTCCCCATTCCCGAGGACGCCCTTCCGCGCGTGATGAAGCAGCTCAAGGCCGGCGATCGCATCCCGGTCGACGCCTACGACCGCGCCCAGAAGGAAAAGCTCGGCAGTGGCCGGCTGCTGACCGCGGACAATCAGATCGACACCGCGACGGGCACGATCAAGCTCAAGGCCGAATTTTCCAATGCCGACGGTGCGCTCTTCGCCAACCAGTTCGTCAACGTGAAGATGCCCGTGGAGACGCGACCGAACGCAACGCTCGTGCCGACGGCCGCCATCCAGCGCGGCGCGGCGGGAACGTTCGTCTACGCCGTCAAGGACGACAAGACCGTCGCCATCGCGCCGGTCGTGGTCGGGCCCGTGCAGGGCGAGATCACCGCGATCGAAAGCGGCGTCGTCGCCGGCACGATGGTCGTGGTCGATGGCGCGGACCGGTTGCGCGAGGGGGCAAAGATCGAACTCGTCGCGCGTGACGCGCCGGCGTCGCCGGCGACCGACGCGGCGCGGCGTCCCCCGCGTAGCGACAAGGAGGGTAGCGAGCGAGCGCCGGCAGTGCGAAGCCCGCGCGCCACAGGTGGCGGCTGAGCACCTCCACCGCCGTCACCTCGCCATGAATCCTTCGCGTCCGTTCATCCTCCGGCCGGTGGCGACGTCGCTGCTGATGGTCGCGATCCTGCTCGTCGGGCATCGTCGCCTATCGCGCTGTTGCCGCTGTCCGCGCTGCCGCAAGGTCGACTACCCGACGATCCAGGTCGTCACGCTCTACCCGGGCGCCAGTCCGGAGGTCATGACGTCGTCGATCACCGCGCCGCTGGAGCGCCAGTTCGGGCAGATGCCGGGCCTGAACCAGATGTCGTCGACGAGTTCCGGCGGCGCGTCGGTGATCACGCTGCAGTTCAACCTCGATCTGCCGCTCGACGTGGCCGAGCAGGAAGTGCAGGCGGCGATCAACGCCGCCGGCAACCTACCTGCCGGCCGACCTGCCGCAGCCGCCGATCTACAGCAAGGTCAATCCGGCCGACACGCCGATCCTGACGCTGGCGCGTGACCTCGCGCACGCTGCCGCTGCCGGAAATCCAGCGACCTGGCCGACACGCGGCTGGCGCAGAAGATCTCGCAGCTGTCCGGCGTCGGCCTCGTCAGCATCACCGGCGGCCAGCGCCCGGCGGTGCGCATCCAGGCCAACCCGAAGGCGCTCGCCGCGTACGGCCTGTCGCTCGAAGACTTGCGCATCGCGATCGGCAACGCCAACGTCGAACCAGGCCAAGGGCAGCTTCGACGGACCCACGCGGGCCTCCACCATCGACGCCAACGACCAGCTGAAGCTCGGCCGACGAATTCAGATCGCTGATCGTCGCCTATCGCAACGGCGCGCCGGTCCGGCTCGCCGACGTGGCCGAGGCCGTCGACGGCGCCGAGAACTCGCGCCTCGCCGCGTGGGCCAACGACGTCAGCCGGCGATCATCGTCAACATCCAGCGCCAGCCCGGCGCCAACGTGATCGAGGTGGTCGACCGGATCAAGCGGGCTGCTGCCGCAGCTGCAGGCGTCGCTGCCGGCCGCGGTCGACGTCGCGGTGCTGACCGACCGCACCGAGACCATCCGCGCGTCGGTGCGCGACGTGCAGTTCGAACTGCTGCTCGCCGTGGCGCTGGTGGTGATGGTGATCTTCCTCTTCCTGCGCAACGTGGCCGGCCACCGCTCATTCCGAGCGTGGCGGTGCCGCTGTCGCTGATCGGCACGTTCGGCGTGATGTATCTGCGCGGGCTTCTCGATCAACAACCTGACCCTGATGGCGCTGACCATCGCCACCGGCTTCGTCGTCGACGACGCCATCGTGATGATCGAGAACATCACGCGCTACATCGAGGCGGGCGAGCCGCCGCTCGCAGGCGGCGCTGAAGGGCGCGGAGCAGATCGGCTTCACGATCATCTCGCTGACGCGTGTCGCTGATCGCGGTGCTGATCCCGCTGCTGTTCATGGGCGACGTGGTCGGGCGCCTGTTCCGCGAGTTCGCGATCACGCTCGCCGTCGCCATCCTGATCTCGGCCGTGGTGTCGCTGACGCTGACGCCGATGATGTGCGCCCGGCTCCTGCGCCACGTGCCCGCGCAGGAGCAGGGCCGCCTGTTCCGCACGAGCGGCGCATGGTTCGACCGCGTGATCGCCCGCTACGCGCGCATGCTGACCTGGGTGCTCGACCGCCAGGGCGCGACGCTGCTCGTCGCGCTCGCCACGCTGGCGCTGACGGTCCTGCTGTACATCGTCGATTCCCAAGGGCTTCTTCCCGGTCCAGGACACCGGCGCGATCCAGGGCATCTCCGAGGCGCCGCAGACGATCTCGTTCGCCGCGATGGCCGAGCGCCAGCAGGCGCTGGCCAAGGTGATCCTGCAGGACCCGGCCGTGGAGAGCCTGTCGTCGTTCATCGGCGTCGACGGCACCAACACGACGCTGAACAGCGGCCGCATGCTGATCAACCTGAAGCCGCTGCGCGCAGCGCGACGCGCAGCGCCGCCGAGGTCATCCGCCGCCTGCAGGGCGAGCGTGGCCGCGGTCGCCGGGCATCGCGCTCTACATGCAGCCGGTGCAGGACCTGACCATCGAGGACCGCGTGAGCCGCACCCAGTACCAGTTCATCGCTGGAGGACGCCGAACGCCGACGAGCTGCGCGCCTGGGTGCCGCGGCTGGTCGAGCGGCTGCGCGGGACTCGCCGAGCTCGCCGACGTGGCGAGCGACCAGCAGGACAGGCGGCCTGCAGGCCTTCGTGGAGATCGATCGCGCCGCCGCGAGCCGCTCGGCATCACGCCGGCGCTGATCGACAACGCGCTCTACAACGCCTTCGGCCAGCGCATCGTCTCCACCATCTTCACGCAGACCAACCAGTACCGCGTCGTGCTCGAGGTGCTGCCGGAATTCCGCAAGGGCGTCGCGCGCGCTCGACAGCATCTACGTCACCGCTCGACGGCCAGGTGCCGCGCCGGCACGGCGGCGCCGGCCGACGCAGGTTCCGCTGTCGGCGCTGGCGCGGGTGACCGAGCGCGCGGCGCCGCTCGTGATCAGCCACATCGGCCAGTTTCCGGCCGCGACGATTTCGTTCAACCTGGCGCCCGGCGCGTCGCTGGGCGACGCGGTGGACGCCGATCGAGGCCGCGCAGCGCGACATCGGCCTGCCGGCCAGCGTCCAGGTGCAGCTTCCAGGGCGCGGCGCTCGCGTTCCGCGCGTCGCTCGACGAACCAGCTGCTGCTGATCCTCGCCGCCATCGTCACGGTCTACATCGTGCTGGGCGTGCTCTACGAGAGCTACATCCACCCGATCACGATCCTGTCGACGCTGCCCTCGGCCGGCGTCGGCGCGCTGCTGGCGCTGCATGCTTGCCGGCAACGATCTCGGCATCATCGCGATCATCGGCATCATCCTGCTGATCGGCATCGTGAAGAAGAACGCGATCATGATGATCGACTTCGCGCTCGACGCCGAGCGCGAGCAGCGGCATGGCGCCGCGCGACGCGATCTACCAGGCCTGCCTGCTGCGCTTCCGCCCGATCCTGATGACCACGATGGCGGCGCTGCTCGGCGCGCTGCCGCTGATGCTCGGGTGGCGGCGTCGGGCTCGGAGCTGCGCCATCCGCTCGGCATCACCATGGTCGGCGGCCTGCATCGTCAGCCAGGTGCTGACGCTGTTCACCACGCCGGTCATCTATCTCGCCTTCGACCGGCTCGAACGCCGGATGGGTGCGCGGCGCGAACGTCTGCGCGCGCCTGCGTCGACACCGGGCGGTGGCGTGCGATGAGCGCGCGGTGCGCATGAACACTCTCCGGCGCCCTTCATCGCATCCGCCCGGTCGCGACCACGCTGCTCACGATCGGCTTCGCGCTGGCCGGCGCGGTCGCCTTCCAGCTGCTGCCGGTCTCGCCGCTGCCGCAGGTCGACTTCCCGACGATCTCGGTGTCCGGCGGCGCTGCCCGGTGCCAGTCCCGAGACGATGGCCGCGACCGTCGCCACGCCGCTCGAGCGCTCGCTCGGCCGCATCGCCGGCGTCACCGAGATGACGTCGACGAGCTCGCTCGGCTCGACGCGCATCGTGCTGCAGTTCGATCTCGACCGCAACATCGACGGCGCCGCGCGCGACGTGCAGGCCGCGATCAACGCCGCGCGCAGCACGCTGCCGTCGGGCCTGAACGGAAATCCCGACCTACCGCAAGGTCAACCCGGCCGACGCGCCGATCATGATCCTGGCGCTGACGTCGGACACGATGACGCAGGGACAGATGTACGACGCCGCGTCGACCATCGTCGCGCAGAAGCTGTCCCAGGTGGAGGGCGTCGGCCAGGTGCAGGTCGGCGGCAGCTCGCTGCCCGCCGTGCGGGTCGAGCTCAATCCGCAGTCGCTCTCCAAGTACGGCATCGGCTTCGAGGACGTGCGCGCCGCGCTCGCCGGCGCCAACGCCAACCGGCCCGAAGGGCGCGGTCGAAGACGGCGGGCGCTACTGGCAGATCGGCGCCAACGATCAGGCCAAGAAAGCCGCCGATTACATGCCGCTCATCGTGTCCTACCGCAACGGCGCGCCGGTCCGGCTCACCGACGTCGCCGACGTCGTCGACTCGGTGCAGGACCTGCGCAACGCGGGGTCGGCCAACGGCAAGCCGTCGGTGCTGCGTGATCCTGAACCGCCAGCCCAACGCCAACATCATCGAGACCGTCGATCGCGTCACGCGGCTCCTGCCCACGCTGCGCGCGTCGATTCCCGGGGCGATCGACCTTGCGGTGACAATGGACCGCACGACCACGATCCGCGCATCGCTGCACGATGCCGAGAAGACGCTGGCACTGGCCGTGGCGCTGGTCGTCCTGGTGGTGTTCCTGTTCCTGCGCAATGGCCGCGCCACGCTGATTCCCAGCGTGGCGGTGCCGGTGTCGCTCATCGGCACGTTCGGCGTCATGTATCTCTGCGGACTACAGCCTCGACAACCTGTCGCTGATGGCGCTGACGATCGCCACCGGCTTCGTGGTCGACGACGCGATCGTGGTGCTCGAGAACATCTCGCGGCACATCGAGGACGGCATGCCCCCGATGGAGGCCGCCCGCGTCGGCGCGCGCGAGGTCGGCTTCACCGTGCTCGTCGATGAGCCTGTCGCTGGTCGCGGTCTTCATCCCGATGCTGCTCATGGGCGGCATCGTCGGACGCCTGTTCCGCGAATTCGCGGTGACGCTGTCGGCCGCGATCCTGGTCTCGCTGGTGGTGTCGCTCACGACCACGCCGATGATGTGCGCCCGGCTGCTCGTGCCGGCGGCCGAGCGCCGCAAGAGCCGGTTCCATGCGTGGAGCGAACGGGGCTTTGCGGCACTTGCTGCGCGGCTACGCGCGGACACTCGCCTGGGCACTCGATCACGGTCCGCTCACGGCGCTCATCCTGCTTGCAACCGTGGGGCTCAACGTCTACCTCTACGTGATCGTTCCCAAGGGCTTCTTCCCGCAGCAGGACACGGGCCAGCTCACGGGCCGCATCCAGGCCGACCAGAGCATTTCGTTCCAGATGATGCGGCAGAAGCTCGCCGATTTCATCGACATCGTGCGTGCCGACCCGGCTGTGGCGAGCGTGGTCGGGTTCACCGGCGGCGCGCAGCGGAACACGGGGACGATGTTCGTCCGATTGAAGCCGCTCGCGGAGCGGCCGGGACCCCGCCGACACGATCGTGGCGCGGCTGCGCGCCGAACTCGCCAAGGAGCCGGGTGCCAGCCTTGTGCTCAATCCGGTCCAGGACATCCGTGTCGGCGGCCGGCAGAGCCGCGCCACCTACCAGTACACGATCCAGGCCGACGACCTCTCCGATCTCGGGACCTGGGAGCCGCGCATTCGCCGCGCGATGGCACGGTTGCCTGAGCTCGTCGACGTCAGCACCGATCAGCAGGACAAAGGGCTTTCGACCGCGCTCGTCATCGATCGCGACGCGGCGGCGCGCCTTGGCGTGACGCCGAAGCTCATCGCCGCGACGCTCAACGACGCCTTCGCCCAGCGCCAGGTCTCGACGATCTACGAGCCGCTCAACCAGTACCACGTGGTGATGGAAGCGGCGCCCGAATACTGGCAGTCGGCGGAAGCGCTGGATCACCTGCACGTCAGCGCTCCAGGAGGCGCGCAGGTGCCGCTGTCGATGTTCGCGCACCACGCACCGGCCGAAACGTCGCTCGCCGTCAATCATCACTCGCAGTTCGTCGCATCGACGATCTCGTTCAACCTGGCGCCGGACGTGTCGCTGTCGCAGGCGACCCGGGCGATCGACGCCGCCATCGCCCGCATCGGCGTGCCGAACACGGTGCGCGGCAACTTCCAGGGCTCCGCGCGCGCCTTCCGCGCCGTGCTCGCGACCCAGCCGGTGCTCATACTCGCCGCGCTGCTCACGCTGTACATCGTCCTGGGCGTGCTGTACGAGAGCCTCATCCACCCGCTCACGATCCTGTCGACGCTGCCGTCGGCGGGCGTCGGCGCGCTGGTTGCGCTGATGCTGTTCCACACCGAGTTCTCCGTCATCGCGTTGATCGGCGTGATCATGCTGATCGGCATCGTCCAGAAAAATGCCATCATGATGATCGACCTCGCGTTGCAGATCGAACGCGGCCGCAACGCAAGTGCCCGCGACGCCATCTTCGAGGCCTGCCTCCTGCGCCTTCGGCCGATCCTGATGACGACCATGGCTGCGCTGCTCGCCGCCATTCCGCTCGCCATGGGACGGGGCGACGGCGCGGAATTCCGCCAGCCACTCGGCATCGCGATCGGCGGCGGCCTCATCCTGAGCCAGCTCCTGACGCTCTACACCACGCCGATCGTGTATCTCTACCTCGATCGTTTCAGCCTCTGGTTGCGCGGCCTTCCGCGGCGGGGCGACTTCGGTGCGAACTTCGTGCCCCGGGATGCCACGCAATGACCCACGCCACCCGAGCCGGGACCCTTCGTATCCTGACGGTCGCTGCGACGATGGCGGGCTGTGTCTCGTGCACTGTCGTCGGGCCAGACTACGTGCGTCCGGCGGCCAGCGTGCCGCCGGCCTACAAGGAGGCGACGGCAGGCGAACCGCAACGTGCGATCCCGCGCGGACGCTGGTGGGAGCTCTTCGGCGATCCCGGACTCAACGCGTTGGAACTCGAGGTCGACGTCAACAACCAAACGATCCGCGCGGCAGAAGCGCGCGTGCGGCAGGCGCAGGCGCTGACCGCGGTGGCGCGCGCTCCGGGCTTTCTTTCGCTCAATGCCGGCGGCTCCAACGAGAAGATCGGTCTCGTCGCAGGCTGGGAAGTGGATCTGTGGGGCCGCATCCGGCGCTCGGTCGAGGCCAGCACCGCCGCTGCAGAATCCACAGCCGACGAACTCGAAGCCGCGAAACTCTCGATCCAGGCGCAGCTCGCGCAGAATTACTTTCTGCTCCGCGTGCAGGACGCCGAAATCCGGTTGCTGCAGGACAGCGTCGCGCGCTACGAACGCTCGCTGCAGCTCACGCGGAACCAGTACGCCGTCGGTGTCGCCTCGCGCGGCGACATCGTCCAGGCGGAGGCGCAACTCAATTCGACGCGGGCCCAGGCGTTCGATGCCGACGTCACTAGGGCGCAACTTGAGCACGCGATCGCCGTGCTGATCGGCAAGCCGCCGGCGGATTTTTCGCTTCCGGCGATGTCACTCAACCCGGGCTTTCCCGCGGTGCCGCCTACGCTGCCTTCGGAGTTGCTGGAACGGCGCCCCGACATCGCCGCCGCGGAGCGGCGGATGGCCGCGGCCAACGCGCAGATCGGCGTTGCCGAGGCGGCGTTCTATCCTTCCGTCAGGCTTTTCGCCGGCGGCGGCTTCGACATCAATTTTGCGGGTGGCGCCGCGCTTGCGCAGTATCTGCTGGACGGCGGGTTGCGCAAGGCGCAGAGCGCGCAGGTCACGGCAGCCTACGAGGAGACCGTCGCCAATTACCGGCAGACAATCCTGTCGGCATTCCGCGAAGTGGAGGACAACCTGGCGGCATTGCGGATCCTCGAGAACGAGGCCGCGGCGCAGGGCGCGGCGGTCAAGGCCGCGCGCGAATCGGTGACCATCACGAACAACCAGTACCGGGCGGGGATCGTCAACTATCTCTCCGTCGTCGTGGTGCAGGCGGCCGCGCTCATCAACGAACGCGCCGAACTCAATATCATCGGCCGGCGCCTTGTCGCAAGCGTCACTTTGATCAAGGCGCTGGGTGGCGGCTGGCAGGCGGAGCCGCCGCAGAAAAGCGGGATCAGCTACGACCCTTTCCCGCCGGCGGCGAATTGACGGTGCACTGACGGCAATCGCATGCGACGCCTTCGTGGCAGGGCGGCGCGAATCGTGGCTATCCGAGCGGAGCCGGAACCTCTCCGCGCAGGAACGCCGCGATCGCATCCGCGCCGAGCTGCGCGGCCGTGCGCGTCGGATCGTGGTGAAACGTTGCGTCGAATCCCGCCCGTTGCGCAGGCAGGTACCTCGGGTGGCTCGCGACCGCGTCGGCCAGCGTCGGGCCAAGGTCGCGCGCGACGTCCGTCACCACCGGACCAAAATGCCAGTGCGCGTAGTGATCGTCCTTCTGCCAGTCGATGCCGTGCGCATCGAGAAAGACGCACGGGCGGGGTTCGATCAGGAATTCGTAGACCTGGCTGCTGACGTCGCCGAGGTAGATATCCGCGGCATCAAGGTAGGTCATGTCCGCCAAGGCAACGCTTTCGGTGTCGATCAGGATATTCGGAGCATGGCGGTACTCGTCGGGGAGCGCCGCGCGGTGCCGCCAGCGCCGCTTGAACAGAACCACGTGCGGCGCAAGGATGAAGTTGTAGGCCGGATGCGCGACGAAGAAATCCAGAACCGCCCGCCCCATCCGCGCCCACGACCCGATGTGCTGATCGAAATGCGGGTTGTAGACGACGACCGGATTGCCGTTGTCGAAAACGCGACGGCGGACCGGATGGAGGGCGCGCACCGCCTCGAACTTCGGCCATCCGGCAATGACATAATGGCCGGGACGCAGATAACCGAGCGCGCCGAACCGGTCGGCGTACTTGCGGCCAGGAAGCAGCACGAGGTCGAACAACGGCATCGTGGCATCGGAGGTGCCCTTGCGGTCACCGGCGCCGTGCCGCGCGTGGATGAGCTTCAGGTCCCGGAGGTGGTGCGTCGTGCGAAGGCGCCGGCAGTGCCGTTCCGGCGCGACCAGGGCATCGAGCCCGGAGAAGAAGTCGAGGTTGTCCGCCAGAATGCGATTCTTGCGTGCGAAGGCAAACCTGGAGATGACGGGATCGAACGGGCCGTACCACCACGCCGGGCGCAACCGGCGCAGGATGCAACGATGCCCTGGATAGAGGTCTCCGATCTTCCGTGCGCTCGCGAGTTCGGCATCACTCGACGCGGCGATCGTCACCTCGACTTCCGGATGCCGGCGCGACAGTTCGAAGGCGTAGGGTGCCGCGTGCGGCACCTGGTGCGTCGCGTAATGATTGAAGAGAAAACCCACCCGCGTCACGAATCGTTCCTTCCGGCGCCATTCACTGCATCACCCCATCGCCGCCGTCCGCACGCCAACATCGAGGCTCGCGCTGCGGGAAGATAACGCGCTTCGGATGATCGCGCTGGCGTAACGCGAACATTCTACCGAGGCCACGGCCAGGATTCGTCCCATGTGCGGCATCAGCGGCTTTCTGTCGAACGACCCCGACGCTCCGGCCGATCTCGCCGCGGTGCGGCGGATGAATCACGCGATCCGCCACCGCGGTCCGGACGCCGATGGCGTCTGGGGGCACGGTCCGTGCGCGCTCGGACACCGGCGTCTGTCGATCATCGATCTTTCTGCCGAGGCGAACCAGCCCATGTGCAACGAGGACGGCAGCGTCGCACTGGTGGCGAACGGCGAGATCTACAACTTCCGGGAACTGCGCAACGAGCTTCTGGCCAAGGGACACCAATTTCGCTCGAAGAGCGACAGCGAGGTGATCCTCCATCTGTACGAGGAGCACGGGCCCGACTGCGTGCGGCGCCTGTCGGGAATGTTTGCCTTCGCGCTTTTCGACACCCGCGAGAACCGGCTGCTGCTGGCCCGTGACCGCGCCGGGAAAAAACCCCTCTTCTATCGTCGCCTGAAACAGGGGGTCGCCTTCGCGTCGGAGGTGCACGCGCTCTTGACGGGATTTCCCGACGCGGCGCCCGAAGTCGATTATGGCGCAATCGACGAATTCCTCACGCTGCAATACGTGCCGTCGCCGCGCTCCGCCTACCGCGACATCGCGAAGCTGCCCGCCGCGCACTACGCCGTACTTGCGCCGGGAAAGTGCATCAGGACCGAACGCTACTGGAGCAAGCCCAGCGGCGGCGCGCTGACCGGATCGGCACGCGAACTCACGGCTGAGCTCGTTACGCTGCTCCAGGCCGCTGTGGGGCGCCGCCTGGTGTCGGACGTCCCGCTCGGGGCGTTCCTCTCCGGAGGCGTCGACAGCTCGACGATCGTGGCGCTGATGGCAACGCAATCCACCGCGCGCGTGAAGACGTTCTCGATCGGCTTTCCCCACACCGACGACAGCGAGCTCAAGTTTGCGCGTCTGGTCGCGGAGCGCTACGACACCGATCACCATGAGATGATCGTCGACCCGACGATGACGGACGTGCTCGGTCCCATCGTGCGGCACCACGGCGAACCCTTTGCCGACAGCTCCGCCATCGCGATGTACTACCTCGCCCGCATGACGAAAGAGCACGTGACCGTGGCGCTTTCCGGCGATGCCGCCGACGAAGTCTTTGCCGGTTACAAGCGATACCGTACGGCGCGTCTCGGCCATCTCTACGATGCGCTTCCGCCCGTCGTGCGGTCGATCTACCGTGGCGCCCTTCTCGGGGCCCTCCACTTTCCGGCGCCTTCGGCGGCCCGTTATGCACTGGCGTTCCCGCGCGGCGAGGCAACCCGGTACCCGTCGCTCGTCGGCCATTTCACGCCCGAGGAGAAGACAGAGTTCTATCTGCCGCGCATGCAGGCTGCCCGGTCCGAGAGCACGATCGAGCGCTTCGAGCGCGTGCTTCGCGCGAGCACCGCCGACTCCGCGATCGGCCGCCTCGCCGACCTCGACTTTCAGACCTACCTGACCGACGACATCAACGTCAAGGTCGACATCGCGTCGATGGCCCACGCCCTCGAAGTGCGCTGCCCCTACCTCGACACGGAGGTCGTCGAGTTCGCGGCTCGACTTCCGGCCAGGATGCTGACGCGCGTGCGCGGCAAGTATCTGTTGCGCCGCGCCGCCGCCGGGCTCGTCCCCGAGCCCATCCTGCGGCGCCGGAAGCGCGGCTTCGCGCTGCCGCTCAAGCGCTGGTTGCGCCACGACCTGAAGCAGATGACGCACGACGTGCTGCAGGATCGCACGGCACGGGAGCGAGGGCTGTTCGAGCCGACGTATGTCGCCGGGCTGCTTGCGTCGCTCCAGCACGAGTCCGTTCAGGTCGACCGGATCTGGACCATGCTGATGCTCGAGCTCTGGTTTCGCGAATTCATCGACCCGCCCCCATCGACGTCGCGCGCTCCAGCGGAGGCGTGACGGCCCGCATCTTGCCGTGATTGCGTCGCATCGCCGACGGATGGGGAACGCCGCGGAACGATCAGGCCGGGGCGGCGGCGAGCGCCTGACGCAGCCTCCTGCCATCGTCGGCAACGAATTGCCGGCGCTCGAGCGAATAGGACCGTACCGCAACACGCACCCGCCAGCCATCACCGACGCGTCCGATCCGGTACACGTGGTAGGTCGCGTACCGATCGGCCTCCTTTCCGATCGCCGATGCGGAGGGCACGCCGATCGCGAGATTCCGGCTGCGCGCCGCGTCGAGGTACACCGCCGCGGAAAAATGGGCGTGGCCGTGCAGCACCAGTTCCGCCCCGCGCCGCGCGAGCACGTCGCGCAACGCCGCGCCGTCACGCAACGATTTGCGCCAGCGCACGGTGTGCGCGGCGGGAGGATGATGCAGCAGCACGACGCGGAACAGGCCGGAACCCGCGGTCTGTTCCAGCATGTGATCCAGCTTGCGCAGCTGATGTTCGCCCAGGCGCCCGGTGGCAAGAAACGGCGCGGAGGGCCGCGCGGTCGACAAGCCGATCAGCGCCACCTCGCGCCGTATGCGCAAACTCGGGAACGTGTCGTCATGTTCCGGCCTCGTGCCGGCGTCGTCTCCTCGCATATAGGTCGACCATTGCGCGAAGGTATCTCGCCACGATTCGCGGACGTAGGCATCGTGATTGCCGGGAACGACGGTGATCTCCTCGGGTCCGCCCAGTTGCGCGAGCCACGCCGCCGCCTCGCGGAACTCCTGCGGCAGACCCACGTGAGTGAGGTCGCCGGTCACGGCGACATGGTCGGGATGCACGGCGGAGAGATCGGATTGCAGTGCGTCGAGCACATCGCTCCGATGCTCATGGCGGCGGCGAAGGCGCCACGAAATGTAGCCGAGGATCCGCTTGTCGAAGAGCGAGCGCGGGCTCACTCCGTCGAGCGAGGACAGATGCAGATCGGACAGGTGTGCCAGCGTGAATTCGGCATCCGACGAAGCGACGCGCGGCTCGTCCGAGTCGATCTCCAGCGCTACGGTGGCCATCCGGTTAGTATATGATGCCGCGCTGCGACCAACCATCCGACGTTCCTTCGACGACAACATGCATGCAGTGGTGCTGGGAGACAGCCCGGTCCGGCTGTGGGGCCTCACTCCTGCCGAGCGCCTGGAACGTCAGTTGCGAGCCGAAGGCATCGCCCTGTGGCGAAACGATTTCGCGACGCTGCCCGCGCCATCCACGTTGCTCCTCGTTCGCGGTGACTGCCTGTTCGATAGCCGCGTGATCCGAGGCCTCGTCGCCGCGTCGAACGTGGTGCTGGAAATCGATGACGGCGACCACTTGATGCCAGTCGCCGCGCACGTAACCGCGGAAATGGCCCCTGCCGTCACCGCCATCCTGCAAGGCACGGCACCGAAGGTGTCGCTGCCGGGCATTGCCACGGTGACCATCGAGGAAGTGGCCCAGGGATTCGACGCCGGACTGCTCAAACTCGATCGCCCCTTTGTGTTATCCGTCACTCCGAGAAATCGGAGCGCACTCGAGCAACTCACATTCTCCGGCTCGTACAAGGGCGTCACCGATCTCGTCACCAAGTGGCTGTTGCCCATTCCAGCGCAGCACGTCACGCGCTGGTGCGCTCGCGTTGGCATTACGCCGAACCAGGTGACCGCGGCAAGCCTCGTCCTGGCGATCGTCGCCGGGGTGCTGTTCGCGCGCGGCGAATTCGGCTGGGGTCTCGTCGCGGGCTGGACCATGACCTTCCTCGACACCGTCGACGGCAAGCTCGCGCGCGTCACCGTCACGTCGAGCCGATGGGGAAATGTCTTCGACCACGGCATCGATCTCATCCATCCGCCACTCTGGTACATCGCCTGGGGCATCGGTCTCGCCCTCGATCCCCCCGCGCTCGCAGGCATCGCGTTGTCGCTGCTCTACTGGGTCATCGTCGTCGGGTACATCGGCGGCCGCCTGTGCGAGGGAGCGTTCCAGCGCTGGATCGCGCCGTTTTCGATCTTCACGTGGCGCCCGCTCGATTCCTGGTTCCGGCTGGTTGTCGCACGGCGCAACCCGAACCTGATCATGCTCAGCGCGAGCCTCGGTGTCGGCCGACCGGACCTCGGGCTTCTCGCGGTCGCCGCGTGGACAGTGCTATCGACGGCGATTCTGTTCGCGCGGCTGCTGCAGGCCGCCCGACTCAAGCAACAGCACGGGACGCCTCGATCATGGCTCACGGAAATCGGCCGGACCGTCAACGAGCGTGATCCGGCGGTGCGCGTGTTTGCGCACGCGGCGTCCATCGCGCGCAAGGCCTGACGGGGACGGCGTCATGCCGGTGTCGACTGGTGAATCGCACGATCCCGCGTCGCGCCTCGCGGCGTTGCGCATCGGCGTTCTGCACAATCCCGGAAGCGGCGCGAACCTCAAGTCTGCCGCGCCGATGCGTCGCGTGTTCGACGCCCATCCGGATCTGCCCTGCCGCGACGTCTCCGATCCCGCATCGGTCGCGCAAGCATTGCACGATCTGGCGGAGCGCGGAGTCGACACCATCGCGATCAGCGGCGGTGATGGCACCGTCAATGCGGTCCTCAACACGGTCTTCGCGCGCAACCCGTTTCCCCGCTTGCCGTTCCTTGCCGTATTGCGTGGCGGAACCGCCAACATGACAGCCCGCGATGCGGGCATGCGCGGCCGTCAGGATCGCGCGCTGCGATCGCTGATCGACGGCGCGGTGCACGGTGGCGCCGGCCTCACCGTGATCGAGCGCCCGGTCATTCGAATCGATCCCGGCGGGGATCGGACACCGATCTTCGGCATGTTCTTCGGCGCTGCCGCCATCGCGCAGGGCATCGACTACTGCAAGCGAAACGTGCATACGCTGGGCTTGCGCGGCGAGATCGGGCCGGCGGTCACGATGGTGCGCTTCGTCATCGCGATGGCACGCGGCGAGCGCGCGATCGTCGCGCCGGTACCGATCACGGTTGCGGTCGACGGCGCCCCGCCCGCGGCGTTCGACTGCGAGATCATCTGCGTGACGACGTTGGAGCAGCTGGTGCTGGGATTGCGTCCCTATTGGGGCGAGGAGGCTGCGCCGCTGCATTACGCCAGCGTGCGCGCTGCCCCGCGCCATTGGCTGAAGGCGCTGCCTGGTCTCCTCTCCGGCCGGGCCAATCGGCACGTCACGCCCGCGAACGGATACAAGAGCCACAACGCGCACCGGCTCGAAATCGGACTCGACAGCCCGTTCTTTGTCGATGGGGAGATGTTCTCCGCGACGTCCGGAGTACCGCTGGTGTTGTCGCATGGCGGGACGGCGCGCTTCCTGCAGCTGCGATGAATGCTCCGCTCGACACCGTGATCGAGATGCAGTTGGCAGCGCCTGCGCCGGACGCCATCGTCGCGCTGGGCGCGATCCTGCGCCAGCGCTTCGGATCGCATGCGCTGGCGATTCTCTTCTACGGCTCCTGTCGTCGCTCGTACGACGCCGCCGGCGGCATCGTCGATCTCTACGTGCTGGTGGACGACTACCGCGCGGCCTACGGAACCCGTTTTTGCCGGCGCTCGCGAATCGGCTGCTGCCGCCCAACGTCTACTATCTCGAAACACCGTTCGCCGGACGCATCGCACGCGCCAAGTACGCGGTGGTGTCGCAGGACGCATTCGAGCGCGGGACGGCGCACTGGTTTCATCCGTACCTGTGGGGACGTTTCGCGCAACCCTGCGGACTTGCTCTACGCCGCCGACGACAACGTCCGGCGGCGCGTCGTCGACGCGCTCGGCGCGGCCGTCGCCACGTTTGCCGCGCGGACGCTGCCGCGGTTGCCGGCCGAATTCGACGCCGAGTCGCTGTGGACGCGGGGCCTGCTCATGAGCTATGCGGCGGAGCTGCGCGCGGAGCGCCCCGAGCGGATTCGCGCGCTCTACGCCGAATCGGCGGGCGAGTTGGAGGCCTTGACGCGCGCCCACGCCGCAGACCGAAACTGGACGCGCACGCCGGCGGGGAATTTTCGCAATCCGTGCGCGCCCGGCGCCCGCCGGGCGAGCGCTTGCGGCTGGGCCGCGCGCCGCGCGCAAGGCAAGGTGCTCAGCATCCTGCGTCTCCTCAAGGCGTCGTTCACATTCGACGGCGGATTGCCGTACCTTGCCTGGAAGATCGAACGCCACTCCGGAGTGAAGGTCGAGATCACGCCCTTCATGCGCCGCCATCCACGCCTGGGTGCCGTCGGCGCGCTGTGGCGGACGTGGCGACTCGGCGGATTTCGCTAGTATTGCGTTCCAGAACGGCACATCAGGAGTTCCGCCCATGAATGCCACGATCACGAAATTCGGCTATCCGGCGTCGCTGCTGCGCGAGTACGGAAGCTGGGTCGTCCTGCTGCGACAGACGCAGCCGACGCTCGGCAGCCTCGTGCTCGCATGCAAGGAGAACGCGACAACCCTCGGTGCGGTTTCGGCCACAGCCTATGCGGAGCTCGCGGTCGCCATCGCCGATCTCGAAAGCGCGTTGCGAACGGCGTTCGATTTTCAGAAGATCAACTATCTCGCGCTGATGATGGTCGACCCGCACGTGCATTTTCACGTGATTCCGAGATACTCGGGAGTCCGGGAATTCGAAGGCTCCGCCTTTCACGACGCCGCTTGGCCAAAACCGCCGGATCTGGGCACGGCACTCGCGCTGACTGCCGCGCAAATGGATGCGCTGCACGCGCGACTCCGCGCCGTGTGGCCGCAACAGTAGGCCGCAAAGGCGCCTTCACCGCATGCGGAGCGCGCACCTCGTCTGACCGCCTCGACCATCGATCTGCGATTTCAGTCGGCGAGTAGTTCTACTGGCAGGCGGTGCCGGGAACGCGGAAGACCTGCCGCTCGACGGTCTTGGTCTGGTCCACCGCGAGCGGCGGATTGCCGAGAGTCAGCGTGTAGTGGAAGGTCGCGCTGTTGCCGGTGGCGAAGGTGAGCGTCAGATTGCCCACCTGAGTCACCGTGACGTTGGCCTTGTTCCACGGCATGACATAGAACGCCGGCCCGGTCGTGCGGTAGACCGCGCCGGTGTAGACCCCCGGCGCCGACTTCCGCACCGTGGCCGATAACCACAGCGGCTTGCCGTCGAAATCGTAGGTGAACCAGGTGGCGAAGATGATGTCGCCCTGGTGCGTGAAGTTCACTCCCCAGCCGGACTCGAAACCGGCCGGCGCCGCCCACCACAGGTCCTGGAAGTTGGTGGCCAGCGCCAGGTTAGCGAGCGCCCCCCAGGTGCACGCCGGTACCGTACCAAACACCTGCCGCACCAGAGTCTTGGTCTGCGTGACCCCGTTGACCGTGTAACGGAACGTGCCGTTGTTCGTATCCGTGAAGGTCAGTGTGCCGTCGCCCACTTCGATCACCTGAACCATAGCGGGATCGAACGGCACGGCGTTGAAGGCCGGGCCGCGCGTCTCGTAGAGCTTGCCGGCGTAGGTGTTGGGGCCGATCTTCTCGGCGGTCATGGTCAACCACCAGGCGCGGCCATTGGCGTCGTAGGTGAACCAGGTGGCGAAGATGACATCGCCCTGGTGCGCGAAGTTGATCCCCCAGCCCGCTTCGGATTCCGCCGGCGCGTTGTAGAACAAGCCCTGGAAATTCAGCCCTCCTGACGGTGGCGGCGGCGGACCCGTGGGCACCACCGAGGCCGACACGCCGACGAAATTGGTTGCGACATTCTGGATCACTGCGCCCGACGCATCGATCGCGTGCACGCCATCGTTCGGCAAACCCGTGTACGTCACCTGGTTCACCCCCGCGAAGTCGACGGTGCCACTGGGGATCTGCAGGAACCCGTTCGGTATCACGTAGTCCGGCGTGACGATGCCCAGCGCAGCGAAACCCTGCGTGGCGACTAGGACTCGCTTTCCAGCCGTCTGCGTGCTTGGCAGATTGCCGGGAAACTCGAATGTCTTGCTGGGGCCGGGACCGAGGCCGAACAGACTCTCGCCTGCCCACTGATTTTCACCGTTGGAAGAGACAGTCAGCACCACGAATTGCACGCTGCCATCGGCGTTCGAGTAGATCTGCACGATCCGGAAAAGGTGAAAGTTGGCCAGCGCGATGGACACCACCAGTGCGAACATGGACGCCATCAGAAAAGTAAGGCAACGCTTCATCGTGAGCTCCGACACGGGGACATCGCAGTCTACGGATCCGCCACCGGCCTCAGGGTCACCGGTGGGCAGGCCATCGCGAAGCGGACGAGCCATGGCTCCGGCCACGGTGGCCGTTTCGCGGATCCACGATCAGCAAACACCTGGAGCCGGGTTTCCTTCCAATGGGCGGAAATTCCGTGCCGCGCTACCTCTCGCAACGCGACCGTACCGGAGTTCGGATCGGCGAATGCACTCGGCACCCGAACGGGTGATTCCGGCCACCCAGCGACGGACGTGCGACCTCTTCGTGTCCAGCTTCGCGCCGATGCAACCGCGCGGCGATCGCGCGGCGCTAAGCCAGTTCCGCAATCAGCGTCGGCAGCGGCTTCCCCGCGAACCACGCGTCGAGGTTCGCCTTGCACAGATCGCCCATCGCCTTGCCGCGTTTCGCGCGTCGCGCTGCCGACGTGCGGCAGCAGCACCACGTTGTCCAGCGCGAGGAGCGGCTGCGGGATGTTGGGCTCGTCGGCGAACACGTCGAGGCCCGCGGCCTTGATCGTGCCGGACTGCGAGCGCGGCGACGAGCGCCGGCTCGTCGACGATCGAGCCGCGCGCGATGTTGACGATCGTGCCCTTCTTGCCAAGCGCCGCCAGCACCTCGGCATTCGACGATGTTCTTCGTCGCCGCGCCGCCGGGGCAGGCCACGACCAGGAAATCCGCCGCCGCCGCGAGCGCCTTGAGATCGGGAATGAACCGGTACGGCACGTCCTGCGGCTTGCGACCCGTGTACGCGACGTTCATCCCCATCGCCGAAACGCGCTGCGCGATGGCCTTGCCGATGCGGCCGAGGCCGAGGATGCCGACGGTCCGGCCGCCGAGCTTGGTCGTGAGTTCCGGCCCGCGCTTGAGCCATTCGCCGGCCTGCACGAAGCGATTGAGGCGAACGAAGCCGCGGCCGGTCATCATGATCAGCGCCACCGCGACGTCGGCAACGTCGTCGGTCAGCACGTCCGGCGTGTTCGTCACCTTGAGCCCGCGCTTGCTGCAGTAGTCGACCGGCACGCCGTCGTAGCCGACACCGAACACCGAGATGATCTCGAGCGCCGGCAGCGCGTCGAGCAGCGTCGTGGGCGTGACGGTCCCACCGCCCTGAACGAGGCCGCGAATCACCGGGCCCTGCGTGGCGAGAAACGCGGGCTTGTCGACCGCCTGCACGTAATCGTGGCAGCGGAAGTCCGCTTTCAGCGGCTCGTAGAGGAAGGGCGGCAGCGGTGCGGTGACGATGATGTCGGTTCGGCATGGGGTCAGCGTTTTCGGTTTGGGTTGCGCAGCGGCCCATTCTAGCAACCCGGCGATGAGGCCGGCGTCACCGCCCGCGGTTTCGACGACGGCCAAGCCGAGGTCGCGCGCGCGCGCCGCGATGCGCGGATGCGGGGCAAAGGTCGGACAACGTCGCCACGCCGTGCGAATGCTCGTGTCCGCGAGCGCCCACAGATTGTCGAGCCCTTCGCTGGACGTGACCGTGACGGCATGTACGCCGGCCCTCGCCGAACGCGTCGGCGAGCCCCGCGGCGCCGCGCTCGGGTCTGGCGCGCCGGTAGCACGCGACGTAATCGACGATCGCACCGCGCGCGCGCAACGTTTCGCCCAGGTGCTCGCGCCCGCCATCGCCGCGAAAGATCAGGATGCGCTTGCTGCGCACATCGGCGAATTCCGGCAACGCGAGCAGGCCTTCGCTGTCGTACGTCGTCGTCGGAACACGCGTGCCGGCAATTCCGGCGGCGGCGAGCGCTTCCGCCGTTCCCGGGCCGGGCGCGAAGGCGACGAGCTTCGCCGGCCACCGCCGCGGATCGGCGACGCCGTATTCGACGGCGTTGGCGGAAACGAAGACCGCGCAATCGTAGTCCGGCAGCGCCGCGTGCGCGCGGGCGAGCGGCACCGGGTCGGCGGGTGGCAGGATCGCGATCGCAGGAAAGATGACCGGCGTCGCCGCCCAGCACCGCAATCTTCTGCGCGAATCCCGCAGCCTGCCGCGCGGGCCGCGTGATCAGGATGCCGAGCCCGGCGAGCGGTCCGGTCGGTGCCGACTGCGCAGTCAGCAGGTGGACCATCGCGGCAAAACGCAGGTGCGCTCCCTCGCGCTGCGCGCGGTCCCGTCGGGAGGGATGCCGCCCTCCGTGGGGCGGCCCGGCGTCGTGGTCATGCAGCCAAGAGCCGCGCGGCACCGCGCGCGAGAAAATCGGACGCGAGCGCGCGTCCGAGCCCGTCCGCCGCGTGCGCATCGCCACAGGACGCCCGGCGCTCGCCGCGCAGCACTTCGCGAGCCATCGCGGCTCGCGAGCAGACCGCGCAGCCACAATTCGCCGTGCTGGAAGACCGCGTGCGCGGCGAGCGGCGTGTGGCAGCTTCCGGACAGCGCCCGCGAGAACGCCCGCTCCGCGGTGGTCGCGAGCGTCGTGTCGCGCTCGGCCAGCGGCGCGAGCGCAGCGAGGACATCGGCGCGATCGGCGCGGCATTCCGAACGCCAGTGCGCCCTGACCGACGGCGGGAAGGCTCTCGTCGGGATCGAGGTACGACGCGATCCGGTCGGCAAAGCCAAGGCGTTTCAATCCCGCTGCGGCAAGGATGATCGCGTCGTATTGTCCTTCGTCGAGCTTGCGCAGCCGCGTGTTGACGTTGCCGCGCAGCGGCCGGATGGAAAGCAGCGGGTCGCGCTCCCGCAATTGCGCTTCGCGGCGCAGGCTCGACGTGCCGACGCGCGCGCCGCCGGGCAGGCCCGAGAGCCCGAGAAAATGATTCGAAACGAACGCGTCGCGCGGATCTTCACGTGCCGTGATGGCCGCCAGCGCGAATCCGTCCGGCATGTCCATCGGCACGTCTTTCAGCGAATGGACGGCGAGATCGGCGCGACCGTCCTCCATCGCGACTTCGAGTTCCTTGATGAAGAGGCCCTTGCCGCCGATATCCGTGAGCGGCTGGTCCAACACGCGATCGCCTTCGGTCGTCATCCCGAGCAGGCGGACCTCGCTCGCCGGATATAATGCGGCGAGCAGCGCGCGGATGTGCTCGGCCTGCCACAGCGCGAGCGCGGATTCGCGCGTGGCGATCGTGAGCCGGCGCGGCGCGGGTGGGATGGCCATGAGACGCGAACGCTTGATTGGCAGCGAAAAAATGAACGGCGCGAATGCATCGCGCCGCGCGGCATTGCTGCGGAATTTTAGCATGCGCGCTTCCGGGCACCGGCATCAGCGCGGCGCCTGTGTCGGCGCCAGAGCACGACGCCGCGTCGCCTCAATCTTCCCCTGGCGCAGGACCTCGCCGCCGACGCCGCGACGAGCGCGCGTGACAGGATTCCGATCTTCCTTTTCCTGGACCGGTACGACTGCCCGTATTGCGAGCGTGCGCTCGCGCAGTACGTGGTGCCGATGTCGAAGGAATCGCCGTGGCGCGACCGCGCGCTCTTTCGGCAGATCGAGATCGATCAGCCGCTGCCGATCGTCGATTTCGACGGCCGCGCAACGACCCATCGTGCGCTGGCTGCGCGCTATGGCCACTCGTTCACGCCGACCGTCCTCGTCGTCGGAGGGTCCGGCAAGATCATCGGCGGGCCCGTCGTCGGGCTGCTGACGCCGGATTTTTACGCGGCATATCTCGAACGCGCGATCGACGCCGGAGTCCGCAAGCTGCGCGAGGAGTGACGTCGCATGGGGCGAATCTCGCACATCTTTCGTCGTTCGCCGGATACCGGCAAATAGTCGAATCTGACACGCCCATGCAAGGTGCAGCGCGGCGAACTCATCGTCGACTACTTCCTTCTTGGTTGAAAGGCTCCATTCCATGCGCATCGTGATCACCGGAGGCGCCGGATTTCTCGGCGCCCGCCTCGCGCGTGCGGTTCTGGCCCGCAAGGCGCTGACCGATGCCAGCGGACGCGCGCGGCCCATCCGCGAAGTCGTGCTGGTCGATGTCGTCGAGCCGCCGGACCTTGGCGATCCGCGGGTGAAGACCACCGCCGGCGATCTCGGCGACCCCGCCGTGATCGAGCGCGCGTTGACCGCCGACACCGATACGATCTTCCACCTGGCCGCCGTCGTCAGCGGGCAGGCCGAAGCCGATTTCGACATCGGGATGCGCGTGAATCTCGACGCGACACGCTTGCTGCTGGAACGCTGCCGGAAGCTTGCAGCGCCTCCAAAATTCGTGTTCGCGAGCTCGCTCGCCGTTTTTGGCGGACCGCTGCCCGACCCGGTGACCGACGACGCGCCGCTCACGCCGCAAGCGTCGTATGGGACGCAAAAGGCGATCGGCGAACTCCTCGTCTACGACATGACACGCAAGGGATTCGTCGACGGGCGCAGCCTGCGCCTGCCGACCGTCACCGTGCGTCCCGGCAAGCCCAACCAGGCCGCATCGTCGTTCGCGAGCGGCATCATCCGCGAGCCGCTATCCGGCGTGGACGCGATCTGCCCCGTCGACCGCAAGACGCGGATGTGGGTGATCTCGCCGCGCGCCGTCATCGCGAATATTCTCGTCGGCCACGAGACACCTGCGGCCGCGTTCGCGCACACGCGCTCGGTCAACGTCCCGGGCATCCTCGTGTCGGTGGACGACATGGTCGGGGCGCTGCGCCGCGTCGCCGGTGACGCGTGTCGCCGATCGCGTGCAGTGGAAGCTTGACCCGGCGATCGACCGGATCGTCTCGACCTGGCCGGCGAATTTCGCACCCAAGCTGGGGCCCGCGCTTGGCATGAAGGGCGATGCGGATTTCGAGAGCATCGTCCGCGCGTACATCGCCGACGACATGCCGCGGGCGTAACTGCACCGTTCGTTGCAGACGCGTTGCGGGCACCCCGCAAAGCATTCGTGCCGGATCAGCCGCACCCATGGAGCGCGAGGGTTTGCGGGCGGGCGCATGAAGTATCCTAAGCCCGCCCGCAAACCCTCGCGCTCCGTTGCGACAGCGTGTCACGCGCCGACAAGATCCTCCGCGACCGGCTCCACCGCCGCCAGCGCTTCGAAAAGCAGATCCGGTCCTGCGTCCCGCAATTTCGCCGCGTCGGACAGGATCTGCCGGAAGCGCCGTCCTCCCGAGCGGCCGTGATAGAGCCCGAGCACGTGCCGCGCGATGGCGCGCAGCGGCACACCGCTTGCGATTTGCGAGGTCGCGTAGGGAACCAGAGCGTGCAGCACGGCCGCACGCGAGCGCGCGGGCGTGCCGTCGCCAAACGCGCGCCAATCCGCCTGGGCCAGGAAATAGGGGTCGTGATAGGCGACACGGCCGAGCATCACGCCATCGACGTGCGCGAGCTCACCTTCGATCGCGTCCCAGTCCGAGAGGCCGCCGTTCAGAACGATTGTCAGCGCCGGAAAATCGTGCTTCAACTGGCGCACGACGTCGTAGCGCAACGGTGGCACCTCCCGATTCTCCTTGGGCGAAAGCCCCTTCAGCACCGCGTTGCGCGCATGGACGATGAATACATCGCAACCGGCCATCGCGACGGCGCCGACAAAATCGCGGACGAAGGCATACGAATCGTCGCGGTCGAGCCCGATCCGGTGCTTGACCGTCACCGGAACCGAAACCGCGTCGCGCATCGCCTTGACGCAACCCGCGACGATCGATGGTTCGGCCATCAGACACGCGCCGAAGCTCCCCGTCTGCACGCGCTCCGACGGACACCCGCAATTGAGATTGATCTCGTCGTACCCCCAGCGCTCCCCAAGCTTCGCGCCGGCAGCGAGCTGTTGCGGATCGCTTCCCCCCAACTGCAGCGCGAGCGGGTGCTCGGCAGGATCGAAGTCGAGGTGATGCGGGACGTCGCCGTGCGCGAGCGCCGCACTCGTGATCATCTCGGTGTAGAGCCGCGCGCGGGGCGCGATCAGGCGCAGGAAGTAGCGGCAATGCCGATCGGTCCAGTCCATCATCGGCGCAACGCACAGTCGATGCGACGAGGCCCCGGGCGTCCGGGCCACGTTCGGCATCACGAGGCCGGGCCAGGCCCGGCGTGGATGGCCGTCGCGCGCCCCTCCCAGAACGGCGCGCGCAATTCGCGCTTCAGCGTCTTGCCCGCGGTGTTGCGCGGAAATTCATCCAATACGAGCACGCGGTCGACGCGCTGGTACTTCGCCGCCACGCGCGCGTTGATCCAGTCGCGCAACTCGTCGGCGCCCGCGCCACCCTTCTCCCGCAGCACGACCGCAGCGACCGGCGTCTCGCCCCATTTGTCGTGCGGAATCCCGAATACGGCAACCTCGAGGACCGCGGGATGGCGCGCGGCGATTTCCTCGATGTCCTTCGGATAGACCTTGACGCCGCCGCTGTCGATCATGTCTTTCTTGCGATCGACGAGATAGAGGAAGCCGTCCTCGTCGACATAGCCGAGATCGCCGGTATAGAGCCAGCCGTCGCGCAGCGCCTGCTGCGGTCTCGTCGGGCCGGTTGTAGTAGCCGGGCATCGTGATCGGGCCGCGGCCGACGATTTCGCCGATCGATCCGGCCGGCAGATCGCGGCCTTCGTCGTCGACGATCCGCATGTCGTAAAAGGGCGGCGGGACGCCGACGCTCCCGGACTTGCGCACCGCGTCGTCGCGATCGAGCACGGTGAGAAAGCCCTCGGTCAACCCGTAGAGTTCGTAGAAACGTCGCGGCAGCAGGCGATTCAGGCGGTCCTTGTTTTCCTGGTGCAGCGGAGCGCCCAGCGAAAGAATCATCTCGAGCGACGCGAGGCGCGCCGGATCGAAGCGCTTGCGCGTTCAGGATCGCGATGATCTGCGACGGGACGAGCATCGTGTGCGTGACCCGCTCGCGCTCCACCGTCGCGATGAAGGCCTCGGCGTCGAAGCTCCGTTCGAGCACAAAGGTCGCTCCCAGCATGAACGCCGGAAGCATCGTCGTCATCGCGCCGTTGAACACGATCGAGCCCGAGTGCAGGACGACCGATTCCGGAGCCATGCGCCACGAACTCGACCTCGCCCCGTACATCGCGCGGATGAAATGCGTGTGCTGGATGCCCTTCGGCGCGCCGGTCGTGCCGGACGTGTACATCAGCGTCCAGAGATCCCCCGCCTCGACGCGAACTTCGCGGGTCGGCCTCGCTCGCCTCGCCGAGCAGCAAGCCGAAGGCCCGGTAGCCGGCCGCCTCGTCGTCGGGGGCCGCATCGAGCAACGCCCATACCGGCGCGGCATGTTGCGACGGCGCGCGGCGCGCCTCGTCCAGCGTGCGCAATGAGATCGCCGGACCCGATGACGACGCGCGGTGACGCATCGGCGAGGAGCGACGCGAGCCCGGTCGCGGTCAGCAGCGGCGACAGCGGAACCGAGACCGCGCCGAGCTTGGCGCACGCCCAATACGTTCCGAGGAGTTCGAGCGAATTCGCGAGCACCGTCGCGACGCGGTCGCCGCGGCCGACGCCAAGCGCCGCCAGCGCATTCGCGCAGCGATTTATGTAGGCATCGAACTCGCGCCACGTCGAGCCGGATCTCGTGCTCGTCCTGCCCGCGCGGCACAACGACGACCGCGGTGTGGTGCGGCCGATAGCGCGCGTGACGCGCGGGCAGCGAGCCCATGACCAGGCTGTTGGTGGCGATCGGTGTTTCCATTGGACGCTCCGTTACATGTTCGCGTGCGATCCGGCGGCGCTCACAGCCGGTGCCGGCGATCGGCGACGCCAAAGCCGGGCCAGGCGATCGTTTCCGTTTTCGCCAACGCCAGGACCTTGAACAGCTCTCCCATCTCGGACGGCGCGAGCAATTTCTGCACGGCAGCGGCCGCGACGATGTACGGCGTCGACTCGGCGCGCCGGTGGCGGCAAGCGCGTCGAGAATTCCGGAGCCTAGCAGGAACGGCGCCAGTGCGGTGTAGCCGGCGACGGAAAGCCCCGCGCGCTCGCCCGCTTCCGCCATCGCGGTGAAGTCGACGTGCGTGGTGATGTCGGTCAAGCCCGGCCACAGCGAACGGGTCGCCGTGCGCGCGGTGCCGGTAGTGGCACATCAGCGTTCCGCTGTTGCGCTGCGGATGGTAGAACTCGGCGGCAGGAAAGCCGTAGTCGATGAAGAGCGCCGCGCCGCCGGCGAGCCGCCTGCCGATGTCCTCGACGAGCGCCTCGGCCGCCGGATTGAACTCGCTCGCGTAATCGCCGTCCTGCGGAAAGCGGGCGGCGCCGATCGCCAAACATCGCGCGTCGGCCGGGCGCTCGGCCCAGGCGAACGCAGATCGCGCATCATCCCAGGTCACGCCGCGCTCGAACCACATTTCATCGCGCCGCGCCACGACGTCCACGGGTAGGGCGTCGAGCACTTCGTTCGCGATCAGCGCGCCATCGATCGTCGCGGGAAGCGCCGTGATCCAGTCGACCCGCGCCACATGCGCCGCAGCGTCCCGTTCCAACGTGGTGCGCTGGCGTTGCGCGAGGTCCGGGCTCACTTCGAGGATCAGGTAGCGCGACGGCAGCGCATCGCGCGCGGCCAGCGCGGTCAGCAGATCGGCGGCAAGCCGCCCGCTGCCGGCTCCGAGTTCGACGATCTCCCGGCGCCCGGTCGCTGCGAGAATGACCGCGATTTGGGTCGCCAGCGCCGTTGCGAACAACGGCGTCATTTCGGGTGCCGTGATGAAATCTCCGGCGGCTCCGAGCTTGGTCGATCCCGCCGCGTAGTAGCCAAGTCCGGGGGCATAGAGCGCAAGTCCCATATAGCGGGAGAACGGGATGTAGCCGGTACCCGCGGCGACCGCCGCGCGAATGTGCGCCACGACCCGCTGGCTGTGGGCACGCGCGGCGGCGTCGGGTTCGGGCAGGTCGGTCACGATGAACAGAATGCGCGCCGATGGGCGCCGTCCGGGTGCGGCGCGGCGGAGGGTATGTTAGATTTCGCCAGAGTTTAACGTGTAATCCGGGAGCGCGGCGTGCAGGGCAAGATCGTGCTGATTACCGGAGGCGGCAAGCGCGTCGGCGCGGCGATCTGCCGCCGCCTGCACGCGGCCGGCGCGAACCTGATGCTCCACTATCGCGCGTCAGCAGGCGAAGCGCGCCTCCTGCAGGCCGAGTTGAACGGCGTGCGCGCCGATTCGGTCGCGTTGATACAGGCGGACCTGCTCGACCTCAACAAGCTGCCGTCGATGGTCGAACAGACGGTGCAGAAGTTCGGCCGGCTCGATGCGCTCGTCAACAACGCGTCGTCGTTCTTCCCGACACCGGTCGGCGCCATCACGCCGGAGGCCTGGGACGACCTCATCGGCACCAACCTGCGGGCGCCGCTGTTCCTCGCGCAGGCCGCGGCCCCCGCGTTGAAAAAGGCGCAGGGCGCCATCGTCAACATCGCCGATATCCACGCCGAACGGCCGCTCAAGAATTTCGTCGTCTATTCGATCGCGAAGGCCGGGTTGATCGGGATGACCCGCTCGCTTGCGCGCGAGCTCGCGCCGGAGGTGCGTGTGAACGCCGTCGCACCCGGCCCCGTCCTATGGCCGGACGACGCCTCGTTCGACGAACTCTCGCGGCAGCGGATCATCTCGCACACGCCGTTGAAGCGCGAAGGCGAGCCCGACGACATCGCGAAAGCCGTGCGGTTCCTGCTCGCCGACGCCACCTACGTGACCGGCGAGACGATCAACGTCGACGGTGGCCGGCACGTTTCCATCTGAGCCTTTCATTGCCGTGCCGATAGCGCGGCGGCGAGCCGTTCTAGGTAAGGATCGACGATGCCGTGCGCGACGAGCGCAACCCGCGTTCGCTCGAGATAGTCGAGCGAGGAGCCGAATGCGCCGCAGGCGGTCCCGAGGACCTTGACCTGATCCGCGAGGGGCAGCCGGCCCGCGTATTGCCGATGATCGCGCCGGACGACGAACGTCAGCGCGATGACCTCGCGCCCGCCGGCGTCGATTTGCACCCACCGCGGACGATACGAGCCGACGACCATCTCGCGCCGCCATAACAGATGCAGCTCGTCCCTTGCCAGCATCGCCGGCAGCCGCATCGCGACGCCACGGCAGGCACCGCCACGGTCGAGTCCCAGCACGAGTCCCGGACATTCGCGCGTGCCGCGCGAGGCGAGCGACCACAGGCAGAAGCGCCGGTGCAGCCCCCCCAGCCGCGCAGGACGCATCTCCGCCACCGGAAACAGCGGATTCCACAACAGCGAACCGTAAGCGAACACCCACCAGCCCGCGCCCTTCGGTTTCGCCGCCAGCGTCTCGTTCAGGGATCGGGAAAGCTGCTCGTCGGAAAACGCGTGCGACGGATCGACCACGGCCGCATAGAGATCCCGCATCCGGTTCTCTTCGAGATCGCGGCGGGACAGCGTGCCCGGCGCATGCGGCCAGCGCCTCATTCGAGCGCATCCGGGTCGCGCACCGCTTTCGCCAACGCGATATTCGCCGGACCAGGCGGTCGTTCGGCAAGGAAGAGCGCCTGCAGATCATTGAGGAACCGCCGGCCCAGCGCCGTGGGTCGGATCGTCGTCGGATCGCGCTCGAGCAGTCCGCGCGCGGTGGCGGCTTCCAGCCCGCGCTGGACGAGCGCCAGCGGATAGCCCGTGCGCTCGGCAAAAAGCACTGCCGGAACGCCGTCCGTCAAACGCAGCGCGTTCAGCATGAACTCGAACCCGACATCCTCGCGCGCCACACTTCCCTGCTCCTGCAGCGGCGTGCCCGCCGCGACCCGTTCCAGGTAGTGTTTCGGCTGCTTGTGGCGAACCTCGCGCACGATGCGATCGGCAAACGACAGCTTCGAATGCGCGCCGGCGCCGATCCCGAGATAATCGCCGAACTGCCAGTAGTTGAGATTGTGCCGGCATTCGCGGCCGCCGCGCGCGTACGCGGACGTTTCGTAGTGCCGGTATCCGGCAGCGTCGAGCGTCGCATGGACCGCGTCCTCGATGTCGGCGGACGTTTCGTCGTCGGGCAGCGGCGGCGGATAGCGGTGGAACAGCGTGTTCGCCTCGAGCGTCAGCTGATAGAACGACAGGTGCGGGGGTGCAAACGCCAGTGCGGCTGCGAGGTCCGCTGCAGCTTCGTCCACGGTCTGGCGCGGCAACGCGTACATCAGGTCGAAATTGACGTTGCCGAAAATCGACAGTGCCGCCTCGGCCGCGCGGCGCGCCTCGTCGGCATCGTGCACGCGCCCCAGCGCCAAGAGGTGTTTCGGATCGAAGCTCTGGATGCCGAGCGAAAGTCGGTTGACTCCGGCGGCATGAAATCCGGCGAATTTTTCGCGCTCGAACGTCCCGGGATTCGCCTCCAGCGTGACCTCGGCGCCGGGCGACAACGGCACGCGGGCGCGAATTTCCGCAAGCAACCGGTCGATGGCCCCGGCGGAGAAAAGACTCGGCGTCCCGCCGCCGATGAACACCGAGACGATCCTTCTGCCCCAGATCGACGGCAACGCGTACTCGAGGTCCGCGATGAGCGCGTCGACATATTCGGTTTCGGGCGCGTCTCCCCGCGCCTCGTGCGAGTTGAAGTCGCAGTACGGGCACTTCTTGAGGCACCACGGGATATGGACATAGAGCGCGAGCGGCGGCAGCGCCGCGAAGCGCGGGCCCGCAAGCGCGGCCGCGTCGATGCGGACCCGCGCCGGCACGACGCCAGCGTCAGCGGTCGCCATCCCGTTTGCGCTCCGACGGGGCATCGTCGGGTGCGCTCACCAACCGCGCGATCAGCACGCGCAGCGCGTGCCCACGATGCGACAGCTCGTTCTTCCGCTCGAGCGGCAACTCCGCGGCGGTATGGCCGGTGGTCGCATCCAGGAAATGCGGGTCGTAGCCGAAGCCGCCGTGGCCCCTTGGCGCATCGACGATCGTCCCGTGCCACGCGCCCTCCGCGATGATCGGCTCGGGGTCGTTCTCGTCGCGCAGCAACGTCAATACGCACGCGTAATGCGCGCTGCGGTCGGCAACACCCCGGAGTGCGGCAATCAGCTTCGCGTTGTTGCGCGCATCGGATTTCGGTTCGCCGGCATAGCGCGCGCTCTGCACGCCGGGCGCGCCGCCGAGGGCTCGCACGCAGATTCCGGAATCGTCGGCGAGTGCGGGAAGTTTCGCGTGCGCGCTCGCATGCCGGGCCTTCGCCAGCGCGTTTTCGACGAATGTCGGATGCGGCTCGTCCGCTTCCGGAATGCCGAATTCCGATTGCGCGATGACGTCGATCCCGAGCGGAGCCAGCAGCCGGTGAAATTCGCGCAGTTTGCCGGCGTTGTTCGACGCGAGGATGAGGCGCGGAAGTGCGATCACAGGGCGTCCGGAGCGGCGAACCGTTACGCGGGAAGCGCCGCCTTCTGCGCCATGATCAATTCGCGAATGCCGCGCTCGGCCAGGCCGACCAGCGCATCCATCTCGGCGCGCGTGAACGGCGCGCCCTCGGCGGTCCCCTGCAGTTCGACAAAGCCGCCGGCTGCGGTCATGACGACATTCATGTCGGTATCGCAGGCGAAGTCTTCCGCGTAATCGAGATCGAGCACCGGCGCGCCGGCGACGACCCCCACCGACACGGCCGCGACGAGATCGCTCAGCACCGGGCCCGCGACGAGATGTCGCTCCCGGCACCACGCAATCGCATCGGCGAGCGCGACGCAGGCCCCGGTGATCGACGCGCAACGCGTGCCGCCATCCGCCTGCAGCACGTCGCAATCGACCTTGATCGTGCGCTCGCCCAGCGCGGCGAGATCGGCGACGGCGCGCAGGCTGCGGCCAATCAGCCGCTGGATCTCCTGCGTGCGTCCCGACTGCTTGCCGTCGGCGGCTTCGCGCCGCCCCCGCGTGTTCGTCGCGCGCGGCAGCATGCCGTATTCGGCGGTGAGCCAGCCTCGCCCCTTTCCCTTCAGAAACGCAGGCACGCCTTCCTCGACGCTGGCGGTACACAGCACCTTCGTGTCGCCGGTCTCGATCAGCACCGACCCTTCGGCGTGCTTCGTGAAATGGCGTGTGATGCGGAGCGGGCGCATCTCATCGGCGCGCCGGCCCGAAGCGCGGGCGGTCATCGGGTGCTTTCGACTGGACAGGATCGCGATTATAGAACCCGGATCAGATCGCGTGCCGCAACCGCCACCAGGCGGCAGTCGCGGCAAGTCCCTGGTCCAGCGTGAAGTGCGGCGGGCCGATTCGGCGCACGAGCGGCGAGGCGTCGACTTCGAGCGACGCGACGGTGCGCTCCAGGAGCCCGCCCCGACCCATCGCCCGCGCGGCCAGCGCCAGCAGCGGCCGCGGAACCTTCGCCACGCGTGGCGCAACGCCCAGCGCACCGGCAACGCGGCGCACCAGTTCGGGTGTCGCGATGGCTTCGCCGTCGGAGGCGAGCCATGCGCCTGCGACGCGATCCGGCGCATCGAGCAACGCCGCGATCGCGTGCACGAGATTGCCGACATAGAGAAAATCGCGCCGGTTATCGACCATGCCGAACGGCAGGAAGGCGCTGCGCGCGACCGCGTCGAGCAATGCCAGGAAGTTTCCCTTGACGCGCGGTCCGTAGACGAGCGGAAACCGCAGCACGATCGGTTCGAGCGGCGTACCGCCGGCGATCGCCGTCAACGTCCGCTCCGCATCGACCTTGCTGCGCGCGTAGGCATCCTGTGGCGCGAACGGATCGTCGGCCCGAAACGGCCGGCCCGGACGCGTTGTTTCACCGTGGACCTTGATCGTGCTTGCGAACACGAATCGCCGCACGCCGGTCCGCACCGCCGCTGCGGCGAGGCGCTCCGTCGCGACGACGTTGGCGGCGCCAAAGGCGGCAACCGGATCGGGTGCCGTGTCGGCAAGCACGTGCGCGCGGCCCGCGAGATGCACGATGGCCGCAGCGCCCGCGACCAGTCCGCCGAGCGTCGCGTCGGACGCCGTCGCAAGATCGCCCGCGGCACGATACTGCGGCCTGGCGGCACCCTCCGCCGGCATGCGCCGCACCACCGCGACAAACGGGCGGTCCGTCGCGACCAGGTGCGCGACGAGCGCGCTGCCGATGAACCCGTCGGCACCGGTGACGATGACGTGACCTGTGGTTGCGCCGGGCATGCCGGGATCATCCACCATGCCACGCGACCCGCGGGTCGCGATTACGCGATCGAATCGCTTGTGCAGTGACCATTCAGACGAACCGCCAGCCGTGCTTGTGGTAAAAGCGCCAAGCGCTCCGGACGAACCAGCCGATGTGCTTCCAGCCCTTGCGCGCCGCGCCGCCGCCGTGGTGCACCACGCGAAACGCCGGCAGGTAGGCGGTCTTTCCGATCTTGTTCAACCGGACGCTCCAATCGAAGTCCTCGAAGTAAAGGAAGAATTTCGGGTCGAAGCCGCCCGTCGCGTCGATGGCCTTCCGCCGCACCAGCATGCAGCAGCCGGACATCACCGGCATACCGGGCACCGGCCGCTCGCTCGCGGGATCGATGACATCGCGCAGTTCGTAGCGATCGAGGCGCCGCCGGAACACGCGGCGCACCGCGCGCGGCGCGAAGCCCCGCAGGACAAGATCGAGCAGCGCCGGATAGCGCTTGCAGAGAAAATCGGGCGCGCCGTCAGGACGCTTTACCGCCGGCGCCACGGCGACAATGTCCGGATTCGCGTCGAGCCAACGGATGGCGTTGACGAGCGCGTCGCCCGCGAGTTCGACGTCGGGATTCAGTACCAGCTGATAGTCGCCGCCCGTGCCATTGAGCATCAGATTGTGCGCAACACCGTACCCGACATTGGCGTGACCGTGCAGGAAGTGGAGCTGGACACCGGTGTGCGTAAGTCGGAGTTTTCCCAATCGGGTCACGTCATCGGCGATTTTCGCATCCTCGCTGTTATCGATCAGCGCGACCGCCACGTTGGTCACGACACCTTCCGCGCGCACTGTGCCGATCGCGAGCGCAAGCTTGGACAGACAGCGATCGAGCAGAGCGCTGTCGGGCCGATACGTCACGATGCTGACGGTCAGCGACGACGGGAGCATGGAAGGGAAGCGTTCAAGACGCGCGAATTCGCGGCGCGATCGACGCCGCGCGAGGTGGCATCGTCGGAGAAACGCGGCGCGACGTCAATCGGGACGCGTCGCAATGCGACTGAACCGGGCCATCCTGGGCCGGCAAGCCGGATGACAACGTAAAATGGCGCCACCGGCACCGTGGCGGTTTTCGTGGCGGACGCCGGCCATCCCTTTTCGAGAGAAATCCGACGATGGCAGAAGAACGATTTGACGCAACTGCGCTGGTCGCGTATGCGACGTCGCTCGTCGAGCGCGCGGGCGTGCGCCCCGACATCGCGCACGACGTCGCCGATGTGCTCGTCACCGGCGATCTCCTCGGCCATACGACGCACGGACTCGCATTGCTCGACCTATACCTCGCGGAGATCGAGAAAGGTGCGATGACGAAAGCCGGTGAACCGGCGATCGTTCAGGCGCGACCGGCGGCGCAAACGTGGGATGGGGGACGGTTGCCGGGACCCTGGCTCACGCTGCGCGCGCTCGATGCGGCCGCCGCAATGGCCGCGACGCACGGCACGGGCACCGTCGTGATCCGCCGCTCGCATCACATCGCGTGCCTCGCCGCCTACCTGCTTCGGGCAACCGAGCGCGGCCTCGTGGCGATCGTCCAGAGTTCGGATCCACGCGTTGCGGCGGTCGTGCCGCACGGCGGCCTCACGCCGGTCATGACGCCGAATCCGATTGCGGCCGGACTGCCGACGTCCGGCGATCCGGTCCTGATCGACATCTCGAGCTCGATCACGAGCATGGGTTTCGCACAGCAGCAGATGAAGGCGGGAAAGCGGCTGCCCGGCGCGTGGCTGATCGACCACGCCGGCACGCCGACCGACGATCCCGGCGCGCTTTTCGCCGATCCCAAGGGCGCGCTCCTGCCGCTCGGCGGGCTCGACGCCGGCTACAAGGGATTCAGCCTGGCGCTGCTGATCGAGGCCCTGACGGCCGGCCTTTCCGGCCACGGCCGCGCCGATCCACGCGAAGGCTGGGGCGCAACAGTGTTCGTGCAGGTCCTCGATCCCGAAGCCTTTGGCGGACTCGCGGCGTTCAAACGGCAGATGGACCACATGGTGCGCACCTGTCATGAGGCAAGTCCGCGCGCGGGTGTAGAGCGCGTCCGCTTGCCAGGCGAGGCCGGCATGAAACGGCTGCGCGAGCAGCGGGAACGAGGTGTTGCGCTGTATCCGACGATCCTGCCGGCGCTCGCGCCGTGGGCGGAAAAGCTCGGCGTCGATGCTCCTCGGCCCGTCTAGTCGAAACGGCGTCCGGCCACGACACGCGGCATACCGGCCAGATCGCGCGTCACGACGATCTCCCCAAAGCCCGCGGCCAAGAACAGCGTGCGAACCGCATCGGATTGATCGTAGCCGTGCTCGACGGCGAGCATGCCGCCGGCTGTAAGGTATTCGTGGGCGCGCGCGACAATCGCGCGAATCGCGGCGAGCCCGTCCCCTCCCGGCGTCAGCGCCATCGGTGGCTCGAAGCGAACGTCGCCGTCGCGCAGGTGCGGGTCCGCCCCGTCGACGTACGGCGGGTTGCTGACGATGAGGTCGAACGTGGCGTCGCGCCGCGCGGGCGCGATGCCGTCATACCAGTCCGCTTGCACGAACTCGACGTTCGCGATTCCGAGCCGGCACGCGTTTCCTCGCGCCACGTCGAGCGCGGCCGCGGACACATCGGTGGCAACGACGGTTGCACGCGACCGCTCGTGCGCGATGGCGAGCGCGATGGCGCCTGAACCCGTTCCGAGATCGAGCACGCGCACATCCCGGGCCTTCGGCAAACGAGCGAGCGCGAGTTCGACGAGCGTCTCCGTTTCCGGGCGCGGAATCAGCACGGCCGGCGAGACGATGAGCGGCAGGCCCCAGAATTCGCGCGTCCCGGTGAGATACGCGACCGGTTCACCCTCGCGGCGCCGGCGCGCGAGCAGGTGAAACGCGTCCAGCGACCCGGGCGGCAACGCGTCGGCCGCATGCGCCACCAGCCACGCGCGATCCTTGCCCAGCACATGCGCCAGCAACACCTGCGCATCGAGCGGGACGAGCCCCGACTGCGCGAGGGCACCGGCAACCGTCGTGCCGGAAGTCATCGCCTTTGGTTGCCGGGCGCGCGCCGCCCGGGCTTCACGACCGCCGTCACACCGTCAGCCAGAGCGCCGCTCGGCGGCAAAGAGCCGCAACCGTCGGCCGTAGTAGCGGCCCCAGCCGATATCGTCGAGGCCCGCTTTAATCAGCACCCGCTGCGACGCCACGTTGTCGCGATGCGTGAGGCCAATGATCCGGTTGAGACCGAGATCGTCGAAGCCATAGTCCGCCAACGCCTGCGCACCCTCGGTGGCGAAGCCGCGGCCCCACGCTTCGGGCAGCAGCCGGTAGCCGATCTCGATATCGGTCGACTTTCCGGCGTAGTTCAGCGCGAACCAGCCGATGTACCGGCCGGTGTCGCGCCGGACGGCTCGCCACACGCCGAGGTCAGGATACAGCGTCGGATAGCGGAGGAAGCGCTTGAGGCGCTGCACGACGGTGTCCCGCGACAGCGGTCGGCCGTTGCCGACGTACTTCATCACCCGCGGATCGCCGTCGAGGCGGAAGAGGTCGTCGAGATCCGCGGGAACGACGTCACGAAGTGCAAGGCGCAGCGTCTCGAGCCAGGGCGCCGGCGTCATCCCGGGCGTCTTCGCTTGCAGCCCGCGCCTGCCATCCGGCAATTTCGGACTCATGCGCTATCCCCCGCCAGCTCCGCCAGCAGTTCGGCCTGGCGCTCCTGCGCGAGCGCCGCGGTGAGATCGCCAAGATCGCCGTCCATGATCGAATCGATCTTGTGGAGCGTGAGGTTGATCCGGTGATCGGTCACGCGTCCCTGGGGAAAATTGTACGTGCGTATCCGCTCGCTGCGATCGCCGCTGCCGATGAGCGACTTGCGCATCGACGCTTCCTTCTGCTGCCGCTCCCGCAACTCCCGATCGAGGAGCCGCGAGGCGAGGACCGCCATGGCCTGCGCACGATTGCGATGCTGCGAACGGTCGTCCTGGCATTCGACGACGAGGCCGGTAGCGAGATGCGTGATCCGTACCGCCGAATCGGTCTTGTTGATGTGCTGCCCGCCCGCGCCCGACGCGCGGAACGTGTCGATGCGAACGTCGGCCGGGTTGATGTTGATGTCGGCGACGGGATCGGCTTCGGGCATCACCGCGACCGTGCAGGCGGACGTGTGGATGCGTCCCTGCGCCTCGGTCTCGGGAACGCGCTGCACGCGGTGGCCACCCGATTCGAATTTGAGCTTCGAGTACGCGCCACGTCCGACGATCCGCAGGATCGCTTCCTTGTAGCCGCCGAGCTCGGCCGGCGATTCGGAAACGATCTCGACCTTCCAGCCGCTGCGCTCCGCGTACCGCGTGTACATCCGAAAGAGACTTCCGGCGAACAGCGCCGATTCATCACCACCCGTGCCCGCGCGGATTTCGAGGAAGACGTTGCGCTCGTCGTTCGGGTCGTGCGGCAACAGCATGCGCTGCAGGTCGGCCGCGAGTGTTTCCATCCTGGCCGTCGCCGCTGCATGCTCTTCGTCGGCGAAGTCCTTCATGCGGGGATCGTGCGCCATCTCGTTGGCCGCGGCGACATCGTCTTCGGCGCGCCGGTACTCCCGGAAGCGCGCGACCACGGGTTCGATATCCGCACGCTCCCGGGTCAACGCCCGGTAGCGGTCCATGTCGCGCACGACGTCCTCGGACGACAGGTGCAGGTCGAGTTCCGACAGCCGTAGCGCGAGCGATTCGAGCTTGGTGCGAAGTGAAGCTTTCATTTTCGACATCCATGCCCGGAAGGGTTGCGGGAATGATGCCGGCCGCGCAACCGCCGGCGAATGAACAGTGGATCGGGGCAGCGCAGCGCGTGCCCAGCGATGGCGCCAACGGGCGCTAGTGCCCGTCGTCGGGGATTTTGTAGATCTTCTCGAACGCGGCCACAAGCTCCGCGCGCTCGGCGTCGCCCGCCTGATTCAACGCCTGCGTGGGCGAGTGCAGAAACTTGTTGGTGAGGCCGCGGGCGAGCATTTCGAGCGCCTGCTCCGGCGGCATGCCGCTTGCGAGCAGCTTGCGCACGCGTTCGAGTTCGCCGGCTCGCAGACGGTCATGATGGCCGTGCAGTGCGGTGATCGTCGGCACCACCGTGCGCCCTTCGAGCCAGCGCAGGAAGCTGCCGGCCTGGGCCGCGATCATCGCTTCGGCCTGCACCACCGCCTCCTGGCGTATCTGCAGATTGCCCCGGACGAGATTCGACAGGTCGTCCACGCTGTACAGAAAGACGTCGTCGAGCTCAGCAGCTTCGGGCTCGACGTCGCGCGGCACCGCGAGGTCGACGACAAAGATCGGCGCGTGCCGGCGCGCCTTCACCACGCGCTCGAGCAGTCCCTTGCCCAGGATCGGCAGCGTGCTCGCCGTGCAGGTGACGATGATGTCGAACGCGTGCAAGCGTTCGGGCAGCTCGTTCAACGTGATGGCTTCCGCACCAAAGCGCGCGGCGAGTTCCTTCCCGCGTTCCAGCGTGCGGTTCGCGATGGTGATCGACCGGGGATTTCGCGCCGCGAAATGGGTTGCCGTCAGATCGATCATTTCGCCCGCGCCAATCAGCAGCAGCCGTTGCTCGGAAAGCGCAGGAAAGATGCGCTCGGCGAGCTTCACGGCAGCGGCGGCCATCGAGATCGACGCGCTGCCGATGTCCGTCTGTGTCCGCACGTCCTTGGCCACGGCGAAGGTGCGCTGGAACAGGCGATTGAGCACGAGCCCGAGGCTTCCTGCCGATTCCGCGGATCGCACGGCCTGCTTCATCTGTCCCAGGATCTGCGGCTCGCCCAGCACCATCGAATCGAGGCCGCTGGCGACACGAAACGCATGCGTGACCGCCTGGTCCCGGGGCAACGTATAGATGTACGGCGACAGCGAATCCTTGGGCACCCGGTGGAAGTCCTCGAGCCAGTGCACCACCGGCTGCGGCTCCGTCCCGTGCACGTAGACCTCGGTCCGGTTGCAGGTCGACAGGATCGCGGCTTCCCTGACCTTCGGCCGCGCGAGCAGGTCGCGCAACGCGTGTCCCAGCGCGTCCGGCGAAAACACGACCCGCTCCCGCACGGCTAGCGGCGCCGTCTGGTGGTTCAAGCCGAGGGTATACAGGGTCATTGCGGTCAGGGCAGCTGGTCGTGCATTCTAGCCCAAGCGCGCGCGCCGACCGGTTCAAGATGTTGATTTCCGTCAGCAAAACCAGGAATGCGGGCGTCCCGCACACGCCGCGACCGCCCGACGGCATCGGTCGATGCCGTGTCCTGCACGAACTCGCATCGGCCGGGCCTCAAACCGCCCGGCGCGGATGGAAGGTCAGGCGGCCGATTTTCGCCGTGCGGCGGGTTTCCTGCCTGCCGCCGTCTTCGCAGCGGTTTTCCGGGCCGCAGGCTTCTTGGTCGCCGTCTTTTTCGCGGCGGTCTTCCTCGCCGCGGGCTTGGTTTCTGCCGACGCCTCCGCAATGGCGCGCCTGGCGGCGTCGAATTTGGTCTTCGCCCGCTTTGAGGCGGCGGTGATCGATACGCCGGCGCTTTCCAGGGCCGATGCGACCTTGCGCTCGACGCGCCGCGCCGTACGTTTCGCCGGTCCCTTGGCTTCTTCCATTTTCGTTTGCAGCCTTCGCGCGGTACGGCGAATCGCGAGTCCGGCGTCGTGCGCCGCGACTCCGAGCGCGGCCCGCGCCTTGCGCGCGACACGCTTTACCTTGGCCTTCGTGATGCCACCAGCCGGCTTCTTCGCGACAGCTTTGCGCCTCGGGGTCTTGCGAGTCGTTGCCATTAAGGGTCCTCTTTCGGATCAGACGGGATTCAACCGTACCATGAGGCTCGGTCCGGAGGCAAAGCCCGTTTGCGACCGGGCGTTGCGGACCCTCGGGAGCATACGGCCGGCGGCCCCCGGGATGAAGGTCGGCGTTCGTGCGCGCGCTGCCGCGTTTCGGCCCACTACGGCGGCCGGCGTCGTAAAATCGCCGCCTTGGAGAGGCATTCGTGAAGAACACCCTGATCATCGGCGTTTCGGCCCGGATCTACTACCCCGCCGGCCCGGTGCTGGACCTGGGCGGCGTCTGGACCCGCACGCTGCACTATCTCGAGCAGTCGGTCGCCCATTGGGTCATGGGCGGTGGCGGCATGCCGGTGATGATTCCGGCGGTCGACCGCGAGAGCCTGGTGCGACGCAGCCAGATCGACCTCGACTACTACGCCGCCAAGCTCGACGGACTGGTGCTTCAAGGCGGCAACGACGTCGCGCCCCAAAGCTACGGTGAAGCCCCGTTAAGTCCGGAATGGAAAGGGGACAAGGTCCGCGACCGCTACGAGATGGCGCTGATCCAGGCGTTCGTCGATGCCGGCAAGCCGGTCTTCGGCATCTGCCGGGGACTGCAGATGCTCAACGTCAAGTTCGGCGGCACGTTGTTTCAGGACATCGCGACGCAGTGCCCCGCCGCGCGCGCGCACGTCGACCGCGCCAGGTACGACAAACACGCCCACGACCTGGAACTGGTTCCCGGCACCAGGCTCGCGGAAATCTATGCGGGCCGCAGGACCGCGCGGGTCAACAGCATCCACCACCAGGGCATCAAGGACCTCGCGCCCGCATTCGAGGTGGAAGCACGATGTCCCGAAGACGGCATGATCGAGGCCATACGGCTGCGCGAGGGAACCTACATTGCCGCCGTGCAATGGCACCCCGAATTCCACGAACCCGGCAGCCCGGTGACGTTCGACGATTCGCCGATGCTGAACGACTTTCTCGAAGCCGCACGCGTGGCACGCGGATGACGGCCATTCGCGCGCCGCAACGTCCCCGCGGCATATTCTCTCCCGTGGTCACGCCGTTTGCGCCGGACCTGCGCCCGGATGCGGTGCGGCTCACCCGCCATTGCCGATGGTTGCTCGACAGCGATGTCGGACTGGCGGTTTTCGGCACGAATTCCGAAGCGAACTCGCTGACCGTTGCCGAAAAGCTGGAATTGCTCGACGCGCTCGTCGAAGCGGGGATTCCCGCCGTCCGCATGATGCCTGGCACCGGCACGTGCGCCATCCCGGACACCGTCCTGTTGACGCGCCGGGCAGTGGAACACGGCTGCGGCGGAGTTCTGATGTTGCCGCCGTTCTATTACAAGGGCGTGTCGGACGACGGCCTGTTCGCAAGTTTCGCCGAGGTGATCGAACGGGTCGGCGATTCGCGTTTGCGCATCTACCTGTACCACATTCCACCGGTATCCCAGGTCCCGATCAGCCTGACGCTGATCGAACGCTTGCTCGACCGCTATCCCGGCATCGTTGCGGGCATCAAGGACAGTTCGGGCGAATGGAACAACACGCGCGCCATGCTCGAACGCTTCCAGCCCCGCGGCTTCGATGTGTTTGCCGGCAGCGAAACCTTTCTCCTGGCGACGCTGCGCCTGGGTGGTGCCGGTTGCATCAGCGCCACGGCCAACGTGAATCCGGCCGCGATCGCGGCGCTTTGCCGTGGCTGGCAGCAGCCGGACGCCGAAGCGCGGCAGGCCGCGCTCGATCGGGTGCGCGCCGCCTTCCAGGCATTTCCCATGGTTGCCGCGCTCAAAGCCAGCGTCGCGCACTTCTCCGGTGACAAGTCCTGGGCGACTATGCGGCCGCCGCTGGTCGCGCTCACCGGAGAACAGCGACACCAGTTGGTGGCGACGCTGCGGGGATTGGAATTTGCGATGCCGGGCCTGGTACCGGACCGCGCAGACAATCACTGACAGCAGGCAGGCCGTCCTTGGCGCTTGCCCGCCAGCGCATCGCGTGATGCGTATCATCTGCGGACACGCCCTTAACCTGCGCCTGCCGATTCCACCACGACCGACCGGAGATCCTGCCCGTGACTGATGCCAACGCCAAACCGTACGCGGGGATCTTCCCGATCGCGCCGACGCCGTTCACCGAAACCGGTGACGTCGACATCGCGGGGCAGCGTCGCGTTCTCGACTGCATGATCGATCAGGGCGTCGACGGAATCTGCATTCTCGCGAACTATTCGGAGCAGTTCCTGCTGACCGACGACGAGCGCAGCACATTGCTCGACGTCTGCATGGCACACGTGTCCGGCCGCGTCCCGGTCATCGTGACGTGCAGCCATTTCAGCACGGCCATCGCTGCAGCGAGGTCGCGTGCCGCGGCGTCCGCCGGCGCGGCCATGCTGATGCTGATGCCGCCCTATCACGGCGCCACGTTGCGCGCCGACGAAAAGGGAATGCTCGAACACTTTAAGAGCGTCGCCGACGCCTCGGGCGTGCCGATCATGGTCCAGGACGCTCCCTTGAGCGGCGTCAGCCTTTCGGTGCCTTTCCTCGCCCGACTTGCGCGCGAGATCCCGCAGGTCCGCTATTTCAAGATCGAGGTGCCCGGCTCGGCCGGCAAGTTGCGCAGCCTGATCGCAGCGGGTGGCGACACGATCGCGGGGCCTTTCGACGGCGAGGAATCGATCACCCTGATGGCGGACCTCGACGCGGGAGCGACCGGAACGATGCCTAGTGCCCTCGTCCCCGAGCTGATCAAGCCCGTGTACGAGCTGCATCGCGCCGGCCGGCGCGACGAAGCCGCCGCCGCGTATGCACGCATTCTTCCGTTGATCAATTTCGAGAACCGCCAGTGCGGCCTGCGCGCGACGAAGAGCGTCATGGCTGCGGGCGGCGTCATCGCAAGCGACGCGGTGCGCCATCCGCAGGAGGCGCTGCACCCGGCGGCGAAGGCGGGATTGCTGGAACTCGCCCGCGGGCTCGACGTCCTGGCCCTGCGCTGGGGGAAGTAGGGACGTCGTTCGGCCGCAGCGCCGCGATTGGCGCGAGCGGCCGGCGGGTTCGCCGCGCATGCGCTCCGCGCGCCGGCTCCTCTATACTCACGAATCGACGCACGAGACGAAGGCGCAAGGCAGCGCATGAAGTGGCGGATCAACGAAAACTCGCTGTTTGCGATCCTGCTGCGCTCGTCGTGGTGGATCAGTTTCGGCATTGCAGGCGCCGTCACCGCGATCGCGGTGGCGCTGCTGCCCGAAAAATACCGGATCTTCGGCGCGGTCTCCGGGCTTCCGTTCCTGGTGATCGGCTGCATCACCGCGTGGCGGCAGCTGCAGGCGCCGTCGACGGCCTCGATCGACAAGACGCTCGCCGCGGTTCGCGCGATGTCGTGGGCCGAATTTTCCGGCGCCATCGAAGCCGCCTACCGGCGACACGGATACGAAGTCCGGCCCGTCAGCGGTGACGCGGCCAACTTCGAGATCACGAAAGAAGGGCGTACCGCGCTCGTCAACTGCAAACGCTGGAAGGTGGCGCATACCGGTGTCGACCCGCTGCACGCGCTCCACGCGATGAAGGAGGCACGCGATGCGCACGAGTGCATCTACGTCGCCACCGGCGAGATCACCGACAACGCGCGTGCCTTCGCCGTGAAGCATGCGGTCCGGCTCGTTCGCGGCGCCGAACTCGTGCAGTTGCTGCCCGGCGCAGGACGGAGCAAATAGGCCTCGTGCCGTAGCGGACGCGACGTCTGTCCATCAACGAACGCGCTCAGGCTTTGATGAACTCCTGCCTGCCGCCCAGCCACCGCGCGAGGTGGGCTTCGGCCGCTGCCGGGTCGTTTGCCAGCAGCAGGTCCGCGGCATCGCGCGCCTGCTCGATCAGCGCGACGTCTTTCTCCAGATCGGCAAAGCGCAGCAGCGGCACGCCGGATTGTTTCGCGCCAAGAAATTCGCCGGGGCCGCGGATGATGAGATCCTGCCGCGCGATCTCGAAGCCGTCGGTGCTCTCGAAGACAACCTTGAGCCGCGCTTTCGCGGTATCCGTGAGCGGTTCCTCGAACAGCAGATAGCACGTGCTCTCGGCCGCGCCGCGTCCCACGCGGCCGCGCAGCTGGTGTAACTGCGCGAGCCCGAAACGCTCGGCGTGTTCGATCGCCATCAGCGACGCGTTCGGCACGTCGACCCCTACCTCGATCACCGTGGTCGCCACCAGCACCTGCAGCGTGCCCGCGACGAAGTCTGCCATGACGGCCGCCTTGTCGTCGGGCTTCATCCGCCCGTGCAGGAGTCCGACGGAAATGGGGTCAGACACGACTTTCCCGCGTTCGGTCGTGTCCGCCCGAAAAATAGCATCGGGGGAAAGTTGTGTCTGACCCCCTAACGTAGCCGTCAATTCCGCGTGCAGCGCGACCGCCGTCTGCAGCTCGAGCTTCTCGGATTCCTCGATCAGCGGGCACACCCAGTAGGCCTGCCGGCCTTCGGCGCAGGCGCGCCGCACGCGCTCGATCACCTCGGCGCGGCGCCGGTTGTTCACGAGCCGGGTCGCCACCGGCGTGCGGCCCGGCGGCATTTCGTCGATCGCCGAGACATCGAGATCGGCGTAGAAGGTCATGGCGAGCGTGCGCGGAATCGGCGTCGCGCTCATCATCAGCTGGTGCGCCTCGCCCATCGCCTTGCCGCGCAGCTTCAGTCGCTGCGCGACGCCGAAGCGGTGCTGCTCGTCGACGATCGCGAGGCCGAGCCGCGGCAGCAGCACCTCGTCCTCGAACAGCGCATGCGTGCCGATCGCGAACATCGATTCGCCGCTGCCTATTGCGGCGAGCGCCTTCCTGCGCGCCTTGGCCGGCAGGCCGCCCGTAAGCCACGCGATCTCGACCGGTAGGCCTGCAAGCCATTGGGCGAGTTTTCGGTAGTGCTGCTCCGCGAGTATCTCGGTGGGCGCCATGAACGCGACCTGCCGTCCGGACTCGATCGCCTGCAGCGCCGCAAGGGCCGCAATGATCGTCTTGCCGCTGCCGACGTCGCCCTGCAACAACCGCTGCATCGGCATGGTCCGCTTCAAGTCGTGGCTGATCTCCCGCCAGACGCGCTCCTGCGCTCGCGTGAGCTTGAACGGCACGCGCGCAATCAGCTCGCCGGTGAGGGCGCCGGTACCCGTGAGCACCGGCGCGCGGCGCGATGCCCGCGCCTTCCGGTGCGCCTTGAGCGAGAGCTGCTGTGCGACGAGCTCGTCGAACTTGAGGCGTGTCCACGCGGGATGCGTGCGCGCATCGAGCGCCTGCTGCGTGAGGCGGGACAGCCGTGGCGGCGGCGCGTGGAGAAAGCGCACGGCATCCGCGAATTTCCACAGATGCTGGCGGGCGACAAGCGCATCGGGAAGCGACTCCGCGACGAGCGCCGGATCGGCGGCCAGCGCACGGACAATGACTTTGCGCAGTGTCTCCTGCGCAAGGCCCGCGGTGGTCGGATAGACCGGCGTGAGGCGGTCCGGCAGCGGCGAATCCGGCTGGACGACCTTGAACTGCGGATGCACGATCTCGCGCCCGAAGTGCCCCTCGCGCACTTCGCCAAACACGCGAACGCGCTGGCCGGCCGAGAGCGCCTTCTGCTGGTTCGGGTAGAAGTGGAAGAAGCGCAGCACGAGCTGCGCCCGCGCGCCCATGTCATCGCTGCCGTCTTCGAGCAGGCAGACGAGCTGGCGGCGCGGCCGGTACTGAATGTCGGTGGTGACGACGGTGCCTTCGGTCTGCTGCTGGACGCCCGCCTGCAATGCCGCGAGCGGCACGACGCGCGTGTGGTCCTCGTAGCGCAGCGGCAGATGCAGCACCAGATCCTGGTCGCGGACGAGCCCGAGGCGCGCCAGCTGATCGTTGAGGCCGCGGCCGGATCCTTTCGCTGTTTCCGGCACAGGTTTCGCCGGCGGCACGAGATCCGCGAGCGAACCGCTCGCGCCGCTTCGCGCGGCCCTGCCCGTCGCCTTCGATGGCTTTGGCACGAAGCGATTCAGGGGCGCGGCGGGCCCCCAAGCGCAAGAATCGCCTCGACTTCGAGCCGCGCCGCCTTCGGCAACGCTGCCACCTGATAGGTCGCGCGCGCCGGATACGGCGCCTCGAAATATGTCGCCATGATCTCGTTCACCGTGCCGAAATCGGCGAGGTCCGCCATCAGGATCGTCAGCTTGACGACGTCGTCGAGCTCGCCGCCGGCCGCCTGGGCCACGGCGCGCAGATTCTTGAATATCTGGTGCGCCTGCGCGTCGATGCCGTCGACCAGGTTGCCGGTGGCGGGATCGAGTCCGAGCTGGCCGGACAGGTAGACCGTGTTTCCGGCGCGAACGCCTTGCGAGTACGGCCCGAGCGCGGCAGGGGCGTGCTTCGAGTGGATGGCTTCTTTCGGCATGGCGCTTACCTCCCTTCGTGGGCGCGTAAATTAGCACGCGCCGCCGATTTACGCTCCCGACGCGATTCGGCTATACTTTCATTCCGTCGGGGACGTAGCTCAGCTGGGAGAGCGCCGCGTTCGCAATGCGGAGGTCGGGAGTTCGATCCTCCTCGTCTCCACCACCTCACGATCCAAAGCAGTCCAGCAAAGGCCGGTTTTCCAGAATTCTCATGGGGAAACCGGCTTTTTCGTCAGCGGGCGTTCAAACCCAGTTCTGGAAATCCGAGCGTTCCTGGCGCATCCAGCGGTCTCCCAGTCAGGATGCCATCACAACAGCGCTCAGCGATCCTGCGGACCGCAAGGCCAAGCCAGCCGACAAACCCCTACGGCGGTTCGGTGGCGGCGACCTGTATCTGGAGATTTCCCCGGGCAGCAGCAAACTCTGGCGGCTGAAGTACCGGTTCGCCGGCAAAGAGAAGCGGCACGCGTTGGGGATCTGTCCGGACGTTTCACTCGCCGGAGCCAGGGAAGGCCGCAGTGAAGCGCGCCGACTCCTTGCTCAAGAGTTCGACCCCGGCGCGTACCGAAAGGTACAAAGGACTGCGAAGGCCGACCGTGCAACGAACAGCTTCGAGGCGGTGGCCCGAGAATGGCTCGCCAAGTATTCGCGCGCTGGGCTGCATCGCACTCGGAGAAAATCATCAAGCGGCTCGCGAACGATGTGTTGCCGTGGATAGGAGGGCGACCGATTGCCGACATTGCCCGCCGGAAGTTCTCAAAGTGCTGAATCGAATCGAGGGCCGCGGTGCGCACGAGGGCGCGCAGGGCACTTCAGAATCGCGGACAGGTGTCTCGCCACGGAGTTGCAACGGCGCGCGCCCTCAGCGACCCCTGCCGTGATCTTCGCGGCGCGTTACGCCCTCTGAAGCATGCGCACTTCCCGTCCATCACCGAGCCCGTGGCGGTGGCGGAACGGCTGAGGGCGATCGACGGCTTCAAGGGCACGTTTGCGGTGCAATGCGCCCTGCGCTTGGCGCCCATGTTCTTCGTGCGTCCGGGAGAACTTCGCAGCGTGGAATGGGGGCACTTCGACCTCAAGAAGGGCGAATGGCGCTACCTGGTGACCAAGACCAACACGGAACATCTCGTGCCCCTTGCAACGCAGACGGTAGCGATTCTGAGTGACCTGCACGCACTGACTGGGCAGCGGCGCTATGTATTTCCCGGGCGCGACCCGCGAAGTTCTTGCCCAGCGAATACGCTCGTTCTAGATACGTCTGCCGCGTCCGCGCGTCCGCGCCATGGATCCTTAGAAGGATACGTACTCAACAGTCTGCACCCCAGGGCAGCAGAATCTCCGCCAACCAATCAATTGCCCATGCGCTGCGCCAAGAAATGCACAGTCACGCAAAGACCGCGTCCGCCCGGCGCAGTTTCGAAGGCCACGGTCGCGCCGCAAAGGTCCGCGATGCGCCGCACGATGGACAGGCCGAGCCCGCTTCCATGTTCGCTCGTACCCTCGCGGCGGTGAAACCGTTCACCGAGCCGCACGCGTTCCTCGGGCGGAATCCCGGGCCCGTTGTCGATGATCCGGCAAACGGGGTGGTTTCCATCCGCGACCTCGATCTGGATCTCGCGACCCGCGCCCGCGGCATACCGTACTGCATTGTCGACCAGATTGCGCAGCAGGATCTGCAGCAGCGCTGGCTCGACCGCAACGATCGCGGACGCTGGCGCGTCGACCGACAATTCCAGTCCACGTTCCAGTGCCGCCTGCGCGTGCATCGCAGCCACCTTCCTCGCCGTCGCCGCAAGGTCGGCCGTTTCGCCGAGATTCGCGGCTCGCGCCGGATCGAGCCGTGCCAGCGTGAGCAACTGGCCGATCAGATGAGCAGCGCGGTCGCAGCCCGCGACCACGCCCTTGAGCGCATGGCACCGCTGTGCCTCGTCGTCTGCCGCAAGGGCGACTTCGGCCTGCGCCCGCAGCGCGGCGATCGGCGTGCGCAATTCGTGCGCGGCATCCGCCGTGAAACGGCGCTCGTGTTCCATCGACGCTCGTACACGCTCGAACAGCGAGTTGAGGCTGGCGACGAGTGGAGCCACCTCGCGCGGGGGCGATCCGACATCGAGCGGAGCAAGGTTCGCAGGATCGCGCCGCGCGACCGCCTGGCCAACCGCGCCCAATGGGGCGAGGCCGAGCGTGACCGCAATCCAGAGCAGCACGCCGAGCACGGGCAGCGCGATGACCAGCGGCGCCGCGAGCCCGCGTGCTACCGCAAGCGCGATCGCGTCCCGTGCGCTGCGCAACTCGCCCACCTGGACCAGGATCTTACGGTGCTGGTCGACGCTCGAAAAAACCCGCCAGCGCTGGCCGTCAACCTTGACATCGTCGAATCCTTCGTTACGCGATGAGAATCGGCTATTGGGCGCATTTGCCGAATGCACCCGCAGCGTCTTACCCTCGTCCCAGACCTGAAAGGCGACACGGCGCGCGTAGTGGTGCAGTTGAGGCGCGTGTTCGAGCTCGAGGTCGCTGAGATCTTCGCCGGCCTGTACGACGAGCAACGTTGCCGCCTGCGCGAGGTAGCCGTCCAGGAGTTCGTCGGTCTCGTGGCGTGCGTCGCGGTATGCGAACACTGCCGCACCGATCCACGCGACAGCGACCCCGCCCAGAACCAGCGCCAGCAGACGGTTGCGCAGCGACGGCGCGGCGAAACGTTCAACCACGGGCGTCCTTGGCAACGAGGTAGCCTACTCCGCGTACGGTGCGGATCACGTCTTGGCCAAGCTTGCGGCGCAGGCGATGCACGTGCACCTCGACCGCATTGCTGCCCGACTTCCTCTCCCCATGCGTAGAGCCGTTCCTCGAGCTGTTCGCGCGATAGCGCGCGACCGGCATTCAGAAGCAGTTCGTGCAACAGAGCGAATTCGCGCGGCTGCAGCGACACGGGTACGCCCCGCAACCTCACCTCGCGACTCGCGGGATCGAGCTCGATCTCGCCGGCGCGCAGTTTCGACGCCGCCTCGCCGCGTGCGCGGCGGACAAGCGCACGCAGCCGTGCGGCGAGCTCGTGCAGATCGGCCGGCTTGACGAGGTAGTCGTCGGCACCACCGTCGAGGCCACGGATGCGGTCGTCCACACCGTCGCGCGCGGTCAGGATCAGCACGGGCAGGCGCTCGTTCTTTGCCCGCAGGCGCGCGAGGAGTTCATCCCCCGAACGGCGTGGCAGGCCAAGGTCGAGCACCAGTGCCGCGTAGGGTGCGCCCGCCAACGCGTGTTCGGCGGCAATGCCGTCGCGCGCCCAGTCGACCTCGAAGCCCGCCTGGCGCAAGCCGACCTGCAGGGCGTCGCCCAACAGCGCGTCGTCTTCGGCGAGCAGGATGCGCATCATCGGTCGGCTAATCGTCGTGGTGGCCAGCATGCACGCCGGCGTGCGCGGGCGAGGTGACGCTGATCAACGTCTGTTGCAGTTCGAGCCCCGGCGTGGGAACGAGTCCGGTCCAGAGGCCCACTACCAGGCCGATCAGGGTAACGGCGACAAACCGACGCGGTTGGCCGATACCGGCGCCCGGCGCGCCTCGCTTGCGGCCCGTCAGCATGCCGGCCGCCAGGTTCTCGCGATGCGCGAGGCTGCCCACGACAACCCCTGCGATGTGGACGATCACCACCGCGAGCATCGCATCGGCGGCGCCCTCGTGCAGTTCGCCCAGCCATTTGCCGCTGCCGTCGGCGAACGCGGCAAGTCCGGTGAGCGCGGTCGCTGCCGCAAGGATCAGCAGCGCGTAGATGGCGAGGCTGCCCGCCGGATTATGGCCGATGTGATGCTCTGGTCGCGCTGAGAGCGAGCGATCGCAAATACGCGAGCGCGCGTCGCGGGGCCAGCGGCAACGCGCCGAATCGGGCATAGCGGGTGCCGAACACGCCCCACAGGACGCGGAAGGCAACCATGGCCAGCGCGGTGTAGCCCAATACGACGTGCACGTCGCGCCAGCGCTCCGATTCGGCGGTCAGGAAGGCGCCGACAAACGAGCCGGCGAGAAGCCAGTGGAAGACACGCAGGGGGAGGTCCCAGACAAGGACGGTGGCGCGACGCGATTCATTGGGCATGGATCTTCCTTTGGTTAGCGTGGAATTCTGACCGCGTGTTCATTGAAGTCGCCGGCCGCGGCACCGGGATGGCAGGCCGCGCAGTTCGCCGCCGTCTTGACGCTCGTCGAACGAAAGACGGCCAGCGAGACCTCGTCGTGCTTGTGCCGGAACCAGCGGGTCGTCGTAATGCGGGGTTGCCCCTCGGTCACGCGACCTTCGCCGCGCCCCGCGCTGGCCGCGAGGAATCGGTCGATCTCTGTCGCGGCGTTGGCGTCGACGGAAGCGTCCGTGCCAAAGTGGCGATCGAGCGACGCCATCAGCTGGCGCCATTCCGCCGCCGGGAGCAGCGCGGGCGGATAGGCCACGTGGCAGCCGCCACACTCGGCGCGCCAGATCGCGTTGTCGGCGGTGATTTTTCGTGCTCTTGCTTCGACATTGACGGCGAGCAGCGACAGGGTGAGCAGCGGGACCGTGATCCATGCCGCGGGGTCGAACAGAAGTGGTTTGCGTTCGGTATTCATCCATTGCTCCTTCAGTTCAGGGAACGCAGAAAGGCGATGACATCGCCCTTCTCCTGCGCGGTGCACGCGCGGCCGAGCACGTCGCCGCAATTGCGCTTGAACCACTTCTCGACCTTGACCGGGTCGGTGAAACGCTCGGCATTCGCGGCGGGCGCGAGCGGCTGCACGACATTCCCCGTGCGCGCATGCCGGCCCGGAACCACGGGTTGCGCCGTATGGCAGGTCGCGCAGCTCCAGTCATTGCCATGCGTCGAGCGGAAGAACTCACCGCCACGCACGGCCGAAACACCATTGAAGCCGGCCGCCTCCTTGCGGGCGGCTGTCTCGTATTCGGCTTGCAGTTGATCAGGCGTCGCAGCGTAAGCAGCCGCTGCGGAAAGGGCACCAGCAACGGCGACGGCGAGGATGGAAAGGGAGCGGCGGACAATGTGCGGCATGGCAGGTCTCCTTGAACAATCGTGGCTTCGCTGATTACGCGACCGCCCTTGAGTGGCGCCTGCCAATCGCTAGGCGCCGGCAGCTGGGGGAAGGACCCGGAAAGCCCTTGCATCGAGGCTCTCCGGATCGTTCGGCGTGGGAGCCACGAAAGACGACTACTCATCGACGATCGCGGGATTGCGCCATGCGATCTGCAGCGTCGCCGGGTCGACTTTGAGCCGCGCGATCGCACCCAGCGGCAACCGAACGTCAACGTCGTAGTGCGGGGCTGCGCCTTCAAATGCATCGAGTTCCGCGACAATCACCTGCCCCGGAATCTGCGAGGCGATCAGCGCCGCCGCGTAGGCAAGCGTCGCGGACTCCGCCGTCAGGGGAGCCACGTCGCGTGAGGTCATCGCGAGTGTCACCGCATCGATGTCGAGTCTCGCCAGCCCGCTCTCGGGGAACCGCATGTCGACGTGGTAGTGCGGGCGCTTGTCGCCGGACGCGTCGAACTGGATGGCGGCCACGTCGCCCGGGTAGTGCGACTCCATGTGGGCCACCACCTCGGCGAGCTTCAGCGGCGATCCCGTGGGTGACGAGGCCACGGCAATCGTGGTGGCAGCGAAAAGGGCGATTGCGGTCAACGCGGATGTGTGTAATTTCATGGCAAGTTCTCCTGGAAATGCGCGCCGCAGTCGGAAGCCCCTGCTTCCATGCCCGCGCAACGTCTCCACACTAGACGCGCTTCCTTACCTAACGCTTACCAGGCGCACGATTTTCGCCATAACCGCAGAGCCCTTCAGGTGGGCGCCCCTTGTCACGCGGGAAACTCGCCGCCATGCAGCCCCGCCATCGCGCCACCGGGGGTCTTCGCACCGATCATTCGCCGCTACGGCCACGTCGGAAACGGGACATGCCCTTGCCAGAACACTTATGTCGGCTTCCCGGCAATCTTTGCGGCCTTGCTGATCGTCTTTTCATGGCCGAGGCCGTGCAAAAACGCAGAGGTAGCCTCTATCAAAAAGTTGCCAATATTGAGGAAACAGATTTCCTCGGAGCGGCAACATGAAGCGATATGTCGAAGGCGAGGACCGAAGCCAGGTGAGCTTACGGCCGGAGTGCTTGGACGATTGTGTGGGACAGGACAATCCGGTGCGCGTGGTGCAGGCCTGTGTCGAGCAACTTGATCTGGAGGAAATGGGCTTCGACGGCATCGCGCCGGCGGTCACGGGGCGGCCGGCGTACCACCCGGCGGTGCTGCTGAAGCGCTACATCTACGGCTACCTGAATCGCATCCAGTCCAGCCGGCGGCTGGAGCGTGAGGCGCAGCGCAACGTCGAACTGAGTGGCTGACCGGACGGCTGATGCCGGACTTCACGACCATTACCAGCTTCCGCAAGGACTATGGGCTGGCTCCAAGAGAAGAGCGCGGCCTTGCAGGAGCAGATGCAGCGGCTCAGGATGCTCGAGGCGCACATGCTGGCCAGCCCCGATCAACAGCTATCCCTGACCGACCCCGATGCGCGCTCGATGAAGAACCGGGATGGCGGCATCATCGGCTACAACGTGCAGACGGCGGTGGATACCAAGAACCATCTGATCATGGCGCACGAGGTCGTCGTCGCGGGCATCGATCGCGAACAGCTGACACCGATGGCCGAACAGGCGCGCGCGGCCACCGGCATCGACGATCTAACGGTGGAGGCCGGCCGCGGCTACTTCAAGATCGGCGCATTGCGCGATGGGAACATGAAGCGGTGCTCGAGGCGATGCAGCTGCGGCTGGATTGAACGCCCGAGATGATGCGAGTAAGAAGACAAACGGTCGAGCATCCGTTCGGTACGATCAAGTCCTGGATGGGGTGGACCCATTTCCTGACGTAGACGCTGGCGCGCGTGCGCACCGAGATGAGTCTGCACGTCCTGGCCTACAACCCGGCGCGGGTAATGCGCATCCTGGGCATTGGCGCCATGATGCGAGCGATGAGCGCCTGAGCCGTGCCGGCTCGCAATGCACCCGAAATACGGGCGTCGTCGGCTTCCTACGCCACCCAAACTGCGTAGCTGCTTCTTACGGGTCAAAGCACGGTGAAAAGGTTCGCGCTAAGGAACGCCCGCACAACCGGGTGAATTTCGACTGACGGAATGTTTGGAATGCTTGTTCATCGGGATCAGGTCGAATTTCGGGGCGATTGCATCGAGAAATCGAGGCTTTCCTATCCCATCTGCTTACTGCGGACGGACTGCTCCCAGCAAGGTGTATCAAACAAGAAATATGTTGGCCAGCGCCGCGGTCACGAAGACGCGGTTACCGTTCTTGGCCAAGCCGCGATAGCGCACCTTCGTGAAGCCGAACACCCGTTTGTTCACACCGATCGAGTGCTCGACCCGCGAGTCGTACAGCGCTTCCTCCACCGCCGGGTCCGACAGATCGAACCACAACTGCAGGCAGTGAATGCGCAGCATCCGCTCCAGCCCTACCGGCAGACGCCCACCCGCAATCGTCGTCTTCGGGTAATACGGCTCGATCACCGCGACCAGGTCCGCCCACGGCACCACCGTGTTCATCTCGGCAAGAAACCTATCGCGCCCCGGTATCGGCGGCGCATTGCGGTACGCGAGTTCGGTGATCGCAAGCAGGCCCGCAAAGCCCCCCACCATCACGATCAATACCGAACGTATCCACCAAGGTGACAGCGGCGATTCTTCGGGTTCGTGCTTCGGTTGCGCAACGTCGGCCATGCTGATTTCTCCGGATGATGTAATCGCGGTCGACCAGGGGAAGGAACCGTTGCGGCGAACATGAATTGTTCAATGGGGCGGAGCGATCGTACCGCCAATCCGGTAGGGCGACAATCACGCTACGGCTGTAGTAAGTGCCAATGTTTCGCCACTTTGGTTTCGCGTCGGCGCGGACTTGATGGAAATCAACGCATGAGCGAAGTGCGGGCAGTATCGTCAGCAACCGGCGAACGGCATTGCGTGCCGGCGTCCGCGGCGACCCCGGTTCGCATTGTGCCCGGCCCGCATCGGCATTCGCCGCCCCACGAAATGACCGCTCCCACTCGCGTAGAACTCGTCTGCCCAGCCGGCACCTTGCCGGCATTGAAGGCCGCCGTCGACCACGGCGCCGATTGTGTCTACGTCGGCTTTCGCAACGAGACGAACGCGCGCAACTTCGGCGGCCTCAATTTCGACCTGACTGCGGTGGCGGATGGCGTACGATACGCGCACACGCGCGGCCGCAAGGTGCTGATTGCGGTCAACACGTACGCGCAGCCGGGGTCGTTCGCCCGCTGGACGAACGCAATCGATCTCGCCGCGGACCTCGGTGTCGATGCCGTAATCCTCGCCGATCCCGGACTCATGCGCTACGCCGCCGAACGGCATCCCGACCTGCGTCTGCACTTGTCGGTACAGGGCTCGGCGACAACCTACGAAGCCATCAATTTCTACGTCCGACATTTCGGCATTCGCCGCGCCGTGCTGCCGCGCGTTCTGTCGCTGGCGCAGGTCGAGCACGTCGTCGGGCACGCGCAGACCGAGATCGAAGTGTTCGGCTTCGGCAGCCTCTGCGTGATGGTCGAAGGTCGGTGCGCACTATCGTCTTACGCGACCGGCAAAGGGCCGAATACTGTCGGCGTGTGTTCGCCCGCCGAGGCAGTGCGCTGGCGGGACACGGCCGATGGCCTCGAAGTGCGCCTGAATGGCGTGCTGATCGACCGCTATGCCAAAGGCGAGAAGGCCGGCTACCCGACGCTGTGCAAGGGCCGCTACGCCGTGCGGCGACGACACGTATTACGCCATCGAGGAGCCGACTTCGCTCAACACACTCGAACTCTTGCCAGAACTCATCCGGGTCGGCGTCGCCGCGGTCAAGATCGAGGGCCGACAACGCAGCCCCGCTTACGTCGCGGCGGTCACGCGCGTCTGGCGCGCTGCGATTGACGCGTGCATGGCGGCGCCTTCCCAATTTTCCGCGCACGAGGCGTGGATGGACGAACTCGCGGGCCTGTCGGAGGGGCGCCAGACCACGCTCGGCGCGTATCATCGGCCGTGGCGATAGTGGCTCGCATGCAACTGACGCTGGGTCCCGTTCTTTACTACTGGTCGAAGGCTCGGCTCGACGCGTTCTACGGTGCGGTCGCCTCCGCGCCTGTCGACCGTGTCTATCTCGGGGAATCGGTCTGCTCCCGTCGGCACGAATATCGAACCGGCGATTGGCTCGACGCGGCCGCGCGACTGGCCGATGCCGGGAAGGAAGTCGTCCTCTCCTCACAGGTGCTGATGGAGTCCGAGTCGGACCTCAAGGAATTGCGCAGGCTCGTTGCCGACGGGCGTTTCCTGCTCGAGGCGAACGACATGGGCGCCGTGCACATGGTCGCCGGTGAGGCGCCGTTCGTCGTCGGACCGCACCTCAACATCTATAGCGGCGAGACGCTGGCTTTTTTCGCGTCGCTGGGCGCGAACCGCTGGGTTCCCCCGTTCGAGATGACGCGGGCGGCGCTGGCGGCAATCCTCGCGCAGAAGCCGCACGACCTCGCCACCGAGGTCTACGCGTACGGCCGGATGCCGCTCGCGTTTTCGGCCCGATGCTTCACCGCACGGCACTATGACCTGCCAAAGGACGATTGCCGGTTCTGTTGCCTCGATCACCCGGCCGGGCTCGCACTTGCAACCCGCGAACGCGAGCCGTTTCTCGTACTGAACGGGATCCAGACCCTGTCGTATCGCGTGCTGAGTCTGCTCGACGCCCTGCCCGACATGCGCGAACTCGGCGTCGATGCAGTGCGCCTTTCCCCGCAACCGGAGCACATGCTCGAGGTTTTCGCGGCATTCGGCGCCGCATTGGACAGCGCCCCGCCAGACGACGTCGCGGCGATGCTCGCACCGGCGCTGCCCGCTGCCACATGCAATGGATATTGGCACGGTCGGCCCGGCCTCGACGACGTGACGGGGCGCATGGCTTTCTGAGACACCATGCGCGCATACGCTCCCTCGGTTCCGCCATCACGCGGTGCGGCGACGCCCGCGTACGTGTTGCCGCCTTTCGTACGTGCCCTGGTTTCCCGGCTGCCCGCCTATCCGCCGGCGGCAGCATGCGCGTTTGCGCTGTCGATGGTCGCGCCCCGTGTCCTGGGCCGCGGCGCGCTCGCCAGCCTCAACGGGAAGACCTTTCGCATCGTCGTGCAAGACGCCGGCGCCAGTATCGCCTTTCGCGTGCAATCCCAGCGATTCCTGCCGCTACGCGCCGACTGTGCGGTCGACGTCACGTTCACCGCGAACGCGGCCGATTTTGTGCTGCTGGCCAGCCGGCGGGCCGACCCCGACATGCTGTTCTTCGACCGGCGGCTCCTGATCGAGGGCGACACGGAAACCGGACTCCATCTCAAGAACATGCTCGATGCCATCGAACTCCCGCGCTGGGTCACCGGCGCGTGACGGCTCTGCCCGAAGGACGCCCCCCACGCCATGCTCGCCTTCCTTCCGCCGTTCGCGCGCGGTGCCATTGCGGCGTCGCTCCTGGCATTTAACACGTTGTTCTGGTGTGCGCTCCTCTTCGTGTTCGCGCTCGTCAAGCTCGTGGTGCCGCTCAGGCTCGTGCGCGCCGCGATCGACCGGATCCTGAACGGAATTGCCACCCGGTGGGTGAGCGTGAACAGCGCGTGGATGCGGCTCACGCAGCGCACGCAATGGGATGTCGAAGGCCTGGACGATCTCGCGTACCGCGGCTGGTACATGGTCAACGGCAACCACCAGTCGTGGGTCGACATCATCGTGCTCCAGCACGTGCTGAACCGCCGGATCCCGATGCTCAAGTTTTTCCTGAAGCAGCAACTGATCTACGTACCGATCATCGGCCTTGCGTGGTGGGCACTCGACTTTCCCTTCATGCGCCGCCATTCCGACGCCTTTCTGAAGCGCCATCCCGAGAAACGGTTCGACGACATCGAAGCGACGCGCCGGGCCTGCGAGAAATTCACGCTGGTGCCCACCAGCGTGATGAACTTCGCGGAAGGCACGCGCTTCACGCCCGCCAAGCACCGGTCGCAGCGCTCGCCGTATCGCCACCTGCTCAAGCCCAGGGCCGGCGCGCTGGCGCTGGCCCTGGGGGTGCTGGGTGACAGGTTCGACTCATTGCTCGATGTCACGATCGTCTATCCCGATGGCACGCCCACGTTTTGGCAGTTTCTCTGCGGCAAGTTGCACCGCGTCGTCGTGCGTGTGCAGCGGATGACCATTCCGTCCGAATTCCGCAACGGCGACTACGCGCGCGACCCGAAATACCGAAAGACCTTCCAGCGCTGGCTCCAGGAGCTCTGGCACGAGAAAGACGCGCGCATCGATCGGCTGAGTGGCCTGCCCTCCGCGCCACGACAGCCGAAACAGGCCTGAACCAGCGCGACCCACCGACGGAGTTTCCGATGACGAACCGGCGCGGCAGTGCACACAACGCAAGACGATGGCTGGCGGCCATCGCGGTCGCCGCTTGGGCACTTTCGCTCGGCGCCCACGCCGCGGAGCCGAAGGCGACGAAACCCGATGGGCAGCCGGTCACGGTCACCCCGGAGATGATCGGTGCCGGCATCGTATCGAGCGGCGCGGTATTGCCGCCGATTCCGCCGGTCACCGGCTCGCACGAAAAACCCGTGCCCGCGTGGAGTGGCGCGTTGCCGTATCCGATCGTGATCGCTGACCGGCGCAACAATCGTCTGATCGAGATCGCGCCCGACAAGCGCATTGTCTGGGAGTTTCCGTCGCCCAATCTCAAGATCTACCGAGGCAACGACGACGTGTTCTTCTCGCCCGACGGTCGGCGGCTCATGGTGAACGAGGAGGACAACTACGACATTCACATCGTCGACTACGAGACCCGCACCTTGACGTGGACATTTGGCGTCTCCGACACCAAGGGCAGCAAGCCCGGCTACTTCAACTACCCCGACGATGCGCACCTTCTGCCCGACGGCAAGGTCGTGACGGCCGACATCCGCAACTGCCGCGTTCAGTTCATCGACCCCGACACGTCGACCATCGTCGGGCAATGGGGCAAGGAAGGCACCTGCAAGCACGATCCGCCGCGCTTCCTCGCCTATCCGAACGGCTCGACCCCGTTAGCCAACGGCGACATCCTCGTGACCGAGATTACCGACGCGTGGATCACGCGTCTGACGCGTGATGGCAAAGTCGTCTGGAGCGTACGGGCACCACACGTTCGTTATCCGTCCGATGCGTTCCCGACGCACGACGGGCAGATCATCGTCGCCGACTTCTCCAAGCCGGGACGAATCGTGATCTTCGATCCGAAGACCGCGAAGGTATCGTGGGAGTACTACGAACGGCAGGGCGAGAAGATGCTCGACCATCCATCGCTCGCACTTGAGCTTCCCAACGGTAACATCGTGGCCAATGATGACCAGCGGCATCGCGTCATCGTGATCGACCGCGCGACCAAGGCGATCGTCTGGCAGTATGGCGTCACCGATGCGCCGGGCCACGCGCCAGGCTACCTGTTCTATCCGGACGGCATGGACATTGACGTCTTTCGCGATTGGAAAGACGCGCTCGCAGGGGGCTAAGAGCAAATCGCCGCAAGCGGATAATTTCGGCCCCACCACACGAAATTTCTTTGCGTGGGACGCTCGGCGCAGTTCGCCTTCTCCGTCGATACGACCCCGTTTAACTCCGGCGGTTCCCTGCGCTTTCGTAGTGTGGTGCCATTTGCGCCTGCAGGGTGAGCGCACTTAGAGCTTGTCCGTTAATAAATCACGTGTGCGAGCGCGGCAGGTTGGGCCGAGGGCGCGAAGCGAGGTGCCGCCTTGGGTGGCTCCCCAAGGCAAACCGAGCGACAAAGCCATCGGCCCAAGCTGCCCGTTCCCGAAGGGTTTGACCAAAATGCGCGGTCTCCTTTGTCGGCCGGCTCGCCCGTGGGACCTGCCACGCGCTTCGCCGTCCTTCGCGGATCCCATCGCATTTTGGTCAAACGCATCACGCGATTTATTAACGGACAAGCTCTTAGCAGTGGACCTCAGGCAGCATCCGTTTCAATGTGCCGTCGCGCACGATGACGTGGTGCCAGATGGCCGCGCCCGCGTGTACCGCCACGATCGCGGTGAGGGACCATGCAAGGACCTCATGGAGGTTCTTGAGCCGGTCGGCAAGAGCCTTGTTCGTAGCGACCAGATCAGGCGCCGTCCATCCGAAGAACGCGACGTCGTAGCCTTTGGCGTCGACCATCAGGTAGCCGACGACGGGAACGGCGATCATCAGGACGTACAGGCCGACATGCGCCGCGCGCGCGGCGAGTCGCTGCCAATGCGGGCCCGCCCCAACGGGAGCGGGGTTTGCCATCTTCCATGACAGCCGGGCGAACACGAGGAAGAGTACGACCAGTCCGAGCGTTTCATGGGCGTCATAGGCAAAGCCGCGGATGGCGGTTTGCTTCGGGAGTTCGTCCATCACTTGTCCGCCGACCAGTTGCAAAGCGATCAAGGCAAACATTCCCCAATGCAAGACCTGTGCGATCACGCCGTACCGTTGCGCGGAATTCCGAAATTTCGAATTCGTCATGCTTCCCATGTCCGTCATCTCCAAGAAAAAAATTGCGTCTGGTGGCCCTGATTCAGTTCGACAAACCCTATCGAGTACACGCCAGCGCGCCCTTGTGGATGCCCCCCTCGTTCGCGGCGAGCGCCGCGCGGATTTCGGTCATGTTCTTGCGCAGGGGCTCGTCGGTCTCCCATTTCTTGCCATGGTTGAGCGTGACCTTGGTCGCCTCGCCGGCGGCGTGCTGATGCGGGTCGGCGGCTAACGCAGGGGCGCCGGTCCCGAGCGCGAAAGCGGTAACGAGTACCGCGGTGAGCAGCGTGCGGCGTGTCGTCATGAACTTCTCCTCAGTGTTGAACGACGATGATCTCCGGATCGTCGGCATGCTCGACGACGAGTGTCCGGACCCGGTCTTGCCATAACGATTGGAATAGCGCTGCCTCGTCGGCCGTGGCGGTACCGGCAACGCAACGTGGCATGAGCGAGACGATGCGCGGATCGGATGGCACGTGGTCGAGCCGGGCCGATACGACGGCGGCGGCGCTGGTGTCCACCCGCGTGAACCGGAGTTGGCCCGGGATGTCGGCGCCGAAGAACAGCAGATTGCGGCGATCGAAGTGCCCGCCGATGCCTTTGAAACCGGTATCGTGCGTCGCGCCGGTGAGGAAGCTCGCGACGTTGGCAACGACGCCGGTCACGCCCTCGAGGCGTTCGCCCCGTAGCTCGACCCGGATACCGCCTCGCTCAGGCAACGTATCGGGGTACAGCGCGCGCATGGCGGCGCGCGTCATCAGATAGGCCGACGCGACGGTCGGACACGAGTGTCCGGCGAGCTTGACCGTGTCGGCGTAGGTGTACTCGATGACGCCGTCCTCGGCCGCCCCGAGGAATCGGGCCAGCGGGTCGCGTACCGTGATCCGGGGCGCAAGGTCGAAGAATTCGGGAAAACGCATGGTTTCAGGCTCCTTGCGGTCAGCGGGCTTGTGCATCCGCCGCCGTGTCTGTAAGATAGTACTTGATTACTTACTTCCACGCAACCATCTGGATGCCATGGACGCTCCGACCCCTTCCCCTCCTCCTACTGCACCCCGCCAGCGCCTGAAGACGGACGAGCGGCAGCGCGAAATCGTTGCCGCCGTGCTGTCGCTCGCCCGCGAGCGCGGCCCGGATTCGATCACCACCCAGGCGATCGCCGACCGCATCGGCGTCACGCAGGGTGCACTCTTCCGCCACTTCCCCGACAAGGAGGCCATCTGGCTCGCCGTCTTTGTCTGGGTGCGTGAAGCGCTCGGCGCGGTACTCGACGCGGCGGTGGCGAAGGCCGATACGCCACTGGGCAAGATCGAGCGTGCATTCCTCGCGCATGTGGCGTTCGTCGCCGCAAACCCCGGCGTTCCCCGCGTCCTGTTTCACGAACTGCAGTACCCGGGCGATTCGCCGGTGCGCACCGAGGTGCGCACGATGATCGCGAGCTACAGCCAGCGCCTGGCGCTGCTCTTCAAAGACGCCAAGGCGACGGGCGAACTTCCCGCCGACCTCGATACGGCACTGGCGCCGCTGCTGTTCATCGGCGCGGTCCAGGGGCTGGTCATCCAGTCGGCGCTGGCCGGCGACGAGGCCGAAATGCGGAAGCGGGCGCGGCAGCTGTTCCCGCTGCTCCTCGACGGGTATCGCGGGCGGAACAAGCCATGAACTTGCGCGTTGGCCGCAAGGCCGCGCTGATCGCTCGCCGGCATCGCCGGCGTGTTGCTACTCGGCTGGCTGGCGACCAGCCAGGGACCGCTGGCGCCGACCAAGGTCACGCTGGCGCAAGGTGGAACAGGGTCCGCTGGTCGCGAGTACGTTCGGCATTGGTACCGTCGAGGCACGCCGCAGCTATGCGCTCGGGCCGACGGTGGCGAGCCGCGTCGCGCGGGTGCTCGTCGACCAGGGCGATGTCGGTCAAGGCCGGACAATTGCTCGCCGAACTCGATCCGGTCGATCTCGAGGATCGCGTCGCCAGCGGGCAACTCGCAGCAGAACGCGCCGCCAGCATCGTCCGCGCCGCCGAGGCTCAGCTCGCCGAAGCGCAGAGCCGCGCGCATACTCGCCACCGCGAGCGAGCGCCGCTACGCCGAACTGCGCACACGAGGACTTCGTCAGCCAGGAAGCGGCAGACGCCAAAGCGCACGAAGCGAAGGCCGCGACGGCGGCGGTCGATGCGGCACATGCGCAGCTGGCAGCTGCGCGGCGCGACCACGACCGGGCGTTGTCCGATGTCGCGGGCGTCGGCAAGCTGCGCGCGCAGGCGCGGCTCACGAGCCCCGTCGACGGCGTGGTCAGCGCGCGACTGGTCGAGCCCGGCACCACGATCGTTGCTGGGCAGGCGGTGCTGCAGGTCATCGACCCGGCAAGCCTGTGGGTCAGGGCGCGCATCGACCAGGGCCAGGCCGGCGGCGTGCGGGTGGGACAGCCCGCAGAGATCGTGCTGCGCTCGGACCCCAAGCGCGCTTATCGCGGGGAGGTCCAGCGTGTCGACTGGGTGAGCGATGCGGTGACCGAAGAACGGATCGTCAATGTCGGTTTCGCCGCACGGCCCGAACGCATCTCGGTCGGCGAACTCGTCGAGGTGACGATCCGCACCGCCGAACTTCGCCAACGTACGCTCGGTACCGGCAGCGGCGTTGAAGCGGCTCGATCGGCAGGACGGCGTCTGGCTAGTCACGCGACGGGCGAGTCGCGTTCCGGCCGGTCAAGGTCGGCATCACCACACTCGACGGGCGCAGCCAGATTCTCGATGGCCTGAACTTCGGTGACGAAATCGTCGTGCACAGCGAAAGCGCATTGCTGCCCGACGCGAAGGTCAAGGTCGTCCCCGCCCTCGTCCGCGCGAACCCATGATCAATCTCGCCGGTCGCGACATCCTGAATGGCTGGGGCAAATTCGTCTTCACCGGCCTGGGGCTCGGGTTGCTCATCGGCGTCACGCTGTCGATGGCGGGTATCTATCGCGGACTGGTGGACGACGGGCGGGTCCTGCTCGGCAACGGCGGCGCCGACCTCTGGGTCGTGCAGCGCGACACGCTCGGCCCCTATGCCGAGCCGTCGAACGTGCGCGACGATGCGTACCGCAGCACTGCTCGGCGTGCGGGGTGTCGCGGAGGCTGGGAACGTCACCTACCTGACGATGCAGATCCAGCACGAGGGCGGCGAGGTGCGCGTGATGCTCGTCGGCTTCGAGCCGGGGCATCCTGGCGAACCCGGTTACCTCGTGGCCGGGCGCCCGATCACGCGCTCGCACTACGAGGCGATCGCCGATATCCGGACCGGCTTTCGGCTCGATGAGCGAATCAGCATCCGCCGCCACGAGTACACGGTGGTCGGGCTGACCCGCCGCATGGTGTCCTCGGGGGGCGACCCCATGGTCTTCGTCCCGCTTCAGGATGCGCAGGAAGTGCAGTTCCTCAAGGACAACGACGCGCTGGTCAACGAGCGCGCGCGTACCGCCGCCAATCCAGCGTTCAACCGCCCCGGTGTGCCGGGACTGCTCGAGGCCGTGCAGGCCAGCCAGGCGAGCAGCCGCACCGTGAACGTCGTCATGCTGCGGCTGGCGCCGGACGCCGACGAAACAGTGGTGGCGCGCGAAATCCGGCGCTGGAAGCACCTGGAAGCGTACACGCGGACCGACATGGACGAAATCCTCGTCGCCAAGCTGATCGCCACGTCGGCGAAGCAGATCTTCATGTTCCTCGTCATCCTCGCCGTGGTCAGCGCCGCCATCGTCGCCTTCATCATCTACACGATGACGCTGAACAAGGTGCGCGAGATCGCGGTGCTCAAGCTGATCGGTGCGCGCAACCGCACCATCGCCGGGATGATCCTGCAGCAGGCGCTCGGCCTGGGCGCCATCGGCTTCATCGTCGGCAAGACCGCAGCGACGCTGTGGGCGCCGATCTTCCCCAAGTACGTGTTGCTGCTCCCGGGCGACGCGGTGCTTGGCGCGGGGCTGGTGCTGGCGATCTGCGCGCTGGCGAGCATCGTCGCCATCCGCGCTGCGCTGCGCGTCGATCCGGCGACCGCGATCGGGGGATAACGCCATGACACGCCCGGCGATCGAAATCAGCGGCCTCACGAAGCGCTACGGCGTGGGTGACGCGGCGGTCGACGCGCTGAAGGGCGTGGACATGATCGTCCAGCCCGGCGAGGTCGTGGGGCTGATCGGCCCCAGCGGCTCGGGCAAGAGCACGTTGCTGAAGTGCCTCGGGGCGGTGATCGAGCCAACTTCCGGCCGCATGGCGCTCGCTGGGGAGACTATCTACGACAATGGCTGGAAGGTCGCCGATCTGCGCGCGTTGCGGCGCGACCGCATCGGCTTCGTGTTCCAGGCGCCCTACCTCATTCCGTTTCTCGACGTGACCGACAACGTCGCGCTGCTGCCGATGCTGGCCGGCATATCCAATGGGAAGGCACGCGACCGGGCGCGGGAGATGCTTCTCGCGCTGGATGTCGGCCATCGCGCGCAGGCGCAGGTGCCCCAGCTTTCGGGCGGCGAGCAGCAACGCGTGGCGATCGCCCGCGCGCTGGTCAACCAACCGCCGATCATCCTCGCCGACGAGCCGACGGCGCCGCTCGACAGCGAGCGGGCGTTGACCGTGGTCCGCATTCTGAACGAGATGGCGCAGCGGTTCGGAACCGCGATCATCGTCGTCACCCACGACGAAAAGATCATCCCGACCTTCCGGCGGATCTACCACATCCGCGACGGGCGCACTTACGAGCAAGCGGGTGAGGCACGAGCGGCCTGACCGGATACGGGGCAGAAACCCGATCCGACACTGGTGGCATGAGGCGTCGACGGCGCTTCCAACGGCATGCCGTTGCGTCCCTCAAAGGGAATGCTTGACCATCATCAACCTGATCTTCTCGATTGCGCGGGACGGTTCCAATCCTTTGGGGCAAACCTCGGTACAGTTCATGATCGTGCGACAACGGAATAGCCGAAAAGGATCGTTCAAGTCATCAAGACGTTCCTCGGTGGCTCGATCCCGGCTGTCGACAATAAAACGGTATGCCTGCAACAGGCCGGCCGGCCCGACGAACTTGTCGGGGTTCCACCAGAACGAAGGGCACTGGGTCGTGCAGCAGGCACACAGGATGCACTCGTACAAACCATCCAGCTTGCCACGGTCTTCCGGCGACTGCAGGCGTTCCCTTTCGAGCGCTGGTTCGTCATTGATGAGATATGGCTTGATCGAGTGATACTGTTTGAAGAACTGGGTCATGTCGACCACCAGATCGCGAATGACCGGAAAGCTCGGCAGTGGGCGCAACTCTACCGGCTCCTTCAATTCCCGGACTGGAGTGATGCACGCCAATCCATTGCGGCCATTGATATTTATCGCGTCGGAGCCGCATACCCCTTCGCGGCAGGACTTTCTGATGGTAAGAGAATCGTCCTGAATCTTGATGCGGAGAATAACGTCCAGGAGCATTCGGTCCATTGACTCCAAATCGACCTCGAACGCCTGCATGTACGGCTTCTCATCCTTTTCCGGGTTGTAGCGGAAGATCGAGATCTTCATGAGTGTCTCCTGCCGGGTCGCCCCGACGCGAGCTTTCGTTAGCCGTACGCCTGCCAGAGAATTCGCATCACCCATACGCCAGCCGCCGTAAGGCCAAAACCTAACGACGCCAGCAGGCCAACGCGAAATGCAACCGGGTGAACGTAGTCCATGATCGCATCGCGGATACCCACCCAGGCATGCGCCAGCAACGCAGCGAAGAAAACGGCGGTGGCGGTGCTCACACTCAAGCTCATCATCCAGCCCTGCCAAGCCATATAGGATCCTGGTGGGTCGACAATGAATTGGGCTAGAAAGAATGTCATGTACAAGAGCATGTAAACGGCGCTTACTCGCTGCACCAACCAAGCGCGCAGTCCGGTGACAGTTTTCCTCATGGCAATAATCCCGCTGCAAGCAACGCCACTGCCATGCCCCCCACGTTGACGACCCAGGCACTGCGACGAGCCGCCAGCAGCTGCGAACCAATGTCGATATCGCTCAGCAGATGACGGACCCCCGCCAACACATGGTGCGCCAGCGCCCAGGCCAACACGATCAGCGCGCCCTTGCCTGGCCAATTGCCTAGCATCGCAATCACCTGCGCATAGCCCTGCGGGCCTTGGAGCGATACGTCAAGTGCATAGATGCCGAATGGAATGCCGAATGCCAATAACAGGCCCGTGATCCGATGCGCAATGGACGTAAACGCACCCACCGGCATCTGAATCTGCAGCAGATTGAAGAATACCGGTCTTCGTTTCTTTGGCTTTGCCATGGCACGATCCCACATCGTTGAGAACGCCGAAGTTGCCGCGGTCTATCGACCTAACACTCGCTGGAGGCGTTGCCGCCGGCCATGCACGACGGCCGCGCGTACGAGGCGTAACTGCCCCACCAAGGCAGGCGACATCGGTTCTCCATCTTGGCACGTGTAAGCGAAACGTTTGGTCGCCCCATCAGTGTTTCCTGAGGTAGTTAGGGTCTAGCGCATCCCGCACCATCTCCATCGTTTCCCGCGCGATCGTCCGAGCGCGTTTCGTCCCCTGCTCGAGCGCTTCGCGCACTCGCGACATATTCGATTCGTAATTCGCCCTGCGTTCGCGCATGGGCTCGAGCAGCTCATACAGGACCGATGTCAGCCGATTCTTCAACTCCTTGTTGCTCACACCTGCGCGCTCGTAGCGCACTTTCGGGTCCCGAACTTGCGCAGCGTCATGATCGAAGGCGTCAAGGTATAAGAAGACCGGGTTCTCCTCCACCCTTCCCGGCTCTTTGCGCACCGCGGAGGGCCGGCGTACATGCGGCGCACCTTCTTTGCCACCGTTTCGGCGCTGTCCCTGAGATCGATGGTGTTGCCGCGCGACTTGCTCGTATTTGACTCAAATCGAGCAATGGGCGCCACAGCGGTCATACTTGACAGACTTCGATTCGATCAGCGCAGCCGGTCAAGGACAGCCGCGCAGGACGGCCGGGTTGTGTTGGAAACGAAGCGCACATGAATTGCTGGCGAAGCACCAGGAGGTCACATCATGAACACTCCAGAATTCGAATCTTGATATTGCCGTCGATGCCCACCAGACGCGGTACGCGACCCACGAGCGCCTCCGGCTCCGGAAAGATCGGCTTGAACTCGCGATTGAACCGTCGCGCGACTTCCCGCGTCAGTTCGATGTGTGGCAGCTGGTCTTCTCCCACCGGCACGAGATGCGCACGGGTCAGGAGGATGTTCGCGACTTGCATGACCGGGTAGATGTAGAACGCCACCGGAACTGACTTGCCTCTCGTGGTCGCATCGGCGGGCTTTTCGATCGCCTCCATCTCCGCCTTGAGCGTGGGATTGCGTTCGAGCATCCCGACAGGCATGAACCACGCAAGCCAAGTCATCAACTCTGCGTGCTCCGGTACCATGCTTTCGATGACGAAGCTGCTTCCTTCGGGATCAAGCCCGACGGCCAACCAGTCGCGAGCGCCACTTCGTTCAAACGGCGCTCCGAACGCGTGGAAGGTGCCGGCGGAATCCGACACCTGGTAATCGGCGATGAGGAAGTAGCAGTCGTATTCGCGCTGCAGCTTGACCCAGTTGTCCAGTGCCCCGGCATAGTGCCCTAGGTGCAGTGGCCGGTCGGCCGGACCCCGGTGAGAATACGTTTCTTTTCGCTCATCGCGGACACGCGGCACCGAACGGCAGACTATCCACCCGAAGACCCGCTACATTTCCTTATGCGCAGGCCACCCACGGGACAATACGCAGCGCATCAGTCCTTCCGCGGCAAGCATTCAGGTCTATCCTCCTGCGCTGCCCACTTTGCATAACAATCCAAACCGCAGAAGTAGATGACATAATCCACGGCCTCAAAGCTCTTCGCCTCGGATATTGGTACCACCTCCCCGCAGCGGGCGCACGGAACAGGTTTCCGATCGGGGTCCTCGTTACCATGTGTCATAACGGCCGGAGATCGATGAGTTCGCCGGACGAAGCATGTTTGGTAGCCATACTGACTCCTCGGAGAACGTGAAATTATCCGGGCTTGCCGTCAAGCCGCGGCGACCGCGGCCATGACGAGTCGCATGATCTTGAGCTGCTCGTCACGCAACAGCGTCGTGGACTGGGACTCGTCGAGTGGGGCCCAACGGCCGAAGGTCGATGAGTTCACCGGACGACGCATGTCTGGTAGCCATACTGACTCCTCGGAGGACGTGAAACTATCCGGGCTTGCCGTCGAGCCGGGCCGCGACAACACCGGCCAATAGCGCATCGCGTAAAGGGCAAACGCTGCGGACCAGCAAAGGCCCGAGACGACGACCGACTCCAGGTACCGCCGGACATGAACATGCCGCCGAAGACGCGAATTGCCGCGGCGAGTGCAACCAGAACGTAGCAGACCAACTCGAATTGGTCCGCCACCAGTGGGCGCCCGGTGTGGCCGCGCGCCGTACGCGTCATCATGCCAATCGTCATGCCGCCGATCGCCCCGACCGTCAGCGCATGCACCGCGAACGGTTCGTCTACGAAGCCAAGCGCGGCAAGTCCGCGTAGCACGAGATAGACGACAATCCAGCCGTAGGCCACGTGCAGGACCCATACGATCGGTACGCCCAACGTCCGCCACGGTTGCCAGAGGTAGAGCCGCCAGGCGTGTGCAACGGCAACGAGCAACGCGACCACGGCAATGACGCCCTGGGGCGCCTGCAACAGGTCGGCCCCAAGCAGGACAAGCACACCACCCAGCGCGAGTTTTTCGACCACTGGGCTGGCGCGTGGCATTCGCACCGCGGCACGCCATTGTTGGTGAACATCGGAATCACCCGCCCGCCCATCACGGCCATGATGAACAGAACGACATCGAGTCCGACCTGCAGGCTCGCTCGCTCCGGCCACGGGAGCATGCCCAGGTGCGCAACATGGAACGCCAAGCACGGCAAGGCCAAGCAGCAACAGCAGTGCGATGAAGAAGTAATTGCGCCGGTTCCGGCTCTGGACAATGGGGATGCCTATGCCGATGGCGATCGCCACCGGAAATGCCGCATTGACAACCGCCGCGGCCATGGGAAAAGGGGTCAGGACCAGGACGCGACCGGCCACCCAAAGCGCCGCAAGCGCCATCAGCGACACGCCCGAGGGCGTCGGCTTCCCGGTCCAGGTGCGAACCGCCGTGAGGAGGAACCCCGCAACCACAGCCAGCGTGTAGCCGTATAACATTTCATGACCGTGCCACGCCGGACTTCGCATATAGGAAGCGGGCAAGTGGCCGGTGTACTGGCAGATCCAGAGCAGGATCGACAACGCGGCAAAGCTGCTGGCGAGCAGATAGAACGGTCGAAACCCCAGGTTCCAGAGCGCGAAAGCGTCGGAAGTGGACTTCGCCTGCGGTGGGGGTTCTTCAATCTTCAACATCTGCAGCCCTTGTGAAACTCCATATCGGCTCGGGATCGACATGACGAGCCGAGCTAAGTGCGACTTTCCGGCTCAGGTTCGAACGCTCTGCTGGCGTCAGCGCACCCGCATTGGCCGTTCTGGATGCGCTCAGGTCGTACTGCCGCCGGCCGCTAGCATAGAGCGCGCCTGCTCCTGCATCGCGCGGTAGGAGGCGTCCCATCCACCTTTGCGAGGGTTGGTGCCTGCAAGTCGGCGGGGCCTCGATCTTTCCGCAGCCGATGCATTGCCATGCTTTCACGTAGTCATTCATTGCGACTCCACCGCCGCGAGACCCGTCTCCCTTGACATCCGAACGCGGCACGCACCCCGACGCCGGTCAGGTAGGCAAGGAACCATTTTCCTTTCAGCTCTTCACGAAGTCGATCACAATCGCGCCCGGATCACGTTGGACGTACCGAATAGTGATTGATGCACCGTATCGCGTCACGAGCTGGTCGAGCAGCGGCAGCGGGTCGTGATCGTTGACGAAGCGCATGGTCTCGCCGTGATTCAGGGCGTCGAGCGCCCCGAAAATGGCGGCATGCCGGAAGCGTTTGGCGACACCGCGAGCGTCGAATGGATAGATTGCGTCGGGTGAAAGGTGGATATGCGCATGTTGGGGCATGGCTTTAACTCCGGTCGTGGTTGAAAGATCGGGACCGCATGTGTCCTGGGACTGGCGGAACCGAGTACCCGCTCAGCGTTTCAACTGGTCCAGCTTGTTCTTGACCTGCGCCCACTCATCAGCATCGGGTAGCGCAGGTTTCGTTTCGATGATCGGCTTCCAAACTTTCGCCAGCTCGGCATTGAGTGCGGTGAAGGCGCGCTGATCGGACGGAACGTCATCCTCGGCAAAGATCGCCTCGACCGGACACTCCGGGACGCACAGCGTGCAATCGATGCACTCGTCCGGGTCGATCACGAGGAAGTTCGAGCCCTCGCGAAAGGCATCCGTCGGGCAAACGTCCACGCAATCCGTATGCTTGCAACGGATGCATGACTCGGTCACCACAAAGGTCATGACGGCGTTCCTTGCCAGTAATTTTCGAATGCGAGCTGCCCCGGCGCGGCGCGCCGATTGACATGGAAATCCCGTGCAGTGAGTTGCCGGCGCAGCGCGTGCCCCAAGTCCGGATTGCCGCACACCATGATCCGGGACCGCCGCGGATCGAGGCTCACGCCCGCCGCAGACTCGAGGCGGCCCTGCTCGATAAGCTGCGGAATTCGGGCGTTCAAGGCCACTGAGCAGAATTCCCGCGTGACAATGGGCACGTACTTCAATCGCTCCGCGTCGATTGCTGTCGATTCGCCGTGCGGAATGGCCGCAATCTCATCGCGGTAAGCGAGCTCACAGGCATTGCGGACACTGTGCACGACGACGACTGTCCGGAAGGCGGTCCAGGTCGCTGGATCGCGCAGGATCGAGACGAAGGGGCCGAGCCCGGCGCCGCTCGCCAGGAGCCAGAGATCCTCGCCCGGCGCGAATTGGTCGATCGTGAGAAAGCCGTAGCTGGACTTGTCCACTCGCATCGAGGCGCCCGCGCGGACTCCCGCCAAGAGACCGGAGAATTGCCCGCCGGGCACGAGTACGGCGACGAACTCGAGATACGGATCGTAGGTCGTGGACACGACCGAAAACGGCCGCCTGACCAGTTTGCCGTCCGCACCACCGAGGCCAACCCTCGTGTAGTGCCCGGGCGTGAACCGGAAGCCAGGGGCTCGGCTCGTTTGGAACGACACCAACTTCGGCGTCCAGTGACGCACTGCGATGACGTTCTCGATCGTGAACCCGGTAGCCGCGTCCGGCGGCGACTTCGCCAATCCGACGGGGACTCCCGATTCCAGCATCGCCTCGATGATTGCTCTCCCCGGATGGACCTCGGGATTACCCGGCGGCGGGATTGTCCTGTCCTGCGCCGCGAACAGTGCGCCCGCCGCGCAGCGAGGCGGACATCGGGCTCGGTCTAGAGGGTGTCATAGTGTTCACTTGGTATGTCGGCGGCTAGGACCGCGGTGATTCGGCAGCCATCGCCGTCTTTTCCGACTACACGCTGCGTGTGCTGATGTACCTGGCGCTCGACCGAACCCGCCTCGCGACAATTCCGGAAATCGCCGGGGCCTACGGAATTTCCGAAAACCACCTGATGAAGGTCGTTCACCAGCTCGCGCGCGCCGGCATCGTGGAGTCCGTAAGGGGTAAAGGCGGCGGAATTCGCCTGGCGCGAGCCCCTGAGGAAATTCACCTCGGGGAAGTCGTGCGAGCAAGTGAAGGCGACGCGCCAATCGTCGAGTGCCTATCGGGCGACCCACAGGCGTGCCGAATCACGTCGTCCTGCAGATTGAAGGGAATCTTGGTCAATGCCTTCGAGGCACTCTATGATTCATTGGACGAACACACACTCGCCAACCTCGTTGATAGGCCACGCATGCTCAAGCAGGTGTTGATTCGCAGCTGATCCCAGCGCGCCGAATGTCGAGTCCGGTACCAACTGCTGCTTTGACGCGAATTGTGAGACAATTGAACCAAAGGCCACGCAAGACGCTCGGCTTCCACACGCCCGCTGAGATGTTCAGCGAACGTGTTGCGTTGACCGGTTGAATCCGCAAACGCGTAGTCGACGCAGATGTCGGTTTCGTTGTGATCCGGCAACGCCGCGCCGGTGCTGGCGTCGATGCGATCCTTTCCGGCAGCATAGATCGCGGTCGCCGCGAGTCCGCGCGCGCGGCCGCCACCGCGCGATCGTGCGTCGCGGCTACCCGCGCTTGTCGCGTTTCGCCAGCGCGGCCTCCTCTTCGCCGATTACCGTCCGCGCGGCGGCGCCAGCGATTGTCGCCTTCTCGTCACCGTCTTGCTCCCGCGGCACGTTGACGGTCACCTCCTTGTGCGCGAACTTGATGCCGGCCTCCAGGAAAGCCGAGATGATCTTGTCGTAGGCCACGCGGCGGATCATGAACGACGTGCTGCTTGGCTTGGCCGTGAATTTGGCCCGCACGACGATGGCGCTGTCCTCGGCCGCCATCACACCCTGCGACTTCAGCGGCTGAATCAGGTCGTCCTTGTAGTCCGGATCGGCCGCGAGCTCTTCGCCGATCTTCTTCAGGATCTTCTTCACCTGCATGATGTTCGTGTCGTAGGTGAGCCGGAACTCCATCACGACGACGCGCCAGTCGCGGCTCGTGTTGCGCAGGCGCTTGATCTCGCCGTAGGGCAGAATGTTGAGCGCGCCGCGGTGGTGGCGCAGGAAGAGCGAGCGCACGTTGATCTTCTCTACCGTGCCCTTGTCGCTGCCGACCTCGATGTATTCGCCCAGTCGGAACGCGTCATCCATCAGGAAGAACGCGCCCGAGACGATGTCGCGCACCAGCGTCTGCGAGCCGAAGCCGATCGCCACGCCGACAACGCTCGCGCCCGCCAGCAGCGGCAGGATATCGACGCCGAGCGCCGCCAGGAACGACATCGTGGCCATCACGACGATCGTGACCAGGATGAGCGCGCGCAGCAGGGGCAGCAGCGTCCGCACGCGCGAAGCCGGCACGTCGTGAGCCTGCTCGCCCTCGGCCAACAGGCGGCGATCGATCGCCGTCTTCGCGACCTCCCACAGCATGTACGCCAGTAGCAGCACAATGCAGATGCCGAGCAGCGAACTCGAGATCTTCCCGCCCAGGCTCGCCTCCGCAAACGCGAACAGGTCGACTTCCCAAAGACGGGCGAGAACGATCAGTCCCAGCACGACGACGACGATGTGGATCGCGTGGCGCAACACGGTCTCATAGGCCGCGACGAATCCCGGCGCCGCAGCGCCTTCGACCGCCGGGGCGCGCGCGGCCGCCGCGAGCGCCCGGCACAGGAACATGTCGAACATCGGCAGCGCCATTACCAGAAGCAACGTCAGCATACCTGCGCCAGCGACGACAGGCGTGGCGCTGAAGACGTCAAAAATCCGCGTGCTGCCGATGATCAGGAAGAACGCGGTCGCGATCACCGGCCACAGGTCAGCCAGCAGCCGGGAAATGACGTTGTGTTTTCCTTCACCACGGATCAGGTGCGCAATCGGCGCGCGCACGCGCCACACCGTCCACAGGACGATAGCAAGGCTCAGCACGACATTGACAATTTGGAAAAGATCGACCGTCGCCGCGGTCACCTCTGCCCCTATCATTACCGCGTTCACGAAACTGGAGGCGCCCCAGAGCACGGCAATCGCCACGGCGAACCGGCGCAGCCGCCGTGCGGGCACGTCGGCAAACGGCAGCAGACGCTTCTCTTCGGCGCCACTCGACAGAAGGAACTCGGCGACGAGCCACGTCGCGCGCACGACGACGATCGCGATCAGCAGCTCCAGGATGGCGATCCGCCGCAGGCCGTGCCCTTGCCAGAGCGCGAAGAATGGCGCGAGCGCGCCCAGCGCGAACACGGCGATCCCGGTGAGGTCGAGGGCAAGTCCCGCCCCAAGCTTAATTGCGCGAGCGGAGAACGATCTCGCGGCGCCGCCGGCTGATTCCGTTGCGATAATTCCGCAGCGCGTACTGGTAGACACGCTGTACCGCCCATCCTATCGCCAGCATCAACGCCACCAACGCGGCCACGCGCGGCAACACCGTCGGTCCATCCGGCTCATCCAGCTTCGCGACGACGTCGCGCAACGTCTCCGGCAACGCGTCGAATCGCTTCCCGAAACTCCACGAGCCGCTCGCGCATCATGGCGGCGTTCCGCTCGACCATCCCCGACATGCCCGGGCGGCCTTCGGCTTTCTCCGGTGCCGCCGCCCGATCCAGTTGCTGCAGCAACAGCTGCCGCACCTGCTCGTCCGATAGTCGCGCGAGAAGTTCGCGCGCCGACTTCCTGCGTCAGCGGCTCCGGCAGCGCCGTCGCGGCCGCGGCCGACTTCGCTTTCGACGAATGCGTCTGCGCGTCCGCCGGAAACACGGCGGCAGTCGCGCCAGCCAGCGCAAGCAGGCCGACAACGCAGGCTCGGCGCATCAGATCGAACGCTGACATCGTCGTGCTCCTCGGGAATTTTGAACTGGGCGAGACGGGAATTGTAAACCAGCCAGCCGGATCCTCTCGTCGGCCGCGCCGTCCGATCGACACGATCCCGCTCGCACCCCGAAATGTGCGGCGCGATCCGGCGAGCGCGTGCGCCGCGGTGGTCATGCCCTCTGCCGCACCCAGAACTGATACATCAGCACGAATGTGTCGGGCCGGCTCGTTTCGAACTGATGCCAGTTGCCGAGATCGGACAGCGCGCGGTCCTCGGGGAAGCGGGCGCGATACCTGGCGATCGTCGCGTCGTCCGGCCATTCGAAGCCGATGAATTCGAGATCGAGGTCGGCGAGGAGCCCGGCGATCTGCGGCAGGCTGAAGCGATGCTCCTGGACATGGAAAATCAGGTCGCGACAGCCGCTGAGGCTGTAGAAATCCTCGCCTCTCGCGACGCGCGCGAGTAGCGCGTCGTCCTGCCGGGACAGGATCGCAGCGCGGCAAGCGCGTATGCCGTCAGGCGTCGGCGCAAAACCTTCCGCCGCGATGAATTCACGCGCGCGAACGACGTGCCGGCGCGCGATCGCGCTGTAGAGCCCGATGCGCATCACGCCACCGGGGCGCAGCAGCGTGCACAGGATGCGCCAGCCGGCGACCGGATCGCGCAGGTGATGCAGCACGCCGGTGCATTCGATGACGTCGAAGCGCTCGGGGAGCGATCCCAGCGCCAGGATGTCCGCCTGCCGGTATTCCACGTTGGAGATCCCGAGTTCGCGCGACTTGCGCAGCGCATAGGCGAGGCTCGTCCGGCTGAGGTCCACGGCCAGCACGCTCGAATCCGGGAATCGTCGCGCGGTAGAGATCGGGTGCCGTCCTGTGCCGCAACCCGCGACGAGGATTCGCGCGGGCGTATCGGGAACGCCAGCGAGATCCGCCTCCGGAAAGAGACCGCGCAGGTATCCCGCCACGGACATCGGCGCGATGTCCCGGCCCATGCGCAGCCATCGCGGATACGGATTGGCTTCGTACTGCTCGCGCACCGCGGTGGAAATGTCGTCGGCCACTTCGGTCAGCGCGCCGATCATGCTCCGGACGCGCCCCTCCTCGTGCGGCTCCCGAATCTGCCGCGTTGCGAGCAAGGACAGCGGCGTGGACGCGAGATCGGCAGCGATCGACTCCGCGGCGTCGAGCGTGTCGAGCGGGCGATAGCACGCGTAGAGGGCGTACCAGTGGAGCGGCACCGCCCTCCCGCTCGCCTGCGCTTGCGCGATCGCGCCCTGCAGTTGCTCGGTTTGCGCACATTCCTGGGTCGACGCCTCAAGCACGTACTCGGTGATGAAACACTGATGCGCCATCGCCGCGACGGCCGGCAGCGGCAGCGAGGGCTCGGCGGCGGATTCATCCGAGAATTCCTGCAGCAGACCGCGGCGCGCGAACGCGAGCACACGTTGCAGAAAAACGTTCGGGACCACGACCTCCTCGAAGAGGCGATGCAGGAGCGCGCTGCCGAGAAGATCGCGAACGAAGGGCTTGAGTTCGTTCCACACACGCGCGTCGTACGCCCCGGAACCGGAAAGCCGACGCCACAGCTCGACCGCGTCGGGGCGGGTGGCCACGAGGCTCGCGATTGGCCGCACCAATCGCGCCGCGTCGACCGCCGGATGGCCGAGGGCGCGAAACAGCAGATCGCGAACGCGTGAATCGACCGGGTGGCGCAGATCGAATTCCTTGACGCAATGTTCGAACTGCACCCAATACGCAGGATTGTCGCGCGCAGTCTCAAGCGCGCCGACGACATTTTCCAGCGCGGCGTCCGCGTGCCCGGCAATGGCCGGCGACGAGGCCGCGGCATCGGACGCGCGCTCCAGACGCTCCGCCAGCGCCAACCGTGCCCGTGACAGGTTGTACCGCGCCTCGTGCAATGTCGGATCCAGCGCAAGCGCCCGCTCGAGGTTCGCGACGGCGGCCTCGAATCGCCCCAGCGCGATACGGGCTTCCCCTTGCCCGTACAGCGCAAACGGATAGTCGGGTCGAATCGCGAGCGCACGGGCGAAACTCGCCTCGGCCGATGCATTATCGCCGCGCTCGAGCAGGAGGTTGCCAAGGTTCGAATGCGCTTCCGCGAGCGCGGGGTCGAGCGCGAGTGCGGTTTCGAGTTCCGCGATGGCGAGATCGGCCTTCCCGAGGCTCCGGTACGCGATCGCGAGATGGCAACGGTAAGCCGGTGCACGGGGATCCGACTCGATCGCGCGCAGCAGCGGCACAAGCGCGCGCTGCGGGTCTCCCAGCTGCAGCCCCAGGACTCCCACCGCCTGCAGCGCGTCGGCATCCCCTGGTGGGTTTGCCACCAGCGCGTCGAACGCCGCCGTGGCGTTCGTGTGATCGCCTGCCTCGAGCGCGGCAAATGCGCGCGTGATGAGCCGGCCGTCGAAGCTTGCCTGCCCCGCCGGCAGCGCGGACAGACGTCGTTTCTTTTCACCCATCGACGCAGTTACCTTCGCACATTGTCACGCCGGGTCATACCATTGCGTCAGGAAACGCCAGGGCGTCGACCGAGAACACTTTCGACATTATGAGGCTTCACGGGTCGGGTCCGCCGAGCCGGAAACATGCCGGCTGGCTGCCGAGGTACGACCTATCGATAGCGCTCGGCGCTTCGCATGCCGGCCAGTTGACCTGCAAGCGCGAACCCTCAATACTCGATTTCGCGTGATCCAATCGCCCATCTGTCGTCGGACATCCGCATGGTCCACCCCGACCAACGAACACTGGCGCGCGCCGTAGCGATCGCCTGGGGCGCCGTTGGCGGGACGCTCGCGCATGCGCTGGAACCGGCAACGGCCCCGGGAGCAATCCGCATCGAAGTCACCGGATCGCGCGTCCCCCAGATCGACCACGCCTCGGCGCTCCCCGTGCAGATTATCGAGCGCGCGGAGATCCTGCGCGGCAACTGGACGACCGCGGGCGAACTCGTCGCTCATATCGCCGCCAACTTCAATGGTGCGAATGGTCAACTCGCACTTGGGGAAGCCGAGAATCCGGGGCTGGCGAGTGCCAACCTGCGGGGTCTGGGTGATGGCAACACGCTGGTGCTGCTGAACGGCCGCCGCCTTGCCAACTATGCGTTCCTGAGCGGCACCGTCGACTTGAGCGCGATTCCGCTCGCGGCCATCGATCGCGTCGAGATCCTGAAGGACGGCGCGTCGTCGATCTACGGCTCCGACGCGATCGCGGGCGTCATCAACTTCATCACCCGCAAAGATTTCCGTGGCGTCGAAGTGACCGGACAGGTCGGAGCGACGCAACACGGCGGCGGCGACCATGCCCAAGCGACGGCGACGGCGGGCTTTGGCGAGCTTGGCAAGGACCGCGTCAACGCGTTCGTGGCGTTGGACTGGCAAAAGGATAGCGCGATCGAGGCGCGGGGCCGTCCGTATGCTTCCACCGGCCACCGTCCCGACGCCGGAATCGAGAGGCTTGGCCTCGCAACCTTTCCCGCCAATATTCGCACTCCCGACGGCGGTTTCGTCAATCCGGCGTTTGGGACAGGCTGCGCACCGCCGCAATCGCTGCCTCTTCGGAACATGGTTGCGGCCGGGTCGGCGTGCGGCTTCGATGCGGTCGCATCGGGCAATCTGGCGCCAACGGCCGAGCGGCTGAGCGCAATTGCCCGTGCGGCCTGGCAATTCGCGCCTGGCCAGGATTTGTTCGTGGAGTATGTCTACGCGCGAAACAAGTCCGAACTTTCCGTCTCACCCACGCCCGCGTCGCGCGCCGACACGCGCGACCACGTCGCCGCTGTCTATCCAGCGGACGGCCCCTACTACCCGACCGGATTCGCCGCGGCCAACGGGCTCGCCGGACCGCTAGAAGTCTACTACCGTACAGCCGCGCTCGGACCGCGCTCGAGCAACGTGACGACCGACGCGCACCGGTTCGTCGTTGGGGCACAGGGAAACACCCCTGACTGGAATTACAGTACCGCCTTCAGCCACAGCGTGAACACCGCGGATGAATCGTTTACGAAAGGATACGTTTCCGCGTCGCTGTTCGTTCCTGCGCTGGCGAGCGGGCGGATCAATCCGTTCGGCTCACTAGATCGGGAGGGTGCGGACCTGCTCGCCTCCACCCAGGTCATCGGCCCGGCGCGCGACGCGCGGGGGACGATGGACCAGGTTGACGTTCAGCTCTCGCGCGAAATTGCGACGCTTTCCGGTGGCCCGCTGGCGCTCGCGTTCGGGGGCGAATGGCGCCGGGAGAAACTCGCCGACCACCCATCGCCAGCCCTCGCGACCGGGGATATTCTGGGCACGCCGCCGGAAGTGGGGGAGCAGCAGGCGAGCCGCACCGTCACAGCCAGCTTCGTCGAGCTCGGGGTTCCGCTCACCCCCGCGCTCTCGCTCACCGCGGCGGCGCGCTACGACCATTACAGCGATTTCGGCGGGACGACCAATCCGAAGCTCGCCGTCCGCTGGCAGCCGGCGAGCACGCTGCTGCTGCGCGGATCGTGGGGCACCGGATTTCGCGCGCCGTCGCTGCCGGACCTCTACTCGCCCCGGTCGGGCTCCACGGCCAGCGGATTCGACGATCCGGTGCGCTGCCCGGTTACCGAGAGTCCGGCCGATTGCGGGTTCGGTGAATACCAGGTGCAAGGCGGCGGCAATCGCGAGCTCCAATCCGAAAAGTCGACCCAATACACCGCCGGGATGATCTGGACGCCGGCCCCGCGTATCTCGCTGGGCGTGGAATGGTGGAAGATAGACCAGACGAACGTCATCGGATCGCTCGACACCGACGAGATTTTCGATCACTTCGATGTCTACGGCGCCACCAACGTCGTACGCTTTCCGGTCGATCCCGCCAACCCGGCGCTGCCGGGCCCGATCCGGAAGCTCGTCCAGTGGAACCAGAATCTCGGTCGTGTCGACACGTCGGGGTTCGACGTAACGCTGGCACTGCGTGCGCCGGATACATCGCTCGGCCGATTTCAATTGGGACTGGATGGCACCTACGTGCAACATTTCACTGCCCATTTGGACGGTCTTCCCCCCGTTTCGAACGCCGGTCGCTATGGGGCGTTCGACGCCGTGCCGCGGTGGCGGCATTACGCACAGCTCAACTGGCAACACGGGCCGTGGGGCGCCACGCTCGGGCAGCTGTTCCAGTCCGGCTACGTGGACGCGAACTCCGACGTCCAGGGCAATCCGCGACGCGTTGGGACCTACAGCCTCTGGGACCTGCAGGCGGTCTACTCGGGGCTCCGGAACACCTCGATCGTCCTTGGCGTGCGCAATCTCTTCGACGCCGACCCGCCATTCACCAACCAAACCGACACGGTCCAGGTCGGCTACGACCCCGCCTACGCCGATCCGCGTGGCAGGAGCTTCTACGTGCGCCTCACTTACAGGTTCGAATGACGATAGAGCCTACCGCGCGTGGTTCTGCTCGGGGCGTTCGATCGGCGCGAGCAGGTCCTCGAGAAAAAACGCGGACAACGCGGCGCGGCCGGTGAGGCTCGCCTTCGTGTAGATGGCGCCGGACTGCTCCCGGATCGTGCGCTCGCTGACCGCACGCACCGCCGCGATCTCCTTGGTGCTCAGTCCCTTCAGCAACAGCAAGGCTACTTCCCGCTCCGCGTCGGTAAGGTTCCAGCGGGAGAATTGGGCCTCGATCGCCTGGCCAAGGCCATTGAGCAGCGAACGCGATTCCGAGCGCCAGCGATGTCCCTGCACGCGCGCAACCTCCAGGTCGCGGATGATCTGCAGATGCTCGTCGCGCTGGCGCTGCGACACACGGATCAGCAGCACGACGCCGACGCTCGTCATCACCAGCGGCGTCGTCTTGAGCACCTCGAACAACAGATCGCGCATGGTCATCGTCGGCTCCTCGATCAGCTCGATGCCGACGAAGAGGCCGACGCCTACGATCACCGCTATGACGGCCCAGACCCGCGTGCGCGAGTCGACCCATTCGTTCATGATGACCTCCGCGCGTCGTTTCGTTCGTCCGGAATCGTTGCCGACGGCGGGGGGTGTGACCCGCGCGCCGGCGGCCCGCCCGGGCGCCATGCGCCCGGGCAGTCAAGATGCACGCGCCCAATCATGCCGGCAGGCCGATCACGGGCCGGGCAACGCACTTATGGCTGCACACTTTACAGGGTCGACGTTGCAATCGACCAGCCGAACCGACTTTCCCGTGCCCGGGTTGACGTCGAGGAACAATCCGATGCCCGGCGCATAGTATTTGTACCCGAACGCGCCCGGTTCGATCGGCGTGAACTCGCGCGTCACGACGCAGTCATTGTTGCATAGCAGCGCCACGAGCGCCTGTGGCGCGAACTGATCGAGTTGCGCGTCGCTGCCGAAGCCGTAGGTCGTGGTCAGCACTTCGGCGGCATCCTCGGCGTTCCCTGCCGCGAACTCCTGGCGGTAAACAGCGCCCGCGATCGGCATCGCCATGAACTGCGTGCCTGGAAGGGCGCCGTCGCGGCCGGTCTTCCACGAGCCCTCGACGTCCGTCAGCTCGGCCAAGGCGGGGCTATCGCCGGGAAACAGTTCGAAGTTCTGCGCGATTTCTCCGCAGTAGTCCACGGTGCCGTCGTGCCGCAACCCGTACCAGTCGTCGGTGTCCTCGACCACCTGGCCGCCCTCTTCGACGCGATCGTTGACCACGACGCAGGTTACTCCCTCGATCGACTTCGTCTCGTCCAGTACGGTCACCACGATCGTCTCGTCGCCCTCGTACCGCCAGCTGTAACCGACGCGCAGCGGAAAGTAGGGATTCGGATTCATCGGATTGTGGAAATCGGTCTGGAAAAGGACCGGATCGAAATCGGGTTGGTAGCGGCCTTCGCCGAGTGCGCTGCATAGATCCCGCCGAGCGGCGCGTTGTTCGCGGCAAAACTGCCGGCCTTCCTGTACCGCCGACCTGGCATCTGCAAAACATGATTTCCGGTCGTTGCGGTCGACGATATTGATGCACAGGGCTCGCGCCTTGGCGAAATCGTCGCTGCCTTCGTGCTGGCACGAGTCGAACAGGGCGTTGGCCGTGGCCGAGCAAAAGCGGCCATTGCCATCGTCCTCGTCGTCATCCTCGATGACATCTGCCGTTGCCGCCCCCGACCCCAGGAATATCGCAATACCGACTGCCAGCATACGTCGCACCCATTTGTCGGGCCCTTCCTGCACATCGCGCGCCACCCGTTCGTCGCTCCTCGCCATGATCGTTCCTCTCGTAGTTGGCCAGCACGCTTCGCCGCCGCATCGACACGCAACGGCGCTGGCTGGTACGAGGTTTATGGGCGAGGCCTAGCAACCTGACCATTGGCGCGATGACGTAGGTTGCCCGTAACCTTGCCGGCGCAACGTCGGCCACGACTCCATGCGCCAACGTCGCGTAGCGCGCCATTGGCGCAATGACGGAGGCGCCCGCGCCCTATCCCGTTCGTGCCTTGGCCGACGGAAGCCGCATCGGGCGGGCGGGTACACCGCCATTCCTGCCGACCATTCCTGCCGACGTTGCGGCCAACGATCAATCGGGTACCATCGCGGGAGAGGTGGCAACGGGTGCGCGCATTTGCCTCCCGCCGCCACCCATCCGGCTAGGCAGTCAACCCCGAAGGAGGACGCAATGAAACCAGGCAAACGCGCGTTTTTGTTCACCGCGATCGCAGCGCTGACGGCGCTCGCGCTCGTTCCCGCCGCATCGGCGCAGCAGTGGAAACCGACCAAGCCGATCACCATCATCGTGCCGTGGTCCGCCGGCGGCTCGACCGACCAGGTGACGCGCGTGACGGCGGCCGAGCTCGAAAAGGCGCTCGGCCAGAAGGTCATCATCGTCAACCAGGCTGGCGCGTCCGGTTCGATCGGCACCAAGAACGCGCTCGAAGCCCCGAAGGACGGATACACGTGGACCGCGGGTGCGGCCAAGGATCTGGGGACGTACGCGGTGCTCGGCATGCTCGACACCAAGATCCAGGACTGGGTCCTGTTCCTCAATGTCGCGAACGTGTCGACGCTTTCGGTCAACCCGAACACGCCGTACAAATCGGTCAGCGAGCTGCTCGACGCGATGCGCGCCAAGCCGGGCCAGATCAGTGTGGCGACCGCGGGTGTCAATTCGAGCGGACATAGCGCGATGGAGGCGATCGCGAAGGCCGCCAACGTCAAGTACAAGCACGTGACCTACGACGGCGGCAATCCGGCTGTCGTGTCCACCGTCGCTGGCGAAACCGACGCCACGACGCAGTTGACGGCGGAACAGGCGGAAATGATTCGCGGCAAGAAGCTGCGCCCGCTCGCCGTCGTCGGCGACCGTCCGGTCGAGATCGACGGCTACGGGACGATCGAGCCGCTGACGAAATCGATCGCGAACTTCAAGGAGCCGGCGAACTATTTCGGCGTCTTCATTCCGAAGGGCGTCCCGCCGGAAGTCATCGCGACGGTGACGAAGGTCTGGGCCGACACTATCAACAACTCCAAGGCGCTCAAGGACTACGCTTCGAGCCGCGGCGCTCAGTTCGCGCCGGCTGCCGGCGACGCCGCGATGAAGGCCGCGATGCCGGCCGTGCAGGTCAACGCCTGGCAGGCGTTCGACGGCGGCAAGGCCAAGGTCTCGCCGGATACGCTCGGTATCGCGCGTCCCTGAGCCACTCCTGCAAGCCCGCCGGTCCGCGATGCGCGGGCTGGTGGATGCTGTCGGCGCAGCGCCAGTCTGCCGCTCATGCCCGATCCCGCGTTCGCTGCGAAGCCGCGCACCGACCTTTATGGCGGTCTCTTCTGGATCGCACTCGGCGGTCTCATCGTCGTTGCCTCGTGGCAGATGGATCGCCTCGAGCAGCAGGGTGCCACGCCGTGGAGCGCGCCGGGTCTCTGGCCTGGCATCGTCGGTGCGCTGCTGGCCATTCTTGGCGGGTGCCTGGTCTGGCGATCCGTCGGCCGGGCCCGCATCGCCGGATGGCAAGCCGGACGCGACCGCGGCGCGGTCCTCGTGCCGGCGTCCCGCTTTGGACTGGCCGCCGCGTTGTTCTTCGTCTACGCGTTGCTGCTGGTCGGCCGCGGCCTGCCGTTCTGGCTCGGCACCGCGCTGTTCGTCATGGCGTACGTCTTCGTCTTTCGCCGTGCGAACCGCAGCGACGACGGTGAGTCAACGGCGGACCGCCGCGACGCCTTTCTTGCCATCGTGTGCGGGGTTGCGACAGCACTCGCCGTGACCCTCGTGTTCGAGCAGCTGTTCTACGTGCGCCTGCCCTGACGTGCGTTGCGGTCCTCCCCGATGAGCCGCGACGATGTTTGACGGCCTGATCGCGTTCGGTCACTCGATTGCCTCGTTCCTCGACCCGCTCTCGCTCGGGTTGATCCTCGCTGTCGTCGCTCGTCGGCGTGATCATCGGTGCGCTGCCGGGACTCACCGCGACGATGGGCGTCGCGCTGATGACCACGCTGACGATCAAGATGCCGTCGAATCAGGCGCTGCTCGTATTGATCTGCACCTACGTCGGCGCGATCTACGGCGGTTCCCGCTCGGCCATCCTGCTCAACATTCCGGGCACGCCTGCCTCGGCGGCATCGTGCCTCGACGGTCACGCGCTCGCCAAGCAGGGACTCGCCGGCCGCGCGATGGGCATCGCAACATCCGGTTCGGTGCTCGGCACGCTGATCGGCATGTTCTTTCTCATGCTGTTCACGCCGATCCTGGGCGACCTCGCGCTCAAGTTCGGTGCCTACGAATTCTTCTGGCTCGCCGCGTTCGGCGTCATCATCGCCGGCTCGCTGACCGGGGACGATCCGCTGAAAGGGTGGATCGCGGGTCTGATCGGTATCTTCTGCGCAGCGGTCGGGCAAGAAGGCATCTACGCGCTACGACCGCTTTTCGTTCGGCAACCGCGATCTGGCCGGCGGCTTCAATCTCGTGCCGGCGCTGGTCGGCGCGTTCGGCTTCGCGGAACTGCTGATGGCCGCGCGGGAAAAAGCGGTTCCGGTGAAGATCAATCCATTCGATTCGGTGATTCCGAAGCTCGTCGACGTCGCCAGGTACTGGAAGACGATCCTGCGCTCCGGCATCATCGGCACGTTCATGGGCATCCTGCCCGGCGTCGGCGAAGACGTCGCCGCGTGGTCTTCGTATGCGGCCGCCAAGCGGGCGAGCAAGGAACCGGAAAAATTCGGAAAAGGCTCGATCGACGGCCTGATGGCAGCCGAGACCGGCGACAACGCGTGCGTTCCGGGCGCGATGATCCCGGTGCTGACGCTGGCAATTCCGGGTTCCGCGCCTGCGGCCGTCCTGATGGCGGCGATGCTGATCCACGGCGTGCGACCCGGGCCGATGATCATGATCGAGAATCCGACGTTCGTGTACGATGTCGTCGCGATGATGCTGTTCGCGGCGCTGGGCATTCTGCTCTACGGCCTCACGCTCACCAAGCTGCTGATCCGCGTGCTGATGGTGCCCAAGCCGGTGATCATTCCGATCATCTTCGTGCTTTGCGTGGTCGGCGCGTTCGCCATTTCGTCGCGGCTGTTCGACGTCTGGGTGATGCTCGGGTTCGGCGTGCTGGGCTATCTCGCTGCGCCGCCTCGATTATCCCGTCGCACCGCTCGTGCTCGGCATGGTGCTGGGCGATCTGATGGAGAAGGGGCTGCGGCGCGGTCTCGTGCTGTCGGACGGAAGCCTGACGCCATTCTTCACGCGCCCGATTTCCGCGCTGCTCTGGATCACGATCGCGCTGGTGATCCTGCTCAAGGTACCGGCCGTCAGCCGCGCGCTGGGGCGCCTCATGGGGCGGGCCGCGCCAGGCGCACGCTGACCAATGCCTCCAACGCTCTTCGCACTCTGACCGCTCCGGGAGTCCCGCACTATGGAAACCATTCGCCTCGGCGTGATCATGAACGGCGTCACCGGCCGCATGGGCACGAACCAGCACCTGATCCGCTCGATCAACGCCATCCGGAGCCAAGGCGGCGTTCGTCTCGGAGCGCAGCGATGCGTCATGCCCGACCCGATACTCGTGGGCCGCGACGCCGGAAAGGTCGAAGCACTCGCGCGGGCACACGGCGTCCTGCGCTGGACGACCGACCTCGACGCCGCGCTCGCGAACCGCGATGACGCGATCTATTTCGACAGCGCATCGACCGGCGGGCGCCCCGAGCTGATTCGCAGGGCAATCGCGGCGGGCAAGCACATCTACACGGAAAAGCCGCTCGCAACCACGCTCGCCGACGCGCTCGATCTCTATCGGCGCGCCGAAGCGGCGGGCGTGAAACATGGCGTGGTGCAGGACAAGCTGTGGCTGCCCGGTCTTCTCAAGCTCAAGATGCTGAACGACTCCGGTTTTTTCGGGCGCATCCTTTCGGTGCGCGGCGAGTTCGGTTATTGGGTCTTCGAGGGCGACTGGCAGCCCGCGCAGCGGCCGTCATGGAACTATCGGAAGGAGGACGACGGCGGCATCATCGTCGACATGCTCTGCCATTGGCGCTACGTCCTCGACAACCTGTTCGGCGCCGTGCAGAGCGTGATGTGCGTCGGCGCCACGCACATCGGCGAGCGCTGGGACGAGAACGGGAAGCCGTACGCGGCCACCGCCGACGACGCCGCGTACGCCACCTTCGAACTGGCCGGCGGCGTCATCGCGCAGATCAACAGCTCGTGGTGCACGCGCGTGCGCCGCGACGACCTCGCGACATTTCACGTCGATGGCACGCTCGGCTCGGCCGTGGCCGGGCTGACCGATTGCCGCATCCAGCCGCGCACCGCGACGCCGCGGCCGGTATGGAACCCCGACATGCCGCAGTCGATCGACTTCTTCGACACCTGGCAGCTCGTCCCGGCGAACCGCTCGTACGACAATGCCTTCAAGGTCGAATGGGAGCTTTTCCTGCGGCACGTGGTCGACGGCGGTCCGTTCCGCTGGAACCTGCTGGAAGGCGCGAAAGGCGTGCAGCTCGGCGAGCTCGGCGTGCAAAGCTGGCGCGAGCGGCGCTTTGTCGATGTCCCGGCGCTCGTCGTGTAGGCTCGTGTCCCCATGACCCCAATAAAGCTTCCACAGGTCGATGGCACGCTGGTGCCGTTTGCGCCACGTGCCGCCGTCGCGTGGCCGATGCCATCGGGTGCGCCGCAGTGGAATCGCGTCGCATTCGCGGCGGCGCACGTCGTTGCCGATCCGCTCGCCGCCATCGACCCATGGCTGCAGACGGCCGTCGACTGGGACGCGACACTCGCGTTTCGGCGTCACCTGTGGGCGCACGGTTTCGCTGTGGCCGAGGCAATGGACACCGCGCAGCGCGGCATGGGACTCGACTGGCCGACGTCGCTCGAGCTGATCCGGCGCAGCGTGGAGGAAGCGCGGGGCATTCCGGGCGCCATCGTCTTTTCCGGCGCGGGTACCGATCATCTTCCGCCCGGCGTCCATGCGACATTGGACGAGATCATCGCCGCCTACGAGGAGCAATGCGCGGCCATCGAGGCGGCCGGAGGACGCATCATCCTGATGGCGAGTCGCGCGCTGGCGGCCTCCGCGCGGTCGTCCGACGATTACGCGCGTGGTCTACGGACGCGTGCTGGGGCAGGTGCGCGCGCCGGTCATCCTGCACTGGTTAGGCGAGATGTTCGACCCGGCACTCGCCGGCTACTGGGTCGGCGCCGGCGGGCTCGCGAGCGATCCGGACCACGCCCGCGCGACGGACGCATGCGCCGCGGTGATCAATGCCAACGCCGCCAAGGTGGATGGGGTCAAGGTGTCGCTGCTCGACAAGGGAAAGGAAGTCGCGTTGCGCGCGCGCCTGCCGCAGGGCGTGCGCATGTACACCGGCGACGATTTCAACTTCGCCGATCTGATCGGCGGCGATGCGACCGGCCATTCCGACGCGTTGCTCGGGATTTTCGACGCGATCGCGCCCGCGGCATCCGCTGCGCTGACGGCGCTCGCCGCCGGCGACCGCGCCCGCTTCGATACGATTCTTGCGCCCACCGTGCCGCTGTCCCGCCACGTGTTCGCGGCACCGACGCGCTTCTACAAGACGGGGGTCGTGTTTCTCGCGTGGCTCAACAGTCACCAGACGCATTTCACGATGGTGGGCGGGCAGCAGAGCGCGCGCAGCCTCGTGCATCTCGCGCAGTTGTTCCGGCTCGCCGATGCGGCCGGGCTGCTGCGCGATCCGGACCTGGCCGCGTCCCGGATGCGTACGCTCCTGCGCGTGCACGGCATCGAAGGCTGACGCGCCATGAAGCTGACCGTACTCGATCCCGGACATTTCCATGCGGCGTTGCTGCAAAAGACGATGTATCCGAACGTCGATCCGACGGTGCACGTCTATGCCGACGAGGGTCCGGACCTCGCCGACTATCTGCAGAAGATCGAAAGTTACAACGCCCGGGCTGCGGACCCGACGACGTGGCGAATCAAGTCGCATGCCGGCGCCGATTTCCTGGACCGTTTCAGCGCGGAGCGGATCGCAGACGTAGCGGTCATCGCGGGCAACAACCGGCACAAGACCGAGTACCTGTCCCGCGCGGTGACCGCCGGCATGAACGTGCTCGCCGACAAGCCGATGGCGATCGACGTCGCCGGGTTCGACGCCTTGCGCATCGCGTTTTCGCTCGCCGCAGAAAACGGCGTGCTGCTCTACGACATCATGACGGAACGGCACGAGATCGCCACGATGCTGCAGAAGGCCTTTTCCCGCATTCCGTCGGTGTTCGGCGAATTGCTGCAAGGCACCGAGCGGGAGCCGGCCGTCGTCAAGGAAAGCGTCCACCATTTTTCCAAGCAGGTGTCCGGCGTGCCGATCAAGCGGCCGGCCTGGTTCTTCGATACGGCGCAGCAGGGCGAAGGCCTCGTCGACATCACGACGCACCTCGTCGATCTCGTGCAGTGGGAATGTTTCCCGGATGTGATCCTGAATTTCGAACGGGATATTCGCGTTCTCGGCGCGAAACGCTGGCCCACTGCGATCAGCCCGGCGCAGTTCGCGCAGGTGACCCAGTTGCAAGACTACCCCGACTTCCTGCGCAAGGACGTGCAGGCCGATGGGAGTTTGCATACCTACGCCAACGGCGCAATCGACTATTGCATCAAGGGCGTGCACGCAAGGGTTTCGGTGCTCTGGAAATTCGCGGCGCCGGAAGGTGCGGGGGACACGCATTTCTCGGTGATGCGCGGATCGAAAGCCGATCTCGTGATAAGGCAGGGCGCGGCCGAAGGATACCAGCCAGTGCTGACCATCGAGCCCGTGGCGAGTGCCCGCACGCCGGACTTTGCGTCCCTGCTGGAACAAGGGTTGCGCGAAGTCCGGGCCACCTACCCCGGCGTCGACATGAAGCGCACCGGCGACGCATGGCGAGTCGTCGTTCCGGCGTCCTATCATGTCGGTCACGAGGCCCACTTCGGAGAGGTCGCCGCGCAGTTTCTCTCCTGCGTGGAAAAGGGCGCGTTGCCCGACTGGGAAGTACCCAACATGATCGCCAAGTACTACACGACAACGCGCGCGCTTGAGATGGCCCGCGGCGAATCCCGGAGCGCGCCATGACGGAACCCGACGCAAAATTCCTTTCGCTCAACGCCGCCACGGTACGCACGCAGTGGACGCTGCCGCAGATCATCGACGGATGCGCCCGCCACGGCATCAGCGGCATCGCGCCGTGGCGCGACCAGGTTGCCGCCATGGGACTCAAAGAAGCCGCCGCGCGGATCCGTGACGCCGGGCTCGCGGTCACGGGCTACTGCCGCGGCGGGATGTTTCCGGCAGTGGATCGCGACGGCCGGCGCGCCGCGCTCGACGAGAATCAGCGCGCGGTCGACGAAGCGCTCACCCTCGGAGCGCAATGTGTGATCGTGATCGCCGGCGGCCTGCCGAAGAATGGCGATGGCGTCGTCGCATCGAAGGATCTAGCCGGCGCACGGGAAATGGTGCGCGACGGCCTCGGCGAACTCCTCGCCTACGCGCGCGGCGCGGGCATGCCGCTAGCGCTCGAGCCACTGCACCCGATGTACGCCGCCGACCGCGCGTGCGTGAACACGATGGAGCACGCGAACGATCTCTGCGATGAGCTCGGTGATGGTCTTGGCATCGCCGTCGACGCCTATCACGTCTGGTGGGATCCCCACCTCAAGCGCGAAATCGAGCGCGCCAGCGGCAAGAGCCCGTCGCGGCTTTTCGCTTATCACATCTGCGATTGGCTGGTGCCGACCACCGATCTCCTGACGGATCGGGGAATGATGGGCGACGGCGTCATCGACCTCCGCTTGCTCCGGACCTGGATGGAAGCTTGCGGGTACCGCGGGTTCCACGAAGTGGAGATCTTCTCCGCCAACAACTGGTGGAAGCGCGATCCTGACGAAGTGCTCGCCACGTGCAAGGTGCGGCATCGCGAGTGCAGCTGACCGGCGGCGCCGAAGATCGGGCAGCCGCGCACCGGTCCAGTCTAGACGAGCGTGATCTTTCCCGTCGGCAGATCGTATACCGCACCGACGATGTCGATCTTCTTGCTGGCGTAGCGCTGCTCGACGACTGGCGGCGATTTCTTGAGCCGCGCGACCTGCCGCCGCACGTTCTCGGTGATCGCGTTGTCAAGGAGACTGCCCGACTTCGTCTTCTCGGCGACGATCACCGATGGCTTGATCGCGGCGATCAGCTCGGGCAGATGGCCCGGAAGGGCGGCGTTGGTCTTCAGCACTTTGATCGCGGCGTCGACCGCGCCGCATCCGCTGTGCCCGAGCACCATGACGAGCGGCACTCCCAGGAAGTGGATGCCGTATTCCAGCGACGCCAGCAGGTCCGGGTTCACGATGTTGCCGGCGACGCGCGCGACGAAGACATCGCCCGGGCCCTGGTCAAACACGAGTTCCGGCGCCACGCGCGAATCGGCGCAGCTCAAGATCGCGGCGATCGGATACTGCGCCTTCACGCGCGCGGCGCGACCCGACGAGAAATCGCGTTCGTTCGGCGTGTTCGCCGCATAACGCGCATTGCCGTCCATCAGCCGCCTCAACGCCGCCGCCGGCGCGATCGCGTTCGGTGGAGGTGGTGCGCCCGGCGCCGGCGGATCCGCCGCGAAGGCGGCGCCGCCGGTCCACGTCGCGAGCGTCGCAAGTGCGCCAACCCGCAGGAAGTCGCGGCGCGACACTTGCGGCACGTGTTGTGCGTTGCCACATACCATGCACATTTGGTTGCCTCCCGGCCCGTCGAACATTCCGGTTCGTGGGCGGATATGATGCCACATCGAAGCGCAACCGCCACGCCCGTCCCCGGCGCGTACGCGCGTCGCATCCGCATGCGGCGACGCGGGGACTCTTTCTTCTTTCGATCCTGGTGACGGCGCGTTCCTCCCGCCGCCTGCGCGTTCGGTCTCGAACACGGAACGTTGCTGGGGGTTCCCAGCGCTGCTTGATGGGTGTGCCGGCCCAAACTGCCAATCACGCTTTCCCGACGGTAACGTTGCGCAGAAAGGGACTTTTGCTCGGCGGCGCGGAAATGCTAGTTGATCATCGCTCACGTTTCAGCGTTCACTTGTCCGGGACGCCGTCGTTTTCACTCGATAACTTCGTCAACAGTAGCAAGAACTGTCGGTGAAACCGTGAGCCCCAAGCGCCTTGCTGTCTTGAGGTTCAGGACGCGCTCGAAGCGCATCGACTGCATGACCGGCATGTCGCCCGGTTTCGCCCCCTTGAGGCTCTGCCCGATGTAGCCGCCGGCCTGGCGGTACATCCAGCCGATGTCTGGCCTGCAGCTCATCAGCAGGCCCGCCAGTGCGAACTGGCGCGTAAACGATATCGCCGGGAGCGCATTGCGCTCCGCAAGCGCGGCAAACGCATAAAACAAACGGGCGACCCTTCTGGGGCGCCCGCTCCGTCATCGCAGGTCGTCCGGTTCGAGGCTCAGTCGTGCGCTTTGCGAGCCTGTTGCATGGCCTTGAGGATGCCGTCCAGGTTGTAGGTCTCAGGCGCCTGCATCGGCGGAAATTCCTTGTAAGAAAAAAGCTCCTTCTCCCACAACAACTGCCCGATCGGAAGCATGTTCCAGTTGTATATATAAGCGTTGCCGGGGGAGCCGATTGCGCCTGCGTAGCCCAAAAGGGATTTCGCGTCGGCGCCAACAGTCTGCTCGAACGGATCGCGCTTGATGTTGGTGAGCTGGGTCCAGTGAAAGCTCTGGGCTCCGAACAACCCGCCGGTCCCGGTATCCGGCACGATCACGTAGTACATCTTCCAGTTCTTGTAGCGCACCGCCGACGGTTGCGAACCCGTGTAGTAGAAGAACACTTCACGCGCCGACTTTTTCGATTTGCCAGTGAGGTAGTCGGTCTGATCGACGCCGTCGAGCTTGGTCTTGACGATGCCGGGGTACCTGCCTGCCATGATCTGTTCATTTAGCGCATTACCTTTGGGTCCGCCGGCGATGTTGACCAGCGTCGGAACCCAGTCGAGCGACGCGAACAAATCGTTCTTCACCGTACCCGGCTTGATGACGCCCGGCCAGCGCATGACCAGCGGCGCGCGCATGCCACCTTCCCACGTGGTCAGCTTGCCGCCTTTGAAGGGAGTGGTGCCGCCGTCCGGAAAGGTGATGTTCTCGGCACCATTGTCGGTGGTGAACACGACGATGGTGTTGTCGAGCTGGCCCATGTCCTCGAGCTTCTTGAGAACGGAGCCGATGTTGTCGTCCATCTGTTTCATGCCGGCTTCGTTGGTGCCCCAGTCCTTGCCACCGGGTTCACCCACCATGGCCTCGTACTTAGGGGACAGCATGGTCGTGATATGCATGCGCGCCGGGTTGTACCAGACGAAGAAGGGCTTGCTGGTCTTTTTCGGGTCGTTGCGGTCGAGGAAGTCGATGACCTTGGCCGAGATCTCCTCGTCGACGGTCCGCGAGCGATCCAGCGTCAGCGGTCCCTCGTCCTGGCAAGTGGTGTTCTTCTGCGTGCCGTCGCGGGACTTGCACCAGATGACCGGGCGCGGCGGGGTGAGACACGTCGACGTTTTCGGATCCAGCGCGCCAGGCACCTCGGGCAGGCCGGTGATCGGCGTGTTCTTGCACGGCGGTGCGATGCCCTGCACCAGCGGCGTTTTGTTGATGTCGACGAAGCTCACGCCCTGCATGGCGTCGAGGTGGTAAAGATAGCCCCAATATTCCTGGAAGCCGTGCGAGGTCGGCAGTGCCTCAAAATGGTCGCCAAGGTGGTTCTTGCCGAATTCACCGGTGGTGTAACCGAGGTCGAGTAAGAACTTGGCGAGCGCCGGCGTGCCGGGACGCAACCAAGACGGGCTGCCGGGCAGTTGCGGCGGAATCATGCCGGTGCGCAGCGGGTGCATGCCGGTGAAGAAGGCGTTGCGACCGGCCGTGCAGCTCTGCTCGGCGTAGTAGTCCATGAAGATAGCGCCCTCGTTGGCGATTCGGTCGATGTTCGGAGTTTCCCCGACCATCAGGCCACGATGGTAGACAGAGGGCTGCATCCAGCCGATGTCATCACCCATGATGAAAATGATATTGGGCTTCTTGGCTGGCGCCTGCGCCTGTGCTGATGTTGCCACCCCGATGACAATCGCCACTCCGGCGAGCACGCCGGGTAAGAAACGACCTGCTCTCATATCATTGCCCCTATTCGATTAGGTTCCCGATCAACGCCGACTTGCATTGCCGTAGTACTCCTCGCCGACGCCGAAGAAGAACATAGGCCGATGCGGGATGCGCTGCGGGATGCGCGACGGCCGCACAGAATATCGCAAAAGTCGTGTCAACGAAACTCCCACTCAAATGGCTGGTTTGGATCATTTCCTGAGTGCGGGCTATATGGCAGCACTTGGCCGCAAGACGTCAGATCAGCGACGCATACCCATCCCGGGCAAGCGCCTGCCGGAGATGAAGCGAACGTTGAATCCGGCAACGTGATCGGCCGTCGGCCCTGTTACCATCCTGTGCGTGAACATGCTGCGCACATTGTCCATTCTGGCGTTGCTGGTCGGTGTCGGGTTTGGCATCTACGGCTACTTTGAGGGCGTGCCCGAATCGGACATCGTCTTCGCCACGCGCGCCGGTAATCTGGCAAAGGTCAAAGAGCTGCTCGACCGCGACCCGGCGCTGATCAAAGTAAAGTCCTATCCCCAAGGCTACGAGACGGCAACCAGGCGTCTCGAGTACAAGTCGAACCAGGGCGGAAGCCCCTGGCAAGGGCGATACCTGATCCATGACGCGGCGGAATTCGGCACGGACCGGCTGCCGCTGCTGGACCTGCTCGCTGCGGCAGGCGCCGACCTCAAAGTCCGCCGGAATGGGCGCACGCTGCTCCACGATGCGGCCCATCCAGGCAATATCAAGGTGGCCACCTGGATGATCGACCACGGCGCCGATGTCAACGCCGTTAACGACTGCAGCGACAACTGCGGCGAACTGGGATGGTCGCCGTTGCACAACGCCCAATACTTTCGCCCTAGCGGAATGAGCGAGCTGCTGTTGGCCCGTGGTGCTGCCGTTGATGCGACCAGCGCCAATGGACGCAGCGCGCTTCATGTCGCCGGCGCGACGGGAGATTTGAGCGGTGCGTTCGTGCTCTGTCGCAATGCGCGGACTCTGCGCGCAAGGACGCCACCGGGCGGACGGCCCACGAACCGGCTTTGACACCGACGCCACCCACGACAGGCTGGCCCAAACCGCCCGACGATCCGGCAGCGCTGCCCGAATGGCTGAAGGTCGGCGGTGGGTGCGCGAAAATGGCCGCACTTGCCGGACGCACAGGTGTTCCTGTGCCGGAGGGCGACGCGCTTCTGGTGTACAACGAATTTGCGTGCACCCGCGGCATCAAGGATGCGTGCGCGCCGAAGTAGGGGTGATTTGCCCGGTTTGCTGGCAGCGTGCAGCCGTTCTACCGGGACGAAACGAGCATCAACCGACGACTGCTGTCGAGCGCCACGCCTTCGCGCCGCAATCGCATACGGAATCGGTGGCCAGACAGAATGGAGAAGCGTGAATGAAAGTTGGTGTTCGCAATTTCTTGAGTGCGTTTGCCATCGCGGCCGCGCTCGGCGCCCCCGCCGCCGCGGGGCCGCTGGAAGATGGAACTGCCGCGTATCGCGAGAAGTCGTACGCCAAGGCGGCCGAGTTGTGGCAGCCTCTTGCCGAGAAGGGAGACGCCGCCGCGCAGTATTTTCTCGGAACCCTGTATGCGGAGGGCAAGGGCGTCGAACAGAACGACGCGACGGCATTCGCGTGGTTCCTGCGCGCTGCGAATCAGGGCAGCGCTGCCGCGCAGTACAACGTCGGCGCCAGCTACGCCGAGGGAACGGGCGTGGAAAAAAGCAATCCCGACGCCGCCAAGTGGTTTCAGCGTGCCGCGGATCAGGGCATGGCGTACGCACAGTTGAACCTCGGGCTTCTCTATGCGGCGGGACACGGCGTGCCGCAGGACAACGTGGAGGCATTCAAGTGGCTCGAGCTCGCCTTTTCGCGTCTCCCCGCGGGTGGGGCGCGCATGGATGTAGCCCGGGCCATGACGGACGTCGCCGCGAAAATGAATCGCGAGCAGCTGAACGAGGCGAAGGAACGCGAGCTTGCGTGGAAGCCGCGGCCGGAAGGGAAGTGACGCGCTGACTGCCGCCATGACCTCGTACATGCGCGTGAACGCCATCGCGCGCGGGCAGCGGCCGGAAAACGGACGGCGCTTCGCCGCCGAGTGACCCATCGTCGCTAACGACGGCCGTCGCGTGAAACGCCTTACTCGAGCAGCCCGTTCGCCCGCCCATTCGTGACGATGCGGCCGCATTGTTCGGGCGTGAGATGCGTATTGCCGGGTGCGGTTTCGTCACGCATGAGATTGCCGGGAACGTCGGAATGCGCGCCGGAATCGGTCAGGACGTGCACCAGCTCATGCGCAAGCGCGACGGGCAAGTCGCGGACTGCAACGGTGATCCACACGGTGTCCGCCATCTCCGGGCGTGCTTTCGCGTTGCCGCGCCCGATGGCCTCCGCGTCGAACGCCGGGCGGTGCAGCGTATCGTCGACGAAGAACACGGCCGGTTTGGCCAGGCCGGACCGGCGCGCGAATTCGCGCGAGACCTGCGTCAGGAGATCGCGATAACGCCGCGGCCCATCGAATTCGCGTAGCTGCACGCCGCTCACCCCGATGTCGCATTGCGCCAGGATTCCGGCAGCGCGCCGCGCCGCATCGAGAATGACATCGGGCGCCCAGCGGGTACCGGTGACCACGGCCATCTCGAGGCGCAGGCGGTAATTCGGTGGCGCGTTTCCCGATGCGGAAAGATCGTGTTCGTCCAGCGTCCAGCGGCGAACCTCCGCCAGCGGCGGGTCCGCAATCGGCTGGGCGCTCGCAAGCGATGGCCCGACCAGCACCAAACACGCAAGCGCCAGCGCGGCGAAACGTTGCCGCTCGTAGGTCATCCGCATTTGCCGCATCGCCTGTGCCGGCGCGCCTACATCTGCTTGAACAGATGATTGAAGGTTCGGCTCACCTCGAGTTTTTCCTCGCTGCCCTTCAGATGCACGATCTGATGGCCGCGGAAGTTGCGGCTGACCTGCTCGACCGCGTCGACGCGAACCACGGTGGCGCGATGGATCTGCCAGAACTCGTCCGGGTCGAGGTCATTGATCAGCTCTTTGATCGGCTTGCGGATCAAGGCCTCGAAGCCCCGGGTCTGCACGCGCGTGTATTTGTCCTCGGCGCGAAAGAAGAGGATGTCGCTGGTCGGGATCATCCGTATGGTGGCGCCCACGCTGGCCTGTACCCAGCGCATGTATTCGCGTGGTTTCACGCCGCCGGCCCCGAGTCGTTGCGACAGCTGCGCCAGCAGCTCATGCATCGGATCGGGCTCCTGCTTCAGCCGCGCACGCAACCGCTGGCAAGTCAGCGCCAGCCGCTCCGGCTCCGCCGGCTTCAGCACATAGTCGACCGCTCCCTGCTCGAAGGCTTTGATGGCGTATTCGTCGTGAGCCGTTACGAACACCACGTGGACCTGGCCGGCCAGCGCCTGGGCCGCCTCGATGCCGTCCATCCCGGGCATGCTGATATCGAGAAAGACGACATCGGGTTCCAGGCTCTGCACGATGGCGATCGCCTCGCGGCCGTTGCCGGCCTCGCCCACGATCACGAGTTCGGGCCAGGCATCCTTCAGGCGGGCAATGAGCTGTTCGCGCATCAGGCGTTCATCGTCGGCAACGACGGCGGCGGGGGCGGGCACGGGGTGCATGTGGGCGGTCGTCCAATCAGGCTGCGGTCGGGGCGATTTCGTAGGGCACTTTGATGGTGGCACAAGTGCCGCCCGTCGGGGGCACGCTGATGATCAGCTCCGCTCGGCTGTCGTACAAGGCCTTCAACCGCTCGCGGACGTTGGCAAGTCCCACGCCGCCTTCGGCTTTCGGCATGAAGCCAATGCCGGTGTCGCGCACGCGGACGGCCAGCTGGCCGTCGACGATCTGCGCGGCGATCTCGATCAGGCCACCCTCGGGTTTCGGTTCGAGGCCATGCTTGATGGCGTTTTCCACCAGGGTCTGCAACATCATCGACGGGAAGACCGCCGACTTCAGGCCTTCCGGGACAATCACCACCGACTGCAGGCGTCCTTCCATTCGCACCGCCATGATTTCCAGGAAGGCGCTGCAGAGTTTGACCTGCTGGCCGAGAGAGGGCCGGCTGCCTTCGCGCATCTGCGGCATGGCCGAGCGCAGGTAGCGGATCAGGCTCTGTTGCATCTTCGAGGCGCGCGGCGGGTCGGTCTGGATGAGCTGGTCGATGCTGGCCAGCGTATTGAAGAGGAAATGCGGCTCGATCTGCGCCTGCAGCGCTTCCATGCGCGCTTCCAGCACCGTGCGCTCGAGCTGTTCGGTTTCGGCCCGCCGGGTGGCCTCGTTCGCGGTCAGTTCCGCTCTGCGCTTGCCACCCGCCACGACCTTGACGATGAAGGAGGCGATGATGAGCAGAAAGGTCAGGGTGGGGAGGTTGAATATTCCCCCGCCAAGGATCATGCCCAGGAACGAAACGAGCAGCAGCGCCTTCCACGACACGACGGCCACCCAATCGAAGAAGCCCCACCACATCACGACGATGCCCTTGCGGATCTCGCGGAAGGCTTGGCTGATTCCCATGGGCCGCGAAGGCGGATCGTTGGTGCCTGGGGGACGCTGGTCAGTATTCACGGTGTTGCGCTCTGGTCGCATGCTAGCTAGACGCCAAGACTACGGGAGGAGGACGCCGGGCTCCAGCGCGGCAGGACGTAATGCGTGCTGGCAGGGGTGAAATGCAGAAAACCGTCCTGTCCGGACCGCGAATTCGTCGAGGCCGGCGGGCGGTGCCGTGGCCGGTGCTGCGATCAAGCCTCGACGGCAATGATGTGAGCCTGAATCCTGCCGTCGACCGCGCCGGTTCCGAATCGCCTTGCAAGCGCCTGATCGCAATCGTCGGTCGCGCCCGCAAGTCCGGCGGCGTCCCGCGACTCGATCTCGTTGCGCAAAGGCGTTCCCTGGCAGTACGCTATGGCCGGAATACGCGAGGATGCCGCTCGACTGCGGGCGGCAAGCGTCTCGATCCGCGGTGGCCGCGCGAAACCGGACTTTGCGAGATCTTGCATGATCACATCTTGCTCGTAATAGCCGTGGGGGGTGCGAGCCATGAACCGCGGCGGATCTCGCGGGAACCGGCCGGCCAGCGTTTCGGTGACGGTGGCGGCGAACTCGTTCTCCTCGATTCGATCCCACACGCTGAAGATCAGCGCGCCGCCGGGAGCAAGCGCGCGCCGCGCTTCGGCAAACGCGCGTGGCTTGTCGGGGAAGAACATGACGCCGAACTGGCAGACGACGACATCGAAGCTCCCGTCGCCAAAGGGCAGCGCCATCGCGTCCGCCGGGCGCCATTCGACGGGTCGGCACGTTCCGACCGACGATGCGCGGTCGAGCATCGGCTGGTTGAGATCGGTGGCAACGATCGCAACGCCTGACGGCAATGCGGACGCCAACTCGCGCGTCAGAACGCCGGTGCCGGCAGCGATTTCGAGCACACGATTCGGGCGTCGCGCCCCCAGCCGGCGCGCAAGATCGGTCGCGTACGACGCGAAGATCAACGGCACCAGATAGGTGTCGTAGAGCTCGGGAACCGAGCCGGCGAATTCCTTGTCTGCACTAAGCATGGCCATGTTCATGATCCTGGGGAAATGGCGCCAGTCTCCGATCGAACGCGCCTAACCGTGAACGGTATTTCGTCTGCGTCCGCGCGATGCGCGAGACCGAAGGGCCCGGTGCCACCGTTTCACCACGGCAGGGCTTCGCCGTTCTGGTGCAGGAAGCGTCCCGTGGTCTCGAGGGTGAGTTCGTCGATGCGCTGCAGGAGCCCCCGAACGGCTACGTTCGCCTCGATCATGCCGTGACCGCGGGTCATCTCGGTGCGCACCGAGCCGGGATGCAGCAGGACGACGGCGACACCCCGCGGCTTGAGATCGTGAGCCAGGGAGACGCCGGCCGCGTTCAGCGCCGCCTTGCTCATCCGGTAACCATAGTAGGCACCGGAGCCATTGTCCCCAATGGATCCCATGCGGCTGGTGATGAGCGCAACCTTTGCGCCCGATTGGAGCCGAGGCGCGAGCGCGCGGGTGAGAAACAATGGCGCGATCGCGTTGACCTCGAGCTGCGCACGAACGCTCGCCACGTCAACGCCGTCGAGCGAGTCGGCGAGGAGCACCCCGGCGTTCTGGATCAGAAGGCCGATGTCATCGTGCGCAAGCCGCTGCGCAAGTTTCGCCCAGGACGCAGGCTCCGTCGCGTCGACGCCGCTTTCGACGCGCACGCCGAGCGCGTCGAGTTCCGGCGAACTCTTGCGACAAACGGCGACCACGCTCGCATGTCGCACTCCGAGCTGCCGCACGAATTCGAGGCCGATCCCACGATTGGCACCGGTGACAACGGTAACGTCCATGCGATTCATCCTTGTCGATCGATCCCAAGTCTGGCGGGTGAGAAAGTCGGAACGTTGCGCACGGCAACTCCGACCACGGCCGCCCCGTTGCGCCCGATGGATCGAAATGTCACTCGCCCGTCGCGTCACTTGGGACCGCGACCGCCGCATGGGATGTTGCGCCCCGGACGCCGGCGGCGGTTCAGCGATGCGCGGCGCGGCTCTCGAGCACGTGCAGGCGGCTCGATTTCGGCACACCGGCCAGCAGATATTCCATCTGGTCGGCCAGGATGCGCCGGTTCCGGAGGATGAAATGCTCGTGCCGGTTGGGCACGTAGGGCACGTACAGGAGCGGCATGCCGGCCTGCTCCGGCGAGCGCCCGCCCTTGCGCGTATTGCAACTGCGGCAGGCAGTCACGGTATTGGTCCACGCGTCCTTGCCGCCACGCCATACCGGCACGACGTGGTCGCGCGAAAGATCGCGGACCAAGAACCGCCCGCCGCAATACGCGCACACCTGCCGGTCGCGGACGAACAGCATCTGGTTGGTGAGGCCGGGCGCGTGCCGGTGCGCCCCCGCGCCGCTGCCCTTGATCGCCAGGATCGAGCGCGTCGCGATGCGCGAGCGCACGCCGTTCTTCTGCCAGCCACCGCGAAACTCGCGGACCTCGCGGCCGACCGACCACGCGACCATCAGCTTGGCGTGATAGGTGATGGCTTCCTCGAGCTCGACCCAGGCCTGCGGGAGCCCGCCTACGTCGACCGTCAATACCAGTGGTTCCATTTCCGCTGCTCCGCTGCCCGGAAAGCGTCCGGACCCGCCCTGATTGAACCAGACGGAAAGTATAGATCATGGCGAGCGCAACCGGCAGGCCACGAACGGTAAAGACGAACCAGCCGCAAAGTCGGCTCCCGCGTCATACTTGCGCCGAAACATCCCGTCCGACACCCTGCCACGCCACCGACCCGAGCTGATTCCATGTCCGGCGACCTCCCGTTTCATTCCCTGACCGCCCTTGCGCGGCTGCTGGCAAGTGGCGAGACGAGTTCGCGCGCGATCGTCGAGGCGTGCCTCGCACGCATCGACGCGCTCGATGCCCATCTGCACGCATTCGTCGACGTCTATCGCGACGCTGCGCTGCAAGCGGCCGACGCCGCCGATCGCGAGCGCCGCGCCGGGCACGCGCGCGGGCCGCTCGCAGGGCTGCCGATCGCGCTCAAGGACCTGTTGCACGTCACGGGCCGGCAGACGACCGCGGGCTCGAAGACCTGGCTCGGCCGAGTCTCCGATCACACGGCGAGCGCCGTCGAACGACTCATTGCGGCTGGAATGATCCCGCTCGGCAAAACCCACATGGTTGAATTCGCCTTCGGCGGGTGGGGGCGCAACCGTCCGATGGGTGCCCCGTGGAATCCGTGGGACAGCAAGACGCAGCGCGTCGCCGGAGGTTCGTCGAGCGGCTCGGCAGTCGCGGTGGCGGCGGGGCTTTGCCCCGCAGCCATCGGCTCGGATACCGGCGGTTCGATCCGCATTCCTGCCGCGCTGTGCGGCATCACGGGTCTCAAGCCAACCTACGGGCGCGTCAGCCTCTACGGCGCCGTCCCGCTTTCCAGCACCCTCGACTCGATCGGTCCGCTCGCGCGCGACGTCGAGGACGCCGCACTGCTCACCGCAGCGATGGCGGGCCCCGATTCGCGCGACCCCGCCACGCTGATGGCGCCCCGCGGCGATCTCGAAGCGGCACTTGCCGGCGACGCCGACATTCGCGGCATCCGCATGACGGCCCTCGTGCCGGAGGCATTCGCCGTAGCGACCCAGCCCGACGTGATTCGCGCCTACCGCGCGGCAATCGCTATGTTCCGCGACTTGGGCGCGCAGATCGACGAGTCGCCATTTCCGCTCGATTTCGACGACATGATGGTGCGCAACGGCCAGATCATCGCCGCCGAGGCCTATGCGCTGCATCGCGCCTACATCGAAGATCCGGATCTCGACATCGATCCGTGGGTGCGCAAGCGCATGCTCGCCGGAAAATCGGTCAGCGCGGCCGACTACATCGATCTGCTGACCCGGCGCAGACACACGATGGCGGCGTTTGGCGAATGGATGCGTGACCGCGATGCGCTGCTGACGCCCACGCTGCCAATCACCGCCACGCCACACGACCAGGTCGACGAAGCCACGACGCCGCTTGCGACATGGACTCGGAGCGCGAATTATCTCGGGGCATGCGCGCTCTCGCTGCCGGCGGGATTTTCCGCGGAGGGTCTTCCCATCGGCGTGCAGGTCACCGCTGCAGCGTTCGCGGAACCGATGTTGGTGCGCATTGGACGAGCCTTTCAGCGCGCCACCGATTGGCATCGGCGCCGACCGGACTCCGCTGGATCCGGCGCTGTGCAGGGACGGTAAGCGAGTGCCGGATTCCGCGCACCGGCGTACGCGGCTCCCGTGCGAGCCTCACCCGCGTGCGCCAGCCGCTGCGACGAGGGGATTCAGCTGTCTCACACCCTGCCGTGTCAGGGCGAGTATCATCACCGGCTGATCACAAGGGAGAAACCGTGCGGCTCTACGTCGTCCAGATGTTTTACGCAAGCCTCAAGGAAAGCGCTCCGCTCGTGGCCGAAGCCAAGAACAACGTGGCCGCGCTGTCAAAAAAAGATTTCGTGCTTATGGGATTTGGCGAGCACACGGCGGCCATCGCTTTTGCCTCCGCCGAGCCCGAGGCGAACATGCGGGCTCAGTTCGAGCGTATCCGCGGCGAGAACTTCTCGCTCATCGCGTTCGAGGCGGCATGGATTCTGGGCGGAAGCATGTCGAAGGAAGTGAGCCTGTGGCTGGAGCGCCACCAGCCAAGCCCCTTCAAGTGACGTGCCGGCGGGCTTGCCGATGGCCCGCGCGCCGAGTCTCCGCCGCGCCGCGAGCAGTGGTCGTGCGCCTCCGATCGTGTGCGGCGTCCCGCTATGCAGTGGTGCGATGTCGGGATAAAATCGCGCTCGCGCCGATCAAACCGGCGCCCATTCGGCAAGCCCCGCCTCCCCAATGAGCCACAAGCACGACAATCTGATCCGCGCAATCTTCCACGACCCCATCAGCGGCAACATCCAGTGGCGGGAGATCGAATCGCTGTTGCGCCACCTTGGCGCGAACGTGGAGTCCCTGTCCGGAACGCGCGTACGCGTTAAGCTCAACGGCCACGAGGGGATCCTGCACCGCCCGCATGGCGGCAACACGCTCGGCCGGCAGGATATCCAGCATCTGCGCGAATATCTCGCGCACGCGCGCGTGACGCCCTCGCTGCACGAGGCCGGCAAGAAGGCGTGAGCAACGGCGTGTAGTTGGGTGGTGTATGCAGTTCCGATGCGGGTTTCGAATTCGGCAACGCGCATTCCCGACCCGATCACGGTCCCCGACCCATCGCATGCCCCTATGATGAGCCCCGCCTTTCCCGAAGATCTCGTGCGCGACGTGGCCAAGCGCCGCACGTTCGCGATCATCTCGCACCCGGATGCCGGCAAGACGACGCTGACGGAAAAACTTTTGCTCTATGGCGGGGCGATCCAGATGGCGGGCACCGTCAAGTCGCGCAAGAGCAGACGGCACGCCACATCCGATTGGATGGAGGTGGAAAAGCAGCGCGGAATATCCGTGACGAGTTCCGTGATGCAGTTCGACTATGAAGGCCACACGATCAATCTGCTCGACACGCCCGGGCACGAGGATTTTTCCGAGGACACCTATCGGGTGCTGACCGCCGTGGACGCCGCGGTGATGGTGATCGACGCTGCGAAGGGTGTCGAGGCGCAGACGATCAAGCTGCTGGAGGTTTGCCGGCTCCGCGCAACGCCGATCATCACGTTCGTGAACAAGATGGACCGCGAAGTGCGCGAGCCGGTCACGCTGCTCGAGGAGATCGAAGCCGTGCTCGGCATCGACTGCGCGCCGGTGAGCTGGCCGATCGGCATGGGCAAGAGCTTTCGCGGCGTGTTCGATCTGCTGCGCGAGCGCCTGCAGCGATTCGCGCCGGGCGGCGAGCGGGTGGGCGATGCCGGCGAGCTGATCGAAGGCCTCGCCAATGCGCGGCTCGACGCGCTCTTTCCAGGCGAGATGGCTGCGGTGCGCCACGACGTCGATCTCATCCGAAACGCGAGCCACCCGTTCGACATGACCGAATTTCTCGCCGGACGACAGACCCCGGTCTTCTTCGGCTCGGGCATCAACAATTTCGGCGTGCAGGAAATCCTGCGGGCGCTGATCGACTGGGCGCCACCGCCGCAGCCGCGTGATGGTGGCGATCGGATCGTGCATCCTGCCGAGCCCGCCTTTTCCGGATTCGTATTCAAGATCCAGGCCAACATGGATCCCAAGCATCGCGACCGGATCGCTTTCTTTCGCGTCTGCTCCGGCCGCTACCGGCCGGCGATGAAGGTGCGCCACCTGCGCAGCGCGCGCGAGATGAAACTCGGGAATGTGCTCACCTTCATGGCCAACGAGCGCGTGGCGAGCGAGGACGCGGTGGCCGGCGACATCATCGGCATTCACAACCACGGACAGCTTGCGATCGGCGACACGCTGACCGACGGCGAAGCGCTCGATTACAAGGGCATCCCCTACTTTGCGCCGGAACTCTTTCGCGTCGCGCGGCCGCGCGACCCGTTCAAGTCGAAGCCGCTGGCCAAGGGGCTGCGGGAACTGGGTGAGGAGGGCGCGATCCAGGTGTTCGAGGCGACGCACGGCGGCGCGCTGCTGCTAGGCGCCGTGGGCCCGCTGCAATTCGAGATCGTCGCCCATCGGCTCGCGACGGAATACAAGGTGGACGCGATCTACGAAGCGGCCAATATTTCCACCGCCCGGTGGCTCACTTTCCCGGACGAGAACACGCGGCGCAATTTCGAGCGCGAGCAGGCGGCCTCGCTCGCACGGGACGTCGATGACAACCCGGTGTTCCTCGCCACCAACAAATACAATCTGCAGGTGACGATGGAGCGCTGGACGAAGATCGGCTTTCACGCCACCCGCGAGCACGGGCAGCGCATGGCGCACGCCTGATCGCTTGGCGCACCTACCAGAGGGATCGACCGTTATCCCGGTCAGCCGGGGACTACCGGCGCGCCGCTCATCCGCCTGGCGGCGGCGCGTTCGGCGGCGGGTAGTTCGGGGGCGGGTAGTTGCCCGATGGAGCGTTCGGCGGCGGGTAGTTCGGGGGTGGGTAGTTACCCGACGGCGCGTTCGGCGGCGGGTAGCTGTAAACCGGCATGCGCGGAGACGGCGCGGCCCCACGATAAGCCACCTGTCCGGGCACCTGGTTGCCTCGCGCATACATGCATTGCATGTACGCGACGTCATAATTTCGCTGCAGCGCATAGGACGAATACCCCGCCGTGTTGCTGCCTGCCGCGCTGCCAAAGAGGAGCCCGGTGCCGGCGCCGATCGCCGCGCCGTTGCCGGCATGTCCGGTGACCGACCCGATGATCGCTCCCGCCGCGGCACCGATTGCGGCTCCCGCAATAGCGTTGGCCGCAGCGGCGTCGTTGGCCGGCTGCGCGGCATTCGGCCCGCCGATGGCCGCCTGCGCATACTGGCGGCAGTCGAATTCGTCGGCGCGGAACTGATCGAAGCTTTTTTGTGATCCCGGCAGCACCATCACACCCGGACCACTGGGAACCGTGGCACATCCGGCCAGTATGATTACCGCCAATGTCGGAACCACTAGTGAGCGCACACTCATCGCAAGATCCTTCACTGGTCGATCATCGCGGCGCGGGCGAATTCGGCGCGCCGGGGACGTTTTGCGGCACGACCTGCATCCAGGCCTTGGCGCATTTCTGAACGTACGGGTAGTAGCCGGCCGGGTCGGTGCAGTAATACCAGTAACTGGCGGCACTGGCCACAGGCGCCGGTGCAGCCTCCACGAATGCCGTTGGGTCCGCTTGCGCGTAGACCGGGTAACTCGAGTAATCCGGGTAGCCCGCGTAGACGGGATACGGCGCCGCATACGCGTAAGGCCAGCCGCCCCAACCCCAGTATCCCGGGCCCCCGAGATAGACGCCGACGCTGGGTCCGTACCAGCCGCCACGGTACCCACCACCGCCGTACCAGCCGCCGCCACGGTATCCACTACCACCGTACCAGCCCCCACCGTGGTATCCGCCACCGCCCTGCCATCCGCTGCCGCCACCACCGTGCCGGGAACCGCCCTGCCATCCACTGCCGCCACCGCCGTGCCCGGAACCGCCCTGCCATCCACTGCCGCCACCGCCGTGCCCGGAACCGCCCTGCCATCCACTGCCGCCACCGCCACCCCGGCCTCCGCCGCCACCCTGCGAACCACCACCACCGCCGCCTTGGCCACCCGACGCTCCACCGCCCCCCGGAGATCCGCCGCGTCCCTGGGCGAATGCAGCACTGCCGGCAAACGCGACAGCGCTGAAGATGACAACGACAAGTGCGAGTTTCTTCATCACGATCCCCTGGCTTCTGGTCATGCATTCGACCTGACGACGCGCCGCGAGTTCGGGTTGTCGCGCATTGGGCGCCGGGCGGAGCAACCGTTGCGGCGCGCGTCGTCCGGGGTTTCCGACGGCGGTTGCCGTCCCGCGCCCCGTCGCCTGCCATGATTCTGCGATCAAGAACGCGGAGCCCTCGCGCCCGGTTGACCGCAACATCCGCGCCAGCAGATTACCGCATAATCGTGCTTCGAAACGGCGCGCGGCGTTCCTCGCCATCCGACCACTCACTCCGCTGACCATGCCAATCGCGCCAACGCCGCTGTCGCAGCTGGAACTGGACGAGCTGGAGGGAATTCTCGGCTCGGATGCGATGCGCGACGAGGCGATGCCGCTCGATGCCATGCAGGGCCTCTTCTTCGCGCTGGCGTGCGCACCCGGTCTCGTCGTGCCATCGCGCTGGATGCCCGCGGCGCTCGGAGAAAATCCGCAACATGAGGACATCGATCGCGCGCAACACGTGGTCGAGCTCGTGATGCGCTACTACAATCAGTGCGTGCGCGCCGCGGCAACCGACGATTTCGAACTGCTCCTGTACGCACGCGAAGGCGGCGGCAAAGATCTCGCGACGTGGTGTGCTGGCTACCTCGACGGCGTCGATCTGTGCACGCCGAGCTGGTACGACGCCGGTGACGCGGACGAAGTGGACGAGTTGCTGTTTCCATTCATCGTGCTCGCGGGCGAATTGCCGGACAAGGAGAGGCGCCAGTTCCGGCCCGCGGAATGGCAGGATCTCGTCAAGTCCTGCGAAGACACGATCGGCGACGCCATCGTCGACGTGCGCGAGTATTGGAATGCGCTGCGAAATGCCCCGCAAACCGTGCGCCGCGAGACACCCAAGACCGGGCGCAACGAGCCTTGCCCCTGCGGCAGCGGGAGGAAATTCAAGCAATGCTGCGGCGCGCCGGAGACGCTGCACTGACAACCGTCCACGTTGACGGTCAGCGCGTATTGCCCTGCAGCGAAACGAGTCGCGCGATGATGATGGCCGGATAGAGCTGGCCGACGAACGCTTCCAGCATCGCGAGCGCGCGAACGTTCGTCGAGATCGGCGTGATGTCGCCGTAACCGACCGTGGTCAACGTGACGAAGCTGTAGTACATCCAGTCGGTGAGACGCTCGTCCGGGCGCAAATTCCCCGCAAAGGAACCCGGCGCATGCAATTCAATGGTCGCGTAGGTCACGCCCCAGACCAGCCCGAGCAGGAGATAGAGCACGATCGCGCCGAATACCCGGTCGCCGATTGCGTGTCCGGAGGCAAAGACGTTGATGCCGACGGCGACCGCGAGCATGACCAGCGCGGACATGGTCGTCGCCGTGCGGAGCATCGGGAGCAAATCGTGGGGAAGAAGCCATTCCATCGAGTGCATCACGACCACGATTGCCGAAAGCACGGCGAGCGCCAGCGCGAGCTTGCGGTGCTCCGACACGGCAACCAGTCCGCTCACGAGTATCAGCACCAGCATGCCTTCGGTGAGCGTATGCCGCACCGCGGCTGACGGCACTGCCGCGGGAAGAACGAACACGACGCCCACGAGGAGCAGGAGCAGCACGGACATGCCGCGGTTGCGCAGCCGGGTGACGTGCGCCGCTCCGATTGCCAGCGCCTTGGCCTTTGCGGAGGCCGCCGCGGTTTTGGCCGAATCTCTCATATGCCCCACTCCTTGCGTCGCGCAAGATCGATGTCCAGATACGCTTCCATCGCGCGATCGTACGCGACGAACAGGGCGACGTGCAGGATCTCGTGCGGGTCGGCGGCCCCCACCGTGTTCGAAATAGTCAGCGCCAACATGGCGACGCAATTTGCGACGATTCCGTTCATGGCTTCGTCTTCCTGCGCCGTCCCGGCGACGCGGTTGTGCCCGGCAGGCCCCACTGCGGCGTCGCGAAGCGCTCGACGAGAAAATCGGCGAACGCCCGGACCTTCGCCGAAAGGTGCCGCCGGCTAGCGTACGCGACGTAGATGGGCAGCGGCGGCGGCTCGAAGTCGCACAGGATCGGTTTCACCCGGCCCGCGCGCACGTCGGGCGCGACGATGAAGTCGGGCTCGCGGGCGATCCCAAGACCCTGCGCCGCCAGCGCGCCGTTGAAGCGCCCGTTGTTGGCGTGAACGGGACCCGCGACCCGGACCTGGCGCTCGCCGCCGCGGCCGTCGCCAAATATCCATACGTTGCGGCTCGGGGAGTATTCGTAGCTGAGACAGGCGTGTCGCGCGAGGTCCTCCGGCACTTTCGGCTCGCCGTGCCGGGCGAGGTAGGAAGGCGCCGCGCAGCAGACGATGCGCGTCGTACCGAGGCGTCGCGCGACTACGTTCTGGCTGCCGGTCTCGCCGATACGCACCGCGAGATCGAAGCCTTCTTCGACGAGATCGACCACGCGCTCGGAAAGCGCCACGACGAAGCGCAGCTGCGGATGCCGCGTAGCGAACGCCGCGATCGCCGGCGCCAGATGACGCGCGCCAAACGTCGCCGAGCACGTGAGGCGCAACGTGCCGCGCGGCACGATAGACGCGGCCGCGACCGCGACTTCGGCTTCCTCGAGGTCGGCCAGAAGCTGGACGCAACGCTCGAAGAACGCCTGTCCGCTCTCGGTCAACGAAAGCCGGCGGGTTGTCCGATTGAGGAGGCGCGCGCCGAGGTGTGCCTCGAGGTCGGCCACCAGCCGCGACACCGACGACACCGAGACGCCAAGGCGATCGGCCGCGCGCGCGAAGCTGCCGGCTTCGACGACACGGGAGAAAGCGGTCAGGGCATGGAAGCGGTCCATCGGCGCGAATTCTATTATTGCATATATTGCAATAATATTTGACTCTATTTGCTATTTATCTTGTTGATAGCAATCATCATGCTCCGTCCTGTCGCGCCCGCATCGGCGCGTACCCACCTACAGGAGCCTGTATGTCCGATTCTCGCAATGCCGCTACCGCAGCCCTGGTGCTGCGCGTTTCGCTGGGCACGATGTTCATCGCCCACGCGCTGCTCAAGTATTTCGTCTTCACGTTGCCCGGGACCGCCCAGTTCTTCGCGTCGCTGGGGCTTCCCGGCGTCCTGGGCTACGCGACGTTTGCGGTCGAACTCGTCGGCGGCGTTCTGCTCATCGCCGGCATGAAGACCCGCGTCGTAGCGCTCGCGCTGGTGCCCGTGCTCCTGGGCGCCACCTGGGTACATGCCGGCAATGGCTGGCTGTTCACGGCGCCGAACGGCGGCTGGGAGTACCCTGCGTTCTGGACCGTTACGCTGGTCGTGCAGGCGCTCCTCGGCGACGGCGCGTACGCGCTGCGGCTGCGGCATCTCGAACCAGCCACCCGTGCGGCCTGACGGTCCCGGCGTGCGCCTCGCGCCAACCCCGCGCGTCGCGCACGATCCTGTCTGCTAACCGAGGCTGCCGTGACCCGCTTGCCGACGCTCTTCCTGTCACACGGTTCGCCGATGAACGCCGCGGGGCGCACGGCGTCGTCCGACGCGTGGGCGGCGCTGGCGCGAGCGATGCCGCCGCCACGCGCAGTGCTCGTCGCTTCTGCGCACTGGGCGACAACGGTACCGATGCTCACGGGTAACCGGCAACCGGAAACAATTCACGATTTCGGCGGCTTTCCCGAGGCGCTCTATCAGATCCGCTATCCGGCACCCGGCGCACCCGACCTCGCGGCCGAGGCGGTTGCGCTGCTGAAGGGCGCCGGCATCACCGCGGGCGTCGACGGCTGCCGGGGCCTCGATCACGGGGCATGGGTACCGCTGCGGTGGATGTTTCCGGACGCCCGCGTGCCGGTGGTTCAACTCTCGTTGCAGCCGGAAATCGGCGCAACCCGCCACGTAGAGCTCGGCCGCGCGCTGGCGCCGCTCGCGGATGACGGCGTGCTGATCGTTGGTTCAGGGCACGCGACGCACAATCTCGGCGACTGGATGGCGAATCCGCGGCGGCAGGAGCCCTTGCGTTATGCGCAGGCGTTCGCCCACTGGCTGCACGAGCGGCTCGCCGCGCGCGACACTGCCGCACTCGTCCATTATCGAGAGCAAGCACCGGATGCAGCACGCGCGCATCCATCCGAAGAGCACTACCTGCCGCTGCTGGTGGCGTGGGGGGCCGCAGGTGAAGGCGCGCGCACCCAACGCTTCGCAACGGGATTCGAGGCGGGCGCGCTCGCAAACGATGCGTACCTGTTCCATCCGGCTGCGGAGGGCACGCACTGAGCGCACAACCGCGCCCGCAATGTTCGACGCACGGGATTCCTCCGGATTTCTCCCGTAAAATTGCAGTTTCGAATCATCGCAAAGGAATACGTCATGGCCATGGAACCAGGCTCCCGCACGGGACACCCGACGATCGACGCGAACGCGCTCTACCGCGAGGAGATTTTCACCGACCGTGCGGTCGGCATGATGCGCGTCCTGCATCCGGTCTCGAGCAAGGGCGCGCTCGACCCGACGCGACCCACTGTCTACACCGGAGAGGCGCAGCTGATGACGAACGTCGGTCCGCTGCCGATCAGTTTTGACATCCCCGGGGCGACGCTTGCCGAGGCGATCGCAAATTACGCCGACGCCGCCAAGGAAGGCGTTGCGCACGCGATGCGTGAAATCGCCGAGATGCGCCGGCAGGCATCGTCGTCGCTCGTCATTCCGCAGGCCGGAGCGCTTCCTCCCGGCGGACCCTTCGGCGGCGGCAAGATCCAGATGCCCTGAGGAGCCACGCGCCTGCCGCGTGGACTTCGCGCCCGCCAAGACCGCGGGGCTTCAGGGTTGTGTGCCCAGCAAAACCCGCGTTTCCGCCGCGCCCGAGCGGATCACCGCTCAACCCGCCGCGGCATCGGCGTCGAAGACCGCTTCCGCCGCGGCAAGATCCTCGAGCGCGAACCCGACCGATTTGAATACGGTCACCTGGTCATCACGCGTACGGCCGGGGTGCCTGGCGTGCGCCAAGTCCGCGAGATCGGCCGCGATGTCCGCTTCGTCGAGCGCGCCACTTTGCAGCGCATGGACGACATCACCGCCTTCGGCGAGCGCCGCCGCGCGCTGATCGACGACGATGAGATCCGCGCGCGCCATCGCCGCGTCGTCGGTCTCGCGCATGCGTGCCTGGAACGCGCCGACGAGGTCGAGGTGCACGCCGGGGGCAAGCCAATGGCCGTGGACGATTGGTTCGGTGGCCAATGTCGCGCAGGAAACGATGTCGGCGTCTCGCACCGCACGCTCGAGGTCGTCCACCACGGTCACCGGCAGACCGTCGTCCACCATTGACGCAGCCGCGGCGCGGGCATGCTCCGATGAACGGCTCCACAGGCTCACGCGCTCGATCGGACGGACGAACCGGTGCGCCTCGACGAGCTTGCGCGCGATCCGTCCCGATCCGACGATCACGAGATGCCGCGCGTCCGCGCGCGCGAGCCGGCTCGCGGCAAATGCCGATGCGCCGGCCGTGCGGCACGCAGTGATTTCCTCGCCATCGAACAATGCAAGGGGCGCGCCATTGCGCGCATCGAAAAGCACGTAGACGGCGCCCACCGCGCGCTCATCGCGCTGCGCGTTGCCGGGAAACACCGTGACGAGTTTGACGCCCATGCGGTGACCCGTGCGCCATGCCGGCATCAGCAACAGCGACGCCGTCGGCTCGCCAGGCACCGCGACGGCATGGTTCGTCCGCAGCGGCGCGGCCACGTCATCCCGCAGCATCGCCTCGAGTGCGGCCAGCATCCGCGGCCAGGACAAGCGAGCGCGGATCGCGGCGGCATCGAAGTAACGCATGCGATGGGGGAACGCCCGCGCGGGTGCGGGGCTACTCCGCGTCCTCGGCGAGCGACAGGAGCGCCGCATTGCCACCCGCCGCCGCGGTATTGACGGTGACCGTGCGCTCGACGACGAGGCGCCCCCAGTCGGACTGCCCTTTGGTCCCGGCAATCACGGGAATGATGCGGCCGGGCGCGGCCGCGAATTCGGCACGCACCCGGCGCGCCCGATCGGGGTCCACGTCCAGCAACACGGCATCGATGGCGGCAGGCTCGATCGCATCGGCCAGCACGATATTGGCGCCCGCGAGATGGTCGCGCGCGCCAAACGAAACCGGATCGCGCAGCATCATGACCTTGTTGCCGAGCGCCAGCGCGGCTTTCGCCTGCGCAATCTGCGTTCGCTCGTCGCGCGCCATGCACAGCACCACGCCTCGCGGCTGGAACTCGAGCGTATTCGTCTCGCCCGTCGGCCCGGGCAGCACGATCGGCGCCACAGGGAGCGGCGCGGTCGCACCGCGCGCGAGCCGGCGCAGGTAGAGCGGCCCGCCCGCCTTCGGTCCCGTGCCGGAAAGCCCGTGTCCGCCGAATGGCTGCACGCCGACGACGGCGCCCACGATGTTGCGATTGACGTAGACGTTGCCGGCGTTGATCCGGGCGAGAATTGCCGCGACGGTCTCGTCGATGCGCGTGTGGATGCCGTGCGTGAGCCCGTAGCCGGTGGCGTTGATGGCCGCGACGAGCGCGGCGAGCTCGCCGCGCTTCCAGCGCAGCACGTGCAGAATGGGCCCGAACACTTCGTGCGTGAGATGGGCGAGGCCGTCGATGCCGCCGAGATCGACGAGCGTCGGCGCGACGAACGTGCCGCGCGCGCATGCGGCCGGGAGCGCCATCTCGACGACACGCAAGCCCGCGGCGCGCATCCGCTCGCGGTGTGCAACCAGCGCACTCCGCGCGTCGGCGTCGATCACCGGTCCAACGTCGACGGCGAGCCGTCTTGGATCGCCGATGACGAGTTCGCGCATCGCGCCTTCGAGCATCGCGAACATTTCCGGCGCGACGTCGTCCTGCACGCACAGAACGCGCAACGCCGAGCAGCGCTGGCCGGCGCTGTCGAAGGCCGATGCCAGCGCATCGGTGACGACCTGCTCGGCGAGCGCGGAGCTGTCGACGATCATTGCGTTCTGGCCGCCGGTCTCGGCGATCAGCACGGGATCGTCGTCGCGCTGCGCAAGTTGCCGCGCGATGCTCCGCGCGACGTCGGTGGAGCCGGTGAAGATCACGCCGGCCACGCGCGGATCGGCGACCAGCGCCGCACCGACGGTCTCGCCGCGCCCCGGCAGGAGCTGCAGCGCTGCGCCGGGAACACCCGCGCGATGGAGGAGGCGCACCATCTCGTGCGCGATCAGCGGCGTCTGCTCGGCGGGTTTCGCCAGCACCGGGTTGCCGGCGGCGAGCGCGGCGGCGACTTCGCCGACGAATATCGCGAGCGGGAAATTCCACGGCGAAATGGCGACGACCGGCCCGATGGGCGCAACCCCGGACGCCGCCAGCTCGGTGCGCGCCTGCGCGGCGTAATAGCGCAGGAAATCGACGGCCTCGCGGACCTCCGCAACCGCATTGGCAACGGTCTTGCCGGCTTCGCGCACGGCAAGCGCCAGAAACGTCGCGCGTTCGGCTTCGAGCATTTCGGCGGCACGCTCGAGGCACGCGGCGCGCGCGATCGCGGGCATCTCCATCCAGACGCGGCCGTTTGCGCTCGCGACCGCCACCGCGCGCGTGACGTCGGCGGCGACCGCTTCGACGACCGTGCCGACGATGTCGTCACGATCCGCGGGATTGTGGACGTCGATCGCGGCGCGCGCCGAGCAATCGCCTGGTTCGGCAAGTATCGGGGCCGCCTCGCGCCGGATCGATGCGGCCGCGAGTTCTGCCGCCAAAGTGGCAAGGGTCGTGTCGGCAGCGAGGTCGATTCCTTCCGAATTCGTGCGGCCCGGCAACAAGGCTCTCGGCAGCGGAATGTTGGCGTGCGGGGCGCCACCGGTCTTCATCGCCTGCGCCACCGGATCGACGACCAGCGAGGCAATGGAAACCGCAGGATCGACGATCCGGTTGACGAACGAACTGTTCGCGCCGTTTTCGAGCAATCGCCGCACGAGGTACGCAAGAAGTGTCTCGTGCGAGCCGACCGGCGCGTAGATGCGGCAGGCGCGATCGAGCTTGTCCTTGCCGACCACCTGATCGTAGATGCTCTCGCCCATTCCGTGCAGGCATTGGAACTCGTAGGCGCGCTCGCCCGCCAGCGCGTGGACCGCCGCGACGGTGAACGCGTTGTGCGACGCGAATTGCGGATAGATCGCGTCGGGCGCGGCCAGCATCGCCTTGGCGCAGGCAAGGTATGAAACGTCCGTATGCACTTTGCGCGTGAACACGGGATACCCCGAAAGGCCGTCGACCTGCGCGCGCTTGATCTCGCTGTCCCAGTACGCGCCCTTGGTGAGCCGCACCATCAGGCACCGGCGCTGCCGCCGCGCCAGCGCGATCAGCCAGTCGATCACGTGCCGCGCGCGCTTCTGGTACGTCTGCACGACGAAGCCCAGGCCATCCCACCCGCGAAGCGCGGGATCGGCGGCCAGTGTTTCGACAATGTCGAGCGAGATGCCGAGGCGGTCCGCTTCCTCGGCATCGATCGAAAAGCCGATGTCGTAACGGCGCGCGAGTTGCGCGAGTTCGGCAACACGAGGGATGAGTTCGGCATGGATGCGCCCGCGCTGCGCGCGCGCGTAGCGCGGATGCAGCGCCGAGAGCTTGACCGAGATGCCTGGGCCGGCGACGACCCCGCGTCCGGCGGCTGCGCGGCCGATCGCATGAATCGCGTTCTCGTAGGCGGAAAGATAGCGCGCAGCGTCCGCGGAGGTCATCGCCGCCTCGCCGAGCATGTCGAACGAAAACGTGTAGCCGCGGGCTTCGCGCTCGCGCGCGTTGGCAAGCGCCTCGTTGATCGTCCGGCCGGTGACGAACTGACGGCCCAGGAGGCGCATCGCGAGATCAACGCCCTTGCGGATCAGCGGTTCGCCGCCTTTGCGCAGCAGCGACGCGAGCGCCATCTCCAGCGTGCCTTCGCTGCGCGAATCGACGATCCTTCCGGTGACGAGGAGCCCCCAGGCCGCGGCATTGACGAACAGCGACGGCGACGCGCCCACGTGCGTCGACCAGTCGCCTTTGCTGATCTTGTCGCGGATCAGGCGATCGCGCGTAGTCGCGTCGGGAATGCGCAGCAGCGCCTCCGCCAGGCACATCAGCGCAATGCCCTCCCGGCTGTCGAGCGAGAATTCCAGCATCAACGCATCGACGCCGCCGGCATTCGAGCGCTCGGCGCGCACCGCGGCTGCAAGCGTCGACGCGAGCGCCTGCGCGGCCGCGAGTTGCGCCGCCGTGAGGCGTGCCTCGGCGACGAGTGCGCCGACTGCGTGTGCCTCGTCGCCACGGCAGGCGGCCGCCATGCGATCGCGCAGCGCCGCGAGATCATCGCGCTGCGACGGAGCGGAGAGGGCGAAATCGAATCCGGCGGTCATGGCGAATGGCGCGATGCAATGGCGGAGGGAGACCCTGCGGACGTCCGTGCCTGCGTGCAGCAGCACGCAACGGCGACCCTGTTACGGATTCTAGCGCGCCAGGTGTCGCTGCGGCCGAAAGTGCCCGCGCCGCCCGCAACGACGATGGCAGGCGTTACAATAGCCACTATTACGGCGCGCCGATTTCACGTATGCGCGCGGAACCTGCGGAGGACAACCATGACTCGTCGAACCGATGCTGTAACTCACCGGAGCAACAACGTGATTGGCGCATTCGCGCTTGTATGCCTGGCCGGCATGCTTGCGGCTTCCGCCGCCGCCGAAACGATCACTGTGATCACGTCGTTTCCCAAGGAGCTCACGGCGGCGTACAAGAAAGCCTTCGAGGCAAAATACCCGAACGACAAGCTCGAGATCCTGAACAAGAACACCGCCGCCGGCATCGCGTTCGTGCGCGAGCAGCCGGCCGGCAGCCGGCCGGAGATCTTCTGGGCGTCGGCGCCGGACGCATTCGAAGTGCTCGCATCGTCGAAATTGCTGCAAAAGACCGATGCGCAGAACCCGGCCGTGCCGGCCAAGATCGGAAGTTATCCGATCAACGATCCGGAAGGTTTCTACTTCGGCCAGGCGCTCGCCGGCTACGGGATAATGTGGAACACGCGTTATCTCGCCGCGAACAAGCTGCCGGAACCGAAGGAATGGGCCGATCTCATGAACCCGGTGTTTCACGGGCACGTGGCGATGTCGAGTCCGTCGCGGTCGGGCACCACGCACCTCACCGTCGAGACGATTCTCCAGGGCGAAGGCTGGGCAGAAAGGCTGGAACGCAGCTGCTCGCGATCGCCGGCAACTGCGCGGCGATCACCGAGCGGAGCTTCGGCGTCCCGGACGGCGTGGCGAGCGGCCAGTTCGGCATCGGCCTCGTGATCGACTTCTTCGGTCTCGCCGCGAAGAACTCCGGCCTGCCGGTCGAATTCATCTATCCGTCGGTCACGTCGATCGTCCCGGCGAACATCGCGCTCGTCGCCGGTTCCAAGGCGCCGGAGGCCGGCAAGCGGTTCATCCAGTTGCGCTTTCCGACGAAGGCCAGGCGATGCTGCTCGACAAGCAGATCAGCCGGTTGCCGGTGCTGCCCGCGATCTACGCGAAGGCGCCCGCCCGGGTACCCGAATCCGTTCACCGGAAAGATCCAGGCCAAGGTCAACTTCGACTCCAACCTGTCGGAATCGCGCTACTTCGTCGTCGTCGCGATGTTCGACCAGCTCGATCACGTTCCGCCAGAAGGAACTCGCCGCGGCGTACGAAGGCGATCCAGGATGCGCAGAAGCGTCTCGGCGCACGGACGAGCCCGCAGCTGGACGAGGCGCGCCGGCTCATCTTCACGCCGCCGGTCGACGAAAAGCAGGCGGTCGACACGGCGCTCGCTCGCCACGTTCCGAGCGGACAAGAAGGACGCCGAAGCGGGCAAGCGCCGTACGCAGATCGAAGAGGAATGGGCGACGAAAGCCAAGGCCGGCTACGCGAAGGCTACGGAACTCGCCAACGCCGTGAAGTGACGCCGGAGGCGGCGATGGTGCGACCCGCCGCCGCCACCGGCGCTTCTTGCTGTCGCGCCCAATGCCTGCGGCCTTTGTCCTGACACGAGCGCCGCATGCCGGCAGTGGTGGCGCGTGGCTGCTCGCGCTGCCGGTCGCCGCGTTCATCGTCATCCTTCTCGTCTGGCCGGTCGCGACGGTTCTGTACGCCGCGTTCGCCGACGGTCAGGGCGGCCTCACCACCGGTCACATCAGCGCGTTCCTTTCGCTCTCGATCATGCGCGAGGCGTTCGTCAACAGCCTCGTGGTGGCGCTCGGCGATCCGTCGTCCTCGCGAGCCTGATCGCGGTGCCGCTCGCCTACCTGACGGTGCGCTTCGAATTCCGTGGCGCGGCACTGGTGCAGACGCTGGGCGTGCTGCCGCTCGTGATGCCGCCGTTCGTCGGCGCGGTGGCGCTGCAGCTGCTGTTCGGCCGCAACGGCTCGGTCAACCTGCTGCTGGATGATGCGTTCGGGATCCGCATTCCATTCATGGACGGTCTTTTCGGCGTCATCTTCGTCGAAGGGCTGCACTATTTCCCGTTCATCCTGCTCAATCTCGTTGCGGCGCTGCGCGAACATCGACGGCGCGATGGAGGAGGCGGCACAGAACCTCGGCAGCCACGGCCTCCGTCTGTTCCGCCGCGTCGTGTTTCCGCTCGCCGCCCGGGATATCGTCGCCGGTGCGTCGCTGGTGTTCGTCAAGGTATTCGACGATCTCGGCACGCCGCTCGTATTGAACGTCACCAACATGCTGGCGCCGCAGGCCTACCTGCGCATCACGTCGGTCGGCCTCGAGGACCCGATCGGCTATGTGATCGCCCTCGTCATGGTCGTGTTCTCGATCGGCGCGCTCGCGCTGTCGGCGCGGATCACCCGCGGGCGCGACTACGCGACACTGACCCGCGGCGGCAGCGGCTCTGCGCAAACGGCCGCTCTGCCGGCTGGAGGCCGTTCTCGCGCATGGGTGGGTTCTGGTCGTGCTGGCCTTCGTGCTGTCGCCGCACGTCGGCCTCCTGCTGCTGTCGCTCGCGAAGGTGTGGAGCTTTTCGGTGCTGTCCGGATGGCTACACGCTGCAGCATTTCACGCTCGTGCTGACCGACTCGAGCCGGATGATCGGCAACACGCTGCTCTACTGCACGCTGGCAGCCGGCATCGATGTCGTGCTCGGCACCGCGATCGCCTATCTGCTGCTGCGCACGCGGCTTCCCGGCCGGCAATGGCTCGACTGGGGGGCGAGCGCGGCGCTGGCGATTCCCGGCATCGTGCTCGCGATCGGCTTCCTGCGGGCCTTCCGCGGCCTCGAGCTGCCGTTCGGCGGCGGCGCGCTGACGGCGACCTGGATTGCGATCATGCTCGCGTACGCCGTGCGCCGGCTGCCCTATGCGGTGCGCTCGTGCGTGGCGGCGTTGCAGCAGGTGCACGTCTCGCTCGAGGAGGCGGCGCAGAACCTCGGCGCCAATCGCCGGCGCACGGCCCGCCGCGTCGTCGTCCCGCTGATGATGGGCGGCATCCTCGCCGGCTTCGTGACGAGCTTCATCACCGCGGCGGTCGAACTTTCGGCGACGATCCTGCTCGCGACGCGCGAATCGCAGGCACCGCTCTCCTACGGCATCTACCTCTACAACCAGAGCATCGCGACGCGTGGCCCGGCCGCGGCGCTGGGCGTGATCGCCATCGTGATCGTCGCGCTCGGCACGTACCTGTCGCACCGGTTGCTCGAAGCGCGGGCCGGCGGCGCGAAAATCACCGTGGACACGGAGTGACGATGCCAACCCATCCCTTGACCGACGCCGGGCCGAGGCACGAGGGCGCGCCGTTGCCGGACGGCGCAGCGGCGACCGCCGCAAGCGCAGACGCACGTGACAACGGCGTCGGCATCGAAGTCGAACGCGTGAGCCTGGCCTACGGCGCGAACGTCGTGCTGCGCGACATCTCGCTCTCGATCGAACCGGGAGAATTCTTTGCGTTGCTTGGGCCGTCGGGATCGGGCAAGTCGACGTTGCTGCGCCTTCTCGCCGGATTCAATCGCGCCAACGCTGGCGTCGTCCGCATCGGGGGCATCGACGTGGCCGCGCTGCCGCCGTGGCAACGCGACGTCGGCATGGTGTTCCAGAACTACGCGCTGTGGCCGCATCTCACCGTGGCCCAGAACGTCGCGTTCGGTCTCGAGGAACGGCGCTGGCCGCGCGAGCGCATTCGCGAGCGCGTGCGTGCGATGCTCGACCTCGTGAGCCTCGCCGGCTACGACGAGCGCCGCCCGGGTCAACTCTCGGGCGGACAGCAGCAGCGTGTGGCGATCGCGCGCACGCTCGCCATCGAGCCGCGCGCGCTGCTGCTGGACGAGCCGTTGTCGAACCTCGATGCGAAGCTCCGCGCGGCAACCGGGCTCGAATTGAAACGCCTGCAGCGACGGCTGGGCATCACCACGGTCTTCGTCACGCACGACCAGCAGGAGGCGATGACGATCGCGGATCGGCTGGCCGTGCTCGACCAGGGCGTGATCCAGCAGGTAGGAACGCCGCGCGAACTCTACGATGCGCCGGTCAATCGGTTCGTCGCCGAGTTCGTCGGCTCGATCAATCTCTATCCGGGTCGCGTCGAGGCCGGCACGGCCGGCGCACGCACGGTGAGTGTCGAGGGCCTCGGCCAGGTTCGCGTGCCCGAGGCGCGGGCGAGCGCGGCGACAATGGACGCGGGACAGGTGGCGGTCGCCTTTCGTCCGCATGCGGTTCGGTTCGCCGCTGCCGAGCCAGTTGCGGGGCTCGCGTTCGATGCGCAAATCGGGACGACCGAATTCCTCGGTGAGTTCGTCCGGTATGAACTCGTCGTCGGCGCGTTACGCGTCGTGGCCGATCTGCCGCACGCGCGCTTCGCGCAGGCACCAACACCCGGGACGCGCGCCCGCTTTTTCGTCCCGCCCGGCGAAATCCTGATCCTCGCCGATCCGCCGCGCTGACGGGATTTCGCCACAGCCGCCGCCAGGCTGCGAACCGATATCTCGTTCGCGCTGTCGCGGCTCGGACATCGATTGCTCTGCGATACGGACAGGGTACACTCGCCCTGTGGCGCTTGCGCACGAATGGGCCGACCACGAAGGAAATTGATTGAATCTGCATCCGCCGAGCACTAGGCCGCGTGTGCTGGCGCTCCTCACCGGTTTCCTGTTCGTTCTGTGGTTCGCAACGCTGGAGACGCGCGCCCTGTTCTGGCCGGACGAGGGGCGCTATGCCGAAATCGCCCGCGAAATGCTCGCCAGCGGAGACTATGTCACGCCGCGTTTGAACGGGCTCAAGTATTTCGAGAAGCCGCCGCTGCAATACTGGGTTTCTGCCGGCGTCTTTCGCGTATTCCATCCGGACGAATGGACCGCACGGCTGTGGCCGGCCACCACCGGATTTACGCTCGTCCTCCTTTCCGCCGCGCTCTGGTGGCGCTGGAAGGGGCCGCAGGCCGGGCTGATCGCAGGATCGGTGCTCGCAAGTGCCTGGGGCATTGTTTCCGGCGCCCAGATTCTGACGCTGGACATGGGGCTCGCCTTTTTTCTTGCCGCGGCATTGCTCGCGTTCATCGGAGCCCACCATCCCGAGCGAAATGCTTCTGCCAAGGCATGGCTCATTGCGCTCTCCTGGGCGGCCATAGGGTTCGCGGTACTGTCGAAGGGGCTCGTCGGTCTGGTGCTCCCTGGGCTCGCACTCGGCGTGTACGCCGTCGTCGAGCGCAATCGCTCGATCCTGACGAGCGCGTTTACCGTGCGCGGCCTCGTCATCTTCGCTGCCATCACATTGCCGTGGTTCGTGCTTGTCCAGCGCTCAAATCCGGAGTTCTTCGACCTCTTCTTCGTGCAGGAACATTTCCGCCGGTTCACGGATTCGGGACACCACCGGCCGGGGCCGTGGTGGTATTTCCTCCCCATCGTGGCGGCAGGCCTGCTGCCATGGACCGGCGCCCTTCCCGGCGTGCTGCGGGATGCGTGGACGGCCCCCGGGCGTGGATCGCTCAGGGTCGAGCGCCTGTTGTTGATCTGGGCGCTCGTCGTCGTCGCGTTCTTCAGCGCCTCGCACTCGAAGCTCCCGGCGTACATCCTGCCGGCGCTACCGGCGCTGGCGTGGCTCGTCGCGCTCGCGTCGCCAGCGCGTCGTTCACGCATTGCGATGAGCGCCGCCATCGTGAGCGTCATCGCCGGGTTGGCCTTGGTGGGTTTCTCGACGCAACTCGACAAATTCGAGAAGCTCCACGAACTCGGCCCGGAACTCGCGTCGTACCCGCCCTATCTCGGGGCGGCGGGCGCCGTGTTCGCCGCGGGCGGCGCGCTCGCCGTAGCGTTGCGGCACCGCGTGACGGCGACGATGCAGATCGTTCTACTCGCGGCTGCGAATGTTGCGGCGCTGCAGATCATGCTCGCGGGCGCGCACGTGTTCGACGCGTATTTTTCCGCCGAGCGGGCCGTCGACACGTTCGTCGGTGAGGGGCAGGCCTTTCCCCCTGAGCCTCCGTTCTACAGCATCGGGATGCTGGATCAGAGCGTCACCTTCTATCTGGGACGCCCGGTAACACTTGTCGCACACAAGGGCGAACTTGCCGAGGGGATCGCTGCCGAGCCCGGACAATTCATCGAGCAAATGGGCATTTTCGAGGCCCGGTGGCGCGCGCAAAGCGAGGCCTATGCGGTGATGTCGCCGGCAACGTATCGCGCACTCGCCGCCTCGGGACTTCCGATGACGATCATGGTTACCGATCCGCGGCGTGTTTTCGTTGCGCGTGGGCAGTGGCCCCCGGGTGAAGCCGCGACAGGGAGGCCGCGGCCCTGACGAATCGATCGCGGCCGAGGCGGCGCGGCTCCGGCACTCGGCTTGCAAACGAGTGCACGCGGCGCGACAGGAGCGCCGGGCAGCGCCGGCGCGCGCTACTTCTTGCGCGGCGCCCGCCGTCAGTGCAGACGCTGCCGGGATTTGCGCGCGGCGTCGGAAACGGTGCCGCGGCGCGTGCCGGCCCCGATTGCCCGCTTGGCGTTTCGGCGCTCCTGCCAGAAGCGGTAGATCAGCACCGCAGCGACGGGCAGCTCGTCGATCAGCTCCGCGCGTTTCTCGTCGCTGTCGACCCATTCCGTGAAATCGTCGTCGCGATCACCGAATGCGAGCGCCTCGATCGGAAAGATCCAGTCGCGCGCGTCCTGCGCATCGAACAACGGCTGCCAATCGTCGTCGCGCAGCTTGACGCCCGCCATGTAGCCCTCGCACCACGCGGCGCCTTCCGGCGGCATGCGCTCGTTGCCGCGCGCTTTCGCCTCAGGCAGATAGAGCAGCGGCTTGAATCGCGTCGGAGACTCGCCAAGCGTGCGCTGGATGCCGACCAGATGCCGGAGCACCAGCGCCATGATCTTCTGCGCCTGGTCGTTGCTGGCGAACGCCGCCGCGGCGCTCCTGCTACCTTCGCTCCACACCTGCGGCAACCATTCCGACGGCTGAATCGCGTCCGGTCCGGACACGATCGCCGCCAGAAAACCGTCGAGCATTTCGAGGTCCATGCAGTCGTGCGGCACGGCATCGGACGCCAGAAAGGTCTCGAGTTCGTCGAGCTCGGGTTCGGAAAGCGGTTCGTCGAGGGCGCGGGCATCGGTCATGGCAAGCTTTCGTCGGGAATCTCGGTCGGAACCGCATATGATCCCCCGCCGCGCCGAATGGCGCAACCGCAGCGCGCCCCTGGCTCGCCCCGCGAAGCGGAACCGTCGCTCTGTGATACGCTTGATCGAAGTCGTCCGCCATCCCCAACGCCCCGCCGATGCCACCGAAAATCAAGACTCAGGCGTTCCTGGCCAACCTGCCGCTGTTCAAGGAACTGGCGCCGTCCGAGATCGAGCGGATCGCGTCCGGAACAACGGAACTTCACGTGCCCCGCGGCGAGATCCTGTTCAACAAGGGCGACCCCTGCGTCGGGTTCCACCTCGTGATCTACGGCCAGGTAAAGCTGTCATTCGTCACGCCGCAGGGCAGCGAAAAGGTGGTGGAGATCATCGCCCCGGGCTACTCGTTCGGCGAAGCGCTGATGTTCATGGAGAAGCCGTACATCGTGATGGCGCAGACGCTCGCCGACTCGCTGCTGCTGCACGTTTCGAAGCAGGCGGTCTTTTGCGGGCTCGAGCACGACCCCAATTTTGCCAAGAAAATGCTCGCGGGGCTGTCGCGGCGTTTGCACGGCCTCATCACCGATGTCGAGAGCTATTCGCTGCAATCGGGCACGCAGCGCGTCATCGGCTACCTCTTGCGCCAGGACGAGGATCATGCGAATGCCGCGGCCCCGTACACGGTGACACTGCCGACGTCGAAGGCGATCGTCGCGTCGCGCTTGAACCTCACCCCGGAACATTTTTCGCGCATCCTCCACGATCTGACCGAAGCCGGCCTGATCGCCGTCGACGGGCGCGACGTGAAGATCGCCGACGTCACGAAGCTGCGCAACTCCACCGGGTAATCGCCGGAGGGAATTGGGTCGCCCGTTCCCCGCTTCACACCAAACGCGCGACGGTTTCCTGCGCGCGGTCGTGAGCATCCGACCCGGGGGCGGCTTCGTTATCCCTGCTCGTCGCGGACGCGCTCAATTCGAAGTTCCGTCCGCCTTGGCCGACGTTATTTCGCTGCGCACAGCGCGCCGAATGGCGGAACGCGGGTTCGCGGCAGCGGCAACGCGCGCTTCCCACAGATCTTCGAGCGCATCGGCGATGGTTTCCGGCAGATACGTTCCGGACGAGCGCACGCCCCAGCGAAAACGCCGGTACGGCGGCGCCGACAGCAGTTCGTCGAATGTGACCAGCGGCCCGTCGGTCAACTGGTCCAGCCGCAGCATCGTGTAATGGGTCAGGATGCCGGCCGCGGCCCTTTCCTCGATCCAATGCCTGCCGGCCACAGGTACGGTGAGCGTCACGCCCGAGCCGAAAATGCCCTTCGGCGGCACGCCCAGACGCACGAGAAACGCGCGGCTGCCCGGTTCGATCTTGCGGTGCCGCCCGCACGACCACCGGGTGTCGAGGTGGCCGCGACGCGTGAGCTTGCGGATATCCGCCCGGAGCTCCGGCCAGTTCCAGATCGCGGGATTCCAGGCGAACAGGTACGTGGGCATGGTCGGGGCGCCGTGCTGGCAAGGCGTCATTCTGCCACGCATGGGGGAAGTGGCCTGGCGTCGCCTCACACCAGCGTTTTCCGGCTGACCCGGATGCACTCCAACACCGATCAGTGGCTCGTGCCCTCCGAGCGGGTCACCTTGTTGTAGACGTTGTACTTCCCGACGGGCTTGTTCGCCGGTATTCGCTTCACTTCGGCAAACGTCGCCGCGTCGTAGACGACGATTGCGCCGTCGATTTCCCAGATGCTCGCTAGCGCGTACTTGCCGTAGCGATCGAACTCGATGTGGGCGGCGATCCTGCCCGGTGCGGGCGTGAGCGCCTTGACGACCTCGAGCGTGCGCTTGTCGATCACCTGCAGCGTGTCCTTCCGCGCGCCGTTCATGCCGTCGACCCAGGCATAGGGCGTCGCCTCATGGCTGCGCAGGAAAAAGCCCGGGCCGCTCACCGGGATCGCGGCCACGGTCTTCCACTCCCTCATGTCGATGACGCTGACGAGCGCGTCCTTGAGGTTCGTCGTCGCGAGCAAGGGCGCCCCTTGCCGCTCCCAGGTGATGCCGGAACCGAGATGCGGCAACCCCGGAAGGTCGACGGTGGCGATCTTGCGCCGCACGTTGAGGTTCACGACCTGGCCTTTGCCGGCCTCGCGTGAGGCACCGATCAGGTGGTCGTACTTCCGGTCGAAGAAGAAATCGTCGAGCACCTCGTCGAGCACGATGCGCCGGATGGGAAACGGGCCTTTCTCGGCCAGACCCTCGCCCATCCGGTAGTCGTGGACATATCCCTCGTACACCGGCGCCGCGTTCGGGTCGTAGGTCAGTTCCCAGACCTCCGGTATGTCCTTCAGCGCGACGATGAAGCTCTTGCGCGGCGCGGCGTCGTAGACCGCCGACACGCGCGATGTCTTTGCGTTCCGGTCGGCGACGGCGATGATCTTGACGAGCGACAGGTCGCGCGCGTCGAGCACGACGAGCGTGTGCGGCAGATAGTTGCCGGCGATCACCCACTTGCCATCCCCGGAAACCGCGACGTTGCGCGTGTTGATTCCGGCGCGCACCTCGGCAACCGTCTTGAGGTTCCACAGATCGTATTTCGTGATCCAGCCGTCGCGCGACGCGAAATACACGTAGCGGCCATCGGGCGTGAACTTCGGCCCGCCGTGCAGCGCGTAGCGCGTCGGGAATCGGACGAGCCGCTCGAGCTTGTCGCCGTCGAGGATCGACGCGTGATGGTCGCCGCTTTCGACGACGACGAATAGGTTCATCGGATCGGCGGTGAACTGCGGCTTGTCGGGCAGCGTGCCGTCGGCGTGATAGACGACCCGCGACGCGTTGATCTGCGCTTCGCCCCACACCGGCCTCGCCGCGGGCGCCGCATAGACATACGCGACCAGCGCGTCGATCTCGTCCTTCGACAGCCGGTCGCCGAATGCCGGCATCTGGGTCGCCAGCCGGCCCTTGGCGATCGTATCCGCCGCGGCCGGCTTGCGCAGGCGTTCGAGGTTTTCCGGCAGCAACGCGGGCCCCGTGCCGCCGAGCCGGTCGGCGCCGTGACATGACGCGCAATGGGTTGCGAAATTCTGGGCCGATGATGGCGCCGCTTGTGCCGCCGCAGCCCCGGCAAAGGCGACGATCAGCGCGGCAACGATGACGTAGAGCACCCACCCGATCGCGCAGCGAAACAGAATGGGGTCAGGCACGATTTCCACGGCGGGGATGTCGCGATGCGGAAACGTGACGTGTGGAAATCGTGCCTGACCCCATTCAGACCACCGCATCGGCGCGCCGTACACGGATGTAGGGCTTCAACGGCACGCGCTCGTACCCACCCGCGATGCCGAGCTCGTCGTCGTCGAGATAGCATGCGGGGTCCTCGGCCCACGGGTCGCCGGTGAGCTGCCACGCCCGCACCCGGGTGTTGCCGCCACAGACATCGAAATACGTGCACGCGCCGCAGCGACCCTTGACGGCCCGCGGCACCGCCTTCATCCCTGCCAGCAGCGGGTCGGAGGTGTCCTGCCAGATCGCGGAGAACGGCCGCTCCTTCACATTGCCGAGCGAGTAGTCCCACCAGAACGTGTCCGGGTGCACGTTGCCGAGGTTGTCGATGTTCGAAATGTTGACGCCGGACGAATTGCCGCCCCATTGGGCCAGGACGCGGCGCAGATGCGCCTCGCGATCCGGGAAGCGCGCACGCACCCAGTGCAGCAGATACGCGCCGTCGGCGTCGTTGTTCCCGGTGACGAATTCGCGCGGCCGGCCCGCCTCGATGTGGCGCCACGCGGCGTCGAAGATCAGGTCCATCGCGTTGCGCGTCGTCCGGAACACCGCGTCGGTCTTGCGATTGATGTTCCCGCGGCCGCCGTAGTTCAGGTGCGACAGGTAGAACTTGTCGACACGCTCGGCTTCCATCAGATCGAGCAGAGGCGGGAGGTCGTGCGCGTTGTCCTGCGTCAGCGTGAAGCGCAGCCCGACCTTGATTCCCGCGTCGCGGCATAGCCGCACGCCGGCAAGCGACGCGGCGAACGCACCCTGCTTGCGCCGGAACCGGTCGTGCGTCGCCTCGATGCCGTCGAGACTGATGCCGACGTAATCGAATCCGACGCCGGCGATCTCGCCGATGTTGCGCTCGTCGATCAGCGTGCCGTTGGTCGAAAGCCCGACGTAGAAGCCCATCGCCTTCGCCCGATGCGCGATCGCGTAGATGTCGGGGCGCAGCAACGGCTCGCCGCCGGAAAGGATCAGCACGGGAACGCCGAACGACTTGAGGTCGTCCATCGTCCGGAAGATTTCGGCGGTCGAAAGCTCGCCCGGGAAATCGATGTCGGCAGAAATCGAATAGCAGTGCTGGCAGGCGAGATTGCAGCGGCGAATGAGATTCCAGATGACGACCGGGCCGGGAGGATGGCGTTTCGGCCCGAGCACCGTGGGATGTTTGACTTCCTGCAGGTATTGCGTGACACGGAACATGCGGTGACCTCGAATCCGGGTTCGTCAAGCGCCGCCGAAGCGCAAGCCGGTCTTTTTGAGGATTCGCGTCGAGTACAGGACGTCGTGCGCGCGCGCCGCGGATCCCAGCACGGCCGCGATCGCGGCGACCTTCGCCGCGACCTCGTCGCGGCTCTTGCCATGCACCATCGCGAACAGGTTGTAGCGGCCAGAGCGGCAGCCGCCGCGGCCGCCGATAACAGTGCGAAACGCTGTCCAGCGCCCCGACCTTGGCGCCGAGACGATCGACCACGTCGTCGTCCACGTCCCAGACGCTCATGCCGTTTGCCGTGTACCCCAGCCGGTAGTGGTTCGGCACGACGCCGATGCGCCGGATCGCGCCCGATTCCAGCAACGCCTCGACCCGCGCCATGCACGAGTTCCGGTGCGACGCCGAGCGTCGCGGCGACCGCGTGGTACGGCTGCCGCACGCGCGGCAATCCGCCCTGCAGCGCGCGTACCAGCGCATGATCGAGTTCGACGGGCGAGAGGCGGGCGTTCATGTCACGGGCAGTTTGAGCTCGACGAAAATATTCGCGCTCCTTGGGAAACGCGTACACGGGGAGTCCCGTGGTCGCCTCGATCTTCGCGATCGCCGCCGCGATGCCCTCCGGTGTTTCGGTCCCGAGCACGAACCACATGTTGAGAGCGTGCTCGCGTGCATAGTTGTGCGCGACCTCGGGCAACGCATTGATCGCGGCCGCGACGCGTTCGTAGTCGGCGCGCGGGCACCTGCATCGCCGCGAGCGTGAACGCGCCGCCGAGCTTCTCGGCGTCGAACAGCGGGCCGAAACGCGTCAGCGTGCCGTCGGCGACAAGGGCATCGATCCGCGCGATGAGTTCGTCCTCCGCGAGGCCGAGATCCGCCGCGGCGGCCAGAAACGGCCGATCGCAGACGGGGAACCCGCCCTGCAAGGCGGCAATGATCCGGCGGTCGGTCGTGTCCAGCATCATGTCAAGCGCCGAACGTAACGGCGTCTTCGACCGGTGCACGCTCATCGCCGCGAAAATCGGACGTGTGCGATCGCATCGGTGCCGGCCGGCCGCGGCGGAAGCGCGTAGCGTGCGCCGCACTGCTTGAAGGCGCGCCGCGAGAACAGCACGGCGGACGCGTATTGCGCCAGCCCATGCGTCGCCACGAGCTCGGCAAGCCGGGCCTCGACGGTCGCGCGATCGCGTCCATGCAGCATGCAGAACAGGTTGTACGTCCATTCGGGCAGCGACCGCTCGCGGCGGTAGCAGAGCGTGACTCCGGCCTCGCGCGCCAGCGCTTCGCCCAACGCGTCGGCCCTCCCGGCGTCCGGCGCGTCCGGCACGTCCCAGACGCACATCGCGTTGGCGAGATAGCCGAGCCTGCGATGCCGGACGACGACGCCGAATCGCTTGATGACGCCGCGGTTGAGCCAGTCGGCGAGCCGCACGCGGACATAAGCCTCCGCAACACCCGCCGCATCGGCGATTGCCGCGTACGGCGCCGGCACGAGCGGCAGGCCACCGTCCAGCGCAGCGACCAGCGCGCGGTCGGCATGGGACAACGTCACGGCCGGCGCACCCCTTGCCCGGCGCGGCGCGTGAGGAATGCATTTGGCTGCGGCGCCGGACAGATCGAAACCAAGATCGATCCAGTAATCGGAGACGAGCGGCAGCGCAATCGGCGCGTATCCGGTCTCGCGTTCGATTGCGGCCAGTACCGCTGCGAGTGCGGAAGCATCGGCGGCCGCAGCGACGAACCAGAGGTTGAATCGGTGCTCGCGCTCGTAGTTGTGATTGACCTCGGGATGCGCCGAGACGAGCGCAGCCACGCGCGCCAGATCCCCGCCGGGCACCGCCATGGCCGCGAGTGTCGAAACACCGATGGCGCCGGGCCGGAATACGGCGCCGACGCGGCTCACCAATCCGTCGCGCTGCCAGTCTTCGAGCGTCGATCGCACCCAGCCTTCGTCCGTCGAGAGAGAGCGTGCGATCGCCGCGTAGGGCTCGCGCACGAGTGGAAAACCGCGCTGGAAGTCATTGAGCAGGCGTGCTTCGCGCGAATCGAACGCCGTGCCGGCGCCCGAAAGGACCCGCGCGGCGTCACCCGATTCAGCGCTTCGTGGGCCGCCGTTGGGCCGCGCGCTCTTTGCGCCTCGTGGCGAGGTCATCATCAAAATCCCATCCGGGCGGCGCGCGCCGTGAAAAATATTCCCGACGGGCTGTCCGCGGCCAGCGTATCCAGTGGCCGGAACGTCGCGGTGTCGTAGACGATGACCTTGTTGTCGTCGCGCGCCGAGATCCAGACCGCCTCGCCGCGCGGCGTGAACTCGAGGTGCAGAACGGCCTTGCCCGGTTCGAGCGTCTTCGACCACCTGTCGGGTCTCGGTGTCGATGACCTGCACTTTGCCGTTGTCGGGGAAGGCGAAGTTGACCCAAACCTGGCGCGCGTCCGGCCGCGCGATTGCGAACACCGGCTGTCCGGCGACGGCAACGCGCGCCACTTCCTTCCAGTCGCGCGTGTCGACCACCAGCACCTCGTTGCGCCCGACGGCTGGCAGAAACGCGTATCCGGCGGCGATCGCCCAGCCGCGCAGATGCGGCATCTTGTAGACGGGAAGTCTTTCCTCGCCTTTGCCGTAGCTTGTCCAGAATGCGCTTTACGCCGCGATCAGGGTGCCAGAGGTCGAGCAGCGCCAGCCCGTCCTCACCGAAGAGACCCGCGACGTACCAGCGGCCATCGGGCGTGACGAGACCGTCGTAGGGTTGCTTTGCCGACGTTGGTGAATTTTTGAACATTTGGGGCGCGCGGATTCGACGCGTCGATCACCCAGATTTCGCCGGCGTCGAACAGGCTCGCCACAAACTTGCCGCCAGGAGCATCCGCGAGACCGACGACTTTCGACGGCACGCCGTCGCGACCCGGCGTCGCCCGGACGTCGGCGAGCAGTTCCAGCGTCACCGCGTCGAACAGCTTGACACCACCCGGCACGTAGTTCTGCGCGGCGACCACGCGGCCATCCTGGCTGATCGCGCCGCCGATCGAGTTGCCCGCCTGCAGCACGCGCCGCTCGATGCGTTGCCCGAGGACGTCGACCTTGGTGAGACCGCCATCGCGGCCGAAGACATAAGCGTAACGGCCGTCGCGCGAGAACACGACCGACGCGTGCGAGAGGTCGCCCAGGCCGCCGATCGTCGCGAGCGAGGCGCGCGCTGTCGTGTCGACGATCTGGACGCGGCCGACCGCGCGCTCGATGACGATGCCGAGGTCGCCGGTGCCGCGCAGCGGCTGCACCTGCGCGTGGAGCGAAACGCCGGCAAAAGCGGAGAGCGCGGCTACAAGGGCGGCCGCGGCCAGGCGCCTAGCGGGGAACATCGACGTCGCCCGATACCATCCGGGCGACGAGCCACTGCGCCTCCGCCTCGGACACAAAGCGCCGCCACGGCGGCATCGCGGTTCCGGGACGGCCGGACACGATGGTCGCGACCAGGCTTGCAGCCGGTTTTGTTCTCAGAGCCTCGGGCGTAAGCGCCGGACCGAGACCCCCGGTCAGGCGCATCCCGTGGCAGGAACCGCAGTCCTGTTTCAACAACGAAAGAAGCTCGCGCTGACGCGCCGATTCGGGCGCGGCCACGATGGTGGCCAGCGCCACAACCGGGGCGTCAGACAGCACCGCGCCACCACCTGCCGCTGCTGCGCCTGCGGCCACGAAGGCCGCGGCGAGGCCCGCAGGAAGGTGGCGGAGTTGCACGCGATTCCTTCATCGCGCCGTCACATCGCGAGGATGTAGACGACCATCGACTTCGCTTCGTCCGGCGTGACCTTGTTCGGGGGCATCGGGATCGGCCCCCAGACGCCCTGCCCGCCCTTGACGATTTTTTCGGCGAGCATCGCCGGCGCATTGGCATCGCCCTTGTACTTCTTGGCGACGTCCTTGTACGCCGGCCCGATGACTTTCTTGTCGTTCGCGTGGCAAGCCGTGCACCCCTTGTCCTTGAGCAGTTTTTCGCTCGCCGCGTCGGCATGCGCCGGCGACGACAGCGCCGCCGCCAGCGCGGCGCTTGCCGCAAAGACCGTCCATCGTGCCCTCATCGCGAATCGCTCCCTGTCAGTAGACGTCGTGCTGCGTGTTGTGCACGTTGAACTTGCCCGTCGGCGTGATCAGCTTCGGATCCTTGATCACGGCCTTGAGCTTGCGCGTCTTGTCGTCGACGATGACGAGCGCCGATTGCTGGTTCTTCGCGTTCCACACCGAGAACCACACCTCGTCGCCGGCCTTGTTGTATTCGGGCTGCACGACGCGCTTCGCACCTTCGCCCACGTTCGCCCACTCGGCGATCGGCAGCACCTCGAAGCCCTTGTCGAGATTCTTGATGTCGTACACGGCGACCGACTGACTGATCTTCGGATCCGGATTCAACGGCGTGTCGACCCACAGGTTCTTCGACTTCGGATGCGTCTTGATGAACAGCGACCCGCCGCCCTGGCCCGTCGAGCGTGCGCACGACCTTCCACGCGTTGGCCTTGTTCTTGGCGGGATCGGTGCCGATCAGCGAGATGGTCTCGTCACCGAGGTGCCCGGTCGCCCAGACGGGCCCGAACTTCGGATCGACGAAGTTGGCACCGCGCCCCGGATGCGGGGTCTTGCCCACGTCGATCAGCGCCGCCAGCTTGTTGTCCTTGGTGTCGACGACCGCGATCTTGTTCGACGCATTGGCCGCCACCAGGAAGTAGCGCCCAGTGGAGTCGAAGCCGCCGTCGTGCAGGAAACGCGCCGAGTCGATGCTCGTGATCTTCAGGTTTTTCAGGTCCTGATAGTTGACCAGCTTGATCTTGCCGGTTTCCTTCGACGTTGACGATGAACTCGGGGTGGAAGTGCGACGCGACAATCGACGCCACGCGCGGCTCGGGGTGGTACTCCTGCGGATCGACCGTCATGCCGCGCGTCGACGCGATCTTGAGCGGCTTCAGCGTGTCGCCTTCCATGATCACGAACTGCGGCGGCCAGTACGAGCCGGCGATCGCGTACTTGTCCTCGTAGCCCTTGTACTTGGACGTCTCGACCGAGCGCGCCTCGAGGCCGATCTTGATTTCGGCGACGTTGTCGGGTTTCTCCATCCACAGGTCGATCAGGTTGATCTTGGCATCACGCCCGATCACGTACAGGTAGCGCCCCGACGCGGAAAGCCGCGAGATGTGCACGGCATAACCGGTCTTGACGATGTTGATGATCTTCTTGGTGTCGCCGTCGATCAGCGCCACCTCGCCCGAGTCGCGCAGCGTGACCGAGAAGAGATTGGGGAGGTTGTACTTGTTCATCGGCTTCTTCGGCCGCTGGTCGACGGGAACGAGGACCTTCCACGTCGCCTCCATCTGCTTCATGCCGAACTCGGGCGGGGTCGGCGGCGTCTGCTGAACGTAGCGCGCCATCAGATCGACCTCGGCCTCGGTCAGATCACCCGAGCTGCCCCAGTTGGGCATGCCGGCGGGTGACCCGTAGCCGATGAACACCTTCAGGTACGCCGTGCCCTTTTCCAGAGTGATGTCGGGCGTAAGCGGCTTTCCGGTCGCACCCTTGCGCAGGACGCCGTGGCAGCCGGCACAGCGCTCGAAATAGATCTGCCGGGCCTTGTCGAACTCGGCCTTGGACATCGGCGGCGCCTTGGGATTGACGTCCTGATGCAAGTCTTCGGTCGCGATCGGCGACCCGCCGGCCTGGTAGCGAAGTTCGGCCGGAGAGTGCGCGGCGTCCGGCTTCTTTTCCTGCGCAAATGCGCTGCCGAGCGCAAACGGCAGCACGGTCAGTGCGAACACTCCTGCGGCGATTCGACGATTCACTTTTCTTGCTCCTCAGCGTGGACAAGGACTCGCGGGCATGCTCGGCTGCACGCCGATCCCGCACTGGGGACGAAGGATGCGCTGGAGGTCGTGTTCCGGCCTTGATTGAGGTTAAGGTTTGGTTGCGCTGCACAACCCAGAATCGCTCCAATCATTGGTGAACGGCCCGCAGCGTATGCCGTGGCCGCCGATATCACGCGAACGAGAGACGACGATGCGGGGATCCCGAACCGAAGGCCGCCGACCGCGAAGCGTCGGGGCCGACTCCGCTTTCCGTAGGCGCCATGGCCGGGCCGGCAAGACGATAGATTCAGAGCCCGTATTTCCGCAACTTGATTCCGGCCGCCCATCGTTGTACGCGATACGCGATACGGCATCCGCGGTGGCCCGCCGAAACGGCGGCATCGTCTTTCTCGTCGGCGCCGGCCCCGGCAATCCGGACCTCCTCACGTTGCGCGCCGCCAAGCTGATCGCCGAGGCCGACGTCATCGTCTACGACCGCCTCGTCGGCAGCGAGATTCTCGATCTCGCCCGCCGCGGCGCGCAACGGATCTTCGTCGGCAAGGCGCGCGCGAACCACGCGTTGCCGCAGCGCGAAATCAACGCGTTGCTCGTGCGCCTGGCACTGGACGGCCGGCGCGTCGTGCGCCTGAAGGGCGGCGACCCCTTCATCTTCGGCCGCGGCGGGGAAGAGATCGAGGCGCTCGTCGCGCACGGCATTCCGTTCGAGGTGGTTCCCGGCATCACGGCGGCATCCGGGATCGCTGCCTATGCCGGCATTCCGCTCACGCATCGCGACCACGCGCACGCCGTCACGTTCGTCACAGGGCATCTCAAGGACGGAACGATGAATCTCGACTGGACCGCGCTCGCGCGCCCGGGTCAGACCGTCGTCATCTACATGGGGCTCGCTGGCCTGCCGATTCTCGCGCGCGAACTCATCGCCCACGGTCTACCCGCCTCAACGCCGGCGGCAGTGATCGAGCGGGGAACAACGGCGAACCAGCGTGTGATCACCGGCACGCTCGCCGCTCTGCCCGGACGCGCGTTCGACGCCCGGCTCGAACCGCCGACGCTGATCGTCGTCGGCGACGTCGTGCGCCTGCAGCGCACGTTCACATGGTTCGATCCCGATGCGATGGGCCCGCTCGCCGCCATCGCGTCCGCCGCCGCAGACTGATCGCTCTACCGGCCGTTCAAACCCTCGCGACCGGCCGGCGTGCGCCCGCGAGGCAGCAGCCAAGCTGGACGATGATCGACGGCGGGACCGGCTCGGTTCCAGCGAGCACGTTCGTGATCCATGCCGCCGTAGTCGCCGCGTCGGATGCGGCAGGCAATGACAATTCGCGGCCGATTCCGTCGGCCTCGGCTTCGGCGCACACTGACACCGCACCCCCCGCCACGTCCTCGAGGCGAGTCTGGGTGTGCGGATTGGCGAACGGCTCGCCCTCGGTGCCCGGGAAAAGCAGTGCGTCGGTCCGCGACGCCTGCAGGAACTCGCGCAGCACGGCGAGATCCGCGGCGGAAGCGGCGCCGATCACGCGATAGCCGTGGCCTGCGAACGGGTCGATCAGCATCGCAACGGCTTGCACGATCGTCGACGGCGAGGCAAGGAGCGGCGCCAACCCCGGCGCGAGCTCGTCGGACGGGACATAGGCGATGCCGTCGTGGCGCAATCGTGCCTGCGCGTCGGCCAGGTTAGCCGCGCGCTCGACGCCGAGTTCCCAAAGGACGTCGGCCGTCGTGACATCGGAGGCGCTTGCGCCATCCGGACCCGCACTCGCGGCGTCGGGTGCGGCCGCATCCGCGCGGTCCGGCCCATGCACGAGAACCGGCGTTTCGTACCTCTGCAGCAGCAGAGCGACGAGCGCCGTCAGATTGGGTTGCCGGCGCGTTCCGCAGTAGGCGGGAAGCAGGACCGGCCGCGGCCCTTCGGTAGGCTTCTCCAGCCGTAACGTGCGGGCATCGAGCGCGCGGACGAACCCGGTCATCGCGGCGAGCGAGGCGCGCTTTCCCTGCCAGGCGGCGAGAATCGCGGAAAGTTCACGCGCCACGATTTCGCCGGCAAGCATCGCGGCGAACAGCGCACGCGCGTCGTCGGTCCCGAGCTCGCCGCCTTCGCGGGCTGCGACGCTGATCAACCGTGTCTTTCCCAATGCCATCGGTCCGCGCGCCCTCCTCGCATTCCGCGCGTTCGATGCGCGGCGGCGGCAATCAGCCGTTGAGCCAGATCGTGATTTCGTGGACCGACTCTTTGCCTGGCTCGGTGCGATAGCCGTACCCGTTGCGATCGAGGATCTTGAACAGAGGCATCGGGTGGCAGTCGATGACGAGCTTCAGGCGGTCGCCCACCCGGAAGTCGCCGATCGTCTCGAGCACGAGATCGAGCGGCTGCGGCGGCTCCATGCCGCGCACGTCGAGCGTGAGCTCCCGGGGCATCAGATCGCGCTCCGCAAGCGGCGGCGTGTCACATCGGCGTTCATCGCGTTATTGTTGGAGGGCAGCGATAACGGTGACCTTGACGCGAATCAAGTCGACCGCAAGGCGCGCCTAGCGCATTGCATGGGCGACGTTGAGCGCCGCCGCAAAGACGAGCACCGCGCCCGCCTGATGTGCGGCTGCCAGCGGAATCGGAACGATGAGAAGCAGCGTCGCGATCCCCAGCGCGATCTGCACGGCAACGATCGCGATCAGCAGGTGGCCACCCCATCGTGCTCGCGCGGGAAGATCGTCCGCCGTCCGGAGCTTCCACCACAGCGTGGGCACCAGCACAGCGAGCATCCATGCGATCGCTCGATGGTCGAACTGCACGGTCGCGATGTTCCAGAAGAAATTTCGCCACCACGGCTCGAGCAGGAAAATTTCGGACGGCACGAACGCGCCGTTCATCAGCGGAAACGTGTTGTAGGCGAGGCCGGCCCGGATGCCGGCAACGAACCCGCCGGAGAGCGCCATCACGAAGACGAGCGCGGCGACACCGATTGCCCATGCGCGCGCCGATCGCTGCGCGACCGAGGCCAGCGTCGCGCGTCGCGAATCCACGAGCGATAGGCCGACCCAGTACATCGCCGCGAAGATCGCGAAGCGCGAGGCTCAGGTGCGCGGTGAGCCGGAACTGCGACACGCGCGGATTGTCGACCAGGCCGCTCTTCACCATGTACCACCCCATCGCGCCCTGCAGCCCACCCAGCACGAAGATGCCGAAGAGCTTCCAGGCGTGCCCAGGCGGAACGTCGCGCCGCGCGATGAACCAGAGCAGCGGGACGAGAAATACAACGCCGATCAGGCGGCCGAGCAGACGATGGAAGTATTCCCACCAGAAGATGCCCTTGAATTCGGCGAGGCTCATCCCTTTGTTGACCTGCTGGTACTCGGGGGTGAGCTGGTACTTGCCGAAGGTCTCCTGCCACTGCGCATCCGACAGTGGCGGCAGCGTGCCGACGATCGGTTGCCACTCGACGATCGAGAGTCCGGAATGCGTGAGCCGGGTGACTCCGCCCAGCACGATCATCGCGAACACCAACGCGCAACACACGAAGAGCCATGTGGCGACCCGTTGGTTTGCTGCAACGCGGCGAAGTCCGGCGCCGCCGGTATCCGTGACGTCCGCGGACGATGTCGACGCGAGCACTTGCATGGCCCGCATTCTGCCATAGCGCGGGAGCCGGCCGGAACGACCGATCAAGGAAAGTCGAGCCGTTGCGGCAGCGCCCAGCAATCCTTGACGCACATCAATTTGCCGCGCGTGCGGGCACCGTAGAGTCGCTCGAACCGACGCCGGCAGTCCTCGCACGCACGCGTTTCACGTGCCCGCCGCCATCGTTCTAACAGGATCCGAACCGGGTCATCACAAGGAGTACACGCCATGGCCGCCGCCAATTCCACCAACGATCTGCCCAGCGACGATGTGCAGGAAGAGCCGATACCCGTGATGCAACAGCTGCTCGACAACCCGTTCCTGCTGCTCTTCATCGGCATCGCGATGCCCACGGTGCTCTACATCGTCTGGGGCGTGATGGAGATCGTCGGCATCCCGATCGCGAAATAAGCGGCACCCAACCCAAGGGAGCGAAACCCCATGAGCGCCATTGCCCCCCCGCCCAGTCGGGTCTGGTGGAAACAGCCGCTGGACCGTGTCGAAGGCACCTGGATCGCGATCGCCTTCGTCTGGTGCATGGTCATGTTTTTCATGATGCCCTACTGGCACGTGTACGGTAAGCAGAACCTCGCCAACGAGGCCTACCGCACGACGCCGGAGGTCTTCACCGCCAAGACCCAGGCGATGATCGACAAGCACAAGGTGCGCGAGGAGACGGAACAGAAGATTCCGGTCGTGCACCCGCCGCCGGGCAGCGACGTCTACCTGATCGCGCGGCTCTGGCAGTGGTACCCGATGCTCGAGCTCGAGGAGGGCAAGACGTACCGCGTGCACCTGGCGTCGATGGACTGGCTGCACGGGTTCTCGCTGCAGCCCGAGAACATCAACATCGAGGTGCATCCGAACTACGAGCACGTCATCACGCTGACGCCGACCAGGGCGGGGACGTATTCGATCATCTGCAACGAGTACTGCGGGATCAACCATCACACGATGGCGAGCCGGCTGTACGTCGTGAAGTCGAAATAAGGGGGCGATCATGGCTGTCAACCGGATGTTCCGCACCTGCCCGTCCACAGGCCTCACGTACCACGAGCCGGCGGAAAAACTGATGCGCTGGAACGCCGTTGCCGGCGTCGTCGCGCTGCTCGTCGGCGGAATTCTCGCCCTGCTGGTCACGACGACGCGCTGGCAGGCGATCCACCTGCTGCCGCCGGACTGGTTCTATCTGGTGCTGACGGCGCACGGGCTCAACATGCTCGTGTTCTGGATCATCTTCTTCGAGATCGCGGTGCTGTACTTCTGCGCCTCCACGCTGCTGCGCTGCCGCCTCGCGACGCCGGGCATGGCCTGGGCCGGCTTCTGGCTGATGATCATCGGCGCACTCGTCAACAACGTCGCCGTGTTTCGCGGCGACTCGTCGGTGATGTTCACGTCGTACGCGCCGATGGGAGCGCACCCGGCGTTCTACCTCGGGCTCATCCTGTTCGCGGTGGGCGCGCTGATCGCGTGCTTCGTCTTCTTCGGCACGCTGGTCGTCGGGCGCAACGAAAAAACGTACAACGGCTCGGTGCCGCTGGTCACGTTCGGCGCGGTGACCGCCGCGATCATCGCCGTGTTCACGATCGCCTCGGGCGCGATCATCCTGATTCCGACGTTTCTCTGGTCGCTCGGGCTGATCGACCACATCGACTCGCTGATGTACCGGACCGTCTGGTGGGCGTTCGGGCACAGCTCGCAGCAGATCAACGTCGCGGCGCACGTGTCCGTGTGGTACGCCGATCGCGGCGATCGTGTTCGGCGCCAAGCCGATGTCGGAAAAGGTGTCCCGCACGGCGTTCCTGCTCTACATCGCATTCCTGCAGCTCGCCTCAGCGCACCACCTGCTGGCCGATCCGGGTCTCACGTCGAACTGGAAGATCTTCAACACGAGCTACGCGATGTATCTCGCCGTGCTGGCGTCGATGGTGCACGGCCTGACGGTGCCCGGTGCGATCGAGGTCGCGCAGCGCGAGAAGGGATTCAACAAGGGACTGTTCGAGTGGCTGCGCAAGGCGCCGTGGAGCAATCCCAGTTTTTCGTCGATGTTCATCTCGCTGATCGGTTTCGGTTTCCTGGGCGGGATTTCCGGCGTGATGATGGGCACCGAGCAGCTGAACCTCATCATCCACAACACGATCTATGTGCCGGGCCACTTCCACGCGACGGTCGTCGTCGGCACCACGTTGGCATTCATGGGCCTGACCTACTTCCTGATCCCGACACTGTTCCGGCGCGAGCTGATGTTTCCGGGCATGGCCAAATGGCAGCCGTACCTGTTCGGTCTCGGCATGAGCGGCTTCGCGCTGTTCATGATGGGGGCCGGGACGCTCGGCGTGCCGCGCCGGCACTGGGACATGAGTTTCGCCGGCAACGCGCTTGGCTACGAATTCCCGGGCACCGCGTGGCTGATGATGAGTCTCATGGCGCATCTGCGGCCTGGCCGCGATCGTAGGCGGCGTGATGTATCTGCTGATCACCGTCTGCAGCGTGTTCATCGGCAAGAAGATCAAGACGCCGGGCTTCGCGCACGTGCGGGCGAAGGACGGCGTCGCGCCGGCTCCGCAGCCGGTGGCGGTCGCGATCACCGCGCACGGCACGAACATCGGGACCGCGGGGTTTGTCGCGCCGGGCACGTTCGTGCTGGCGTTGGTGTTCATGGTCGCGTTCGTCCTGTACTACTTCGTGAACTGGAAGTATCTGTCCACCGTGTGGCCGTTGTCCTGACCCGCGGCCGGGAGCGCGGCGAAGCCGGAATCGGCCGCCGCCGCCCGCCACGGGACGCCACTACCCGGGAGCGGAGACGACCATGACGCAAGTGAACGAGGTGACGTTGCCGGCGATTGCCGAATCCCGGGGATCCGCCGTGCGGCTGTTTTTCGACCTGTTCAAGCTGCGCATCGGCCTCGTGATCGGCTTTACCGCGGTAGCCGGACTGGCGGTCACGCCGGGGCCGTCGTTGCCGGGCTGGCAGGTCCTCGCGCTGGCACTCGCCGTCACCATGGCGTCCGCCGCCGCCGGCGCGTTCAATCAGTATGTCGAACGCGATCTCGACGCGCGGATGGGTCGCACGCGCCGGCGCGCCTTTGTCACCGGCCGGCTCACCGCCGGTCCATTCTGGCTCGCCGCGATCGTGCTGATCGGTACCGCTGGCGTCGGTCTGGCCGCATTCGCCGTCAATCCGGCGGCGGCCCTCTACACGTTCCTCGGCGCATTCACCTACGGCGTCGTGTACACGGTGTGGCTCAAGCGCCGCACGTGGTGGAACATCGTGATCGGCGGACTGGCCGGCAGTTTCGCCGTGCTCGCGGGCGCGGCAGCGGTCGTGCCCGACACGCTCGGTCCGCTGCCGATCGCGTTTGCCGTCGTTCTGTTCCTGTGGACGCCGCCGCATTTCTGGAGCCTGGCCATCGCGTTTCGCGAGGACTACGTCGCGGCGAAAGTCCCGATGCTGCCCGTGGTCGTCGGCGATGCGCGTGCGTCCCGGGCAATATTCGCGGGCGCCGTCATGCTCGTTATCGCATCGCTCGTGCCCGGATTGCTCGGCATGGGCTGGCTCTATCTTGCCGCCGCGCTCGGCGGTGGCGCCTACCTGCTCACGACGAGCGCGAAGCTGGCACTAGCACCCAACCGACGCGCCGCGATGGTCAACTTTCATGCGTCGCTGATCCAGCTCACCGTGCTGCTCATTGCCGCGATCGCGGACGTCGCGCTCCATGCGTGACCCCCGCCGGCCCGGCGTCGACCCCAACACGCTGCTGATCGCGGCCGCGGTAGGGCTCCTGCTGTTTTTTGTCGCGGGTTTGCTGTTTGCGAACGCCGCGCCGTCAGGCGAGGCGCTCGATCCGCGCCAGGCGCTGAAGGCGTCGCAGGCCGTCGTCGGCAAATCCATCGGCGACCACACGCTGCAGGACGCCGACGGCCGCCCGGTGCGACTCGCCGAATATCGCGGCAAGCCGCTGATCGTTTCGTTCATCTACACGGGCTGCACGCAGGTCTGCCCGACGACGACCAAGTTCCTCGATCGTGCCATCGGCGAGGCGCAACGGGCACTCGGCAACGACGCCTTTCACGTCGTCACCGTCGGGTTCAATCTGCCGTTCGACACGCCGATCGCGATGCGCGAGTTCCGGAAGCGGCAGGGCATCGATCGGCCGAACTGGCAATTCCTCGCGGCCGACGCGCCGACGATCGCGGGCCTGGCGCGCGACACGGGCTTCGTCTGGTCGCCGTCGGCGTCGGGATTCGATCATCTGACCCAGGCGACGATCGTCGACGGCCGTGGTCGCGTCTTCCAGCAGGTATACGGCGAATCGTTCGAACTGCCGATGCTCGTCGGCCCGCTGAAGGAACTTGTCACCGGGTCGCCCGCGCCGGCGCAGGATCTGGCCGACATATTCGAGCGGGTGCGCATCCTGTGCACCGTGTACGACCCGCGCTCGGGCAAGTACCGGCTGAACTACGGGATCGTCATCGAGATTCTGGTGGGGCTCTCGGTGCTCGGAGGTACGCTCTACTACGTCGGCAACGAGTGGCGTCGCCAGCGCGGCACGCGTCCTTCGTAATACGCGACACCGGCGCCGCTTCGGCGCCTCCGCTCCGGGATTCGGGTGGCATTTGATGCACATCATGTCGCCCGCGGCGCGTTGCGGCTAACGTGTCCCCATCGTCTCGTTTTCCCCCGGCTCCGGTACTATTGCCTCCGTCCGTTGCCGGGCTTTTCTTCCGGCCCGTTGCGTCTCGCGCAGGCGCGAAACGCAACGGGCGGCAGACGAATCAGCGATAATCGCGTTCGTTCGCCTCGCGCCGGAATCGACCCTCCTCCTCGTCATGCTGCACATCATCCAGCGCGCAGGCCAGCGCGCCTTCCACGTCGCCGAAGGCCTGTTCAACAAGGTATTCGGCGACGCGCAGAATCCGTTCTATTACCTCGGCGCCATCGCCTACTACCTGCTGTGGGTGGTCGTCGCGAGCGGGCTCTACCTGTACATATTCTTCAAGACCGGCGTCCACGAAGCCTACGATTCGGTCGAGTGGCTGACGCGCGATCAGTGGTGGCTGGGCGGAATCCTCCGCAGCTTTCATCGTTATGCCTCCGATGCGATGGTGCTGGCGATGGTGTTGCACCTCGTGCGCCACTTCACCTTCGACCAGTACCGGAGCTTCCGCTGGTTCTCCTGGGTGTCCGGCGTGATCCTGCTCTGGCTCGTCTACATCTCCGGCATCAACGGCTACATGCTGCCGTGGGACACCACCGCGCAGTTCGTCACGATCGCGACCGCCGAGTGGCTGGACTGGCTGCCGGTGTTCAAGGGTGCGCTGGTGCGCAATTTCATTACGCCCGACGCGATCAACGATCGGCTGTTTTCTCTCTTGTCGTTCGTCCACATCGGACTGCCGCTCGGCGTGCTGGGTCTGCTCTGGGTCCACACGCAACGCGTTCCGGGCGCCAAGACGCACCCGCCGCGTCCGATCTGGATCGGCGTCACCGTCGCGCTGCTCGTACTTTCGCTCGTGCGACCGGCGGTTTCTGGGACGCCGGCGGATCTGGCCGCCGCGCCGACGATCATTCCGTTCGACTGGTTCTACCTGACCGTGTACCCGCTGATCTACACGTGGTCGCCCGGCGCAACGTGGGGTCTCGTTGGCGCACTCACGTTGCTGCTGCTGGTGCTGCCGTGGCTGCCACCGAAGCACACGTCGAAGGAGGACGTGCATTTGATGGTGCGCCCGGACAACCGGATCATACCGGCGCGCCCCGGCGAGACAATCCTCGAGGCGGCACTGCGCGAAGGCATCGCTTTCCCGTACGAGTGCCGTAACGGCGGCTGCGGCCAGTGCAAGTGCACGGTGGTGTACGGGCCCATCGAGCAGGGGCCCTACCAGGAATCGGCACTCTCCGCCGAGGAACGCGCTGCGGGCAAGGTGCTCGCGTGCAGCGCGGTTCCCCTTGCCGACATCGAGCTCGAATACTCGCCGATATCGCTGCCGGGTGGACTCCGGGCGCGCATCCACACAGCGCGAGTCTTCGCGATGGAAAAAGCAAGCGATGACGTCATGATCGTCAGGCTCAAGGTCGACGGTGAGCCGATTCGCTTTTATGCCGGGCAGTACATCAACATCCTGCTGCCCGGCGCGGATGGTGACGGCGAGAAGCGCAGCTTCTCGTTCGCGACGGCGCCGCACATGAACAGCGAGATCGAACTGCAGATCCGGTTGATCCCGGGTGGCCGGTACACGACCCACGTGTTCAACGAAATGAAGGTCGGCGACACCGTTCGCTTCGAAGGACCGCTGGGCTCGTTCTTCCTGCGCGAGGATTCCACGAAGCCCATCATCTTCGTCGCGGGCGCCACCGGGTTCGCGCCGGTCAAGAGCATGGTCGAGCACGCGTTCCACGTCGGGATGAAGCGCCAGATCATCCTGTACTGGGGAGTGCGCTCCTGGAAGGACCTGTACCTGCCCGAGTTGCCGCAGCGGTGGGCGGCGGAGCACGCCAATTTCACGTTCGTGCCCGTGCTGTCGGAGCCCGGGCCCGAAGACCACTGGACCGGCCGCACCGGCCTCGTGCACGAGGCGATACTCGCCGACTTTCCCGATCTCTCCGGCCACCAGATCTATGCGTGCGGCTCGATCAAGATGGTTGAAGCCGCGCATCCCGCGTTCAAGTCGCACGGGCTCGCGCAGGACGACTGTTTCTCGGACGCTTTCCGGCTTGCGCCGCAGCGCGCCCGGACGACGAACGAGGCCGACATGATCCGGCTGGGAGGCGCAGATTGAAGGATTCGCAATGAGCTCGCAACCCTCCAACAAGTGGATCGGCTACGCGTTGCAGGCGGTCTGTTACGCCGCGTTCATGGCGGTGGTCGGCTATTTCGCGACGTCGCCGCCGTACGTCCACCTGCCGCCCGGTGAAGCACTGGTAAAGCTCTCGTTCCAGCACGCAGGCCAGCGCAAGGAAGCGTGCCGGGAACGCAGCGCCGAAGAATTGGCGAAGCTCGCCCCAAACATGCGCTCGCAGTCGGTCTGCCCGCGCGAACGCGTTCCGGTCGAAGTCGAGGTGGAAATGGACGGCAAGCCGCTGTTCAAGATAAGCGCGGTGCCGACCGGGCTGTCTAGGGACGGCGCCGCTACCGTCTACCGCCGCACGGTCGTTGCGGCCGGTCCGCACCGGTTCGTGGCCAAAATGAAGGACACGGCCACCGGCGATTTCGGCTATGTCATGAGCCGCGGTGTCGAACTCGGGTCGGGTCGCGTGCTCGTGATCGATTTCGACGCGAAAGAAGGTGGCTGGGTGTTTCGCGGGTAGCAACCGTGCCGTCGCACCGTCGGATGTCGAACGTGTCGATTGATCGGCCGCTTGCCGGGTCGCCCGCCGCCAGCGCGCCTATGGGCCCGCTGCGTCGCGCGCTACGGGGCGTCTTGCATCGAATCGAGGGCACGTTTGATCGCGCGTTCGGGCAAGCGGGCAACCCGTGGCGACATCTCGGCGGTCTCGCTTTCTTCCTGTTCTGGATCGTCGCGTTCACGGGAATCTACGTCTACATCGGGTTCGACACGCGTGTCGAAGGGGCGTACGCGTCCGTCGAGCGCCTTTCCTCGAACGCGTTTCCCCTGGGGTCGTTCGCGCGGAGCCTGCATCGCTATGCGTCGGACGCGTTCGTGCTGGTGACGCTGCTGCACCTCGCGCGCGAGTGGGTCCTGGGCCGGTATGCGCATTTCCGCCGCTTTTCGTGGTTGACGGGTGTCCTGGCGCTGTGGCTCGTGTTCGCATCGGGCATCGGTGGATTCTGGCTGGTCTGGGACCGCATCGCGCAGTACAGCCTGATCGCAACCATGGAATGGCTCGACGCGCTGCCGGTATTCAGTGGTGCACTGATCCGCAATTTCATCAGGCCGGACGCCGTGAACGATCGGCTCTTTTCGCTGCTGATCTTCCTGCACATCGGAATCCCGCTGGCGCTGCTCGGAACGATGTGGGTGCATCTGCAGCGGCTCTCGCGTCCGGAAACGAACCCACCGCGGGCTATCGCGTCGAGCACACTGGTGGCGCTATCTCTGCTTTCGGTCGCGTGGCCCGTCACGAGCGCCGCACCGGCCGATCTCACGGCCGCCCCCGGTACGCTTGCGCTCGACTGGTTCTATCTCGGTGTGCACGCGTTCGCCGACAGGACGTCAACGGGCATGCTGTGGGCCGCGGCTGGCGGCTTCACGCTCTTCCTTCTCATCCTGCCATGGGCGTCGCGGGCCGCGCGCACTGCAAGGCCGGTCGCGGCAGTCGTCGACCTCGCCAATTGCAACGGCTGCGCACGATGCTTCGCCGATTGTCCCTACGCGGCCGTCACAATGCAGCCGCGTTCCGACGGCAAGCACCTGCCAAGGGAGGCCGTCGTGGATCCCGATCTGTGCGCCGGTTGCGGCATCTGCGCCGGCGCCTGTCCGTCGTCGACCCCATTCCGGTCGGTCGTCGAACTCGCGACGGGCATCGACATGCCGCAAGCGCCGATCGACGCGCTGCGTGGCGAACTCGAGGCAGCACTCGCGCGATTCGCGCTTCACCCCGGCACCGTTCCCGCCGTCCTTGTGTTCGGATGCCGGGGGGACGACAACGCGGGGAGCCTTGCGCACATCACCGACGAACGCACTGCGGGGATCGCCATACTGTGCGCGGCACAAGTGCCGCCGTCGTTCGTCGAATATGCGCTGCGGGCCGGCGCCGACGGCGTGCTCGTCACCGGCTGCCGCGACGGCGACTGCACCTATCGGCTCGGCAATCGCTGGACCGAGGAGCGGCTCGCCGCGTTGCGCGAACCGCACCTGCGACCAGCGGTGCCGCGCGATCGGGTGCGCATCGCCTGGACCGGATGTGACGACATCAATCCGCTGCGCGATGCGCTCGCCTCATTTCGCACCGATCTTGCAACGGGTGCGCTGGCCCGTCGGACGGAGCGTGCGCCACCGCCGAAGCGGTCGGAGTCGCGGCGCGATGCGGCGCATACCGGGTAGGCTGTGTCCATGCCTGAATCGTCGTCGCGACGCGTCGCCGGGCAAACGCCATGCAACACCATTCAGAGTTCGCCAGGCCAACGGCGCGAAACATGCAACATGCGCAGAATCTGGAGATCGCCGTCGCGAACCCGGTATGGGATGACATACGGCAGTCCGCCGATGATCAGCTCGCGCGTTCCGAGTACCCGGCCCGGCCGCCCGATGGCCGGTTGTCCAGGCAGCAGGCTTTCGACCCGGTCGATCAGCTCCAGAACAACGCGCGCCGCGGCCGCGGGACTATCCTGCCCGATGTAGGCCGCGATTTCGTCGAGGTCGCGCTCAGCGCGCCTTGTCCACCGCAGCCGCAAGCTTCTTCTCCCACTTCGCTTTCAGTCGCGCGTGGTCGATAAATTGGCCTGCGTCGGCGTCCCGAACACCATCCTCGATCGCAGCGATCTGCCATTCGTTCAGTTCAACGTACTGTTGAACGGCTTCGGCAGCGAGAGCCGCCCGGCTGCGCGCGGTGGCCTTCGCCAGCTTGTCCAGCCGCTTGCGCACGGCCGGGTCGAGGCGCAGCGTGACGGGTTCGGTCATTCCGGGTACTTGTACACAATAAATACATTCTCGGCGCGAGCGACCGTGATGTCAATGGCGGCGATCACATGGCGGCGATCACGGTGGCACCCTGACCGATGACTTCGTTCCACGGTGGCATTGCCGCTCTGTCGACGTGCAACAGGGTAACTGTCGTCGGCCGGAATTCGGGCAGACAGCGCTCCGTCAATCCTGGTCGAGGTAACATCTGGACCGATGTCACGTCCCTTCGAAAACGTCGCTTCGTCCGCCGCGATCCCGGGCACCGGGCCCCCAGTCGCGCCCTCGGCACGCATCGATGTCGATCTCGCATTCGGCCGATACACGCTTGCGCTGCCAAGAGACGCCCGAACCAAGCTGGCACTGGGCTGGCTCGCGCTCGGCGTGACCGCGCTTGCCGCGTCGGGCGTTCTTGCCGTGCTGCTCGTGCTGTCGCGCACGCCGGGGCTCGCGCAATTCTTCCCGGTTGCCGATTTCTTTTCCGCGGCGCTGGTCGCGCACGTGGACCTGTCGGTGCTCGTCTGGTTCCTGGCATTCGGCGGCGTCCTGTGGAGCCTCAACAGCACACCGCGATTCCTGCCCGCAGGCTGGGCCGCGCTCGGTCTGGCTGCGCTCGGAACCGCGGCGATGGCGATCGCGCCATTTGCCGGAGGCACGCCGATCATGGCGAACTATGTTCCAGTTCTCGAGTCTCCGGTGTTTCTCGGCGGCCTTGTGGTGTTCGGACTCGGGATCGCGCTGCTCGTCTTGCGCGGACTCTTCGCGTCGCCGCTCGTCGGCATGCGCCTCGACGGCGCCGGCGCGTTGCGGTTCGGGCTCAATGGGGCGATCGTCGCCACCGCCGTTGCGCTGCTCGCCTTCGGTTGGTCCTACTTCTCGGTGCCGGGGGCGCTAGCCGCCAAAGGCTATTACGAGCTGCTGTTCTGGAGTGGCGGCCACATCCTGCAGTTCACGTGGACGCTGCTGTTGCTCGTGGCGTGGCTGCTGCTCACTGATGCAATCGGCGGGCGCGTGCCTATCTCGCCCCGTGTCGCCGCGCTGTTGTTCGGCGTCGGGCTGGTCGCGGTATTTGCGACGCCACTGATTTTTCTCGCCTACGACGTGACGTCGGTCGAGCATTACCGGCTGCAGACGTGGCTGATGCGGTTCGGCGGCGGACTCGCGATCGCGCCGGTCGCCGTCGCGGTGATCTGGGCATTGGTCCAGCGGCGCCGGACACCGCGTGTTCGCAACCCGCAGACATGGCCGCTCCATGCAGCGCTCGTCGCGTCGATCGCCTTGTTCGGCGTCGGCGGCCTGATCGGATTCGCCATTCACGGCAGCAACGTCAGAATTCCTGCCCACTATCACGGATGCATCGTCGGCGTGACGATCGCGATGATGGGCGTCACGTACTGGCTGCTGCCACGTGTCGGATTCGGCGCGCCTCCGCCTCGACTCGCCACCTGGCAGGCCACGCTCTACGGGTGCGGCCAGTTGATGCACATCGCCGGGCTCGTCTGGTCCGGAGGCTATGGCGTGCAGCGCAAGGTCGCGGACGGCGCCATTGTCGAGCGCTCGTTCGAGCAGGTCGCCGGCATGGGATTGATGGGCCTGGGCGGGCTCGTCGCAATCGTCGGCGGATTCCTGTTCATCGCGACCGTGCTGGTGGCAGTTGCCCGGCGCCCACGCGCAACGGCGTCGCGGTGATCTGCGTCGCTGCGCTTGCGATGACGGCCAACGAACAGAAGGTCGCGGTGCGCCTGCGCGTCGTTTTCGCACGGATAGCGCTCGCCGCCGCGGTGTTGACCTTCGTCGTCATCGTCGCGAGCGCCTTCATGCGTCATACGCAGGCAGGGCTCGCGTGCGACGATTGGCCGGCTTGCTATGGCCGAATGGAATCTGCGGACGCCGCTGCGGTGCCGCCGTCCGGCGTGCGCATCGCGCGAATCGCGCACCGCCTCGCGGCAACGAGCGTGCTGGCGCTTGTCATCGGAATGCTGCTCGTCGCCTGGACGCAAAGACCCGCCTGGAAGCGTGAGGGCGGTCTTGCGCTCGCCGCGCTCGCCGTTGCCGCCGCACTTGCCGTGCTCGGTCTCGCAACTCCGGGGTCGAAGATCCCCGCAGTCACGCTGGGCAACCTCCTTGGGGGCTACCTGATGCTGGCACTGCTGGCCGCAACGGCGGCTGCCGCAGCGCCCGGACACGACAGAGAGGCGTATCCGCGAGCGTCGACCAAACACTTGCGGCGAAGCGCAATGGTGGTGCTCGCGCTGGTGTTCGCGCAGGCCGCGGCCGGCGGGATGATCGGGGCGCAATTCGCGCTGACCGCGTGTCCCGCACTGGAGGCCTGCCCGGCCTTTTCGGTCGCTGAACTGCGCGCAGCAGGTGCGCTCGATCCGTTCCGCGTGCTGTCGATTGCCGATGGCCGCGTCGTGCCGCCATTGAGCGCTGCGGGCCTCCACGTCGTACACCGTGGGCTGGGAATTGTGACTGCGATTGCGACGATCGTGCTCGCGTATCGGTTGCGTCGCTTCGACCGGCGTTCCACCCTGATGCTCGCCGCGCTTGCTCTTGGCTCCGTCCTGCTTGGTGCTGCTGCGATACTGGGAATGCCGTCACTGTTGGTCACGGTGCTGCACAATGCGTTCGCCGCGATGTTAATCGCCGCTCTCGCCGCATTGACAGCCCGGACTGCAGAGTCAGCGCCCGCGATCCAGAATGGGAGTGTAGGTATGGGCGGCGGACTTTCTGGCGGCACATAGTCTCGCCTGGCCCATTGAGTCGCGTTGACGGCCGTTCGGCAAATCTCGGCTTGTCAACAAACTCCCCGTAGGTCTTTCGGTCAATAGACCGTACCGCGCCACTGCGCGAAACTTCGCCGACGAACTGGAGGCAATCGCCAACACACACCTTACCCAAGCCATCGTCGTCGTGCGCGGGCACAAGGTCATGCTCGATTCGGATCTGGCGGCGCTCTACGAAGTGGCAACGCGGGTCCTGGTGCAGGCGGTCAAACGCAACCGGGAGCGCTTCCCGGAGGATTTCATGTTCCAGCTCGAGACGGCAGAGGTCGAACGTTTGAGATCACAATCTGTGATCTCAAACGCCCGTGGACGCGGCGGGCGGCGTTTGTTGCGGTCGTTGCCACCACGACGGTCCGACAGCGCACCGATTCCTGATAAAGCCGCGTCAGCCGGCACCATCCTGGGAACGACGCCATCTCCATTTTCGCCATAGCCAGGGAACGAGTTTGAACCATTGCCAATATCCGACGATGAAAAATGCCGCCCAAAGTGCTGCAATTGAGGCGTAGCCGCCGGAGATCTCGATACCAAAGGCCGAATGCATCGCGATTGTGCCGTAGCTCAAGATTGCGGCAATGAGCAGCCCCATCGGGAATGACAATACAACCATCCCATAGAACAAGAAGATGGAAATATCTGAGTTTGCTTCACTATCAAAATTTACCAAACTAACACCAAGAACCACTACCGCGAGGACAAGCCAGATTAATCGTGCAAACATACCGCGCCCTTGTGGTTACTGCCGTACCGCTCGGCATTCGTCCCTGCATTTGCTCAGGACGTCGCTAGACCACTTCTGGCAATTGGTTCCGCCCACATTGATGACAGAATAGTAGGGGCGATTCGGACTGCCCACGGTTCGAAGGATGCACTGTTCAAGGCACGGGTCATCGGATTGTTTCTTCTCACATAGATCCATACGGTTGTATGGCAGGAAATCATTACTCGGTTTTCCTGGCCCAAACGGCAGGCCGGTCTTAGTGTCTTGGCCCCCACATTGTGTGATTCCATTCGCAGTTACTACGCAGAGGTACTGGTGGAACAACGGGTTCCCGGGTATGTCCGGACCGGTCCTGGCCGTAGAATCCGGCCCAAGAAACGAGAACGCGTGCAGTGGCTTTACGCACATATAGGTATCAAGGCCGAAGGAGTCAGAGACCCCTACTGGGTTACCGGCGCCATACGCATACGTGTTGATTCCTCCACTTAGTCCAATCGGATCACTTTCCACGTACCTACCCACACCTGGATCGTAGTCCCGGAAATAGTTGTAATGCAGCCCCGTTTCGGCGTCGTAGTATTGTCCGGGGAATCGCAGGTTGAACGAGAATGCGCCGCGCCTGCCCGGATTCTCGTTCGCCGCTCCGGCACCATAGGTGTCGATCGTCCATTCCCACACTTTCTGATTCGCCGCGTTGGTGATGAGCCGCGGCGTATTCAGATGATCGGTGTAGACCGGATAGATGTCGACGGCGCCGCTCGCGGCCGGGCGCATGCTCGCGACCGGGGTGGCGGCGATATAGACGATCTCCTGGCGGACGGTGCCCGCCGCGTCGTATTCGCCGATCAGTTGTCCGTTCTCATCGTAAGCAAAATACGTGGTTCCGCCCGGCCCGCTCTTCGCCACCCGTTGTCCCATGCCGTTGATGGCATATCGGTAGCCGTTCCCCGCCTCCGTCATCCGGCCGCGCCCGTCATAGGTGAAGCCGCCGCCGTTACCGGTCAGATTCCCCGCGGCGTCGTATGCAAATTTCGTGGCTACCGCGCCCGTCGTTGCCTGTAGCCGGTTCGACCCGGCACCATAGCCGTAGTTGGTCACGGCACCACCGCGCGTTTCCTGTTTGCGATTGCCGTTGCCGTCGTACGCGTAGGCAAGCGTTTCTCCCCGCGGCAGAACCGCACTGATCAGACGATCCAGGTTGTCGTAACCGAACGCCCAATTCTCGTTGCCATAGATTCCCGTGTCGGGACCGAGCGTCAGCGACGCAATGCGTCCGTCCAGATCGAACGCGCGCCGGTAGGACTGCCCGCCGGCCCAGGTCCAGCCTTGCACCTCTCCAAACGGAACGTACGCCACGCCCCTCACCACGGTCTGGCCGCCCGATGTGACCGAACTGATTCGTCCCTGCGCGTCGAAAGCGTAACCCAGAACGCGTCCAGATGGATACGTGATGCCGGTCATCCGGCCTGCCGCATATTGGTAGCTCACGGTGAATGCCTTCGCCGATGCGTCGCTGCCCACGGTCTGTGTCTTTCGCAACACGCGACCCCACGCATCGTAAACATAGGTCGTGGTCCCGGACGGATCGAAGACTTTGGTCAGGCGACCCTTGGCGAATGCGCCGCCGGTCGCCGAGTTGTCGTACTCGAAGACAACGCTGCCGCCGGCGAACGTGGCCAGCGTTCGGCGATTGAGGGCATCATGAACATAGCTGGTCGTAACGCCGCGCGCATCGGTCGCCCCGACGATGTTGCCAGCGGCATCGGGCACGTAGGTCGCGGTTCCGGTGTCCGGGCTCGAAAGTCGCGTCAGATTGCCGAGTCCGTCGTAGGTGTAGGTCGTCACGAGACCGATCGGATCCTGCACGGACACCAGGCGATCCCTCGCATCGTAGCCGTACCGGGTCGCGCCGCCGGCTGCGTCGGTGACCATCAGGCGCCGGTGCAATGCATCGTAGCTCAGCTCGGATTTCCGGCTCAGAGGATCGGTCATCGTCGTCAGGTTCCCGAAGAGATCGTAGGCGTATGCGGACACCTGGTCGGCCGCACCGATGTCGTTGGTGAGGCGATTCTGTGCGTCGTAGATGCGGCGCCGTGTCCTGGTCAACCGATCCGCCGGATCGAATACGTCCTCCGTGATCCGGTTCCCCATACCATCGAGCGTGTACTGAATTGCGTTGCCGAGCCCGTCGACGATCTCCGTCAGACGGTGGGCGGCGTCGTATTGGTAACGCAGGAAAGTGCCGTCCGGCAACGTCAGCTTCGCGAGCTGCCCCGCGTTGTCGTAATCGAACCTCGTCGTCTCGGCATTCCGGGCGCCGGCGTTGACGACGCGAGTCCTGAGGCGGCCGCGAAGGTCGTAGCTCAACGTCGTCACCACACCGTTGGGGTCGGTGATTCGCGTTGGCTGGCCGTCGACGTCATAGCCGTGGAAGGTCGTCACGTGACCGGCCGCATTGGTCGTCGTCTTGATGTTGCCGCGGCACGCGGCGCAACGATCGGCCGCGCCGTAATAGGTGTACGTCGTTACGTCGGCCAGGTCGGTTCGCGGCCCGTCGATAGTGAGCACCTGGCCGAACGCGTTGTACGTCATTTTCCATTGCCGTGTGCTGGCGCCTGCGACAACGGTCCTTTGCAGCGGATTCCCCTGGGCGTCGTACATGATGTTGGTGACTTCGTCGACTCCGGCCACGCCGGAGGGTGCGACGATTCTTGCCGGCAACCGAAACACGGGATGCCACTCCGTGGTGATCGTGCGGGCAAACGCGGTTCCGTAGGCTTCCGTGCGCGAGGTTTCGAGGTTTCGCACCCGTTCGTATTCGTAGATGGTCTGATTCCCGTTGCGATCGACATACGTCGCGAGGTTGCCGTTGGCATCGAACGTGAACGATGCGCTGCCTGTTTCATCGGTGACGCGCCGGATGCGGGCCACGCCGCCCGCTACCGTATAGGCATGGACACGATTGGTCCCGAATGCGTCGACGGCGGTCGTGATGCCCTCGTTGGCATATGCGGAAAACGCGTTGAAGTAAAGCGATACTTCATCGGCACCACCGGCGTGCTGCGACGAGTTGGCGCGTCCGGTTTCCTCGTAACGCCAGGTCGCGAAACGGTTGCCGTTTTCGTCGGTGATGCCGGTCAGCGCATGCGGAAAATGGATGTCCTCGTAGTGATACGTACGAACAGTGCCGTCGGGATATGTGACGGATATGAGACGGCCCGTTACATCGTAGCCGTAGCTGTATGCCCGGTTTCCGGGCGCGATGAAGCCGCTGCGCCGCCCGGCCGCGTCGTAGGTGAACGTCAGCGCACCGCCGAACGCGTCGGTGACGGTGGCGAGCTGGCCGTTGGCGCCATAAGCCAGCGCGTAGGATCGCCCCGAACGGAGCGCGAGCGAAAGCAATCGGCCGGTGGCATCGTAAGCCTCGACATCAAGGTCTGCCGTGGTGAGCTGCCAACCCGTCACCGCTCCCGCGGCATCGGCCATGCGCTGGAGCCGTGCCGACGCCCCGCCCTGGTTGTTGTGCATCTCCCGTCCGTTCGGCAGAAAAACCTGCAACGAGCCATCGGCGCGCTGGGCGTAGGCGAGAACATTGCCCGCCACCGGCGGCACGAGAATGCGGCGATCCCATGTCGAGCGCCAGACGTCGCTCGCCCTTAGGGGGGTCACGTCGAATGCGAAATACCCGCCGCTGCTGTAGTAGCGCTCGAGTCCGACGCCGCCGGGCGTGCGCGACCGGTAGTCCACCTCGCGCTGCGCCTTGCAACCGTCGAGAAGGAGAATCGGGTTGCCCACGCTTGTCCGCTCGCTGCATTCCGGGGGCAATTTCCAGCACTCGAGGTCCCCGTTCGCCTTGGCGCGCGTGTTGTAGGTGGCCGGGCAACCCACCGCGCGCCACTTTCCCGCGTAGACGACGTCCGACCACTGCCCGTCGCACCCCGTCGCGGTGTTTGCCAAGCCGTTGAAAGTCAATTTCCGAAAATCGCGGACCAGGCTCCGGTTCTTGACCAGCGGTCCTCCGGTCCAGCAGAGGATGTTAGGCGCAATGGTCTGGCCCCAGCCGGTGTCGATGACGTTGATCCGGCACGCGTCGTTCACGATCTGTTCGAACGCCGTCGACACGGGAACGATGTCGGGATCGAAAATCGGTTTTCCTCCCAGCACCTTGGTCCAGGCAGCCGAGCGCCATGCGAACGATCCGTCGAAATCGCAGACGCCGTACGTCCACATTTCGTTGTCGACGGGAGCGCTCGGCGGATCGGCCGCGTGCGTCGGCTCGGTGCAGAGCGCGATTCCGCCGTCGGCGATGCAGCTGGTGTCGATTGCCTGCGCGCCAATCGCCGGACAGAGCCCGAGGCACAGAAACAGCGCAAGCATCCATTGCGATCGAACTGTCGTTTGCATTGCATCCTCTCATTCCGATTGCATCGGCACCTATCGCGCGGCGAGCGCCGGACCGACAGGGATTCCGCTCGTTGGCGCTCCGCGAGCGCCGGGCGACGGCTCCGCGGGCAACGTTTCCATTGCCCCGTTCGCCGGTTGCGCGACGGGGCGAACGTTTGCCTTGGCGGACGCGGGAGAGCCGGGTGCTCCAGCGGCCGGCGCAAAGCCGGTGATCGTGACAACACGCCGGATCGAGTCGGAAGCGGGCGTGACCTCGGCGACGACGACGGGCGCGGCGCCGACGCGCCGAATCGCAACGATGTTTCCCACGGCGTCATAGGTGTACTGGATGACATTGGACGCCGCGTGGAGGAACGTGCTTGCAAGCGTGGCGACGACCAGGCAAACAATGGCGAGCGTTTTCATGGGTCGATGATCTCCGGAGTGGCGCGATCGCACCGTAATGCGCGTCGCGCGCTCGCGCACCTGTAGGAAATGACAGGTCGCGTCGCCGGAAGTGGCCGCCACGCTCTGCGTCGCGGCGATGGACTAGGCCAAACGGCCTAGCGCAGCGGAGCATGTGCGGCAGCAGAACAGGTGCCGCACGCGATTTTCTTGCCGCCGATCGTGAACGAAGCGAAAGGCCTTTCGCGGCAGTAGCGCCTTGCCCCTCTTCGGCGCCAGGCGGCGTGCCTGGCGCAGCGCTTCAGCTGCGAACTTCGACGTCGGGAACGCGCCGCGACATCCGTGCGACGAGTTCCGGCTCGAGCGTCGCGCCGCGCGGCGCAGCGGCGTTGAGCGCGTCGTTCGCGCAGCCTCTGGCGCGAAACGGTTGCAGCACCCAACGGGAAACACCGCGGGAAGCAAGCTCGAGCGCGATTGCTTCGAGCGCCACGGGCGGCGTCAGGGCCGGATGCACGGTCGTGCGCACCTCGTGGGCAACTCCGGACGCGAGAACAAGGTCGAGACTCGCCAACGCGCAGTTCCCGCTCTCCGCAACGCCGGTCACGCCGGCGTACTGCGAACGCGAAGCCTTGATGTCGATGCCGACCCAGTCGACCTGCGACAACACGTCCGCGAGCCGTTGCGGATACGCGCCGCCCGTGTGCAATCCCACCTTGAAGCCCAGTGCGCGCACGGCTGCGATCGCAGCGGGGAGCTGCGTCTGCGCGGTGGGTTCGCCGCCAGAAAACACGACGGCATCGAGCAGCCCGCGGCGGGTTGCGAGCCAGTCGAGGATGCGCGCGAACTCGCGCTCGTCGTCACCCCGCGCGGCGATCAGGTGCGGATTGTGGCAATACGCGCAGCGCCAGGGGCAACCCTGGCAGAACACGACGGCGGCAAGCGCACCGGGATAGTCGGTCGACGTGAACGGCACGAAGCCGCCCACGCGCAGCGCACCCGGGAGGGAAAAGGAGGGAAAAGGGGCCAGGCTCAATTTTGGCTCCGCCTTTCATGGGTCAAACGAAACACTCTACGAGGAAATTGAGCCTGGCCCCTTTTCCCTACGTTGCCGCCTGTCATGGGCGAAACGACGCGCTTCCCGAGCGAAGGGAGCCCGACCCTATTCCAGCAATGCGATCGCGCGCGCCTCGACAAAGAATCGGCGCTCGCGATGCTCGCCCTTCTTGCCGATGTTGAACGACGCGACCGGGCGGTGGTAGCCCATCACGCGCGTCCACACTTCGCAGCGCTGGCGTTCTTCGTCGGTCAGCAGGTTCGCGTCCGTCAGGTGCATCGTTTCGGTCATCGTGTTCATCGGTTTCTCCGGTTCGGGGGCATTGGTTCAGGCATTGAGCTTCCGGCGCTTCTCGGCGAGTTTTTCCAGATCGCATCTTGGGCAGAACTCGTGCTCGCCGTCGAGATACCCGTGCTTCGGGCAGATCGAGAACGTCGGCGTGATCGTGATGTACGGCAGCCGGAAGCGCTCCAGCGCGCGCCGCACCAGCGTCTTGCAGGCGTCGGGCGACGAGAGCTTTTCGCTCATGTACAGGTGGAGCACCGTGCCCCCCGTGTACTTCGTCTGCAATTCCTCCTGCCGCGTCAGCGCCTCGAACGGATCGTCGGTGAAGCCCACGGGAAGCTGCGAGCTGTTCGTGTAATACGGCGTCTCCGTGGTCCCTGCCTGCAGGATGTCGGGCCAGCGCTTCCGGTCTTCCTTGGCAAAGCGGTAGGTCGTCCCTTCGGCGGGCGTCGCTTCGAGGTTGTACATGTGCCCGGTCTCTTCCTGGAACGCGACGATTTTCGCGCGCAGGTGGTCGAGCAGGCGCACGGCGAACGCGTGTCCCCACGGCGTCGTGATGTCGTCGTTGCCGCCGGTGAAGTTGCGCACCATCTCGTTGATGCCGTTCACGCCGATCGTCGAGAAATGGTTGCGCAACGTGCCAAGGTACCGCTTGGTATACGGGAAGAGCCCCTGGTCGATCAGCCGCTGGACAACCTTGCGCTTCACCTCGAGGCTGTCCTTCGCGTAGCCCAGGAGCTCGTCGATGCGCTCGAAGGCGCCGATCTCGTCGCCGGCGCAGAGGTAGCCCAGGCGCGCGCAGTTGATCGTCACGACGCCAATGGATCCCGTCTGCTCGGCGGACCCGAAAAGTCCGTTGCCGCGCTTCAGCAATTCGCGCAGATCGAGCTGAAGCCGGCAGCACATCGACCGGATCATGTTGGGCTTCAGTTCCGAATTGAGAAAATTCTGGAAGTACGGCAGCCCGTATTTCGCCGTCATCGCGAAGAGCATCTCGCAGTTCGGGTGCTCCCAATCGAAATCCGGCGTGATGTTGTAGGTCGGGATCGGGAACGTGAACACGCGCCCCTTGGCGTCGCCCGTCGTCATCACCTCGATATACGCGCGGTTGATCATGTCCATCTCGGGCTGGAGATCGCCGTAGGAAAACGGCATCTCGCAGCCGGCGATCACCGGGATCTGCAGGCGCAGGTCCTCGGGACACACCCAGTCGAATGTCAGGTTCGTGAACGGCGTCTGCGTGCCCCAGCGTGACGGCACGTTGAGGTTGTAGATCAGTTCCTGGATGCATTGCTTGACGGCGTCGTAGGGCATCCGGTCGCGGCGGACGAACGGGGCCATGTACGTGTCGAACGACGAGAACGCCTGTGCGCCGGCCCACTCGTTCTGCAGCGTGCCGAGGAAATTGACGATCTGGCCGACCGCGCTCGACATGTGCTTCGGCGGCCCGGCCTCGACCTTGCCCGGGACGCCGTTGAGACCCTCGTGCAGGAGCTGGCGCAGCGACCAGCCGGCGCAGTACCCCGCCAGCATGTCGAGATCGTGGATGTGGACGTCGCCGTCGCGGTGCGCGCGGCCGATCTCGGGCGCGTAGACGTGCGACAACCAGTAGTTGGCGACGACCTTGCCCGAGACGTTGAGGATGAGCCCGCCGAGCGAATAGCCCTGGTTGGCGTTGGCGTTCACCCGCCAGTCCTTCTGGTCGAGGTACTCGTCGACCGATGCGGCGACGTCGACCAGCGTCTTGCGGTCCGCGCGCAGTCGCTCGTGGCGGTCGCGATAGACGATGTACGCACGAGCGGTGTGAAACCAACCGGCCGCAGCAAGCGTGTGCTCGACGCAATCCTGGATCGTCTCGATGTCCGGCGCGCCGCCGGTGTGACGATGCGCGAGCACGCGCCCGACCGCGTTCGCGAGCTCCGTCGCCTCGGCCGCGTCGAATTCGCCGGTCGCCGCCCCCGCCCGGGCAATGGCCGATGTGATCTTGGCAAGCTCGAACGGCGCACGCCGTCCATCGCGCTTGAGAACTTCCGCCGGAAGCTCCGGCGGGGCCGACAGCGGGGACTGTTGCGCGCGCGGCGGTCGGCTCGCCCGACCCGATCATCGTTTCCATTGCAACTCGCTCCCCTGCTGCTGCGATCCGGGCGCAACCCGCCCGGCCGGTCTCGCGCCGACCACAACATGTTGTACGGTTGACAGAGGCTAGTCCCAAGGCTTGCGGGCAGGCAATCGCCTCGGATCGCGACTTGGCCCTTTCTTGACGCGCGTCAAGAAATCGAAGCGGGACCGGTACAATTTCCAAGTCGGGGGAGCCGCACAATCGGTGCCGCCACCATGCGAAAGGGATTTTTCATGCGAATGCTACGTTGCGCCCGATTGCTGCTTGCCGCCGCGATCGCGGTCGCGTTGCCGGCCACCGCGCAGGTCACCGTTACCGGGCCGTGGGTACGAGGCACCGTCACCGGGCAGAGCGCCACCGGCGCGTTCATGCAGTTGAAATCACCCGCCGATGCCGCACTCGTCGCCGTGACGTCGCCCGTCGCGAAGATCGTCGAGCTTCACGAAATGAAAATGGACGGCGGCATGATGAAGATGCGCGCCGTCGACAGGATCGCGCTCCCCGCAGGCAAGCCGGTCGATTTGAAGCCCGGCGGCTACCACGTGATGATGATGGACCTCGTCAAGCCCTTAAAGGAGGGCGAGACCGTCGCGCTGCAGCTTACGATCGAAGACAAGGCCGGCAGGAAGCAAACTGTCGACATCAAGGCCGCGGTGAAACCGCTGACGGCGGCCGGGATGACTCATGGCGCAAAACCCTGAACGATCCGATGCGACGATGCGGGCGATCACCCGGGCAACGAGCGTCGGGGCCTCGAATTGCTGCATAGCAGCACACGATTCGCGTTGACAGCGACCGGACCAACACTGTTCAATTGGCCTGACCACTTGGCCGCCAGGCGGTCGCCGCAACCCGCGGCTGCCGGAGCCGGGTGGGCTCGAATCCACAGGAGGAAGACATGCGAAATACCATTCGCGCAGCGATGCGCGGCCTGGGCGCCGCTGCGCTGGCCGTTTCGTTCGGCGCCGCCGCACAGGCTCCGCTCACGCTGCACGGCGCGTCCCAGTTCAACGACGACCACGCGTTCACCAAGGCGCTGACGAAGTTCGAGGAGCTGGTCAAGAAGTACTACGGCAAGCCGATCAATTTTGTACTGCACAAGAACAGCGAACTTGGACTCGAGAAGGATTACTTCGCCTACATGAACCAGGGTGTGTCGGTGGATTACGCCATCGTCTCCCCGGCGCACATGTCGACGTTCTCGAAAGCCGCGCCCTTCGTCGATGCGCCGTTTCTGTTCCGCGACCTCAAGCACTGGAACAAGGTGCTCGACGCCGATGCCCTGAAGCCTGTCGCCGACGAGGTGTCGGCCAAGGCCGACGTGCTGTGGATCGGCTACGCCGGCGGCGGCACGCGCAACATCTTCGCCAACAAGCCGGTGCACAACATGGCCGAATTGAAGGGCCTGAAGGTCCGCGTGCAGGGGGCGCCGATCTGGAGCAAGACATTCGCGGCCGCCGGGATGGCGCCGACGGTGATCGCCTACAACGAGGTCTACAACGCCATCCAGAACGGCGTGATCGCCGCCGGTGAGAACGAGGCCGCCGGCGTGGAGCAGATGAAATTCTACGAAGTCGGCCCCAACCTCAACATGACCCAGCACGCGATCACCGTCCGGCCGCTGGTGTTCTCGGGCAAGACCTACAAGAAGCTGCCGAAGGACCTCCAGGCGGCGATCATCAAGGCCGGCAAGGAAGCGGGTGCATACGGGCGGCAGATCGAATCGAGCGAGGACACCGCCAAGCTCGACGCAATGGAAAAGGCCGGCAAGCTGAAGCGGATTCCGTTCGCCGACCATGCGGCGATGAAGAAGGCCGTCGACCCGGTCATGGCCGAGTACGCGAAGGAAATCGGCGCCGAAGCGATCTACAACAAGATCAACTCGATGTAGGCTCGAAGCCGCGCGGATCCGGCGGAGGCTCGCCTTCGTCGGATTTTTTTTGCCCGACGCGCACGTAGGCGACCGAGGAGCGCGCATGCAGAAGTTCATTGACGGTTACTACCGGCTGCTCTCCTGGCTGCTGGTGGTCAGCGTGGGAATCCTCATCATTCCCGGTGAGCCTGCAGATCTTCTCGCGGTACACCGCGCTGATCCCGAGCTACATCTGGACCGAGGAAATGGCGCGGTTCTTCTTCATCTGGATGATCATGCTGGGCGCGATGATCGGCATCCGCGACAGCTCGCATTTCGACATCGACCTCTGGCCGAACGCTGAGCCCCCGCGCCGATGCGCGGCTGCAGGCTTGTCGCACACACGGGTATCCTGCGCTCTCGCGCTGGTCTTCGTCTGGTACGGCATCAGGTTCGTGCAGTTCGGCTGGAACCAGAACTCCGAGCTGGCCGAGCTGCCGATGGCGTACATCTTCATCGCCTGGCCGCTCTCCGGCGTCACCTGGTTGCTGTTCCTCGGACGAGCAGGTCCGCGACAATCTGCGCGTGCTCGTCCGCGGAGCGCCGCGGTCATGATGGGCGGCGCGGTCCTGACGCCGGCGTCGCCGCGCTCGTCCTGTTCGGTCTGTTCTTCGGCATGATGGCGCTGCGCGTGCCGGTCGCCTTCGCGCTCGGCCTCGCCTGCCTGCCGGTCATGGCGCATCGAGCCGCGGCTGTCGCCGATGATCGTGTTCAACGAGACCTTCAAGGCGTACAACTCGTTCATCCTGCTGGCGGTGCCGTTCTTCCTGCTCACCGCCAACCTGATGAACGTGGGCGGCATCACGCGATCGGCTGCGTGCGCCTGTCGCGCGACCTGGTCGGCCACCTGCCCGGCGGACTCGCGCAGGTGCAACGTCGTGCTGTCGATCTTCTTCGCCGGCATCTCCGGGTCGTCGACCGCCGACGCGTCGAGCCAGGGCAAGATCTTCATCGAGGCGCAGGTCAAGGAAGGCTACGACCTGTCGTTCTCGGTCGCGATCACCGCGGTGTCGTCGGTGCTCGCGGTGGTCATTCCGCCGTCGATCCTGATGATCGTCTGGGGCGGCACGCTGACGCGTCTCGATCGGCGCGCTGTTCCTCGCCGGCATCATTCCGGGACTGCTGCTGCGGGCGTGCAGATGGCGACCGTGCACGTCTACGCGAAGCTGCGCGACTACCCGACGTATCACGCGCTCGACGTTCGAAGGAGCTCGCGGCGGCGATCGTCGTCGCCGTCCCGGCGCTGATGACACCGGTCATCATCGTCGGCGGCAAGATCTTCGGCTGGTTCACCGCCACCGAATCGGCGTGCCATCGCCGTGCTGTACGCCGCGACGCTGTCGATCTTCGTCTATCGCGAGATGGACCGGCAGCAGCCTGCACGCGGCGCTGCTCGATACCGGCAAGCTCGCCGGCGGTCGCACTGTTCTGCGTGGGCACGGCCAGCGCGTTCGGCTGGCTGCTCGCCTACTACCAGATCCCGAAGGCGCTGCTGGCCGGCGTCTCCGACTGGGGCATGGGCATCACCGGCACCGGGTTCTTCATCGCGTTCTGTTTCCTGGTCGTCGGCTGCTTCCTCGACGCGATTCCGGCGATCATCATCGTCGGAACGATCCTCGAGCCGCTCGCACGCTCGGTGCACATGGATCCGGTCCATTTCGCGATGGTCGGCATCATCTCGCTCGCGTTCGGGCTCGTGACCCCACCGTACGGCCTCTGCCTGATGATCTCCTGCGCGATCGCCAAGGTACGCCTGACGTACGTGCTGAAGGACGTCATGATCATGCTGCTGCCGATGCTGGGCGTGCTGTCCCTGACGATCGTCTGGCCCGACCTGATCCTGTTCCTGCCGAAGCTCGTGTCGCCGGAGTTCCTGAAGTAGACGGGCGACGCGAGAAGCCATCGCGATCGCGTCCCAGCACTCGCTCGCGGTTTCGGACTCCAGGTCAGTGCCGCAACGCGTCGATCCCGCGCGCGATGCCGTCCAGCGTAAGCGGGAACATCCGCGGGCCGACCGCCTGCAGCACGATCTGCGTCGAGCGCGTGTACTCCCACGCGCGCGGCGGCTCGGGATTCCACCAGATGACCCGGCGGAAATGCTCGGCGATCCGCTTGAGCCAGAGCGCGCCGGGCTCCTCGTTCATGTACTCGACCGAACCGCCCGCCTGCACCAGTTCGTACGGGCTCATCGCCGCGTCGCCCACGAAGATGACTTTCCAGTCCGGCCCGTACTTGTGCAGGATGTCCCAGGTCGCCATGCGCTCGTGATTTCTCCGCGCGTTGTCGCGCCAGACGTGATCGTAGACGCAGTTGTGGAAGTAGAAATACTCGAGGTGGCGAAACTCCGTCTTCGTCGCCGAGAACAGTTCCTCGCAGACGCGCACGTGCGGGTCCATCGAGCCGCCCACGTCGAGGAACAGCAGCACCTTTACCCGATTGCGCCGCTCGGGCACGAGATGGAGGTCGAGGTACCCGGCGTTCCTGGCCGTTCCCTCGATCGTTCCTTCCATGTCGAGCTCCTCGGGCACGCCCTCGCGCGCGAAGCGGCGCAAGCGCCGCAGGGCAACCTTGATGTTGCGCGTGTTGAGTTCGACGTCGCCGTCCAGATTCCTGAAGCTCCGCTCGTCCCAGACCTTGACCGCGCTGCGATTGCCACTGCCGGCCTGCCCGATGCGGATGCCCTCGGGGTTGTAGCCGTACGCGCCGAAGGGGCTCGTGCCGCCGGTCCCGATCCACTTCGAGCCTCCCGCATGCCGTGCCTTCTGTTCCTCGAGCCGCTTCTTGAGCGTCTCCATCAATTTGTCCCACCCGCCGAGCGCTTCGATCTTCGCCTTGTCCTCGGCAGAAAGCAGCCGCTCGAACTCCTTGCGCAGCCATTCCTCGGGGATCGCCGTGCGTATGTCGAAAATCGCAGCCACCCCTTTGAAATACGTGGCGAACGCGACGTCGTAACGATCGAACTGCGCCTCATCCTTGATCAACGCAGCACGCGCGAGATGGTAGAAATCGTCGATCGACAGCGAAACGACGCGCGCCTCGAGTGCCTGCAGCAACGTCAGGAATTCGCGTGTGGACACCTGCAGGCGCGCGGCCTTGAGGTGAAGGAAGAAACCGATCAGCATGTGCGAAGGGGGGTCAGAGTCGACTTTTCGCAGAACATCGGCTCATCGTTGACCGCGCGGAAAAGTCGACTCTGACCCCACTTCAAGACGCCAGACGAGGTTCTTCTTCACCGCGGGCCATTCGGGCGCGACGATGCTGAACACGACGGTATCGCGCAGCGTGCCGTCCGGCAGGATCTGGTGATGCCGCAAAATCCCGTCCTGCTTCGCGCCCAGCCGGGCAATCGCTTCGCGCGATGCGAAGTTGAAGAAGCTGGTGCGGAACTCGACGGCGATGCAACCGAGCGTCTCGAACGCGTGGGTGAGCAGCAGCAGCTTGGCTTCGGTGTTCACCGCGGTTCGCTGGACGCGTTTCGCGTACCACGTGTGGCCGATCTCCAGCCGCCGGTGCGCCGGGTCCACGTTGAAATAGCGGGTGCTGCCGACGATGACGCCGGTCGCTGCCTCGCGGACGACGAACGTCAGCGCGCCCAGCTTGTCGCGCATTTCGAGTGCCGAATCGATCCACGCCTGCGTCTTGTCCGGCGCCGGAACGCTGGTGTACCAGAGCCGCCACAGTTCGCCGTCGGCTGCCGCCGCCTTCACGCCCGGCTCGTGCGCGTGCGCCAACGGTTCGAGCACCGCATGCATGCCGCGCAACGTCACCGGTTCGACGAACATGCTACCTACCGCTGCGCGCCAGGAACGCGACGCGCTCGAACAGGTGCACGTCCTGCTCGTTCTTGAGGAGCGCGCCGTGCAGCGGCGGGATCAGGACCTTCCGGTCCGAACTCCTGAGCGCCTCCGGCGGAATGTCCTCGGCGAGCAAGAGCTTCAGCCAGTCGAGAAGTTCCGATGTCGAGGGCTTCTTCTTGAGGCCGGGCACCTCGCGCAGATCGAAGAACACCTCCAGCGCTTCGGTGAGCAGCGTCTTCTTGAGGCCCGGGAAATGCACGTCGACGATCCGGGTCATCGTCTCGCGATCGGGAAAACGGATGTAGTGGAAGAAGCAGCGGCGCAGGAACGCGTCGGGCAGCTCCTTCTCGTTGTTCGACGTGATGACGACCAGCGGCCGGTGCGTCGCACGAATCGTCTGCTGCGTCTCGTAGACGTAGAACTCCATCCGGTCGAGCTCCCGCAGGAGATCGTTCGGAAACTCGATGTCGGCCTTGTCGACTTCGTCGATCAGCACCACCGCGGGGGAGGGCGCCTCGAACGCGTCCCACAGCACGCCGCGCTTGATGTAGTGCGCGATGTCGCCAACGTGCGCGTCGCCCAGCTGTGAATCGCGCAGACGCGACACGGCGTCGTATTCGTAGAGGCCCTGCTGTGCCTTGGTCGTCGACTTGATGTGCCACTGCAGGAGCGGCCGGCCAAGTGCGCGCGCGACCTCCTCGGCCAGCATCGTCTTGCCAGTGCCCGGTTCGCCCTTGACGAGAAGCGGGCGTTCGAGCGCGATCGCCGCGTTGACCGCGAGCATCAGGTCGGGCGTCGCGATGTAGGTATCGGTGCCTTCGAAGCGCATGGAGAGGGTCCGCATCAAGTCAGGTGAAGACGGAATGGTAGCCGATCGGACCGGCTTCCCGCCGCGCTGCGCCGACAAAGGGTCCCTCACCCGGATGCCGGCGGCTTCGCAAAGTCCGCAAGAGCGCATTTGCGGTCCCCTTTGCCACTCGAATGTTTGGGGTGGTACGTTAATGCCCGTATCCAGTGCATGAGGGAGTACGACCCGTGGCCGATCCAGCCCCTAGCAGTTACGACGAGCTGCCGTACATCAACACCGCGTTTCCGCAGACGCACCCGGATCGTTTGGCCACGCTCGCCACGATCTTCGGGCTGCACCCTCCGGAACTCGAGGCCTGCCGCGTGCTGGAGCTCGGTTGCGCCAGCGGCGATAACCTCATTCCGATGGCGCTAGGGCTGCCAAACGCACGATTCGTAGGCATCGACCTCTCGCTCCGCCAGATCGAGCAGGGCCAACAACGGGTCGAGGCGCTTCGCCTGCCCAACATCGAACTGCATCGGCTCGACATCGCCGACTTCGACGCGACGTGGGGGACGTTCGACTACATCGTCTGCCACGGCATCTATTCGTGGGTGCCGGCCCCCGTCCGGGACAAGATCCTTGCGATCTGCCGGGAGAACCTGGCCGCGGACGGTGTCGCGTACGTGAGCTACAACACGCTTCCCGGCTGGCACATCCGCGGCATGATCCGGGACATGATGATCTATCATTCGGCGCCTTTCCAGGGCGCCGTGGCCAAGGTCCAGCAGGCGCGCGCACTGCTCGATTTCCTTGCGCAGAGCGTGCCCACCACGCTTCCCTACGGAATGACGCTGCGGCAGGAGCTCGACGCGATCCGCAACGAGCCCGATGCGTACCTGTTCCACGATCATCTCGAGGAAGTCAACGAAGCCGTCTATTTTCACCAGTTCGCCGAAGCCGCGAAGCGGCATGGGCTCGACTACCTGGCCGAGGCCGATTTCGGGGACATGCTGGTATCGAATTTTCCGGAAAAGATCGCCGCGACGTTGCGACGTATCGCGACGGACATCATCCGGAGCGAGCAGTACATCGACTTCGTGCGCAATCGGACGTTCCGCCAAACGCTCCTGGTGCATCAGGGTGCCGCCTTGCGGCGCAACCTCGACGGCGGCGCGCTCGTCGGCATGTTCGTTGGTTCCGCAGTGCGGCCCGTGTCGGCGCAACCCGTTCTCACCGAGGGCGTAAGCGAGACGTTTCGGGCGCCGAGCGGAGCCACGCACGACATTGTCGACGCCCTTACCAAGGCGTCCCTGCTCGTTCTGGCGAAGCATTGGCCGCTCAGCCTGCCGTTCCAGCAACTCGCGACGATGTCGCGAACGACGCTCAAGGAGAGCATCGGTAGCGCGACCCGTGCAGAGGCGGCCGACGACGACCGCACGTTCGGCGACCGGCTGTTGCAGGGGTACGCAGTCCGTGCCGTGGAACTGCGCGTCCGGGCGCCGCGGCTGATCATCGCACCGTCCGAGCGTCCGGTCGCGAGTCCGCTCGCCCGGTTGCAGGCCGAGCACGGTCTTCGCGTCACAAACCTTCGCCACGAGCCGGTAACACTCAGCGATCTGGCACGACGTATGTTGCGACTCCTGGACGGCACGCGCGACATCGATGCCCTTGTCGCGGCGATCGTGCAAATGGCGAAGGACGGCCAGATCGGCGTGCGCGATCGGGAAGGCGGCCCGAACGTCACGGACGACATGGCAAGGGAGCGACTCCTGCGCCACGCCGTGGAGAGCGACCTGCCAAGGCTCGCGCAGGCGGCGCTTCTACTGGAGTGACCCCGGCCGCCGGCGGCCGCCGCGCGTCAGCCCTTGACGCCCCCCGCCGTCAATCCGCCGACGACGCGCTCCTGGAACAGCGCGATGATGATGCAGATCGGCACCAGCGCGATGATGAGCGCGGCCGAGATCAGCGGCCACGGAAACGCGAACTCGCCCTGGTAGAGCGTGATGCCGACCGACAGTGTGCGCATGTTGACCCGGTTCATCATCGTCAGGGCCAGCAGGAATTCGTCCCACGCATTGACGAATGCGAGGATGCCCGCGGTGAACACGCCCGGGGCCGAGAGCGGTATCACGACCTTGAACAGCGCGCCGACCCGCGAGCAGCCGTCGATCATCGCCGCGGCCTCGAGGTCCGGCGGAATGTCCTGGAAGAAGCTCGCCATCACCAGCGTGCACACGGGCATGGAGAGCACGGCATAGGGCAGGATCAGCGCGGGATACGTGTTGAGGAGCCCCAGTTCGCGCATCACCTTGAAGAGCGGCACCATCAGCGAGATCAGCGGGAACATGCTGACGGCCAGCAGTACCGACATGATCAGGTTGCGATGCGGCATGCGCAACCGGGTGAGCGCGTACGCGGCAAGCGCGCTGATCAGCACGCACAGCGCGGTCGACAATCCGGCTACGACCACGCTGTTCCACAGGAACCGGCCGATCGGCTGCGCCGTGAACGCCGTCGCATAATTGGCGAGCGTCGCGGCCTCGGGCAAGTAGGTGATCGGGCTCCTGATCAGTTCGGTCTCGGTCTTGAGCGACGTGAGCAGGATCCAGACGGCAGGGAAGAAGCCGTTGACAGAGACGACGATCGCGGCAAGCCATACCGTCGCGCGGCGATTGAGGTTCATGCGCGAATCCGGTTGGCACGCGCCGGCACAACCTTGCTCATCGCTCGGCTCCGCGTCCCGTGCTGCGCCGGGTGAAACGCAGGTAGCCCGACGTCGCCGCCATCGAGAAGAGGAACATCAGCGCGGCGAGCGCCGAGCCGTAGCCGAAGTCGAGAAAGTCGAGCGTCGTCTTGTGGATGTACATCGCGAGGGTCTCGGTCGCAGTCGCCCGGTCCGCCCCCCGTCATCGCGTACGGGATGTCGAAGGTCTGGATCGCCGTGATCGTGCGGAAGATCAGCGCGACAAAGATCGCGGGGCGGAGCATCGGCAGCGTGATCTCGACGAATTGCTGCCACTTCGAGGCGCCGTCGACCTCGGCCGCCTCATAGAGCGACTTCGGTATCGATTGCAATCCGGCGAGCAGCATCAGTGCCATGAACGACGATGCCTTCCAGATGATCGCGATGCAGATGGCGATCGTCGCCAGCGTCGGGTCCGACAGCCAGCTGCAGCGGCTCGATACCGACCTTGGCCAGGAGATCGTTGACGATGCCGGCCTGGTACTCGAAGAACCAGCGGAAGATGAGGCCCGCGAAGACAAGCGGCAGCGCCCACGGAAGCAGCAGCGAGAGCCGCACCGGCCACTTGACTTTGAACGGCAGGTTGGCGAGGAGCGCGAGCGCGAGGCCCACGACCAGCGCACCGGGGACGGTGACGACGATGTAGATGATCGTCTGCCCTGTCGAATGCCAGAACCGCGAATCGTCGAATGCGCGCGTGTAGTTGGCGAACCCGAGCCAATGCTCGCCCGCCGCCGGATTCGCGTTGTCGACGCCGTGCAGACTGGTCCAGAACAGCGTCGCGATCGGATAGACGACGACCGCCAGCAGCAGCAACACGGCGGGCAGCAGCAGGAGCGTGCCCAGCACAGGCTCCGACAGGTCCTTGCGCGGTCGGCGGTCGGGGGTCATGGCGGGGCTATCGGGTCAATGTCCCGATTCCCCGGGTGCGCCCCCCTCCACCTTCCGTGCGCAGGCACGAAAGGCAGGGAGCCGGGCGGCGTCCGGCGCTGCGCAGGACCCGAACGCCGATGCGAATGTCAACGGCGCACCTCAGCGATACAAGGGCGCGAGCCGGTTTTTCATATCGGCGAGCGCGGTATCGGTCGTCTTCGTGCCCGCGAGGTACGCGTTCATGTTGCCGCGCACGGCATCCGAGACCTGCGGGTATTGCGCCGACACCGGCCGCGATCTCGCGCTCTCGACCACCGGCAGCGCCTCGGCGAACCACGGGTTCGCCTTCAGCACCTCCGGATCCTTGTACACGCTCGGGAACACCGGCAGGTGCGATGCGAGCATCGCCTGCATCTTCGAGACTTCCGGGCTCGACAGATAGCGTGCGAACTTGACGGCCTCCGGCTTGTGCTTCGAAAAGGCGGTCACCGCCACCTGCCAGCCGCCGATGCAGGTTGCGCTCGTCCCGCCCGTGTCATGCGGGAGCTTGGCGACGCCGATCTTGCCCTTGACCTTGGAATCGGTGTCGTTCTCAAGGCGGTTCCAGACGTAGCCCCAGCTCATGCCGAAGATCAGATTGCCCGCCTGCATGTCGATGCGGATGCGGTCGGTCGGAATTTCGGCGATCTGCTTGGGCAGCACGCCAGCCTGCTTCATCCGGCCGTACAGCTGGAAGGGCAGTTTCGCCTGCGGCGTGTCGAGGTTGAGCTTGCCGCCCTTGGTGATGTCGCTGCCCGCGCCCCACAGCGGCACGAGATAGGTGCAGACAGTGCCCTCGATCGGCGCGCCCGCGGTCGAAAATCCTTGCAGCTGCGGACTCTTTTCGCCATCCATGATGAGCTTCGCCGTCTCCATCATCTCGTCCCATGTCTTCGGGACCGGACGCTTGTATTTTGCGAGCAGGTCCTTGCGGTAATACAGGAACTGCGAGTCGGCGAAGTACGGCAGCGCGACCAGCTTGCCGCCAACCTGGTTCGCTTCGGCGTAGGCCTTGAGGTAGGTCGGCAGCATCTTGGCCTTGTCGGCGCCGAGGTAGCTGTCGAGCGGCTCGGCCCAGCCCTGCGCCGCCCATTGGGCCGGCCGGATCACGTCGATCAGGACGAGATCGAGCGCCGAATCCTTCGACGAAAGCACCGTCGACAGGTACTGCTGCTGCACCTCGGACGTCGCACCGCCGACTTCCACCTCGACCTTCACGCCGGGGTTGCGCTTCATGTACTCGTCGGCGATCTTGCGCATCACGTCGGGCCGCTGCTGGCCGCCGGTGAAGATGCGCAGCGTCGTCTCGGCCGCCGCGTTGACCGCGAAGGTCGCGCCGAGCGCGGCTGTCAACAGGATTTTCCAGAGCTTCATGCGTTTCTCCTCGATAGAGCCAACCAGGTCAGAATCTTCCCGCCATCGATCCCGCGCCATCCGGGCCAACGCCCGCGGCAATCGAGACGGGTCCAGCACTGCAAACCATTCGTCTTCATGCGTTCGTGCCGCGAATCGCCATGCCCGAATCCGGATCGAACAGGTGGAGCCGGTTGAGCGCAAGCGACACGGTGAGATGCGCGCCGACCGCGAGGCCCGCTTCGGGCGAGAAGCGACCCGTAACCTCGCCGGCATCCGGGCCTTGGCCCAGCTTCACGAGCCCCAGCGTGTCCGAGCCGAGCGGCTCGACCAGCAGGACTTCGGCTGGAACCTGAAACGCGTTCGCGTCGTCGGCAACGCCGACCGAGAGATGTTCGGGCCGCAGACCGAACGTGAGCGTGCGACCAGCGTGCCCCGCCGCATCGGCGATGCGGTGCGCCGGAACAGGCAGATTCACGCCGCCGGCAAGATGCAACACGCGGCCGCCTTCGCCAACGCGGCACGGCAGGAAATTCATCGGCGGCGAACCGGTGAATCCGGCGACGAACCTGGCCGCTGGCCGATTGTAGATGCCGTCCGGCGTGTCGTACTGGACGAGCCTTCCCGCCTGCAGCACGACGATGCGGTCGGCGAGCGTCATCGCCTCGACCTGGTCGTGCGTCACGTAGATGATCGTATTGCCGAGTTTCTGGTGGAGCTTCTTGATCTCGACGCGCATCTCGGCGCGCAGCAGCGCATCGAGGTTCGACAGCGGCTCGTCGAACAGAAACGCCTTCGGCTGCCGCACGATCGCCCGGCCCATCGCGACGCGCTGGCGCTGGCCCCCGGAAAGCTCGCGCGGCTTGCGCTCGTACAGGTGCTCGATCTGCAGGATCGCCGCGGCCTCGCCCACGCGCGTCCGGATTTCCTGCTCCGGCCGCTTGCGCAGCCGCAAGCCGAACGCCATGTTCTCGAATACCGACTTGTGCGGATAGAGCGCGTAGTCCTGGAATACCATCGCGATGTCGCGCGAGCGCGGCGGCAGTTCATTGACGACGGTGCCGCCGATCGCGATCTGCGCCGCCGGTGATGTCCTCCAGACCGGCGATCATCCGCAACAGCGTGCTCTTGCCGCAGCCGGACGGACCGACGAAGACGACGAATTCACCGGACCGCACTTCAAGGTCGATCCCGTGGACGACCTCGTTGGCGCCGTATGCCTTGACGACGCGACTAAGCGTGACTTCGGCCATGCCCGCCCGCCGCGCTCGCGCACCTCTGGCGCTGCGTCGCGACGGATCCTCCTTTCACCATCGATTGCAGTGTATCGATTTCCGACTGCCTGCGCCGCGTCGAGTCATGCCACGACGCTCGTCTGGGCGAGCCCGGCATCCACCACGAGGTTCTGCCCCGTGATTCCGCGCGCCTCGTCGGACGCGAGAAACAGCGCCGCGCGCGCGACGTCGTCCTCGGACAAGCGGAACTTGAGGCACTGGCCTTCGAGAAATTGCCGCTCCTTCTCGGGCGACACCCAGAGCGCGCGCTGCCGCTCGGTTGCGATCGCGCCAGGAACGATGCAGTTGACCCGGATGTTGCGCGCGCCCAGTTCGCGCGCCAGCGTGCGCGTGAGCCCGTTGATTGCCGCCTTCGCCGTCGTGTATCCGGCAAGGTCGGGGCGGCCGCGCATCCACGACACCGAACCCAGGTTGATGATCGAGCCTCCGCCCGCGCCGGCCATCTGCGGCGCGACCGCCTGCGCGGCGAAAAAATGATGCCGCAGGTTGACGGCCTGGGTATCGTCCCAGTATTCGGGGGTGACGTCGTCGAGCTTGTGCCGGTCGTCGCGCGCCGCATTGCTGATCAGCACCCGGATCGGACCGAACGCCGCCGCCGCCGCGGCGATCGTGGCCTTGAGCGCGCCGATGTCGCGGACGTCGCACGGCCAATAACGAACCGACGGGCCGAGCTCCGCCGCCAGTGCCGTCGCTGGCGCGTCGGCGATGTCGATGAATGCGACGTGGCAGCCCTGGTCCGCGAAGAGGCGAACGAACGCCGCCCCGATTCCCGAGCCGCCGCCAGACACAAAGATGGTGCGTCCCGCGAGATCGGGATAGCGCGCGCGGTTGCCGCCCTCCGCCATGATCCGGTTGCCTCCTGCTGCAGGGCGGCGCGTTTTGCTGGCGCATCGCCGCTGCGAAAAGACCGTGGCGGCGCCCCGGCCGCAACCGGCCAGCCCGGGACGACGCCAATTCATTCATATCATCTATATCACATAAATGACTTAATTGTCCAGCCGCGTTAGTATCCCCCTTGCGCACGAATCGCGGCCGCCGGCGTAAATCCGTTGCAAAGGAAGCCCATGGATCTCCCCGTCAATCACTTCAAACGTGCGATCGCCACGGGCGCGACGCCCGTCGGCACGTGGCTCATGAGCGGCGCGCCGGCGACGGCCGAGGCGCTGGGCTGCGCCGGTTTCGACTTCCTGGTGGTCGACATGGAGCACGTGCCGATCGACGTCGCCGAGATGATCGGACTCCTGCGCGCCGTTGCCGGAACGCCGGCGCAGGCGATCGTGCGGCCGCCGTGGAACGACATGGTGATGGTCAAGCGCGCGATGGATGCCGGCGCCAACTCCCTCCTCTTCCCGTTCGTGCAGAATGCCGACGAGGCACGGCGTGCCGTGGCGTACACGCGCTACCCACCCGATGGGGTTCGCGGCGTTGCCGGGACGCACCGCGGCAGCCGCTATGGTGCGGTCGCCAACTACCTGAAACGCGCGAACGACGAGGTCTGCGTCGTCGTGCAGATCGAGACGCTCTCGGCACTTGACCGGCTCGAGGAGATTGTCGCTGTCCCCGGCGTCGATTCGATCTTCATCGGTCCGGCCGATCTTTCGGCGTCGATGGGATGCATCGGCGACATCGCGCAGCCGGCCGTGCAGGCCAAGCTCGCGGCCGCGGCTGCGGACTGCCGCCGACTTGGCAAGCCCTGCGGGATCGTCGGGCCGAATCCGGAGATGGTTGCCCGCTTCATCGCGTACGGCTATTCATGGGTGGCGATCGGTTCCGACATGAGCCTCATGGTCGGACGCGCGCAGGAATTTCTCGGCAAGGTGCGCGGCGGCGCGACGCCGGTGCCCGGGGCACAAGGCGGCTACTGATGGCGCCACACCGGCCGGCCGCCTGACGCGATGCCCATCGCGCCGTCGCTGGTCGCAGGCGCCGCCCGGGTGGAACTTGCGCCGGCAATCGGTGGCGCGATCGCGCGCTTCACGTTCGATGGCGCCGATGTCCTGCGTCGGACCAGCGAAGAGGCGCGTGTCGACGGCAATGTACGCGGCCACGCGTGTTATCCGCTCGTTCCCTATTCAAATCGCATTGCGAACGCGCAACTCGCTTTCGCCGGGCGCCGCCACGAGCTCCACCGCAATTTCGGCGATCATCCGCATGCGATCCACGGCGTCGGCTGGCAGCGGCCGTGGCGCGTCCTCGCGCAGGACGCGACAAGCGCGCTCGTCGCGCTCGACCATGCGGGAATCGGAGCGGAAGCCGGAGCCTGGCCCTGGCCCTTCCGCGCGACGCAATGGATCGCACTGGCGGCTCACCGTGACGGTGCCACGCTGACCGCGAAGCTCGCACTCGCGAATACCGGCGTCGAACCGTTCCCGTTCGGACTCGGGTTTCACCCGTACTTTCCGCGCATGGCGACGACCGAACTCGCCTTTGACGCCGCGACCGTCTGGGATACCGACGACACCCAGTTGCCGATCCGCCGCGTCGCGGTTCCGGACGAATGGCGTCTCGGGCTTCTTCGCGCACACCGCGATGCCTTGGTCGACAATGTCTTTGCCGGGTGGAGCGGGACGGCAACCCTCGCGGACCCGGCCCGGCCGTTCGTTACCGGGATGAGCGCTGATCGCGCGGCCCGGTTCCTCGTCGTGTACGCGCCCCCGGACCGCGATTTCGTTGCCGTCGAACCGGCGACGCAGATGACCGATGCCTTCAACCGCGCCGCGCGCGGCGAAGCGGCCACGGGCACCCGGATACTTGCTGCCGGCGCGGCGTTTTCTTGTACGATGCGCATTTTTGTCCGAGCACAATCATGACGCCGTCCGAAACCACTTCCACGCAACTCCATTGCGTGCTCGACATCAAGGCGAGCCTCGGCGAGTGTCCGGTTTGGTCGGGCGCCGAGCAGGTCCTCTACTGGGTCGACATCAACGCGCCGGCGCTCAATCGCTTCGACCCTGTGAGCGGCCGCAACACGGCGATGCCGATGCCGGAGTCGATCGGGTGCTTTGCGCTTCGGCGCAACGGCGGTTTCGTCGTCGCGCTGCGCAGCGGGTTCTGGCTCGCGCGGCAGGATGGAACGCTCGTGCGAAAGGTCGCCGCCGCACCTTACGATCCGGCGCACCATCGCTTCAACGACGGCCGCTGCGACCCTCAGGGCCGCTTTCTCGCCGGCACGATGAACGAAGCGCGCGACGCGGCCAGCGGGGCGCTCTACCGGCTGGATCCCGATTTCACGCTGACCCCGCTTCTTTCCGGCATGACGATCAGCAACGGCCTCGCCTTCAGCCCCGACGGTCGCACGATGTACCACGCCGACACGCCGACGCAGACCATCAGCGGCTACGACTACGACCATGCAGCGGGAACGCCGTCCCGACCCCGCGTGCTTGCGCAATTCACCGCGGACGGCGACCGCCCGGACGGCGCGGCCGTCGACCGCGACGGCTGCTATTGGACCGCGTTTTATGGCGGCGGCAAGGTGCTGCGTATCGCGCCGGACGGCCGGGTGCTTCGCGAGTGCGCCGTGCCGGCGATCTGCCCGACGATGTGCGCGTTCGGCGGGCGCGACCTCAAGACCCTCTACGTCACCAGCGCGCGCCAGAGGCGGGGGCCCGACGAACTGATGCGCCTCCGGTTCTCGGGCGGCCTCTTCGCCATGACGGTGGACGTGCCGGGACTGCCCGAACCGGCGTTCGCCGGCTGAGGTTTCACGCCCGACGACCTGTCGCACTCGATGACCCTCGATACCACCGCGTTCCTCCGGCTCGACGCGCTGCAGAGTCTCGGCGCTTCCGGATCGGGCGCTGCGTTCGCGACGTCGACTGGCGACATTCTCGAAGTGTCCTGCCACGGTCCGGGTGTGTTCCGCCTGCGCGTCGGCCCGAGCACGATGCCCGACTACGGGCTTGTCGTCGGCAAGACCCAGCCGTGCACGGCGGTGCCGGGTGAAGGCGGCGCGTGGAAATTCACGGCGGGCGACACCACGCTCGAACTGGCCGCAACGCCGTTGCGGTTTCGGCTGCTCCATCGCGGCGCGCCTGTCCTGGGATCGATCACCGACGAACATTTCCGGGGCTGGACGCGGTTGCCGTCGTTCGGCCGCGTGCGTCAAGGCGGGCAATGGACCGCGGCATTGGCGCTTGCCTCCGGCGAACCCGTGTACGGCCTCGGCGAGAAATTCGGGCCGCTCAACAAACGCGGGCAGCTCATCCATTCGCAGGTCGTCGACGCACTCGGTGTGAACACCGGACTCGCGTACAAGAACGCGCCGTTCGCATGGAGCCCCGGCACCGGCAAGGGGGCGTGGGGCGTGTTCGTTCATACGCCTGCCGCCGTTACCCACGGCGTCGGGCACCCGGACTGGTCGCATCGCTCCTATGTGCTTCTCATCGACGACGAGGCGCTCGACCTTTTCCTCTTTGCGGCGGACGCGCCCGCCGGGATCCTCGATCGGTACACGGAACTCACCGGCCGGCCTGCGCCGGTTCCGCTGTGGAGCCTCGGCCTGTGGGTCTCGCGCGCCTATTACAAGACGCCGGAGGACGCCGCCGGTGTTGCGGCGAAGCTCCGCGCGCACAGGATTCCCTGCGACGTGCTGACGCTCGACGGCCGCGCGGCGTGGAAGGTCGAAACGCGCGTCGACTTCGAGTGGGATCCCGACCGTTTTCCCGAGCCGCGCGCCGCGCTCGCCGCCATCAAGGCGCACAACCTCAGGGTCTGCGTCTGGGAGTACCCGTACGTATCGGTCCAGTCCCCGCTGTTCGCGGATCTCGCGTCGCGCGGCTACCTCCTGACCACCACGGAGGGCGAACCCTACATCTTCGGCTGGGATACGGCGCCGGGCTCGAGCCCGTTCGGCAAGGTGCTGACCCCTCTTCCCGAAAGCGGCATCGTCGACTTCACGCATCCCGGCGCGTACGTCTGGTGGCGCGACGCGCACGCAGCGCTATTTGCCGACGGCGTGGATGTGATCAAGAGCGACTTTGGCGAGCAGGTTCCCGACGATGCGATCGCCTTCAACGGCGATCGCGGCCGGCGTTTGCACAACGTCTATCCTCTGCTCTACAACCAGTGCGTCTACGAGGCGACTGCGAAATTCCAGCGCGACCGCGACGCAACCCCGATGGTCTGGGGGCGTGCCGGCTGGACCGGCAGCCAGCGCTATCCGGTCCAGTGGGGCGGCGACCCGCAAAGCGACTGGGAGGGACTCGCCGCGTCGATCCGCGGCGGCCTTTCCTGGGGAATGAGCGGCGTGCCGTACCACAGCTCGGACATCGGCGGCTTTTACGGCTCGCAGCAACCGTCGGCGGAACTCTATCTGCGCTGGCTGCAGGCAACGGTGTTCAGTTCGCACATCCGCGTCCATGGCATCGGCGAGCGCGAACCCTGGGCGTTCGGCGCCGACGCAGAAGCGATTGCGCGCAAGTGGCTCGCGTTCCGTTACCGCCTGATTCCGTATCTGCAGCGCGTGATCGCCGAAGCGGTCGAAACCGGCATGCCCGTGATGCGGGCCATGCCGCTCGCCTTTCCGGGCAACGCGCTCACCCGCAGTTTCGAAACGCAGTTCATGTGCGGCGACGCGCTGCTGGTCGCGCCGGTCATACAATCCGGCGGCGAAGTCGAAGTCGCGCTTCCTCCTGGCGCATGGTACGACCTCATTTCGAAGCAGCGCTTCCCGGGCCAGCGCGTGCTGCGCTACAAGGCAGGTCTCGACCAGTTCCCCGTGTTCGGGCGCGAGGGCTATGCGTTGCCGATGGGCCCCGCGGTCCAGCACACCGGGGAGATCGACCAGGCGAATCCGCTTGACCAGCTCTGGGTGTTCGGCCGGCCAACCCGGCCGCTCCGGGGGTTTCTGCAGGCGAATATCGTCGAAGCGGACGACGGCGCATTCGCGATCGGCGCCGCGGCCGACGTCAAGGTCGAGCTTTTCGGCGACGCGGCCGGGATGCTCGTCGCCAAGCTGGAGCACCTGGAGTGATCGGGTCGGTGTAATGCTTCGGCCAGTTCTGCGGGCTTGAAACCCTGCACCGAAACCGTTGCCGTTTCTCCCATGAGCGGATTGCCTACGATCGCGGTGAGCGCCGGCGAGCCCGCCGGCATCGGCCCCGAACTCGTCGCTCGACTCGCGCTACGCCACCGCGAGCGGCCGTTTCCCGCCCGTCTTGTCGTCGTCGGCGATCATGCCCTGCTGACGGCGCGCGCCGCGCGCATCGGTCTGTCGGCGCAGTACGTCGCCTACGCCGCCGCGACGCCCGCGCCGGACCCGGACGTCGTCGAGGTCTGGCACCAGCCGCTGCCGGTACCGGTTACGCCGGGACATCCCGATCCGGCCAACGCCCACGGTGTCCTGGCGATGCTGCGCCACGCGGCAGACGCGTGCGCCACCGGCGCGTTTGCCGCGCTCGTGACCGCGCCGGTGCAGAAGAGCGTGCTGCTGGATGCCGGCATTCCGTTTTCCGGACACACCGAATTCTTCGCGCAGCACACGCACACGCCGCGCGTCGTGATGATGCTCGTCGGCGGAGCGCCGGGTACGCCGCTGCGCGTTGCCCTCGTCACCACGCATCTGGCGTTGCAGGATGTGCCGGCGGCCGTCACGCGGGAGGCTGTGGACGCGACGCTCGCCATCGTGTGCACGGAACTCGGCGTCAAGTTCGCGATCGCCTCGCCGCGCATCGCGGTCTGCGGCCTCAACCCGCACGCGGGCGAGGGTGGTCATCTGGGACGCGAGGAAATCGACGTCATCGCTCCCGCCATCGCGGCCGCACGCGCCGCAGGCCACGATGTGACGGGGCCCGTGCCGGCTGATACGGTGTTCGTGCCGGGCTTCGCGCAGCGCTTCGACGCGATCGTCGCCATGTACCACGACCAGGGATTGCCGGTGTTGAAGGCGGCGAGCTTCGGCCACGGCATCAACGTGACGCTCGGCCTGCCGTTCATTCGCACCTCGGTCGACCACGGGACGGCGCTCGACCTTGCCGCCGATGCCGACAAGGCATGCGGCGCGGATCCCGGCAGTCTCTACGCCGCGGTGGACCTCGCCATCGAGCTGGCCGGACGCGCGACCGGCGCCGCGACGGCACAACGCTCCTCGTAAGGTTTGCCGAGAACACGGACGGCGGCGGGTCGGCCAAAGGCAGTGCTCCGTCAGAGGATCGCCCCCTGCCGCCGCAGCTCGTCCTGGATCCGCGGTGAATCCTCCGCGGACCCGCCTCCGGCCCCATGCGCCGCGGCAACGCCCGCGGCCTGGCCGGTAGCGAAGGCCGTTCCCATCACGCGCAGCGAACCGTAGGCAAGCACGTCGCAACCGATCGCGCGGCCACCGACCCAGAGATTGTCGACATCCGACGCGCGAACGGAAGCGAGGGGTACGTGATAGTGGCCCGGGCCTCCGATCGGCTGGAACGTCGGTCCGCTCACGCCACTGTGCAGCTCGGCGGGCCAGCAGCCGCAGCCGATGCCGTCATCGCGCGTTCGCCCGGTAAGAACATCCTCATCGGTAAGTCGGTAACGCGTCGCGAGCTGCCTGCTGTCGCGAATGCCGAGTTGCGGGCCTGTGACGCAGATGTACGCGTCCTGGAAACCAGGCATCCGTGCGCGCAGCAGCGCGAAGAAATTCCACGCGAGTTCGCGACCGCTCCGCTCCGCCGCCGCCAGATCCGCCGAGTCGAGGCCATCGGTCGCGAGATCGATGCCCATCCACCAGAACTCGTTCGACCGCGGCAGGCGAAAGAAGTGACCGCCGTTGCGGCGCACGTGGGCGATTGCGTCGCCCGCGTCGAAATGCGTCATCAGTTCCACCAGCGCCGCGCGGCTGACGGTGACCTGCGGCGGCACGCCGCCGATCCTGACCGGAAACGAAGCGAGCTGGCGCGGCGAATCCGGGTCCGTCAACGCCGGCACGCCGGCAGCGAAGCCCAGGTCGGCGTCACCCGACGCGTCGACGAAGCTCGCCGCCTCGACATCGAAAGCCCCGGCATGATCGAACAGCGTGACGGCGACGATCCGGGCGGCAGTGCGACGCGCCCCGATCAGCGTGCAATGCAGCCGGCACTCGACGTCATGTTCGGCGACGATCCGATCCATCGCGTATTTCAATGCCTCGGGGTCGAGCATCACGATCCAGTTGCCGCTGGGCGCGCGAACCGGCGCGACGTCAAAGCCCAGCTCCGCCAGCGTTTCGAGCACCCTGAAACCGGCGCCGCCTACGACCCTTCGCCGTTCGTCACCCCGTGCGTAGAAGCCGCAGTACGAGAGCACGTTGGCGTTGGTGGCCGCCCCACCCATGAAGCCGTAGCGCTCGACGAGCAGCGTGCGCGCGCCGGACTGGCGGGCGCCGATGGCCGCCGCGATGCCCGCCGCGCCGCCGCCGACGACAACGACGTCGTAACGCTGGCTGCGTCCTCGATTCATGCGGTGACCGCGCGCCTCACCGGCTGCCGCTAGTCCCGTTGCCACGGCATGACCTTGCGCTGCACCCACTGCAGAAGGTAGGTGAGCAGGATGCCCAGAAACATCACGACGAAGAGCCCCGCATACATCTTTTCGGGACTGAGCACTTCCCAGTAGTAGAACGTGATGAAGCCCACGCCCTGCTTCGCGCGCAGGAACTCCACCGAGATGATGACGATGAGCGCGGTACCCAGCGCGAGGCGCAGACCGGCGAAGATGACCGGCAGCGCAGCCGGGATGATGACGTGCCGGAGCAACTGGAAGCCGTGAGCGCCGTAGTTCCTGCCCGCCATCAGGTAGACCGGGTCGATGTCGCGCACGCCGGCCATCGAATTGATCGTCATCAGGAAGAACACCGCCAGCGCGACGACCATGATCTTCGGTCCTTCGCCGAACGGATCCGCGAACATCAGCATGACAATCGGGAAGATGGCGATCTTCGGCAGGACATAGATCGCCGAAAGCGTGGTGTCGAGCATGAGCCGGACGGTCTTGTTCATGCCCATGACCACGCCCAGGAATATGCCCGGGATCGAGCCAAGCACGAAGCCCGACGCCACGCGCGCCAGCGTTGCCCACACGTGACTTTCCGCGATGAGGCTCCACGCGCCTTGCCACCCCGACTGGCGGAATGTTTCCGGTATCAGCCAGGGGCGGCCGAAGAGGCTGGTGTGCGAGAAGCGATCGTAGCTCACCGTAAGTTCCCAGAGCGCCTGCGCGATCCGGGTCGGCTGCGGAAACCACGTCGGGCTCAGAATTTCGGCATCGACGATCAGCTGCCACGCGATGATCGCCAGAATCGGAAAGCCGAACGCCAGCGTTCTTTCGTAGAGCGGACGACGCGGCGGCGGCACGACGCGACCAACGCGTTCGGCAATCAGGACCGCCAGCACGAATTCGCCCGACAGACCGAGCCACCACACCGTAAACCAGAGGCCGGATGCGAAGAATACGACGTTCCATGCGACGAGTGCAGCAACGAGCCACAGCACGCCGGTCCAGAACGCGCGCCGCCGCGAGCCGCGTTGCGCATCGCCCGACGCATCGAGCGCGTTCCGGTCGCCCGCATCGCCGGCAGCACGCCGCGGCTCCGTCATCCCTGCATCTCCATGGCCCGCGCCACTTCCTTTGCGAGCAGGTCCCAGATGGCGCTGCGCAATTCGGCAAACCGGGGCGTATTGATGGTGTCCGCGGTTCTCGGCCGCGCGATGTCGATGGGAAAGGTCGCCAGGTGACGGCCCGGATGCGCGGTCATCAGGATCACGCGGTCACCGAGCAGGATCGCCTCGTCGAGGCTGTGCGTGATGTAGACGACGGTCTTGCGCGTTTCCTCCCAGATGCGCAGGAGCTCGTCCTGGAGGACGATCCGCGTCTGCGCATCGAGCGCACCGAGAGGTTCGTCCATCAGCAGAACTTCGGGGTCGTTGGCAAGCGCGCGCACGATGCTGACACGCTGCTTCATGCCACCGGATGTCTGGTGCGGGTAGTAGCCGGCGAACTTGCGCAGCCCCACGCGCTCCAGCCAGTGCAGGGCGACCTGAAGCCGTTCGGTCTTGCCGACGCCGCGCATCTGCAGACCGAACGCGACGTTCTCGATGACGGTCTTCCAGGGAAAGACCGCGTATTCCTGGAAGACGACGCTGTTGAGCGGTTTGCTGGGGTCGGCCCCCGGCCGAATCAGGATGGCGCCGGAACTCGGCGTGTCGAGTCCCGCCAGGATCCGGAGGTACGTCGACTTGCCGCAACCGGACGGCCCGACAACGCAGACGAACTCGCCATCGGCGACGTCGAGATTGAATTTTTCGAGGGCGACCGTCGGGCCGCGAACGGTCGCATAGATCCTGGTGACGTCCCGGGAAATGATCTTCGCGTGTTGCGGCGCATCGCGCGATACCGGCGCTTCGGCAGCAGTCGGGTTCATGGGTGCTGGCCCGGGACACTCGCCACGGACTGAACGGCACGGCGGGCGGCCGGTGTGGCCGCTCGCCGCCCGACAGCGGTCACTTCTTGGCCGGTCCGAGAGCGGCCAGGGCCTTCCTGACGAACTGATCGTCGGCGACGACCTTGAGATCGAGGGGCTGTGCGTACTCGAGGCGGCCGTTTTCCCGGTACACCCGCTCGGCGTCGCCAAGTGTCTGGAAGGGAATGGCCATGTTCGGATCGTAGACCACGGGATTACCTTCGCGGATCGCTTTTTCCGTCGTATTGGCGAACGTCATGTAAGCATCGATGTTGGCAGCCGCCAGGTAATCGTTCCCCTGCATCAGGCGCGAGGCTTCGGTGAGCGCCAGCACGAACCGTTCCGCGACTTCGGGCCGTTCCTTGATGAACTTGGCCGAGGCGACGAAGGCGACGGTCATCAGGCCCGGTGTCAGATCGGTCGCGAGGACAGCCGCGTGGCCCGAATTGATCGCCTGATCCGCATAGGGCGAACCCGCGAGCGCCGCGTCGATCGAGCCCCGTTCCAGCGCGGCGGGCATGTCCGCATTGGCCACGTTGATCAACTCGACGTCCCGTATCGTGAGTTTCGCGCGCTCGAGCGCCTTGGTCACCTGATATTCGCCACCGCTGCCCGGACCGCCGGCCGCGGCGATGCGCTTGCCCTTGAGATCGGCGATGGTCTTGACCTTGCCTTCCTGCTGGAGCGCCTTGCGCACCAGGAGCATCGTCGGGCTGTTGGTGAACGGCTCCAGGCCACCGGGCGCGATGATTCGTATCCCGAGCCCGCGATTCCACGAGTTCCACAGCGGCGTGACGATCGCGATGCCGCCGACGTCGACGCTGCCCTGCGTGAGGAACGCGATGGCCTCGGTGCCCGACTTGACGCGCTCGAAGTCGACATCGAGACCGTATTTCTTGAAGAGGCCCCGCTGCGCCGCGACGTACATCGTGGCGAATTTCATGATCGGCACGTAGGCGACCTTGACCTTCTGCGGCGGATTGAGCGGTGCCGGCATCTCGGCCGCCGTGGCGGCAGTTGACCCGGCGAGCAAGACGGCACAGACAACATGCGCCATGCGGTTCGTGAAGCTCATCGTCAGCATCATTTCCACCCCCTGCAGATTACGAAAATCCGTGATGGGAACCCGCCGTCATCGAACGCTGAAGCGCGATCGGGTTCTTGGCGCCTCGTTCGAAACGATTGCGTCCGAGTCGCCGGACAGGCCCTTTGGCGCGCGGCTTCCGCACAGGCAGGCGAACGCGCACGTGAACCGTCCGATCATGGTAACGCATCTTGCCGCCGCTGCCGGGAAATCCCTGCCATCCGGGGATCCCGTCGACGCGTCACGCCCGACGCGCCTGCGCGCGCAGGCCACCCGGATCATCACCGCATGCGCCCGCAACGAAAATCGATTTCTTCTATCGCGCAGCCGGACCTTCGCCGGTAGACTTGGTCGATCACGCGCGGGCACGCATCAGCCTTCACCGAAGCGGCACGACAACATGGAAAAGCACCAGCCACGGCGCCGCTTCGGCCAGAATTTCCTCGCCGATCCGCACTACGTCGCGCGGATCCTCGACGCCATCGCGCCCTTGCCCGGCGACAACCTGGTCGAGATCGGCCCCGGGCTCGCGGCGCTGACGCGGCCGCTCATCGCGCGCGCAGGCCATCTTGCGGCGATCGAAATCGACCGCGACCTCGCCGCGCGCCTTGCTTCCGAATTTCCGCCCGGGCAACTCACGCTGCACGTGGCCGACGCGCTCGAATTCGACTTTTCGACGCTCGGCCCGGCGCTGCGCATCGTCGGCAACCTGCCGTACAACGTCAGCTCGCCGCTGCTCTTTCATCTCGCGCAATCCGAGGCGCAACTCACCGATGTCCACGTGATGCTGCAGAAAGAAGTGGTCGCGCGCATGACGGCGCTGCCCGCGACGCCCGATTACGGAAGACTCACCGTGATGCTGCAGGCACAGTTCCGGATAACACGGCTCTTCACCGTTCCCGGAGGGGCGTTTCGCCCCGTGCCGAAGGTCGATTCGGCTGTTGCGCGCCTCGTGCCGCTCGGCGCCGCAAGACCGCGGATTGACAACGCCGCGCTCTTCGCGCGCATCGTCGCCGCGGCATTCGGGCAGCGCCGCAAGACGCTGCGCAACGCGCTCGCGTCGCTGTGCGACGCCTCCGCGCTCGAAGCGGTGAGCATTGATCCGGCGGCCCGCGGCGAAACGCTTGCGGTCGCGGATTTCGCGCGCCTCGCGAATGCGCTGGCAGCGCGACGAGCGGGGCCTACGACAGATTGATTCGCCGGAGGAACGGCTGCCAGCGCGGATCGCCATTGAGCGGCCGCAGGAACTCATCGGTCGCCGAAAACGCCACTCCGGGGTCGCGCTGCGCATAGGCGCGCTCGAGCCATTCGAACGCCTTCTCGACCTCGTTCCGGTACGCGTAGACCTCGGCGACCTGGTACGCGGCGGTCCAGCCGAACCCATCGATCAGCGCACGCAACGCGGCGTCCGATTGCGCGGGGTTTGCCAGCGCGTGGTGGATCGTTGCGAGGGCCATGTTGCGGAAGACGTCGTGCGACTCGGCTTTTGCCAGCGCCAATCCCTCGTCGGGTCGCCCCTGCAACAGGTGCGTCATCGCGAGGAAGGCGTGGGTCAGGCCGGCGCCCGGATTGAGGTCGAGCGCCAGCCGAAACGCCGCGGCGGCATCGTCCAGGCGACCGTTCACCAGGCACACCAGCGCCATCTGGCGATGCGTGCGCACCGAAAGAGGATCGAGCGCGACCGCCTTGCGCACGAGCTCGAGCGCCTCGTCGAGCCGGCCGAGAACCCGTGCGAGCCCGGCTGCCGCGAGCAGCGCGTGGGCGTCGCCGGGTGCGAGTTCGAGCGCACGCCGGAACGACGCATCCGCCGCGCTCCAGTTCCAGTCGTGGCTTTCCTGCACGTGGCCGAGTGCGATGTGGCCCTCCGCCAGGTCGGGAACGAGGTACAGCGCGCGCTGCGCGGCCTCGCGGGCGCGCTCGTAGCCCTCGTCGATCGGCGCGAAGCCGAATCCTGCCTGCACCTGGAGCACGTGCGACAGCCCGGTCCACGCCAACGCATAATCCGGATCGATCGCCAGCGCTCGCTGGAACAGATCGATCGCCTTGTCGGTGTCCGCCTGCGTCGTCCGCTCGCCGTAGAACTTGCCCTGCAGATAGAGCTGAAAGGCTTCGGAATTCTCACTGCGTCCGGTGGCGGCCCGGCGCACTTCGGCCGCCGCCGCCGCTGCGCCGGCCGTGGCTCCGGTCGGCTCGCGCAGCAGCGCCGCCCGCAGCTCCTTCACCACCGATTGCGCGATGTCATCCTGCACCGCGAAGATGTCGTCGAGTTCGCGGTCGTAGGTCTCCGACCACAGGTGCGAATCCGTGGCCACCTGGATCAGCTGCACCGTGATGCGCACGCGCTTGCCGGACCGCCGCACGCTGCCTTCGAGCACCGTCGCCACGTTGAGCTTCTGCGCGACCGTCGGAATGTCGACATCCTTGCCCTTGAAGGAGAAGGCGGAGGTCCGCGACGCGACGCGCAGCCCGCGGATCTTGGCGAGCACGTTCAGCAATTCCTCCGACAAACCGTCGGCAAAGTACTCGTTTTCCTCGTCGCGGCTCATGTTGACGAACGGCAGCACCGCGATCGACGGCGCTTCGTCGGCCGGCGCCGCTTCCCGTGGCTCCGCGGCGGATGCGATGCGCGCGGGCGCCGCCGGGCGCACCGGTACCACGCCACCCGACAGCAGCCGTTGCACACGTTCGGCGAACGCGCCCGCCGCCTCGCCTGCGGGCAGATGTGTCCATTGCACCTCGCGAAACCTTTCCGGCACACGCGCGTTCACGTCGACGGTGGCGTCGATCACCACCGGCAGCAGGAACGCCTTGTCGTCCGCCATGTCCAGCGTGCGGTTGACGGCAAGATTCCATTCGCGCCGGAAGTAACCCTCCTCGCGCGCCTGCGTGTTCGCCGAGATGAGCGCCACGAACAGTGCGCATTCCTTGATCTGGCGACGGATCGACGCATCCCACGCGTCGCCGCCGCGCAAACCACTCTGGTCGAACCAGACGTCGAGGCCCACCGCGCGCAGCGCGTCGCAAATGCGCCGCGCGGCCGCCGCGTCCTGCGACGCGTAGCTCAGGAAAACGGCTTTGGAAGAAACGCTCACGCGGAGTCGGATCGAAAACCAGTTTGGCGGCCCGCACGGACCGCGCTTGCCATGCCTCGGAGGCCGGCCACCGGAATTATCACCCAGTTCACCATGAGCTCACGACCGTCAATGCCGGGATCCGGTCGGTCAACTCAATTTGACCGCAAACCCGCGCTCGACACCGGGACGGGCCATCATCGTTTCGTACCATCGCTTCACGTGCGGAAACTCCGCCAGATCGACCTTGTGCCGCGGGTGCCGCCACGCCCACCCCAGGATGGCAAAGTCGGCGATCGACACGTCATTCGCGAAGAACTCCTGCGACGCCAGCCGGCGATCCATCACCGCATACAGGCGCCGGGTTTCCTGCGAAAATCGCTCGAGCCCGTAGCGCCGGTCGTTTTCATTCTCGACCGTCCAGTAATGGTGGACCTGCCCGGGGATCGGCCCGAAGCCTCCCATCTGGAACATCAGCCATTCCAGGACCGGAATGCGCGCCGCGAGATCCGACGGCCAGAACTTGCCGGTCTTCTCTCCCAGGTAGATCAGGATTGCGCCCGACTCGAACACGCTCACCGGCTTGCCTTCGGGACCGTCCGGGTCGACGATCGCCGGGATCTTGCCGTTCGGGCAGATCTTCAGGAATTCGGGGTCGCGCTGCTGGCCTTTGCGGATGTCGACGATCCTGACGACGTAGGGAAGCGCCATTTCCTCCAGCGCGACGCTGATCTTGCGGCCGTTCGGCGTGTCGAATGCGTGGAGCTCGATGGGCATCAGGTATCCCGGTTCGTTGCGGGACGGATGATTCCGTGCAACGCCACAAGCAATGGTGCCGCGGCGGCTCGCACTGTAGCATCGCGAGCGGAGCCCGGCGCTGGCATGGAGGCCGGACAGGTCAAAGGAGGGGATTATGGCATCGCCGACCTACGCGTCCGCGCTGATCGTCGGCGCAGGGCAGGGCCGAATTTGCATTCGGTGGCACCCGCACGCAGACTTGCGGACCGTGAACGCCAAAAAAGCAGGTCGCCGCCGTCGATGATCGTCCTGCCGAAACGATGCAGCGCAAACTGACCGTGATCCTGTCGGCCGACGTCGTCGGCTACAGCGGGCTCATGGAACGCGACGAAGCAGGCACGCTGGAGCGCCTCAAGGCCAATCGCAACGCGATTTTCGATCCGCGCGTCGCGGCGCACGGTGGTCGCCTTGTCAAACTGATGGGCGACGGCGCATTGGTCGAGTTCACCAGCGTGGTTTCCGCCGTCAGCTGCGCCCATGAGATCCAGGACGCGACCGAAGCCGAGGACACGCTGCCGCCAGCCGAGCGCATCCGTTACCGGATCGGAATCAACCTCGGCGAAGTCATCGTCGAAGGCGACGACATCTACGGCGACGGCGTGAACGTGGCGGCACGGCTGCAGGCACTGGCCGATCCCGGCGGCGTCGCGCTGTCACGCACCGTGCGCGACCAGGTCGCAGGCAAAGTCGCGGCCGAATTCGACGACCTCGGCGAGCACACGGTCAAGAACATCGCGCGCCCCGTGCACGTTTTCGCCTTGCGTGCGATCGCCGCCACGGCGGTAGCAGCCGCACGACGCGAGCGGCCGCGGCTGTCGATCTGCGTGCTGCCGTTCGCCAACATGAGCGGTGATCCCGAGCAGGAGTATTTCAGCGACGGCATCACCGAGGACATCATCACCGATCTGTCCAAAGTATCCGCCCTCGGCGTCGTTTCGCGCAATACGGCGTTCACCTTCAAGGCGAAGCCCATTGACGTCGCCCAGGTGGCGCGGCAGCTTAAGGTGAGCCACATCCTCGAGGGAAGTGTGCGCAAGGCGGGCAACCGGGTGCGCATCACCGCGCAGCTCATCGACGGCGCAACCGACAGCCATCTCTGGGCCGAGCGTTTCGACCGGAATCTGGACGACATCTTCGCGCTGCAGGACGAGATCGCCGAAGCCATCGTCAAGGCGCTGAAGCTGCAATTGCTGCCGGCCGAAAAGCAGGCGATCGAAACCCGCGCGACGACCAATCCGGAGGCGTACAAGCTCTACCTCATGGCTCGGCAATACAACGCGACCGGCAATTCGCGGCATCGGGACATCACCGTCCGGTTGTGCCAGCGCGCCGTCGAGATCGATCCCGGGTATGCCCGCGCGTGGGCGCTGCTTGCCATCTCCCAGGCCAACCGGCGTCTCGTGAACGTAAACACCGGCGATACCGGTTGGCTTGCGGCGGAACGCGCGCTCGCGCTGGAGCCCGATCTCGCCGAAGCGCATGCGGCCAAAGGGCGCATTCTTGGCGATTCGGGCCGGTACGACGAAGCGCTGGGAGAGCACACGACCGCCTTGCGGCTCGACCCGGATGGCTACGAGGTCAATGCCGCGGCGGCACGCTGCTACATCGGAATGCGGCGCAATCGGGACGCGATTCCGTGTCTCGAAAAGGCGGCGGCCGCGATCGCGGCCGATTTCTGGGCGCTCGGCATGGCCGTTCAATGCTACGAGGCGGTGGGTGACGCCGAAGGCACGACCACGGCGGCCCGGCGCTGCCTGGAGCGAGTCGAGAAGATCATCGTCGCCGAACCCGATCATGGTCTCGCGCTCGGGTGGGGCGTATCCGCCCTGGTTGCGCTGCACGAGGTCGACCGCGCAAAGGAATGGACGGCGCGCGCGCGGCTGCTCGACCCGGACAACACCAATCTCAACTTCAACCTCGCGTGCAACATGGTGACGCTGCGCGAATTCGACACGGCGCTCGAACTCCTTGCCCCCATCATCACGCGCGCGCAACGGCAGAACCTGAACTGGTTCGAAGCCGATACGAGCCTCGATCCGATTCGTGACGATCCCCGCTACCAGGCGCTGGTCGCGCAGGCCGAAGCACGCCTGGTGGACGAGCCCTAGGCGAATTCCCTGGCGCAAAACGCCGACGACACGCGCGGTCCAAGCGTAGCCCCGGCTCTTGAAATCGTGATTTCCTTTGTCCGACGCTACAAGCGCCTCCTCGCCGTCGGTCTATTTCTGGGCATCCTGCTGGCGATCTTCGAGATCTCGGGGCTGCGGGATCACTTCAATCTGGCGTTTCTGCGACAGCTCATCCTGCAACACCGGATCGGCGGACTGGTGCTGTTCGTCCTGCTCTTTGCGCTCGGCAACCTGATCCAGATTCCCGGCTGGGTGTTTCTCGCGGCGGCGGTGCTCACGCTGGGCCGGACATGGGGAGGTGTGGCCACCTACGTTGCCGCGGTCACGTCGTGCGTGATCACCTTCGTGACGATCCGGGCGCTTGGCGGGGACGCGCTGCGACAACTCACGAACCGGGTCGCGGTGCGAATATTGCGCGAGATCGACGCGCGCCCGATTGCGAGTGTCGCGCTGCTGCGAATCCTGTTCCAGACGGTGCCAGCCTTGAACTACGCGCTCGCGCTGTCGGGCATCAAGTTCCGCAGCTACCTCATCGGCACCCTGGCGGGGCTTCCATTGCCGATTGCACTGTACTGTATCTTTTTCGACCTTCTGGTGTCCGCTTTGAACATCCGATAGCTTGGGCAACCAGACCGTTCGTTGCCGTGACGTCGATGTTCGTCGCGATGATTTCCGTTGGGCCAAAGGGTAGGCGGCAATCGGGACCCATTGCGTCAAGCCCGGGTTGCGGGGAAACTTCGCCGAATTGCTCCCCATGAGGGAATGATGAAGCGTCTGCTGCGCTGGACCGGCATCGCCTTGGGGAGCCTGGTGGCGTTGCTGGCCATCGCTTACGCCATCGTGTACGCGCTCTCCGAGCGGATCCTGCGGCGCGCCTACGATGTCCCGGCAGTCGCAATATCGATTCCGACGGACCCCGCATCGATTGGCGAGGGGCGGCGGCTGGCGATCATTCGCGGCTGTTTCGGCGGCTGCCATGGGAAGCAGGTCGAGGGCGCCGTCATGATCGACGAGCCGATGATCGGGCGTGTCGTCGCGCCCAATCTCACGGCCGCCGTCCGCAAGTACAGCGATGCGGAACTCGTCGGCGTCATCAGGAATGGCGTGCGGCCGGGGGGTCGCAGCATGATGGTGATGCCGGCGGAAGCCTTCGTGCTGCTTACTGACGAAGATTTGGGCCGCATCATCGCGTTTCTGAAATCGCTACCGGCAGTCGATGGGCCGGGGCCGAGTCTCTCGCTGGGGCCCCTGGGGCGCATTGGCGTTGCCATCGGCCAATTCAAAACGGTGGCCCAGCTCGTCGCGGAAACTGTTCCGCCACCCGATGCCACGAGCGAAGAGGCCGCCTTTGGCCGCTACCTCGCGCGGACCACCTGCCCGCAATGCCACGGGACAAGCCTGCGCGGCGATTCCAATCCCGATTTCACCAGTCCCAGCCTGCAACTGGTGGCCGCCTATACTCCGGAATCGTTCGCCCAACTGATGCGAGCGGGCGTGCCGCCCGGAGGAAGAAAACTAGCCACGATGGGCCCATGGGCACGGGAACATCTTGCGCTCCTTACCGATTCGGAAATTGCCGCCCTTTACCGCTATCTGCACGCGATGCCCGAGGCTTCTCATCGCTGAGTGTCAGCGCGCGTCCAACGGGTGGCGCGGCGTGCCGCGGAAAGTGAATAGGCAATCTCTGACGGTATCCGCTAACGCCATCCGCGGTCGGGCCGCAGCACGGGTCCCGTGATCCGCACGCTCTTCTGCCGCGACGCTTCTCCTCGCAGCAGTAACACGGCGCGCAGCGGGACGCCGAACGCAGCCGCGAGAAAGCGCAGGAGCTCCGCATTGGCCTTGCCGTCCACCGGCGGCGCCGCAAGCCGGATCTTCAATCGCGCTTCCGCACCTTCGCCACGAACTCCCGCCACTTCCGTGCGCTTCGCGCCCGGCTGCACATGCAGCGCAAGTACGAGATCGTTCCCGTCCTCGCGACGCCATGCGCAAGATGCTGGTTCAGGCACGCGATTTCCGTTGCGGCACAACCGGGAGTCGTGGCGAGCGCAATCGCACGCCGTTTACGGTGGCTACCGGAACAGCGTCAGCGCCACGCCCTCGAACCAGCGCACCGGGAGCATCAGCAGGAGCTGGATGATGACGATCAGGATCAACGGCGACAGGTCGAGCGTGCCGCCGAGCGGCGGCACGAGGCGCCGGATCGGCGCCAGGAACCGGAACGTCAACGCATTGAGCACGCCGGCGAAGGGCCCGTCGGCCGCGACCCACGACAGGATCGCCTGCGCGAACACGACAATGAGCAGCAGCCAGAGCATGGCCTTGACGAGTTCGACGCACGCGAAAACCGCGAGCGTCAGCAACATCGTCGCGTCGAAGGCGGACCCAACCACGATTTCCAGCGCCGCAAGCCAGGCGAATTCGGCGATCCATGCGAGCACGAGCGTGGACACGTCGAGGCCCTTGTAGCCCGGGACGACGCGGCGCGCGGGCTTGGCGGCCCAGTCCGTGAGCGCGACCACGGCCTGCCCGAGCGGGTTGCGGAACGGGGCGCGGAGCCATTGCATCGTGAAGCGCAGCAGAAACGCGTACGTGATGATCCCGAACGCGGTATCGATGAGAAACCTCAGCGCCTGCCCGAACATCGTCTAAGCATCCCTTCCGAACGTGTCGCCGAGCTCGCCGGCGCGCTGCGCAGCGGCTTTCACCGCGGCGACGATTTTCGCCTTCACCGCATCGACTTCCATCGACGCCAGCGCACGCTCCGTCGTGCCTCCCTTCGACGTGACCTGCGCGCGCAGCACCGCAGGCTCGACTTCGCTTGCCTCTGCCAACGCGATCGCCCCGGCGAACGTGGTGTACGCGAGCCGGCGCGCGTCATCCGGCGTGAAACCGAGATCGCGCGCGGCGGCCTCGAGCGCCTCGAGAAAGTAGAACACGTACGCGGGCCCGCTCCCGGACACCGCGGTGACCGCATCGAGCATCGTCTCGTCGTCGACCCACACCTGCTCGCCCGCCGCGGCGAGGACGGAGGAAACCAGGTCGCGGCCTTCCGCATCCACGGAGGCCGCGGCAAAGACGCCCGAGATACCCTTGCCCACGAGCGCCGGCGTATTCGGCATCGCGCGCACGAGCCGGCCGTGCCCGTACAGCCAGCGTGAAAGATCAAAGAGCCGGATGCCGGCGGCGATCGATAGCACGACCGGCACCGGCACACCGGTCAGATGCGGCGCGAGCGCTTCTGCCGCCGCGCGCATCTGCTGCGGCTTCACCGCGAGAACGACCAGCGCCGCCCCGGTCACGGCGTCCCGCGTGCACGTCCCATGGATCGCGATGCCCGGAAAACGTGCGGCAATCCGTTCCCGCGCGTCGGCCAACGGCTCGACCACCCGAAAATCCGCTGGGGTTGCCCCGCGCGCTAGCATTCCACCGATGAGCGCGGACGCCATGTTGCCGCCCCCGACGAATACGATCGGCATGACTATGATGTCCTCGCACCGCGGGCCCCGAAAATCGACGTACCGATCCGCACCATCGTCGCGCCCTCGGCGATCGCCTCCTCGAGATCGGCCGACATCCCCATCGACAGCGTATCCACCGGCAGGCCGGCCGCGCGGCACGCGTCGAAGCTCCGGCGCAGGATCCGGAACTGCGCCCGACGCAGCCCGGAATCCGCCGTAGGCTCGGGGATGCCCATGATTCCGCGCAGCGTCAAACGGGGCAATCCCGCGACAACCTGCGCCAGCACCGACCGCCGCGTCCGGCGCCACGCCGTGCTTCGACGTTTCACCGCTCGCGTTGACCTCGACGCAGACATTGAGCGGCGGAGCAGCGGCGGGTCTCGCCGCCGAGAGCCGTGCCGCGATTTTCGCCCGGTCGACCGTCTGCACCCAACCGAATCGCGCGGCCGCGGCACCCGCCTTGTTGCTCTGCAGGGGTCCGATCAGATGCCATTCGACATCGGTGAGATCGGCGAGGCTTTCCATTTTCGCGACGCCCTCCTGGACGTAGTTCTCGCCGAACGCCCGCTGGCCGAGCGCGTGGACGGCGCGAAGGGCCTCCGGCGGGAATGTCTTGCCGACGGCGACGAGCCGCACGTCGCCGGGATCGCGTCCGCACGCGCGCGCCGCGCGTTCGATTCGCGCGCAGCACACCTTGCCACGCCTTCTCGTAGTGGAACATAATCGAATGACGTCGGCATGGAAGTGCCGCCTTTGGCACGGGGATTGCATGCCCCTATTGTTCCAGTCCTGCCTGCCGGCGCACCCGGGATCGCGGACCGCACCAGGGATTATAGATGGACATCACCGAACTTCTGGCTTTCTCAGTCAAGAACAAGGCTTCCGACCTGCATCTGTCGGCCGGGCTGCCGCCGATGATCCGCGTTCACGGCGACGTCCGCCGGATCAACCTGCCGCCGATGGAGCACGAGGACGTGCACTCGATGGTGTACGACATCATGAGCGACGCCCAGCGGAAGACCTACGAGGAACACCTCGAGTGCGATTTCAGCTTCGCGGTGCCCAATCTCGCCCGCTTCCGTGTCAATGCGTTCGTGCAGTCGCGCGGCGCCGCGGCGGCGTTCCGGACCATTCCGTCGAAGGTGCTCTCACTCGAGGAACTCGCGGCGCCCAAGGTCTTCGCCGAAATGGTGAACCGGCCGCGCGGGCTGATCCTGGTCACGGGTCCGACCGGCTCGGGCAAGTCGACCACGCTCGCCGCGATGGTGGACCAGGTCAACGCGAACATGTACGGGCATATCCTGACGATCGAAGACCCGATCGAGTTCATGCACGAATCGAAGAAATGCCTGATCAACCAGCGCGAACTCGGGCCGCACACGCTGTCGTTCCCGAACGCGCTTCGCAGCGCGCTGCGGGAGGACCCCGACTACATCCTGGTCGGCGAAATGCGCGATCTCGAGACGATCCGCCTCGCGCTGACCGCGGCGGAGACGGGCCACCTCGTCTTTGCGACGCTGCACACGAGTTCGGCCGCCAAGACGATCGACCGGATCATCGACGTGTTTCCCGCGGCCGAGAAGGAGATGGTCCGCGCGATGTTGTCGGAATCGCTGGTGTCCGTGATCTCGCAATCGCTGTTGAAGACCAAGGACGGACAGGGCCGCGTCGCGGCGCACGAAATCATGATCGGCACGCCGGCGATCCGCAACCTCATCCGCGAAGGCAAGGTTGCGCAGATGTACTCGGCGATCCAGACCGGCCAGAATATCGGCATGCAGACGCTCGACCAGTGCCTCGTCGAAATGGTACGCCGCAACATGGTCAACGTCGCCGAGGCGCGCACCCGGGCCGTCAACAAGGACCTGTTCATGGGGTGAGCCGGAGCGCTTCCGGCATGGCCGCATGCGGTCCCCGCAATCAGGAGATCCCACAATGGAACGCGAACGCGCCACCACTTTCATTCACGAGTTGCTCGAGCTCCTCGTCAAGCAGAAGGGCTCCGACCTCTTCATCACCGCGGGCTTCCCTCCCGCCGTCAAGGTCGACGGTCGCGTGCAGCCGGTGTCGAAGTCCGGGCTGACGCCGCAGCACACGATGGAACTCGTGCGCAGCGTCATGAACGACAAGCAGGCGGCGGAATTCGAATCGACGAAGGAGTGCAATTTCGCCATCGCGCCGCCGGGCGTCGGCCGCTTCCGGGTCAACGCTTTCGTGCAACAGGGCCGCATCGGCATGGTGTTGCGGACGATCACGACCGACATCCCGAAATTCGAGGAGCTCGGACTGCCCCCGGTGCTGAAGGACATCATCATGTCGAAACGCGGCATCATGATGTTCGTCGGCGCGACCGGCTGCGGCAAGTCGACGTCGATGGCTTCGTTGCTCGGCTACCGCAACGAAAACAGCCACGGTCACATCATCACGATCGAGGATCCGATCGAGTTCGTCCACGAGCATCGGAACTGCGTCGTCACGCAGCGGGAGGTGGGCGTGGACACCGACGACTGGTCAATTGCGCTCAAGAATTCTCTGCGCCAGGCGCCGGACGTCATCCTGATCGGTGAAGTGCGCGAGCGCGAGACGATGGACTACGCGATCTCGTTTGCGGAAACGGGCCACCTGTGCCTCGCCACGCTCCACGCGAACAGCACGAACCAGGCGCTCGACCGGATCATCAACTTCTTCCCCGAGGATCGGCGCGCCCAGCTCCTGATGGACCTGTCGCTCAACATCCGTGCTTTCGTCGCGCAACGGCTGATCCCGCGGCGCGACGGCAGGGGACGCGTGCCGGCCGTCGAGGTGATGCTGAATTCGCCGCTGATCTCCGACCTGGTCTTCAAGGGCGACATTTCCGGCATCAAGGAAATCATGAAGAAGTCCCGCGAACTCGGAATGCAGACGTTCGACCAGTCGTTGTTCGACCTGTACGAGGCCGGCCTCATCACCTACGAGGATGCGCTGCGCAACGCCGACTCGCTCAACGACCTGCGGCTCGAAATCAAGCTGCATGGCAAGGAGGCGAAGGGACGCAACGTCTTCTCGGGAATCGGCAATCTCGACATCGTGCCCGATGCGACGCCCGGGCGCCTGTAGTGCGCAGCGGGGCAATGGCGTGAGGAGAATCGATCCGTTTCTCGCCCGCAGATGATACGGTGAGCGAAAACACCCACTTCGGTTTCGAGCGGGTTTCGGTCGGGGACAAGGCGCAGCGCGTGCGCGGCGTCTTCGACTCCGTCGCCGGCAAGTACGACCTGATGAACGATCTCATGTCGGCCGGCTTCCATCGACTGTGGAAGCGGTTTGCCGTCAACGCGACCGGCGTGCGCACGGGAATGCGCGTGCTCGACCTCGCCGGCGGCACCGGCGATCTTGCGCTCTTGTTCGCGCGTCGCGTCGGCCCGACCGGCAAGGTCGTCCTGACCGACATCAACGGTGCGATGCTCGCCACCGGGCGCGATCGACTCGTCAACGCGGGTTGCCTCGTCCCCGTGGCGCAGTGCGATGCCGAGCAACTGCCTTTTCCCGACGGGCAATTCGACTGCGTCAGCATTGCGTTCGGACTGCGCAACGTCACCCGCAAGGAAAACGCGCTTGCCGAGATGCGCCGCGTGTTGCGGCCCGGCGGCGTCGCCCTGGTGCTGGAATTCTCCCGCGTCTGGCAACCGCTCGCTCCGGCGTATGACTGGTATAGTTTCAATGTTTTGCCTCGGCTGGGCCGGCTTGTGGCCGGCGATGCCGCGAGTTACCGCTACCTTGCGGAATCGATCCGAATGCACCCGGATCAGGCAACGCTCAAGGCCATGATGGAACAAGCCGGGTTCGACCGGGTCGAAATCCACAATCTCACCGCAGGCGTCGTCGCCGTGCACCTGGGCTATCGCTATTGAACGGGATTCGCCCGGCGCAGCCGCCATTGGAGAACCGCATGAAGGGCAAAACAGTTCTGGCCGTCGCCGCATTGGCTGTGGCAACGATGGTGATACACGATCTGGCTGAGGCCAGGGTCGGCGGTGGCAGGAGTTTCGGCGCGCAGCGCCCAAGCGTGACGCCCCGCGCACCCGCACCCCCGGCGACCGCACCGTCGGCGGCCGCGTCGCAGCCGGTCATGCCCGCGCAACCCGGCGCTACCCTCGCGGCCAAGCCGGCAGCGCCGGCGGCACCTGCAGCCTCGGGCGCATCACGTTGGCTGGGACCGATCGCCGGGCTCGCCGCCGGCCTGGGGCTTGCCGCGTTGCTTTCCCATTTCGGGCTTCCCGAAGGATTCGCCAGCTTCCTGTTGATCGCGCTTCTGGTGGTCGCTGGCGTTTTCGTGCTTCGCCTCCTGTTCGCCCGGCGTGAGCAACCGCAGCGGCCCCTCGCGTACGCCGGGATGCCAAGCCCCGGCGCGGCACCTGCCGCCGGCGCAGGGGCATCGGCCCCGCAATGGGGTGGTCTGGAGCGTGTCGAGCCGGTCATGGGCGCCGCGGCGTCGGCGCCATCGGCTGGCAATTCGTTGCCGCCGGGGTTTGACGCTGCCGGCTTCGCCAAGCACGCGAAGCTGCAGTTTGTCCGGTTGCAGGCCGCGCACGACGCGGGCGATCGCGCTGCACTGAAAGGTGTGCTCACTCCGGAAATGTTCGCCGAAGTCGTGCGCGACCTCGACAGCGGTGCTGCCCGTGCCGCCACCGATATCGTGAGCCTGGATGCCGAGGTGCTCGACGTCGGGACGGAGGGTGATCAGCACTGGGCGAGCGTCCGGTTCGCCGGCACGTTGCGCGAGGGCGCAGGCGCCGTACCGGCGGCCTTCGACGAAATCTGGAACCTGGCGAAGCCCGTCAACGGCAAGACGGGCTGGCTCCTGGCCGGAATACGTCAGTTGGCTTAGGGGCGTATGTCCTTCGACCCGGCGGCGGTCCCCGCCGCACTCGCCAATCGTGTGCTCGGACGCGAGTCGTGGGCGCGGAGCTCTCTCGCCGCGCACGCCGGACGCGTCTTTGTGGTCGTGGTCGGGCCCGTTTCCAACGCGATGCGCATCGATGCATCGGGCACGATCGAATCGACGCCGCATCCGGGCGCGCCGCCGGACCTCACGCTGACGATATCGCCGCTGGCAGTGGCTTCGCTTCTGGCCGACCCGGCGCGCTGGGACGAGTTCGTCGCCGCCGAAGGCGATCCCGCGCTCGCGGTCACATTGAAGGGGCTTGCGGAAACGCTGCCGTGGTTCATCGAGCGGGCGCTTGCCGGCGCCCTTGGTCCCATCGTCGGACTGCGCGTTGCCGACGCCGGACGTCGCCTGCTGGCGTTTCCCGCTTACGCCGGGGGGCGCGTCGGGGCAAGCGTCGCGAGCTTCGTGCGCGACGAAGTGGCCATTACCGCCCGTGCGGAGGAAGTGCGCGCGGCCGGCGACGAGATCGCGGCGATCGTGATCCGGGTCGACGCGCTGGCGACCCGGGTCGATGCGCTCGCCGCGCGCGTCGCGGCTGCCACGGCGAAGGGCTAAGCGCGCGCTCGGGACGTCTGCCCGATCGTCCGCGGGCCGCTCGGGGATTGCATGCGAGAACCTATCTCAGGATCCCGGCGAGCGGGCCGCGCAGCCCATTATGAGATCGTCTCTAGGCGGCGTAGCCGAGCACGGCAAAAAAGTGGCAGGCGGTGCCGGCCAGCACGAAGAGATGCCAGATGAAGTGGCCGTAGCGCACGCGGGAGTCGACCGTGAAAAACGCCACGCCTGCCATGTACGCGAGGCCGCCGGCCGCGAGCAGCAACAGGCCCGGCATGGGCACACGCTGCTGCAATGGTTCGATCGCGATCACGCACAGCCAGCCCATGACCAGATAAAGGCCGAGCGATGCGACCGGATGTTCGATCCGATCGAAGGCCTTCAGCGTCACGCCGATAGCGGCCAGGCCCCACACAAGCCCGAACAGCGTCCAGCCCATGGGTCCGTTCAGCGCGCCGAGCGTGAACGGGGTGTAGGTGCCGGCGATCAGCAGGAAGATCGCGCCGTGGTCGAGCTTCCTGAACAACGCCTTGGCGCGTTCCTGCGACAGGCCGTGGTACAGCGTCGACGCGCAGTAGAGGAGCACCATGGTCGCGGCGAAGACGCTGGCGCCGACGATGTTGGCCGAGGTCCCCGTCTTGACCGTCGTCGCGATGAGAATGGGGGCCGACGCGACGGCCGCGACGAATCCCACGCCGTGGCTCACGCTGTTGGCGATCTCTTCCCCGCGCGACTGCGGACGTTCGGTCATCTGGAAGCCTTTGGCACTTGCTCGCGTTTCCGCTCGGTCGCGCGATTCCGGTACGGCCGGTTAGCGCCGTCGGCATCGAGCCCGGAACGGGACCCGGCGGCGGGGATGAATTCCCTTTCCGCAACTCAACGGCGTAGAAGCAACGTCTGTACCCAAAGGGCGGTTGACCCGCAATTGCCGGAGGCGTGCAGGGGGTTTCCCTTACAATCGGCGGGATGCGCCTGCTGCGCCTTGCCAAGATCGTCGTCGTCGCGCTCAAGTACGGGCTCGACGAGTTCCTGACCGGCCACGAGCGCTTCCGGGTCGTTCGACCGGCGGCGCGCGCGCTCACGTTCTGGCGCGACACATCGGCACCGCGCGGCCGGCGGCTGCGGCTCGCGCTGGAGGATCTCGGTCCGATCTTCGTCAAGTTCGGCCAGATGCTCTCCACGCGACGCGATCTGCTGCCGCCGGACATCGCCGACGAACTCGCGAAACTGCAGGACAGCGTTCCGCCGTTTCCCTCGGAGCAGGTTATCGCCAAGCTCGTGCGCCGTTACGGCAAGCCCGTGGACGCAGTCTTCCGCTCGTTCGACATGACACCGATCGCGAGCGCCTCGGTCGCGCAGGTGCATTTCGCCGAGCTTCCCGACGGCACCCCGGTCGCGGTCAAGGTATTGCGGCCCAACATCGCGCAGGTGATCGAGAAGGACGTTTCGCTGCTGCACGCGGGCGCGATGCTGGTCGAGAAGCTGTGGTCGGACGGCAGGCGCCTGCGGCCGCGCGCCGTCGTCTCGGAATTCGAAAAGACGCTGCGTGACGAACTCGACCTCACGCGCGAGGCGGCCAACTGCTCGCAGCTGCGGCGCAACTTCGAGCACTCGCCGCTGCTGCTCGTCCCGGCGGTGCACTGGGACTACTGTTATGCCGACGTGATGGTGATGGAGCGGATGTCCGGCATCCCGATCGCGCAGGTGGACCGGCTGCGCGCGGCGGGCGTGGACATCCCGCGGCTCGCGCGCGCCGGCGTCGAGCTCTTTTTTACGCAGGTCTTCCGTGATGCCTACTTTCACGCCGACATGCATCCCGGCAACATCTTCGTGGCCACCGACGCGCCGCACCACGGCAAGTACATCGCCGTCGATTTCGGAATCATGGGCACCTTGTCCGAGCGGGACCAGGGATACCTCGCACAGAATTTCCTCGCATTCTTTCGCCGCGACTACCACCGTGTGGCGACCGCGCACGTCGAATCGGGCTGGGTGCCGCCGAATACCCGCGTGGACGAACTCGAGGCGGAAATCCGCGTGGTGCTGGAGCCCGCGTTCGATCGGCCGCTCTCGGAAATCTCGCTCGGCCGCGTGCTGCTGCAGCTCTTCCGCGCGTCGCGCCGGTTCAACATCGAGATCCAGCCGCAACTCGTCCTGCTGCAAAAGACGCTGCTCAACGTGGAGGGCCTCGGTCGTCAGCTCGATCCCAACCTCGACCTCTGGGTGACGGCACTGCCGTATCTCGAGCGCTGGATGAACGACCGGATCGGCCTGCCCGCGCTCAAGCGACGGCTGCTCGCTGAAGCACCGTACATCGTCGCGGCATTGCCGGAACTGCCGCGCCTTCTCCACCAGCGCCTCATAGCGCCGGCGTCGGCGTCCGACGAGGCGATCAGGGGACTCGCGGCGGCGCAGCGCATGCGCAACCGGTTCCTGGCCATCGTGGCAGTGCTGCTCACGGCGGTCGCCGGCCTGTTGCTCTGGCAGATGGCGTCCTGACGGGCGAACGCAAGAGCCGGGCACGAAATGACTTTCGGCAGTGCGCGTGCTTCGCGCGAAGGCCGCAAAAAAGTCGTGCCTGACCATGCTTTTCCCATACAATCCGGCGCTGATCGCGTTCAGCCCACACTTACGTCAAGCCCTGCCGATGGCGCTCCTTGAAATCCGGAATGTAACGCGCCGTTTCGGCGACTTCACGGCCGTCGACGACGTGAGTCTGGCGATCGAAGCGGGAGAATTCTTCACGCTGCTCGGCCCCTCCGGCTGCGGCAAGACCACGCTCTTGCGGCTGATCGCGGGCTTCGACCTGCCCGACGCCGGCAGCATCCTGCTCGACGGCGTCGACCTCGCCGACCGGCCACCGGAAGATCGCCCGGTCCGCACGGTCTTCCAGAGCTATGCATTGTTTCCGCACATGACCGTCGAGGGCAACGTGGCGTTTCCGCTCAGGATGGCGCGAACGCCGCGCGCCGAGGTCGCCGGCAAGGTGGCCGAAGCTCTCGACGGCGTGCGCCTCGCCGGCTTCGGCAAGCGCTATCCGCACGAGCTCTCGGGCGGACAGAAGCAGCGCGTGGCCATCGCACGCGCGCTGGTGACACACCCGACGGTGCTGCTGCTCGACGAGCCGCTCGCGGCACTCGACGCCAAGCTGCGCGAGGAGATGCAGCTCGAGCTCATCAACCTGCAGAAGGAGGTCGGCATCACGTTCGTCTACGTGACGCACGACCAGACCGAGGCGCTCGCGCTGTCGCAGCGTATCGCCGTGATCAACGCTGGCCGCGTCGAGCAGATGGACGAGCCGTCACTGATCTACGGCGCGCCTCGAACCCGTTTCGTCGCCGACTTCATCGGCCAGTGCAACCTGCTCGCCGGTCCGGTTGTCGCGACAGCGGGGGGCGTCGTCACGGTCGACGTCGAAGGGTTAGGTCCGGTTCGTGTCGCCTCGGCCTCCACGCTCGCCGCGGGCCGGCCGGGAACCATCGCGCTGCGCCCCGAACACGTCCGCATCGAGACCGCGGCACCCGCGGGCGCGCCGGACAATCACTTCGAGGGCCGGGTGTCCGACCTCCTTTACCTGGGCGACGTGACGGTGTACATCGTGGACACGCCAGGCGGGCGCAAGATCGAGGCGCTGCTCGCCAATTCCGCGACCGGGCGCGCCCGGTTCCTCAAGGTCGGCGACGCAGTCCAAATGAGCTGGCCGGAAGCAGCGGGCCATTTCATCGAGGAGTGACGCCGTGCGGGCGCGGGCATCCGGACAATTGGGCAGGTGGCTCGTCAGCGGGCCTCCTCTCGCCTATCTCGTCTTCTTCTTCGCGATCCCCACGCTGATCATGGTGCTGGCGTCGTTTCGCACGCCGGGCGATTTCGGCGGCCTCGCGCCGCTTGTCGACAACGCAGGTGAGATCGACCTCAACGTCGAGAGCTATGCGCGATTCTTCTCCGAGCCCGTCTATGCGATCGTCTTCCTGAAATCGGTCGGGTACGCACTCTTGACGACGCTCTCGAGTCTCGTGCTCGCCTACCCGCTGGCATCGCTGATCGCGCGCAGCGCCAGGAAATACCGTGATCTGCTGCTGCTCCTCGTCATCCTGCCGTTCTGGAGCAATTTCCTGATCCGCATCTACGCGTGGATGATCATCCTCGGCCCGCAGGCGGTGCTCGCACGCGGGGTCAACGGCATTCTCGGCGCGTTCGGCCAGGACCCGGTCCCACTTCTGTTCAGCTCGTTCGCGGTGCTGGTCTGCCTCGTCTATGTGCACCTGCCGTTCATGGTGCTGCCGCTGTACGCGAACCTCGAGAAACACGACCAGGCGCTGCTCGATGCCGCACGCGATCTTGGCGCGAACGCGTGGCAGCGGTTCTGGCGGGTCACGTTTCCGCTGTCGCTGCCCGGCGTGTACGCCGGAGCGGCCCTGGTGTTCATTCCGGCGCTCGGCATGTTCGCGATCCCCGATATCCTGGGCGGTCCCAACGACAGCATGATCGGGAACGTGATCAAGCAGCAGTTCCTGGAAACGCGCGACTGGCCGTTCGGCAGCGTGCTCTCCATCGTGCTCACGGTCGCCGCAGTGGCGCTCGCGGGGCTCGCCGCGTGGATCGGCCGCCGGCAACTCGGCACACCATCGAGCGGAAGGGGCGCACGTGGGTAAGCGGCCCGTCGGACTCTGGATAGCGGCGGGCGCGGCATACGCGTTCCTCTATATCCCGCTCGTCATCGTCGTCGTCTATTCGTTCAACGACTCGCGGCTCAACGCGGAATGGGTGGGATTCACGCTCGACTGGTACCGCAAGCTGTACCGCAACGACGACATGCTGGCGGCCGCGCGCAACTCGCTGCTGATCGCCCTCGTCGCGAGCGCGTTCGCGACTACGCTGGGAACCATGGCCGGATTCGCGATGTATCGGTACAGGACGCGGCTGCTGCCGATCCTGGTGCTGGCGCCGATCGCGATTCCCGAGATCCTGATGGGGGTCGCGTTGCTCATCTTCTTCGTGCTCCTGAACTTCACGCTGGGGCTCGTGTCGGTTACCCTCGCGCACATTGCATTCTGCATAGGCTTCGTCGCGATCGTCGTCCGCTCGAGGCTCGCCGGGATGGACGAGACGCTCACCGAGGCAGCGCGTGACTGCGGCGCTACTCCGTGGCAGGCCTTTCGCTTCGTGACACTGCCCTTGATCGTGCCAGGGGTAATCGCCGGGGCGCTGATGGCGTTCACGCTGTCGATCGACGATTTCGTGATCACGTTCTTCACCTCCGGCGCCGAAACGTCCACCTTGCCGCTCCAAATATATTCTATGATCAAGATTGCGGTGACGCCCGAGGTCAATGCGGTGTCAACGCTGCTCATGCTGTTGACGTTGCTGTTGATCGTCATTGCGTCGAAGCTGTCCCCTACCCTGTTCCACTCCGAATGAGGAGCCTCGCCATGAACCGATTGCCTGCCTTCACCGCACTGCTGGCCCTTGCGCTGATCGCATCCCCGGCCGCCGCCAAGGACCAGTTGCATTTCTACAACTGGAACAATTACATCGCGCCCGAAACCGTGCAGCGGTTCGAAGCATCCTGCAAGTGCGAGGTCGTGCAGACCTACTACTCCGACAACGAGGAGCTGCTCGCCAAGATCGCCGCCGGCGCCAAGGGCTACGATATCCTGGTGCCCACTTCCAACGCGGTGCAGGCGCTGATCAAGGGCAACCAGCTGAAACCGGTCGACAAGGCGGCGCTCACCAATCTGAAGAACATCGATCCGGTCTATCTCAACACGCCATTCGATCCCGATAACAAGTATTCCATTCCATACGCGATGTCGCTGACCATCATCGGCTACAACGACGAGAAGATCCGGGAACTGGGGCTGCCCACGGATACCTGGGCCGTGATTTTCGACCCGAAGCATCTGCAGAAGGTCAAGGGCCGCGTCACGGTGCTCGACAGCGCCAACGAACTCTTCGCCGCCGCGCTCAAGTATCTCGGCTACTCGGCCAACGACGTCGATCCCAAGCACTGGAACGAAGCGGCCGCCGTCATCAAGAAGGCGAAACCGTACTGGGCCGCGTTCAACGCGTCGTCGTACATCAAGGAGCTGACGGTCGGCAACATATGGCTCGTCCACGGCTACTCGAACGACATCTTTCAGGCCAACCTGGACGCACAAGCCGCGGGCCGCAAGTTCAAGGTGCTCCAGGGCCTGCCGAAGGAAGGCGCCGTACTCGCGCTGGACAACATGGTGATCCAGAAGAGTGCGCCGCGGACCGATCTCGCGCTCAAGTTCATCAACTTCATGCTCGAAGGCCAGAACTCGGCCGAACTCACGAATCTGATCGGTTCCGGCAATCCGAACACGGCAGCGGTCCAGTACATCAAGCCGGAATTGCTCAAGAATCCGGCGATCTTTCCGGACAAGGCGGTCCAGGCCAAGTTGGAACAGTTAAAGGACCTGACCGTCGCGCAGCGCCGGTTGCGCAGCAAGCTGTGGACGGAGATCAAGGCCGGCCGCTGAACGCCGCCAGCCAAGGGCGGCGGGCGCCGCCCCTGGCGAAAAGTGTCGATGGTGTCAGCGTTGCAAGCGCACTCGCGGCTTCCGCTCTTTCTTGCGGCGCTCTATGGCCTCGCGATCTGCTTTGCCAGTCTGCAGCCGTTCTCGAACTGGCTCGCGCCGTTGCCGGGAAGTCCATTCTTTCTCTTTGCGCCATGGCCCCCGCGGTGGGTGCGCTACGACATCGTCACGAATGTTCTGGCGTACGTTCCGTTCGGATTTTTCGTCGCACTGATTCCGCGGTCGCCTTCCCCTGCCCGTCGACTGGTTGTGGCTGGCGGCGCCGGAGTGTTGCTGTCCTTCGTGATGGAAACGCTGCAGATGTATGTTCCGACGCGCGACGCCAGCATGGCCGACCTCCTGCCGAACGCGGCCGGCGCCGCGGCCGGCGGAGCGCTGGCGCTGGCGTTCGTGCGCGTCCCCGAAGCGAAGCTGGCGATCGCGTCGCTGCGGGATCGCTGGTTCATTTCGGGCGGTGTCGGCGACCTCGGGCTTGCGTTGCTGGCGATCTGGCTCGTGGTGCAGGCCAATCCCGGCATTCCGCTGTTCGCCTCGGCGTACGACCCGGCGCTGCGCAGCTCCGCCGCCGCGCCGGACCTCGCGGCGACGTTGGTCGAAAGCGCGCACAGCGCGTTTCAACTGCTCGGGGTGGGGCTGTTCGTCGCGCTTCTCGTGCGCGAGCGTCGCCACGTCGCGGGCGCCGTCCTGCTGCTGATCGGCGCGGCGGCGATCGTCAAGGGCATCGCCGCAACCGTGCTGCTCAATCCGGCGGCATGGGAGTACTGGCTCACTCCCGCCGTGGCCCTGGGCGTCGGCGCAGGTGCGATCCTCCTCGCGCTCGTGATCCGGATGCGGCGGGCGTTGCAGGTGACTCTCGCGGCGATCGCGCTGCTGTCGTCGCTGCTCACGGCACTCTTCGCGCCGGATCTCCTGTTCGCGCGCGCACCGGCCGGGCTCTTCAACCTGCCGTATGGTCATCTGCTCAATTTCGACGGCCTCACGCACACGGTGCTGTTGCTGTGGCCGGCAGCCGCAAGCGCGTTCCTGTTCGCGCTGGCGGGGCGGCCGGACTGGGGAGAACCGCAGTGAGCACCTGCGGGCGGACGCTATGCTGCAGTTCCGCTCAGCGCGCGCTCGACCGCCGCAATGGCCATCGGCAATGGGAGTTGCTGGAGGCAATCCGAAAAACTCGCGACGTGACGATCGCAGCCTTCGCCCATGCAGGGAACGCACGCACCGGCGCCCTGCACGAGTTGCACGTTATCCACCGACTGCGAGCCGGCGCGGCGCCACGGCGATGCGGTGCCGGCAAACCGTCGCGGCCACGGGCCCCATTTGACGGGATTCGAAGGGCCGTACAGCGCGACGGTCGGAACACCCAGGCCCGCGGCCAGGTGCGTGGTCACGGTGTCGGGCCCGACGAACAGACGCGCCCCGGCGAGCACGCACGCCGTCTGCGCAAGGCTCATCCGACCAGCGAGATCGAGTGTTCCGGCGGGCATCCGCGCCGCCAGAGACGCCGTGTATACGGTTTCGTCGGGCGCGGCGCCGCCAGTGAGCACGGGCGTGATCCCGCGACCGGCGAGCCAATGCGCAAGGCCGACCCAACCCTCGACGTGCCACATCTTGTAGCGGAATTTCGGGTACGGATGCAACACCGCATAGGAGTTCAATCGCGTACCACGTAGCAGCTCGGTGGCGCGCGCCGAATCCTCCGTGCTCCAGCGGATGGCGATCTCGTGATGCCGCTCGATCCCCAGAAGGTCGGCGAGCTTCAGGTTCATCGCGACGGTATGCGTGGCGAGATTGTCGAAGGCGATCGTTCGGGACAGAACCCATCGTTTCCACTGCGCGCTGTTCCCCGGCTGGATCGGCCCCACGCTGCGGCGTCCGGCAATCGCCGCGTACAACGTCGGCCGGTCGCCGGGAAGGCATGACAGTGCGATGTCGTAGCGGCGCATCATTGCGCAAACGAGCCTGGCGTGCGAAAGGAGGCTCGGACGTTGCGCGATCGTGCGAACGTGCCGCAGATCCGGATTGGTCGCCAGCACGCCCTCGGTACCGGCGAATACCAGCGCGTCGATCTCCGCCTGCGGCCACGCCGCCTTGAGCGACCGGATCAACGGCGCGGCGAGCAGCACGTCGCCCATTCGCCGCGTGACGATCACGAGCACGCTCGCAGGCGTCGCCAGAAACGGCGTGCCCGGTCCGACGCCGTTCGCGCTCACGGCGCCCGGTCCGCTGCGGCTTGCGGCCGTCCGACGGGGTAGCCGGCGAACAGAAGCCCGCTCATGTAAGCGAAAAAGATCCCCTCGGCGTGGTCCAGCAACGTCGACGACAGTGCGCTCGCCACGACGATCGTCAGGACAAGCGCACGCGCTGCCGCCTGGTCGAACCTGCTGCGCAAGCGCCCGGCGAGTCGCCATTGCGCCACGAACAGGCCCGCCAGAAGCACGAATCCGGCGATTCCGAATTGCACGACCATCAGCAGGATCTCGTTGTGCGGGTTCTGCGTCGCGGCGGCCCCGGTGCCGCCCACGCGATCCGAGTACGCCTTGCGGAAACCACCCGTGCCCACACCCAGCACCGGATTCTCGCCGATGATCTCAAGCGTGTTCCGGAGAAACTCGAGGCGCTGTCCGACCGAGGAGGTCGGGTCGGGCGGAACGCCGGCGCGCCACTGCTCGTACTCCTCGTCGGCGAGCGTGATTCGCTTGTGCAGCATGCTCTCCGGCGACACGAATACCACCGCCGCAAGCGCCGTCAACAAACTTCCGGCGATCACGAGCCCCTTGGCCCGGAGCACGCGACCGAGGAAATAGGTGAGCAGCACGAGCAGCACGATGATGCCGGTACGGCCCGGCACCATCAGGAGCACGTTGGCCACGGCGGCCGCACAAAGTGCCGCGAGGACGACCCGTCCCCGGCGAGTCTTCGCGCCAAGCGCGGCTAGTGCGAGGAGAAATGCGGCAAACGCCATGAATACGTTGTGCGTGATGTGCGCCTTGAAGACCACGGGATCGAGCCGCGTTCCCTTGAGCCATTCGTTGCCGTTGACGATGCCGAGCCAGATCAGGTACGACAACACGAGCGTCACGAGCATGGAGGCGAGGAAAGCCTTGACGCAACGTTCGCGCCACTCCGGTTCACGCAACAGGAAGATCAGCGACGGGATCAGCAACAGCCGCGAGGCCTTGGTCAGCGCATCGACGACATCCATCGCCGTGCCGATCGAGTAAAGCGACCCCGCGACGAACAGCGCAAACAATGCAAGCGACAGCGATGCGATCGGATTGCCGCGAAGGGACACGAGCTTGGCGCGATACCCGCCGCCCGCGAACCAGGCGAACAGAATGATCGCAAGCAGTATGTTGTCCACGGCGACCGACACCGGGATGGAACATCCGAGCGCGACCGCTACCCACTTGATGCCGTTCTCGGCGCGTTCGCGCCCCGTTCGAGGGTCCACAACCGCCTCTGCGTGCCCGACGTCCGCGGCGGGGTCCAGGAGACTGCGGTCGAGCATCGGGGAGGGGGAGGCGGGAGGACACGAAGCGCCGGGATCGGCCGCAACGATGCCGCGATTATACCGGGCGATTCCCGGGGCAAACGGCGCGTGTCCGGGAACGTTCTCCCGGGGATTCGCGTCGGGAGCGTACGCGGGGCTGGCATAATGTGCAGGCGGGCCCGACCGGTGCGCTCGCAGGAAGATCCTCCGGTGCCTCCCGGCTCTTTCTTTCGCCGTGACGATCGGGCGCGGCGGCCTTCGAACCATGCAGGATTTGCCGCTCGCCCTACTTGCCGCCACGGTTTCGTCGTACTGGATCGGCGTCGGCGTGATGATCGTCCGCGTACGCCGGGAGAACCGCAAGGTGGTCGGACTCGTCCCGGAACAACCGTTCGAACGCCTCCTGTGGATCGTCTGGGTGCCTCTCGTTGCCGCGTGGATCGTCGTGCCTTGGGCGACGCTCGTGAAATCCGGCGGGGTCCCGGTGCTGCCGGATTTCGCCCTGCACGATCCGGCCGGCGTCACCGTGCGCTGGATCGCAGCGATTATCGCCATGCTGGCACTCGCGGCCACGATCAAGTGCTGGTCGCGGATGGGCAGCGCCTGGCGAATGGACGTCGGTCTCGAACGGAAGACCGAACTGATCACCGACGGCCCATTCGCGCACGTTCGGCATCCGATCTACACGTTCAGCATCCTGCTCATGGTCTGCTCGGCGACGATCGTGCCGACCGCACCGATGGCCGTCATCGCCGCTGCGCACATCGTGCTGATGAACGTCAAGGCGCGCAACGAGGAACGACACCTGCTCGTCGTTCACGGCGACGCGTATTCCGAGTACCTGCGCCGGACGGGTCGTTTCCTTCCGCGCCATTTCACGCCGACGAAATGACGCCGCCGGCGTCTTTGGCGTCGTGAGTTCGCGGCAGCGACGATCCGGCGCGCGGCGCTTAATCGCGTTTCCGGAATCGAGGTCGGGTGCGGCGGTTTCGACTGCCGCCGTCGCCGGCCGAATCCGGGGGTCCGCGTGAAGGGGCGCCTCAATCTGTTCCAGGCATCGATGCTGCGCTGGCGCGCCATCCATCCGTACACGGCCATCCACGTGATCCGGATCGAGCGTCCGCTCGACGCAGCCCGGCTGTCGGCGCTGATCGACGCGCAACTCCGCGCGCGCGGGCTCACCGGATTCGCGCTCGACTCCAGGCGCAGACGCTTCGAATACACCGGTGGCCCGGCCGAGGTCGCGCTCGCCGTGCATGCCGCCGAAGACCAACCCACGCGAGTCACGGAATGCGTGATAAGCCACGAACTGAACGAGCCCTTCGCACGCGATGGCCGGCTCAACCCGTTCCGCTTCTTCTGCATCGACAGCGGTTCATGGTTTCGGTTCGGGGTCGCGTACGACCATGTCGTCGCCGGCGGCGACTCGATCGTGGTGGTCATCCGCGACATCGTCGCCCGCTACTGCGGCGATGTGCCTGAACTGCCGCTGCCGCGTCCGTTCGACCGGTATCCGCCTACGTTTGGCCAGCTGTTCTTGCGCGATCCCTTGCGCGCCCTGCGCGGACTGCGGCGCGTACCGGAAATGACGGCAGCCGTCCGCCGCGCCGTGCGACCCCGCTATCCCCGCGGCGACGATCCGGCCAACGGGTTTACGTATCGCCGCGTCGATCCACCGGGGTTCGCCGCGCTCGTCCGCGCGGCAAAAGCCTGGGGCGTCACCGTCAACGACATGCTGGTTGCGATCCTGCTGCAGGTGTTGCAGCCGCTGGCCGGCGAGCAAGCGGCGGGAGAAAAGCGGCGCGAACTCGCCGTGGCGTCGATCGTCAACCTCCGGAGCGAACTCGGCTTCGATCCCGACAAGACGTTCGGCCAGTTCTTAAGCGCCTTCCGGGTTGCGCACGCGGTACCGCCCGGGATTTCTCTGCAGCGGCTCGCGCGCGACGTACACGTGCAGACCGCGCGCATCAAAGACGAGAAACTCCACCTGCAGACCCTGCTCGCGCTGGGGCTTACCGGAGTACTTTGGCCCTTTCTTTCGTCGCACCGGCGAGCGCGTTTCTTCGCGAAGAATTATCCGGCGTGGGGCGCGATCACGCTGGTCAACGTCGACGCGCTTTGGTCGCACGCTGGCGGGCGCGTGCCGCCCTCCGATTATCTCCGCGCGGTATCCACCGGGCCGCTCGCGCCGCTGGTGGTCGCCGTGACAACCGCCGGCGGCGTCTTGCACGCCGGGTTTTCGTACCGGACCGCCGCATTCACCGGAGCGAACATCGATAAAATAGCCGACGGAATCGTCGGCTGTTTCACGTGTCTCGACGCATGATATTCGGACAGGGCCCTCGCGCCGGGGCAGTTGCCGCGGCGTTTGCGCTCGTCGTCCTGGCGGCCGGCGGCTGCGCCACACGACCGGTCGTCCCGCCCTACCCCGCATACGCGGCGCGACCGGCGGCGCAGACCGTTCTACGGTCGCTCGCAACGGATCACGCGCAGGACAACCGGCTCCTGGCCCTCGACCCGGAGCGGATCAGCGCCGAAGACGTGCGCGACACGCTCGCGAAGGGGCCGGCGCCGCGCATCATACTCATTCACGGTGGTGTGTACCCCGTCTACCTGGTGATGGCGTCCAGTGGCCGGTTTCTCGCCGGTATGGGCTATCCCGAAGACCGCATCCGCCATCCCGGCGACGGGCGCTGGTCGCACAGCCCATACGAAAACAGCGCGCATATCGCCGGCCTCATCGCGTGGTACTACGAACACGACGGCATGCGCCCGATGCTGATCGGCCACAGCCAGGGTGGGGTGCAGGCGGTCAAGGTCCTCTACGAATTGGCGGGGCGGCTCGACGACCCGATCCCGGTCTGGAATCCCTATACGGACGACGCGGAGGACCGGACGTCGATCGTCGATCCGCTGACCGGCGCCGAACGGCCGGTCATCGGCCTGTCGCTGTGCTACGTATCCATCGTGGGCGCCGGTGGCGCGGCGCTGCTGTCGCCCAATCAGTGGGGCATGGCCGAAAGGATGCACACGATTCCGGACACGGTCGACGAATTCACGGCCTTCGTCATCGCGCGCGACCTCATCGCCTGGACGCTGCCCGGCGACAACGGGGCTCTGGATTTCCGCCCCGACGGGGACGTCCTCATTCGCGGCGTGGTCCTGCCGGAATCCTACAGCCACGTCTTCGTCCCCGACACCGCGGCGCTTGCCGACGATGCGGCCACCCGCGCCTGGATCAACGCGTACCGGACGGCCGACGCCGGCGTTACGACGCCCCCGGAGGGAACAGGCAATGGCGCGCTCTGGGCGGCCGATGTCTGGCACAGCGTCAAGAAGCACTGGGCGATCGAGGCGCAGCGTCTTGTCCGCGCCAAGCGCGCGTTGCGTTGAGCGGCTTTGCGGCGCGTGGCTTCCCTAGGCAATCAATGTCCTTCGGGCACCCGGCCGGGCCCCGAGCGGGGCGCTGCATGACGGTCGGGGTAAAATAATGATTTTGCCCGCCGCCGCGCAGGACTGCGCCGGGCGCCACGTCCCCCCAAGCGGAGCAGGGTACCCTTCATGTCATTGGCGTTGGCCGGAAAAGTCGCGCTCGTCACCGGCGCCGCGCGCGGCATCGGCCGCGCCATCGCGCTGAAGCTCGCCGGCGACGGCTGCGACGTCGCGGTGAACTACTACAACAGCGCCGACGAAGCCGAGACCGCTGTGCGCCGAGATTCGCGCGGCATGGGGCGGCGTGCGGTCGCCATCCAGGGCAGCGTCGGCATCCCGGACAGCGTCGACGAGATGTTCGTCGAGTTCCGCAAGCATTTCGACCGCCTCGACATCGTCGTGAGCAATGCGGCGTCCGGCGTGCTGAAGCCGACGGTCGACATGACGCTGAAGCATTGGCGCTGGTGCATGGAGACCAACGCGCTCGCGCTCAATCTGCTCACCCAGCGCGGCGTTGCCGCTGATGGCGGCCGGCGCGCGCATCGATCGCCCTGTCGAGCCTCGGCGCGCAGCGCGCCATGCCGGGCTACGGCTTCATCGGCGCGTCGAAGGCGGCGCTGGAAGTCGCTGGCGCGCGCGCTGGCGCAGGAGCTCGGGCCGCGCGGCATCCGCGTCAACGCGGTCAGCGCCGGCGTCGTCGACACCGATGCGCTTGCCTACTTCCCCAACCGGGAGGAGCTGCTCGCCAACTACGCGCAGCGCACGCCCGCCGGACCCGTGCTGACACCGGACGATGTCGCCGGGCGCGGTCTACCTCCTCTGCCTGCCCGAGGCCGCCATGATCAACGGCCACACGCTGGTCGTCGACGGCGGCTTCGCCATCTCGGGTGACATGACGCTGCCCATAGCGCTCCGACCCGGGAATCGCCGGCAAGAGCGCGATCGTCACCGGCGGCAGCCGCGGCATCGGCCGCGCCATCGTCGTGCTGCTGGCCGCCGAGGGCGCGGACGTGACGTTCTTCTACCGCGGCAATGCCGACCGCGGCCGACGAGGTCGTCGTGGCCACGGGCCGCGCCGGCCGGACGCCGAATCGCGGCGGTGCAGGTCGACGTGCGCGACAGCGCAGGCCTGCGCGACGGCGGTCGAGGCGCGTCGTCGAGCGCTGCGGCCGCATCGACATCCTGGTCAACAACGCCGGCATCGATCCGCGACAACCCGCTCGCCGGCTGTTCGACGACGACGACGTCGCGATCGTGCTCGACACCAACGTCACCGGCATGTTCAACGTGACCCGCGCCGTCGCGCCGTACATGATCTCGCAGCGCGGCGGGCCGCATCGTCAACCTCAGCTCGGTTGCCGGCGACAAGGGCGGCCGCGGGCAGACCAACTACGCGGCCAGCAAGGGCGCGATCAACGCGTTCACCCGCGCACTCGCGGTCGAGCTCGCGCCGCGCAAGATCACCGTGAACTGCGGTGGCGCCCGGCGTGATCGAGACCGACATGTCGGAGGACGTGCGCGAGACTGGCCGGCGACGAGGTCAAGGCGCGGATTCTGCTGCAAGCGATACGGCCAGCCGGACGAGGTCGCGTACGCGGTGTGGTTCCTCGCTTCCGACTACGCGAACTACGTCACCGGGCCAGGTGCTCGCGGTCGACGGCGGATTCAAAATGGAATGAATGGAGCCACGACCATGACCACGCGCAAATTTCCCAGGACAGACATCAACGCGGTGTTTCCGACGGTCGCGGCGACGATGGCCGACGCGCTCGGCTGCGACGTCGAGGACGTCAAGCCCAACGTGTCGCTGATCGAGGACCTCGACGCCGAGTCGATCGACTTCCTCGACATGGTGTTCCGTCTCGAGCGGGCGTTCAAGATCAAGATTCCGCGCGGCAAGATCGTCGAGAACGCGCGCGGCACGCTGACCGAGGCCGAGTTCGAGCAGAAGGGCATCGTCACCGACGCCGGCCTCGCGCAGCTGCCGCGCCTACCTGTCGGAGGTCCCGGCCGAACGCTTCAAGACGCCGATGAAGGTCGACGGACATCCCGCGGCTCTTCACGCCGGAGACGTTCTGCAAGCTGGTCATCGCGGCGCAGCGCGAAGCGAAGCCGGCCGGATGAGGCGCCGGCAGTCGCGGCGATGCCTGCCCACGGCACGCTTGGCGCATGGCTGACCACTTCGCCGCGTTCTCGTTCGTCGACCGCATCACCGACTACGAGCCGGGACGCGCGCGCGCGGACACTACGCGGTGCCGGCGGGCATGCCGGCGTTTCCGTCGTGCCTCGTCGCCGAGGCCGTCGGGCAGCTCGCCGCATGGGTGGCGATGGCGCACATCGCGTTTCGCGGCCGGCCGGTTGCGGCACTTGCCAACGAAACGCGGTTTCACGGCGACGTCGCGCCCGGCAGCACGCTCGATCTCGCCGTCGACATCGAACAGCTGCGACGACACGCGGTCGCCTACCGCGGGACGCGCCGAGCGTGGCGGGAGTCGCGTGATCGAACTGGACGATTGCCTCGGGCCGATGCTGCCCGTCGCGGAGTTCGATCGACCCGCCGCGCTCGCCGCCCGCTTCGCGCTGCTGCGCGGCGACGGCGCGCCGCCCGGACGCTTCCACGGCGTCGTCGCGCCGCGCGTCGTGCGCCACCGGCGGCGTGCCCGGCGAGTCGTCCGCCAGCGCAACGCTGCAGGTGCCGGAGGACGGCGCCATTTTTCGGCGACCATTTTCCGCGCCGCCCGGTGTTCCCGGCCACGCTGCTGCTCGATGCGCAGATCGGCTCGCGCTGAGCGTGGCCGCCGTGGCCGCGCACTGGCCCGCCGGCACGACGCCCGTGCCGCGCACGGATGACGCACGTGAAGATGCGCGCGTTCACTCCGCCCGGCGCCGCGCTCGAGATCGGTGCCGATCTGCGGATCGAACGAAGCCGACGCGCGCGACGCTCCTGCTCGCGGCGCGGATGAACGGCAAGACTGTCCGCCACCGCGCGCCTTGAAGTTGTCGCGCGAGCCGCACACCGATGAGCGGCAGGCGGCGCGGTCGCCATCACCGGCATCGGGCTCGTCACGCCGGTGGGCAACGACGTCGCGACGACATGGGCTGCGCTGCTTCGCCGGCAGGCAGCGGCGGCGCGCCGATCAGCCTGTTCGACGCCAGCGGCTTTCCCGTCCACATCGCCGCCGAGGTCAAGGATTTCGCAGCGACGACCTCGGTCGCTCGCAAGCTGCTGAAGTTCACGAACCGCTCGCATCGCTTCGCGCTCGCCGCGGCCGAGCAGGCGCTCTGCCGACGCGGGCATCCGGCCGACGCCCGAGACTGCCACGCGCTGGGGCTGCGCCGTCGGCGCCGGCATGATGACGTCGGATTTCGACGATCTTGCCACGACGCTACGCGCACAGCGCGGCCGATGGCGAACTCGACGCCGAGCTGCTGCTTGACGGACCCGGCGGCCAACGATCCGCTGGTGTTCTGCCGCAGCCAGGCGACCGCCGGGCTGTCGCTGCTGACGCGCCGTTACGGCATCCGCGGCTACGCGACGTCCGTGCACACGGCCTGCGCTTCCGGCGGCCAGGCGCTCGGCACGGCGCTGAAGCTCATTCGCCGCGGCGCGGTCGACCGCGTGCTCGCCGGCGGCTTCGACTCGATGATCAGCCCGATCGGAATCGCCGGCTTCTGCCTGCTTGTCCGCGCTGTCGCCGGACAACGCGACGCCGCAGCGCGCGAGCCGCCCGTTCGACGCGACGCGCAACGGCTTTCTGCTGGGCGAAGGCGCCGGCTTTCGTCGTGCTGGAGGAGTGGGACGCGGCGCGGCGCCGCGGCGCGCGCATCTACGCGGAACTCGCCGGCGACGGCAATTCGCTGTCCTCGCTACCGCATCACCGATTCGCCACCGGATGGCGACGGGCCGATCCAGGCGATGCGCGCAGGCGCTCGCCGACGCCGGCGCCACGCCGGCCGACGTCGATTACCTCAACGCGCACGGCACGTCGACGGCGATGAACGACCGCAGCGAGAGCGCCGCGATCGCGCGCGGTGTTCGGCGACGACGTCGATGCGCGTCGGCGTGAGCTCGACCAAGAGCACGATGGGTCACCTGATCGCGGCGGCAGGCGCGGTCGAAGGCGCCGTCTGCGCGCTGGCGATCGCATCGCGGCGAAATGCCGGTCAACGCGAACTCGGCGCGATCCGCGACCCGGACTGCGACCTCAACTTCGTGACGGGGCGACCCGCGGCAGCGCGTACGGATCGCGCCACGCTGTCGAACTCGTTCGGCTTCGGCGGCTCGAACAGCTGCGTCGTGATGCGCCACCCCGAAGAAGTCGACGGTCGCGCCGGTCCGGCGCGTAGGCCACGGGGACCCTGCGCATGACGAATTCGCGTCCGAGTGATCGTGACCGGAACCGGCGCGGTCTGCGCAGCGGGCATGGCGCCGGACGGAAATTCTCGACGGCGTCGTGGCCGGGCGCTCGCGATCGGCCCCGATCGCGCAGTGGGACACGACCGGCTGGCCGACGCCGTGTCGCCGGCGGAGATCGCGGACTTCAATCCGCGCGCGCTGGTCGACGATCGCAAGCTCCACAAGCTGATCCGGCGCACCGATCTGCTCGGCCTCTACGCCGCGGGGCGCGCCATCGAGCGCTCCGGCATCGTCGCGCATCGTGACACGCTGGACGCCGCCGACGCCGCGGCGTACAGCGACCGCACCGGGGTGTATCGTCGGCTCCGGCGGCGGCAATTCCGAGAACCAGTACGATTTCCTCCCGTTGTTCGACCGCGGCCAGCGGCGAACTTGCCGGACTTCGGCCGCGAACTCGCCGAACACCGTGAATCCGATGTGGCTGCTGCGCACGCTGCCCAACAACGTGCTCGGCCACATCGGCATCAAGCACGGGCTCAAGGGCACGAATGCCTGCATCACCAACCACAGCGTCGGCGGCATGCTGGCGGTCATCGAGGCGTTCGGAGGCGCTGCGCAATGGCGAAGCCGACCGCGCCGTGGCCGTCGGACACGAAACGCCGATCGAACCGCAGATGGTGCTCTATTACCAGCGGCTCGGACTGCTCGCCAGCGAAGCGCTGCGTCCGTTCGACGCGCGCCACGACGGCAGCCTGTTCGGCGAGGGCGCCGGCGCGCTGCTGCTGGAAACCGAGGCTTCGGCAGCCGCGCGCAACGCGCCGGTGCTGGGCGAAGTCCTCGGCGGCGGCTATGCGTGCGAAGCGCAGGGGCTGACTGGCCATTCGCGACGATGGCGACGGTCTTGCGCGCGCGATCGGCCAGGCGCTCGACGACGCGAAGCTCGTTCCCGCCGACGTCGGATGATCGTCGCGCACGGCAACGGCACGCCGCAGTCCGATGCTTCGGAGGCTGCGGCGATCCGGCGCGTCTTCGGCAGCGACCCGCCGCCGGTCACGGCGTTCAAGTGGGCGATCGGGCACACGATCGCGGCGGCCGGGATTCTGGAGATCGGTGCTGGCGCTCGCGGCACTGGCGCGCAACGTCGTGCCCGGTATCGCGACCCTCGAAACGGTCGATCCCGCCTGCGCCGGCTTGCGCGTGTCGGCGGCCGTGCAGACGCCGCGCAGCAAGGTGGCGCTGATCCTCTGCCGCGGCTTCGCCGGCACCAACGCCGCGCTCGTCGTGCGCTCCGCATAGCGCGACGGCCAGGCGCCTCCCCATGGCGGACGCCTTGGCGCCGACCGGCCGCTGCGGCATCGACACCGTCGAAATCGCGCGGATCGAGCGCCTGCTCGACGCCACGCCCGCGGCGCAACTTGGCGGGTTCTTCTCCGCGCAGGAACTCGACGATGCCGGGGACGATCCGGGGCGCGCGGCGAGTCTTGCCGCGCGTTTCGCCGCCAAGGAGGCATGCGTCAAGCTCTTTCCGCGCGAAGCCGCGCTGGGACAGATCGATGTTGCCGATTTCTCCATCGCACGCGACAACTACGGCGCGCCGCAGGTCGTCTGCACGCCGCGCGCCGTGGAACTGCTCGACCGGCACCGCATCGCGTCGATCGCAGTGTCGCTGACGCACGACCGCACGAGCGCATCGGCGGTGGCGCAAGCGGAGCGGGCGAACGTCAACGTTTCGCTCGCGGGCAAACTGCTCTTTCATTGCCTTCCCATTCGCCGGACGCTGATCATCGAGAATCTGACGCGGGTCTACGGCGACACGATCCCGACGCCGGAGATCGTGGCGCTGGCGCAGGCGCACTACGGGCACCTGTGGCGTCTCATCCTCGAGTTCTTGCAGTTCCGATGGCTATCCGCCGCGCAGAAGGCCGCGCTGGTCCGCGTCGAAAACGTCGACGCGTTCATTGCCGCGCAGCGAGCAGGGCAAAGGTGTGCTCGTGCTCACCGGGCACCTCGGGAACTGGGAGGTGGCCACTGTCGCCGGCCTCACCCATTACCCGCAGGTGCGGGGCCGCTTTCACTTCGTCCGGCGTCCGATCAAGCCACGCTGGCTCGATGCGCTCGTCACGCGGCGCTTCAACCAGGCGGGCTTCGGCGTCATCGGCAAGCGCGGCTCGCTCGACCGGATACTCGATCGACTGGCCGCGGGCGATGTGATCGTCTACCCGTTCGACCAGCATGCGGGACCGCCCGACGGGATCGAAGTCGAATTCTTCGGACATCCCGCATGGACCTTCAAGAGCCTCGCGATCATCGCACTGGCCACCGGCGCGCCGGTCCTGCCGGCGACAAGCTGGCGCGAGGACGATGGCCGCCACGTGCTGCGCTTCGGCGAGCCCATGGCGCCGATCGAAACGGACGACACGAACGAGGCGATCCGCCGCAACACGCGCGCCTACAACGCGGCACTTGAACGCCTGATCCTCGCGCGTCCCGCGCAGTGGTACTGGGTGCACCGGCGGTGGAAGACCGTAACGACGCGGAAGCGGAAGCGCCCCTAAAAGGGGCCAGGCTCAATTATCCGCCTGACTGTGGTTATCCGGCGGCACCGTCATTTCGAATAATTGAGCCTGGCCCCTTTCCTTCTTTCCTTCACCTTCACTCGTCGCGGAATTGCCGCGAGTGCAGGCGCGCGTAGATGCCCTGCCGCGCGAGAAGGTCCGCGTGCGTACCCTCTTCCGCGACCCGGCCTCCGTCGAGCACGACGATGCGATCGCAGTGCTCGATCGTGGAGAGCCGATGCGCAATCACGATCGTTGTGCGCCCGTGCATCAATTGCTCGAGCGCCGCCTGGATCAACCGCTCGGATTCGGTGTCGAGCGCCGAGGTCGCCTCGTCGAGGATCAGGATCGGCGCGTCCTTGAGAATCGCACGCGCGATCGCGATGCGCTGCCGCTGGCCGCCCGACAGCCGGATGCCGCGCTCGCCGACGACCGTGTCGAAGCCCGCGGGCTGTGTCCGGATGAATTCGCGCGCGTTCGCGGCTTCCGCCGCACGCTCGATCGCCTCGAGCGTCGCGCCCGCCATGGCGCCGTAGGCGATGTTGGCAGCGATCGTGTCATTGAACAGCACGATGTCCTGGCTCACCAGCGCGATCTGGCGGCGCAGGTCCGCGAGCTCTGATCGTCGCCAGGTCCTGTCCGTCGAGCAGCACGCGCCCTTCGCTCGGCAGATAGAAGCGCGGGATCAGGTTGACGAGCGTCGTCTTGCCGCCGCCCGAGGGTCCGACCAGCGCGACGGACTCGCCGGGTGCAATGTCGAGTTCGACGTCGGTCAGCGCCGCTCGCCCGTCTTCCGCGTAGCGCTTCGTCACGCGTTCGAAGCGGACGCCGCCGCTCGCGCGCCCCAGCGGGACAGTGCCTGCGTCCGGCTCGGGCGGCTCGTCGATCAGCGCGAAGACGCTCTCGGCTGCGGTAATCCCGCGCTGGATCACGGCATTGACGTTGGACAACGTCTTCAGCTGATTCAGCAGATGCAGGAGTGCCGCCATGTACGTGATGAAGTCGCCCGCGCCATATTGGCCGCCGGCGCTCTGCCGGATCGCGACCCACAGGATCACGCCGACCGCGACGGAAATGATGATCTGGTTGATCGGCGTTCCGAGCGCCGCCGCCGCGGACTGCTTCGCCATCGCGAGCCGCAGCCGGTCCGCTGCCGCCCGCAGCCGGCCGCTCTCGTATTGCTCGCCGCCGAAGACCTTGACGATGCGATGGGCGCCGATCGCCTCTTCCAGCGCATGGGTAAGCGCGCCGGTGCGCTCCTGCACGAGCACGCTCACGCGCTTCAAGCGACGGCTGATCTTCTTCAGCGCGAAGCCGATCAGCGGAAATGCGGCGAACGCGATCAGCGTGAGCTGCCAGTTGATGTAGAGCAGATACGCCAGCATGAACGCGATCGTCAGCGTGTTGCGGATGGCCACCGTGATCGCTTCGGAGGCCGTCGCCGCGATCTGCTGCGCATCGAACGTGATCCGGGACAGCAGGAATCCCGCGGACGTGGCGTCGTAGAACGGCGTCGGCAGCCGCAGCAGATGATCGGACGCCTCGCAGCGCAGATCGAAGACGACCCGTGAACCGATCCACGCGAGCCCGTACTCGCTGACGTACGAGCCGACGCCGCGGAGCAGGAACACGCCGACGATGGCGAACGGCACCCACCACGTCGCATCGGGGTCGACCGCGCCGATGTTGTTGAGGAGCGGCTGGACGATGCGCAGCATCATCACGTCGGTCGACGCGACCAGCAGCATGCCCACGATGGCGCAGGCGAATACGGCCCGATAGGGGCGGACGTAGCGGAGGATCCGGCGATAGTGTTTCACGGGAGGACGGAAGTCCGGCGGACGTCGGCCGGAGAACCGGGCGATTATATCGGAGCGTCGGCGAAGCACCCCGGGAACGGGGACATCGTCCGCTATAATCGACAGTCGACTTTTTCGCGTGACCCCCTGTGTCACCCGTCGTCGCTCCCATTCGTCTCGACCGGAAATGAGCTACTACCAGCGCCACGTCTTCTTTTGCTGCAACCAGCGCGAGGCGCCGGAGGCCTGCTGTGCGAACCACGGCGCCGCCGAGCTGCGGGACTACGCCAAGGCGAGAATCAAGGCGCTCGGCCAGAACGGCAAAGGCGGGATCCGGATGAACCAGTCCGGTTGCCTCGACCGCTGCGAGGAGGGCCCGGTGCTCGTCGTCTATCCCGATGCGGTGTGGTACACCTACGTCGATCGAGCGGACATCGACGAGATCATCGACCGGCACATCCTCGGCGGCGAGATCGTCGAGAGGCTTCGCATTTGACGCCGAAGACGACCGAGCGCTGCACGATCGACGGCCCCGCAGGCGCCTTGGAGATTGCGCAGAACGTCCCGCACGCGCCGCGCGGGATCGCGCTCATCGCGCATCCGCATCCGCTGCAAGGCGGCACGCTCGACAACAAGGTGGCCCAGACGCTGGCGAAGACCTTCTTCGCGCTGGGCTACAGCGCCACGCGTTTCAATTTTCGCGGCGTCGGTCGATCCGAAGGCGCGTTCGACGACGGCGCCGGCGAAACCGCCGACGCGCTCGCGGCGCTTCTGTACGCGCAGGAGCGCTACGCTCGTGGGTCCGACGTGCCGCCGGTCGTGCTTGCCGGCTTTTCGTTCGGCGCGTTCGTGCAGACGAAGGTTGCGCAGTCGGTCGCCGTCGAGCGGCTGGTGCTGGTCGGTCCGGCCGTGCAGCGAATCGCCTCCACGCCCGTGCGCGCCGACACGATCGTGATCCACGGCGAAGAGGACGACATCGTCCCGTTGTCGGAAGTGTTCGCGTGGGCACGGCCGCAGGAGTTGCCGGTCGTCGTGTTTCCCGGTTGCGGTCACTTCTTCCACGGCCGGCTGCCGCATCTGCAGCGCGCGATCACCGGGATGTGGCATGGACACGCGGTGGCTCCGGGTGCCTGACGCGGCAGGAGCGCTGCGCGAAACCGGCGTCCGCCACGGGGCCGACGCGAACGTCGTCCTGCGCGTCGCGGGGCTGCGCAAATTCTATGGCGCGAACGAGGTTGTCCGTGGCCTGTCGTTCGAGATCCGTCGCGGCGAGTGTTTCGGGTTGCTCGGCCCGAACGGCGCCGGCAAGACGACGACACTGCGCTGCTGCCTCGGGCTCATCGAGCCGGACGGCGGGACGCTCGAAATGGTCGGCGAGCCCGTGCCGCAGGCAGCGCGGCAAGCGAGGATCCGTGTCGGCGTCGTGCCGCAGCAGGACAACCTCGACCCCGATTTCACCGTCACCGAAAACCTCCAGGTCTACGGCCGCTACTTCGGCATCGCCCCTGCCACGCTCGCTGCGCGCATTCCCGCGCTGCTCGAATTCGCCGGCCTGGAAAAAAGGGGCGCGGCGAGCCTGCGGACACTGTCCGGCGGCATGAAGCGGCGGCTCACCCTTGCTCGCGCGCTCGTCAACGATCCCGAGCTCCTGATCCTCGACGAGCCGACGACCGGACTCGACCCGCAGGCGCGGCACCTGATCTGGGACGGCCTCCGGCAGCTCCTGTCGCAGGGCAAGACGATCCTGCTCACGACGCATTTCATGGACGAGGCCGAGCGCCTTGCGACGCGCCTCGCGGTGATCGACCACGGCGCCTTGATCGCGTCCGACACGCCGCGCGCGCTGATCGCCGCTCACGTCGAACCCGAGGTGATCGAGGTCTACGGCGACGAAGCGCGGGCGTGGGCCGACGCGCACGGCCGTGGCCTGTCGACCCGCCTCGAGATGACCGGTGAGACCGCGTTCTGCTATGCGAACGATGCGCGTGCGCTGTTGAACGCGCTGGCGCAGGCGCACGGCGTACGATACCTGCATCGGCCCGCGAATCTCGAGGACCTGTTCATCAAGCTCACGGGGCGCGAATTGCGGGATTGAGGCCGGTATGAAATCTGTTTTCAGATCGGGCCCGGTACCGCACGCGCGCACCGCTTCGGCAATCTGCGACTACCGCACGCGCAAACCGCAAAGGGAATTTTCGACACGATGACCACCTTCGTTGCCCTGTTGCGTCCCCCCGAACTGTCCCTGCGCTGGACCGCGGTCTGGCGCCGCAACCAGCTCGTCTGGCGCAAGCTCGCGATCGCGAGCGTGCTCGGCAACATCGCCGATCCGTTGCTGTACATGGTGGCCCTGGGCTACGGAATCGGCGCGTTCGTGCCGGAAGTCGGAGGGATGAAGTACATCGCGTTTCTCGGCACCGGAATGGTGTGCCAGAGCGCGATGTTCACGTCGAGCTTCGAGGCGATGTACTCGGCCTTCTCGCGCATGCACGTGCAGCGGACCTGGGACGCGATCATCAACGCGCCGATCTCGCTCGACGACGTGGTATTCGCCGAATGGATCTGGTCCGCGTCGAAGGCCGTGATGTCGACGACCGCGATTCTCGCCGTGATCGTCGCGCTGGGCTTCGGTCATTCCTGGTTCGCGTTGTGGATCATTCCGCTCGGCTTCCTCGTGGGGCTCACGTTCGGCGCGTTCGGGCTCGTGATGAACGCCCTCGCGCCCAGCTACGAGTTCTTCACGTACTTCTTCACGCTCGTGCTCACGCCGGGCCTGCTCTTGTCCGGCGTGTTCTTTCCGGTCACGCAGATGCCGGTTGCGCTGCAGGCCGTCGCGAACCTGCTGCCGCTGAAACATGCCATCGACCTCGCCCGCCCGCTGCTGCGCGACAGCGTTCCGGCCGACATCCTCCTGCATATCGCCGTACTCGTCGCGTACGCGTGTGCGGCCTATTACGTCGCGCTCGTTCTGACGCGGCGGCGGCTCCTGCGGTGACCGAGCGCTTCTTCGCCCCCTGTCCGCGCGGACTGGAGACGGTACTCGCGGCGGAACTCGTGGTGCTTGGCGGCACGTCGGTGACGCCTGCGGACGGAGGCGCCGGATTTGCCGGACCGATCGAGCTCGCCTATCACGTGAACCTGGAGTCACGCCTTGCGAGCCGCGTTCTCTGGCAGATCGCGCACGGGCCCTATCGCGACGCGGACGACCTCTACGCATTCGCCCGGACAGTCGACTGGGGACGGCATTTTGCGTGCACGCGCACGCTGCGGGTCGATCTGGCGGCGACGCGATCTCCGCTCAGGAGCATCGAGTTCGCGACGCTCAAGGTTAAAGACGCTGTCTGCGATCGATTCCGCGCCGACTCGGGCCGGCGCCCGACGATCGACAAGCAGCGCCCGGACGTCCGCGTCCACGCCTATCTGACCGAACGCGAGGCCACACTCTACCTCGACACATCGGGCGACGCGCTGTTCAAGCGCGGCTGGCGACGCGACGCCGACGTGGCGCCCCTGCGCGAAAATCTGGCGGCCGGCGTGCTCGCGCTGGCCGGCGTCGCGCCGGGCCTCGCGTTGCTCGACCCGATGTGCGGTTCCGGCACGATCGCCATCGAGGCCGCGCTCGCGGCAGCCGACTTTGCACCGGGACTCCAACGCTCGTTCGGGTTTCAGAAGCTCGCCTGGTTCGATGGCCCGACGTGGCAACGCATCCGCCAGCGGGCGCGCGACCGGATGCAGCCTCCTCCGGCAGCGCCTGCGATCTTCGCGAGCGACATCGACCCGCGCGCGGTGACGCAATGCCGCCGCAACGCCGAAGCTGCGGGCGTCGCGGCGTGGATCGACATGACCGAAGCCGATGTGCTGGCGCGCGCCGCGCCGGCGCCTTCAGGCATGGTCGTCACCAATCCGCCCTACGGCGTCCGGCTCGGTGACGAGGCCGGCCTCGCAGCGTTCTACCCCAGGCTCGGCGACGCGCTGAAGCAGCGGTACGCCGGATGGACCGCGTACCTGCTGACCGGCGATGCGCACCTGCCGAAGCTGATCGGGCTCAAGCCATCGCGGCGAACGCCGCTGTACAACGGCGCGATCGAGTGTCGCCTGTTCCGGTTCGAGATCGTCGCCGGCAGGCCACGGCGCGTGGCGCACGGGGACTCCGTACCACGGCAGTGATAAGATCCGGCTTCCGATCATCCGCCTCACGTCCGCCGCGCCGCCATGCCGATGCTCCCCGCCCGCCACTACGAATCCGACCACACCCGGTTCATCCGCGAGATGAAGGATCAGAAGCCACAGCTCGAGCAGGAGCAACAGAAGAGCCGGGCGATCTGGTGGGACAAGCGTCCGAAGGACCTTGCGGCACGCAAGGCGATGGACGAGAACCGCGTCGCGCAGGCCGGTTATGTCTACCAGGGGCAGGATTAGCGCCGGGGGAACAACGCGTCTGTCGCGCGTGCAGGCGGCCGCGCCTCACATGAAGCGCTCGCGCTGCCTTTCGCGCCAGCCCCGCTTCGCGGCGGACTGATTCGAGGAATCGCTAGCGTTCGTCGACCTTGATCTCGACGTACGCCCGGTCGCGCAACTGACGTACCCATTCCTGGAATGCCTCGTCCGACTTGCGCTGCCGCAGCGCTTGGCGCGCCTGCTCGCGCTGGCGCGCGGTGGTGATGTCCTGCGTTCGCCGCTCCTCGACCAGTATCAGGTGCCATCCGAATGGCGTGCGGACCGGCGCGGAAAGCTCGCCCGGCTTCAGGCGATTCACTGCCTGCTCGAAGTCGGGCACGGTGTCTCCGGGCGAGATCCATCCCAGATCGCCGCCCTTCGACGCGCTGGCGTCCTCCGAGTTCGTTTTCGCCTGATCCTCGAACTTTGCGCCCGATTCGATCCGTTCCCTGATGCGTTCGATCCTGATCTTCGCCTCGTCGTTCGACGTGGTCTCGTTCACCTTGATGAGAATGTGCCGCAGGTGGGTCTGTTCGACGACGGTCGGTACATTCCGGCTGCGTGTTTCGAAGAGCTTGACGATGTGAAAGCCGCTCGCCGAGCGCAGAACATCGGAGACGTCACCCGGCTTCATGCGCCGCACCGGATCGGCAAACACCGTCGGCAACCGTGCCGGCGCGCGCCAGCCGAGATTGCCTCCCTGAAGGGCGTCGGGCGCATCCGAAAAGCTCGCCGCGACCTGCCCGAAATCAGTCCCCGACCGAATCTGCTCGAGTGCGGTCTGTGCGCGGCGCTGCCGTGCCAGGATCTGGTCCGGCGACGCCTGTTCCGGCACGAGCACGAGAATGTGCGCGAGCAGGTATTCCGTCTGGCCGCCGGCCTGCGCATCCAGCGTGGCGAGCAGATGGTCGACTTCGGCGTCGCTGACATTGACCCGGCCTTCCACTTCCCGTTCGCGCAAGCGCTGGACGGTGATTTCGTTTCGGATGTCGGAGCGATATTTGCCGAAGGGTATCCCCTCGCGCTCGACCGCCTTGCGGAAATCGTCGACCGAGAGCTTGTTGTCCTCGGCAATCCGCGCCAGCGTGCGCTCGACCTGCGTGTCGTCGACGCGAATGCCGGTCTCCTTCGCGAACTGCAGGAGCACCCGTTCGGTGATCAGCCGGTCGAGCAGCTGTTTTTCGAGGACATCGGGTGAAGGGGGCGTGACTTTCTGCGCCTTCATCTGACCCAGCACGACCCTCTTCTGTTCGTTGATGTCGTACTGCGTGAGCGCCTCGTCGTTGACGATCGCGATCACCCGGTCGATGGGGACCACGCGTTCGAGCGAGACGCGGCCGGGCGCCTGAGCGAGCGCCGACGCGGCGCAGGCAGCGACCGCCAGCGTGGCGCCCCACACGGAAAACGGTGCCCGAGAACAAAGGATGGACATGCCTGACCTCAGTATTCCTGGAAGGCATCGTCGCGAAAGCGCGGCGACACGGTTGGATCGTTCGTCTGCTGGTAACCGGGGACGCTGCGGCGCAGGAGTTCGAGCGGGTTGGTGCCGAACCGCGCCAGCCCGTTCAGTTCGATCTGCAGGTAGACCGAGTTGGTCGCCGATTGCGAGGTCGTCGTCAATCGCTGCCCGACGAGCCGCAATGCCCAGCAATCGGCATTGTACTCGACGCCGGCCACGGCCTCCAGCGTCTTGCTGTCGAGCAGCGAGAAATTCCATCGCCCGAGCAGGGTCCAGTTGGGATTGATGGGCAGCTGCCACGAAAGGTCGAATTGATTGAGCTGCGATTGCCTGCCGACCGGGTCGACGTACTGGCGCGAATACGTATAGCTGCCATTGAGCACCCGGCCGGGTGCCGGCGTGTACCGGAAGCCCGCGTTGAGCCGCTCCGTCTTCGCTGTGTCGAGATTGACTTGCCACAGCCCGATCAACGCCCATGCGTCGGAGAGCCGGCCGTCGATGCCGACGAGAAGATCGGACGACGCGGCCGAGCGTGGCGACTCGGTCAGCACGACCCTCTGGTCCTGGAAGTAGAAGCGCTGTCCGACGGCAACCCGCATCCGCTCGGAACCGGTTTGCGGGTCGAGCAGCCGGGATGAAAGCGCAAGCGTCAGCTGGTTGGCGTCGGCAATCCGGTCGTTGCCGAGATAGCGATTGACGCTGAACAACTGTCCGAAATTGAAGTCGTCGACCGCCGTGTCGAATACCGGTGCCTTGTTCTGGTTTCGGTACGGGACATAGACATAGAAGGCCCGCGGCTCGAGCGTCTGGATGAAATTCTGTCCTGCGATGCTCCAATCGCGCTCGAACAGGAGGCTGCCGTCGACCGACGAAATCGGTATCGCGTACCCGAATGTCGCCGGAACATCCGGCCGTTTTTCGTTGAGGTCGTATTGACGCACGTGGGCACCGGTGCGCGCGGTGACGGACCACGCCGCGTCGCGCCGTTCCCACGCAACCGTCGGCCACGCGAAGACACGCTGGCCCGTGGTCAGCGTGGGTTGCCGGAAGTACGCATACTCGCCAGCGCCGGCGAACGTGAGGCCTTTCCAGTCGACGTCCTGCAGCGTCACGAGCGCCTGCGGCACGCGATTGTAGGGGATCGGCTGGGGCGCCGTGGGATCCTGCAGCGTCTGAAAACCCTGGGCCCGGGCGAGAACCTGCCACGGACCGTTCGTGTATCCGAAGCCGCCTTCGCGCGGCAACGTTGTCTGCGACGTCAGTCCGACACGATCCGATAGGTCGGCGAAGTAGGTATCGTCGGAAACCTTGTTGAGGTTCCAGAAGCCGACGAGGCCCGGCACGAAATCGAGGTTCTGCGTATGTCGCGACGCTAGCGCATAACGGTTCGTGCCGGTAACCCGGTCATTGTGCAGGTATTCGACGCTGGCCTCGCCCTGGGCGCTGCCAAACAGATAACGTCCCTGCCCACCGATCTGCACGCCGCGTTTGGTCATGACGCGCGGCGTGATTGTCGCGTCGTAATTGGGCGCGAGATTGAGGTAATAGGGCTGCGAATACTCGAAGCCGCGACTTCCGGTCGAGCCCGTGGTCGGCGTCAGGAACCCCGATTTGCGCTCGTTGGACAGCGGGAATTCGAACCACGGCGAATAGATGACCGGCGCCCCGAAGAAATACACCGTCGCGTCGCGACCGGTGCCGACCATCCGCGTCTTGTCGACCTCGAGTTCGCCCATCCGGATGTACCAGTCGTCGCGCGGCGCGACGCACGTCGTGTAGCGCGCGTCGGTGGCATCGTAGTGATCGGGGCCCGCAAACCGGATTTCCGCCGCGCTGCCGCGCGAACCGTTCTCGCCGATGTAGAAGCGCGGCGACGCGAAGTATCCGGTTTCAGTACCGCGCTTGAACCGCACTTCGGGGCCGGTGATCCAGTCGATGCCATAGCGCAGGAGAACGTCACCCTTGCCCCAGATTTCATCGAGAGCGAAATCGTAGTGCAGCCAATCCGCGAGCACGGTTTCGTGGCGCGTGCGCAATTCGACCTTTCCTGCGGCTTCGACGAATTTCTCCGCGGCGCCCTCGATGCGGTCGGCGCGCAGAAAGATCGCGCCGCCTGCGGACGTTGCCGCGGCAGGCACGGACGCCTGCGGCGGTCGGTTGCCGGCTGACGGCAACGCAGGCGGATTGCTGGGCAACGGCGGGACAAGCCGGGGCGCTGGTCTTAGCACCGGTTCGGGCAGTTCGGCGTTGGCTTCCGGCGCCATTGCCGCGGGCTCCGCCACCGCCGCAGGCGACGCGAGCAGCGTCGCAAGCGCGAACGCGATAGGCGTGAGGCGAGGCATCATCCGCGGGGACGGGCAGGCTTTCGGAAACGCACGATGGTAAAATCGTGCATTCTAGCGTGCCGCCCCCGTCGCGACGCGATGCCGTTGCCGCGGCTGCGCGGTATGCTCTCCTGCTCCACCCGATTCCACACCGCGGCGCGTTTGCCTGATGACCACAACCTCGGGGGCAGGCGATGCCCGTCTCGACGAACTGACCCTCTGGACGACGGCGACGCTTCGAACCGGCGCCTTCACCCTCGCGAGCGCCTCTGCCGACGCGAGCTTTCGCCGCTATTTCCGGATCACGCCCGCAACGCCCTGGCGTGGACAGCGCGACTCTGATCGTCATGGACGCGCCGCCTCCGATGGAGGACTGCCGCCCCTTCGTCCACGTGGCAAAGTTGCTCGCCGGTGCCGGCGTGCACGCGCCGGAAGTGCTCGCGGGGGAGTCCACGCGCGGGTTTCTGCTCCTCACCGATCTTGGCGACCAGACTTACCTTTCCGGACTCGACGCAAGCTCTGCGCCGGGGCTCTACGCCGATGCCTCCGACGCGCTGATTCGCTGGCAGCAAGCCACGCGCGACGGCGTGCTGCCGACGTACGACGAAGCGCTGCTCGCGCGGGAGCTCGCGCTCTTTCCCGAATGGTATGTGCGCAAACACCGCGGCATCACGCTGACGCCGGCGCAGGAGCAAACGCTCGCGCGGGCATTCCGCCTGATCCTCGACAACAATCTCGCGCAGCCGCGCGTGTTCGTGCATCGCGACTACCACTCGCGCAACCTGATGCGGTCGCGCCCCAACCCGGGAATACTCGACTTCCAGGACGCCGTCATCGGGCCGATCACGTACGACCTCGTTTCGCTGCTGCGCGACGCCTACGTCGCGTGGGACGAGGAGCACCAGATCGACTGGGCGGTTCGCTACTGGGAACACGCGCGCGCGACCGGGCTATCGGTCGGCGTCGACTTTGGCGCGTTCTGGCGCGACTTCGAGTGGATGGGCGTGCAACGCCAGCTCAAGGTGCTGGGCATCTTCGCGCGCCTCGTCTCACCGCGACGGGAAGGCGGCATATCTCGCCGACATGCCTCGGGTAATGCACTATCTCCGCGGTGCCTGCGCGCGCTACGGCGCGCTCGGCCCGTTGGATGCGCTCCTCGACGAAATCGAGAACGGCGCGTCCGCCGGGACTCCCGTCCAATGACGCCGTCGGGCGCCACGTCCATCGGTGCGATGATTCTCGCCGCCGGCCGGGGCGAGCGGATGCGCCCGCTGTCGGACGTCACGCCCAAACCGTTGCTGGAGGCAGGCGGCCGGCCGCTCATCGCCTGGCAGATCGAGGCACTGGCCCGCGCCGGATTTCACGACATCGTCGTGAATGCTTCTCATCTTGCCGGCAGGCTCGTGGCAGCGCTCGGCGACGGCAGCGCGTTCGGCGTGACGCTGCGCTGGTCGATCGAGCCCGAACCGCTGGACGTCGCCGGCGGCATCGCAACGGCACTGCCGCTTCTGCCGCCCGGGCCCGCGCTCATCGTTGCCGGCGATATCGTCACGGCCTTCGACTACGCATCACTGCGCCGCCGCGCCGACGCCATGGCGTGCCATGCGATCCCGGCACGGGTGCATCTCGTGATGGTTGAAAATCCGCCATACCACCCCGGCGGCGATTTCGCTCTGTCCGGCGGGCAGATCACCCGCGACGAAGGCCCGAGGCTGACCTACGCGAGCATCGGTCTCTTCGATACCGGCCTCTTTCGCGAACTTCCGCGCGGGACGAAGCTCAAACTTCTTCCCTACCTCCAACGGTGGATAGCGGAAGGCCTGGTTTCCGGCGAAACTTTCGCCGGTCAGTGGGCGAACGTCGGCACGCCGGACGACCTTGGCGTGCTCGATGCCGCGTTGCGGCATCGGATTCCGGTCGGGTCTTCCCCGCGCTCGCCCGCAGATACGCCTGTTGACTTGAACACGTTGCACGCTATGAGTACGCGCGAACCCGAAGAATGAACGCTGCCGCCAACCCCAATCCTCTGCTCGATTTTTCCGGATTGCCGCGCTTCGATGCGATTCGCGCCGAGCATGTGACCGAAGCCGTCGACCAGCTCATCGCCGCGGCCCGCGCCGCGGTCGAGGCCGTCGCCACAAATTCGCATCCTGCGACCTGGGACACCGTGGCCGAACCCCTGGCGGAACCGCTCGATCAGCTCGACCGGGCGTGGCGCGCCGTCGGGCACCTCAATGCAGTCGTGAGCACACCAGAATGGCGCAGCGCCTATCACGGCAACCTGCCCAAGGTGACCGGGTTCGCCGCGGACCGAGCGCAGGATCTTCGGCTCTACTCCCGTTACCGGGAACTCGCCGCGTCGCCGTCGTTCGCCGAGCTCGCCGCTGCGAAGCAGAAAGCCGTGGCGAACGAGCTGCGCGATTTCCGGCTCGGCGGCGCCGAACTGCCCGCCGCGGAAAAGGCGCGGCTCAAGGCGGTGGAGGAGGAACTCGCCCTGCTCGCCGCGCGTTTCGACGACAACCTGCTGGACGCGACCAACGCCTGGGCGCTCTACGTCACCGATCGGAGCGAACTTGACGGGCGTGCCCGACAGCGTCCTCGCCGCGGCGGGCGCTGCCGCCAGGGCGGACGGCAAGCCAGGCTGGAAACTCACGCTGCAGATGCCGTGCTACGTGCCCGTGTTGAGTTACGCGGACAACCGCGCGCTGCGCGCCTTGTTGCATCGTGCGTACGCCACGCGTGCCTCGGACCTCGGCGCGTCGCCGGCCTGGGACAACGGTCCGGTGATCAAGGCGCCTTCTCGAGCTGCGACGCGAGATGGCCCAGCTGCTCGGCTACCCGAACTTCGCAGCGCTCTCGCTCGTGCCCAAAATGGCCACGAATGTCGACGAGGTGCTGGGATTTCTGCGCGATCTCGCGCGCCGCGCCAGGCCGTTTGCCGCAGCGCGACTATGCCGAGCTTCGGGCGTTCGCCCGAACGGAACTTGGCCTCGCGGATTTCGCGCCCTGGGATGTCGCCTACGCGTCGGAGAAGCTCAAGGCAAAGCTATTTGCGTTCTCCGAGCAGGAAGTTCGCTGCTATTTTCCGGAAGGCAAAGTGCTTTCCGGCCTGTTCCGTGTGGCCGAGACGCTCTACGGCATCTCCATCCGCGAGAGCCGGGCGACGACCTGGCACGCCGACGTGCGTTTCTTCGACATGCACGATGCTTCCGGTGCGCTGATCGGTCAGTTCTACCTCGACAACTACGCGCGCCCTGGAAAGCAGGGCGGTGCGTGGCAGGACGACGCCGTCAACCGCCGCCGCGCCGGCAGCAAACTCCAGCATCCGGTCTCGCTTCTCACCTGCAACCTGTCGGCGCCAACCGATGGTGCCCCGGCGACATTCACGCACGACGAGGTCATCACGCTCTTCCACGAATTCGGCCACGGACTGCACCACCTCCTGACACGTGTCGACGTCGCAGGCGTTTCCGGCATTCAGGGCGTCGAATGGGATGCGGTCGAGCTGCCCAGCCAGTTCATGGAGAATTTCTGCTGGGAATGGGACGTGCTCGCGCCAATGACGGCGCACGTCGACACGGGCGAACCCCTGCCGCGCGCGCTGTTCGACCGGATGCTCGCCGCGAAGAATTTCCAGAGCGGCCTTTCGACCGTCCGACATCTCGAGTACGGGCTGTTCGACATGCTGGTGCACTCGACCCACGATCCCGGCGACAACGCGTCAGCGCAATCCGTGCTCGATGCCGTCCGGCGTGACATCGAGGTGGTGCCGCGAGCTTCCTACGACCGCTTCATGGAATCGTTCGCACATATTTTCGCCGGCAGCTACGCGGCTGGATACTACAGCTACAAGTGGGCCGAGGTGCTTTCTGCGGACGCATACTCCGCGTTCGAGGAGCAGGGCGTGCTTTCGCCGGCGGCCGGCCGACGCTTCCGCGACGAAGTGCTCGCATGTGGCGGCAGCCGGGACGCCATGGCGTCGTTCGTGGCGTTTCGCGGGCGGGCACCCCAACTCGACGCCCTTCTGCGGCATAATGGAATGCACACCCCCGTAACTGGAAGGAGTGAATAGCCATGGCACGCACAGCCACGCGAATCGCGCTTCTCTGTGGTGTTGGCGCCACCGTAGTCGCCGCCCTCGCTGCAGCGCAAGCCCAGCAGGTGTACCGCTACGTCGACAAGGACGGCCACGTGGTCTACTCGGACCGGTCGCCGCCGTCCGATTCGAAGGAGGTCCAGACCAAGCGCCTTTGCCCCAATTTCATCGAGAACAACGACGTCCCGCTCGCACTCACGCAGGCGACACAACGCTTTCCGGTTACGCTGTACACGTTCGCGTGCGGCGTCGTCTGCCAGAACGCGGAAGCGTCTGCTCAACCGGCGCGGCGTTCCGTTCACGACCGTCAACGTCGAGGACGTCAAGGGCGCCGAGCAACTGCAGAGGCTGACGGGCGGGCAGCAAGCCCCGGTGCTGCAGATCGGCGATAAACTCATCGCCAAGGGTTTCAACGAGGCCCGCTGGACCGACCATGCTCGACGAGGCCGGCTACCCGAAATCGCCAGCGCGCCGGACCGGCGCAAGGGTATCGGTCGAAACCGCGCCGCCCGCACTTCCTGCCGCCGCACCGCCTGCCGCGACGCAGACGGTCGCAACACCGGGCAGCGGTTACCCCAGGCAATAGCGACACCCCAATTGGCGCCGCAGTGAAAGCGCGACCGCGGCGCGATGGCTCGATTTACCTTGAAGCTCGCCACCTGGAACGTCAACTCGCTCAACGTGCGCCTGCCGCGATTGCTGGACTGGCTCGCCGGCACGCAACCGGATGTGGTGTGCCTGCAGGAGACCAAGACGGAAGACGCGAAGTTTCCGCGCGGGGATCTTGCGGCCGCCGGCTATGCCGCGCACTTCGCCGGACAACGCACGTACAACGGTGTCGCGCTGATCGTGCGCGACGGCATCGGGCCCGTCGACGACGTCGTCACGGCGCTGCCTGACTTCGCCGACGAACAGAAACGCGTGATCGCGGCAACCGTCGCCGGCACGCGCATCGTCGACTTCTACGTGCCGAACGGCCAGTCGGTGGATTCGGACAAGTACCGCTACAAGCTCGACTGGTGCCTGGCGGCCACCGGCTTTCTCGCCGGCGAACTCACGCGGCATCCCGCGCTCGCGGTTGCGGGCGACTTCAACATCGCACCCGAGGACCGCGACGTCCATGAGCCGGATCTCTGGCGCGGGCAGGTGTTGTGCTCCGACGCGGAACGCGAAATATTCCGCACGTGGCTCGGCCTTGGCTTGCAGGACAGTTTTCGTCTTTTCGATCAGCCCGAGAAGACCTTCAGCTGGTGGGACTATCGGCAGCTGGCGTTTCCAAAGAACCGCGGACTTCGCATCGACCATATCCTGCTGTCGCCGGTTCTCGCGTCCCGGTGCACGGGCTGCCGCATCGACCGCAACGCGCGCAAGGGCGAGCGGCCATCCGATCACGCGCCGGTGATCGCCGAACTATCCGTCTGACGCCGCAGGTGTCGTAGCCGCGGCGACCACAGTGCCTGCGGTGTCGGCATGTCTTGGCTGCGCGTACCGCAACAGCGCTAGGCGGCGGGGGCCACGGTCGCCGGGGCGCGGCGAGGGCCATGGCCGCCGGAACGCGGCACTATTCGCCCGCGCGTTCTCCCTCGGTCGGTCTTGCCTCGAGTCCCAGTTCGTGGATCTTGCGGGTCAGCGTGTTGCGGCCCCAGCCCAGCCACTGCGCCGCCTCCAGGCGATGGCCGCCGGTGTGCGCGAGCGCACGCTGGATGAGCGTGCGCTTGAAGTCGCGCAGGAGACGATCGCCGACGCCATGCTCCCCGCGCGCGAGCGCCTGCGCCAGCTCCTGGTCGAGTGCCGCGCGCCAGTCGACTTCGCCGCCGCTCGCGGGTTCTTCTCCCGCCGGAGTCTCGCGCAGCTCGGCCGGCAGGTCGGCGACGTCGATCCGCTGGCCGGGCGCCATCACGGTGATCCAATGGCAGACATTCTCGAGTTGCCGCACGTTGCCGGGAAAACGGAACGCCGTCAGCAACTTCAATGCGGCGTCCGAAAGTACCTTGGGCTCCACCGCAAGCTCGCGCGCGCTCTTCAACAGGAAATGCCGTGCGAGCGGCGCGATATCCTGGACACGCTCGCGCAACGGTGGCAGGCGCAGGCGGACGACGTCGAGGCGATGAAGCAGGTCCTCGCGGAAAAGTCCCTGCCGGACGCGCTCCTCGAGGATCTGATGCGTCGCCGCGATCACGCGCACGCTCGACTTCTGCGGGTCGTGGCCACCGACGCGGTAATACTCGCCGTCGGCGAGCACCCGCAGCAGGCGCACTTGCAGGTCGGATGGCATGTCGCCGATCTCGTCCAGGAACAGTGTGCCGCCCTCGGCCTGCTCGAACCGGCCACGGCGCGAGGACTGCGCACCGGTGAATGCACCTCGCTCGTGACCGAACAGCTCGGATTCCAGAAGGTCCTTCGGTATGGCCGCCGTGTTGATTGCGATGAATGGCTTGGCAGCGCGCGGGCTGTGCCGGTGCAGGGCGCGCGCGACGAGCTCCTTTCCGGTTCCGGATTCCCCGGTGATGAGCACGGTCGCGTTCGACTGCGACAGCCGGCCGATCGCGCGAAAGACTTCCTGCATCGCGGGCGCCTGGCCAAGCATCTCGGGCGTGGCACCCGAAACGGCGTCGATCGGCGCTTGCGTCGGTGCCTCCGCCATCGCCCGACGAATGAGCGCAACCGCGTGGTCGACATCGAACGGCTTCGGCAGATATTCGAACGCCCCGCCCTGAAACGCGGCAACGGCGCTTTCCAGGTCCGAGTAGGCCGTCATGATGATCACCGGGAGCCGCGGGAAACGCTCCTTCACCTTGTCGAGCAGCATGAGCCCCGACTCGCCCGGCATCCGTATGTCGGAAACGAGAACACAGGGATCGCCCGTCGCGAATGCCTGCAGTACCTCATAGGCCGAAGCGAACGATTCGTAGGGAACGCCTTCGCGCTCGAGCGCCTTTTCGAGTACCCAGCGTATGGAGCGATCGTCGTCGACGATCCAGACGGGTTTCATCGCGGCCTTCCCGCCGAGTCGACGCCGGCCAGAAACAATTCGATTTCAGTCATGACGAGGCGTCCGGCGTCCGTGGTTCCATTGGCAACAGGATCGTGAATACCGTGCGCCCCGGTGCGCTTTCGCACTCGATCGAGCCGGCGTGCTGCACGACGAACGCCTGCGCCAGCGTCAGCCCGAGCCCGCTCCCGCCCTCGCGCCCGGAAACCAGCGGATAGAAAATCCGGTCGCGGATGGAATCGGGAATTCCCGGACCGTTGTCCTCGATCGAAAGCGCCAGCGCAGTCCGGCGACGCGTCCTGGCGAGCGTCACGTAACGCGCGACGCGCGTGGTGAGCCGAATCTGCGGATTCGCGGCGATCGACTCGAGGGCTTGCGCTGCATTGCGCACGATGTTGAGCGTCGCCTGCGTCAACTGTTCGGGATCGGCGTCGAACTCCGGCAGGCTGGTGTCGAAATCGCACACGACGGCCACAGCCGGGAATTCTGCCTGCACGACGCTTCGCACGCGCGCGAGGATCTCGTGGATGTTCATGCGCTGAAACGTCGGCAGCCGGTGCGGCGTCAGGAGCCGATTGACGAGTGATTGCAGGCGATCGGCCTCGCCGATCACGACTTGCGTGTACTCGATCAGCTGCGGCCGGTCGAGCTCGCGCTCGAGGAGCTGCGCCGCGCCACGAATGCCGCCGAGCGGATTGCGGATCTCGTGCGCCAGATTTCGAATCAGTTCGCGGTTCGCCTGCTGCTGCTCGTTCAAGCGCTCCTCGCGAGCGATCTTCAACTGCTGATCAATGTGCCGGAATTCGAGCAACAGCGCGGCATCGCGCAGGTCGACCGGCGACACCGTGCAGGTGAGATGAAGCTTTACCTTGCCGCCAAGCGCGAGCTCGAGCTCCTGTTCCGTGTAGGTCGTGCTGCCGCGAATCGCCTTGTCGATCGCTGCGGATAGCGCCGTGGCATCCGCGAAAACCTGCTCCGGCCGATGGCCCAGCAAATGCTTTTTTGCGAGCGCGAACAGGTTTTCAGCCGCCGGATTGACGTAGGTCACGCGGCGTTCGATATCGAGCATCAGCACGGCCGTCGCCAGCAGGTCGAGTCCGGCCAACGCGTTCGCTGCGTCGTCGCCGGCGCGGCTGGAGAAGAGCTTCGAGACGACGTTCATGGGCGGTGCGATCGCCGGGAAGACGGCGCCGCGGGCGCCACGGACAGGACCCAGCAATCTTCGCGCCCGGGCGTCGCCCGAGGGCATCGCGGGTACCTCACTTGACCGCCGCCAGCTCCTTCTTCAGCGCTTCGACATTTTTCTCGTGCACGGCCACGCTTTGGCGCAGCCGTGCGATTCGAGCGCGATATTTCTCGGCGTCGGCGCGCTCTTCGGGCAGAGGCACTGGCGCGCCGTCCGCAAACGCAGTGCGCACTTCCGCCAGCTGTTTTTCCTCGGCGGCAAGCTCGTCGGTGAGGACCTTGCGCCGTACGCCGTCGCGACCCTTCTGCGTCTGCGGATCGACCCGGGGAAATCCGGCTGGCGTCGACGCCTTGGGCGCCGGCCTTTCCCCGTTCATGCCGGGGACGTTGAAATACGAGAACACCCCGGACTCCGTCGCACAGCGATACGTGTCGCCGGCGAGCCACATCGGCTTGTTGACGCAGCCGGATTCCCGCGCCTTTTCGGCGAGCGTTGCCGCCGATGCGCCGGCACAGAAGGCGACGGCAACACAGGCGAAAAGCGGCACCCGCAGCGCCATGATCGCCACGGCGCCGTGCTGCAGTCTCAGGACTGGCATGCAACGGAGTGTATTGAATTATCGTTGGAGAGGCAAAGAAGGGGCGGGCCTCGCGGCCAGCCCCTTCCGCATTACGTGACTTCGGTGCGATTCGCGTGGCGACGCGACTACAGGCTGAAGTACATGTCGTACTCGACCGGATGCGTCGTCATGCGGAAGCGCGTGACTTCTTCCATCTTGAGCCCCATGTACGCATCGATCATGTCGTCGGTGAAAACGCCACCTTTGGTCAGGAACGCGCGGTCACGGTCGAGGTGATCGAGTGCTTCGTCGAGCGACGCGCATGGATGCGGAACCTTCGCTGCCTCCTCCGGCTCGAGGTCGTAGAGGTTCTTGTCCATGGGATCGCCCGGATGAATCTTGTTCTGCACGCCGTCGAGCCCGGCCATCAGCATCGCCGCGAACGCGAGATAGGGGTTCGCCGTCGGATCGGGGAAGCGCACCTCGATACGGCGGCCCTTCGGGTTCGCAACGTAGGGAATCCGGATTGCCGCCGAGCGGTTGCGCGCCGAGTACGCGAGGTTGATCGGCGCCTCGAAGCCGGGCACCAGGCGCTTGTAGGAGTTCGTTCCAGGATTGGTGATCGCATTCAGCGCCTTCGCATGCTTGATCACGCCGCCGATGTAGTAGAGCGCGAAATCGGAAAGTCCCGAATATCCGTCTCCCGCGAAGATGTTCTTGCCGTCCTTCCACACCGACTGATGGCAGTGCATGCCCGAGCCGTTGTCGCCGACGATGGGCTTCGGCATGAACGTCGCCGTCTTGCCGTAGGCATGTGCCGTGTTGTGCACGGCATACTTGAGAATCTGCAGCCAGTCGGCACGTTTGACGAGCGTCTCGAACTTGGTCCCGATTTCGCACTGGCCTGCGTTGGCCACTTCGTGGTGATGCACTTCGACCTCGACGCCCATCTGCTCCATCGCGAGGCACATCGCCGAACGGATGTCCTGCAGCGAATCCACCGGCGGCACGGGGAAGTAGCCGCCTTTGATCGTCGGCCGATGGCCCATGTTGCCGCCGTCGAATTTCTCGGCCGACGACCACGCGGCCTCGGACGAGAACACCTTGCAGTAACTGCCCGACATGTCGACCGACCACTCGACCGCGTCGAATACGAAGAACTCCGGCTCCGGACCGAAATACGCGGTGTCGCCGAGACCGGTGGACTTGAGATAGGCCTCGGCGCGCTTCGCGAGCGAGCGGGGATCGCGCTCGTAGCCCTTGCCGTCGGAGGGCTCCACGACGTCGCAGGTGATGTTGAGCGTCGTCTCGTCCATGAACGGATCGATGTACGCCGCATTGGGGTCCGGCATCAGCAGCATGTCCGACGCCTGGATCCCCTTCCAGCCGGCAATCGACGAGCCGTCGAAGGCGTGACCGCTTTCGAACTTGTCCATCCCGAACTGCTTGGTCGGCACGGAAACATGCTGTTCCTTGCCGCGGGTGTCGGTGAAGCGCAGATCTACGAACTTGACGTCCTTCTCCTTCAGCATCTTGAGGACGTCGGCAGGGCTTGTCATTCGGGTCTCCTTGTTGGGGCGCGGCTGGAAATGCGGTGCATTGCAAAAACGGGCACCAGATGATGAGCGAGAACTATGCCATATCTACGGCGAGTCGAAAGCCCCTCACCGCCAAGAAATTGGACCTTTTCGCCCCATTCGGGCAGGGATTTCGCACCATATTAGTGCAAACCGGTCGTCGTCAGCACAAAAATGGTGCAAATGAAGGCTTCATTCGCCTCTTGGGTTGCTGCGTCGCACCAAAAATCGCGGTTCCAAGCGTCCGGTCAGAATTTTCAATGCCACTTCAATCGCAAGAAAGCAGGTTACCCATTGATTCCAGTGTGTCTCACCGTTTTCCCGCCGATGGTCCGGTGCGCACCAATTTGGCGCAGACGTGAGAATTCGCTCGCGTCCGGCCGCGGGACTTACGGATAGAACATGTATAACCGGTAGCCCGCCTGCGACGTCGCGCTCGCATCGATGAAAATCTTCACTGCAACCTCCCCGTTCGGGGCGATGCCGCGCTGCAGGTCCGCCGTACCGCGCGCGTAGTCCGCCGGCGCCAGCGCGCGTCGCACGACGACCCGGTCCTGCGCGTCGGTCAGCGTCAACTCGAGATGCGGATAGGCGAGCGCCCAACCTGCGCGGTTGCGCAACGTCGCGGTCAGGATCAAGAGCCCCTTGTGCGCCGGGTCGGCCTGCAGATCGGAAGCGTCGATCGAGAGGTGGCTCATCGCGCCGTCGCGCAGCGGATGGATGTCACAAGCGACGAATTCGCAGAGCCGGGCGAACGCAGGTCGGGCCTCGGGCCAGAACGTCGCGATCGCATCCCTGAAGTGAAAGGCCGCCTGCGCGGCGACCAGCAGCAAGAGGAAGATGATCGCAATCAGATAGAACGCGGCGCGACTCGGCGGTGCCGTTGCGCTCGGGGCCGGCGCAAAGCGATCCTCGCTCGCCATGTCGACAGCGGCAGCGTCGATCGCGCGGTCCGGAAAGTCCGCCGGCGTTCCGGGCGACGCGTCTTGCGCGTCGACATCGCGCTGCGCCGCGACGGGCAGGCCGGGCGTGGCGATTGCTGGCGCCACGCCGTCATCGAGCCGAACCGGCGGCGACAGCGAAACCTGCTGCGCAATGCCATCGAACACCGTCTTGCACTGTCCGCAGCGTACCTGACCCTCGCGGAGCTTGAGCTGGTCCGGCGTGACGCGGAACACGGTGGTGCAGCCGGGACAGCGGGTATATTGTTCGTCGGCCATCTGGCAGGCTGATGCAGAAATTCGCTCGATAGTTCGCGGCGAAGGCAGGGCGCCGGACAGGATTGAGAGCGCGCGACCGGTTCAGGTAACGGCGTCCCCGTCGCCGCGCGTTCCCACCAACGCGATCCAGCCATCGTCGCATTCGCCTACGCCGATATTAAACCACTGCCGGTATACCGTCATGACGGCATCGGCCTGCGCGTCGAGAATTCCCGAAAGAACGATGCCGACCGCCAGCGCGAACGCGGCGGGCCAGCACGGGCGCCAGCAACAAAAGGGGATTGGCGAGGATGTTGGCCACGACGATATCGAATCGTGCCCCGTCATCCGCGGCAAGCCTGTCGACTGGAAGGAACACCGGGTCGACGCCGTTGCGCAGCGCGTTGGCGCGGCTTGCCACAAGCGCTTGCGGGTCGATATCCGTGCCGACGACACCGGCCGCGCCCAGCCGGCAGGCCGCGATTGCCAGAATTCCCGAGCCGCAGCCGTAATCGAGGACGCTCTCGCCGGCGCGGAGCTCGCGCGCCAGCCACTTGAGGCAAAGGCGGGTCGTCGGATGCGACCCGGTACCAAACGCGAGACCGGGGTCGAGCGAGAGATTGATCGCCGACGTGTCGACGGCGTCGCACCACGACGGAACGACCCAGAGCCGGTCGGTGACGCGAAGCGCAACGAATTGCGCCTGCGTCGCGCGCACCCAATCCTGTTCCGGAACGTCGAAGGTCTCGTACGGCGGCAACTTCTTGCCGGCCGCGGCCAGCCCGGCCAGCGCCGCCGACATGTTGGCCGCCGCCGGGAACAGCGCCGTCAGTCGACTCACCGGCCAGCCGGTGGCCACCGGCACCCCGGGCTCGCCGTAAAGAGCCTCTTCCTCAGGAGATTCCGCACGCGCGTCGGCAATGTCGACCGAAAGCGCACCGGAATCCATCAGCGCGTCCGCCCATTTGTCCGCAGCGGCCGCGGCAGCGTCAAAGCGCAGCGCTACGTAACTCACGTGGATGCCGTCACGCCGACGCAGACCGATACCACCATTGACCGCCCAACTAACCCGCCTGCTTGCGCTTCGCGAGTTTCTCTTCGAGGTAGTGGATCGACGCACCGCCGCGCAGAAACTTCTCGTCGAGGAGCAGTTCCTGGTGCAGCGGAATATTGGTCTTGATGCCTTCGACCACCATCTCGGACAGCGCGATCCGCATGCGCGCGATCGCCTGCTCGCGCGTGTCGCCGAAAGCGATGACCTTGCCGATCATCGAATCGTAATAGGGGGGAACGAAGTAGTTGTGATAGACGTGCGAATCGACCCGGATTCCCGGCCCGCCCGGCGCGTGGTACGAGGTGATGCGCCCCGGCGACGGCACGAACGTATACGGATCCTCGGCGTTGATCCGGCACTCGATGGCGTGGCCTCGCCGCACGATGTCACGCTGGCGAAAGCGCAGTTTCTGGCCGGCAGCGATCCGTATCTGCTCGGCCACGAGATCGATTCCGGTCGTGAGTTCGGTGACCGGATGTTCCACCTGGATGCGCGTATTCATCTCGATGAAGAAGAACTCGTCGCCCTGGAACAGGAACTCGAACGTCCCGGCGCCACGATAGCCGATCTTGCGGCAGGCATCGGCGCAGCGTTCGCCGATCCTGGTCAACGCGCGGACGGATAGACCCGGCGCCGGGGCTTCCTCGATGATCTTCTGATGGCGCCGCTGCATCGAGCAATCCCGTTCGAACAGGTAAACGGCGTTCTTGTGCTCGTCTGCCAGCACCTGAATCTCGATGTGCCTCGGATTGCCGAGGAACTTCTCGATGTACAGGAGCGGGTTGCCGAACGCGGCCTGCGCCTCCGTCCGGGTCAGCGTCACAGCCGACATCAGCGCGGCTTCGGTATGAACGACCCGCATGCCGCGCCCGCCGCCGCCTCCGGATGCCTTGATGATCACCGGATAGCCGACCTGCCGCGCGATCTTCACGATTTCCTTGGGATCGCCGGGAAGCACGCCTTCCGATCCGGGCACGCAGGGCACGCCGGCCTTGATCATGGCTGCCTTCGCGCTTACCTTGTCGCCCATCAACCGGATCGTGTCGGCCCGCGGTCCGATGAAAACGAAGCCCGAGCGCTCGACCTTCTCGGCGAAATCCGCGTTTTCGGACAGAAATCCGTACCCTGGATGAATGGCCTGCGCGTCGGTCACTTCCGCCGCGGCGATGATGGCCGGCACGTTGAGGTAGCTCGCCGCAGACGCCGGCGGCCCGATGCAAACGGACTCGTCGGCGAGGCGCACGTATTTGGCCTCGCGGTCGGCTTCGGAGTGCACCATGACCGTCTTGATCCCGAGCTCGCGGCAAGCGCGCTGGATGCGCAGCGCGATTTCGCCGCGATTGGCGATAAGAATCTTGCCGAACAGCTGGTCCGGATTCTTGGCCACGATGGGCGACGACGGGGCGCGCAGGGGCGGCAAGTCAGGCGATCACGACCAGCGGCTGTCCAAATTCCACGGGCTGTCCGTTCTCGACCAGAATCTGCTTGACGACCCCGGCCTTGTCGGACTCGATCTCGTTCATCAGCTTCATCGCCTCGATGATGCACAGCGTGTCGCCGAATTCGACCGTGTCGCCCACGTCGACGAAAGGCTTCGCGCCGGGGGTCGCCGCGCGATAGAAGGTCCCCACCATGGGGCTCTTCACGTGGTGCCCGTCGGGCTCGACGGGCGCGGCCTGCATCGGCACCGCCGCAGGCGCCAGGCCGGGAGCAGGCGCGACGGGCACGGTCGTCGGCAGGGCTGTTGGTGCCAGGCTGGACGTCGCGGTACGGGTGATACGCACCCGTTCCTCGCCCTCCTCGATCTCGAGCTCCGCGATGCCGGAGCTTTCGACCAGTTCGATCAGCGTCTTGAGCTTGCGCAAGTCCATGGGGTCACTCCGCCAACGGCACGAACGTGGGTTGCGCGGCGAAGGGGCCGCCCCGCGTGCCGAAATCGATGCCGATCCCGCATCTCCCACTCGTGCCAGGCTGCGGGTATACCGCAACCTTGCGTGGACTGATTGCCATCGGCGCGTGCCCTGTGCTTGATCGAGCCGGGATTTTGCCGCAGGTAGGAAGCAGTTGTCCAGCAATGACGTGAGATCGACGCATGGCCGTCCCTGGCGCGAGCCGCGCGCCGACCCAAACAAAGTGCCGGGGCGAGGCGGACGGCGGGAAGGACTGCGAACCCGGGAACGGGATTCCCAAGCATGGGACAATAATGCAACTTGTCCTGTTTTACGAGAAAATCAAAGCAATTGGCTGATGATAGACGCCAGATCGGAACTCTTGATCGGACCCAGATGGGTGCGCGTGATGTGGCCAGAGCGGTCGACGACGACGGTGAACGGGAGCGCGCCGACGCGATTTCCCAATGTCTTGGAGAGTTCGATGGCCCCGTACCCGCCGATCAACGCGGGGTAATTGAGGCCCAGTTCGGCGGCGAATTCCTTGACCTTCCCCACCTCATCGACCGCGATGCCGACGAACTGCAATCCCCGCGCGCCGAAATCCCGCTGCGCTTTGACGAATTCGGGCATCTCCTCCCGGCAGGGCACGCACCAGGTCGCCCAAAAATTGACGATCAGCACCTTGCCCTTCCACTGCCCAATCGATTGCTCGCGGCCTTCGGTGTCCGGCAGAGCGACGCCAAACAGCATGTCGGCCGCCCTGCCGCGTTGGTCGGCGGAATCCCGGTCGCCGGCAAACCCACCAAAATACAATCCGGCGCCAAGGGCGAGCGCCCCCGCCAGCGCAAGGGCTGCCCAGTGCAACGTACGTCTACCAATGGAAATTTGCGGCATCGGGCGTCAGCGAGCGCTCACATCCGGCAAGTGTGCGCGCCACAACCGCGAAGGTTCAATCGAACCAGGATTTGCGGGTGGGGGTTGCGGCTACCGGGGCGGCGGGCCGCCCGCCCGGTGTCGGCAGCACGACCGTTATCCGCTGGACTTGCGGCGGATAGCAAACACCGGCATCCGCGCAACCCTGCGACTCGGCCTTTACGGTGACCGTGACGCCGGGTCCGGCGCCGTCGAGCGGCAATCGAACGGCGAGCCGGTCACGATAGGTTTCGACATTGCCAAAGAACGCGTCGTCCTTGACCATTCCGGGCGGCAGCACGGGCGTGCCGGCTAGCGCCACCGGATCGACCGTGAACTTCAATTTCTCCCGGTACAGGTAATAGCCGCTCGCGATCGCAAATCGCGCCTCCACGGTCTTTTCGTCCACCGCCTGGACGCTGAAAGCGAACGCCCGCTCAGGTTCCAGGAGCTTGGGCTCCGCGGCAACCGCACCGGAGGCGAGCGTCACTGCCAGCGTTGCGAGCATCAGCGCCCCGGCGTTCCAGGAGGTCATACTAGGGCCTTTTCAAACTATGTCTACAAGCGCGAACGGGTGGCGTGGGGCGCCAATCAAGGCGCGCGACGAAGCCAAGACCGGGCGTCTTTGCGAGGAGCGCAACGCAGAGTGGCGCCCCAGGGCGCCCGTTCCCTTCGGGTTGCGGCGAGAAACGGCCCTGCGCTTCGTTGCAAAGCCTCGCCGGGCTCCCGGCCCGCCTACGTTTTGCGCCTCGCTCAGGGCCGTCTTCGCTCGTAACGCGTCTTGCAGACATAGTGTGAACAGGCCCTAGTTCAGCGCGCGACCGTTTCGTCGGCGATCCATTGGAGATAGGGGGCGAGACCATCGGTAATGGGGACAGCGATGATCTCCGGAAGTTCGAACGGATGCCGTTCCCGAATTGCGGTTTCGATCGCCGCGTAGCATCCAGGGCGGGTTTTTACCGTAACCGGGATCTCCTGCGCAGTTTCGATTTTGCCCTGCCAGTGATAGAGTGATTCCACTGGCGCGCCCACACTGACGCACGCGGCGAGGCGCGCTTCGACGAGCGAGCGGGCAAGTGCCTGCGCCGACGCCCTGTCGGGCATCTGGGTCATTACCAGGATCGCCGCGCCGGCCAAGGAGCCTCCATGCGAGTTGCGTTGCTGGTGATTGTACTGGGATTCCCGCTGATCGATCTCTACGCGACGGTGCGGGTCGCGCGGTTGACCGGCGTGCCGGTGTACGTGTGGCTCGGGTTGGCCGCCATCGCCGGCCTTTTCCTGCTGCGCAACGAACGGACGGCGTTCCGCGCCAATACGGTCGCCGCCATGCATGGCGAGCAACCGTTGCTGCGCGGGTTGTTCGACAGCGGACGCAAGGTGCTCGCGGGCGTGCTGTTCCTGCTTCCGGGGATCCTGAGCGATGTCATGGCGCTCATGCTGCTCGCGCTGCGGTTCAACCTCGGCCCGTCGTTTTCGCCGCGCACCGCGGCGGCCGGAAATCCGGGCAGCGGGCATAAGGCCATCGACGGGGAGTTCCGCCGGCTCGATTGACGGGACCGCAAACGCGCCGCGTCGCAAGATCACCGTTCGTACGGACCCCTATTTCATCCGGTCGAGGACGGTCGGCTCGGCCTTGTCCGCGCGCCGGTATGCCCAGCGCATCATCGCGGCACCCATCACGATCATCGGCAGCGAGAGCCATTGGCCCATCGTGAGGCCGAGCGCCAGGTATCCGAGGAAGCTGTCGGGCGCGCGCGCGTACTCGGCGGCGAATCGGCAAAGCCCGTAGCCGACGAGAAAGAGACCCGAAGCCGCGCCGAGCGGACGCCGCCGCTTGGTATAGACCCAAAGCAGCACAAAGAGGACGAGCCCCTCGAGACCGAGCTGGTAGAGCTGCGACGGGTGGCGAGGCTCGGGACCGGCCTCGGGAAACACCATCGCCCAGGGCACGTCGGTCACGCGTCCCCAGAGCTCGCCGTTGATGAAGTTGCCGAGCCGGCCGGCCGCGAGCCCCAGCGGCACGAGCGGCGCGACAAAATCGGTGACGTCGAGCCAGCGCTTGTGGCGCGACCGCGCGAAGAACCACAGCGCGACGAGCACGCCCAGGAAGCCGCCGTGAAAACTCATCCCGCCCTGCCAGACGGAAAGGATTTCGAGCGGGTTCGCGAAATAATGGAACGGCTTGTAAAAGAGCACGTACCCGAGCCGTCCGCCAAGGATCACGCCGAACACGCCGTAGAGCAGCATGTCGTCGACATCGCGCGGGTGCCAGCCCGTGAGCAGATTCTGCCGTGCGCGGAGCTTGCCCAGCACGACGAACAGCAGGAATCCGACCAGGTACATGAGCCCGTACCAGCGCACCGCAATGGGACCGGCGTGAAATGCGATCGGATCGAACCCGGGATGGACCAGCATGCCGAAGCGCGGACAGGACGAGCAGCCTGTTAAAATTGCGATCGTCGATTATACGCAGCCCCACGAAGCGTTCCGCACCGGAATCGTTCCCGAACGACAATCTGACCGCCGGAGAAATCCATGTCGTACAACCGCCGCTCGCGGCTGATCACGCAGGGCGTCGCCCGTTCACCCAACCGCGCGATGCTCCGAGCCGTCGGATTCAACGACGGAGATTTCGACAAGCCGATCGTCGGCGTGGCCAACGGTCACAGCACGATGAATCCCTGCAATGCAGGCATCCAGCCGCTGGTCGATCGCGCGATGGCGGCGCTCAAGGAGGCCGGCGCGATGCCGCAGGTGTTCGGCATCCCGACCGTCACGGACGGCATCGGCATGGGCACCGAGGGCATGAAGTACTCGCTCGTCTCGCGCGAAGTGATCGCCGACGCCATCGAGACCTCGGTCAACGGCCAATGCATGGACGGCGTGCTCGTCGCAGGCGGCTGCGACAAGAACATGCCGGCCGGCGTAATGGCGATGGCTCGGATGAACGTCCCCGGCATTTTCGTCTACGCCGGGACGATCAAGCCCGGCGAATGGAAAGGACAGACGCTCACGATCGTCTCACCGTTCGAAGCCGTAGGCGCGTTCACGGCGGGCAAGACTGGCGAAGGAGGATTACGAAGGCATCGAGCGCAACGCCTGCCCGAGGTGTTGGCGCCTGCGGCGGGATGTACACCGCCAACACGATGTCGTCGTCGTTCGAGGCGCTTGGGTTGAGCCTTCTCGGCAGTTCGCAGATGGCGTCGCCGGACGCCGAGAAAGCCGACTCCGCGGCCGAGTCGGCGCGCGTGCTGGTCGAGGCGATCAAGCGCGACTTGAAACCCCGCGACATCATCACCCGGAAGTCGATCGAGAACGCGATCGCGCTGGTGATGGCGACGGGCGGGTCTACCAACGCGGTGCTCCATTACCTTGCGATCGCGGCCGCCGCTGAAGTGCCGTGGACGATCGATGATTTCGAGCGCGTGAGGCGCCGCGTGCCGGTGTTATGCAACATGAAGCCGTCAGGCGAGTACGTGGCCGTGGATTTCCACCGCGCCGGCGGCGTGCCGCAGGTGCTGAAGATGCTGCTGGTGCATGGCGTCCTGCATGGCGACTGCATCACGATTACCGGGCGCACGCTGGCCGACGAGCTCGCGCACGTCCCCGTCGGGCCGCGTGCGGATCAGAACGTCATTCGGCCCTGGTCGAATCCGATGTACGCCGAGGGACACCTCGCAATCCTGCGCGGGAATCTCGCGACCGAAGGCTGCGTCGCAAAGATCACCGGCCTCAAGAGCCTGGCGATCACCGGTCCGGCGCGGGTCTTCGACTCCGAGCCGGAAGTGATGGAGGCGATCATGGCCGGAAAAATCAAGGCGGGCGATGTCATCGTCATCCGCTACGAGGGCCCGAAGGGTGGGCCCGGCATGCAGGAGATGCTTGCGCCAACGTCTGCGCTCATCGGACAGGGTCTCGGCGAGTCCGTCGGCCTCATCACGGACGGTCGTTTTTCGGGCGGCACGTGGGGTATGGTCGTCGGACACGTCGCGCCCGAGGCGTATGTCGGCGGCACGATTGCGCTGGTCGAGGAAGGCGACTCGATCACGATCGACGCGAAGCGGCTGCAAATCGAGCTCAATGTCGACGCCGAGGAGATCTCGCGACGCCGCGCGGCATGGCGGGCGCCGCCACCGAACCACACACGCGGCTTGCTCGCGAAATACCGGCGCCTCGTCTCGACGGCGAGTCTGGGCGCGATCACGGACGGCGAAGTCTAGGTAGCGCCGCCGCCGGTGGTTCCATCCGCCGGCAGCGTCGGAGTCGTTGCCGGCATCCGCCGACTGCGATCCAAAAGCCGATGCCTTTCGCGATAATGTCCGACGCGGGCGGAATGATTGCCTGCCACGCGCTGTTTGCGTAAGGTCACAACACGGGAAATCCCATGCTCACTGCCCGAAATTTCTTCGCCGCTGCCTGCCTCGTTGCCGTCGCCGGGGCGATGGGTGGTTGTGCCGGGATCGACAGCCCGGGTTCCGGACCCGCGGCGGAAGCGCCGACGTATCGCGTCGGCGACCGCTGGGTCTATCGCGCGCAGGACGGCTTCATGACGCCGGCGCGATGGGAGGAAACGCACGCGATCAGTGCGATCGGCGGGGCGGGAATCGATGTGCGGATCACGCAGAAGGGATCGTCACGCGATGTCATGCGCGCCGAGCAGTGGCCCGCTCCGGGTCAGGTGAAAATCGGCGCCGTCTACGACAACGAGACGCGGCGCTTCGCCACGCCGCTCGAACGCGACCGGTACCCGCTTGCTGCCGGCGCCGCGTGGAACCAGTTCGTCACCAATTATGACGAGGCCACGCAGGCGACCGGCCAGATCAATCGCTACGTCCGGGTTCGCGGTTGGGAGAAAGTGACCACCCCAGCGGGCACGTTCGACGCGATCGCCATGCATGTGATCATGTGGCTCGACGACGAGCAGTTCTGGCGCTACGCGACGCAGTGCAATTACACGGTGTGGTACGCGCCGGCCGTGCGCGGCGTCGTGCGCGAGGAAAAACGCGCCCAATACCGGGAGAAGGGCGGTGGTCTCGACGCCGGTGCGGTCATCTTCACCCAGAATGCGCTCGTCGAGCTCGTCTCGTTCACGCCCGGTTCCTAGACCCCGTCGCGGCGTGGGCCGCACGGCTCGATGACTTTCTCCCCCCGGCGCTGCGCAACGCCGCAGCCTGCGCCGAGCGCAACCAGACGCGCAACATCTCCAGCACATGGGCGATGAAGTCGGTGGAGTTAGCCACGCCGCTACAGTCCAAGTCGCTGCCAAATCGTCGTCGTCAGCGACGCCTGGTTCAGCGTGTAGAAGTGAAGCCCGGGCGCGCCGCGCGCAAGCAGGCCGTCGGCCAGGTCCGTGACCACGTCGAGCCCGAACGCACGGATCGATGCCGCGTCATCACCGTAGCCTTCGAGCTTCTTGCGGATCCAGCGCGGAATTTCGGCGCCGCAGGCGTCGGAAAAGCGCGCGAGCTTGGTGAAACTGCTGATCGGCATGATGCCGGGGACGATCGGCAGCGTGATGCCCGCGGTGCGGCACGCATCGACGAAGTGCCAATACGCTTCCGCGTTGTAGAAGTACTGCGTGATCGCGGAGTCCGCGCCCGCATCGACCTTGCGCCGGAAAGCGACGAGATCCTCTTGCAGGCTCCTCGCCTGCGGATGGCATTCGGGATAGGCGGCAACGTCGACGTGAAACCGGTCGCCCGTCTCTTGCCGTATGAACGCGACGAGTTCGCTTGCGAAACGGAATTCGCCGGCATCGCCGGAACCGGACGGCAGGTCGCCGCGCAGCGCGACGACATGCCGGATGTCGTGCTCGATGTAACGCGCGAGCACTTCCCTGATCGAATCGCGCGAACTCCCCACGCAGGAAATATGCGGCACTGCCGGCATTCCGGCAGCGCGGAACTCGAGCGCGGCCGAAAGCGTGCCCTCGCGCGTCGAACCGCCGGCGCCATACGTCACCGAACAGAATGCCGGCTTCAGCTGCGCGAGCTGCCGTCGCGTCGCGCGCAGCTTCTCGACGCCTTCCGGCGTGCGCGGAGGAAAGAACTCGAGGCTGAACTGGCGCGGCGGCGAAGTCATTGCCGGGGTGAATGGCTCGCGTCCGGGTGCCGCGCCTCCCCTGGCAACAGCGACGACAGGAGCCACGAAATCAGGCTGTAGACGATCGCGCCGAAGAACGCGGACCAGAAGCCGCCGACGTGGAATCCTTCGACGAACGAGCCGACCCACCAGAACAGAAGCCCGTTGATGACAAAGATGAACAGGCCCAGCGTGAGTACCGTCGCCGGCAACGTGAGCAGGATCAAAAGCGGCCGGATCAGCGTATTGATGAGGCCAAGCGCCAGCGCGGCGACCAGCGCCGTGCCGAACGTCGCGACGCTGACCCACGGAAATACATACGGCAAGGCGAGCAGCGCCGCCGCGTTGATCAGCCAGACGATAAGTAGTCGCATATCCGCAAGCTCCCGATGGGGTTTGAGTCAGCGCGCCACGCCGGAACAGTAAGGCCGGAGCACGGCGTAAAGGGTCGCGTTGACCCGGGCGTCTACACCCGCCACCCGGGCCATCCGGGCGACCGCGCCGGAGAGCCACGGAGCTTCCAGCCGGTTGCCGGCAACAAGATCGTTCAACATCGAGGATTTCATTTCCGCCGGGAGACCGTCGGCAAAATTCATCTGTCGTCCGACAAAATCGTCGGCGAGCGTCACGCCGAGCGCGCGCCCCACCAGCCATGCCTCGCGCATCGCAGCCTCGAATGTGTCGCGCAGTTCGGGGTCGGCGCGCAGCACGCCGATGGGCTGCCGCGCCACCGTCGTCAACCCGGAGAACGCCGCGAGAAAGACGAACTTTTCCCACAGCGCCCGGCGAACATCGGTGACGAGGTCGGTGTCGATGCCCGCATTTCGGCAGGCCTCCGCGAACCGGTCGGCCATCTCCTGCTGCGCCGGCAACGCCGGGCCGAAGCGCAATCGCGCCATTGTTCCCGTCTGCGCGATCACCCCGGGCTCGGCAATCGTCGCCGCGATTTGCGCCACGCCACCCATCACGCGTTGCGCGCCGACGATGGCGCCTATCCGCTCGATGCTCTCGACGCCGTTCTGGAACGGGATGACAACCCCTCCGCCGGCCACGACAGGCCGAATCGCAGACGCCGCGGCCTCGGTGTCCCAGAGCTTGACCGCGAACAGCACGACGTCGGCTGGCGCAAGCGTCGCCGGATCGTCCGTCACGGCGGGCCCGGGCAGATGCGCGTCGCCCAACGCACTTCTTACAGCGAGCCCGCGTTCGCGCATCGCCGTAAGATGCCGGCCGCGCGCAATGAAAGCCACATCGTGCCCGCCCTGCGCGAGTCGCGCGCCGAAATAGCCGCCGACGCCGCCCGCGCCCATCACCGCGATGCGCATCGTGCTCTCCTGGTCCGTTGCCCGTCAGTACCGATACGCTTGCGGCTTGTAGGGCCCCTGCACGTCCACACCGATGTATCGCGCCTGTTTCGCCGAGAGCGGCGTCAGCATCGCGCCCAGTTTCGACAGCTGAAGACGCGCGACCTTCTCGTCCAGGTGCTTCGGCAATACGTAGACGCCGACCGGGTATCGGCCAGCGCCGCCCTGCGCATCGGTCCACAGTTCGATCTGCGCCATCACCTGGTTCGCGAACGACGAGCTCATCACGTACGATGGGTGCCCGGTTCCGCAGCCGAGATTCACGAGCCGCCCCTCGGCGAGCAGGATGATCCGCTTGCCGTCGGGAAAAATCACGTGGTCGACCTGCGGCTTGATGTTGTCCCACTGATACTGCTTCAGCGCGGCCACCTCGATCTCGTTGTCGAAGTGGCCGATGTTGCAGACGATGGCGTTGTTCTTCATCCGCCGCATGTGCTCGTGCGTGATCACGTCGATGTTGCCCGTCGCCGTGACGAAGATGTCGGCCTTGTCGCAGGCGTAGTCCATCGTGACGACGCGATAGCCCTCCATCGCCGCCTGCAACGCGCAGATCGGATCGATTTCGGTGATCCACACCTGCGCCGACAGCGCGCGCATCGCCTGCGCACTACCCTTGCCGACGTCGCCGTAGCCGGCGACGAGCGCCACCTTGCCGGCCACCATCACGTCGGTCGCTCGCTTGATGCCGTCGACCAGCGATTCGCGACAGCCATAGAGATTGTCGAACTTCGACTTGGTCACGGAATCATTGACGTTGATCGCCGGGAAACCGAGACGGCCTTCGGCGTGCATCTGGTAGAGCCGCTTGACGCCGGTCGTCGTTTCCTCGGTGACGCCTTTGATCGACGCCTTCAGCCGCGAATAGAATTTCGGGTCCTTGGCCAACCGGGCATTGATCGCGGCGAAGAGCGCGCTCTCCTCGTCGCTCGCCGGATGCGTGACGCACGTCGGATCGCCTTCGGCTCTAGTCCCGAGATGCACGAGCAGCGTCGCGTCGCCGCCGTCGTCCAGGATCATGTTCGGCGCAGCGGCGTTCCCGCCGGCGGCCATCCACTCGAAGATGCGGTGCGTGAAATCCCAGTATTCGGCGAGCGTCTCGCCCTTGTAGGCGAACACCGGTGTGCCGCGCGCCGCGATCGCGGCAGCAGCGTGATCCTGCGTCGAGTAGATGTTGCACGACGCCCAGCGCACCTCGGCACCCAGCGCCTGCAGCGTCTCGATCAGCACCGCAGTCTGGATCGTCATGTGAAGGCTGCCGGCGATGCGCGCGCCGCGCAGAGGCTGTTGCGGGGCGAATTCCTCGCGGATCGCCATCAGCCCGGGCATCTCCGTCTCGGCGATCGCGATCTCCTTGCGGCCCCAGTCGGCCAAGGCAAGATCCGCGACGCGGAAGTCCGCAAAACTCTTGGTTTCGGATGCAGCGTTCATCGGTCACTCCATCGTTGGTGACCGCGCGGCGGGGCGAGGAAGGAGACGCTCTCGTCACCCCGTGCGCGAGCACGGTTCAACGAGCGCGGTTGCCAAGGTATAAACCCCGAGCCTGGCGGGACGCGCTTCATTCGTCTGCGCGGTCCCGTTGCAACGCTCCTCGGGGAGCGGGGCAAATTCTAACCCAATAGGCCAATCTACGTCGACAGGGCCATCGCCGGGGACAGTGGGCCGCATCCGACCCGCCGCGGCGTCCGATCGGCAGCGGCGTCCGGGGCAGCGCGCCTTCCTCCTCGCCGCGATCAGAGAAGCGATCCTTGCGGGTCGGAGACGGCGCTCTCGGCGCACAACAGGGCGTTGACGAGGCTCGACTCGCGCTTGTAGAAACCCTCGGTGTGAAAGGTTTCGGGCCACTTGTAGAACTCGTAGTCGAGGTGGTGGCAGAGTTCGTGAATCAGCGTGCGCAAGAACGTCTTGAACGCCACGACGTCTTTGCGCGCCGCGGTGCGCATCCAGACCGTGATTCGCGCGGGCGTGCCCGCGTCGTCCGGTTCATAGAGGCCGTGCAATTCGCCGCTGCCGTCGGCAGGGCGTGTGGCGAGCACCCGCGTGCGGATCGCGGGAACGCCGTAACTCGCCACCAGCGAGTCGACGAGATCCCGGCACGCAGCCTCAACGGCCGTCCGATTGCCGCGGGACAGGTCGGCGCGAATGCGCGCGACGCGCAATCCGGCGGCAACTCCCGGCGGCAGATCGAGCGTGCCGATCGCGTCGCTTTGCCGGTAGATGCGCTGGCGCGCGGCGGACAGTTTGGCGTAGTACGCAAAGGGCATGGTCGGCGGCGACAGGGTTGGCGTTCGGAGCAACCAGATTGAAATGGTCAGCGTCGGCCGGCAACAAACGCGAGGGGCCGCATGGCGGCCCCTCGAATCGTGCGACGCGCGTGCGCCGTATGGAAGGCGATCAGGCCTTCTTGATTTTCTCGAGCATCTTGAAAACGCCTCGCGTCGAACCGACGAAAAGACGCTTGTACGCCTTGCCGAGGCAGCGACGCTCGAGGGTATTGCGGCGGGTTCGGGTTCGTTCGGCCATGGCGGTCTCCTTATGTTGTTGCGGATTCGCGTGTTCGGGCGTCGCGGATACGGCGCCGGAAAGGGTCGGATGCTAGCAGATTTTCCCGCTGGATGAAAGACTTGCGGTGGCCGCCCGGGCCGCCGGCGCGAGGCCGGAAATTCCCGCTGCCGCCTTGAGGGCTTCCGCCTTGTCGGTCGCCTCCCAGGTGAACTCGGGCTCGTCGCGACCGAAATGGCCATAGGTCGCGGTCTTTGCGTAGATCGGGCGCAGGAGGTCGAGCATTCGGATAATGCCCTTCGGTCGCAGGTCGAAGTGAGCGTTGACCAGTTCGGCGATCCGTTCGTCGGGAATCACCCCGCTGCCTTCGGTGTAGACCGTCACGTTGATCGGGTGCGCCACGCCGATCGCGTACGACAGCTGCACCTGGCACTGCGTCGCGATGCCGGCCGCGACGATGTTCTTCGCGACATACCGCGCGGCGTACGCTGCCGAGCGGTCGACCTTCGACGGATCCTTGCCGGAAAACGCTCCGCCGCCGTGCGGTGCCGCGCCGCCGTAGGTGTCGACGATGATCTTGCGTCCCGTGAGGCCGGCATCGCCGTGCGGGCCGCCGATCTCGAAGCGGCCCGTCGGATTGACGAGAAACCTGGTGCCTTTGATCATGTCGGCGGGCAGCACCGGCCGGATGACCTCTTCGACGACCGCTTCGGCCAACTCGCGCTGCTTCTCATTCATGCTCGGGTGGTGTTGCGTCGACAGCACGACGGTGTCGATCGAGACTGGTTTGCCGTCGACGTAGCGCACGGTAACCTGCGACTTCGCGTCCGGCCGCAGCCAAGGAAGGCGGCCATCCTTCCGGACCTCGCTCTGCCGTTGCACGAGCCGATGCGCGTAGTAGATCGGAAACGGCATCAGCGATGGCGTTTCGTTGCACGCGTAGCCGAACATCAGGCCCTGGTCGCCCGCACCCTGGTTGAGGTACTCGTCGGATGCATGATCGACGCCGCGCGCGATGTCGGGCGACTGGCGTCCGTAGCACACCATCACTGCGCAGCCGTCGGCGTCGAAGCGCAGTTCCGGGTCGTTGTAGCCGATCCGGCGAATCATGTCGCGCGCGATGCGCGCGTAGTCGTGCCTGACCGCCGTGGTGATCTCGCCGGTGAGCACCACCAGACCGGTCGATACCAGCGTTTCCGCCGCAACACGCCCGGTCGGATCTTGCTCTAGAATCGCGTCCAGCACCGCATCGGAAATCTGGTCGGCGACCTTGTCCGGATGCCCTTCCGACACCGATTCCGACGTGAACAGAAAATCACTCATTGCCGCCCCTGGTCCGCCGTCTCGCGAATTCGCGGAAGACGGCTGCGCGATTCGCGCAGAATCTGGAATTTTAGCAGAAGGGATCGCGTGTCCCACCGCAGCGACAACCCTTCCGGGAGAGGGGCCGCACCGACCGTTTTGCACTGGGGTATCGATGACTGACCGTGTTGACGCACCCACATCGGCCGCCATCGCCCGGGCCGCGGACTGTCTGCGGGCCGGTGAACTCGTCGCCTTTCCGACGGAAACGGTCTACGGCCTCGGCGCCGATGCCGGCAATCCCGATGCCGTCCGCCGGATCTTTGCGGCGAAGGGTCGCCCCGCCGATCATCCGGTCATCGTCCATTTGTACGACACATCGCAACTCACGCAATGGGCGCGCGCGGTGCCGGACGGCGCGCGACGACTTGCCGCGGCGTTCTGGCCGGGGCCGCTGACGCTGATCCTGCCGCGCGCGCCGCACGTCGGCGACATCGTCACCGGCGGCCAGGACAGCGTGGGTCTGCGCGTGCCGTCGCACCCCGTCGCCCGAGCGTTGCTCGCCGCGTTCGGCGGCGGAATCGCGGCGCCCTCGGCGAATCGGTTCGGCCGCATCTCGCCCACGACGGCGCGGCACGTCGTCGACGATCTCGGCGCGGCCGCCGCGGTGGTTCTCGACGGCGGCGCGTGCACGGTGGGGATCGAATCCACGATCGTTGCCTTCGCCGGCGACGTTCCGGTACTGCTTCGACCGGGCGGGATCGATGTGCTCGACCTGTCCCGAGTGCTCGGGAAAACGCCACGCGCGGCCGACGCGGCCGCTCCGCGCGCATCGGGAACGCTCGCGTCGCACTACGCGCCGAGGACGCCGGCCAGCCTGGTCGCTGCCGATCAGTTGCGCGCCGAGGTGCTCCAGCTCGGCGGGCGGGACGAAATCGTCGCGGTGCTCGCGCACACGGTCGCGCGGCCCGCCGATTTCACCGGCGTCTGGCTGCAGACGCCCGCGGCCGCCGCCGCATACGCGCACGACCTGTACGCAAACCTGCGCACGCTCGATGCGGCCGACGCCGACGTGATCCTGGTCGAATCAGTGCCGGCGAGCGATAGCTGGCTCGCCGTGCGCGATCGGCTCCTCCGCGCAACGCAAGGCGTGGACGATGATCGGGATTAGTTCCTGTTCACTGCCGGCGCGGGACTGATACGATGGCACGCAAGATCCCGTTCGCCGTGACACCCGGTTGGAGTCGCCGGATTTTAAAGGGGCCTTAGCGTCATGCCTGCCACGCGACTGCCGATTGTCGTCGTTGCCCCCGACTCGTTCAAGGGCTCGCTCGATGCGCGCGCAATCTGCGCGGCCATCTCGCGCGGCCTCAATCGCGTCTGGCCCGGCGCCGAAGTGCGCGCCCTCCCGATGGCCGACGGTGGCGAGGGAACGCTCGACGCCGTGCTGTCGCGCGGCGGTGAGCGCCGACAGCAACGCGTCCCCGGCGCCGCGGGGAAGGAGCGCGCGGCTGCCTACGGCGTGGTCAACGCGCCCGAAGGCGCCACTGCGATCGTCGAAGTGGCCGAAGTCGTGGGTATCACCGACGGCGAAGGCATGGCGACCGAGGTAACCGCGCGTTCGACGCATGGCGTCGGCGAGTTGATCGTCGCGCTGCTCGACGCCAACGTGCGACGCTTCATGATCGGGCTGGGCGGCAGCAGCACCAACGATGGTGGCGCCGGAATGCTCGCGGCGCTCGGGTTGCGCCTGGTTGACGCCGGAGGCAAGGCGGTCGCGCCGACGCCGGCCGGGTTGACGCTGCTGGCACGCGCTGATGCCGACGGACTCGATCCGAGGCTCCGGGAGTGCGCGATCACGATCATGTCGGACGTCAACAACCCGCTATGCGGCGAACGTGGCGCGACGGCGATCTTCGGGCCGCAGAAAGGCGTGCGCACCGACGAGATCACGACGATCGATGCGACGCTCGCGCGGTACGCTGCCCTGACGGAGCGTGCCATCGGCGCCAGCGCGGCGGCCCGGCCAGGGGCGGGCGCCGCCGGAGGCCTGGGGTTCGCATTGCAACTTGTCGGCGGGTCGTTTCGCTCCGGCGCGGATGTGGTCGCCGACCTGATCGGTCTCGATGCCGCGATGGCGGGCGCGAACTGGGCGCTCACCGGCGAAGGCCGCACCGATTTGCAGACGCTCCTGGGCAAGGGGCCGTTCGTCGTCGCCGAACGCGCGCGGGCCGCCAACGTGCCGATCACGTTGCTTTCCGGGGCCATCGATGCCGCGGCGTTGCCGGAGTTGTCCCGTGTCTTCGCCGGCTGTTTCGCGCTGCCTTCGGGGCCCATGACACTCGCCGAATGCATCGTCAACGCCGATGCGCTCGTTGCCGATCGCGCCGAGCAGATCGCGCGGTTATTGCTTGCCGTGAAAATCTAGCGCGAAGCTGGACGCGGCACGATGTCACGCGCGGCGAGCGCGACGAAGCGCTCCGGATCTGCGTCGGGCAGGATCTCCGCGATGCCGCCCCAATGCGCGAAGTGGCGCACCGGATGGCCGAGCAGCGGATCGTTCTCGATCAGCGCCGCAATCTCCGATTCCGGCAACCGCGTGACCCGGGCAAGCGCCACCGGCTCCATCGCGACGATGCGCGCGCCGGCAAGCGCGTAGACTTCCGGCGCCTGCAGCGCGTTGGCGAAAAACGCCGCGCTGTGGCCGACGCCGGTGACGAGCCCCCGCAGGTGAACGCCCTGCGCCCGCAGCAGCGCCAGCACCGCCGCATGCTGTGCCAGGTATTGGGCAATGCACAACGTTTCCGCGCGCCGCGACACCTCGTGCCCGTAGGAATCGCCGACCAGGAATACGGTATGTGCGCTTGCGGGAACGGCAACGGCCAGGTGCGCGAGGAGCGCTGCGGCGAGACCGTGCGCCTCCCGCGGCCCGAAGGTTCCCAGTCCGAACGGTCGGCTGAACCACACATCCCGGCCACGCATCCGCCAGAGCCAGCAACCGCGATCGACGGGTTCGGCATCGGAAAATAATGCCGCGAGATTGCGCGGCAGCGGCGATAAGGGCGCCGTTGCAAGTTCAACCGAGTGCTCCAACTCAGGCGACGATGCGGCGTGCGGGGCATCGACCAGCCGTGCCGCGAGCCGCTCCTGCGTCGTGCGTACCCACATCGCGAACGGCATCGCTTCGCGCAAGCATCGTGCTATCCACCGGCGTACCGCTTCGGCGGCGTCAGGGATGAGCTCGACGTACCCGGCCTCGGCGCGTGCTTCGGCACCGAATACCGCGGCGACACCCGCCGCATCGCCTGCATCGAGTTCACTCTTGCCGCGCGCCGTTTCGATGACGGCCGGCCCCGAAAGACCGAGCCGCGCGCCGGGCAGGAGCGCGGTTCGCTGCGCCGCACAAGCCAGCACCGACGCGCCACCGAAGACATCGGCGACGCCGACGACGAGCACCGGAATGCCCGCGGCGCGCAGGTCGAGGAGGGCGGCGAGCGCGCGGGCAAGGGACAGTTCAGCCGCGTTCGCTTCGTGCAGGCGCACCCCTGCGGATGCCGCAAGGAGCACGACGGCCGCCGGACGTTCGGCCCTCGCCCGCACGAACAGTCGGCGCAGCGTGTCGCCGTGATTCGCGCCCGCGCTGCCGCCGAGGAAGCGCTCGTCCTGCGCTGCGATCATGACCGTCGCGTCGCCGATCGTCGCGCGCGCGACGACAATGCCGTCGTCGTCCTGGACCGCAATGCCCCAGCGCGCCAGATGCGGCGACGGCCGCGGCGCATCGAACGAGGCGTCGACCGAATGCACGCTGCCCGGGTCGGCGATGGCAGCGATGCGCTCTCGTGGTGTGAGCGCGCGTAACGCGGTGCGCAGCATGGGTGATCCGGCACACATGGCTTTAGTCCTGGCTATCGGGTCGGCCGCACGCCCGCGAGGTCATGTCCGGATTCGCTCGACAACGACGCTCGCCGTACGTCATTCGACGAGCGGCGGAGACGATCAGGCGAGTATCCATTTCGGAACGAGGATAGCACCGTCGATGTTGGCCGCCGACCGGTACGGGCCCTTCTGCGATCGGATCTCCTGCATCATAATGCGGTGCGCCGGACCGTCAATCGGGGTAGTATGTTGAAAAAATAAGATTGCCGGTCCGTGATGGCCCCGCGGACGAAAGGCATAGCTCCTCGCGCCAACAACTCTTGGAGGAACCACAATGGCGAACCAATTTTCGGCAACGACGGCAAACACATTCGACCGTCCCGGTCGGACACGCGCGACAGCGCGCAACCTTGGTGCGACGTCGCGCAGGTTCGCGGCGTTGGCGGTCCTGACGCTCGCGGTTCCGCTGTCGGCTGCCGCTTGGGAACCCACGAAACCCGTCGAATTCATCGTCCCGGCGGGAACCGGCGGCGGCGCAGACCAGATGGCGCGCCTGCTGCAAGGCGTGATCACCAAGAACAACCTGATGAAGCAGCCGATGATCGTCGTCAACAAGTCGGGCGGCGCGGGCGCCGAGGGATTCCTCGCCGTCAAGGATGCGAAGGGCGATCCTAACAAGATCATCATCACGCTTTCCAATCTCTTCACGACGCCGCTCGCGACCGGGGTGCCATTCAACTGGAAGGACCTGACGCCGGTCGCCATGCTGGCGCTCGACCAGTTCGTGCTCTGGGTCAACGCTGACACGCCGTACCAGACCGCCAAGGACTATCTCGCGGCGGTGAAGGCGGGCGGCCCCAACAAATTCAAGATGGGCGGCACCGGCTCCAAGCAGGAAGACCAGATCATCACGGTCGCAATCGAAAAGGCCGCCGGCGTCAAGTTCACCTATATCCCGTTCAAGGGCGGTGGCGACGTCGCCGTGCAGCTGGTCGGCAAGCATACCGACTCGAGCGTTAACAACCCGATCGAGGCCGTCGCTCAGTGGCGCGCCGGCGCGCTGCGCCCGCTGTGCGTGTTCGATAACGACCGGATGCCGTACAAGACGAAGGTCACGAGCACGATGTCCTGGAACGACATTCCCAGCTGCAAGGAGGCTGGCGTCCTCGTCGACTACGTGATGCTGCGCGGCATCTTCATGCCGGCCGGCGTCACCAAGGACCAGGTCGACTTCTACGTCGACCTGTTCAAGAAAGTGCGCGAAACCGCCGAGTGGAAGAAGTTCATGGAGGACGGCGCCTTTAACACGACGTTCATGGCTGGCGCCGAATACGCGAAGTGGGTCGAGATCGCCGAGAACACGCACAAGGAGCTGATGAAGGAAGCCGGATTCCTGGCCAAGCCCTGACGCTCACAGGACGCTGCGCGGTCTGCCGCGTGGCGTCGCCTCGAAGGACCGGTGACCAGAGGTCCCCGGGCCGCAATTTGCCGCAGGAAATACATGAGTGACGACAAGCCGCCAGGCGGAGAGGCCGGGATATCGACGCGCACGATGGAAATCACCGTCGCACTCGTCCTGTTCGCGTTCGGCGGCCTCGTCGCCATCGACAGCTACCGGCTGGGTGCCCGCTGGGGGGACGACGGCCCGCAATCCGGCTATTTTCCGTTCTATATCGGGCTCCTGTTGTGCGCCTCGGGCATCGCGACGCTCGTGCAGGTGGCGATCGCCGAATGGAAGCGGCAGGACCGATTCCCCGGTGCGATTGCCGAACTGCAGCGTCAGTTCGTCGCGTGGGGGCCGTTCAAGCTGGTGCTTTCCGTTCTGCTGCCAGCGACGGTCTACATTGCCGGCATTCAGCTGATCGGGATCTACGTCGCATCGGCAATCTACGTGGCAGTGTTCATGCGCTGGCTGGGCAAGTACCCGTGGCCGAAAGGCGCGGTCGTCGGGTTCGTCATGAGCGTCCTGCTGTTCCTCATGTTCGAGGTCTGGTTCAAGGTCCCGCTCTTCAAGGGCGCCTACGATCCACTCGCGTGGCTGGGCTATTGAGCGTGAATCGTCATAACCCTGCTCAGGGTAGTCCGTTGGAGCATTCCGCTTGACCGAGATCAGCGCCCTGTTCCACGGCTTCTCCGTTGTCATTTCGCCGTTCAATCTGCTGCTCATGATGATCGGCATCGTGCTCGGCGTGATCATCGGGGTGCTGCCCGGCCTGGGCGGCGCCAATGGTGTCGCGATCCTGCTGCCGCTGACCTTCACGATGCCGCCGACCTCGGCGATCATCATGCTGTCGTGCATCTATTGGGGTGCGCTGTTCGGCGGCGCGATCACGTCGATCCTGTTCAACATCCCGGGCGAACCGTGGTCCGTGGCGACGACGTTCGACGGGTATCCGATGGCGCAGCAGGGTCGTGCCGGCGAAGCCCTGACTGCCTCGTTCACGTCGTCGTTCATCGGCGCGCTGTTTGCGGTGATCATGATCACGTTCCTGGCGCCGCTGGTGGCGAAGTTTGCGCTGCAGTTCGGCCCTCCCGAGTTCTTTGCGGTCTACCTCCTCACGTTCTGCAGCTTCATCGGCATGGGGAAGGGTTCGGCCTGGAAGACGCTCGCCGCGATGATGCTCGGCTTCGCGCTCGCCGCAGTGGGCATGGACAACATCACGGGCCGGCTGCGGCTGACGTTCGGATCCACCGAGTTGATGCGGGGATTCGACTTCCTGATTGCCGTGATCGGCCTCTTCGGCATCGGCGAAATCCTGCTGTCTATGGAGGAAGGGCTGTCGTTCACCGGCAAGTCCGCCAAGATCAATCCAAAGGTGGTGCTCGAAACCTGGAAGAAGCTGCCGCGGTACTGGCTGATTTCACTGCGCAGCTGCCTGATCGGCTGCTGGATGGGGATCACGCCGGGCGGCGCGACGCCCGCGTCGTTCATGAGCTATGGCGTGGCCAAGCGCATGTCGAAGGACGGCGACAGGTTCGGGACCGGGCAGATCGAAGGCGTGATCGCGCCGGAGACTGCGGCGCACGCTGCCGGCACGAGCGCGCTCCTGCCCATGCTGGCGCTCGGCATCCCGGGTTCGCCCACCGCCGCGGTATTGCTCGGCGGCCTCCTCATCTGGGGGCTGCAACCGGGGCCGCTGCTGTTCGTCGAGCAGGCGGATTTCGTGTGGGGCCTCATCGCCAGCATGTATCTCGGCAATCTCGCGGGCCTCATCATCGTGCTGACCTGCGTGCCGCTGTTCGCGGCGATCCTGCGCGTACCGTTCTCGATCATCGCGCCGATCATCCTGGTGATCTGCGCGATCGGCGCCTACACGGTGCACAACGCGATGCTCGACATCTGGTTCATGCTTCTGTTCGGCGTGATCGGCTACGTGTTCAAGAAGCTCGATTACCCTCTTGCGCCGCTGGTGCTGGCGCTGGTGCTGGGCGACCGCGCCGAGGACTCGTTCCGCCAGTCGATGCTGATCGCGCAGGGCGACATGAGCATCTTCTTCTCCAACGGGCTCGTCGGCGGCATCACGGGATTGGCGCTCGCGATGCTGTTCTGGCCGCTCCTCTCCGTTCTCTACGGAAAGTTGCGCGGCAGGTAGGTCCTCAGGGGCTTTCCTACGCGCTCGCGCGGTCCGCCATCCGGTCGTAACCTGACGTCCGGCTTTCCGTCCCGCCCGCCACAACCCGCACCGCGCAGTACTTGAATTCCGGAATCTTGCCGAACGGATCCAGCGCGGGATTCGTCAGGAGGTTCGCCGCCGCCTCGTAGAAGCAGAACGGGATGAACACCGCGCCGCGGGGCGTGCCGTCGTCGGCCCGCGCGCGGAGCGAAATGCTGCCGCGGCGCGACGCTACCGTGATCATGCCGTCGGGCTCGACGCCGAGTTCCGCCAGGTCCCGCGGATGGATCGATACGACGGGGTTCGGCTCGATCGCGTCCAGCACTTCGGTGCGCCGCGTCATGCTGCCGGTATGCCAGTGCTCGAGCTGGCGCCCGGTGATGAGGACGAACGGATACGCGCTGTCCGGCTGCTCCGCGGCGGGGATCACCTTGGCCGCGACGAACCGGCCTTTGCCCGTTGCCGTGGGGAACTGCTCGGTGAACACGACGCGCGTTCCGGGATCGCCTTCGCGTTCACAGGGATACGTCACCGCGTGCTCGCGCTCGAGGCGATCCCACGTGATGCCGGCGATCGACGGCATCGCCTTGCGCATTTCGGCGAACACGTCACGCGGGTGCGCGTAGGTCCAGTCGAGCCCCAATCGCTTCGCCATCGCGACGATGATGGCGAGATCCTGTCGCGCTTCGCCCGGCGGCGACAACGCCTGCCGCCCGAGCTGAACCAGCCGGTCGGTATTGGTGAACGTGCCCGTTTTCTCCGGAAACGCCGACGCCGGCAGGATCACGTCCGCGAGGTAGGCGGTCTCGGTGAGGAAGATGTCCTGCACGACGAGCATCTCCAGTTCGGAAAGCGCCTTCCTCGCATGCGCGACGTCCGGATCGGACATCGCCGGATTTTCCCCCATGACGTACATGCCGCGAATCGTGCCGGCATGCACGGCGTCCATGATTTCGACGACGGTGAGCCCGGGCGTCGGGTCGAGCGGCCGGCCCCACAGCGCCTCGAACCCGCCGCGCGCGCCGGCGTTGTCGACGCGCTGGTAGTCCGGCAGCATCATCGGGATCAGCCCGGCGTCGCTCGCCCCCTGCACGTTGTTCTGGCCTCGCAACGGATGCAGGCCCGTCCCGGGGCGCCCCACCTGTCCGGTCATCAGCGAAAGCGCGATCAGGCAGCGCGCGTTGTCGGTGCCGTGCACGTGCTGCGAGATGCCCATTCCCCAGAGGATCATCGATCCCTTCGACGTCGCGTACAGGCGCGCCACCGCGCGAATCGTCTGCGCGGAAACGCCGCAGACCGGCGCCATTGCCTCCGGACTGTGGCCGGCGACGTTCTTGCGCAGTTCCTCGTAGCCGCTCGTGCGGCTCGCGATGAAACTTTCGGCAACGAGCCCTTCCTCGATGATCGTGTGCATCATCGCGTTGAGCAGCGCGACGTCGGTGTCGGGCCGGAACTGCAGATAGTGCGTGGCGTGCCGTGCGAGCTCCGAGCGGCGCGGATCGGCGAGGATCAGTTTCGTGCCGCGCTTGACGGCGTTCTTGATCCACGTCGCCGCGACCGGATGATTGACGACCGGATTGGCGCCGATCAGCAGCACCACGTCCGCCTTCGTCACGTCCATCACCGGATTCGACACCGCGCCGGACCCGATGCCCTCGAGCAGCGCCGCCACGCTCGACGCGTGACAGAGGCGCGTGCAGTGGTCGACGTTGTTGGTGCCAAAGCCGGTGCGCACGAGTTTCTGGAAGAGGTACGCCTCCTCGTTCGAGCCTTTGGCCGACCCGAATCCGGCGAGCGCGCCGCCGCCGTGCGTGTCGCGGATCCGCGCCAGCGTGCCGCCCGCGAGTTCCAGCGCCTCCTCCCAGCTCGCCTCGCGAAAGACCGACAGCGGATGGGCCGGATCCATGACGAAAGCCGCTCTTTTCGGGACATCCGGTTTCCGGATGAGCGGCTTCGTCAGGCGGTGCGGATGACTCACGTAGTCGAAGCCGAAACGGCCCTTCACGCAGAGGCGTTCGCGATTGGCGAGCCCATCGCGGCCTTCGACGCGGACGATCGCGTTGTCGTTGACGTGGTAGGTGAGCTGACAGCCGACGCCGCAATACGGGCAGACCGACGGCACCTTGCGCTCGACGGGCGCGAGATAGGCGTCCTTTGCCGGGGCGAGCGCGCCGGTGGGGCAGGCCTGCACGCATTCGCCGCAGGCGACACAGGTCGACGCGCCCATCGGATCGCCGAGATCGAACACGATCTGCGAGCGCGCGCCGCGAAACGCATAGCCGATGACATCGTTGACCTGCTCCTCGCGGCACGCGCGCACGCAACGGGTGCACTGGATGCAGGCGTCGAGATTGACCGCCATCGCGGGGTGCGAGAGGTCCGGCGCCGGCTGCGCCCGTGCCGCGAAGCGCGGCTTCTCGATGTCGAGCCAGCGCCGCCAGCGGGCCAGTTCGGAGTCCGGCTTGTAGACGCGTTCCGGCACGTCGGCCACGAGCATCTCGACGACGATCTTCTGCGCGTGCACGGCGCGCGCCGATGTGCTCGACACCTCCATCCCCGGTGCCGGCGCGCGGCAGCAAGACGGCGCCAGCACCCGCTCGCCCTTGATCTCCACCATGCACGCCCGGCAGTTGCCGTCCGGCCGCATCCCCGGCGTGTAACAGAGGTGCGGTATTTCGGTGCCGTGGCGCTGCGCGGCCTCGATGATGGTCTCGCCCGCGCGCGCCGCGACTTGCGCGCCGTTCAGCGTGAACCGGATATCGCCGTCGGTCATCGGGGCTCTCTCGCGTCGCGCGCGTCGCTCATTGGATCTCTTCGGGGAAGTAGCGGACGACGCAGGCAATGGGGTTCGGCGCCGCCTGCCCCAGGCCGCAGATCGACGCGTCCGCCATCGCGCGCGACAACTCGTCGAGCAACGGCTGATCCCACGTCGGCTGTTCGAGCAGGCCGACGGCCTTCTCGGTGCCGACGCGACACGGCGTGCACTGGCCGCAGGATTCATCGGCAAAAAACCGCATCATGTTGAGCGCGGCGTCGCGGGCGCGGTCGTGCTGCGACAGCACGATCACGGCCGCCGAGCCGATGAAGCATCCATGCGGCTGCAGCGTATCGAAATCGAGCGGGACGTCACAGAGCGACGCGGGCAGGATTCCACCCGACGCTCCTCCAGGCAGGTATGCGTAGAAATCGTGGCCGGGGAGCATCCCGCCGCAGTGCTCGTCGATCAGCTCCCGGACGGTGATGCCAGCGGGCGCGAGGTGCACGCCCGGCTTGACCACGCGACCGGATACCGAAAACGACCGGAGGCCCTTGCGGCCGTGCCGCCCGTGGCCCGCAAACCACGGCGCGCCTCGCTCCAGAATGTCGCGCACCCAGTGGAGCGTTTCCATGTTGTGCTCGAGCGTCGGGCGGCCGAACAACCCGACCGCGGCAACATACGGCGGGCGCAGCCGCGGCATGCCGCGCTTGCCTTCGATCGACTCGATCATCGCCGACTCCTCGCCGCAGATGTACGCGCCTGCGCCGCGGCGCAGGTGGATGCGCGGCAACACGCACGGCGGAGCCGCGATGAGCGCCGCGATTTCGGCCGTCAGGATCGCGCGGCAGGCGGCATATTCGTCGCGCAAATAGACATAGATATCGTCGCTGCCGACAGCCCAGGCGGCGATCAGCATGCCTTCGAGGAAACGGTGCGGGTCGCGCTCCAGATAATGACGATCCTTGAACGTCCCGGGTTCGCCTTCGTCGATATTGACTGCCATCAGGCGCGGCGCAGGCTCGCCGCGCACGATGCGCCATTTGCGACCGGCCGGAAATCCGGCGCCGCCAAGTCCGCGCAGCCCCGAATCCTCCAGCGCCGCAAGCACGGCTTCGAGCGGCCGTTCCCCGCCTACGCAGCTCACCAGCGTCCGGTAGCCGCCGTCCTTGCGATAGGCGGCGAAATCGATGTGCACCGGAATGTCGGGTTCGGTGCGTCGCTGCCGGATCGCGTCGATGACCGCATCGACAGTCGCGCCATCGACGGGATTGCGGCCGACGACAACCGCGGGCGCGTGTTCGCAGCGCCCGATGCACGGCGCGCCGATGACCCGCACGCCGGGGCCGCAGGCACGGGCAATGGCCGCGTGCAGTTCTGCGGAGCCGGCGATGCGGCACGACAGCGTTTCGCAGACGCGCACGGTGAGCGCCGGTGGTGCTGCGTCGCCCTCCTTGACGACATCGAAATGGTGATAGAACGTCGCGACCTCGTAGACCTCGGTCATCGCGAGCGAGAGTTCCTGCGCCAGCGCGACGATGTGCGCCGCCGAGATCGACCCGAAGGCATCCTGGATCCGGTGGAGGAACTCGATCAGCAGATCCCGCCGCCGTGGCGCGTCGCCCAGCAACGCCCGTACCTCGTCCAGGCTCTTCGGATCGGTCTGGCGGCCCTTGGGATAACCCCGCGGGCCTGCGCGCTTTCCCATGCCCGACGTATCGATGACGGCTCTGCGCTCCATGGTTTTCTTCAGTCCAGAAAGTCGCAATGCTTCTCGACGTGGGCCGCAAGATCGAGCGAATGCCGGCGCACGAGGCGCTCGGCACGTTCCGTGTCGCGCGCTTCCAACGCCTCGATGATCTGCATGTGGTCGATGATCGAGCGCGCCGCGCGGTCGCTCTGCGAAATCGTCAGCCGGCGGATGGCGCGGACGTGGATGAAGAGATCGTCGATCGTCTTGCCCATCAGGTTCGAGCCGGAGAGCCGGATGATCGCCTGGTGAAACGCAATGTTGGCGTCCGAATATTCGTGGATGTGCTCGGCCGGCGTCGCATTGCGGAACTCGTCGAACATCGTGCGAAGCGCCGCGATTTCCTGATCGGACGCATGCAGCGTCGCGAGCCGGGCCGCCATGCTTTCCAGCGCCGCCCACACCTCGATCATCTCGATGATCTGTTTCTTCGTCTTGCGCACGATGTATCCGCCGCGCCGCGGCACGGTGCGCAGGAACCCCTCCTGCTCGAGCAGCGACATCGCTTCCCGGATCGGCGTGCGGGAGACGCCCAGCGCCAGGCTCAACTGGCGCTCGTCGAGGCGGATCTCGTCGCGATGCGAATAGATGTCCGCATCCATGATCGCCTGCTTCAGCGCGGCGTACGCCTTGTCGCGCAGGCTCACGCTGGTCCCGATCGGCCGCAGGGCCAGCGACGCCGCGGCGGCCGGAGCCGGGGTGGGTCGACGTTCTATCCGTGGGTCCATGGTCTGGTATACCATATGCCAGAATCGGCAAAACGCCAAGCATCACTTCGACCGGAAGGGGGATCATCATGAACGAGACTGCGACGAAGCCCGTCGGCAAGGCGACGGCGGCGACCGACGACACGCTGCAAGCCGCCGGCGCAGGCGAGATCCAGCGTCAACCCCAGGAAACCGACGGCTTTCAGCTCGTCATCGAGGCCCTCAAGCTTAACGGCATCGATACGATCTTCGGTCTGCCCGGCATCCCGATCACCGACCTCACGCGCAAGTTGCAGGCTCAGGGCCTGCGCGTGATCTCCTTCCGTCATGAGCAGAATGCCGGTTATGCCGCTTCCATCGCCGGGTTCATGACCGGCAAGCCGGGCATCTGCCTCACGGTGTCGGCCCCCGGCTTTCTCAACGGCATGACGGCCCTCGCCAACGCCACCACCAACTGCTTTCCGATGATCCTCATCAGCGGCTCGAGCGAGCGCGAGATCGTCGATCTGCAGCAGGGCGATTACGAGGAGATGGATCAACTCGCCATCGCGAGGCCGCACGCCAAGGCAGCGTTCCGGGTCCTGCACGCCGAGGACATCGGAGTGGGCGTGGCGCGGGCGATCCGGGCGGCGCTCTCCGGCCGTCCCGGCGGCGTGTATCTCGACCTGCCGGCCAAGCTGTTCCCGCAGACCATCGACGCGGAAGCGGGGAAGCAATTCGCTGATCAAGGTCGTCGATCCGGCGCCGCGCCAGATCCCCGCATCGGACGCCGTGCAGCGCGCGCTCGATCTCATCCGGAGCGCCAAGCGTCCGCTCATCGTTCTCGGCAAAGGTGCGGCGTACGCGCAGGCCGATGCGGACATCCGCAAGCTGGTGGAAAGGACCGGCATCCCCTATCTGCCCATGGCAATGGCCAAGGGCCTGCTTGCCCGACACGCACGAGCAATCCGCCTCCGCAGCGCGCTCGTACGTGCTGCCGGAAGCTGACGTCGTGCTGGTGATCGGTGCGCGCCTTAACTGGCTGCTTTCGCACGGCAAAGGCAAGACCTGGGGCGGCAACGGACCCAAGCGATGGGGCGGCCAGAAGTTCATACAGGTCGACATCTCGCCACAGGAGGCGGACAGCAACGTGCGTATCGATGCGCCGGTCGTCGGCGACATCGGCTCGTGTGTTGCGGCCATGCTCGCCGCGATCGACGCAACTGCGGGAACGAACTGGCCGCAGCCGCCCGCCGAGTGGCTCGACGCGATCGCGAGCGCAAGACCAAGAACGTCGCGAAGATGGCGCGAGTCGCTGGCGAAGAACCCGACGCCGATGAACTACCACAGCGCGCTTTCTGTCGTGCGCGACATCGTCAAGGCGAATCCGGACGCCATCCTCGTCAACGAGGGAGCGAACGCGCTCGACTTCACGCGCAGCATCGTGGACATGTACAAGCCGCGCAAGCGGCTGGACGTCGGCACGTGGGGCGTCATGGGCATCGGCATGGGCTTTTCGGTCGCGGCGGCCGTGGTCAGCGGCGAGCAGGTGATCGCGGTCGAGGGCGACAGCGCCTTCGGCTTCTCCGGCATGGAATGCGAGACGATCTGCCGCTACGACCTGCCGGTCTGCGTCGTGATCCTGAACAACAACGGCGTCTACCGCGGCGACGAAACGAATCCCGACCGGAGGACGCGATCCGTCGCCCCTGGTGTTCGTCAAGGGCGCGCGCTACGAGAAACTGATGGAGGCTTTCGGTGGCGTGGGCGTGCTGGCCACGACGCCGGCCGAGCTGCGCCACGCGATGGAAGAGGCGATCCGCTCGCGCAAGCCTACGCTGATCAACGCGGTCATCGACGAGAAGGCGGGCACGGAAAGCGGCCGCATCACGAGTCTCAATCCCGCCGCGAAGAAGAAACCGTGACGCAAGATTGGCTGCACGGCCCAATTCTGTAAGACATCTGCATGGGGGAACGTGATGGGTAAGGCATTGGACGGCGTGCGCATTCTCGATTTCACTCACGTGCAGTCGGGTCCCACCTGCACGCAGCTTCTGGCATGGCTGGGCGCCGACGTGATCAAGGTGGAGCGCGCCGGCGAAGGCGACATCACGCGCGGCCAGCTGCGCGACATCCCCGACGTGGACAGCCTCTATTTCACGATGCTGAACCACAACAAGCGCTCGATCACCGTCGACGCCAAGCATCCGAAAGGGCAAGGAAGTGCTCGAGGGGCTGGTGAAGAAATGCGACGTGCTGGTCGAGAATTTCGCACCGGGCGCGCTCGACCGGATGGGGTTCACCTGGGAGCGGATCCAGCGAACTCAACCCGCGGATGATCGTCGCCTCGGTCAAGGGCTTCGGCCCCGGCCCGTACGAGGATTGCAAGGTGTACGAGAACGTCGCGCAATGCGCGGGCGGATCGGCGTCGACGACCGGCTTCGACGACGGCCCGCCGCTCGTCACCGGCGCGCAGATCGGCGATTCCGGCACCGGCCTGCATCTCGCGCTCGGCATCGTCGCCGCGCTGTACCAGCGCAACACGACCGGCCGCGGCCAGAAGGTGCTGGCAGCGATGCAGGATGGCGTGCTCAATCTGTGCCGGGTCAAGCTGCGCGACCAGCAGCGGCTCGCGCGCACCGGCGTCATGGAAGAGTATCCGCAGTATCCCGAACGGCGTAGTTCGGCGACGCGGTGCCGCGCGCCGGCAACGCGTCGGGCGGCGGCCAGCCGGGCTGGATCCTCAAGTGCAAGGGCTGGGAGACCGACCCCAACGCCTACATCTACTTCATCACGCAGGCGCCCGTATGGAAGGACATCTGCGAGGTGATCGGCCGGCCGGAATGGCTCACGGATCCCCGGTACGCGACACCCAAGGCGCGGCTGCCGCATCTGATGGAAATCTTCGGCCAGATCGAGGAATGGACCAAGACCAAGACCAAGTTCGAGGCGATGGACATCCTCAACGCGCACGACATCCCGTGCGGTCCGATCCTGTCGATGAAGGAAATCGCCGAGGAGCCGTCGCTGCGCAAGACGGGAACGGTGGTCGAAGTCGATCACCCGAAGCGCGGCAAGTACCTGTCGGTCGGAAACCCGATCAAGATGTCCGACAGTCCGACCGAAGTCACGCGCTCGCCGCTACTGGGCGAGCACACCGAGGAGATCCTGACCGAGCTCGGCTACGACGCGAGCGCAATCGCGGCGCTGCGCGCCGAAAAGGTCATCTGAACACGCGACGCGGACGGCGCAGGGCAGCGCCGCGTCGATCGTCCCCGAAGGAAATCAACGATGGCTGACCACAACGCTGAAGTTAGGCGGATTCTCGATCGGGCGAAAGCCGAAAGCCGCACGTCGCTGACCGCGCCGGAAGGCAAGCTCGTCTGCGACGCCTACGGCATCGCGACGCCGAAGGAAGGCATGGCGAAGTCGGCAGCCGAAGCGGCAAAACTGGCGGCGGCGATGGGCTTTCCCGTCGTCCTGAAGATCGTCTCCCCGGAGATTCTGCACAAGACGGAAGCCGGCGGCGTGCTCGTCGGCATCAAGAGCGTCGAGGAGGCGGAAAAGGGCTTCGCGACGATCATGGCCAACGCGTAGCAATACAACGCCGACGCGATCGCTCCAGGGCGTGCAGGTGCAGCAGATGCTCCTCGGCGGCCAGGAGGTGATCATCGGCGCCGTCACCGACCCGGTGTTCGGCAAGCTCGTCGCGTTCGGGCTGGGCGGCGTACTCGTCGAGGTGCTGAAGGACATCACCTTCCGGCTCGCGCCGGCGTCGCACGGACGACGCGCTGTCGATGCTGGACGGTATCGCCGCCGCCGAAATGCTGAACGGCGTGCGGGGTGCGGATCCCGTCGACCGCGCCGCACTCGCAGCGATGATCGTGAACGTTTCGCGGCTCGTCGCGGATTTCCCCGAGATTGCCGAGCTGGACTTGAACCCGGTGTTCGCGACAAAGAGCGGAGCGATCGCCGCCGACGTGCGCATCGTCCTCGACTTCGCGCCGCCCGTCGCGCGCTACCGCCCGAGCCGAGGAAACGATCGTCCGGCAGATGAACCGCATCATGAAGCCGGACGCGGTGGCCGTGATCGGCGCGTCGTCGGAAGAAGGCAAGATCGGCAATTCGGTGATGAAGAACCTGATCAACGGCGGCTACACGGGCGCGATCTATCCGATCAACCCCACCGCCGGCGAGATCATGGGCCAGAAGGCCTACAAGAGCGTCAAGGATGTGCCGGGCGCGATCGACGTCGCCGTGTTCGCGATTCCCGCCAAGTTCGTGCGCGGCGGCGCTGACCGAAGTGCGGCGAGAAGAAGATCCCCGGCGCGGTGCTCATCCCGTCCGGCTTCGCCGAGACCGGCAACCTCGCGGGGCAGGAGGAGATCTGGTCGAGATCGCGCGCAAGCACGACGTCCGGCTCATGGGCCCGAACATCTACGGCTTCTACTACACGTGGAAGAACCTCTGCGCGACGTTCTGCACCGCGTACGACGTCAAGGGCCACGCCGCGCTGTCGTCGCAGTCGGGCGGCATCGGGATGGCGATCATCGGCTTCTCGCGCTCGGCGAAGATGGGCGTCTCCGCGATCGTCGGCCTGGGCAACAAGTCCGACATCGACGAGGACGACCTGCTCACGTTCTTCGAGCAGGACGACAACACGACGATCATCGCCCAGCACTGCGAGGATTTGAAGGACGGCCGCGCGTTTGCCGAAGTCGCGAAGCGCGTGTCGAAGAAGAAGCCCGTCGTCATGCTGAAGGCCGGGCGCACGAGTCAGCGGGCGCCCGCGCCGCGAGTTCGCATACCGGTGCGCTCGCCGGCAACGACAAGATCTACGACGACGTGCTGAAGCAGTCGGGCGTCATCCGCGCGCGGAGCCTTCGCGACCTGCTCGAATTCGCGCGCGGCATTCCCGTGCTGCCGACGCCCAAGGGCGAGAACGTCGTCATCATCACGGGTGCCGGCGGCTCGGGCGTGCTGCTGTCGGACGCCTGTGTCGACAACAAGCTCTCGCTGATGGCGATGCCGCCTGATCTCGATGCCGCGTTCCGCAAGTTCATCCCGCCGTTCGGCGCCGCCGGGAATCCCGGTCGACATCACGGGCGGCGAGCCGCCCAGGACCTACCAGAACACGATCCGCCTGGGACTCGAGGAGGCGCGGATCCATGCGCTCATCCTCGGCTACTGGCACACGATCGTCACGCCGCCGATGGTGTTCGCGCAACTCGTCGTCGAGGTCGTCGCGGAAATGAAGGCGAAGGGCATCGACAAGCCGATCGTCGCTTCACTCGCCGGCGATGTCGAGGTCGAAGAGGCCGCGGAATACCTGTACCAGCACGGGATTCCCGCGTACGCCTACTCGACGGAGATACCGGTCGCCGTGCTCGGCGCCAAGTACCAGTGGGCGCGCGGCGCCGGTTTGATCTGACCCGGCGCTGTCCGTTCTGAATCGCTTGCGCTCCCGGCGCGGGTTGACCGCGGTGTGTTGTAATGTCCGCATTCCGGACGCACCGCCCGTTGCCGGCCATCGTTCGCCATGAACGCCAATCTCTACGCGCTACTGTCCGCGCATTTTCCCGCCAGCGCCGAGCAGCCGTGTCTGCTGATCCCGGAGGGACCGGTCGTTCGCTTTGAAGACCTCGCTGCGCTGTCGGCCCGCTTCGCGCACGCGCTGATCGCGGCGGGCGGCGGCAGAGGCGATCGGGTAGCGGTCCAGGTCGACAAATGCTGGGAAGCGCTCGCGCTGTATCTCGCGTGCCTGCGCGCCGGGTTCGTGTACCTGCCGCTCAACACCGGCTACCAGAAGGGCGAGCTTGCGTATCTTTTTGGCGACGCCGAGCCCGCGGTGATCGTCTGCGACCCGGGAGCCGCCGAGCGGATCGCGGCATTGCGTCCCGAGGCCGCAGTGCTGACATTGGGAAATGGCGCGGGCACTTTGCTCGACCGTGCCATCGGCCAGCCGGACAATTTCGACACTGTCCGGTCGCAGCCGGACGACGTGGCGGCGATCCTCTACACGTCGGGAACCACGGGCCGGCCCAAGGGCGCGATGCTGACCCACCGCAATCTCGCGAGCAACGCGCTGGCGCTCGTCGACCTCTGGGGATTCACGCGCGGCGATGTCCTGCTGCATGCGCTTCCGATCTACCACGTCCACGGCCTTTTCGTCGCGTGTCACTGCGCGTTGCTGTCGGGCGCGCGCATGCTGTGGCTCGACAAGTTCGAGGCCGACACGGTACGCGAACTCCTGCCGCGCGCCACCGCAATGATGGGCGTCCCGACGTTCTATACGCGTCTTCTCGCGCTCCCGTCCTTTGGCATCGACGACTGCCGGTCCGTGCGGCTGTTCGTTTCCGGCTCGGCGCCGCTCCTGCCCGAGACATTCGAGGAATTCCGGCGCAGGACCGGCCACACGATCCTCGAGCGCTACGGCATGACCGAAACGGGCATGATCACGTCGAACCCGCTCGATGGCCAAAGGACCGGCGGTACGGTCGGCACGCCGCTGCCCGGCGTGTCGGTCCGCATCGTCGATGCCGCGGGCCATCCCTGCGCCGCCGACGTCGTCGGCGGGGTTGAGGTCAGAGGTCCCAACGTGTTTTCCGGCTACTGGCGCATGCCGGAGCGCACGCACGAGGAGTTCACGGCCGACGGCTTTTTCCGCACCGGCGACGTCGGCGTGCTCGCGGCGAACGGCTACCTGCGCATCGTCGGTCGCGCGAAGGACCTGATCATCACCGGCGGGCTCAACGTCTATCCGAAGGAAATCGAGGAGAAGATCGATGCGCTGCCGGATGTCGTGGAATCCGCGGTGATCGGCATTCCGGACGAAGATTTCGGCGAAGCAGTCGTCGCGGTCGTCGTCGGAAAGACGGGCTGCGCGTTGACCGAAGCGGGCGTCATCGCCACATTGAAGGGCGAAATCGCGAATTTCAAGATCCCGAAGCGGGTGCATTTCGTCGCCGAAATGCCGCGCAATGCCATGGGCAAGGTCCAGAAGAACGTGCTGCGGGAAACCTATTCGGGGCCGGCGTAATCAGCGCCAGGCGCGCCACAGCATGTAGACCGCGAGCAGGTAGAGCACGAACGCAAACGCTCGCTTCAACCGCTTCGTCTGCCACCGGTGGGCGGCACGCGCGCCGATCGGCGCGAAGATCACGCTCGAGGCGACGATCGCGAGCAGCGCCGGCACGTAGACGTAACCGATCGTGTGCGGCGGCAGCCCGGACTGCGAATATCCCGCCACGACGAATCCGATCGTTGCGGCGACGGCGATCGGCAAGCCGAGCGCGGCGGAGGTTGCCACGCAACTGCGGATCGGCACGTTGCAGGCGGTCATGAACGGGACGCTGAGGAACGCGCCGCCGGCGCCTACCATGCTCGATATCAGCCCGATGCCGCCGCCGACGGTCATCAACCCGCCGCGGCCGGGCAATTCCCGCGTGGGCTTCGGTTTTCGATCGAGCAGGACGTTGGTAGCCGCTGCCGCGACGAAGGCGCCGAAGAACGTGGACAGCGTCGCCGTCGACATCCCGCCGACGATCTGCGGGCCGATGAGCGAGCCGACGATGATTCCCGGAGCCAGTCTGAAGACGACGGGCCACAGGATCGCGCGATGCCGCTGGTGCTCGCGCATCGACGCGATCGACGTGAACAGAATGGTCGCCGTCGCCGTCGCGATGGCCATGTGGACAACGTGCTCCGGCGCAAATCGTTCCCGCGCAAAGACCAGCGTGAGCAGGGGCACCATCGTCATCCCGCCGCCGAGCCCGAGGAGCCCGGCGAGGAAGCCGACGATCGCACCGAGGACGAGAAACGCGACGACCAGCGTCGGATCCATTCCCTCAGCGACCGCCGGTACGCCTGCGAGGCACCGACGCCTTGTGCTTTGCGAGCTTCAGCACGAACTTCCACTCGGCGGGATCCACCGGCGTGACCGAGAGTCTGTTGCCGCGTTGCAGGATGCGCATCCGGGCGAGTTCGGTGTGCGCGCGCATCTCGGGGAGCGGCACGAAGTGAAACTTCTCGACGAGCGTCACGTCGACATTGACCCAGCGCGGCGCCTCCGGCGCGGCCTTCGGATCGTGGTAGGGACTTTTCCTGTCGAATTGCGTCGCGTCGGGGTACGCAGCGCTGGTGATCGCGACGATGCCGGCGATCCCCGGCTCCGGGCAGCTCGAATGATAAAAGAACGCAAGATCGCCGACGCGCATCTGGTCGCGCATGAAATTGCGCGCCTGGTAATTGCGCACACCGAACCACGGCGTGGTCCGGCCTTTCGCCGCGGCGAGATCATCGATCGAGAACTCGTCCGGTTCGGACTTGAGCAGCCAGTAGCGCATCGCAAAGATTCGGGCGCTCTCGCCGCCGCTTGAACTGCGATTGAAGGGGTGTTCCCCGCCTGTGCCGTATTGCCCTCATCCTGAACCTGAGGTTCAAGAGGGTCGCCTGCCGGAGCTTTCAGGCGCTTCCGCGTGGGAGCGCACACCAGCCCGCATGTGGCTTGGCAACCTCGCTAACTAGCATTGGTTCAAAGAGTATATGGGCAACTCGAACACCGCAGGGAACATGGTTAAGACCCGCGCCACACGGCGCGTCAGGAAAGCTTCTCCGTACTCGACAGCACCTGATCGATTGCCGAGCGCATCGCCGCGATTCGTTGCAGCGCGGCCGAAGCATCGACGATATCGGTCGGCGTAACGGGTTCGGGCGCGGCGCTCGGGAATGCACGCTCGCGTTGAAAGTCGTGCGCAAGGTTCAAGGCCGCCATCACGGCGACCCGTTCGACCGTGCTGGTCTTGCTTGCCTCGCGGATTTCGCGCATCCGATGCTCGAGGAACGCGACCGCGTCCCGCAGCTCGTCCTCCTCGCCGTCCTTGCATGCCACCTTGTAGTCGCGCCCGAGGAGCGAAATATCGAGCGTCACCATCCGCTCGCCGGCATTGGCTGTCTTGGCGGTCATTCGGCGGGCTCCGGCAGGCGTGCGAGCAGGGCATCGAGCCGGCGTTTCGCCTCGGCCACGCGCTCGGACAGCGCCTGATTGTGCGCTTCCGCCGCAGCGAGATCCCGGCGCAGGTTGGCATTGGTCGCGCGCAGCACCTTGACGTGCGAGATCAAGAGCCCGAGGCGCTGCTCGAGGCGGGCAAGCTCCGGATCGATGGCTTCGCCCGGCGTGGAGGCGGTGGGCGTGGCGGGTGCAGTCATCGGGGCACTCTAGCCTCAGGTCGCGCACCGCGTCAACCCGAAGCCGTGACGCCGGTGGAAAGCGGCTCGTACCTGACCTCGATGATTTCGATCTCTTCGGCGCCGGCCGGTGTGCGGAGCGTCACGGAGTCGCCTTCGCGCGCCTTCAACAACGCGCGCGCCATTGGCGATACCCAGCTGATGTAGCCGCGCTCCGTATCGATCTCGTCGACGCCGACGATGGCCACCGTGCGCGCATCGCCGCGCGCGTCGCCTACGGTCACCGTTGCGCCGAAGAACACCTGTCCCGCGAACTCGTCGTCGCGCGGCATCGCCGGGTCGACGACCTCGGCCACATCGAGGCGCTTGATCAGGAAGCGGATGCGGCGGTCGATCTCGCGCAAGCGCTTCTTGCCGTAGATGTAGTCACCGTTTTCCGAGCGATCGCCGTTGCCGGCTGCCCACGCCACGGTCGCCACGAGTTCCGGCCGCTCCGTTTTCACGAGATGTTCGAGTTCGCCGGATAGCCGTGCGAATCCGCCGGGCGTCATGTAATTGCGCGCGCCAGCCGGCAGCGGCGAGACGACATCGATGTCGTCATCGTCGAGCGCATCCGATTCGCGCGTGAATGCCTTGTTCATCGTGCCGCTCGTGCCCTTCCCCGTCCCCGTCTGGCGAGATACCGATTATAGTCGCGCGGCATGTCGGGGGATCCGCTCCACGACGCTCCCCGCGCACCGCGCCGATCGGCGCCTCTATAATCGGCGCAGAAGCGAGAGCGGCCGCTCCGCAACCTTGTCCGCCTTCCATGCCCGCATCGCGTCCTACCGGAATTGCCTCTCTCGGGCGAAATGCTGCGATCCTCGCTCTGGTCGCGGCGGCCGGACTTGCCGCGCTCGCCTGGGCGCTCGCGGCGGGAAGCGTGTCGATCGACGGCGCGGCAATCTTTCGCGCGCTGACTGATGGAACGCCCGGCACGGAGGCCGCCATCGTTCGCGAACTGCGCCTGCCGCGCGCGCTGGCAGCCTTCGCCGTAGGCGGGTTGCTGGCGCTCGCGGGCGCTTTGATGCAGGTGTTGCTGCGCAATCCGCTCGCGGACCCGTACATCCTCGGCATTTCGGGCGGCGCAGCCGTGGGCGCATTGGGCGCAATGCTCGCGGGCGCCGCGGCATGGGTGACGCCTGCCGCACTCGGTGGCGCGCTCGCTTCGACATTGCTCGTGTTCGGGCTCGCACGCACCGGCGCGGAGCGCGCACCGTGGACGACGACGCGACTGTTGCTCACGGGTGTCGTCGTTGCCGCCGGATGGGGCGCGCTGATCGCGTTGCTGTTGACACTCGCGCCCGATGCGCAGGTGAAAGGCATGCTCTTCTGGTTGATCGGCGACCTTGGCGGCGCGAGCGCCGCGACGCCCGCGCTGGTGACGCTGGCCGTGGCGCTTTGTGGCGCGCTTGCGTTTGCGCGGGATCTCAATGTACTTGCGCGGGGCGAGGACGTGGCCACCGCACTCGGTGTCGCCGTCGCGCGTACCACGCTTCTGCTTTGCGCCGTCTCCGCACTCGCCACGGCGGTCGCCGTGACGACCGCCGGCAGCGTCGGGTTCGTCGGCCTCGTCGTTCCGCACGCGCTCCGCCTCGTGATCGGCAACGATCAGCGCCTGCTGCTGCCCGCGTGTGTCCTGACGGGCGGCACACTGCTGTTGCTGGCGGACACACTGGCACGCACGGTCGCCGCGCCGATTCAGCTGCCGGTCGGCGTGATCACCGCGCTGGTCGGCGTTCCGGTGCTGCTCGCGCTGCTGGCACGGGGACGCTCGTGACGCCCGCGCCGCCACGGTTGTCGTGCCGCGGGTTGACGCTTGCGGTCGCCGGCCGAACGCTCGTCTCCGGACTCGAATTCGACGTGCGCGCCGGAGAATGCTGGGTCGTGGTCGGACCGAACGGCGCCGGCAAGACGACGCTCGTCACGACGCTCGCAGGCATCAGGATGCCGGCGGCGGGCGAGGTCGCATACGACGGCACGCCGCTCGCTCGACTTGGCCCGCGCGAGCGCGCCAGACGACGGGGTTTCCTGCCGCAGGAAAGCATCGACTATTTCCCGGCGACCGTCCTCGAGACCGCGCTCATCGGGCGCCATCCGCATCTCGCACGCTGGCAGTGGGAATCGGCCGCCGACGTCGATCGGGCACAGTCCGCGCTATCGGCCTTCGGCTTGGCCGAGCTCGGCGGGCGCGATGCGCGAACGCTCTCCGGCGGGGAACGGCGGCGCCTCGCCTTGGCGGCGCTCGTGGCCCAGGATCCCGCGCTGATGGTGCTGGACGAACCGTCGTCGCACCTCGACCTCGGCCAGCAGATCGCCGCACTCGACACGGTTGTCGCAATGGCGCGCGACCACGCCAAGTCCATCGTCATGGTGTTGCACGACCTGCACCTGGCGCTGCGCTATGCGGATCACGCGATCGCGCTCGGTCATGGCCGCGCTCGCACCGGCATCGCTGGGGACATCCTGACCGGCGCCTCGCTGTCGGAGCTGTTCGGACACCGGCTCCTGTCCGTGGGCGAGGGGGCCACGCGCACCTTCCTGCCCGCTTGACGACAGGCCGCCTCGTGCCCCCGGCGATCAACGCAGACGGGCGCGCGCCTGTGTCAACACCGTGCACAGCGATTCGACGCCGTCGATGAATCGCGGTCCGGCGCGATGCAGCAGGTTCGCGTCTACGGTGAAGAGATTGTCGAACGCGACCGCCGGCAAATCCTGCCAGCGCCTCCAGGCGTCGAGCCAGTTCGGGCGCTCGCCACGATCCGCGCCGGCGACGATCACCTCTGGCCGCGCGGCGATCACCGCCTCGACGCTCACGCCGGGCGCGGGCAGCGCCAACGACGCGAACACGTTCTCGCCGCCGCACACGCGGATGGCCTGCGAAATAAGGTGGTTCCCGCCGATCGTGTACAGCGGCGCATTCCATATTTCGTAGAAGACGCGTACCGTTCGCACGCCGGCGTGCCGCGCGGACAGCCGTGCGAGTCGGGCACGGAATTCAGCGGCGCGCGCGGTCGCGGTCGGCGATGTCCCGGCGAGAGCGCCCAGTCGCTCGAGATCCTGTGCGATGCCTTCGATCGTCGCCGGATTCGCGATGAACACCGGCACACCGCGCCCGACGAGCATGCCGACTTGCGCCGGCGCGGCGTAGGGCCACGTCACGACGAGGTCCGGTGCGAGCGCGAGGATGCGCTCGAGGTCGAGCGCGCGGGAGTCGCCGACCCTTGGCTTGGCTGCCGACTCCGGTGGCCAATCGGACGTCGCGAGCACGCCGACGACGCGATCGCCCGCGCCGGCAGCGTAAAGAAGCTCGGTCGCGTGCGGCGCGAGGCTCACGATCCGCGCGGCAGGTGCGGCCAGCGTCACCGTCACTCCCGCGTCGTCGACCACCTGCACCGCAGCCTGCGCGGCAGTGAGCCACGTGAGGAGCGCGGCGACCCCGAATCCCGTCGCATTCGCCGTGCGTCTCATCGCAGCGCCGCGCGCACGCCGGCGAACACCGTCGCGCCGCCGGTCGAATAGCCGGCGGCGAGCTCGTAGTTCTTGTCGAAGATGTTGTCGGCCCGCGCGAACAGCGTGATGCCGTGCGGCAGCGCCCATTCCGCCGTGAGATTGACGATGGCGTAGCCGCCCATCTTCAGCAGGTTGGCCGGATCGTCGTAGCGCAGCGACGAGGCGACGAGTTCCGCGCCGAGGCGTGCGGACCCCAGCGGATACCCGACCGCCACAGCGCCATGCCGGCGCGCCCGCCGCGGCAAGAGTTTGCCCGTGACGTCGTTCTCCGGCGACTGGAGGTCGAGCGACGCCGCGACCGTCCACCCGTTGCCGGCCCGGACGTCGAGCCCGAGGGTCACGCCTTCGAGCGTGGCGCGATCCACGTTGTGCGGCGCGCAGTCGAAATTCGCGTCGCATTGAAATACGATCAGCTGTGAAATGCGATTCCGGTAGACGATGGCGCGCGCTTCGACGCTCGCCCACGCCGCATTCGTGTTCCAGTAGACGCCGCCTTCGAGGTTCTTCGACGTCTCCGGCACGAGCGTGGGATTGGCGAACCCCGGGTAATAGAGATCGTTGAACGACGGCGCCTTGAAGCCGGTGGCGTACCCTGCGGTGACGCGAAGCGACGGCATCACGCGGTAGCCATAGGTGAAAGCGCCCGTGGTCTTTCCGCCATACTGGCTCGAATCGTCACGGCGCAGATTCGTCTGCAGCGCGTGCGCGCCTTCGCGCAGCTGGTAGATGCCGAACAGCGAATTCGTATTGCGCTCCGTCACGGCGAATGCGGCGTTGGTCGCCACGTGCTCTTCGCGCCGCTCGAAACCGGCAGTCAGCGTGCCGGCCGGAAGCGTCAATTCGTTCTGCCACGCATATTGCCGCTGCGTCGTGTCGAAGGTCGAGTCGCCAAACGCCGTCTGCGTCTGGCTGTCGTCGCTTCCGGCGCCTGCCGACAGGCGCGATACCCAGAACGGCGTGATGCGGTTGCGGCTCGCGACTTGCCAGGTTTCGGCCACCGTGATCGTCCGATCGTCGAAACCCGGTCCGCCGTCGAACCGGTTGTCGAGGCGGCTCCGGAAATATTGCGCCGTCAACATCTGGTCGGGCGCCATGGTGTATCCGGCGCTCGCCGTAACGCTCCGGTTGGAGTACCCGTCCGCGTCGGAATTGAACAGGAAATTCGCCGGATTCGTGATCGCGTTGAAACCGTCGCTCGCCTTTGCCGCCGCCTGCAACGCGAACTGCGTTGAACCGGATGCGCCCGACACGCCGCCCTTGACGTCCCAGGTGCCGTATGTGCCGTACCCCGCGCTGGCGTTGCCCGAAATTGCCCCGGCGCCCCGTCGCGTGAATACCTGCACGACGCCGCCGATCGCGTCGGCACCGTAGAGGCTCGACGCAGGACCGCGCAGGATCTCGATCCGGTCGATCTGATCGAGCGCAATCGCCTCGAGCGACGTGGCGCCGGCGCTCGACGACGCGATCCGGATGCCGTCGATCAGGACCAGCGTCTGGCCACGGTTCGCGCCGCGCAGAAAAACCCCGGATACGGAACCGGGCCCGCCATTCTGGACGATCTCCACGCCGGGTTGGCGCTGCAGAAACTCGGTGACACCTTGCGCGCCGGCACGCGCAATCTCGTCCGCGCCGATCACGGTGATGTCGGCAAGGACGTCGGCGATCGGCTGCGAGCCACGCGTCGCCGTGACCGCATACGAATCGTAGAGCGCCGCTTTCGGCAGCGGCGTGTCTTGTGCGAAGACGGCTGGTGCCACCACGGCCAGCGCCATTGCGCAAACGCGGGCAGCGGGCGCCGCGCGATGCGCGAAGAAACCGGTCGACGGCCCGGCGCCTGATACGGCGGCGTGATAAGGGGAAGGACGAAACATGACAGGCTCCGCGTGCGCCGCGCGACCCCGCGCGGGTTTGGCGAGCGCTCGCGTGACCCCAAGGGGCGCCGCGATGCGTCGTCGAGCCGTGCGCGCCCATGACGGCGCGCCGCGACCCGGGCGCAGGCCGGTCTCCGGGCTCGCGAGTCTTGGCCGCCCGCCTTCCCGTCAGCGCGCCTCGATCGAAGCGCTGCGACAGTGGCGTATGATGGGGCGGCCCGCACTCGCTTACCGTTGCGGGGGCAGCCGCGGGTTGGCGCGGAACGAATCCGCGCGGCACCGCATTCCCGTTTCACCCGCCACGAGGGATTCGGGGCGGGCACCTGCGTGAGGCAATTCTACCTTCCCGTTCGCGCCGAATCAGCACCTCGACGCGGTCACCCGGACGCCCGAACGCGGCGCCGGCGACCGCCCTGCTATAATTCCAGCCCTTTCAACGACTTCCGCCCCCACTGGATCACCACCGGCCCCGGGGCGTGCCAGTGACGCCCAAGCTCTACATCCGCACCTTCGGCTGCCAGATGAACGAGTACGACTCGGACAAGATGGCCGACGTGCTCGCCGCCGATGGCGGTTTCGTGCGCACCGAACGTCCCGAGCGCGCGGACGTCATCCTCTTCAATACGTGCTCGGTGCGCGAAAAGGCCCAGGAGCGCGTGTTTCACGATCTCGGCCGCGTGCGCGCGCTGAAGGCGGACAATCCGGATCTCATCATTGGCGTCGGCGGCTGCGTGGCGAGCCAGGAAGGTGCCGCAATCGTGGGCCGCGCCCCCTTTGTCGACATCGTCTTCGGCCCGCAGACGCTGCACCGGATCCCCGCGCTCATCCGGCAACGGCGCGTGACGGGAAAGCCGCAGGTCGACATCGCGTTTCCGGCAATCGAAAAGTTCGATCACCTGCCGCCGCCGCGGGTCGAGGGTGCGTCGGCGTTCGTGTCGATCATGGAAGGCTGCAGCAAGTACTGCTCGTTCTGCGTCGTGCCGTACACGCGCGGCGAGGAGGTCTCGCGGCCGTTTGACGATGTGCTGACCGAGGTGGCCGATCTCGCCGACCAGGGCGTCGCCGAGATCACGCTCCTTGGCCAGAACGTCAACGCCTATCGTGGCAGGATGAGTGCCGACGCCGAGACCGCCGATCTGGCGACGCTGATCGAATACGTCGCCGAAATTCCGGGAATCGAGCGCATCCGCTATACGACGTCGCATCCGAAGGAGATGACCCGCCGGCTCATTGCCACCTACGGCAAGGTCGGCAAACTGGTCTCGCACCTGCATCTGCCGGTGCAATCGGGCTCGGACCGCGTGCTGGCGGCGATGAAACGCGGCTACACGATTCTCGAGTACAAGTCGATCGTCAGGAAACTGCGCAACGAGCGGCCGGGGCTGTCGCTCACCTCGGATTTCATCGTCGGGTTTCCCGGCGAAACGGATGCGGATTTCGCGCAGACCATGCAGCTCATCGCGGACGTCGAACTTCGACGGTGCGTTCAGCTTCGCGTACAGTCCGCGTCCGGGAACACCCGCGGCGGAGCTTTCCGATCAGGTGCCCCCGGCGCTGCAGGCGGCACGCCTCGAACGGCTGCAGGAGCGCCTCGACCTGCAATACCGCGCACACAGCGACGCGATGGTCGGCACGCGGCAGCGTGTGCTCGTGACGGGCCGCGCCGCCAAGGACGATTCCGAGCTTGCCGGCCGCACCGACAATAATCGCGTGGTCAACTTCGCTGGCGACGCAGCGCTGGTGGGCCGCTACGCCAATGTCACGATCGACGCGGCGCGGCCGCATTCGCTGCGTGGCGAACTCGTTGCGGCCTGACGCATCACCGGTGCCGATGCCGCGCGTGTTCGCCGGCCCCTGTCATGCAAGGAACCTAGCCATGACGCGTTCCCGTTCCCCTGTTCTGATCGCCGGCACGATCGTTGCGGTAATGCAGATGGCGCTCTCCGGCTGTGCGGGCGCGCCGGGAGTGCCGGACGCGACCGGCGCCGCGACGCCCTCGCAGCATTCGACCGACACGACCAAGCTCGCTGCCGCCGTCGCCGCCGGCGTGACGGCCGGAAATGCCGCCAGCACGCGTCCGGGCGCGCCCTCCGCCAGCGTCGCGCAGGCAGCCGGCGCGGCCGCAGCTGCCGCGGCCGGTCCCAAGCCGTTCCTGGATGTGATCAAGGATGCGAAGGAGTCGCCAGGCATGTTTCGCGTCTGGCAGAAAGACGAGAAGGTCTGGATCGAGATTGCGCCCGAGCAGTTCGGCGTGGCGTATCTGTTCACGTCCAACCTGAGCCGCGGCGTCGGCGAACAGGGCGTTTATGGCGGCATGATGCTGAGCGACCAGATCGTCGAATTCAAGCGCATCGGCAACATCGTGCAGCTGATCGCGAAGAACTACGCGTTCACGGGTGGCGCCAACGCGCCGATCGCGCAGGGCGTCAAGGAGGGCTTCACCGACAGCATGCTTGGGGCGGCGCCGGTCGTGAGTCTGCCGCATCCGGAGCGCAAGACGGTGCTGATCGACGCCAATGCCCTTCTCCTGACCGACATTCCCGCCGGCGACCGCTTCACGACCGGCATCCAGATGCGCAGCTACACGTTCGATGCCAAGAACTCGAGCTTCGAAGGCGTGAAGAATTCGGCTGACCAGACGTCGTTCGTCGTGTCGGCCCACTATGCGAATCCGAAGGCGACCCTGCCCCGGGCACCCACGCCAACGCCTCAGCCGAACCTGTATCCACCGTTCACGACCCTGCCCGATGGGCGCAGTCTCTTCCTCGGCTACACGTACAACTTCGCGCAGCTCGCGGAGCCGATGCCGGCGCGGCGCGCGGATCCCCGGATCGGCCACTTCCAGAGCCAGGTCTGGGACTTTTCAACCGACGCGAAATTCACGGCGAAGACGCACTACGTCAATCGCTGGCGGCTCGAAAGGAAAGACGCTGGCGCGGCGCTGTCCGAGCCAAAGGAGCCGATCGTCTTCTGGCTCGACCGCACGGTCCCGGAGAAGTACCGCGCCGCGGTGCGCGACGGCATCCTCGAGTGGAACAAGGCGTTCGAAAAGATCGGCTTCAAGGACGCGATCGTCGTAAAGCAACAGGACGCGGATGCGCCGTTCGCGACCTACGACGCCCGCCACTCGACGGTACGCTGGTTTGTCTCCGCCGACGCGTCGTTCGCCATCGGGCCGTCGACGGTCGATCCGCGCACCGGTGAGATTCTCGACGCCCAGGTCGCGATTCCGGAATCCTGGTCGCGCACCTTTCGCACGTTCGTCGTCGAGGATGCGCCATCGGCGTGGCCCGCGTTCGACGCGTACCAGGCGTCGCTCGGGCTCGATGGCAGTGCCTGCAGCTATGCGTCGGAGGCCCTCGCGGAGATGGAATTCGGTCTCGACGTTCTCACCGCGCGTGGCGAAATCGAGCCCGGCAGCCCCGAGACCGACGCATTCGTCAACGCGTCCCTCAAGGCCGTCGTCATGCACGAAGTGGGTCACACGCTTGGCCTGCGGCACAATTTCCGGGCGTCCACCGCGTATCCGCTCGCGAAGATCGCGGATCCGGCGTGGAGCCGGGAGAACGGCATCTCCGGCTCCGTGATGGATTACAACCCGATCAACATTGCGGTGAAGGGCGAGTCGCAGGGCGCCTATTTCGAGCCCACGATCGGGCCCTACGATTATTGGGCGGTCGAGTACGCGTACCGGCCGCTGCCGAAGGAGACCGAGAACGAGGAGCTCGCGAGGATCGCCGCGCGCGGTACGAACGACCCGCTGCTTGCGTTTTCGTCCGACGAGGAAGTGATCGCGGGACTCGACCCCGACGCGAGCCAGTTCGATCTCGGGACGGACCCGGTGCTCTATCTGAAGAAGCGGCTCGTGATCTCGCAGGAACTCTGGCAACGGCTCGAAGCCAAGCAACTGAAGCCGGGCGAATCCTACGACGTGCTGCGCCGTAGCTTCGACGCGGGATTCCGGCAGTTCCGCCGCGCGGCCGCGCTGTCGGCGAAATACATCGGCGGCGTCTATTACGTCCGCGACTTTGCCGGCACCGGGCGTCTGCCGCTTACACCCGTGCCGCCGGCCAAGCAGCGCGCGGCACTGGAGGTCATCGCCAGCGAAATCTTTTCGGCGCAGAGCTTTCAGTTCAAGCCCGAATTCCTCCGCAGCATGGGCATCGACTATCTCAACATCGGCGGGGACGGTGACCGGGCAAGCCGGTTCAACCCGGATTTCAGCCTGCGCAGCCGCGTGCTGGCGCTGCGCACCGGCGTGCTGAACCAGCTCATGAGCGACGCCGTGCTCGCCCGGCTGCTCGATTCCGAAATCAAGGTGAGCAAGGCGGATCAGGCGCTGACGTTGGGCGAACTCTTCGCCGCGCTGCGCGGTTCGATCTGGAGCGAGCTCAAGACCGGCGCCGCGATACCGGGTCCGCGCCGCGACCTGCAGCGCGAGCATCTGCGCCGCATCGCGACCGTTCTCACGCGGCCGTCGCCGACCACGCCGTCCGACGCCACCGCGCTGTTCCGTGCGGAGGCGAAGCTCCTTTCGACGCAGATCAAGGCGGCCGCCGGCAACCGCGATGCGTCGACACGCGCGCACCTGATCGAATCGGCAGGCACGCTGGACGAGGCGCTGAAAGCGCCATTGGTGCGACAAGGTGTCTGAGCGGCCACGACAGCAGCGGGATCCGACGGCGGCGGGACGCGAGCAACAGCAGATCGCGCTCGCCCCACTCGACAATCATGCGCTTGCGAATCTGTGCGGTCCGCTCGACGCGAACCTGCGCCAGATCGAGGCCGCGCTCGACGTTTCGATCGGGCATCGCGGCGGCACGTTCACGCTCACCGGGCCGACGCCCCAGACGAGGCTCGCGGCCGAGGCGATTCGCCGCTTCTACGCCCTGGCCGAGAAGCCCCTGTCCGTCGACGACATCCAGCTCGGGCTGATCGAACTCACCACCCAGCGCGCCGCGGGTCCGGCGGCGGGGGCCGGCGACGACGAGGGGGCGCGGTTGCGCACGCGCCGGGCCGATCTGCACGGCCGCACGCCGAATCAGACGCTCTATCTCAAGCATATTCACGACCACGACATCACGTTCGGCATCGGCCCGGCCGGCACCGGAAAGACGTATCTCGCGGTCGCATGCGCCGTCGACGCGCTCGAACGCGATACCGTCAAGCGGCTCGTGCTCGTCCGCCCCGCGGTCGAAGCCGGCGAGCGGCTGGGCTTTCTGCCAGGCGATCTCGCGCAGAAGGTCGATCCCTATCTGCGACCGCTCTACGATGCGCTGTACGACCTCATGGGGTTCGACAAGACAGGCAAGCTCTTCGAGCGCGGCACGATCGAGATCGCGCCGCTCGCGTATATGCGCGGCCGCACGCTCAACCACTCGTTCATCATTCTCGACGAGGCGCAGAATACGACGCCGGAGCAGATGAAGATGTTCCTGACTCGCATCGGGTTCGGCACGAAATCGGTCATCACCGGCGACGTGACGCAGATCGACCTTGCGCGCGGCCAGAAGAGCGGGCTCGTCGAGGCCGACCGCATTCTGGCCGGCGTGCGCGGCATCGCGTTCACCCGTTTTACCAGCGCCGACGTCGTCCGGCACCCGCTGGTGCAGAAGATCATCGGCGCGTACGAGCGCGACATCGAGAGCCGCAAAGAGAGTGGAGGCGCATGAGCGCGGCGGGCAATGCCAAGGCCCGTAGGGCGCGTCGCCGCGCGATTGCGCGCGCCCGACACTCGGCCGTTCGATCGTCCGCTCTTCGGAGGGAGGGCGCATGAAGCCCACCGGACCCCGGGTTTCCCTCGCCGTCCAGTACGGAGTGGCGTCCGCTGCGCTGCCTGCGCCGGCCGCAGTGCGCCGCTGGGCACGCGCGGCGGCGGAGCGCGATGCGACCGTTACGGTCCGCTTCGTCGGCAAACGTGAAGGCCAGACCCTGAACGCGCTCTACCGCGGCAAGGAGCACGCGACCAATGTGCTCGCCTTTGTGTACGACGCGACGGCGCGCATCGCAGGCGACATCGTGTTGTGCGCTCCCGTGGTGCGCGCGGAAGCCCGCGCGCAGGGCAAGACCCTTGCCGAGCACTGCGCCCATCTCGTCGTCCATGGCATGCTGCATCTGCAGGGTTACGACCACGGCACCGGCCGCGCCGCGCGCGCCATGGAGCAGCGGGAGACCGCGCTTCTTGCCACGCTGGGCGTGCCCGATCCCTACGCCGCTCGTGCGCGGGGGCATTGAGCCATGAACGACGAGCGCAGCGACAAACCCGTCAAACCGACGCTCCTAGAGCGGCTCTCGGCGTTTCTCACGCGCGAACCCGAGGATCGCGAGGAACTGCTGGAGCTGCTGCACGGCGCATTCGAGCACAAGCTCCTCGACGCCGATGCGCTGTCGATGATCGAAGGCGTGCTGCAGGTCTCCGAAATGACGGTGCAGGACATCATGATTCCGCGTGCCCAGATGGACGTGGTCTCGATCGACGATGATCCCACGCAATTTCTGCCGCTGGTGCTCGAGACCAAGCACTCCCGGTTTCCGGTGATCGGCGAGAACAAGGACGACGTTGTCGGGATCCTGCTCGCGAAGGAGCTGCTCCACTACTACCGGACGCCGGACAGCTTCGATCTGCGCGAAACGCTGCGGCCCGCGGTCTTCGTACCCGAATCGAAGCGACTGAACGTCCTCCTGCGCGACTTCCGCGCCAACCGCAATCACATCGCGATCGTCGTCGACGAGTACGGTGGCGTTTCCGGCCTCGTCACGATCGAGGATGTGCTGGAACAGATCGTCGGCGACATCGAGGACGAGTACGACTTCGACGAGAGCGAGGACAACATCATCGCCGAAGCGAACGGCCGTTTCCGCGTGAAGGCACAGACCGAGATCGACGATTTCAACACGCACTTCGGCACCGACTTTGCCAACGACGAGTTCGACACGGTGGGCGGGCTCGTGCTGCAGGCATTCGGCCGGCTGCCGAAGCGGGGTGAGACTGCGACCATCGGGGATTTCCGCTTCCGTGTCGTGCGCGCGGACAGTCGACGGCTGTACACGTTGCAGATCGAGCCCGCCGTTGCGCCTGCGGACGCGGGCGCCGCGCCGCCGTCGCCCGAGCGCTGACGGTGGCCGTCGCGTCGGCGCCGGCCGGAGCCCGCGGATGAAATCGACCGGCGCAATGCGCCTGTCGTTCGCGTTCGCCGCGGGTGCCGCGACGGTATTCGGCTTCGCTCCGTTCGCGCTGGCGCCGCTCCCGATCCTGACCCTCGCCGTGCTCATCCTGCTGTGGCAGGGTGCGACGTCGGCGCGCGCCGCGGCCGCGATCGGCTATGCATTCGGTGCCGGGCTGTTCGGCGCGGGATCGTCCTGGGTATTCGTGGCGCTCAACACCTATGGCGGCATGCCGATGCCGATCGCCGCGGTCGCCACCGCGGGCTTCTGCGGCTTCCTGGCACTCTATCCCGCCGCGGTCGGCTGGATCGCGGTGAAGGGAACGGCGCCGGGATCCGGGGCGCGTGCGTTCGCCGCCGCGGCGGCGTGGCCGCTCGCCGAATGGGCGCGCAGCATCGTCTTTACCGGGTTTCCGTGGCTCTCGCTGGGCTACGCCTCGCTGACCGGCGACGCGGCAAATCCACTGGCGGGCTATGGGCCCGTGGGGGGCGTGTTCATGATCACGCTGGCGACGGCCCTCGTCGCGGCGGCGCTCGCGCTCGCGCTCGACACGGCTGCCGGATGGACGCGCTCCCGAGCCGCCGTCGCGTTGGGGACCGTTACCATCGTCGTCGCGGGAGGCGCCGCGCTCGGACGCATCGCATGGACTTCGCCGGTCGGCACACCTGTCGCAACGTCACTGATCCAGGGCAACGTCACGCAGGATCTCAAGTTCGATCCGGATTTCCGCCGGGCGACTTTCGATCTCTACTCGAAGCTCGTGCGCGAGAGTCGCGGCCGGCTCGTCGTGCTTCCGGAAAGCGCATTTCCAGTCTTCGCGGATGAAGTGCCGGAAAGCGTGTTGCTGAAGCTCCTGGACACGATGGCGGCACGCGACGGCGACGCCCTTGTCGGCATGTTCACCCTCGAGCCGGCGCTCATTCCGGGAGGCGGCCCGCGTTACTACAACAGCGTCGTTAGCATCGGCCTCGAGCGGCCCCAGCTCTACCGCAAGCGCCACCTCGTCCCTTTCGGCGAGACGATTCCGCTGGAGCCCGTCGTCGGCTGGTTCATACGCAGGATATTGTCCATTCCGCTCGCAAGCCAGGCGTCGGGCGATCCCGACCAGCCCGTGCTCGATGTCGCGGGCCAGCGCGTCGCGCTCAGCATCTGCTACGAAGATGCCTTCGGCGCGGACATGCGACGCTCAGCCGGCGACGGCAACGCTTCTCGTCAACGTCACCAACGATGCCTGGTACGGACGCTCGATCGCCGCCTACCAGCACAACCAGATCGCGGCGATGCGCGCGCTCGAAACCGGGCGCCCGCTCGTGCGCGCGACGAATACCGGCATCACGTCGGCAATCGGCCACGATGGCCGTGAACTGGGCCGCCTGCCGTGGTTCGCGCGCGGCATCCTCGAGGTCGAGATCACGGGCCGCGAGGGGATGACGCCGTACGTGCGATGGGGCGACGCCACGACCAACGGCGTTGCCGTCGTTCTCCTCGTCGCCGCGATCGGGCTCGGACGGCGCGCGGGACACGCCGCCGTCTGAACCGGATTTTTCGCCCGCGGTGACGATGCCGGTAAAATGCGCGATGCCCGAGCGAGCCGCCTCTCCTTCCAGGCCAACCTTCCAGCATGTCATCCTGCGGCTTCAGGACTATTGGGATCGCCAGGGATGCGCGCTTCTGCAGCCCTACGACATGGAGGTCGGGGCCGGCACGTCGCACACGGCCACGTTTCTGCGCGCGCTCGGCCCCGAGCCGTGGCGCGCCGCCTACGTGCAACCGTCGCGGCGCCCGAAGGACGGCCGTTACGGCGAGAATCCCAACCGGCTCCACCAGCACCATCAGTTCCAGGTGGTGCTGAAGCCCTCGCCCACGGAAATCCTCGACCTCTATCTCGGCTCGCTCGCAGCACTTGGACTCGACCTCAAGACGAACGACGTCCGCCTGGTGGAGGACGACTGGGAGAATCCGACGCTCGGCGCTTGGGGGCTGGGTTGGGAAGTGTGGCTCAACGGAATGGAGATTACCCAGTTCACGTACTTCCAGCAGGTCGGCGGCCTCGATTGCAACCCTATCACCGGCGAGATCACCTACGGTCTCGAGCGCCTGATGATGGCCCTGCAGGATGTCGAGTCCGTCTACGACCTCCGGTACGGTGAGGGCATCAGCTATCGCGACGTCTTCTTCCAGAACGAGGTCGAACAATCGAAATATGCGTTCGACGCGTCAAATGTGCCCAAACTCTTCGACCAGTTCGCTTTCTTCGAAGCGGAGGCCAGGCGGCTGCTCGAAGCGAAGCTTCCCTTGCCCGGATACGAAATGATCCTGAAAGCCGGGCACACGTTCAACCTGCTCGATGCGCGCGGGGCCATTTCAGTGACCGAGCGCGCCGGATACATCGGGCGCATCCGGACGCTGTCGCGGCTGGTTGCGCAGGCCTACTACGATTCGCGCGAGGCGCTGGGCTTCCCGATGGCTGCGGCATGAGTGTGTATTTGTGCTCCCTTGGCGCTTCGCGCCTTCCCTCCGAGAGGGAGTTATGAGCGCCTTGGGGCGGCCCGGCGGCGCTCGATGGTGCTCCCTTGGCGCTGCGCGCCTTCCCTCCGAGAGGGAGTTATGAGCGCCTTGGGGCGGCCCGGCGGCGCTCGATGGTGCTCCCTTGGCGCTTCGCGCCTTCCCTCCGAGAGGGAGTTATGAGCGCCTTGGGGCGGCCCGGCGGCGCTCATGCCAACCTTACCGTCGAACTGCTGACGGAGGAGTTGCCGCCGAAGGCATTGCGGCGCCTCGGCGAGTCGTTTGCCGATGGCCTCGCGGCCGGGCTTCGGCAGCGCGGATTCCTCACGGCGCAAAGCACGACCACGCCGTACGCGACACCGCGCCGCCTGGCGGCAACGATCACAAACGTGCTCGCGAAGTCGCCCGATCAACCGTTCCGGCAAAAGCTGCTCCCGGTCAGCGTCGCGTTCGACGCCGCCGGCGCGCCGACGTCCGTGCTCGTCAAGAAGCTCGCGGCACTCGGCCTCGGCGAATCGGATGTGCCGCGTCTCAAACGGGAACCGGACGGCAAGACCGAGGCGCTGTTTCACGAGGGCACGAAGCCGGGCGTCGCTCTCGCTTCGGGACTGCAGGCCTCGCTCGACGACGCGCTCGCGCAGCTGCCGATTCCGAAGGTGATGAGCTACCAGCGCCCCGACGGCTCCACCGTTCGCTTCGTTCGCCCGGCGCGCCGGCTGCTCGCGTTGCACGGCACGAATGTCATCGATGTCCATGCGCTCGGGCTTGTCGCGAACCGCACAACCGACGGGCACCGCTTTCTGGGTCGGGCTGACATCGCCATCCCGACCGCCGGCGCCTACGAGGAAACGCTCGCCGCCGAGGGCAAAGTGATCGCCGGCTTTGCCGAGCGGCGCGCGGCCATCGTCGCCGGGCTCACCGCCGCCGCGGCCGGCACGACGCTCATCATGCCCGACGCGCTCCTCGACGAAGTGACCGGGCTCGTGGAATGGCCCGCGGTATACGAAGGCGCGTTCGACCCGGCGTTTCTGACGGTCCCGCAGGAATGCCTGATCCTGACGATGCAGCAGAATCAGAAGTATTTCGCGTTGGCTGGCGGCGACGGCAAGCTCGTGCCACGCTTCCTCATGGTCAGCAACATCGAGACCCGCGAGCCCGGCGCGATCGTGCGCGGCAATGAGCGCGTGTTGCGCGCGCGGCTCGCCGATGCCCGTTTCTTCTACGACCAGGATCGGAAGACGAGACTCGAGGCCCGCACGCCGAAGCTCGCCACGGTTGTCTACCACAACAAGCTCGGCAGCCAGCTCGATCGTGTCTCGCGTCTCGAATGGCTCGCCGGCGAGATTGCCGGACGGATCGGCGCGGAACGCGGCGAAAGTATCCGTGCCGCGAAGCTGGCCAAGGCGGATCTCACCACCGACATGGTCGGCGAATTTCCCGAACTCCAGGGCCTGATGGGGCGCTACTATGCGCTGCACGACGGCGAACCCGATGCGGTTGCGGCGGCGATCGAGCAGCATTACTGGCCGCGCTTCGCCGGCGACGCGCTGCCGGAGGGTCCGGTGGCGCAGGCAGTAGCGCTCGCCGACAAGTTCGAAGCGCTTGCCGGCATGTTCGGCATCGGCGCCCAGCCGACCGGCGAAAAGGATCCGTTCGGTCTGCGCCGCCACGCAATCGGCGCGATCCGGATCCTCGTCGAAAAAGGATTGGCCGTGGCGCTCCCGGATCTCGTTGCGGTCGCGTTCCAATCCTTCGCTCGCATGCCGGCCGTGCAGGACGCGCGCGCCGATCTCGAGAATTTCGTCTACGAACGCCTGCGCGGGTATCTCCGCGATGCGGGCTATTCGGCGAACCAGGTGGAGGCCGTTCTTTGCCAACGGCCGGCGCGGATCGATCTCGTCCCGGCGCAGGTCGCGGCGGTAAGAGCTTTCGGCGATCTGCCGGAAGCGGAAGCGCTCGCCGCGGCGAACAAGCGGATCATCAACATCCTGCGCAAGTCCGGGAGCGAGGCCGCGGCCGCCGTCGACCACGCCCGAGTCGCGGCCGGTGCCGAGCACGACCTCTTTCTTGCGCTGCAGGAACTCCGGCCGATCGTGGATCGCCACTGCGCCCAGAGTGATTTTGCCGGTGCGCTACTGGCGCTGGCGAGCGCGAAGCCTGCCGTCGACCGGTTCTTCGACGACGTGCTTGTCATGGCGGACGATCCGGCGATTCGCGCGAACCGGCTCGCGTTGCTGCGCGGCATGGCGCAGGCGATGAATCGCGTCGCCGACATCTCCAAACTCGCAAAGTGAACCCGCCATGGTCCAGCTCGCCTCCGAAGCCGTTTCGCCCACGCGGACCATCAAGCTCATCGTGCTCGATCGCGACGGCGTGATCAACCACGACAGCGCCCAATTCATCAAATCGCCCGATGAATGGCGGCCGATTCCGGGCAGCCTTGAAGCCATCGCACGGCTCAACCACGCAGGCTTTCGTGTGGTCATCGCGACGAACCAGTCGGGCATCGGCCGCGGGCTGTTCGACATGGGAATGCTGACCGCGATCCACGAGAAGATGCACCGGACGCTGGCCCAGGCGGGCGGGCGGGTCGACGCGGTGTTCTACTGCCCGCACACGGGGGAATCGCAGTGCGATTGCCGCAAACCGAAGACCGGAATGATGCGCGAGATCGGCGTTCGCTATGGTGTCGAGATGACCGGCGTTCCGTGCATCGGTGACTCGTTGCGTGACCTCGAAGCAGCGGCGGCCGTCGGCGCGCAGCCGATGCTCGTGCTGACCGGCAAGGGCGAGAAGACGCTGCGTGCCGGCAATTTCCCGCGCCATACGGTCATCTACCCCGATCTCGCGTTCGCGGCGTCGGCGCTCCTCGCCGGCGATTGAGGATGGGATGTCCATGTCCGCCCTCCGCGCGCTCGCCTTCCTGCTGTTTCAGGCGATCGTCACGCCCATCTTTGCGGCCGTGATGCTGCTGATGTTCTGGCTGCCGCGCGTGCCCATGTTCCGTATCGCGGCGGCGTGGTGCCGCACCAATCTCTGGGGCGCCCGCTGGATCTGCGGCATCCGGTACCGCGCCGTCGGCGTCGAAAACATTCCGTCGACGCCGCATATCGTGCTGTCCAAGCACAGTTCGACCTGGGAAACGCTTGCCCTCACCCTGTTCTTCCCGCCGCTCGCGTACGTCGCCAAGAAGGAGCTGCTGTCGATCCCGTTTTTTGGCTGGGGCTTTGCGCTCGCATCCCCCATCACGATCGACCGCAAGGCCGGGACCGACGCGATGCAACAGATCGCGGCGCAGGGGCGCGAGCGCTTCCGCCAGGGATTCTGGATCGTGATCTATCCCGAAGGCACGCGGATACGGGCGGGCACGCGGGCCAAGTACAAGACCGGCGGCGCAAGGCTCGCCCTCGAACTGGCCACGCCGATACTGCCCGTCGCGCACAATGCCGGTTATCTGTGGCCGAAAGGCGTGTTCGGGAAGCGCTCCGGCACGGTGACGATTTCGTTCGGCCCGCCGATTCGGCCGGACGGAAAGGATGCGCAGACGCTGATGCGGGAAGCCGAAACGTGGATCGAGAACGAGGTGGCGCGGCTCGGCGTTCCGGCGCGCGGCACGTGAGCGCCCGCCTGCGCCTCAAAGACATCTTCGGGCGCCAGCCCCGCGCCGGTGACGGGCAAGACGACGATGGCGAATCCCGGCACGTCGTGCTCGCGGGCGAGCGGGTCGAATACCGTCTCATGCGTGCGCGCCGGCGTTCGATCGGCATGCAGATCAGCCTTGCGGGGCTTACCGTTCGCGCCCCGCGCTGGGTGACGATTCGCGAAATCGACGCGACGCTGACCGAGCGCGGCGCGTGGATACTGCGCTCCCTCGACGAATGGCGGGCACGGCGCCGCGACGTGCTGCCGCGAGAATGGAAGACCGGTGCTCCAATTCTCTATCGGGGCCGCGAACTGGCGCTCGCGGTGCACCCCGCGCGAACGCGCGATATCGCCGCCGACCTGCTCAATCTGACCGTTCTTCATCCCGCTGCGCCGGACGAGCGGCAAGTCGCCGCCTTCGTCGCCCGCTGGCTGCGCGAGGAGGCGGAGCGCCTGGTTCTCCCGCGCGCGGCCGAGTACGCGGCACGCATCACGTCGGCGATTCCGACCGTCAAGCTGTCGAACACCCGTTCCGAGTGGGGGAGCTGCAACCAGAAGGGCGTGATCCGGCTCAATTGGCGCCTGATCCAACTGCCGCCGGATCTCGCGCTGTACATCGTCGCGCACGAGGTTGCGCACCTGGTCGAACTCAACCATTCGGCACGGTTCTGGAGTCTCGTCGAACGACTCTTCCCCGGTTCGGCCGCCGCCCGGCAGGCTCTGGACGACTGGACCGCGCTGCTCGAGGCCTGACCGTTACGCGTCCGGCGCCGCGAGCTTCGGCAGCACGATCGGCAACCCGGCTTGCGCCTTCAGCAGCGCGCCGAGCGCCACGCCGAGTTCGTCCCGCGACCGGGTGTCGCGCCACTGGCTGTCGTGTGACCTGAAATGAAACCCCCCAGAGCGCGCGGCGACCCAGATCTCGCGGTTCGGCACATGGCGATTCACGATGAGCTTGCTGCCGTCGGCGCACTCGATCTCCAGAATGCCGTCGTTCAAGCGCCAGTCGAGGTCGACGTCCGAGTCTGCCAGCGCCGCGTCGAGCGCGGCCCCGATCGCCGCAAGCATGTGGTCCGCGGCCGCGATGAATTCACTCTCGGTGATCATGGCCGCTGCGCACGGCGAGTGAACGTCGGTTCGGCCTCGCCGTGTCGCTCGGCACGCGACACCGGGAGCGTGCGCGAAACGTGATTCATCCGGTGCTTTCCCTGTTACGATCCCGCTCCGATGTTACGTCATTTCGTCGGCCGGATCCGCATGGCTGCCATCGCATTCGCCATGGTGGCGGGGATCGGCATCGCGCCGCTGCCCGCTTGCGGCGTGAAGGGCCCGTTGAAGCCGCCACCGGCCCCGGCTGCCGCGCGAGCGCCCGAACCGACTGCGCCGCCGGCAGCCGCGGCGTCCGACGCGCCGGCGCCAGAGCCACCTGAACGCAAACCGTGAGCGCATTCGCCATCGTCGGCGGGGAGCTTCACGCCGAACGCGTCCCACTGTCCGAGATCGCCCTGCGCTTCGGCACCCCGTGCTATGTCTATTCACGCGCGGCGCTCGAGGCGAAGTTCCGCGCCTTCGACGCAGCGTTCGCAGACGTGCCTCATCTCGTCTGCTACGCGGTCAAAGCCAATTCGAACCTCGCCGTCCTGAATGTCCTCGCGCGCCTGGGAAGCGGCTTCGATATCGTCTCTGGCGGGGAACTTGCGCGCGTGATAGCCGCCGGCGGGGATCCCGGAAAGACCGTGTTTTCCGGGGTCGGCAAGACGGCGCCGGAAATGGAAGATGCCCTGCGTGTGGGCATTCGCTGTTTCAACGTGGAGTCCGCCGCCGAACTCGTCTTGCTGAGCGCGGTCGCCGCCCGCGTCGGCAGAATCGCGCCCGTTTCACTTCGGGTGAACCCCGACGTCGATCCAAAGACGCACCCCTACATTGCGACCGGGCTCAAGGAGAGCAAATTCGGTGTCGCCTACGACGATGCGCCCGAACTCTACCGGCGTGCCTGCGCTCTTCCCTTTGTCGACGTCTGTGGAATCGACTGCCATATCGGTTCCCAGATCACGGACCTTTCCGCCTGCCTCGAAGCGGCCGCAAAGATGTTCGGGCTCGTCGATCGACTTCTGGCCGATGGTATTGCAATCCGCCATGTCGATCTGGGCGGTGGACTCGGTATCCGCTATCGCGACGAGGAAACCATCGATCCGTACGCGTACGCGCTCGCCGTCCGGCGGGCAATGGGATCGCGCGGCCTCGAGCTCCTGTTCGAGCCGGGCCGCTTCCTGGTCGGCGACGCCGGCGTGCTGTTGACTCGGGTCCTCTACCTCAAGCCCGGCCAAAGCCACGATTTCGCGATCGTCGACGCGGCGATGAACGACCTGCTCCGTCCGGCGCTCTACGACGCGTGGCATGCGGTCGAGCCGGTTTGCGGGCGCGCCGAACCGCCGCGGCGCTGGCAGATCGTCGGACCCGTATGCGAGAGCGGCGATTTCCTCGCGCATGACCGCCTGCTCGCGCTCGCTGCCGGCGACCTCCTCGCCGTGCGCGGCGCAGGTGCCTACGGGTTCGCGATGAGTTCGAACTACAACTCTCGACCGCGCGCCTGCGAGGTCGTTGTCGACGATGACAGCGTGCATCTCGTCCGGCCGCGAGAGGGCGCCGCGGATCTTTTCGCGCACGAATCGCTGCTGCCGTAATTGCGCATCCGCACCGCATCGAAAGGGCCGCAGGGCGCTTTTTTTCCATGTGCGTATACGCAACAATCTCGCGCGCAACGCTCGGAATCCGCGGAGAAATCTTGCAATTCAACAAAATGTGGCTAGAATTCAGGCAGCAGGTAGCAGTGGGTTTGTCAAGAGTTTGCGCTCAAAATCGACAGCCCCAGCGCCACTTGCGCCGAAGTAGAGGCACCATAACAGTTACAGCAACTCAGACAGGAGAAACGAAATGGCTGACATGATGTCGATGATGACGCCGGCCGCTGCGGCCCCGGCGCCCAAGAAGGCGACGAAGAAGAAAGCGGCAAAGAAGAAGGCAACGAAGAAGAAGGCAGCGCCGAAGAAGAAAGCGGCGAAGAAGACCACGAAGAAGAAGGCAGCGCCGAAGAAGAAAGCGGCGAAGAAGACCACGAAGAAGAAGGCAACGAAGAAGAAGGCCGCCCCCAAGAAGAAGAAAGCGGCGAAGAAGACCACGAAGAAGAAGGCAGCGAAGAAGGCGACAAAGAAGAAAGCGACCAAGAAGAAGGCGACGAAGAAGAAGGCCGCCCCCAAGAAGAAGGCCGCGAAGAAGGCAACCAAGAAGAAGGCAACGAAGAAGAAGGCCGCCCCCAAGAAGAGGAAGGCCACCAAGAAGAAGGCCGCGAAGAAGTAACGCTCTCGCGGCTCTGGGTTCGCCTAGCACTTGCGGCGGACGACAAGACAGGCGGCGCGCAATGCGTCGCCTGTTTTCATTGACGGGTAACGTTATGGCGGGCGGGGCCGCCGCTCACGCCTTCGCGGTCGGGACTACCCGGGGGAACTCAGCCGCCGGCGGCTGCGTCGGTCTTGGCGACCGGAGGGCTCTTGCGGGTGGCCGCCGGTTTCGGCGGCTTGCCTCTCGCTTTGGCCGATTTCTCCGGCGCGCTTGTTCCCGCGGCACGCTTGGCTTTGGCGGCGGCGGGCGCGAGATCGCTCGTGACGCGCAAACTCTCCCCGATCTTGATCGCGTCGCGGGTGAGGCCGTTCCACCGACGCAAGTCCGCCGTAGTCACCGCGTACCGGGCGGCAATGCTGGACAGCGTGTCACCGCGGCTCACCCGATAGTAGAACGTGCGCCCCTGCGGAACCGTCGTGAACACAGCCTGCGATAGCGTGTCGGCGGCCGCCTCGGTGGGCCCTGGCGTCGGGACGAGCAGCGTGTGCCCTGCGGGGACCCTTGCCTTCGCGCCGATGCCATTGACCGCACGCAGTGCCTCGACCTCGAGCCCGAACTTTGCGGCGACCTGGGCCAGCGTCTCCCCGTTGTGCACCCGGTAGGCCTGCCATGACACCAGCGGCTGGTCTGTCAGGTGCAACTTGGCGGCGAACAGCTCGGCCTTGTCGATCGGAAGAAGAATCGTGTATTCGTCCGCGCCGGCGATGACCGGACGGTTGTGCTGCGGGTTCAAGTACCGGAACTCGTCGACCGGCATCTCCGCCAGCTGGGCTGCCATTTTCACGTCGATTTTCCGGGCCGTCGTGACCACCGCAAAATACGGCGCGTCGGGGATGTCGCCGAGATCGAGCGCGTATTTCTCGGGATCGCGAACGATGTTCTTGAGCGCCTGCAGCTTCGGCAGGTAGTTGCGGGTCTCGTCCGGCATCGCGAGGCTCGCGTAGGCCGCCGGGCGATGCATTTTCTGGTTCTTCGCGATGGCACGCGCGACGTTGCCTTCGCCCCAGTTGTAGCCTGCGAGCGCAAGCTGCCAATCGTTGAAGTCGGTGTGGAGCTTCTGCAGATAGGTGAGCGCCCCCTCGGTCGCGGCCACGACGTCGCGCCGGGAGTCGAACCAGAAATTCTGCTTCAAGCCGTAGTGGGTACCGGTTGCCGGCATGAATTGCCAGATCCCGGACGCACGACTCGTCGAAAGGGCGTTCGGGTTGAACGCGCTCTCGACCATCGGGAGCAGCGCAATCTCCAGCGGCATTCCGCGCTCCTCCACCTCGACGACGATGTAGTACAGATACCGCCGGCTGCGATCGATCATGCGTGCGACGTAGTCCGGGCGCGACGCGTACCACTGCTCCCATTTGGCGACGAGGGCACCGTCGATATCCGGCATCGCAAAGCCGCGCCGGATGCGAACCCAGAGGTCTTCGGCCGGCGGCGGCAGTGCTTCGAGTTCGGCGTACGCCGGGAATCGGGCGGCATCCGCTGGCGGCGCAGCGATGGCGACTACCGGTGCGGATGGGGGCGGCGGGGCGGCCGGAGCGATGGCCTCCGGAGGAGGGGCCGCCGGTGGTGGGCCGGGCGTTGCGCAAGCGGCGAGCAGTCCCGCGAGCGCGCATGGAAACAGTGAAAGAACGCTTGGGCGCAAATCGATCGATCGTGGATGCGAAAAACTCCGGCGATGGTAGGCGCCACGCGCGTCAGCGTCAACCCGCGAGCCGATTCAGCGCCGTCGATACGGAACCGGACGCATGTGGCAATAGGTGTTGTCGCTGACGGCCGTGATGGGGATAATCGCCGGCATGGATGCATCTTCGGAAGCGGAAGACCCCGTTCCCGCGCTCGCCGACTGGTTCGCAACCCCGCTCGGACATTACCTCCTTGCGCGCGAGCAAGCGTGGTTCGACCGGACCGTCGCCGACATCTTCGGTTTCCAGGCGATCCAGATCGGATTGCCGGGGTGCCCATTCCTCGCGCAGAGCAGGGTCGCGTCACACTGGACGGTCGACGTCCTGCCGCCTGCGCAACTCCTTGCGGATGCGCATTGGCTGCCGTTTGCCGAGAACTCGCTGGACCTGATCGTGCTGCCGCACGCCCTCGAATTCACGAGCGACCCGCACCAGTTGCTGCGCGAGGTCTACCGCGCGACGCGGGCCGAAGGGCAGATCGTCATCAGCGGCTTCAATCCGTTCAGCCTTTTCGGGGCCAAGCGGTATTTCGGCCGCAGTCAGGCGCCGCCGTGGAGCGGGAGCTTCATTGCCTTGTACCGGCTCAAGGACTGGCTCGCGCTGCTTGGGTTCGAAGTGACCGGTGGCGGCCTCGACTGCTACGTGCCGCCGTTCGAAAGCGCGAGGTGGCGTGCGCGATTCGGTTTTTTCGAAGCCGCCGGCGACCGTTGGTGGCCGGTTGGCGGCGGTGTGTACTACCTGCGGGCGACCAAAAAGGTCCTCGGCATGCGGATCATCACGCCAGCGTGGGAACGCCGCAAGAACGGGCTCGCCACGGCCCCGCGGCAGGCGCGGCAATGCATCGAGCGAGTCGAATGAGCGCGTCGGACACCCATGCGTTCGCTAGTCCGACTATCGAACGGAGGGCGCGAATGAGCGCGGCGGGTGTCGTGACGATCTATACCGACGGCTCGTGCAAGGGAAATCCCGGGCCCGGTGGCTGGGGCGCGTTGCTCGTCTGGGGCGACCGCGAAAAAGAACTTTGCGGCGGCGATCCGGCAACAACGAACAATCGCATGGAGCTAACCGCAGTCATCCGGGCGCTCGCGTCGCTCACGCGCCCGGCGCCCGTCGCGATCCATACCGACTCGCAATACGTGAAGAACGGAATCGAAACCTGGATCCACAAATGGAAAACCAATGGCTGGAAAACAGCCGATCGGAAACCGGTCAAGAATGCGGAACTCTGGCGGGAACTCGACGCCCTCACGGCCCGGCATCAGGTGCAATGGCACTGGGTCAAAGGTCACAATGGCCATCCCGGAAATGATCGCGCCGACGCGCTTGCCAATCGCGGCGCGGGAATGACGAATTGAGTAAAGGGAGTAAAGGGGCCAGGCTGAATTATCCGAGGCGACCAATCCGCAACAGGTAGATGTTGGCGCGGACAATTCAGCCTGGCCCCTTTTCCTTTATTCAATCGGACCCCGGCGGCTCTCCTTTGTCCAGTCGCCGCGCGAAGACCTGCATCTCTTTTTCGGCCTGCCGGTCGCCCCGCGCACTGGCGACGGCAATGCCGTCCCGATAGGCGGCGCGGGCTTCCGGTACGCGACCCATCGCCGCAAGCGCCTTGCCGTAAAGCTTCCATGCGGCAGTGAATGCGGGATCGAGCGCCACGGCGCGCGCAAGGTGTTCGGACGCGCGCGCGGCATCTCCGGTCTTCAGGTACTCGTTCCCGAGCGAGAAGCGGAGCAGCGCCCCGTCCTTGCCCGCCGCGAGCAGCTTCTCGAAATTCACGAGCGCGGAGGAGGGCGGCACCCGGAAATTACCGCAGAATGAATTCACCCGATTCGCACCCGGTCCGGCGCATCGGATACGTGAGCTGCCGGTCGGCGTCCCCGATCTTTCCCTCGACCGTCGCGTACAGCCAGCCCTCCGCCGCGCGACGATAGACGATCCGCTGCGGAAACTCCGGCCGCGAAATGGCGAACGTGAAAATCTCGTGGTCGTGTTCTCCGACCCGCTCCACGCTCTGCTTCTCGAGCCGGAACGCCGTCACCTCTTTGCCGGAAGGCGCCGCGACATAATAGACGCCGTCCGGGCGCGATTCGAGGCGCAGGTACTCGTAGTCCAGTGTCTTCCCCTGCGCGACTGTCTGACTCACGCCGATGAGCATCCCTCCCTGAAGGGGCATCCATTGCTCGCGGTACTCGCGCGGACCGACGCTGCCGCGCCAGCAGCCTCCGAGCCAGGCCAGCGGGGCCAGCGCCGCAACGGCCGGTGCTTCGGCTCCGGCCGGTACGGGCGCGGAAGCGTTCTGCGCAGCCGCCGGCGTCACGAAGAGCGCCGCAACCAGGAGGGGAAGAAGGTTCATGCCGACCCTGGAAATCGATTTCATCGCCCCGCTGTCGCCGGATTCACTGCGGCGACGCGAGCGGAAGGTTGAGAAGCAGATTCTGCGGCTTCAACTTCAGCCGTCCGTCGCCATCCATCGCCATGGCGAGATAGACGGGACGCCCGGCAATGGCTTGCCGCATGTCGCCGGGATTCGCGAACGTCAGCTCGAACAAGCACAGGAGTCGACCCATCCGCGTCGCATCGACGTCGACGCGATTGTACAGGTCGTTCAACAGCGCGCTCGCCTCGGCATCCAGGCCAACGTGCCAGACCCAGCGCTTGTCGTCGATCTCGCTCCGCGGGCGAATCGCGACGACGACGCCGACCATGTGCGCGATCCATTTCTCCAGCACGCGGCAGAGGGCGTCGAGCGCCGGCCGCCCGCGGTTGAGACTCACCGCGAAATCCCGCCGCTCGTCGCGATCCCAATAGGCGGCCGCGTTATCGGCATCGAGCGCGTCGAGGTCGATCGTGCGCAACGGCGTGCGATTTTTCTGCAGCAGTTCGCCAAGGTTTCCGAACCCGCCGGTCGACGCGAAGCGCTCGACCGTCAACTCGTCGGCAGCCATGACCGCGCCGTCGGGCGTCACCGCGATCTTCTGTGCGCGAAACAGCATTTCGGCGGCACGCGCCTCGATCGGGTCGGCTCCGGCACCCAGAATGTGCCGCAGCAGGATCTCGGTCAGCTGTTGCACGAGCAATGGAGGCACGTCCACGCTGTCGCGGAACAGCATGGCGTACGCGGCTTCGAGCGACGGCGCCGCTGCGATCCGGTCGCGGAACCGCAGCCAGACGCCGTAGTTCTCGCGGGTGTCGGCGTCGGCAATCGGCGTGAGTTCGGATTCCGCGATCGTGGAGCGTGGCGCCGCGATGAGCTTCTCGTGCAGCGCGAGCTCCGCCGCGCACGATTCGCGGATCGGCGCCAACTCGGGCCGCAGCAGCGATGCCCGCAGGAAATCGTCGGTGACGACGAGCCGGCCCTCGGCGCCAGCCGACAGCAACCGGTAGCCGCAGGAAAGCCAGAAATCCGGCATTGGCGGAGCGTAGCCCAAATCCCGGCGAATTTCAGTGCCGGCCGAGGCTGCAACATGGGCCCTGCCAATATTTCAGCCGCCCAGCATCGCCTTCTTGAGGTCGGACTGCACGGGCTTATCGCCCAGCCAGATCCGGGTGAGCGCCCGGTTGAAAGCCTCGCCCGCAATGGAGCCTCGCGCGGCGCCATTGAGGCCGACGACCGTCCCGCCGTCGACGAAATCGAGCGTGACCGAATTACCTTCCTTCACCTCACCGAACGCCTTCATGATTTTGGTCAGCTGGTCCTGCTGCGCCTTCACCGCCGCCATTTCGGCCTCGGGGTTGTTGTCCTTCAGGCCATCATTGAGCGCGTCGACGAGCTGGTCGGCGGAAAGGTCGCGCAGCAGGTTCATCTGAATGCGCCGCGGCCCCTTGGCCAGGACGGCCGCGAGATCCGCCGCCTTGCCCGGCACGTAGAGGCTGCCGACATAGACCTTGAAGATGGCGCGGGTGCGAATGCCCGCGCCGTTCAACACGAGTTCCTGTCCACCCACCGTGATCTTGTCGGCGAGCTTGACGCCGCCGACGTCCGCGGCGAACGACGGCACCGCGCAACACGCGGCGAAGAACACAATCCAGAGCTTGCGCATCATCCTGTCCTCCTGACAATTGCGACGGGTTGCATGGCGGCGTGCATGGCGCCCCCGACAGTGAAAATCGGGCCGCCCGCAGAACGAGCGGCCCGATTCCGGTCCGATCCTTTGGATAACGGCCGGCGGCCTACGCGTGGCTTACTTCCAGCGATAGTTCGCCTGTCCCGACACGATGATGACATGGTTGTTGAATTTGCCATCGATCAGGCCGTTGCCAGCGACGCTGGCCGGATTGCCCGCATTGTAGATCGAGCCGTCCTTGACGAAGATGTAGGCCGCGCCGAGGTCGAAGTTGAGCGCGGTCGAATACTTGAACCGGGCGCCGAGCGTGAGCCACGTGCGGTCGTCGTCCGGCAGCCGCGCCGAGCGATCGGTGTCGTTGACCGGCGACTGGTCGTAGGCGACCCCGGCACGCAACACGGTTTTTTCGTTGTACTGGTAGTTCACGCCGGCCGCAAACCGCCACGTGTCCTTGAAGTTTTCCGGCAGCACGGAAAGCGTGGTGCCGCTGGTGCGATTGATCCGCAGCTCCTGAATGCTGCTCCAGCCGGTCCAGGTGACGTCGCCCAGGATGTCCCATTTGTCGTTGAGCTTCTGGTAGTAGGAAAGCGAGGCCATGTCCGGCAGTGTGAGATTGAGCTTCACGCCTCCGCTGTTGAGCCGGGTCTGGTTGATCGCGTTGCTGACGCCGACCACGACGGGATTGAACGGCGCAAGCGCTCCGGTCAACGTCGGCGGCGTCGGATTGGTGAAGGTCACGCTACCCACGACGTCGTACTTCAACTTCGACCGATACGAGAGGCCGATTCTTCCGGCCCCGACGTCGTTGTTGGCGTCGCCGTTGAAGCTGTACATCATGCCGACGTTCCATCCCCACGCGTAGTCGTCGCCGGTGATCTTGGCGAACGTGTCCAAGCCGGACGTCGCCCCGATCAACGCCGGAATCGACGACGCGGGAATCTGGCCGGCCGCGGCGGCCTGGCCATACCCCTGCGCCAGCGCCCCCGTGTAGTTGACGTTGTTGGTGAGGGTGGCCGACAGATGCTGATAGTTCGCTCCGGCACCCAGCCAGAACGCCTCGGTGACTTTGTAGGACACCGCCGGGTTGACGTTGATCGTCTTGATTTCTGATTTCAACGCCTGATAGCGGCCGAGCCAGCCATCGTCCCAATCCGTCTTGAGCCCAAACGGAACATTGATGCCGATCCCGACGTGCCACTGGTTATTGATGGCCATCGATCCGTAGAGGTTCGGTATGAACGCGGCACCACCGGCGTCGCCACCCGTGCCACCCAACGGTTGCCCGAGCGCCGCCTGCGAGCCCGAATTCTGGAATTTGGCCGACGGGATGATCACGTGGAGGGCCTGCTCGACCTGCGGGAAATTGAGCCGTGCGAGACCTGCGGGGTTGTGCCAAACGGTGTTCGCGTCCTCGGCGGTGGCAGCGGCGCCGGCAAAGGCGTTGCCGAGTCCCATCACGTTCTGCTCGGCCAGCGCGAACGCGGAGCCGAACGCCTGCCCACCGGCAAGCGCCAGCGCGACGCCGGCTACGGCAGTGGCAATCCTGGTACGAGAAAACGGGGCGGTCATGACAGATGTCCTCATGGCGAAGATGCGAGGCACGGCCTCGGGCCGGAGCAAATGGACTGCGGGTTGTCGTTCGATGCGCAAGACATGGCGCGCGCGACCCCGGGTGCGGGATAACACGCAATATCGAGAAAACTATACTCCCGGCCGACGGGCGCAAAGGGGTCCTTCCCGGCCAACCCGGCGGATCCCGCGCCGAGTGTTGTTTTTGGGCCGTGGCCTCCCGTCGCCGGTCACTTCCCCGGCAGTTCACGCGGGCGCCGGTCGGGTCCGACCGCGACGTACGTGAGGCTTGCCTCGGTCACCTTGACGCAGATCACCTCGGTCGGGTTGCGCTGCGCGTAGACCTCGACGTCGACCGTGATCGAGGTTCTGCCGACGCGCTGGATTTCGGCATAGAAGCTGACGACGTCGCCGATCAGGACCGGCTCCTTGAAGACAAACGAATTCACCGCGACCGTCGCAACCCGGCCGCGCGATCGCCGTGCGGCCACAACGCCGCCCGCGATGTCGACCTGCGACATCACCCAGCCGCCAAAGATGTCCCCATGCTGGTTGGCATCGGCCGGCATCGGAACGACCCGCAGCGCGGGCTCATGGGCCGGCAGCCTGACGGGCACGGCGGGCATTGCTGCGGCGCCTTTCCGCTAAGCCGCGGCCTTTCGGGCTTCGTCGCGCAGCTCGCGCCGCAGGATCTTGCCGACGTTGGATTTCGGCAAATCTGCCCGAAATTCGACGTCGCGGGGCATCTTGTATCCCGTCAAGTGGGTGCGGCAGTGCTTCAGCACATCCTCGGCGGTGAGGCTCTCGTCTTTCTTCACGACGAAAAGCTTCACGGCCTCACCCGATTTCGCGTCGGGCACGCCCACCGCAGCGCACTCCAGCACGCCGGGGTGCATCGCGACCACTCCTTCGATTTCGTTCGGATAGACGTTGAATCCCGATACCAGGATCATGTCCTTCTTGCGGTCCACGATCTTCACGAAACCCCGCTCGTCCATCACGCCGACGTCGCCGCTCATGAAGAAGCCGTCGGCGGTCATGACTTTCGCGGTTTCGTCCGGACGGTTCCAGTAGCCGGCCATCACCTGGGGACCGCGGATGCAGATCTCGCCCGGCTTGACCGAGCGCGACGTCCTTGCCCGCGTCGTCGCGCAGCACGATCTCGGTCGACGAGATCGGCAGCCCGATCGTGCCGTTGTATTCGGGCTGGTCGAGCGGGTTGATCGTCGCCGCGGGGGAAGTCTCGGTGAGGCCGTAGGCTTCGATCAGCGGGCAGCCGGTCAGCTCTTTCCATTTGTTGGCGACCACCTCCTGCACCGCCATGCCGCCGCCCAGCGTCATCCGCAACGACGAAAAATCCAGCTTGGCGAATTCCGGATTGTTCACGAGCGCATTGAACAGCGTGTTCACGCCGGTAAACGCGGTGAACTTGTACTTGGCCATCTCTTTGACGAAGCCCGGAATGTCGCGCGGATTCGGGATCAGCACATTCTCTCCGCCCAGCGTCATGAACGTGAGGCAGTTCGCCGTCAGCGAGAAGATGTGATAGAGCGGCAGCGGCGTGATGATCACTTCACGCGTATCGCCCAGGAACGGCCGCAGCCAGGCGCGGGCCTGCAACAGGTTGGCGACGATGTTCCGGTGCAGGAGCACGGCGCCCTTCGCAACGCCGGTCGTGCCCCCGGTATATTGCAGAAACGCGATGTCGTCGTGGGCGAGCGGCACCCGCTCCATCTTGCCCGCGCGGCCGGCCGCAAGAGCGTCGGGAAGCCGGACCGCTTCCGGCAGATTCCAGGCCGGGATCATCTTCTTCACGTGCCGCAACACCAGGTCGACGATGACGCCTTTGAACCCGAGCAGTTCGCCGATGCTGGTGACGATGACCTGGCGAACCTTGGTCCGGCCGAGCACCTCTGCGACGGTTCGCGCAAAATTCTCGACGACGACGATCACCTCGGCGCCGGAGTCGGTGAGCTGATGCTCGAGTTCGCGCGCCGTGTACAGCGGGTTGACGTTGACGACCGTGCAGCCGGCGCGCAGCGTGCCGAACAGGCACACCGGGTACTGCAGGATGTTGGGCATCATCAGCGCGACGCGCGTGCCCTTCTTGCAGCCGTTCGCCTGCAGGTAGGCGCCGAATGCGGCGGACAGCCGATCGAGTTCGCTGAACGTGAGCGACTTGCCCATGCAGGTGAACGCAGGGCGCGCCGCGAATTTCGTTGCGCTCTCTTCGAACACGTCGCGGACGGACGCGTATTCGTTGACGTCGATTTCGGGCGGGACGCCCTTGGGATAGTGCTTGAGCCAGAGTTTTTCCACGAATCTCCTCCCTCCCAAACGTATGCGGCGGTGCGCCAGCGTTGACGTTCCCCCGGTCGCGGTTTTCGGCCCTCGCGTCGGTCCGGTGGCGGCGTTGCTGCGCGCGCCGCACCATGCAGGGATGCTACATCAGAAGACGCAGGCCGGGCGCCGGCTATCCGCGCGGAGGGGCGCGGCAAATTGACGCAATGCCGCGCCCGTTTCTGCGCATCGTGCGGCCTCAGTCAGCCGCGTGAACCGACGCGGGGCCTGTCCCGGACATGGCGTAATGGAGCGGGCCGCCGCGGAAGGGCGCGAATCCGGTGCCGAAGATCGCTCCGGCGTCGACGAGATCCGCGTCGGCCACGATGCCTTCGGCGAGTGCGGCCCTCGCCTCGGCAACGAACGGCCCGATGAGGCGCTCGGCGAGCCCGGCCGGCACGGCGCCGGCTGCCCCTTTCGCCGGCTTTCCGCTCGCGTAGTCGTAGAAACCACGCTTCGTCTTGCGCCCGAGATGCCCGCCGGCAACGAGTTCCGCAAGTCTCGTGGGCGGCGTCGCGTCCGGCGCCAGCATCTTGCCGACGGCCACACAGATGTCGAGGCCCACGGTGTCGGCGAGTTCGATCGGGCCCATCGGCATTCCGAATTCGAGCGCGGCCTCGTCGACCGTTTCCGGGGCGATGCCCTCGTCGACACAGCGCATGGCCGCCATCAGGTAGGGCGCGAGCACGCGGTTGACCAGGAAGCCCGGGCGCACTTTTCACCGGCAGCGGCAGCCGGTCGATCTGGCGGACGAACGCGGCGGCAGGCGCGGTCAGTTCCGCCTGTGTCTGCTGGCCATGGACGATCTCGACCAGCATCATCTTCGCTACCGGATTGAAGAAATGCAAGCCCGATCAAACGCGTCGGATCGGCCATCGCGGGGGCAATGTCCTCGAGCGGAATCGACGACGTGTTGGTGGCGAGGATCGCGCCGGGCTTCGCCTTCGCTTCCACCGCCGCGAACAGGCTGCGCTTGGCCTCGACGTTCTCGAAGATCGCCTCGATGATGACGTCCGCGCGCGCGATGCCGTCGCCGGCGACATCCGGAATCAGCCGATCCACGGCGTCGCGAACCCGGCGCGGATCTCGCAGGCGCTCCGCAAACAGTTTCGCCGCGCGACCCATCGCCGGCGCGAGACGCTCGGCGTTCTGGTCCTGCAGCGTCACGGTCAGGCCGCGCAACGCGCACCACGCCGCAATGTCGCCGCCCATCGTGCCGGCGCCGACGACATGGACGCGCGCCGCCTTGGTCCCGCCCTCCTTGCCGAGCGACTTCAGGCGCTCCTGCAATCCGAACAACCGGATCAGGTTGGTCGCGGTCGGGGTGTTCAGGAGCGATGGTATCGACGCCGGATCGGATGCCGGCACCGCGAGCACATTGCCGTCGTACTTCGCCCAGAGGTCGAGGATCGCGTACGGCGCCGGATAGTGCTCGCGCCGAGCGCGTTTCGCGACCTGCTTCTTCGCCTGCGCCGCGATGAACCGGCGTGCCAGCGGGATAGAGTGTCAGCGACCAGCGGAAAGCCGAGTCGTCGTGGCGCGGGCAGCATCTTGAGGATGCCACGCGCGGTGTTTTCCATGATCCGCGCCGGCACGCATTCGTCGGCGATGCCGAGCCGTTTCGCCCGGCGCGCGTCGACCGTGCGGCCCGTCAGCATCAGGTCGAGCGCGGCCGGCGCGCCCGTCAGCCGGGGCAGGCGCTTCATGCCGCCCCAGCCCGGGACGATGCCCAGCATCACTTCGGGCAGGCCCAATCGGGTGCCGGGCTCGTCGACGACGACGCGATAGCGACACGCGAGCGCCAGCTCGAGCCCGCCGCCCAGGCAGAAGCCGCGCACCAGGGCGAGCGTCGGGTAAGTGACGCTGGCAAGGCGCTCGAAGGTGTCCCAGCCGCGTTTCACGAGCGCGAGCGCGCCAGCCTCGTTTTCGAGCTCGTCCGAATTCGTCGACGTCGGCGCCGGCGATGAAGCCGTTCGCCTTGCCCGACACGATGACGAGCCCGCGCGGCGGATCGCGGTCCAGCAGATCGAGCGCTTCGTTGAGTTCAGCGAGGACGGGCGCGCCAAGCGTATTCGTGCTCGCGCCGGCGCGGTCGAGGGTCAGGCGCGCGAAGTCGTCGGCATCGCGGTCAAGGGTCCAGTGCTGCATCGGGATTTCGCTTTCGTGTCGGTGGCGAAAGGTCGCGCGGAGTCTCGGCGCAGATCGGAGTGGAACGTCAGACCCGTTCGACCAGCATCGCGCCGCCCAGTCCGCCGCCGATGCAGATCGCCGCCATGCCGCGCCGCCGCCCGGTACGCTTCAGCACGTTCAGCACGTGCAGCACGATGCGCGCCCCGGAGGCGCCGACCGGATGGCCGAGCGCAATCGCGCCGCCGTCGACGTTGAGCTTGGCCGCATCGAGCGGTCCCGAGCGCGCCGGACAGTCCGAGTTCGTGCGCGGCAATACTCGTCGACTCTGCCAGGCACGCTCGCAGCCGATCACCTGCGCGGCGAACGCCTCGTTGATCTCCCATGCGTCGAGGTCGTTCGAGGCCGAGGCCCTGGCGCGTGAGGATCGGCGTGGCGGCGTGGACGGGACCCAGACCCATCTGCGCCGGATCGAGTCCGGCCCATTGCGAATCGACGATGCGCCCGAGTGGCGTGAGCTTGTGCTTTTCGACGGCGCGCTCGGACGCAATGACGACCCAGGCCGCGCCATCGGTGATCTGCGAGCTGTTGCCGGCCGTGACGTTGCCGTACTTGCGGTCGAAGAACGGCTTGAGCTTCGCCAGGTTCTCGGCCGTCGAGTCCTCGCGCACGCCGTCGTCCGCCGCGTAGAGCTTGCCCGTCGTTGTCGTACAGCGGAACGATCTCGCCGTCGAAGTGCCCGGCCTTCTGCGCGGCCAGCACCCGCGCGTGGCTCCGCGCTGCGAATTCATCCATCTCGCGCGCGCGTGATGCCGAACCGGAACGCGAGGTTCTCCGCCGTCTGGCCCATCAGCAGGCCGCACGATCGGATCGGTCAGGCCCTTCATGAGCGCCGATCACCGGCGCGAGATAGCCGGGCCGGAACTTCGCCAGCAGCGCAGCGCGCTGCCCGAGCGACTTCGCCGCGTACCAGTTCGACAGCCAGCAGCACCATCGCGTCGGAGAACAGCAGCGGCGCACGCGACAGCGCGTCGACGCCGCCGGCGAGCACGAGGTTCGAGCGCCCGGCGCGGATGTTGTTGACCGCCGAGTCGATCGACTGCATGCCCGACGCGCAGTTGCGCATCACGGTCCACCCGGGCACCTTCAGGCCGCAGCCCATGCGCAGCGCGACGACCCGGCCGATGTTGACCTCGTCCGCCGACGGCGCGGCGCAGCCGAGGATCACCTCGTCGAGTTCCGTCGGGCGCGAACGGCTGCCGGAGCAGGAGCGCGCGTGCCGGCCGCCGTGGCGAGGTCGGACGCCGCGAACGGGCCCGGCCGGTTGCGCGACTTGAGGAACGGCGTTCGCGCGCCGTCGATGATGTAGATCGGTTCGTTCATGTCGTTCGTGATCCGCAGTCCATGGCGCGACCGCCCGCCCGTTCAGGCCGCTGCCTTGTGTCGGATCGGTGCCGTGGCCGTGATCGGCGTGGTGCCCAGCGCCGGTCTCAGATCCGATGCGCCGAGGTCCTGCGCGAAGTCGTCGACGCGGATCACCTTCGCGGCGAGCGTCGCGCGCCGCCAGGATCGCCGCCGCCTCCGCCGCCGTGATCACACCGGCCTCGACCGCGCGGGCGACGAGCGCATCGTCGCCCTCGCCCGGCGCCAGGTTCGGCGTCGAGCGCCTTCCTTCATCGCGGCCCGCAGCTTCGCTTCGGCCGGCTCGGCCGCGACGGTCGCCGCGAGCGCCGCTCGATCGTCCACCAGCGGATTGTCCGGGGCGGCCGAGAGGTACATGCCCGCGGTCAGCCGATCGCGCGTCGCCGACGGCTCGATCAGAAGCCGCGCCACCTCGTGGCCGAGCTTGTCCGACGGCACGACATAGGGTCGGCCGAGCGGGAACACGACGCGGCGCATCACCGCGGCGATGATCCGGTTCGGGAAAGTTCGAGATCACGCCCTTCGAGCGCGTTCTGCGCCTTGAACATCGCGTCCCAGATCGCCCAGTGCATCAGCGGCGCGTCGGCCTGCCTGCCGGCCTTCGGCCTCGTAGCGCTTGAGCGTAGCCGTGCAAAGATAGAGGAGCGACAGGATGTCGCCCGAGACGCGCCGAGAGCTTCTCCTTGCGCTTCAGCGCGCCGCCCAGCGTTCCCATCGACACGTCGGCGAGAAATGCGAGCGCGGCCGAAAAGCGCGTCAGCTGCTGGTAGTAGCGCCGGGTTTCGGGCGCGACGTCCGCGGGCACGCCGACAAAATGCGAGCCGGTCAAGCCCATCACGAACGTACGTGCGAGATTCGAAACGGCGAAGCGCAGATGGCCGAACAGCGCCGCGTCGAATGCGACCGATGCCTGCTCCGCGATCGCTCTCGCGCGTCGCGGCTATTTCCTTCAGCACGAACGGATGGCAGCGGATCGCGCCCTGGCCGAAGACGATCAGGCTGCGGGTCAGGATGTTGGCGCCCTCGACGGTGATCGCGACCGGGATCTGCATGTAGGCAGCGCCGAGGAAGTTCGACGGGCCCATGCAGATGCCCTTGCCGCCGACGATGTCCATCGCGTCGTTGACGACATGCCGGCCGCGTTCGGTAGATGCAGCTTGGCGATGCCGGAAATCACGGACGGCTTCTCGCCCAGGTCGATCGCGGCCGCGGTCAGCGTGCGCGTGGCGTCCATCATGTAGAGGTTGCCACCCATGCGCGCCAGCGCTTCCTCGATGCCTTCGAACTTGCCGATCGGCGTCTTGAACTGCGTGCGCACGCGCGCATAGCCGCCGACCGCGCGCACCGCAAGCTTCGCCATGCCGGTCGTCGACGACGGCAGCGAGATGCCGCGACCAGCCGCGAGGGATTCCATCAGCATCCGCCAGCCCTGGCCGAGCATCGGCTGGCCGCCGATCATCCAGTCCATCGGAATGAAGACGTCGTCGCCCGAGTTCGGGCCGTTCTGGAACACGGCGTTGAGCGGCATGTGGCGGCGGCCGATCTCGACGCCCGGATGCGAGGTCGGGATCAGCGCGCAGGTGATGCCGAGGTCCTCTCGATCGCCGGCCAGATGGTCCGGATCGTAGACGCGAAACGCGAGCCCGAGCAGCGTCGCGACGGGACCGAGCGTGATGTAGCGCTTGTCCCAGGTGACGGACAGGCCGAGCATGCGCCGGCCGTCGTGCTCGCCCCAGCATACGATGCCGTAGTCGGGAATCGACGCCGCATCCGAACCCGCGTTCGGATCGGTCAGCGCGAAGCAGGGGATTTCCAGCCCCTTGGCCAGGCGCGGCAGGTAGTGCCGCTTTTGCTCGTCGGTGCCGTAGTGCAGCCAGCAGTTCGCCCGGCCCGAGCGAGTTCGGCACCATCACGGTCACCGACATCGTGCCGGAGTGCGTCGACAGCTTCGTCATCACCTGCGAGTGCGCGTAGGCCGAGAAACCCAGTCCGCCGTATTCCTTCGGGATGATCATTCCGAGAAAACCATTGTCCTTGATGAACTGCCACACGCGCGGCGGCAGGTCCTGTAGACGTGCGTGGTTTCCCAGTCGGTCACCATCGCGCACAGCTCCTCGACGTCATGGTCGAGGAAGCGCTGCTCTTCGGCCGAGAGCGCCGGTTGCGGCGTGTCCAGCAGACGACGCCAGTCCGGGCGTCCGGAGAAGAGTTCGCCATCCCACCATACGGTGCCGGCTTCGATTGCGTCGCGTTCGGTCTGCGACATCGGCGGCATCATCTTGCGGAACGCGGCAAGGACGGCGTCGCTGACGAGCCGGCGCCGCATGGCAGGCACGTTCGCGGGAATGGCAAGCAGCACGAAGGCGGCGCTGAGCAAGAGAGCGAGCCATGCGGGGATCGTGTGTGCGGCCCATGCGACGCCGAGAGCAACGGCGATCGCCGCGGTAAACGCGAGCCCCGAGGCGTTGACGTAGGCAAGTGCCAGCCCGGCAACGAGAACGGCGACGGTCCAGGCGAGAGTGAGCATCGACGACTCCTTCAGGGCAAGCGGGCAAGCGGGAGGATGGCGACCATCATTCGAGAAGCGCCTTCGGGCCGCCATCCGGACCACGGTGCGCGTCGGCGGCATCGGGTACGGGCGATTGCAGGCCCGCCAGAAGAAACGGGGCCAGCCGTTGCAGCAACACCTCGTCGTTGCCCGTCTCGGCTGGCGTGAGTTCGGCAATGAGCCGCAACGCATCGGTGCCCGCGAGCGTGTACGACAACGCGCCCATGATGAAATGCAGGCGCCAGGAAAGCTCCTTTTTCGGCAGTTGCGGCAACGCCCGGCCGAATGCGGCCTTGAAGCGCGCGATCATCGTCGCGTACTGCTCGGACAGGAATTTCCGGATGAACGGCGCCGGGTCCGCGTAGGCGCGTCCGAGCAGGCGCAGAAAATTCTTGCCGCCGCGTTCCGGGTCGCGCGCGAGCCGCAGGGCCGGAACGAACATCGCCGCCAGGATCCGGTCGCACGGAAGCGCCGCCGGGCCTACCTCGTGCTCGAGTCGCGTCAGAAGGTCGACCCGCTCGCGATTCATCGGGTCGAGCCGTCGCGTAAGCACGGCCTCGAACAACTCTTCCTTGCTGCCGAAGTGGTAGTTGACCGAGGCGAGATTGACACCGGCAGCGGCGGTGATCGCCCGCAGACTCGTCGCCTCGAAGCCGTGTTCCATGAACAGCGACTCCGCGGCATCGAGGATCTTGCCCTTGGTCACGGGAGGGCGACCCGGGTGCCCGAGCGAAACGACGTTGCCGACCATGGCTGCGGACTCTTCATTCATTTGTCGGGGCGCTCCCACCGCCACCCAGCGCGGGCCGCCGCGGCCCGCTCCTATCTTGGTGAACCCACCAAATCAGATTAAACGTTCGTTTGAATATAGTGGCCTTGACGAGTCTTTGTCAATACAGGTGGACGCGCCACTCGGTCGTCAGGGGAGCCTTCAAATGCGTCGATTTCCAGTCGATATGTGTGCGCTTACATACGACACAGACCCCTATGATAAAAGCACGGCCACATGGACCCCGCGCTTGCTGCAGTCCGGGAGACGAGGGATTCGCGCCTCGCGCCTCTCCAATCAGCTCGCACCAAACCTGCGGCCATCGGGTTCGGACGGTACAGTGCTGGGCGGAATCGCCCAATGAACCCCACTCAAACGACCCCTTCCACTTCACCCGGACCCACGGCAATCGACCGGCGATGGGGCTACGCGTTCGGCTTTGTCGGCGTGGCGAGCTTCAGCCTTACCCTGCCGGCGACGCGGCTCGCCGTGGCGGCGCTCGATCCGGTATTTGTGGGGCTCGGACGCGCTGTGGTGGCGGCCGTGTTGGCCGCAATCGTCCTGGTCGCTCGGCGCGCGCCTTGGCCGGGACGGGCGCTGTTGCCACGGCTCGCCCTCGTGGCCGGCGGTGTCGTGGTCGGCTTTCCGATCTTATCCGCATGGGCGATGCAGTCTGCGCCGGCGGCGCACGGCGCGGTCGTGATCGGTGTCCTGCCACTCGCAACAGCTTTGGCCGGCGCGTGGATCGCGCACGAGCGGCCATCCCGCAGGTTCTGGCTGTGTGCATCGTTCGGCAGCGCCGTCGTCGCCGGTTTCGCACTTTGGCGCGGCGGCGGCGCGCCGCAACCCGCCGATGGGCTGCTGTTACTTGCGGTCGCGGCGGCGGCGATCGGCTACGCGGAAGGCGGCCGGCTCGCGCGAACGTTGCCGAGCTGGCAGGTCATCTGCTGGGCGCTCGTCATTGCGGCGCCGGTGACCACGCTCTTGACCGCGCTTACCGCCGACGCGCGATTGCTGACGGCGCCGGCCGCGGCCTGGGCGGGGTTCGCCTACGTGAGCGTCGTCAGCATGTTTCTGGGATTCTTCGCCTGGTATCGCGGTCTGGCACTCGGCGGTATCGCCGCCGTGGGTCAGGTGCAGCTGGTTCAGCCATTCCTGACGATCGGCGCCTCGGCGTGGTTCCTCGGCGAACGGATCGACGCGGCAACCCTCATCGCCGCGGGACTCGTCATCGCATCCATCGCCCTGGGGCGGCGCGCGCGCTGATGCCGCTGCTCTTGGCTATACTTGCCTCTGCAGGAGGACGTCAACCATGTCGCTGATCGCTATCGCGAAGAAGCACAGTCTGTCGCACGTCAAGGCCAGGGCGGCGGCCGGAAAGGTTGCGGCAGATCTGAACGAACGCTTCGACCTCGACTACACGTGGAAAGGCGACCACATCGAGTTCAGGCGTCCCGGGCTCACCGGGGCGCTCCATGTCGGCAAGAAAGCGGTGCGTCTGGATTGCGAGCTCGGGTTCATGCTGTCGCTGCTGAAGCCGACGATCGAGGCCGAAGTCCACAGGCAATTCGACAAGTACTTCGGCGAGGCCTAGTGTGCGGTCCCGTAAATTCGCTCGATCGTTCGCGGCGAAATCAGTCTGCGTGCTCCGCGCGGCGCGCGGCGCCATTCGCGGCGGGAGGCGCCGGCGAAAGCGGCTCGGGGAAAGGCGCAGTTGCGCCGGCGAAGATCGCGTCCATGAGCGTGCGCTCGCGCCGGTCGATGGTGGCCAGGAACTCCGCGGCACCGCGCATTTTGCGAAACGCGACGAATCCGCGCTCCAGAAAATCGTGCAGCGCGGACAGGCCGGCAAGTTGCGCCGGGCGCCGCATCAACACGAGCGCCGAGCGGATCAACGGCTTCCTGACGTAGTCGTCGAGCCCGGCGCCGATTTCGCCGATCAGGCCGATCTGATGCAGGCGTGCGGGACGATCGCCCGGATGTCGGTAGGCCACGCAGTACTCGGCAACGGAGAAGATGCCGTCGCTGCGCGGCAGCCGCAGGAACAGCGCCAGGTCGAGCTCCTGTGAAAGCGCGTTGAGTTCCACCGCCCGCGCGATCGTCGCGATCACGCGCCCGGGAAGCATTCGCGTCATGACGGGCACCACGCGCGTGAGGTCGGCGTCGCGCTGCGCGAAGTCGGCGGCGCCATAGAGATCGGACTCGAAAAACGCGATCGCATCCGCATACCGCGGCTGCGTCGCAACGTCTGCATAGGTGCGGCTCATCCGCCCGGCCTGCCACGCGGCAAGGCGCGCAAGGGCCCTCGCGCGGCCCGCATTCGCCCCCCGTTCCGCGTGCAATTGCGCGGTGCGCGCGAGCTCGCGCACGAGCATGGCGTGGGGCGAACTGCCGGGGTTCAATGGGTCGGTCAGGGCAACGGTCGATCGTCGGGACACATGCGCGCTGGCGCAGCAGGTACGGCACCGGAAAGTCTAGCAGGCCGCCAGAGCCCGTCATCGACTTTAGTGTGTTTGCTCTAGGCGCAACGGTTAAATTGAACGTGATCGCGGTGCAACGCGAGCCCGGCAACAACCGAAAGGAAGCCATCATGCTGAAATCGTCCCAAAACCTCCAACCCAATCGCCTCGGCGACGCCGCGATCGCGGCATCACGTCAGGTTTGGCTGGCGAGCCTCGGTGCCGCCGTCGTCACCCGCGACTGGGTGCAAAGCGAAGCCGGCGACATGTTCAAGGCGCTGGTCAAGGAAGGCGTCGTCGTCGAATCGCAGGCCTTCCGCTTCGTCGGTAATCGGATCGAGTCCTCGTTTTCGGTGGCGAACTCCGTGTGGAAGGAAACGCGCAGGACCGTCGAATCGACGGTGAAGCAGGCGGCAGATGCCGCTGTCAGTTTCGCGCAGCAGGCCCTGCCGCGGTCGCTGCCGGCGTTCGAGTTGCCGACGGCACCGAAGGCGCGCAAGCGGGTGGCGAAATCCGCGAAACGGGCGAAATCCCCGAAACGGGCGAAGCGCGCGGTGAAGATCGCCAGGAAAGCGAAGCGCACCGGCCGCGCCGCGACGAAGCGCGCGTAATACGTTAGGATTGGGGCGCCGCCAATCACCCTTCGAGGAGGTCCATGCCGGCGTCTACGGCAACCGGGCGCGCCCCCCGCGCCCGGAGGCAGGAACGACATCGTTCCCGCGTGGGACTCGCGTTGGCCGGCGGCGGTCCGTTGGGCGGCATCTACGAGGTCGGCGCGTTGCTCGCGCTTGCCGATTCGCTCGACGGCATCGACTTCAGCGAACTCGACGTTTACGTCGGCGTATCGTCAGGCAGTTTCGTCGCCGCCGCGCTGGCGAACGGCATCTCTGCGGCACAGATGTATCGTCTTTTCATCGACGACGGCGCCGACGCCGCATTGACGCCCGAGGTCTTCCTTCGCCCTGCGCTGTCGGAGTTCGCACACCGGGCCGCGCTGGTGCCGCGGCTCGCGGTGCGTGCAGCGCTGCAGGCCTTGCGCGACCCGTTCCGCCACGGCGTGATGAAGTCGCTGGCCACACTGTCGCATGCGGTGCCCACGGGAATGTTCGACAACCGGTCGATCGACCGGTTTCTGCGACGCCTGTTTGCCGCCCCGGGGCGCACCAACGATTTTCGCCATCTCGACCGGAAACTGTTTCTCGTCGCGACCAATCTCGACACGGGCGCCTCGGTGACTTTCGGCGGCCCCGGACGCGAACATGTTCCCATATCCAAGGCGATCGAGGCATCTGCAGCGCTGCCGGGCCTCTTTCCGCCAGTTGCGATCGACGGTGAGCATTTCGTCGATGGCGCGCTCAACAAGACGCTGCACGCCTCGGTCGCGCTCGAGGAAGGCGTCGATCTCCTCCTGTGCGTCAATCCGCTGGTGCCGTTCGACGCACGCGGATCCACGCAGAATGGCCGAATCACCGTCGACAAGTTGAGTCATGGCGGACTTCCCATCGTGCTGTCGCAGACGTTTCGCGCCATCATCCACTCGCGGATGAAGGTCGGAATGGAGAAGTACCGCCGCCAATACCCGAACGCCGATGTCCTTCTGTTCGAGCCCGACCGCGAGGACGCGGATATGTTCTTCGCCAGCATCTTCAGCTATAGGCAGCGCAAGCGCATTTGCGCGGCGGCGTACCGGAAGACGCGGCAGAACCTAGCGGACCGGAGCGACGTGCTGCTCCCGCAACTCGCATACCATGGCATCGTGCTCAGGACCGACCGCGTCACGGATCCGGAGCGCAGGATTACCGACGCATTGACGGATTCGCGACCGCTCAACGTCGGGGGCGGGCGCGGGAAAAGCGTGCGGCAGTCGGCGCATGACCTCGCGTACACGCTCGACCATCTGGAGCGCTGGCTGGCCGGCGCCCGCTAGAACCCCGCGGGCACGGTAGCCGGCCATGGCGGAAAAGAAACGGCCCCGCCGCACGCGCGAACGGATTCTCGAGACCAGCCTTGCGCTGTTCAACCGTTACGGCGCGCCGCATGTCACGACGGCGAACATTGCCGACGAGATGAACATCAGCCCGGGCAACCTCTACTACCACTTCGCCAACAAGGACGCGATCGTACTCGAGCTGTACGAAGCGTACGAGTCCATGATGCTGCCGCTCTACGCCGACCGCGGCGAACGGCACTTGAGCGTCGACGATCTGTGGCTGTGGCTGCATCTGCTGTTCGAGCAGATGTGGAGCTATCGGTTCTTCTATCGCGACCTCGACGAACTCACGTCGCGCAACCGCAAGCTTGGCACGCGCTTCGGCGCGCTGCTGCAAAAAGGCGCCGCGACCGTGATAGAGTTGTGCCGCGCGATGGTGGACGCCGGCACGATGCACGCCACGGACCGGGACATCGAGGCGTTGGCGCAAAACGTGCTGCTCGTTGCGGCGTACTGGCCATCCTACGACCGCGTTCGCCGCGCCGCGCACATCGACCCGCCGGAAGTCGATGCGGGCCGCGCCGCATACCAGGTGCTGGCACTGTTCGGACCCTATTTCACCGGTGACGCCCGCGCGCACCTCGACCGCCTTTCCGCCGACTACCTCTGAGGGAGAACTCGCATGGCGAAGAAATGGGCCGGATTCCCGTATGCGAACAAGGCGTACGCACACGATGCCGCCGGGCTCAAGAAGGCCTGGGGGCGGCTGCACCGGGGCGACTGCGAGCCTCTTCCCAAGGACGCTGGCGCGCTGGACGCTTGGCGGCACTACCACGCCGGCGAGTTCGCCGATGCCGTCGCGGCCGGGCGCAAGGCTGGCGGCGCCGCGATGAACGCGGCCGTGAAAGCGCAGATGATCTACGCGAACTATCTCGAGAAGGCGGCGAAGGCGAAGCTCGCGTTGTTGGAGGAAGCGGCCGGGTGGGCCGACGCGCGGCGGCACGAAGCACCGAAGGACGCCAACGCCCATTACCTCTACGCCTATGCGCTTGGCCGATACAGCCAGGGCATCTCGATCGCCAAAGCACTGGCGGAGGGCTTCGGCGGCAAGATAAAGGATGCGCTGACCACCGCGATCAAGCTCGAGCCCAAGCATGCGGACGCACACATCGCCTACGGTTCCTATCAGGCCGAAATCATCGACAAGGTAGGCGGCATCATGGCCGGGATGACCTACGGCGCGAAGAAGGACTCGGCGCTCGAGCAGTATCAGAAGGCGCTGAAGCTCAATCCCGATTCCGCGATCGCCCGGATCGAGTACGCGAACGGTCTCATCATGCTGTTTGGCAAGGCCCGGATGGCGGATGCCGAGAAGCTCTACGAGGAGGCCGCCGCATGCAAGCCCGCCGACGCGATGGAGCACCTGGACGTCGAGCTCGCCCGCTCCGAACTCGAGTAACGGGCGAACGGGTAATGGGGTCGGCACTCATTGCCGCGCTGGCCCGGATACCGCAAATGCAGCAACTTCGGGTTCGAGGTCGCCTTGGCGGGGCCACGGCGCCAGCAGCGTCGTCAACAGGAGCTTTTCGAACTCCGGCCCGAAGTGCGCGATGACACGACCCGGGTCCGGACACAATCCGCGATCGGTGATGAGGCCGAATTGCACCTGCCCGTCATACGACAGGATCGAGACGCCCATCCCGATGTCGCCGGATTGCGGCACCCAGAATAGAAAGCGCTCGATTTTCGCTCCTGCGAAATAAAGCGCCTGCGACGGACCGGGGACGTTGGTCATCACAGCGGTCCCGTTGCGCGCCAGCGCCTGCAGGAGCTGCTCCTGCAGGATCTTCGGTCCCGCACCCATTGCGGCGAGCAGGCCCAGCGCGATAACGGGCTGGTAACTTCCCTTGAGCGCGTTCATGTTGGCGCGCACCGCATACAGGCGCTCCACCGGATTCCTGATGCCGATCGGCAGATCGAGAAAGACGAGCCCGAACTGGTTGCCAAGTCGGCAGGCTTCCTCCAGCGGGCGCAGATTCACCGGTACCAGCGCGCGGATCATCACGTCGTCGGTCGTGTCGCCCTTGCGCGCGAGGTATTCCCCAAGCGCCCCGGCGACGCACGAGAGAAGCACATCGTTGATCGAAGCGCCGAGCGCCTTCGCGATGGACTTGACCTCGGCAAGCGGAAGCGGTTCGGCCCAAGCCACACACTTCGCCACATCCGGCTTGCCCTTGAACCGCGTTGCAGAGTCCTGCGGCATCAGCGCGAGCTTCGCAACTTCCGTGGTGAGAGCGCCACCCTGTTCGGCCAGCGCAACGGCCTTCGCCGGGTCGAGCCAGATTTCGGCACCCTTGTCGATCAAGGTCCTGCCCACGGTGCTCGCCGTCTTCATCACGCCGGAAATCGGCTGCAGCAACTGGGCGAGCGGATCTGCCGCGTCGCCACGGCGCCGACGCCGCGTAGCGGTCTCGAATGGCATCGCCGGCGGGCCACCCGGCGCAGCGTCGGTCATCGACATCATCACGCGCACCAGCGCGATGCCGTCCGCGTAGCAGTGATGGATTCGCGCGATCAGCGCACTGCCGCTGTCGAAATTCTCGACAAGGTGAAACTGCCACAGCGGTCCCGCCGGATCGAGGGGCCGGCTTGCGAGGCGGCTTACCAGGGCCTGCAACTCCTTTGTCCCGGCACGGCCTGGCAGCGCCACCGAGACGACGTGATCGTCTATGGAAAATTTCGGCACGCCCTGCCAATACGCGCCGCCTGGAAGCGACACGGGACGCTGTCGGAATCGCGGGAACCTCAGGAAGCGCTCCCGGATGATCCGCTTCACCCTTTCGATTCGAACGCGCTGGCCGAAGACCAGCACCCCGCTGATCATCATCAGGTTGCTGGGCCGGTCCATCCGCAGCCACGCGGTGTCGACGGCAGAAATCTTTTCGCGCTTGGTACCGGGCATTCGAGGGCCTGGGGCGTAGAGCGGAAGGATTGACAGTGCGGCGCGTTCCCGCAGGAACGGGCGCGCGAATTGCGCGTGCTCTCCCGTTCGCGCTAAAGTAGCATAAAGCCTGCCCACGCACGCGGCGTACCGGATCGCGAAGGAGGACGCACAATGGCTGCCCCTAAGAAGGACGACCTCAAGGCGAAGTTCGAAGCCGCGGCTGCCGCCGCCAAGAAGACAAGAAAGAAACCCGACAACGCGACGCTGCTAAAGCTCTACTCGTTTTTCAAGCAGGCGACCGAAGGTGACGCCACCGGTGCGCGGCCAGGAGGCTTCGATTTTGTCGGCGGCGCCAAGCACGACGCTTGGTCGAAGCTCAAAGGAATGAGCAACGACGAAGCGATGCAGAACTACATCAAGCAGGTCGAGAAGCTTAACCGGGAATAGCGGCCGCAGGAGCGCCCTGGCGCCTCGCATCTGCGCGCAGCGCGTCGCCCCGATTCGAGCCGTCCCGACAGTTGTTCGCGCGCGCTACTTGGGCGCGCGCTTGCCGGCCTTGGGCGCCGTCCCCGCCGCGGCCTTCCGCCTTGGCGCACGCTTTCCGGCCTTCGGCGCAGGTCCCGCCGCGGCTTTTCGTACACGCGCACGCTTGCCCAGCTTCGCGCCACCACCACCGGTCGGGGTCTTGACGAGCTTGTTGACGGCCGCCGCGAGTTCGTCAACGCGCACGGCAAGGCGCTGCACGTCGTTCTGTGTGTAAACCCCGAGCTTGGACAGCGCCCGCGCGACGCGGGCCTCGAACACCTGTTCCAGCTTGTCCCACGTGCCCCCCGCGATTTGCTGCATTTCCTTCGCCTTTGCCGACGCTGCGCCGCGTGCGACCGCCGCCGTCTCGGTGGCGACGCGCTTCGTTCGATCCTGCAGGTGCTCGCCCTGTTTGACCAGGGCCTCGAACAGTTTGGTGCCTTCCTGCTGCGCCCGCGAAAACGCGCCCAGTCCAGCGAGCCAGATCTGGTGTGACGAATCGAGCACACCCTGCGCCATGTCTTTCGCCGCAGCGGGCTCCGCCGCCGAAAGTCTTGCCTTCGCTTTTTTCAACATCGTGCGTTCTCCTCGTACGTGCGCGGCCGCGCGCCGCGCCGGTTCGTCAAACCGACATTCTAGGCCTGCCGATCTAGAGCGGACAAACTAAGAGCTTGTCCGTTAATAAATCACGTGTGCGAGCGCGGCAGGTTGGGCCGAGGGCGCGAAGCGAGGTGCCGCCTTGGGTGGCTCCCCAAGGCAAACCGAGCGACAAAGCCATCGGCCCAAGCTGCCCGTTCCCGAAGGGTTTGACCGAAATGCGCGGTCTCCTTTGTCGGCCGGCTCGCCCGTGGGACCTGCCACGCGCTTCGCCGTCCTTCGCGGATCCCATCGCATTTTGGTCAAACGCATCTCGCGATTTATTACCGGACAAGCTCTAAGCGCCTGGTCGCGCCGCTGCGGTGCCGTGCGAACCCGGCAATGCCGGCGAGTTACAATCGCCAAGGCCGAGCCCGGCCTCTGCCGACGCATCCAGATCCCTCGGCGCCCGCCGATACGGCTTGCCAACCCCTACCGCAAGGAGACTAGAGATGGCTTATTTCGTCACCGGCGCAACCGGCTTCATCGGCCGATACCTCGTCACCAACCTGCTGAAGCGGGGCCGTCCGATCTACGTGCTGGTGCGCCGGGGGTCGGAGAAGAAGCTCGCGGCGATGCGCAAGCGCTGGAATGCCGATGAAAAACAAATCATCGGCATCGAGGGTGATCTCGCAAAACCCGGCCTGGGCGTCGCCGCTGCGGATGTCAGGAAGCTCAAAGGCAAGATCGACCACCTCTTCCATCTCGCCGCGATCTACGACCTCAAGGCGAGCGCCGAGGAGCAGCAGGTCGCCAACGTCGAAGGCACGATGAGTGCGGTCCGGTTTGCCGGAGCCGTCCAGGCGGGGTGTTTCCACCACGTGAGCTCGATCGCCGCTGCGGGGCTCTACGACGGCACGTTCCGCGAAGACATGTTCGACGAAGCAGAGGACCTCGACCATCCGTACTTCAAGACCAAGCACGATTCCGAGGGCATCGTACGGCACGAGTGCAAGCGTCCGTATCGCATCTATCGCCCGGGGTTCGTCGTCGGCCACTCGCAGACCGGTGAGATCGACAAGATCGACGGGCCGTACTATTTCTTCAAGACGCTGCAGAAGCTGCGCGAAGTGCTGCCGCCCTGGATGCCGATGGTCGGCATCGAAGGCGGCCGCATCAACATCGTGCCGGTGGATTTCGTCGCCGACGCGCTCGACCACCTCGCGCACAAGAAGGGGCTGGACGGCAAGTGCTTTCACCTGACCGATCCCGCGCCGCACCGCATCGGCGAAGTGCTCAACATCTTTGCCCGCGCCGGCCATGCGCCGCAGATGACAATGCGCGTCAACGCGAAGATGTTCGGTTTCATCCCGGCGCCGATTCTGTACGGCATCGGATCCCTGGCGCCGGTCAAGCGCGCGATCAAGGTCGTGCTGACCGACCTCGGCATTCCGCGCGACGTCTTCCAGTTCATCAATTGGCCGACGCGCTACGACAACCGCGACGCGGCGAAGGCACTGAAAGGTTCGGGCATCGCGGTCCCGCCGCTCGAGACGTACGCGGCGAAGCTGTGGGACTACTGGGAGCGAAACCTCGATCCGGATCTGTTCATCGATCGCTCGCTGTCCGGTCGCGTCAGGGACAAGGTCATCGTCGTCACCGGATCGTCGTCAGGTATCGGCAAAGCGACCGCGTTGAAGCTGGCCGTGGCAGGCGCAAAGGTGATACTGGTCGCGCGCGGCGAGGAGAAGCTCCTCGAGACGAAGGACGAGATCGAGCGCGCCGGTGGCCGGTCCTGGATCTATGCGGCGGACATCGCCGAGCTCGCCTCCTGCGACGCGCTGGTGCAACGGGTGCACAAGGAGCATGGCGGCTGCGATTTCCTCGTCAACAACGCCGGGCGCTCGATCCGGCGCGGCGTCATCAACTCCTTCGACCGCTTCCATGATTTCGAGCGGACGATGCAACTGAACTACTTCGGCGCGCTGCGGCTGATCATGGGCTTTCTGCCAAAGATGATCGAACGCAAGCGCGGGCACATCATCAACATCTCGTCGATCGGCGTGCTGTCCAACGCGCCGCGATTCTCGGCGTACGTGGCGTCGAAAGCCGCGCTCGACTCGTTTTCCGCTTGCGCCGCATCCGAGTTTTTCGACAAGGGCATCCATTTCACGACGATCAACATGCCCCTCGTGCGCACGCCGATGATCGCGCCGACGAAGATCTACGAGAGCGTGCCGACACTCTCCCCGGAAGAAGCCGCCGACCTCGTGGTCGACGCGATCGTGCACCGGCCGGTGCGGATCGCGACGCGTCTCGGCATCTTCGGCGCCGTTTCCCATGCCGTCGCTCCGAAACTGACGCAGGTCCTGCTCAACACCGCGTTCAACATGTTTCCCGATTCGAGCGCGGCGATCGGGAAGAAGGGCGCGGAACCGCAGCCTCTGACGGCCGAGCAGATGGCATTTGCCCAGATAACGCAGGGCATTCATTGGTAGGACTTGCGGACGGGGTAGCAGCGGCGCGAGCCGGGAAGCAGGGGCCCCGCGCGCGGGTAGCGCGTGGGGATGCGACCGGGGCGAGTCGACGCGGCGAGGCCGATTGGTAACGCGACCCGTCGCCGTGACCGCACATTGAGGCCGAGGGGGCCCCGCGCGCGGGTAGCGCGTGGGGATGCGACCCGGAGCAAGGCCAGGCGGCCGTCAGTCCGGTCCCCGCATATCCCATTTCGTCACGAAAGGCCGCGGTTCATGGCGGCTGGCGGCGTCTTGCGATCTGCTGCCTCCGCCGCGACACGCGCCAATTCTGCCGCTACGAGCGCGAAGACGCGTCGATCGCCGAGCAGCGCGTTGTGCCCGATGCCGGAAAGCTCGATGTTTTCGGCCCCGGCGAGACGCGCGCTCGTCTGCGGGGCGACCATCGAGTCATGCCACGACCAGAGCGAAACAATGCGAACGCCGGCCGGTGCGCCCACGTCGCGATTGAGCCCGGAAAGCCACGCATTGCCCGGGCGCAGCTGCGCGAAGGACGTGCCGGGGAACAATTCGGCGTGAATGCTTCCGTGGTGCGGCGTGCCGAGTGTCATGACCGTCGAGATCTTCTCCGCCCCGTACCGGCGCAGGTACGCGCGCGCCACGAGGCCGCCCATGCTGTGGCCGACGATCGCGACATGCGCGGCGCCGGTAGCATCGAGGATCGCGTCGATCTTCGCCGCTGTCTGGTCCGCGAAATCTTCGATCGACGCAAGCGGAGGGCCATAGGACAGCGCGTACACAGGTCCGAGATTCCGTGCGAGGAGATATTTGCGCAGCCCCAGCATCGCACCCGAATTGCAGAATACGCCATGCAACAGCAGCGCCGGCGCGGCTGCGGGTGCAGGCACCGGGTCGGGCATCAGATGGCGATAAAGCGCCATTCGCGGGCCCGATCGGCCGATCGCGAGCAGCTCGCCCCAGACGAGCCCGATGCTTGCCACCACCCCGATGCGCATTTCCGGCGGACGTGCCGCGCGGAAGACCCAAGCCAGGGCAAACCAGGTCAGCGTGATCGCTAGGAGCCCCGCCAGATAGAGGAGAGGTAGCCCCGCTACGTACCACCAGGGACCCGCGCCGCCCGCGATGGAGATTGCCGCCCATCCGGAATACAGGATGAGGCTCCCTCCGCCGAGGAGCCAAAGCGCAACGGCCGTCGTCATGGTGCGAGATGATACCGGCTGGTCGCGGCCGCATCCGCGAGGATCGCAGATGCGAGCGCACCGGGTCACGCGCGCGGACGCTGCCTCGCAGTCCCGCCTTCGTTCAGGCGCGCCGCCGCAGCGCGAGGGCGCCGGCTGCCGCCACCAGAATCACCATGACCGTCAGCGCCAACGGCCTGAGCGTGGGAACCCGTGGCGTCAACAACGCCGCCGCCTGCTGCGCTGTCTTCGGGCATGTTCCATAGGGGCCGAAACAAGACTCGATGACCTGGCGCGTCGTGCAGTTGTAGAAAACGAAGAATTCCGCGGTATTCGACGCGTCGGGCGGCGTCTCGCCGACGTAGGCGTAGGACCCGACGAGCGTATTGGCGGGCTGCGAGGGCGAGAACACCTGCGGGAAAAAGCCGGAGGACGTACCGGACGGAAACGACGTGGGGCCCTCGCCTTGGACCAACGTGGCCCCATCGAGATTGGTCGCGCGCCACGACTCCCTGTTCGCGCCGCTGGAGTTCAACGTAATGTCGATTCTGCCGTTGCTGCACCCCGCGCTTGCGTCGAGCGTCAACGCCAACGCGGTCGCTGCTCCATGCGCGAGCGCAGGCGACGCGGCGGCCAGCACGGCGGCAAAAACACGAATAATCCACGCGGATTGGGCATGTCGGCCCATTTCCCACCTTTGTTCATCACTTGACCACGGGGAATGATGCGCCTGCCGAGCGCATGACGGCAAGCGGGATCGACAGATAACGCATTGTAATTACCCCGAAGTGACCAATTTCGTGACGGATTGGCGTCTCAAATCACGGTTTGCAACCAAGCGTCGCTCACGCCCGACACTTTTTCCCGTTGTCAGGTGCCGACAAACGCTCGGTCACCGCGGGCGCGTGTGGTTGGCGCGCAAGGCGGGAGACCCGTGTGACGTGTCAGCGCGCCTGACCGGAGAATGAGGCCGGCACCGGCGAACTGGGCAGCGCCCTCCAGGCACACAGCGCCTTCGTCGTCCCTGCGATCTCCGGGACCAGCAGCACGCCCGGGAGCGCTTTGCGGATGCGTCGGGTCATTTCGCCACCCGCCCAGATGGCGATCCGGGGCGGCAGCTGCCGGCGCAGCGACGCGAGGCCGTCACCCGCCTGGCGCACCGGAAACGCGCCGGAAAACGACAACGCCACGACGTGCACCTCGTGCGCGAGCGCGGCACGGCGAATGTCCTCGATCGGCGTCTGCACGCCAAGCGAAATGCATTGCGCCCCTTCCGGCACCAGTAGCGCCTCGACCATCAGCAGCCCTACTCCGTGCTGCTCGCCGGGGAACGTCGTCAGCAGCACCTTGGGCATGCCGAGCTGGCGCGGAAACGCGTTGATCCCGGTACGAAGCGCAATCTGCAACTGCTCGGTGTAAAGATGCTCCTCGAACACCGCCAGTTCCCCTTGCATCCATGCGTCGCCGACGGCGCAATTGAGCGAAGTCAGGGTCTCGAGCACGAATCGCTGCAGTCCCTGCCGCATCAGGAGGTTCGCCAACGAATGCTGCAGCGCGGTCGCGTCGTGGCGCGCCAGCAGCGCGAGAATTTCGCCTTCGGCCGCCGGAGCCGCCTGTTCGCGGCGCGGCGCTATCCGCCCCTCCGCCAGCGCGTTCAACTCTTCCTGCGTGTGGTGAATGATCTTGCCCGGACGCAGCCCGACATCCATCAGCCGCTTGATCGCGCGGAGTTTGGCAACCTCCGCGGCCGAATACCTGCGTTCGCCGTTGTCGTCGCGCAAAGGTTTCGGGAAGCCGTATCGGCGCTCCCACATTCGCAGGACGTCCTTCGAGAGCCCCGCCTCGCGCTCGACGGTGCTGATGTTGAGGGCGAGACCGACGTTTTCAGTGGGAGGGTTCATCGCTTCGGCGGGCGCGGACGGTGCCAAACGCACGGGCACGCTGGGCGCCCGTCGCCATTATCGCTTGTCCAGGACGCGCGTGCCGGCGCCACAAGGTGGGTGGAGGTGGCGCACCCGTATAGCGAACTTCGGGGAAACGCATCAATCGCCTCGCAGCAGCGCCACCGCCCGTGCCGAAAGGCACACTGAATACGCCGCCGGCCAATCCCGACGGCCACGCCCAGCCCGCGTGCATCACCTTCAGTTCGCGCGCTCATCGCTTTCGATCCGGCTGCTGCAGTTTTGACCCGTGGCGACCGGATCGCCTATAATCCGGGCCCTTGGCGAACTAGCTCAGCTGGTTAGAGCAGAGGAATCATAATCCTTTGGTCCGGGGTTCGAGTCCCTGGTTCGCCACCAGACACATCGGAGCTGCGTCTGCGCACGCTCCTGCTCTCGCGCGGCGGCGCCGCCGCGACAATGCGGGAGCCGGCACCCGAACGCGCCCCCCGAGGGGCTTCGCATGGGGCCTGTGCGCTCGATGCGCGCGATCCACAAGTGCCTGCAGCCCCGCCGTCACCATCCCCGCCGTTTCGCCAACGCGAGCGGCCGAATCACGACGGGAGAGCCGGCTTTCCATTATCATGCGACTCGCGCCGGCCGCCTCGCCCAATGTCCGATACCAATTTTTCGCGCGACCTCGATGCTCATCGCGGGTACCTGATGCGCGTGGCGCGCCTGCAGTTGCGCGACGAAGCGCTCGCCGAGGATGTCGTGCAGGAAACGCTGCTCGCCGCGCTGTCCGGCAGTGGCTTCTCGGGCAAGTCGAGCCTGCGGACCTGGCTTACCGGCATTCTCAAGCACAAGATCGTCGACGCCATCCGCAGGAAGCAACGGGAACCGACGGTCGCATCGTCCTTCGGTGATATCGAATCCGAAATGGACATCGAGGATTTCGACGCGCTGTTCAACGGGCGCGGAGGCTGGGATACGAAGCCCGCCGATTGGGGCAACCCCGAAGAGGCTCTCAACCGGCGGCAGTTCCTCGACATGATGGAGCTCTGCCTCGAAAAGCTTCCCCCCAATACGGCACGCGTATTCATGATGCGCGAGGTGATGGAGCTCGACACCGAAGAAATCTGTAAGGAACTGGCGATCAACGCGAATAACCTCTGGGTCATCCTGTACCGGGCCAGGGTGGCGCTTCGCCAGTGTCTCGAGCAGAAATGGTTTGCTCCCGGGGCCGACCCGACATGAACGCCACCGCCCTGTAATCTCGACTCAATCTGCGATGATCCGCAAAGCGCTCGGCCACATCATCTCCTGCAAGGACGCTTCCCGCCTCGTGTCCAGGCGGGAGGACGCGCCTCTATCTGCCTGGCAGCGGCTGATCTTGCACCTTCATCTCTCGGTCTGCACCGCCTGCACGCGCTTCGAGCGGCAGATCCGCTTCCTGCGCAATGCGATGCAGAAATACCGCCAGTAGCGCTGTCGCAGGGCCACCCACGGCGGCGGCGATGCGGTTGACCATCAACGGAACGTCGCGCACGTTCGGCCGTCCGATCCGGAATGTGGCGGATCTCGTGCGCGAACTTGCCCTCGAAGGAAAGCGCATCGCCGTCGAACGAAATGGCGTCATCGTGCCGCGGAGCCGCTACGCCGACACCCCTGTTGCAGCGGGAGACACACTGGAGATCGTCGGCGCTGTCGGGGGCGGCTGATCTCCCTGTCGCTTCCCGCGCCGGGCGCGACGACAGGAGTAAAATTGCAGTCATGAATGCTCCGCACGATCCGTCCCCCGCCATCGCCGACCCGCTGCTGGTCGCAGGCCGCGCTTTCCGGTCGCGCCTTCTCGTGGGCACCGGCAAATACAAGGATTTCGCCGAAACGCGTGCCGCCGTCGTCGCCTCGGGCGCGCAAATCGTCACCGTGGCCATCCGCCGGACCAACATCGGCCAGGATCGCAACGCGCCGTCGCTCCTCGACGCGCTGCCGCCGTCGGAATTCACCTATCTGCCGAACACGGCCGGTTGCTACACGGCAGACGACGCCGTGCGCACGCTAGGGCTTGCACGCGAGCTGCTCGACGGCCACACGCTGGTCAAGCTCGAAGTGCTGGGCGATCCGCACACGCTGTTTCCCAACGTGCGCGCGACGCTTGCCGCGGCCGAGACGCTCGTGCGGGACGGCTTCGACGTGATGGTCTATACGTCCGACGATCCCATCATCGCGCGCGAGCTGGAGGCGATCGGTTGCGTCGCGATCATGCCGCTCGCCTCGCTGATCGGATCGGGGATGGGCATCCTCAATCCATGGAACCTCAAGCTCATCATCGAAGCGGCAAAGGTTCCGGTGCTGGTCGACGCGGGGGTGGGCACTGCCTCGGACGCCGCGATCGCGATGGAGCTGGGCTGCGCCGGTGTGCTGATGAACACGGCCATTGCCGGGGCACGCGACCCGGTGCGGATGGCCGGCGCGATGAAGCTCGCCGTCGAAGCCGGGCGCGAGGCGTTTGTCGCGGGGCGGATGCCGCGCAAGTTCTATGCGGCGAGCCCGAGTTCTCCGACCACCGGCCTCATCGGCTGAGCGCAGTGGCATCCCCGCGACACGCCGGATTCGCGGCGGGCGGCGCGCTCGCGGTCGCGTCGCTGCTGGCGATGGACGCGCATGCGATCCCGCTGACGGTCGACGAACTGACGAAGCTCTGCGCCGAAGCCGAAAGCGCGGCGCATTGCGGGCGCCGGGTCGAAGGGGTGCAGCTGCAGCGACTGCCGAACCTCGCTGTGCGTGACGGACCGGCGCTCAGGGTTTCGCTCTACCCGTCCGGCGCGGCGACCTTCACGGATACCGAAGCGCTGAACGGTGGCCGTTCGTACAGCCTCTGGGACTTCATCAGCGAGATCAACGCCGCCGTGCTCTACGTCACCGACGGCGACGACGCCATGTTCGTCTTTCTCCAGCGCACGACGGGCCGCAAGACCGACCTGCCGGCGGACCCGAAGCTTTCACCCGACCGGGCACACCTCGTCACTGCGGATTTCTGCGAGCACCGATGCAGCAACGAAGTTGCCCTGTGGCGCGTCACGCGGGACGGCGTGCGCAAGGAATTGTCGTGGCGGCCGCGGGAGACGTGGTCGGATGCCGTCGCGACCTGGAAGGACGCCGGGACCGTCGCGATCGAGTACACCGTCGCCGGCGCTCCGGCGCGCTCGCATCTCTCGCGCCGGCTTGCCGATCCCGATTGGGTTCGCGCGACGGCGCCCTGACGCGCCGGGTACCGCGACGCGTCGGACCGGAGATTGCATGTTGCCCGCCCCGCCCCCGCCGGCAGCGATAACCCTCCACCGTCCGGTGCGCAGCTTCGTCCTGCGACACGGACGAATGTCCCCCGCGCAACGGCGGGCCGTCGATACGTTGCTACCCACGCTGGGCATCCCGTTCGCCCCGTCCGCACTCGAATTCGATCGCGTGTTCGGTCGTCGCGCGCCGTGCGTGCTCGAGATCGGGTTCGGCATGGGCGAGACGACCGCGGCGATCGCGCAGGCGCGGCCGGCAGATAATTTTCTCGCCATCGACGTGCACACCCCGGGCGTGGGCAGTCTGTTGAGGCGAATTGCCGAGCTCGGGCTCACCAACCTGCGCGTGATTCGGCACGACGCGGTCGAGGTCGTGGCGGCGATGATCGCGCCGGTCTCGCTTGCCGGCATTCACGTCTTTTTCCCCGACCCGTGGCCGAAAAAGCGCCACCACAAGCGGCGCCTGCTGAAGCCTGCATTCGTGCACGAACTGGCGCTTCGGCTCGTGCCGGACGGCTATCTCCACGTAGCCACCGATTGGGAAGAATACGCGCAGGAGATACTCGCGACACTCACTGCCGAGCCGTTGCTCGCCAACGCCGCCGTCGGCTTCGCGGCGCGGCCCGGCTACCGGCCGCAGACCAAATTCGAGACGCGAGGGTTAAAGCTCGGCCATGGCGTCAGGGACATCCTGTTTCGCCGGCGCGGCGACACCGTCAGCGAAAGCGCCGGAGTCAGGCCGGCGTTTTCGGGCGCCCCCGATGCTTGATCCGCAGCAGCGCGAGCCTTGACTTCCAGAGCCAGGACTTGTGCACCGTCTCGAGTTCCTGGGCTCGCTCGAACGCGAGCGCTTCGGCGTGGCTCAGTCCGGATCGCAGCCGCGCGATCTCGGCGTCGCGCTCGGTCAACAGCTTTTCGGCCAAGGCCAGCTGCTCCGCGTAATTCGCTGCCTCCGTGAGTCGCGCCTTCAGCAGTTTTCGCTCTTCGATGCGCTCGGCCAGCACGTGGCTCAACTCGTCCGTCCGCAGCGCAACTCGCGCGCTGTCGACGGCCGCGCGCAATGCCAGTGCCGGATCGCGCGTGATGAATTCGCGCACCATGCGCATGTACTCGGGGTGGATCTCCAGCAACGCCTTCCCGGCGTTCACCGTCAGCGTGTCGCGCTCTTCGGAAAAGCTCACCGCGCCCTCGTGAAAGACGAATACGTCGCCGGCCAGTACGCTGCGCCAACCCGCCGCCGCCGCGCGCAGACAGAAGTCGTTCTCTTCGCCGTAGCCGCGCCCGAAACGCTGCGCGTCGAACAAACCCAGCTGGTCGAGGCACGCGCGGCGTATGTACATGCAAAAACCCACGGCCGTCGGCAGATTCACCGTTCGCCCGGCGTTGGTCGCGGCGAAAAGACCGTCGAGCGCCGCGAGCCCGAGCGTACCGGGCAAGCTCCCGGCCCAGCCTTCGAACGGGTACGTGCAGATCGTGGCGTTATTGGAGAATGGCGTCACCGTTGCGATGTCGGCATGCGCGTAGGCCGTGCGGTACAGGCGGTCGAGCCAATCGTTGGCGACCTCCGTGTCGCTGTTGAGCAGAACGACATCCCGGGCCGCGTGCAAGGCCATGCCGCGGTTGACCGACTGGACGAACCCGAGATTGCTCGCGTTGCGCAGGAGCGTGATGCGCCCCCGCTCGGCCAGTCCGCCGAGATAACGTGCAATGTCGGGATCCGGACTGGCGTCGTCGATCACGACGACCTCGAAGCTGCGCCTGCGGTCTGCGTGCTGTCCAGTACGCTCTCGACGCAGCGCCGTGTTTGGTCGAGGCCCTTGTAGATCGGAATGATGACGTCTATCAAATTCGCCTCTACCCGCGCGGGCCGCTGAGCCGCCGGGCGAACCCGGCGAGCCCCTCGGTCTTGAGGACGCTCCGGAATCGCGCACGCAGCGCCTTGCCGCTTTTTGGTGCAAACAGCAGCAGCAGCAGGCGCATCGTCGCGCCGAACGAAACACGGGAGCGCATCCGCGAGGCGTTGTCCGGCCGGCGGGCGCCCCGCTCCGAAAATACGTCCGGATAACGCAGCTTCCCCTCGGAATTGCACCAGCCGAGGTACGTCAACCGGTCCCCGCTGGCGTCGTAGGGGTCCGGAAATGCGCGTTGCAGGTCACGATTCTCCCGATAGAACCAGCGGTGGCCGGGTTCGATGGGCGTCCCATTCGAAAAACGTCCGAACGCCCAGGGCCACTCGCTGACGGGGTCGCGATCGGCAATCGCGATCTCCCGCTCGTACCAGGTAATGAGCTGCTGCACGGCAGGGCTCGTGGCGGCATTCTTGATCGCCATGATCCGATGCGCGCCGCTATCGAACCCGGTGAAATGATAGAAGCCGAGAGGCTCGCCGTCGACCCTATAGCCGGTCTCGAAATCGCCGGTCATGCGCCGCGTGGTCAGATTCCAGGTGGCGACATTGTGCCGGGAGGACTTGATGATCGCCACATCGTCAAAGAATACCGGCGCGAAGTTCACCCATTTCTGATCGGTGAAGAGACCGCTCTCCACTTCCGCCCGGCACAGATGGTAGGTTCGCTCCGCCCACCACGCAGCGAATCGCCTGCCTTCCGCCGAGTTTTTCACGCCGATGAAGCCCAGGTTGAAGATGCCGTGCTTGAGGCTCGCGACCTCGTTGTCGACGATCGCATCCAGGGTCTCTTCGGGTTTGGTTTGATGGGGCGTGAGCGCCAGATTGCTTCGCGCGAGCGTCGTCAACACGTCGTCCACACGCGAAAACAGGACCATGTCCGGATCGAAATAAAGCACCGTTTCGCAGTCCGGCAGCGCCAGCAGGTGCTGCAGTGCGAATGGCTTGATCGCGGTGGAGAGCTCCACGATGCTGTGGGCGAAACTCCAGGTCCTGTAGTTCGGGATCCCGAGCGCTCCGATGCCCAGGATCGAATCGAACGGCTCGTCTTCGGTGCGCAACCATTGCGGGCGCTCGTCGGCCAGCGCGAGATGGATGACTGCCTCGGGGTGATAGCGGCGAATCGAACGGCAAAGAATCCGCACCTTCGGCAGATAGTTGACCGCTGCGCTCGTGAAGACATGCAGGGTCTTAACCAAGGGGAGTTCTCGCCGGTGGACGCGCGTCCATCTTATGCCACCGAGACTTCGTTCGCCGCCAGCTCTTGGTGGAACGCGATGAGATTCGCGAGCGCGGCGCGGCCACTCATGTCGCTGCACAATCTCGCATTGGGGTAGCTTCGCAGGCGTTCCGCGGGGGCGCCGAGGTCGAAGGCGACGATCGGCAGGCGGAGCAGCAGCATTTCCTCCGTGACATAGGAAAAGGTTTCCGGGCAGATCGACGGGAAGAAGAACAGGTTGATCCGGTTGGCCTCGATGAGACCCACCAGGTCCTCGTGCCGGTACGTGCCGGTTATCCGCAGCCGATCGGACTTGAGCGGGACATCCACGGCGCCGATCACGACGACCTTGACATCCCGGTGATCGCTATCGATCCGGGCGAGCATCTCCTTCACCACCATCGCTCCCTTCTGCACGCTGATCTGGCCAATGATGCCGATGACCAGCGGCGCGGCATGATCGAGCCGCGGCAATCGGGCCGGGAGGTAGGTCACGCGATGGGGTATCACGCTGATACGGCCGGGATCGAGGTCAGGATACGCGCGCAGCAGCAGACGGCGCGTCGAATCGGAAAAGCAACGGATTTCGTCGGCAGCGCGCAGGCAGCGGCCCCACAAGGCACGCCAGGGTCCGATTTCGGTAGGGGGAGACAGCGCGACATACCTCGCCTGATGGCGCGGCAGGCAGGTCGCGCATACGGAGACGTCCGGAATCCCGCAATAGCGCCCGTCGGCATTCAACAGCACGAACGACGGGCACACCGAAAAATAATCGTGCACGGCAAACGTCAGCTTCGCCCTGGGATTTGCGGCACGCATCGTGCTCACCCAATCCGCAAAGACGAGAGGCTCATCGAACGAGACGGGGCTGTTGAGGAAGAGTTCCGTGACCGGCGCTTCCCGCAGGATCCTTTCGAGGCCGACGAACGACGATATTCGGTAGATCGCTTCGCCGCCACCCGGGCGGAAAACCTGGAGCCGGTAGTCGAGCGTGGGCAGGTTGTATGTGCACAGCAACACGACAGACCCGTTGGATAGGCGCTCGTCGAGCAACGCGCGACGATATTGATTGGCGCCGCCGCCGAGGTTGTGGTCGAAAACGACGCACACCGCACGGACCGCGCGCAAGTCAGGCAGCAAGCGCGCAACGATGCCGAGATCGTCGAGCGACGGCGCCGAATAGTTCTGCGCCCGCGCGCGGTGCACGATGCCGTGGATGTCCCCCCGCCTCAAGCGGCGCCAGACGGCGCGCGCGAGCCAGAGCAATTCGCGGAGTCGACGGTGCCCGGCGCGGCTGGATTCCACCACATGCGTGACGTCTAACTCCAGCAGGGCGCCATCGTCGAATCGCAATTCGAGGATGGTCTTCAGCGCCGGTTCCCGCGGCGCATATCCGGTGACGACGAACCCCGAAGCACCGGCATTGCGAAGACGTGGAAATGCGGCCTCCACGTCGGCCCGCGCGAGACCGAAATTGACCGGCAGCCGCTTCTCCCATCCGTCGCCCGTCAGCAACAGTGCGACCTCCTCGATCGCGTGCGCCGGGTGCGCAACCCAACCCCAGCCAAAAACACGCTTCCCGCTCGTCACGAGCCGGTCGACGCCAAACTGCAGCTCGCGTTCCTTGTTATCGCTCATGATCGCATCGGGAATGGGGCCGAACGACCCTCTAGGTTCGGCGCAATGAGCGGCCTCCGTTGCCCTCGGGGGAGGAGTCCGGGCAACGAGACTGCCCGCGGCGTGGGGAAGGAACGACATTCTAGCCGAGGGGGTGTTCCGCGGCCACCGGTGGTCCTTTTCAATAGGATCTGAATCCGGGAGAGCGCGCGTAGAATCTCTGGGACATGCGACCGCCCGCGCATGGATTCGATCCCGCGCCCGATGCCTTGCCCTGCCACCCGCTTCCCTCCCGCCGTACGCATCCGCGGAATGACCCCCGATTCGTCCGGTCAGCTGCCCGCCTGATCGCGTCCGGGACGCCCGCATGAACGACGAGCTCGAATTCACCGGCGAACGCTTCATCCCGGGTACCGCCGGCGAAATCTGGCACGAACACTGGCATCGCTACCATTTCGCCCGACCCCTCGTCGCCGGCCTCGAGGTGCTCGACGTTGCCTGCGGCGAGGGCTATGGCAGCGCGCTGCTCGCCCGAAGCGCCGCAACAGTGATCGGCGCGGACATCGCGCAGCCCGCTGTGGAGCACGCCCGGGCCCGCTACGGGGCGATCGAAAACCTCGGCTTCAGGCAGGCGGACTGCGCCGCGCTGCCATTTGCCGACGCCAGCTTCGACGCGGTGGTCTCGTTCGAGACGATCGAGCACATCGTTGCCCAGGAATCGTTTCTCGACGAGATTCGCCGCGTTCTGCGCCCGGATGGCCTCCTTGTCCTGTCCTGCCCCAACAAGGCGGAGTACAGCGACCGCCGCGGCGTGATCAATGCGTTTCACGTCCGCGAACTGTATCGCGACCAGCTCGCCGCGCTGCTGGCGCCCCGCGTCGCGCACGCCCTTTGGTACGGCCAGAGGCCGAGCTTCTACTCGGTCGTGTGGCCCGAAGATGGCGTGGCGCAAGGCGAGCTGTTCGAGGTCGCGGAGGCCGCGCCCGATTCCCCTGCGCCCGGACACGCGCGTCCGCTCTACTTCATCGTCGTTGCGAGCGCATCCGCCTCGCGACTGGCCGCAATCACGCCCCGGTTGTCGGTGCTTGCTGATCGCGACGAGTGGGTGCGCCAGGACTACGAAAAAGTCATGCGTGACCTCACGGCAACGCATCGGCACAACAACGATCTCGAGGGGCGCCTGACCGCCGCGCTTCGCGGCCAGGCCGATCTCGCCCGGGAGCGCGATGCCGAGCGGATGGCCGCCGCGACCGAGCAAGGGCGTCTTGCCACCGAGATCGCGCGCCGCGCGAGCATTCGCTGGTGGCTCGCGCTTCCGCTGCGGCGGCTGCGGCTGGCGCTGACGGGGAAGCCGCCCTGGGCGTAGCACGCGGTCGGCCCGGCCCGTGCGTACGGACTCCGGCATCGCCCGCAAGGCTCACTCGAGCGTCAGAATGACCGGCTGATGGTCCGCCGCCTGTGTGGCGCGATCCACGCGCACGTCCGTGACGCGTGACTTGAGGCCGTCGCTCACGAAGATGAAGTCACAGTGCAACTCCGGCTCGCCGGGGATCTCTTTCTCGTAGATCTTGAATGTGCTCTCGTGCGGCACGCCCGGGTGCGACCATTCCCACGCGTCGACGAGCGGCGGGGGACCGTCGGCGAATCGCGCCATCATCCGCGCGTGCAGCGGGTCGTCCGGTTCGAGATTGAAATCGCCGGTGATGACCGTCGCGGCCGGCCGCAGGAATGTGTGGAATGGCCCGCCCGAGGTGTCGGTGATCGTGCCGGCGCGCGCGTAACCATGACCCTCGGCATAGATCGCGCGGAGCGCGTCGATCTGCGCGCTGCGCTGCAACTGCGAGTAGTACTCGAGGTGCGTCGTGATCACCCGAACTTCGCCGAACGGTGCACCGACGACCGCCTCGACCGCGATGCGCGGCATGCCTTTGAGGCCGGCGTCGATCGGCGACGGCAACAGGTGCCGGTACGCCTGGCATACGGGCAGCCGCGACAGGATGAGATTGCCGAACCGCCGGCGGCGAGCGCCCTCGGCCGGATGGTCGACCGCAACGCCTGGCACTGCCGTGAATCCCGGCAGGAGCGCCGCAAGCGCCGCGAACTGGTCGTCGCTCGTGTTGCCGGCGAGCCGCGGGTCGGGGAAGTTGTCGGCAATTTCCTGCAGGCACAGCACGTCGAAATCGGCGAGCTTTTTCGCCTCGGCGACGATCCGCGCCGGATCGACGCGACCGTCGACGCCGCGGCACCACTGCACGTTCCACGTGATCAGCTTCATCGAATCCCCGCGCGCATGAAGCTTTGCACGAACTGCCGCTGGAAAAGAAGAAAGGCGATCAGCAGCGGCGCGGTCGTCAGCAGCGTCGCCGCGGTGATGATCGACCAATCGATCCCCTGGTCGCCCGACGAAAACACCTGCAGGCCGACCGTAAGCGGCCGCGACTCGACGGAATTGGTGATGATGAGCGGCCAGAGGAAGTTGTTCCAGTGGTAGCTGACGCTGACGAGCGCGTACGCAAGGTAGATCGGCCGCGCCAGCGGGAACGTAGACCTTCCACAACACGGCGAGCGGACCGCAGCCCTCGATGCGCGCTGCTTCGTCGAGCTCCCGCGGGACCGTCTTGAACGTCTGCCGCAAGAGGAAGATTCCGAACGCGCTCGCCATGTAGGGAAGCCCGATGGCGAGGATCGTGTCCTTCAGCCCCAGTGCGGCCATCGTCTGGTAGTTCTCGACGATCAGCACGTCCGGCATCACCATCAGCTGGACGAGGACCAGCGCGAACAGGACGTTGCGGCCGGGAAACTCGAAGCGCGCGAATGCGTAGGCGGCCAGCGTCACCAGCACCAGCTGCGCCGCCAGGATCATCGTGACCAGCGCGATCGTATTCGCGAAGTAGCGCGCAAAGGGTGCCGCCTGCCACGCGTTGGCGAAATTCTCGAGCGTGAGCGGAGCCAGCGGCGCGAATCGCGTCGAGTATTCTGCGGGATGAAATGCCGTCCACACCGCATACGCGAGCGGCAACACCCAAAGCAAGCCGAGCACCCACGCGCCGGTGGTCTCCAGCGCCCGGATCAGGGCCTCGCGTCGCGTAGACCTGCGTCACTGGTAGTGGACCTTGCGCTCCAGGAACCAGAACTGGGCGAGCGCCAAGGCGGCGAGCAATGCCAGCAGCACCATCGTCAGCGCCGCCGCGTAGGCCGAGTCCCAGAAGCGGAAACCGATCTCGTAAATGTAGAAGAGCAAGAGCGACGTCGCGTTGTCGGGGCCGCCGCGCGTCATCACGACGACGTGGTCCACCAGCCGGAACGCGTTGATCACGGCATTGACCAGCACGAACAGCGTGGTCGGCATCAGCAGCGGAAACGTGACGCGGCGGAAAAAATGGCTGCGCGATGCCCCCTCGATCGCCGCCGCCTCGGCGAGATGCGGCGAGATCGACTGCAGCGCAGCGAGGTAGAAGATCATGAAGAAACCGGCTTCCTTCCAGACCGTGACGACCATCAGGCACGCGAGCGCGGTGCTCTTGCTGCCGAGCCAGTTGTGCGTGCCGGCGCCGAACAGCGCGAGCATCTCTTCGAGCAATCCGTATTCCGGCGTGTAGAAGAAGAGCCAGATGTTGGCGACGGCAATCATCGGCAGCACGGTCGGCGTGAAGTACGCGAGCCGCAGAAAACCGCGCCCGGAGAGATTGCCGTTGACCCATACCGCCATCAGCAACGCAAGCGCGATCGACGCGGGTATCGTGCCGAGCGCGAACCACAGGTTGTTGCCGAGCGCCTGCCAGAAGATCGGGTCCTCCGCGAGCTGCCGATAATTGTCGATCCCGACCCACACCGCGGGCCGGGTTGCCTTGGGCGTCGAAAGAAAGCTGTGCCAGAGCGTCGCCACCGCGGGGTAGTGCGTGAATAACGCGAGCAGCGACATCGCCGGCAACAGCAGCAGCCAGCCGTAGACCCATTGCGCCGAGCGCGTCATCTGGCCAAGCACGGAGTCAAGTGCAAGCCGGCCCCGCCGCCGCTACTTGTACGACCGGAGCAGGCGTTCCGCTTCGCGCTGCGCATCCTTCATCGCCTGTTCGGCCGTCTTCGTGCCCGTGAGCGCGGCCTGCAGCCCGTCGTTCAGCGCCTTGGTCACGCGCTGGTTGTCGTGCGTCGACAGCTCCGCCTTGGCGAAGGGAAGCTGATCGCGTGCGACCGCCGCCGCCGCGAATCCCGCGACGTACTGTTTCATCGCGGGCGTCTCCCAGGCGTCGGCCCGGACCGCAACGTAGCCGGTGTCGATGCCCCATTGCGCCGCGCGCTGCGGCGCGGTGATCCACTTGATGAACTTGAACGCGGCCTCGCGCTGCGCGGGCGAGCTCTTCTTGAAGAGGTAGAAGTTGCCGCCGCCGGTCGGGCTGCCGCGCTGTTTGCCCGCGGGCAGCATCGCGACGCCGAAATCGAACTTGGCATTGTTCCTGACGTTCGTCAGGTTGCCGGTGGTGGTCCACATCATCGCCATTTTCTTCTCGAAGAAGTCCTTCGGCGTCGTGCCCCATTCCACGATCCCCTCGGGATGAACCTTGTGCTTGCGCGCGAGATCCACCCAATACTGAAGCGCTCCGATGACCTCCGGCTTGTCGTAGAGGGTTTCCGTGCCGGCGGGGTTCATCAGGTTGACCCCGTTCTGGATCGCGAGCGCCTGGAACAGCCAGTAGGGAAAGCCCGACGACGGGATCTGGATGCCCCACTGCGTGACCTTGCCGGACGCGTCGCGTTTCGTCAGTTTCTGCGCGAACTCGACCTGTTCGGCCCAGTTCGCCGGCGGGCGGTTCGGGTCGAGCCCAGCCTCTTTGAACATCTCCTTGTTCCAGTAGAGCACGATCGTCGAGCGCTGAAACGGGATGCCCCAGGTCTTGCCGCCGGTCTGGCTGTTCTCCATGAACGCCGGGTAGAAACTCTTGAGCCACGCCTTGTCCTCGGGCGTCTTGACGATATCGTCGAAGGGGACGATCGCGTCCTTCGTCGATCAGCGTGTACATGTCGGTGGACAACAGGATCGACGTCACGGGAGGCTCGCCGCTCTTCACCGCGGTAAGCGCCTTGGTGATCGAATCCTGGTAGCTGCCCGAATAGATCGGCTTGATCTTGACGCCGGGATTTTCCTTCTCGAAGTCCGCGGCGAACCCGTCGATGATCTTCGTGATGGGACCGCCGACGGCCACCGGGTAGTAGAACGAGACTTCGACGGGCGCCTGCGCCAGCACGGCGGGCAGCGACGCGATCATGGCAAACACGGTGACGACGACCGCATACATGCACTTCCTGACTGTCTCCAACATGGTTTCCTCCTCGGGTGAAATGCGAATCCTACGCGAGCATCGTCGCGCTTTCCTGCGGAACGGAATCGGTGCGCCGGATGCCGTCGCGGTCGAACAGATGCTGCGCGCCGGGCGCCCATGACAGCCGCGTCGGGTCGCCACGCGCGAGCCCGATGCTCCCGGGCACGCGCACGGCGAGCGTCACCGAACCCAGGCGACAGGTGACGAGCGAATCGCCGCCCAGATATTCGATGGCGGCAACGGTCGCGGGCACGCCGCGCTCGAACTCGAGCGCGATGTGCTCGGGACGCACGCCAAGCGTTAGCCCCGCGGTCGCGGCGGGGGCGACGGCCGGACCGGCGGTGCCGGCGATCACGGCCCCGCCGTTGCCGCGTTCGAGCGGCAGCAGATTCATCGGCGGCGTGCCGATGAAGCGCGCGACGAACGTGTTGGCCGGTCGCTCGTAGAGCTCGACCGGCGTGGCATTCTGCTCGATCCTGCCCCGGTTGATCAGCACGACACGGTCCGCCATCGACATCGCTTCGACCTGATCGTGCGTCACGTACACCATCGTGATGCCGAGCTGACGCTGCAGCTGGCGGATTTCGGCGCGCATCTCCTGGCGCAGTTGCGCGTCGAGATTGGACAACGGCTCATCCATCAGGCAGACCGGCGCTTCCGCGATGATCGCGCGGCCCAGCGCGACGCGCTGCTGCTGGCCGCCGGAGAGCTGCGACGGCTTGCGCCCGAGCAACTCCCCGAGGCCGAGCAGTTCCGCGACCTGCGTTCGAGCCGGCGCTTGCACGTCCGCCGGGGCAACCTTGCGCACCTTGAGCCCGAACACGATGTTCTCGGCAACGGACAGGTGCGGAAACAGCGCGTAGCTCTGGAACACCATCGCGATGTTGCGCTGCGACGGCGGCAGGTTCGTGACGTCGCGGCCGGCGATGAGGATGCGGCCGCCGTCGGCGGGCTCGAGGCCGGCGATCAGACGCAGCGTCGTCGACTTGCCGCAGCCCGACGGGCCCAGCAGCACGTTGAGCGTCGCCTCCTCGAAGGCGAACGAGACGCCGTCGACGGCGCGCACCTCGCCGTCGCGGGTCGCCCAGAGCTTGCTGACATTTTCGGCTGCGATGGCCGACACGAAGTCGCTCCCCGTTACCGCGGCATTCTGTCGTCTTGGAATGAAACGGCGCGTCTCGCAGGCCCGGCGGCCGGCGGGTTCGCGCTGGCGCATCGAGGCGGCAGCGCATGATAGCACCCGGTGCGATGGCAGCCGGCAGACGTGCGTCGACCCCGGGCGGGCGCGTGTCGCGAGCAACCCGTCAGGCGAAGAGGGCCTTGAGCGCCGCGCCGGGATCGGCCGCGCGCATGAACGCTTCGCCGACCAGAAATGCCTTGACGCCGCCCGCGACGAGTCGCCGCCACGTCCGCCGGGGCGAGAATTCCGCTTTCGGTGACGACGAGCTTGCCGGGAGGCACGCGACGGCAGGAGGTCAAGCGTCGTTGCGAGCGACACGTCGAATGTGCGCAGGTTGCGGTTGTTGATGCCGACGAGCGGTGTCGCGAGCCGGAGCGCCCGCTCGAGCTCCGCGCCGTCATGGACTCTCGACCAGCACCGCCATCCCGAGGTCGCGTGCGCAGGTTTCGAGCGCGAGCAAGACGCGCGTCGTCAAGCGCTGCGACGATCAGCAGGATCGCATCGGCGCCCATGCCGCGCGCCTCCACGACCTGATACTCGTCGACGATGAAGTCCTTGCGCAGCGCCGGCAGCGCCGAGGCCTCGCGCGCGGCGGTGAGGTACCCGGGCTCGCCCTGGAAATAGTGGCGATCCGTCAGCACCGACAGGCACGCGGCACCACCTTTCTCGTAGCTCGCGGCGATCGCGGCCGGGTCGAAATGCTCGCGCAGCACACCGCGGCTCGGGCTCGCCTTCTTGATCTCGGCGACAACGGCCGGACGGCCGGCGGCGATCTTCGCGCGCAATGCGCCTTCGAAATCGCGGGGCGGAGCCTGCGCGCGCGCCGCCACGGATAATTCGCGTATCGGCCGCGCCCGCTTCGCCGCGGCGATCTCGTCGGCCTTGGTCGCGAGAATCCGCGCGAGAATGTCGGCCATCGTGCCGGCGCGGGTCAGGCGTTCGCCGCGCCGAGCTTCTTGCGTCAGCGCGACGAACTGCTCCAGCTTTTTCTTCGCCGCGCCCGAGGCGATCGCGGCGCGCGCGCGCTCGATTCCTTCGCGCGATCGACGTGGCGACATCGGCCGAATACAGCGCGACGCCGGCATTCAGCACGACGATTTCGCGCGGCGTGCCTTCGACGTTGCCGAGCGCCTCCAGCAGCATCGCCTTCGACTCCGCCGCATCGGCCACTTTGAGGCCACGATTCGAAACCATCGAAAGACCGAAGTCCTCGGGATGGATCTCGTACTCGCGAACGTCACCGTCCTTGAGTTCGCCCACCATCGTCGCCGCGCCGAGCGACACCTCGTCCATGCCGTCCTTGCCGTGGACGACCATCACGTGCCGGCTTCCCAGGCGCTGCAGGACGCGCACCTGGATGCCGACCAGGTCCGGGTGGAAGACGCCGAGCAGCTGATTGGCCGCCCCGGCCGGATTGGTGAGCGGGCCCAGGATGTTGAAGATCGTCCGGACGCCGAGCTCCTTCCTGCACCGGCGCCGCGTGCTTCATCGCGCTGTGATGCGAAGGGGCGAACATGAAGCCGATGCCCGTCTCGGCGATCGACTGCGCGACCTGGTCCGGCTTCAACATGATGTTGGCGCCGAGCGCCTCGAGCACGTCGGCGCTTCCTGACTTCGACGACACCGAGCGGCCGCCGTGCTTGGCCACACGGGCGCCTGCCGCCGCGGCGACGAACATCGACGCCGTCGAGATGTTGAACGTGTGCGAGGAGTCGCCGCCGGTGCCGACGATGTCGACGAGATGGTCGCGGTCGGGGACGTCGACCCGGGTCGCGAATTCGCGCATCACCTGCGCCGCGGCGGCGATCTCGCCGATGGTCTCTTTCTTGACACGCAGCCCGACCGTGAGCGCCGCGATCATCACGGGCGTCACCTCGCCGCTCATGATCCGGCGCATGATCGACAGCATCTCGTCCGGAAAGATCTCGCGGTGTTCGATCGTGCGTTGCAGCGCTTCCTGGACATTGAGGGTCATGGCAGCTCCTTTCAGTAACCGAGTTCGTCGATCCGCTGGCGCGCGAGGTCGATCCGGCAGGCGATCCGCGCGAGATCGGCGGCGCTGGGACCGGATGACTTTGCGCGTATGTTGGCACCCGGTGCCATCGCGCGCACATAGTCGCACTGGGCGCTCTGGTAGAGGGCGAAGGCCCGCGACGACTGGGCCAATGCCGCCTGCGCCGTGCTGCCGCGCTGGCTGCGCTCGTCGGCATCGCGTGCGGTGGCCACGGCCCGCCGTTCGGCCTGCTGCAGTGCCGCCAGCGTCTCGAGATCGAGTGCGATCAGGCAACGCGCCACCGCATCACGCTCGCGCGTCGAACTATCGCACTGGGCAAGCGCGCCGGCGACCGCGGCCTCCGGAATCAGCGCCGCGGCCGCGAGCGCGGCGACGCTCGCGAGCCGCCTCACCGGACGCCCTCGAGAAAATTGCGGAGCAGCGCGTGGCCGTGCTCGGTCAGGATCGCCTCGGGGTGGAACTGGACGCCCTCGACCGGCCACTCGCGATGGCGCACGCCCATGATCTCACCGTCGTCGGCGGTCGCGCTGACCTCAAGGCATGCGGGCAGCGTCCTCTGCTCGATCGCGAGCGAATGGTAACGCGTCGCGGTCAACGGCGAGGGCAGCCCGGAAAAGACACCATGGCCGTCATGGACGACCGGCGACACCTTGCCGTGCATCACATGCGCCGCGCGGACGATGTTCCCGCCGAAGGCCTGCCCGATCGCCTGGTGGCCGAGGCAGACGCCGAGGATCGGGATCTTTCCGGCGAAGCGCTGGATCAAGCGGAACCGAGATCCCCGCCTCGCCGGGGGTGCACGGGCCCGGCGAGATCACGATCTGCGCCGGTTCCCAGCGCGGCGATCTGCTCGAGCGTGATCACGTCGTTGCGATGGACGTGCACGTCCGCGCCGAGCTCGCCGAAATACTGGACGAGGTTGTAGGTGAAGCTGTCGTAGTTGTCGATCATCAGCAGCAAGGTCAGATCCTCCGTATCCAGTCCCTGCTGCACCATGTCGGCGGCACGCGAAGATCGCGCGCGCCTTGTTCTGCGTTTCGCTGCCATTCGCGATTCCGGCACCGAATCGTGGACGATGCCGCCGCCGGCCTGCGCGTAGAGCGTGCCGTCCTTGAGCACGGCAGTGCGGATCGCGATCGCCGTGTCCATGTCGTCCTGGAAGCTGATGTAGCCCACGGCGCCGGCAGTAGACGCCGCGTCCCGTCGGCTCGAGCTCGTCGATGATCTCCATCGCGCGGACCTTGGGCGCACCGCTCACGGTGCCGGCAGGAAAAGCCGCGCGCAGCACGTCGACGCTGGTGAGCCCCGGGCTTGCAGCACGCCCTCGACGTTGGAAACGATGTGCATCACGTGCGAATAGCGCTCGACCACCATGCGATCGGTGACGCGCACCGTGCCGGTCTGCGCGACGCGCCCGACGTCGTTGCGGCCGAGGTCGAGCAGCATCACGTGCTCGGCGATTTCCTTCGGGTCGGCCAGCAGTTCCTGCGCGAGCGCGTTCGTCGGCTTCGCGCGTCGCGCCGCGCGGGCGCGTGCCGGCGATCGGTCGCAGCGTGACCGCCGCACCTTCCTTGCGCACCAGGATCTCGGGCGAGGCGCCGACCACGTGGAAATCGCCGAAATCGTAGTAGAACATGTACGGCGATGGATTGAGCGAGCGCAGCGCGCGATAGAGCGACAGCGGCGACGCTGCGAACGGGCAGCTGCATCCGCTGCGAAAGCACGACCTGCATGACGTCGCCGGCGGCGATGTAGTCCTTGGCGCGCCGCACCGCGCGCCTTGGAATCCCTCGGCGCCAAATTCGCTCCTGGCCTCCGTGGGCAGGGTCGCCGTCTGGAGCGGGATCGATACCGGCTCGCGCAGCTTGCGCCGCAGCGCGCTGCAGGCGTTCGCGCGCCCTGGCGTAGGCATCCGGGTTCGCCCGGGTCGGCGTACACGATGAGCGAAATCTTGCCCGCGAGGTTGTCGACGACCGCGAGTTCCTCGGTGAGAAGCAGCAGAATGTCGGGGACGTCCGCAAGGCCCGGCCCCGGCGAAGGCGACCGACCGGCGAGCCTCGTCTCGATGTGGCGCACCGCGTCGTAACCGAAATAGCCGGCGAGCCCGCCGCAGAACCGCGGCAGGCCGGGACGCGGCGCCGCGCGGTAGCGACGCAGAAACTCGCCGACGAACGCGAGCGGATCGCCGTCATGTCGTTCGACGATGGCACCATCGTCGTCGACCTCGATCGCGGTGCCGCGCGCGCGGATGCGGATTTTGGCCGGCAGCCCGATGAACGAGTAACGCCCGAACCGCTCGCCGCCCACCACCGACTCCAGCAGAAACGTGTAGTCCTCGTTCGCGAGCTTGACGTAGAGCGATAGCGGGGTGTCGAGGTCGGCGAACGACTCGAGGACCAGCGGGATGCGGTTGTAGCCCTGGGCGGCAAGGGCACGGAATTCGGCTTCGGTCATGATGCTTGGTCGATCTCTTCATGGCTGGCAGCGGTGCAGTCCTGGGACTGCGCGGGGCATCGCGTGGCGCACGATGCCCGGGGCGGGGCGGTCAACGCCAGCGGCGGACGGCGGACACGCGCCGCCAGCGGGCGGTTGCCGCGGCGGCCTTGCAGATGAAGAAGTCGAAGCTCATTTCTGTGTCGGGGCGACGTAGCGGACGCGGTCGGCGAGCGCATCGACCGACGCGACTATACCATCCGCCTGAAGGTCCTGCACCGGTCGGCCCTCGCGGTAGCCGTAGGGAACGACCAGCACCGGACACCCGGCTCCGCGCGCGGCTTTTACATCGTTCGCGGAATCGCCCACCATCAGCAGCCGGCCAGGCGGCACGCCGAACGCCGCGGCCACGTGCCGCAGCGGGCCAGGATCGGGCTTTTTCGTCGGCAGGTCGTCACCACCGATCACCACGGCGAAGTACCGTTCGATCCCGGCGTGAACGAGATGCGGACGAACGAAGCGCGTCGCCTTGTTCGTGACGACGGCGAGCGGAAACCCCATTGCGGCAAGTCGCGCGAGCCCCTCGCGCATCCCCGGAAACATCCGGGTTTCGTGCCCTAGGCGCCGGGCATAATGCGCCTGGTACCGGATGAGCGCGTCCTTCACTTCGCCGTCGTCGACCGCCTCGGGCGACACTTCGGTTGCAAGCGCCAGCGCTCGGCGCACGAGATTCGCCATCCCCTTGCCGATCAGTCGCGCCGACGACGTCGTTCGCAAGCGGCGGGTACCCGAGTTCCGCCAGCAGCGCATTGACCGCCGCTGCGAGCTCGTGGACGGTGTCGAGCAGCGTGCCGTCGAGATCGAACGCGATGGCGCTGACGTCGATGCGGAGCGCGCCGGCGGCGCTCATCGCACCGCGGCCAGCTCCGCTCGCATCCGGGCGATGGTCGCGCGATAGTCCGGCGCGCCGAATATTGCCGACCCCGCGACGAACGTGTCGGCGCCGGCCTTCGCCACGGCTGCGATGTTGTCTACTTTGACGCCGCCGTCGACTTCGAGCAGGATCCGCCGCCCCGTACGCTGCTCCGCTGCGTCGATGCGCGCGCGCGCCAGCCTGAGCTTGGCCAGCGCCTCCGGGATGAACGACTGCCCGCCGAAACCCGGATTCACGGCCATGATCAGAACGAGGTCGAGCTTGTCGAGCGTGTGGTCCAACCAGTCTAGCGGCGTCGCCGGATTGAAGACGAGGCCGGCCTTGCAGCCGGAGTCGTGGATGAGCCCGATCGTTCGGTCGATGTGCTCGGACGCTTCCGGATGGAAGCTCACGATCGCCGCCCCGGCCTGCGCGAAATCAGAGACGATCCGGTCCACCGGCTTGACCATCAGATGCACGTCGATCGGTACCGATGCGTGCGGCCGGATCGCGGCGCAGACCAGCGGCCCCACCGTCAGATTCGGAACGTAGTGGTTGTCCATCACGTCGAAGTGCAGGAGATCGGCGCCGGCAGCGATCACCGCGCGCACTTCGTCGCCGAGGCGCGCAAAGTCCGCGGACAGCAGAGACGGTGCAATTTTGTAGTCGGGCATGGGGTTATAATCGTTCGCGATCATGTTGTTAGACACCAATGGCTGAGCCCGGGAAATACGAGATCGCGGTCGCGGTGAAGACGGCGCATCTCGCCGAACAGTCGGACCCCTCGCGCAACCAGTATGTGTTCGCCTATACGATAACGATCACCAATACCGGCACCGTTGCCGCGCAGCTCATCAGCCGCCATTGGATCATCACCGACGCGCTGCACCAGGTCCAGGAAGTAAAGGGGGCGGGCGTGGTCGGCGAGCAGCCGGTGCTGCGACCCGGCGACAGTTTCGAATATACGAGCGGCACCAGCCTGCCGACGGCGGTTGGAACGATGCGCGGCACCTACCAGATGATCGCCGAGGACGGCCACGCCTTCGACGCCGACATTCCGTTGTTCACGCTTGCCGTGCCGCGCGTATTGCATTAGGGCCTGTTGTCGCGGTCCATGTCGCGTGGCGTGACAGGCGGCGGCTTCCGGCGCTTCGGGCCCATGGTCCAAGCCACGATGCCGACGGCGATCATGAGCGCAACCAACGCTTCGAGGAAGAACCATATCATCTCGTCCGGATCCCTGCGTGCGCAAGCCGCGCGCGTCGTCTTCGCCACCGCGGCGCTTCTGATCGTTGCGGGCTGCGTCACCACTGCGCCGCCGCCGGTGACACCACCTCCGGTCGCCCCCACGCCAGCTGTACCGACGTTGCCGGCGAAATACACACCTGCCCCGTGGAGCGCGTTGCCGGGCTGGGCCGACGATCGCGTCGCCGAAATCTGGCCGGCATTCCGCGCCGGCTGCGCGGCGCTGGTCGCGTCGGCCGCCACCCGTAAACTCTGGCTCCCGCCCTGCGCCGATGCGACCGCCGTGAACCCCGCGGATCGCGACGCCGTCCGGACGTTCTTCGAGCGCTATTTTAGCCCCTATCAGGTCACGGCCGCCGACGGTCGCGACACTGGAACGATCACCGGATACTACGAGCCCCTCCTTGCCGGCAGCCGCACGCGCTCAGCGCGCCACGGCGTACCGTTGTATGCGCCACCGGACGATCTTCTGACGGTCGACCTCACCGAACTCTACCCCGAACTCAAGGACAAGCGTCTGCGCGGCCGGATCGAAGGCAAGCGGGTGATTCCGTATTGGTCGCGTGCGGACATCGAAAGCGGCAAAGCTCCGAACAATGGCCGCAGGGAACTCGTGTATGTCGACGATCCGGTCGAGGCCTTCTTCCTCCAGATCCAGGGTTCGGGCCGGGTGCGACTCGCCGAGGGCGGCATCATGCGGGTCGGCTACGCGGATCAGAACGGACATCCGTTCCGCTCGATCGGAAGAATCCTGGTCGAACGCGGCGAATTGCCGCTGGAAAAGGCGTCGCTGCAAGGCATCAAGGACTGGGGCCGCCGCAATCCCGACAAGCTGTTCCCGCTGCTCGACGAAAATCCCAGCTACGTTTTCTTTCGCGAGGTTCCGGCACCTCGGCCTGGGTCGCCGGAGGCCGAGATCGACGGGCCGATCGGGACGCTCGGCGTGCCGCTCCTGCGCGAGCGCACGCTGGCCGTCGATCGGCGATCGATTCCGCTGGGGGTGCCGGTGTTTCTCGCGACGACCTATCCGCTGTCGGACCAGCCCTTGCGCCGCCTGATGATGGCGCAGGATACCGGCGGCGCGATCCGCGGCGCCGTGCGCGGAGACTTTTTCTGGGGATTCGGCGACGCGGCCGGCAAGCAGGCGGGCAGGATGAAGCAGGATGGCCGGATGTGGATCCTCTGGCCGAAGGACGCGCCGCCGCCCGGCGTGCATTGAGCGCCGCTCGGCGCCGGATTGCGCTCCGCGGCTCGACAGGCTTCGCGCTGTCCTCGCCCGTCACCGGCGCGCAGGGTCTCTTCCGCCTGGCGATCCGCGTGGTACGACGAGCGCACCAGCGCGCCGACGGCCGCGTGCCGGAAGCCCATCGCGTAGGCCTCGCGCTCGAGCGCCGCGAACGCGTCCGGATGCACGTAGCGCAGCACCGGCAGATGGCCTGCCGTCGGCTGCAGGTACTGGCCGATCGTCAGCATCTCGATGCCGTGCGCCCGCATGTCGCGCATGACCGCGATGATCTCGTCGTCGGTCTCGCCCAGGCCGACCATCAACCCGGACTTGGTCGGCACGGCGGGAAAGCGCTCCTTGAACTCGCGGAGCAGCGTCAGCGAATTGCGCGTAGTCCGATCCCGGTCGCGCCGCCTTGTACAGGCGTGGCACGGTTTCGAGATTGTGGTTCATGACGTCCGGCGGCGCCGCGCCGAGGATCGCGAGCGCGCGTTCGAGACGACCGCGAAAATCAGGGACCAGCACTTCGATCTGCGTGGCCGGTGAGAGCGCGCGCACCGCGCGGATGCAATCGACGAAATGCTGCGCGCCACCGTCGCGCAGATCGTCACGGTCGACGCTGGTGATCACGACGTACGCGAGCTCGAGTGCCGCAATCGTCCGGGCGAGGTTCATCGGCTCGTCCGCATCGAGCGGCAGCGGCCGGCCGTGTCCCACGTCGCAGAACGGGCAGCGGCGCGTGCAGATGTCGCCCATGATCATGAACGTCGCCGTGCCCTTGGAGAAGCACTCGCCGATGTTCGGGCATGAGGCCTCCTCGCACACGGTATGAAGATTGTGCTCACGCAGGATCGCCTTGATCTGCCCGAAGCGCGGCGACGACGGCGCGCGCACGCGGATCCAGTCGGGTTTGCGCAATCGCTCGGCCGGCACGACCTTGATGGGAATGCGCGCCGTCTTTGCGTCGCCCTTGTGCTTGCGGCCGGCGGCGTTGGCCAACGCAACGACGGGCTTGTCCATGCTCAGTTTCGGGTCGAAAGACGCGCGGCGAGGATCGGCGCGAGTTCAGAACCGGCTTCGGCAACCGACCGGGCAACGCCGAGATCGGCGAGTTGCGTCACCGCGAGTCCCGGATAGCCGCACGGGTCGATGTCCGCAAAAGGCGAGAGATCCATCGCGACGTTTACCGCGAGTCCATGGTAGGTGCAGCCGTTGCGCACCCGCAGCCCGAGCGCGGCGATCTTCGCCTCGACCGCCGAGGCCCGCACGTAAACGCCCGGAGCCGAAGGCTTTCCGTAACGCGGAAATCCCCAATGAATCAAGCCATTCTACCACCGCCGACTCGATCGCCCGGACGGTTGCGCGAACACCCTGCCTCGTGCGCCGCAGGTCCCACAGTACATACGCGACGAGCTGTCCGGGCCCGTGGTACGTGACCTGTCCGCCGCGATCGACCTTGATCACGGGAATGTCGCTGGTGCGCAGCAGATGCTCCGTCCGCCCGGCGAGACCCAGCGTGTAGACCGGGTGATGCTCGGTCAGCCAGATCTCGTCCGGCGTATCCGGCGCGCGTGCCGACGTGAATGCCTGCATCGCGCGCCAGGTGGGCTCGTACTCGGTGCGGCCGAGCGTGCGGACGAGGGCGCGCCCCGCCACGTGCGCCCGCGGCGGGGCGCGCACCGAACCCTCCGGCCATGGGCCGACGACTGGCATCACAGCACCATCACGACGTTCGGATGCGCGGTGAGATCGCGGTACAGATCGTCGAGTTGCTCGCGCGAAACCGCGTTGATCGTGCAGGTGAGCGACAGATACTTGCCCGCACTCGACGCTCGCATCTCGACGGTGGCAGCATCGAAATCTGGCGCGTGCCGCTGCACCAGCGTCACGATCGCCTGCGCGAAGCCCTCCTGCGTACGACCCATCACCTTGATGGGGAACGCCGTGGGAAATTTCAGCAGGGATTCGGCCGGCAACGGCATCGGAAGAACCTTCGAAGGAACAACGCGGTACGGCGGCGCGACCGGGGCACCGCGTTCCGCTTCGCGTTCGGGCGGATTCCCGGTCGCAAGCAAGGCATGGGGCGAACGAATCTCAGCCGCCCGCCTTGGGGTACATGTATTCCCGCGTGAGTGGATGCGGCAACCTGCCGTCAGGCAAAGGCTTGCCGGCCAGCAATTGCCACAGCGACAGCCAGCCGCGATCGAACGCGTGCGCCGATCCCGCGAGGTAGATCCGCCAGACGCGGTATCTTTCCTCGCCGACCTCCGCGCGCGCCGCGTCGGCCTTCGCTTCCAGCCGTTCGCACCAGTGCCACAGCGTTTTCGCGTAGTGCTCGCGCAGCGCCTCGGCGTCGATGACTTCGAGTCCCGCCGCCGCCATGCCATCGATGACTTTCGCCACATGGGCGAGCTCGCCGCCCGGAAAAACGAACTCTTCGACGAAATCGCCGATGCCGCTGCCCAGACTCTGTGCCTCGGGCGGATTGTGGGTGATCCCGTGATTCAGCACCAGCCCGCCAGGCTTCAGGATCCGCCGGATCTTGCCGAAATACCTGGGAAACCGCGTGATCCCGACGTGCTCGAACATCCCGATGCTGGCGATCTTGTCGCAGAGCACGTCCTCGGGGAGATCAAGATAATCGCGCAACTCGACGCGCACGCGGCCGGCGAGTCCGCGCGCGGTGATCTCCTGGCTCACGTAGTCGAACTGGTTCTTCGACAGCGTGATGCCGGTCGCCTCGGCGCCGTACTCCTGCGCCGCCCGGAACAGGAGCGCCCCCCAGCCGCAACCGATGTCGAGCAGCCGTTCGCCGGGCTGCAGGCGCAGCTTGCGGCAGATGTGATCGAGCTTGCCCGTCTGCGCGTCTTCCAGCGTGTCGTCGTCCGTCGCGTAATACGCGCACGAGTAGACGAGCCGGGGATCGAGCCAAAGGCGATAGAAGGCATTGGACACGTCGTAGTGGTAGCCGATGTTCGCGCGATTGCTGCGGTGCTGGTGCCGCCATACACGCCAGCGTGTCGTGAGCGAGTCCCGGCCGTGCGCGATCTCGCCGACCATCGCCTCGGCAATGACGGCCGCGCGCCGCGCGCTGCCCGTGAAGTCGATGTCGTTTTGCACGTAAGCGCGCGCGAGCGCCCCCATCGCCGGCGCTGCCAGCGCTTTCAGGCCGCGCCAGGTGCGCGCCAGGATCTCGATTTCGGATTCGGACGAAAGCCGGACCCGACCGCCGTCGGGCAACACCAGCGTCACCGGCAGGTTGCGACCGCCGTAGCGGGTGGCGAGGATCGTTTGCAACGGTTGGGCCATTATTTCGCGAGGGCCGCGATGGACGGCGCGGCCCGATCGATTGCCGGCACAGCAGCCTCGGCACGCCCGTTACCCACCGCGATGCCTTGGCCAAGCGGTTACCAGTTTAGCAAGATTGCGCGCCGGTGGGCGTGCCCGCCTGCTGGCGCTGCGCCGCGGCATTTTGCCGCACACGTGCGCACTGCTACCATCGATCCTTTGGCCGGCGCAGCCCATTGACTTCCTCCAGTGCCCACGGACCCAGCTCCCGCAGCGACCCTCCGTTTACCGACCGAGAGTTCCGCGATGCACTAGCGCAGTTCGCCACCGGTGTCGCAATCATCTGCGCGCCCGGGCCGGAGGACCGGTTCGTCGGCTTCACGGCCAATTCGTTCAATTCCGTGTCGCTCGACCCTCCGCTTGTCGTGTGGAGCCTCAACTGCAGCGCAACCTGCCTCGCCGCGTTCGAGGAGGCTCCGCGCTACGCGATCAACGTGCTCGCGCGCGACCAGATCGCCCTCGCGCGCCGGTTTTCCCGCCCCCATGCGGATCGCTTCGCCGCCGTCGACTACCGGCTGGGCGCCGCGGCGGTGCCGTTGCTCGACGGCTGCGTGGCGTGGTTCGAATGCCGCCATCACGCGCGGCATCGCGCCGGCGATCACGTGTTGTTCATCGGCGCGGTCGAGACCTGCCGGCGGGGCAAGGGCACCGGGCTCGTATTCCACGGCGGCCGTTTCGGAACCACGCACCCGTCCGAGTGATCCGACACCGCCGGCGTTTTCGCACGGCCGGCGTTTTCGCACCGTCACGCGCGGAGCCGCCGCGCGTCGATTCCAGCCGCCTACTGCGGCTTGTGCGCCTGGAAAAGCGCGTGCATTTTCCGGAACAGCGGCCCGGGTTTTCCGCCGGCGAACGGCTTGCCGTCCATTGTGGTGATCGCGAGCACTTCCTTGGTTGAAGACGTCAGCCACATTTCATTCGCGGCGAGTGCCTCCGCCTTGGGAACCGGCCGGATCTCGAACGGCACTCCGGATTCGCGCGCGAAGTCGTAGACGGCGCCGTACGTGATGCCGGGCAGGATGCGGTCGTCTTTCGGCGGCGCGACGACGGTGCCGCCCGTCACCACCAGCACGTTCGACGCCGACGCCTCCGTCAGATATCCGTCCCGAAACATCACGGTTTCGATTGCGCCGGCGTCCGCGGCAAGCTGGCGCATCAGCACGTTGCCGACGAGCGATGTCGTCTTGAGATCGCAGCGCCGCCAGCGATTGTCCTCGGCGGTGATCACTGCGACACCGCGTTCGATTTGCTCGGCCGACGGCGTGGCCAGCGGGTTGCTCATCATGAATACGGTCGGCGCCACCCCGGCCGGAAACGTATGATCGCGCTTCGCCACGCCGCGCGTGACCTGGAAATAGACCGCCTGGTCGTCGTACGGCTGGCGGCCGACGAGCTCGCCGACAAGCGATGCCCACTCGGCGTCCGTGTACGGATTGGCGAGCCGTATCCCGTCGAGGCTGTGCTGCAGGCGGGCGAGGTGCTGCGGCAGGCGGAAGGCGTGGCGCCGGTACACCGGGACCAGTTCGTAGACGCCGTCGCCGTAGATGAAGCCGCGATCGAGGACCGGGATCGTGGCGTCCTCGATGGGTAGAAACTGGCCATTGAGAAACACGATCATGGCGGCCCCGCTTTGGATTTCGATGGAGGGTGCGGCGTCAGCTTGAACCACAGGCGGATGGTATCCCACGCGCGGCCGAACACATTCGCCACAGGCACGTCGGCGAGCGCCACGAGCGGAAACTCCGCGACCAGCGCGCCGTCGAGCGAAACCTTGACCGTGCCCACGCGCTGGCCTTTGGTCACCGGTGACACGAGCGGCTCGGTCGCCGTCATCGAAAGCGCGAGCTTTTCCGCCTTGCCTTTCGGCAGCGTGACGTACTTGTCCGCGACAAAGCCGGCGGCAACGTCGTTGGTCTCGCCCTTCCAGACCCGCAGGCTCGAGACGGGTTTGCCCGACGGATAGAGCTCGACCAGATCGAATGCCTGAAATCCGTAGTTGAGGAGCTTCTGCGCCTCCGCGGTACGCGCCGCGTCCGATGCGGCCCCCAGCACGACCGCCACGAGGCGCCGCTCGCCGCGTTTGGCCGACGCGATAAGGCACCACCCGGCCGCGTCCGTATGCCCGGTCTTCACGCCGTCGACATGCGGATCGATCCACAGCAGCCGGTTGCGGTTGGGCTGCGTGATGTTGTTGTAGCGAAATTCGCGCAACGAATAGAGCTGATAGTTGTCCGGAAAGTCACGGATCAGCGCCGCCGCGAGCCGCGCTAGATCGGCCGCGGTCGAGTAATGCTGCGGATGCGAAAGTCCCGTCGCATTGGTGAAGTGCGTGTCCGTGAGCCCCAGCCGCGCCGCCTCGCCGTTCATCTTTTCGGCAAAGGCCGCTTCGGTTCCGGCGACGACTTCGGCCAGCGCGATCGACGCGTCGTTGCCGGATTGAACGATCATCCCGCGCAGAAGCTCGTCCACGGTGACCGCCTTCCTCGGCTCGATGAACATCCGCGAACCTTCCGCGCGCCATGCCGCCGTCGACACGGTGGCAAGCTGCGCCGGGGCGATCGCCTTGTCGCGCAATGCCGCGAAGGTCAGATAGGCGGTCATCAGCTTGGTCAGCGACGCCGGTTCGCGTCGCGCGGCGGCGTTCTCCGCGGCGATCACCTGACCGCTCGCAACCTCGAGGAGCAGATACGCCTGCGCGGCTACGGCAGGGGCCGGCACCGGCTGCGCGGTCGCGACGGAAACGACGCCGGAGAGCCATGCCAACGACGCGACACCGAGAAAGCGGCGCATGAAGATGTACGTGCGCATCACCATGGGTTGACGGGAAGGATGCCGACGATCGCGCCGGTCGTGACGTCGACGACGACCGCCATGTCCCGGTTGCGCGCCTTCAGCGGGAGGAAGCCGATCGTGTCTTCGGCGCGGCCCGATGCGGTGACGAACGAACGGATCCTCGCGGCCTCCTGCGGGTGTCGTTTCAGCAATTCCGCAAGCGGCCGCGCGCGGCGCGCGGCGTCCTGCCCGAATTGCGCGTACGGGACGTACAGTTCAGCGAGATTCGCGAGATCGGGACCACCCTGCATCGCCGACACCACGATATCGGCCTTGCGCTTCTGATCGTCCGGTTGGCGTGCCGCGATGATCTTCGGACCGGTCAACGGCAACGTCCGGAACTCCGCGCCGGCTTTTGCGCGCGATTCGGCATCGACCGCATTGGCCGCGACAACCTCGAAACGATCGACGACGAAGACCGTGTAGACCGGCCGCGCTTCGAACATCACGACGCAACCATAGTTGAGTGCAGCCAGCTGGACGAGCGCGATCACCGCGAGGTCGAACCGGAGGCTCTTTTTCTTCGGGTTGAAGATGATGAGCGTGATCAGCGGGCCGATGACGACGTCGACGCCGATGAGAATCAGAATCAGCGTATCGCCGCCCATTGCCGAGAAATAGTGTTGCGGATACCACAGGACGAGCATCAGCGTGACCACGCTCGCGCCGATCGCCGCGCTGAGCGCGAGATGGAGGGCAGCCGCCTGCCAGCGATTGAATGCGGTGAGGGTCATGGATGACTTGCGGGATATTTCGAACAGCGCCCAATTCTACCGCGGGCCGGAAGACCGGCACCGCAACGACGCGCCCTCAGGTCGCGGTAGCCGGCGCCGGCGCGTCGAGCGCGTCCAGGGGAATGCAACTGCAGAACAGATGGCGGTCGCCGTAGGCGTTGTCGACGCGCGCCACCGGCGGCCAGTACTTCGCGGCACGCAGTGACGCGACCGGAAACGCCGCGTCCTCGCGGCGATACGCGTGTTTCCATTCGTCCGCGGCGACCGCCGCCGCTGTGTGCGGCGCGTGCTTCAGCACGTTGTCGGCGCGATCGGCGCGGCCCTCTTCGATGGCCCGAATCTCGCCGCGAATGGCGATCATCGCGTCGACAAAGCGGTCGAGTTCGGCCTTCGATTCGCTTTCCGTCGGCTCGACCATCAGCGTTCCGGCCACCGGGAAGCTCATCGTGGGCGCATGGAAGCCGTAGTCGATCAACCGCTTCGCGACATCGTCCACCGCAATGTCACCTGCCCCTTTCAGCGGGCGGAGGTCGAGAATGCATTCGTGGGCAACGAGGCCCCCGCTGCCGGCGTACAGCACCGGATAGTGCGCGTCGAGGCGCTTCGCAATGTAATTCGCAGCGAGGATCGAGGATTCCGTGGCCGCGGTGAGGCCGTCGCCCCCCATCATCGCGATGTACATCCACGAGATCGGCAGGATCGATGCGGATCCGTAGGGCGCGGCCGCAATCGCACCGATCGCGTCCGGTCGCGGCGGCAGGTACCGGTGCCCGGGCAGGAACGGCGCGAGATGCGCGCCGACGCCGATCGGGCCCACGCCGGGACCGCCGCCGCCGTGCGGAATGCAGAACGTCTTGTGCAGATTGAGGTGCGAAACATCGGCGCCGAACTCTCCAGGCGCCGCCAGGCCTACCAGCGCGTTCAGATTCGCGCCGTCGACGTAAACCTGGCCACCGTGCGCATGCACGATGGCGCAAAGGTTGCCGATGCCGGCCTCGAACACGCCGTGCGTCGACGGATACGTGACCATCGCCGCAGCCAGATTGGCGCGATGCTGCCGGGCCTTGGTCTCGAGATCGGCCAGGTCGACGTTGCCGGCGCCGTCACAGGCGACCACGACGACGCGCATGCCGGCCATCTGGGCCGACGCCGGGTTCGTGCCGTGCGCGGACGCGGGGATGAGGCAGACGTCGCGATGCCCCTCGCCGCGGCTCGCGTGATACGCCTTGATGACGAGCAGCCCCGCGTACTCACCCTGCGAGCCGGCATTGGGCTGCAGCGACACCGCCGCGTAGCCCGTCGCCGCGCAAAGCATGTGCTCGAGGTCCGCGACGATCTGGCGGTAACCTTCGGCCTGATCCGCCGGGGCGAACGGGTGGAGGCGGCCGAACTGCGGCCACGTCACCGGAATCATTTCCGACGTCGCGTTGAGCTTCATCGTGCACGATCCCAACGGAATCATCGCGCGATCGAGCGCGATGTCGCGGTCCGCAAGCCGGCGCAGGTAGCGGAGCATCTCTGTTTCGGAGTGGTAGCGGTTGAAGGTCGAGTGCGTGAGGAACGGCGAGGCGCGCCGCAGTGCCTCCGGCAGTGCCTCCGGCGCGACGGCAACGAGTTCGCGCAGCGCCGTCACCGGTCCGTCGCCCCCGAATGCCTGCCAGATCGCTTCGACATCGTCCCGTGTCGTGGTCTCGTCGAGCGACATACCAAGCGTGCCCCCATCGATCCGGCGGAAATTCATCCCGAGCGCGAGGCCGCGATCGAGAACGCGCTGCGTGGCCTCGCCCGTCGCAACGGCAATCGTGTCGAAAAAGTGCGCGGTCGGAACCGCAAGGCCCAGTTGCGCAAGCCCCGCCTTGAGGATCGCGGTCAGCCGATGGACGCGCCGCGCAATCGTCGCAAGGCCCGCGGGGCCATGGTAGACGGCGTACATGCCTGCGATCACCGCGAGCAGCACCTGCGCCGTGCAGATGTTCGACGTCGCCTTTTCGCGGCGGATGTGCTGCTCGCGCGTCTGCAGCGCGAGCCGGTAGGCGGGATCGCCGTTCGCGTCGACGGTGACTCCGACGAGGCGTCCGGGCATCGAACGCTTGAAGTCGTCGCGTGTCGCGAGGTAGCCGGCATGCGGGCCGCCGTAGCCCATCGGCACGCCGAATCGCTGCGCCGAGCCTACGACGACGTCGGCGCCCCATTCGCCCGGCGGGGCAAGCAGGGTCAGCGCCAGCAGGTCGGCCGCGACGACGACATGGCCACCGCCGCCGTGCACCGCGGCGGCGAGCTCGCGATAGTCGCGCACGTCACCGTTGGCCCCGGGATACTGCAGCAGGACCGCGAACGCCCCGGCCTCGGCCGCATCGGACGCGGGGCCGGTCACGACCTCGATCGCAAGCGGGCTCGCGCGCGTTTGCACGACGTCGAGCGTCTGCGCAAAGACATCGTCCGCCACGAAGAATCGGTTGCTCTCGCTCCGTCCGGCACGATGGCAAAGGGTCATCGCTTCGGCCGCGGCCGTCGCCTCGTCGAGCATCGACGCGTTGGCGATCGCCATTCCCGTCAGGTCGCAGACCATCGTCTGGAAATTGACGAGCGCTTCGAGGCGCCCTTGCGAGATTTCGGGCTGGTAGGGCGTGTACGCCGTGTACCAGGCGGGGTTCTCGAGGATGTTGCGCAGGATGACGCCGGGGGTGTACGTGCCGTAGTAGCCCTGGCCGATGAACGACTTGACGCACCTGGTTCTTCGCCGCGATCGACCTTATCCGGTCCAGCGCTTCGCGCCTCGGTGATGGCGCGCGGCAGCGCGAGTGGCGTCTTGCGCCGGATCGCCGCGGGCACGATCGCGTCGATCAGCGCAGCGCGCGAACGATAGCCCAGCGCTTCGAGCATCGCGGCCTGATCCGCGGGCGAGGTGCCGATGTGCCGCGCCACGAAGGCATCGGTCTCTTCGAGCGCCGGCAAGTGTCCGCGGCAGCGCCGCGGGCGGATCCGAAATCATTCATCTCGTGGCCGTTCGCGTTTGCGGAGAGCGGGCGTATGGCAGCGTGTGCAGAGAATCGGCATCGGCGGCGTCAGGCGTCGGCGATCGTCGCTTCGTAGCCCCGTGCATCGAGGAGCCCCGTCGTGGCGCTGGCGTCCACTGGCTTCAACCGGAAGAGCCAGGCCGCGTAGGCGATCCTGATTCACCTGCTCCGGCGCGCCGGTCACCGCGGTGTTGACGGCGACCACCTCGCCGGCCAGCGGCGCGTAGATGTCGGACGCGGCCTTCACCGATTCGACAACGGCGCACGCCTCGGCAACCGCGAGCGTGCGGCCTACGGCGGGCAGGTCGACATAGACCAGATCACCCAGCGCGGCCTGCGCATGATCGGTGATCCCGATCGACAGCGTTCCATCGGGTTCGGCGCGCACCCATTCGTGCGACGGCGTATATCTCAAGTCTGCTGGAATGTTCATTGCCTCTCCGCGGGGCTGTCGGTTGATGAATCTCGCATGTCAAAAAAGTGTGTTGCAAACGACCTTGCTATCCGACGGTGACCAGTATCTTTCCATTGCGCACGAAAGGCAGCTTCACGACGCGCGCCGCGAGCTCTCGATCGCGAACGACCACCTGCACCACTTGACCTGGGGCAATGCCCGCGGGCAGGCGCGCGAGAGCGATCGACTGATCAAGCGTCGGACTGAAGGTCCCGCTGGTGATTTCGCCATCGCCGTGCGTCGGTATGCACGACCTGATGCGCCCGCAGCACGCCACCCTTGCCGATCAGAGCGAGTCCCGCCAGTTGCCGCGTCGGCGGATGTGCTGTCAGCGCCGTTTTGCCGACGAAGTCGCGCGGGCTCGCGAGGTCGACGGTCCACGCGAGCCCCGATTCCAGCGGAGACACGGACTCGTCCATGTCCTGGCCATACAGGTTCATGCCGGCCTCGAGCCGCAGCGTGTCGCGCGCGCCGAGGCCACACGGCGCGACGCCTGCCGCGCGGAGGCGAATCCACAGCCCTTCGGCGTCACTCGCCGGGCACATGACTTCGAATCCGTCCTCGCCGGTGTATCCGGTGCGCGCCACCATGACGTCCCCCGACTTGCCGGAGACGATGGCCGCGTGGAATGGCTTGAGTTCGGCGGCCTGCGACGCGGCGTCGGGCAATGCGGCCGACAGCGCGCGGCTGCGCCTTCGGCCCCTGTATCGCGATGATCGCAAGATCGGTGCGCGGGACGAGCTCGAGCGTCGGCGCGTGCTCCGCCATCTGTTTGCGGAGCCATGCGATGTCCTTGTCCGCGGTGCCCGCATTGACGACGAGCCGGAAGCGATCTTCGTGGAGGAAGTAGACGATCAGGTCGTCGATGACGCTGCCGTCTCGGGGTTGAGCAGGCAGGAATACAGGGCCTTGCCCGGGATTTGTCAGTTTGTCGACGTTGTTGGCGAGCGCGTAGCGCAGGAAGTCGCGTGCGCCCGCGCCATGGAGGTCGACGACGCGCATGTGCGAAACGTCGAACATCCCGGCATCGCCGCGCACGGCATGGTGCTCGTCGATCTGCGAGCCGTAGTTCACCGGCATGTCCCAGCCGCCGAAGTCGACGATGCGCGCGCCGGCAGCGCGGTGGATGGCGATTAGCGGCGTTTGTTTGAGCACGCGTCTCCCGTCGGAAGAAAGACAAAGGGGCGAAGCCCTTGTCGCGCTTCGCCCCATCTGTCCTCTTTACCTGAGAGATTGCGGCGCTGCGACGCCGCCGGTGCCCCTTCGGTGGGCCGTCGCCGTCACGCGGCGCGACCGCTCTCCAGATGCCTGGTGCGTCCCGCGCAGTCCCTGATGCCTGAGCGATTGCGGGAGTTGCGCCTTCGGCGGCGGCGCCGATCAATGCCGGCGCCGCGCTCTCCTGCACGGACCCCGTCAGGGTACCGTCGCGCTCCCCGCCTGTCAAAGCGAAACCGCTGCCACGCGCGGGCCCGGAGTCGCTCGGCGATTACTTGAGCGCGAGTATGTACGCGATCATCGTCTTGATGTCGGCGTCCGAGACCGCAGGATTCGGCGGCATCGGCACGGGACCCCATGCGCCCTGCCCGCCCTTCTTCACCTTTTCGGCCAGCTTGGCAGCGGCGCCGGCATCGGCCTTGTATTTCGCCGCGACGTCTTTGTACGACGGGCCGACGATTTTCTTGTCATTGGAGTGGCAGGCGGTGCAGCCCGATTTCTTCAGCAACTCTTCACCGGTGGCAGCTTCTGCTGCACCTGTGGCGACCAGAGAACGAGGTGGCAAGGACTACGGCGGCAATCTTCATGGAATCTCCGTCTGGGAAGGTGGGGAAAGCGCGCCGAATGTTACCGGAACGAGCCCCGGATCGCCACCACTAACGTCCGGCCGTCCTGGAGCGTTGACCGGTCCGCGCGCCCGGCGACTTCCGTCATTCTGCGAGGGCATTCTGAAGCACCGCCAATTCGGCGATCGCCGGCAGGCACCGTGTACCGCGACAGACCCACGCGACAGCCTGATTCGCCGGCGCCGCCCCCTTGACGAGTTCGGACGGGAGCGCGATGCCCGCAACGTTGAAAATGCGTACGGCCGGCCGGAAGTCGCGTTCGAGCGCCCGTTGCCACGCGACACAGACCTCGCGATCGCCCGCCAGCAGCACTGCCGTCGGGGGCTCCTGCAGATCGGCCAGCGCCACCAGCAGCGACGCGAAGCCTCCTGGCGAGTCGTTCCAGCTCGCTCGCGAACAGCTGCACCGTACGCTCTGCCGCCTCGACGTAGCGCGGCTCGCCGGACAGGTGGCCAAGGGCGATGAGCGCGCACGCCGCGACGCCATTGCCGGATGGCGTCGCGTTGTCGTGCCCGGGCTTCGTCCGGTGAAACAGCCTTTCGTGATCATGACTCGTGAAAAAGAACCCACCGTGCTCCGCGATCTTCGAATTCATCCAGAAGAACGTCCGCAAGCTCCCGCGCCCAGGTGTAGTCGTCGACGCGAAAGCGGGTCTGCAGCAGCTCGAGCAGCGCGGCCAGCAGGAATGCGTAGTCGTCGAGGTACGCATTGAGATGCGCCCGGCCCGCCCCTTGCGTGTGGCGAGCAGCCGCCCATCGCGCCACGCGGTGCGCCGCAACGCGTCGGTCGCCGCGCACGCGATGTCGGCCCACTCCGGCTCGGCGAGCGCGCGCGCTGCGCGCGCGAGTCCGGCAATCGCGAGCGCGTTCCACGAGGTCAGGATCTTGTCGTCGAGACCGGGCCGCACGCGCGCCTCGCGTGCGGCAAACAGCGTTGCCTTTGCGACGGCAAGGCGCGCTGCCGCGTCTGCGGGCGGGATCGCCAGCCGCGCGGCAACCTCTGCCGGATGGCGCGCTCACGCGCAGGTTCCAGGCGTGGCCCTCGAAATTCGGCGCGCCGTCGAGTCCGAGGTACGGCGCCGCGACGGCGTAGACGTCGGGCGCCAGAAGCGATTGCGCCTCCTCGCGCGACCAGACGTAGAACTTTCCTTCCTCGCCCTCGCTGTCGGCATCGAGACTCGAGTAAAAGGCGCCATCGTGCGCGCGCATTTCCCGCATGATCCAGGCGACGATGCCGCGCGCCACGCCGGCGAAATGCGGGTTCGCCGGTCACGCGCGCGAGGTCGGCATAGAGCCCCAGCAGCGGCCCGTTGTCGTAGAGCATTTTTTCGAAATGCGGAATCGACCACTCCGCGTCGACGCTGTAGCGGCAGAAGCCACCCCCCAGCTGGTCGTGGATGCCGCCGTCGGCCATCCGTGCGAGCGTCAGCCTCGACCATCGCGAGGGCGTCGGCGTCCTTCGTGCGACGATGCTCCCGCAGGCAGAATTCGAGATCGGTCGCGTGCGGAAATTTGGGCGCGCCTCCGAAGCCGCCGTGGTCCGGGTCGAAACGCCGCTCGAGTTCGGCCAGCGCGCTGGCGGCGGCAGCCGCAGGCAAGGCGACCATGCCGCCGGGCGCCGGCTCGAGGGTCGCGAGTGCTCGGCCAAGCTGTGCTCCCTGCTCGGCGATGTCGGGGCCGCTGCTCGCGGTAGGCGGCGGCGACGCGCGGCAGGAGCTCGAGAAAACCCGGGCAGACCGTAGCGTCCTTCCTTCGGGAAATAGGTGCCGCCGAAAAACGGCGCGCCGTCCGGCGTCAGGAACATCGTCAGCGGCCAGCCGCCCGAGCGGCGCGTCAGCAGCGCATGCGCGGTCTGGTAGATCTGGTCGAGGTCGGGCCGCTCCTCGCGGTCGACCTTGATGTTGACGAAGTGCTCGTTCATTGCGGCGGCGACCACCGGATCCTCGAACGACTCGTGCGCCATCACGTGACACCAGTGGCAGGCGGAGTACCCGATCGACAGCAGGATCGGCTTACCTTCACGGCGCGCGCTCGGCCAGCGCCTCATCGTCCCATGGCTACCAGTCGACCGGGATTGCCGGCGTGCTGCAGAAGGTAGGGGCTCGTCTCGCCCGCAAGGCGGTTTTTCATGCTGCGACTTGCCCCCGCGACGGGACGGGGTTGTGCATCCGCCTAAGGCTTGTCGGGTCTTCGAACGCGACGCGCTCGAAGTCCGTGCCGCGTTGCAGAAGCCGCGTCAACCGGAACCGTCGTTCGGGCCCGGCGTCGAGCGAACGCAGCACGCGGCTGGGATTGAACGTCCGCGGCGGGAGCACGAGGCTAGCCTTGTCATCCGGCGTCTCGTCGAGCAGCAACGCCGGCAACGGCGGATCGCCGGAGGTTGCCGCGGAAAGCGGCATCAGTGACTTCGGCTCCGGAATCCCGGACCAGAGCCGCAGCGACAGCGCGAGCTGGCCTTCCGGGCCGAGAGCGACGCGTGTCACGTACCCGACTCGCAACTGCCCATCGTTGCGGGCAATGGCGAGCTGGTCGACGACCCAGCGATGCTTCGCGTCCGAATCACGCACAACCGATGCCTCCCTCGGCTCACAGGTTCCCTGCCAGCGCTCCCACGGCCATTCCTGCTCCGCTCCCTCGCGGCCGCGGTCGTAGTCCGCGACGACGCCCATCGCCTGCAACTCCTGCGATTCCTGATACGACATGCCATGCGCCTGGGCCTTGCGTTCGAACGTGCGGCCGCCGGCGCGAAAGTAGGCCGCGAGGAGCCCGCCCGCGCAAAGCTCCAGCGCCTGCGCGGGAAGCTCCGATGCGCGCCGGGGAACCTGATACCAGCGCGCATCGAGGTGACCGAGCAGCGTCGTGCACTGCTCGATGCTGCAATCGTGACCGAGCTGCAATTCGGCCGGGTTGGCGCCGGATTGCAGGCGCTTTAACCGCCCACGAACGCTGGTCGAAAGTTTGCCCGGGTACCCGAAACGCATTGACGACTTCGGGTTCTCGGGTGCGTTCGCGACGAGCGTCGCGCCGCTTCCGCCATCGAGATCGATGAGGACGACGGGGCCTTCGGTCTCGCGCTGCTGTACATAGGGGAAAACCTTGCGCGCCCACATCGCGAGCCAGCGGTCGGTGAGCTCGATCTGTTTCACCGACATCGCGCACGGGTCCGCGAGTCCGAGCAGCAGCGCGTGACTGTAGGTCGAGTAACAGGAGATGCCGACGCCGTGGGGAAGCAGGCTGTCGGAAACCGCGGTGACCGTGCACTCGAGCATTTCGGCGAGTCGGTAGTACGCGTGCAACTCCTGCCACAGCGATCCCGGCACAGTGCGGCGAGCGAGGCCGTGCGCGAGCACAAGCCGCTTTCCGACGTACAGTCCGCGCTGGAGAATCTTCGCCTTCACGCCCGCCAGCTCGGGGTCGCCTTCGAGCAGCGGCTTAAGACAGGTCGAGTATTGCTCCCAGAGGCCCTGCCAAAGCGCGATCGCCTGGTCGGCCGCTTCGCTCTCGCCCGGCGTCGCCGGCTGGCCTTTGCCGGCGTAACGGCGCGCAAGTTCCGTATGCAGATACGCGATGAGATCGCGCAGCACCTCGGCGATCGACGCGCGTTCGCGCGGCGCGAATTCGGCCGCGGCAAGCGCTTTGAGCTGCCCTTGCACCGTTGCGCAGGCCGGCAGGATGCTGGCGAGCGGCAGCGTGCGCGCCCACCGCTTGGCTGTCTCCAGGTCGGAGAAGGCCAGCGCACGTGGCTCCCCGCTGGCCACGGGCTCCGGCGATCCGGCCGACGATCCGGGTTGCGTGGGTTCGCTCATCGCGCCAGGGCAACCATCACTCGGCCAGCGGCGCACCCAGCATCGCCGCGAGATCGCCCGCCAGGGATTCGACAAAATCCTCCGGCAGCAGATGCGGTGCCGAATCGCGTTGCCGCGGTCCCCAGACCGGCTGCGGATAGTGCGTGTCGTCCGCGAAGCGCGCAATCACGTGCCAATGCAGGTGGGGTGTCGCGTTGCCGAGCGACGCGAGGTTCATCTTGGCGGGCGTGAGGCGCGCGCGCAGCGCCGATTCCACGGCATAGACGATATGCATCAAGTGCCCGCGATTCGCCGCGGAGAGATCCGTCATCTCCCGCACGTGAGCCTTCCAGATGACGCGGCAGAATCCCGGAAAGGGCTCGTCGGTCAGCACGACGCGGCAACGCGCATCGCGCCACAGTCGTCGGCCGCCTTCCTCTTCGCAGAACGCGCATCCGGTCGTCATCGTTTCCCTGTGCCGGCCTCCGCCCCCTCTAGGGTCACCGCCCCGTGGCGCCGTTATAGCACAAACATCGAGCACCGCTCGCGTCAGACCAGCACCCGCTCGATCCCGCCCCGGTTGGCGCTGGCGACATACTCGGCCATCCAGTCCGGGCCAAGGAGACGCCGCGCCATCTCGACAACGATGTAATCGGCGGTGGTCGCGGCGTCGCCGTCGAATCGGGAAAGTCCCTGCAGGCATGATGGGCACGACGTCAGGATCTTGACGGCGCCTTCGTAGCCGTCGGCCCGCAGCGCGCTCGCGCCATGTTTCATTTCTCCCTCCTTGCGGAAGCGGACCTGTGTCGAAATGTCCGGCCGGGTCGTCGCCAGCATCCCCGACTCGCCGCAGCAGCGCTCGTTCAACGCCACCGGCGCCCCCATCAATCCATTGACCACCGCCAGCGGCGCGTAGGTCTTCATCGGCGTGTGGCACGGATCGTGGTACATGTACCGCGCGCCGGGAACGCCGTCGAGCGCGACGCCTTTCTCGAGCAGGTACTCGTGGATGTCGAGCAGCCGGCAGCCAGGAAAGATCGCCGCAAAATCGTACTTTTCCAGCTGATCCATGCAGGTTCCGCAAGAGACGATCACCGTCTTGATGTCGAGATAGTTGAGCGTGTTGGCCACGCGATGGAACAGCACGCGGTTGGCGGTGATGATCCGCTGTCCCGCGGTCCCGCTCGCCGGCCGCCGTCTGCGGATACCCGCAACAGAGATAGCCGGGTGGCAGCACCGTCTGCGCCCCGACGTGCCACAGCATCGCCTGCGTCGCGAGCCCCACCTGCGAAAACAGCCGCTCCGAGCCGCACCCCGGGAAATAGAACACGGCGTCGGCGTCGTCGGGCGCGCGCTTCGGATCGCGAATGATCGGGACAATCGCGTCGTCCTCGATGTCGAGCAGCGCCCGCGACGTTCGCTTCGGCAGGCCGCCTGGCATCGGCTTGTTGATGAAGTGGATGACCTGCGTGCGCAGCGACGCCGCGCCAACCGTTGCCGGCGGTCGCGCCGTCTGCCGCTGCGGGAGCCCGAAGCGCGCGGCAAGACCGTATGCCAGACGTTGCGCGCGATATCCCCAGCCGATCACCGCGCGCCGCGCGAGCTTGATCGTCGCCGGGTCCGTCGCGTTGAGGAAGAACATCGCCGCCGCGGTGGCAGGTCGGGTCGGCAGCTTGCCCTCCTGGCGCAAGAGGTTGCGCATCGCGATCGATACATCGCCGAAGTCGATGTCCACGGGGCAGGGGGACGCGCATTTGTGGCAGACCGTGCAGTGATCCGCGACGTCCGAGAACGCATCGAAGTGACGCAGCGACACGCCGCGGCGCGTCTGCTCCTCGTACAGGAACGCCTCGATCAGCAACGACGCCGCGAGAATCTTGTTGCGCGGCGAATAGAGAAGGTTCGCGCGTGGCACGTGCGTCGCGCACACCGGCTTGCACTTGCCGCAGCGCAGGCAGTCCTTGATCGAGTCGGCAACCCGGCCGAATTCCGAGGCTTCGAGGATCAGGCTCTCGTGGCCGATCAGCGCAAAGCTCGGCGTGTACGCCGCGGCCAGGTCCGCGCCGGCAAGGAGCTTGCCCGCGTTGAATCGTCCCTCGGGGTCGACCTTCGCCTTGTAGCCGGCAAAGGGCGCGAGCTCGTCCGGGGTCAGGTAGCCGAGCTTGGTGATCCCGATCCCGTGCTCGCCCGAGATGACGCCCCCCAGCTGCCGGGCAAGCGTCATGATTCGCGCGACCGCGGCGTTCGCCTCCTGCAGCATCGCGTAGTCGTCGGAATTGACCGGCAGATTCGTGTGCACGTTGCCGTCGCCCGCGTGCATGTGCAGCGCGACGAACACCCGGCTGCGCAGAATCTCGCGATGAATCGCGTTGCAGCGCGCGAGGAGCGGCGCGAACGCGAGACCGCCGAAAATCTCTTCGAGCGGCGCCTTGAGCTCCGCCTTCCACGACGCGACCACCGAGTGATCCTGCAGCGACGGGAACGTCGCGTCGAGCCGATCGGAGAGGTCCTGCCAGCGGGCGCGCACGATGGCGACGAGCGCCCGCGCTTCGTCCGCCTTGGCGTCGATCTGCTCGGCCGCCGGGCGCATTTCGTCGCCGGGGCCCCAGGCCTGCGCGAGTTCCGGTCCCGTGAAGAACGCGGTGAGCGCGTCGCAGAGTGCCAGCTTGTTCGAGAGCGAGCGCTCGATGTTGATCCGCTCGACGCCGTCCGTGTAATCCCCAAGCCGCTCGAGGGGAATCACGACGTCCTCATTGATCTTGAACGCGTTGGTATGCCGGGCGATCGCCGCGGTGCGCGCCCGGTCCTGCCAGAATTTCTTCCTCGCTTCTCGCCGACGCGGCGACGAATCCTTCGGCGCCGCGCGCGTTGGCGATCCGGATCACGTCGGACGCGGCCCTGGCCACCGCAGCGTCCGATCTCGCCGACGATGTCGCCCAGCAGGACCATCTTCGGCCGGCCGTGGCGCCTGGCCTTGGTCGCGTACCCGATGGCTTTCACGTACCGCTCGTCCAGGTGCTCGAGTCCGGCCAGAAGCGCGCCTCCCGGCCGGCCGTCGAGATAGCGCTTGATTTCGACGATCGCCGGTGTCGATTCGCGCACCGGTCCGAAGAATTCGAGGCAAACGGTGCGGATCGCCGGCGGCATCCGGTGGAGCACGAAGCGCGCCGATGTGACGAGCCCGTCGCAACCCTCCTTCTGCACGCCAGGCAACCCCGCGAGAAACTTGTCGGTGACGTCCTTGCCGAGCCCCGCCTTGCGGAACGCCGCACCGGGGATCGCCAGCGTCTCCTTGCGCCGCATCGTCGTTCCGTCAGCGCCATACCAGACGAGCTCGAACGTAGCGACTTCCGCGTCGTGAATCTTTCCCAGATTGTGGTCCTGTCGCGTCACCTCGAGCCATTCGGCATCCGGGGTAACCATTCGCCACGAGACGAGATTGTCGAGCGCCGTGCCCCACAACACGGCCTTCTTGCCGCCGGCATTCATCGCGACGTTGCCACCGATAGAGGACGCGTCGGCGGATGTCGGGTCCACCGCGAAGACGAGCCCCGCTGCTTCCGCGGCCTCGATCACGCGCTTCGTGACCACGCCCGCGCCGCAGTCGATCGTGGCAACGGGCGCTGCGTTCTGCCGAAGCGCGACGCGCTCGATCGCCGAGAGCCGGTCCAGCTTCTCGGTGTTGATGACGGCCGAGCGCGTCGTGAGCGGCACGGCGCCCCCCGTATAGCCGGTGCCGCCCCCGCGCGGGATGATCGTGAGGCCCAGTTCGATGCATCCGGCGACGAGCCCGCGCACTTCCTCCTCGGTGTCCGGACACAGGACGACGAACGGATATTCGACGCGCCAATCGGTGGCATCCGTCACGTGCGAAACCCGCGCGAATCCGTCGAACGCGATGTTGTCCTTGTGCGTCGCGCGAGCGAGCACGCGCAGGGCCTTCGCGCGAACGGCCGCAATTTCGCGAAACGAACGCCCGAATCGTTCGACGGCCGATCGTGCCGCCATGATCAGGTCGGCCACGTTACGATCGCGCATCGATTCCGCGTCGCCGCCAACGCGCGCATTCTCCAGCCGGCGTTTCTCGATCTCGTGCAGCCGGTGTTCGAGCGCCGCGACGAGGAGCTGCCGGCGCTTCGGGTTGTCGAGGAGGTCGTCCTGCAGGTACGGATTGCGCTCGACGACCCAGATGTCGCCCAGCACCTCGTACAGCATCCGCGCCGACCGTCCCGTCCGGCGTTCGCTGCGCAATTGCTCCAGCAGGCGCCACATCCGTGCGCCGAGGAGCCGGATCACGATCTCGCGATCGGAGAACGACGTGTAGTTGTACGGAATCTCGCGCAGGCGGGGGGTGTCGGCGCTCGGGTCGTTCGTCAGATAGCGATCGGCAACTGCATCCATGAGCCGCACGATTCTACCGCAGTGCAACATGGCGCCACGGTGTCCGCACGTCAACTGCAAGGATGCGCACCGGCGGCGAGTTCCCGCCCAAGGCTCTCCTCATCCCAGTTGCCGCCGCGGCCAACCGCGGTAGTCGATGTGCCGGTGGCACAAAGTCGCGCCGTCGCGTAACTTTGTACGCGATACCGTCAATGCGGCCAACCGATACGGCAATGGCAGATATGCGCGAGTGGCTGGCTGGCCTGGGCCTGGGACAGTACGCGAACGTTTTCGCGGCCAACGACATTGACCTCGACGTTGCGCGCCTGCTCGACGACGGGGATCTTGAAAAGCTCGGGCTCTCGCTCGGTCACCGCAAGCTTTTCCTCAAAGCAGTTGCGGCCCTGCCGTCACCCGAGGCAATGCCGTCGCGTGGCGCCGGTGCAGGTGTGGCGCCCGCCGCCGTCGGTCCCGAGCGCCGGCAGCTTACGGTGATGTTCTGCGATCTCGCCGACTCGACCGGATTGTCAGCGCAGCTCGATCCGGAAGACCTGCGGAAGATCATCGGCGACTACCGGCGCAGCTGTGCGTCGGTGATCGAGCATTTTGAGGGATACGTCGCCAAATACATGGGCGACGGCGTGCTCGCCTATTTTGGCTACCCGCACGCTCGCGCCGATGCTGCGGATCGCGCTATCCATGCCGGCCTCGGGATTGCAAGCGCGGTCAGGACGAACGTACCCGACCGTGAGCTTGCGGTCCGCGTCGGCATCGCAACCGGGGAAGTCGTAGTCGGTGACCAGATCGGAATCGAGTCCTCCCGCGAGTGGTCAGTAGTCGGCGATGCGCCAAACCTGGCAGCGCGCCTTCAGGGCGCGGCGAAACCGGGACAAGTCCTGGTCGCCGACCTCACGCGCCGTCTTGCGCGCGCGGAAATCGCGTGGTCCGGTCCCCACCTGTTGTCGCTCAAGGGTTTCGATCAATTGACGCCGGCGTGGGCGGCCGGCGCCGATTCCGCCACGTCAGCGCAGGTCGCCCATGAGGCCGTCGCTAGCGCCAGGGCCCTGATCGGACGCAATAGCGAGATTGCGCTGCTCGGCGATCGTCTGGAGCTCGCTCGCGCGGGCGATGGCCAGGTCGTTCTGCTGATCGGCGAAGCCGGTATTGGCAAGTCGGCGGTGACGGGCGCGATCGTCGAGCAGGCACATCGCGAGGGCGTTTCGTGCATCCTTTACGCCTGCTCTCCCTTCCACCAGAGTAGCGAACTCAATCCATTCGCGCTTCAGGTCGAACGGGAGGCAGGACTCGTTCGCGGCGAAGCGCCCGCGGCCAAGGCGGAGCGCCTTCACGCCTGGCTCGCCCGCCGCGGCGACGTTACCGATACCGACGTCGCCCTCTTCGCCGCGCTGCTGGCACTCCCGCTGCCGAACGAACGCCTGAACGATCTGACTCCGCCGGCATTGCGGGCCAAGACGCTCAACTTGCTGGAAGCACACATCCTGCGCTCCGACTGGCAGGGTCCCGCGTTGCTCGTGTTCGAGGACGCGCATTGGATGGACCCCACGTCCGCCGAATTGCTGCATCGCTGCATCGATCGCATCGGTCGCCACCGGTTGATGCTGCTGGTGACCGCTCGCCCGGAGTTCGAGTCCCGATGGATGCGCCGTCCGAACGTGACCCTGCTCACCCTTACTCGTCTCGGCCATCGCGACGCGACGAGCCTGGCGGCGGAAACGCTGTCGGCAAGTAGTCTGCCCCCCGACTTTATCGAGCAGTTGCTGCGCCGGGCCGACGGCAATCCCTTGTTCATCGAAGAGCTGACGAAATCCGTCTCCGAAACGCTGGGACAGAATGCCGGCGACGTAACCGATCGCCGGCGTCTCGAGCTGCTGCTGCATGTCGTTCCGACGACGCTGCGCGACCTGCTGGCGGAGCGACTGGACCGCCTTGGGGCGGCGAAGGAGACCGCGCAGGCAGCTGCGGTCATTGGACAGGAATTCGACGAGCGTCTGCTGGAGGCGATTGCGGATCGTCCGGGGAAGAGCAAGTTGGATCTCGTGCAGTTGGTCGACGCGCAGGTCATCGTCTGGCGAGGAGCCGAGATGCCGACGACCTATGTTTTCCGCCACGCATTGATTCAGGAGGCCGCGTATCAGTCGCTGCTCAAGAGCAAACGGCGCGAACACCATCGGCAGATTGCCGAAAGCCTCGAACGGGGGGTGGTGCCCGAGCTCAATGACCGCGAGCCGGAACGCGTCGCACAGCACTATGCGGAAGCGGGCGTCGCCGATCGCGCAATCGGCTGCTGGCATCAATCCGGAATACGCGCCGCGCAGCGTTCGGCCAACATCGAGGCGATCAAGCAATTGAGCGCCGCCCTCGATCTCCTCCGCCAACAGCCAGATGGCGTGGCGCGTGCCGGGACCGAACTCTCGCTCTTGATTGCGCTCGGGCCGACGTTGCAGGCAACGGGCGGATGGGGAGCGCTCAAGGTACGCGAGGTCTACGATGACGCGCTTCGCCTGGCACGCGAAACCGGCCGCGCTGCCGAAATCTTTCCGGCGCTCTGGGGGCGCTGGCTCATCGCGCATGCAAGCGGTGAGGCGGCCTTCGCCCGGGTACTGCTCGCGCAGCTGTCGGAAATTGCACATGAACTGGGCAATCCGGACCTAGTCCTCCAGCTCCACCACGCGGCGGGCTCGACCTATTGCACCGACGCGGAGTTTTCGCATGCGATCGAGCAGGCGAAGGCATGCGTTGCAACGTACGACGTCGACCTGCATCGACATCAGGCCATGCGATATGGCGGACACGATCCTTGCGTTTGCATGACCTGTATCGGCGCGCTTGCGCAGTTCGTCGTCGGACTTGGCGGGGAGGCGCGACAATGGAGCGACCGCGCGCTGGCGCTTTCCGGACGGATCGAACATGCGCCAAGCATCGCCCACGCGCAGATCTACCGGGCGGAACTCTGCCAGATTCGAGGTGAAATCGAGCCGACGCTAAAGCTTGCCGACAGCGTGCTGGCAATCGGGACGGAAAAGGGCCTTTCGCACTACGTCGCATGGGCGAAGATGACGCGGGGCTGGGCCCTTACCGGCCAGGGTCGTGTCGACTCCGGCATCGCCGAGATGGACGAGGGTCTCGCTGCGCTGCGCCGGACTGGTGTCCGGTATCACTTTCCGCACCGGCTGGGAATGCGCGCGCAGGCCTACGCCGCCGCCGGGCGACACGCGGAGGCGATCGACGCGATCGACGAAGCCGCCGCGTCGGTCAGCGAAACGGGAGAACGCTGGTACGAGGCCGAGCTTCTTCGCATCAAGGGAAATCTGCTGGGCGCCGCGGCAGGAGCCGATTCAAGAGACGTGGAATCGCTCTTCACGCACGCGGTCGAAGTGGCCGGCGCACAGGGCGCACGGCTGTGGGAGTGCCGCGCACGAATTGACCTTGCAAGACTGCTGGCGCGCCAATCACGCACCTCCGCCGCGCGCGGTGTCCTGGCCCCGACGCTTGGATGGGGCGTTGACGTCGATATCGGCGAACGCGCGGTTGCCGCGAAGCTCGATGGACAGTTGCGCGCCTGAAACACATAGACGGGATCCGGCGACGACGATGCCGGCACGTGTTTGGTCGCATCGGCAGCTGTGGCTGCCTGTGCGGGCGATCCCTTAACCGCGCCACCAGGCCAGCCCTTCCGCGAGCACCCAATAGCGCGCGGCCTTGCCGACGGCGATGAACGACGCGGCCGCAACAGCGTTCTGCCTCAGCCATCCCGACGCGACGCAAAGTCCGTCGCCGATCACCGGCACCCACGACAGCAGCAACGCAGCTGGGCCGTACCGCGTGAGCCATCCGACGGCGCGTCCCTCCCGCGGCTTCGGCAGCAACCGGCCGACGAGATACGACGACAACCCGCCCAGCGTATTGCCCAGCGTCGCGACGGCCAGCGCCGCGCCCTGGAGATCGGGTGCATGCTGCAACAACGCGACGAAGACCAGCTCGGAATTTCCCGGCAACAGCGTCGCAGAAAGGAAACTGCTCGCGAAGAGCCCCCACAACCCCAGTGTGGCGAACGACGCGTCCAAGACGGGGGCTCGCGCTCGGACCCGGCGATTCAACCAATCCAGTCGAGCACGACCTTGCCGCTCGCGCCGGACAGCATTGTCGCGAACGCCGCCTCGAATTCTTCCGCCGCGTAGTGGTGCGTGATGATCGGCGCGAGGTCGAGCCCGCTTTGCAGCATGGCGACCATCTTGTACCAGGTCTCGAACATCTCGCGGCCGTAAATGCCTTTGATCTCGAGTCCCTTGAAGATCACCTGGTTCCAGTCGATGGCCATGTCCGGCGGCGGGATGCCGAGAAGGGCGATCTTGCCCCCGTGGTTCATGTGCGCCAGCATGCTGTGAAACGCGTCCGGCACGCCGGACATCTCCATCCCCACGTCGAAGCCCTCGGTCATGCGCAGGTCCGCCATGACATCGCGGAGGTTCTCCCGTCCGACGTTCACGGCCCGAGTCGCGCCCATCCGTCGCGCAAGATCGAGCCGGTAGTCGTTGACGTCCGTGATGACGACGTGCCGCGCGCCGACATGCCGGGCGATTGCAGCGGCCATGATGCCGATCGGGCCGGCGCCGGTGATCAGTACATCTTCGCCGACGAGGTTGAACGACAGCGCCGTATGGGTGGCGTTTCCGAACGGATCGAAGATCGACGCGAGATCGTCGGAAATGTCGTCGGGAATCCGGAAGGCATTGAACGCCGGGATCACGAGGTATTCGGCGAATGCGCCTTCGCGGTTGACGCCGACGCCCACCGTATTGCGGCAAAGATGCCGGCGGCCAGCGCGGCAATTGCGGCAGAAGCCGCAGGTGACGTGCCCCTCGCCCGACACCCGGTCGCCGATCGCAAAGCCCCGGACCTCCTGCCCGAGTTCCACGATTTCGCCGACGTATTCGTGGCCCACGTGCATCGGCACAGGGATCGTCTTCTGTGCCCAATCGTCCCATTTCCAGATGTGGACATCGGTGCCGCAGATCGCGGTCTTCCGGATCCGGATCAGCACGTCGTTGTGCCCGACTTCCGGCTTCTTCACGCGCGTCAGCGTAAGCCCCGGCCCACGCTCCAGTTTGGCCAATGCCTTCATCGACTCACCCGCCTCCAACGCATCGTTTCATCGGATCGCGCCATGCGCAATGCCGACTTTCGCGAACGCCGCCACCGCCCGGTCGATCTGCGCATCGGTATGCGCCGCGCTCATCTGCGTGCGTATGCGCGCCTTGCCCCTGGGCACCACCGGATACGAAAAGCCGATCACGTAAATGCCTTCCGCGAGCAGCGCGTCGGCCATCCGCGTCGCGAGCGAAGCATCGCCCAGCATCACCGGGATGATGGCGTGCGAGCCTGGAACGAGGTCGAAGCCCTGCGCCGCCATGCCGCGGCGAAAGCGCTCGCTGTTCCTTCGCAGGCGCGCACGCAGTGTCGATCCCTCTTCGCTCGCGAGCAGTTCCAGCACTTCGAGCGACGCGGTCGCGATGCACGGCGCGAGTGAATTCGAGAACAGGTACGGACGCGAGCGCTGCCGCAGCAGTTCGACGATCTCGCCTCGCCCGGCGACATAGCCCCCCGACGCGCCGCCCATGGCCTTGCCCAATGTCCCGGTGAGGATGTCGACGCGCCCTGACACGCCGCACAACTCCGGCGTCCCGCGACCATGCTCGCCAACGAAACCGACCGCGTGCGAATCGTCGACCATCGTCAGCGCGCCATGGCGCTCAGCCAGGTCGCAAATCGACGGCAGATTGGCGATGGTCCCGTCCATCGAGAACGCGCCGTCGGTCGCGATCAACGTGAAACGCGCGCCCGCTGCGCCGGCTTCCACGAGCCGCGCTTCGAGATCCGCCATGTCGTTGTTGCGGTAGCGGTAGCGCTTCGCCTTGCAGAGCCGGATGCCGTCGACGATGCTCGCGTGGTTCAGTTCGTCGCTGACCACGGCGTCGTCTTCCGACAGCAGCGTTTCGAACAACCCGCCGTTCGCATCGAAACAGCTCGAGTACAGGATGCTGTCGTCCGTCCCGAGAAAAGCGGCGAGCGCGGCTTCGAGTTCCTTGTGCACGCTCTGCGTGCCGCAGATGAAACGCACCGACGCCATGCCGAAACCGAACCGGTCAAGCCCGTCACGTGCTGCACCGATCAACCGGGGGTCGTCCGCCAGTCCCAGATAGTTGTTCGCGCAGAAGTTCAGGACTTCCGCGCCGTCGGCGAGCCGGATTCCTGGCGATTGCGGCGTGCGGAGGACACGTTCGGTCTTGTAGAAGCCGTCGGCGCGGATCCGCTCGAGGGTTTCGCGCAGGCTGGCCAGGTAGCGGTCAGGCGTCACATGAGGCTCCTGCCATCCGGCATCGCGACGGCGTGAATCCGTATATTAACGGGTGGCGCGCGCCGCAGCTTCAAGCACCTCATTTATACGCGTCCAGCCCGCAACGTGCGCCTTGAGCGCGTAGTCGTACCGCGCAAGATGATCGGTTATGAATTCGTCCGCGATAGATGCGGGCGAAACCGGCGATAGCTCGAGGTAGGCGTGCGCGTCACCCGCTTCCGTGACAATGTTCATGCGGTACTTCCGCGCGAGGTGCATGATCGCGCCATTCTCCCTGAGACAGTGCATGAAGAGTCTCGGCATGGAACGGTTGCGCGCGTGCGCCGTGGCACGTTCGAACAGCGCGCTGCCGACGCCTCGGCCGCGGGTTGCCGGCGGAACCGAGATCCCGAGCTCGGCAACGTCGCCCTCAAACGCCAGATGCGCCGCACCGATTAGCACAAGGCGATCGTCATGGACGCCGAATGCCGCGTCGCGATCGAAATCGATACTGTCGACGTACGCGGCAATGCTCTCGGATGAGCGCAAGGAGCCAAACCGCAGCCGAAGGTCTTCCGATGGCAGCGCGAGGAAATGTTCCGTCATGGCGGTGCGTGCGCCTTCGTTTAGGCGCTGGACGGTAACTGTCGTCATGGGGTCTCAGGGCAGGTGACGGTCTGGCGTCGGGTATGACCGTCATCCCGCCTGGTCCCTATGGCGCCGCGGGAGACTGCGTCCACCGCAAAACCCCGCGCGACGGCCGCTGGTGCATCGCAACATTTTGTGCCCGGAATCCCTGGCAGAATGCGACCAGGTACCGCTATTGCATGTAGCGCGGTGAATCTCGCCCAATCGATACGAGGCCCCTATCGCATTTGCAAAAAAGACTACCAATTGAGATTAAACCTTTTATATATATGTGGTTATTGTAATCGCCTTCACCCTCCCGGAAAATAGGAGCGTGTCAATTGTGTGCGCGGAACGGGTATAATCCAACGAAAGTATCATCTGTGCATGTTATGCTGCAACGCAATAAACCACGTCGGCACTGGCGATCGTAAGCCGTGTTCGGGAATTCCTTGGATCTCAGTCACTTGCGCTCATTTGTTACCGTCGCAAAGCTCGGCCACCTGACACGGGCGGCCGAGACGTTGCATTTGAGTCAGCCCGCGCTATCCGGCCACATCAAGGTACTGGAGGAGGGATTCGGCGTGACCCTGTTCGAGCGATCCTCCACGGGGATGGCGCTCACACCCTCCGGCCGCCGGCTTCTCACGGAGGCCACGCAGATCCTCGACGCCGTGCAGCATCTGCAACGCTCGGCGCAGGAGTTGCGCGGTTCGCCTACCGGTAATCTCCGGCTGGGTACGGTCCTCGATCCCGCGGTCCTGCGTATCGGCGAGTTGCTCGTGCGCACGCGAGCTCGTTTTCCGCAAATCGAGGTCGAACTCAACCAGGTCATGTCGAGCGACGCGCTGGCACGGGTTCGTGCCGGCACGTTGGACGCCAGTTTCTATTTTGGCGCGATGCCGCAAACCGATCTTTCCGGCATCGCATTGCGCGAAATTGTCTACCGCGTGGCGATACCCGTCGCCTGGGCAGGCGAGTTGCTCCGTGCCCCTTGGCAGGCTCTTGCGCAGCGCCCGTGGATCTTGGCGCCTGAACCCAGCACCCATCGGCAGCTTGTTATGGAACTCTTCCCGGCGCCAGCGCCCCAGCCCGAACGGATCGTCGAAGCAGACAACGAGTCGGTCATCAACAATCTCGTCGGCGCGGGCGTCGGCATCAGCCTGATTCGCGACGAGATCGCCACGCAATCTGTCGACGCGAGGCGCTGCGTGATCTGGCCCGGCTCGCACGTCACGACGAAGCTCTGGCTGGTCTACCGGACAGACCATGCGGCCGACCCGCTGCTCGTGGCGCTCATCGCTGTCTTGCGGGACGTATGGGACGTCAAGGCCGCCTGAGGCGCTACTGATGGCGGGCGCCGCCCCGCACAGCTACGCCACAACCGGAGCGATTTCTCACGTTGCGGACGCAGGGCAGGCGCCGGACGGCGATGGCGCACCGGCCACCACGGCGTTGGCCCGTTCGACCTTGTCGAGGACCCTCCAGGCGCGCCGCCAGCTGGATACCGCCAGCGCGCCCCCGCCGACGATAAGCGCCAATGCCGTGAGAGGCCTTGCCGTCGCGTCGATTGACTGAAGCAGCCCGATGGCAAAGGCGCTCGCCCCTACGAATCCGAGGCGAAGCCACAGGCCACATGCGAGGAGGGCCCTTCTGGCCCGATACCGCTCGTCATGCGTGGCATTCGTGTTCAGGAAACGGTCTTCCATGGGTTCACCTTTCGAAGTGGGTTTGGCGTTCGGCTTGGCGGCATGGGGAGCGTGCCGCCCGCGCCAGATCAGTAGTAGGGGTTTGGGAACTTGCGCTCCAGTGCGCGAATCCGCGCCTCAAGGTCGTACACGTCTCTCGCCTTCGCAAGGTACGCCTCGAGGTCACGTTGCTGTTGGACCCAGAACCAGTGATCAATGCGTTCGAGGATCCCGCGCCGGCGCGCCGGCAATCCCGAACGCACGCCGTCGGCGCAGGTCTGCCTGCGCTCGATTGCCGGCGACACCTGTGGCGGCAACGTCAGCGCATTCGCCAGGAGGGTGAAAACGCCCAATCCTCGCGGGTCATCCGTTGCAAGATGGTCAGTACGCATGGCGAACTCCTATTGTCGGGTCCGTGCTCGTGCAACCGTTGCCTGCGATGGTGCTGCAGCGCACAATGTCAGACTAAGGACGACACCATGACAGGTCAAATCATTGTTTTGGATCAATGGCATCGGCGGCGGCGATGACGGCGCTATCCTGTTGTTGCGACGCAATAATATCGCGCCGTGCCTTGCCGGGGTTATGGCCTGCCGTGGCCGGATTCGACTCGTCCGCCCGGGAGGACCCCCGCGGTGGAGCCTGCGTGCTTCGGGGTGGGGCCCTACATGCGATCGAAGCGCCTGTACGCGACCGCCTCGGCAACGTGGGGTGCTGCGATGCCCGGGCTGCCCGCGAGATCCGCGATTGTCCGCGCGACCTTGAGAATCCGGTGATAGGCCCGCGCCGACAGCGAGAGTCGCGCCATCGCCTGGGCAAGGAGTGCGGCCCCGGCGGTATCCGGCGCGCAATGCGACTCGATCTCGCGGCTCGATAGCCGCGCGTTGGGTTTTGCCTGGCGCGCCGTCTGCCGGACACGTGCAGCCGCGACCTCCGCCCGAACGCCGGCGCTCGTTACGCCATCCGCATCGAGCGCACCGGCATCGGCGCCGAACGTCAGCGCGTTCACGGCCATTGCGGGCACCTCGACACCGAGGTCGATGCGATCGATGAGCGGTCCGGACACGCGGCCCCGATAACGCGCGATCCGATCCGGCGTGCAACGGCAACGGCCGCTCGCGTGACCAAGCCAGCCGCATGGGCAGGGATTCATCGCGGCAATGAACTGGAATTGGGCGGGAAAGGTGCTCTGCCGCGCGGCACGCGAGATGTGGATCACCCCCGACTCGAGCGGCTCGCGCAACACGTCGAGAACGCGGCGATCCCATTCCGGCAACTCGTCGAGGAAGAGGACGCCATGGTGCGCGAGGGAGACTTCGCCCGGCCGCGGGTCGCTGCCCCCGCCGACGAGCGCGACCGCGCTGGCCGTATGATGCGGCGCGCGGAAGGGGCGCACTGCCCACGTCGCCGGCGAGAAACGGCCCGCAAGAGATGCGATCGCGGCCGCGGCGAGCGCGTCGTCCTCGGATAGCGGCGGCAGGATGCCGGGCAGCCGCTGCGCAAGCATCGACTTTCCAGTGCCCGGGGGCCCGATCATCAGCATGCTGTGCCCGCCTGCGGCGGCGATTGTAAGCGCTCGCTTCGCCTGACGCTGTCCACGGACATCGGCCAGGTCGGGCCCTGTCGTGCTGCTCGCCGCGGCGGCGGCTCGGGACGCGAGGGCGGCAATCGGCTCGCGGCCAGCCAGGTGTGCGCATACGGCCAATAACGAAGACGCCGGGTAGACCGTGGCGTCGCGCACGATCGCGGCTTCGGCGGCGCTTTCGACAGGCAGCACGAACGCGCGGCCGTCGCGGCGTGCTGAGAGCGCCATCGGCAATGCCCCCCTTATTGGCCGCAACGCGCCACCCAACGCAAGTTCGCCAGCGAACTCCAGGTGCGGCAGCGCGTTACCGGGAATCTGGCCGGTAGCGACCAGGATGCCGACCGCTATCGGCAGATCGTATCGGCCCGACTCCTTCGGCAGATCGGCCGGCGCCAGATTGACGGTGATCTTGCGTGCCGGGAACTCGAATTGCGCGTTCTGCATCGCGGCGCGCACGCGATCGCGCGATTCCTTGACCTCCGTATCCGGAAGCCCGACGAGGTTGAAAGCAGGAAGCCCGCCGGCAAGGTGGGCTTCGACCGTGACCAGCGGCGCGTCGAGCCCCGCGAGCCCGCGCGAGAGGACAACCGCCAGTGCCATCGCCGCCTATCCCGGAAATCGCGACTGCGCCGCGAGAACGCCGGCCCGGCGTCGGGCGGCCGCCCACCTAGGCCGATGGCGGCGGGAATTGCGCCTCGAATTCCGCCACGCGCTTCTCGAGCACCTCGAGTTTTTCGCGAGTCTTCTGCAGCACCTGGGCCTGCATGTCGAACTCTGCGCGCGGAACGACATCCAGACGCGCGAGGCCGGACGCGAGCATCGCCTTCACATTTTTCTCGATGTCCTTTGCCGGCGAGTTCTCGATCGCCTTTCCGATGCGTGCGGCAAGTTCGTCGAAGTTCTGGGCACTCAACATGGCGAGATCCTTTGCAGGCGAACTGCTGTTCGAACGACCCGGCGAGTCTAGCAAAGTCACGTCGCGGTCCGCGCTCGTCCGTTCGGTCGACCCTACCGTTTTCCGTCGTGCGCACTCCGCACAGGATTGGTGCGGCGCAATGTCGTTGCGCACCATTGTGGTGCGACGAGCGGGTCCTGGCACGACTTGGAAGTCGAAGTCTCTAAGTAACATATTGTTTTGTATTAAGAAAATGCATTGGCACGTGGAATGCTCTCTAGTCACGGCATTCATGCCTTCACGCCACATTGCCACCGGTTCGAAGGTCATTTCTTTGGAGTCTCTATGCCCACTTCACGAAATCCGCGTTCGAGATCTGCCGTCCTCGCGCTCGCCTGGATCGCTTCGACCCCTGCGTTCGCACTAGCCGCTGCAGCGGCCGAACCCGACTGGACCTTCACCGGCAACGTCGGTCTCTATTCGCAATACGTGTTCCGCGGAATTTCGCAGACCAACGAAAAGCCGGCGATTCAGGGTGGCTTCGACCTCGGTCACAAGAGCGGCTTCTACGCCGGGACCTGGGCATCGAACATGAGCTGGGTTGCCGACGGCTATCCGGTCACTGCGCCGCCCCCCGCGCCATCCGCGAGCGCGGAATGGGACTTCTACGGCGGATATAAAGGCAGCCTGCCGATGGACCTGGGCTACGATCTCGGCATCATTTATTACTGGTACCCCGGCAAATATCCGAGCGGCTTCACGAAACCCAACACGACGGAAGTCTATGCTGCACTGTCGTGGAAGTTCCTCACGTTCAAGTACAGCTGGAGCGCCAACGACAAGACCTTCGGTCTCGCCGATTCACGCGGTTCGCAGTACCTCGACCTGACCGCCTCGTACGACATCATCGACAAGGTCAGCGACGCGATCGGCAAAGTGACGGTGTTCGGTCACCTCGGCAAACAGAACTTCAAGAACAACGGCAGCTTCGACTACGGAGACTGGAAGGTCGGCGCTTCGGCCGAGGTCTACGGCGTGACCATGGGCATCTACGGCACTGGGACAAATGCCCAGGATGCGTCCTACACGAATATCTACGGGAGGAACATTTCCGCTTCGCAGTTCGTCGCCTACCTGCAGAAAACCTTCTGATTCGGTGCCGAATCCCGTCCACCCGTCCAAGGAAAACCGCCATGAAGCTTGTTACCGCCATCATCAAGCCGTTCAAGCTCGACGAGGTCCGCGAGGCCCTGTCGGGAATCGGCGTGCAGGGAATCACCGTGACCGAGGTCAAGGGTTTTGGCCGCCAGAAGGGTCACACGGAGCTCTATCGAGGCGCCGAATATGTCGTCGATTTCCTGCCGAAAGTGAAGATCGAAGCCGCGATCAAGTCGGACCTCCTCGATCGCGTGATCGAAGCGATCGAGAAGGCCGCCAACACCGGAAAGATCGGCGACGGGAAGATCTTCGTCTCCGAGCTCGAACAGGTCGTGCGCATCCGCACCGGGGAAACCGGCGCGGACGCGCTGTGAAGGGAGCCGCCATGAAACGCCTGCTTGCACTATTCGCGCTCTGCGCAACATTCGCCGGCGCGCTCGCCCCCGCCGCTGCAACGGCATTCGCCGAGTCCGGCGCTCCCGTCAATCTGGCGCAGGCGCCCGACGCCAAGGCGCCTGCGGCTCCGGCCATGGCACCGGCGGCAGCGCCTGCCGCCGCGGCCGAGAGCGCGGCACCTGCCGCCACGCCGAACAAAGGCGACAACGCGTGGATGATCGTCGCCACGCTGCTCGTGATCATGATGTCGATCCCCGGCCTCGCGCTGTTCTACGGCGGGCTCGTTCGCTCGAAGAACATGCTGTCCGTGCTGATGCAGGTGTTCGTGATCTTTTCGCTGATCGTCGTGCTTTGGGCGATTTACGGCTACAGCATCGCGTTTACCGAGGGTGGCGCCTTCTTCGGTGGGTTCGATCGCCTGTTCCTGTCGGGGATCTTCTCGATCAAGGATGGTGTCGGATCGTTTGCGACCGCGGCGACGTTCAGCAAGGGTGTCGTGATTCCCGAGTATCTCTTCGTCGTCTTCCAGGCGACGTTCGCGGCAATCACCGTCGCGCTGATCGTCGGCGCGTTCGCCGAGCGGATGAAATTTGCAGCGGTGTTGGCGTTCGCCGTGCTCTGGTTCAGCTTCGCGTACCTGCCGATCGCGCACATGGTCTGGTTCTGGCCGGGCCCCGACAGCATCAAGGACGCCGCGACTCTCGCCTCCGAATCGGCGAAGGGGGGCTGGCTGTGGCAGAAGGGCGCGCTCGATTTCGCCGGCGGCACCGTCGTTCACATCAACGCGGGTGTCGCGGGTCTCGTCGGCGCATATGTGCTCGGCCGGCGCGTGGGCTACGGCCGCGACTCGATGGCGCCGCACAACCTGACGTTCACGATGATCGGCGCATCACTGCTGTGGGTGGGCTGGTTCGGCTTCAACGCCGGATCGGCGCTCGAAGTCGGCGACACCGCCGCCCTCGCGTTCATCAACACGCTCGTCGCGACCGCTGCCGCCGTATTGTCCTGGATGTTCGCCGAGTGGATGACCAAGGGCAAGCCGTCGATGCTGGGTGCTGCATCCGGCGCCGTGGCGGGTCTTGTCGCGATCACCCCGGCATGCGGCTTCGTCGGCGTCAACGGCGCGCTGGTCCTGGGGCTGCTCGCGGGGGTGGTCTGCCTCTGGGGAGTCAACGGCCTCAAGCGGATGCTGGGTGCGGACGACGCGCTCGACGTGTTCGGCGTGCACGGCGTCGGCGGGATTCTCGGCGCGCTCTTGACCGGGGTCTTCGCCGCGCCAAAGTTGGGCGGCCAAGGCGTCTACGATTACGTGACGAACAAGGTCAGTGCCGACTACTCGATCTTCGATCAGCTCGTCATCCAGGGTACCGGCGTACTCACGACGGTCGTCTGGTCCGGCGTCGTGGCATTCGTCGCGTACAAGATCGTCGACATCACGATCGGCCTGCGCGTGACGGAGGAAGAGGAACGCGAAGGGCTCGATATCAGCTCGCACGGCGAGTCGGCGTATCGCATCTAGCCCGGGGCGGCGGGCGAGGTACGCAAGCGTGCGCGTACCCGGCCGCCGCATGCCGCGGGCCAAGAGGTCTCACCGCAGCACCCTGCCGGGGCGCCAATTGGCGCCCCGCTTTTTTGGCGGCGCCCGGGCACACGGGCGCGTTCCGCTACAATCGACCCCCGCCTCCTCCCGCATTTCCATGGTTCCCCATCTCACCACCGCGCTTGCCGGCCCGCTGCTGGATCTCGAGCAGCGTTTCCTCGACCGAATGCCCGACATCGAGCGGTGGATGCGCACGCGATGGCAAGAGCACACCGTGCCGTTCTACGCTTCCGTCGACCTGCGCAATGCCGGGTTCAAGCTTGCGCCGGTGGACACGAATCTCTTTCCCGGCGGGTTCAACAACCTGAATCCGGCGTTCCTGCCGCTGTGTGTGCAGGCGATCCAGACGGCCGTCGAGCGCGTTTGTCCCGACGCGCGCGGCGTGCTGCTCGTGCCGGAGAACCATACGCGCAACACGTTCTATCTGGAGAACGTCGAAACGCTGCAGAACATCCTGCGCCAGGCCGGCATGCGCGTGCGCCTGGGGTCGCTCATCCCGGATCTCGCATCGCCCACCACGATCGAGTTGCCCAGTTGGGGCTCGATCACGCTCGAGCCCATCGTGCGCTCCGGCCGGCGCGTAGGGCTCGCCGATTTCGATCCCTGCATGGTGTTGCTCAACAACGACCTGTCGGCGGGTGCACCACCGATCCTGGACGACATCGACCAGCCCATCGTGCCGCCGCTCGCTGCCGGCTGGCACAACCGCAGAAAATCGCATCATTTCGCCGCCTTCCATCGCATCGCGCAGGAGTTCGCCTCGATGCTCGGCATCGACCCCTGGCTCATCGATCCGTTCTTCGGGGTCTGCGGCAAGATCAACTTCCACGAGCGCGCCGGCGAGGAGTGCCTCGCGTCCAACGTCGCGGCCCTGCTCGACACGATCCGCGGCAAGTACGCGGAATACGGAATCGGCGAGCAGCCGTTCGTGATCGTCAAGGCCGATTCCGGCACCTATGGCATGGGCATCATGACCGTGCGCGACGCGTCCGAAGTCAGCGGGCTCAACCGCAAGCAGCGCAACAAGATGGCCGTGGTGAAGGAGGGATTGGAGGTGTCCTCGGTCATCATCCAGGAGGGCGTGCCCACGTTCGAGTCGATCCACGACGCGATTGCCGAACCGGTCGTCTACACGATCGATCGCTTCGTCGTCGGCGGTTTTTATCGCGTGCACGCGGCGCGCGGCCGGGACGAGAATCTGAACGCTCCGGGCGCACAGTTCGTCCCCCTTGCTTTCGAATCGCCGTGCATCCCCGATCTCACCGGTCCCGCCGGCTGCGCGCCCAACCGCTTCTACGCCTATGGGGTCGTCGCCCGTCTCGCGCAACTCGCGGCGGCGCTCGAGGTCGAGGAACTGTCGGTCGTGGAAGAAGCCGTCCCGGTGTAGCGGTTGCCCGCAAGGATCGCGCCCGAATATTGCCGGCAGTTGGCGCGCGCGCGGGTCAACTGCGATGACGCGCGACCGATCCGTCGGCCGAAAGGCTGGGTCACGCCTTCCTGCGTTTGGCGCGCGGATGCGCCCGATCGTAGGCCTTGGCGAGATACTGGAAATCGAGATGCGTATAGACCTGCGTGCTGGCGATGCTCGCGTGTCCCAGCATCTCCTGCACCGCCCGCAGGTCGCCGGAGGACTGCAGCACGTGCGATGCGAACGAGTGCCGCAGCATGTGCGGGTGGACATGTCGGGATAGCCCCTGCCGGACCGCCCATTGCGCGAGCCGGCGCTCGATCGAGCGTGGCGTGATCCGCTTGCCGCTCCGGCCCACGAACAACGCCCGGGGGTCGGCATTGGGCACGCCGGCCCGCACCGGGAGCCACGCGCGCACCGCCGCGAGCGCCGACGCCCCGACCGGAACGATCCGCTCCTTCGCGCCTTTGCCCCAGACGCGGACTTCGCCTGACGAAAGATCGATGCCGTCCGCATCGAGTTGGGCGAGTTCGGCGAGCCGCAATCCAGACGAATACGCGAGCTCGAACAGCGCCCGGTCGCGCACGGCGAGCGGATCGTCGCCGATGATCTCGACCAGGCGCACGGCTTCGTCGGGTGACAATGCCGACGGGAGTTTCCGGGCCGCCTTGGGCGCCTTCAGTCCCGCACACGGGTTTTCCTTGACCGCCGCATCCCGGTCCTGCAACCGCCGATAGAAGCCGCGCCAGGACGACAGCATGCGCGCGAGGCTCCGCCCCGACAGCCCGCGGCCGTGCAGCATCGCGAGAAAACGCCGGAGTTCCGGCTGGCCGAGGCGCGCCATGTCGGCGGCACCGGCAAGCACCGCGAGCACCCGAACGTCGCGCAGATAGGCGGCGCGCGTGTGTGCGGGTCGGGAAGCGAGCGCGGCGGCGAACGCTTCCAGATGCGCCGCATTGGCCGGGGCTACGGCCGGTGTCGCAATCTCCGGTGGCGCCGACGTCCGCATCCGACCGGGTGGCTCGATCCGGCAGCCGCTACGCCGGCGGCAGGTAGCGCGACGTCGCGACACTCGCGAGTTCCGCGAGACGCGTCAGGTACACGGTGCCCATTCCCGAATGGAAACGCTCCGCGTTCTCGTCGCCCAAGCCGAGGAGGCCGAACGTGTACGCCGTGCGCAACGGCAGGAACGCGAACGACCGGCAGGCATCGCCGGCGTCGAACCAGTCGCGGGACTCGAACGGCGCCGCAGGGCCGCAATACGGCACGCCGAGCTGGTCCGCGTACTCGCGAAGTTCCTGGCTCGCTGCGGCGAGTTCCGGCAGATAGGACTGCTCGGGCACCTTGCCCCAGAGCCGGCAGGTCACGTGCGGCACCCCGAAATCCTCCCTGAGGCTGTGGTAGAGCACCGCGAGTGTCGTTTCGAGGTCGGGTGCGGCGATCAGCGCAAGCGTCGAGCGATGCAGGCGTTCGCTGATCTGGTCGTTCTCTCCGCCGAAGCGGAGCATCTCGCGCAATCGATTCTCGAGCTCGCCGTTTTTTTCCCGCAGCGTGACGATCTGGCGCTCGGCGATCGGGATCGCATGGCCGCCGTGCGGGTGCGGAACGAAGATTTCAGCGATGACGTCGGCGTAGTCCTCGAAGAATTTCGGGTTTTCCTTGAGAAACTGCGCGACGTCGTTCGCTTCCATCCGGGGAGTCCTGTCTTCGCCGTGGTACATCCGTGGCCCGTCGCGCGCGTCACGCCGGGATTTCCCATTCGCCTTCGAACACCGTTGTCGCGGGGCCGGTCATCGCGACCGAAGCGCCCTCGCCCGGCCACTCGATCGTCAGCCATCCGCCGCGCGTTTCGACCCGCACCGACGCATCGAGCAACCCGCAGCGTATTCCCGCCACGACGGCCGCGCACGCTCCGGTGCCACAGGCCGGTGTCTCGCCGGCGCCGCGTTCCCAGACGCGCAGGCGAATGGTAGCGCGATCCACCACCTGCATGTAGCCTGCGTTCACGCGCTGCGGGAACCTCGGATGGCGCTCGAGACGCGGGCCCTGGGAGGCAACGGGGGCGCGATCGACGTCGGCGACCACCTGCACCGCGTGCGGGTTGCCCATCGACACCACGATGATTTCGACCGCGTCGCCCTCCACGTCGATCGACTGGACGACGGCATCGGTGGCACCAACGAACGGGATGGCGTCGGGGTGGAACTTCGGGACACCCATGTCCACCGTCACTTCGCCACCTTCGATGAGCTCCGGCGCGATGATGCCTCCCGCGGTCTCGACGCGTATCCGGCGCGCTTGCGTGTACCCGTGGCCGCGCACGAATTGCACGAAACAGCGCGCGCCGTTGCCGCACTGCTCGACCTCGCCGCCATCGGCGTTGAAAATGCGATACCGGAAATCGGCATCGGGATGCGTCGCGCGTGCGACGACCAGCACTTGATCGCAGCCCACGCCCAGGCGCCGGTCCGCGAGCCGTCTCACTTGCGCGGGCGAAAGATCCACACGCTGGGCGATCCCGTCGAGCACGACGAAATCGTTGCCGAGCCCCTGCATCTTGGTGAACCGCAGTTTCGCCATGTTGTGGTCGGCTCGGCTCAGCGCCCGCCGGGCCGTCCCAAGGGCGCCGTGCGCGGCCTCCGCGACGTCGCGCTCGACGTTATGTGCCGTGGAGTCCGCCGCCACCCGTGCTCGCAGACCCGCCCTGCGGGCCTTGGCTTCGCCCTGCTCGCGCGGGCGTCCCCCGGGGGCAGCGAACATCGTGAGCGTGGGGGCCGTCCATCTAGACGTTGAAGCGGAAGTGCATGACATCGCCGTCCTTGACGACGTACTCCTTGCCCTCGAGGCGCATCTTGCCGTGCTCCTTCGCGCCGTGCTCGCCCTTGCAGACGACGAAATCGCCGAACGCGATGACTTCGGCGCGAATGAAGCCCTTCTCGAAATCGGTGTGGATGACACCCGCCGCCTTCGGTGCGGTGTCGCCGTGATGAATCGTCCAGGCGCGAACCTCCTTCGGCCCGGCGGTGAAATACGTCTCGAGGCCCAGGAGCTTGTAGCCGGCGTGAATCACGCGATCGAGACCGGGCTCGGATAATCCAAGGTCCGCGAGAAAGACATTCCTGTCATCGCCGTCGAGATCGGCGATCTCGGCTTCGAGCGCCGCGCAGACCGGCACCACCGGCGCGCCTTCCGTCGCCGCGTACGATTCCACCGCGCTCAAGCAGCGGATTGCCGTGAAAGCCGTGCTCGGCGACGTTGGCGACGTACATCGTCGGTTTCATCGTCAGCAGAAAGAACGGGGTCAGCGCCTCCCTTTCCTCGGCGTAGAGGTCCGTCGTGCGGGCGGGCTCTCCCCGGTCGAGCACCGCCTCGACCTTTTTCAGCACGGCGACGAATCCGCTGGGCCTCCTTGTCGCCGGCGCGCGCGGGCTTTTCGTATTTCGCAATCTGCTTTTCCACCGTCGCAAGATCCGCAAGTGCGAGCTCGGTGTTGATCGTCTCGATGTCCGAGACCGGGTTGATCTTGCCGGTAACGTGCACGACATTGTCGTCTTCGAAGCAGCGCACCACATGCGCGATCGCGTCGGTCTCCCGGATCGTCGCGAGAAACTGGTTGCCGAGCCCCTCGCCCTTCGACGCGCCCGCCACGAGACCCGCGATGTCGACGAACTCCACCACGGCGGGAAGCACTTTCTCCGGATGCGCGATGGCGGCGAGCTGCGCGAGACGCGCGTCGGGCACTTCGACGATGCCGACGTTGGGCTCGATGGTGCAGAACGGGTAGTTCTCCGCCGCAATGCCCGCGCGCGTCAGCGCGTTGAAAAGCGTGGACTTGCCGACATTGGGCAGGCCGACGATGCCGCATTTCAAGCTCATGGCTCTTCTTTCCGTGTGTGCAGCAGTAGCATCGCGCGCTCGAAATCGCCGGCGGCGATGGCCGGCCATGCGTCGAGGCTTCGATCCAATGCCGTTGCGATCGCCGCACGGTCGTCGGCGGAGGGTGGCGCCAGCACGTAGTCCGCGACGTCCTGCTGCGGGAGCGCCGAGTCGCGCGGGTGTCCGATTCCGACGCGCAGCCGCCAGAAGTCAGGCGTGCCGAGGTGCGCCGCGACGTCGCGCAGGCCATTGTGACCGGCAATGCCACCGCCGAATTTCATTTTTGCGTCGCCCGGCAACAGGTCGAGTTCGTCGTGAACAATCAAGATGTCCTGTGATGCGATGGCGAAGAAGCGCGAGAGCGCCGACACCGACCGCCCGGAGAGATTCATGTAGGTGCCCGGTTTCAATAGCCGCAGGTCCCCGGCCGGCTTCGCGACCTGCCCATGGAACTTCCCCTCGACCGTGAACGTCGCGCCAAGCCGCGCTGCAAGCGCATCGGCGAACCAGAACCCGGCGTTATGGCGCGTGGCGAGGTGTTCGCGGCCAGGGTTGCCGAGTCCCGCTACGAGACGGATGGGTGGCATCGGGTCAGCGCCGCGAATCGGCGACGAGGTTCAAGAAAATTCCTTTCCGGTGCGTGCGCCACGGCCCCGACGAAAAAGGGCCCGCCGGAATGCGCGCGGCGGGCCCTCGTGCCGGAGGCGGCGGGCGGCGGGCGCTTACTTCTTCTTGTCGTCCTTGCCGGATTCCTTCTTCTCGCCACCCTTCGCCTCGGTCCCCTTGGCGTCCGCGGCGGGCGCTGCTCCCGGCGCAGCCGTTCCGGCAGCGGCAGCAGCGGCAGCCTCGGCCTCGGGCGTAACTTCCGCGGTTTCCTCCTCGACGTGCGCCTTCGGCACGACGGCCGCGGCGACCACCGGGTCGAGCTTGCCGCGCGTGACGACCTCGACGCCCGCCGGAAGCGTCAGCGCCGACACGTGGACCGAGTTGCCGACGTCGAGCGTCGAAAGATCGACCGCGATGAACTCCGGCAGATCCTTCGGCAGACAGGTGACGTCAAGTTCGGTGAGGACGTGGCTCACGATGGCGCCGGACACCTTGACCGCGGGTGAATTTTCGCCGTTTGCGAAGTGCAATGGCACCTTCATGTGAATCTTGCGATTCTCGTCGACGCGCTGAAAATCCACGTGCAGGATCTCGTTCTTGAACGGATGCATCTGCACGTCGCGCAGCAGAACCTTTGTCACCGCGCTCCCAAGTTTCATGCTCAGGATCGACGCGTGGAATGCCTCGTTGCGCAGCGCGTGAAACAGCGCGTTGTGGTCGAGTTCGATCGGTTCCGGGGCGGCGGTGCCGCCGTAGACGATGCCGGGCGCCTTGCCGGCGCGGCGCATGCGGCGGCTCGCGCCCCGGCCCTCGGTCGTCCGGGCGAACGCGGTGAATTCGATTTGCATGATGCGGCTCCTGATGTCTGCGGCCTTCCGGTACCCTGGCCCCTGGTAGGTCCCGGCCGGTCGTCTGCGGTTGGCGACATCCCCGGCCCAACCGGGGAAAGCCTTGAAGTATAACTATTTTGTCGCGATTTGGCCAACGTTGCAGCATGGCCGGCGGCATGGCCGTCCGACGCGAAGTGGAGCCAGTCCGCCACCCCCGGGCGCCAGTGCGCCAGTCGAGTCGACCGGACAGGGCCGCGGCGCGGCTACTCGGTGAAAAGCGAGCTTACGGACTCTTCGTTGGACACGCGGGTCATCGTTTCGGCGAGAAGCTGGGCACAGGACAGCACCCGGATACGCGGGCAGGCCCGGGCCTCGTCGGTCAGCGGAATCGTGTCGGAGACGACGATCTCGTCGAGTTCCGACGCGGCGATGCGCGGGACGGCGCCGCCGGACAGCACCGGGTGCGTGCAATACGCGACGACCTTTTTCGCCCCATGCTCCTTTAGCGCCGTGGCGGCCTTGCACAGCGTATTTGCGGTGTCGACGATGTCGTCCATGATCACGCAGGTGCGACCGCTGACATCGCCGATGATGTTCATCACCTCGGCCACGTTCGGGAGCGGGCGTCGCTTGTCGATGATCGCGAGGTCGGAGTCGAGACGTTTCGCAATAGCGCGGGCACGGACGACGCCGCCCACGTCGGGCGATACCACGAGCAGGTCGTCGTAGTTCTGCTTCCAGAGGTCGCCCAGCAGGATCGGCGTCGCGTAGATGTTGTCGACCGGGATGTTGAAAAACCCCTGGATCTGGTCGGCGTGCAGATCCATCACCATCACGCGGTTGACGCCGACGGTTGTCAGCATGTCGGCAATGACCTTCGCGGTGATCGCCACGCGCGCGGAACGCGGCCGCCGATCCTGCCGCGCGTAGCCGAAATAGGGGATGGCTGCGGTGATTCTGCCGGCGGATGCGCGCTTCAGCGCATCCGTCATCACCAGGATTTCCATCAGATTGTCGTTGGTCGGCACGCAGGTCGACTGCAGAATGAAAATGTCGCGACCGCGCACATTCTCGAGCAGTTCGACCATCACCTCGCCGTCCGAGAAGCGGCCGACGACGCAGCGGCCAAGGCTGATATTGAGGTGGCGGCAGACGGCGTCGGCGAGATTGGGGTTCGCGTTGCCGGTAAAGACTCTCATCCGCTCAAAGGCCATTACCGGAACCCCAGGATGCCGCGCCAAAGACAATGCGCGGGACAGCCACACGCCACGAACCACGTGGCCGCCGAACCCGCATCGTGTCCCGCCATTGTCCCACAGAAAAACTGCCTCTAAGGGTCGCGACCGACGCCGGGCGGGCCGGTCTGCCGCGCCGCGCAACGACGCAACAGGTGGCTCCCGGGCGGGGATGATGCCCACCGACATCCCGATTCGACGGCCACGATGACGCTCGATGGCGTAGAAGTAGCGCGGGCTCTGATACATTCCGGCGACATGAACGATCCCGATGCAAGCCAGCGCGGCCTTTCGCTGCGGGACATGGAGGCGATCCTCGCCGTCACCCGCAAGCTCGCCGCACCGTTCGACCTCTTGACGATGCTGTCCGAAGTGGTCGACGCGGCAAAGCTGGTTCTTCTGGCCGAGCGTGGCTCGGTCTGGCTCTACGACCCCGTCGCAGACCAACTGGTGCTCGAGATCGCGACCGGGATCGCGCCGGTGCGCGTCCCGGCAAACGCCGGAATCGTCGGCGCATGCGCGCGCGAGCGCCGCATCATCAACGTTCCCGATTGTTATGCCGACGCGCGCTTCAATCCCGAGGTGGATCGCGCCTCGGGCTACCGAACGCGTTGCATGCTCGCGCTGCCGCTGATCGACCACAAGGGGGTCCTCGTTGGCGTCATGCAGGTCCTGAACAAGGCCGGCGGCGCGTTCGACTCGGGCGACGAAGTCCTCGCCACCGCATTGGCGGCGCAGTGCGCAGTCGCGCTCCAGCGCGTGCGGATGACCGCGGCCCTGATCGAGGGCGAGAAGATGCGCCAGGAGCTCGAAATGGCGCGAACGGTGCAGATGAGTACCCTGCCTGCGGTCATGCCCGTGCTCGCCGGTTACGACCTGTACGGGATGTCGCTGCCCGCCAGTCTGACCGGGGGTGACACATTCGATCTGGCGCTTCTGGACCAGGGGCTCCTGACGGTTCTCGGCGACGCGACGGGCCACGGGATTGCCCCGGCGCTTTCGGTGACGCAGATGCATGCGATGCTGCGCATGGCGTTCCGGCTGGGCGCCGATCTCGAAACCGCGTTCCGGCAGGTCAACAACCAGCTTGCCGCCACGCTGGCCGATGATCGGTTCATCACCGCGTTCATCGGCCTCCTCGATGCCGCGACGCATCGGATGCGATTCCACAGCGGCGGCCAGGCGCCGATCCTGCACTTTCAGGCGGCTACCGGCACCTGCGCGCGCTACAATCCCACGAGTTTTCCGCTGGCCGCCATGCCCCTGTCGGCGCTGCGGCCGGCCATCTGCCTGGAATTGATGCCTGGGGATATTCTGGTCCTTCTTTCCGACGGCATCTACGAATACCACGACCCCCGCAACGAGGAATTCGGGGAAGCCCGGGTCGCAGCCGTCCTCCGCGCCCATCACGCAAAGCGCATGGCCGAACTGTCCGCCCTACTGCTCGAGGCCGTCCGTGCCTTCGCGCAGGGCGCCGCACAGGAAGACGACATTACGATCGTCCTGGTGAAGCGCGAGGCGACAACGGGTGCTGGCGACCGGACGTTTCCCCGCAGCTTCGGGTCGCTCCAGGAAATTTTCGCATTCACGTCAGAGTTCTTCGCCCGCCACGAAGTCGACCGGCAACTCCTGTCCACCGTCGACTTTGCGCTGGAGGAGTTGTTCACGAACATGGTCAAATACAGCCCTGCCGGCCGCGCCGAGGTCCGGATCGAAATGGCCACGGCCCCGGGAGGCGTCGAAGTGACGCTGACCGATTATGATGTCGAGCGTTTCGACGTGACCCAGGCGCCCGATGCGGACGTCCACCTGCCGATCGAAGAACGCAAGCCCGGGGGGCTGGGGCTCCACCTGATACGGCGGCTCGTGGATTCTCTGCAATACGAGTATTCGACCGAAAGCCGACGGAGCCGGATCACATTTCGCAAGACGCTCGCCGGGGGAACGGAATCCGGCGCCGCTGGACAGAAGAGGGGGGAGGATGTTCGCGATTGATCTCGGCGCCGACGGCACGGTCGCGCTGACCGGCCGGCTGGACGCCGCCCAGTGCCCGACCGCCCAGTCGTTCCTGGACCAGGTCGACGGAACCGTAACCCTCGATTGCCGCCAACTCGAGTACATTTCGAGCGCCGGCCTGGGCGTGCTCCTGAAGACGCAGAAGCGGTTGCTCGCTGCCGCCGGAAAGCTGCGGCTCGTCGGCGTCAGCCGCCACCTCCAGGACATTTTCCTCTATTCCGGATTCGACCAGATTTTCGAGATCGAGCCGGCGCGTTGAACTCGGCGCCAACTTTTGCGATCGCCGCGTGTAATTGTGAGCAATGACACCGACCAAGCGCTGTTGGAACGATACCGGAGCGGCGATCGGGCGGCCTTCACCGAATTGGTGGTCCGCTACCAGCGAGCCCTCTACAACGCCGCCTTCTGGGTGTTGCGCAGCGCCGAGGATGCAAACGACATCACGCAGATCGTGTTCCTCAAGGTCGCGGAGCAGTTCGACGAGTACGATCCGCGGTACAAGTTCTTCAGCTGGATCTACCGCATTGCAGTCAACGAGTCGCTCAACCTGCTGCGCCGAAACCGGCGGGAAGAAGCACTCGATGACGACGTGGAGCTGCCGGGCTCCGAGCGCAACAACCCGGAAGCGCAGTTTGGCGAGGCCGAGGTTTCCAGGCGGATCCGGAGCGCGCTGATGAGGATGTCGACCAACGACCGGGTCGTGTTGTCGCTGCGGCACTTTTCCGAATGCAGCTATCAGGAAATCGGGCAGATACTGGATCTTGATGAAAAGACGGTGAAATCGCGGCTGTTCGAGGCGAGGCACCGGCTCCGGGACATGCTGAAAGACCTGCGTCCGAACTAGGATGAAACGACCCCCACGCTCGCGTTGCTCGCTGCCCCCCGAGGGGGCGCGCGTCAGTCCCTTGGGACGGCCCGGCGGGACTAGGATGAAACGACCCCCACGCTCGCGTTGCTCGCTGCCCCCCGAGGGGGCGCGTCAGTCCCTTGGGACGGCCCGGCGGGACTAGGATGAAACGACCCCCACGCTCGCGTTGCTCGCTGCCCCCCGAGGGGGCGCGTCAGTCCCTTGGGACGGCCCGGCGGGACTAGGATGAAACGACCCCCACGCTCGCGTTGCTCGCTGCCCCCCGAGGGGGCGCGTCAGTCCCTTGGGACGGCCCGGCGGGACTAGGATGAAACGACCCCCACGCTCGCGTTGCTCGCTGCCCCCCGAGGGGGCGCGTCAGTCCCTTGGGACGGCCCGGCGGGACTGACATGAACCACGACGAAACCATCCAATTGATGCATGCGGTCCTCGACGGCGAAGCGACGGCCGACGAGTCTCGCGCGTTGGACCGTATCCTGGCGGCCGAGCCCGCCCTCCGCGCCGAGTACGACGAACTGCGCCGCCTGTTCGACGGGCTGTCCGTCGTTCCCAAGGCGTTTGCGCCGGAAGGGCTCGTCGCGTCGGTGATGGCCCAGATTCCCGAGCGACGGGAGGAACCAGGCCGGTTCCGCCAACTTTTTTCGCGGCCACGTGTAATTAGGCAAACTTCCAGTGCAGCCCCGGAGACAACCCGGGGGAAGTCGGCAAGGGTTCATCGGGCTTCTCAACAAGGGCCCATTTTCGGGAGCGACAGCATGAGCGAAGACAAAGGCGGTTCATTCGGTAAGCGCAAGGTCTGGATCGGTGGCGGCATCGCCGCGGCGGCCGTGATCCTCGCGGTGTCCGCTGGAATCGATTTTCCACCGAGCGGCAAGGATACGGCCGGGACGATCGTTCCGGCGCAACGTTTCCGCGCGCCGCAGAACACGGCCGACGATGTGAAACTCGGCAATCCGTCGGGGACGCAATCGACGACGATTCCAGCGGCCGGCGACGCGAGCCGGCAAGCCGCCGGTAAGGCAAGCGGGTAACGCTGCGGGCAATGCAGCGGGTAAGCCGCGGGCAATGCGGGCGGGTAACGCCGGCGGGCAACGCAACGCCGGAACGCCGCGGGCAATGCCGGAGGGCGGGCAATGCCGGTGGTGCGGGCAATGCAGGGCGGGCAATGCCGCGGGCAATGCCAGTGGGCAGGCACGCCGGTAACGCCGCGGGCAACGCCGCCGGCAACGGGCAATGCCGGTAACGCCGCGGGCAACGCCGCCGGTGCAACACCGCCGGAACGCCGCGGGCAACGCCGCGCGGCAACGCCGCCGGCAACGCCGGGGCGGGCAATGCCGGAGGCGCGGGCAATGCCAGCGGGCAACGCCGGGGGCGGGCAATGCCGCGGGCAACGCCGGGGTGCGGGCAATGCCGGAATGCCGCGGGCAACGCCGGTGGTGCGGGCAATGCGGGCGCGGGCAACGCCGGGCGCGGGCAACGCCGGTGGTACGGGCAATGCCGGTAGGCGCGGGCAACGCCGCTGGTAGCGGGCAACGCCGGTAACGCCGCCGGCAACGCCGCGGGTAACGCCGCCGGCAACGCGAAGAGCAACCCGAAATAGTCCCACCCCTCCGAGAAGTCGCACCCGCCGGCCTGAAGCGCCGGCGGTTTGCTTTTGGGTCCTAGTCCAGTATGCTTCGGCGGATTCGTGCGTTCCCTGGGAAGGGACTGGTGCGCGGCCCATGTCGTTTGCCTGTTATTGACGTGGTGCCGGTCGCGGCGGCCGCGGACGAGAGCCCGCTCGGCGATGTCGTACGTCGAGACGAAGGACCTCAAGCTCATCTATTTCGACTCTCTCGGTTACCTCGCGCCGCATGCGGTGCGCACCTTCACCAATTCGCTCGACGTGGCAGCGTCGGATGTTCGGCTGGGTGCCCTCGGAGTCGACGACCATCCTGTTGAAAGACCTTTCCGGACTACGGCAACGCCGCCGCCGCAGTCGCCCCGCACAGCCGGCTCGTCTTCGACATCGCGCCGCAGTCGCACGCGTTCGAGACCTATCCCGCCAGCGAACGCATGTTCTCGTTGATGAACCACGAGATGGTCCACGTCGCTGCCGGCGACATCGCGTCCGACGAGGAGATCGGCGCTGGCGCCGTTTTTTCCTCGGCAAAGTACTTCCACAGTCGCGAATCCCGGAATCGCTGATCTACAGCTACGTGACGACGTCCCCGATTCAACTCGCCGCGCTGGTACATCGAGGGCAGCGCGGTCTTCCTGGAGACGTGGATGGGGGGCGGGTGGGCCGCGCGCAGGGCGGCTACGACGAGATGGTGTTCCGGGCAATGGTGCGGGACAACGCCCACTTCTACGATCCGCTGGGCCTCGCTGTCGCGCGGCACGTCAAGGTCGAGTTTCCAGGTTGGCGCGAACGCCTATCTCTACGGCACGCGCTTTTTCACGTATCTCGCCTACGTCTATTCGCCCGAAAAGGTCGATCGCATGGATCCGGCGCGACGAGGGAAGCCGAGCGCAACTACGCGGACCAGTTCGAGCAGGTGTTCGGGCTTCCGCTCGAACAGGCCTGGCATGGACTGGATCGCGTTCGAGCAGGAGTTCCAGCGGCGCAACCTCGACGAGGTCCGCAAGTTTCCGATCACGCCGCACAGCGGCCTGGCCGCGAGCGCGGTGGGTTCCATTTCGCGGCATGTACTACGACGAGTCGAGCGGCATCCTCTATGCGCCTTTCGCTAGCCCGGCGTGATCGAGCACGTCGGCGCGCTGAACACGCGCGACGGCAGCGTCCGACAGCTCGCCGACATCAAGCGGGCGATGCTCGTACCGGGTCAGCGTCGTTTGCCTACGATCCGAGGAGCGGAACGGCCTTCTACACCAACGACAACCTTGCGCTAGCGCGATCTGATGGCGGTCGACGTCAAGACCGGCGAGGAGCGGATGCTGCTCGAGAACGTGCGCATCGGCGAGATCGTCTTCAACCCGGCCGACCGGTCGCTCTGGGGCGTGCGGCACGACGAACGGGCTGGCGACGTTGGTGCGCATTCCCCTCCCCTACGATCGCTGGTACGAGGTACACGCAGTTTCCGTACGAATACGTGCCCTACGATCTCGACATCTCGCCCGACGGGCGGCTGCTTGTCGGCGTCGGTGAGCGAGGTCAACGGCGATCAGTTCCTTCGCGTGTGGGAAATCGAAAAGCTCCAGGCCGGGCGATTTGAGACCCTCTCGCGAGTTCCGCTTCGGGCAATCGGTCCCGGAGAGTTTCGTGTTTTCCGGGACGGGCGATATCTGTACGGCAGCAGCTATTACACGGGCGTGTCCAACATCTTTCGCTACGACGTCGCCACGGGCGCGATCGAGGCGGTATCCAACGCGGAATCGGGCTTCTTCCGCCCGGTGCCGCTGACCGACGGGCGACTTGCTGGTGCTTGACCTACACCGCGCGAGGGTTTCGTTCCGACGACCATCGACCCGCGTCCGCTCCAGGATGTCAGCGCGATCAACTTCCTGGGCGCGGAGGTTGCCGCGAAGTATCCGTGGTCACGACTTGGCAAGTGCCGGCACCGAGCGCCGTCGACTACGAAAAGCAGATGATCGGCAAGGGGCCGTAGATTCCTCTGCGCGCATGGCCCTCGACGAACGCGTTTCCCGGTCCTTCAGGGTTACAAGAACTACTGTCGGGATCGGTTACCACGCCAACATCGCCGATCCGCTCACGTTCGCGAAACTCGGCATCACGGCCGCCTACACGCCGACCAGCAATCTCCCCGGCAATCAGCGCGGCCATGTCGAGATCGCTGGCCGAGTACCTTGGCTGGCGGGGAGCCCTGTCGTGGAATCGATCGGATTTCTACGATCTCTTCGGCCCCACCAAGCGCAGCCGCAAGGGTTATGCCGCCAAACTCGGGCTACGACCGACTGTCTGATCTTCGACGAGCCGCGCCGGTTGGAACCTCGACTACGATCTTGCCTACTACGACAAGATCGACACGCTGCCCAATGCCCAGAACATCGACACGACGTTCACCCGTCTGGTCACGGGAAAGGTCGGGCTCCACTACACCGACGTGCGTCGATCGCTCGGCGCAGTCGATGACGAGAAAGGCGTGGCCTGGTCGCTGGTGGCCAAGGCAAGCCAGGCGCAAGGAGCGATCACCCCGCAGATCCACGGCACGCTCGATCTCGGCTTTCCGTTGCCGATCCCGCACTCGTCCATCTGGCTGCGCAGCGCCGCCGGCGGCGCCAACGGCGATCGCAACAGCAGCCTTGCCAATTTCTATTTCGGCGGGTTCGGCAACAATTACGTCGACAGCGGGTCCATTCAGCGCTATCGCGAGTACAACACGCTGCCTGGATTCGAGATCGATGAGGTAAGCGGGCTCAATTTCGTGCGCCAGATGGTGGAATGGAATCTGCCGCCGGTCGTGTTCGAATCCGTCGGCACGCAGAGTTTTCATCTGACGTGGCTGCGACCGGCGGTCTTCGCGACGGCATTGTGGACCGATGTGGCCAACTCGTCCCGGCGCCAGGACTTCGCCAACATCGGCGCGCAGGTCGATCTGCGGTTCAGCGTCCTGCACTGGTACGACATGACACTGTCGATGGGCTACGCGGTCGGTTTCCAGAGTGGAAAGCGCGCGGGCTCCGAGTGGATGATCTCGCTCAAGATCATGTAGGCATGCCGGTGCATTTTCTGCTGCCCGCGCTGGTGGGGTTGCTCCCGGTCGGGTGCTTCCTCGCCGCGTTGCTCTATCTCGACAGCTACAAGCTCGTGAAGCTGTCCTTCGTCGTCGCGATCGTCGCTTCCGGCGCCGCCGTGGCCGGCGTCAGCTATCTGGCGAACGACTGGGTGCTCGGCATCGTCGAGGTGGATCTTGCGGCGTACTCCCGCTATGTCGCGCCGATTGTCGAAGAGCTGTTGAAAGGCCTCGTCGTCGTACTGCTGATCCGCGCCCATCGGATCGGCTTCCTCGTGGACGCGGCGATCTTTGGCTTCGCCGTCGGCACGGGATTCGCCTTTGTCGAAAACATCTACTTCCTGGAGCTTGTCCGGGATGCCGGGATCGGGACGTGGATCGTGCGCGGCTTCGGCACGGCGATCATGCACGGCGGTGCCACGGCCATATTTGCCGTGCTCGGCCTCGCGCTCCTGGAGCGAGCGCCGGTCGCAAGCGGACGAATGCTGCTCCCCGGATTCGGCCTCGCCATCGTGCTCCATTCGGCGTTCAACCACCTGCTGACCTCGCCGCGAATAGCGACGTTGGCCATCCTCTTCATGGTGCCGCTATCGCTCTACGCGGTGTTCCGGAAGAGCGAGAAAGCGGTGGGAGAATGGCTCGGCCAGGGGTTCGACGCCGACACGGAAATGCTGGACCTCATCAACTCCGGTCGCCTGTCCGATTCGCCCGTGGGCCAGTACCTGCATACGATGAAGGGCAAGTTCCGCGGTCCCGTGGTGGCGGACCTGCTCTGCTACCTGCGGCTCTACACGGAACTCGCGCTGCGTGCCAAAGGCATCCTGATGATGCGCGAAAGCGGCTTCGAGGTCCCCGTGGACGAGGCCACTCGCGCGAAGTTCACCGAGATGCGCTACCTCGAGTCGAGCATCGGAAGGACGGGGCTCCTCGCGATCCAGCCGATGTGCCACATGAGCCACAAGGATCTGTGGCAGCTCTACATGCTGGGGAAGTAACGCGCGCGCGCCTGCCTGCGGCCCCGCCACCCGGCGCGATAGCGGAACCCGGACAGGTCCTTGGGTAATTGGGCTGGGGAGGAAGGATTCGAACCCTCGAATGCCGGAATCAAAATCCGGTGCCTTAACCAACTTGGCGACTCCCCAGCGGAGACACTCTTGCGCACGATCGGCGTAACCGTCGTGCACGGAATCTCAATCGGGCATCATGCAAATGCGGCCAGGGGATGCCGCGCGAGCGTCCTTGCGACAAAGCCCTGCATTGCCGGCGGCCTGGCCTCGATTACCGACCGCGCTTCGGCTTCGGACGCATAGGCGGCGAACACGCATCCGCCCGAACCCGTCATCCTCGCCCCCCGCGAGCGCTCGCCCAGCATCTCGAGTGCAACAGCGATGTCCGGAAACCCTGCGACCGCAATTGGCTGCAGGTCGTTCCGCCCATAACCCTCGGAAAAGACGTCCATTTTCGCCGACGGCGTGCGGCGTGTCAATTCGGGCGCCGCGAAAATCGATGCCGTCGAGACGGCAACCGGCGGCACGATCACGGCCACCCACATCGCCGGCAGCGTCACCGGGGTCAGGCGCTCGCCGATACCCCGGGCGAGTGCGGGCCCGTCGCCAAGAAAGAAGGGAACGTCGGCGCCCAACGCAACGCCGATTCGCGCGAGTTCCGAGCGCGGCAAATTGGTGCCCCATAGCCGGTTGAGTGCGAGCAGCGTGGTCGCGGCGTCGGAACTGCCACCGCCAAGGCCGCCCCCCAACGGAATGCGTTTGGTGATGGCGATGTCAGCGCCGAATGCGTTTGCGGTCTCTCGCTTTAGCGCGGCGGCCGCGCGAACCGCGAGATCCGCTTGCGGCACGACACCGGGCAGTTCTGTCGTCCGCCGAATCGCGCCGTCGTCCCGGCGGGTCAGCGTGATCGTGTCGCCCGCATCGATCGCGACCAGCAGCGTTTCGAGCAAGTGGTAGCCGTCGCCACGGCGGCCCGTCACGTGCAGGAACAGGTTGATTTTCGCCGGAGCGGGAACCGTCAACCGGCGCATCGGCAGATCCTTGCCACACGAGGCGCGATTTCCGAAGAGGTCATGCCGCACGCCAGCGATCGATGGCAATGCGCAACTCGATGTCATGGCAAGCGAGCCGGAGCCGCGATGGCCGATGCGTCAGATCATCGGCGTACGCGTAAACGATTTCACATCCGTCCTGGCGCAACACGTCCACGCGCCCGGATGCATCCAGTTCCGCCGTATGCGACGCGTCCGAGCGCGGCGCGCCCCGCAACCAGAAAACAAGTCCCTCTATCGGCAACGGGTAGCCGACGGCGCGTGTCGTCAACTCCGCCCAGTCGCTCGCTGCATCGCGTCGACCGTCAGCGGTACGGACCTCGACGCGCTGCCGCGAGGCGTCTCCCGAGATCTCGGCGACCGCGCCTCCGAGCGGCGTGGTCACGATGAGCTCGTCATGGGGTGCCGCGTGCGTCCACGCAAACGAGAACGAAACGGCATCGGTGCCGCGCCGCGCCGACAGCCTGCCCTCGATGGCGAATGGTTCGTCGGCCACGGGCGCCACTACCACCCGCGAAACGGGTCGCGTGCTGGCGCAACCCGCGACGACGAGCACGAGCGCCGCGACGAGCGCAAGCGGTGCGGCGGTCCGCATGCAGAAAAGTCAGCGCGCGCCGGGTCCGCTCATCAGCGCGTCAGCCGGCGCACTGTTTCGAGCAGCAATGCGTTGTCCGGCGTGCTCTTCAACTGCGACTGCCAGACGTCCTGCGCGCGGGCGTGCTCGCCCTTTGCCCAAAGCACCTCGCCCAAGTGAGCGGCGATCTCCGGGTCCGGCCGCTCTTCCATCGCCCGCCGCAGATGTTTCTCCGCTTCGTCGAGCCGGCCCATCCGGAAGTGCGCCCAGCCAACGCTGTCGAGGATGAACGGGTCGTCGGGGGCGAGCGCCAGCGCACGCTCGATCAACGCCAGACCTTCGGCGACGCGCGGTGTCCGGTCGACGAGTGTGTATCCGAGCGCGTTAAGCGCGTGCGCGTTGGCCGGTTTGAGTTCGATAAGGCGCGTCAACTTCGCCTCGACGATTTCGATCCGGTTGAGCTTCTCGGCCACCATCGCGACGTCATAGAGGAGGTCCGGCTCGTCGGGGAACTGGAGCAGCGCACCGTTGAGAACCGCGAATGCCGCCGCGTTGTCTCCGGCATCGCGCAGGAGTTGCGCGTCCGCCTGCTGCACCTGGACCCGCTGGTCCTGCGTGACGGCCGGCAGTTCCGCGAGATATTGACGCGCCTCGGAAACGCGGCCGAGTTTGCCCAGCAACGCCGCCGTGCGCAACTTGGCGATCCACGCGCGCGTCCCCTCGGGAACGGCGCGCAAGCGCTCCAGCGCGATCTCGAGCCGGCCGGTCTCCTCGGCGATTTGCGCAAGATAGGATTCGACGATGCCGTCGTCGCCGTATCCCACGCGCGCGAGCTCCTGGAACAGCTGTTCGGCCTTCGCCCAGTCTTTCATCTGCATGGCGAGCATGGCCATGCCGAACTGATACTCGTGATTTCCCTGATCCTTTTCCCAAAGTCGCTGCAGGATCGCCGCGGCGTCGGCGTAGCGCTTTTGCTGGATGCGCACCTGCGCCAGCGCCGAATTGGCAGCGGTCGAGTCCGGTGCTTGCTTCAGCACGTCGACGAGGTACTCCGCGGTCCGGTCGAGCGACTGCTTGCCGAGAATCTCCACCTTGAGCAGCATCGCCTGTTCCCAATCCGGCTTCAGGGCAAGCGCGCGGTCGATCGCCTGGAGGGCGGTGGTGGCCGTGTCAAACTCGGCGAGCCCCGTGTTGTACGCCGCGAGCGCGACGGCAAACTGCGCTTCCGCACTATTCGGGTACGGGTGTGCCAGCGCCTGAACCAATTTCAGCGTCGCTGCTTTGTCCGGCTCGCCCGCCAAAGCCCGATTGAGTTGCAGAAATGCCTCACCGAGTCGCGGTCCGGTCGCCGCGGCGTCGGCCAGCGCCCGCTCGAGGTCCGCCTTCAGGTCCGAACCGAACCCGCGGATGTCGCCGCCCCCAGCCGCGCCACCCGACAGCCCCGCAACCACCTTTTTCGGGCGCTCTGCCGTCGGATCGAGTTCCGCCCACAGCGTCGCGGCATCGACCGCGAGGCCGCGTTGCCGCGCAGCCAGCGCGATCTCGGTGGCGCGCCGGGCAAGCCTCGCATCGCGCATATCGCGAGCGGCCTCGTAATACGCGCGTGCGGCGAGCGCAGGCTCCCCGCGTTGCAACGCGATGTCGCCCAGGAGCAACCGATACATGAGGTCCGCGGACATTTCCGGCACCGAACCCGGTTGACCGGCGTCTGCCGGAGCCTGACGGCTGGCGTCCTGCACCGGACGCGTCTGCGCGGCGACGAACACTGGCGCGAGGAAAAGCAGCGCCGCGATCGCGGCAGCGGTCACGCCAGCGGGAAGTGAGGTTCGGGCGATCATGGGTGTCCGGCGGGAGCGTCTCGTGACGCGACGACGCGCCACGCCATGCCAGGGAGGGCAAGCATCTTAGGTTATATTCGTCGGTCCGCCAAATTGGAAATGACTACTGGGCGAGCGATCCCCGGCAACGGCCGGCCATCCAAATCCCGCGGGGCCCCATGCCGGAACTGCCTGAAGTCGAAACCACGCTCCGAGGGATCGCCCCGCTTGTCGTCGGCCGGCGCGTGACAGCCATGCGTGTATACGACCGCCGATTGCGCTGGCCGGTTCCCCGTTGGCTTCCCACACGGATTGCCGGGCGCGTTGTCGATGCGGTCCACCGACGCAGCAAGTACCTGCTGTTTCGATTTTCCGGCGACACCTTGCTCGTCCACTTCGGCATGACGGGCAGCCTGCGGGCGTTCACGCTGCTGCCGCCGCGCGCCCGCCATGACCATGTCGACATCGTGCTCGAAACCGGCGTGACGTTGCGCTACCACGATCCGCGCCGCTTTGGCGCGATGCTCTGGCTGCCTCCGCCCGCCGAGGCGCACGGCCTCCTCGCAACGCTCGGTCCCGAGCCGTTCGATCCGTCGTGCGACGCCGATTACCTTTGGCGCGCGACGCGCAGCCGCACCACGGCGATCAAGCTTGCGCTGATGGACAATCATCTTGTCGTCGGCATAGGCAATATCTACGCCAACGAGTCGCTCTTTCGGGCTGGCATACGACCCACCACGCCGGCCAACCGCCTGTCGAAGCCTCGCCTGGCACGCCTTGTCCATGAGATTCGCGCGACGCTCGCCGACGCGATTGCAAAGGGCGGCTCCACGCTGCGCGACTATGTCGACAGCCGAGGCGAGCCGGGCTATTTCCAGCTCGGCTACGGCGTCTACGGCAGAGGGGGGTTGCCCTGCAGGGCTTGCGGGACGGCGATACGCCAGATCCGGCAAGGCGCGCGGGCAACATGCTACTGCCCGCGCTGCCAACGCTGAACGCCTGCACGGCGGCGTGGCGCGGGCGGAGCCATGCTAAATTGCTCTGCCCCAGGCGTATCCCCATCGCTACCCATCGAGGCATTTCGTCGCCGGTATGGTTCGACCAAGTGAAGTCGCGGCCAACGTAGAAGCCTATGGCGAATGGCGCAATCGTCTGGCGCTCCGCGTTGCCGCGGTCAGCCAATGGTTGCATCGACAGGATCTCGCCGATGCAGACGTCGATTTCGAGATCCGGCAGATGCTCGCCCGTTTGCACGGAGACAAGCTCGTCGTCGCGTTCGTCGGCGGGATCTACCGCGGCAAGTCGGAGTTGATCAGGGCCATGTTCTTTGCCGCCCCGGGAGAGGGGCGGCTGCCCATGACGCCGGGTCGGGCCACGACGTGCCCGACCGAGATCCTCTACGACGCCTCGCGCGCGCCGTCACTACGGCTCCTTCCGATCGAGACGCGCCTCAAGGACGCGACCATCGAGGAGTTCCGCAATGACCTCGCCGCGTGGGTGTCGTTTCCACTCGATCCGTCGGACGCGGACAAGATAAGCAAAGCGCTTGACCAGGTTTCCGCGGTGAAAGAGGTGCCGCTCGCGCTCGCCCACGCGCTTGGCCTGTACGAGGACGTGGAGGCAGACACCTCGATGCTCGTGGGCGGGCACGAACATGTCGAAGTCCCGTGCTGGCGGCACGCAATCCTCAACGTCCCCCATCGTCTGCTGCAGCAAGGCCTCGTCATCCTCGATACGCCGGGGCCCGATGCCCCCGGGGCGGAACCTGAACACCGGAGGCGCTTCCTGTCCGACGCGCATGCCGTCGTGTTCGTCGCCGCCGCGGACACGGGGGTCAGCGCGTCCGACGTGACCGCATGGCGGCGGGATCTCGCCGGCCAGATCGACGGAAAAATGCCGGCGCGGCTCGTGGTCCTCAACAAGATCGATTGCCTGTGGAACGAGAAGAAGCCGCCGTCCGCCGTCGCCGCCGAGATCGACCGCCGCGTTCGCGCGTCCGCCGAGCTGCTCGATGTGCCTCCCGCCCGGATTTTCCCGGTGTCCGCGCAAAAAGCGCTGCAGGCGCGGGTCGGCGGTGACGGCGCGCTGTTCGAAAGAAGCCGTCTGGGCGCGCTCGAGGACGCGCTGTCCCGCAAGATTGTTGCCGCCAAGTACGACGTCGTGGGCACCGCAACACGCGCGGCAATGCACGCGCTCGCGGCTGGGGTGCGCTCGTCGCTGGAAGCCCGACAGTCGGCGATCGCCGAACAGCTCGCGGACCGGCAGGAATTGCGTAGCCGGAATCAGGATGTCGTCCTGCACATGTTGGAGCGCGTCGGCGAGGAGACGAAGCTCCACGAGCGCGGCTTGCAGCGTTTCGCCGCGCTTCGCACGGTGTTCACCCAGCAGGCCAACGCGCTGTTCGAAGTGATTGGTCTTTCGGCGTTGCACGCCAATGCCGGACGCACGCGGCTGCGCATCGAGAAGAGCCCCTTCACCAAGGGTGTTCGCAACGCAATTGCGGAATTCTTCACCGCGATCCGGCTGGATTTCGACGAGGCCGGGAACCGGGCAGTCGAACTCCACGACATGATGCGCGCGATGTACACGCGCTCTGCCGCGGAGCAGGGCAGCGAGCCCTTCACGCCGCCGCCGTTCTCGATGCTCAAGTACCAGAAGGAAATCGACCGGCTCGAGCGCGCGTACAACCAGCATTTCAATACGCCCTGGAACATGCTGAGCAAGGCGAAATTCTCGCTGACGCAACGGTTTTTCGAGACGGTCGCCTCGCGTGTCAAGCACCTCTACGATATCGCGAACCGGGACGTCGAAACCTGGCTGCGCACCGTGATGTCACCGCTCGAAAGCCATGTTCACGAACACGATCTGCAGCTCAAGCGTCGGCTGGAAAGCGTGCAGCGCATCGAGGTCTCGAACGCCGAACTCGCGAAGCGCATCGGCGAACTCGAGCGGCAGCACGAGGCGCTCACCAGGCAGATCGGCGCGCTGATGGAGGAAGTGGCGGCGATCGACGGCATCGTCCTGCCGCCCGAAATCCTGCCGGCCGCCGCCGGCGCCTAGTGTACTGAGTCAGAAATTCGCTTGATAGTTCGCGGCGAAATCGAGCGCCATGCTGCGTTACTCGGCCTCACCGTACCACGAGGTACGCTTTCGGCCTCGCGCCTTGCCTGACGCCCGATTTCATCCGCTCCTTTATCTGCGGAAGTTCTGACTCAGCACACTAGCGCCGCTTCTAACCAGCGCCTTGCACGGTCCGGTTCGTCGCGATCAATCCCTCGTACTTCGCGTGGAGCGCGGCGTGCGTTTCGACGCAATCGGGGTTGACGGGAATGCAATCGACGGGGCAAACCTCGACGCACTGCGGAGTGTCGAAGTGCCCGACACACTCGGTGCACTTTGCGGCGTCGATCACGTAGATCTCCGGCCCCTGCGAAATCGCGCCGTTCGGGCACTCGGGCTCGCAGACGTCGCAGTTGATGCACTCGTCGGTAATCATCAATGCCATGGCGCCGACCCTATTTGTTGCCGCCGCCAACTTTCGCCCGCAGCCGCGCGAAGACCGTCGGATGCACGAAGGACGACACGTCGCCTCCGAAGTTTGCGATTTCGCGAACGATCGTGGCTGAAATGAATGTGTACTGCTCCGACGGCGTCAGGAAAAGCGTTTCGACTTCGGGAAACAGGTTTCGATTCATCCCGGCCATCTGGAACTCGTATTCGAAATCGGATACGGCACGAAGGCCGCGCAGGATGACGCGCGCGCCCCGCTCGTGGACGAAATCCATCAGCAAACCCGAAAACGGCATGACTTCGACGTTCGCATGCGCGGCGAGCACCTCGCGCGCCATAGCCACGCGCTCGTCCGTCGTGAAGAACGGCTGTTTGGCGGCGCTGTCGGCGACACCGATGATCACCCGGCCGAAAAGCTTCGCCGCCCGGCGAACCAGGTCCTCGTGGCCGCGCGTGAAAGGATCGAAGGTTCCGGGGTAGACGACGGTAAGCATGGCGAGCGGGCGTGGTTGGAGTCGAAGGCGCGACGCGCTCAGTCCGGCGCGGGATCGGATCGGACGAAAAGATGATAATGCACGCGCCCCGCCCTGTCGCGGCGCCACGGCAGGCATCCCTGTGGCGGCGACAGCGCGTGCGCGGCTTCCGCATAGATGTATCCGCCCGGCAGAAGGCGTTGCGCGCACGCCGGCAGGAGCCATGGCCACGGGTCCTCGCCGAACGGAGGGTCGAGGAAGATCACGTCGAATTCCCTTTGCTCCGCCGCGATGAAGGCTTTCGCGTCACCTACGTTCGCCTCGACGGCGCTCGCGCCAAGCGTCGTGCCGGTGGCGCGCATGGCGTCGATCAGTGCCCGATTCCGGTCGACGGCAACGGCGAGGGCGGCGCCACGGGAGGCTGCCTCGAGCGTCAAGGCGCCCGACCCTGCGTAAAGATCGAGGCAGCGCTTGCCGGACAAGGTCTGGCCAAGCCAATTGAACAGAGTTTCACGGACTCGGTCGGGCGTCGGGCGCAAACCTGCGGCGGGCGGAAACCGAAGCACGCGACGGCGCCATGCGCCGCCGATGATGCGAACTTGGTTTCCGGCAGGGGTCGGCAAGGGGTCGTCGGACCGGCAGAGGGAGGCGATAGCGCATTATGGGCCGGCCCGAAACTTGGGGAAGGTATGATCGCGTCCTTGCCAAACGTGCGCTCGGCATGCCCGGCGTCCGCTCCCCGATGTTCGACCTCTTCAAGCGAAAATCCGACCAGGACGAAAACCGCCCGTGGATGGCGCGGCTCACAGCGGGTCTTGCCCGGTCGCGCGAAAAGATCGCCGGCGCCCTCGGCGACGTGTTTGCCCGCCGCAAGCTCGACGCCGAAACCCTCGATGAGCTCGAGAACGTGCTCATCACGGCCGACGTCGGCATTGCCGCCACGCAACACCTCCTGCAGGACCTGACCGCGCGGTGGAAAGCCGCCGGCGGCGAGGCCGACCCGAAGTCACTGCTGAAAGAGGCGCTGGCCGACCTACTGGCGCCGCTCGAGCGGCCGCTTTCCATCGGCGCCGCGCGCCCGTTCGTGATCATGCTGGCCGGGGTCAACGGCGCCGGCAAGACGACCTCGATCGGCAAGCTTGCGAAACGCTTCCAGTCTCAGGGGTTTTCCGTCCTTCTGGCCGCGGGCGACACGTTCCGTGCCGCCGCGCGCGAGCAGCTCGCCGTCTGGGGCGAGCGCAATGGCGTCACGGTGATCTCGCAGGCCGGCGGCGATCCAGGAGCGGTGATGTTCGATGCGATCGCGGCCGCACGGCGCGCGGCGCATCGACGTCGTGCTGGCCGATACGGCCGGCCGGTTACCCACGCAGTTGCAGCTGATGGAGGAAATCCGCAAGGTCCAACGCGTGATTCGAAAGGCCGACCCGGCCGCCCCGCATGAAACGCTGCTCGTGCTCGATGCGAACACTGGCCAGAATGCGCTCGCGCAGGTGAAGGCGTTCGATGCGGCGCTTGGCCTCACCGGCCTCGTGCTGACCAAGCTCGACGGCAGCGCGAAAGGTGGCGTGGTGGCGGCGATCGCCAAGGAGCGGCCGATCCCGCTCCGATTCATAGGCGTCGGCGAGGGTCTTGACGACCTCAAGCCGTTCGTCGTCGCTGAGTTCGTCAGCGCGCTCGTGGGCTGACGCGCCGCGCCTCCGGTGCCGGCTTCTTCGCCGCCGCAGCCGTCGCTGGTCCGGCGGTGGCGGCACAATTCCGACTAATTCAGTCGGGAACTATTTGCCCGGTTAGCACTCTCATCACCGGAGTGCTAAACTGGCGTCAATGGATAGGTGGATGCACCGCCGCCCCTGGCCGCCGCCACAGAAGGAATCGAAAATGACCGGAACCGCACTGGTTTTCCCCTCGCCTGCCTCGCTTGGCAACCTGGATCAGTACGTCCAGGCGGTCAATCGCTTTCCGCTGCTTTCCGCCGACCAGGAACAGGCGCTTGGCCGCCGTCTCGTGCGCGACAACGACCTCGACGCGGCGCAGCAACTCGTGCTGTCGCACCTGCGGCTGGTCGTGTCGGTAAGCCGCAAGTACATGGGTTATGGCCTCCCGCAGGCGGATCTGATCCAGGAAGGCAACATCGGACTCATGAAGGCCGTGCGCCGGTTCGACCCGGAACGTGGTGTGCGCCTGGTCTCCTTCGCCCTGCACTGGATCAAAGCTGAGATCCACGAGTACGTCTTGCGCAACTGGCGCCTGGTCAAGGTCGCCACGACCAAGGCGCAGCGCAAGCTGTTCTTCAACCTGCGCCGGATGAAGACCCGCCCGGCCGCGCTCTCGACCAAGGAGGCGCACGCGATCGCGAAGGACCTCGGCGTCAAGCCCGAGGAGGTGTTCGAGATGGAAACCCGGTTGTCCGGACGCGACGTCGCGCTCGAAGGCCAGCCGGACGACGATGGTGATGCCTTCGCCCCCATTGCCTACCTCACCGACACCGAAAACGACCCTGTCGGCGTGCTCGAGCGCGACGAGGCCGAGGCCAACCAGACCGCCGGCCTGAAGCGCGCGCTGGAAAAGCTCGACGACCGCAGCCGCCGCATCATCGAGGCGCGCTGGCTGGTCGAAAAGGACCCGGCGACGCTGCAGGAACTCGCGGATGAGTACGGCGTGTCCGCCGAGCGCATCCGCCAGATCGAGGGCAAAGCGCTGAAATCGATGCGGGTGCAGATGGCCGCGGCGTAGCCGGCAGATTCGGCACCGGATCGGCCCCCAAAGAAACGCCGGCCTGGTGCCGGCGTTCTGCTCGATTTTCTCGGACAACCGGCGCGCGACGGCGGCGCGGACGCCTACAACTCGACCTGGGTCCCCAGCTCCACGACGCGATTCGTCGGGATGTGGAAGAAATCCGTCGCCTTGACGGCCATCTTCGACATGGACACGAACAGCCGCTCCCGCCAGAGCGCCATTCCCGGAGCCACGCTGGTGATCAGCGTCTCCCGGGAGACGAAAAACGACGTCTCCATCATGTCGAATTCGAATCCGAACGCTCCGAGCGACTCCAGGAGTTCCGGCACGTCGGGCTCCTCGGCAAAGCCGTAATACGCGTCCATGCGCCAGAACGCGCATCCGAGCTCCGAGATGCGCACGCGCTCCGCGGCTGCGACCCGCGGAAAGTCCTGCGTATGAATTGTCAGGAACAAGACGCGTTCGTGGAGCACTTTGTTGTGCTTGAGATTGTGCAGCAACGCATGCGGCACGCGATCGACGGTCGACGTCAGGAACATGGCCGTCCCCGGGACCCGCACCGGCGGATTCGCCTCGATGCTTTCGATGAATAGCTCGAGCGGCATCGAGTCCTCGGCGAGCCGGTCCATCAACAGCATGCGGCCGCGCTTCCACGTGGTAAGCAGCGTGAACACGACAGCGCCGATCAGCAGCGGAAACCAGCCGCCGGCCGGCATCTTGAGCGAATTCGACGCGAGAAACGAAAGGTCGATCAGCGAACAAGCGGCAGCGCGATCGCGGCGGCAACGATCCGGCTCCAGCCCCAGATGCGGCGCATCACCACGAAGATCAGCACCGAATCGATCAGCATGGCGAGCGTCACGGCGATGCCATAGGCGCCTCCGAGGTTGTCCGAACTCCTGAACCCGATGACGAGCAGCACCACCGCGACTAACAGCGTCCAGTTGATGAACGGCACATAGATCTGGCCGATCTGGCGGTCCGACGTGTGCTGGATCTTCAAGCGTGGGCAGTAGCCCATCTGGATCGCAGCACGCGTCAGCGAAAAAGCTCCGGAGATCACCGCCTGGGACGCGATCACGGCGGCGCAGGTAGCGAGCACGACGAGCGGGATCAGCGCCCATTGCGGCGCGAGCAGGTAGAACGGATTCTTGATCGCCGCAGCGTCCGTCAGTAGCAGCGCGCCCTGCCCGAAATAGTTGAGCAAGAGCGCCGGCAACACGAACCAGATCCACGAGCGCCGGATCGGCGCCGCGCCGAAATGGCCCATGTCGGCGTACAGCGCCTCCGTGCCCGTGACAGCGAGTACGACGGCCCCCAGCGCGAGGAAGGCGAGGCGCGGACTCTCGGTGATGAAGGCGAGCGCGCGGGTCGGATCGATCGCGCCCAGTACCGCCGGACGCGCGATGATCTGCAGCAACCCGAGCGCCGCAAGCACGACGAACCACGCGCACATGACCGGGCCGAACAGGCGTCCGACGCTCGCCGTGCCGCGCTTCTGGATCGCGAACAGCGCGACGACGATCACCACCGTCACCGGGACGATGAACGGATGCAGCTCCGGAGCGATGATCTCCAGCCCTTCGACCGCACCCAGCACCGAGATCGCCGGCGTGATCATCCCGTCGCCGTAGAACATCGCGGCGCCGAAGATGCCGAATCCGACGAGCCACCACCGGCGACGGCCTTGGTTCCCGAGGCCGCGCGAGACGAGGGCGGTCAGCGCGAGGATCCCGCCCTCGCCGCGGTTGTCGGCGCGCATGATCAGCGTCACGTACTTCGCCGTGACGATGAGCATCAGCGACCAGAAGATGATCGAAAGGATTCCCAGCACGTTCGCCGGCGTCAGCGGCACCGCGTGCTCGCCGGCGAAGCATTGCCGCAGCGTGTAGAGCGGCGACGTGCCGATGTCGCCGAACACGACGCCGATCGCCCCGACGACGAGCGGGGCCATGCGCTTCGACGTGCCCGCGGAATCGCTCATGCGAAAAGAGACGGGCCGGCTAGGAGCCTGTCGGACTTACTTTCGCGTTTGCGACGGAGGCGAATTGGGTGCAGTTCAAGGCGCGAGCCCAAAGCCATACCGGGAGTATGGCGAGGGTGAGCAACGCAGAAATGCGCCCAACTCGCACCGTCCCTCCGGGTTGCTGCCAAAAAACGCGTCTGCGTCGTTGTTCCGCTCGCCAATATTCGCGATATTGGCGTCGCTTCGCGCCTAGCATCCATCGTTTTTTGGCCGAGCAACGCATACGTGAAAGTAAGTCCGACAGGCTCCTAGGCAGCCCGGGGCCGCGCGCTAGCCGCCGCCATTGCTGTCGTCGCCGCGGCGCGCAAAGCGGATCGAAAGCTGTTTCAGCTTGCGGTAGAGGTGCGTGCGCTCCAGCCCCGCCCGTTCCGCCACTCGGCTCATGTTGCTCTGCTCGCGTCCCAGCAGTTGTTCAAAGTAGATCCGCTCGAATGCTTCGCGCGCCTCGCGCAGCGGCAGTTCGAAGAAGCGGGCCGTGATTTCGGGGGCTACGGCCTGGTTCGCCGCGGCGGCCTCGCCCAGGAGCCGTTTCACGTGATCCGTCGTGATGTCGCCGCTCCCGGCGAACAGGGCGAGATTGGCGACGACACTCTGCAAGTGGTCGAGATTGCCCGGCCAATACGCTGCGGAGAGCACGTTCATCGCAGCCGGCTGAAGCATCGCCAGCGTGCGCGTGGCGGGCTGCTGCGCGTTGCGTTCCTGCGCGGCGGCGTCATTCCAGAATCGCTCGATCAGCGCCGGAATGTCCTCCCGGCGCGCGCGCAGCGGCGGGAGCATCACGGCCCCGGCGGAAAGCGCCGAGAGCAGCGCCGCGTCGAACCTGCCCTCGGCCGCCATGTTGCCCAATGGCTCCGCGCTGGTGCAAACGAGCGTCACGTTAGCCTTGTCGAGCTTCGGCAGCAGAAAGTGCAGTCCGCGTTGCTCCGCCTTCGCGTATTGGCCGATCTCGGAACAGCAAAGCGTGCCGTCGCGCGCCTCCTCGAGAATGCCGAGCGGGTTCGATACGAGCCGCGCCCCGCCCGGAAGCGCGACTCGTGGCGTGTCCGGTGCATGCAGGGCCCGCGCCGCGACATCGTGCCCGGTTCCCGGCTCCCCCAGGATCAGGACGGGTTTGCGGGCCGCCAGCAACTGCTCCAGCTGTCGCTCGATCTCGCGGACGGAGGCGCTGGTCCCAATGGGCGCGAGCGAGACGCGGCGCGGCTCCCGCGCCAGCGCGATCTTGAGCGCGCGCGCGACGGTGCCCAGCAGCTTTTGCAACCCGACCGGCTTCTCGAGAAAATCGAACGCGCCGATCTTCGTCGCTTCGACGGCTGTTTCGATCGTACCGTGTCCCGACATCATGATGACGGGCATCGTGAGCTGCCCGGCGGCGGCCCACTCGCGCAACAGCGTCACGCCGTCGGTATCCGGCATCCAGATGTCGAGCAGCACCAGCGCCGGCCGTTCCCGCGCCCGGTACGCTCGCGCCGCAGTCGCGTTCTCGGCCAGACTCACCCGGTAGCCCTCGTCCTGCAGGATTTCGGACAGCAGCTCACGGATGCCGATTTCGTCGTCGACGATCAGAATTTCCTTGGCGGGCATCATGAGTTGCGTATCCTACGCCGCCAAGGTGCTGCGCGGGAAAATCAGCGCAACCCGGGCCCCTTGTGGCGAGACGTTGGAGAGCTCGACGCGGCCATGGTGCTCGTCGACGATCTTCTTCACGATCGCGAGCCCAAGGCCGGTGCCTTTTGCCTTGGTCGTCACATAGGGTTCAAACGCGCGGTGGAGCACGGTGTCGGGAAAACCCGTGCCCCCATCGCAGAACACGAGCACCAGCTCGTCGCCCTTCGCCTCGAGCGCAATGTCGTAGCGCGGCTCCGCCACTTCCAGCTGGGCATCGATCGCATTCTGCAGGAGGTTATGGAACACTTGGCGGAGGCGGGTAGGCTCGCCCTGAAGCACGAGCGGCCCGGGCGGAAGCGACAGGGTTACGCGCGGGCGCAGATTGTCGTACAGCGCGAGCACGTCCTGCAAGAGGGCCCCGACATCGACCGCCTGCATCGTGCCCGGGCGAGGCTGGCGCGCATAGACGGCGAAATCGTCCACCATGTGCTTCATCGCGCCAACCTGCGCAATGATCGTCTGCGCTCCGCGCGTGAGCGTTTCCCGGTCCTGCTCGTCGAGTTTCGGCGCGAGTTTGCGCTCCAGTCGTTCGGCCGAGAGCTGGATCGGCGTCAGCGGATTCTTGATTTCGTGCGCCAAACGCCGGGCGACTTCTCCCCACGCCGCGTCGCGCTGCGCCTGCGCGAGATCGGTGACATCGTCGAAGACCACGACGTATCCGGCCACCGGGCTCACCGGCAACCTTGATCCGCGCATCAGCAGCGTGCGCATCAGGTTCGCCACCGAGAGTTCGGACTGCTTCTGCCAGTGCGCGTCTCCGCTCGTGCGAAAACCCTCCGCCACGAGCTCGGCGAAAGGGGCCAACGCCGGAAGCTGACGCCCCCAGTCGGACAGCGGCACGCCGGTCAGTTCGGCCAACGGCTGCTGCAGGATGACCGCCGCACTCGCATTTGCCGTGCGCAGCCGATAACCGTCGTCGAACGCAAGCACTCCGGCCGACAGGTTGCCGAGAATGCTCTCGAGGTAGGCGCGCGTGGTCTCCGTGGCGCGGCGCGACTCCTCGGTTTTCTGTTGCGCCTCCAGGAGCTGCGCCGTCATCGTGTTGAACGATTCGGTCAGGACGCCCAGTTCGTCCCGAGAGGTCACCGGCTGCTGCCGTGTGAAATCGCCCTGCGCGACTGCGCGCGTGCCCTCGGCCAGCGACCCCAGTGGCGCCGAGAACCGTTCGGACAGCACGACCGCGAGCCCGAGCGCCGACGTGAGCGCAAGCAGCAATGTCAACGTCAGCGTCACGGCATAGAGCCGCTTCAGCGACTGCCGGGAAAAGGAGATCTCCTGATAGTCGCGTGCGCCCGCCTGCACTTTTTCGACATCCTGGCCGAGCTCTTTGGGCACGAGCTCGATGACCTGCAGAACCTTCAGCGGCTCGAGCCGGTCGCCGCTGTTGACCGGCGTCACGACGCGAAGCGCGAGACTGCCATCCGCGCGCTGCTCGATCGTCGACGTCGTCTGCTGCAACCGCGCGCGCCGCAGCGCCTGCGCCGGCGGCGACTCTGGCGCAGCCGTCGAACCACCGATGCCGGCGACCGCGAGCACGTGGCCAGCAGGCGAAAAAAGAACGGCTTCGAACACTCCCGCCTGCTCGGCCGCGCGGCTGAGCCGTGTGGCGCCGCTTCCCGGTGCGCTCTCGCCCAGCGTCACCGCCATCTGGACGGCCTTGTTCCCGGTCTCTTTCAGCAGGTAGTCGAGCGCATTGCGGCCGAGATTCAACCCGCCCTCGAGCGCGCGGTCCACGCGGACGTCGAACCAGCTCTCGATGCTCTTGCCGAGGAACTGGACCGACACCGCATAGACGAGGGCGCCGGGCAGCACCGCGACCATCGCAAAGAACAGAACGAGGCGCAGGGCGAGCCGCGAGCCGAAGACGCCCGCCTTGAGGTTGCGCGAAAGCCGCCAGAGCTGGTAGCCGACCAGCAACATCAGCAGGACGACCATTGTGCCGTTGAGCACGAGCAGGAGGTCGTAGCGCCGGGCAAAGAGCTCGGTGTTCGCGGACGCCGTTGCCAGCAGGAACAGCGAGATTGCGCTGAGGCACGCGAGAACGAGAAGAACCCACCGCATCCCGCGCGACGGCAGAAGACCGCTCACGGCGTGAAACTCCAGCGATACCACTCGGACTGCAGCGACCATTCGCGCAGGGTAAGAGCGCTCACCTGGAACGGCTTGGGCAACTAATTCACGTCGAGCCGCAGCCGGATGGCCGCCTCGTAGCGCGCGCCCTTTTCCAGTTGATCGAGATTGGCCACCGGCCGCGACGCGACCCGCGAGAGGAAGCGCTCCACTTCCTCCAGCGAATTGAACGTCTGGCCCAGGAGCCCGGTCGCGACGCGATACTGCCGAGTCAACACGTTGTACGAGACGCGGTACTGGGTGGAAAAGGTCAGCACCTTCTCGTCCAGCCAGTACCAGCGCGCACGCAGGAGCTCGAATTCGAACACGAAGTAGAGCGCGACGCCTTTCTGCAGCGCTTCCTCCAGCGTCGAATTGACCGCGAGATCGAACTCGGCGTTCAGAACGTAGGCGTCCTCGTCGACGCGCAGTTCCGCGGACTTGACGGCGATCGTATCGGCGAAGGCCGGCGGCGACAGCGCGACGAGGCCGGCGCCAAGCAGCGCCGAGATGCCAACGATCCACCGCGCCAGCGTCGCGGCATGGTCGCGCAGAACAAAGTGGGATCGAAGCGCTGGGTGCATGCCGGCGGGCGAAACGTCGAACACGGTGCCGATGGACCGTCGGCGGCGGAGCGGGCAGCATTCGCGTCGCGACCGCCGCCCCTTCAGGGCTTGCGCAGCAACGCGTAGAAAAATCCGTCCTGATTGTGGCTCGCGCCGGGGAGCGAAGGCAAGAGCTGTGCGCCGCGTCGGGCCGCATCGGGGTGCAAGGTGAGGGTTTCGCGCAACGCGTCGGCATGCCGCGCGACGAACGCCGCGATCTGCGCCTCGTTCTCCGCATCGAAAATCGAGCACGTCGCGTACAACATCAGGCCGCCATGCGCGAGACACGCCCACAACGCGTCGAGCAGACGCGCCTGCTGGCGTGAGAAGCTCTCGACGTCGGCTTCCCGGCGCAACCATTTGACGTCGGGATGCCGCCGCACGACGCCCGAGGCCGTACACGGCACGTCGGCAAGAATTCGATCGAACGCCCGCCCGTCCCACCACGCCGCCGGCGCGCCGGCGTCGCCCGCGACCACGCGCACGTCCATCCGGGCAAGTTGCAGGCGTCCGAGGTTTTCGTGGACGCGCGCGAGCCGCGCTTCGTCGCTGTCGAGCGCGCTCAGCGTGACGTCGGCGCTTTCGAGAATGTGGGTCGTCTTGCCGCCGGGCGCGGCACAGGCGTCGAGCACGCGCTGGCCCGGCGCAAGCTGCAACAGCGGTGCCGCGAGCTGCGCGCCGAGATCCTGCACCGAGAATGCCCCTGCATCGAACCCCGGCATCAGGCGAATGTCCCCGGCGCGCTCGACGATGATCCCCGCCTCGCCGGCGCGCGTCGCGGCGAGGCCGGCGGCGGCGAACGCCGCAAGCAGCGCCTCCTGCGAGTTGACCCGAAGGTTGACGCGCAACGCAAGCGGCGCGCGCGCATTGCCGGCGGCGAGAATCTGCTCCCACTCTTCGGGATATTCGCGCCGCACGCGTTCGATCCACCAGAGAGGATGCGAGAAGCGCGCCACCGGATCGGCAAGCACGGCATTCTCGAGCGCGGCGCGCTCGCGCAGGAAACGACGCAGCAGCGCATTGACGAGCGCCTTGGCGGCGGGCCGCGCCATCGCCGCCGCTGCGCTCACTGCGTGGTCGACAACGGCGAACGGCGGCGCACGCGTATGCTGGAGCTGGTAGATCGCGACCGCGACGAGACAGAAAAGCGCCGGATCCGCAATCGCTTTCGTCGCCAACGCGCGCACCAGCGCATCGAGCGTGCCCCAATGCCGCAGCGTGCCGTAGGCTAGCTCCTGTATGAGCGCGCGACGTCGGCCGAGGGCGTCGCGTTCGGCGGGCGCATGGGTTGCAAGCGCGGCCGGCAATGTCGATCCGTCGAGGACCCGGCGGACCGCAAGCGCGGCTATGCGTTGTGCTTCGCGCACGCGCTGACGCCGAATCGCGCACCGGAGGCAACGTGGCGCCCGGCGACAAACGCACCGGCGCTCATCCGGCGGCCGCCGGCAGGCTGGAGTTCGGCCACCCGGAGCGCGCCCTCGCCGCAGGCGACGACGAGGCCGGCGCCGTCCATCGCCAGCACGGCTCCGGGGGCCGCGTCGCGCGCCTCTATCGCCGCCGGCTCCGCCCGCCAGAGCTTGATCGTTTCCCCGTAGAGCGACGTCGACGCCCCCGGTGCCGGATCGAACGCTCGCACCTGGCGGTCGATGGTCACGGCGGCGGCCCGCCAGTCGATTTCGGCCTCGGCCTTGCGCACTTTGGCCGCGTAGGTGGCACCGTCCGCGGGCTGCGCAATCGGCGCGTCGGGCACCCCGGTCGCGCGGCGGTGCAGATATGCAACCAGCAATCGCGCCCCTTGCGCCGCCAGCTTGTGCTCGAGGGAGCCGGCCGTTTCGCGCGGACTCACCTCGACCTCGACGGCATCGAGCATCGGGCCCGTATCCAGCCCGGCGTCCATCCGCATCAACGTCACGCCGCTCTGCGCGTCCCCCGCCAAGAGCGCGCGCTGGATGGGCGCGGCACCACGCCAGCGAGGCAGGAGCGAGGCGTGGACGTTGACGCAGCCCTGTCGCGGCCACGCGAGAACAGCGGGGGGCAGGAGAAGGCCATACGCCGCTACGACCAGCACGTCGATGGCACTGGCGAACAGCGGTGCCCGTAACAGGTCGGTCGCGAGCGACTGCGGCTGGAAAACGGGGATCCCTGTTTCCAGCGCAATTCGCTTGACGGGCCCCGGCTCGAGTTTCTGCCCGCGCCCGCGTGGTCGGTCGGGCTGGGTCAGAACGAGCGAAACCGGGAAACCGGCATCGAGGAGCGCTTGAAGGACGGATGCCGCAAAAGCCGGCGTGCCGGCGAACCCGACGTTCATCAGCCCGCGAGCCGCTGTTTCTTGCGCATTCGCGCCGCGAGCCTCGCCTGTTTCAGCGGCGAAAGGTGGTCGACGAAGATCTTGCCAAGAAGGTGTTCCGATTCGTGCTGTATGCACACGGCAAGCATGCCCTCCGCGTCGAGTTCGAACCGTTTGCCGCCCGCGTCCTCCGCACGCACGCGAACCCGGGCGGCGCGCCGGACCTTGTCGTAGTACCCCGGAACGGATAGGCAGCCTTCCTCGCATTCCGCTTCGCCCTCGGCCGCGACGATCTCGGGGTTGATGAAAACGCGTAGCTCGTCGCGCGTCTCGGAAATGTCGATCACGACGATGCGCTTGTGAACGTCCACCTGCGTCGCCGCAAGCCCGACGCCGGGGGCCGCGTACATCGTCTCCGCCATGTCGCGTACGAGCCTCTGGACGTCCGGCGTGACCGCCGCGACCGGCAACGCCACCTTGCGCAACCTCGGATCGGGATAGGAAAGAATTTTCAGTACGGCCATGGGTTTAGGCGGTCGATTGCCACGAAACGAGGGGTTTCGGTTACAACCCAGCGACACCTTCGGTCATCCAGTGGCGTCTTTTGGCGCGCGCAGCTTGCAAAATGCAGACTGAGGATGCAGAATCCGCTGTAAGCCCTTATTTTGCGGCGCTTTAGGACGTTTGCAAGCCCCACCTCAAACGGAAGAGGCTTTATGCGTCAGAAGTCTAGCATAGCGAATTTCATCGTTGCCACGGCCTTCGCGGTGGCGGCGTCCGGCGCGCTTTCGGCGCGCGCGGCCGATGTCGCCGTCATGGAGCAGGTCCCCGACCGCTACACGGTGCAAAAAGGCGACACCCTGTGGGGAATCGCCGGGAAATTCCTGAAGGAGCCCTGGCGCTGGCCGGAAATCTGGCGGATGAATCGCGAGGAGATCAAGAACCCGCACCTGATCTATCCCGGTGACGTGATCGTTCTTGACAAGGCGGACGGGCAGTGGCGCCTTTCGCTCGAGCGTCCCGCGACGCGATTGTCGCCCTCGGTGCGCGCGACGCCGCTCGACACGGAAGCCATCGCGTCGATTCCGGCTGGCGAGATCGAGCCTTATCTGACCCGGCCGCTCATCACCGGCCCCGAGGGACTCGTCGGGGCGGCCGAAATCGTCGCGGGGCGCGACGCCCGTGTCGTGCGCGGCGAGGGTGACGTGATCTACGTCGTCGGCCTCGATCCTGCCGCCGGCGACCAGTGGAGTCTCTATCGCCGCGACCGCGATCTCATGTCCGCGGACGGAAAGGAGTTGCTGGGCGTCGAGCAACGCTATCTCGGCAGCGCCAAGGTCGAGCGCTTTGCCGACGTTTCAACCGTGCGAATCACCGGCGCGAAAGAAGAAATCGTGGTCGGCGACCGCCTGATTCCCGCGCCGCGTGGACAGCTGATGAACTATGTCCCCCACGCGCCGACCCGCCCCATTCAGGCTCAAATCATCGCGACAAACCGTGACGCGATCGAGGCCGGTCGCGGCTGGGTCGTGACGCTCGACAAGGGGGCGCAAGACGGCCTCGATATCGGCTCGGTCCTTGCCATCTATCGCGTAGTCCCGCCGATTCCGGATCCGCGGCCTGTCGTACGACCCGTCGGTCAACCCTGGGAATACCAGCCCGAACGCTGGCTCAACGTGCCCGACGAGCGCATCGGCCTCATGTTCGTCTTTCGCGTATTCGATCGCGTCGCGTTCGCACTCGTGCTCAACACCACGGACCCGGTCGTCGTCGGCAATTACGCCCGCAATCCGTAACCGGTCGATGCCGACCCCCGGCCAGCCGGGGGTCGGGATGGCCCTCCCGCCATGAACGTCGATGCCCGTGCCGAAGCATGGGTGCGGCTTCATCTGGCGCGGCTCCCGCCGCGCCCACTGGTCGAACTGCTGCGCGCATTCGGCAATCCGGAGGCGGTGCTGACCGCGACGCGAGCCGAGCGCCGCCGGCATGTGCCCGCCCCCGCCGCCGCCCTCCTCGATGCGCCTCCCGACGCCATGCGCCTGGCGACCACGCTTTCGTGGCTCTCCGAATCAGGACACGATCTCGTCGCGCTGGACGATGCCGACTATCCGCGGGCACTGCTCGAAATCGGCGACCCGCCACCGCTGTTCTATTGCCTCGGCCGGCGTGAATTGCTTGCCGGGCCCGCGTTTGCCATCGTGGGCAGTCGCAACGCGACACCGCAGGGATGCGCCGATGCCGAAGCGTTCGGCGCCGCGCTGTCCGGCGCGGGCCTTACCATCGTCAGCGGCCTCGCGATCGGCATCGATGCCGCGGCCCATCGCGGCGGGCTCCAAGGCGCGGGCGGCAGCATCGCCGTGGTCGGCACCGGACTCGATCGCGTTTATCCGGCCCGCAATCGCGACCTCGCGCATGACCTCGCGGCCCGAGGACTCATCGTCTCCGAATTCGCCGTTGGAACGCCACCGCTCAAACAGAATTTTCCGCGCCGCAATCGAGTCGTGAGCGGACTTTGCCGCGGCGTGCTCGTCGTCGAGGCGACGCTGTCGTCCGGATCGCTCATCACCGCACGACTTGCCGCCGAACAAGGCCGCGACGTCTTTGCGTTGCCGGGATCGATCCACTCCCCGTTCTCGAAGGGCGGTCACAAGCTCATTCGCGACGGCGCGAAGCTGGTCGAGACTGCGCAGGATATCCTCGACGAACTCGGGTACGCGGTGAGCGCGCCTGCTGCTGCGGCCACGCGCGCGCGGAAGGAGCCCGATGCGGCCATGCGCGCTGTCGCCGTTGCGCTCGGCCATGACCCGGCCGACGTCGACACGCTCGCCGCGCGGGCGCGACTTTCGATCGCCGCGACGCTAGCCGCATTGACGGCGCTCGAACTCGAGCAGCAGGTCGCGTCGCTTCCGGGCGGGCTCTGGCAGCGCATCGACTGAGGACTCGTTGCCGCCTCGCGCGCGCGAGGGCGCGCGCTCGCGCGTTGTGCCAAACGTAGCAAAGCAGTCCTTGCTCCGCCCGCCTCACCTTCGGTACTATCTGCGGCTCTTCGCGTCACGCCTCCATGTCGAAAACCCTGATCATCGCCGAGAAACCCTCTGTCGCCGCCGACATCGCGCGGGCGCTCGGAGGTTTCGCGCGCCACGACGATTACTTCGAGAGCGCCGCGTACGTGCTGTCCTCGGCGGTCGGGCATCTGCTCGAGATCGGGATGCCCGAGGAAGAAGAGGTCAAGCGCGGCAAGTGGACGTTCGCGCAGCTTCCCGCAATTCCGTCGCGCTTTGCCTTGAAGCCGATCGAAAAGAACGAGAACCGGCTGAAGACGCTGCTGCGCCTCATCAAGCGCAAGGACATAGGCGACCTGATCAACGCGTGCGACGCCGGGCGCGAAGGCGAACTCATATTCCGTTACATCGCGCAATACGCGAAAACGGCGAAACCGATCCGGCGCCTTTGGCTGCAGTCGATGACGACCGCCGCGATCCGCGACGGCTTCGCGGGGCTCCGCAGCGACGCGCAGATGCGCCCGCTCGCAGATGCCGCCGTATGTCGCTCCGAGTCCGACTGGCTCGTCGGCATCAACGGCACGCGCGCGATGACGGCGTTCAATTCCAAGTCTGGCGGGTTTCAATTGACGACGGTCGGCCGCGTGCAGACCCCGACGCTCGCGATCCTCGTCGAGCGGGAAGAAAAGATCCGCGCTTTCCGCCCGCGTGGCTATTGGGAAGTCCTCGGCACGTTTCGCGCCCGCGCCGGCGAGTATTCCGGCCGCTGGTTCGATGAAAAATGGGTCAAGCCCGGCAACGATCCCGACGCCCGCCCGGAACGGTTGTGGGAAGAGGCGGCGGCACGCGCCATCGCGGCCAAGTGCGATGGCAAGCCGGGGGAGGTCACCGAGGAAGCAAAACCGACGACGCAGGGTGCGCCCCTCCTGTATGACCTCACCTCGCTGCAGCGCGAGGCCAACGGGCGTTTCGGGCTTTCGGCGCGCACGACGTTGTCGCTCGCCCAATCGCTGTACGAGAAACACAAGGCGCTCACCTACCCGCGTACGGATTCCCGCGCGCTGCCGGAGGATTACGTCGGCACGGTGAAGGCAACCATGGAAGCGCTGTCGGGCTCCAGTGCGTACGCCGCGTTCGCGGCGGAGGTGCTGCGCAGGAAGTGGGTGCGGCCGAACAGGAGAATCTTCGACAACACCAAGGTCTCCGACCATTTCGCGATCATTCCGACGCTCGTTCAGCCCAAGCACCTCAACGAGCTCGAGGCCAAGCTCTACGATTTCGTCGTCAAACGCTTCCTCGCCGCGTTCTATCCGGCTGCCGAATTCCTCGTCACCACGCGCATCACGCGCGTGGCGCGCGAGCCGTTCAAGTCGGAGGGCAAGGTGCTGGTCGTTCCCGGGTGGCTTGCCGTCTACGGCAAGGAAGCACAGACCGACGACGGCGGGGCCGGCCCCGCCAAGCCGGGCGAGAAGCCGACGCTCGCGGCGGTCGCGCCGCACGAGTCGGTCGCCACGGAAAAAATCGAGGTCGCCGCGAACACGACCCGTCCTCCGGCGCGTCTCTCCGAGGCGACGCTGCTCTCCGCGATGGAAGGCGCCGGCAAGCTGATCGACGACGAGGAACTGCGCGAGGCAATGCGCGAGAAAGGACTGGGAACCCCGGCGACCCGCGCCCAGATCATCGAGGGCCTCATCGCCGAGAAGTACGTGCATCGCGAGGGCCGCGAGCTCGTTCCGACGGCCAAGGCGTTCTCGCTGCTGACGCTGCTGCACGGGCTCGGCGTACCCGAACTATTCTCCCCGGAACTCACCGCAGGGTGGGAGTTCAAGCTCGCGCAGATGGAGCGCGGGAAATTGAAGCGCGACGCGTTCATGCGCGAGATCGTCGCCATGACCCAGCACATCGTCGGTCAGGCCAAGGGCCACGAAAGCGACACGATCCCCGGCGATTTCGGGACGCTGACCGCGCGCTGCCCGAACTGCGGCGGCGAAGTCCACGAGAACTACAAGAAATTTCAGTGCCAGGCCTGCGCGTTCGGGTTCTGGAAGATCATGGGCGGACGGCAACTCGAAGTCGACGAAGCCGATACGTTGCTGCGGCTGCGGCAGTTAGGCCCGCTCGAGGGATTCCGCAGCCGGCTCGGCCGGCCGTTCGCCGCGTCGCTTCGACTGAACGATGCCAACGAAGTCGCGTTCGATTTCGGCGACGGACGAGCGGACGACGCGACCGAGGCCCCGGACTTTACCGGGCAGGAGTCGCTTGGGCCTTGCCCGAAGTGCAACGCCCGGGTCTTCGAGACGACGCAGGCCTACGTTTGCGAGAACGCGGTCGGACCGGACAAGTCCTGCGACTTCCGCTCCGGTCGGGTGATTCTGCAGCGTCCGATCGAGCGCGGACAGATGCAAAAACTGCTCACCGCCGGAAAGACCGCGCTGCTGTCCTTCGTGTCGGCGCGCACCAAGCGGGCATTTTCCGCCTTTCTCGTGCGGCAACCGGACGGCAAGATCGGTTTCGAGTTCGAAGCACGGGACCCGGCCAAAGCCGGCGCGCGCCGCGGACGCGGCAGCGCAGCGGCGCTGCGCGTGCTGGGGCCGCACCCGCGCGACAAGAAACCCGTCGAACTTCACTCCGGGCGCTTCGGCCCCTACGTCAAGCATGGCGCGGTCAACGCCACGTTGCCCGACCGCGAGAAGATCGACTCGCTGACGCTTGCCGATGCGCTGTCGCTGCTCGACGCAAAGGCGGCGAAACACGGCTCGATCGCGCCGCCGAAAGCGCCACGCCGGACATCCCCCAAGAGCGCGGGCAAGCCGACTGTCGCGCGCGCCTCTGCGACGAGCGCCGGCAAGTCTCCAGCGACCCGACCCGCCGCGGCGCCGAGGGTCAAGCGCACGTCGGCTGCCACCGCCAAAGTCGCCGCGCGGCCGAAGGCGAAACCGGCCGCAAAACCTCGGCGCATCCCGGCGAAGTAGCTGCGATCCCCTGGCCCCAGGCATCGATTCACGACTCCGTGGTCGAGCTACGGCGACGCGCCTCCCGGCGTCGGGACTGGCGGCGCGGGAGCTTGCGGCGCCACCAGCAGCGCCGCAAGCTCCAGGAACATCGGACGCGTCAACCAGCGCGCGACTCCGCTCGCCAGCAATGCCGTCGCCATCAGGCTCAGAACCATCGCGTGACCCGCGACCATCTCCATGACGATGATGAACGCGGTGAGCGGCCCCTGCGTCGTGGCCGCAAGAAAGCCGACCATGCCAAGCGCAATCAACGGGATCGCCGCCTCGCGGCCGACACCCGCGAGCAATGCCACGTCGTTGCCGATGCCTGCGCCGATCGCCAGCGACGGCGCGAACACCCCGCCCGGCACACCCGACCAAGCGGATAGCCACGTCGCGCAAAACTTGAGCAACGAGTAGACCGCCGGGAGCTCGGCATGGCCCTCGAGCAGTGCCCGCGTCGACGCGTAACCGGCGCCCGCGGTCTGTCCGTCGCTCACGATGCCGATCACGGCCACGGCAAGGCCGCAGCCCGCCGCAAAACCCAATGGGCGCTGCGTGCGCCACTGGGTAAACCGGTCCGGCAGTCCTTTGGCCGACGCCACGATCAGGCGCGAGAAGAGTCCCCCGGCAAGCCCGGTGGCGAGCGCGACCAAAAATCCCGGTGCCAGCAGCGATCAGTCGAGCCGCTGCACGCGCAGTTCGCCGAAATAACTGAAGCGGCGGGCATGCTGCATGACGCCGGCGCCCACCTGCACCGTCGGACCTTCGCGGCCCATCGACATCCCCGCCAGCAGCGCGCCGGAGACCAACACGACCTTTTGCAGCGACAAGCGCAGCGACACGAAGCGCAACCGTTCGTCGCTAGAGGCCTTTTCGTCGAGGGCCGCGATCACCTGCGCGATTCCCGACCCCTGGGCGCCGGGGACAAAGCGACGCGTCCACCACAACAGCGCCACGGCCAACGCGGGGGTCCAGACGAGCGTTAGCCACGGACCGGCCGCTCCCAGCCCGCGCAATACCTCGAAGCCCCTGCCGCCAACCTCGGCCAGCAACGTGAACCCGACGACGACGAGCCCCGTGAGCACGGCATAAGTCAACACCACCGCACGGTCGAGCCACGGGCGCCCGGTGGCGAATTCATTGCGCAGATTGCGCCAGAAATCGTGCTGGGGTTCGCGCATCCCACTTACGATAGCAGGTGTTCGTCGCGAGCGCCGCTACCGGCGCATCGGTCGCGCGGACAATGCGATTACCACGACGCCAGGCCAATCCCGCCTTGCACAACTCGGAAAGGCAGGACTGCGGCGGGCCGAATCCGGGCCCCGCGGCGTCAGACGTCCAGGTTGCGCACGCCCAGCGCGTTCGATTCGATGAAGGCGCGCCGTGGCTCGACCTGTTCGCCCATCAGCGTCGAGAAGATTTCTTCCGACGAGATCGCGTCCTCGATCTGCACGCGCAAGAGACGGCGCACCGCAGGATCCATCGTCGTTTCCCAAAGCTGGCCAGGATTCATTTCCCCCAGTCCCTTGTAGCGCTGCAGCGAGACGCCCGCTCGGGCATCGGCGAGCAGCCAGTCGAGGGCCTCTTTGAACGACTTGACCGCCTGCATTTTGTCTCCGCGCCGAACCACCGCGCCGGGCAGGATCAGGTCGAGCAACACGGCCGCCGCCGCGTGAATCTGCGCGAAGTCCCCCGAGCCGATGAGATCGCTGTCGATGACCGTGACGTGCGGCGTGCCATGGTGCGTGCGCACGACGATGAGCCGGTGCGTCTCGCTGCCGGCATCGTAACGTGACTCTACCCGCACGTCCGGATCGGCCATTGCCAACTGCAGCGCCCGTGCGCTCGCAGCGGCGGTGGCTTCGCTCGACAGATCGATGCGTGCGCCCGCGAGCACCGCGTACAAAGCCGCCGGCTCGATGATCCGCGCCAGCCGCTCGATGACCGCGTCGGCGAGCAGATATTCGCGCGCAACGCTCGCGAAGGCCTCCGGCGCGAGCGCCGGCTTCCCGCTTCCAGGCACGAGTTCCGCGCCTTTGAGCGCAACCTTCAGGAGGTGCTGTTTGAGTTCGTGGTCGTCCTTGAGGTAATTTTCGTCCCGCCCCTGCTTCACCTTGTACAACGGCGGTTGCGCGATGTAGATGTGGCCCCGCTCGACCAACTCCGGCATCTGCCGATAGAAGAACGTCAGCAGCAGCGTGCGGATGTGCGAGCCGTCGACGTCCGCGTCGGTCATGATGATGATGCGGTGGTAGCGCAGCTTGTCGGGGTTGTATTCGTCCTTGCCCGAATCCGGTGCCCAGCGCCGTGATCAACGTGACGATCTCCTGGGAGCTCACCAGTTTTTCGAACCGGGCGCGCTCGACGTTGAGAATCTTGCCGCGCAGCGGCAGTATCGCCTGGAACTTGCGGTCACGGCCCTGCTTGGCCGAGCCGCCCGCGGAATCGCCCTCGACGAGATAGAGTTCGCACAACGCGGGATCGCGCTCCTGGCAGTCGGCGAGTTTTCCCGGCAGGCCCATCGCAATCGAGCACGCCTTTGCGGCGCGTCAGTTCGCGCGCCTTGCGCGCCGCTTCGCGCGCCCGCGCGGCGTCGACGATCTTCGTGCAGATGATCTTCGCGTCGACCGGATTTTCGAGCAGGAATTCGGCGAGCTTCGCCGCAACGATCTCCTGGACGATCGGCTGTACCTCCGACGACACGAGCTTGTCCTTGGTCTGCGAGGAGAACTTCGGCTCCGGCACCTTCACCGAAAGCACGCAGCACAGGCCTTCGCGCATGTCGTCGCCGGTGGTCTCGACCTTCGCCTTCTTCGCGATCTCTTCCTTCTCGATGTAGTTGTTGAGCGTGCGCGTCATCGCCTGCCGCAGTCCGGTGAGGTGCGTGCCGCCGTCGCGCTGCGGAATGTTGTTGGTGAAGCACTGGACGTTCTCGGCGTAGGAGTCGTTCCACTGCATCGCGACCTCGACCGTCATCGCCGTCCTTCTCGCCGACGGCGTGGAAGATCTTCGGATGCAGCACCGACTTGCTGCGGTTCATGTACTCGACGAAACCCGGATGCCGCCCGAGTACGCGAAGTTCTCGCTCTTGCCGTCGCGCTGGTCGACGAGTTCGATCTTCGTGCCGTTGTTGAGGAACGACAGCTCGCGGATGCGCTTGGCCAGGATGTCGTAGTGATATTCGATGCGGCCGAACGTCTCCGTCGACGCCATGAAATGCACTTCGGTGCCGCGCCGGTCGGTGGTGCCCGACGACGGCCAGCGGCGCGACCGGCACACCGCGGCGGAACTCCATCTGGTGCGCGCTTGCCGTTGCGCCAGATGCTGCAGCCGCAGCCAGTCGGACAGCGCATTGACCACCGATACGCCGACACCGTGCAGGCCGCCCGACACCTTGTAGCTGTTCTGGTCGAACTTGCCGCCCGCGTGCAGTTCGGTCATCACGATTTCGGCGGCCGAGCGCTCGCAGTTCGTCGTCGTCCTTGATATCGGTCGGTATGCCGCGGCCGTTGTCGAGCACGCTGAACCGAGTTGTCGGCGTGGATGATGACCTTGATGTCGTCGCAATAGCCCGCCAGCGCCTCGTCGATCGCGTTGTCGAGCACCTCGAACACCATGTGGTGCAGGCCGGTGCCGTCCGACGTGTCGCCGATGTACATGCCGGGCCGCTTGCGCACCGCGTCGAGGCCCTTCAGGACCTGGATGCTGGATCGAATCGTAATCTTCGCCGTTATGCGGCGGCTTGAGACTGGGTGAGGTCATCGTGACTTTCAGTAATGAAGCAAGCCGGTCAAAGCGCGGGCGCCGACCTGCGGTCGGCGCCGGTGGCTCGCAGTGGCCCTGCTGCGCGCGTCAAATGCGCATCGGCATCACGACGTACTTGTAGTCGTCGCGATCCGGAACGGTGACGAGCGCGCTTGAATTGGCGTCGCCGAACGCGAAGCTCGACACGGTCCACCGACAGGTTCTGCAGCACATCGAGCAGATAGGTGATGTTGAAGCCGATGTCGAGCGCTTCGCCGGTGTAGGCGACTTCGAGTTCTTCCTCGGCCTCTTCCTGTTCGCTGTTCGTGCAGATGATCTTCAGTTGCCCGCTGCCGAGCACAAGACGCACGCCCCGGAACTTCTCGTTCGACAGGATGGCGGCGCGCTGCAGCGCCGCCAGAAGTTCGCTGCGCGCCAACTCTATGCGCTTGGTGTTCCCCGACGGGGATGACGCGGTTGTAGTCCGGAAACTTGCCGTCGACGACCTTGCGTCACCAATTCGATGTTGGCGAAGCGGAAGCGAACCTGATTGGCGAGCACGTCGAGCGTCAACGGCTCGTCGCTATCGGCAAGCAACTTGCCGAGCTCGAGCACGGTCTTGCGCGGCAGGATCACCTCCTGGCGCTCGTAATCGCCGCCAATGGCGATGCTCGCCCAGGAGAGCCGGTGCCCATCGGTGGCAACCGCTTGCAGCGACGCCCTTTTCGATCGACGAGCAGCATGCCGTTGAGGTAGTAACGGATGTCCTGCTGGGCCATCGCGAACTCTGCCGATTTCAGCAACGCGCGGAGATTCACGCTGCGGCAGCGTTAACGCTTGCACCTGATCCTGGCCAATGCCGATCCGAGGATAGTCGGTTGCAGGCAGCGTTTGCAGGTTGAACCGCGAGCGCCCGGCCCGCAGCGTCATCCGGTTGGCCGTTCCATCGACCGTCAGCAGCGCATCCTCGGGAAGGGCGCGCAGCAGATCCTGCATCTTGCGCGCGGCTACCGTAGTCGCTTGCGGCTCTTTTCCGGACAGTTCCGAATGCGCCGTGATCTGCATCTCGAGATCGGTAGCGGTCACGTAGAGCCGGCCGTCTCGGTTTTCGAGGAGCACGTTGGCGAGAATCGGCAACGTGTGGCGGCGTTCGACGATACCGGACACGGCCTGCAAGGGTTTCAGCAACGCATCGCGTGGGATCTGCTTTAGTTGCATGGTTTAAACCGTATAACAGCTAATAGGAGAGAGCGGGATTGCCGACATTGTTATATTTATCACTTATAATCAATGAATTGGCCAATGAAAAAGCCTGTGGACAAGTCGCGTAGCCGGCGGGGAATCTTTGGGGACAATTCTAGGATTATCGCGCCAGGAGAACTAATCCACTGATTATAGCGCCGAAAAGCGAGGTTATCCAGCCCAATTTTGGCGGTTGCGAGCAACGATTAGGGATCAAGGGCGGCCAGCCGAAACGATCGTGAACCGGGTCAATTGCGGAGCACCTGGAGCAGAAAATTGACGTCGTGGTTGAGTTCGGGAATCGTGTCGCGGAGTTTGGCGATTTGTCGACAGGCATGCAGCACCGTCGTGTGATCGCGGCCGCCGAAATTGCTGCCGATCTCCGGCAGCGAGAGTCTGGGTCAGTTCCTTTGCCAGCGCCATCGCGACCTGCCGCGGTCGCGCAACCGCGCGGGAACGCTTCTTCGAGTGCATGTCGGAAATGCGGATCTTGTAGTAATCCGCGACGGTCTTCTGAATGTTATCGACTGAAATCTGGCGGTTCTGCACTGCGAGAAGATCGCGCAATGCCTCCTTGGCCACGGCAAGCGTGATCTCGTGGCCGTGAAAACTCGAGAATGCGATGACGCGTTTCAACGCGCCTTCGAGTTCGCGCACGTTGGAGCGTATGTGTTTGGCGATGAAGAAGGCGACCTGCTCGTCCAGCGCAAGGCCGGTCGCAGCCGCCTTGGCGAGCAGGATGGCGACGCGCATCTCGAGTTCGGGCGGCTCGAGCGCGACGGTGAGGCCCCACCCGAAGCGTGAAATCAGGCGCTCCTCGATGCCGGAGATCTCCTTCGGGTAGGTGTCGCAGGTGATGACCACCTGCTTGTGGGCTTCGATCAGCGTGTTGAAGAGATAGAAGAATTCTTCCTGCGTGCGGTTCTTGCCGCTGAAGAACTGAATGTCGTCGATCAGCAGCAGGTCGAGCGAACGGTAGTAGCGCTTGAAATCGTCGAAGGCCTTGTGCTGATACGCGCGCACGACGTCCGAGACATAGGTTTCGGCATGGATGTAGCGGATCTTGGCGGCGGCATCCCGTTGCAGGATGTGATTGCCGATGCGCCTGGATCAGGTGTGTCTTGCCGAGGCCCACGCCGCCATAGACGAAGAGCGGGTTGTACGACGTCGGGTGCTCGGCAACCTGCAGTCCGGCGGCGCGGGCCAGTTGGTTTGCCTTGCCGGCGACGAACGTCGCGAACGTGAATCCCGGATTGAGGCTTGTCTGCTCGTGGCGCCGCGGCAGCGCAGGGGGAGTACTCATGCCGGAGGCCGGCTGGGCGGGGCGCGCGGGAGGGGCAGTTTCTGACGGTGCGACCGGCTGCCCGCCATGGCTTGCGTCCGTCAGGGCGTCGGTAATCGCGAGTGAAATGGGCACCGGCCGTCCTTCGGCTTCCGCGGCCAGTTGCGAGATCCGCTCGAGGAAACGCTCCTTCACCCATTGCAAGACGAAGCGATTCTGCGCGAGCAGCCGATAGCCGCTGCCCGAGGTCTCCAGAGCCAATGGCCGAATCCACGTGTTGAACTGCTGTGGCGTCAGTTCCTCGCGAAACGCGCTCAAGCAGCGTTGCCAGAAAATCGGATCGGCCGACATGCGTGTAGGGACCCTGGGTGATGCGACAGGTACGACGGACCGGGAACAAGCCTGGCTCCGAGTGGCGGAAATGCCGCCACGTCAGGGGAGCAGGTGCAGTTGCGCCGGTGCCGTAACGGGAGGCGGGGTGCACCGCCAAGTTCGACCGGTGCCGTGCTCGTCCTGAGGCGCAGTGTAGCGCAGACCAGGGAAGTTATCCACAGGACCCGCCGCGCGCGGGAGCTGCGGCGAAGCGGCGAAAATTAATGCGCAATCGAGACCACATTGACAGGGACGGTGATAACGCGCTCTAATGTAAGGCTTTTTCAGCCCAAGGCCGATCACCATGAAACGCACGTTCCAACCTTCCGTCGTCAAGCGCAAGCGCACGCACGGATTTCGCGCCCGGATGAAGAGCGTCGGCGGCCGCAAGGTTCTTTCGGCGCGGCGCGCGAAGGGCCGGGCCCGCCTCGCGCCCTGATCGATCGACGTGCTGCGGCGATGTACGGGCGAAGTCGCCGCTACCGGCTCACAGGAACCGGCGCGTTCGAAACGGTATTGCGCGCCGGGCACCGCCGCGAAGGCGTCTTTCTGCAACTGATCTGTGTGGCGGCGGCGCGGCAATGCGGTCGCTGCGGCATCGTGATCGGCAGGAAGACGCTGCCCCATGCGGTCGATCGCAATCGCGTGCGCCGGATGCTTCGCGTTCGGCTGCAGCAGGCGCGTCCGGCAATCGATCGCTACGACCTTGTCTTCCGTTTGAAAAAGGGCGCCGCGCGCAGTGAGTTTCGCGCTGATCGCGGCGGAGGCGGTCCAGCTCCTTGCCACGATTGCCCCGTTACCCCGACTCTCATGAAACGGGTTCTGCTCGCGCTCATTCGCGGTTACCAGTACGCGCTGCGGCCCATGCTGGGCGCGAATTGCCGGTTCGCGCCGAGCTGCTCGGACTACGCCGGCGAAGCGCTCGTGAAACATGGCGCGCTGAAGGGGTCGTGGCTGGCCGTGCGGCGCATCCTGCGCTGCCATCCGTATCATCCGGGCGGATACGACCCGGTACCCTGATCCGAATCCCGTCCCATTTCCCTGCGCGCAACCGTGCTGCGCGCGCTCACCCAGGCTGTCATGGATACCCAACGCCTCATTCTGTTTGTCGTTTTTTCATTCTCGGCGCTGCTGTTGTGGGAAGCGTGGCAGAAGGAATTCCGGCCGCCGCCGCCGGTGGCCACGGCGGCCCCTGCGAAAACCTCTGCGGCCGCAGACCTGCCGTCGGCGCCTGCCGCCACACCGGCGCTGCCTGCGGGGCCAACACCGCCGGCAGGTGCGGCGCCACCGGCAAACGAGGTCGCCGCCGGACAGACGATCACAATCTCGACGGACCTTTTTCGCGTGGAGGTCGACACCACCGGTGGCGCCATCACCAAGGTTGCGCTCCTCAAGCATCGCGATCCGGACGATGCGGCGAAGCCCTACCTCGCGCTGTTGCGCACGCCGGATCGCATGTTTGTCGCGCAGTCGGGTCTCCTGGGCGACGGCATGCCCAACCACCGCACCGCCTATACGGCGCTGCCGGGCCCGCGCGAGCTCGCGCGGGGCGTCGATCGCATCGAGCTCCGATTGCAGGCGCAGGCGCGCCAATGGCGACAAGATCGTCCAGGTGCTGACGTTTCGTCGCGGAAGCTACGAGATCGACGTTGCCTTCGACGTCACGAACGGCGGCACGGCGCCGATTGCGCCGTTCGCGTATTACCAGTTGACGCGGGACATGAAGACGCAAGGCACGCAGAACTCGATGGCGCCGGTTTCGTACACGGGCCCGGTCATCTACAACGAGACCGACAAATTCAAGAAAATCGAGTTCGGCGAGATCGACAAGCTCGCGGCCGATCCGATCGCGCAAGCTGCCGTACACGAAGAATGCGGACAACGGCTGGGTGGCGATGGTCGAGCATTACTTCGTCGCCGCGTGGCTACCGGGTGACGCGAACAGCGCGCCCCGGGAGTTCTACGCACGGAAACTCGATGGCGGACTCTATTCGGCCGGCATGATCGTGCCGGTCGGCACGATCGCGCCCGGCGCCACCGGGCAGGTTCACGTGCCGCTCTATGTCGGGCCGCAGGAGCAGGACGAGCTCGCCCGGCTCGCCAAAGGTCTCGACCTCGTCGTCGATTACGGGATTTTCACCGTGATCTCGGCGCCCCTCTTCTGGCTTCTGAAGTGGCTGCACGGAATCGTCCACAACTGGGGCTGGGCGATCGTGCTGCTCACGATCATCATCAAGAGCGTGTTCTACCCGCTGAATCACGCCAGCGCTCGCTCGATGGCCAAGATGAAGGTGATCGCGCCGAAGTTGAAAGCGCTGCAGGCGCAGTATGCCGACGACAAGCAGCAACTGCAGGTCAAGATGATGGAGATGTACAAGCAGGAGAAGATCAACCCGCTGGGCGGCTGTCTGCCGATCCTGGTTCAGATCCCCGTGTTCATCGCGCTGTATTGGGTGCTGCTCTCCGCGGTCGAATTGCGGAACGCGCCGTGGATCGGCTGGATCAAGGACCTGGCGGCGCCGGATCCGTACTTCGTGCTTCCGGTGGTCTATGCCATTACCGCGTACCTGCAGGTCAAACTCTCGCCGACGCCAATCTCCGATCCGGTGCAGGCCAAAGTCATGCAGATCATGCCGATTGCCTTCTCGGTGATGTTCGTCTTCTTCCCGTCCGGGCTCGTCTTGTACTGGCTCGTCAACAATTCGCTGCAGATCTTCCAGCAGTGGCACATGAACCGCGTGTTGGAGAAGGAAGCGGCGAGCGCGGCCGCGAAGCGGCGCTAGCCACGACCACCGCGGCGCCAGCCCATGAGCGAATCCGTGGATCGCGAACTGGCGCAGGACACGATTGCGGCGATCGCCACGCCCCAGGGCCGCGGCGGCATCGGCGTGGTGCGGGTGTCCGGCGCCGGGGTCGCGACGATTGCCGCGGGGATCGTAGGGCGGCGCATCGAACCGCGCGTCGCGACGGTGGCCGCGTTCCGGGGCGCGGCCGGCGAAGTGCTGGACCAGGGGCTCGCGCTCTTCTTCGCGCGCCCGCGCTCCTACACCGGCGAGGACGTGCTGGAGTTGCATGGCCACGGTGGTCCGGCCGTTCTCCAGTTGCTGCTCTCCCGCTGTATCGAACTCGGGGCGCGCCTCGCGCGGCCAGGCGAATTCACGCAGCGGGCCTTTCTCAACGGCAAGCTCGATCTGGCGCAGGCCGAAGGCGTCGCGGATCTCATCGAAGCGGCAACGGCAACGGCGGCGCGCGCGGCGGCGCGAAGCCTGTCCGGCGCGTTTTCCACCGAGATCCACGCGTTGGTCGACGCGTTGATCGAGCTTCGCATGGTCACGGAGGCGACACTCGATTTTCCCGAGGAGGACGTCGCGTTTCTGCGCGCAGCTGACGTGCAGGGCCGGCTCGCGGCGATCTTGACGCAGGTCGCCGGCGTGCTGGCGCGAGCGAAGCAGGGCGCATGGCTGCGCGAGGGGCTTGCTGTCGTCCTTGTGGGGAGGCCGAACGTGGGCAAATCGAGCCTCCTCAACCAATTGGCGGGCGATGCCGTTGCGATCGTGACGCCGATTGCCGGGACGACGCGCGACGCGGTGCACGCGCAGACGGAGATCCACGGCATTCCGCTGACGATCATCGACACGGCGGGATTGCGGCCGACGGACGACCCCATCGAGACGCTCGGGATCGAGTGCACTTGGGCCGCCGTGGCGCGCGCGGATCTCGCACTCGTGCTGGTGGATGCCGCCGGCGGCGGCGGCATCACCGGCGACGATACGGCGATTCTCGCGCAGTTGCCGGCGACGCTGCGCCGGCTCGTCGTCCACAACAAGATCGACTTGATCGGAATTTCGCCCAAGGTGGAATCCTGCGCGCGCCAGGCGAGCGACGAGCCGACTGCGCACGCCGCACGCCACGTCTTCCTGTCGGCGAAGACCGGAGCCGGCATGGATCTGCTGCGCGAGGAGATCCTCGCCACCGCAGGCGCGCACGAAGACATGGAGGGCGCCTTCCTCGCGCGCGAACGCCATCTTGCGGCGCTGCGCGCCGCGGTGGAACATCTCCAGAGTGCAGCGCGCCACGCGGCGGCCGCAGACATGTCGCTCGAACTGCTCGCGGAAGACTTGCGCGCAGCGCACACGGGGCTCGCGACGATCACCGGCGAGTTCACGCCGGACGATTTGCTGGGCGTCATTTTCTCGCGGTTCTGTGTCGGCAAGTGATGGGGGCCCGCCGTGACCGACGGAGGCCGGAGTTGGGCGCGCTGGCGTGCTCGCGAGGCGGCTTTGAATGCAAGGAGAGGCAGCCATGAGCTGGGACCCGGCGCAATATCTCAAATTCGCGGACGAACGACTGCGCCCGGCCGTTGACCTCATCGCGCGCATATCGGTCGCGACACCGGGGGCGATCGTCGATCTCGGTTGCGGCGCCGGAAACGTCACGGCGCTCCTGGCGAAACGCTGGCCGCAGGCGCGCATCGTCGGCGTCGATCGTTCGGCGCCGATGCTCGCAGCGGCGCGCGCAGCGACGGCCGGCTCGGCGCAACAGGAATGGGTCGAGGCCGATCTCGCGAGCTGGACGCCGGAAGCGCCGGCCGACCTCGTGTTCAGCAATGCGGCACTGCATTGGCAGGACGACCACGCGAGCCTCTTCCCGCGGATCTTTGGCTGGGTTGCCCCGGGCGGTGTGCTTGCCGTCCAGATGCCGGATCAAGTCGCCGCACCTTCGCATGTTGCGCTCGCCGCCGTCGTCGCGTCCGCGCGCTGGCGCGATCGACTGCGATCGGTCGTGCGGCCGGCACCGGTGCTGGCCACCGCCGCCTATTTTCAGTTGCTTGCGGCAATGGCGCAAAACGTCGATGCATGGGCGAGCGAATATCTTCATGTGCTGCCCGCGTCGCGCGATGGCGTGCATCCAGTCGTCGCCTGGACGATGGGTACGACGTTGACACCCATTCTTGCGGCATTGGATGCCGACGCGCAGCGGGCATTTGTCGGCGACTATTCCGCGCGCGTCGCCGCCGCGTATCCGTTGCTTGGCGACGGGCGCGTGCTCTTTGCGTTCCGGCGCGTTTTTGTCGTCGCGTCACGCACGATTCGGTAAGGCCACTCGACCAATTTTCGCGTCGCGTGCGAGCGGCGAAACACGGTTGTGTCGGTGTAGACTTTCCGAGTGGCTGCGCTGCTGCGGAAACATCGTCCACGTGTGGTGTTCACGGCATTCCAATCCTCACGAGTCTCCCCATGAACCTTCCCGATCCACCCTCCTCACCGGCTGCGCCTTCCTACGTGCGGCATGCGGGCCTGCTGCGCTGGGTTCGCGATACCGCTGCACTGACGAAACCGGACCGCGTCGTATGGTGCGACGGCAGCGACGACGAATACAGCCGTCTTTGCGCGGAGATGGTCGCGAGCGGGACGATGACGCGGCTCAATCCGGCGAAGCGGCCGAACAGTTTTCTTGCCCTCTCGGATCCATCGGATGTCGCGCGCGTCGAGGATCGGACATTCATCTGCAGCGAGAAGGAAGAGGATGCGGGACCCACCAACAACTGGATCGCGCCGGCCCAAATGCGCCAGACGTTGAACGGTCTCTTCGACGGCTGCATGCGGGGCCGGACGATGTATGTGGTGCCGTTCTCGATGGGGCCGCTCGGCAGTTACATCGCGCACGTGGGGATCGAGCTCTCCGACAGCCCGTACGTTGTGGTCAACATGAACCTGATGACACGCATGGGACGCGCCGTGTACGACGTGCTGGGGAGCGACGGGGACTTCGTGCCGTGCGTGCACTCGGTCGGGATGCCGCTCGCCGTGGGTCAGGCCGACGTGCCGTGGCCGTGCAACAAGGACCACAAGTACATCGTTCATTTTCCCAAGACACGAGAGATCTGGAGCTACGGCTCCGGTTACGGCGGTAACGCGCTGCTGGGCAAGAAGTGCTTCGCGCTGCGCATAGCGTCGGTCATGGGCCGCGACCAGGGCTGGCTCGCGGAGCACATGCTGATCCTGGGGGTGACCGCGCCGTCAGGAGAAAAGAGCTACGTCGCGGCGGCGTTTCCCAGCGCCTGTGGCAAGACCAATTTCGCTATGTTGATTCCCCCGGCCGGGTTCGACGGCTGGCAGGTGTCGACGGTAGGCGACGACATCGCCTGGATCAAGCCGCACGAGGACGGGAAGTTCTATGCGATCAATCCGGAGGCCGGTTATTTCGGTGTGGCGCCGGGGACGTCGAACGAGTCGAACCCGAATGCGATGCGCATGCTGCATGCCAACGTGATTTTCACCAACGTTGCGCTGACGGACGACGGCGACGTCTGGTGGGAGGGGATGACCAAGGAGCCACCAGCGCACCTCACCGACTGGAAAGGCCAGTCGTGGACGCCGGGCTGCGGCCGCAAGGCGGCGCACCCGAATGCGCGGTTCACGGTCTCGTCCGTCCAATGCCCGTCGCTCGACCCGCACTGGGACAGCCCGGACGGCGTGCCGATCGACGCGTTCATCTTTGGGGCGCGGCGCAGCGATACGACGCCGCTCGTCGTGCAGGCGCGAACGTGGGAAGAGGGCGTGTACAAGGCGGCGACAATGGGCTCCGAGACGACCGCTGCCGCGACCGGCGCGGTCGGTGAAGTGCGACGCGACCCGTTTGCGATGCTTCCGTTCTGCGGCTACCACGTCGGCGATTACTTTGCGCACTGGTTGCGGATGGGGAAGACCGTGCCGAAACCGCCCGCGATTTTCAACGTGAACTGGTTTCGTACCGGCGCGGATGGCCGCTTCGTCTGGCCCGGGTTCGGCCAGAACATGCGGGTATTGGCATGGATCGTCGACCGGGCCCGCGGGCGGGGTGGTGCGGGTGAGACGGCGCTCGGGTTTGCGCCGGACCATCGCGACCTCGACTGGTCCGGGCTCGATTTTGGCGCCGACCGGTTTGCGGAGGTCATGCGGACCGACCCCGGCGCGTGGAAGCGCGAACTTGCGTCGCACGATACGCTGTTTGCCAAGCTAGGGGCGAAGCTTCCCCGGGTGCTCGCCGTGGAACGCGAGGGCCTTGGCCGCCGTCTTTCCGGTTGATTCCGGTTGGGCTATGTCGCGGTAGACGACCTTGGCGCGCCGCCCGGAGGGGTTCAGGCGCCGGCGACAATGCCATATAATCTATTGATTAATAACGACTATTTGATATTTTCGAGCAATTAGGAACCGATGGCGAGCAGCGCGGCCACCTCCGCGCGGCTCGGAGCGCCGAGCCGCCCGCCGCCGCGCGTACACTTGATCGCAGCGGCCGCGTTCGCGAAACGGCCCGCCGCGGCCACATCTAGCCGCTCGGCCAACGCCAGCGTGAATGCGCCGTGCCACACGTCGCCCGCCGCGAGCGTGTCGATCGCCGCAACTTTGGGTGCGGCAACGTGTCGTTCGCGTGGGCCATCGCGCCACAGGAACCCTTCCGCGCCCAAGGTAACGCCGACCACGGCGCGGACCGACTTGGCGATCGCCGCGAGGCCTTCCCCTGGGTCGGCTATCCCGGACGCACGCGCCAATCCGGGCTGCGAAAAGATCGCGTGGGTCGCGCGGCGCGCGAGATCCATGAGCGCCTCCCGCGGGCCGACATCGCCATCGAATACCGCGGGAATTCCATGCCGGCAGGCCGCGTCCAGCACGGCTGCGGCGCCCTCCGGCCAGCGGACGTCGGCCAGTACCGCTTGGCATTGGGCGAGCTGGTCGAGCGGAAGCCACGACGGTTCGCGGTCGAGTTTGGGGTCGTTGTAGGCGCAGACGAGCCGCTCGCCGTGGTCGTCGATCAATATCGCGGCCGACGGGGAGATGCAGCCCGCAATTCGGCGCACCGAGCGGATGTCGACTCCCTCGCCAGCAAGCTCATCGAGAATGCGGGCGCCCAGCGCATCGTCGCCGACGCGCCCCCAATAGCACGCATCGCCGCCCAGGCGCGCTACCGCAACGCTCGCATTGGCCGCCATGCCACCGCCGCACTCGGAGAAACCGGTCGCCAGGACTTTGGTGGGGATCGCCGGAATGGCGGGCACCCGATAGATCGCATCGAGCGCGGACATGCCAAGGCAAAGAACTCGCGGCATCTGGAGTGGAATCGCCTGGAGAGGATGAGCGAAAGGGATGCGACCGATTGTAGTCGGGCCAAGCCGGGCAGGCACGGGCGTTTCACGTGAAACATCGCTACGCTTTCACGGCGGGCTTTGGCCCGAAAGGTTCCACGTGGAACACGGCGGATCGCGCCATTGGGATCGGCCAAAGGGTGACTTTGCGCATCCGTCACTTTGCCGTATCATGACGCTCGGGTCCTGACCACAGCGACACCAATCATAATACATCAATGTAATCATGGATTTAGGAACTCGATTTGAAATAATCGTCGTAGGCGGCGGCCACGCAGGCACGGAGGCCGCGCTTGCCTGCGCGCGGATGGGCCGCAAGACCTTGCTCCTGACGCACAGCATCGAAACACTCGGGCAGATGTCCTGCAACCCGTCGATCGGTGGCGTGGGCAAGGGGCATCTCGTCAAGGAGGTCGATGCGCTGGGCGGCGCCATGGCGATAGCGACCGATGAGTCCGGGATCCAATTCCGCATGCTCAATTCAAGCAAGGGGCCTGCCGTCCGGGCAACCCGCGCGCAGGCTGACCGGGTTCTCTACAAGGCGGCGATTCGCCGGCGTCTCGAGAACCAGCCCAACCTCACGCTGTTTCAGCAGGCGGTCGACGACCTCACGATTACTTCCGGCAGTTCTGGCGCGGTGGTGACCGGGGTGCGCACCCAGATGGGCGTGACGATAGAAGCCGACGCCGTCGTGCTGACGACCGGGACGTTCCTGTCCGGTTTGATTCACGTCGGGCTCGAGCACTTCGCCGCCGGGCGCGCAGGCGAACCGGCGGCGACTACGCTCGCCGCGCGGCTGCGCGAATTGTCGCTGCCGGTCGGCCGCCTCAAGACCGGGACGCCGCCGCGGCTCGACGGCCGCACCATCGATTTTTCCGCGCTCGAACGGCAACCCGGCGACGATCCGGCGCCGGTGATGAGTTTCCTCGGTGCGCGCGCGATGCACCCGCCGCAGATCGCGTGCTGGATCACGCATACCAACGAACGAACCCACGAGATCATTCGCGGCGGGCTCGACCGGTCGCCGCTTTTCACCGGCGTTATCAAAGGGGTCGGACCGCGCTACTGCCCGTCGATCGAGGACAAGGTGGTGCGATTCGCCGAGCGCAAGAGCCACCAGATCTTTCTCGAACCCGAGGGCCTTGCGACGAACGAGGTCTATCCGAACGGCATTTCGACTTCGCTGCCGTTCGATGTTCAGCTGGCGCTCGTGCATACGATCAAGGGCTGCGAAAACGCGCACATCCTGCGGCCGGGTTATTCGATCGAGTACGATTATTTCGATCCGCGCGCCTTGCGGTCCACGCTCGAAACGAAGGCGATCCGCGGCCTCTTCTTCGCGGGCCAGATCAACGGCACGACGGGATACGAGGAAGCCGCCGCGCAGGGGCTCCTCGCCGGCATCAATGCCGCGCGTTTCGTGCGCGGCGAGGACGGTTGGTCGCCGCGGCGCGACGAGGCGTATCTCGGCGTGCTGGTCGATGATCTGATCACGCGTGGCGTGAGCGAGCCGTACCGGATGTTCACGTCGCGCGCCGAATATCGATTGCAACTGCGCGAGGACAACGCGGATCTGCGCCTGACCGAACACGGCCGCAGACTCGGTGTCGTCGACGATGCGCGCTGGGACGTGTTTTGCCGCAAGCGTGACGCCGTCGCGCGCGAACTCGAACGACTGAAGTCCACCTTCGTGAACCCCGGCGTCGTTGCGGCGCACGACGCCGAGCGCGTACTGGGGCAGCCCATCGAACGTGAATACTCGCTGCAGGAACTCCTGCGCCGACCGGGAGTGACCTACGCGTCGCTGCTGACGCTCCCCGGCGTGGGCGCCCCGGCGGCGGATCCGATCGTCGCCGAACAGGTCGAGGTGGCGACCAAGTATGCGGGCTACATCGATCGGCAGCGTGAAGAAATCGCGCGGCAGCGCGTGCAGGAGGATCTGCGGCTTTCGCCCGATCTCGACTACCGCTCGGTGCGCGGCTTGTCGGCCGAGGTGCAGCAGAACCTCAATCTGCACAAACCCGAAACGCTTGGCCAGGCGGCGCGCATTTCCGGCATCACGCCGGCCGCGATTTCGCTGCTGCTCGTGCATCTGAAGCGCGGGCTCGGACCGCCTTCGCGACCGGCGGACAAGCGGCGTTCGGCGTGAGCGCGACCGTCGATCTCGACGCCGGGCTCGTCGACCTTGGCGCACGGGGCGCCACCGCGTCGCTGCCGCGTGCTGCGCGCGACAAGCTCATTGCGTACATCGAGCTGCTCGCGAAGTGGAACCGGACGTACAACCTCACCGCGATTCGCGAACCGGAGCGAATGGTGACCCACCACGTGCTCGACGCGCTCGCGGTGCTGCCGCACCTGCCGGATGGCGAGGCACGACCGGGACTGCGCGTGCTCGACGTCGGCAGCGGCGCCGGCGTGCCCGCGATTCCACTGGCGATCGCACGGCCGTCGTGGCGCGTCGTCGCGCTGGACAGCAGCCACAAGAAAGGCGCGTTCCTGCAGCAAGCCGTGATCGAACTCGAACTGACGAACGCCGAAGCGGCGATCGCGCGCGTCGAGGACTACGCGCCGGCGGCGCCGTTCGATGTCGTGATCTCGCGCGCGTTCTGCGACCTCGCCACGTTCGCGCAGTCGAGTGCCCGACATCTTGCGCCGGGGGGCGGCTCGTCGCGATGAAAGGCGTGTTTCCGGACGAGGAAATCGCGCTGTTGCCGCCGGCATTTCGCGTCATCGCGACACCGGCGCTCGCGGTGCCCGGGCTCGATGCGCAACGCCACCTGATCGTGATGGAACGAGCGTGACGCGGATCCTCGCGGTCGTCAACCAGAAGGGCGGCGTCGGGAAGACGACGACGGCCGTCAACCTCGCCGCGAGCCTGACGGCGATGAAGCGGCGCGTGCTGCTCGTCGACCTCGACCCGCAGGGCAATGCCACGACGGGCGCGGGCGTCGACAAGCGCGCGCTGACGGCGACCGTCTACCACGTGTTGCTCGGGGAAAAAAACATTGCGGATGTTCGCGTCGTTTCGCCGACCGGGGGCTTTGATCTGGTGCCCGCCAACCGCGAACTCGCCGGCGCGGAGATCGAGCTCGTGGAATTGCCCGGTCGCGAAACGCGATTGCGCACAGCCCTGGCCGAAGCGTTGCAGCAGATGCGCTCGGCGATTTCGACGATCGCGCCGGATTACGATTTTGTGCTGCTCGATTGCCCGCCGTCGCTCTCGCTCCTCACGTTGAACGGACTCTGCGCGGCGGACGCCGTGCTGATCCCGATGCAGTGCGAGTATTACGCGCTCGAGGGACTCTCCGATCTCGTGCAGACGGTGAAGAAGGTGCGCGCGCACTTGAATCCCGGACTCGAGATCGAGGGCCTGCTGCGCACGATGTACGACCCGCGCAACACGCTCGCGCTCAACGTCGGCGCCGAACTCGACAAGCATTTCGGCGAGAAGCTCTATCGGACCGTGATCCCGCGCAACGTCCGTCTGGCCGAGGCGCCGTCGCACGGCGTGCCGGCGCTGCATCTCGACAAGAACTCGAAGGGCGCACAGGCGTACCTGGCGCTCGCCGGCGAGATGCTGCGCCGGATGGAGGCCGGGATCGCCCCGCCTGTCACGCAACCGGCCACACCACTCGCATGACGCCCGGGCCCTCATTGAGCGCACGGAGACCGCCGCGATGATTCGACCCAAGGGACTCGGCCGCGGCTTGGACGCGCTGCTCGCCGGCACCGACGAGGCAGGCGCGGCCGACGCGCTGCAGTCGTTGCCGATCGACCGGATCGAGCCGGGCAAATACCAGCCGCGAACGCAGATGGACGACGCGGCGCTCGAGGATCTCGCCGCATCGATTCGGGAGCACGGCGTGATGCAGCCGATCCTGGTGCGGCCGATCGAAGGCGGACGATTCGAGATCGTCGCGGGCGAACGCCGGTGGCGCGCCGCGCGGCGCGCGGGACTTCCCGCAGTGCCGGCGTTGGTCAAGACAGTGCCCGACCAGTCGGCGCTCGCGCTGGCGTTGATCGAGAACATTCAGCGCGAGGACTTGAATCCGCTCGAGCAGGCCAACGGCATTCACCGTCTCATCGAGGAATTCGGTCTGACGCACGATGCGGCGGCGAAGGCCGTCGGCCGCTCGCGCAGCGCGGTCACCAATCTGCTGCGGTTGCGCGATCTCGCCAAGCCGGTGCAGGCGTATCTGATGGGCGGCAAGCTCGACATGGGCCACGCGCGCGCGCTCCTCGCGCTGTCGCCGGCGCAGCAGACCGCGGCGGCCGCGCGTGTCGTTGCGCAGGGCCTGTCGGTGCGCGAAACCGAGCGGCTTGTCCACCAGCTGGCACACCCCGGCCGCCGCGGCGGGACGCGCCATGCGCGCGCCGTGGATCCGGATCTCGCGCGGCTGCAGGAAACCCTGGCGGAGGCGCTCGGCGCCAAGGTCACGATCGAGCCCAAGGCCAACGGCGCCGGGAAGCTGATCATCGTCTATTCGAGTCTCGACCAGCTCGACGGCATACTAGCGAGGCTGAGGTAACGACTGCGGCGGCATGACGCGCGCCGCGACGCAGCCGTTGCCGATCCCCCGACACGCCGCGGCCACTTTGCCGCCGGCGCGGGTCAGCCTATCTGCTTTAGCAGCGTCTCGGCGTCGGAGACCTCATATTTGCCGGGCGCCTCAAGATTCAGCACCTTGACGACGCCGTCGTCGACGAGCATCGAAAAGCGCTGGCAGCGCAAGCCGAGACCTTTCGCGGTGAGATCGAACTCGAGGCCGAGCGCCTTCGTGTATTGCGCGCTGCCGTCGCCCATCATCCGGATCTTGTTTCCGGTTTTCTGATCGCGCGCCCACGCACCCATCACGAACGCATCGTTGACCGACATGCAGATCACATCGGCGACGCCTTTCGCCTTCAGCTTGTCGATGTTCTGCACGTAGCTCGGCACGTGCTTGGCCGAGCACGTCGGCGTGAACGCACCGGGCAGACCGAAAATCGCCACCTTCTTGCCGCGCGTCAGGTCGTCCAACTTGAACTCGTTCGGCCCGACCGTGCAGCCGGCCGACTCGACTTCGATGAATTCGGAAAGCGTGCCCGCGGGCAGTTTGTCACCTACTTTGATCGTCATGTCATCTCCTATTGGGCGGGACGGCAGCGAAGGGGCTCGCGGCCACGAGGCGTTGCCTGGTCCCGCAAGGACCGCCGAGGATGCTGGCCGGTTCCCCGCAGGACCGAACGTGCGAGGATTGCAGGCCTCGCGCTGAAATTCAACCCCAACGCGTGCCGGGTCTCCAAATCGACACTTGCCGTAACGCCGCGCGCGCGGTAGCGTTGCGTCGGGAGGAGGGATCATGGCGACGCTCAAGAAAACCGCGGCGGCTGTTTCGGCACGCCGCACGACGCTGCTGATTGCGACGCGCAAGGGGTTGTGGACGATTACCGGTGACGCCGCGCGCCGCGCGTGGAAGCTCTCCGGGCCGCATTTCCTGGGCCACATCGTTCATCACGCGCGCGCCGATCCGCGCGATGGCAGGACGCTCCTCGCCGCCGCGCGCACCGGACACCTTGGCCCGACGATATTTCGTTCCGCCGATCGCGGAAGAACCTGGAAGGAGGCGGCGCAGCCGCCGGCCTTCGCGCCCGGAAGCGGCCGCACCGTCGACCATACGTTCTGGCTCACGCCGGGGCACGCGTCCGAGCCGGGGGTCTGGTATGCGGGAACGTCGCCGCAGGGACTGTTCCGTTCCGCCGACGGCGGCGCGACATGGACCGGCGTCGACGGCTTCAACGCGCACGAAAAGCGCAAAGCATGGTGTGGCGGCGATCAGGATGGCACGCCCGACGGGCCGAAGCTGCATTCGATTCTGGTCGACCCCCGCGACCCGCGGCATCTCTACATCGGGATGTCGAGCGGCGGGGTCTTCGAGTCGATCGACGGCGGCGGCGACTGGAAGCCGCTCAACAAAGGCGTCAAGGCGCTGTTCCTGCCGGACCCCGATCCGGAGTTCGGACACGACCCGCATTGCGTGCGTCTTCATCCGAAGGAACCCGACCGGCTGTATCAGCAGAACCATTGCGGCATGTACCGACTCGATCGCCCGGCGGACCGCTGGCAGGACATCGGCGCGGCGATGCCGAAGTCGGTCGGCGCCATCGGCTTCCCGGTCGTCCTGCACCCGCGCGATCCGGATACGCTGTGGGTTTTTCCGATGGATGGCTCGGATGTCTGGCCGCGAATTTCACCGGCCGGCAAGCCCGCTGCCTACCGATCGGTCAACGGCGGCAAGACGTGGCAGCGGCAGGCAACGGGGATGCCGAAGGCGCAGGCGTGGTGGACCGTCAAGCGCCAGGCAATGACAGTGGACCAGGCATCGACAGTGGGCGTTTACTTCGGGACCACGAGCGGCGAAGTCTGGGCAAGCCGGGACGAAGGCCGCAGCTGGAAATGCCTGGCGCGGCACCTGCCGCAAATCTACGCCGTCGAGTGCGACTGAGCGCCGCGGCAAGGGTCGCGGCGTTGATCCGCCACGCAGCGATCGTGCCGCCGCCGCGCCGCAGCCGATGATCGTGCTCGTCCCCGGGCTGCTGCGGTCGTACACGTCGGGCGCCGATGCCGTGGAGCTCGCACCGAGCGCGACGCTCGGCGAAGCATTGCAAGCGCTCGACAGCCGTTTCCCTGGTCTGCGCTTCCGGATCATCGACGAGCAGGGGGCCGTCCGCCCGCACGTCCGGCTCTTCGTGGACAGCGCGCCAGCGCGCAGTCTGTCGGCTTCCGTGGTCGGTGCCCGCGAATTGATGATCGTCGGGGCACTCTCCGGCGGCTGAGCGGGCGCCGCCGACGCGCATTGCACCGCAATATCCGCATTGCGGGGCGGTGCTCGAAACCGATATAATCGATCGGTTTGCGGTTGCCGGATGGGGCCGGTAGATCCAGTACCTCGCCCGCCCGAGTGATTCCCCCGCTCAAGACCAAGCCGATCCGCACCGTCCTCCTGTGGCAGCTCTTCGCCACATTGGCCGTGGCGGCGATCGCAGGGGTGTGGGCCGGAGCGCACGGGGCGGTTTCGGCGGTGCTGGGGGGGCTTGTCAACCTGGCGGCTGGCGTGGTCTACGCGTTCCTTGCCGGAGTCGGTCTCGGCGCGAAGCGGGTGCCGGACGCCGGAACCACGCTTGTCGCGATGTTTCGCGCGGAAGTGGGCAAGATCCTCGTGATCCTCGGCGGACTTTGGCTCGCCTTGGTGACATACGAGGGCATCGTGCTGGGAGCATTCTTTACCGCGTTCGTGATAACCGTGATCGTGTTCAGCATGGCGATTTTCGTTCGCGAGTAGTTTGAATTGTGCAAAGGGTGGGGCCAGTGGCAGCCGAATCCGAACTGAATCCGACGTCCTATATCCAGCATCACCTGACGTTCCTGACGAAGCCCGTCGGCGAGGCAGGCGGCTTCTGGGCCGTCAACTGGGACACGCTCGTGACGACCGGCGTCATCGCGTTCCTCACGTTCGGCTTCCTCTGGCTCGTCACGCGCAAGGCCACCGCGGGCGTGCCCTCGAAGACGCAGGCGTTCGTCGAGCTGACCGTCGATTTCGTCAACGACCAGGTCAAGGGCATCTATCACGGCGACAGCAAGCTGGTCGCGCCGATCGCGCTCACGACGTTCGTGCTCGTGCTGTTCCTCAATGCGATGGATTTCCTGCCCATCGACATCATGTCCTGGATCTATGAGCACGTGTTCCACCAGCACGTCTGGCGCGGTGTGCCCACCGCGGACGTCAATACGACGTTCGCGCTCTCGCTGTCCGTGTTTGCGCTGATGATCTTCTACAGCATCAAGGTGAAGGGGTTCTTCGGCTGGATTCACGAGCTCTTCTGCTCGCCGTTCGGCGGCAACCCGCTGCTGTGGCCATTCAATCTCATGTTCAATCTGGTCGAGTACGTGTCGAAGCCGCTGTCTCATTCGCTGCGGCTGTTCGGCAACATGTACGCCGGTGAGATCATCTTCATGCTGCTCGGCCTGTGGGCGGCGACCGGTGTCGCCGGCGTCGTGTTCGGCGCCGTCCTGCATCTGGGCTGGTCGATCTTTCACATCCTGATCGTCGCGCTCCAGGCGTACATCTTCATGATGCTCACCATCGTCTACATCGCGATGGCGCACGAACACCACTGACCCCCGTTTCATTTCATCGTCCAACCCTCGTTCAGAAAGGAAAGCAAATGGACAAGCTCGCATTGGTTGCCCAGATCCAGGCCTACACGGGCATCGGCATCGGCCTCATCATCGGTCTCGGTGCGCTCGGCGCCTGTGTCGGGGTCGGCATCATGTGCTCGCGGTTTCTCGAAGGTGCCGCGCGCCAGCCGGAACTGATGCCGCAGCTTCAGGCGAAGGTGTTCCTGCTGCTCGGCCTCATCGACGCCTCGTTCATCATCGGCGTGGGCCTCGCGATGCTGTTTGCGTTCGGCAATCCGCTGATCCCGCCCGGCCTCAAGTAAGGGCGCGATCGAACAACATCGAACGGCCGGAGGGCAGCCATGAATATCAACCTTACGCTTTTCATGCAGGCCGTAGGCTTTGCCGCGTTCATCTGGTTCACGGCGAAATTCGTCTGGCCGCCGCTGATGCGCGCCATCGATTCCCGCCAGAAGCAGATCGCGGATGGCCTCGCCGCGGGCGAGCAGGGTCGCCAGAGTCTCGAGCGCACGGAGAAGCGCATCGCCGACATGCTGGCCGAGGCGAAGACCCGCTCGTCGGACATCATCGCGCAGGGCGAGAAGCTCAAGAGCGAAACGATCGACGCCGCCAAGTCGGACGCCAAGGCGGAGGCCGAGCGCATCCTCGCCGCGGCGAAGTCCGAGCTCGAGCAGGAAGTCGTCCGGGCGAAGGAGGCGCTGCGCAACCAGGTAGCGGATCTGGCAGTCGCCGGCGCCGCGAAGATCCTGAAGCGCGAAGTCGACGCCAAGGCGCACGCCGATCTCCTCGCGGCGATCCGGCAGCAGCTCTGACGGGCACGCGATGGCGGAACTGACGACAATCGCCCGACCCTACGCCGAGGCGGCGTTCCGGCTCGCGCGCGGCGAAAACGCGCTGCCCGTGTGGTCGGAGATGCTCCGTTTCGCGAGCTCGGTCGTCGTCGACCCGCGCATCGCGGCGGCGCTCGACAATCCGAGGCTCACCACGGGAGACAAGGAAGCGCTCGTGCTTTCCGTGTGCGGTGACGGGCTCGATCATCTCGGCCGCAATTTCGTCCGCGTGCTGGTCGAGGCCGATCGCGTCGCGCTGCTGCCCCATATCCTGGCGCACTTCGAGGCGCTGAAGAACGACGCCGACGGCGTCGCGAAAGCGCGCATCGACAGCGCATTCCCGCTGACCGAGACGCAGGTCGACGAGCTCAAGGCGGCGCTCGAAAAGCATTTCGGCAAGAAGATCGAGGCAACGGTCAACGTGGACCCGGCGCTGATCGGCGGCGCGCGCATCACGGTCGGCGACACCGTCATCGATGCATCGGTCGAGGCGCAGCTCGAGGCCATGACCAACCAGTTGCGAACCTGATATCGAAACTACCGTGCGCCGGCGCCGTGCGTGCCGGGGCAACGCGAGGACACCATGCAGTTGAATCCATCTGAAATCAGCGAACTCATCAAGACCAAGATCCAGAGCCTCGACACGGGCGCCGAAGTGCGCACGCAGGGAACGGTCGTCTCGGTCACCGACGGCATCTGCCGCGTGCACGGCCTGTCCGACGCGATGGCCGGCGAAATGCTCGAGTTCCCGCAGAACACGTTCGGCCTCGCGTTGAATCTCGAGCGCGATTCGGTCGGCGCGGTGATTCTCGGCTCCTACGAGCACATCACCGAGGGCGATACGGTGAAATGCACGGGCCGCATCCTGTCGGTGCCGGTCGGCCCCGAGCTGATCGGGCGCGTCGTGGACTCGCTGGGGCAGCCGATCGACGGCAAGGGCCCGGTCGACGCCAAGGAGGCCGACGTGATCGAAAAGGTCGCGCCGGGGGTGGTCTGGCGCAAGTCGGTGTCGCAGCCGGTGCAGACTGGGCTCAAGGCCATCGACTCGATGGTGCCGATCGGGCGCGGGCAACGCGAGCTCATCATCGGCGACCGGCAGACGGGCAAGACCGCCGTCGCGATCGACACGATCATCAATCAGAAGGGCAAGGACCTGATCTGCGTCTATGTCGCGATCGGGCAGAAGGCGTCGTCGATCAAGAACGTGATCCGCAAGCTCGAAGAGCACGGCGCGATGGCGTACACGATCGTCGTCGTTGCAACGGCGTCGGATTCGGCCGCGATGCAATACATCGCGCCGTACGCGGGCTGCACGATGGGCGAGTACTTCCGCGACCGCGGCCAGGACGCGCTCATCATCTACGACGACCTCACCAAGCAGGCGTGGGCGTACCGGCAGATCTCGTTGCTGCTGCGCCGGCCGCCGGGCCGCGAGGCGTACCCCGGCGACGTGTTCTACCTGCATTCGCGGCTGCTCGAGCGCGGCGCGCGCGTCAACGAGGAATATGTGGAGAAGTTCACGAAGGGCGCCGTCAAGGGCAAGACCGGGTCGCTCACGGCGCTGCCAATCATCGAAACGCAGGCGGGCGACGTCACCGCGTTCGTGCCGACCAACGTGATCTCGATCACCGACGGCCAGATCTTTCTCGAGACCGATCTCTTCAATTCCGGAATCCGTCCGGCCATCAACGCCGGCATTTCGGTGTCGCGCGTCGGCGGCAATGCGCAGACGAAGATCATCAAGAAGCTCGGCGGCGGCGTGCGGCTCGCGCTCGCACAATACCGCGAGCTCGCCGCATTCGCGCAATTCGCATCCGATCTCGACGAAGCGACGCGCAAGCAACTGGACCGCGGCCGCCTCGTCACCGAGCTCATGAAGCAGCCGCAGTTCCACCCGCTGCAGGTCAACGAGATGGCGGTCACGTTGTTCAGCGTCAACAAAGGCTACTACGACGACATCCCGGTCGACAAGGCGCTCGCGTTCGAGTCGGCGCTCCGCGCGTACATGAAGAGCAAGTACGCGGCGCTGATGGACAACATCGAGAAGACCAAGGACCTCTCCGCCGAGGACGAAAAGGCGCTTGCCGCCGCCGTCGAGGACTTCAAGAAAAACGGCGCGTACTGACATGGCTGGCGCGAAGGAAATCCGGACCAAGATCAAGAGCGTGCAGAGCACGCGCAAGATCACGAAGGCCATGGAGATGGTCTCGGCCTCCAAGATGAAGAAGGCCCAGGACCGGATGCGCGCCTCGCGCCCCTATGTCGAGCGCGCGCTGCAGATCGTGCTGCACGTTGCGAAGGCGAACACCGAGTACAAGCACCCTTTCCTCGCCCGGCGCGAGACGGTGAAAGCGCGTTGGCGCTATCGTCGTGACCACCGACAAGGGACTTTGCGGCGGCCTCAACACCAACGTGCTGCGGCTGGTCCTCGCCGCGCACAAGGAATGGCGCGGCAAAGGGCTCGAGGTCGACTATGTCGCGATCGGCAACAAGGGACTGGGCTTCCTGAGCCGGCTCGGCGCGAACGTCGTGTCGCACGCAACGCAACTCGGCGACCGGCCGCACATCGACCGGTTGATCGGTCCGGTCAAGGTGCTGCTCGACAAGTACATCGACGGGGCGCTCGACGAGGTGCACATCTTCTTCACGACGTTCGTCAACACGATGAAGCAGGAAGCGCGGCACGGCACCATGCTGCCGATCCCCGAGCAGTTCCGGACGCCGAGCGGCGAAATACGCAAAGCCGAGGCGCAGAGCGGTTCGTGGGACTACCTGTACGAGCCCGACGCGAAGACGCTGCTCAACGGCGTGCTGCTCCGGTTCGTCGAGGCGCTGGTGTACCAGATGGTCAACGAGAACATGGCGTCCGAGCAGTCGGCGCGGATGGTGGCGATGAAGGCGGCCTCGGACAACGCGCAGGAGATCATCGAGGAGCTGCAGCTCATCTACAACAAGTCGCGGCAGGCGTCGATCACCAAGGAATTGGCCGAGATCGTCGGCGGCGCGGCGGCGGTCTAGCCCGGCGGCGGTCGCAGGTCGTATTGCATCAACGAAAACCCGAGGAAGCGAACATGAACCAGGGAACCATCGTCCAGTGTATCGGCGCCGTCGTCGACGTGGAGTTCGCGCGCGCGGCCATGCCGAACATCTACGACGCGCTGAAGATGGACGAAATCGGCCTGACGCTCGAGGTGCAGCAGCAGTTGGGCGACGGCATCGTGCGCACGATCGCGCTCGGCAGCTCCGACGGATTGCGCCGCGGCATGAAAGTCGTCAACACCGCGGCGCCGATCACGGTGCCGGTCGGCAACAAGACGCTGGGTCGCATCATGGACGTGCTCGGCCGCCCGATCGACGAGTGCGGACCGATCGGCGCCGACCGGGAGATGTCGATCCACCGGAAGGCGCCCGCGTTCGACGAGCTCTCGCCGTCGCAGGAGCTGCTCGAGACCGGCATCAAGGTCATCGACCTGATCTGTCCGTTCGCCAAGGGCGGCAAGGTCGGCCTGTTCGGCGGCGCCGGCGTCGGCAAGACCGTCACCATGATGGAGCTCATCAACAACATCGCGACGGCGCATTCGGGCCTGTCCGTGTTCGCCGGCGTCGGCGAGCGCACGCGCGAGGGCAACGACTTCTATCACGAGATGATGGATGCCGGAGTGGTCAACAAGGCCGACCCGTCGAAGTCCAAGGTGGCCATGGTGTACGGCCAGATGAACGAGCCGCCCGGCAACCGGCTGCGCGTCGGCCTCACGGGACTCACGATCGCCGAATCGTTCCGCGACGAGGGCCGCGACGTGCTGCTCTTCATCGACAATATCTATCGCTTTACGCTGGCCGGCACCGAAGTGTCCGCGTTGCTCGGCCGGATGCCTTCTGCCGTGGGTTACCAGCCGACGCTGGCCGAGGAGATGGGGCGGCTGCAGGAGCGCATCACGTCGACCAAGACCGGCTCGATCACGTCGATCCAGGCCATCTACGTGCCTGCGGACGACCTGACCGATCCGTCGCCGGCCACGACCTTCGGCCACCTCGACGCAACGGTCGTGTTGTCGCGCGACATCGCGTCGCTCGGCATCTATCCAGCCGTTGATCCGCTCGATTCGACATCGCGGCAGATCGACCCCAACGTGATCGGCGAGGAGCACTACACGACCACGCGCGCCGTGCAGTCGGTGCTGCAGCGCTACAAGGAGTTGCGCGACATCATCGCGATCCTCGGCATGGACGAGCTCTCGCCCGAAGACAAGCTCGCGGTGGCGCGCGCGCGCAAGATCCAGCGCTTCCTGTCGCAGCCGTTCAGCGTGGCCGAGGTGTTCACGGGCTCGCCGGGCAAATACGTGTCACTGAAGGATACGATCAAGGGCTTCAAGATGATCGTCGCCGGCGAATGTGATCAGCTGCCCGAGCAGGCGTTCTACATGGTCGGGCCGATCGAAGAAGCGTTCGAGAAGGCGAAGACGCTGCAGTGACGACATCCGCAAGGGCGTAGAGGACAACCATGGCCAACACGATTCGCGTCGACGTCGTCAGCGTCGAAGAACAGATCTTCTCCGGCGAGGCGGAATTCGTGGTGCTCCCGGGCGTCATGGGCGAACTCGGCATCTATCCCCGCCACACGCCGCTGCTCACCCAGATCAAACCCGGCGCCGTGCGGATCAAGATTCCCGGCCAAGCCGAAGACGAGCTCGTTTTCGTCCAGGGCGGCTTTCTCGAAGTGCAGCCGAGCCGTGTGACGGTCCTCGCCGACACCGCGATTCGCGCCAAGGACCTTGACGAGGCGGCGGCCATGGAATCGCGCAAGGCCGCGCTGGAAGCGATGCAGAACAAGACGTCGAAGGAGGAGATCGCCGTTGCCGAGGCGGAACTCTCGATCGCCGTGGCGCAGCTCGAGGCGATCCGCAAGATGCGGCATCGCGCGTGACGGTCATCGCTCCGGGCGAGCAAACAGCCACCAGCTTGTCGAAGGCGATCCGGTCGCGTGAATTGCGCAGCGACCTGCGCGGCTGAAACCAGCCGTCAGGCGCGGCGCGAGGCCAGCTGCTGCCGGGCGAGCGTCACCCAGTAGCTCGCGCCGATCGGCAGCGTGTCGTCGTTGAAATCGTAGTACGGATTGTGCACGTTCGGCGTGTCCGGGCCGCGTCCCGCGCCCAGCCAGACGTAGCAGCCGGGTTTCGCCTGCAGCATGAACGCGAAATCCTCGCTGCCCATGTTCGGCGTCGGGTCGGTATCGACGTTCGTCGCACCGACCACAGCCGCGGCGGCGGCGATCGCGTGCTGCGTTTCTGCCGCGGCGTTGACCGTCGCGGGATAACGGCGCTCGTAGCGGACCGTCGCCGTCATTTCGAAAGTCGCCGCGATGCCCGCGACAATTCCCCGCATCCGTCGCTCGATCAGATCCTGGACGGCCGGTTCGAAGCTCCGCACCGTGCCGCGCAGCACGACTTCCTGCGGGATCACGTTCCACGTGTCGCCGGCATGGACCTGAGTGACGCTGACGACTCCCGCGTCGAGCGGGTGCAGGTTGCGCGCGACGATCGTCTGCAGTGCGCTGATCGTGTGGGCGGCGAACAGCATCGGGTCCTTGCCGGTGTTCGGCATGGCTGCATGCGCGCCCTTCCCCGTGGCGACGATCTCGAAGATGTCGAACGCGCCCATGAACGCCCCGACGCGCGTCGCCATCGTGCCGACCGGATTCAGCGGCCAGTTGTGCATGCCGTAGACCGCGCGCATCGGGAAGCGATCGAACAAGCCTTGCTCGACCATCACCCGGCCGCCGCCCTCGTTTTCTTCCGCGGGCTGGAAGATGAAGTACACGGTGCCGTCGAAATCCTTCTTCCGCGCGAGCGCGGCCGCCGCGCCCAGCAGCATCGCCGTGTGGCCGTCGTGCCCGCAAGCGTGCATCTTGCCGTTGATTTTCGACGCGTGTTCGACGCCGGACTTTTCGTGGATGTGCAGCGCGTCAAGGTCGGCGCGCAGGCCGATCGCGTCACGTCCGGAGCCGTTGGCGAGAACACCGACGACGCCCGTCCCGGCGAGCCCTGTATGCACTTCGAGTCCGAATGAGCGCAGCTTGTCCGCAACGAAAGCGCCCGTGGCGACCTCCTCGAACGCGGTCTCGGGATGCGCGTGGATGTGATGCCGCCAGGCTTTCATCTCGGGAACGAGCGCGGCAACTTCGGGGACGAGTTCCATGAGGGCCCCTGTGGCGTTTCGGGTCGACGAGGCGCGATCTTAGCGTAAACGCGGCGCAATCACCGGAATCCACGACCCGCTGCGATAGAATTGCATCGAAGTTCACGCGAAAACGCCGGGCAATGTCTGCCAATCCACCCCAGTACGATCTGATCGTCGTCGGCGCCGGCATCAACGGTGCCGGCATCGCGCGGGATGCCGCCGGCCGCGGCCTCAAGGTGCTCGTGGTCGAGCAGGGCGACATCGCGGCAGCCACGTCGCAGTGGAGCACGAAGCTCATCCACGGCGGCTTGCGCTACCTCGAACAATACGAATTCCGGCTGGTCCACGAATCGCTCGCCGAGCGCGAAGTCGTGCTGCGGCAGGCGCCGCACATCGTGGAACCGCTGTCGTTTGTGTTGCCGCACGAGCCCCACCTGCGCCCGGCGTGGATGCTGCGCGCCGGCCTTTTTCTGTACGACCACCTCGGCCGGCGCGAGACGCTGCCCGGCTCGTTCGGTGTGGATCTGTCGCGTACGCCGTGGGGGGCGGGCCTCAAGCCCAAGTTCAGAAAGGGGTTCGTCTACTCCGACGCGCGCGTCGACGACGCGCGCCTCGTCGTTTTCAACGTCATGGACGCGAAGCTGCGCGGCGCCGAGGTTCGGGTTCGAACGACGCTTCTCTCCGCGCGGCGCGAGCGCGGCGCTTCCGGGCCGCTCTGGCGGGCGACCCTGGGCGACTCGTCGCGCGCGACCAGTGAAGTGACCACGAAAACCCTCGTCAACGCGGCGGGACCGTGGGTCAAGCGCGTTCGCGATTCGATCAACGGCACGCCGTCGAAGGAGAGCGTGCGCCACATCAAGGGCAGCCACATCGTCGTCCCGCGCGTGCACGACGGCGAGCACGCGTACATTCTGCAAAACGCCGACAAGCGGATCGTCTTCGTCATTCCATACCAGGACCGCTACACGCTGATCGGGACCACGGACGTGGCGGTGGATGCCTATGAGCAGCCGCAGATTTCGGACGACGAGATCGACTATCTTCTGGAACTTGCCAACACCTACCTCGCACGAACGCTCGGTCGCGGCGACGTTGTGTGGACCTTCAGCGGCGTACGCCCGCTCTACGACGATGGTGCGTCCGATCCGTCGGCGATCACGCGCGATTACGTCTTCAAGCTGGACACGGAGGATGGCGCTGGCGCGGCAGCGCTGTCGATCTACGGCGGCAAGATCACGACCTATCGGAAACTCGCCGAGCACGCGCTCGACGAGTTGCGACCGTTCGTGGCGCCCATGCGGCCGCGATGGACCGAGCGGGCGATTCTCCCCGGAGGGGATCTGCCGGCGGGCGGCAGTGCCGCGTGGATCGCGGAACTCGCCCGGCGCTTCCCCGCTTTGCCCGCCGATCTCGTGCGCGGGCTCGCGCGACGGCACGGCACGCTCGCGCTCGCGGTGCTCGGCACCGCAAAGACGGCCGCGGATCTCGGCGCGGATTTCGGCCACGGACTCACTGCAGCGGAGATCGACTACGTCGTGCGCGCGGAATGGGCGCGCGATGGGGAGGATGTGCTCTGGCGCCGAACCAAGTGCGGGATCGGCATGACCGCAGCGGAACAACGGCGGGTGGCGGCGTACGTAGCGAAGGCTGTCGCGGCGGCTCGCCCATGAAGGTTGGCGACACATTGCGACCATTGTCCACGATGCCCGATGCCGTACGGCGGGGCATTCGCGGCGTATTCACCGACATCGACGATACGCTATCGACGCATGGCCGGCTCACCGCGGAGGCCTACGCGGCGATGGAGCGGCTGCGCGCCGCGGGCCGGCTCGTCGTTCCGATTACCGGCAGACCTGCGGGCTGGTGCGACCACATCGCGCGCATGTGGCCCGTCGATGCGGTCGTCGGGGAGAACGGCGCGCTCTACATGCGCTACGACGGGGCGACACGCAGGCTCGCGCGGCGTTTCGTCGACGATGAGCCGGTTCGGCGTGCGTGCCGCGCGCGGCTCCTGACGGTCGCGCAGAAAATCATCGCCGCGGTGCCGGGATGTGCGCTCGCGTCGGATCAAGGTTACCGGGAGACCGACCTCGCGATCGATTTCCGCGAGGATGTGCCGCCGCTGCCGCGTGAAGCGGTCGACCGCATCGTGGCGATGATGCAAGCCGAGGGCATGACGGCCAAGACGAGCTCGATTCACGTCAACGGCTGGTTTGGCACCTACGACAAACTCTCGATGACGCGGTCGCTTTGCGCCGAGGCATTCGGCGTCGACATCGACGCCGAGCGCGAGCGTTTCGTCTTCGTCGGCGATTCGCCGAACGACGCGCCGATGTTCGCGTTCTTTGCGAATTCGGTGGGCGTCGCCAATGTCAGGGAATTGGCCGACCGCATCGCGACGTTGCCGGCGTATGTCACAACCGATGAAGCGGGTGCGGGATTCGCCGAACTAGCCGATTTTCTGTTGCGGGTCTGAGTTTGTGCGGCCGGGGCGACCCGCGACCGTTGGTGTCACCCGTCACGATCGTGCAAGCACAGAGCGTCCTGCGAACGCCGCCGCCTCGCCCAGATTCTCCTCGATGCGCAGGACTTCGTTCCATTTCGCCATGCGCTCGGAGCGCGCGAACGATCCCACCTTGAGTCGTCCGGCATTCCAGCCGACCGCCAGGTGGACGATCGACACGTCCTCGGTCTCGCCGGAGCGCGCCGAAACGATGGTGGAAAACCCGGCTGCCCGCCCGGCCGTCATCGCCGCCAGCGTCTCGGTCAACGTTCCCGCCTGATTCGGCTTGATCAGGACCGCGTTACATGCGCGGTCGCGGGCGGCCTCTGCCACACGCGCGGCATTCGTGGTGAGGTAGTCGTCGCCGACGATCTCGACGCGCGAACCGGCGGCGCGCGCGAACGCGAGCCAGCCATCGCGGTCATCTTCGGCCAGCGGGTCCTCGATCGACACGATCGGGTAACGATCGAGCCAGTTCAGCAGCAGTTCGATCATCCCGTCGCGGTCGAGTTCACGGCGTTCGAGACCGAGCCGGTAACGGCCGTCGCGACCGAATTCGGACGCGGCAACATCGAGCGCGATCGCGATGTCATCGCCGGGCACGAAGCCGGCGCGCTCGATCGCGCGCACGAGCATCGCCAGCGCCTCTTCGTTGGTGTCGAACGCGGGCCACCAGCCGCCTTCGTCCGCGACGCCGGCGAGTTTTCCCGCGTCGCGCATCAAATCGCCGGCGGCGCGATACACCTCGGCGGTCATCTCGAGCGCTCCGGCGAACGACGTTGCCGCGATGGGCATCACCATCAGGTCCTGGATGTCGATCCGTCGGCCGGCATGCGCGCCGCCGCCGAAAATCTGGATCTCCGGCAGCGGAAGGGAAACCGGGTCGCCTGCGGCGAGGTATTGCCACAACGGGCATCGCGACGATGCAGCGGCCGCATGCGCGACGGCCAGCGATACTGCGACGGTCGTATTGCCGCCAAGCCGGGCCTTGTTTGGCGTCGCATCGAGCGCGATCAGGGCCGCGTCGATGCCCGCCTGGTCCGCGGGATCGCTGCCGATGAGTTCGCGCCGCACCGGTCCTTCGACATTGGCGATCGCCTGCGCCACGTCGAGTCCGCCGAGGCGCGTTCCGCCGTCACGCAGATCGATCGCTTCGCGGGAGCCGCGCGAGGCGCCGGCAGGCGCGATGGCACGGCCGACGGCACCGCTCGCAAGCGCGACTTCGGCTTCGAGGGTCGGTCGCCCGCGCGAGTCCCAGACACGCCGGCCCCGGATGGCGGCAATCGCGTCGCTCACGGCGACGCCTCCGCGAGCCAGCGGCGCGCGATCTCACCTACGGAGAAGACGGGGTCGCCGAGAGCCGTTCGCGCGAATTTCCTGACGGCGTCCTTTTGCGCGTCGTCCACCAGATATTCGACCGGCGATTTGCCGTCGATTCGCGCCAGCATGAGGCCCGGCAACAGCGCCGCCGTCCGCGCTTCGCAGGAGGCGGATGCCTCCCAGTGGACGTGGGCGAGATAGGCCGCCGCGAGCGCCGCGAAGGCATCGACAAATCGGGCGCGCCATTGCGGTCGCCACGCGCCCTTGAGCAGCAGGTGGTTCAGCACGAATGCCAGATCGAAGGCGGGGTCGCCGTACCAGGCGCATTCCGCATCGAGGATTACCGGACCCGCGGGCCCGACCAGCAGATTCTTCGGGCTGAAATCGCCGTGAACCAGCACGCGCTTTGTCGTGCGTGCCGTCTCGACGAGGGCGGCTAAGCGATGCCCGAGATCCGGATGCGCGCGTGCGGTTGCGCCAAGATAGGGCTCCAGACGAATTGCGCGGAAGATTTCGTCCGTCGGAAACCGGGCGGCGATGTCGGGCCGGTCCGCTGTTGCCGCATGAATCCGGCCCAGCACGTTGCCGACGGCCACGGCCGTCGGCATTTCGACCATGCCGGCCTGAAGCAGATCCTTCCAGACCGGGTGCGTATCCGGCGCGAAATACGCCATCGCAAAGCACCCGGCCGCGCGATCCTCGCCTGCGATCGCCGGGACCGCCGCCGGCACGATTGCGCCAGCAATGCGCATCCACTCGACTTCCCACCGGTTTCGCTCGACCGGCACGCGCCAGTCGGCTGCGACCTTCAATTTCCCAAGCGCGCGCTTCACGCAGAGGGGTCCGGAGGGCAGGTCGACGCGGTATATTTCGGACGAAACGCCACCGGTCAGGGGTGTGAGAACCAAATGTTGGTGAGCGCTCGCTAGCCGCATCTTGCCCAACGCACGGGCGATTTCCTCTTCCACCTCGGGACGCACGGCTGCCGAGCACCCTTCCGCTTGGGCGTGCCGCGTCGCGTCGGATGGGCTTGGCTCTGGGTTCATGGGGCGAAAAAGGACCGGCCGCTCGCTCCCTTGCGAGCGGCACTTGATCTATCATAGCAACCCTTGGCGCTAACTCCTTGGCGCTCAATGGGTGCAATGCGGCAGGCAGGATTTCGGGTCGAGCAGGAGTCCGCGATGTTTCGCTTCGGCTTCAATATTCGCACCAAGTCCGGCCAGCGGGTGGACAACATCCAGATCATGGCCGCGACGCTGGACGACGCCGAACGGCGCCTGCGGCAAATGTACCTGCAGTGCGAAATCATCGAACGCCGCGAGCGACCCTTGGCGGGGCGCCGCGATACCCGCGTAGTCGAAGTCGAGACCGGACACGTCAGGCCGCGTTCAGTCCCCAAAACCGGCACGCATTAACTCGGCGCCGAGCGCTTCGTAGTCGAGCGCACCCGCGCTCCCCGGCGCGTGGCGGAAGATGTCGAGCGCCATCGCCGGACTCTCGGCGAGGTGCGCATCCTCGCGGATCCGCGTCGCACAGATCTCCTCTGCACGAACGGCCGAGGCCATTCGCCCCGCGACGTCGTTGCTCATCGCCCGCGTCGGGTCGAAACGCGTCAGGAGATACCGCCGCGCGACCCGCTGCCGCATCACCGGTTCGAGGGCGTCGAGCGCGCGCTCGACCATGACTGCGCCGCGCAGCGACAGATAATCGCAGGAAACGGGCACCAGCACGACGTCGGCGGCGAACACGGCGTTGAGCGCGAGAACGTTGAGCAGCGGGCCGCAGTCGATCACGACGGGGCCAACGGGCGCGTCCGCCTGACGCAGCGCGTGCCGGAGCAAAGTGACAGCGCGAACGCCGCGGCCAAGCCGCCCGTCGACGTTGGCGAGATCCGCGTGCGCCGGGCAAAGCGCGACGCCGCTCTTCGTGATCTGCGCGACGTCGGCGAGCGGGCGCTGTCGCACGAAAAGGCTGCAGACGGAATCCTCCGCATGCCGCGCCTTTACGCCGAACACGTGCGACAGGTGCGCCTGCGGATCGAAATCGATCCCCAATGGCCGCTGTCCGCGCTGGGCGATCGCTGCGAGCAGATTGAGCGCGGTCGTCGTCTTGCCTACGCCGCCCTTCTGATTGAATACTGCAATGATGGCCATTGCGGCGAGGATACCGCAACCCATCTTGCGCCGCGGCACGCTTGCGGCGCCACCGTAGGGTATGTGCAATGATTCGCGTAAAATCCCCGATGCCCATGACGAACCGCACGCTTTCGTCCCTCAACATCGCGATCCTCGCCGCGGGCGAAGGCAAGCGAATGCGCTCCGGCCTGCCGAAGGTTCTGCACCCGCTCGGCGGCCGACCGCTGCTTGCGCACGTGCTCGAGACGGCCCGCAAGCTCGCCGCGGATCGCATCTGCGTCGTCTATGGCCACGGCGGCGAAATGGTGCGCCAGCGCTTTCCCGAACCCGACCTCACCTGGGCGTTGCAGGACCCGCCACAGGGCACGGGTCATGCGCTCGCGCAGGCGCTGCCGCAGCTTCTGGATGACGGCGTCACGCTCGTGCTCTTCGGCGCCGATCCGCTGGCGCGCGCCTCGACGCTGGAAGCGGTCGTGCATCACGCGCGGCAGGGCGCCCTTTCGTTGCTGACGATCGAGCTCGACGATCCGACCGGCTACGGACGCATCGTGCGCGATGCGTCCGGCGCGGTGACGGCCATCGTCGAGCACAAGGATGCAACGAACGAAGAGCGCACGATTCGCGAGATCAACACGGGCGTCATGGCCGCGCCGACCGCGTGTTTCACTCGCTGGCTGAAGGCGATCGACAAGCGCAACGCGAGTGGCGAGTACTACCTCACCGACGCGATTGCGCTGGCGGTGCAGGAGGGCGTGCGCGTCGCGACGACATTCGCCGCCAACGTCATCGAGACGCTCGGTGTGAACACGATGCGCGAGCTCGCGCAGCTGGAGCGGCTCTACCAGCGCGCGCAGGCAGACGCGCTTTCCGACGCGGGCGTCACGCTGGCCGACCCGGACCGCATCGACATCCGCGGGACGCTCACTTGTGGTGCCGATGTTGTCATCGACGTCGGCTGCGTGTTCGAGGGCACGGTGCGCCTGGCCGACGGTGTAGCCATCGGCGCGCATTGCGTGCTCAAGGACGTCTCAATCGAAAGCGGCGCGCAGGTCCTGCCGTTTTCGCATCTGGACGGCGCGACCATCGGCGCGAATGCCCGTGTCGGCCCCTACGCGCGGCTGCGGCCGGGCGCGGCGCTCGCCGCGGAGGTTCACGTCGGCAATTTCGTCGAGGTGAAGGCGAGCACGATCGGACAGGGTTCGAAGGCCAACCATCTCGCGTACATCGGCGATACAACGATGGGCGCCGGGGTCAACTTCGGCGCGGGGTCGATCACCGCCAACTACGACGGCGCCAACAAGCACCGGACGGTGATCGAGGACGGCGCCAGCATCGGATCGAACTGCGTGCTCGTCGCACCGGTCGAAATAGGGCATGGCGCCACGATCGGTGGCGGCAGCACGATCGCAGGTGCGGCGCCCGCGGATACGCTGACCGTCGCGCGCGCGCGCCAGGTGAGCGTGCCGCGTTGGAAGCGGCCGGTCAAGAAACCGAATCCCCCGAAAGGTTGACGCCATGTGCGGCATCGTCGGCGCGTCGTCTGCGCGCAACATCGTTCCTGTCCTGATCGACGGCGTCCGCCGGCTCGAGTACCGCGGCTACGACTCGACCGGGCTCGCGATCATCGACGAGGCGGCCACGCCGCGCATCGAGCGGCTGGTCAGCACCGCTCGCGTCGCCGATCTCGCCGCGCAGGCGGACGCGCGGCAGTTGTCCGCGCATACCGGCATTTCGCACACGCGCTGGGCAACGCACGGCGCGCCCACGTCCGCCAATGCGCACCCGCACATCTCGGGCGGCGAGATTGCCGTCGTCCACAACGGGATCATCGAGAACTTCGAGACGCTGCGCGAGCGCCTGAAGGGCGAGGGCTACGTCTTCACCACCCAGACCGACACCGAGGTAATTGCGCATCTCGTCCACGCGCACTGGCATGCCTCCGGCGGCGGCGACCTCATGCACGCGGTGCAGGCGGCGGTCGCCGAATTTCACGGTGCCTATGCGATCGCCGTGATCTCGACGCGCGAGCCGGGTCGCGTCGTCGGCGCGAGGGCCGGGAGCCCGCTGGTCGTCGGGATCGGCGACGACGATCACTTCCTCGCGTCCGACGCGGCCGCGCTGATGTCGGTGACCCGGCGCGTCGTCTATCTCGAAGAAGGCGATGTCGCCGATGTGCGGCGCGAGGCGTACGCGATTTACGATGCGCGCGGGGACCGCGCCGAGCGCGTGGTCGTCACCGTCGAGGCCTCGGGCAACGCCGTCGAGCTCGGCCCTTATCGCCACTTCATGCAGAAGGAGATCTTCGAGCAGCCGCGTGCCGTCGCCGATACGCTGGAGAGCGTCATGGCAATCGGTCCGGAGCTCTTCGGGCCCGGTGCCACGGACGTGCTCGGCAAGATCGACAGCGTGCTGGTACTCGCCTGCGGGACCAGCCATTATTCGGCGCTCGTCGCGAAGCAGTGGATCGAATCGATGGCCGGCATCCGGTGCCAGGTCGAAATTGCGAGCGAATACCGCTATCGCGACAGCGTGCCCAATCCGGCGGCGCTCGTCGTCGTCGTTTCGCAATCCGGTGAGACGGCCGACACGCTCGCGGCACTGAAACATGCGCAGTCACTGGGGCACGCGCACACGCTCGCGATCTGCAACGTCGCGACGAGCTCCATGGTGCGGCAGACCGCGTTCACGTATTTGACCCGCGCCGGAACCGAGATCGGCGTCGCGTCGACCAAGGCCTTCACCACGCAGCTGATCGCGCACTTCCTGCTCGCATTGACGCTCGCCAAGTTGCGCGGCCGGCTAACGGTCGAGCAGGAGGCCTTCTGGGTGCGCGGGCTGCGGCACCTGCCCGCCGCGCTGCAGGCGGCGCTCGCACTGGAGCCGCAGGTGATCGCGTGGGCGGAACAGTTCGCCAAAAAGCAGCACGCGCTTTTCCTCGGCCGCGGGTTGCACTATCCGATCGCGCTCGAAGGCGCGCTCAAGCTGAAGGAAATTTCCTACATCCACGCCGAAGCCTATCCGGCCGGCGAACTGAAGCACGGGCCGCTCGCGTTGGTCGATTCCGACATGCCGGTCGTCGCGATTGCGCCGAACGACGCGCTCCTGGAGAAGCTCAAGTCCAACCTGCAGGAAGTCCGCGCGCGCGGTGGCGAACTCTACGTCGTCGCCGACCTCGACAGCCACCTGCAGCCGAGCGAGGGGGTGCACGTGATCCGGCTGCCGCAGCACGCCGGGCATCTGTCGCCGGTCGTGCACACGATTCCGCTGCAGTTGTTGGCCTACCACGCGGCGGTGATCCGCGGGACGGACGTGGACAAGCCGCGAAACCTGGCGAAATCGGTGACGGTCGAGTAACGGCGAGCCTGCCGCGCTTGCGTTGTCGCGCACGACTGATGGCGGCCGGTTGGCGACGCAGCATTGACCCGCAGCATTGACCCCTTGTCCGACACGCAGAATAGCGTTCTAATGCAAGTCCGCGATTCGCCGGCGGGCCGAATGTGAACAGGTGCATCGCGCGACACGTGCCACTGTCAACGCGCCGTCCATGAGCCCTTCTGCCGCCTGCCGTTGCCGGCATTTCGCTCGCCTAGCCGGCATCTGCTTCCTGACGCCAGTCGCGATCTGCGCTTGGCTCGCGCCCGCTGCCCAGGCGCAAGGGTTTTCCAATGGCGTGCGAGATGCGCTGGGACCCCTGTACCGCGACAATCCCTACGCGCAACGTGCCCCGACGCGGTCACCGCACCGCGATGCGACCCGGCTGGGACTGATCCGGCACTGGAACAAAATGGCGATCGAAGCGACCGGACTCGATCACACACCGGTCGCGAATGGCGAAACAAGGACCTTCGGCGAGCAGCTGGGCCCGGCCCGCGCGAGTCGGGCGATGGCGATCGTGCACATTGCCATGTTCGATGCGGTCAACGCGATATCGGGCCGGTATCGAAGCTATACCGGGCTCCCTGCCGCCGCGCACGGCGCATCGATGGAGGCCGCAATCGCGCAAGCGGCGCATGACACCTTGAGCGCCGTGTTTCCGTCACAGTCGGCGTATTTCGACGAGCAGCTCGCGCACGATCTTGCCGCCATCGGCGGCCGGCGGCCGACGGAACGCGGCATCGCGTTGGGAAAGCGCGCGGCGGAGGCGATCCTGAGCCTGCGCATGAACGATGGCTCGGCGCACGCCGAACCTCGCGTCGGCATCGAATTCATCACGGGCTCCGGACCCGGCATCTGGCGCCAGGATCCTGTGAGCCAATCGCCGCTCGCGCTCGGCGCCTACTGGGACGAAGTGACGCCGTTCGTGATGGCCAGCAGCGCGCAGTTTCGCGCGCCGCCGCCGCCTTCGCTCGACTCGGCCGAGTATGCGGAAGCCTTTGCCGAGGTGAAAGCCATCGGCGGTGACGGCGTCGTGACCGCCACGCACCGCACCGCCGAGCAGACCGAGATCGGCATTTTCTGGGCCTACGACGGCACACCGAGCATGTGCGCGCCGCCGCGCCTCTACAACCAGATCGCGATGCAGATCGCCGACCAGATGGGCTCGGATGCCGTCGAGCTCACGCGTCTGCTGGCGTTGATCAATACCGCATTGGCCGACGCCGCCATCGCGGTCTGGGAATCGAAGTATTACTACGAGTTCTGGCGGCCGGTTGCCGGTATTCGGGAGTCCGATCCAAACCCCTTGCTGTCGCTACCCGGCGATGGCAATCCGGCGACAACCGCCGACCTGACCTTTACGCCAATGGGCGCGCCGGCCAGCAACCTGACCGGACCCAATTTCACGCCGCCATTCCCCGCCTATCCTTCGGGTCACGCGGGATTCGGCGGCGCGTTGTTCCAGGTTCTCCGCCGCTTCTACGGTCAGGACCACATCGCCTTCACGTTTGTCTCGGACGAGTTCAACGGCACCACACTCGATCACGACGGAAACGTTCGACCGTTGTTGCCGCGGCGATTCCGTTCGTTGTCGGACGCCGAGGAAGAAAACGGCCAGAGCCGGATCTATCTCGGCATCCATTGGGTCTTCGACAAGCGCGAAGGTATCGCCCAGGGGCGTCGTGTGGCGGATTATGTGTTTGACCACACGTTCCAGCCAAAGCGCTGATCGGGCGGAACCCTCGGAATTGCTCGAGGCCGGGACAATCCACCCGGCCGCGCAAACGCCTGGGGTTTGACGCGGGCCTCATGAGCAACTGACCATGCCGAACGCCGACGCGGAACGATCGCAGGACCTTGCGGACGCACTGGCGCGACAGCGCGGGGCGTATCACGCGCATCCCGTTCCGAGCCTCGCGGAACGCCGGGCCGATCTCGACACGCTGCGGCGCTTCATCCGCGATCACAAGGCGGCACTGTGCGACGCGATCAGCGCCGACTACGGCCACCGCTCGCGCCACGAAACGCTGCTGGCCGAAATCGTTCCGGCGATGGACGGCATCGGCCATGCGATGCGGCGCCTGCGCGGATGGATGAGGCCGCAGCGGCGCGGGGTGGATCTGCGCACGTTCTTCGGCGCGCGCAATCGCGTGATCCCGCAACCGTTGGGCGTGGTGGGCGTGATCGTGCCGTGGAATTTCCCAGTCAACCTGAGCTTCGTCCCGCTCACCTACATCTTCGCCGCCGGCAACCGGGCGATGGTGAAGATGAGCGAAAACTCGCGGCATCTCGCGCAGCTTCTGATCGAGCGCATCCCCGCCTACTTCCCGCCCGAGAAACTGCAGTTCTTCGACGAGACCGGCGGGATCGGCATCGCGTTTTCGCAACTGCCGTTCGACCATCTGCTGTTCACCGGTTCGGGCGAGACGGGCCGTGCCGTGATGGCGGCCGCGGCGAAAAACCTGTGTCCCGTGACGCTGGAACTCGGCGGCAAGTCGCCGGCCATCGTCTGCGACGACATGCCGCTGCGCACGGCGGCCGAGCGCATCCTGTACGCCAAGTGCCTCAACGCCGGGCAGATCTGCACGACCGTGGATTACGCGTGGCTGCCGCAGGATCGGATCGACGCTTTCGTGGAATTCGCGCGCGCGATCGTCCCGGCACGCTACGCGCGGCTCGATACGCCGGATTACACTTCGATCATCGACCAACGCTCGTTCGACCGGCTGCTTTGCGCGCTCGACGACGCCCGCGCGCGAGGCGCCACCGTATTGCCGTTGTTGCCCGGCGCGGGCTTCGATCGCGCCACGCGCAAGATTGCGCCGCACATCGTGCTCGATGCGCCCGATGACAGCATCCTGATGCAGCGCGAGATCTTCGGCCCGATCCTGCCGCTGCGCGGCTACACGTCGCTCGACACCGTGATCGAGCGGATCAACGCCGGGCCGCGGCCGCTCGCGGTCTATCCGTTCAGCCACGATCGCGGCAAGGTGCAGATGCTGCTCGACCGCGTGATGTCCGGCGGCGTTTCCGTGAACGACGCGCTGTTCCATGTCGCGCAGCACGACCTGCCGTTCGGTGGCGTCGGCGCCTCGGGGATGGGTCACTACCACGGCCGCGAGGGCTTCGAGACGTTCTCGAAGCTGCGCCCGGTCTTCTACCAGGCGCGGTGGAGCGCGCTCAAGCTGCTTGCCCCGCCGTATCGCCAATTGGCCGACCGGGTACTGGCATTCCTTACGAAGTAGGCCCACGATCGATGCCGGCGCGGAACTCGTGTGCGCGGCCCGCCGCGATCGACGCACATGACCCCGACGCGAGCGGGAGCAGGGTCGTCCCGGAATAGCGGGAGGAAGCCGGGACACCGGCGTGGCGCGGCTTGCGCCGCAATGGGGCGCGAATCAGCTACAGCCCGTAGAGCGGGCTGTATTTGGCGTTGAGGTAGGCGAGGTACGGCGCGATCGAAAGCGGCTCGCCCGTCGCGCGGAGGACGATTTCGGGCGCCGTGAATTTGCGGCCGTGGCGGTAGATCCGCTCGGTCAGCCATGTGCGCAACGGACCGAATTCGCCGGCGCCAATCTGGTTGTCGAGATCCGCGATGTTTCGCCTCGCCGCGGCGAAGAACTGGGCGCTCATGATGTTGCCGAGTGTGTAGCTCTGGAACGCCCCGCCGACGATGCCGCCGAACCAGTGGACGTCCTGCAGCGCACCGTCGCGGTCGTCGGGCGGCGTGATGCCGAGGTCGCGTTCCGCCCTCGCGCGCCACGCGTCGGGCAGGTCGGCGACCGCGAGCGTTCCGTCCAGGAGCGCCAGCTCGAGGTCGAAGCGGAGCATCACGTGCAGGTTGTAGGTGACCTCGTCCGCATCGGTGCGGATGGCCGACGGGGCTACCTTGTTGATCGCACGGTAGAACGCTTCGACCTCCACGTCGCCCAGCACCGCGGGAAACGCGGCCTTGAGCGTCGGGTACCAATGTCGCCAGAACGGGAGGCTGCGGCCCACGAGGTTCTCCCAGAGCCGTGACTGGCTTTCGTGCACGCCCGATGTCGTGCCGTGGAACAGCGGAGTGCCATCCAGCGCGTCGTCGATGCCCTGTTCGTACATCGCGTGTCCGGCTTCGTGCAGCGTCGAGAAGAGCCCGTCGGACAGACACGTGGCGCTATGCCGCGTGGTGACACGAACATCGCCGCGGCCGAGCTTGATCATGAACGGGTGTGCCGTCTTGTCCTGGCGCCCGCGCGTGTAGTCGTAGCCGAACGCGCGGATGACTTTTTCGCCGAATGCCCATTGCGCGTCCTCGGGAAAATCACCCCTGAGGCAGCGGTCGTCGGCTTGCGGCCGCGCGCGTATGGCCTCGATCAGTGGCACGAGGCCGGCATGCAGTTCGGTGAAAAGCGTCCGTACCGCCGCCACCGTCATGCCGTCCTCGGCCAGGTCGATGAGCGCGTCGTACGGGTGCGCGTAACCAGGATGGAACGCCGCGAGTTCACGGCTCAAATCGACGGTCGTCTCGAGCATCGGCCGCACGGACGCGAAGTCGTTGGCCGGTCGCGCCCGTTCCCACGCGTGGTACGCCGCCGCCGTGTGTTCGCTCAGCCTGTGGACGAAAGCGGACGGCACGCGAGTCGCCCGCTCGTAGTCGCGTTGCGCGACGCGCACGAGCGCCGCCTCGTCCGAGTCTTGCCCCTGCGCGTCCGCCCAGGGCGCAAGCGAATCCAGGAGTCGGCCGAGCGTCGGGTCGGCCAGCCGCTCGTGCGCGATGCGGCCCAACAGCGCCATCTGCCGGCCACGCGCCTCGGCACCGCCGGGCGGCATGTAGGTGGCCTGATCCCAGCCCAGCACGGATCCGGCGCCGCGCAGGTCGTCGATCTCCTGGAGGCGTTCTTTGAGCTGGGCAAATTCAGCTTGGCGGGCCATCGAAAGAACCTTTCCGTGTTAGGCGGAGCGCAACGAGTTCGGGGCGACGTCACAGCACTTGCCCCGTAACGACGATCCCGGCGGCGGCGACAGCCCGCAATTCTAAGCGGTCGATCTCTCGGCGCCCATGGCCGTGCGTCGGCCCGGCTGGCCGCAGGCTCAGACAAACGCGCTCTCGTTGCGCCCGGAAACCCAGAAGACCGCATAGACCGCCGCGCCGGACGCGACGAGCAGGATCGAGGACAGCGCCGCCGCGGTACCGAATTCGCCGTCGAGCACGGACAGGTAAATGCGCACGGGCATCGTCATCGTCCGGCCGACGTAGAGGATCAGCGAACTCGAAAGCTCGTTGATCGCGGTGATGAAGCTCATCAGCGCACCGGCGACGACCCCCGGGAGCATCAGCGGCAGCGTGATCTTCGCGAAGGCGCGGGCGGGAGACGCGCCGAGCGAAACTGCGGCCTCCTCGATGCTGCCCCGGATCTGCTTCAGGATCGACGCGCAACTGCGCACGGCGTAGGGCAGGCGACGGATGAACAGCATCAGCACGATGATCGTCGCCGTGCCCGTGATCTCGATGGGCTTCACGTTGAACGTGACCACGAAGGCGAGGCCCAGGACCACGCCCGGCACGATGTAGGGGACGAACAATGCGCTGTCGAGGATACCCGCGATCCGCGTTTCGCGGCGCGCGACGAGATAGCCGATCAGCGAGCCCAGGATGACGATCAGCACGACCGCGGTGAGCGAATACGTTGCGCTGTTGCTGATGACGTGTGGCACGTCGCGCATGATCCGCGCATAGCTGTCGAGCCCATAGCCGGGCTGGAACACGGGACCGCTGGTCTTGCGCAACGACGTGTAGAAAACGACGAGCGACGGCAGGCTGCTCGCGAGCACGATCGCATAGCAGACGACGTGCGCCGCGACGGACGCCAGCGGCCCGAGTTTCCTCGGCTCGGGCTTGCGGATCAACGTGCCTGCGACATTGCGCCGGCGCACCGACCAGCGCTGGAGTGCGACGATGACGAGCGACAGCACGATCAGCACGACGCTGGTCGCGGACGCAAGGCCGGGGTTGCCCGTCATTTCGCTGGTGAAAAGATTATAGGCGGTTGTCGCCAGCACGCGCACCTTGCCGCCGACGATCGCGGGTGTGCCGAAATCGGCCACGGACAGCACGAAGGTCAGGAGCGCGCCGGCGCTGATCGCCGGAAAGACGAGCGGCAGCGTCACGCCGAAAAAACGCCGCCAGGGACCCGCGCCAAGGCCTTCCGCGGCCTCCTCGACCGACGGATTGATCGTGGCGAGGCTGCTCGAGGCGAGCAGGAACACGAACGGGTAGAACTTGAGGCTGAAGACGAGGATGATCCCGAGATAGCCGTAGATCGACGGCAACTCGATGCCGATCTCCTCCAGCGCGGCGCGCACGAAGCCGTTGCGGCCGAGCATCATGATCCACGCGTAGGCGCCGATGAACGGCGGCGATACCAGCGCGAGCACCGCGAGGGTCGCCAGCGCGTTGCGTCCGGCAATCACGTAGCGCGTCGTCAATGCCGCCAGCGGTATGCCGAGCAGCATCGCACCCAGCATGCCGCCCACGCCGACGATGAGGCTGTTGCCAAGTGCCGACTGGAAGTACGGTTGGCCGAGAACCCGCGCGTAGTTGCCGAGCGTGGGCTCGCGCGTCGTGTTGTCGATGAAGCTCGCTTCAAATATCGACGACAGCGGCCAGATCAGCAACAGCGCGAGCACGCCGAAGGCCAGCACCATGACCAGCGTCCAGAAATCGAAGCGCGGCCGCAGCGTCATGTGCGAAGCTCGATGCGGTGTTCGTCCGCAGGATCGAACGCGTGGAGGCCGGCGACGGGGATCGTGACCGCCAGCCGTTCACCGATGGCCAGGAGCCGGGCCGGATCGGGCCGCGCGACATGCGCCAGAATCCGCAGGTTTTTCTCGATCGTCAATCGGTAGAAGGCTTCGCGGCCGGCATAGGTCACCTTGTCCACGATACCTTCGATCGACGGCGCGCCGCCGCCGTTGTGCGGCTGCGCGGCCAGAACGACATCCTCCGGCCGGATGGCGAGCGTGACCTGCGCGCGTCCTGCCAATGCCGGCAGCAGCTGCATGGCTGCACCGATCGCGACTTCGCCGCCGGGTCCGACGGGAAGGTGCTCGAACACGTTCATCGCCCCCACGAACGACGCGACGAACAGCGTCGCCGGGCGACCGTAGACCTCATGCGGAGCGGCGACCTGGTGCACGCGGCCGCCCTGCATGATGCAGATCCGGTCGGAAATGACGAGCGCCTCTTCCTGGTCGTGCGTCACGTAGATCGTCGTGATGCCGAGCGAGCGCTGCAAATCGCGGATGTCATCGCGCAGTTCGACCCTGAGCTTCGCGTCGAGATTGGACAGCGGCTCGTCCATCAAGAGGATCTTCGGGTTGATGACCATCGCGCGGGCGAGCGCCACGCGCTGCTGTTGTCCGCCCGACAATTCGTGCGGCATTCGCGCCGCGAGGCCACCGAGCTGCACGAGATCGAGCGCACGGGCCACGCGGACGTCGCTCTCGTTGCGCGGGACTCGTCGCATCGCGAGGCCGAACGCCACGTTGTCTGCCACGCTCTTGTGCGGGAAGATCGCGTAGTCCTGGTACACCATTCCGATGTTGCGCAGATGCGCGGGCATTTCGTCGATGCGCGCGCCGTCGAACAGGATCTCGCCGCTGTCGTGCCGGTTGAATCCCGCGATCGTGCGCAGCAGCGTGGTCTTGCCGCAGCCGGACGGCCCGAGCAACGTGAAGAATTCGCCCGGCTCCACGGTCAGCTCGACATCGTCGAGCGCGGTGACACCCGGATAGCGCTTCGAAATTCGCCGGAGCTCTACACGGGCCAACGCACGCTCGCCAGACGCCTTGAAAGACGGAAAGGGATCGCCGCAACGGGCCGTTGCCGCCAGCCGGCCTCAGTGTCCGCCCAACCGCCCGGAGAACCGTCCAGAGGGCGCGGGCTGCCCCCTCGGGGTAGCGAACACCAGGCCGAAGGCCGCAGGACAGCCGAAGGCTGGTCCCGCAAGGCGGGATGCGGCTCCGCCGCAGCAGTGAGCGTGGGGCGGTTCATCTTACCGCGACTGGACAAGCGCCTGCCACTTGGCCATGTATTCCTTGCGCTTGTCGGCGGCGTTCTTGATGTCGTACTTGACAAGCTTGATCTCGTTAAGCGGTTTCAGCGCTCCCAGCGGCTGCGCATCCTTGCGGATCGGCCGCCGGCCGAGTTCCTGTACCGCGAGCTTCTGCGTGGCGGCGGAAAGCGCCCAGTCGATGAAGGCCTTGCCCGCCGCCGGATTGGGCGCGCGCTTCACCAGCGCCATGCCGTCGGCGATCACCGATGTGCCGTCTTCCGGGTAGACGATCGCGACCGGTCCGCCTCCCTTGAGATAAAGATACGCGTTGTCTTCGAGCGTGATTCCGACCACGGCTTCGCCGTCGTTGACAAATCGCGGGACCGCACCGGAGCTGGCCGACACGTTGAGGTTCTTGAACACCTCCTTGAACTTGTCCCAGCCCGGCTGCTTGTCGCTGTAAATGGTCAGAAAGGTGTTGAGCTGCATGTAGGCCGATCCGGACTTTTCCGCATCCGCCATCGATACCAGGTTCTTGAAGCGGGGTTGGGCCAGATCCATCCAGGTCTTCGGATATTCCTCGGGCTTCAGCTTCTTCGTGTTCACCACGAAGACATTCAGGATCCCTGTGTACGGAAGCCAGGGCCCGCTCGTCTTGAAGGCATCCGCGATCATCGCGGCCTCTTTGGGCTGGTAGGCCTCCAGCAGGTCCGTGTTGGCCTCGAGCAATTCCGCCCCGATGCTCCAGATCACATCGGCCTTCGGATTCGCGGACTCCGCGCGCACGCGATTGATGATGTCGCCCGAGCCAGCCTTCACGACGTCGGCCTTGATCCCCGTCGCCTTCTCGAATTCGGGAATCAGCCGTTCGACGATATTGGCCGTGTGCGCGGTGTAGATGCTGACGCGCTGCTGCGCAACCGCCGGCGCGACCACGGCCGCAACGAGCGCGCCGCCCAAAACGACCGCAGACAACCGAAGTTTCAACATGGCTCCCCCCGTCTGGCAGAAACGTCCCATTGACGCTACCGCAGTACCGACGCCACGTTATAACATCCCCGGTTCCCATACAACTGTCGCCCGACGGATGCGAATCGAAGCGTTCAGCGAAGGCAAGAATCTCGACGATCCCGACGCCAACGAGGACCTGTTCCTGGTCTTGCCGGGGCGTGGTTACGCGGTGATCGACGGCGTCACCGATATCACGGGCCGCGTCTACGACGGCATGCGCACCGGCCGGCTGGCGAGCCGCATCGTACAGTCGGCGGCCGCCGGGTTCCTGACCGACTCCGCCGAAGCGGAAGCGAGGCCGGAAGCGCTGATCGAGCACGCCTCCGCGGCGCTGCGCGACGCCTACGTCCGGCACGGCATCCTGGAGGAAGTCCGTGCCGATCCGCACCAACGCTTCGGCGCGACGCTGACGATCGCGGTCGACCTCGGCCCGAAATTCCGGTTTATCGTGATCGGCGACAGCGGGCTGCGCCTCGACGGGTCCGAAAATGTCGCGGTTGACGCCGGACCCGATCTCCTGACGGCGACGTTGCGGCAGGAAGCCTACCGGCTGGTCGCGCACGCCAAGGGCGATCTTGCGGCGCAGCGTCGCGTGGCGCGCGCCTGCACGTTTTATGGCATCCGGGAATTGCATCCGGACATGCATCCCTGGCTCGATGCGGAGAGGCTCGCCGTGCTGCGCGAGCGCAGCCTCGCCCGCTGCCGGTCACGGTTTCCGTCGGCGCCAAACGCCGACATCGAGCGGCTCCTCGACCGGGGGATCAGCGGGCAGACGCGCTTTCAGAACAATACGACGAGTCCGTTCAGCTACGCGGCGCTCGACGGTTTCGAGGTTCCGCTGGCCCTGGTACGTGTGTTCGACCGGCCGCGCGCATCGTTGCGGTCGATCGAACTTTTCACCGACGGCTATTTCAAGCCTGGAGCAACGCCGGATGTTGTCGCGTGGGAGGCGGCGTTTGCCGAGGTCGAGCGCGTCGATCCGGAGAAGATCGATGCCTATCCGTCCGTCAAGGGAACCCACGGCCGCATTCGAACCGACGATCGCACGATCCTCATCATCCATCCGTGAGCGCGCGCGCCGGCGCTGTTCGTGCCGGCGCCCGCCCTGGGCGCCCCAGCCAGCCCGGCCGCGGAGCGCGCGCGCCGGTGCCGGCGGATGCGGTAGCATGGCGGGCCATCCCATCCGCGCGCCCCATGGACTACGCTTTCATTCTCGACCCGCTGCGCGAGCTCAAGGCCTACAAGGACTCGAGCGTGGCGATGATGCGCTCGCTTGCCGCGCGTGGCCACGCGATCTTCGCGCTCGAGCAGGCGGACGTCTTCTGGGACGCGAGCGGAACGCGGGCGCGCGTGGCGCCGCTCACGCTGCATGCCGGTGATCATGACTGGTACACGGCCGGCGCGCCCGAGGATCGTCCGCTGCGGGAGTTCGCGGCGGTATTGATGCGCAAGGACCCGCCGTTCGACATGGAGTACGTCTATTCGACCTACCTGCTCGAGATGGCCGAGCGCGACGGCGCGCGGGTCTACAATCGGCCGCGCGCGATCCGCGACTACAACGAGAAGTTCGCAATTGCGCAGTTCGCGCCGTTCATCGCGCCCACGCTCGTGACCCGCGATGCGGCCCGGATCGGCGCCTTCATCGACGCGCACCGCGACACGATCGTCAAGCCGCTGGACGGAATGGGCGGGACGTCCGTCTTTCGCGTCCGCGCCGACGACCCGAATCGCAATGTGATCATCGAGACCGTCGGCGAGCTGGGTACGCGGACCGTGATGGCGCAGCGGTTCATCCCGGAAATCGCCGAAGGCGACAAGCGCGTGCTGCTCATCGCCGGCGAGGCGGTTCCATTCTCGCTGGCGCGCATCCCGAAGGCCGGCGAGACGCGCGGCAACCTCGCCGTTGGGGGCCGAGGCGTCGTGCGCCCGCTCACCAAGCGTGACCGCGAGATCGCGGCCGCGCTGGGGCCACGGCTCTGGTCCGAAGGCCACCTTGTCGTCGGCATCGATGTGATCGGCGACTATCTCACGGAGGTCAACGTGACGAGCCCGACGTGCTTCGTCGAAATCACCGAGCAGTCGGGCTTCGACGTCGGCGCGATGTTTGCCAAGGCGCTCGAGCAGGCATCGGCCTGACCGCGCGCGCCCTTGCCGCCCGATGCAACCGAAGCGACGGCCCCGGTCAGGCGTTGGCGTGGCGGGCCTTTGGTCGGCCGGGCGGGCAAGTGCGCGCGTGTTAACATGACCGTCGACCATTCCGATGGCGCCGGTGCGCCGCCGCTGGCCGATACGATGGCGCCATCACGGGACCCACGATGATCGGCATTCTGATCATTGCGCATGACAGTTTCGCGGAGGGCCTGGCACGCGCCGTCACCCACGTGCTCGGCAGCCGGCCGCAGCAGTTCGAGGTGCTGTCGGTCTCCGCCTCCGACGATCCTTTGCAGCTCCTGCCCGCGGCGCGCGAGTTGATTGCGCAGCTCGACACGGGAACCGGCGTGATGATTTTTTCCGACATCTACGGCGCGTCTCCCTGCAATCTCGTCGGCAAATTGCTGAAACCGGGCCGCGTCGAGGGGATCGCCGGGGTCAACCTGCCGATGCTGGTGCGCGCCTTTACGTACCGAACGCGCAACCTCGAGACGATGGTGAAGAAAGCGGTATCGGGCGGTTGCGAGGGCGTGCTGCACATGAACGCAGAACCGGTCTATGCCGCAACGCGACGTTGAGATCATCAACGAGCTGGGACTGCACGCGCGCGCCTCGGCCAAACTCACGCAGCTCGCGGCGAAATACCAGTGCGATGTCGCGCTGTCGCGCAACAACAGGAAGGTCAACGCGAAAAGCATCATGGGCGTCATGATGCTGGCCGCGGGCAAGGGGGCAACAGTGATGCTCGAGACCAACGGCCCGGACGAGGCCGAGGCTATGGAGGCAATCGTGGCGCTCATCACCGACCGCTTCGGCGAAGGCAAGTAGCGCCGTGCCGAGCTTCGCGCTGCACGGCCTTGGCGTCTCGGACGGGATTGCCATCGGGCGGGCCCAGCTCGTCTCCCACGCGACGCTCGAAGTCGCGCACTACGCGATACCCGCGGGACGCGTGGAGGGCGAAATCGCGCGCCTTGACCACGCGTTGGCGGAGGTTCGCGCCGAACTCGAGGGTCTGCACGACGCGATGACGGCGGGGGACGCTCCGGCCGAGTTCGGCGCCATGCTCGACGTCCACGCGATGATCCTGGCCGACCCGACGCTGGCGGAGACGCCGAAACGGATCATCGCCGAGCAGCGCTGCAATGCCGAATGGGCGCTGACCCAGCAGATGAACGTCCTGGTCGAGCAGTTCGAGGAAATCGAGGATTCCTACCTGCGCGAACGCAAGGCGGACGTCGTGCAAGTCGTCGAACGGGTTCTGAAGCGGCTCCTCGGCAAGCCAGGGGTCGTGGCGGCTGGCGGCGCGGAGAAGAACACGATCCTGGTTGCGCACGATCTCTCGCCGGCCGACGTCATTCAGTTCAAGACGCACCGTTACGCCGGATTCATCACGGACCTCGGGGGCGTGACGTCGCACACGGCGATCATCGCGCGGAGCCTGGCCGTCCCGGCGGTGGCCGCGACGCACAACGCGCGGGCATTGATTCGCGAGAACGAACTCCTGATCCTCGACGGGACGAACGACGTCGTCATCGTCAACCCGGACAAGTCGGTGCTCGCCGAGTACCGGCAGAAACAGGCCGAGCTCGAACACGAGCGCACGAAGCTGCGACGCCTCAAGACCAAGCCGGCGACCACGCTCGACGGGCACACGATCGAACTTCAGGCGAACATCGAGTTGCCGGGCGACCTCGATCAGGCGCTCGACAATGGCGCCACGGGCATCGGGCTCTTCCGTTCCGAGTTCCTGTTCCTGAACCGCGAAGGGTTGCCGTCCGAGGACGAGCAGTTCGAGGCCTACCGCAGTGTCGCTGCCGGGATGGACGGCAAGCCGGTGATCATCCGCACGTTCGATCTGGGCGCCGACAAACACAAGGAGGGCCTCGCGGGTCTCGCCCGCGTCGCGCCGAATCCGGCGCTCGGCCTGCGCGCGGTCCGGTTCTGCCTCGCCGAGCCCCGGCTTTTTCTCACGCAGCTGCGCGCAATCCTGCGCGCGTCGCACTACGGTCGCGTGAAAATACTGGTGCCGATGCTGCAATCGGTCGCCGAGATCGACCAGACGCTCGTGCTGATCGCGCAGGCAAAGGAGTCGCTTTCCGAACAGGGCATACCGTTCGATCCGGGCATTGAGGTTGGCGGCATGATCGAAATCCCCGCCGCGGTGCTCGCCATTTCGGCGTTTCTCGCAAAGCTCGATTTTCTGTCTATCGGCACGAACGACCTCATTCAGTACACACTCGCGGTCGACCGCTCCGATGACGCCGTGGCGCATCTGTACGATCCCCTGCATCCGGCCGTGCTGAAATTGATCGCGATGGCGATCGGAAGCGCCGCCAAGTCCCGCGTGCCGATTGCCGTCTGCGGCGAAATGGCCGGCGATCCGTATCTGACAAGATTGCTGCTGGGTCTCGGGTTGCGCAACCTGTCGATGCATCCGGCGCAACTGCTGACCATCAAGGAGCGCGTGCTCGCGACCGACGTCGCCGCGTTGCGACCGCTCATTGCGCGCATGCGCCGCAGCGACGATGCCGCGAAGCTCGCCGTCCAGGTCGGCAAGCTCAACCAATAGGGGTGGGGTGCGGGCTGCGCGCGTCGCCCTTGCGGCCGTAGTGCTTTCGTGCGCCGAGCCGCTTGTTGAAAGGTTCGTCGACCGGCTACACTTCATGTCTGCGCCGATTTGAGCCAGCTTGCGGGCGCGGGGCTTCCCGATTTGCAGGGGCGCCCGAACAAATACGGCTAAAGCGGAGCGGCAAGGGCCCCCCCGACACCAACCCGTTAGCCACAAGCTGGCCGGGTGTATTGTCGGAGACGTTTTCTCGATGCCCTCTTTTGCCGCTACAACGGGAGGCAGTTCGGCAGCAGCGGCGCAGGGCCGTTCGGTCGGACCGGTCGTCCCGCAGCGCGCGGTATTCGATGCGCCGCTACGGCTCACCTGCGGCAGGACCCTGCCGCAATACGAACTCGCGTACGAGACGTACGGGACCCTCGACGCCGCCGGCTCGAATGCGGTGCTCATCTGCCACGCGCTCAATGCGTCGCATCACGTGGCGGGCTACTACGCCGACGAGCCCGACAATGTCGGCTGGTGGGACAGCATGGTTGGTCCCGGCAAGCCGCTCGATACCGACCGGTTCTTCGTCGTCGGGGTCAACAACCTCGGCAGCTGCTTCGGCTCGACGGGGCCGCTGTCGCCGAATCCTGCGACGGGCAGGCCATGGGGCGCCGACTTTCCGCTCGTCACCGTCGAAGACTGGGTGGACACGCAGGCCCGTCTTGCCGACCGGCTCGGCGTCCGGCAGTGGGCCGCCGTGATGGGCGGCAGCCTGGGCGGCATGCAGGCGCTCGCCTGGGCGACACGCTACCCCGAGCGCATCCGCCATGCGCTGGTGATCGCCGCCGCGCCGAACCTGTCCGCGCAGAACATCGCGTTCAACGAAGTCGCGCGGCAGGCGATACTCACGGACCCGGACTTCCACGACGGCCACTTCGAGGCGCAGGGCACGAAGCCGCGCCGTGGCCTGGTCGTGGCGCGGATGATCGGCCACATCACCTATCTGTCCGACGAACAGATGGAGGAGAAATTCGGTCGCACGCTTCGCGACGGGCTCAAGTTCTCGTTCGCGCCGGAATTCCAGATCGAATCGTACCTGCGGTACCAGGGCCAGAAATTCGCCGAGTATTTCGACGCGAACACCTACCTGCGCATCACGAAGGCGCTCGACTATTTCGACCCGGCCACGGCGACGGGTGGCGATCTGTCGCGGGCGCTTGCGCCGGCGACGTGCCGGTTTCTCGTCGTTTCGTTCACCACGGACTGGCGGTTCGCGCCCGCGCGCTCGCGCGAGATCGTCAAGGCGCTCGTCGACAACGATCGCGACGTTTCGTACGCGGAGATCGTCGCGGCCCACGGACACGACGCGTTTCTGCTCGACGACCCCCAGTACCTGGCGATCCTCCGCGCGTATTACGAGCGAATTGCCGCGGAAGGCGACGAAGGCAGGGACGCGCCCGGCGCACCGGGCGGAAGTAGGGTCAGAGACGACTTCCCCTCCGGAAGCATCGTTTCGATCGCCACGCACGCTCCGCGGAGGGGAAGTCGTCTCTGACCCTACTTCCGCTTACGTTCCCTCCGCGGCGGCGTCTGCCGGGCGCGCCGACTTCGCGACGATTGCCGCGTGGATCGCGCGCGATTCGCGGGTGCTGGACCTGGGCTGTGGCGACGGCAACTTGCTCCAATACCTCGCGCGCGAGCGCGGCGCAACGGGCTACGGCATCGAGATCGACGACGCCGGTGTCCTCGCGAGCACCGCGCGCGGCATCAACGTGCTGCAGAGCGACCTCGAATCGGGGCTCGCCGGTTTCGACGATGCGTCGTTCGATTGCGTGATCCTGTCGCAGACACTGCAGGCGATGCGGCACACGGAGGACATCGTCGTCGAGATGTTGCGCGTCGGGCGCGAGGCCATCGTCACGTTCCCGAATTTCGGCCACTGGACGCATCGGTGGCAGATCGTGCGCGGCCGGATGCCGGTCTCGTCGGCGTTGCCCTACCAGTGGTACGACACGCCGAACATCCATCTTTGCACCGTCGCCGATTTCGATGCGTTCCTCGCCGCGCGGCGCTTCCACGTCGCGAACCGGGTGGTGCTCGCAGCCGGCCGGCCGGTGGGACTGCTGCCCAACCTGCGCGGCGAACTCGCGATCTACCGGTTTCGCCGCGCATGAACGCGTCGAACATGGCACGACGCGTGGGTCGCGGGACTAATGATCGCGCAATGACCGATCCCGGCCGCGCGCGCGATGCGCTCCCCACGACGCAGCCACTGCTGTCGAACAAACTCTTCTGGGTAGGGATTCTCTATTTCGCCGAAGGGTTTCCGCTCGGCGTCTTCTACGAGATCTTTCCGGTCTACTTTCGCCAGCAGGGGGTCGAGCTGCGACAGATCGGCGTGCTTTCGCTGCTCGGCCTCGCGTGGACGCTCAAGTTTCTCTGGGCGCCGGCGATCGACTACTGGCGGCACCACCGCCGCTGGATGGCGGCGGTCGACGTCGCGATGGGTGGCGCGATGCTGTACTTCGCGATGCAGGCGGGGTTCGGGGTCACGGTCTGGATGGCAATCGGCGTATTCACCGCACTGTCGGCGACGAACGACGTCGCGATCGACGGCTACACGATCGAGTATCTGGACCACCAGGAGCTCGGGCTCGCAAACGGCATACGGATCGGCCTTTATCGCGTCGGGATGCTCGCCTCCGGGTTCGTGCTGATGGCGTCCGACTGGCTCGGCTGGCACGGCGCGTTCGTGCTTGCCGCCGCCATATTCTTCGTGCTGGCGGCGGCTTGCCTCGCCGCGCCGCGCGAGCGAACGCGCACGGCCCCGCGCGGCAGCGTGCGCGCCGAGTTCGCGGCGCTCGTGCGCTCGCCGTACGCGCTCGCGGTGCTCGCGTGTTTCGGACTGGGCGTGCTGTGGCTGATCGATGGCGTCGACGCGATGGTCGATGCGAATTCCGGGATTCTGGGAATATGCCATTGCCGGTGCCGCACTCGCCGTCGCGCTGGGCGCTCTTGCGGGCCGGTCGGCGCGACGACCGAACGCCGCGGCAACGTCCGCACCATCGACGCCTCCGGTCGAGGATCTGGTCCGCGGACCCGTCTTCGGGGCGCTGATGGAACTCCTGCGCCGGCCCGCGATCCTCCCGGTGCTGTTGTTCATCCTGATCTTCAAGCTGCCCGATGCGGCAATGGGTTTCATGGTGAAGCCGTTCTGGGTCGACGTCGGGTTCTCCGCTGCGGAGATCGGCCTCGTATCGGTCAACATCGGGTTGGCGCTGTCGATCGCGGGCGGCATCGTCGGCGGCTGGATCACCGACCGGATCGGCATTTTTCGTGGCCTCTGGATTCTCGGCATCGCACAGGCGGCGTCGAACCTCGGCTACTGGCTGGCGGCGACCATCATTCCCGTCGCCGCGACCGGCGCGCTCATCCCCTTCGAGCACAAGGCGATTCTCTACGCCGCAAGCGCAACCGAGTCGTTCACGGGCGGTCTCGGTACCGCGGCCTTCCTCGCGTTCCTGATGGCGATCGTCGCGAAAGAGCGCGCGGCAACCGAGTACGCGCTGCTGTCCTCGGTGTTCGCGTTGTCGCGCTCGGTCGCGGGCTGGACGGGTGGGGTGGGCGCGCAATCGATGGGCTACGCGGACTGGTTCCTGCTCACGTTTTTCCTCGCCGCGCCCGCCTACCTGCTGTTGCCGTGGGTGCGGCGCATGCTGGACCGTGGTCGCTCTCCTATTGGCTTGCCGTGATGCCGCCGTCCACGTAGAGGATCTGCCCGGTGAGAAAGGCGCCGGCCGGCGTGCAGAACAGCAGTGCCGGGCCAACCACATCGTCGGGTTCGCCCACCCGACCCAGCGGAATCCGTTCGACGATCGCCTTGTGTGTCGCCGGATTGTCGAGCCAGTGCCTCGCCATCTCGGTACGCACGACCGTCGGCGCGACACCGTTGACCGTGATGCCGTGCCGCGCCAGTTCCATCGCGTGCTGTTTCACGAGCATGACGAGGCCGCCCTTGGTGCTGCAATAGGCCGAGTAGCCACGATCGCGCAGTCCCAGGTGCGCGCGGACCGACAACAGGTGGACGTGACGCCCGCGGCATCCCGCATCGATCTGGCGTCGGGCGACCGCCTGCCCGAGGAACATCGCCGCCTTGAGATTGACTTGATAGACCTCGTCGTAGGCGTCTTCGGTCACGTCGAGCAACGCCTGTTCGCGCTGGATCCCCACGCAATTCATCAGGATGTCGAGGTGGCCGCTACGGTCGGCCACCGCGTCGACCGCCGCGCGGATGGACGCAACCGAATGCGCATCCATGCCGATGCCCAAGGCGGCGTGGCCCTCGCTGCGCAACGCCGCTGCCAGTGCGTCAGCCTTGGCGGCATCCCGGCCCGCCACGACGACCTCCGCGCCGTGCCGCGCAAGACCGCGCGCGATCGCCGCGCCGATGCCGCCATATCCGCCCGGAATGAAGGCCACCTTGCCGGACAGATCGAGCGATGGCGTCGTGGTGGTCGTTTCTGGCATCGGTTTATCTCCTAATTCGCGATTATGCGACCGGAGGTGTCGCGCGGCACACGGAATTATTTGACCCGCCGTCAACCGGTTTGTTGGTAATCACGAAAGCCGGTCCGATTTCTCCAGCTCCTCGAGCGCTTCGGAGACTTCGAGCCACTCGGTTTCGATTCGGGCGAGCTGCCACGTGAGATCGGCCCGACGCGCGATGCGCTCCTTCAGCGCCTCCTTGCCGGTCTCGTCGTACGCATCGGGGGACGCCAGCCAATCCTCGATGGTCTTTCGTTCCGCGTCGAGTGCCGCCATCTCGCGCTCCAGCTTCGCGCACTTGTCGGCGAACGGCTTCCTTTGCGCGTAGTCGCGTTGCCGTGCTTCGGCCTCCGCGCGCTTCTGCGCCTTGCGATTGCACGTCGCGCCGGCATCGCCGGACTCCGAAGGGCGCCGGCTCCGGGCGAGCACCCAGTCGCGGTAGTCGTCGAGATCGCCGTCGAACGGTGCGACACGACCGTCGGCGACGAGCCAGAGGGCGTCGGTCGTCGCGCGCAGCAGGTGCCGGTCGTGCGCGACGACCACGAGCGCGCCCTCGTAATCCTGCAGCGCTTCGGCCAGCGCTTCGCGCATTTCGATGTCGAGATGGTTGGTCGGCTCGTCCAGGAGCAGGAGGTTGGGTTTCTGGCGGACGAGCAGCGCAAGCGTGAGCCGGGCCTTTTCGCCGCCGGAGAAGCGACCGACCGGATGCGTCACCATGTCGCCGCGAAAATCGAATCCGCCGAGGAAGTCGCGCAGGTCCTGCTCGCGCGCGGCGGGATCGACCCTGGCGAGGTGCCACAGCGGCGATTCCCCTGCACGCAACTGCTCGACCTGGTGTTGCGCGAAGTAGCCGATCGACAGTGACGTGCGCGGCGTGCCGCGCGCCGGAGAGCGGGGCGATGCGTTCCGGCGATCGCCTTGAGCAACGTCGACTTGCCGGCGCCGTTGGGGCCGAGCAGCCCGATGCGCTCGCCATTGAGGATGCCCCAGGTCGAGGCCGGCGAGCACCGGCGGCGCGCCCGGCATAGCCCGAGCGTCACGTGTTCCAGCTGCACGAGTCGCTGCGCGGCGATCGTCACCGGCGCAAACGCGAATTCGAACGGGCTGTCGACATGTGCCGCCGCGATCTTCTCCATGCGCTCGATGCGCCTTGATCCGGCTCTGCGCCTGCTTGGCCTTGGTGGCCTTGGCGCGGAAACGGTCGACGAACGACTTGCAGGTGCGCGATCTGGCGCTGCTGCTTCACATAGGTCGCCTGCTGCAGCGCGAGCTGCTGCGCCCGCTCGCGCTCGAACTGCGAGTAATTGCCGGTGTACGCCTTCAGTTTCCGTGCGTCGACGTGGACGATTCCGGTGACGACCCCGTCGAGGAAATCGCGGTCGTGCGTGATGAGGAGCAGCGTCCCGGCATAGCGCGGCGAGCCAGTCCTCGAGCCAGAGCACGGCGTCGAGGTCGAGGTGATTGGTCGGCTCGTCGAGAAGCAGGAGGTCCGAGCGGCACATCAGCGCCTGCGCGAGGTTCAGGCGCATGCGCCAGCCGCCGGAGAAACCGGCGACGGGGTCGCCATGGCAGGCTGCGGGGAACCCGAGTCCGGCGAGCAGCGTCGCGGCGCGGGCGCGGGCCGCGTAGCCGCCGATGTCGTCGAACCGGTGATGGAGCAGCGCGAGCGCTTCGCCGTCGCGCGCCATATGATGGTCGCCGGCGTCCTCGGCGGCCAGCGAGCGAGCGCTCGATCTCCCGCAGTTCGCCGGTCGCCGTCCTGCACGAATTCGATCGCGGGTGTCGCGACGGCGGCGGTCTCCTGCGCGACGTGCGCCATCGTCCAGGCGGGCGGCATCTCGACGCTTCCGGCGTCCTGGTGCATCTCGCCGCAGGATCAGCGCGAAGAGGCTCGATTTGCCGCACCCGTTCGGGCCGACGAGTCCGACCTTGTGTCCCGGGTGGACGGTGAGGCTCGCGCCGTCGAGCAGACGCTTCGCGCCGCGGGCGAGAACGAGGTCGGTAATGCGAAGCATCGCGCGATCGATTTGAGGGCGAGAGGGCGACGTCCCGTCGCGCTTACTTGAGCTCGCAATCGTAGTCGATGACCAGCGGCGCATGGTCGGAGAAGCGCCGGTTCGTGTAGATCGCGGCCGCCGTCGCCTTCGCTGCGATGCCGGGCGTGGCGATCTGATAGTCGATCCGCCAGCCGACGTTCTTCGCCCAGGCCTGTCCCCGGTTCGACCACCACGTGTAGCTGCTCCGGCCGCGGATCGATGCGGCGGAACACGTCGACGAAGCCCAGCTCATCGAATACCTTCGTGAGCCACGCCCGTTCCTCGGGCAGAAAACCGGAATTCTTCTGGTTGCTGCGCCAGTTCTTCAGGTCGATCTGCCGGTGCGCGATGTTCCAGTCGCCGCAGAGAATGATTTCGCGCCTCTGCGTTGCGCAGTCGTGCGAGGTGCGGCAGGAACGCGTCCAGGAAACGGATACTTCGATGCTTGCCGGTGCGGCCCGCTCGACCCGGACGGCAGGTAGACGCTGATGATCGTCACGCTCGGCGAAGTCGAGCCTCGCAGATAGCGACCCTCGGCGTCGAACTCGGGGCAACCGAATCCGGCGACAATCCGCGGCGGGCGCTTCGCATACATCGCGACGCCGCTATAGCCCTTGCGTTGCGCCGGTGAGAACGCCGCGTGTGAGGCGCGCGGCGCCCTGAGGGATCGCGGGATGTCGTCGTGCGTCGCCTTGATCTCCTGCAGGCAGACGACGTCCCAGGGCTCCGCTCGGGCGAGCCAGCGCGAGAAACCGCGGCGCTCGGATGAACGGATGCCATTGACGTTGAGGGTGATGATGCGCACGTTGGCCGACGCGGAACGCGCGCTCCGCGGATTTGCGAAAGCGGCGAGTGTACACGGCTGTTGGAACCCGAGCGGGCGCCGTCGGCCGCTCCAGGGCGCCCGGTAGACCGCTCAGGCTGGAACGGCAACCGGCGTATACTTGCGGCGCATTCTGCGGCCAGAGGTGAGTTTGATGGACTTTCGGCAGGATTTCCTCGCCTTCGCTCTGGCACGTGATGTGCTGCGTTTTGGTGACTTTGTCACCAAGGCCGGACGCCGGACACCGTATTTTTTCAATGCGGGATTGTGCAGCGACGGCGAGAGCCTGCGCCAGCTCGGACGGTATTACGCGGAGGCGGCGCTGGCGTCGGGAGTGGCCTTTGACCAGCTTTTCGGACCCGCGTACAAGGGGATCATTCTCGCAGCGGCGGCGGCGATCGCGCTCGCCGGAATGGGGCACAATGTGCCATTCAGCTTCAATCGCAAGGAAACCAAGGACCACGGCGAAGGCGGCGACGTCGTTGGCGCCCCGCTCTGCGGACGCGTCCTGATCGTCGATGACGTCGTCTCTGCCGGCACATCGGTGCGTGAATCGGTCGAATTGATCCGTGCTCACGGGGCGCAACCGGCAGGCGTATTGATTGCGCTCGATCGGATGGAGCGCGGGACCGGCGACAAGTCCGGCGTGCAGGAAGTTCGTGACAACTTTGGCATACCGGTGATCGCCATCGCAACGCTCGACGATCTGATGCGGTTCATTGCAGGACAACCGGCGTTATTGGCCGCCGGGCCGGCGGTGGCGGCCTACCGGGCCCAGTACGGGGTGAGCTGAGCCGGCATTGGCGGTGCGGGAGACCGGGATGCCCGGAACCCGCCGCGCCGGTCGACGTCCAAGGACGAGGAGGCGGTGTTGTCGACGAGGCAGGGATCGCAGACGCTGACGTTGCTGCGGCGGGACGCGCAGGGTGATCGCATGGGCGCAGGGTTTGCGCTGGCGTGCGCGCTGCTCATGGCGGCCGCTTTGCTCGCCAGGGGTGGCGAGGCGCGCGCCGCGATGTACAAATGGGTCGACGAAAAGGGCGTTGTACATTACACCGACAAGATGCCGCCGGAGGCCGTCGATAAAGCCCGGGTCGAGCTCAATGAGCAGGGCGTCCCGATCAACAAGACCGACCGGGCGCTGACGCCGGAGCAGCGCCGCGCGATCGAGCAGGACGCCCAGCGCCAGCGCGAGGTTGAGCGAGCGCGGGAAGAAATCGCCCGGCGCGACCGTGCACTCGTGTCCTCGTACACGAGCGAAGCCGAGATCGACCTTGCACGCAATCGCGCACTCCAGACCATCAACACCGTCATCGTGTCGTCGCAGGCGTTCAGCGAGCGGCTCAGCAAGCGCCGGTCCGAGGTCGAGGCCAAGAAGGCGCCATCCCAAGGCACGACGATGGTCGCCGTGCTCGATCGCGAAATCGAAAGCATCGACGCCGAGATCGAGCGCCAGGCGAGTGTGATCGCACAAAAAAAGCGCGAGTCGGAGGTGATAACGGCCAAGTACGACGCCGACAAACAACGCTGGCGGGAACTGGTCGTGGCCAAGGCCGGCGCGCAGACAACCAGCACGACAACCGGCAGCGGTTCCGTTGCCGCGCCCGTGACGGGGAAGGCCAAGAAGTAATCGAATCGCATCGGTCCGCGCCCCTCGGGCCGACCTCGGTAACGCGTGCGCGATGCGGGGCTTGCCAGCGCGCCCCGATTTCCCGTGACCTGCGATAATTGCGGCCCGCAACTTCTTCGGGCAATGCCGGCAAGCCATGGCTCAATACGTTTACACGATGAATCGCGTGGGCAAGATCGTCCCGCCCAAACGCGTCATCCTCAAGGACATCTCGCTTTCGTTCTTTCCGGGCGCGAAAATCGGTGTGCTGGGACTGAACGGCTCGGGCAAGTCGAGCCTCCTGCGCATCATGGCGGGCGAGGACAAGGAATTCGACGGCGAAGCGGTGCCGATGCCGAACATGCGCATCGGTTTCCTGCCGCAGGAGCCGGAACTCGACTCCGCGAAAACCGTGCGCGAGGCGGTCGAAGAGGGTTTTTCCGAAATCCTCGCCGCCAAATCGAGGCTCGATGAAATCTATGCGGCCTACGCCGAGCCCGATGCGGATTTCGACCGGCTGGCGGCCGATCAGGCGAAGTACGAGTCGATCATCGCGACGGCCGGCGCCGATACCGACGTACAAATGGAAATCGCCGCCGACGCGCTGCGACTTCCGCCGTGGGATGCCCGGATCGCCAATCTGTCCGGCGGCGAGAAACGGCGCGTGGCGCTGTGCCGGCTGCTGCTCTCGAAGCCGGACATGCTGCTCCTGGACGAGCCGACCAACCACCTCGATGCCGAGAGCGTCGACTGGCTGGAGCAATTCCTGCAGCGCTTTCCCGGAACCGTGATCGCGGTGACGCACGACCGGTACTTTCTCGACAATGCGGCCGAGTGGATTCTCGAGCTCGATCGCGGCTATGGCATTCCATGGAAAGGCAACTACAGTTCGTGGCTCGAGCAGAAGGAAGCGCGACTGCAGACCGAGGCGAAACAGGAGGCCGCCCGCATCAAGGCGATGCAGAAGGAACTCGAGTGGGTGCGGCAGAACGCGAAAGGCCGGCAGGCCAAGGGCAAGGCCCGCATTGCGCGCTTCGAGGAGCTCTCATCCTACGAGCACCAGCAAAGGAACGAGACGCAGGAAATATTCATTCCGGTCGCCGAGCGCCTTGGTGACGCGGTCGTCGAGTTTGCGGCCGTGAGCAAGGGGTACGGCGAGCGCGTCCTCATCGACAACCTGTCGTTCCGCGTGCCGGCGGGCGCGATCGTCGGGATCATCGGGCCCAACGGCGCCGGCAAGACGACGCTCTTCCGGTTGATCACGGGGAAGGAAAAGCCCGACCAGGGGGAAATCGCGATCGGACCGACGGCGCGGCTCGCAGTCGTCGACCAGACGCGCGAGTCACTGCCCAACGACAAGACGGTGTGGGAAGCGATATCCGGAGGGCAGGACATCCTCACGGTCGGCCGGTTCGAGATGCCGTCGCGCGCCTATCTCGGCCGCTTCAATTTCAAGGGCGGCGACCAGCAGAAGATCGTCGGCACGCTGTCCGGCGGCGAGCGCGGCAGGCTGCATCTCGCGGCGACGCTGCTCAAAGGCGGCAATGTCCTGCTGCTCGACGAGCCGTCGAACGATCTCGACGTCGAGACGCTGCGCGCGCTCGAGGACGCGCTGGGCGAATTCGCCGGCAGCGTGCTCGTCATCTCGCACGATCGCTGGTTCCTCGATCGGATCGCGACCCACATCCTTGCGGCCGAGGGCGACTCGCAGTGGTCGTTCTTCGAAGGCAACTACCAGGAATACGAAGCGGACAAGCGGAAGCGCCTGGGCGAGGAAGGCGCGCGGCCGCACCGGATCCGCTACAAGGCGCTGATGCAATGATCGCGCGCGATCCGGTTCGCCGGGCGCGCGGCGTTCCGGTGTCCGGCGGCGCGGCCATGCACCGCGCCGGGCGCCTCAACCGGAGAGCTTCCGCCTGAGCGCAGCATTGACCTTGGCCGGGTCGGCCTTGCCCTTGGTCGCTGCCATCGCCTTGCCGACGAGCGACTGAAAGGCCTTCTCCCGTCCGGCACGGAATTCGGCGACGATCCCGGCATTGGCAGCGAGCACGTCGTCGACGATTTTCTCGATGGCGCCGGCGTCGGAAATCTGCCGGAGCCCCTTGGCGGCGATGATCGCATCGGCGTCCCCGGCGTGCTCACCCGCCCACATCGCGTCGAAGACGTCCTTGCCGATCTTGCCGGAGATCGTGCCGTCGGCGATGCGCCGCAAGAGTGCGGCGAGCTGGCCGGCGCCGACCGGCGCGGCTCCGATATTGAGTTCACCTTTGTTGAGCGCCGCGGACAACTCGCCCAGCATCCAGTTGGCGACGAGCTTGCCGCTGCGTTGCTCGGGCCCGGCGAGCGCCTTCGTCGCCGCCTCGAAATACGCCGCGGTTTCGCGGTCGGCGGTAAGTGCTGCGGCGTCATTCGCTGGAAGCGCGTACTGTGTGGCGAACCGCGCCTGCATCGTCGCCGGCAATTCCGGCAATTCGGCGCGCACACGCTCGACCCAGGCATCGTCAATCGCGAGCGGCGGCAAGTCCGGGTCGGGAAAGTAGCGATAATCCTGAGCGTCTTCCTTGCTGCGCATCGGCCGCGTTTCGCCGCGGTCAGGGTCGAAGAGCCGCGTCTCCTGGACGACGGCGCCGCCAGCGCCGATCAACTCGATCTGGCGTGACACCTCGAACTCGATCGCCTGCTGCATGAAACGGAAACTGTTGAGATTCTTGATCTCGCAGCGCGTGCCGAGCTTCGCCTCGCCCGCGGGGCGCACCGACACGTTGGCGTCACAGCGGAAACTGCCCTCCTGCATGTTCCCGTCGCAGATGCCGATCCACCGGACCAGCCGGTGCAGGGTCCTGGCATAGGCCACGGCCTCGGCGGCGCTCCGCAGGTCGGGCTCCGACACGATTTCGAGCAACGGCGTGCCCGCGCGGTTGAGATCGATGCCCGTCATGCCGTGGTAGTCCTCGTGCAGGCTCTTGCCGGCGTCCTCTTCGAGATGCGCGCGCGTGAGCCGGACAGTCTTCTCGCCCTGCGGCGTCGTGATGTCGAGCGAACCGCCCAGCACGACGGGAATTTCGTACTGGGAAATCTGGTAGCCCTTCGGCAGGTCCGGGTAGAAATAGTTCTTGCGGGCGAACACGCTCCTGCGGTGGATCGTTGCACCGACGGCAAGACCGAACCGGATGGCGCGTTCGACTGCGCCGCGATTCAATACCGGGAGCACGCCGGGCAGGGCGATGTCCACCGCGGAGGCCTGGGTGTTGGGCGCCGCGCCGAACGCCGTCGACGCGCCGGAAAAGATCTTCGACGCCGTCGAGAGCTGCGCGTGGGTCTCGAGCCCGATGACGACTTCCCATTTCATGTCGTCACCATGGCGGGAACGCGCGTGAGCGCCGCCGGACCGCCCCAAGGCGCTCACTGCGCCCCCTCGGGGGGCAGCGAGCCCGCACTTCCGGCGAGCGTGGGGGCCCTTCGATGCCAATCGGTCGCCTGCTGAAACCGGTGCGCGACGTCGAGCAGCTTCGCCTCGGTGAAGGCGGGGCCCTGGAGTTGCAGTCCGACCGGCAGGCCCTTCCGGTCGAAGCCGCACGGGATCGACAATGCCGGCGCCCCGACCAGGTTCGCGGCCGTCGTGAAGATGTCGTTGAGATACATCTCGACCGGGTCGTCGCTCTTCGCCCCGATCTTGAACGCGGCCGTCGGTGCCGTCGGCCCCGCGATCACGTCGCAGGATTGGTAGGCGCGACGAAAGTCGTCGGCAATGAGCCGCCGCACCTGCTGTGCCTTGAGGTAATACGCGTCGTAGTAACCGTGCGACAGCACGTACGTGCCGACGAGGATCCGGCGTTTCACCTCCGCGCCGAAACCTTCGGCACGCGACTTCCTGTACATGTCGGTCAGGTCGGCGTACGCGGCGGCGCGGTGGCCGTAGCGGACGCCGTCGAAGCGCGACAGGTTCGACGATGCTTCCGCCGGCGCGATCACGTAGTACACGGGGATCGAAAGATTGACGTTGGGCAGCGCGAGTTCGACGGTCGTGGCGCCCAGGCGGCGCAGTTCGGCGAGCGCGGCTTCGATCGCCTGCGCGACATCGGGATCGGTTCCGGCGCCGAAGTATTCTTTGGGTAATCCGATCGTGATACCGGCCAGCGGATTGGCACCAACATCGCGCCCGAGCAGCCGCGTGTAGTCCTCGGTGGGGCGGGCCAGCGACGTCGAGTCGCGCGGGTCGTGCCCCGCCATCGCGTTCAAGCAGCAGCGCAAGGTCGTGTGCGGTGCGGGCAAAGGGACCTGCCTGGTCGAGACTCGACGCGAACGCGACGAGCCCGTAGCGCGAGCACACGCCATACGTCGGCTTCAGTCCGCAAACGCCGGACAGTGCGGCCGGCTGGCGAATCGAGCCGCCGGTATCGGTCCCGGTTCCTCCGGGCACCAGTCGCGCGGCAACGGCAGCGGCCGTGCCGCCGGAGCTGCCGCCGGGGACATAGTCGAGATGCCACGGGTTTTTCACCGGGCCGAAGTACGAGGTCTCGCTCGACGACCCCATCGCGAACTCGTCCATGTTGGTCTTGCCGACGAGCACGGTACCCGCGCGCGCGAGGCCTTCGACCACGTGCGCATCGAACGGCGACGTGTAGTCGGCAAGCATCCGCGAACCGCAGGTCGTGCGCATGCCCGCGGTGACGAGTATGTCCTTGTGCGCGATGGGGATGCCGGCAAGCGGGCCGCCGGTACCCCTGGCCATCGCCGCGTCGGCCGCCTTGGCGTCGGCCAGCGCACGCTCGGGATCGACGCTGATGAAGGCATTGAGCGTCGGGTTGAGCGCGGTGATCCGGTCGAGAAGACCGTTCGTGAGCTCGACGCTCGACAGACGCTTCGCGCGAAGTGCCGAGGCGAGCTCGACGATGGTCGCGGTGATCATGGCGAACGGAGGTCACGGGGCGCCACGCCGGCCTCGCCGGCGAGCAAATCCATCGCGTCCGGGCATCCTTGTCTACTCACGGGAAGGCCGTCACTCGAGTACCTTTGGCACGAGGTACAACCCGTCCTCCACTGCCGGCGCGTCTCGCTGGTAACGTGCTCGGAGGTCGCTCTCGGCGACGACGTCCGCACGTAACGGAAGCGTGACGTCCTGCGCGTGCGCCATCGGCAGGACGCCGGTCGTGTCCACGGCGGCGAGTTCGTCGATCAGGCCGAAGATCGCTGTGAGCTTGGTGCGCACCTCCTCGGCGTGCGCGTCGTCGATTTCGACGCGCGCGAGGTGCGCGATCCGGAAAACGTCGGGGAGCGAGATCGTCATAGTGGCCGGCTGCGGATCGAATCAGGTGCCGCCGGGTCCCCGGCGCATCGGTGGCGCACATCGTTGGCGCGTCCCGAATTGCCCGAAAACCTGCGCAAAATCAGTGCTCGAGCAATGCACAATAGGTTATCATATTGTCATATTTTCGAGCAGCGACCGCTGTTCGTTGAACCACGGGCCGGCGCCGGATTCGCGGCGCGCCGGACCAGTGCAGGCTGACGCTTCCATGTTCGAGTTCTTCAAGGGCTATTTTTCCAGCGATCTCGCGATCGATCTCGGCACCGCGAACACGCTGATCTACGTTCGCGGCAAAGGCATCGTGTTGAACGAGCCTTCGGTCGTCGCGATCCGGCAGGAAGGCGGGCCGAACGGCAAGCGCGTGATCCAGGAAGTCGGAATTGCCGCGAAACAGATGCTCGGGCGCACGCCCGGCAATATCACGGCGATTCGGCCGATGAAGGACGGCGTGATCGCCGACTTCACCGTGACCGAGCAGATGTTGAAGCAGTTCATCAAGAAAGTGCTCGAGTCGCGGCTCTTTTCACCGTCGCCCAGGATCATCATCTGCGTGCCCTGCGGCTCGACGCAGGTCGAGCGCCGCGCGATTCGCGAATCGGCGCTCGGTGCCGGCGCATCGAAGGTGTACTTGATCGAGGAGCCGATGGCCGCCGCGATCGGCGCCGATCTGCCGATTTCCGACGCAACGGGATCGATGGTCGTCGACATCGGGGGCGGCACGACGGAGGTCGGCGTGATTTCGCTGGGCGGCATGGTGTACTCGGGCAGCGTGCGGGTGGGCGGCGACAAGTTCGACGAGGCCATCGTCAATTACATCCGGCGCAACTACGGCATGCTGATCGGCGAGACCGACGGCCGAGATGATCAAGAAGACGATCGGTTCCGGCTTTCCCGGCTCGGAGGTGAAGGAGATGGAGGTCAAGGGGCGCAACCTCGCCGAGGGCATCCCGCGCAGTTTCACGGTGTCATCGAACGAGATCCTCGAGGCGCTCACCGATCCCTTGAACAGCATCGTCTCGCGCGGTGAAGAGCGCGCTCGAGCGCACGCCGCCGGAGCTTGGCGCCGACATCGCGGAACGCGGCATGGTGCTGACCGGCGGCGGCGCGTTGTTGCGCGACGTCGATCGGCTGCTGATGGAAGAGACGGGACTGCCGGTGATCGTCGCCGACGATCCGCTCACTTGCGTGGTGCGCGGCTGCGGTAGGGCGCTCGAGAACATGGACAAGCTGTCAACCATCTTCACCTCGGATTGATCCGGCCACCCGATTGCCTGCGGCCCGGGCCGTGACGCCTTTCAGCGCGGACGTTGGCGGTTTCCGCAGGCGACATGCACGGCGCTGCGCGTCTTGCCCCGCGCCCGGCCCGAGGCCATCGCCGCGCAACCGCACCTGCCGACGTAGCGTAATCAGACCCGATCGGTTCCGCCATGCGCCACATTCCGGTCGAGCCGCCCGCATTCTTCCACCGCGGCCCATCGCCGCTCTCCCGGCTCGCATTCTTCGGACTGATTTCCGTCGCGCTGCTGTTCGTCGACACGCGCTATCGCTATCTGGAGGACATTCGCCATGTCGCGGCAACGGCGCTCTATCCGCTGCAACGCGCGGCGCAATTGCCCGGCGACGGGCTGGCGTGGGTGGGCCGGTACTTCGCCTCGCAGCGTTCGCTGACGGAGGACAACGCCGAATTGAAACGGCGGTTGGCCGAATACGCCGCTGCTGCGCAGGCATTCGCCGCGATGCAGCAGGAGAACGCGCGCCTGCGATCGGTGCTCGACGTTCGGACGCACTATGCGGCGGGGGCAAAGGCGGTCGAGGTTCTCTATACAGGGCGCGATCCGTTCGTGCAGAAACTCTTCGTCGACAAGGGCGCAGATGCCGATATTCGACCCGGCGAGGCGGTGATCGACGCGGACGGCGTGGTCGGGCAGGTCACGCGCGTGTATCCCTATATGGCGGAGGTGACGCTCGTCACGGACAAGGATCACGCCGTGCCGGTGAAGGTGCAGCGCAGCGGCGTGCGCTCGGTGCTCTACGGCGCTGGCGCGGGGCGCGCGCCCGAGCTGCGCTTCACGGCGCCGAGCGCCGATATCCAGGTCGGCGACGTGCTCGTGACGTCGGGACTCGATGGTACCTATCCGCCCGGCCTCGCCGTCGCGCGGGTCACGACGGTCGAGCGCGACACCGGCGAGATCTTCGCGCGCATCGCCTGTGCGCCGCTGGCCGGTGTCGACCGCAGCGAGCACCTGCTCATTCTTGGTCAAGCCGCGGCCGCGCCTCCGCCGGCCCGAGGAAGTCACGGAACACGACACGCCGAAGAAGACGGGAAAAGGCAAACGCCGGGGCGTGGGAGCGCCATGATGGTGCTGCCGAACATGGCGCAACTTTCGACTGCGGGTCCGGAGGAGATCCTGCGACCGGTGCGACCGTGGTTCATCGTGTTGACGCTTGCCTTCGCGCTCTTCGCCAATCTGCTGCCGCTGTCGGGCATCGCCCTTGCGCTTCGGCCCGATTTCATCGCGCTCGTGTTGCTGTATTGGTGCATCCAGGAGCCGCGCTACGTCGGGGTAGGCGTCGCGTGGGGCGTCGGACTCGTGATGGACGTCGGAGACGCCACGCTGTTCGGACAGCATGCGCTTGCTTATGCCTTTCTCGCCTACGCGGCCGAATACTTCCGCCGTCGCGTGCTGCGCTTCCCGCTGTGGCAGCAGGCGGCGCAGGTTGCCGTGCTGCTCGGACTTTGCGCGGGGCTGGTCGCTGCTGGTACGTTACGTGGGTGGCGCGCCGCTGCCGCGCTGGACCTACGCGGTCCCGCCGCTCGTCGGCGCGCTCCTCTGGCCAGTTGTCACGCTCATGCTGCAGTGGCCGCAGCGACCACAGCGCTCGTCGGCCACGCTGTGACCCCGGCGACTCGGCTACACTGATCCGGACATGGCGCGCTTTCTCTTCACCTCGCGCGGGCGCGACGATGGCCGCGCGTTGGGCTCGCGCGAACTCAAGAATCCGGAGCGCGAAGCATTTCTGTTCCGGCGCCGGCTGACGATCGCCGGCGGCGTTCGTGGTGCTCGCACTCGGCGGCGCTCTTCGCGCGCTTTTTCTACCTGCAGGTCGTCCAGCACCGCCACTATCAGACGCTGGCCGAAACCAACCGGATCGCGATCGTCCCCATCGTCCCCAATCGCGGCGTGATCACCGATCGCAATGGCGTCGTGCTGGCGCAGAGCTATTCCGCGTACACGCTGGAAATCCAGCCGGCGCGGGTCAAAGATCTCGAACGCGACGATCGATCGCGCTCGGCGGAGATCGTCGACATCCAGCGCGCGCGACCGCAAGCGCTTCCGCAAGCTGCTGGACGAGTCGAAGAACTTCGAGAGCCTGCCGCTGCGCACGCGCCTGACCGACGACGAGGTGGCGCGCTTCGCGGTCAACCGCTACCGCTTTCCTGGCGTCGAGATCAAGGCGCGGCTCTTCCGCCAGTATCCGTACGGCGAACTCGCGTCGCACGTGGTCGGCTACATCGGGCGCATCAACGACCGCGACCTCGAGCGCATCGACGAATGGGACGAGAGCGCGAACTACAAGGGCTCCGACTACATCGGCAAGATCGGCGTCGAGCTGTCGTACGAGCGGGAACTGCACGGCACGACCGGCGTCGAGGAGGTCGAGGTCGACGCGGCGGGGCGCGCTGTGCGCACGCTGTCGCGCATCGCCGCCGGCGTCGGGCAACGATCTGCGGCTGTCGCTCGACATCAAGCTGCAGCGAAGTGGCCGAGGCCGCGTTCGGCGACCGCCGCGGCGCGCTGGTGGCGATCGAGCCCGCCACCGGCGACGTGCTCGCGTTCGGTCTCGAAGCCGGGGTTCGATCCCAATCTGTTCGTCGAGGGCATCGATACGGCGAACTGGGAATTGCTGAACGATTCGCCCGACAAGCCGCTGCTCAATCGGCCGTTGCGCGGCGCCTATCCGCCGGGCTCGACGATCAAGCCGTTTCTGGCGCTGGCGGCGCTGACATCCGGCAAGCGCACGCCGCAGCAGTCGATCTCCGATCCCGGGTATTCTTCCAGCTTCCGGGCACGTCGTATCGCTTCCGCGACGACAAGCCCGGCGGCCACGGCACCGTGGACATGTACAAGTCGATCGTGGCTGTCCTGCGATACGTACTACTACGTGCTCGCGAGCGAAACCGACATCGATGACACGCCACCGCTTTCTGTCGCAGCTGGGATTCGGCGGCAAGACCGGCATCGACATCGAAGGCGAGCTGACCGGCGTGTTGCCGTCGCGGGAATGGAAGCGGCAGCGCTTCGCCGGCAAGGAGTATCGCGAGGAGCACCGCAAGTGGTATCTCGGCGACACGCATCTCCGCCGGCATCGGGCAGGGCTACAACGCGTTCACGCCGATTCAGCTCGCATACGCGACCGCCATCGATCGCGAACGATGGCGTCGCGTTCCGGCCGCATCTGGTGCAGGGCGATCCGCAACGTTGACGCGGCGAAGTGCGCGCAGATGTCGCGCCGCAGCCCGCCGGACAACGTTGCCGTCAAGCCCGAACATCTGGCGGTGATCAAGAATGCGCTCGCCGGCGTCACCAAGGAAGGCACCAGCGCCACCGCGTTCGCCAAAGCCGCAGTACGCGAGCGCCGGCAAGACCGGCACCGCGCAGGTGTACTCGCTCAAGGGGGAGAAATACTCGGCCAGCAAGGTCGACGAGCGCCTGCGCGACCATGCGTGGTACATCGCTTACGCGCCGGTCGACCACCCCGTATCGCACTCGCGGTGCTCGTCGAGAACGGCGGCTTCGGCGCGCAGGCAGCGGCACCGATCGCGCGGCAAGGTATTCGATTATTACCTGGCGGGCGAAACGGAAAACGGGCCCGGCGCCGGCGGTACCGGTCCGCGACACCGAAGACCAGAGCGACTGATGCGGCGCCGAATTCCTGCGCCCGGTTGTGGGAGCTCGCTGACGCGGCGCATCGACAGCTTTCTGTTCGGCGTGCGCGTTGACGATCGTCGGCGTCGGACTCGTCACGCTGTTCTCGGCCGCCGACCAGAGCGTCGCGCGCGTCTGGAGCCAGGTGTCGAGCCTCGCCTTTTCGCTGGTGCTGATGTGGGTCGTTGCCAACATTCCACCGCAGACGATCGCGCGCGCGGCGGTACCGCTCTATGTCGCTGGGAGTCGTGCTTGCTCGTCGGCGTGGCGCTGTTCGGCGTCAGCGTCAACGGTTCGCGGCGTTGGTTGAGTCTCGGCATCGGACGCATTCCAGCCATCCGAACTCATGAAGATCGCGCTGCCATTGATGCTCGCGTGGTATTTCCAGAAGTTCGAGGGCCGGATCGGCTGGAAGGACTTTGCGCTCGCGGCCACGTTGATCGCCGTGCCCGTCTACCTGATCAAGCGCCAGCCGGACCTCGGCACGTCGCTCCTGATCGCCGCGTCGGGTTTCTACGTGCTCTACCTCGCGGGGTTGTCGTGGAAAGTCATCGCCGGTCTCGTCGTAACGGCGGCGGCGGCGGCGCCACTCGTGTGGCCGCAACTGCACGATTACCAGCGCGAGCGGATCCTGACGTTCCTCGATCCGACCCGCGACCCGCTAGGCGCCGGTTATCACTCGTCGCAGGCGTCGATCGCACTCGGCTCCGGAGGGGTGGTCGGCAAGGGTTGGCTCAACGGCACCCAGACGCACCTCGATTTCCTTCCCGAGCGCCACACTGATTTCATCTTTGCGGTGTTCGGCGAGGAATTCGGCCTGATCGGCAATGCTGTGCTGCTGCTCCTCTATCTGCTGCTGATCGGACGCGGGATGATGATCACGGCGAACGCGTCGACGCTGTTCACGCGCCTGCTGGCTGGCGCCATCACGCTGATGTTCTTCACCTACGCGTTCGTCAACATGGGAATGGTGAGCGGCCTCCTGCCCGTGGTTGGCGTGCCGCTGCCGCTGGTGTCCTACGGGGGCACCGCGCTGATATCGCTGTTCATCGGGCTTGGCATCCTGATGAGCGTGCAGGCGCACCGGAAGCTCGTGACCACATAGTCCTGCGGCATCGCGCGCCGATGTGCGTCAGGGCCGGTCGGGAATCCGGCCTTCAGCGCGGCGGGTTAGACAGGTCTTCCGCTAGCTTCGCCGCCGCGAGTCCCGCATCGGAACGGTCGGGCGGCTGTTTTATCGCGATGAAGTCCTGCACGAGCTCGAGCGCGGTCCTGTCGCACGGCGGAAGCTCGATGTCCGACGTACCGATGGGCGTCGTGCGCTCGCCCCAGCGGACGAGATGCGAGCACCAGGTGAGCCCGCGCCGAACGCCGGCATCAAGATCAGCGCGCCCGGCTTGACGCGACCCGCCTTCCAGCGCGTCGACGAGCGCAACCGGAACCGTCGCCGACGACATGTTGCCGTAGCGATGCACGGTGACATAGACACGCTCCATCGGGGCGCCGACGCGCTTCGCTACCGATTCGATGATGCGCAGGTTCGCCTGGTGCGGGATGACGAGGTCGATCTGGTCGACGGCATGCCCGGTCTTGGTCAGCACATCCTGCGACGCTTCGTCATTGCGACCACCGCGCGCTTGAAGATCTCCTGGCCGTCGAAGTTCCAGTGGTGTCGCCCAGCATGACGCCGTGATGGGCGTAGGTAGTGCCCATGCCGCGCACGCGCAGGATGCCGCGCACATCGGCGCTGCAGCCGAGCTTCTCGCCGATGAGGCCTTCCCTGCGATCGGTCGCCTGCAGGACCACGGCAGCCGCGCCGTCACCAAAGAGCACCGCGACGTCACGGTTGCGTCCAGTCCATGAATCGCGAGATCAGCTCGACGCCGATCACCACCGCGTTTCTTACCACACCGGTACGAATCATCGCGGTCGCGGTCGACAGTCCGTACAGAAAACTCGTGCACGCGGTGTTCACGTCCATCGACGCCGCCTGCATGGCACCGAGCCGGATCTGGACACCGGAGGCCGAGTTTGGCACGGCTTCGTCGTTCGAGCAGCTGCCGTAGACGATGAGATCCACGTCGCCGGCGTCGAGCCCCGCGCAGGCCAGCGCGCGCGCCGACGCGACGTGCGCGAGCTCGATCCCCGTGACATGGGAGACGCGCCGCTCCTTGATACCGGTGCGCGAGGTTATCCATTCGTCGTCGGTCGCCATCAGCGACGCGAGATCGGCGTTCGTGAGGATGGCGGGCGGCATGCATTTGCCCCAGCCGGTGATGGCGGCATGGGTCATGGGACTCGCCGCTGTGAATCGAAGCCGTGGATGTGCTCGAATGCGCTGTCGCTATTTCCGCTCATGCTCGTTGGTGCCACTACTTGCGCGGTTTTGCCGTGGACTTCGCCTTCCCGGACGAAGCTTTCGTCGATGGGGAATCTTCCTTCTTGTAGTCGCCGATGACGCCCTTGAGCGGACAGACGGCAACGATCGGACACTTGCTGCAACCAACAGCGATGGCGATCGGGCAGAGGGTCATGCGGTATCTCCTTGGATATGCGGCGGGGGATGCGGTGAACGGGGCCGATGCGGGCCCGCCGCCGCGATCGACCGTGGCCGCGGGGATCGAATCCCGAAGTCGCAAGCCTACGCTCTTGTCGGGCGCGCGTCATGTGCGCGGCATCCCGGGGTGCGCGGCATCCCGGGTCAAGTCCGGTCGCGTTGCCATCGCCGCCAGGCGACTGCGTATACCAAGGCGTTAAGCGCGATCACGGCGAGGCCCAGCACAATCTGCATGCGGGCCGTCAGCGCACCGGGGTAGAGCAGCGGGATGAGGTAATGTTCGATGAAACTGCCCGTGTAACCCGCGCCCCCGGCTTCCTGCCGCAGCGCGTTTTCCCATGGCGTGAGCGGGCACAGCGTTCCGGTGAGTTCGGCGAAAGCCCCCCATGCCGCCGCGGGAATGTGCACGATGGCCCAGCCTCGATGCCGGATGGCGAGCAACCCGCCCGCGACCACGAACACGATGAATCCGAGGTGCGCGATCAGCAGCGCATCGGCGGCGAGGCGGGCGGTCATTGCGAGGCGACGTTCGAACCTGCCCGCACGCCGACGGAAATTATTGCGCGTTCACGGGCGCGGCCGGCAGGCTCAGTCCCGGCCGCCGCCTTTGAGCAATTTCGCAAGATCGGCAAACGGCCGGTGGGTCGCGCTATGCGTCGCGGTTCCCGCGTCGGATCCCTGGCGCGCCGCCGCTTCGCGCTCGCGCGAATGCTCGTTGTCGTGGCAGTACACGCACAGGAGTTCCCAGTTGCTGCCGTCGGGCGGATTGTTGTCGTGATCGTGGTCCTTGTGATGGACCGTCAGTTGGTGGACGTTGGCACGATCGAATTCGCGCGTGCAACGCCCGCAGACCCATGGGAACAGCTTCAGCGCCCGCTCGCGATAGGTTTGCTCGCGGGCCTCGCGGGCGCGGCGAGCGTCGGCCACGATCCGGTCGAGCCGGGCCGCATCCGGCGGGCCGTGTTTGATCGGCATGGTTCAACGTTGCACGGTGAATGCGCGCGAGCTAGGCGTCGACGCGCGCATACGTGAGCACGTGGTGGGCGACGAGCCGTGCGTCCGCGCCCTGGCACTCCGCGATGCCGTACATCGTGCGGTTACCGGGTTTGAGGACGCGCGCATGGCACGAGATGTCCTCTTCCCGCGCGCTGCGCAGGAACGCGGTCTTCATGTCCGACGTCACCCATCGTTCGGCGACGCCGCGCAGCGTCATGATCGCGAGCCACATCGCGACGTCGGCGGCGCCCATCAGCGTCACGCCGTTGACGATACCGTCCGGGCGTTCGAGCGCGCGCGAAAACGGAACGCGCAGCGTGCATTGGCCCGGCGCTGCGGATTCGACCTGAAAGCCGCTCGATTGCAGGAACGGCGTTTGCGCCAGAACCCGGTTCAGTTCGGAAAGCGTTGGTGCGGGCGGAGTCATGCGGCTAAGAGACGGTGCTCTTATTCGTCTCGATGCGCCTCAATCATTGCGAAGCTGTACCGAGAAATGGGCATCGCGTGCCGGCCCGCGGTCCTATTCCGCCGTGGTCGGGTCGATCATCGTCCGGACCGCGCTTACTCGATTGACCGGAAATCCGCCCAGACCGGCATGCTCGCGCACCCGGGCCTCGTCGGGCGCTATGTACACGCAATAGATCTTGTCGTCGGTCACATAGCTTTCGACCCACTGAATGGACGGTCCCATTTTTTCCAGGACCGCGCAGGATTTCTGCGAAATGCCGCGCAAGTCGTCCGCCGACAGCTTGCCGGCGCCGGGGATGTCGCGCTCGATCACAAATTTGGGCATGGTCGTTCTCCTCCTCTCAAAACGCGCCCCGACGCGCCACTTTGGTCCGGCGGCCAGGCGACCCCAATCATCCTCCCGGTCCGCTCGTAGGACAAGCACCGGCGCCGCCATCATCACCTTTGCGCAGGCGCGATGCCGGGCCCGCATCACCGCGGCGATGATATTTCGCCTCGCTTCGCTTCATCACGGCTTGGCGCAATCGCAGACGTTATTGCCCTTGTCGAAGACGATGCGCCAGGTTTCGGGCGCCTCCAGTCGCCAGATGGACGTAAAGGTCGCGACGACCTTGCCTTCCGGATCGCGCACGGGACCCGTGCTGATTGCAAGGTTGCCGGAATCCAGCACTTCGACAACCTCGGGCTGCCACGAAAACGGGGCGACTTTCGCATCGTAAAACGGCTTCCATGCGGCAGCGACCTGCTGTTTCCCGCGCAGGATTTTTGCTCCTGCAAAGAAAACGGTCTCATCGGCCAGGAACGAAGCAAACGCGGCGTGATTGCGATCCGCCATCGTCTGCGCAAATGCCCGCTCGGTATCCGCCACCTGTCGCTTGAGATCGGCGGCCGTCGGATGGGACGTCACGGCGGCACAACCCGAAAGCATCGCCGCGCAGAACGCGGCGAGGACGATTTCACTTCGCATGGGGGGCATTCCTTTTTCTTGTGTGACGGGTGCGCCAACGGGTACGACCTCTTCGAATAGCGCAGCGCGTCGCGATGGCTGTACATGTTCGGCAGACACATGGAGTGATCAGCGCCCGAGCTCGTTGACCTCGGCCTCGCACCATTGTCTTTCATCGGGCGCAACCATTGCATGTTGATCCAGCGCCTTCTGGCGTGACAGCGCGAACCCCGTCTCGTCGCCGCCGCGCAATTGTGCGATTGCAAGCGCTGCATAACCGAAGAACCGTTCGAATGATGCGGCATCGTTGGCGATGCAAAGGTCGACACATCGCCGCGCATGTTCGGTGGCGCTCGCGTGGTCTCCCGCCTGCAGCAGGCTGCGCGCCAGGCGGTATTCGGCGCGCTCTTCCTCGAGCCACGTGCCGGCGAGCTTCCAGTAGGTCAATCCGCCTTCTGCGGCGGCCACCATCCCCCTTGTTTCGCCGGCGTCCCGATCGGACTTTTCTTCCAGGCTTGCGGCAAGGTTGTTGCCGCCGATCGCCAGCGCCCGCAGCGCTGGCGAACCCGCCGGCAAGCCGCGCGCGGCAAGACGCAACGCCTCGTCATACGCGGTGATCGCGCGCTGGAACTTCCGCTGGCCAGCCAGCGCCGATGACGCGCTCGCGAGGACGGCGATTCGATCTTCGGTGGCGAGGGGCGCTGGCGCGACCGCGAGATCGCCGGCATATTGGAGCGTCGCGATGCCGCGCACGATCGCGCGTGAGATTTCGGAATTCCCGTCCCAGGCGGGTAAGTCGCGCAGCGATTCGAGCAGCGCAATTCCCTCGTTCCATCGGGCGAGATGCTCGCCATAGACGTGCGTGACGAGGCTCGCGAACGGAGGCATGTTGGCGGAAGCGTCGAGCAAGTCCCGCGCACCGGCGAGGCGGCTTGCGACCTCTTCGGCGTGATCCGCATGGTCGCGCCATGCCGTGGCGATGAAATCATCGAAGCTCATGGCGGGCTAGCGCGTCTCCGGCGGCAAGCCACCTATCGCCGCCGCCAGTGTCGCATGCGCCGCCGGATCGACCGGTCGGTGCTTGACTTTGGTGCTCGCGGGATCCTTGCCAAGATAATTGTCGTTCTTCCAGTTCGTCGACGGGCGGATGGGTCGGGGAACGAAGCCGCCGCCGCAGTTCGGACAGACGTTGCGCAGGATCTCGTCGACGCACGTCGCGCAGAACGTGCACTCGTACGAGCAGATGCGCGCGTCGGGCGAGGCCGGGGGAAGCGCCTTGTTGCAGTGTTCGCAGGTTGGTCTGAGCTCGAGCATGGCCGCGGTCAGGACATGAGCTCGACTTCGCCTTCGATCTCGACCGGAATGTCGAATGGAAGCTCCGCCAGGCCTACGGCGCTGCGCGAGTGCGCGCCGATTTCCGGGCCGAAGAGTTCGAGGACGAGATCCGAGAAGCCGTTGATGACGCTCGGCTGCCGGTTGAACCCCGGCGCCGAATTGACCATGCCGAAGACGCGCCCCCATGCTGCGATGCGGTCGAGGTCGCCCACCGCGCGCTTGAGGTTGCCGAGGATGGATAAGGCGGTGAGGCGGGCCGCGACGTAGCCCTGCTCGAGGCTGACCTCGCGCCCCACTTTGCCCAAGGGTAAGGCGAGCGAGCCATCGGGATTCTGCGGCCCGTGGCCCGAAATCAGCGCGCGCCGACCGACGATGCGGACGAACTGGAACGGAAGCACGACGTCCGGCGGCGGCCGCAGCGGGAGCGGCAGGGAAAGACCAAGTGCGCCTAAGCGTTCTTCGATGCGCGACATGCGAGACCTCGTTCGTTGCGGCGGATGCGCGGGGCTGCTTCGACGTGACCGACGCCTACGCCAGCAATGCGCGCAACCGCGCTTCCAGCGCGTCGAGGACGTCGTCGTCGTTCCAATATTCGCTGTGCGACAACGGATTCCAGCTCTTGACAAGCCACGCCATGATTCCACCGCCGGTATTGATCGGGTGATCCGTCACGACCCTCCCGTATTCCGGAGAGAGATCGGCGAGCGGCCAGCCGAGAACATCGTCCTTGTCATAGAAATTATGCCATTCGAAGCGATCGTTCGGCTTGATCGGCAATATTTCCCGTGACGCGTGTGCCGCAACGAAGATCGGAATGTTGCAACCGGTGGTAATCAGCGAGCGAACGGACCGTCCCTGCAGGAAAGCCGTCTCGTCCGCGGAAAGCGGGGCTCCGCCGGTGATCTGTGCTTCGAAATGGCCGATGTCCCGCCAGATGCCGACCGCAACCACTTCGCCTTGCCGCGATTGCCGGGCATCCCAGTAATAGCACGACACGAGGTGCCCCCCGAGCGACTGGGCCAGAATGACGAGCGGTCCGTCGCCGCCCATCGCCTGTCGCGCCAGGAAGAGTTCCCTGGCGATCAATGCCTGGGCCTGCGAGTAGATGCTCGTTCGCGCCTCTTTCCCGTTTTCGAGCCCCGCGGCATCGGCGAAGCCGAACAGCAGGAACTTGCGCAACGTAGCCCACCTCAGGCGCGGGCCGACGTTGTCCCATACACGATTCTCGTTCGGCTGGAGGATGCCTTGATAGTAGACCTTGCCGACATGAAGATCGGAAAACTGTGCGCCCAACCGAGCACCGAGTTCAGCCACCACCGCACGGTCGAAGCTCGCTTCGGTGCTTCCCATTCCATGGATCGTGATGAACGCCGCTTTCTTCGCCATGGCCACCTCGTCGCAGTGACGAAATCCTGCCGATTCACGGCATGTCCGCCCCGATCGCCTGGCGCACCGGGATGCCCGCCGGCTCGAAGCCGTGCAGACATAAGACATTGATTCCGAGATAGTCGGGCGTAACCCGCTTGCGATGAAACGGGTAAATGCCGCAGACGCTGCAGAAGAAATGGCGGGCGACTCCGGTGTGAAAACGATATTCGGCAAGCGAGCCTTCCCCGGAAAGCAGCTTGAACTTGCTTTCGTGCACCTTGACCATCAACGCGTTCTTCCGGCGACAGATCGAACAGTCGCACATCGTCAGTTCGGCGAAATCCGTCTCGATTTCGAACCGAATGGTGCCGCAGTGGCAACAGCCCTCGTACTTCTGAACCGGTCGGCCACCCATCGGCGATGGCTCCGTGCTGGCAAGTGAGCGGCGAATCGAGTTCAACGCGCTACATGAATCCATCGGGGACGAAGCTCGCGCGGGCACCCCACGTGCCCCGAAAATGGTGCCGATGACATGCTCGCCGATCGGCGCGGCACATCGCAGCAACAGAGTACAAGTGGAGCGCTCAGCGTGGATTCTGCGGGCCCTCCATCCGGCGAACCAGACGATAGATGGCAATCAGGAGTCCGAATCCCACGTACAACCCCACGAGCGCGACAAGCGACAGCATCGCCAACTCGACCCCGATGATCTGCATTCGCGCCAGAACAATGATCCCCGCCGCGAGAGCAGCAAACGAGACGACTGTACCAGCGGCCACGACAACGGTTCTGGTCTTTGGCATGGGCAACGCCCTCGCTTGATGCCGCCTGACAGATTGGAACTACCGGCACGTCGTGCGCGACGCCGGGATTGGCCTACGCGACAGCGAGTTCCGCCGCGATGACGTTGCTGACGAGCGGGTCACGGGACATCCGCTGCCTGTGCGCGGCAATTCTTGGAAAGCGCGCGGGCTCGACGCCGTCGGCCTCGAGCCACTGCGCCAGCGTGAAAAGATACATGTCGCTGACGGTGTAGCGCTCGCCCATCACCCAGGGTCCGCGAAAATATTCGCGTTCGATCAAATCGAAGCAGTCGCCGACCGATTTGGGCACCATCTTCTGCATCGAGGCGATCGCTGCGGGATCATCGGCCCAGCGCCGACCGCGCATGCGGTGCGCATGGGCAACGTGGACGGTGGAACAGAGATAACTGTTGAACGCATTCATTTGCGCAAGCGCAAACAGATCGTCGAGCGGGGCGAGACCAGCCCCGGGAAAAGACTGACAGATGAACATCAGGATGGCGGGCGTCTCGGTCAGGATTCCCTGTGCGGTCACCAATGCAGGCACGCGCCCCTTGGGATTCGTGCGCAGATAGTCGGGCGAGCGTTGCCCGCCGCTGGAAAAATCCACGCGCACGGAGTTGTACTCGGCGCCGGTGTGCTCGAGGGCGATGTGTGACGCAAGTGCGCACGTATGCGGGGCGAAATACAGCGTCAACATGAGATTTTTCCGTGGGCAACCGTCGAGGTCGAGATGCTACTCCCTCCGCGGTACCGCGTCGAACCACGCTTGACGCCCGGGGGCATGATAATCGGCTGCGGTCGACGGCGCCGCGCGTTTCGTCGGGCACCAACGGACGACTTGTCTACTCACCCGGTTACTTGCCGTCCATTCCATGGTCGACCTGACGCTGGTATTCGGCGGCATCAAAGTTTCCGAGCGATTCGGCCACCAGTCCGTCGTCCCCAATGCGCCACTCTTCGAAGCCGCTGATTCGAACGCGGTTGCCCGTTCCACCCGGCCCGCTGTTGATGCCGTCGAGTGTCCACTTGTAGATGACCCTGTCCCGCTGTTCGACGAGATCGTTCATGGAGACCTTCAAGTCCGGAAACGCGGTCATGAAGCCCTGAGCCGCCGCGGTGATCTGGGTTCGGCCGACCGAAGGCGTACCGCCATTGATCGTCAGCGACCCGTTCGGCGAGAAGAACGAAGCCACGCCGGATGCGTTCTGGCTGCACCACGCCGCGGTGTATCGGCTGGCGAATTCGCGAAGCTTGGTCATTCGGTCGGACGGCATGAGGTGTCTCCGCTTGCCAGGAATACAGGATCATTGCATTCGTCAAGCCCGACGGGCAAGGGGGTCGTCATGCACACGCGATGGGACATGGTTCGATCGCCACCTCGACGACGGATCGCGCGGAAGCAGGGCCAGCCGACGTTGCCGGCTCTAGACGAGAATGCCCCGCCTGCGCATCGCGCGGGCGTAGAGAAACAGGCCAAGCGCGACTAGAAATATCACGGCGGCAAAGCCCAGCGAAAAGAGGTCCCCGCTGACATCCATTCCATTGGACAGGACGTAGTTATGGAACGTTGTGACGATCACCCCCATGAGCGATGCCAGAAACACGCCGACAGCGAGGCGTCTTCGCGCCAATAGCAACAGTGCACCAACGACTGCGCCCCAGACGCCGATCGCCCAAGCCGCAACCACCCAGGCTGGCAGGCCGTAGAAGAACGCAAGTTGCTCTTGCGTGAATCCGCTCATGTACGTTTCATTCTTCGTTTCCGTCATGACGTAGTCCAATGCGCCCATGGCATTCCATAAGAGTGCCATGCCCCCGATCACCCATAGATGCCGGGGTGCACGTGTGGTTGGTGTCCGCTGCAATTCAGCCATGACTTCCCCCGGGCACTCGCACCGGTCCGGGATTTCCCGGCCGCGACGCCATTCGCCGCGCATCGAGATACGCGCGTCCTTCAACCGAAACGGATACCAGAGTGCCAACGCCGGGCAGGTGCTCATGGCGGACAAGACCGCGACCATTGGCCTCTTCCCATACCGGACGCTTGGGACACGACGTACGCCACGCCTCCATGACTTCCGGATAGGGACGAGGGCTCGTACCAAGCCACTCGAGGACGTCAAGCACGAGTGCGTCGACCGGGTCAGGCATGGAATCGCTCCTCGTTCGATACTGCTCGGATGCCAGGCTGCTCAGCAATGATCGAGAGTGCCGGATCCGCGCGCAGGTGGAAGTTCGCGCGGGCTAGCCATTGACCGACGGAACGTCTTGGGTCCCGAAGCCGGCCGGGAGCACGACTTCCAGCATTTCGATATCTTCGCCATGCCCTACCTCGCGATGACGGATTTCCGGGGGCTGATGGACACACGAACCCGCTTCGAGCCTTATGGTGCCCTGGCCTTCGTATTCGAACTCGATCCAGCCATTGAGAACGTAGACCAGTTGAAATGTGGCCTTGTGGAAATGAGGTTGACTCGAGAAGTCCTTGCCGGCGGCGGCACGGATCACATGCGCAACGACTCTTCCTTCGGTGGCCTGTTCGATGCCCAGGTCGCGGTACTCGAAGAAGGAGCGCAGGCCGCGTTCAAAATGAGCCTCACGAGCATGGGATGCAACAAAGCCCTTTGTGGTCATGATAATTCCTTCGCAGCCAGACAAACGGCGGGCACCGACGAACAACAGTAAGCCCGTGTTAGCCACCCGATGGCCCCTTGAGCTCCACAACATTGCCTTCCGGGTCGCAGATGTAGATCGAAGGGCCTTCTCCTTCAGCTCCGTTCCGAGTCGCCAATGGCCCTGCTTCTACACCGTGCGCTCGAAGGTGGCTGCGGATGGCGGCTTCATCGAACGGCTCGACGCGAAAACAGAAGTGATCGAGGTTCCGTCCCTCCTTCGCTGGTGGCGCGCCACCGACCTTGCCAAGCTGACCCGTCACTGGCACGAGGTCAACCAGAGAGCGCCCTGCCCGAAGTTGAACCAACCCGATGGAATCCTGGCGTCGTTCGATCGCGCACCCGAGCGCCCCGCAGTAAAAGCGAAGCATGCGATCAAGATCGACGACGCGCAATACAAGATGGTCAATCTCACGGATATGGATCATTGGGGAGGAGGAAGAGATTGGGCCTAACTGCCACGGCCTACGGTTCGGTACACAATTCCTCTGCTGGCCGGATGGTCGCGAACGAGCCATTCAGTGCCGCCAGATATGCCAGTTGAACACTCTCGGCGTCGACCGTCTGCCCTCCAAATTGCAGATTCCTGGTGGCGCAGGCGTCGTGCGCGAGAGCGCACTGAAAGCCCAAGTCCGCGGCCGCGCGCACGGTCGTGTCCACACACATGTGCGTCATCATGCCTGCGACAACCAGATTCGAAACGCCGCTCGTGCGCAGATCCGCAAGCAAGGTTGTTTCCCGAAAGCCGTTCGGGAAGTGCTTGGTCACAACCCGTTCACCGGAGGCAGGCCGTGCCGAAACATGAATCTCGGCACCCGCTGTACCAGGAAGAAAGAAGGTTGCGCCAGATCGTTTGGCGATGTGCTGGATATGGAAGATCGGCAGGGAACGCTGGCGAAACGCATCCAGAAGACGCGTCGCTTGGGCAACCGCGGATTCTGCGCCCACGAGCTCCATGGTGCCGCCAGGGAAATAGTCGTTCTGAAGGTCGATGAGAACAAGGGCTGTAGTCATGAGTGCGCTTCCGGGTATTGATGCGTGCCGCCGGGAGCGGCAAAGTCAATCGCCTCGGCCGTGGCGGCGCCATTCGTGCGGCCGGGGTAACGTAGCCAGGTCATCGCGATGTTGAGATCGTTGATGACGTTTGCGGCTTCGATCCGGACTCCGTCGTCCAGCACGATCGTGGCGGTGGTGTGGGCATCCTTGACAAGCGTAAGGTCGTAGCCACGGTCCAGTGCGCCATACGCTGTGGCACGAATGCACCAATTGGTCGCGGCTCCGGCGAGCGCGATGTGGGTGGCGCCGATCCTGGCGAGTTCTTCATCGAGTGCCGTCTGCTCGAACGACGAGTTGAACTGCTTGTGAATGAGCGTCTCGCTCACCGCAGGCGTCAATTCCGGCACCCACTGCCACGCCGGGCTTCCGTAGGCGAGGTCCTGGCCCGAGTGCTGCACCCATATCACGGGCACGCTCCGGGCGCGGGCCCGTTCGACCGCGCGCGACACGTTTTCAATGATCCGGGGGGCATCCCACGATTCGCTCATCACGCCGACCTGCACGTCGACGACCAGCAGGACTCCCTTGTTACCCGCGCGCACCGCTGCCATTGCGATTCCCTCCGGACGGCTGACCATTGTCTTGCAGCAGAAAAAACGGCGCGGCTCGCCACGAACTTGCGGCCCAACGCAACCAGTCGACCGGCGACCGCGACACGCGCGAACGCCCGCCGGCGGATGCCCGTGTGCCCGCCGGATCGGGTCCGGTGCATCGACAGGATGGCGTCAGAACGTCGGCAGCGGCAATCATGGCGGACTGCGCGTGGCGCTCTGAGCAACCGCGTTGAGATCCGCCAGCAGTAGTCCCAGGTCGATCTTGTGAATACGCGCCGCATTACGAACGCTCATGAGTCGAGCCATGAGGCTGAAAAATCCATGTTGCATGTCCGGGCAGCCACGACTTAGAAAGACGTCGACTGCTTCGGGACAGCGGCGCAGAACGTCAGCAACCTTCATCTCACCCGTTATGTTTTCCATCGGCGTCTCCCGGCAAGGGCTACTCTGATGCGCAACGGATGGAAAGGACTTCCCCTACTCGGTTCGGCATCGAAGTGCCAAGATTGAAGAGCGACCATCAATCGATTGAGAGGGGAAGTCATGGAGAAGATTACTACTGTCGGTCTGGATTTGGCAAAGCAGGTGATGGCGGTGCATGGAGTCGGCGCGGAGGGTCGGATGATATTGCGCAAGGTACTGCGGCGGGATCAGCTGCTCAGCTGGTCGGCCAGCTTGCCGCCCTGCGTGATGGCGATGGAGGCCTGCGGCGGCGCGCACTACTGGGCGCGCGAGCTGACGCGGCAGGGGCACACGGTACGGATCATCGCGGCGGAGTTCGTGCAGGCCTTTCGCAAGAGCGGGAAGAACGACGCCAACGACGCCGAGGCGATCTGCACGGCGGCGCGGCAGCCGAACATGCGGTTCGTGGCGATGAAGTCGGTGGAACAGCAGGCGGCGTTGTGCGTGCATCGCTTGCGCCAGGGCTTGGTCGAGGAACGCACGGCGCTGATCAATCGGTTGCGCGGCTTGTTGACCGAGTTCGGGGTGGTGGCGCCGCTGTCGCCGGAGAAGCTGCGGCGGGAACTGGCCCGGTGCCAGGACCCGGAGGATCGCGCGCTTGCCGGTGACGCGTGCGCCAGCTGGTCGGCGAGCAGGTCAGTGCACTCGATCAAGTGGAGGAACGCATGGCGGTCTACACGGAGCAAATTGCCGCCCAGGCACGCGGCAGCGAGGTCGCGCAGCGATTGCAGTCCATTGCCGGGGTCGGACCCACGACGGCAGCGGCGCTGTTGGCGACGGTGGGCGAGCCGGAGGAGTTTCGCAATGGGCGCCAGTTCGCTGCGTGGCTCGGGTTGACGCCCAAGCAGCACAGCACCGGCGGCAAGACCCGCCTGGGCCGCATCACCAAGCGCGGCGATGCCTACCTGCGCACGCTGCTGATCCTCGGCGCCAAGAGCGCGTTGCAGGCAGCCTTGCGCAAGCCACCGGCAGCACGACATCGCTTGCAGCAGTGGATCGTCACTGTCTTGGACCGGATCGGCTATCACAAGACGCTTGGTGGCGATTGCCAACAAACACGCCCGCATCATCTGGGCGTTGCTGGTGAAGGGCGAAGACTTCGACGTGCAGCGTTTGGCGCCGAAGGTAGCGGCAGTGGCGTAACCAAGCAGCGAGTCCAACCGTACGACTGCGCGAAAGGCGAAAGCGATAACTGGTCAGACCGACGTTTGCAGACCCAGACTAACCTGACGGCAGCGATCAAGGCCGATGAACGAATGTGGAGCAAACGGGCGGTTTTCCATGATGGCCCGCGCCAGCATCAACGGCGCTGAGGTCGGATATAGAGTTGCAGTCTGTCCTACGTTATCGCTGCATCAATTCGCGTTGCACCAACGGGGAAGTCCATATGGACCGGTTAAGCCGTAGTTTGCTGCGCATGGACAAGCTTGCTCATGTGGTATTTGACGATGCCACGCGGATAGCCTTTGCGCTCGTACTCGATCTTGTAGCCAAGCCCGAGGTATAGCTCAGGCGCCTGGAAACTGAAAGTCTCAACGTAGATCGTCGTACAGCCGTGGGTTCGCGCGCGGCTCTCGAAGGCCCGCACGAGATTGGCTCCAATCCCTTGCCGACGCTGCGACGGATCGACCCATAGTTGTTGCAGTTCACAGCAAAGGCCCCACCAGCGCCCGACTGCTCCGCCAACAAGTTGACCAGAGCCAAGCCGCGCGAACGCTGAGATCGGCTGCACTTCATGCAAAGGAGCGGTCGCTTCATTCGACTCGCCAAGACCACCGTCGACGAGAGCGCATTCGTCAACGGGATAGCTGTCGTGTGTGGTGAATGCGACCGAAAGCACGGGCAGAACCTCTGCGGACTAACGTCGCACGTAACCGGCGTGCAGCCGGCGAGCGCGAAGCGCCGCCGGCGACGCGTCCGCGTTGACGTACGTGGTAGGCGGCACTCTTGGCGACGCCTCAGAGGTTGCGCCGAACATAGACGCTACCGTCCCCGTCTTCCCGATGCACCTTGAACCCAGCCGACAGGTAGAGGCTCAGTGGGCCGAAGTGGTTCTCGGCTGCAGATACAGACGTCGTGCGTGGATTCGCCTCGGCGATACGCAGACCTTGCTCTCGAAGCCCTTCGCATGCGGCCTCCAACAACTGACGGGCGACACCGCGGCCCCTGTAACTGGGTTCCACAAGAAAGCAAATGATAGCGCCGACCTGCTCCGCGTCGGGCGTGGGTTCGTCATCCAATGCACGCAGGAGATCGCGCGGTGCGGCGTTGCACCACCCAACAGGCGTGCCCTCGCAATATGCCAAGTAGCCTTTCATCGACTGGCCCTGTACTCGCTCGCAGGCGAATGCGCGATTCTCGGATGCAGTCCGTTCAGACCACTTGACCGTGGCGTGATCTTCGTAGAAGCACTGGCAGTAGCAGGACGACCACCTGGGATTGTCCGAGAATGCCGTCCCGTCGAAGAAACGAAGGAAGTCCGACAGCGTCTCAGGGGACAACGCACGGACTTGGACGGTAGTTCGATTCATGGCATTGTGAGTATCGCGGTGGATGGTCTTGTGCCGCCTAACGAAGTCCTTAGAGAAGGGTGATGCGGATTCTCGGCCTAGACGGCATAGGCCGAGGCGGCCTTTTCTTGAACGGACTTCGGCAGAGCTGCCAGTTGCGCCCGGAACGCCGCGGTAGTGCGAGAGAGCACGGAGGCTAAAGCGGCTTGGACTTTCCCGCGCGATGTTCCGCCAGCGCCTCTGCGGCCAGCTTGGCCAAGAAGTCCTGCGACTGCGCAAACAGTTCGCTCCACTACTTCTCGGAGGCAAGCTCCTCCAAGAGAATCGCCGCCAATGCGTCTTGCTCAGATGGCGGCAGTTTCGCAACTTCGTTCAGTGCTTTCTCGAGCAATTGAGTCATGGCATCCACCCCGACGGATTTTCAATGATACGCCGGCCCGGACGATGCGCCCCAACGTTCGTGTTCAGCGGTCGCCGAAGGCGGTCCGCTGGAACGCAGGGCTGGGCGGTGCGGCGAACGTCGTCAGTTTGTATCGTGGCGACAGAGGAACTCGTCGAGTATCATCATGTAGCGATCGGCCTCCTCGACGTGGGCCATGTGTGAACTGTTCTCGAAGAGCACCCACTCGGAGCCGTGGATACCCCGGTGGACAGTCTCGGCGATCAGCGGAGTGGCCTCGTCATGTCGACCGGAGGTCACCAGCGTCGGCGCCTTGATCTCCGGCAGCCTGACGACGATGTCCCAGTTCTTCAGGTTGCCGACGACATGGAACTCGCTCGGACCATTCATCGTCTGGTACACCTGCGGATTGCGCTCCAGCTTGGCGAAGGTACGCGCGACCGGGTCCGGCATCGGGTCCATGCGAATGACGTGGAGGCGGTAGAAGTCCATCATCGCCGACTGATACTCGCTTGAGTCGACTGTCCCGGCCGATTCGTGGCGCTGTAGGGTAGCCTGCACGTCTGCGGGCAGGCTTTCCCGCAGGCGGCTTGCCTCGGTCACCCACTGGATCATGCTGGCCGGTGAAGAGGCAATTGTGAGCGACGCAATGCCAACCGGCTGCGTCAATGCGTACTCCATCGCAAGCATTCCGCCCCAGGACTGGCCGAGCAGATGCAGTCGGTCCAGGCCGAGGGCGCGGCGAACGACACCAACCTCCTCGACAAATAGCGGCACCTTCCACAGCGACGGATTGTCTGGTTGGTCCGAATTCCCGCATCCAAGCTGGTCGTAGAAGATCACTCGGCGCCCGCGCTTGGCCATCGCTCCCAGCGATTCGAGGTAGTCGTGGCCGGCGCCCGGCCCGCCGTGCAGGCAGAGAAGTGGCAGCTTTCCCGGAACTTCCTCTCTTTCGCCGACACAGGCGTACCAGATACGGTAACCGCGGAAGTCAATTGTTCCCTCGCGGGCCAGCAACGCGGGATCGATCGTCGGTAGATCAATCATGGCCGTACCCCGATTCAAGCAACACAAATGCGGGCGTCGCCGCCCAACGAATGATAGGGACTTCCCCGTCCCGGAGACGGCATCGAGGTGCCAAGATTGAATTCCGTTCGTTCAATCGGAACCAGGAGGGGAAGTCATGAAAGAGATTACTACCATCGGCGTCGATCTCGCAAAGTCGGTATTCACGGTGCACGGAGTGGATAGGACGGGGCGGACGGTATTACGTAAGACGGTGCGGCGGGAAAGGCTGATGGAGCTGATCGCCGGGCTGCCGCCGTGTCTGATCGGCATGGAGGCGTGCGGCGGCGCGCACCAGTGGGCACGGAAGTTTCAGGAACACGGTCGCCGCGTCGGCATCATGATGGCGCGCTTTGTGGCGCCGTATCGCAAGAGTTCGAAGAATGACGGCAACGACGCGGAGGCGATCTGCGAAGTAGTGGCCCGGCCGAACATGCGCTTCGTGCCGGTGAAGAGTGCCGAGCAGCAGGCGATTCTGTCGCTGCATCGGGTGCGGCAGGGATTCATCGAACAGCGTACGGCAACTATCAACCGGATACACGGCTTGCTGGCCGAGTTTGGGGTGGTGCAGCCGCAGCGCGCGGAACAGGTCCGGCGGGCAGCGGTGGTCGTGGCCGAAGAATTACCGGTGCTCGCGCGCGAGGCCATCACCGATCTGCGCGCGCACCTTGCGTACCTCGACGAACGGATTACCCGCTACGAGCGGCAGTTGGTCGAATTGGCGCGCCAGCGCGCGGCAGCGGTACGCATTCAGCGCCTGCCGGGCGTGGGGCCCATTACCGCCTCCGCCATCACCGCCAGCATCAGCGACGGGCACGAATTCGCCAACGGTCGGCAGTTTGCGGCGTGGCCAGGCTTGGTGCCGCGACAGTACTCGACCGGCGGTAAGCCGCGCTTGGGCCGGAACACGAAACGCGGTGATGCCTATCTGCGCACGCTCCTGATGCTTGGCGCCCGCGCGGTGTTGCAGAGCGCGGGGCACAAGACCGATCGCTTGTCGCGCTGGGCGATGGCCTTGCGCGCCCGGCGCGGTTACCACCGGGCAATCATCGCCGGGGCCGCCAAGAATGCACGCATCATCTGGGCGCTGCTGGGGAAGCATCGAGAATTCGCGCTGCCGCAATAGCTCACGACATCGGCAACAATCATTCAATCTAAAGCCTCCCACGACTGCGCGCGCAAGGAGAGAACGCTGAACAGGTCAGACCGGCGGGCGGACACCCCGATTAACTTGCAGGCCCATCGGAGGCCGACTAACGAATTGGGACCGCTCGCGCGGCTAGTTATGGTGGCCCGAGCGCCCCAACGGCGCGCTCATTTCGAGGCCGGTTAGAGATCTGCAGTCTGTCCTACCAGCGATCAGGAAAAAGCACTTGCAAATGGGGAAGTCCTTAGAGTGCAAGGTAACCGGCGACCGCGGCCCGGGCGAAGCCCCGCCGGCGGGCGTCCGGTTGACCGCTGGGTTGGGCCTCATGGCTCGGCTACAACAACTCGCGAAACTGCTCAACAGTTAGGCCGGCATCGCGAACGATACCGCCAAAGGTGAAAGCATTGACGGGGTTGTTGCGACGGATAGTCAGGATGCGCGTGCCGTTCGACATGACGACGTGCTTGCCTTGACGGACGATCGTGAAACCCGCCTTCTCAAAGGCACGCACTGCGACAAGATGGTTGATGCCCGGGATTTTGGGCAAGGCTAGATCACCACTTCGACTTCACGAACCTCTTCACCGCGCAACTGCTCGTCAACGACGCTCAGGTATTCACGGATGGCTTCCTTGATGTTTTCGATGGCCTCGACCTCGGAGGCTCCCTGAGACCAACAGCCAGGTAGGCCGGGAACCGAAACCGAAATACCTTCGTCGGATTGGTGGACAGCGATACGGTAGCGCATGGAGCCTCCTTCGAACGTTCAGTATAGCGCTGCGTCCATGACGCCCAACGAGTGAGGTAACCGGCGCCGACGAAGCGCCCGCCGTGACCTGCTACGCCGGCCGGCGTCCGGTTGACCGCCGGGTTGGGCGTCTGCCGCGGAATGCGGCACACTCGTTGGCGCCTATTTGGGTGGCGCATGTGGCGCTTCCCAGTAGATCTCGATCGCGTACCCGTCTGGGTCGACGCAGCGAAACAGGGCTGCCGAATGATCCTGGGCCAGAGGTCTGCGTATCGCAAGGCCGAACTCGCTCATCCTTCGGTGAAGTTCGACCACGGCCCCCGCAGACGGCAGCCGATACCCAAAGTGGAACCACGACGGCATTGGCCCGGGTTGATCGTCGTCCATGAGATCAAGCTCGAAGCCGTCTTCGTCGGTCAGGAACGTCATGCGCTCCTCTCGACGTGCCACAGACATGCCTAGCCATGCTGCATAGAACACTTCGGACGCTGGTCGATCGCGGACGTTGAGATGCAGATGCTTAGACTTCATCACCACCCCTCAGCACGAGACGCCCAACGAGTAAGGTAACCGGCGACCCCGGCCCGGGCGAAGCCCCGCCGGTGGGCGTCCGTGTTGAATGATGGGATGGACTCCCCCGTTTGTTTGGCGGCATATCGCGCTCTGGTCTTCATTGGCGTGGGGATCAGGTCTTCAACACGAAGGAGTCCGACATGAATGCTACTACTGCGTTGCCGTCGATCTTGGCCAAGTCCGTCTTCCAACTCGCCGTGGCCGATGAGCACTGGCGCATCGTTGAAACCCAGCGTCTCACCCGCACCCAGTTCGAGCGCTGGTTTGCCAACCGCGACGTGTCCCTGGTCATCATGGAAGCCTGCGGCTCGGCCCACCACTGGGCACGCTGGCTCAATGGCCTGGGCATCGAGGTGCGCCTGCTGCCCGCGCAATACGTGCGCGCCTACGTGAAGCGCAACAAGACCGATGCCACCGACGCCGCCGCCTTGCTCGAAGCCGCCCGCGCGTCCGACATGCGCCCAGTGCGCGTGAAGTCGGTCGAGCAGCAAGCCTTGCAGGGCTTGCACCGCATGCGCTCGCTGTGGATGGGCACGCGCACGTCGCGCATCAATGCTTTGCGCGGCTTCTGGCGCGAGTTCGGCATCACGATTCCCGTGGGTGCCCGCACCGGCCTGGAGGCAATCAGCCGGGTACTGGCCGATCCGCATACTGCCGTGCCCGAGCTGATCCGTGGCACGGCCCGCTTGCTGGTGGAGGAGATCCGTCTGCTCGAAGCGCGCATCGCGCAGCTCGAACGCGAACTCACCGCCATGGCCCGATTGAGTCCAGCCTGCACGACGCTGCTGTCGATGCCCGGCATCGGCCTGCTCACCGCCACCGCGCTGGTGGCGGCCACCTCGGGCGATGTCACGCACTTCAAGGATGCGCGTCACTTCGCCAGCTGGTTCGGCTTGACGCCGAGGGAGCATTCGCTCGGGAGCGACCGCGTCACCTGGGTCGATCTCCAAGCGCGGCGACCGCTATCTGCGCATGCTGCTCACCCACGGCGCCAGGAGCGTGCTGCGTGCGGCCAAGGTGGCTGAGGCGCGCCGAGCGCGAGGTGAGTGGCGTGCGTCGCTGGGCACTCGATGTGCAGCACCGCTCGAACCACAACAAGGCGGCCTGTGCGCTGGCCAACAAGATGGCTCGCATCTGCTACGCCACGCTCAGGGACAAGGAGCCGTTTGCGAGGGAACTGAGCGACTGAACAAAAAGATCGACCGCGAGGCTTTGTGATGCCTGCTTGACTAACACCCAACAGCCGTCACCAGAGAAGAAAACTCACCCCTCACCCACGCCGCTTGCGACGAGATTGATTGACCCACATGGCCAACCGGGCACACCCCAGACCGTCTGACGCCGATAACTCTTCCGGCAGCCTGCCTGCCGCTTGTAGCGATTGGCGCGCCGGTCCCGCAGATTCCATGCTGGCACGGACCACAACGAGTCCACCTCAGATGCCGGATATACGACTGCAGGCGATTCCCCAACAGCCAAAACATCGGTCAGTTTCTTGCCCTTGAGGGGGAGTCCATATACGAAGGGTTAGCCATCATCTGGGTCCAATCTGGCGCAACTCATGGGGCGAAGCCCCAGATCGCCCAAGATTAGAATGCATAGACTGTAGTGAGCGTCGGAGCTATCGGCGCGGCACCCAAGACCAAACCCGCCACCGTAAGGCGCGATAGGCGCGTTCGCACAATCGCATAGATGGGCGACACCATCCACGCCCAAGCGCAAACCAACCAAACGCGACCCGTGATAAGGGGAATGTCGATGTCCGCGTAGATCGCCGCCCACCACCAGCCCAGCAAGAACAGAGCGTGTGCCACCGCTGCGATCGCGATGACGCGATGTTCAGGCTTGTTCGCAATGATCACGGGATGCGACGTGGCTCCGCATGATGGCTAACGAGTAAGGTAACCGGCGACCCGACTGCGGACACGAAGTGCCGCAGGCGGGGCGTCCGTGTCGACCGCCGGGTGGCGCGTCATCCCAATGCCTCGACGAATTGCTCCACGCTGACGCCCGCTTGCTTCAGAACGCCGGCAAGTGTGCCGGTCTTGAGCCCCGGTGATTGGGTACGGCGCAACCGACCGTTCCATGACGCAATACCACGTGGCTCCCGCGTTGGCGCGTGACAACGAAGCCGATTTTCTCCAGGGCGCGAATGGTTTGTGCGCCCGAGACACGCGGAAGACTAGGCATTCACCGCCACTTGAAATGTTGTGATCAGCGGCTGACCTGTCGTTTTCAAAGGAAATTCTTCCAAGTAAAGCTCGGTCGCTTCTCGAAGGTTGGCAACGGCTTCTTCGACTGATTCCCCCTGCGATGTCGTGCCGGTCTCGGGATTCAGCGCAGTGAAGCCGCCTTCGTCAGCAGGGATGAGGACAGCGGTAAGCAGCATGGGCAGTCTCCAAGTTTGGGGCAAGAATATGATTATCGCGCGATCGTGGCCTGACGCCCAACGCTCAAGTCTAGCGGCCCGCCACCACTGAACTGCGGGAGTGGAAGCTGCGAACCCACGGGTCCGCTCGAACCCGGAGTTGGGCGTCAATGGTACCCCTCAAGCACTTCGTCGATGATATGCCATGGCTGCGTCGACTCGATGGAGTTCGTATCGGCCATGCGAGCTGCGACGATCAAAGCTTTCCACAAAGTCCAGCCGCGGGCGCGGGCCCATGTACCAGCGTCGACCGGAATTATTCCGCGGAAGGCGTCACGGCTTTCGCCTGCGAACAGGGTCCAAGCAATCGATAGATCGCACGCAGGGTCACCGACGCCCAGCATCCCGAAATCGATCACGGAGCTCAATTGGCCTGCTCGCACCAAGAGATTTCCTGCACTGACGTCGCCGTGGACCCAGACTGACGGACGGTTCCAGCTGGACCCGAGCGCGGCCTCCCAGATCTGCGTGGCAGCGCCGCCATCTATCCGGCCTTTCAGGAGCGAAATCGCACGTCGTGTCTCGGCATCGTAGGTGGCCAGCGATCCGCCACGAAAAAAATTGTGTGGTCCCGGCGGAGGTCCTTCGGTTGGATCAATGTGTTGTAGAGCGATGAGAAACTGAGCGAGGCCACTCGCGAAATCGCTCATATCGCCGATGCGCTCCGGCGCAGCAACGTCACCTTCGATCCATCGGTTGATGGACCAGCGCCAGGGATAACCACTTGCGGCCTCGCCCAAAGCCAGGGGTGCTGGAATGGGAAGAGGTAGTGAAGGCGCCAGCCTTGGAAGCCAATGGTGCTCCTTTTCGACCTGGACCGAGTATTCCGAGGCGCTCGGCAAGCGGACGATCATGTGATCGCCGAGGCGAAAGCTCGTGTTGTCCCATCCGGCCGTCGCGAGAGGCCGCACTGGGAGGCCCGCCCATTTCGGAAACTGATCGGCGACCATGCGACGCACGAGAGTAGCCTCTATGACCGGCCGTTTCAGTTCCAAGTGGGTTGTTAGCGAGAATCGCGACACCGGTTCGTTGACGCCCAACGCTGCCGCTAACCGGCGCGCGGCAAGCTTGCTTGCCGCGCGTCCGTGTTGAGCGGCCGAGTTAGAACTCACGCCGCGGACAGCAACGAGCCAGAACACAGCCGCCACTACTGCGCCGTGAAGCGCGAACAACCCGAGGCCGAGCCCACTGAAGGGACGGAGAAGGCGGAGTAGTCCGACCCAAAAAGAAGGTGGAAAAAGAGCACCGCCAAGAAAGCCGAGCCCAAGGCCCGCAAAGACGGCCTGCCACCAGCGGAACCAGTGCATCCGCAAGAAGAGCAGCCAGACGGGGAAACGAAGGAGGACCGCCGCAGGATATGCCACAACCAATGCGGCGAGCCCAGCAGTAGCGCGGCCCATTGACACGGCGTGCAGGACCCCAGACGCCAGCGGAGCGACCAGAAGACCGACGAGTCTGCGATTCGGGCGCATCGTGAGTTCTAACGAGTAAGGTAACCGGCGCCGACGAAACGCTCGCCCAAACCTGCTACGCCGGCCGGCGTCCGGTTGACCGCTGGGTTGGGCCGCACGATTCAGGCAACGCGACGCAACTCTTCACGAATGAGCCGCCGCAGCGTGCGCTCAAGCCCCTGCTGCTTGATGTGGCTTTTCAGGGTCTCGTTAATGAGGCTTTGGTAGTTTCCTCCGCCTGCCTCATTCACTTGCGTCTTGAACCAATCAATTACGTCAGTATCAAGGCGAATGGTTATGCGCGTCTTGCCAGAGGCAGCGGGCATCACCGCCCCGCGGCGGGCTTTTGAGAAGTCGTACTCAGGTTTCATAGGCTTTTCGCTCCGGTTTGGTGGCAAGTCGCGCGGAAATGATGCGAACGTGCGCCCCGCGTTCGGTGAACACAACAACGAGATGGCGACCGAATCCGTCGACGCCAAGCGTCACGAAACGCGATTCGCCGCGTGATGTCGCGTCAGGGCGAGGTCGTCCTCAAATACCGCGACGGCATCGGCAAAGTCGACGCCATGTTTGGCGCGATTCGCCCGATTCTTGGCTGGGTCCCATTCGTAGGACATTGGCCATTATATGCACAAACGTACACCAAGGCAATGGCGCCGCAGCGTGAGGCCCAACGAGTGAGCCAACCGGCGGGCCGTGCCGATGCTTGCCAAGTCGGACACGCGTACCGGCCCGTCCGGCTGAGCGCAGGGTTGGGCGTCAATCTCCCCGACAAATGCGAACTCGGCCAGAAGTCGCCATTCGCCGATACATTACCGGATTACCTCATCGGCCCGCCCCAGCATCGACTGCGGAATCGTCAGGCCGAGGGCCTTGGCGGTCTTGAGGTTGATCACCAGCTCGAACTTCGTCGGCTGCTCAACGGGCAGGTCGCCGGGCTTGGCGCCTCTGAGAATCTTGTCCACGAAGGTAGCGGCGCGCCGACACGAATCAGTCAGGCTCGCTCCGTAGGACATGAGGCCCCCGGCATCGACAGGCTCCCTCCATGGGTACACTGCCGGCAGCCGATTCTTGGCCGCCAGGTCAACGAGGCGTCTATGCTCTCTGCGGAACGTGGTGCTTGGCAGCACAGTCAGAGCGCCCGCGCGCGCGCTGGTCATGTCCGAGAAAGCTCTGTCGAAATCGGCGAGACCTCGCGCCTCAACGACTTGAAGCCGCACCCCCAGCGCGCGCGCCGCGGCTTCTCCTTCCTTCAGCATGTCCTTATCCGTGCGTTCGCCGAGTGCACCTGGCAGCCAGAGGACAGCGACGCGTCCGACCCCCGGAACGGCCTGCGCGAGCAGTTCCAGACGCTTGCCGACCAGCTCCGCGGTGAGGCTGGACAACCCCGTGACATTGCCGCCCGGCCGCGCAAGGCTGGTGACGAGCCCGCTCCCAACCGCATCGGCAGCAGAAGCGAAGACAATGGGGAGGGTTCCGGTCGCTTGCTTGGCGGCGAGGGCGGTGTTTGTGCTTCCTCCTTCGGTCACGATGACATCAACCTTGAGCGCAACCAGTTCGGTCGCGAGAGCGGGGAGCCGCTCGACCTTCCCTTCGGCATCTCGGTATTCGATCACGAGGTTGCGACCTTCGACGTAACCGAGGTCACGCAGCCCTTGACGGAAGGCCTCCAGCAAGTGGGGAGTAGCGGCCAGGTTAGTCGACAGGTAGCCTATTCGAGTGACGTTGGCCGTCTGCTTGGCCTCGGCGACGAGCGGCGCCGCAAGAATTGCCCCGGCCGCGATCAGGAAGTCCCTGCGCTGGACTCGGTCCATGCTCCGCCCTCAAAGTAAAGACTGCCGGAAAGTCTACGCTTGAACGACCGCTCAGGTCGAAAACACACGTCGCACTGTTATGACGCCCAACGTCCAAGGTAACCGGCGACCCCGGCGCAGGCGAAGCCCCGCCGGCGGGCGTCCGTGTTGACCGCCGAGTTGGGCGTCAATCCCAGCATCGTGTCGAATTTCGGAAATTGGGCAGCCGCGGCCATTAGAGGACCTGTCATTCGATCACGCGGTCAGCGCGCAGGAGGACCGATTGCGGAATGGTGATTCCGAGGATCTTGGCGGTCCTGAGGTTTGCGACGAACTCGAACTTCGTTGGCTGCTCAATGGGCAAGTCGCCTGGCTTCGCACCTTTGAGAATTCTGTCGACGTAGCTCGCGACCCGGCGGTAGAGGTCAGCCCTGTCCGCCCAGTATGAGACAAGGCTCCCGGCTTCCGCAAACTCCGGCAGGTTGCCCATCATGGGCAATCGATTGTTCGTCGCGAGATCCACCAGCCGTTGCCGATGAGCAAATGTCATCGGATCCGCCAGGACCAGTACGGCCTGGGCGCGTTCCGTCGCCATCGCGCGGAACGCGCTGTCGAAGGTGTCCGGAACTCGCACCTCCAGTGCCTGAAGCTGAAGCCTTAGCGATTCACCGCTGGCCAGAAGCCGCTTCACGGCCACCGGATGCCAAGGATTATCGGGATTCCACAGCAGCGCGACTCGCGATGCTCGTGGAACGGCCGCCTTGAGCAGCTCGAGCTGCTTGACGCTCAGGTCCAGAGTCAGAGTCGACAGGCCCGTGATGTTTCCTCCCGGCCTCGCAAGGCTGGCAACGAAGCCCAATTGAACCGGATCGGGCGTATTCATCATGACGATAGGAATGGTCGTGGTCGCTCGCTTGGCGCTCAGGATGGCAGCCGGATTCGGCGCCACGATCACATCTACCTTTAGGCGCACCAGATCCAAGGCAAATTCATCTAGCCGCTCTATTCTTCCCTCGGCATCTCTGATCTCGAAAACAATGTCGCGGCCCTCGACGTATCCCAAACCGCGCAGGCTTTGCTGAAGCTTCTTGTCTGTCGCAGCCACAAAGGCACCGATCCGATACGGCTTCGTCGCTTTCTGCGCTTTCACGCCAAACGGCGCGACCAACAGGGTCGCCGCGGCGACAAGAAACTGCCTGCGAAGGAGGTAATTCATGTGCCGGACTTCGCCCAATCGCATCCGTGGTGGTGCTTTGACGCCAAACGAAAAGCTAACCGGCGTGGCGCCATCGCCGCATGCCAAGTTGAAGCCACGCATCGCCGCGTCCGGTTGAGCGCTGGGTTGGGCGGCATTCTCCACCGCATCCCGCGGGGAGAGTCGCGCCGATGCAATGCTTCCTGGTCACGGAATCACCTCGTCTGCACGCTGCAGCAATGAAGAGGGGATGTTCAGCCCGAGCATGCGGGCGGTCTTGAGGTTGACGATGAGTTCGAACTTGGTGGGTTGCTCAACCGGGAGGTCAGCGGGTTTGGCGCCCTTGAGGATCTTGTCCACGAAGAAGGCACTGCGCCGGGAATTATGGGCTAAGCTCGGTCCGTAAGACATGAGGCCGCCGGCCGCCACGCCCTCCCGGACGCCATACATAGTTGGCAGCCGGTACTTCAGGGCGAGGTCTGCAAGTGCGGTTCGGTGGAGAACGAACAACGACTCTGCCACGACAAACAGCGCGTCGACACGTTCCTTGGATGCCTCCGCGAAAACGCGACTGAACTCTTCAGGGCCACGAACTTCGAGTAGAAGTAGCCTCAGTCCCAATGACTTCGCCGCAACCTTCAAATGATTGATCGCGAGCGCCTGGGCGGGGTTGGCCGGGTTAGAAAGAACCGCCACATGGTGAGCCTTGGGGACCACCTCCTTCAACAACTCCAGTGCTTTGGCGAAAGTTGCCAACTCGACGTCAAATGCAGTTCCCGTGACGTTGCCTGCGGGTCGTGCGAGGCTGGCGACCAGTCCGATCCCGACAGGATCGCCAACATTGATCATGACGATGGGGATAGATTTGGTGCCGTTCTTCGCGGCCAACGCGGCTGGCGTCGGCTGCGCCACGATGATGTCCACCTTGAGCTGGACCAACTCGGCCATAAGCTCTGGGAGCCGTTCGAACCTGCCGTCGGCGAAGCGATAGTCAATAACGATGTTCTGCCCTTCGACCCATCCGAGATCGCGCAACCCCTGTTGGAATTGCGCGTGGAAGCCGGAAGTCGACGAGCCACTCCCAAGATAGCCTATCCGATGGATCCTTTCCGTCGGCTGCGCATCGACGACCACGGGGGCGGCGAGCAGACCCACGGCAAGTGCCACGACGAGCGAAGCAAAGCACCTAAACATCATGCAGCCACCACTGACTTTGACGCCCAA
>CAVOHM010000002.1:0-494894 GCA_963695725.1 uncultured beta proteobacterium
TTCATTTCGCCCTCGCTGTATTGTCTGCCATACCAGCTTGCGTGCCCCGCGGACCTCGGCATTTACCTGCTGCGACAGCTCGCGCAGCATCACCCAATGTACACCCGTCCAGGCGTCGCGTGAGGTGCGTGCCTTGTCTTCCTCGGTCCTCGGCCCGGTCGATCGCTCCCACGGCTTCCAGCGCCGGATGAGCGCCGCCTGCCGCGCCTTGCGCTCGGGTGTCGAGCCGTTGCTCATAGCGAGCCTCCAAAATTTCGTTTTGTGGAGTCACTACTCTTTCCGTGCGCGAGGCAGATGCCGCTGATCCGTCGCTGTTATTCACCTGCTGCGGGCCATGCGCGATGTTGGCTTGCTTCACGAACGCGACCGGACGCGGATTCTTTATCTCGGCCAGGGCCTCGGCATTCTCACGTGGTAGTCCTGAGCGGGGACCGGCTTTACTCAGATACTTGACCACAGACCGGTACTGCAACTTCACGAATTTTCGGCACGGTGTTTGCCAAATTGTTAACTGCTTCAGAACTACCTGGATTGTCGATAACCGCTCGTGCAAGGGTAACTAGAGACTGCCCAAGTTGCATCACGCTCACTTTGGCCTTCTGCAACCCAGGCATCCTGTTAGTAATTTCTTGATTCCACAATTGCTTACCGGAGGCAAAGCAGTTCTTCGACATGGCGAGCACGAAACGCAGGTCGTTGTTCTGTACCAAGCGGTAGCGCCCGGCCGTACTGGACACGAGTACGTCGACCGCTGCCTCATATGACCTGTAATTTATCCCGGAATTGATCAACGCAGACATCTTTTCAAGCTCACTGAGAATCAACTTTTCCGCGTTTACCGGATTGGTTCCAGTTGGACTGCCTTGGCGTGTCTCTTCGTCATAGCAGGATAATCGCAACGCCTTGTCGCTGATTTTTGCGCAATCAACTGCCGCCAACGCGACAAAGCTGCTTCCCAAGGCCGCTGAGATAACGAAAGCAAACACCAAAGTGATCTTCATATCGGTTATGGATTCTTTTGAACTGGAGCAAAACAGTTCAACAACTGTTAGTCGGAATCGCCGCGGAATCTTGCCGGCAAGCCGCTGTTACAAATTTAGTTTCGTCCACATCGAGCCGATTGTGTTGATCTTGCGCAAATTGCAGGAAGAAAAATGACCCCGCGCAATCCTGGAGTCAATTGCAGCCACCGCGTGGACAAGCTCCACGGTAACCGCGCCGGGGTCCATATGTGTCGGCTTGAACTCAGTTAGGAATGCTCAATTCTTGCTTGGGCGAATGCGCATTGTGATGGTTGCGGCGCCACCTACTCCGAAGCCCATGAACTTGCCATCGGCGTTAAAGCTTGCCGAAAGCTCAATCTCAAAGAGCTCGAAATCCTGAGTCATCACGGAACCGATCTCTTCCAGACTCTTCTGGATCTGTGCCCTGGCAGATGCTAACCCGGCCTGTAACTTGCCCGGTGGAACGACATCGCGGCTCGTACCAGGGATATATAGGCCACCCGCGGATCTCCAGAATCCCAACGGAGGCGTCCGTAGACCCTTTATCGAAGGTTTCTTCACCGCAGGTTTCTTCACCGCAGGTTTCTTCACCGCAGGTTTCTTCACCGCAGGTTTCTTCACCGTAGGTTTGTTCGCTGCAAACTTCTTTGCGCGCCTTCTGGGCATGACATTCTCTCCAAAGTCAGAAGCATACTGCGCGGATCAACAATTAGATAATCGGCGATCATTACCCGATCCGCTTTATTGTCAAAATAGCTATTCCGTTTTCATTCGTCTACTTCAGCGCGTTCGTCGACACCGTACGATGCGGTGCGTTACCTTCTGCGGTCGATCACTTGCAGTCACGTAATGGCCACTCCCAACCTGACCCGCTCTTCCATTTGAAGGACACGGGCCTCGACACCCACTCTTCTTCTGCGTTCTAAATATTGGTAACCTTTTTTTCGTTCGTAGCGCGCCACCCTTCCAATCCCGCCGCTGTGGCGGGATTGGCACATCACGTGTGGCAAGGTGTTCTGTGTGCTGCGGGACTCCTAGAAAGTGGGCCCCCGCCGACGCCGCAATGTAAGCGACCGCTTCCGACAAATTCAACGACCGGTTTCGGAATGCGCCGGCCGTCGCTCAGGGTCGAACGTGCCCATTGATCGGCAACGACCGAACGGCCGCAGTCGCGGTGTTGCCGCCATTTCTGGCGTCAACATGACCGGCAGGAGGGGTCGAACCCGGTCATACACTGACTCGCTTCCGAGCCTCGTCATGCTTGCGCAGCGCCCGCCGCAACTCGTTTAGCGTCTTCCGAGTTGCGCCGCGGTAGGCGTTCCGTGCCGATGCCGCCTTACCGTTCACCGACTTCGGCCCGGTCGACTTCTCCCACGGCTTCCACTTGTGAATCAACTCGGCTCTTAGCTTGCGATGCTCTGCCGTCCGGTGGTAACTCATTGTCGCCTCCTGAAAGTTCGTTAAGCGGAGTTCCGATATTCCCCGCGCGCGAGGCGGGGACAGGTATGCCATTGTTCACTTGCTGCGGCCCGTGCGCGATGTTGGCCTGACGTGCGAAAACTGTTGGCGGATTCTTGATGTTCGCCAGAGTTTCGAGCGTCGCCCGGCATTGGCCTTGCGCCTTCAACGCGAGCCGCAGGTATGTGTCCGCCGCATTCACGTATTCGCCCATGTTGCACGCCGCCCGGCGCGCGCAGTGGCCGAAGATCGCGTCCAGCGTATGCGCCTGGGCCGTCAGCATCGCCTCGGCCCGGCGCAGGTCCCCCCCGTTCACCGTTTCGCAGTGTTGGCGCAGTTCGGTGACAAGTGCGTCGAGCGTTGGCTGCACGTCGCCGCCCATCACCGGATAGTGGAGCGCGGTGGCGCCAGCCTGGACGGTAGGGTGCAACATCGTCTGCGCGATCATCGCGTCCTTGTCGTCGTTCGGGCCGGCTTGCAGGGTCAGAGCTTGCCGATTTCGCTTCGGCTTTCCCTGTGTCGCTTTGTCGGTCACCTCGCGCCCTCCAGCAGCGACGGCCACCGCTCGCGGCCCATCCGCCGGTCGGCATCCTCGGGCATTGAAGCGAATTCTTCGCACCGCTTCGGCACGTCCGGCACGGGGGAATAAACCCGGCCAACGGCAATCAGCAGTTCGCCACGCCGGGCCGCCGCGCACCGCTGGAATCCATCGCAGCCTCGCTGCTGATCAAGGTTGGCGCGTTGCCCGCACGTCCGCCGGTCGTCGGGAACCAGTGGGGCGGTCTTGGGGCGACGATCAGCCGCCAGCACCCGGAATGACGTTAGCGCCGCCTCCGGGTCGGCGAGCGCCACGCGCAGCGCGTATGCCCGTTCGTTATCGTCGGCATCGGGTAGGATCAGCGCGACCAGCTCGCGCAGCTCCGCGGCTTCCCTCGGAGTAGCGGACGACCTGGGCGAGTCGGGTAATGGCTCGATCAACGCGCCCTGGTAGATAGCGGCAACCTCGGCCAGCGTCGCCTCGGGGGTGAACATCACCTCCGCCGAATCAAGCGCGGGATACCGGAATTGCCAGCGCCGGACTCCTGCGTCGCTGACGTCCGAAAGTTGCTCGGGGGACGGATCGTTGCATTGTGTTGCGTGTCCGTCGGTTCCAGTTGCACCCCCTGCAACAGGCGAGTTGCACTGCCGTGGCATACGAAGTTGCGCCCGCAACTCGCGTCCTGTCATAGGAGAACCCGCGTTGGCACGGGATGACGGGGTTGCAGGGCTGTTGCATGCCGGTGGCTCCAAGTTGCGTGTTGCATCTCCGGTGGGATGGAACGTGCAACCGGGGGTCACTTGGATGCCTCCTTGATCAGGCCGGCCTGTCGCGCCCGCTTTAGGTGGCGCGAGACCGTGCTCTTGCTGATCTCCAATTCCGTAGCAATGTCGACGGCACGCAGTCCATCGTTGGCTAGCCCAACGACCTTGGTGTAGGTCGATTCCTCAAGGTCGCGCCACGTCCAGGTCATCTGGCCGTCCTGGCCTTGGATCAGTTCGGCCTCGATTGGCTTCACATCCTTTCCGGCGAGGTTGCGCGCCTTCCGAAAGTGGATCTCGAATTTGGCCCCTTCCTCGGGATGGTAGTCCGACGGATGTTTGAGTTGGATCACGGCATCGAGGGTGTCCTCGCGGGCGGACGTACCCCTCTGCTTCCCGCCCTTACCGTCGTGATGCACGAACAGCACCGAGCGTTGTCGCTGGCGTTGCCGTAACGCCCAAGTCTGTACGTCACGCCAGCTCTCGGTCTCGTTCTCGCCTCGTGCCGTATTGCGCACGAGCGTGGCGATGTTGTCCACGATGATCAACTCGATATCGTGCTTCGCGACAACGGCTTCGATCGCCTCTTGCCCCCCTTCGGTTGCCAAGTCCGGCATCGCGCCTTCTTGGACATCTGGGGTAACGATCAGAAGATTCGCGGGGTCGAATTCCCGCTCGTCTGCATCGACGAGTGCTTGAAGCCGGTCTCGGATCGCCGCCGCGGGCATTTCGCCGTCGATGTAGAGCACTCGCCGCGGACGAGGCGCTTCCCAGGTCAGGTACTTCTCACCTGTTGCGACGGCGTAGGCGATACCGAGGGCGACGTGGGTCTTCCCGACGCCACGGTACGCGTGAATGAGCGACAGACTCTGCGTGAGCAGCCACGGCTTGAGAATCGCTTCACGCTCCGGGAACTCCCGGGTCAGCAGTTCGGCCAGATTGAGCACGCAAAGGCCAAAATGGGCCTCTGATGCGTTCGGGGTCGCCGCTCTTGCCACTTCGACCTCTGGTGGCCTCGCGTTCGCTACGGCACGTTCTACGGCCCCGCGCCCCCGGTGCGCCGCTAAATCGTTGAAATCCGTCGCGCCCTCGGGACGATCCGCGCCGAAGTCGGGAACGGCAAGCAATGCGCCGACAGCAAGCGCCGCCTCGGTCGCCTTCGTGATACCGGGGTTCCCCTCCGTGCCGCAATCATCGTCGGCGCACAGTATTAACGTCGCCGCCGGATATTTCGCCTTGATCGCCTCGGCCGCGGCGCGTAGGTTGCCCGCGTCGAATGCTACGGCCACGGCGCAGCCAGTCACCTCGTGAATACTCGCGCCAGTCGCATAGCCTTCGGCAACGCAAATCCGGTCGTCGGGCTTTCCAATGCTGAAATAGCAGCCCGCCACGCGCCCACCGGTCAGGAATCGCTTTGTCCCATCCGCGTCAATGAACTGGAGCGAATGCAGCGCGCCATCGGCGGCGCGCATCGGAACAACGAGCGTCCCCTTGTGTAATCGCAGCCCGTGCGACTTGACGCCCTTGCCGACCACGTACGGATGCGCGCTGTCGGCCGGGGGTGCGGCTTTCCAGATCGCCGCAGCCGTCTTCGCGGCCCCGGCCCGTTCGCGACTCTGTTCCGCTTCCTCGCGTGCGGCCCGTTCAGTCGCCATCCGCCGTCGTTCCGCCACCTCTTCGGAAGTGGGCACGCGATAGGTGCCATCATCGCGCCAACCGTTTGCCTTGGCTTCGTGGAACAGCGTGCCCGTCGTCACCTTGCCGTTACCGCGAATGCTGCGCCACACGTCCCGCGCATCGCCGGCGTTATAGGCGTCCGCTTGCTGGCTCCATCCATCCCAGACATCGAAACCGGCGTCGCCAAGTTCCGACTTGACCGCCATGCCCATCCGCACCCATGTCTCACGCTCGTGAGCGGGGACGTAATTCAGCGCAGCGCGGATGCGTTCAGTGTCGCCAATCATGGCTCACCCTCCGTCGCCGTGTAGTCGCATACCCAGGCCGCGCCGTCGAGCGCATCGCGGGCACGCCGGACCGATGCTGCTGTGTTCGCCACCGGGCCATGCCTCAGATTCAATTCCACCGCTCGCCGGCAATGGCGCAGCGCGTCACCGAGATAAGTGCCAACGGTTTCTGTCCCCGCGGGCCGTTGCGGTCGTTGCCGCATTGCCGGCTCCGTTACGCCGGGTCAGCGTTGACGGTGCGCGATTGCAGCCAAGCGTCGAGATCGGTGCGGCGATACTTAACAAGCCTTCCGACTTTGACGAACGGAATTTTGTGGCGCCCCGTCGAGCGCCATACTTCCAAAGTATGCGGCTGTACGTCGATGTACTCGGCTGCGGGCGCCGTATCGAACAGTTCCGGCTTTGTCATATTCCACCGTTGTGGTCAATTGTCCCTCGGTGTTGCAACGTAAAATCCGAGGGAATGCGGTGGATCTTGATGCGGCCTGGTTAATACAGAAAACTGCGGAAAAAAGTCTATGCCCCTTCTTTCGGCGCGCCGAAAAGGTCGACCATCCGAGTGATCAGGTCATCCGCAGCTTCAGTCGTAGTGGCCCCGCCTAGCGCTTGACCCAACGTTGGCACACGCACGCTGCGGGCGCGCATTGCGTCCGAGAGTAGTCGAAACGTTTCACCTGCAGAGGCATTTGCCTTTGCAAACCTCTTCTCGGCTGCGGGGGCCTTCAATCCGAATTGGGTGGCGGCGCGGCGAATCGCTTCTTTTTCGCTCCTCGCGCCGTTTCGCTTGTGCCACTCGACAGTGAAGTACAGTTCCATCAGATCCTTCTGGCGCGTGTTTGGCCTGCCATTCCTCCTAAGGTGGAGCGCTTGCGTCGGCTCCTCTCCCAAAGCGATTGACTGAAGGGAGTAGGCTAAGTAGAGCTCAATGAGCCTCGGCATCGGTTTGGATTCCCCGAGGCAATCCGCGGCGCGCGCCAAGATCTCGAGAGCGGAATTGGTCTCTCGTTCCTCAATCGCTTCATTTAACAGCACTGCCGAGTCGGGATCGAGCGCCTTCTCCGCACGGGCTGCTTCAATGATTGCAGACAATTTCTCGGATGACATGGCGCCCCCTCGGCGCCCCTATGGGGTGCCGCGCCGGCGAGCTAGGGTCACTCGCATTCACCCCGTCGGGCTAGGCGCGGCATTGATCTTCAGACTTTTCTAGGCGCGTTTCTTCATCTGGTGCACATCTGCCGCCGGTTGCTGCTTCGCTGCCCGCCACATCGCGGCGGTCGCTGTTTCCATGGCTTCGCGGATCGGGATCAAGATCGAGTCGGGCGTAAACGGCGGTCGCCTGTTGGCTCTTGTGCCCGAGGCTCTTGCCGATGATGGCAAGGCTTGCGCCGGTACGGGCTTGCCAGCTTCCCATCGTGCGCCGCAGATCGTGAATGCGAATGTCGTCGAGCCGCGCGCCGTCCGTGTTGATCTTCAATCGCTTGGCGACACGGCGCAGCCGTTGCAAGGCGTGCGCCGGAGATTCGTCGTCGTCCCCGTTCGCCTTCGCACCTTTCGCTTCGATCCGCTGCCGCAGTTGCGCGATTTCGTCGCGCTCCAATAGGCGTAGCCATGCCTTGCGCTCGCCGCTCATGTGCCCGAGCTTGGATTCGCGCGCGATGCCGGGAATACGTATCGCGCGCCATCTGCTGCCGTTTCCTGTCTCGCCGTGAGGATCGCCACGGCCTCGGGAACCAATGGCACGCGCTGCGGCTCGCCGTTCTTTGTCATCGGGATAACCCATTCGCCGCGCTCCAGGTCGAGATCGGCCCAGCACATCGCCACGACGTTATTACGGCGGGCGCCGGTCAAGAAGCGCCAACAGGAAGTAATCGCGGAAATTGGCATTGGGCTCGCCGTCGAGCGCGGCGAACAGGCGCGGTAGTTCGCCCGGCTTTAGGAATCGCTCACGGCTTTTCTCCGGTTGTCTTCGATCCCCTTCGCCGGGTTGCTGTCGAGATAACCCCATGCAATCGCCCGGCCGAAGACGGACGAAACCAAATCCTTGACCCGGTTCGCGACTGTAGGATGACCGGCACGCGTAATTGTGGAATGGATCGCCGCGAGATCGGCGCGAGCGATGCGGGACACCTTCTTGCGTCCCAATGGCTGTTCCAGATAGTCGCGGTACTTCTGTTGATCTTCGCGCCATGTGCGCTTGCGTGGCTTGGCGTGGCGTTCGATGTACTCCGCGAACAGCCCGGCAAAGGTCGGCTCGCCCTTGTGTGCTCGCTTCACCTCGGCCGGGTTCGCGCCATCGGCAATGCGCCCAATGAGCTTCCGCGCCTCCTTGCGCGCCTGTTCGCACTTGATGTCGTCGAAGCGCCCAGCGTCAGCCGTTCCGGTGGGCCATTCTTTGTCCGGCGGTACAGAGTGAACGTCTTGACCCCGGACAGACGAAACGCGCAGCCGTAGCCCGGTCACTTCGGCGTCGGAGTACTGCACGCGCTCGCCTGCTGGCGGGCAGGGAAGCGCCCGCAACGCCCGGTCGCTGAATTTGATCCGCCTTGCCTCTATACCTTTTGGCATCTCGCCTCCCTCTGGGTTACGCTCTGGGTTACGCCAGGGTTACGCAAATCCGGAAAGCTAGCGCAACCTGATAGAAGGCAGTATAGGTATAAGCACTTGATAAAACAAGGAACATGAAGGAAGGGAGAAGTAGCGGGAAACAGGCGGAAACAGGCAGGACTAGGACTCATAACCCGAAGGTCGAAGGTTCAAATCCTTCCCCCGCAACCATCAAATCAAGGGCTTGCAGCGATGCGAGCCCTTTCCTTTTCGGGCCTGTGCCTAAAACGTGCCATGCTCCGTCGGCGCGGGCCGCAACGCCGCGAGGCGCTCCGCGTAGGGTGCCAGGTGATCCGCCGCGAGGTGCGCGTAGCGGCGCACCATCTCGGCGCTCTCCCAGCCCCCCAACTCCTGCAGTGCGAAGAGTGGCGTGCCGTTCTGCACGTGCCAGCTCGCCCAGGTGTGCCGCAGGTCGTGCCACCGAAAATCGTCGATGCCTGCGCGCGCCAGAGCTGCGTACCAGCCTTTCGTGCTTACCTGGATGATCGGCCGGCCCCGATAGCTGAACACGTGCGTCGGGTGCTTCCCCACCTGCTTGCCGATGAGCGCCACCGCTTCCGCATTGAGCGGGACCGGGATCGCCTTGCGCGCCTTCGCCTGGTCGGGATGAATCCACGCCAACCGCCGTACCACGTCGACTTGCGACCACTGCAGACCGGTGACGTTGGACGCCCGCAATCCGGTCGCCAATGAAAACGCCGCCATGTCCGCCAGATGCTCCGGCAACTCGGTGAGCAGTCGTTGCGCCTCTTCGCGCGTCAGGAAGCGAATGCGGCGGGTGGGCTCCTTCAGCATCCGCACCTTGGGGGCCCGCTCCAACCACTCCCACTCGTTGACGCACCGGCGCAGAATGGCGCGCAACAACTTCCAGCGTCCGATTCACCGTCGCATTGCTATGCCCCAGTGCCAGCTTCGCGTCCGTGATGCGATCGATGAGCGCGCGGTCGATGTGCCGCAGGTCCTTGCCGCGCAAGTACCGATCGAGCCAACGAAGCTTGGTGACGTCTTCCCTGGCCGTCGTCTTGTGCGCCTGTTCCTTGAGCCACCGCACGACCGCATCGTTCCAGGTCCGCCGCGGCTGCTCCCCCAGTTTCGAGATGCGCCACAGCTCGGACTTCATCCGGTCGTGAAACTCTTGCGCCTGGGCTTTGTTGGCAGTGCCAGCAGTTCGTCGTATTCGTTCCCCGTTGGGGGCGATGACGTCGACCCACCAGCTGCTGCCGCGTTTGCGAAGTGACATGGTGTCTCCTTTCTCAGAGTCACTTGCAACGCTTGCCGTGGGGGAGCATAGAGCGAGCGCACGTGCGCAGCAAGATCTTCTGCGAGAAATACCCAGCGCCGGCCGACCTTGGCGCCGGGAATCCTTCCCGCCTTGGCCCGCTGGCGGAGTTCTTCCGGATGCAGGCGAAGGAACTGCGCGGCCTGCTTCAGGTCGAGCGTTTCCATCGCGTCAGGACCGTGACCTGACGGGCTTGCGTTCGATGAACGCCTGCAGGTCGGGCTCGGCGATGCGCACCAGACGCCCGACCCGGAAGGCGCGCAGCCGGCCCGCGGCGATGGCGCGAGCGAGCGTGCGCGTGCAAAGCTGCGTGCGCTGGGCGCCTTCGTCGAGGGAGAGGTAGAAAACCGGTGCGGATTTGATGAGCGACATGGGGCCTCCTCGAGGCGAGGATCGAGAAACGGAAAGAGAGTCAGATCACCGCAATCGCTGCGGCGACGTCGTGGTGCGACCGAGTGCGTAGGCACTCGGAGGAGGGCACCGGACGATCTGCGGGCGGGTGGTGTCGGTGCTTTTGACCGCGCGGCCTGGTGTTACGGTACGGTGCTGCCAATGCGAGCAGGTGACGCTAGTGCGACGTCAAACGGAATTGCTACGCACATGCACCCAACTTCATTGCCTCTGCGGCCGTGACCCGGTCGGCTGAGATCGGGTGGAAGTAGCCCAGACGCCATCACACGGAAAGCAGTCGCTCACATGGTTCGTGGTCCGATGGCGTGTTTTCTTTAGCTGTTTGGAAATGTGCGAAGATGGGCCTACGCACGCGAGACACATGATGCCGCGCAGAATCAACGATCTGGTTGCCTACGCCAAGACGCTGATCGATCTCTACCTTCAGACCCATCAGAAGGTCGAGCTACTTGAGAGTCTTGGCACGACAGACCTTGTCGACCGACTTCACGATTCCTATGGCGCAAATGCCTTTGATGCACTTGTCAACCTGCTGATCGAGGACATCATTCGGAGCACGTGGGCCTTCGCTCTGGACCGGGCGGAAGCCACGCCAAGCGTGGTCAATATCTGGCGACTGGTAAACCACGTGGGTGTTCTTCCTGTGCTGCGCGAGCGATTTGTTACGGCGCAATCATCCGATCCAGTTCGGGGTAAAGAACGATTTGGCGAAGCCGAAACACGGTCGCAGCAATTCGATGACGCGGTAGATCGGCTTAGGCAGACGGTACCAGCGGTTACCGTGGGTCCACAGCCCAACAAATTCGTCGCAGCCCGACACAAGGGCATCGCCCATCATGAGATGCAGCGCTTCGCCAAAGGCAGCCCAAAGCGTTTCGATCTGCGTTCCACAGAAATCGGCTGGGACGGCTTGCGTGAGTACGTGGAGTCGTTGGCGCCCGTAGTGAGCGATCTAGCCCTGATCATCACCGGTACGGAGCATCGACTTGCCTACATGCACGAGCATCACCGCATCAATGTCATGGACTTCTGGATGCGGATCATGGGTAGCGGGAACATCGCGCCGTGTTAACCCCAAGCCGACACGCGAGTACGGCCGCCGCAGCTCGCCAATATCCGCAACGAAGGCTGCGAGAACCGTGTGCGGCGCCAATTCGATAACCGGCACCTGAATCGCCGGCGTTGGTTTCCAATAGCGGAACGCTGAGGATATCGGCGCGCAGGCGCCGGCCGCATCGCCTTGCGTGCAAACGCGTGGCAATACCGACGTGAAAGAGCCCGCGCGATGGCGGGCTCCACGGTTCGTTAGGGCGAGCAACGCTTAAGCTGTCGAGGCTCGAACTCGACCGCGCACCGGTCGGCATGAAATTCTCGTTATGCGCCGGGGGTGCTACCAGTGGTCTTGTCCTGCGCGGAGCGACGCTGACACGCGGGCCCACCTTCGTCGAGTAGTGTAGCGAATCCAGAATCCAACGCAACCCCGCCGCCCTTTCAGCGCCGCTCGCGCTTGCACAACTGGGCAATCAGTTCGCCGTATCGGCGCGAGGCGGCGAGGGTCCTAGCCCGCGTGTAGTACTGGTCGGTGGTCGCGGGCGCGGCATGACCCAGGAGGTCACTCGCCATGAGGCTCTGCGCCGGAGCGTCGCGCACTAACGTCGTGGCCGCGATGCTGCGGAAGAGATGAGGACTGATCTCGTGTCCGAATGCGGCGCGGGTGCGCCGGCATACGAGGTCGTAAATCGCGTCAGCGCCTAGCTCGAGCTCGATACGAAATGCGTTCTGGCGTCCCGTTACTGGCTTCCAGTCCCAGATAGATCCATGGAATAAAGAAGAAATACCGCGCTCTGGTTTGGATAGTGCTGGTCCCCGGACTTAGGACATCAGCGATCGCGTCGCGGACGCTGCCAAGCCCAAGTTCATCGACGGTCTCTTTCTGCTTGAGCAAATCGATTGCATCGAGCATGCGCCGTCTGGCATGTTCGCTTGCATCCAGCCAAAGTAGAAAAGGCGGCATCTTTGATCAGAGGTCGTCAGAGATCGTGTATCCAAACCCTGGTCGCCATTTTGGCGCAAGGTCCAAACTCTCAAATTAGTTGAGAGTATGTTGACCATTTACGACCGATATTGCGTGAGGTCAAGGTCCAGAGCACAGGTTAGAGGACATTCACGACAACACTATGCTTGAGTGCGTTGCTGTCTTCGAATGAAGGGAAATGGCGCGTGTCGCTCGTTCGCAATCGCCATTTCTGCCAGGATTGTCCATTGGTGAGTGGCTCCGGGTTGTCGAGACGGTTAGCGCGTCGGCGCCTTCTTATCGTAGTAGACGCATCAGCTGAGCCACCGCCGTTGTAGATTGTCTCGTTCACCAGATAGAGAATGCGCCATGCACATCCGCTTGGGACTTCATCTCGATGGCCAACGGGGATGGCATGCCGCCAACAGGCTGGGGTTTGCCACGATCGGGCCACTTGGTCTTCTGAATGTCCTCGAGACCCAGCTCGGTCTTCTTCGCGAATCCGCCAGTCAGTCCGAGCGCATCGTTCAGTACCGGGACTGCCTAAAGCGCTGCAATCACCCCGACCGCTTCTACCACCGGACCTTTGCGACCGACGAACTGGGCACAGCGGCGACACTCCTCGAGTGGCGGGATCGCTGGCACCTGCATAGCTGGAAGGGCAATATGGCAGGCGCCAGTTCCATTCGCCTGCGCGATCTGGGCGATGTCGAAAAGCCGGCGGCAACCCTTGTGGCGCCGTCGATCGGCGAGCGCCTGGCGCAGGTTTGCACTGCGATGGAGCGGCGTAAGCCGGCAATCGCCGAAGTTGAACTCATCGATCCCGTCGAAGCTTTTCCGCAGCGGTGGCGCGACATCCTGGCGCGGCTTCCGGTCAAGGTGGCGGATCCGATCGCCGCTGCCGCCGGGCAAGGGTTTCTGGGGAAGCTGCAGGGGCAGTTGCTCAAGACGCGCTCCGGCGAGAAAACCAAGAAGATCGCATGGAAGGACGATGGCAGCGTTACTGTCGTCCGAGCCGAGACCCGATTTCTGGCGGGGCGCTGGCTATCCGACCGACTCGGGCGGCTAGAGGGCGACGGGCTCGTCGTAGCCCCCAGTGAAGGCGCCGTGCTCGATGGCATCCTCGCGGCTTCCGACCGGTCGCGGCAGGGCTTTCGGGAAGCAAGCGCATTTCGGCCGACGCTCCAGCTATTGCCTCTGGTTCTGGAAATTCTCTGGCAACCTCTCAACTTCTACGGTTTGCTCCAGTTCCTGACCCACCCAATTTGTCCGGTGCCGGGCTTCGCCCGTCGCAAGCTCGCGGGCAAGCTGGCCGAGAAGCCGGGGATCGGCGGGGAGGGCTGGCAAAAAGTTCTTGCCGAAATCGACGACCACTATGGCGCAAAGGCAAAGGATGTCCGGGCCTCGATAGGGCGGTGGATCGAGCACCCGCGCTTTGATCAGAGCAGCGGGGCGCCGGTCGATTTCGTGCTGGAGCGCGTCCGAACATTGACCGAGTTCTTCCGAGTGAGGCTTGCAGACGACGATCAGGCGGCAAGGGCTGCCTACCATGCAGGGTTTGCCCAGTCGCAGGCCTGCGCCGAAGCGCTCCAGGGTCTTCTCAAGCAGGGCGTCACGTCGATTCGGCCGCGCCAGCTCCAGCAACTGGTCTCGCAGGCGACCGCGCGCGGAACCGACAACCCGCTGCTGGTAGCAGAAGTCGGAGCGTTGATGGGGGTTAGCGATCCGGCGGCCGCGGTCGAGCATTTTGATCACGTCCTCTGGTGGCAACTGGGCATGCCGGCCATGCCGGCGAGCTACCCGTGGTCGCAACTCGAAATTGCGGAGCTGGCGAAGGTCGGTGTCTGTCTGCCATCCATCGCCGAGGCTCTGGAGCGGGTCGCCCGGGAGTGGTTGAAGCCGATACTGGCGGCCAGGAAACAGCTGACGCTCGTTCTGCCACCGAAGGGCGAAGAGGTGCATCCCATCTGGTTGATGATCGATGCGTTGGTCGACAACTTGCCAATCGCGTCGCTGGAATCGGTGCTGACCGCGCCGATCGACGACCGTACCCGTCCGCTCGTTCCCTATGTGCCGCTGCCGAATCGTCGTCGCTGGTGGCAGCTCCCGGCCGGAACACCTGTCCCCAGAAAAGGCCGCGACTCCTTTTCGAGCCTCGAACTCTTCGTCTTCAATCCGTATCAGTGGCTGCTCAAGTACCCGGCGGCCCTCAGGCCCTCACGGATACTCGACGTCAGCAACAATTTCCGATTGTTCGGCAATCTCGCCCATGGCCTGGTGGCGAATTATTTCGCGCAGGCCATGCCATTCGCTCTGAGCGATGCCGCGTTCCTCGCCTGGTTCGATCAGAACTTCGAGCGGATCGTGGCCGAGGAGGGCGCGGTATTGCTAATGCCGGGGCGCCGGTCGGATCTGGAGGGCTTTCGCTTAAGGCTGCGCGATTCGATGCGCCAACTGCGCCACCAACTGGCGTCGGCGGGGGTCACGCAGGTGACGCCGGAAATGGCGCTGACCGGAACCTACGCGGGAGGCGAGATCGTGGGTTACGCCGACCTGGTCGTGGCCAAGAAAACAGGCGAGCAGGCCGTGGTCGACATGAAGTGGTCGGGCAGCAAGAAATTTCCGGAAAAGCTTGCGCAGAATCGTCATCTGCAACTCGCTATCTATGCGGAGCTGCTCCCCAAGCATGGTGGAACTGGACCCAGCGTCGCCTACTACATCCTCGACAAGGCGCGACTTTACGCAACCGATGCGAACTACTTTCCCGATGCGCAAACGGTACGGAAGGCCACGCCCGAAACGACAGCCGACCTATGGAAGCGTTTCGTCGAAACCTGGAAGTGGCGCAGCGCGCAGATGGCGGCGGGACGTTTCGAAGTTGTCCTCGAGGGGCTCGAGGAGACCGAGGATTCGGTCGCGCCCGAGAACGCGCTCGCGTGCGAGGTACTGAAAGAGGATTACAACGAATACTGACGCTTGCCGGGTGGGAGGACTGAACCATGGCAGGCAAGATTCATTTCGTCAGCGCCGGCGCCGGCAGCGGCAAGACCCATCGGCTTACCGAGATCCTGCACGACAAACTTGCTTCCGGCGGCGTACGACCGTCCGGAGTGATCGCCACCACCTTCACCAAAAAAGCGGCTACCGAACTGCGGGAGCGGGCGCGCTCGCACCTCCTGAATCGAGGGAGCCTACGGATTGGCCCATGCGATGGGGCAGGCGCGCATCGGCACGGTCAACGCCGTCTGCGGTGCGCTTCTGGAGCGCTTTGCCTTCGAAGCGGGTCTCGCGACCGAGCAACAGGTGCTGGAGGAAGGGCAGGCCGCCGTCCTGATCAGCCACGCCATCGATGCAGTGATGGAAGGTCCGCAGGTGGCCGAGTTGCTGGCGATCGTGAATCGCCTCGGGATCGAGGATTGGCAGAAGGAGCTCAAGGCGCTCGTGGATCAGGCGCGGGCGAACGGGATCGAGCCTGCGGTGCTGGCTGGATTCGCGGCCGAGAACGCCGCCGATCTGCTGCAACATTTCCCCAAAGCTGCGAAGGGGGACCTGTCTGCCGAATTGCTTCATGCCATTGCGGCCGCAACGCCGGCCCTCGCCGCTGCGGCCGACGGAGGCAAGAAGAATACAAACGCCTATCTCGAGCTGGTGCGTTTCGTTGACCGTGGTGTTGGTAACGCCTCCGCTCCGTGGAGCGATTGGGTCAAGCTCTCCAAGTTGTGGCCGGAAGTTGCCGTCAAAGGCGTTGCCGAAACGATCAATGCCGTCGCGGCGCGATTCGCCGAGCATTCGGGCCTGCACGCCGACATACGAAGACTATCTGCAACGCATGTTCGCCCTATGTGGCGATGCACTGCAGATCTATGCCGATAACAAGCGTGAGACTGGGCGTCCTGGACTTCACGGACCAGGAGCATCTTCTTCTGAAGGTGCTGGACGAGCCGGCCGTTGCCGCCACCCTGGAGCAGGAACTCGATCTCCTTCTCGTAGATGAGTTCCAGGACACCAGCCCTATTCAGCTCGCCCTGTTCCTGAAGTTGGCGAACTTCGCTCGCGAAATTTATTGGGTTGGGGACATCAAGCAGGCGATCTACGGTTTCCGCGGCAGCGACACGGAGCTGATGGAGGCGATCCTGAAGGCGCTGCCCGGTTTGGGCGGCGACAAGGAGATCCTAGGCTCGTCCTGGCGCTCACGACCCTCCCTTGTGCGCCTGGTGAATGAAGTCTTCGGCAAGGCGTTCGCCAATAGCCTTGCCCCTGAAGACGTCGTGCTCAAGCCGGAACGAACGGATGCTTTGGCAGGGGCGGTCTTCGGCAACTGGATTCTCGGAGGCAAGAACAAGGCGCAGGAATGCTCAGCATTGGCCAGCGGCATTCGCCGCCTGATCGATTCCCGTCAGGAGATTTTCGACAAGGACGCGAACGTATGCCCGTCCGGTCCGGTATGGCGACATTGCGATCCTGTCTCGTTCGAACGCGGGCGTGAACGAAATTGCGGCAGTGCTCCACGCGTTCGGAATCCCGACCGCCACCTCCCAGCCGGGCCTCCTCGCCACGCCCGAGGCGGTCCTGGCGCTGGCTTGTCTGCGTCGATTGAACGATCCATCCGATACCGTCGCCACGGCGGAAATTCTCGCGATGGCGGAGGGCGTAGAGCCGGAGACGTGGGTTGCGGATCGCCTCCGGCATCTTGCGAACGGCGGGGATTGGGATCTCTGGAAGGAAAGAGGCGAGGACGCCCATCCCCTGTTGGCCACTCTCGCAAACATGCGCGCCGACCTGCCGCTATTGGCGCCGCGTGAGGCGCTGCAAACGGTCATGACTCAGTGCGGCCTGGCAAGCCGGGTGTTGCGCTGGAAACAGGACGCCTCGGTGGCGCGGAATCGCCTTGCCAACCTCGACGCCATGCTCGACCTTGCAGCAAAGTACGAAGAAGTCTGCCGGAGCAGGCAACACGCTGCGTCGATCTCGGGTCTGATCCTCTGGTTCAATGAACAGGCGAGCGACGAGCAGGATGCGCTGGCGGAGCCGGCGATCGATGCCGTCAAGATCATGACGCACCATGGGGCCAAGGGGCTCGAATGGCCAGTGGTGATTCTGATGGATCTCCATACGGCAGTTAGAAGCCGTTTGTGGTCGATTGCGGCATCGTCCCTTTCATCGATCGATGTTGGGAACCCACTCAAGGACCGCTTCATCCGCTACTGGCCCTGGCCATTCGGTATGCAAGGAAAAGTCTCGATTGCCGACGACATCGAGCTGACCGACGTCGCCAAGGCGTTCCGCGAGTCGGCGGTTGCCGAGGCGAAGCGTCTTCTCTACGTGAGCATGACCCGGGCGCGCGATCTGCTGATTCTGGCCCGATCGCAGCGCAAGCCTTCCGGAGACTGGTTAGATACCGTCGAAGCGCCGTGGCTCTTGCCCGCGTCCGCGAAGGATCCGCTGAAGCTGCCGTCAGGCGAAGGCATCGAGAGCCTGTATTGGGAACTTGACTCGGTCGAATCGGAAGGAACAGGCCCAACGGCGGGCCAGGCGATTCACTGGTTCGCTGATCCGGAGACTTGCTCGGTGAAGCTGCCGCTGGTTTTCAAACCGTCGGGCGCAAGTTCTGCAGGCTGCAAGATCGTCGAGCGGGTCCGCGTTGGGGAGCGGGTAGCGATTGCCAACGGCACCGATATGGCCCAGTTGGGAACGGCCATTCATGGGTGCATTGCGGCGTCATTTGTTGATCCGCAGGCTCCACTTTCCCTGACCGAGGTAAACGACATCCTGGCTGGGCTGGGCGTTGGCGATCGAGTGTCTTCTAATGCGATTTTCGGGCAAATCAACGCCCTGCACCAATGGGTCGTCGCACGTTGGCCGGATTCCAAGGCACACACCGAAATCCCCGTCGAGTCGATGTTGGACACAGGCCAGATCATGCAGGGCCGGATCGACTTGCTTCTCGCGATCGACCAGGGCTGGGTGCTGATCGATCACAAGTCTAACCCGCAGGGCGCCGATCAATGGGAGTCGTTGGCAAAAGCGTCTGCCGGCCAGATGGCCGAATATAAGAGCGCTATCGAGCGAGCCACCGGCAAACCGGTATGCGAAAGCTGGCTGTTTTTCCCGGTGTCGGCCGGGGCGATCAGAATTGAGGTTTAGATGACCGCGAACTTGTGATGGACATCACTCCGCCTAGCACCGATGTGGCGATGCTCGACTCGGCCTAACTACTGAAGAGGCAGCGGAATTAGCGTCGATGTGCGATAGCAGTCCACAGATGAGCGTTCTGGGCTAGCTGCACGCTTTGAACGGCCTTGCTATGTAACATTACATGCGGTATGTTACATAACATCGATTCTAGATGGAGTTAGCGCTATGGCAATTGGAAGCAGCGGCCGGATCGTCATCGAGGTCGACCCGGCCATAAAGCACGACCTTTACGCGGTCCTCGAGCGCGAGGGCGTTACGCTGAAGGATTGGTTTCTACGCCAAGCGGCTGATTATGTGCGGGCCTCGGGACAGCTACCGTTGGCGTTTACCGCCAACCCCGTTCGCGAAGGGTCACGACCATGATTCCGCTTAACCCGCATCGTGCGGCCTTTGGTCGTCACGAGACTTTTCCGCTCCGATTCGGTTGGCTCACCAAAGGTTTCGCAGCGTGGCGTGACAACCGGGACATATTTGACCAAGAAGATTCGACGGTTGTCCTTGGCGTAGGCAAGAACATGGTTAACGCCATCAAGTACTGGATGACCGCTGCGCAGATCGTCACTGCGCATGGTGCATCTGTGTCTGAAACCGAGCTCGGGCGGGCGATCTTCGCACGGGACGGGTGGGACCCATACGTCGAAGATGACTCGACACTTTGGCTTCTGCACTGGCTAATCGCCTCTAATGCGGCAGACGCCACCGCGACCTACTGGTTTTTCAATCACTTCCACAAGCCCGAGTTTACTTCGCCGGAGGTGGCAAAAGCGCTTGAAGAGTTTTGCCGAGAGAAGATATCAACGCGTTTCTCAGCGTCGACTCTGAAGCATGACGTCGCCCTAATCCTTCGCATGTATCAGCGTTCGGAGGTGGCCCGCGGCGTACCGTTAGAAGACACTCTGGATTCACCATTGTCGCTCCTTGGCTTGGTCCAAGCGCCCCGACCGGGCGCGTTCATCAATCGAGACCATCTTCGCGTCCGCGTCTACCCATCGCAGCATTTGGATACGCCGTTCTCGATCTTCTTGTTGCGATGGGCCAATCCGCGCTACCGGTCGAGCAGATCTCGCGCGCAACGGCGGGAAACGCTGCACCAGGGGCGGTTTTTCGACTAACGGACGACGGGACAATTACCAAACTCGAAGAACTCGTTAGGTGGATGCCCGAGACCTTCGAATTGCGTGAAACCGCTGGCATACATCAAATCTACCTACTACGCCGGATGCATCCCCTCGAACTTCTGGGTCACCACTATTCGCAATATGGCTCCCTGAAGGAGGCGGCATGAGTCTGGCGCAGCATGTCACCGTAAATTCGCTCTACACGCGCTCGATTAATCTCGAGCGCGACGGAGAAGTTAGTGAGATCGCTTACCCATATGTTCCGACGACGCGTGCTCTTCAGACGGTAGCGCGCGTAGTGGACTCGCTCAGCGATAGCGTTGCCCCTCGGGCTTGGGCATTGGTCGGTCCCTACGGAGCGGGCAAATCCGCATTCGGTTTGTTTCTTGCCCAGCTTCTAACAAACAAGCAATCCGCGGCCTCACGCCGCGCCCACGAAAATCTACGTAGCGCGGCTCCGGAAGCTGCGCGTGCCCTTCGACGCAAGCTTGGCAAGGACCGCGGCTTCTGCGTTGCACTCTTGACGGGATCCGCCGAACCGATTGGGCGTCGCGTAGCTTTGGCGCTCTTGCGTGCTGCGGAGGCTTATTGGGCGGGGCCCGGTCGCGCGCCCTCCGTAATCGGGAACTTGCGCGCAGCGTCGCACCAGGCAGACCTCACAACGACGGACTTACTAAGACTGTTATCTGATCTCCAGACTGCCATTGGCCGAACGGGTGGCGCTGGCGTTGCCTTGATCATCGATGAGGTTGGCAAATTCCTGGAGTTTGAGGCGCGGCATCGACAAGGTGGGGACATCTTCTTGCTGCAGGCCCTTGCCGAGCACGCATGTGCTGCCAACAAAGTGCCCTTCCAGGTTGTTGTCCTGATGCATCAAGGCTTCGAGCACTATGCAAAGGGATTCGGCGGAAAGCTTCAAGACGAGTGGCGCAAGGTTCAAGGGCGCTTTGAAAATGTGCCCTTCGTCGAAACCACTGAACAGACGTTGCGGGTAATTCGAGCGGCGCTTGTCCAGAAGTTTGATGCTAAAGAACGAAAACGGATTCACGCAAGCGCCGCCTCAATAGCGAAGACCTTGCACAAGCTAGCCGCATTACCACGATCGCTCGATGAAAGGGAAGCATGTGAGTTGTTCGCAGCTTGCTACCCGTTGCATCCAATATCGATTCTCTCTCGCTGCCCCTTCTATGCAATCGGGTCGCACAAAGCGAACGCACGCTTTTCGGATACCTTGGTAGCCATGAACCGTATGGCTTCCAAGAGCGCCTCGCGGCAAGCCGGGTCGACGGAAAGATGCTGGCCTGGATCGAGCCTTCAGAGATATACGACTATTTCATTTTTACTCAGCCCGGATTGCTTACGGATCACGCGACGCATCGTCGATGGGCGGAGGTCAGTACGGCGATCGAGCGACTGGGTGATGCGCCGGACGAGGAAGTGCGGCTGCTGAAGGCAATCGGATTATTGAACATTATCGGAGTGCAAGCGGGACTGAGAGTCGCGGTTTTGCTAGAAACACTTGCCGAAAAAGCGATTGTGCAGCACGCGCTAGCCGCGCTTGATAGTTTACGATCACATTCCGCAAGTTTAGCCGCGAGTATCGAGTTTGGCAGGGAAGTGATTTCGACGTTGATGCGTCGGCGCAACAGGAGCGCGAGCAGCTCTCCCGGACAAGCATTTCGGAGATTCTAAACGAGCGACAAGTCGTTGGGCCGATTGTTGCGCGACGGCATTCCATCGATACGGGGACACTTCGTTTCTTCTCGGCTCGGTTCGCCGGAGTACCGTCCGCAGACCAAGTGGATGCCGCGTGCCCCACAGTCTTGTATTGCCTTTCAGACAGTCGTGCCGGCAGATCACAAGTCGAAGAAGCGCTTGCACGCCTAGACAATCCAATGGTTCTGGCCGGTAATCGTGGACCATGCCCCGCAGATTGCGGAAGCGGTCCTTGGGGTAATGGCGCTTGAACGCGTACGTAAGACGCGCGCCGAGCTTCAAAATGATCCGGTTGCGCAGCGCGAGCTTAACGATCGGCTCGCGGCCGCGCGGCGGCTCGAAGAAGACGCCCTTGTTTCAATTGCGGAACAACCTGAAGAGCTTGAGTGGTATTGGTGCGGTAAGCGGGTGCGGCCCACAAATAAGCGGCGGCTCCAAGAGCTCCTTTCAACCACGCTGGACGCGATCTTATTCGGGATCACCGTTTCTGCGGAATGAACTTATCAACCGTGATCGGCCTTCGGCAACGGCAGTGGCGGCACGCAATAAGCCGTGGCGGCAATGCTTGAAAGCGCTGACAAGATCGACTTGGGAATTGATAAATTCCCCGCAGAAAAGGCAATGTACCGCGCCCTTCTTGCTGCGACGGGTCTTCACCGCGAGGTCAAAGGCGTATGGCAGTTCACGCCGCCAGATTCTGAGGCCGAGACGCGGACCAGAATTGGGGCACTATGGAAAATGGCCGAACAGTTCTTGGAATTGACGGAGCTTCGTGCGGAACCAGTATCGAAGCTTATCGACGCATTTCGCAGGCCCCCACTAGGGGTCAAGGACGGCGTACTGCCAGTACTGTTAGTTTCAATCTTGCAGTCGTTTGGAGACCAGCTTGCCTTATTTGAGGAAGGCCGGTTTATCCCATTCATTGGCCCTGAAACGATCGAGCGCCTGATGAAGAACCCGGAGACGTTCTCCTTCCAACGCTTCCAGATCGAGGGGATTACCAGGGACCTGCTAAGGAGGTACGACTCACTCTTGACGGGAGAGGAACCCACGAAGGCCGTCAGTTTGCTAGCTGTGGCAAAGCCCCTCGCGCGCTTCATGATGACGCTTCCGGATTACACGAAGCGCACTCGGCGTTCGCTGTCAAATGAGGCAATGAGCATAAGGGATCTGTTCTTTTCGGCGAAGTCCCCCGCCGAGCTCCTGCTAGATGCATTGCCACATGCTTGCGGTTTCAAGTCTTTTCGCGGAGACAGCGAAGACACGCGAAATGTGGAACCCTTTGCGCGAAAGCTAAGAACCGCGGTGGTGGAACTGAGGGTCTGCTATCACGCTTTGCTCCAAGATGTTCAGTCGATGCTCAAACGCGCATTTTCGCTGGACTCAGAGTATCGATTTGTTTGCCTTGCGCGATTGTCTGCGGGGCCGCTATACGGGACTCGAGCAGTACACAATCGATACGAAGGGCTTGCGCGCATTTCTGGGTCGGCTTACGGATCCGATCGGAGATGAGGCCCAATGGCTGGTTAGCGGGGCATTCCTTGGGCGCAAGCCACCGAAGAATGGAAACGGATGACGATGTACAGGCAGTCGAGTACCGGCTTGCCGAATACTCTGGACGGTTGCGCGATCTTGAACGACTTCGCCTCGTCCAAGCGGATCAAGCCTCAGTAACAACTGGTGAGGTAGAGGTTGTATTAATGAAGACTATCCGCAGGGGGCAGGGGGAACATTCATTGTTTGTTACGATTGACTCGCCAAAGCGCTTTGCGATAGCCGGGCATTTAAGGAGCGTCGAGCAGATCGTGGGTGGTCTCGATCCGGATCTCCGGGGTGGCCAACTGCACAATTACTCGAAAATATGGACGCAGAGAAGATCAATCCTCCGATCAACCTGCGCGGTCCCCAAGCGTTGGATAACGGCTTTTCTGTATGCAAGAGGCTTATCGAGCAATGACAACCAAACGGACCCGTCATGTCCTAGGGATATCCGGAGGCAAGGACAGCGCTGCTCTAGCGATCTATATGCGTGATCGCGCTCCCTGAAATGGAGTATTTTTTTACGGATACTGGAGCCGAGCTGCCGGAGGTCTACGATTTTCTGGATTGCCTGGAAGCATACCTAGGCAAACCGATACTTCGACTCACCCCTGATTGCGACTTTGACCATATCTTATACAACGTTCACAATGGATTTCTCCCTTCGCCGAACACTCGATGGTGTACGCGTCTGTTAAAGATCGAGCCATTTGAGCGTTGGGTCGGCGAAGATGACGTCGTCACGTACATCGCGATACGTGCTGATGAAGACCGCGATGGGTATCGAAGTACAAAGGCGAATATTCGCCCCGTCTTCCCATTCAAAGACGACGGTCTCAATTACAGCGATGTAATGAGGATCCTGGATAAGTCCGGGGTTGGACGACCTGCCTACTACAAATGGCGCAGCCGGTCGGGCTGCTATTTCTGCTTTTTTCAAAGAAAGAATGAGTGGCTCGGGCTTGCGGAGCACCATCCGGACCTCTTCGAGCGCGCCAAGGCTTACGAGAAGCCAGCCGAAGAGGCAAGTAGCAGCTTTACCTGGTCCCAGGGAGAAACGCTGGATCAGTTAATCGCACGCGCTACCGATATTCAAGCAGAGTTCGAAGGGCGGGCCAAAAAGACCAAGAAGATGTCGTGGCAAGAAATCCTTGCTGAGGCGAGCGCGAGTAGCAAACCGATGAATCTTGCTTGATTTGTAGTCTTTAACAGTTCATGTACGCACTTTACGTTTTCCTTGACACGGCGCGATTAGTCGGCCGCTCCGACATCTACCTCCTCGGTAACCGTTGGGACGAACGAGAGATGCAGGTGGGCGCCGAAGCATTTGCGCGAAGCGTCCGGGATGCACGACTTGGATCTGATTGCGAATGGCATCGAAGATCAGATCCTCTTTGTCTGCAGTCCGATGCGATAGCTTCGAAGCTACGACATTTCACCACATGGGGCGCATCCAGATGCTATCAATTGTATTTTGGGGCCGACTGCGCATAAGCCGGCGATGTTCCTTATAGGGATGCAGGCGCGATCGTGGTACTAAACGACGTCTGGCGATCAATTGGCACGGAAGTTGGTTTCTTCTACGAGAAGAACTTTGACGAGGTTCCATCCTCACCAGGCGTATATGCTTGGTTTTACCCCCTTCGCGTGCTTTCTCGGTCGCCGGATGGGCTACAGCAATTCGTCGCAAACGTACAGGTACTGCTCAACTATGACTCTGGTGCCAATGGGGCCCCAAGCGCGAAAGCAGAACTTCCTCTTGCATGGTGGAGCTGGTCGATCGTGGCGGATCGAACGCCCAAGCCGCTTCAACTATCTGAGCCCCTTAAGCGAGCGTGGCTCGAAATCACTGGTAGCGACGAATACTTTTCCGATTTTCAACAAACGCTGCTGAAGGCGAGCATATTCATGCCACCGCTTTATGTAGGGAAGGCTAACAATCTCAACACAAGATGTGGCCAGCACCTTTCCGGCGCGCAAGGGGCCAATGATTTCCATCGTCGCTTTGAGGCGTTTGCACGGCACCTCGAGCTTCCAATTTGTTCTGTGCAGCAGCTTGTCTTTGCATGTGTACGAACAGGGGTACCCGTCGAGGACGAAGCACGCGTCCTCTCGCCGGTACACGAACTCGTCGAGGGGATAATGAAGAGCGTTTGCGCTCCGCCCTACGGAGTGCGCTAAACGGTGTTTTAGGTGAAAGGGAGAATACGTAATGTCTTTACCACCGGTATCCGAAGTCAAGTACAACAAGCAAAAGCTCGGCTACTTTGGCGAGCTAGGAAATGGCGCCAACGCACGCATTCGATTCCTGCAGTCCGCAGTTACGAAAGATGAGCTCGACAACATTACGTTGATCGAAAATATCCCAGGTAGCGAGCGTTGGGACATTCGAGACCTCTTCCAACGCGACGTCGATATGGCGCGTGTAGAACAATCAATTCTGCCGTATTTTACCGACGCCTCCAAAGTCAAGTTTTTCAACCCACTAACGCTGGTGTTGCTTCCAATCAACGTAAGAACGGGCGCGGTTGACTCAGACGTGCCATATGTCGAGCCAAAAGCGATAAACAAGCAGGGCCACGATTACACTAGCTACGAGCGCGAGGGATTGTACTGCTTCGACGTCCACAAACTAACGCCGGCATTCTCCGAACTGTGGTGGAGTGACGCTAAGGTGAAGCTCGTAGCCATCGACGGTCAACATCGATCTCTCCGCCCTGAAGTTTTGGAAGGACACTCCAGGACCCAAGGATCTTGATTCATGGCAGATTCCGGTCGTCATACTGGGGGTTTTTCGAGCAGATAATAAGGTGAGCCATAAGCCCGCGAGTCTTTTGGAGATTGTTCGGAAGACATTTGTCTACATCAACACGCGAGCGGAGGAAGTAAATCAAGCAAGACGAATTCTTCTGGACGACGAAGACGTTCACGCGGTCTGCACACAGGAATTGGTGCAAGAGTTGCATCGGAACGACTGCGCCTTCCGAGTATGCGGAAATGGATCGCACGAAGCTCCCGCTCCATTTTTCGATTGGCGGGGCCAAGTAAGGTGGCGCAAGGAGGACGAGCAAGGCGCGGAAGTCGTTGCGCCTGGCTCAGTGCTTTCAATCGAAGAGATTGATGAATGGCTGAAGAGTATGTTCTCGGCGACAACCGGATACCGTATTCAACTCGAAGACCTAGACCCTCCTCTGAGTGAAACCTACCGAAGAGCGTGGTGCGCTCTCGCATGAGGACACCGATCGCGTTCGAAAGCAGTTCATGGAAGTGATCTATCCGGGGTCAGCCACCTATTGGAGGAATTTGAGCCATTTCGGACGTACGTCGGCAAAATTAGAGCGTTCGAGAAAGCCCAGCGACACCACTCTGAGGCGGCGGGCGACGTCTTCCAAAAGTTGCGATTTGGAAGCCACCCAGTTTTGCTTGGGCAGATGAAAGAACTTGTCGATCAGACGTTTGTAGCGATAGTCGAACAGCTCAAAACGATGCGACAGGATTGTTTCGATGAACTTGTCGAACGCGACATTGGGATGAGAGCAATTGTGTTTGCTTTCGCTGAACTCAAGGAATGGCGAGATTCGTTTGCAAGAAAGACCGGCAGCTGGAAGAAACACGCGGAGTGGTTTGTTCCGAAAATCAATGCTGTTTATGAGGCTGGCTGGTTCAAAGCATATTCAGACTTGCACAAGGATCAGAGCAAGGTTCTTACGCATATTTGTTTTGATACGGCCGGCATATCATTAACTATAAGTTGAATGACGTACCGCGCGCGCTCGGATCGTTTCTCACTTTGCTGGTAACTCGGGAAGGAATGAGTGAGTTTTTGCCGGAGCAGCAAGCTTCCCTGTGGGACGCATATGGCGATTCACTTGACGCATCCCTGCGCAAGGGGTTTCGAAGAGAACAGCGTGCTCGTCTCAAAGATTCATTTACGGGGACGCAACCGGAATTCACTGCAGAGGTCAACAAGCGAGCCGATCATAACGTCGCGGAACGATTGAAGTTAATCCAAACGAAGGTCATGGGCATTGTGGCCTGACGCTGACAGTGCGCGGCTCCAAGAGCTGCTAAGAGCAATTCCTGCGGAGGAACTTGGTACGCTCCTGGACGCGCGTTTTCATGCCCTTCACGCGTTAGTAGCGCGAGGCGAGCGCAGTCCTTTGCCCGACGCTCTTATCGCGCAGTACGCCGTTGCGCTTGATGGTCGCCGTCTCTTGGATGAGCCTGGGTCCTTTCAGCATTATTGATGCGAATAGGGGCGCGCGAGCTCCACACAATTGCCAAGCGATATTTGGAGCAGCCATTCGCCCAGGATGCTGACAATGCAATGGCTCTCGCTTCAAAACCTCTTCGTGGAGGTTCGAGCCTTTCGCGGGAGCTGCTTTCGGCGCTTGGCTTGAGCGATGCCTTGCTACAGGACGTAGATCGAAAGGCCGCCGTCGAGATCGTCGAGCCGTATGAGCCCTTGCCAGCTCTTCTTGATTATCAAGCGGAAGTACGGAGTCGGTGTTTGGACCTTCTGGAATCTGGCATCTGCGAGCTTCTCATTCAGATGCCGACGGGTTCGGGCAAAACACGAACGGCAATGGAGCTAGTGGTTGATCTCGCCGAGAGGAAATCGCTATTTGCCATGGGGAATTCGGTCGTATGGCTCGCTCACACGGAAGAGTTGTGTGAACAAGCGATCGATGCGTTTTCGTCGGTGTGGGCTGCGCGCGGAACAGAGCGTGTTCGCATTGCTAGGCTGTGGGGAGCCTACTCACCGCCTCAGGCGGATTTGGGCGGCGCCCTCGTCGTTGCGGGAACATCTCGGGTACATGCATTGCGCAGCAACAGTGCCAAAACGTTTGCAGCTCTGTCTTCGCGATCAGCAATCATTGTCGTTGATGAGGCGCACCGAGCGCTCGCACCAACTGTTCAAGCACAGCTTGCCGCCCTGCGCGGTGGGCAGAGCGGCCTCTTGATTGGACTTAGCGCAACGCCGGCGCGAAGTAACGACTGGAGCGAAGAAAATGTTGCCCTGGCGGAGCTCTTCGGGCGCAATCTTGTTACGCCTCCGCTTGGAGATAATCCTATAGAGGAGCTTCGTCGTCGCGGGATACTCGCGGCACTAGAGCGCGTCGAGCTGAATTATACGAACTCTGAAAGCGCCGTGAATGAGGTGGGTACGCAGACATGCGGCGAGGACGACGATCTACCCGAAAGTGTGCTGGCTAGCCTAGCTGTTAACACGGCCCGCAATGTTGCCATCATCAATGAGTTGGAGGTTCGCGTTACCCAGAACGAGCCTGCAATTGTCTTTTGCTGCTCAGTGTCGCACGCGGATCTCTTGGCGGCCGCGTTGAGGCTGAGAGGCCTACGCGCCGCCGCTGTGGATTGCAGAATGCGACGCGGGACAAGGCGTCTGGTGATCCAACAATTCTCAAGAGGCGAACTCGACGTGCTTCTGAACTATGGCGTGTTGTCCACGGGGTTCGACGCGCCAAATGTTCGAACGGTAGTAATTGCGCGACCGACGAAATCGATGATTCTCTATAGTCAGATGCTAGGACGCGGTTTGCGCGGACCTAAGATGGGCGGCACGACAGCCTGCACGCTTGTCGATGTCCGCGACCATTTGGGTCGATTTGGGGATTTAGGTGACCTGTATCTTCGCTTTGCGCCTTACTGGACAAAGTAGTGATGGGGACTTGAAATGACAAACTTTGCCCAGCGCGAATTTTGCGGATCTCTCTCCGCTTGGATTCAAAGGAAGAACCATGCCAGAGGTGTCCGGGTCACGTGATTTCCCGGACGTGAAGTGTGCGCGATGCCCCGGCTCAATAGCCTCGAAGTAGAAGATGCGCCGTTCGAGTTGGCTTGATGTCGGCGATCACGAGACTCTCGTTTTCGTTTCCAATGGGCGCGCACTCGCAGATCTGATAATGGAGGTCATCGTTAACGCGGAAAGCTCGCAGGTAGACTGGGATAATTGGCAGATGTGGCGGTGTGGTTGTCTTCATGGCCAGCGCTGAATAAGCCAGCTTGTGCTTTGCAAGGCTGGTTGACCGGGTCCCAAATTTTGCCTCTACCACAAACAAGCTTGGCCGCTCCTGACGCATCCCGACAAACACTGCGTCAATTTCAATCTGTCCTTTCGTGTGATTCCAGGAGACACCAATCTTGGAGTGTGGAGTTACGAGAAAGGTAAACGTGCTCATACCTGTCACCGGTATGACAACTTGATTGGGATGATCAAGTGCAAGCGCTGTCCCAAGAAGCCCCGTCGCGACGGCCAAATTGACAATCGATGATTCGGTCAATTTCGGGAATACCTGAAAAGCAAAGAGCGCATCCTCGGCCACGGAAGGTAGGAAGAAGTTTGGGGCGGTCTCGCGGAATAGGATGTTGTCAAGCAAGAAGTAGTCGGACCAGTCGCCGATACATTTGGCCAAGGCAAAGTGAGTGTGCTTCTCTCCTGAGGGGGAGCCTAGGCGAAACACCATCGTCTTGGCGCTGCGAAGTTCGGGAGCCAACGAATCAAGAGAGTCCTTGGCGATCCAGGGTGCCGGCATCGCGCCTTCATCCGCCGTTCCGCGGACGTAGTTGCGAAACGAGACCGGACCGAACGCCAATTTCACACCAGCATGCATCTCGGCAATTGCTCGCTCAAACATTTGAGGTCCGTTGCGTGTCGTCGGCCCAATATGAGATCAGTGGGATTGCCAAGGCTGGGGAACCCGCCCCCCAGCCTTGGTTTCAGCAAGTGTGTACGCGTTACGCCGATTTTCTGGTCCAAAGCTAACGTGGATCGGCCTGGCCTTTGCGTAAAAATATAGGCGGTCAAATTGCAGATTCGCAATGATCCAGGTTGCCACCTCCTGCATGTCCTCGTCGCGAATTAGGAAATCAACGGCTGCACCAAGACGCTCGCAGATGGGCATACCGCTCCGTTTCCGCTCGTGAGCTGCATGCTGGTCAAGCTCTGGCGCGATCCCTCGTTTGATGTGTCGCGAAAGCTCGTTTGAGCAGAAACCGTACGTAAGTTCAATCGCGCCAAAGTATTCGACCACAGGGTCAAGAACATTGGTTGCCAAATCACTAAGTGCTGTAAATGACGATGGCTCCTTAGGGATATTAGGCAGTTTTAGTCGATTCTGCGTTTCACCGCACTCGATCAACTGGCGATATGTGAAGGTTCGGCCGCACAGAGTGTCTAGGTCGGGCACAAGATGAAAGCGTTCAAGGGTAAAGCCATCAATGCGCCAACGCGCATCGTGGAGTCTCCGTTGGAACTCCTCGGGCCGTGGCCCATAGCCAGACAGATCGAACAAGCCAAGTGCCTGCAATGACTCATCGAACGAGAGTTGTTCGGCATAGCGGTCGGATTCTTCGTTGAGGAAGCGGGACTTTAGGTAGAGGAATGGTGACGCGTATTCCTCGCCGTACTCGAACACATCGACATTTTGAGTGCGCAAATTGATCTTGACGCGACGGGTCATTCGCGGGAGCGGTGATCCGGCAAAGTCGTCAAATGACATTAGGGAAACCTCCAGAGCCCAGATGAATCTTTACTAGGTCGGCGTTCGCGAGATCGCCAATGATCACGGACGCACAAGACACATAGGCGCGTAGCAGCGCCGGCAAACGCGAGATCAAGCTAGTGTGTACCTGTAGCGATGCGTCGGGATCCAGCCAACCAAGGCCTTGTTCGGAAGCCTGCATTGCGGCTTCGCAGAGGTTGGTTGGACTCGCAGCTTGTAGCAAGAGATTACGTCCCTCGTCTCGAGCAGACGAATAGCTGCCGAAGAAGGCCTTGACGTCGCGCTGCAAATGACTTTCTAGATGTCGATACGGTTTCCGTTTCTGGAAATGCTGAAGCGCAAAGTAGACACGAAGGTCATCGGCGCGCTGCCTGGCGGCGGCTTCAAGCTGACTGGGATCATGTCGGGAAAGGGTTAGCCGTACTGCCTTGCGTAGCGAGCCAATCAATATTTCGATCTCGCTGAGGTGCGGTATTTCGTCGTCTTCGGGTTCCCGTCCAAGGTCAAGGCAGCGTTGCCAGAGAGTATCTAGCAGCGGCTGGTATTGCACGTACTTATCGGGTCGCGGTGGGCGTGGTAGGGCATTTCGAGACGGTCGTGATTGGCTGGGAGACGGCCGTGCGATGGGACGAAGCCGCAGTTGGCTGCGATATCGTGCGGCCTGGAAGCTTTGCTCAGCGTCCTTGTTCTTGAAGATGAACATCACGCCCGGCGCTACGGGGACGGGCCGTTCGCCTAGCGTCGCCTCGAGATAGTCCCGCAGTTCGGTCTGCGTGTAGTACTTCTGGAAGGTATTTCGGCTTGTCAGCACGCCGTCGGCGAAACTTTTACCTTGAACCGCTTGCTCGGTTGCAACCATTACCGAAACTGCAAGGACTGTTCCTGCGAGTTCGTAGGCGCGCAGAAGGGCATCCCGGCGTTCGACTGGGTCTTCGATGACGTTCACAACGAAGCCTAGGTTCACAATGTCGGCCGGAGTAATCGGACGATCTGCGGCGTAGTGAGGGTCCCAGCCTTCGGCGGGGATGCCGTTCGCCGTCAATCCGCGTAAGTCGTCCCCCTTGCCGCAGCCGTAGTCAAATACGGTCATGTCTCCACTTAGGAAGCCGTATCGATCCAGAAGTTGGATGGGCGCGGAGAAACCATAGCGCACGAGCGCTGTGAGATGCCGGGCCACACCAGCCTGTAGATCTGAGATGGCGCTCCCGGCTCCAATCTCCTCGACGTTCCCAATTGGAACTAGATCATGATCTAGGACTTGGAAACCGCGTTCCTTGAGAAGTCTCTCCCATTGAAGTTTGAAGCCAATCCGAACGGGATCTTCAAATAGCCCGAGCGATTCAAGCTGAGCGGTCAGGTTCTCGAATCGTAGACGGCGAGGGTCATCCGGGGGCAGCAAGAGCTCTTTGCGATGCAAGATTGGGGGATTCATCGAGTCTGCGTAAGTCCGATAGGCTACTGTTCCAGACAAGACGCGAACCTTCCAGCTTCGATGAAGAGAGGGACAGGCTTCCTCGAAGAACGTTGGGTAGTTGAGAAGCGCTAGTGCATCGTCGACGGGGTCGAAACGAACGACGTTAAACGCATCGGAAGCTATGGAGGCGGCAGTAGTGCCCCGTTGCACAAGGTCCACAAGTTCGGACGACGCCTGACCAAGTGCTGAAATGTGAAGGTAAAGGCTGCTGCCAATTTTCTTGCCGAGGGTCGGTTCCATATTCTGTTTGTGGGCAGCAGCCGCGGGGATTGCGTGTGTATCATTTTCGACTGGATGCCGATGTCAGTAAAGCCTACGGTTAAGATCCATGGAATAGTGCTGGCTGTTGCGCTTCACCACGCGATTGACTGAAATTGCCGCCCACGCAGACTGTGAGGCGTTCCGCTCCGGCGTTGCGCGTGGGAAACGAGGCGAGCCTTGTCCCGCAGAAGCGTCCGTTGGAGCCGGCGAACCAGCACGAAGTTCGGGCTCCGGTCGGGTCAAGTCATCGCACCTGGCGCACGCCTTGAGCCACCCATGCCGTAGCCTTTGCACATGAACCGACGTCGTGATTTAGCCCCACTTGCCGCGACGCTAAACAACGGCGCTAAAGGGGATGTCGGTCCAGTCGAAAGACCTACGCCAATCACAGGAGATGGCTATGGCTGAATTAGCGCTCGTCCAGGAAACCGCCGCCTCGTCGGAGGTCGTGAAGCTCGCCGACTGCTCGACGGCTCAGCAGGTCGAACAACGGTATGTCACCGCGGTGAATGCGCTGGTCGACGAGGCGGTGGAGCACGACAGCCTGCCCGTCCTGGCCGACGTGCTGGCTTGGACGCTTGGCCGGGTGATCATCGGCTATGGCACGCCCGCAGTTGCCGGGGATATCCTGCGCCGGCTGGGCGGATATGTGTGCGATCTCGCGGAGCGCCAGCGGGCGGAGGCCGAAAGCAAGCAGGCGCGGAAGGAAGGGCAGAAGCCGCATTGACATCGACATGACCCTGCCCCAGGCAATGCGCGCACCTCGGGTCGCGCCACAATCACGGCCCTTCTTCTGTAGCCCACCACTTCTTGGTTGACCTGCGAGCGCCGAAGGCGCATCATCAACTCGCGCCAATTTGAGTTCCAGCTTGCGGGCGCGTTATAAATTCAGCTAAAGCGGCAGCAGTCCGATAACCCGCTTTGGCGCTTCGCCGGCGGGTTTTTTGTTGGCCGTTTTCCGCCAGTCGGTAAGCGCAAGTTGATCGACGATCACGGCTGACCCACGACACGGGTTGGGGGGATTTGATGCCAGCTTGCGGCCCCCGGCGTCCTGCCACTGCCGCTAAAGAGGAGGTTTACCCGATGTCCACGTTTGGTGGTTTGCTCACGTCCGAATCGGTTTCCGCCGGTCATCCCGACAAGATCTGCGACCGCATCTCCGATTCGATTCTCGATGCCTTCCTCGCCCGCGACCCCCGGGCCCGCGTCGCCTGCGAGACCTTCGTCGCCGACCAGCGGGTCATCGTCGCCGGTGAATTCCGCACGGCAGATCCGGAGCATTTCGCGGGAGTGCGCGACGAGGCCGCATCGATTGTCCGGCGCACGCTGCGGGAGATCGGCTACGGCGACGCCGAGCACGACATCGATCCCGCGCGCTGCGCGATCGACGTGCTGTTCAACCGGCAGTCCCCCAACATCGCGGCCGGGACCGACCGGGACGACGGCGCGATCGGCGCCGGCGACCAGGGGATGATGTTCGGCTACGCGACGAACGAGACCGAAGCACTCCTGCCGCTGCCGATCTGGCTGGCGCACCAGCTGATCCGGCGGCTGACCGAAGCGCGCACCTCGGGTCGGCTCGCCTTCCTGCGCCCCGACGCCAAGTCGCAGGTCACGGTGCGCTATCTCGACCGGGGCCGTGCGGTCGTCGACACCGTGGTCCTCTCGACGCAGCACGCGCCCGGCTTCGATCTCGCCCGCTTGCGCGAGGCGGTGCACGAAGAGGTGATCCTGCCGGTGATCGGCGCGGAGCTCCGCAGTCCGTCGTTCCGCACCCTCGTCAATCCCGCCGGCGCGTTCGAGATCGGCGGGCCGAAGGGCGACACGGGACTAACGGGGCGCAAGATCATCGTCGATTCGTACGGCGGCGCCTGTCCGCACGGCGGCGGGGCGTTCTCCGGCAAGGACGCGACCAAGGTCGATCGCTCGGGCGCCTATGCCGCACGCTGGCTCGCCAAGCACGTCGTTGCCGCCGGCCTCGCGCCGCGGTGCACGGTCCAGCTCGCCTATGCGATCGGCCTGCCCGAACCGGTCTCGGTGGCGGTCGATCTGCACGGGGATCGGAGTATCGAGGCCGATGCGCTTGCGCTGGCACTCAGCGAAGTATTCGACCTGACGCCCCGCGGCATCATCCGCGAGCTCGAGCTTGACCGGCCGGTATTTGCGCCGACGGCTGCATTCGGTCATTTCGGCCGCGACGAGCCGGGGTTTACCTGGGAGCGCACGCCGCGCGTGGACGCGCTGCTCGCAATGCTTGGACGATCGCCGGCGTCCGGGCCGCGCCCGGGGCGCGCACCCACATCTCTTCCGGTCGGGGTCGCTTGAGTACCTTCGTGCTGCGCACTCCGGCTCATTGGGCAACCCGGCCTTTGGAGCGGCCCGGCAGGCTCATGCCATGAGCCAGGCACTCGATACCATGTGAGTTGCAGGACACGTCGCCGATTTAGCCCCAATTGCGGGCGACGCTAAACAAAACCGCTAAACGGGGCGCGAACTCAAGGAGTTTCGCGTCATGCATGCTGTCCCTTCCCCAGGCCGCGGTCCGCTGCGGCTGATGCGCCGCCTCAATCTCTTCGGCCTCGACTTTCTCGATCCCATCGTGCTCGCCGCGCTCGCGGACGAGCGCCCGCTGCTGCTGATCGGGCCGCACGGCACGGCCAAGTCGGAGTTGCTGAACCGCCTCGCCGCCACGCTCGGGCTCGAGCACCGGCACTACAACGCGAGCCTGATCAGCTTCGACGATCTGCTCGGCTACCCGGTGCCCGACGCCAAGCGCGGCACGGTCAAGTACCTGCGCACGCCGGGCGACCTGTGGGACGCGCAGTGCGTGTTCCTCGACGAGATCTCGCGCTGCCGCCCCGAGACGCAGAACAAGCTCTTCTCGGTGATCCACGAGAAGCGCGTGCAGGGCCTCGCGCTTGCCGAAGCTGCGCTACCGCTGGGCGGCGATGAATCCGCCGCTCACGGCCGAGTCCGACCCGGAGGAGGCCTACGAGGGCTCGCTGCCGCTCGATCCCGCGCTCGCCGATCGCTTCGCCTACGTCGTCGAGTTGCCGGCGCTGGCCGACCTCACGCCCGGCCGACCGCATCGCGCTGATCAGTCGTGGCGGGACGCTGGCCGACTCGCCCCCCGATCTGCCTGCCCTCGTCGAGCAGACGCGCCGGGAGATCGCGGCCACGGCTGACGCCGACCGCGCCTGGGCGGCGAAGTATATCGACGCGCTGGTGCCCCCGCTGGTCGAGGCCAAGCTTGCGATCAGCGGCCGCCGCGCGGTGATGCTGGCGGGCGGCATCGCGTCGCTGTCCGCCGCGGCGCGCGTGCTGGGGAAGACGGTGAAGCTCGAGGATTGCGCGCTTGCCACGCTGCGCGCCGGGCTGCCGCAGCGTGCGCAGGGCCGCGCGATCGTGGCGTCGAAGCTGACGGCGATCCACCGGTCGGCGGTGGCCCAGGCGGGCGAGGCGGAAGGCGCCCCGATGCGCCGCATCCGCGTGCTGTCCGACCCGGTGGCGCGCGTCGCGGAAGGCCTGCGCCTGTACGGCGAGGGAGTCGACAAGACGGAGCTGTCCACGCTCATCTCCGAGGCGTTCGCGCTGCTGCCGCTGCCGCGGCGTTACCTCTTCGCGCGGCACGCGCTGCCGCAGGCCGCCGCGCGCGACGCCCTGAACGCACCGGCCTACGAGCTCCTGGCCGAGCCGATGGCGAAGGTCGCCGCGATGTGCGCGGAGAAGCAGCATTCGATCGCCCTCCCGCGTTCCGACATGCCGCGCTGGCAGGACTTCGCGAAGCGGCTCTCGCGCCTCGCGCGCGGCGACGCGGACGACGTGCAGCTCGGCAACGTCTTCCTCACCCTCGCCTTGGTCGAGAAGCAGGACTTCGACGCCGATGCCCTTACTGCGCTGGACGGCGAGTGGCGGGTGCTGTTTCGCGGCGGCGCGGACGAGCGGGAGGCGGCGTGAGCGCCGCCGGGCCGCCCCAAGGCGCGAACTGCACCCCCTCGGGGGGCAGCGCAGCGGCGACCGCCGCAAGCGTGGGGGTCGTGACCGCCGAGCGGCAATCCCTCGTGCGCAACATGAGCGCGCCGCCGCGCACGACGCTGACCTTCTCCCCGCTGGCGCCGCAGACGGGCGCGAGCGTCGACGCGGTCGCCGACGGCGCGGGATTGTCGCTCGTTTGCCGTCTCGACTTCGGCAGCCTGCTGCCGAAGTGCTACGAGCGGACGATCGCGCGCGACGGCAGTCTGGAGGTGCGCGGCCCCGACGATTACGTCCGGGTCGCCTACGCCTACGCCCGGGCCGAAAGGGAAGAGCGCAAGCGCCCGACCCGCGCGACGTACTCGCGCGCGAGGGTGGCGACGGTCGAAGCGCTGGCCGACGAGCTGCGCGACCTGGCCGCGACCGTGTCGCTCAGCGGTGCCGGGCTGCCGCTGTTCGGGCTGCTCCTGCCGACGCACAACGTCGCCCGTGCGGCCGAGGCGAACCTGTGTAAGACGATCGCGATCCTCGCTCGCCGGCGCGGCACGGTGTTCCTGCGCGACGCCGATCCCATAGTCTGGTCGGCGCTGGATTGGCGGGCGTTCGACCTTTGGGCGCCGGTTGCCGTGCCGGGGAGGCCCGCATGAACGCCCGCTGCGACAGCGCGGCGCTGGCCGCGCGCATCTATGCGTCGTTCCCGGTGGCGCAGCCTGCCTTCTCGCGCCTACTGCACCTGCTCGACATCGAGGCGACCGACACGGTGCCCACCGCCGCGGTGACCCTCGGCGGACGCTCGCGGCTGCTGCTCAATCCGAAGTTCGTAGCGCGAGAAGTGTCCCGCCGATTGCGACCTGGTGATGCTGGTGCTGCACGAGCTGCACCACGTCGCGCTCGGCCACACGCGGCTCTTCGCGCGCCTGACCATGGCGGAGAACTGGGCGTTCGACTGCGTGATCAACGCGCAGCTCTGCCGGCTCTACCCCGAGCCGCACCACACGGCGCTCTTCCGCCGGTCGTATCGCGCCGAGGCGATGCCCGAGGCGCTGCTGCGCCCGCCCGAGGGCTGGCGCACGTCGCAGGAGTGCTGGCTCCCGGGCCAGGCGGGTGAGGTGCACCGGGCGCTCTACAGCGAGACGAGCGTGACCTACGCCGACCTCTATCGCCTGCTGCCCGTGCTGGTGGCGGGCGAGGGCGCGGAAGCGGCGAGGGTGCCGGCACGCTGCCGGGCGTGGGGCGCCTGCTCGGCGATCATGCCGGCGCGAGCGAGCAATCCGACATCGCCCCCGACGTGCTGCGCGAGATGCGCAACATCCTCGCCGAGTGGCCGATGGTCGAGCGCGTCTCCGGGCGCGACCAGGGTGGCGAGGCGCAATCGTCGACCATCCGCCGCGCGGAGGCATTGCGCTTGGCGGCAGCGATCCTGCGCCGCGCGATCCTCGCCATCGCCGATCTCGGGGCCGGCCATCGGGGCGCGATCGAGCGCCGGGACGAGGAGCGGGAGGGCACGCTGCCCTATGTGCTGCGCCCGCAGCGCCGCGACTTCGTGCAGCAGGCGATGGGAGTCTCGCAACTGCTCCATCCGGCACGGCTGATGGCGCCCGGGATCGTGCGCGGCGAGCAGGTCCACGTCTATTTCGACGTGTCCGGCAGCATGGACGCGGCACTGCCCGCGCTCTACGCGACGCTGGCGTCGCTCTCCGGACTGCTGCATCCGAAGGTGCACCTCTTCAGCACCCGCATCGACGACATCGACCTGCGGCAGCTCGCGCGCGGCGTGCGCTTCACCACCGGCGGCACCAACATCGCGCCGGTGACGCGGCACGCGCTCGAAAACCGGGTGCGGCGGGCGCTGTTCGTCACCGACGGCTGGGTGGGCGAGGTTCCGGACGAGCACGCGCACGAACTGGCGAAGCGCGGCGCGCGCTTCGCGGTGGTGATCACGCAATCGGGAGCTTCCGATTTCGCCACCGCGCTAGGCGCGAGGGCGTGGCGGCTCCCCAACTTGGAGAAAAGCACATGAAGCGCGTGACGAAAACTGTTGCCGTTGCGACCGGCCGGCACGAGACCGCCGAGTTCGTGCTGCCCGGCCATCCGGACAAGCTTTGCGACGCGGTGGCTGATTCACTGGTCGCGTGCTTTCACGCCGGTGATGCCGACGCGCAGTGCGGCGTCGAAGTCGCCTGCGTGTTCGACCGTGTGTTCGTAACCGGCCGCATCGCAACCTCGGCAAAGCACGCGGGGATGCGGTTCGCCTACGTGCGCGACGGGCTCGTTCGCGATGCGTACGCATCGGCAGGCTATGGCGCCGATGCGGCGGGCCGTGCGTGGGGCCCGCTGCCCAAGGATCTCAACATCGAATGGGCGATGTGCTTCGGCGCTTTCGCCGAGAACGAGCGCGAGCTGCGGCACTTGTCGGACGATCAGGCGATCTGCGTCGGGTACGCGCTGCGCTGCCCTGGCACCGACTATCTGCCGCCGGCGCATTGGCTTGCGCGGCGGATCGGGCGCGAACTCGCGCGCCTTCGGATCGAGAAGGGCGCCGGGCAGATCGGCCCCGACGGCAAGGTGATCGTGCATGGCACGCGTACCGCACAGGGCGGCGCGTTTCGGCCCGAGCTGGTGTCGGTGTCGCTCAACCACCACGAGCAATCCGACTGGCTGCTGCTGCGGCGCGTGGTCGAGGAAGCAGTCGAAACCGCATGCGCCGGGATGGTGCTGCCCGAGATCGAGATGAACGGCGCCGGCATGTTCGTCGCGGGCGGGCCCAACGGCGACAACGGGCTCTCCGGCAAGAAGCTCGTCGTCGACGCCTACGGCCCCGGCGTGCCGATCGGCGGCGGCGCGTGGTCGGGCAAGGACTTCTTCAAGGTCGATCGCCTGGGCGGCATGGCGGCGCGGCGGCTGGCACTGGAGTCGCTGCTGCGCGAGCGACGCCGACGAGGCACTCGTCACGCTGACGTATCTGCCCGGTGGCGACCGTCCCGCGCGGGTCGATCTGCTGCTCGATGGGACGCCGTCGAACCTGGTCGTCGTGCCGGCTGCGTTCGGCGCGCTCGAAAGCCGCGTGCTGCACGGGCTCTTCGCGTCCGCGTCCGAGCACGCCGTCGAACTTGCGCGCTGGGGGCACCAACAGCGAGGGATGCCGTGGGAGTTGCCGTCACCGGAATCAGAATCGATGGAGTCAGGCTCGACTGGCACGATCGATATAGTCATGAAAAAAGGGGTCGATCGAGTCAGATCAATTGAGTTCATGAGTGATCAACGCTAGCGCGTGGCTCGCACATTGAGCCACCCATGCCATAGACTGTCCACATGAAACCGCGTCCCGATGCAGTCCCATTTGCCGTGCCGCTAAACCAAGGAGCTAATCGGGTGTGCCCCGGGTTGAAACGCGCACGCGGATCAAAGGACAAGACTTGGGAACCATGAACGACAAGTTGGATGCCGTGGCCGAGGCGCACTTCATGTGCTCAGCGGATGACAAGGAGGCCAGTCAGATGCAGCTTCGTGGCAAGCCTTCCCGCGCTTACCTTTGGCGGGACCGTTTTGTCGGCTCACTTAACATGCTCGTGCCGCGCTCTTCCCTCGTCAGATGGTCCAGTACGCCCTTGCGATCGCCCTCTACTTCTGTGGCGTAGGTTGGTCAGTGAATCGGTCCACGATTATCTTCAGCTTGTCGCCCGACTTTGTCAGGTACGTTCCCGACTGCGTTACGGTCTCGGGTAAGGATGGAATGGACGGTGTCGCGGACGGATTCGGACTGGGCGAAGCGGGTTTGGGTCCGGTCGATTGCGGAGAGTCGGGCATGGATGTCCTCGAACAGTTTGAAGGCGATCGGTAAATGCATCTGCATCAACTCCACATTGGCATTATACAGGACCACCGCTCAGCACCCACCTCCTCCTGAATGTCGGCGGTAACGTCGGCATTACCGAGGTACTTCGCCCAGCTGCCGAGAGGATAGCCGACTAACTGCTGGATCTCTGACGGCCCGGTAGTGCCGCGGCCGAACTCGAACTTGTTGCGAAAGCCCTCGACGGGAAATGCCTGCGCCTCCGGCAAGGAAAGCTTCCCTGCTGCTTGGCCAATCTGCGCCGCTCGGGCGTCGACGAAACGATTCTGGACAGCCCTGCAGCGCTTGTCGACGCCAATGTCACCGAGGAGATGGTCGTGCGCGCGTTCCTGGAGGTGCTTGAGTCGCCGGCGAAGCAGGCGGGCGTCTCGCGACATCTGCCGCGCGCGTTGCGCAACCAATTTAAGGCCGGGGACGAGTGTGCTGACGTTCGCCGCAACGTGACGGCTCTCGTGGCCGGCGTCATACTTGCGCCAATTGCGGCATAGTGACAGCCCGCGTCAACGGAGCTAGGGATGCCTCGTAAATCGTCGTCAAAGGTGATCTACATCGTGTACTCGGAAATGCGGGATTGGGAAGGCGGCGAGTGGTCGCCGGACGACAGTTGCGTGACACGCTTTACGGTTCACAGTGACGCGATCGCCGCTTTTCGGAAGAATCAGGAAGCTCTCGATGCACAAGCGAAGGGAGATGTGGCGACGATGCGCGAGATCGTGAAGCCTGGAGGCTTGATGCCGCCGGGTGGATTTACAGTAGGGAATCTTCTTTTCGGCGTGCCGTCGAAGTGGCTGAGTCGGCTTGGGGAGGCCCGAGCGGACGATAATCGCGAGGACGAATTGGAGCAATTGGCCGCCGATCTCCCCGAATATGTCCTCGAATCGGGCTGCTACCAGTTCGACAGCTGGAAGGGCTGGGCGAAGGTGGGACCGGACGATGTTCTGGAGAACCTCGATCCGGCGCTTCTGCTCGAAGAAGGTGATAACGCCGCCGGTTGACAATGGGCAAGGCAGTGCTCGGCGTTTGTCCAACGGGTGCTTCCCACTCCGGATGCCGGCGCTTCGGAAATGACTACCTCAATTCGGGTTCATGCAGCTTTTACTACTCTGCTGTAAATGCCTCCTTGTGGAGTCGGGTGAATCACGCCAACGCCCTCCTGATGGAATCGCAGGCGCAGGCGGCCGGCCAGTTCCGTAATCTTGCTGGTCTCGGCAGTGGCAATGTGGAAAATCAGCGCTTCCTCCCTCTTTCCACGGAACATCGCCGTCGCCCGTGAAACGGTAAACGTTGGAAAGAGCGCCGAGCATTCGTCCATGGCACCTTGCTCGTACTCCGAATCAATCTGCCCGCTGTCAGGTGCACCAAGGTAGACGTAGTGCATCGTTCCAATGTCGACAAGCTTGTGGATGTTGTTCATGGCTTTGCTCACGAGGGTTGGCGTACGCGGTCGATTGTAAGGTAACGCGTATTCGCGGAACCGCTTGCTCGGGAAGGTCATCGCTTTCCTGGCTCATCGCATGAGCCACTTGAGGTGCATGATGAGCAAACGACGCGCAAGGTGCGCACCGTTAATCGGAGCCGATCATGCCCAACGCCAACAACACGTCATCCTCATTCCAACTGCTGTTGACACCCGAGAAGGCCGCGCTCGTCGCCGGTCAGGCAACCGTGCTGCGAGTGCTCGCCCGCGTGCAGGCGCCAGACCTTCCGCTTGGTGCGGTCCCTCGTTCGCCGCTGCATCTCGCGCTGGTGCTCGACCGCTCGGGATCGATGAGCGGCGCCCCGCTCGAGGAGGCCAAGCGCTGCGCGCGCGCACATCGTCGACAGCCTTGCACCGGGCGACCGCGCGGCGATCTTCGCCTTCGACGACGAGATCGAGCGCGTCGCGCCGCTCTCGCCTGCGGCCGACAAGTTGGTGCTTGCGACGGCGCTTGCCGGCATAGGCAGCGGGGGCACGACCAACCTCCATGGCGGCTGGCGCGCGGGGGCCGACGAACTCGCCGGACAACTCGCCGGCGAGGACGTGCACCGCGTGATCCTGCTCTCCGACGGCTGCGCCAACGAAGGCGAGACGAATCTCGAGACGATCGCGGGCCAGTGCAAGACGCTCGCGCAGTGCGGGGTCTCGACGTCCACATACGGGCTCGGGCGCGACTTCAACGAAGCGCTGATGCTGGCGATGGCCAAAGCCGGCCGGGGCAATGCGTACTACGGGCAGACGGCGGCCGACCTCGCGGAGCCGTTCGCCGCGGAATTCGCGCTGCTGACGAGCCTGTGCGCGCGCGGATTGGTGCTGAAGGTCAACGCGCCCGCCGGCGTCGGCGTGAGACTGCGCAACGACTACGAGCCGGTCGAAGGCGAGCCGTTGACGTGGAAGTTGCCCGATCTCGCGTTCGCATCGGAAGCGTGGGCGGTACTCGAACTCGACATCCCGGTAACCGACTGCGATGGGACGGGGAGTCCGGTCGCGCTGCCGATCACGGTGTCGGTCTCGGGCGGCGACGCTGGACAGCACGCCGCTCTTCCTGATGACCGCGCTGCCCCCACTGCCGGTCGTTGGCCACGTTGCGTGGCAGTCAATGCCGGCTGGACGAGCTCGTCGCCCGGCGCGTGCTCGAGCTCGATGCCGGTGACGCGCTGGAGGCGGTCCGGAAGGCAATCGAGGTGGACAACTGGGAGCAAGCGCAGCAGCTGGTCGACGAGGCCGCAATGCGATTCGCGCAGCACGAGTGGGCGGCCGCGATCATCGCCACGATGCGCCGGTTGATCGCCGAGCGCGACAAGCGCCTCGCGTCGAAGGAAGCGTGGTTTTCCCGCCGGTCGATGAGCAGCCGGCTGGCGCTGCGTGACGAACCGATGTCCAGCGCCGACGAGGCGCCTTCGGTCCCGGCGTTCCTGCGCCGGAAGCCCGAGCAGGGGAAAGGGAAGCGCGGGTCCTGAGCGGGGATCGTTGCTGATCCGTGGGTCGCGAACCGGCCGTGGAGCCGGTTCCCGAAGCCAGCCAATAACTTGATGCGCAGCGACCGAGAGCCCACAAAGCGGCGCGGTCCTTGCGTGCGGAGCCCGGGACTGGCAGGCTCGCAGCTTGAGTCACCTCCAGTCATGAACCGCCTCGAACGCTTCTACAAGATCGACCAGCTGCTGCAGGAGCGCACGGTCGTCGCCCGTGAAGCCTTCCTCGACGAGCTCGAAGTCTCGCTCGCCACGTTCAAGCGCGATCTCGAGTACATGCGCGACCGCTTCAACGCGCCGGTGGTGTGGGATCCGCGACGTGCGCGGCTATCGTTACGACATGAAGGGGAAGATCGGCCCGAAGTTCGCGCTGCCGGGTCTGTGGTTCACCGAGGGCGAGGCCTACGCGCTGGTCACGATGCAGCACCTGCTGGCGTCGCTCGACCAGGGCGGGCTGATCGGCCCGCACATCGCGCCGCTGCTGGCGCGGCTCGACGCCATCCTCGGCGCGGGCGAGGCCTCGGCGGCGGAGGTGCGCAAGCGCATCCGCCTTGATCTCGTTCGGCTCGCGCAAGCTGCCGCTCGAGCACTTTTCGCTGGTCGGCTCGGCGCTGATCAAGCGCCGACGTCTGAAGATCGAGTACTACGCGCGCAGCACCAACGCCCACTCGGCACGCGAGGTGTCGCCGCAGCGCCTCGTCCATTACCGCGAGAACTGGTATCTCGACACCTGGTGCCATTTGCGCAACGACCTGCAGGAGCTTTTCCGTCGACGGCATCCGGCGGATCGAGATCGTCGATGCGCCGGCGAAGGAAGTATCGCTGAAGACGCTCGACGATTATCTTCTCGACAGCTACGGCATCGTCCGCGGCGGCGAAGCGCAGCGCGCGAAGTTGCGTTTCTCGGCCGAGCGCGCGCGCTGGGTCGCCTCCGAAGTGTGGCATCCGGACCAGAAGGGCAGCTTCGACGCCGAGGGGCGCTACCTGCTCGAACTGCCGTTCCGCGACGACCGGGAACTGGTGCTGGACATCCTGCGGCATGGCGCCGAGGTCGAGGTGCTTTCGCCGGTTGCGCTACGGCGCAAGGTGCGCGCGGAGCATGAGCGAGCGACGAGAATCGACGCCTGAAATCCACGACCCGACTCACGCTGAGCTCAATGAGGTGCACGTCAATACTGTGAGCCAATCCGATACCCCGGTCGCAATACGCAATTCGAAAAAATGTGGACTGGTACCGTAGGGAGGTCTTGACCTCGGGCGAATGCCGCTTGCCATGGAAAGGGATGAAGCGTTTAATCCAATCAAGGTAACCTTGTTCGATGCGAGGGCCACATGATTTGACGCGGCTGCGGTCGCGGGCGCCTCCGAGATTACGGGCGCGACGAGTGATCCTTTTCATTTCGATCTTTTGGCACACCAAAATGGAGCATCAGTCATTGACTTTGTGGCGATTTGCCTTCGCCCCTTGTTAGATATTCCGGCGATTGATGCCATATCTTCCGTCATTTAGGGTCCCGGTCTTTCGTTAGGCTTTCGAAAGGGAATTTCGATGCCATCCCTAGATTTCGAGAAAGAGAAGGCAGACTTCCGCGAGTTTTACGCGGAGAATCAGAAATTGCTCTTGGATGCGGAGGTCTTCTTCAGGAGTCTTGTCGGATCTCTTCTTTCGGCGTCGAGCGAGATAACCCCACCGGCGGTAGTTGGTAGAGTCAAGGATAGAGAGGAGTCGATCAAGAAGTTTGTCCGGAAATACCAATCGGACTTGGAAGCGGCCAAGATTCCATACGCCATCAAAGATCACACCACAGACCTTGTCGGTGTGCGCGTCGTCTGCCTGTACGAAGATGAAGTCGACAATATTGCTGATGTTCTTAAGAAGAACTTCGATGTCCTAGAGGTCACCGACAAGATACGGGCGATGGAAAGTACGGAAGATGAGTTCGGGTACAAGGGACTTCATCTTGATCTCAAGATCAACGACAAACGCCGTGCATTGCCGGAGTACGGCCCCTTTGCGCTCCTAAGGTTCGAGGTACAAATCCGAACGATCGTCCAGGACGCTTGGAGCGTCCTCGATCACAAAATCAAATATAAGCGCTCGATCCCGGCAAAGTTGAAACGACGCATCAACGCGCTCGCGGCACAGTTTGAGACGGTCGACCACGAGTTCCTGGCCATTCGGAATGAGTCTGTCGCCCTCGAACGGGAGACAACCCCCACCTCAGTTAAGACACTCGAGGCGCAGAAGTCACCTATTGATGCGTTTCAGTTCCTGGCCATCGGCAAGGAATGCTTCCCCGGCTACACTTTCATTCCGGAGTTTGTTGACGGATTCGTTCAAGAGATTTTGCAGCGTGCCCCCGACCTCACTGCGGCCGACCTTGAGACGGCGATTAAGGCAATCAATGCTCGTGTCCATCGGTACAAGGCGCAGTCACCCTATCCGATGAACCCTTATACGATGCTGCGGCACATCCTGTACCTAAGTGACCGGAAAAAGTTCGAACTCATGCTTTTCGATCGTCAGCGGAACAACTTTCTCGCTTGGCTCTCACATGACAAACCGAACGCCTGACGGTCGCTTCGAGCGGACATCCTGCAAGCGGGCCACCGATCAAGCGCAACGATAGGTATCAAAACCGTTGCTCCATGAACTACCGGGAATTGACCGAGCGCGGCGCAGTCCTGAGTGCTATCGCCGAATGCGATACATTGGGGCGTGAGGCGTTTCTGGAAAGGTACGGCTTCCGGCGCGCTCGCACCTATGTACTCGTGCACAACGGGCGGCAGTACGACTCGAAAGCCATTGTTGGGGCGGCCTTTGGGTACCAATTCGGAGCACCGCTCAAACCGACGAATTTTTCAGGCGGACGAGCGACGGTCCGACCCAAACTCGAAAGTCTAGGCTTCCGGGTGTTGGCTTTGGAACTCGATGAGACCTCCACCGCCCTTCCCGAAGAAGTACCCCCAACCCTCTGGGAGGGTGCGCGTCGGTCGATCTCGGTAAACGCCTACGAACGCAATCCCGATGCGCGCGCCAAGTGCATTGAACACCACGGAGCGAAATGTACGATTTGCGGGTTCGACTTTGCGGCCACATTTGGTGAAGAATTCCTTGGCTTCATTCACGTTCATCATATTGTGCCGTTAGCCAAGGTGCGCGCACGCTACAAGATCGACCCGATCAAGGACCTGCTGCCCGTTTGCCCAAATTGCCACGCAGTAATCCACTACGGTGGCGATACCCGTGGCGTTGCGCACGTTCGCGCCATGATAACGGCCAATACGCCCAAGCACTCCTTGCAGCGTAAGCACCGCAGGCGGCGCGCCGTTGAACGCCAACGTTAGGCCGCAATGAGATAGCAACGATGGACACATACTCGTCATTTGCCGAGCTCGCCGATCGGGAGAAGCTTGGAACTGACTATGAAATCGTTATCGTTCCCTGTCGGAGAGCACAAGTCGTCGTAATAGCCCCGCACGGCGGATGCATCGAACCGGAAACGTCATGCATTGCGCAACAGATCGCTAGCGCTGGATTTAGCTACTACTCATTCACCGGTCTCAAACACACGGGAAATCGAATCCTTCATGTGACCAGCCACAATTTCGACGAGCCGGAATGTGTATCGCTAGTCGCACAACATGACTACGTGGTCGCAATTCATGGCTGCTCGGAATCAGGCGAAAGACTGTTCATTGGTGGACTCGATACGTTGCTGATTTTGGCATTGGCGGCAGCTATCTCAAGGTGCAACCTAGATGTAGTCGTTGACAATCATCCATACCTCGGGCGTCACCCTTCAAACATTTGCAACCGTGGAAGGCGAGGCGTTGGCGTACAGTTTGAGCTCACGCTTCCGTTTCGGAGAAGCCAATCCGTTCCCGCATTTGTTGAGGCCGTGCAGCAGGTTCTCTCGAGTAGGCTGCATGCGGCCTAACCCGGCGCTCCACCGGACGGGCCAGTACGCAGCTTCGCGCTCGCGCACGCCGGTTCGGCCTGCCGATTGCTCGTAACATTGGGCGCCAGCAGATTCGGGCCGCGAGATGAGCAACCAAGGGGACAGGGCAAGGGGCCAGTTCGACGAGAGGATGTTGGCGTATCGGTCGACTGCCGAGTCCAAAGGTTGGTTGGATCGCAATTGGAAGCGCCTGAAGGAACTCTTCTCGAACGTTCAGCTACGAGATTTCGTTTTCGAACCCATCAAGGGGGTGTTCGCGGACAGGGGAACTGATGATGCGAGTGCCATCCGGCAAACCATAACCATGGTGGCAGTTGCCAACGCAGTAATGGCGGGGCTACCCGGCAAGATGGGGGTAGGTGTAGCAGTGTCGATCGCGCTTGAAGGATGGATGGCCTATATCATCGCCTCAAGAGTAGGCATCACCTTGCGCAGTGTTTCAGATGTTTGGAAGTACTTCGGCGTCCTTGCGGCCATTGCGGGGGCCATCTTGTATGGCATTCGGGCTGCCTTAGGCATAGCGTTTTCACTGTTTTCCGTAGTGCCGGGCCTAAACCCGATGATCCTTGCGGAGCTTATCGTAACGAATCTCGTAGGAGTCCTTTTCTGGGTCGGGTTCGAAGAGGCAAAGCTCACCGGTAGTTTCACTGTGCCCGTTCGCGCCATGAAGCGTATCGGAACAGAGACGAAAGACCTAGCCAGTTTCCAATGGAACATCATCCGCAACAACCTGAGCCCTTCCGCGCTGATGCAAATGGGCTCGCGCCTTAAGGCTTGGCTGACGGGCGAGATTCCAATTGATCGTGCAGTCCTGCGCGGTCAAGTTGCACCGGCCGTACTGATGGCTCATATTCTGGCCTCAGACCATGGTCAATTGCAGGGACCAATCGGGCGCGAATTCATAGGGGCGATCCGCGATCGGTTTCCTGATCTGTGTGATGCGAGCGTTGACCAAATTGCTGATCACATGAATAGCTACGACGCGGAACAGTTTGTGGGTGTGATGAATGTTGTCAAAGGTAAGCTCTTTGAGCGCCTTGTCGCACTCCATGAGAACGCTGACGGCGATGAGTGGCGAGCGGTTCTGCATGAAGACGAGAGCTATCCCGGCTCTGACATCATCTTCACCAATGACGACACAGGACAATCTATCGAGCTGTCGTTAAAGGCTACCGACAACCCCTCTTATGTAGAGGCAGCATTGCTGAAGTATCCCGAATATTCTGTCCTTACGACCGAAGAAGTAAGCCGTTTCTTTTCTGATGATCCGCGAGTCACCGGCGCTACGTTGACCGACGAGGAGCTAACCCAAATCACGGAAGAGAATTTTGACCGCATGCTTGCGCAGCTCACGTCTGTTGACGTGGCGCAAGGCGCTGCGGCAGGCGTTGCTGTTGGTGCGACGATTGGTCTGTGGCCATTTGTCGTTGCGTTCTTAGCGAAACGTATTTCACAGGAACAACTCGAAAAGGCTTGCGTCCGCATGTTAGGTGAATCCGGGGTTGCACTCGCAGCGCGAGTAAGTTATGCCCTGATACTTGGGCCGGTGTTCGCGTGGTACTTGCTTGCCCGTGGAGTCATGGGACTAACGCGCGCAGCGCAACAGGTACCGCAATCTCCATCCACTAAACGCCTCCAGTGGCGCGGCATCGCGAGCACGCTGCCACCTAACGATGGCTTCCAGAGCGACGCGCCGCGAGCGGCGCGCACTTGAAACCGAACGATAGGCAATATGAAAGATTCTACGAGATGCGAAGATTGTCCTTCCATTCTTTCTGGTTGGTCTGTGGAGGCTATTCGGCGGAATTCGGCACTTCACACAAATCGGATCCGGACTTGATTCGATTACCGCCGTGCTGAACGCGCAGAACGTCACGGGACTCACCAGCTGGCAGAGAATTGAAAGGCCACTTTTTTTCTGAACTGCATGGGCGACATCTGATTGTCACAACTCAGCGCCCCGAAGCAGTGGGATGGACCCCCCTCACCCGATCGACATCGACGTGCCAGGCTGGTCAAATTCTAACGCACCTGGCTCCAGGAACTGGTGCACGTTAGACTACCTTGATGCGAGACATTTTGGATCGTCTCAGGACCGATGCCGGCCAACTGACCATCGCCGCGATCATCCAGGATCGTGAAGCGGCAGCAATGGAGATTGAGCAGCTGCGACGTACCATTGAACGCTTAACGATGATGGGCAAGGCTCCCTGTTACGAACCTCGGGTCGAACCGCGACCACGTACAAGGGAGAGCCCGGCACCAAGGCTACTTGAGGGGGCGCTCCTACGCTTGACCGACGTCTGCAAGTTATTGGGTGTCTGCCGGTCTACCGTTTATAAGTGGGTGTCGGCAGGCGAATTTCCTTCACCCCTGAGAATTTCGCAAAGATCAGTTCGCTGGCGCGTGGAGGACATCGAGTCTTGGCGTGCCGCGATAGATTCAAGCGGCCGTCCATAACCGGCGACGGGCTATGGCAGGCACATCGTCCTGAAATTTGCGCCCCAATCTGCGGCCCAATCCACCGATTTCAGCCGACCATAGCTGACCGGTTCTCTCTGGAGACCGGGCGTTTCCTCTTAGGCCGATCGGGTTCGAATCCCGCCTTCGCTGGCGTGATCGGGTCCGTGTTCTGAGGTGAAAGCTCAGAACGCGGGCCAACCTGCACATGCTGGAGCCTGCATGCACCCTATTGCGGCTGTGACGACCCGTGATTGGGTGTGCCTAAATTGTGCCTTAAACAGACTGGAAAGCGAGTTGGCAAGCGCTGCAAGTTGTTGATTTATAAACAAACAAAGGTGCCGTTACGCGCCTCATAACCCGAAGGTCGCAAGTTCAAATCTTGCCCCCGCAACCAAACAAATCAACGGCTTGCCTTCTGGCAGGCCGTTTTCGTTGTGCGCCCAGCATGGGCGCGATCTTGGAGGTGAAAGTCCTCCCATAAGCTGGCCACAGCGAATGAAGCGAAGCGCAACTGCATGAGGGCGACCGAGTGTGGGAAGGAAGCGTGGAGCGAAACCGTGCGCCGATGGACAAGAACCGGATACGAGGCGGCGCCGAGCAGGGCGAGCGGGCAATGTACCGCGAAGCTCTCGTGGCCAAGGCTCAGGCGGCGTAAATCCGGCGGTGGTGCGGGGAAGGATCGCGTTCTTACCTGGGGAGACCTCGCCTCACGCCTGAAAGGGCGACGGTGATGAACCGGAGCGAGGAGTCAGCAGAGGCCGTAGTAGCTGCCAGCAAGGAGCGAAGGGCCGAACGAGAAGGAAAGCCGACGATCGTGTCGCTTGGACGTGCAGTGCATCAGAAGCCCGGGCCACCGGGGCGAACCGCGAGCGGGCGAGGTGAAGCCGAGCCTGTCGGGGGACGCGATGAAGCACGCCCGGCGCGACAAGAAGCCGAAGGCTCGGGGCGAGCCGACCTGCTGGCGCAGGCGTTCGCGAGAGCGAATCTGGTCGCGGCGTGGAAACGCGTCAAGGCCAATCGGGCAGTGCTGGGGTGGATGGACTGACGATCGAAGACGCGGCCGAGCATCTCAAGACCGAGTGGCCCCGGATCAGGGAAGAACTGCTAGCGGGCCGTTACCGGCCAGCACCGGTGCGCCGGGTGCAGATACCCAAGCCCGGTGGTGGGATGCGGGAACTGGGGATACCGACCGTCATCGACCGGCTGATCCAGCAAGCCCTGCTGCAAGTCTTGCAACCGTTGATTCGATCCGACCTTCTCCGAGCACAGCTACGGCTTCCGGCCGGGCCGACGCGCGCACGAGGCGGTGCTGCAAGCACAGCGCTACGTGCAGGCAGGCTGGCCGGTGGTGGTGGACGTGGATCTGGAGAAGTTCTTCGACCGGGTCAATCACGACGTGCTGATGGACCGGCTGGCCAAGCGGATCGACGACAAGGCGCGTGTTGCGGCTGATCCGGCGCTACCTCGACGCCGGCATCATGGCCCACGGCGTGGTCATGGAGCGGTACGAGGGCACGCCGCAAGGCGGCCCGCTGTCGCCGCTGCTGGCCAACGTGCTGCTGGACGAAGTGGATCGGGAACTGGAGCGGCGCGGCCACCGGTTCGTGCGCTACGCCGACGACTGCAACGTGTATGTTCGCAGTCAGCGAGCGGGCGAGCGGGTGCTGCAGGGCCTGCGGCAACTCTACGCCGAGCTGCACCTGAAGGTCAACGAAGCCAAGACGCGCGGTGGCTGGCGCCTATGGTCGCAAGTTTCTGGGCTACTGCCTGTGGCGGTCGGCCGGGGGCGAGGTCAAGCGCGCGGTGGCGGCCAAGGCACTGGACACGCTTGAAGCGAGCGCGTCCGGCAGATCACCCGCCGGATCCAGCGGCCGCAGCCTGGCCGAGGTGGCGGAAGAACTGCGACGGTATCTGCCGGGCTGGAAGGCGTACTTCCGGCTGGCACAGACGCCGCGGGTGTTTCGCGAACTGGACGAATGGGTTGCGACACCGCCTGCGCGCCTTGCAGCTCAAGCACTGGCGACGGGGGACGACGATGTTTCGGGAGTTGCGGACGCCTGGGTGCGAACTCGGGATCAGGCTGCGCGTGTGGCGGCTAACTCCCGTCGCTGGTGGCACAACAGCCGCGATGGAGCTGAACCGGATCATGCCCATTGCCTACTTCGACCGTCTCGGCGTACCCCGCCTCTCATGACCTCAACTACTCGAACCGCCCGGTGCGGACCCGCATGCCGGGTGGTGTGGGAGGGGTCCGATCAGCGATGATCGGCCCCTATCCCGATTGGGGCGCGGCCGGCGCGTGTAGGCGTGGTGTAGGTTTGCGGGCACCTCTGGAACCGGGACGCTCAAGGGTCGGCCCTTTCCCCACACGCCGACGACCGAAGGGACATGACCGGCCTAGCGACTCCACTCGTCGCCGACCGTAGATGCCGCGCCCTTGCACTACAGGACGCCGATCATCGCGTCGGGCACACGGTAGGGGTGTGTAGCCCGCCCGCCGACACCGCAGCCCCCTGCCTCGATCTATGTGGTCGTGCCGGGCGTAGACTGACAATGTGGACACACCGGCGGGAGAGGTTATGGACGAAGCGAAATTCATGTCGAAAATGGCCGAGGCCTGCGCGTCCGACAAACACGGCGAGCGGTCGGTGGCGTACTGGGAGGGTTACGAGCGCGGGCTACGTCGCCAGTACCACGGTGATAAATTCGGAACCGAACCGGAACACGCGCTCTGGCTGTCGTTCGCGGACGATAGTAGCGACTCATCGCGCCGGGAGCGCGGCCTTGGCTATCGCGACGGCCTCGTCGTGAAGTAGATGTATTACGCTCGCGCTAACAGTCCACCATGATCGACGATGCTATCGACATCGTGTTCGATCCGCCGGACGGTGACTTTACCGCTTGAACGCGCGACACTCGATCGGTAATAGTGGCTCAGGAATATTTGTGAGATTCTTGCCGTTGACCGTCATCTTTTCCGGGGCTTCGGCGTAGCCGCAGACCCACGCGACCGGCACGATCGGCGCATCCTCGACGACCGCCGGACGCAGCGTGAGAATTTTTCCAGCAATGGTCTTGTTCGCACGGTTGCCAAAGGTGATGTGGATCGCGCCGTCCATAACGGCAACGGCGCTGACGTGATTGGCGACGATCTTTTCGGCCGGAGGCAAGCCGGCGGTAGCATTGTCCGCGGGGAAGGCCCGCGTGAGCGACCAGGACGCGGCAATCGGTTGCTTGGCGATATCGGCCAGCGGCAACGCGGCTTTGATCTGGTCGCGAATGATTCGATCGAGATAGAACGGCAGGGCGAGCGTCGCCAAAATGGCGATCACCGCTACGACGGCCATCATTTCCATCATGCTGAAGCCGTGGTGCCGCGCCGTCATGGGTTCATCGCCCTCTGCTGGAAATCGTGCAGCCACATAATAGGCCCGGGGTCAGGTTGCAATTTTGCCGGCGCCGACTCCAACTGCAGAGCTTTACCTATTTACATGACGTTAAATTGCCAATCCGGCCTGCTGCCAGAACGCGGTGCCGAGCGAGGCGTCCGCCGCAGGATCGTCGCGCCTGCGTTGATCTACGCAGGCGGTGCAGGATCCCGGCCACGGAGTCCTTGCCAGCTTTGATGTACCTCAAGGACGTGCCCCCGCTGCGGTAGGAGGATAAACAACGCTTCTGGCCGTTGCGCTCTCGTGTATGGCCATAGCAAGTTGTTGATCAGTCGAATCGAATGCGTGCCTTGGCGCAGCCTCAAGGCGAGTCAAGAGGAGACTTGGACCATGAACCCTACCTTGTTCGAGATCGGCGTGGCCATGCTCATGGTGGCCGTGAGTATTGCCCTGATCGTGTGGTTCTTGCGATACCTAGCGGCGGCCTCTGGAAAGCGCATGATGCAGATGCTGACGCGTGCTGGCGTAGACCCCGAAGTTGCCAAGCGGGGTGACACCACGGCCATCATCCAAGACGTGCAGAGTCGGTGCCGCCGGTGCCGGTCGGAGGGCTTGTGCGAACTGTGGCTCGCGGGAAGCATTGAAGGGGACAATAGTTTCTGCCCCAACGCGCAGCTGTTTCGCGGATTGCCGAAAGCGGCCGGGCACACCGCCCACTAATCAACCGGAAGCGCGTCCCCGTAGCGCTTGCTGCGGGGTCGCTACTGCTTCTGCCCGGCGCCGGTCAGTAGTTCCACGATCGCATCGAATAGCACGCGTACGGCCGGCGCCTCGCCTCCGAATTGATCGCGCATGGCGATTGCCGCGTTGATGCTCACTTCATCCTCGGACGGGTCTATCGCGGCCTCGGGCGGTTGCAGCGGTTAGTCGAATCCGCATCGGCGGTTCAGTTCCCAGTCAAAGTGGAGTCGATCCAAGCCAACAAGCCGGTTGCGGTCTGCGGCACGTTATGGGACAGCAGCGATCAGAACCTGCGCAGTCGAGGCGAATTTGCCGCGTTCCTCGTCGAACGTTCAGTGCTTGGAATCCGAGCGCTACATGATCGGGTACGCAGCGCCGCCGCAATGGCCACGCAGGTCGCCGATGTCGGAAAACTTAACGCTTGCATGTTGTATCAGTCAAAGAAGCCATCCAACTCGTTGAAAGATAGTCGTGTAGTTCAAGGGCACGCTTCGTGCTCGTCGCAGGTAATCCAGTTGCCGCAACCTCAGTCAAGCAACAGGGAGACCACGATGCCCGATAGCTCGATGTTCAAACACGAATTGGAGCCGATCAAGGTCACCGTGGGCCAAACCCTCCTTTTACTCATGTCACGAATTCTACTGTTCTGGGCATTGGCGCGGGTGCGCTACCTTGGGAATCACAAAAACTCGCCCCTTTCTTTCAACGACGGCTACACTGGGTTTGGAGCCAACGCGGGAGAAAACCAGCCAAACATAGAAAATTTGTATTGGCAACATGCGTGCTCGCGATACCAGTATCGACGTTGGCTTACGCTGTTTCGGTACCACAGCCGGAATCGCTTGCTCTAGTTGGCATTGGGGCCGTAGCTCCGATGATTGCTCGCCAGGGCAATGGGAAATGATCCCACTGCAAGCAGAAACCGATTCCGCGCCGACACAGGCCCCCGCGCAACGCGGAAAAACGCCCCCACGCCGACGCACAACCACTCCATCTCGCCGTCGGCTCGCCGGCGTCGACCCATGTAACGCTGCCACAGCAGACACCTCATGCGGTTGGACTTCCCATCCGTTTTGCTTTTGCTCGCGACCGAGTAATTCGCAATCTGTAGGATTCGACCATGCCTGAGATTTCCCGCTTCCTCGGCATCGTGATCACGATGTACTTCAACGATCACAATCCGCCGCATTTTCACGTACGGTACGATGAGTACCGCGCACTTGTCGGGATCGAGCCGCTGGAGCTTCGGGAAGGGCAGCTTCCCCCGCGCGTTCTCGGTCTGGTCATGGAGTGGGGGGAGATGCACCAGGCAGAGCTGATGGAGAACTGGACGACCTTGGCCGAAGAGGGTAATTTCAGACGGATCGCTCCACTGGTTTGAGGAGATTGAAAATGATCTGGGTGACTGACGCGAGGACGCTTCCGGACTACCGGCTGTGGGTCCGTTTTTCGGATGCCACAGAAGGCGAAATTGACCTCAAGGACTTCATCGCGTCCGATGTGCGACCGATCGTGGTGGCTCTTCGCGACCAAGCGGCGTTTTCGGCGATCCGTGTAGAAATGGACACGGTGGTTTGGTCGAATGGCTTCGATCTCGCGCCGGAGTTCCTGTACGCGCGAGCGAAGGCGCACGCGTCCGCCTAGAAGCTTTTCGTATTCCCTCGGCCGCTCGGCGATAGAAGGTTCGCGGCGGAACCGGGTCGTGAGTCGTCGGCGACAGGCATCTGTGACTTGCCATGATTGGGTGTGCCTAAATTGTGCCTTGATTACACTGATTTCGAGTTTGGCAAGCGCTGCAAGTTCTTGATTAATAAACAATGAAGCCGCACGCTAAAACCGCCTCATAACCCGAAGGTCGCAAGTTCAAATCTTGCCCCCGCAACCAAACAATTCAACGGCTTGCCTTCGGGCAGGCCGTTTTTATTTCGGGCCGGGGTAGCGCCGGGGTAGCAGCAAGAGTCGTTTGGCGGCGCCGTCGCCCGCGTCGTCCTCGCGCTACAACGTGCCGATCATGGCGAGGGGCACACAGGTGGCCCAGCCTCCGAGATCGTGGCCCGTAGCGCGTTCTACGCGGGGGGTGGTCCCATCAGCACGCCGACTGCGAGCTATCATTCCGCCATGCTCGACGACGCCGACAACGATGGGGCCGTACGCAGGGCTTCTCGGAAGCCAAATCGTGCGGTCGTTGCGAATTTGATTGCCAGGGTCGTCAGGAGCGCGTTGAGTCTTCCCGGCGCGTTTGGGCTGCTGTTGTCGATGGTGGCCACGGCGCAAGGACAGATCGCATCAGATCAGCGGGATTCGGAGGCCGGTCCTCCCATGGGGCCGACGATGATGCAGGTTGTTCCGTATCCCTACGGAATGTACGCGCTGCCCGATGTTGGTCCAGCAGTTCCGTCGTGCTACCGCATCGGGCGCTGTTCCGCTGATGACCTCTATCGCTTCAGGGATCGACCGAATCGGCTGACGAGACTGGCGCCGGAGGCGCCCCCGGAGAGTGCCGCAGAGGTGGCTTCGATCTCGTACCGGTGGTTTTTTGTCCCTGCCACGCCGGTAGAAAACATTCTTCCACAGTATCGGGCGACGAGCCAAGTGCGTGATGAGTACCGCGCTGTTGGCAGACCGATTGATAGCCCCAACTGATCGCACGGGACACTTGATCGCGGAATGGGACCAAGTGCTGTCGGGTCGACCGGAACCGACGCAGCACTAGGACGGTACCGCGAGGGCTAGTAGAGTCTGCGCCGCCGCGCGACCGATTGCGGGGGCGACCGCGGCATCGATGGGCCGCCGCGGTGCCGTTGCCGAGGCACGGGCCAAGCCGTAGAATCAGCGTGCCCCCCGCGATGGCGATTGCGCTTCCGTGCGCCTTCGCTATCCTCTCCGGAATGCTGCGTGCACTCCTCCTCGTTGTGCTGGTCCTGTGCGCCCCCGCGCGCGCGGACGAGGCGCTCTGGACGCTGCTGAAGGGTGGCGGGCAGGTCGTGCTAATCCGTCACGCGCTCACCGACCCCGGCATCGGCGACCCACCCGAATTCAAGCTCGACGATTGCCGCACGCAGCGCAACCTGTCGCAAGCGGGGCGCCGCGACGCGCGACGCTTGGGCACGTTGTTTGGCCAGCATGCGATTCCCGTCGAGCGCGTGCTGTCGAGCCCATGGTGCCGGTGTCTCGAAACGGCGCGCCTCGCGTTCGGCTTCGACGCGCAACCCGATGCGGCACTCGGCAATCTTTTCACGCACCCGCAGAACCGCGAAGCCCAGCTTACGGCCTTCCGCAAGCTGGTGGCCGTCGCACCGGCAAACGGCAACCTCGTGCTTGTCACCCATGGCGCGACCACCCTCGCGTTCACCGGTGTCAGCCCCGCGACCGCCGAAATGGTAATCGTCACGCCAGAAGGCGGTGGAGGGTATCACGTTGCCGGGCGCATACCGCTCGTGGGTGGCGAGTAGCCTGAGCCTCAAAATTGTCGCGCCATCGCCGTTCTATGCTGACGCGCTACTGCTTCCGCCCGCTCCCGGTCAGTACCAACAACAGCGCATCCAACAGCGCGAGCACGGCAGGGGAATCCTGAGCGAACTGGTCGCGCATCGCGATTGCCGCGTCGATTCTGACCGCATCTTCGGTCGGGTCGATTGCCGCCTCGGGTGGTGGCAGGGTGTAGTCGAACCCACGCCCCCGGTTTTGCTCCAAGTCGCAGGTTCCCTCGATCCAGATCAGCAAACCGTATGTGACCTTCGGGACGTCATAGGGTGCGGCCATCGGCGATTCGAGTTCCGCGTCGGTGAGGTCGGGCAGCGCGGCCTTGACGGGATCGAGCGTGTTCGTATCGCTGGTTTGAATCCTGTCGAGCATTTTTACACCCCGCGTGGTGAGCGCAGACTAAGGGACTGATTTTCCTCGATCATCAAGTTGCGCATGGATATTGCTATCGGTCTGAATGGCGCGCAATGCACGACATGTTGGCCGTGTCGCCCACGTGTTTGCCGAGTGGCCTTGCGCGCACCGAGGAGATCACCATGCTTCGACAGTTCGGGCGGTTCGTGTTCGCGGCCTTTATTGCTGCTTCAGGGAACGCCTTCGCAGGCGTGATCTTCACCGACGCGACATTTTCCCCTTCCGATTACTCGGCCACGACCGCCTTTATCTCGGACGCGGGGGTATCTGTTGCGGCGTCGCAATGTGCAAGCTGCGGCAACTCGGGCGCTGGCCTCGAAGTCGTCGTGACCGTGCCAACGTCCCCCGGTAGTGGGGCAATCGGATTGATCAACACCACCTTTTCGTATGATCCCGGTTCGCAGGGCCCGATCATGGCCATCGACGCCGCGGTCGACAAGAATCTCACGCTTGATTTTGCATCGACTCAGACCGGTACGGGCACCTTTGGAAATACGTTCCGCCCGCTCATCGCCCAGGATGGCCTCTATTACCTCGCTGCAATTCCCGGGGCCGCAATTTTTGGTGCTCCCTTCTCGACCGGCTATATTTCTTTCTCAGGGGTGGGATTGCTTGCGACAGACTTTTTTGAATTCGACTTCGCCACGGCCACATTTGGCACCGCCCACCCGAATTTCGCGGGGAACCCAATCCAATTCGGTATTGGACAGATCAGCGGTATCGCAGGGCTCAACAGCGTCGATGACCCTTACACTGACACATCGATAACCGCGGATTACGACAATCTTCGGATCAGTGTAGTTCCGGAGCCAATGACCCTCGCGCTGCTTGGCATCGGCCTCGCCGGACTCGGTTTCTCGCGCCGCAAGCACTAACCGATACCGCGGCAGCACAGGCCCCGCTGCGGCGGGGTTCGTTGTATGTAGCGTCGATCGACGATTCGCGTTCAAGGCAGCGTCGCCCTCTCTGGGCCCGACCGTGGGCCGATATTCAGCATGGAAACGCTGTCCGCCACCATAATGATGCTTCCCTTGTGCCGACTATGGCCCGTGTCGCTGTACTCGAAACCGTAGACGCGCTTCAGCCTGAGCTGACCTTCACCATTCCGCACCGGCCAGACCGATTGGAGTGCGACGGTATCGTCGAGAAACTGTAGTCCGTCCGACTTGCACGCGCCGCGCATGGCCGCATTGGCAGCCTCTCGCGCCTTCAGACTGTCCCAGACGAACCAGCCGCCGCCCATGAGCAGCAGCAGGCCAAGAATTTCCGACATCGACATGATCTCTGTTTGCGTGACCGCGTTGTACCACGGCCCAAACTAGAATCCCCATCCGGCCGCCTCGGGTTATCCAGAGTCTGGCACACTAGATTCCGCATACCCGGTCACAATTCAATCATGTTCTCAAGCCCTGCCGCGCTCTTCGGCTCCGTTCTGTTCGGGGCCATTGGCTTTGGAGTGTTCATCTACGGCAGACGGCTGATCCTGTGGAAACCCATGGTCATCGGCGTCGTCCTGATGGCCTACCCGTACTTCGTCCCTCAGACTTGGCTGCTCTACACCATCGGTTGCGCGCTCTGCTTGGCGCTGTACGTCCTGCGCGGATAGTTGCGGCGCAGTTGGCGAGACCATCAGCGCGGTCGGCTAGGTACGCGGACGCCACGGAGTGAACGCACCGGCCGTGCGGTGACGAATCTCCGGCGGGCCGCAAAACTCCCACGTCGCATACCTTGCGGCAATTTCCGTGCGTTCAGCTTTGTACCGCGCACGCACCCACTTGCCAGATACCGGATCGCGGAATCGGAAGGGATAGAGCAATTGAGGTTCGGCGCTCGGTTGGAGGAAATCTCGCGGCATGGCGAGATGCTGCTTCCTCGGTAACGAAGCGAGCAACCGCTTGCACCGCGATGGCGACGACGCAGGGCCGGACCACTGCCGCTTGCCTCCAACGATCACAAGGCGTTTAATCCGATCGCAGTCAGCCCGCGCTCCAAATTCGGCGCGCGCGCCGTTTCGACGCGACGGTCCGCGAATCGCGCTAGGCGTACACGGCACCGCCTTCAAATGCCACGACAATGGAGGACATCACATGAGAATGTTACTTACGGTCGAATTCCCAATGGAACCTTTCAACACCCTCGTCAGAAACGGCAAGGCGGGCGAGGTCATTGGGCGCATCCTCGAAACAATCAAGCCGGAGACAGCCTACTTCACCGAGCAAGACGGGAAGCGCGGCGGCATATTCGTGATTGACCTACAAAATCCGTCGGATGTGCCTGCCTTTGCCGAGCCCTTCTTTCTCAACTTCCAAGCCAGTTGCAAATTTCGCATTCTGATGAGCCCAGAGGATCTGAAAAAGGCTGGTCTGGAGGCGCTTGGCAAGAAGTGGGCGTGAGATCGGTCTGGCCCTGCTGCGTGGACTTCCGCTGATCCGGCGTGCTCTCCGGGAGTACGATTACCTATGGTTATGAGACGTTCTCGCCGTTCGTTCATTTCGATGGCAGCGCTTTTCGCGAGCGCCGTCGCGGGCAACGCGCACGCGCAATACGGTGGGAGATCACGCGACCGTGGCGATAATGGATCGATGCGCTCGCCGCGCCCCGGCGACGATAATCCGCGCGTTGCATCGCAGCCGCTGTTCGATCCAGTCGCGGCCATCGAGCGCGAACTACTGTCGCTGCGCATCGATCTCAAGCTGACGGCCTCTCAGGTACCCCTGTTCGACAGCTTTGAGCGGCAGGTGCGCAACGCCGCTGAGGCTGAACGCTTGCGCGCGCGCCACCTGTCGGCGTACCGGGCCGACGGCAGTAGCACCGTGACTGCCGACGCCGTGCTCCACGCGATTGCAGAGGACGATACTCAGCGCGCCGACGCGGCACGCATAGCGCTGGAACGGATGACCGCGCTCTACGTGGCGCTGACCCCGGACCAGCAGAAGCAATTTGACCGACGGATCATTCAGTCGATACGCGAGCCGCTCGGTAGGTCGTAGCCCTGCATTTCGTTGTCCCCGGCCTTGATCCGGGCAATGTACAGACCACGGTGGTCGGCGCATGATCGTCTGACGATTCACTGGACCAGACGAAATGCGATCGGCCCAATAGGACGCGCGACGCGTTCCAACGGACGGAGAGAAAACATGAAACCGTTCACTACGCTCGCCGTAGCGTTGCTAGCGCTGATCGCCCTGTTGCAATTGGCCCGGTTCCTCTTGGGCTGGGAGGTTACGATAAACGGTCTTGTGATCCCGGTCTGGTTGAGCGGGATCGCGTTTGTCATTGCCGGAGGACTTGCGGCTATGTTATGGCGGGAGTCACGCCGGTAGGCGAAAGGACCATGGTATAGGCGACCCAACCGTCGCGTAACATCAGCACCCACCGACGGGTAATCGACCGAGTCGGTAAGCCGGTTTGCTTGAACCAAGACGTGGAACGATAGCGACCGCACCTGTGGCGAGCTGTGATCGAGCGTGGTTGAATTGTGCCGTAAACAGACTGGAAAGCGAGTTGGCGGGCGTTGCAAGTTGTCGATTTATGAACAAACAGAGGTGCCGTTACGCACCTCATTCCCACATGACTGGTTATGCTATCGGCCAGCACTTGCCCGACCCTGGAGGTACCATGAAAACGCTTCCCCTTCCCGGCAGGAACCTGCCGCGCGACGTCCTGCGGGCCTTGCTCCCGGCGACATTCGGCATCGCGGCCGCGACGGCGTGGGCGCAGGCCGCACCACCGCTGTCCACCGAGCGAATCGCGGCTATCATCGCGAGCCCGGATCGCAGCGCGGCCGATCGCACCAACGACGTCCGCCGCAAGCCGGCCGAGATGCTGGCATTCATCGGCATCGTGCCCGGCATGGTCGTGATGGATCTGAGCTCCGGCGGCGGCTACACGACCGAGCTCCTCGCCCGCGCCGTCGGGCCGGCGGGGCGCGTCTACGGTCAGAGCCCGCCGCGCACCGCGCCGCCACCGCCCCCGGCCGCGCCTGAGGGGGCCGCCTATCCTGCGGCCCAGCCGGCGCCCGCGGCCGCGGCGCCCGCCGCCGTACCCATGACGACGCCGATGCGACTCGCCGAGCGCGCCAAGAACCCGGCGGCCGGCAACATCGTCTCCGTCGCGCAGAAATTCGAGGACCCGTTCCCGGCGGCGGTCACATCGAACGGCGTGGACCTCGTCACGCTGATGTTCAACTATCACGACCTCGGACACATGGGCGTGGATCGCGCGCAGATGAACAAGGCGGTGTTCGCAGCGCTGAAGCCGGGCGGCATGTACGTCATCGCCGATCACTCGGGCCGGCCGGGCACCGGCATCTCGGAATCGGGCACGCTGCATCGCGTGGAGGAGGCGTTCCTGAGGAAGGAGGTCGAGGCCGCGGGATTCAAGCTCGTCGCCGAGGGCACCTTCATGCGCAATCCGGCCGACCCGCGCGACAAGAACACGCCGGACCCCCCGCAGCCCAAGGACGAATTCGTCCTGAAGTTCGTCAAGTCCTAACCGAACAGCCGGTCGAGCAACGCGTCGCGGCTAATTTCCTGGTGCTCCGCGACCTCGCCGAGGAACGCGGCCAGCGCACCCAACTTGAGCGGGTCGTGAGCAGGAATCATGACGTGATGTTGCGTGGGCGAATCCAGCGCGAGGCGAATGTGGCTGCCCGTCTGGCGCCTAACGCGATAGCCAATTCGTCCGAGCGCTTTTCACCAGATCCGCGCCGGAAAATTCCCGCGGGAGCTTCATGCCACGATGACGTCGTCTCGCATGAAATGAAGGCGAATCAGCTTCGGGGCAGCATCGTCTTCGAAATGACAGCGCACGGCGTCGCGGACGCGCGCGTGGAACTCCTCGGCGACAACGTCGCCCATTGGAGCAGAGCTTCCACTTTGCCGGCTGTCCGACTATCCGGAGCCACTTCTGTCTATCAATTTACCGCCGCCCACCATCGTGTCCAAGTGCGCGGGCAAGGAGCTGGCCACTGTCCGTTGCACTCAGTCCGAGTTGACCGGGACGATCGAACGGCTGCTGCGTTGATCTACGCGGCCGGGTCAGGCGAATGGATGCCGGCGGCGAGATGCAGCGTCACTTTTCGTGGCCGAGCATGCGGAAAACGACGGCGGCGACCCAGCCGATCGCGAACCCGATAAGGGCGTATATGGCGATCACTTCGTAATCCGAGGTTGACCAGGCTGCGTGCGCCGGCCGGCGTGACGGGTCAACGAAGATCTTGTACGCCACCGTCGCGACGGCACCGAGGACACCGAGTAGGTAATTCATGGAGAACACAATACACCTCTATCTGCTCGAATTGAATCGCCCCTCGCGCGTTCTGCGCCGCCGGTCAGAATTTCCACATGTCCGACGACGACGCACTAGGGCGGTACCGCGAGAGTTGGTAGAGTCTGTATCACCGCGCGCCGGGTCGCGGAGTGCTGTTAGCGTTGCAAGGGGGTTATCCATGGAAGCGTTCGCTGGGCTCTACCTATTCGTCGTCCTTTTGTTGATCGTGCTGGCGGTCTGTTGGATCGTCCTGCCATTCGCGATACTCGGTACCAAACCGCTACTCCGCGACATCCTTGCTGAGGCGAAGCTGACAAACGCCCATCTGGCCAGAGTAGAGGGCTATGTCCGCTATATGGCCGAGGTCACGAAAGAGTCCACCGAGAAGAAGCGGTAGCTGCCGCGTCCCGATAGCGGAAAGGGTAGAGCTCGAGGCGCACGGGGCATTATCGCGCGATGGTGGCACCAGCGTAGCCTTCGGTTTGCCCCCAGGCCTTGATCCGGGGCAATGTACAGACCACCGGGGTCGGCGCATGATTGCCCGACGACGTACCAGTCAAGATGTTCCGTTGTGCGCCACGTTTTCCGTCGGCCATTCTGTTAGAGCGAGAGCTATCGTGTATACGCACCTTACGGTCATTGCCGTCGTATTACTTTGCACGGCAACAATTGCGAGTGCTCAGAACCCCGATCCGCTTCCCGGTCGGCTGGTAGGGCAATATACGTTGGCGGCAGGAAAGTACAACAAGACAAACATAATGCCCGTCGATTTGGTAGACATCAAGGTGAATGGAGAAGTGGTCACCGGAATTGTGGCGAACTACAGCAGTGCCATGGGCAATTGCATTTCCGACAAGACGCCCTTTAATGGAACCTATAAGAAGGGCCAACTGAGCATAATGTCGATGCCAATGGTGAGTCGGATTGCAGATGGCAGGCCGTGCGCGGGCATTGTCATCAAGGTCAAGGTCAGCGCAGGGCGTGCCAGTGGCACTTACAAAGCGGGGACCCAAATGGGCCGCATCGAGTTCGAGGTCAAATAGCCGCGTTCGATTCGTGGCGGTGTGCCGTCGTCATTGACCGCGCGCGGCACGAGCCTCTGCCCAATCATCCTGCATGAACGTCGTCCCCATCGTCATAGCTGCCAGTTTCGTGCTGGCTGTTTCGACCTTGGCTTGGGCCGACTTCACCGGCAAGGTGGTGGGGGTCGCAGATGGCGACAGCATCACGGTGCTGCGAGGTCGGGCGCAGGTGAAGGTACGTCTGGTTGACATCGATGCACCGGAGGCGACGCAGCCCTTCGGCAACAAATCCAAGCGGGCGCTGGACGCTCTGGTGAAAGGCCAAAGGGTGCTGGTGGTAGAGCGCGGCAAAGACCGATACCACCGGACCCTCGGCAGGATATTTCGCGGTGAACTGGACGTGAACGCAGAACAGGTGCGGCAGGGCATGGCGTGGGTGCTTCGCCAGTACGCCAAGGATGACACACTCTACCCGATCGAGGCCGAGGCCAAGGAACAGAAGCGCGGTTTGTGGCGCGATCCCGCCGCGGTGCCGCCGTGGGAATGGCGGAAGTCGCAGTCGCATTGACGATGTGGCGTCGGCGTATTATCGAAAGATGCCCGCCACCGGCTATGTCGTCGATCACGTCGCGCCGTTGAAACGCGGAGAACTTGTATGAAACCGTTTGCCACGCTCGCAGTTGCGCTCCTCGCCCTTATTGCACTGATGCAATTGACCCGATTTCTCTTGGGCTGGGACGTCACGATTCACGGGTTTGTGGTCCCGGTCTGGTTAAGCGGGATCGCGTTTATCATTGCTGGAGGGCTCGCGTTGATGCTATGGCGCGAGTCGCGCCGGTAGGCGATGGGACAGAACATTGGGCGGCGAGTCGAGCCGGCAAAGTCACTTTGCATTTCCTGAGTGGCACCGATTCTGTCCTGCCGCGGGGCCGGGACAGGGTCTTGATCCGGATCAAGGGTCGTCGTAACGCCGGTGCCGAACGCCCGCCAGCCGACGGCGAGCAGACTAGACTTGGTCCCTGCGGATTCCATTCCGCCGGGATCATCGAAAACACGCTCCTGGAGTTCCACCATGAACGACATCGTCAAGTACGTTCTCGACGAATCGAGGATGCCGAAGGCCTGGTACAACCTGCAGGCCGATCTGCCCAAGGCGCTGCCCCCGGTATTGCACCCCGGCACCTTGCAACCCATCGGGCCGGAAGATCTGGCGCCGCTGTTTCCGATGGAATTGATCCGGCAGGAGGTGTCGACCGAGCGCGAGATCGAGATCCCCGGCCCGGTGCGCGACGTTTACCGGCAATGGCGCCCGACGCCGTTGTACCGCGCGCGCCGGCTCGAGCGCGTGCTGCAGACGCCGGCGCGCATCTACTACAAGTACGAGGGCGTGTCGCCCGCGGGTAGCCACAAGCCGAACACGGCGGTGGCGCAGGCGTTCTACAGTCAGCAGGCGGGCGTGAAGCGTCTGTCGACGGAGACCGGCGCCGGACAGTGGGGGAGTTCGCTCGCCTTCGCCGGCGCGCTGTTCGGCCTCGAGGTGCAGGTGTTCATGGTCCGCGTGTCGTACGATCAGAAGCCGTACCGGCGCGCGCTGATGGAAACCTATGGTGCCCGCTGCATTCCGTCGCCGTCGCCGCGAGACGCAGTCCGGCCGCGCCGTTCTCGCGCAGCGCGCCGACCATCCCGGAAGCCTCGGCATCGCCATCTCCGAAGCGGTCGAGGTTGCGGGAGAGCGCGACGATACGAAGTACGCGCTCGGCAGCGTACTTGAACCACGTGCTGCTGCACCAGACCGTGATCGGACAGGAGGCGATGGCGCAGCTGGAGATGGCCGACGATTACCCCGACGTGATCGTCGGTTGCACGGGCGGCGGTTCGAATTTCGCCGGCATCGTCTTCCCGTTCCTCGGCGCGCAACTGCGCGGTGGTCGCAAGCTGCAAGATCGTCGCGGTCGAACCTGCCGCGTGTCCGAGTCTTACGCGCGGGACCTACGCCTACGACTTCGGCGACACCGCGCACCTTACACCGCTGACCAAGATGCACACGCTGGGCTCGACGTTCACGCCCCCCGGCTTCCACGCCGGTGGGCTGCGCTATCACGGCATGGCGCCGTTGGTCTCGCACCTGAAGGAGCTTGGTCTCATCGACGCCGTCGCGTACCAGCAGACGAAGGTTTTCGAGGCCGGTGTGCAGTTCGCGCACGCCGAGGGCATCCTCCCGGCGCCGGAAGCGAATCACGCCGTGAAGGGGGCGATCGACGAGGCGATCCGCTGCCGCGACGAGGGCGTGTCCCGGACGATCCTGTTCAATCTGTGCGGCCACGGACACTTCGACATGCAGGCGTACATCGATTATTTCGGCGGCAAGCTCCAGGACCTCGAATACGATGAAGCGGAACTCGCGATGGCGCTGGCCGGGTTGCCGTCGGTGAAAGCGGCGGCGTAGAGTTGCTGGGATCGCCCACGCCATTGGCGTGAAGGGGGCGAAAGGGGCTCCGGCGGCCGTGCCGGAGCCCGATGCCGATGAGGGATAGCATGCGTCGCATCGCTCGGCTTCTCGTGGTCCTGTTGCTGGGCGATCGCATCGCCTCCGGGCCACGCGCAGGACGACTTCGACGCGCAACGGCGACAGATGGTCGAAGAGATCGCCGCGCTGGCGCGCGAGACCGCGGCCGAGACGGGCAAGCCGATCCTCGACGCGCGCGTGATCGCGGTCCTCGGCAAGGTGCCCCGCCACCGGTTCGTTCCCGCCGACCAGGAGCGCGCGGCGTACAGGAACCGCCCGCTGCCCATCGGCCACGGCCAGACCATTTCGCAGCCCTACATCGTGGCCTTGATGACGGATCTCATGAACGTTCGGCCCGAGCACGTGGTACTGGAAATCGGCACGGGTTCCGGCTACCAGGCAGCGATTCTGGCAGAACTCGTGCAGACGGTCTGCACGATCGAGATCATCGAGCCCCTCGCGCGGCAGGCCGAAGAGCGCCTGCGCGCGCTGGGCTACGCGCGGGCGCGAACCCGCATCGGCGACGGCTACTACGGGTGGGAGGACTGCGGACCGTTCGATGCCATCATCGTCACGGCCGCCGCGAGCCACATTCCTTCGCCGCTGATCCGGCAGCTGAAGCCGGGAGGACGGATGGTGATCCCGGTCGGCGCGCCGTTCCTCGCCCAGCATCTGCTGCTGGTTGAAAAAAGCCGGGACGGCGCAATCACCACGCGACAGGTGCTGCCGGTTCGGTTCGTGCCGTTGACCGGAACACGCTAGTCGCTCCGGCAATGGCATCCGCGGGGTCGCCGGCAGGATTCGATTCGACGCCTGCCGCCGTTGCCGGCCTTCCCGACGCCTCCCCGCCGCTCGTAGCCGTGATGCTGTTGTCGTCGGCCGCGATGGGCTACGAAGTCCTGCTCACGCGGCTGTTTTCCATCGTCCAGTGGCACCACTTCGCCTACATGATGATCAGCGTGGCATTGCTGGGTTACGGCGCAGCAGGAACGTTTGTCACGCTGGCGCAACGCAGGTTGCTGCAGCGTTTCGACGCGGTCTTTGCCGGTGCCGCGGTGCTGTTCGGCATCACCGCGGTCACCGGCTTCTCGGTCGCCCAGCGAGTCGCGTTCAATCCCCTCGAGTTACTCTGGGATCCGCAGCAGCCGTTGCGTCTATTCGCCATTTACGGCCTGCTGTTCGTTCCCTTCTTCTGCGCGGCGACCAGCGTCTGCCTCACGTTCACCCGGTTCACGCTGGAGCCGCACCGGATCTACAGCTTCGACATCATTGGTGCAGGAGCGGGAAGCCTCGGCATCATGGTCGCGCTCTTTCTGCTCGCGCCGACCGACGCGCTGCGGCTCCTCGGTGCGCTCGGGATCGCGGCGGCGGCATTGGCGCTCGCCCGCGGCAGATCGTCGCCGCGCCGGGTCGCGGTCGTGCTGCTCACCGCCGCGATCGCCGTCCCGATCGTCGTCCCCGCGGATTGGATCAACCTGCGCCCGTCCGACTACAAGGAGCTCTCGCAGACCCTGCGCATCGGCGGCGCCCGAATCGTCGCGGAAACGTCGTCTCCGCTGGGCCTCGTCACCGTCGTGGAAAGTGCGCGGATTCCACTCCGGCACGCCCCGGGTCTCAGCCTCAATGCGACGATGGAACCCCCGCCGCAGCTCGCCGTGTTCACCGACGGTGATGGCCTGAGCGCGCTGACGCACTACGACGGCCAGCGTGAGCCGCTCGCCTACCTCGATCAGCTGACGTCCGCGCTTCCGTTTCACCTGCTCGAAAGGCCGCGGGTGCTGGTGCTCGGCGCGGGCGCCGGTGCCGACGTGCTGCAGGCGATCTACGCCGGCGCCCGCACCGTCGACGCCGTCGAACTCAATCCGCAGATCGTCGATCTCGTGCAGCGGCGATTCGCGGAATTTTCGGGCGCGCCGTACAGTGCGCCCGGCGTGCGTATCCACATCGGCGAAGCACGCGGTTTCGTCGCCTCGCACCGCGGCCGTTTCGACCTGATCCAGGTCGCGTTGCTGGACGCTTTCGGCGCGTCTTCGGCCGGACTCTACGCGCTCTCGGAGAGTTACCTCTATACGGTCGAAGCCCTGCAGGAATATCTGCAGCACCTCGAGCCCGGCGGCGTGCTGGCAATCACCCGGTGGGTCAATCTGCCGCCGAGGGATATGCTCAAGCTCTTTGCCACCGCGGTCGCTGCGCTCGAGCGCAGCGGCGCACAGCCGGCGCAGCAACTTGCGTTGATTCGCAGCTGGAAGACCGCGACATTGCTCGTGAAGAACGGCACGTTCAACTCGGCGGACATTTCCGCGCTGAGGGATTTCTGCCAGGCGCGTTCCTTCGACGTCGCGTATTTCCCCGGCATCGACGCAGCGGAAACCAACCGGTACAACGTGCTCGACCAGCCGTACTTCCATGCGGGCGCGCTCGCGCTGCTCGGCGCAGACCGCGAGGCATTCATCGAGCGCTACAAGTTCAGCATCGCTCCGGCGACCGACGACAGGCCGTACTTCTTCCACCATTTCAAATGGCGCACGCTGCCCGAGCTGCTGGCGCTGAAGGAACGGGGCGGGCTGCCGCTGCTCGAATGGGGCTATCCGGTGCTGATCGCCACACTGGTCCAGGCCTTCGCGGCAAGCGTGCTGCTGATCCTGCTTCCGCTAGGGGCTATTGCGCGCCGAACGGAAGGCGGCACGCGGCCGGACCTGTCCGCGGTGCGCGTCGCCGCCTATTTTCTGTCGATCGGTTTCGCGTTCATGTTCGTCGAAATAGCGTTCATCCAGAAATTCCTGCTGCTTCTGAGCCATCCGCTGTACGCAGTGGCGGTGGTGCTGTGCTCGTTCCTGCTGTTCGCGGGACTGGGGAGCCGCTATTCGGGCCGGCTGCGCACGGACGGCGCGAATCCGGTTCGACGTCCGCTGGCCGCGGCAGTCGCGGCCATCGGCATCCTCAGCTTGATCTATCTGGTCGTCCTCCCCGGAGTTTTCCGGCTTCTGATGCCGCTGCCCGACGCTCTCAAGATCATGCTGTCGATCATGCTCATTGCGCCACTCGCATTCGCGATGGGAATGCCGTTTCCGCTCGGACTCGCGCATACGGCTAGACGCGCCCCTTCTCTCGTGCCCTGGGCTTGGGGAGTCAATGGTTGCGCGTCCGTCGTGGCAGCGATTCTGGCAACGCTGCTCGCGATTCATGCGGGCTTCGGCGTGGTCATCGTCCTTGCGGTGCTGCTGTACGCATTGGCCACCGCCGTATCGTGCGCATGCCCCGCCTCTCGCGCTAATCGTCAGCGCTCATGATCCCGAACACCGGCGCACTGCCCGAATCCTTCGCGCGCCGATCGTGCGACAAGAGGCGCACAACGACTCCGGTCAAACAACCAACACCGAAAGCGATGACGAACACCGTAATCGAGGCGATCATGTTGTCCCCGAGAGAAGATGTCGGTGCCACACACGGCACGATTGAGTCAGCCCCCTGCGAACCGCAATCCGGGGGGCATTCAGTCTAGGCGCGAATCCAGCACACGGGGGTAGACCGTTCGTCGGCTGCGCTAGTCCTTCGGCGATCATTCCTCCAGCGTCAGGGTCAGGTTACAGAAATAATCCCGCAGCCTCTGCAGGTCACGAAGAACGTCCGGTGGAAAGCCCTTCCGGTTACCGCGACGGTCAACGAGAAGATCATCGAAATAGGCGCGACAGGCGGTGGGGTTGCCCCACGCTATCGCAAGAAGATTGGCGATCCGTGGGTATTGCGTAATCAGCGCCCATGGCCGAACAACCTTCGGCAGAGCGTTGAGCCATTGCATGCTCGCGGGAAGCATGTAGTTCACCGGCTTCGCCTTGCGAAGCGGTACCCAATCCTGCACCGAATCCGGAATGACCGGCTTGCGAACAGGCGTGAGCGCGCCGCCGTTCCTGATGGACCGGGTCACGTTGTCGTCGTCGATCGCGCGCTTGGGGCGCACCTGATAAACCGACATCATTCGAGGGGCCATTTCGGCTTCGCTGCCTTCAATGACGCCCGCAGCAGTTAGAGCACGATCGACTTACGCAATACTCGGACCAGCCACTCGCCCTGGGTGACCGGTTCGGTACCTGGACGAGTCGTGGGGCCGCGCCGCGCGTGCTGCTGTCTCGTTGTAGCGAACAATCGGGGCGGATTTGCGTCCGTCGGTGCCGCGGTTCGTACGAATATGCGTCGACATCGCTGTCCCTGTGACGGCACCGGGTAACACCCAGTTCGCCGGTCCTCCATCGGTTGTCCGCCACAGAAAATCGGTCTGCCACCGCCGGTGTCGGTCGCCCGACCGCTTGTCAGGGTGGGCCGTCACCCTTGCCGGCGATGGCATGTCCCTTGCGATCTCCCCAGCGCTCGCCGCCGGCGGATTCGGAAATTCGATGTGACGATGAACGCGCTGCCGCGCAACGGCGAGCCAGTTGTGCGCAATTTGCAGTCCGATCCTGCGCAACGAGCCAGCGTTTCGAAAAGAGTGACTATGGACAACACATCCGTAACAGAAGTATTGCCCTTCCGACCACGACCGGCGTCGACGCGTGCAGCGCGCAGCCGCCGCGCCGGACCGCAAAGGACGGGCGGCTTCACGCTGATCGAGGTGATGATCACCGTGGCGATCATCGCGATCATCGCGGCGGTCGCATTGCCGAGCTATACCGATTACATCACGCGCAGCAAGATCATCGATGCGACCAGCAGTCTCAGCGACATGCGCGTGCGCCTCGAGCAATATTTCCAGGACGTCCGCCAATACCCGGCAGCGTGTATCGCCCTCGCTGCAGGTCCGGCACCCGCGGGAAATATCTATTTGCCTGCCAGCAAGCATTTCACGGTCACCTGCGCGCTGACGGCGACCACTTATACGGTTACCGCCAGCGGCAACGCGGGCGGAGGAATGGGCGGCTTCGTCTACACGATCGACCAGGCCAACAACCGTGCGACGACCGGTTTGCCGAGCGGCTGGTCCGGCACCGGCAACACGTGCTGGGTCATCCGCAAGAACGGAGATTGCTAGGATGAAACGACCCCCACGCTCGCGTTGCTCGCTGCCCCCCGAGGGGGCGGATCAGTCCCTTGGGACGGCCCGTCGGGACTGGATGCCCACGCCTGCATCGGTTCGGGGTTTCACCCTGCTGGAATTGATGATCGCGCTGTCGATCGCCGCGCTGCTGCTGACCCTCGGACTGCCGTCGTTCACGACCTTCTTGCGCAACAGCGAGATACGTTCGACAGCCGAATCGATCAGCAACGGACTGCGCGTGGCGCGCACGGAAGCCACTCGGTTGAACAAAACCGTCAGCTTCACGCTCGCGGGTGGCGGCAACCCGGGGTGGTCCATCAACGAATTCGATCCGGTTGCGGGCACGCTGGTCGTGCCTCCGATCCAGCAGTTCGGGCAGAACGAAACCGGGAAGAGTTCGAAGACGGTGAATGTACCCGCGAACGCGGTCGCCGTCACGTTCAATGGCCTGGGGCGGGTCATCTCGCCGTCGCCGATCGCCACGCCGAATCTGCAGCAGATCGATGTCGCGTCCATCGTGGCCGGCGAGGCGCGCACGTTGCGGATCCTCGTCGACGACCTGCGCGGAATCCGGATGTGCGATCCCGACCCTGCGATCGCGGCCATTGTTCCACCTGATCCGAGGGCTTGCTGAAATGGTCCGATTTCATCGTCATGCAAAGTGCAGCCATCCCAGGCAGGGCGGGAGCTTCCTGCTGGAAGGGCTGATTGCGCTTCTGATCTTTGCGTTCGGCATCCTCGGCCTGATCGGATTGGTGGCGGGATCCATCCGCGCATCCAACGATGCCCGGTATCGTGCCGAGGCGATCAATCTGGCGAATGCGATCGTCGGCGACATGTGGACCACGCAACCGGCCGTTCTGGATACGGAGTTCGGGACAGGCGGCACGAAATTGGCCACCTGGCAGGCACAAGCGGGGAGTCTGTTGCCGTCCGCCACCGGCGCCAACGCACCTCAGGTCGATCTCACGCAGCCGGGCCTGTCGGCGCTCAGTCGCAGCGTCATCATCACTGTTTTTTGGCAGCTGCCCGGCGAGACCGAGCGGCACCAGGTCCTGCTGACGGCCCAGATCGGGAAGAACTCGTGAACTCACACCAAAGCGGAAAGATGTTCCATCAGCGCGGCATTGGCCTCATCGAGGTCATGGTCAGCATCGTCATCGGCATGCTGCTGGTCCTGATGATCTTTCAGATCTATCTCGTCACCGAGGGCCAGAAGCGCACTATCACGTCGTCCAACGACGCACAGGAAAACGCGAGCTACGGCCTGTTCCTGCTCGGCCACGATCTGGCAAGTGCCGGAAATATTGTTTCGGCCTCGACGGCGGCATTGAGTGGCTGCGCGATGTTGCGTCCGATTCCGGTTGTCGTCGCCGCCGGCGCCTCGGACAACGTCCCGGACTCCATGACCGTGTTCTACGGCGGATCCGGCGCGATCTCGATGCCGGTGGCGTTGCTGAACAATGCGACGGTAGGCGCGAGTCCTCCGGGGCCGTACCAGGCCGCGGCGCCGGTCGGCTTCAGCCCGGGCGACGTCGTCGCGGCGGTCGAAGGCGCGAACTGCACGCTGTCGACCGTCAACGTCGGTGGCATTTCCATCGCGCCCGCAACCGGCATCGCGACGCTCAACCACACGCTCACGGCGACACCGGGCAACAACGTCGCGGCCACTTATAACGCCACCGTCGCGACGCTGGTCAATTTCGGCCAAGGCGAAAGGTTCGCCCGGACGCTCTATTCGGTCGATGCGGCCACGTCGACGCTGCGGACCCAGAGCCAGTTGCCCGTCGTGCTTGCGGCAACGCCCGTGGTCAGCAACGTCGTCAATCTGAAGGCGCAGTTCGGACTCGACACGGACAACGACGGCGATGTCGATACGTGGCAGTCGGCGACTGGCAACTGGTCGTCGGCCAACCTTCCGCTGCAGCCTGTCGCAACGTGGCAGCAGATTCGGGCGGTGCGGGTGGCCATCGTGACGCGCAGCGACAAGTACGAAACCGACGCGGTCACGACCGGGCCACTGGGAATGCTTTGCACGCCCGGCCCATGCGCCGCTTCGATGACGCTCAACTCCGATCAGCAGCACTATCGCTACAAGGTGCTGGAAACCATTGTCCCGTTGCGGAACGCCGTATGGAACGCGCCATGAAATCAACGTCAAGAATTCGCGGACACGCGAGTGTTTGCAGATCCGGGCTGCGCCGGCAGCGAGGCGTCGTCGTGTTCGTCGCACTGCTGGTGATGGTGGCCCTGGCCCTCGCCGGCATCGCGCTCATTCGTTCGACGGATACGACGACGGCGGTCAGTGGCAACCTCGTCCTCAAGCAGGCCGCCGGTTCGGCGGTGGACCGCGGCATCGAGCAGACGATCCACGCCTTGTGGGAGGTCGCGCCTGCCATCGATCGGCTGATACACAATCCAGCCACGAATTATTTCGCCTGTGTATTGGGCACTGGCGGCGCATGCCTCGCGCCCGGGGCGACCGTGCCAAAAATCCCGGACCCTCTCCTCCAGGCAAACGGCTGTGCCGACCCCGGACTCACCGCCGGGCTGCTTGCCGACGACGCTGCCGGCAACAAGAGCTGTTTCGTGATCGAGCGGATGTGCCTCAATCAAGGTCCGGCGGTCGGCAGCAACTGCAACATGTCCACCGGCTCTTTCGGCGCGGACCCCGGGACGATCCACTACACCGGGCTGATTCGGCCGGGGGATTCCTATTACCGCGTCACCGTACGAGTCGAAGGACCGCGCAACACCGTGAGTTACGCGCAGGCCATGCTGAGGTAGGCCTCGCGCCGCCTCGAGTTGTTCAGGAGCCACACAATGACCACCTTCCGCCAATCCGCATTTGCCAAGTGCTGTGCGACCGTCCTCGCCGTCGTGCTGGCTTTCCAACCGGCGGTAGTCGTCGCCGCGACGATAACGCCAACGCTGGCGCAGGTTCCGATCCAGGGACTGAATCCGGTGAAGCCGAACATCATGCTGACGATGGACGACTCGGGCAGCATGGGGTGGGAATTTCTTCCGGACTTCGTCGCCTTCCCGTCCTCCACGATCTTCCATTGCCGCGACAGCACGCATTGTGGCGGCGCCACCAGTGCGCCCGGCTCGGGCTATACATTCAGCCGGTACCATCCGCCGGTGCGCAGCTACAACTACAACAATGCCTATCTACAGCACCGCGTTCACGTACGGGCCGGGAAAGGCGTCGGATGGAACGAATCTCCCCTGCGAGGGTTCGGACTCGACATGCAGCGGACCATGGACGAGCGTTTACACCAATGGGTACGCCGGCTATCCCGGCGCGAACAGCGGCACGACGATCGATTTGACCAAGGGTTTTCCGGACACGATCTGGTGCTGGAAATCAGGTCCCTCGGCGGCGGAGAGACTGACCGCGGACACCGACGGATCCGTGTGCCGGCGCAATGGCGTGAGCTACAGCAGCGTCACGACGGGCGGCAACACGATGCCCGCGATCGCCGCAGGCTACAACTATCCGAACAACTCGGTAACCTGCTCGGGTAGCGAGAAATGCAAGTTCACCAATGCGACCAACGTCAACGGCAATCCCTACTACTACACGATTTCTCAGGTCCAGTATTGTTCCGCCAAGGACGCCGCCGGCTGGGGCACCACGCCTTGCGCGGCGGAGTGGGATCCGACGACCTACCGCTATGTCCGTTACGGTACGGGCGCGGCGACCTTCGACCCGCAGGCCTTCACGCGCGTCGACATCCAGCCGTCGGGCTTCCTCGTCAACGGCATCGTCGCGCCCAATCCCAGCGGTCGGACGTATGCCGAGGAAATGCAAAATTTCGCGATCTGGTATTCGTTCTACCGGACCCGGATCCAGATGATGCAGGCGGCTACCGGCATCGCCTTTTCCGCGCTGGACCAGACGTCCCGCGTCGGCTTTCACACGCTGTGGGAAAACGGCTCTCTGTTCACGAACATCGCGGACTTCACGACGGCCAACAAGACGACCTGGTTCACGCGGCTCTACAAGGTGTCACCCAACAACGGCACGCCGTTGCCGAACGCGCTGTGGCGCGTCGGCGAACTCTTTTCGGGCAATCTGGCGGCGACGGGCCTGCCCGGCGCCACCGATCCGCTTGACCCCAAGACGGGGAAATGCCAGCCGAACTATCATCTGTTGTCGACGGACGGCTACTGGAACTCGAATCTGTCGTACGCGTCTCGCGGCAACAACGACAAGACGGTTCCTTCCCTCGCCAACCTGCCGGGTTCGACGGGGTTGACGGTCGGAGCCAAATTTCCGCCGCCCTACTACGAAGGGCCGACCGCGAGCAGCAACAACCTCGCCGACCTGGCGATGTACTACTGGATCCGCGACATCCGCCCCGGGGTCGCCGATCAGGTGAAGGACACGGTGGCGCCGTGGCAGAAGGTCACGCTCTACGGGCTTTCGATCGGCGCCAGGGGAACTATCAGCTACCCGAACGGCATCGACGCCATCAATGCCGGTACCGCCGATTGGCCGACGCCGACAGGGACAACCGACCCCAGGGCGATCGACGACCTCTGGCACGCGTCGCTCAACGCCCGCGGCAAGTTTTTCAATGCGAGCAACGCCCAGCAATTGGCCGAAAGCATCGTCAGCGCGCTCGCAGACTTCACCGATCAGTCCGGCACCGGTACCGCGGTCGGTCTCGGCGGAGCGCAACTCAGCGTCACCAACCAGTACGCCTACAAGACCAGCTACGAGAAGGGCTTGTGGGGTGACGTCAAGAAATATGTGATCGACATCAACAGCGGGGTGCTCCCCGTCGATATCGACGGCAATCCGCTCAATGCGCCGGTGTGGTCGGCCGTGGCCCAACTCGACGCGCAGGCGGCGGTCGTCGGTGCCACCAACGGGTGGGATGTGAACCGCCGCATCGTCACCATCAACACCTCGACAGGGACCGCGGTCCCCTTCCGCCTCGCCAGTCTATCCATCGCGCAGCAGTCATCGCTCAACGCCGGGTGGAGCGGCGTTCTGGCTCCTCCCTCGGCGCAGGCGGTGCTGAATTACATCCGCGGCGACAAGTCGAACGAGGGTGTCAATTCGACCAGTTTCCGGACACGGTCCCATGTTCTCGGCGATATCGTCTACTCGGCAGCGGTGCCCGTAGGCGCACCGAACGAACTCTATTCGGACACCGGAGTCGCCGGATCGCCCAATCTCGGTTACAACGCGTTCAAGGCGAGCAAAGCGTCGAGGACGCCAACGGTCTACGTGGGTGGCAACGACGGCATGCTGCATGCGTTCGACGACACGGTGGCGAATGGCGGCAAGGAGACCTGGGCCTTCATTCCATCCGCGCTGTATAGCAACGGCGATCCGAACGATTCGGCCCACACCCCGAACCCCGCATTCCAGCTTGGCGCACTCACTTATCGGCGCGGCGGAATCCCGCTCTTCTCGCACAAGTTCTACGTCAATGCGACGCCGCGCGTGGCGGACCTCGATTTCGACTACACCAATACATCGGTGCAGCCGGCGACGTTCGATTGGCGCACGATGCTGGTGGGCGGACTCGGCGCCGGGGGGCGCTCTGTGTATGCGCTCGACGTCACCGATCCGATCGCTCCGCCGCCGCCGGTCGTTTCCGCGGACACGGAAGCCACGGCTGCCAGTAAGGTGTTGTGGGAGTACACGGACGCCAATCTGGGTTACGTGTACGATCCGCCGACGATCGCCAAGACGTTTGCCTACGGTTGGGTGGTTCTGGTTGCCTCCGGGTACAACAATCCGGGCGGCAAGGGTTTCCTGTATGTGCTGAATCCCAAGACGGGGCTGCTGCTGCAGAAGATTCCACTTCCGGGCGACGCGGGAACGGATATCAGCCCGACTGGCCTCAGCACCGTCCGGGGGTTTACCGCCAGCCGCCAGAATCCCTACGTGCTCCAGGCGTACGGTGGTGACCTCAAGGGCAACGTATGGCGTTTCGACCTTTCCGATCCCGACGCGACCAAATGGAAGGCGGAACTCATCGCGACCCTGAAGGATGCCGGTGGCAAAGCGCAGCCGATCACGTCCGGAGTCCGGATCGAAATCGATCAGAACAACCTCGTCGATCGCTACCTGTATGTCGGCACGGGCAAATTGCTCGATCAGCCCGATCTGACCGACACGTCGGTCACCAATACGCTGTACGTGATCAAGGACGGCACTCGGAACACGCCGGAGCCGGCACCCACGCCGCCCTATTCGCGATCGGATCTCAAATCGGTGTCGGGCGCTGGCATCGGCGGATTTTCCGGATCGCTCGGCCGCGGCTGGTACCAGGATGCGACGAACACGAGCCAGAAGATCAACAGCGACGTCTACGCTGACCTCAATGTCGTCGTCTACGGCTTTTCGGAACCGTCGTCGGATCCGTGCCTGTCGGCGCTGTCGTCGACGTTGTACGTGCGGGAGCTGACCACGGGCAATTCGGTGCTCCTGTCGGGCGGCGCCATTGTCCCAAGTGTCGCGATCAGTGGCGGCATCGCCGGCGTTGCGCTGATCCAGTCGGATCCGGGCACCCCGTACTCCACGCCCAATGCGGTTGTCCAGGTGACGACGATGGACGGCGGGGTCCGAAGCTTCAACGCGGCCATCTCGTCTCTCGTGTCGTCCAAGCACCGCTTCTCGTGGGGTGTGGTCAAGCCATAGCATTGCCTCGGGGCTCTCCGCGGCCGCCGCGCAGAGCGACCTTGAACGGACCGGTCGGTCCTGCTTGACGGGTTCGCGGTCCGGAGCGCAGGACTGCCCGTCGGCCCGCAGCGACGCGGTTCAGTCCTGCCATCGCGCACGATGTAAACTCCTTCCGTTTGCCATCGCGAACGGGAGGATGTCGTGCCGGTCACCGAACTCAACCACTATTTCGTCCGCGCGAACGATCTCGAGCGCACCAAGAATTTCTACTGCGAGGTTCTCGGCTTCGACGTAATGCCGCGACCGGACTTTCCCTTCCCCGGCTATTGGCTGGGTGTGAACGGCAAGATCCAGGTTCACATGGGTCCGCACGGCATCCCGAACGCCGAGATCTATTACCTCGGCACCATGGCGAAATCGACAACCGAAAATTCGGGCGTGGTCGACCATATCGCATTTCTCGCGACCGATCCGGAAGCATTCAAGCAGCGCTTCGACCGTCTCGGCATCAAGTCGCGCAACCGCTATTTTCCGGAGTTCAATCTTTACCAGACTTTCATCGCGGATCCGAACGGTCTGATGATCGAGCTCAATTTCCACGGCATCGCGAAGGAGCCGGACTGGGGGAGCAGCGAAAGCTACGCTGCGATGACACCGGTCGCCACCATGGCGAAGTGATTGCGCCGGTGATCGCGAGCAAGCCATTGCTCGTGGATGGAGCTTCCCGTGCACGCGCCGACGGGGTGGGACGTGCCGCAAGGATTTGTGTCCCCGCGCGTTCGTGGTAAGTCATAATGACGTCGCCTCGCGGAATTCCACGAATCGGCGCGCCCCAGGAGTGAATTCCGGGCGACCCGGGGCTCGAGTGCTGATACCGTCATTCCAGAACGCGCTGTCAACGGACCGAATCCATGAGCCAATTGCACGCACGCCTCCGTTCGCTCTCGCCCTCGATCCTGGTGGGCCTTCGGCGCGGCATCGAGAAGGAGAGCCTTCGGGTGCGGCCGGATGGAACGCTCGCCACGACGCCGCATCCGCAGCCGCTCGGGGCGGCGCTGACCCATCCGCACATTACCACCGACTTCAGCGAGTCCCAGGTCGAACTCATTACCGGGGTCCATACGACGGCCGCCGCGTGTCTCGACGAGCTTGCGCACATACACCAGTTCGTCTTTCGCAGCATCGAAGACGAGGCGCTTTGGTGCGGTAGCATGCCCTGCCATCTGCCCGACGAGAACACGATTCCCCTCGCGCGCTTCGGAACTTCGAACGTCGGCCGCGCCAAGACGCTGTACCGGAGGGGTCTATCGCATCGCTACGGACGGCGCATGCAGTTGATCTCCGGCATCCACTATAACTTTTCCATCCCCGGAGACGGCGGGCCGGGTTCGGGTTTCCACGACGGTGACGAGACGTACTTCGCGCTCATCCGGAACTTTCGACGACACGCGTGGCTGTTGCTGTACCTCTTCGGCGCGTCGCCTGCCGTTTGCACCAGCTTCGTCGAGGGGCGCACGCACGAGCTCAAGGAGTTGGCCCCCGGCACATTGTTCCTTCCGCACGCGACTTCGCTGCGCATGGGACGGCTCGGCTACCTCAGCGCCGCCCAGGACGCGCTTGCCGTGAGCTACAACGACCTGCCGAGCTACACGGCCTCGCTCGAGAACGCGCTGACCACGCCATATCCGGCGTACGAAACGATCGGCATGGGCGACGGCGACACTCGCCGACAGCTGGCCACGAGTCTGCTGCAGATCGAAAACGAGTTCTACAGCACGATTCGTCCGAAGCGCGTGGTGCGGCCGGGCGAGCGGCCGCTGCGGGCATTGCGCGAGCGAGGCGTCGAGTACGTCGAGGTTCGCGCGATGGATCTGAATCCGTTCTCCGCAATCGGGATCACGAGCGAGACGGTTCGATTCCTGGATATCTTTCTGCTGCATTGCCTGTTGAGCGATAGCCCTCCTGACACGCCGCGGGAGATCGCGACCGTCGGTGGCAACTACCAGCGGGTGGCCGCGCGCGGGCGCGAACCCGGGTTGGGCCTCGATCGGGGCGACGCGACCGTGGCATTGCGCGAGTGGTCCGGCCAGCTTCTGGCTGAATGCGAGCCGATTGCTGTGGCGCTCGACGCCGCGCAGTCTGGCAGCGGTCATCGCGAAGCGCTTGCGGCCGCCGCCGGCATGGTGGCGGATCCGGAGTCCACGCCATCGGCCCGCGTCCTTTCCGCGATGCGACGCGATTTCGGCGGCTCGTACTTCCGTTTCACGCTCGATCATTCGCTTCGGCATCGCGAGGCCCTGCTCGGCGCGCCGCTTCCGGCCGAGCTGGAGTCCAGCTTTCGCCGGATGGCCGACGAGTCACTCGACGCTCAGCGTGAGATCGAGGACAAGGACGAAATGCCGTTCGACGCCTATCTGCAGAGGTATCTTTCCGCCGAGTCCCTGCGCGCGTCGTCTCGCGCCTGACGCCGCCTTCCCGCGCAATTTCTTTCCGAGCGCGCTCAGGTGCCGGCAGGATCCGGCTGAACGATGAACGGCGCGAGCTTGGTCATGTCCGGCTCGACGCCGAGGCCAGGCGCATCGGATAACGTCACCCAGCCGTCGACGACGGCAAACGGAAACACGTCCTCCCGCAGCGGATTGGGATTGGCGTCCACTTCCGCGTAGCCCTGTTCGTTGCCCAGGGCAGCGACGAGGTGCATCGACGCGGCAAGGCCCACGCCGCCCGCGAGCCAGTGCGGGCAACAGGCGATGCCATGCGCAGTGGCGTGCCGCGCGACGTCGCGGGCGCCGCTGATGCCCCCCCACTTGCCGACATCGGGCTGCACGAACGCGAGATAGCCGACGTCGATCGCTTCGCTCGAACGCCTGCTGCCCGCGCAGGTTTTCTCCGGCGGCGAGCGGGACGCCGCATCGCGCCGCGAGTGCGCACCATGCGGAATAGGGCTCGTCGGCTCCGATCGGCTCCTCGACCCAGTGCGGGCGCATTGGCGCGAGTTCGGCGATCCGCGCGGCGGCTTCCGTGGGTGTCCACGCCTGGTTGGCATCGACCATGATCGTGGCATCGTCACCCAGCGCATCGCGCAGCGCGGCGAGATTGGCGCGATCGCGCTCCGGAGCGAACCCGACTTTGAGCTTGAACGCGCGGTAGCCTTCGTCGCGCTTGGCGAGTGCGGTCGCGACGACGCGGTCGGGTCCGATGCCGCTTGCATATACGCGTACCCGGTTCTGCCCGCCGAGATGCTTCCACAAAGGAACTCCGGCGCGCTTCGCCGCGATGTCCCAAAGGGCTTGATCGACGGCGCCGATGACCTGCGCGAAAGGGCCGGGCTCTCCACACTGGAGCGCCATCCGGCGCGTCCGTTGCTCGAGCATTGTGCGCACCGGTGCGGGATCGTCCGCTGGCGCGCCAACGAGCAGAGGCTCGAAGATGCTGTCGACGAGACGCGCACGGTGCTCGGCACCGACCTGCGGGAAATTGGCGAATGCCTCACCCCAGCCGCGAACGCCGTCGCTTGCTGTGATGCGCAGGAACACCGCGGGACGATTCGTCATCGCGCCGAACGAGTTGCCTACCGGCTGCGCGAGCGGTGCACGCAGCACCCAGCACTCGACGCGTTCGATTCGCGTTGGCATGATGGAGTGAACCAGAAAGATGTGTGCCGATCCGGTCGACGCGTACCGTCAGTCGCGCGGCGCGTAGTACAGGAGGGCGCCCGGAAACCGGCGGAACGCCTGGGCCATTGGCACGCGTCCGTCGCGCACGGTGATCGCCTCGTTGGTGAGCACATTCGTGATCTGCGTGTCCGCCGGAACGAATCCGACGGCGAGCGCGGTGTCTCCCCATGCGGCCTCGCCCAGTGGCAGCGTGCCGGCCGTCCGGCCGAGCGAAGCGAAAAGACGCCCTGCCACCGCGATGGCCCCGGCGTTGCCGTGCCGGCGCGCGAACGCGACGACATGATCGGCGTGCGTGCCCGTTACGCGAATCGGCAGATAGTCGCCCGTCGCCAGAAGCGCACGATGCGCGCCGCGAAAACCGAGCAGCCGGTAAGTGATCCACAGCTTCGCACGCTCGCCGTCTGGACCCGCGAACCACGAGGACATCGCTGCGGCGATCTCCGCCGCCGAGCAGCCCGCCAGGGACTCGAGCGCGGCGAGATGCGCGCGCCGGACGTCGTAATCCACCGCGGCGCGGTTGTCCGGGTCGACGAGCTTGAGGTCGAGCAGTTCATTGCCCTGATAGATATCCGGCACGCCCGGCGACGCGAATTTGATCAGCGCCATCGACAGGCTGTTCAACATGCCGAACCACGCAAACGAAACGCACTGCGCGCGAAGGTCGTTGATAAAGAGGTTGTCGCCCGTGGACGCGAGCAGAGCAGCCACGAACGAGACGAGCGCGTCTTCGTATTCGGTGTTGATTCCGAGCCAGCTCGTGTTGACCTTCGCCTCCCGCGCGGCCTTGACCATGTAACGCTCGATCCGCTCGCGGTAACGCGCGAGCGCGGCAGCATCGGCCGCCCCTGCGGGAAACGTGCCGACCAGCGTCTGGTAGAGGAGGTACTCGTCGTTGCGCGACGGGGCGTCGCGGCCGTCGACCTGCCGCTTGCGGCTGCGGTTGAGGCGGCTCCAGCGGCGCACCGTGAGCCGCCACGCCGCCGGCAATTCGGAAATCACGTCGATCCGGGCGCGCACGTCCTCCGACCGCTTGTTGTCGTGCGTGGACGTCGCGAGCATCGTCGCCGGCCACACGGCGGCGCGGTCCTGCGACGCACCGTGGAACGCGCGGACGGTCGTGCCGAACTGGTCGGGATCGCCGCCGACGTCGTTCAGCGCGACCAGACGGTTGAACCGGTAGAAGGCCGTGTCCTCGACGCCCTTTGCGGTGACGGGCGAGGTGAATTGCTGAAAGCGCATCGCGAACCCGCGGAAATCCGCCTCGCGCTCGGCCGAGGCGCCCGCCGGCGGCGCGGCGAGCATCAGGTCGCGCAGAAAATCGAACACGCTTGCGTCAGCCGCGTGCGATTCGCGGCGCGCGCGCTTCACCGCCCAGTCGATGTAGCGGCGATCCTGCGCCGACGTGCCACTGTCGGCGATGTACGTCCGATAGACGGGGAAGCGGGCGACGACGTCCTCGATCGCTTGACGCAGCGCGTTGTACGTGAAGTCGCGTGTACGACGGTCGGCGCGCGCGACGCGCAGCGCACGGTGCGCGAGCAGCGTGAGCTCCGCGGCGAGCGGGCCGCGCATGATCGCCTCCTTGCCGCGAATGGTGGCAGCGTCGAAGTCGATCGCTTCGGCGCCCACGAAAGCGCGCCAGGCGCGGTCGAGGCGCGCCTTGGCGGCCCCGGCGACGAAGAGGCCGTTGACGACGTTGGCGAAACGATAGCCGGTAGAGCCGCTGATCGGCCAGTTCTCGGGCGCACGCTCGTGACTGGCGGCGATCTTTTCCTGTACGACGTAGATCGGTGGCGGGTCTCCGCTCGTGGGCGACCCTGTCTCCGCAACGTACTGCCGGTAGCGCGCCTGCAGCCGCTCGAAGTAGCGTGCGGGATCGGAAAGACCATCCGGATGATCGATGCGCAGCCCGTGTATCTTCCCGGCCGCGGCGAGTCGGAGGACGAACGCATGCGTGGCGTCGAACACGGCCTCGTTCTCCATCCGCAATGCCGCGAGGTCGTTGACGTCGAAAAAGCGGCGATAGTTGATCTCGTCGGACGCGACGCGCCAATAGGCGAGCCGGAATGCCTGTGCCTCGAGCAGCGCGTGCAGCCGCTCGAAGCTTCCCGGTTGAGCCTGGGTTCCGTTGACCTCCGCAACAACCCGCTCGATGGCTGCGAGCAGCGGCGCGTGCAGCGCCGCGAGCTCTGCCAGCGCTCTCTTGTGCGCCGCGGCGTCGCGCCGGCGCACGGCAAGGGCGTCGGCCGCCGTCACGGTACGCGGAGGCAGCGTGACCAGCGAGGCAACCAGCCGCTCGGCCGCGTTCGCGGCCTCCGGCGGCAGGCCGCCGCGCGCCACGTCGAGCGCCGGCCCAAGGAGCGCGGGATACCCGCACGGATCGATGGGAAAGCGGTGTCCGAAATACCCGATGGCAAACGTGCCTGCCGCAGGCTCGAATGCGAGCTTCAGTTCGCCGCGCTCCAGGACGACGCCATAGGGATCGCCCAGGACCGGCACCAGCACGCGGCCGGCGAGGTCGGCATCGAGCGGCGACCAATCGATGTCGAAGTAATCGGCGCACGCGGAGGCTGGACCGTTCTCCAGCACGTCCATCCACCACGCGTTGTCCGCGCCCATCACGCCGACATGATTGGGCACGACGTCGCAGAGGTGTCCCATCCCGTGTGCGTCGAGCGCGGCGACGAAGCGCTCGAAATCCTCGCGGCTTCCGATCTCCGGGTTGAGTGCGCTGTGATCGATGATGTCATAGCCGTGCAGGCTGCCCGGACGCGCGCGCAGGTAGGGCGAGCAGTACACGTGGCTCACGCCGAGCGCGGCGAGGTAGGGCACCAGCGCCGTCGCAGCCGCGAACGTAAACGTGTGGTTGAGTTGCACGCGGTACGTGGCGAGCGGGACGTGCAGCGGCTGGACGCGGCGGGTTGGGGCGCGTCCTTTCCGCGGCTGCGGTCGCGCGCGATCAAGGGCGCCTGCAAGCGCATCGAATCGCTCGTCGTCCGGCCAGCCTTCGAGCGGCACCGGAAGCTTGCGGCACCAGTTGGGATGCGAATCGGTCGTTCCGGGCAGGTTGGCCTGATCGCGTACGCCGATCACATCCTCGAGTTGCACCACCTGCAGTCGCGACGGCGTGGCCGCGAGATACGTCTGCACGGCACGGGCGAGCGGTGCATCGAGCTCCGGTCGCGTTTCGGGATCGGCGCCGATTTCGACTGGCAGCAACCGCGCCGTGCGCAAGGCCGCGAGGAGCCGCCGCCGGTGTTCGGCACGCTCCGCAAGTTGCGCGTCGCGATCCTCCGTTGTCGCGAGCATGCCCTGCGCTGCGCGCAGTTCGATGTCGGCGCCTGCCCACCAGCCGGCGAGTGTCGGCAGATCGTGCGTGCTGGCGGTCACCAGTGCGTCGGCCGGATACGCGGCCGGCGGCTTGAAATCGCCGTTGGCCTCGTGTTCGAAGATCAGCACGCGATACGAAAGAATCGTGTTGGCGGCCAGCGCGGCGCGCACGTAATCCGGAACGGTGCCGAGGTCCTCGCCGATCACGAGGCACCGGTGGCGGTGACTCTCGAGCGCGAGTAGACCGAGGAGATCGTCGAAGGGATAACGGACATAGGCGCCGTCCGCGGGTTCTCTGCCCGTGGGAATCCAGAAAAGGCGCGCGAGACCCATGACGTGATCGATGCGCAACGCGCCGGCGTGCCGCATATTGGCGCGCAGCGTGGCGAGAAATGGCGCATACGCGACGTCGGCGAGATGGCCGGGAATCATCGGCGGCAGTCCCCAATCCTGCCCTTTCGTGCTCCACGCGTCGGGCGGCGCGCCCACGCTGGCGCCGAGCGCGTAGAGATCCTGATTCGCCCACGCCTCGGCACCGCCGCGATCCACGGAAACGGCGAGATCCGTGAACAGGCCGACCGACATGCCCGTGGCGCTCGCGCGAACCCCGGCCGCGGCGAGTTGCTGCTCGGCCTGCCACTGGAGGTACTCGTAGAACATGATGCGCTCGGCGTTCTGGGCCGCGAACTGCGCGACTGCCGGCGAACGCGAATCGCGGTAAGGCTCGGGCCAGACGGGCCAGCCCCAGACGTCGGCATCGGCGCGGTGAAAATGCTCCTGCAGCGTCTCGAAGAGCGCATGGCGGGAGAGCGCGTCGCCACCCGCGGCCACATAGGCGCGAAATGCCTCTGCGCGCGCGTCGTCGGCCGCGAGATGGCGTTCCCGAAAGTGCCGGAACAGGCGTTCGAGCACCGGACGTTTCGCGGCGGCGACGCCGACGTAATCGACGAGCGGCGCGTCCCGCAGCGCCGCGAGGCTCTGCTGGAAGGGGGCCGACAGCACCAGCGCGCGCGCATCGTCACACTCGGAGAATTCCGCGACGGCTTCGACATCGAGGTACAGTGTGTTGCGGAACAATCGGCTCGACGGGCTGTAGGGGCTCGTGCGCCGAGGATCGTGCGGGAACAGCGCGTGCAACGGGTTGACGCCGACGATCCCGCCACCGCGGGCGCCCCATTGGTCGATCAGCGACGCGAGGTCGGTCATGTCGCCGATGCCCCAGTTGCGCGCCGAGCGCACGCCGTAGAGCTGGGTTGCGGCACCCCATGTTCGCGCGTCCTGCGGCGCGGCAGGCAGGTAACAGGCAGTCGGAGCGATGGCACAGCAGGTGCGTGCGACGACCTGCGCGCCCGCGACAATCTCTACCTGGTAGTAACCCGGCTGCAGTTCTGCCACGAGTCCGAGCCGGACACCGATGGCAACCGCGGCTTCATGCGCCGGTGCATCGCGGCGCAACACGGTGACTCTGGCATCTTCATCCTGCGTGCCGTCTTCCGCGGTGACGCGCACGCCCAGCGGCGCGTTGGCCAACGGTAGCGGCAGGCGCAGGTCAAGCACCCACGGCCGCCTGTTCTCGCGCAGTACCACGAGCGGAGCGATTCGCCGCGCGTCATGCGCATCGTCGATGGTCCGAAGCGCACGGATCGCGCACTCTTCGTCACCCGCGCTTACGCCCATCGCCGCCAGCAGCGCCACGATCGTCGCGTCCGGCACGACGTGCCGCTGGCCCCAGATGTCGTCGTAATCGGGCGCGATGCCGCAGGCGGCGGCGAGCCGCGCGAGCGCTGTGCTCATTGGTGCACCCTTGGCGCTCACGCCTTTTCCTCGATGCTGAACGCCACGGCGTAGCCCGGCCACGTCCCGCCGGCACCGAGGCCCGGATCGCTCTCGTAGAAGGGCACGCCGGCCATCGGCGTCACGCCGGGGAGCGGCTCAGCTGCGAAATGCGCACGCAAGTGCAGCGTGGCCGAGCCGAGCGCCCAACGCACGTCGAGCAGGCTCTCGCGCGCGACGTCGAACGATCCTCCCGCCGTGGCCTGCGCAAGTCGCGGCACGATATGCGCGTGTCGCAGCGCGAGGCATTGCCGGTAGAACGCGAGCCACGCTGCGCCCGTCGGCGCGCCAGCCTCGCTCCAATCGAGCTTGCTCGCGGCAAACGTTTCCTGGGCATTCGGATCCGGGATCGACGCCTGCACCGCCGGGTCGCGGAACCGCTCGAACTGACCGAACTCGGCACGGCGGCCGCGCGAGACTGCATCGGCCAGCTCCGGACCGAACTCGCAGAAGAAGAGGAACGGTGTCGTGGCACCGAACTCCTCGCCCATGAACAGCATCGGCGGCGCAGGCGCAAGCAATACACAGGCGGTGGCCGCGCGAAGCGCCCGCGGGTCGGCCAGTTTCGCCAGCCGTTCGCCGAATGCGCGATTGCCGACCTGGTCGTGGGTCTGCGTAAACGTGACGAATGCGCCAGGCGGCCGATCACTGCTCCGCTCGCCGCGCGGCGCGCCGTCGCGAAAGGGCGAGGGCTCGCCCTGATACGCGAAGCCCTCGGCGAGGCAGCGACCGAGCTGCCACAACGGGCGGTCCGCATAGTCGGCATAGTAGCCGTCGCGCTCGCCGGTCACGAGCACGTGGACCGCATGATGGATGTCGTCGTTCCATTGCGCCGTCGCCTCCGCGGGCAGGCCCGATCCGTCGCGCGCGAGTCGGCGCGCCTCGTTGCGATCGTTCTCGAGGACGACGTGAACTTGGCGATCGCGGCCGGCGTGTCGCCGCACGGCCTGCGCGATCTCGGTCACGATGTCCGGTTGCGAATCGTCGGCGATCGCGTGCACGGCGTCGAGGCGCAACCCGTCGAACCGGTATTCGTCGATCCAGTAGAGCGCGTTGTGGATGAAGAAGTCGCGTACCGCGCGGTTGCCGTCGCCGTCGAAGTTGATCGCGGCGCCCCACGGCGTCTGGTGGCGCGCGTTGAAAAACAGCGGCGCGTAGACGTGGAGGTAGTTGCCTTCCGGACCGAAGTGGTTGTACACGACGTCCAGCAGCACCATCAGGCCTCGCGCGTGCGCGGTATCCACGAGACGCTTCAAGTCCTCCGGGGTCCCGTAGCATCGCGCGGGCGCGAACGGCAGAACGCCATCGTAGCCCCAGTTGCGGTTGCCCGGAAACGCCGCGACCGGCATCAGCTCGACGGCCGTCACGCCGAGCTTCGCGAGGTCGTCGAATCGTTCGGCGGCCGCGGCAAATGTCCCGGCTGCGGTGAACGTGCCGACGTGAAGCTCGTAGAGAACCGCTTCGTCCCACGGGACGACCGTGCCAATCGACCTGCTGCCACGCGTACGACCGGGGATCGACCACAGCGCTTGGCGCGTGCACACCGTCCGGATTGGAGCGCGACGCGGGATCGGGCACGGCGATCCCGCCGTCGATCCGGAATGCGTAGCGCGTGCCCGCCTGTGCTTCCGGTACGCGCGCTTCGAACCAGCCGTCCGCCAGCGGGATGAGCGGTCTCTCGTCGTCGCTGCCGGTGCCGAGGACAACGGCCACCTCCTTCGCACCAGGTGCCCACAGCCGAAAGCGTGTCGCGCCATCCTCGACCGTGGCGCCGAAGGGCATCCGGTGGGCGTGCCTCATCCCGAACGCTGCACGCGTTGCAGCAGCGCCAGCGACCGGCCGGCGACCGTGTAGACGCCGTGGGGCTGAAACGTGCCATCCGGCAGCAGGCCGTCGTCGCGGTCGGTGTCGACCAGGACCAGCCAGCCGGCGGCATCGTAGTCGGGCAGGCGGAATTCGATCGTGTCGTGGTGCGCGTTGAACAGCAGCAGAAAATTGTCGTCGCGTACAGGCTGGCCACGCCCGTCGATCTCGTCCAGTGCGTCGCCAGCGAGGTAGACGCCGAGGCCGCGCGCGTGGCCATGATTCCACTCCTCGCTGGTCATCTCGGTACCATCGGGCTTGAGCCAGGCGATATCGGCAGCTGCACTCCCCTGGATCGCACGCCCCTGGAAGAAATGCTTGCGGCGAAAAGCCGGATGGTCGCGGCGCAGCCGCATCATCCGGCGGGCGAACTCGAGCAACCGCCGTGCGCGTCGCGTCGAGCTCCCAGTCGAGCCAGCCCAGCGGATTGTCCTGGCAATAGGCGTTGTTGTTGCCCTGTTGCGTGTGGCCGATCTCGTCGCCGGCGAGGACCATCGGCACGCCCTGCGACAGCAGCAGCGTCGCGAGCAGGTTGCGTGTCTGGCGCGCACGCAGCGCGATGATCGTCGGGTCGTCGGTCGGGCCCTCCGCGCCGCAGTTCCACGACCGGTTGTTGTCGTTGCCGTCGCGGTTTTCCTCCAGGTTGGCCTCGTTGTGCTTCGCCGTTGTACGAGACGAGGTCGTGCAGCGTGAAGCCGTCGTGCGCGGTGACGAAGTTGATGCTCGCGTGCGGCAGTCGGCCGCTGCTCCCGTAGAGGTCCGACGAGCCGGTCAGGCGGCGCGCAAAATCGCCGATGAGGCCATCGTCGCCCTTCCAGTAGCCGCGCATCGTGTCGCGGTACTTGTCGTTCCACTCGGCCCAGCCGGGCGGGAAGTTCCCGACCTGGTAGCCGCCGGCGCCGAGGTCCCATGGCTCGGCGATCAGCTTCACGCGCGTCAGCACCGGGTCCTGGCGCAGGATGTCGAAGAACGCGCCGAGTCGGTCGACTTCGTGCAGTTCGCGGGCGAGCGTCGACGCGAGGTCGAATCGAAAGCCATCGACGTGCATCTCGGTGACCCAGTAGCGCAGCGAGTCCATCATGAGCTGCAGCACGCGCGGGTGCTGCATGTTGAGCGTGTTGCCGCAGCCGGTGAAGTCGACGTAGTGGCGGGGCGCATCGTGCCGCAGCCGGTAGTAGGACGTGTTGTCGACACCGCGGAAGCAGAGCGTCGGCCCCAACTCGTCGCCTTCGGCGGTGTGGTTGTAGACGACGTCGAGAATCACCTCCAACCCGGCCGAGTGGAGCGTTTTCACCATCGTCTTGAACTCGTTGACCTTGCCCGACGCGGAATACCGGGCGTCCGGCGCGAAATAGCCGATGGTGTTGTAGCCCCAGTAGTTGCGCAGCCCCTGCTCGACCAGGCGCCGGTCGTCGACGAACGTATGGACAGGCATCAGCTCGATCGTCGTCACGCCGAGACGCTTCAGGTAGTCGATGACCGGCGCGGTCGCGAGCCCGGCGTAGGTGCCGCGCAGCTGCGGCGGCACGTCGGGGTGCTGCATCGTGAAGCCGCGGACGTGCAGCTCGTAGATCACGGTTTCGTGCCATGGCACGTCCGGGGGGCGGTCGCCGCCCCACGTGAACGCCTGGTCGATGATCTTGCATTTCGGCATCGCCGCGGCACTGTCGCGGCGGTCGAACGAAAGGTCGCCGCGCTTGTGGCCGATCGTGTAGCCGAAGAGCGCGTCGCTCCAGCGCAGCCCGCCGACGATGTTCCGCGCGTACGGATCGAGCAGCAGCTTGTGCGCGTTGAAGCGGAGCCCTTCCTCCGGACGATACGGACCGTGCACGCGGTAGCCGTAGAGCAGTCCCGGCCGCGCCTCGGGAAGGTAGCAGTGCCACACCTGATCGGTGCGTTCGCGGAGCTCGATTCGCTGCAGCTCGCGCCGGCCCTGGGCATCGAATATGCACAGCTCGACGCGCTCGGCGTGTTCGGAGAACAGCGCGAAGTTCACGCCTTCGCCGTCCCAGTTGGCGCCGCGCGGATCCGGGCGACCGGGCCATACCGCGGTAATAGGCTTCATGTGACGATGCCCCAATGCTTGCCCATCCTTGCTTCCCCCTGTCTGATCAAACGTTCGTCCGCCGCGCTCATCGCGCGCCGGGTAGTCTTGGCGTCTTCAAGGCCCCGGTGGGCGTCCCTTGTGCTCCGCAGGCGCGTCCGGCGATCGGCGCGACCATCGTTCCATCAGTTCGCCGGCACGCTTCGCGCCACCGATGCCGAACGCCAGCGCCAACGCGAGTCCGACCGCCGCGACGAGAATGAGGAACGTGTGCTGGATGATGTCGCCAAGACCCAGGTCGTCCAGCGCCATCAGGATGACGAAGGTCATGATCGCGTAGAGCGCGAAGCGACCCAGGAGCTCGGCGTCACCTATGCCCACGTTCTTGCAATAGGTTTCCACCGCCGAGCCCACGAATCGGGCGAAGTACGCGCCGAATGCCAGAATCAGCACGGCCACCATCACCTTCGGCACGAACAGCACGATGCGGCCGATCAGGTCGGTCACATACGCGAGGCCCATGCTGTTGAACGCAACCATCAGCGCGGCGAGGAGCACCAGCCAATAGACGAGCAGCCCCAGGACATGAATCGTGTCCGCCTCGCCGCCGCCCTGTTTCAGGAACCCGTCGATGCCGGCCTTCTCGGTCACGACATTGAAATTGATCGCGCGGAGCATCCGGACACTGGCGAACCGCACGGCTTTCGCCAGCAGCCATCCGACGACCAGGATGACGACTGCGAGCAGCACGCGCGGCAGGAACTCGCCCACCTGATACAACGACGCCCGGATCGGCTCGATCAGCATTTGCATGTCTTCCATCGCATTCTCCCGTTACGTCGTGGCGGCTCGTGCTTCCGCCGTGGCGCCCACCGTTTCAGGCAGGCGTGCCGATGAGCTCGAGCAGCCCGCGCAGCGGTATGCGTACCCAGTCCGGCCGGTTCTGCACCTCGTAGTCGAGCTCGTACATCGCTTTCTCCAGCAGGAACAATTCGAGGAGATCGCTGCGCTGCGCCGCCGCGCCGGCGAGGCCGGCGGCCGTCACGACCTGGTCGTAGCCTTCGATGAACATCCGCCGCGTCTCGCGCAGCCATTCGGCACCGAGGCGCTCGCGCGCCGCATGCACTTCGGCGCTGTCGCCATTGATGCGCAGCAGGGCCGAGTGAAGCGCATAGTCGAACGAGCGCAGCATGCCCGCGACGTCCTTCATCGGTGAGTGCTTTTCGCGTCGCTCGGCCAGTGTGCGTGTCGGTTCGCCCTCGAAATCGATGATCACGAAGTCGTTCTGCGCGACCAGCACCTGTCCGAGGTGGTAGTCGCCGTGGATGCGCATGCGAACGCCGTCGCTGCGGTCGGCCGCGTGTGCGTCGTAGCGCGCCAGCAGGGCCTTGCGCAGGGCGAGCACGCGCGCCGCATCGTCGCGCGCCGATTCGGAGAGCGTGGCAACGCGTCGCTCGAGGCGATCGAGTGTCGTTTCCGCCGCCGTGCGCGCGTTCTTCGCCCACGCCGCAACGTCGGCTTGCGTGATCGGCACCGGGTCGAACGCCGGGTCGCCGTGCGCGCGCGCGAAGGCCGCGTGGAGTTCGCCGGTGCGCACGCCGAGCGTGCGCATGAGCGCCAGGTAGCCGCCGTGCAGATCCGTGGGCGTCGGCGCGGGCGCGGCGGGCGGCGGCAATTCCTCGAGGAACCGCTCGAGGTAGTTCTGCGTGGTGGTCCAGCCATCGCCCTGGTTATCAACGAAGCCCTGCAGAAGCGCGAGCGTCATCACCGAGCCGTCGCTCGCGACATAATCGATCGTGCCCGCCACGGGGACGCTGTTCGCAAAGCCGGCGACGTCGGTGAGGTAGCGGCCGATTTCCGCCTCGGGATTCACCCCCGACTGGAGCCGGCGGTAGGCCTTGAGGAACAGCTTCTCGCCGAGCACGACTACGGTGTTGCTGCTCTGCGCGCCGGGCGGCGCAACGTCCAGCGAATCGACCGACGCGCCGGCCAGCCGTTCGTAGGCAATGGTGGGCGTGAACCGGAACTTCCCTTGCCCGGCCTTGAGTTGCGTCCCGGCGCCGATGGCGGCTACCAGGGCGCGGCAGAACGCCTCGTCGCCGAACGCATCGGCCATGACGCCCACCTTGGCCTGCTGGCGAACCTTCGCGACGGTGAGCGGCAACAGCGTGCGCAAGCGTTCGTCGTCGGGCTCCCAGGCCAGCATCAGCGGGAGGAAATAGGTCTGCGGCTCGCCGCCTGCGCCCTCGATCCGTGTCAACGCTATCAACCAGGCATTGCCCGCCTGCTTCCATTCGACGTGGTCGACGAGCGCCACGCGCGTCACGGGCTCGCCCTTCGCTGCGTACCAGCGCCGGCCGGCGACGAACTCCGGCAGCACTTCGCGCTCGAACTGCGCCCTGCCTTTTTCCGCCAGCGCAATGCGCCACGGCACGACGCGTTCACGGAACAGGCTTGCCCAGCCGTCGAAAAGCACGAGCACCGGCAACTCGTCGCGCGGCAGCCGGTCGTCGTGCCACGCCGGCACGTTCGTGCTCACGGCGAGCCGGAACCACAGATAGCCGTGACCCGCGAGCGTCAGCAGGTAGGGCAGGTCGCCGATCGGCGGAAACGGCGTGCGTCCCATGAGCTCGACGGGTACGCGCCCCTTGAAGCGCGCGAGGTCGAGCTCGACGGGCTGCGCGGTGCGTGCGAGATTGGCGACGCAGAGCACGACCTCGTCCTCGTATTCGCGAATGTAGGCGAGGATCTTGCGGTTGCCCGGCCTCAGGAACGCGAGCTTGCCGCGGCCGAAGGCGTGGAAGCCCTTGCGCACGGCGAGCATCCGGCGCGTCCAGTTGAGCAGCGACGACGGTTCGCGGAGCTGCGCCTCGACGTTGACGGCCTCGTAGCCGTAGATCGTGTCCATGACCGGCTGCAGGTAGAGCCGCTGCGGATCCGCGCGCGAGAAGCCCGCGTTGCGCTCGGGCCGCCATTGCATCGGCGTGCGCACGCCGTCGCGGTCGCCGAGATAGATGTTGTCGCCCATCCCGATCTCGTCGCCGTAGTAGAGCGTCGGCGAGCCGGGCATCGACAGCAGCAGGCTGTTCATCAGCTTGATGCGGTTGACGTCGTTCTCGAGCAGCGGCGCCAGGCGGCGGCGAATGCCGATGTTGATGCGCGCGCGCGGGTCGGCGGCGTACATCTGGTACATGTAGTCGCGCTCCTTGCTCGTCACCATCTCGAGCGTCAGCTCGTCGTGGTTGCGCAGGAAGATCGCCCACTGGCAGTTGTCCGGAATGTCCGGCGTCTGCTGCATGATCTCCGTGATCGGGTGCCGGTCCTCCTGCGCGATGGCCATGTACATGCGCGGCATCAGCGGAAAGTGATACGCCATGTGGCACTCGTCGCCGTCGCCGAAGTACTCGCGCACGTCCTCGGGCCACTGGTTCGCCTCCGCCAGCAGCAGCACGTTCGGATAATGCGCGTCGACCAGCGCGCGCAACTCCTTCAGGACGTCGTGCGTTTCGGGCAGATTCTCGTTGTTGGTGCCTTCGCGTTCGCAGAGGTAGGGAATCGCGTCGAGACGGAAGCCGTCCACGCCCATGTCGAGCCAGAACCGCATCACGCGAAAGATCGCCTTGCGCACCTGCGGATTGTCGAAGTTGAGATCGGGCTGGTGGCTGAAGAACCGGTGCCAGTAGAACGCCTTGGCCGTGTCGTCCCAGGCCCAGTTCGACTTCTCGGTGTCTGTGAAAATGATCCGCGTGCCGCTGTACGCGTTCGGGTCATCACTCCACACGTAATAGTTGCGCTTCAGCGAGCCCTTCGGGGCGCGGCGCGCCGCCTGGAACCACGGGTGCTGGTCCGACGTGTGGTTGACGATCAGCTCGGTGATGACGCGCAGCTCGCGCCGGTGCGCCTCGCGGACGAACTGCTGGAAGTCGGCGCGCGTGCCGTAGGACGGGTGCACGTTGCGGTAGTCGGCGACGTCGTAGCCGTCGTCTCGCAGCGGCGACGGGTAGAACGGCAGCAGCCAGATCGTGTTGACGCCGAGGTTCTTGACGTAATCGAGCTTTTCGGTGAGCCCGCGAAAATCGCCGATCCCGTCGTCATTCGAGTCGAAGAACGCCTTGATGTGCAGCTGGTAGATGACGGCGTCCTTGTACCAGTGGCCGTCGGCCGCGTCCTTGGCAATGGGCAGGACGTCGCCCTGCGCCGTGGGTTTTCCGGCCATGTCCCCGTTCCTCAAAGGAAGTAGTCGAAATCGCGCTCGGTGCGCACCTGGCGGCGCACGCGAAAGATGTGGGCCGGCACCCGCGCCGGATCGAGCAGCACGAAGTTGCGCGCGCCGGTCCACAGGTAGCGCGCGTCGGTCAGGAGGTCGTGCACCTGGAACGGATGTTCCGGATCGATGTCGAGATCGGCGAGGTCGAGCGTCGCCCAGCCGGATTGCGGGTTGTGCGGATCGAGGTTCACGACGACCAGCACCGTGTTGTCGCCCGTCGCGTCGACCTTGGCGTAGCAGATCAGTTCGTCGTTATCGACGGGAATGAAGCGCAGGCCGTCGTCGCTCTGCAGCGCCGGATTGTCGCGCCGCGCGGCGTTCACGCGGGCGATGAACGCGGCGAGGTTGTCGGCGCGCGCTGACATCCCAGTGGCGCAGCTCGTACTTTTCCGACTCGAAGTACTCCTCGGCGCCCGGCTCGCGCGGCGTGTTCTCGAGGAGTTCGTAGGCGCGACCGTAGATGCCGTAATTGGCGCAGAGCGTCGCGGCCAGCACGAGGCGCGACATGAATGCGGCACGACCGCCCAACTGCAGGTATTCGGGCAGGATGTCCGGCGTGTTGGGCCAGCAGTTGGGCCGGAAGTAGTCGCAACCGGGGCTGCGCGTCAACTCGGTGAAATACTCGGTCAGCTCCCGCTTGGTGTTGCGCCACGTGAAATACGTGTACGACTGCGTGAAGCCGACCTTCGCGAGCCGGTGCATCACCTTGGGTCGCGTGAACGCTTCGGAGAGCAACAGCACATCGGGATGGTCCTGCTTGATCCGGGCGATCGCCCACTCCCAGAACCCGAACGGCTTGGTATGCGGATTGTCGACGCGGAATATCCGCACGCCTTCGGCGGCCCAGAACGAAAAAACGCTCGCGAGTTCGCGCCAAAGCGCTTCCCAATCCTCGGATTCGAAGTTGAACGGATAGATGTCCTGGTACTTCTTCGGCGGATTCTCCGCATACTGGACCGTGCCGTCGGGCCGCTGCCGGAACCAGGACGCGTGCTCGGCAACGTAGGGATGGTCCGGCGCGCACTGGAACGCGATGTCGAGTGCCAGTTCCAGCCCATGCGTGCGCGCCGCCGCCACGAGGTGGCGGAAATCCTCCAGCGTGCCGAGCTGCGGGTGCAGCGCCTTGTGACCGCCCTCGGCGGCGCCGATCGCCCACGGGCTGCCGACGTCCGTTTCCGTTGCGTCGAGCGTGTTGTTGCGCCCCTTGCGGCGCTCGCGTCCGATCGGGTGGATCGGCGGCAGGTACAGCACGTCGAACCCCATCTGGGCGACGTAGGGCACCCGCAGGGCGCAGTCGCGCAGCGTGCCGTGCACACCCGGTTCGGTGGCGCACGAGCGCGGAAATACCTCGTACCACGTGCTGTACCGCGCCCGCTCGCGATCGACAACGAGCGGAAACTCGACCGGATACGTCGTGGCGAAGCTGCGATCGGGGTGGCGCATCGCGACGGCGGCCAATTCCTCGTTCAGCGCGAGCGCGGAGAGCGCCGGCACGTCGTCCGTATCGCGCAGATGCGTGGCCCACTGCGCGAGCTGCCGGCGGTCCTTTCCCGAGGCGCGTTGCGCCGTTGCGTCGATCAGGTCCGCGCCCACGAGCGCGGCGATCCGCAGGTCGTCGGCGTCGACGCGACGCTCGAAATCGTGGCGCCAGGTGAGAAAGCCATCGACCCACGCGGTGACGCCATAGCGATAGCGGCCGGGTGCCGGCACGTTGAAACTGCCCCGCCAGCGGTCGTTGCCGAGCGGGACCATCGCTACCTCGTGCCATTCCGTTTCGTCTTCGCGCCGGTGCCGCAGCACGCATGCGAGCGTGTCGTGGCCGTCGGCGAAGCAATCGGCCTCGACGTCCACGCGATCGCCCGCGATGCGCTTGGCCGCGAAGCGTCCTCCGTCGACCGCCGGAAAAATCCCCTCGATCACCGCGCGCACACGGCCGTCGTGCGGGAGTTCGTCCTGCGGTGTCGATGTACTCTTCTTGCGTGGCATCTAGCGAGACTCCGGCTTCAGGAACATGACGGACAACGGTGGCAGCGTCAGCGTGAGCGAGTGAAAACGGCCCTGGGCCGGCACCGGCGCGGACTCGACGCCGCCCAGATTGCCGACGCCGCTGCCGCCGTAATGTGTGGCGTCGCTGTTCAGCAACTCGCGCCAGAAGCCGCCTTCGGGCACGCCGACCGTGTAGTTGGCGCGCACGACCGGCGTGAAGTTGCAGACGACCAGCACCGGCGGGCCGCTGCGCGGTCGGCGCAGGAACGAGAGCACGCTCGCCTCGGCGTCGTGGCAGTCGACCCACTCGAAGCCGGCACCGTCGAAATCGACTTCGTGCAGCGCCCGCTCGTGGCGATAGAGCGCGTTCAGGTCCGCGACCCAGCGTTGAATGCCGGCGTGGTCGCCGTGCTGCAGCACCCACCATTCGAGGGCGCCCTCGTGCGTCCACTCGCGGCGCTGGCCGAATTCGCAGCCCATGAAGATGAGCTTCTTGCCGGGGTGCCCCCACATGTAGCCGAACAGCGCGCGCAGGTTGGCGAACTGCTGCCAGTTGTCCCCCGGCATCTTGCCGATAAGCGAGCCCTTGCCGTAAACCACCTCGTCGTGCGAGAGCGCGAGCACGAAGTTCTCGAAGAACGCATACCAGATGGAGAACGTCAGCTTGTCATGATGGTACTTGCGGTAGATCGGCTCCTGCCGCAGGTAATCGAGCGTGTCGTGCATCCAGCCCATGTTCCACTTCATGCCGAAGCCGAGCCCGCCGAGATACAGTCGGACGCGACACCATCGGCCAGGATGTCGATTCCTCGGCGATCACCTGCACATCGGGATGGTCCCGGTAGACCGCCTGGTTGAGCTCGCGCAGGAACTGGATCGCGCCGAGATTCTCCCTGCCGCCGTGCACGTTGGGAATCCACTCGCCTTCCTTGCGCCCGTAGTCGAGGTAGAGCATCGAGGCGACGGCATCCACGCGAAGCCCGTCGACGTGATACTTGTCGAGCCAGAACAGCCCGCTCGACAGCAGGAAGGCGCGCACTTCGTGGCGGTCGTAATTGAAGATGGAACTGTTCCACTCCGGGTGGAAGCCCTGCCGCGCATCCGCGTGCTCGTACAGGTGCGTGCCGTCGAAATAGGCAAGCCCGTGGGCGTCGGTGGGGAAGTGCGACGGCACCCAGTCCAGGATCACCCCGATGCCGTGCTGATGCAGCACGTCGACCAGATACATGAAGTCCTGCGGTGTTCCGTAGCGCGCCGTCGGCGCGAAATAGCCGGTCGTCTGGTAGCCCCACGAGCCGTAGAACGGATGCTCGGTGATCGGCATCAGTTCGACGTGCGTGAAACCCTGATCGCGCACGTACTCGGCGAGCGGCACCGCGACGTCGCGGTAGGTCGGAAGGCGATTCGGATCGTCGCGGCGCCACGAGCCCAGGTGCACTTCGTAGATCGACGATCGGTGCATCGAGCGCGTTGTGCGCCGCGCGCCCTGCCATCCAGGCGTCGTCCTGCCACGCGTAGTCGAGCGTCCATGCGCGCGACGCGGTCAGCGGCGGCGGCTCCGCACAAAGCGCGAACGGATCGGCCTTGTCCATCTCATGGCGGCCATCGGACGAGACAACGTGAAACTTGTACGCGTCGCCCCGCGCGACGTCGGGAACCGTGCCTTCCCATACGCCGGATCCGTCCGGGCGAGGGGCAAGCGGGTTCGCGGTCGCATCCCAGCCGTTGAACGATCCGATGACCGCGACGCGCGACGCGTTGGGAGCCCAGACGCGAAAGTCGGCCGCTGAATCGCCAAGGATGCAACCCATTGCTCCGTAGAGCCGGTTGTGCGTGCCTTCGCGGAAGAGATAGACGTCCTTTTCTCCGAGCAACGTTGCGTCCTCCCCAGGTTTGATTGGTGGGTTGTGCCGGGTCGCCCAGAACGACCGCTAGGTCAAACAATCCCTTCCGAAGTGCTCGAAGTGACTGCGCCTGGTGCAGGACGCAGCAAGTTGCTGGTCATCGCCGCCCGTCGTGGCCGCTCGACTTGACCCGCGTTTGCATGCGGTTGAACGGGGCCTCGCGGAACTTCGTGGAGTCGCTTGACGCGCACACGGCGGCAGAGACATGATCAGGCCCGTGCCCTTTGCATCCGCCGACACGATGGACCCCGCAGGATCCGCCGACAGCCACGCACGTCAACCCGCGTTGGAGCAGGTTCCGTTCGCCTGCATTTGTCGTGACCTTAATGGGTATTCTACCACAACCGCCATGAGTGCGGCGCCAAACCGCGCGCGTCGCGACGCACGATTGCAGCGCATTGCAGCCTGGCGCTGCGTTGTCACGCGCGTACGCGCTCGTTGCGCGGCGCAGACGCTACGGCATCGGAATAGCTTGTGAAGATCACCGACGTCAGGACCTACGCGCTGCAGAGCGTCCTCGCGCAGCCCTTCGCGTTTTCGCAGGGTTGGGTGCACAGGCGCTCGGTTACGCTGGTCGAAGTGATCACGGACGCCGGTATTTGCGGCTGGGGCGAAGCGTTCGTGCAGGGCCTCGAGCCGCCGCAGATCGGCGCAGCGGTGATCGAGTCAGCGCTCAAGCCGCTCTTGATCGGAGCCGATCCGCGGGATACCGAGGTGCTGTGGCACCGCATGTATCACGCGACACGGGATTACGGCCGCAAGGGCTCGGTGATCGCAGGGATAAGCGCGATCGATATCGCGCTGTGGGACATCGTCGGGAAGGCGCTGGAAGTTCCCGTGTATCGCTTGCTGGGCGGCGCGTTTCGCACGCGCGTCGAGGCGTATGCCACCGGCTTCTACCGGATCGACGGCCAGGGCGAAGCCCCGCGCCTGGGCGAGGAAGCGATTCAGCATTACGAAGCCGGTTTTCGCGCGATGAAAGTGAAGCTCGGCTACGGCGTCGACGACGACATCGCCGTCATGCAGGAAATCGGGCGCGCGTTGGGCGGTCGCGAGGTCACGCTGATGGTGGACACGAACCACGCGTATGGCGTCGCGGACGCGCGCCGTCTCGGCCGTGCGCTCGAACCGTACAACTTGAGGTGGTACGAGGAGCCGGTGGTCCCCGAGGATCTCGCCGGATACGCGGAGTTGCGCAGCGTGCTGCCGATGCCGATCGCCGGCGGCGAGAACGAGCACACGCTGTTCGGCTTCCGCGAACTCCTTGCCCGCAGGTGCGTCGACATCGTGCAGCCCGACATCGGCTCCTGCGGCGGCTTCACCGCGGGCCGGCATATCGTTGCCCTCGCGCATGCCCATGGCGTCGAAGTGAATCCGCACGTCTGGGGCTCGGCCGTGGCGCAGGCAGCGTCCCTGCAGTTCATCGCCGCCATCCCGGTCGCGCACCATTCCGTGCACGCGCGTGCGCCGATCTTCGAGTACGACCGCTCTTCGCATCCGTTTCGCGAGCAACTCGTCAGGCAGCCGATCCGGCACGAGCGCGGCTGGCTCGACATCGCGGACCGACCCGGGATCGGGGTGGAACTCGATCGCGATGCGCTGCTGCGCTATCGGATCTGAATCTGCGCGCGCCGTCCGCCACGACGCGCCGCGCCGTCATTGACAGGGAGTCACCCATGCAACTCGGAATGATCGGGCTCGGCCGGATGGGCGCCAATATGGTGCGCCGGCTCATCGGCGGTGGACATTCCTGCATCGTCTACGACCGGGCGGCGCCGGCCGTGCAGGAACTCGTTCGCGCAAAGGCGACCGGCGCCTCGTCGCTCGCCGATTTTGCCGCGAAGCTCACGCAGCCGCGAACCGTGTGGCTGATGGTGCCCGCGGCCGCCGTCGACGACACCGTTGCGGCGCTGCTGCCGCATCTCGCCGCGGGCGACATCCTGATCGACGGCGGCAATTCGTATTATGGGGACGACATCCGCCGCGCGAAGGAACTCGCTTCGAAAGGCATCCACTATGTCGACGTCGGGACGAGCGGCGGCGTGTGGGGGCTCGAGCGCGGCTACTGCATGATGATCGGCGGCGAAGCGCGGATCGTGCAGCAGCTCGATCCGATTTTCGCGCGGCTTGCGCCCGGGCGCGGCGACATCCCGCGCACGCCGGGGCGCGAGAAGGTTGGCGGTACCGCCGAGCTGGGATACCTGCATTGCGGGCCGAACGGCGCCGGCCATTTCGTGAAGATGGTGCACAACGGCATCGAGTACGGGTTGATGGCGGCGTACGCCGAGGGCATGAACGTGCTTCGGAACGCCAATGTCGGCACAAGAGAGCACGCGATCGACGCCGAGACCACGCCGCTGCGCGATGCCGCGCATTATCAGTACGACCTTCCGCTGCCCGATATCGCGGAGGTGTGGCGCCGCGGCAGCGTGATCGCGTCGTGGCTACTCGACCTCACCGCGAGCGCGCTCTTCAAGGATCCTGCACTGGCGAAATTCTCAGGCCGGGTCTCCGATTCGGGCGAAGGCCGCTGGACGATCAAGGCAGGGATCGACGAAGGCGTGCCGACGCCGGTGCTGACAGCCGCACTCTATGAGCGCTTCAGCTCGCGCGGACAGGCCGAATTCCAGGACAAGCTGCTGTCGGCCATGCGCTTCGAGTTCGGCGGGCACGTCGAAAAACCGGCGGAGAAGTAGGCGAACGAAAGCAAGTTGGTACTCGGCGATACGCAATCGAAAGCGCCGGGTCGTTTCTGAGCGGCGAAGTGTGTCGACGTCTATACCGTAGCCGTTCGCCGCACTGCTATCTTTCGCTGCCAATCCCCATGCGCCGGGCGATGACCGAAAACTTCGCGATGTCGTCGCGCAGCACCGCAGCGAACATTGCCGGCGTGTCGTCGACGGGATCGAAGCCGAGCGCCAGCAACCGTTGCCGGACGTCGGGCGTTCGCAACACCTGGTTCAACGCGCTCGCCGGCCGGGCAACCGTTTCCGCCGGCATGCCGTCCGGCCCGACGATTCCTATGAACGAATCGATCGCGACACCGGGCAGACCCTGTTCGAGAATCGTCGGCAAATCGGGTGCGGCCAGGAGCCGCCGGCTGCCGGCCGCGGCGATCAAGCGCAACGCACCGGATTTCACGTGCGGATCGATGAGGCCGTATTCCGCAAAGACCATGTCGACCTGACCGGAAACGAGGGGCAATCGGTCGAATAGGCAATATCCGAGCCAAGTGCATCTCCGGCGAGCAGCCATCTCAGCTGCGTGCACGGGGAAGCTCAGCTCTTACCGCTTGTCCCCGGATGGGGTCCGAGGGAAGTTGTCAGGTTATCCGACAGGTGCGCAGGCACCGCGGATCAAAGCGGTGCCATGCGCGTTGCGGTCAGGGCGCGAGCGGCGCGGCGAAGCGCGCGTCGACGTCGACCTGGTAGCCGTTCGCGAGCCGGTTGGTTGCATTGGCGAGCGCGATCACGGCCATCAGCTCGTGGAACATCGGCGGCGTCATCCCCTTCGCGCGCGCCGCGGTCGCATGCGAATGAATGCAGTAGTCGCAGTTGTTGGTGACGCTCACCGCAACGTAGATCAGCTCCTTCACGAGCGGATCGAGCGCGCCTGCGGCCATCACTTCCTTCGCGGTCGCCCAGGTGCGGGCGAGGGTCGCGGGGTCGTTGGCCAGCACCTTCCAGAAATTATTGATGTAGTCGGTTTTGCGCGTCGCGCGGATGTCGTCGTAGACGGCGCGTATCGCAGGGGACGCCGTTTCGTATTCGATCGGCGCTACGAGTGCCATTGTCGATCCTCCCGGCGCCACATGGGCGCGTCGAGTCGCGACGATAGCACCATTTTGCGGCGGGCCAATTTCCGGCCGCAGAACCGGGGCCGCGCGCTCCACCCTCCGTCGACAGCTTCAGAACGTCGCCTCGATGACGCTTCGCAACTCCGGCGTGATTTCCGGCATGACGCCGAACCACGCCTTGAACGCCGGTCGGCCCTGATTCAGGAGCATGCCGAGCCCGTTGACGGTCGCGTTGCCGCGTTCACGTGCGGCTGCGAGCAACGGCGTTTCCAGCGGAATGTAGATGACGTCGGAGACGAGCGCGTGCTTTGGCAGTGCGGCAAGCGAGATCGCGAGCGGCGGTTGGCCGGTCATTCCCTGGCTCGTCGTATTGACCAAGAGCGCTGCATCGGCCAGCGCGTCGTTGCGCTGCTCCCAGGGGAAAGTCTTCACGGTTGCGCCGACCGCCTGCGCGATGGCCGCCGCACGTTCCGGCGTTCGATTGATGAGCCGGATCTCGCGCGCGCCCGCGTCCGCAAGGCTGGCCACGACGGCGCGTGCGGCACCGCCCCCCCCGAGCACGACGATGGGGCCGGCGTCCGCGCGCCAACCGGGATCCGCGTCGCGCAGACTCTGCAGGTACCCGAAGCCATCGTTGTTGTAGCCGGAGAGCGACCCGTCGTTTTCGACGACGATCGTGTTGATCGCACCGATGCGCCGCGCGAGCGGGTCGACGCGATCGACGAGCTGCATCGCGGCCACCTTGTGCGGGATCGTCACGTTGCATCCGGCGAAGCCCAGTGCCGCGAGCCCAGGCAGAGCGATGGCAAGCTTCTCGGGCGCGACCGGCAGCAGTACATACGCGCCGGCAAGGTCGTAGCGCTCGATCCAGTAGCCATGCAGTTTCGGCGATCGCGAATGCGCCACGGGCCAACCCACAACGCCCGCAAGCCGGTATGGTTTCGAGCCTGCCATGGAAGAATCCTCAGGGTCCTGTGGTCAGCGCATCATGCGCAAGCGCGGCCGACAATACCAGGCATTGCCGGGGACGCGCATCCCGCCGCATTCTGGCAGATCGCAACCGGCGCTGCACGGCCATGCGACCGCCATTGCGGGCGTGTTGTCCGATGCGGGTCGTTGCTCCGGCCGAAATCTCACTCTGCACCTCCGTTGCGCGAGGGTCCCCACGCCCCGACGGTATCGTAGCGTTCGTCGCGCGTCCCGTCGCCGAGGTAGCGGGGCCCGTCGGCCGGAGGAAGCGCATCTTCCAGCACCGTCGGCATCGTGGCCTGAATGGCCGCCCGCGTCTCGGTGTTGGCGATAGCGATATCCAGCGCTTCGCGATCGGACCAGGCGGGCGCGCCGGAAGCGATCTGCAGATAGATACGGCCTGTCGTCTGGTCCGCGAAATTGACCGCCCGGAACCGTTCCAGGCATTGCCGGAGAAATCCGGCATTGTTTTCCGGCCGCAGGATTTCCCTGTCGCCGTACAGATGTTCCGGCGCCGTCGCGTCGACGTTCACCTTGCGGTACCGTTCGATGTCGAGCAAGCACTTGACGTCCAGCACGTTCAATTCGTGGTTCGAGCCGAACGCGACCGTGCGCGGGCGCTCGCCCAGTTTGACGCTGTTGTCGAGAAATTCGAAATGCACGTGCTTGTCCGTGCGCTTTGCCCACGTGAAGAAGAGCTGTGGCATTCCCGAGTACGCGTCCACGCCGTGCGCCAGCGTGTCGTCGACCGCTTTGTACCGCCCGACGTCGAGGCCGCGCTGCCACGCGCGCTCGACCAGCGACTCGGGCGGCGTGATCATGAAGAACAGGTAGATGCTGTGGCCGAATCGCGTCAGGAGGTTGCTGCCGGCCTCGTCCGATTCCGGGGCGAAGCTGTCGAAGCGGAACCGGTCGATCAGCAGGTGCGTCATTTCCCCGCGCTCCGCCTTGCGGGCCATGTAGCGATCGAGCTTCTGGTCGACGACCTGCAACTCCTCGCCGGTGAACGCGCCGCCGTACTTGTAGGCCGGTCCGAGCGTGGCGTAGTCGAGCAGCTGCTTGCGCCAGATGTCCGGACTGATGAGCGCAAATTCGCTCCACCGCACGCCGATGTCGCCCGCAAGCGTCTTTTGCCGTGGACGCAGCGTGCTCTTGCCCGAAGCAGACGCTCCTTTGGTATTCATCACGACCGGCTGGGCCTGACGCGGCAGCTGGGCGAAGCGTTCCGTGGCGACAGCCTTGGCCAGAAGGGGCTCGATCCTGCGGCCAATCTCTTCGCTGCCATAGCCATTGCAGGCGATGTCCGTGGCGAGTTCGGCAATCGTGTCGCGGCTGCCCCAGACGCGGCCGTGGCGCACGAGCAGCGCCGATGCGACCCGTGCCAGCGCGTGGCACGCTGCCTTCGCCAATGCGTTGTCGCCTGCCTGCGCCTTGGCTTCCCAAGCGGCGATCATGACGCTCTCTGTGTCGGCGTCGTTGCCAGCGTTCACCACCGGTGCCGGCTGCTGGCCACGCGCGAAAAGCGCACGCAGGCCGGTCATGCGCGATCGCGGCAGCGTGCCGCTTGGCGTCGCGGCCGAAGGGAACAGCGTCGCGAGTTCAGTCTCGATGACGGTCAGAATCTCCCGCCGCAACGCGTCGTAGCCGGCGCCGATCGCGCCGAGTTCGGGCGCGATGTATCGTTCGAGGAGGGTGTGCACGATCCCGCGGAAGTTGATGCCGAGATCCTCGATCTTCGATCCGTCCGGAACCGAGAAATCTGCGGTGACGCGGACCAGCAGCTCGTGCAGCACCAGGCGCTCGGGCCGGAAGGCCACCAGTTCGCTGCAGTCGAGGCCTGTCAGATCGCGCAGTTCTTCGGCTCTGGCGAGGTCGGTAAAGACATTCTCCGGCCGATAGATCGTCGCAAGATGGCGCAGTTCGCCTGGTATGTGCGACACGATCCCGGGGTTCCAGGGACCGTATCCCGTGTCGCCGGATTTGTCGGGGGCCGTCATCCGCATCGCTTTCCAGGACTGTCACGCACGTTCCGGTGCCTTCGAACGAGCTGGCTGCGGGTGCGACGGCAAGCGCGCAGGGATCGAATCCTTCGCGGCATTGCAGACCGGCAGATGGGCGCAGGACACCACGGACGGCGATTGTACGTGCCTCCCCGGTCCGGCACGCGGGCCGCCTCCGGTTGACAGGCAAATACTTTAGATGTCAAATATCCACCTGAACCGACGAGACCGGTGAGCGTAGTGTCGTTCGCGCCCCCCGGGGGACCGCCGGCGGCATGCCGGCCGTGCGTCGACGCAACGCCGGCCCGTGAGAGGTGACCCATGAACGTCGTTTGCATCGGTGGCGGACCGGCCGGCCTCTACTTCGGCATCCTGATGAAGAAACAGGACCCGGAGAATGAAATCGTGGTGATCGAGCGCAACCGGCCGTACGACACGTTCGGCTGGGGCGTGGTGTTCTCCGACCAGACCCTCGGCAACCTCGTCGCGGCGGACGAGAAGACAGCCAGGACGATCCTCCAGGCCTTCAATCACTGGGACGACATCGACGTCTTCTTCAAGGGGCGGAAGATCACTTCCAGCGGCCACGGCTTCTGCGGAATCGGCCGCAAGCGCCTGCTCAATATCCTGCAGGCGCGCTGCGAGGAACTGGGCGTCAAGCTGGTATTCGAGACCAACGTCACCGATGAGCGCGCTGCGGCGGGAGCCTACGGTGCGGATCTCGTGATCGCCTGCGACGGCATCAACAGCGCGATCCGCACGCGCCATCAGGATGTCTATCTGCCCGACGTCGACACGCGGCGCTGCCGCTTCGTCTGGCTCGGCACGTCGCAGCGCTTCGACGCGTTCACGTTTGCGTTCGAGGAAACCGAGCACGGCTGGTTCCAGGCGCACATCTATCAATTCGACGGTGAGACGTCGACGTTCATCGTCGAGACGCCGGAGGACGTGTGGCGGAAGGCCGGCATCGATCGGATGAGCCAGGAGGAGGGAATCCGCTTCTGCGAGAAGCTCTTCGCATCGCAGCTCGGCGGCCATCCGCTGCAATCCAACGCTACGCACCTGCGCGGTTCCGCGATCTGGATCAAATTTCCCCGCATCGTCTGCGGCAACTGGGTGCATCGGGTTGACGTGGATGACCGGCGGGTGCCGGTCGTGCTGATGGGCGATGCCGCGCACACCGCGCACTATTCGATCGGATCGGGGACGAAGCTGGCGCTCGAGGATGCCAGCGAACTCGCGCGCTGCTTTGCGGTCCACGGTGCCGAGGGCATGGACCGGGTGCTGTCCGTCTACCAGGACGTGCGCTCGGTCGAAGTGCTGAAGATCCAGAGCGCGGCGCGCAATTCGATGGAATGGTTCGAAAACGTCGAACGGTACACCCATCTCGAGGCCGAGCAGTTCGCGTATTCGATGCTGACGCGAAGCCAGCGCATCCCGCATGAAAACCTGCGCTTGCGCGACGCCGATTATGTCGGGCACTACGAGGACTGGGTGGCCGCTCACGCCTTTGCACAAGCGGGGGTCCCGGTATCCGCCGCCTCGCGCAGCATCCCGCCGATGTTGACGCCATTCCGCGCGCGCGGCGTCGTGCTCGAGAACCGGATCGTGGTGTCGCCGATGGCGCAGTATTCGGCGCGGGACGGCATTCCCGGCGATTACCATCTCGTGCACCTCGGCGCGCGCGCGATGGGAGGTGCGGCGATGGTCTGCGCCGAAATGACCTGTGTCGCGCCGGATGCCCGGATCACGCCCGGTTGCCCGGGGCTGTGGAACGACGAGCAGCGCGACGCCTGGCGGCGCATCGTCGCGTTCGTCCATGGCGAGACCGGCGCGAAGATCGCGCTGCAACTGGGGCACGCGGGCGCGAAGGGCTCGACGTGCGTGCCGTGGGACGGCGGCGAGGATCGTCCGTTGCCGGCCGGCAATTGGCCGCTCGTCTCGGCCAGCGCGCAACAGTATCTCGCCGGCATTTCACAAACCGCACGCGCGGCCACGCGCGACGACCTGGCGCGGATCAAGGCGCAATTCGTCGCCGCGACGCGCCGTGCGGCGGAGGCTGGCTTCGACTGGCTCGAGCTGCACTGCGCACACGGCTATCTGCTGTCGAGCTTCATCTCGCCGCTCACCAACCGGCGCGACGACGAATACGGCGGCGATCTGGCCGGCCGCTGCCGGTATCCGCTCGAGGTGTTCGCGGCGATCCGCGCCGCGTGGCCCGAGGACAGGCCCATCAGTGTGCGGATCTCGGCGCACGACTGGGCGGAGGGCGGCATCACGCCCGACGACGCGGTCGCCATCGCCCGGTTATGGAAGAAGGCGGGGGCCGACATGATCGACTGCTCGTCGGGCCAGGTCGTGCCTTACGCCAAGCCCGTCTACGGGCGCATGTACCAGACGCCGTTCGCCGACCGGATCCGCAATGAAGCCGGCATCGCGACCATTGCCGTGGGCGCGATCTTCGAGGCCGACCACGCGAACGGCATCATCGCCGCCGGTCGCGCCGACCTCTGCGCCATCGCGCGGCCGCATCTCGCCAATCCGGCATGGACGCTGATCGAAGCGGCGAAGATAGGCTACCCGGATATCGCGTGGCCGAAGCAGTACCGTGCCGCGAAGATCCAGCTCGAGCGCAACCTTCAGCGCGAACGGGAGGCCGCTGCCGCCAACGCGGGCCTCACGCCGCAACAGATAGCGGAAAAGCTTGTCGAGGGTTGACGTTCGGGTGCCACAGGCAAGTGCCGACAGCGCGCGTTGCGCGCCATCGCGCCACGAAAAGGAACATCGAATGGAAATTCTGCAGCCATCGGGTTGGGTCCGGCCGAAAGGTTACGCCAACGGCGTTGCCGCGACCGGGCGAATGGTCTTTGTCAGCGGCATGATCGGCTGGGAAGCCGACGGGGTCTTCCGGACGACGGAATTCGTGGGCCAGGTGCGCCAGGCGCTCGTCAATGTCGTCGCGGTTCTCGCCGAGGCAGGCGCGCGGCCGGAACACATCGTACGGATGAACTGGTATGTTCGCGACAAGCGGGAATACGTCGCCGCGTATCCCGGGATCGGGGCGGCGTATCGCGAAATCATCGGCCGCCATTTCCCTGCGATGACGGCAGTGGAGGTGGCGGCGCTCGTCGAGGACGCGGCGAAGGTCGAGATCGAAGTGACCGCGGTAATTCCGGCTTGAGTCTGTTCGCGGCGCGCGCGTCCGCAGAGTGCCCGTCGGCGAAAACTTGTAGAATGCGCGGTTTCGCGCCGGATGGCGTGGCGCGCAGCCAACATGTTCCGGGATCTCCAGTCAATGTGTTCGTACCGAAGCCCGTGGCGCTCGCTCGTTCAATGCGCGTTGCGCGCAGCATTCATCGCGCTGATCGGTGGCGGCGTGTCCGCGCTGTCTGCGCAAACCCCTGCTCCCCAGCCGGAGGCGTTCCGGCCCGCCATCGCCGCGCCGTTGCAGGCGGCGGAGGCGCTCATACGTGCTGGCAAGTTTGCCGACGCGCTCGCCCGGATTCGCGAGGCGGAGGCCGTCGCCGATCGGACGCCGAAAGAGAACATCGCCATCGATCGGATGCGCGGCGTCGCCGCCTCCGGCGCCGGGGACATTCCGACGGCCATCCGGTCGTTCGAGGCGGTCGTCGTCGCCGGGCAGCTCACACCCACCGATCTCGGTCGCATGGTAGAGGTGCTCGCGCAGCTGAATTTCAAGGTCAAGGACTATCCCAAGGCCGCCACCTGGGCCGCGCGTTACCTGAAGGACGCGGGCCCGAATGCCGATTTGCGCTGGTTGCGCATTCGGGCGCTGTATCTAGCCGACGATTTCGCTGGCGCGGCGGGCGAGCTTCGCGCAGTCGTCGAGGCTGATGCCAAGTCCGGTGCCGCACCGCAACTGGAGCGCGTGCAGTTGCTGGCGAGCTCCTACGTCAAGCTTCGCGATGACGCAGGATACGTCTACGCGCTGGAAAAGCTCCTCGCCTACTATCCGAACGCGGAATACTGGTCCGAGGCGATCGGGCGCGTTCAGGCGAAGCCCGGTTTCGCCGGGCATCTCACGCTCGACTTGCTTCGGTTGCGGCAGGCGACCGGCACGCTGGGCGGAACGGCGGATTATGCGGCGTTTGCGCAGCTCGCGATGAGCGCGGGCCTTCCGGCCGAAGCGATGCGGGTTTCCGATCTGGGGTTTGCGGCGGGCGCGCTTGGCGTCGGCCCCGACGCGGAGCACCACAAGAAGTTGCGCGACATGGCGGCCAGACAAGTTGCGGAAGACGAGAAGCAGCTCCCGCAGAGCGCCCGGTCGGCCATCGCCTCCAAGGACGGGACGGCACTCGTCAACGTCGGTTTTGCCTATGTGAGCGGGAAACAGTACGACCAGGGCATCGCGCTGATGGAGCAGGGGATGGCGAAGGGAGGCGTCGGACGGCCCGAGGACGCAAGACTGCATCTCGGGATCGCCTACCTCGCAGCGGGCCAGAAGGCGCAGGCGATCCGGACATTCCGGGAGGTCGGCGGCACCGACGGCACCGCCGATCTCGCGCACTTATGGCTGATCCACGCGCAACGGCCATAGCGCTGCGCGACCGCCTCCGATTCCCCGGGGTCCGATTGCGCGCGCGCAGCGCCGCGTCGGGTCCGGTGAGCAAGCGTTCCCGGCCGCGGGGTCGCATGCGCCGGGCACGGGGCACGCCGCCGCAGTTCGTCGGTTGGGCGCGATGCGTTTCCTGCTGAAAATCCTGTCGCGGATCCCGCTGCCCCTGCTCTACGCGGGGGGCTGGTCGATTGATTTCTTCGTGTTTCATGTGCTGCGTTGGCGGCGCGACCAGGTGGCGATGGACATCGCGCGGGCGTTTCCCGACAAGTCGGCGGACGAGCGCGCGCGCATCCTGCGCCAGTCGTACCGAAACATCGCCGACGTGGTGATGGAAGCGCTGTGGGGTTTCGGCGCCAGCGCGGAGGCGTTGACGCGGCGCGTGGCTTTCGAGAATACGGAATTGATCGACGCCGCCGTCGCGGCACGGCAATCGGTGGTCCTGCTGACGCCGCACTTCTGCAACTGGGAGTGGCTGTTGCCGGCCGGGGGCGCGCGCTTCGGCCTGCCGATCGATGCCGTGTACCAGCGGCAGCGCGTCGCGTCGCTCGACCGGTTCCTCCGTGACGCGCGTTCGCGTTTCGGCGGCAAGCCGATTCCGCGCGAGGATTTCGTCTACGAACTCATGAGCCGCGCCGGCAATCCGCGCGGCTACGCGCTGATTGCCGACCAGACGCCGCCGCGAGGCGACAAGAAGCACTGGTCGCGTTTTCTCAATCGGGACACCGCCTTTTTCGTCGGCGCCGAGAAGGTCGCGCACTTTCTCGACTCGCCGGTGCTGTATGTCGCGATGCGGCGCGTGGGCCGGGGCCGCTATTCGGTGCACCTTTCGGCGCTCGCCATGCCGCCGTTCGAGCACGAGACCGGTTCCGACGACGTGCCGATCATGGAGCGCTTTGCGCGGAAGCTCGAGGCAGCGATCCAGGAAAGTCCCGCGGACTGGCTTTGGCTGCAGAAGCGATGGAAATACCCGAAGCCGGAGCATCCCGAGGTCGACGAGGGCCGCCGGCGCCGGCGGTAGGTTAGCCCGGCCGCCGCCGCTTGGCCGTTCGGCGTGCCAGCCGAACGGGCGAGGGGTCACGGTGCCCCGCGCCACAGCGCGACCGTCGCCAGCCATTCCAGCGGCATGCCGGCATCGTGCAGTGACCAGCGTTCCGGCAGATAGGGCGGCGGCCCGTCGCGGAGCCGTGGCGAATCCGCGATTTCGACGTCGAGACGTCGAAAGGGCGCCGCAATACCGTCGCCCGTCGCCTTGCTCATCGCTTCCTTGCAGGTCCAGTGCCGCAGAAAGCGCTGCCGCCGCTCGACCGGACCGAGCGCCGCGAGCGTCGCCTGTTCACGCAGCGTAAGGAACTTCGGTGCGAGCCGGTCCGCCCCGACCGCGCGGTCGGCGTGCTCGATGTCCACGCCCACGCGGGTCCCGTCGGGCAAACCCCGCGCGATCGCGATGAGCGCGACCCCTCGCGTGTGCGACACGTTGAAGTCGATGCCTCGCCCGGGGTCCACGAGTTCGGGACGTCCGCGCACGCCCCGGCGAATCGGCACGTCGGCCGCGTCGATGCCGAGCGTGTGGCCGAGCACCATGCGAAGCGCGGCGCGCCCGGCGATCCATCTCTGCCGCAGTGCATCGGTACCGAACCGGGCAGCGCGCGCCGATTCCGCCGCCGAAAGCACCGCGGCGGCTCGCGCGACGTCCTCGGGGCTGCGCTCGATTCCACACCACCACAGCGTGACGCCGGGCACAATCGCCGCCAGTTCTTCCGGCGCTGCAGGGATCCGGTCGCGCTCGTGCTTCATCGACGATATCTTGCCCTCTTTGCTTCCTGCCGGGGTCGATGCAACAACGGGGACGCGGCGCACCCGGCGGCGGATCATGGATAGTCGGGGGTCCGCCTCCGGCCGACCGGTCCGGGCCGGACGGTCAAGCCCCTTCATTTGCGCCCCGATTTCTGCTAGTATCTCGTTGGATTAGTAAGAGAAATGGGCTGGGCGCAGCCCATTTTTTTTTGGCGCAACTCTTTTTGCATGGCGATGAATCTGGGCGAACTCTTGGAAAAGACGTTGCCCCCGATGGGGTACGAACTGGTCGATTGGGAGATGTCACCCAAGGGCCGGTACGTGCGCGTGTTCATCGACAAGCCGCAAGGGCGTCAGCGTCGAGGATTGTGCCCGCGTCAGCCGAGCAGCTGACGCGATTGTTCGCGGTCGAGAATGTCGATTACGACCGGCTGGAGGTGTCTTCGCCCGGCCTCGACCGGCCGCTCCGCAAGGAAGCGGATTTCTACGCGCGGTTCAACGGCGAGGAGGCCGAATTCAGGCTGGCGAGATCCCGGACCGAACGCGCGCCGCATGAAAGGCATGCTGCAAGGGTGTCGCGGACGGCGCCGTCCTCGTCGACAACCGCGCAGGGAACGACGACGATTCCGCTCGCGGACATCGACCGCGCGCGGCTCGTACCCAAGGATCGAGTGGAGAAAAGCCAACATGAACCGCGAATTGCTGCTGCTGGTGGACGCGCTTGCGCGCGAGAAGAACGTGCCGAAGGACATTGTCTTCGCCGCGCTCGAATCGGCGCTCGCCTCGGCGACCAAGAAGCGCTTCGTCCGACGAGATCGACGCGCGTGTGTCGATCGACCGCGAGACGCGGCGACTACGAGTCGTTCCGGCGCTGGACCGTCGTGCCCGACGAGGAGCACGAGGAGCCGGCGCACCAGATCGCGATCACCGATGCGGGCGAGCGCGGCCCGGACTTGAAGCTCGGCGACGTGATCGAGGAGCCGCTCGAGCCGGTCGAGTTCGGCCGCATCGGCGCGCAGGCGGCGAAGCAGGTGATCCTGCAGAAGATCCGCGATGCCGAGCGCGAGCAGATCCTCAACGACTTCCTCGAGCGCGAGGACAACCTGCTGACCGGCACGGTCAAGCGCATCGAGCGCGGCAACGCGATCGTCGAGTCCGGGCCGCATCGAGGGCGTGATTCCGCGCGACCAGCTGATCCGAAGGAAATGCTGCGCGTCGGCGACCGCGTGCGCGCCTACGTGATGAAGATCGACCGCACGGCGAAGGGACCGCAGCTCATCCTGTCGCGGATCGCGCCGGAGTTCCTGATGCGGCTGTTCGAACTCGAGGTGCCGGAGATCGAGGAGGGCCTGATCGAGATCAAGGCCGCCGCGCGCGACCCCGGCATCCGCGCCAAGATCGCGGTCAAGTCGAACGACCCGCGGCTCGACCCGCAGGGCACCTGCATCGGCATGCGCGGCTCGCGCGTGACGGCGGTGACCAACGAGCTCGCCGGCGAGCGCGTCGACATCATCCTGTTTTCCGAGGATCCGGCGAAGTTCGTCATCAACGCGCTGGCGCCCGCCGAGGTGCAGAGCATCGTGGTCGACGAGGAGAAGCACGCATGGACGTCGTGGTCGACGAGGAAAACCTCGCGATCGCGATCGGCCGCAGCGGCCAGAACGTGCGCCTCGCCTCCGAGCTCACCGGCTGGGAGCTCAACCTGATGAGCGTCGAGGAGTCGCAGAAGAAGCACGAGAGGAGACGGGCCGGCTGCGTCACGCTGTTCATGGAGCAAGCTCGACGTCGACGAGGAAGTGGCCGACATCCTGATCGGCGAGGGTTTCACGTCGCTCGAGGAGGTCGCCTACGTGCCGATCAACGAGATGCTCGAGATCGAGTCGTTCGACGAGGACACGGTGAACGAGCTGCGCAGCCGCGCGCGCAACGCGCTGCTTGACCGAGGCCATCGTCCGCGAGGAGAACGTCGAGAACGTCGAGGAGGCGCTGCTCGGCCTCGAGGGCATGGACACCGAGATCGCGAGCTGCGCTTGCGGCGCACGGCATCACGACGCGCGATGCGCTCGCCGATCTTGCGGGCGACGAGCTCGTCGAGCTGACCGGCATTGCGGAGGAGCGTGCGCAGGACCTGATCATGAAGGCGCGCGCGCACTGGTTCGAGGCAGAGCCGGCCGACGCCGAGCACGCAGCCGAGTCGGCGGCGCCGACCCGGCACTGAGCATTGCGCAGGGAAACACAGGAAGCGGGAGAAGCAGCATGGCGCACACGACGATCGAACAATTCGCGACCGAGCTGAAGATGCCGGCGGGCGCCCTACTCGAGCAGCTCGCCGCGGCGGGCGTCGCCGGCAAGAAGGAAGGCGACGAGCCTCTCCGAGCAGGACAAGACCCGCTGCTCGACTACCTGCGCAAGCAGCATGGTGCCGCCGGTGAGCCGAAGAAGCAGATCACGCTGACGCGCAAGCAGACCACCGAGATCAAGGCCGCCGAGTCCACCGGCAAGGCGCGCACGATCCAGGTCGAGGTGCGCAAGAAGCGCGTTTTCGTCAAACGCGACGAGACCGAGGCGGCGCCCGCGGCCGAGGAACCGGTCAAGGCAGTCGCCGCACCGCTCATCAGCGTCGAGGAACTGGCCGCGCGCGAGGCCGAGGAGAAGAAGGCGCAGGAGCTGATCGCGCGCCAGCAGGAAGAGGTGCAGAAGAAGCAGGAGCAGGTCGTCAAGCGCAAGACGAAGAAGGAGCGCGAAGCCGAGGAAGCCGCGGCCAAGGCCGCCGCAGCCGCCGCTGTCGCCGACGCGACGAAGGCGCCGGAGACGGCCAAGTCCGCCAAAGCGCCGGCCGCGAAGACGCCGACCGAAGGCACGCTGCATCGACCCGCCGCGAAACCCGGGCGAGCGGCGCGAAGCCGGCCAAGAAGAGCCGGCGCAGGGTTCCAGGAAGAAGCCGCGCGGCGGCGCGCGCTCAAGCTGCGCGGCGACGTCACGCGGCGGTACCGCGGCCGGTGGCTGGCGGCAGCCCAAGGTGGGCGGTCCCCGGCGCCACGACGAAGAAGGCGGCGAAGGTGCTGTGCGGGGCCGCGAGTCCCGGTCATCCGTGACGTGACGGTGCCCGAGACGATCACGGTGGCCGAACTCGCGCACAAGCTGTCGGTCAAGGCGGCCGAGGTCATCAAGGCGCTGATGAAGCTCGGCCACGATGGTGACCATCAACCAGGTGCTCGACCAGGAGACCGCGATGATCGTGGCGGACGAGATGGGGCACAAGGCGAAGGCCGCGAAGCTCGACGATCCGGACGCGCTGCTCGCGGAGTCCGAAGCGACGCGACGTCGAGGCCGAACCGCGGCCGCCCGTCGTCACGGTGATGGGTCACGTCGATCACGGCAAGACGTCGCTGCTCGACATGATTCGCCGCACGCGGGTGGCGAGCGGCGAGGCCGGCGGGATCACGCAGCACATCGGCGCCTATCACGTCGCAGACGAAGAAGGGCGTGATCACGTTCCTCGACACGCCCGGCCACGAGGCGTTCACGGCGATGCGCGCGCGCGGCGCGAAGGTCACCGACATCGTGATCCTGGTCGTCGCGGCCGACGACGGCGTGATGCCGCAGACCAAGGAAGCGATCGCGCACGCGAAGGCGGGCAACGTGCCGATCGTCGTCGCGATCAACAAGATCGACAAGCCGGAATGCGAACCTCGAGCGAGTCAAGCAGGAACTGGTCGCCGAGAGCGTGATGCCCGAGGAATACGGCGGCGAGGCGCAGTTCATCCCGGTTTCGGCCAAGACCGGCGCTGGCATCGACGAGCTGCTCGACGCGATCCTGCTGCAGGCGGAAGTGCTCGAGCTGAAGGCGCCGAAGAACGCACCGGCACGAGGCATCGTGATCGAATCGCGCCTCGACAAGGGCAAGGGCCCGGTGGCGACCGTGCTCGTGCAGTCGGGCACGCTGAAGCGCGGCGACATCGTGCTGGCCGGCGCGGTCTTCGGCCGCGTGCGCGCAATGACCGACGAGAACGGCAAGGCCGTGACGAGCGCCGGACCGGCCATTCCCGTCGAGATCCAGGGTCTGTCCGACGTGCCGCTCGCCGGCGAGGACGTCATGGCGCTGGGCGACGAGCGCAAGGCGCGCGAAATCGCGCTGTTCCGCCAGGGCAAGTTCCGCGACGTGAAGCTCGCCCAGCAGCAGGCGGCGAAGCTCGAGAACATGTTCGACCAGATGGCCGAGGACGCGGTCAAGACGCTGACGCTGATCGTCAAGGCCGACGTGCAGGGCAGCTACGAAGGCGCTGTCGCAGGCGCTGACGAAGCTGTCGACCGAACGAGGTGAAGGTCAACATCGTGCATGCCGGTGTTGGCGGCATCACCGAATCCGACATCAACCTGGCGCTCGCGTCGAAGGCGGTCGTGATCGGGTTCAACGTGCGCGCCGACGTCGCCGGCGCGCAAGCTCGCCGAACACAGCGGCGTGCGACATCCGCTACTACAACATCATCTACGACGCGGTCGACGAGGTGAAGGCGGCGCTGTCGGGCATGCTTGACGCCGGACAAGAAGGAGAGCCAGATCGGCCTGGTCGAGGTGCGCGAGGTCTACAGGATCTCGAAGGTCGGAACCGTGGCGGGGTGCTACGTTCTGGACGGCATCGTCAAGCGCGGTTCGCGTGTTCGCCTGCTGCGCGCCAACGTCGTGATCCACGACGGCGAGCTCGATTCGCTGAAGCGGTTCAAGGACGACGTGCGCGAGGTGAAGGGCGGCTTCGAGTGCGGGCTTGTCGGTGAAGAACTACAACGACATTGAGAAGGGCGATCAGCTCGAGGTCTACGAGATTGTCGAAGTCTCCCGGACGTTGTAGCCGTGAAGAGACATTCGCAGCGCGCGCAGCGCGTCGGCGAGCAGATCCAGCGCGAGCTGGCCCACCTGCTGCGCGACGACGTCAAGGATCCGCGCGTGGGGCGGGTCACGATCACGCGCGGTCGAGGTTTCGCCCGACCTCTCGCACGCGAAGATCTTCGTCACGCACCTGGCCGGGCGCGAGCACGCCGACGAAGCGGTGCGCGCGCTGCAGCATACGGCCGGGTTCCTGCGCACCGAGCTGTCGCACCGGATGCAGCTCTACTCGGTGCCGCAGCTTCATTTCGCGTACGACGACTCGATCGAGTCCGGCATGCGCCTGTCGCAACTGATCGACGAGGCCGTCGCGGCCGACCGCAAACCGGACTCCTGATGACTCCGGGAGGCGGGCGCTCCCGGTCGGCGCGCCGGAGAATCGACGGCGTGCTGCTGCTGGACAAGCCCGCGGGACTGTCGTCGAACGCGGCGCTGCAGCGCGCCAAACGCCTCTACGCAGCCGAGAAGGCCGGCCATACCGGCACCCTCGACCCGCTGGCGACCGGGCTCCTCCCGCTCTGTTTCGGCGATGCGACCAAGTTCGCGCAGGCGTTGCTCGACGCGCCCAAGGAGTATGTCGCGACCGTGCATTTCGGAGCGGCCACGACCACCGGCGACGCCGAAGGCGAGACCGTGCGCACCTGCGACGCGACGTTTTCGCGCGCCGAACTCGAGACGGCGCTGCCGCGCTTCGTCGGCCCGATCGTCCAGATCCCGCCGGCATTCGCCGCCCTCAAGTACCGCGGCCGCAATTATTACGAGTATGCGCGCGCCGGTGTCGATATCCCTCGTGCGCGCGCGCGTTATCGACATCGCGGCCATTGAGCTTCTCCAGTGGTCGCCGCCGCAGGCGGTGTTGCGCGTCGCCTGCGGCAAGGGCACGTACATCCGGGTCCTCGCCGAGGACATCGCCGGCGCGGTCGGCAGCTGCGCGCATCTTCGCGCCTTGCGGCGGACGGTTGCGGGGCCGTTCACCCTCGATGGCGCGGTGACGCTCGAAGCGCTCGAAGCGATGGATGGTGCTGCGCGCGACGCGTTGCTGCTGCCAGCGGACGCCCCTCTTGCCGGCGTCGCGCGTCTCGACATCGACGCGTTAGGCGCCCGGGCGCTCGTTTTCGGGCAGGTCGCCGGTGCGCCGCCGGAAACGATCGGCACGTACCGCTGCTATGGTCCACACGGCGCGTTCCTCGGATTGGTCGAGTCTGCGGGCGGCACGCTGCGTGCGCTGCGACTTGCGCGCACGGACGCGACGCGGGAGCCTTCCGCCGACGCGACCGCGTGCGCCGGGACACCCGCGTCCGGCCCGAGCCCGGGTGATCGGTCGGCGACGCGGCGAAGGGCGGATTAGCGATTGAATCCTAAGCATTTTCTGGTGTACAATCACTGTTTTCGCCGAGCGCAGCCGCGCAGATGCGCGGGTTGCAAATTCAACGCCGGGGCCACTGCCGGTCCCGTGCGCATTTCACGATCGAAGGACGACAATAATGGCAGTCACGGTGCAAGAGAAGGCGAATGTCATCGCCGATTACCAGCGAATCAAGGGCGACACAGGCTCGCCCGAAGTGCAGGTGGCGCTGCTCACCGCGCGCATCAACGGCTTGAACGACCATTTCAAGGCCAATGTGAAGGACCACCACTCGCGGCGCGGTTTGCTGCGGATGGTGTCGCGTCGCCGCAAGCTGCTCGACTATTTGAAGTCGCGCAATGCGGACAGTTACCGTACGCTGATCCAGAAACTCGGGTTGCGCAAGTAAGCGTGCCGGGATCCCTTCGAGCCGGTTCCTGCCGTCGCCTTTCCGGTCGCGCGAGCGAACGAACGATGCGTCCCCAGGGCCCGCGAATGGAGCCGTCGCTTTTCGCCGCAACTCCCTTGAGGACAACCGCAATGGCCGCGCCAACCCTGGGCGGCCATTGTCTTTTTGCAGAATTGAGGACAACGTGAACCCCATCAAGAAATCGATTCCCTACGGTCGCCACACCCTGACGCTCGAAACCGGCGAGATCGCCCGCCAGGCCGGTGGTGCGGTGCTTGCAAGCCTCGACGACACAGTCGTGCTGGTCACGGCGGTGGCGCGGCAGGAAGCGAAGTCCGGTCAGGACTTCTTCCCGCTGACCGTCGACTACCAGGAAAAGACGTACGCCGCCGGCAAGATCCCCGGCGGGTTTTTCAAGCGCGAAGGGCGCCCGTCGGAGAAGGAAACGCTGACGTCGCGGCTCATCGATCGCCCGATCCGGCCGCTGTTTCCCGACGGCTTCTACAACGAGGTGCAGGTCATAGCAACGGTCATGTCGGTGGATCCCGAAATCGATCCTGACATCCCGGCCATGATCGGCGCTTCAGCGGCGTTGATGCTCGCTGGCGTTCCGTTCAACGGTCCGATCGGCGCCGCGCGCGTCGGGTACATCGACGGCCAGTTCGTGCTGAACCCGGCGAAGACCGAGCTCGCATCCTCCGCGTTGAACCTTGTCGTCGCTGGAACGGAAGCTGCCGTGCTGATGGTGGAGTCCGAAGCCAACGAACTGCCCGAGGAAGTGATGCTGGGCGCCGTCGTGTTCGGCCATCAACAGCAACAGGCCGTGATCGGCATGATTCACGAATTGGTCGAAGCAGCAGGCAAGCCGCTGTGGGACTGGCAGGCGCCGGCGAAGGACGAGGCGATGATCGCCAAGGTCACGGCCGTTGCCGACGCCGACCTCCGCGAGGCGTACCAGCTGCGTTCCAAGCAGGCACGCCAGCAGCGCCTGAAGGACGTCTACGCCAAGGTCGCCGCGGAGTGTATCCAGGCCGACGCGCCCGCCGGCTACGCGAACCACGTCAACAACTTCGTCTTCGAGCTCGAGTCGAACATCGTGCGCAACCAGATCCTGTCCGGCGAACCCCGGATCGACGGCCGCGATACGCGTACCGTGCGGCCGATCTCCATTCGTGCCGGCGTGCTGCCGCGCACGCACGGCTCGGCGCTTTTCACGCGCGGCGAAACGCAGGCGATTGTCGTCGCGACGCTCGGTACGGCCCGCGACGAGCAGCGCATCGACGCGCTGATGGGCGAGTACACCGACCGCTTCATGCTCCATTACAACATGCCTCCCTACGCCACCGGCGAGACCGGCCGCGTCGGCACCCCGAAGCGCCGTGAGATCGGCCACGGCCGCCTCGCCAAGCGCGCGCTGCTCGCTGTGTTGCCCACCTCGGAGGAGTTCGCGTACTCGATGCGCGTGGTGTCGGAAATCACCGAATCGAACGGCAGCTCGTCGATGGCCTCCGTATGCGGCGCGAGCCTCGCGCTGATGGACGCCGGCGTGCCGACCAAGGCGCACGTGGCCGGCATCGCGATGGGTCTCATCAAGGAAGGCAACCGCTTCGCGGTGTTGACCGACATCCTCGGTGACGAAGATCACCTCGGCGACATGGATTTCAAGGTCGCGGGCACCGATCGCGGGATCACCGCGCTGCAGATGGACATCAAGATCCAGGGGATCACCAAGGAAATCATGGCGGTCGCGCTGTCGCAGGCGCGCGAGGGACGGATGCACATCCTGCACCTGATGCAGGAGGCGCTGCCGCATGCGCGCACCGAGGTGTCGCAGCACGCGCCGCGGATGATGACGTTCAAGATCAATCCGGAGAAGATCCGCGACGTGATCGGCAAGGGCGGAGCGGTGATCCGCGCGCTCACCGAGGAAACCGGCACGACGATCGACATCCAGGACGACGGCACCATCACGATCGCATCGGTCAACGCGGACGCCTGCAATGTCGCGCGCAAGCGCATCGAGGACATCACCGCGGAAGTCGAAGTCGGCCGGATCTACGAGGGTACGGTGCTGCGCCTGCTCGACTTCGGCGCGATCGTCCAGGTGCTGCCGGGCAAGGACGGGCTCCTGCACATTTCGCAGATCGCGAAGGAGCGCGTCAACCTCGTATCCGATTACGTCAAGGAAGGCCAGATCGTCCGCGTCAAGGTGCTCGAAGCCGACGACAAGGGACGCCTGCGGCTATCGATGAAGGCGGCGGCGGAGGACGCTGCGGCGCCCGCAGCCGCACCGGCACCGGCGGCGTCCGAGTCAACGCCGGCCGCCTAGGCACCCGGACCGTCGGCCATTCATGCCTTCAGCAGCGGTGCCATCGCCGCTTCGACCGCCGCCAGCTGTTCCGCAGTGAGCGGCAGGACCGGGCGCCGGCATTCTCCAACCATTCTGCCGGAAAGATTGGCGGAAGCCTTGGCGACGGAATTGAACGGCAAGGTCCAGAGGAGCTTGTTCAGAGGTTGCATGCGGCGCCACAAGGCAAGGGCCTCGGCCAGCTTTCCGGCCTGGAACAGATCGTAGAGCCGCACCGCCTCGTTCGGCATCGCGTTCGCCCCGCCCCAGAAGCAGCCGACGCTGCCGGCCATCAGAGCGTAGAGATTGAGGTAATCGCAGCCGTTGAAAACGCGTGCGCCCGATGCCGCGAGTTGTTCGATCCGCAGCATGTTCGATGTGCTGTCCTTGATGTACTGTATCGATTCGATTTCGCGCAGACGCGAAAACACCTCCGGGGTGATGTCGAAGCCCGAGAACTGTGGGATGTTGTAGACCATGATCGGAATCTTGATCGCCTTGCCGATCTGCTCGAAATGCCATCGCACGCCGGCCTCTCCCGGTCCCTCGAAGTAGGGAGGCAGGATCAGCAGGGCCGTGGCTCCGACGCCTTCGGCGTGCTTTGAATTCTCGATGGCGTCCTCCGTCCGGATGGCCGAGGTCTGCACGATGAGGTCGCAACGCCCGTCGATGTGCTTCGCCGCGATCTCGGCGATTTGGCGCTTCTCGAACCCGGAGAGAAATGGAAACTCACCGGTGCCGCCACACACGGCAATGACGTGGACCTTGGCCTCCAGCATCGAGTCGATGTGCGTCCGCAGTGCCCGCTCGTCGACGCGCTTTCCGTCGTCCGCGAACGGGGTGCAGATCGGGACGCAAATCCCCTTGAGTGGGTCCATGCCTGTCTCCTTCGTCGCTGGTTCGATCCGTTGCCCTCGATAACGCGTAATCTACACGCTGACGGCCCGTGCCGGTTGCATGCGGCGCTGCACCACTTGCTCGATCGGGGCCACCCTCTCTGCTGCGGCAGCCGTTTCGTCGTGCGAAAGTATCGGCTTCAGCTCTTCGAAGGAGACCTGCCATGACCTTGCAATCCATGCGCATCGAACGCGATTCGTTCGGTCCGATCGAGGTGCCGGCCGACCGGCTCTGGGGCGCCCAGACGCAGCGCTCGCTCGAGCATTTCCGGATTTCGACCGAAAAGATGCCGGAAGCCCTGATCCGGGCGCTGTTGATCGTCAAGCGCTCCGCGGCGCGCGTCAACAAGGCGCTCGGCGCGCTGGACCCGGTCCGGGCCGATGCCATCGTGGCGGCGGCGGACGAGGCGCTGTCGGGCCGGCACGCCGACGAATTTCCGCTCGCGGTCTGGCAGACGGGATCGGGCACGCAAACGAACATGAACGTCAACGAGGTGCTCGCCAATCGCGCGTCGGAAATCCTCGGCGGACCGCGCGGCGAGGGCCGACACGTGCATCCCAACGACGATGTCAACTGCGGGCAATCGTCCAACGATGTCTTCCCGACGGCGATGAACCTCGCCGCGGCAGAGACCGTGACGCGAGACCTGTTGCCGGCGCTGACCGCGCTCGAGGCGACGCTGTCCGCGAAGGCCGTCGCCTTTGCCGATATCGTCAAGATCGGCCGCACGCATTTGCAGGACGCGACGCCGCTGACGCTCGGCCAGGAGTTCGGGGGCTACGCGGCGCAACTCGCGCAGGCCTGGGCGCATGTCGAGGCGTCGCTGCCGCATGTGCGCGAGCTCGCGATCGGCGGCACTGCAGTGGGCACCGGGCTCAACACGCATCCGGAATTCGGCGCTGCGGTTGCCGGCGACATCGCCGAATTCACCGGCATGCTGCTCGACTCCGCGCCCAACAGGTTCGAGGCGCTTGCCGCCAACGACGCGCTGGTGAACCTGCACGGCGCGCTGCGTGGGCTCGCCGGCGTGCTGATGAAGATCGCGAACGATGTGCGCTGGCTCGCGAGCGGGCCACGCTCGGGTTTGGGCGAAATCACGATCCCCGAGAACGAGCCCGGCAGTTCGATCATGCCGGGCAAGGTCAATCCGACGCAATGCGAGGCGCTCACGATGATCGCGGCCCAGGTAATGGGCAACGATGTGGCCGTGGGGATCGGTGGCGCCTCCGGCAACTTCGAGCTCAATGTCTACAAGCCGCTCATCATTCACAATGTGCTGCAGAGCGTGCGTCTGCTCGCCGACGGCATGACGAGTTTCGATCTGCATTGCGCGCGCGGGATCGAGCCCGACCGGGAGCGCATTGCGGAGCTCCTCGACCGCTCGCTGATGCTCGTCACCGCGCTCAACCCGTACATCGGCTACGACAAGTCCGCGGAGATCGCGAAAAAGGCGCATCGCGAAGGCACGACGCTCAAGGCGGCGGCGCTGGCTCTGGGCTACGTCGCGGAGTACGAGTTCGACGCCTGGGTGCGGCCCGAGACGATGGTCGGGCGGAAAACCTAGTGAATTTCTGACTCAGCACACTAGCCCGTTCGATCAGGCGCCGCCGCGCGCGCTTCTCTGCGGCAGCAGCCGGATCGCATCGCGGTTCGACCACGAGAAGCATTTGGCCGCCGCCTCTTCCCACGGCAGCCAGAGGAACGACCGATGCTCGCGCGGATCGAGACGAACCGCAACCGGCTCAGGCAGCGCCAACGCAAAAACGTGCTCGGTGTTGTGCGTCGTTCCCGGCGCGTAGCGGTGCCGCCAGCGCGGATAGATCGTGTAGACGTTCGCCAGGTTCCAGTCGTCGAGCCCGCCGTGCGCCGCCGCATCGATGCTCGTCTCCTCGAGCAGTTCGCGGCGTGCGGTGTCGGCCAGTGTTTCACCGGGCTCCTGGCTTCCTGTCACGGACTGCCAGTAGCCCGGGACGTCGGCACGCTCGATCAACAGCACGCGCAGGTCCGGCGTGAAGACGACAACGAGCGTCGATACCGGGATCTTGTGCGGCACCGGATCAGCTGACGAACACCCAGAACGGTTTGTGCCGTTCACGCCAGTAATCGGATGCCTCGGCAAGAATGTCCTCGAACGTCGTCCAGTCGATGCCATGTGCCTTCCGGTAACCGCCGGAATTCGACAATGCGATCACGCACCCGTTCTTGCCGAGCCAGTCGGCGTCCTCGACGGAATCGGCAAGCGCGTCCCAGTTGTTGCCGAAATGCTCGGGCAGGTTGAGGCCCTTCGCCAGTGCCGCCAGCAGCTCCGCCTTGCTGTTGACGCCGTGGAGATCGGCCCCATGAAAGCGCAGTTTCGCCGCGGCCGCGGCGGCAGCGAGCGCACGTGCGTCGCCCTGCGCCACGTGAACGCCGGCGATTTCGAGATCGTGGAGGTCCGGCAGCTTCATTTGCGAATCCTTCGAAACGACCGATAGTGATCACCGGTGTAATAGCACGCGTCCGGTCTCGTCACGGGGCCGCCGCACACCAGGCGACGGGCACCTCGGCTCGTGACGCCGGGGGTGCGCACGGTGTACTCGTGATAGTAACCCCGCGGCTTTGCGGGCAGCAGGTTTTCGCGGTTGCCGAATACGACGCCGTCGCGGTCGAACGCGAACGGTCCACCCTTGCCGACCAGCGCATGGACATCCCGTGCCTCCTTCGGCAGGTCGGCGAGGGCGACATCGGCCATCGCCTCCGGCGTGTTACGGGCCAGCGCCGCGAAGGCGGCGGTTGCCGCGAGACACAACAAGAGAATGGCGCCCCGTGCTTTCGGCCGCGGACACGAATCGCGCGACGTTGCCGCATTGCCGGACATGTGGCCGATCATTCCGTTGCCTTCCATTTCGTGCCGGCGATTGTCCGCCAACCGGCCGGACTGCACCAGCCCGTGCCGCGCGCCAGCCGGGAGGCCGCAAGCGGCGGGGTCAGCCCGAAGGACCGGTCGAGTCGGTCTGCCGCACCCGGATGTGCAGATCGCGCAGCTGCTGCTCGGTGACCGCGCTCGGGGCGTCGACGAGGAGGTCCTGCCCGCGCTGCGTCTTCGGGAACGCGATCACGTCCCGGATCTGATCGACGCCCGCCATCATTGCGACGAGCCGGTCGAACCCGAACGCGATGCCGCCGTGCGGAGGCGCGCCGTACGAGAGGGCGTCCAAGAGGAAGCCGAACTTCTTGCGCTGGTCGTCGGGGCTGATCCCGAGGGCCCCGAACACCTTTGCCTGCACGTCGGGCTTGTGGATGCGCACCGAACCGCCGCCGATTTCCCAGCCATTCAGCACGACGTCGTAGGCCTTGGCGATGGCCTTCCCGGGGTCCGTCGCAAACAGGGCCTCATGGCCTTCCTTTGGCGCCGTGAACGGATGGTGCCGCGCTCCCCACGTCTTCTTGTCCTCGTCGTACTCGAACATCGGGAAGTCGACGACCCACAGCGGCTTCCATCCGGCTTCGGCCAGGCCGCGCTCGTTGCCGACTTTGGAGCGCAATGCGCCGAGGGCGTCGTTGACCACTTGCTCGCGGTCGGCGGCGAAGAAGACGAGATCCCCGGTCCGCGCGCCGGTGCGCGCCACGATGCTCGCCAGTACATCGGCCGAAAGAAACTTGACGATGGGCGACTGCAGGCCATGCTCGTTCGGCTTTCCCGCGTCGTTGACCTTGATGTACGCGAGGCCGCCGATGCCGTAGATCTTGACGAACGCTGTGTAGTCGTCGATCTCCTTTCGCGTCAACGTGCCGCCTCCCGGAACGCGCAGCGCAGCGACGCGCCCGTTGGGAAGGTCGGCCGCGGCGCGGAACACCTTGAATTCCACGGTCCGCATGACATCGGTGAGCTCGGTCAGCTGCAGCGGAATGCGCAGGTCGGGCTTGTCCGAGCCGTAGTCGCGCATCGCGTCGGCGAAGTGCATCACCGGGAACGGGTCCGGCAGCTCGACGCCCATCGCGTCCCGGAACATCGCGCGCACGAGGCCTTCCATGATTTCGCGAATCTCGAGTTCGTCGAGAAACGACGTCTCGATGTCGATCTGCGTGAATTCCGGCTGGCGGTCGGCGCGCAGATCCTCGTCGCGGAAACACTTGACGATCTGGTAATAGCGGTCGAATCCCGCCATCATCAGCATCTGCTTGAAAAGCTGCGGCGACTGCGGCAATGCGTAGAACATCCCGTGGTGGATCCGGGACGGCACGAGGAACTCCCGCGCGCCCTCCGGAGTCGATTTGTAGAGGACCGGCGTCTCGATGTCGACGAATCCCTTCGCGTCGAGATACTTGCGCGCGGCCATCGCCGCGCGGTGGCGCAGCATCAGGTTCTTCTGCATCTGCGGCCGGCGCAGGTCGATGACCCGGTGCTGGAGCCGGACCGTTTCCGACAGATTTTCGTCATCGAGGGGAAACGGCGGCGTCTGCGCGGCGTTCAGAATCTCCATGGCGTGCGCCAGCACCTCGATTTCGCCGGAAACGAGGTTCGGATTGGCGCCGCCCTCCGGGCGCCGCCGCACGAGCCCCGTCACACTGATCACGAATTCGTTGCGCAGCGATTCGGCGGCGGCAAACATATCGGCACGGTCGGGGTTGAACACGATCTGCACGATGCCTTCGCGGTCGCGCAGATCGACGAATATGACACCGCCGTGATCGCGGCGGCGGTGCACCCAGCCCATCAGCGTGACCGTCTGGCCGAGATGGCTGACGTCGATTCGTCCACAGTAGTCGGTGCGCTTCAATGCATTCTCCGGCGGGTAGTACGGCTGAGTGTCTTCGGAAACGTGCGAATCTGGGGCGGTTGCGCGAACCCGCCGTCGCGCAACCGGGCGCAACGAGGAGTGCGTGCCACCGGATCAATTTCGCGTGTGGGTGGCGGTGGCGGGCTGCGCCGCGGCGGACAGCGGGCCGCGGGCGACGCTTCGGCGGGACGGCGCGACGACACCCATCGAGATGATGTATTTGAGCGCATCATCGACCGACATGTCGAGTTCGCGCACGGCACTCTTCGGCACCATCACGAAATAACCGCCGGTCGGGTTCGGTGTGGTCGGCACGTAGATGCTGACGTGCTCGCCTGGAAGATGATCCACGACTGCGTGCGCGGGCGTTCCGGTCAGGAACGCGATCGTCCAGCAGCCCGGGCGCGGGAATTCCACGAGCAGCGCCTTGCGAAACGCAGTTCCCTGGTCGGAGAGCACGGTATCGCTGACCTGCTTGACCGACGAATAGATCGACTTGACGAACGGGATGCGCCCAAGGATGCGCTCCCACATCCGGATGAGCCGCTGGCCGAAAAAATTTGCGGCGAAAATGCCGGTCACCAGCAGGATCACGAAACTCAGCAGCACGCCGAGGCCCGGGATGTGAAAGCCGACGAGCGCCTCGGGGCGCAGCGTCACCGGCACGAGCAGCAGCGTCTGGTCGAGTGTCGTCACCAGGAAGTTGATCACCCAGATCGTGATGCCGAGCGGCACCCAGACGAGCAAACCGGCAATCAGATAGCGCTTCATCGTTCGTGTCGGCGGCAGTTCGCTAACTGGCGGCAGGAGGGGACCCGGTCTTGGCGGCTGGCGCAACGGAGCTGCTCTTGCTTTCGCTCTTGGTCTCCTGTTTCGGCGCGACGGCAGCTTCGCCTTTCACGTCGCCCGCGGGCGTGCTTTCACTCGTGGTCTTGGTCTCGGACTTCGACGTGTCGTCGGTCTTCGCGGGCTTGGGCTTGCCACTGCCCTTGAAGTCCGTGGCGTACCAGCCGCTGCCCTTGAGCTGAAACCCGGCTGCGGAGAGCAGCTTGACGAGCGTGCTGTTGTGGCACGACGGGCAAGCGGAAAGGGGCGCGTCGGAGAATTTCTGCAGCGCCTCTAGCTCATGGCCGCAGGACGAACAACGGTATTCGTAAATCGGCATCGCAACCCCGCAGGCTCACAATCGGCGCCAAAGCGCTTGATTAAAAAAGGAATATTATACCTGAATCGGAGGAGCAAGCGCAGTTGGATGACAGGTTCCGCCTTGTCGGCCGCGGCACTGGTGATCGGGCATGGTGCGCAGTTCCCGAATGTGCCCTGCCCTGTGTCGAGCGACGCGCCGTCGTGGCCAAATCCGACGGTTGGTGCCGGGTGTTGGTTACACTACACGCCGTCCGGATCGGAAGCGAGAGTGAATCGTGAGCATTCAATGGATCTGGTGGATCGCCGCGGCGTTGCTGATCGGCGCCGAGCTTCTTACCGGAACGTTCTACCTTCTTGCCATCGGCATTGCCGTCACGCTTGGCGGCGTCGCGGCCTGGCTGGGAGCCGGGCTGCAAATACAGTTCGGCGTGGCCGGCATCCTGGGCGTCGCGTTGACGATTGCCGCGCATCGCTGGCGGCTGGGCCGCTTGTCGCCGCCGCGGCAGGCCTCGCTCGACGTCGGCCAGGCGGTTCAGGTGGAGACGTGGAACGCGAACGGCACGGCGCGCATCGCCTACACGCACGACCTGCGCGAGATACCCTTCGACGTCCCGAGCCAGATCTGCATCACCAAGGACAACACGCAGCTGCAGGTGGACGGCATCCGGTACTTCCAGGTCACCGGCCCGCGGCATGTCACGACATAGCGGAGATCAAGCGCATGCAACTCAAGGGCAGTACGTTCATCGTCACCGGGGGTGCTTCGGGCCTGGGCGCCGCCACGGTCCGGATGGTGGTGGATGGCGGCGGCAATGCCGTCATTGCGGATCTGAAGGAAGCCGAAGGACAGGCGCTGGCGCACGCGTTAGGTGCCCGCGCCCGATTCGTGCGGACCGACGTCACCGACGAGGCGAGCGCGAAAGCCGCGGTGGCCGCCGCGATCGACGGCTACGGCGGCTTGCAGGGGCTCGTCAACTGCGCGGGCATCGTGCACGGCGAGAAGGTGGTCGGCCGGGAGGGCCCGCACACGCTTGCGGGCTTCGCGCGCTCGATCAACATCAATCTGATCGGCTCGTTCAACCTGACGCGGCTCGCGGCGGACGCCATGGCGAAAGGGGTACCCAACGCGGAAGGCGAGCGCGGCGTGATCGTCTACACGGCGTCGGTCGCGGCATTCGACGGGCAGATCGGGCAGGCTGCGTACAGCGCGTCGAAGGCGGGTCTCGTCGGAATGACGCTCCCGGTCGCGCGCGAACTCGCGCGGCACGGGATACGCGTCATGACGATTGCGCCGGGCGTGTTCGAAACGCCGATGGGCGACGGTTTGCCGCCCGACGTGAAGGCTTCGCTCGCGAAGATGGTCCCCTTCCCGCCGCGGTTCGGCCGACCCGAGGAATTCGCCTCGCTCGTCCGCGAAATCGTCCAGAACGTGATGCTGAACGGCGAGGTCATCCGCATCGACGGCGCAATCCGGATGGCACCGAAGTGACGCTGCCGTCAGGACGTGGTCAGGCCCGGTTGATCGACGATCGTCGCGGCGGGCACGTCGCCGTGAGCAGGCAGACGGCGAAACGGCGTTTCGCCTAGGAATCGGATAGCGGCGAGACGGGGATCTTCACCCGGGCGACCGTGCCGCCGCCGTCGCGCGGAAGGAGTTCGAACGTCCCGCCGTGCAGCCGCGCGATGCGCTCGACGATCGCGAGCCCGAGTCCCGCGCCGGCAACCCCCGCCGCGTTCGTTCGTGCCGCCGACGCGCGTGTAAATGGCTGTTTCAGCCGCTCGACCTGGTCGGGCGCGACGCCTGGACCGCGATCGGCGACGTCGAGCACGAGGCGGTCGCCGGCGACGCGAGCCGTCACTTCCACCGGCGGCGCTCCGTATGCGAGCGCGTTGTCGATCAGGTTCGCGATCAGGCGCGAAAGCGCCGTGGGTCGTAGCGCCACGAGCGGTAGCGCGCCCGGTGCGAAGCGCACGTCCCTGCCGGAACGAACATAACGTTCCACACAGGATCCGACGATCGTGTTCGGGTCGCACGACTCCCGTGCGGTGTCGCCGTCCGTTCGCGCGAAGTCGAGAAACTGGCCGATGATCCGGTCCATCTCCCCGATGTCGTCGGCCATGCCCGCGCGTGTCGCCTCGTCGCGCTTTTCCATCTCGATGCCGAGTCGCAGCCGGGCGAGCGGCGTGCGCAGGTCGTGGGAGACGCCGGCCAGCAGCAGTGCACGATCGTGTTCGAGCTGCATGAGATTGGCCGCCATCCGGTTCACGCCGCGATTCAGCGATGCAATTTCCGAAGGACCGTTTTCGGGCAGCGGTGGTGGCGTCTCGCCGCGGCCGATGCGCTCGACGTTAGCGGCGAGGTCGCGCAACGGTCGCGCGAGGTAGCGTGCGAACACGAAGGCGGCGCCCAGCAAAACCGTGGCGACGATCAGGCTCCACAACGCCGCACGCGATGGATGGTCCTCGGCCTGCGGTCGCGGTGGAAGCGGGAAACCGACCCAGTAACCCATTCCCGCGGCGACAATCCGCACGAGCAACAACCCGCGGCCCGGGGCGACGCGCAGTTCGGTGCCGGGTCCGAGCGCTTCGTGCAGGCGCGTCGCGAGCGGTTCCAAGAGTGGCGGGACAGGCATGCCACCGGCGAGGGGGCGCTCGCTCTCGGGCAGGATGCGCACGCCGTATTCGCGGCCGATCCGGCCGATGGATTCGCGGCGTTCCCGGATATCGCTGGCTTCGAGCGCGGCGCGCACCGCCTGCAACTGCACGATCTTCGTGTCGCCGAACTGGCGCGCGAGCAGCGTAACGCGGTCCTGCCGGAACAGGAGGATCGTCGCGACGAGCGCGACGGCGGCCACCGCAAGGAGCAGCAGCGCGAGCCGCCCGAACAGTGAGCGCGGAACGAAGATCACGACGCGGCGTTCTCGGGGTTGCCGCCCGTATCCGCGTCGTCCGGCACGAAAACGTAGCCGAATCCCCAGACCGTCTGGATATAGCGGGGATGCACAGGATCGGGCTCGATCAGCTTGCGCAGGCGTGACACCTGTACGTCGATCGCACGGTCAAAAGCGTCGTGATCGCGTCCACGCGCGAGCAGCGTCAGCTTTTCGCGCGCCAGCGGCTGCCGCGCGTGTTGCGTGAATACCCTGACGAGCGAGAACTCGGCCGTCGTCAGGCGGATCGTCTTGTCGCCTTTGGTTAGCGTCCGTGCCGCGAGATCGAGCGCAAACGGACCAAACGCGACCGTGCCAGTCGCGCCCGGCGCGCCCGGAGCGAGCCGTTCGGTCTGACGGCGCAGCACGGCATGGATGCGAGCGACCAACTCGCGCGGATTGAACGGCTTGGCAAGGTAGTCGTCGGCCCCCATCTCGAGGCCGACGATGCGGTCGACATCCTCGCCCTTCGCCGTCAGCATGATGATCGGCACGCTTTCGCCGGTGGCGCGCAGGCGGCGGCAGACGGCAAGTCCGTCTTCCCCGGGCAGCATCAGATCGAGCACGACGAGGTGGGGCGGGTCCCGCTGCAGCTTCTTGTCGAGTTCGCGGGCGTCGGCTAACGTGGCGACCTGGAATCCCTGCTCGGTCAGGTAGCGCGACAAAAGGTCGCGCAGGCGCACGTCGTCGTCGATGACAAGTACCTTCGGTGCGGCATGCTTGTTGGCCATGAATCAGGGTAACGGTCCAGCGTTGCGCACGCTGGCCGCTGGGTGTAACCAATTGTAACGCCCGCGGCGCTGTGCAACGTCCGGTTGCAATTGAGACATCGGCGAATGGAACGCCGATGGGTCAAAGGGTACGAAGCTATTACGGCGGAGCCGTTGCGGCACCGCAATCACCGAAAGGACTCGACATGACGCTTCACTCCACGTTTTGCAGAATCGCCGGAGCAGCTGCCGTCGCCGCGGCGATGGCACTCGGCACGGGCGCCGCGCTGGCGCAGCCCGCGGGAGGTCCGCACGGCGCGGGCGGCGCCGACGCGATGATCGGTCACCTGATCGCGCACGCCCGGTCGGAGCTCAATCTCAACACGATGCAGCAGGGGATGTTCGACCAGGCGGTCGCCGACAGCAAGCTGGCGCGCGAAACGATGCGTGGGCATCGCCAGAAGGTCAAGGACGCGATGCAGGCCGAGCTTGCCAACGCCGAGCCGAACCTTGCCGCGGTTGCGGCCGTCGCCGACACCGCGGCCGAACAAGGCCGTGCCTTGCGGACCAAGGTCCGTGCCGAGTGGCTGGCCCTCTATGCGACGTTCGCACCGGAGCAGAAGGCGATCGTGCGCGAGATGCTGCAGAAGCGGGTCGCCCATGGCGAATCGTTCCGGCAGAAGATGCGCGAGCGGATGCATCGGTATTTCGAAGGAACGTCCGGTTAGCCACGGCGCCTTCCGCTTGCCCGCCACGCGCGAGTGCCCGGCCATGCGCCGGGCCGCGCACCGGCGAATCCGCCTGCCTCCGACGGACCGACGTCGATCAGCCGGGGACTGCGTACGGCGTTGCCTTGCCCGACCGCAGCTCGCAGGAAATTGCGCGCATGGCGAGCGCGGCTTCCGCGGCATCCTTGAGCGCTGCGGCGACAACGGGTTTCACCAGCAGTTCGACTCCGGCCGCCCGCACTTCGGCCTGTGCGGCGCCGCTCGTGTCGCCGGACACGACGAGGGCGGGCGTGCCCAGGCCGTACACGGAACGCAGTTGCGCGATCGCGTCGATTCCCGAGCTGCCGTCGGCCAGCCGGAGGTCGGCCACGATCAGGTCGACGGGGAGCCTTCGGGAGCCGGCGTGCGCCGCGTGGGCAGCAAGTGCGCAATCCGCATCGCTGGCACCTATGGCGACCGCCTCCCATGACATGAACAGCGCACACATGGCCGCGACCACGGCCGGGTCGTCGTCGACGACGACGATGCGACGCCCCGCGAGCGCACGCGAGGCCGATATGACGGGTACGTGTGGCATCCGAAGCGATCTCCCTTCGCGCTCGCGCCGGCTCGCGCGAGGCACCGTGATCGAGAAACGTGAACCACGGCCCGGCGTCGATGCGAGTTCGATCGGGTGCCCGCAGAGTGTCGCGAGCCGATGCACGATCGTGAGCCCGAGTCCCATGCCGCGTCCTCGCGTGTGATGTCGCGGTGCCGCCGCCAATTGCACGAATTCGTCGAAGACGCGCGCGCGGTCGGTCGCGGCAATGCCGACCCCCGAGTCGATCACGTCGATGCGCACGGCCCCCGCGCGCCGGCGCGCACCGAGGATGACACCACCGGCCGGCGTGTAGCGCAGGGCATTGGCGAGGAGATTGCGCAGAATGCGTTCGAGCAATACCGGATCCGTCATGACGGCCCGTCGTGTTGGCCGGACCCGAAGGACGAGTCCCGCTGCGGCTGCCTGAGGCGTGAAATCGTTGGCGAGTCGCGCGAACAGCGGCTCGAGCGCAAAGGCCGCAGGGGTTGCGCGCATCGCTCCGGCTTCGAGCCGCGACAGGTCGAGCAATTGCGCGAACAATTCGTCGAGCGCTTCCACCGACGTGCGAATGCTCGCGACCAGCGGCCGCACCTCCGGGTCGCGCACCCTGGCTGCGAGTGCCGCGGCGAACAGCCCCATCGCGTGCAGCGGTTGGCGCAGGTCATGGCTCGCGGCGGCAAGAAATTGGCTCTTGGCCCGGCTGGCCGTCTCGGCCGCGCCTCGCGCTGCGAGCGCGGACCCGGTCTGGGCCTTGAGTTCGCGAATGAGGTCGACATTTTCGTACCGTATGGCCAACGAGTGGGTCAGCACGTCGTTCACCTGGCGGCCGAACGCCAGCACGAATGCCAGCACGACGCCAAGCACGCCTGCCGTGAACAGGTGCACCCGATCGCCCTCGACGGCGACGCGCACGATGAGCGGCACGAGCGCGGTGAGAACGAATCCGTAGAACGATGGCTTGTAGACGGCCGTGAGGTTGAGTCCGCCGAGAATCACGCCGAACTGGCAGACGATGAACAGCGCCTGGTACGCGGGCGGCTCCGGAAACATCGCAACCGCAGCCGCGCCCCAGAGCGCGCCTGCGACGGTCGAACCCACGGCCCAGTACGCGCCCCAGCGCGCGGCGTCGGCAATGCGCGGTTTCGCGCGCCGGTAGGCGCGTGCCAGAATGCCGCGCCACGCCTGGTTGGCGAGAATCGCGGCGAGCCATGCCGCCATGATCCATGGCGCCACCTGGTCCCACAGCACGCCGCACAGGATCAGTGCGCCGAGCGTCATGGACGCGGTGGTCCGGTGCCACGACTCGTAGAGCGTGGCGACCTGATCGGCTTGCGCGTGGGCCAGGAGCGGCGACATCGGGCCGGATGGAGTTTGGCGGAGCACGGGACCGGGGCCGTCCGCAGATTGACCGAGACACCGCCGACGGGTTACGGCACGCCGTCGCCACGCGATGTCAGCGCAGGTTCTGGCCGGGCGACGGTTGCCGCGCCGCCAGCGTCTCGACGCTGATGCCACGGCGCGCGAGCATCGCGATGGCCTCGGTACGCGAATGAACGCGTAACGCCTTCAGGATTGCACTGACATGGACCTTGACCGTTCCCTCCGAGAGCGTCAGGTCCCGGCAGATCAGCTTGTTCGGCTTGCCTTGGGCAAGAAGCTTCAGCACATCGGTTTGCCGCGCGGTCAGTCCCAGCGCATCGGCCGCGATGTGCACGCCGTCGCCGTCTGCCATCGGCGAGCCGTCCGTGGGCAGATACACGCCGCCTTCCAGCACATGTCGCACGGCGTCGAGCAGCATCCCGGCATTTACGTTTTTCGGGATGAAGCCGTGCGCGCCGGCGCCGAGCGCTGCCAGTATCGTCGCCTGGTCATGCGTTGCGGATAGCACGACGATCGGCACGCCGGGGTAGTCGAGCTTGAGGTCGCCGAGAAAATCGAGCCCGCGCGTACCCGGGAGAGCGAGGTCGAGCAATACCAGCGCCACATCCGGCTCGTTGTCGAGCACCGTCATCGCCTCCGCCGCATCACCTGCCGCCAGCGTTTCGACGTCCGCCCCGAGTTGCGGGAGGAGTTGCGCGAGCGCCTCGGCGATCAGCGGGTGATCGTCGATCACGAGAATTTTCATGCGTCCCCCCGGCAGTGACTCCGCGTCCATCGCGACGCAGCTCGATCGCGACCGCGCAAACACAGTAACGCCAACGGAGCGAACCGGCACCTGTAGGAAGTTACAGGTAGGAAGCGACGCCGTCCGCATTCCGGCGCCGCGCAATCACGCTGGGCCATGGCGCACGGTGCAACTTGCGTCCGCTACTCGTGACGCAGAGCGTCGATCGGGCTCAAACGCGCCGCCGTGCGCGCCGGATAGAAGCCGAAGAAGACCCCGATCGCGCCGGAGAATCCGAACGCCAGCAGCACCGCCGTTGCGCTCATCTCGGTGCGCCATCCGGCAAAATGGCCGACCGCGAAGGAAGCGATCGCGCCCAGCGCGATCCCGACGAGCCCGCCGATCAGCGCGAGCGTCACGGCCTCCACGAGAAACTGCGTCAGGATGTCCCGGCCACGTGCTCCGACGGCCAGCCGCAGGCCGATCTCGCGTGTGCGCTCGGTCACCGAGACCAGCATGATGTTCATGATGCCGATGCCGCCGACGATGAGCGACACCGAAGCGATCGCCGCGAGCAGCAGCGCGAGGATCTTCGACGCCGCCTCCTGCGCCGCCAGCACTTCGGACAGATTGCGGAGGAAAAAATCGTCTTCCTGGCTCGCCGGCAGCTTGTGCCGCTGGCGCAGGAGGTCACGCATTTCCTGCTCGGTCGCAGCCATGTCGGCGCCGTCACGCACGCGCACCGTGATGTTCTGCACGTTGCGCGTCTTCACGTTCGTCCCGCCGAGCACGCGCTTGCGCGCCGTGGAGATCGGAATCAGCACGACGTCGTCCTGATCCTGTCCGATCATGCTCTGGCCCTTGCGATCGAGCACGCCGATGACCGTGTGCGGAACACGCCGGATGCGGACCATCTCGCCCACGGGATCGGCGTCGCCGAATAGCGCCCGCGCGACCGTCTGGCCGAGCAACACGACCTTTGCGGCGCTGTCGACGTGGGACTGGTCGAACGCCTCGCCCCCAACCACCTCCCACTGCCGGGCTTCCAGGTAGTCCGGCGTGACGCCGGATATCAGCGTCGCCCAGTTGCTGTTGCCAAAAACGACCTGCCCGCTGCTGCGCAGCACCGGCGCCGATGCCTGGACCGACGGAATTTCGCGGGCGAGCGCGTAGGCGTCGTCCTCGCTGATCGTCAGTTGCGAGCCCGACCCCATGCGCACGCCGCCCGACGTGAAATTGCCCGACAGGATGATGATGAGGTTCGAGCCGAGGCTGCGGATCTGATCTTCGACGCGGGATTGCGCGCCGGCGCCGACGGCCACCATCGTGATCACCGCGGCGACGCCGATGATGATGCCGAGCATCGTCAATGACGAGCGCAGCTTGTTGACCCGCAGCGCCGTCAACGCGACCTTGAGCGTGGCGAGAAAATTCATGCGGCCGGCGAATCGGCGTGCCGCCCTCGGGCGGCCATCAGCGCGGCGGCGTCGCTTGCCACGTTCGGCGCGTCGCGCGTGAGCCTGCCGTCGCGAAAGGTCAGGAGCCTCGACGCAAACGCCGCGATGTCGTGCTCGTGCGTGACGACGATCACCGTGATGCCGCCGCGATTGAGTTCCTGCAGCAGCGCCATCACTTCGAGGCTGGTCGCGGAATCAAGCGCGCCGGTCGGCTCGTCCGCGAGGATGAGCCTGGGATCGTTGACCAGCGCCCGGGCGATGGCCACGCGCTGTTGCTGGCCGCCCGAGAGCTGCGCCGGGTTGTGGCGTTCCCGTTCCGCGAGCCCCACTTGCGCGAGCTTCGCGCGCGCCTTGGCGTGGCGGTGCGCCGCGGACAAGCCTGCATAGAGCAGCGGCAGCTCGACATTTTCCAGCGCCGTGGTGCGCGGCAGCAGATTGAACTGCTGGAACACGAAGCCGATCTGACGATTGCGGATTTGCGCAAGCGCATCGCGCGGCAGGTTGGCGACGTCACCACCCGCGAGGCGGTAACTCCCCGCCGTCGGCGTATCGAGGCAGCCGATGAGGTTCATGAACGTCGATTTGCCGGAACCGGATGGCCCCATGACCGCGACGAACTCTCCCTCGGCGATGTCGACCGAGACACCGGCCAGCGCGTGCACGTCGGTCTCGCCCAGAGCGTAGACCTTGACGAGATCGCGGACCGAGATGAGCGGTGCCGCGTCCGGTCCGCCGTCCAGGCTCGTGGATTTCGGCGCGGCGACAGGCATGGATGCGGGCATGCCGTTGGCGCGGGATTCAGCCGCGGGGCCGCGCCGTGTCGCGCCGTCCGAACCCATTCAGAAGGGAAGCCGCGGCGCACTACCCGCCGGACGCGCCGGCGGCGTGCCGCGTTCGACGTTGCCGACGATCACTTCCGCGCCGGCCGCGAGATCGCCGCCGACGAGTTCCGTCGCGTTGCCGTCGGAGAGGCCGAGGCGCAGCGCCACCTCGCGCGGCTTGCCGTCGTCGCCGACGACGTAAACGCGACCGCTGCCCGCACTGCTGCGTCCGGTTTCGGTGGCGACGATTGCCGAATATTTTTGTTGTTGTTCGGGGTTGAGCATCGAGGCGATCTTCTGTCGCACGTCGCTGCGCAGTCGTTCGGCGCGCAGCCGCCGGTCCGACTCGCGGACTTCTCCCAGTTCCGCCATCTTGGCGCGAAGCTCGGCAAACACCTCGTCGAGCCGGGACTGCTGCGCGGCATCGAGCTTGAGATCAGCGACGAGCTTCGCGCGCCGCGCCTGGGCATTGGCGCCCGCGTCCTGCGCCGCAGCCGGCGCCTCGGCGTCCTTCGCCGCGCCGGCGCCAGGCGGACGGTAGCGCAGCGCCGCGTTGGGGACCTTCAACACGTTCTCGCGCTCGGCCGAGACGATGCGCACGTTCGCCGTCATTCCCGGCACGAGCTGCAGGTTCGGATTCTCGGTCGCGACGACGACGATATAGGTGACGACGTTCTGCACGGATTGGGCGGCCTTGCGAATCTGCGCGACCTTGCCTTCGAAGGTCCGCCCCGCGAACGCGTCGACCGTAAACGTGACGCGCTGGCCGAGCTTGATCCGGCTGATGTCGGACTCGTCGATGGCGACTTCGACCTGCATGTCGCGCAGGTCCTTCGCAATGGTGAACAGCGTGGGCGTGTTGAGGCTCGCCGCGACGGTTTGTCCCGCGTCGACCTGGCGTGAGATGACGACGCCGTCCACCGGCGCGATGATCGAGGTGCGAGCGAGGTCGACGCGCGCCGACGCGAGCGCCGCTTCGCGCTGCTTGATGACGGCCGCCGCGTTGGCAACCTGCGCTTCGCCGACCGCCACCTGGGCGTCCGCGGTCCTCACGCCTTCGGCGAATGCGTCGTAGCCAAACTGCGCCTTGTCGCGCTCGGCGTCGGAGATGAACCCTTTCGCGAACAGCGATTTCTTGCGCTCGAGGTCCGCCTTCGCGTCGCTGGCCTGGATGCGCGCGCGCAGCGCCTGGGATTTCAACACCAGCACGTTGCCCTGCTGATTCGCGAACGCGCTCTGTTGCTGCATCGAGGTCGGCCTGCGCCTGCTTCACCTTGAGGTCGTAGGTCTCCGGATCGATCCGCGCCAGGAGCTGACCCTGTTTCACCGGGCTGTTGAAGTCGGCGAAGAGTTCCTTGATCTGCCCCGAGATCTGCGATCCGACGGCGACCGTCGTCACCGCGGATAGCGTGCCCGACGCCGAAACCACCGCCGTCAGCGCGCCCCGTTCGACCTTGGCCAGGCGAAAAGCCGGTGCGCCGTCGCCGCGAACAAGAAACCACCATGCGACGGCGGCCAACGCTGCGAGCGAAAGGATGCCGACCACGATGAGAAACCGCCTTTTTTGGCGTGGGGCCGAAGGCGTTCGCTCGGACGCCATCGCCGTCGCGGTGACCATGGGTGGAGCTTTCTGGATGTGAAATGCGGTTGAAAGGGAAGGGCAACGGTCGATGCGCGATTGCCGCATCAATCGTTCTTGCCCTGCGCCAGCCTGCTGTTCCGCCAGTTCCTTGCGCAACGCGCGCAGCCGGGCCTCGACGACGGAAGTCTGATAGAAGTCGCCGTCGCCCGCTTTCGACGCGAGCTCGAACTGGCGTACTGCACCTTTGAAATCGCCCTGCCACGCGTAGAACTCGCCCTGATGACGGTATTGCTGCTGCTTCTGGCCGAGTTCCGCGTACGTCTGCGCGGCAATCCGGTGCAGGGGACCGTTGCTTGCGAAGCGCACGAGTTCGCCTTCGAGGTAAGCCGCGGCCTCTTGCCTGCGGCCTGCCTTGACCAGCGCCTGCGGATAGTCGTAGATGAGCTGCATCTTGTTCGGGTAGCGGGCGAGCGCGGCCTTGAATCGCGCAATGGCAAGATCGAGCTTCCCTGATTCCATCAGCACGTGCGCCGCCATCGCCTCGATCATCGGATGCGGCGGCGCGATCTTCTCGAGTACAGACAGTTCCGCCAGGGCCTGCGGGAATTCCTCGCTGCGCAGAAGCGACGCGACTAGGCCGTAGCGTGCTGCGATTTCGTCGTTGAACTTGCGATCGGCCAGTGCCGCGCGAAAGTACGTCACGGCTTCCTTGTTCGTCCCGGTGTAGCTCCTGAGCAGCGCACGCACGAGGTGGAACTCGAGCGAATCGGTCACCTGCCGGTAGTGCTTGCCGTAGGCCCGTGCCTGCGCCTCGGCAATGCGCTCGTAGGTGATCGGATGGGTGCGCAGGTAGGACGGCGCGCTGCCGTCGGCAAACCGGCTCGATTTCTGCAGCCGGTCCATGAGCGTCGCCATCGCGTTGACGTCGAAGCCGGCGGCGTCGAGGCGCTGGAACCCGATGCGGTCGGCCTCGTATTCGTTCTCGCGCGTGTAATTGATCTGCGTCTGGATCGCGAGCGCCTGCGCCGACGCGATCGCTGCGTTCGTCGCCTGGCTTGCCGACGAGGAATTGGAGCGCGATGCCGCGATCGCCACGGCGAGCGCCGCCAGCATGTACAGGAACGATCGTTGCTGGCCCGCGACCGAGCGCGCCATGTGCCGCTGCGTGACGTGCGTGATTTCGTGTGCGAGCACCGACGCGAGCTCGGATTCGGACTGCGTGAGAAGGATGAGGCCGGTGTTCACTCCGATGTACCCGCCCGGCAGCGCAAAGGCGTTGACGGAGGGATCGGCCATGGCAAAGAACTCGAAATCCTGCCGCCCCTCGGGGACCGCGGCAACGAGCCGGTGGCCGAGCTCGTTCAGATAGTCGTTGACTTCGGGATCCTCGAGGTAGGCGCCCGACGCCCGGATCTGCCGGACGATCGATTCACCGATCTTGCGTTCCTGCGCCGTGGTGAGCGCCGCCTGGGATTCCTCGCCGAGATCGGGCAGCGGCTGGGCCAGGGCTTTGCCGACGGCAAACATCGACGGCGCCATCGGCTGCGTGGCAAGTGCGATCGACGTGAGCACAGCGGTGATCGCCATGCGCATGCGGCGGCGAGGCCGGGGCCGGTCAGGGATAGGCAAAGGCGGCACGAGTTTCAGCGGTCGGGCAGCGACCGAATCCGATGCTAAGATGCCAAGCGTCAACCTAAGTTCAACCGGAGGAATCGATCGTGGCTACTGGAGGACGCTAGATGGCAAGAGTCGCGACGCGATCCGGCAAGACTGGAGGTCGGCGGGCTACGGCCGCGCACGCCCCGGAATTGCGTCATTTTACGCATTTCGACGCGACGGGTCAGGCGCACATGGTGGATGTCGCGGCGAAGGATGTGACCCGACGTGTCGCGCGAGCGGGCGGACGAATTCTGATGCGTCCGGCAACACTTGCCCTGATCCGGTCCGGAAGCGCAACCAAGGGAGACGTGCTCGGCATCGCCCGCATTGCCGCGATTCAGGCCGCCAAGCGAACTTCCGAGCTCATCCCGCTGTGCCACGGCCTGGCGCTGACCAAGGTCGCGGTCACCTTCGAGTACGATGCCAAGGCCAGTGCGATTGCGATCGAAGTGACGGCGGAAACACTCGGACGGACCGGGGTGGAGATGGAGGCGATGACGGCAGCCGCCGTCGGATTGCTCACCATCTACGACATGTGCAAAGCGGTCGATCGTGGCATGCGGATCGAGGGCGTGCGCCTGCTGGAAAAATCGGGCGGCAAGTCGGGCCATTTCAAGGCGGCATGACGCAGGCCGGCCGGGACACTATGCGTCGCTTGGGTCGCGCGACAGCTCAACGGCGCAAAGGCACCGGCCGTTGCCGCCGCGACGATTCGAGGAGCGCGTCGATCAGATAGTGCACGCGTAGTGCGTCGCGACCGCTGTTGGTGGGGGCGCGTCCGGCATCCAGCGCGTCGAGGAATTCGACGAGCACCGCGCGATGTGCGTCGTGCGCGAACGCCATCGGATCCGAACCCCCGCCGCCCGCTGTTTCCTCGCCTGTCGTTTCGTGGCGGCCGTCGTGATGCCAGAAGTCGAGTTTGCCCGGCGTGAGCACCGCCGTGGCCCGCGTCCCGGTGAGATCGATTCGCTCCGGAAAGCCGGGATAGGCCGCTGTCGTCGCGTCGAGCGCGCCCAGCGCGCCGCCGTCAAAGCGCAGCGCCGCAGCCACGGCATCCTCGGTTTCCATCGCGTGCACGACGGAGGTGGCGGCGAACGCCGTGACTTCCGTGACCTGGGGCGTGAGCGAGAGGAAGAGATCCAGCGTATGGATGGCCTGCGTCAGCAGCACGCCACCGCCATCGCGCGCCAGTGTGCCTCGCCCCGGCTCGTCGTAATAGCTCTGCGGGCGCCACCACCGGACGGACACCGCGGCGTTCGCGAGCGTCCCGAGTTCGCCGGCCGCGAGCCTGGTCGCGAGCGTGCGCGCGGCCGGGCGGAACCGGTGCTGGAAGACGACGGCCAGGCTCACACCGGCATGTTCACAGACCTGCACGAGTTCGATCGCATGGTCGAGTGACGCCTCGACGGGTTTTTCGAGGAGGACGTGCTTGCCCGCAGCGGCGAGTTCGCGGACGACCGAAAGATGCGCATTGGGCGGGGTCAGCACCAGAACACCGTCGATCGTCGGGTCCTTGGCAATGGCCGCAAGATCACCGGTGACCGGAAACGGAAATCGGGTGGCGAACGCTTGCCGCCGCGTCTCCGTGGGGCTATAGGCCCACGCGACCTCGACGCGATCGTCGAGATCGACGAGACTCTTCGCGTGCGGCGTGACGGCCATGCCCAGGCCGACGATGGCCAATCGACGTCGCTTGCTCACAAGGCGTATTCCAGAATGTTGGAACTCAACACGAGCGTACAGTTGCGCACATTCGCTCGACCGTTCGCGGGAAAGTCACTCGCTCAATGGCCGTCGCAACTTTCGACAAAGCATACCAGCATGACGCAACACGCGCGCGCTGTGCAATGGGCCTGGGTCAATTGCGCGGACCCCTGTTGCGCGGACCCCTTGACCGTGGTCCGGCCGGCGCAGTAGAGTTCCCGTCGACGGCACCGGCGCCGCGGGAATCTCCAGGCGCGTTGCCTGGGTTGCTGCGCCGCCGCCCAGGAGGGTTTCAATTGCCGTCTCGGACGGTGGAGTCCACGCGGTCGTATCGGCAGATTGCCGGGCAGAACGCGACCTTGATCGCCAACCGGCAGTTACCCTCCGGGTTCTGCCTCCCCGCTGGACGCGAACTCGGGGCTTTGCTCGCCGCCACCCGCCGCAGTGATAAGACGATGCCACTCCTGTTGAATCATTCCTCGCTTGGCTCCTTGCCGGATACCGTTGCCCGGCCCGACTACGACGTCGGCGCCATCAGGACGGGCGTGCTCCATCTCGGGCTCGGCGCGTTCCACCGGGCGCATCAGGCGGTTTATGCCGATGCGATTCTGCACCGGTATCCCGACTGGGGCATCTGCGGCGTGAGCCTCAAGACACCCCGGATGATCGCCAAGCTCGAGGCGCAGGACGGGCTCTACACGGTGCTCGAGAAAAGCGTCGAGGGGACATCGGCACGCGTGATCGGCGCGGTACGCGAAAGGCTTTTCCTCGGCACGCAGCGCGACGAAGTGATCGCGCGGATGGCGGACCCGGCGGTTCGCGTCATTACGCTTACGGTCACGGAGAAGGGCTATTGTCATGATCCGGCGACCGGACGCTTGAACCTCCTGCACCCCGACATCGTGCACGATCTTGCGCAGCGCGAGGCGCCCATGAGCACGATCGGCCTGCTGGCGGCGGGCCTCTCCGTGCGCCGGACAGCCGGCAGCGGTGGCATCAGCGTCGTCTGCTGTGACAATCTGCCGCACAACGGCCGCATCGTCGAAGGCATCGTGAAGGCGTTCGCGCAGGTATCCGACCCCGCGCTGGCGGAGTGGATCGACGCGCATGTCGCCTTTCCGTGCACGATGGTGGATCGCATCGTTCCGGCGACGGCCGAAGCGGATATCGGCGAGACCGCGCGGCTGCTCGGCGTCGTCGACGCGGCGCCGGTGGTCGCCGAGCCATTCAAGGCCTGGGTAATCGAGGATCGCTTCGCCGCCGCGCGCCCGCCCTGGGACGAGGCCGGCGCGCAGATCGTCCCGGATGTCGCGCCGTTCGAAACCATGAAACTGCGCCTCCTGAACGGCAGCCACTCGACGCTCGCGTACCTCGGCTTTCTTGCCGGGCACGAATTCATCTGGCAGGCGTCGACCGACCCGCTGCTCGCGACGCTGATCGAGCGGTTGATGGCCGAGGAGGTGATGCCGACGCTGGTGGCGCCGCCTGGCGTCGATCTTTACGCCTACGGCGCAGAACTCCTCCGGCGCTTTCGCAATCCGGCGTTGCCGCACCGCACGCAGCAGATTGCCACGGACGGTTCGCAGAAGCTGCCGCAGCGTCTCCTTGACACGGCACGGGAACGGCTCGCGGGCGGGGGCTCGATCGCGCACCTGGCGCTGGCGATCGCCGGCTGGATTCGCTACGCAAGCGGCGTCGACGAGCACGGCAAGCCGATTGCCGTGTCGGATCCACTGTCGGCGAAATTTGCGGCGGTCGCCGCCACGGCGCGCGGCAACGCCGCGCAGATCGCCGACGGGTTTCTCGACTTGACCGAGGTGTTCGGTGCCGACCTCTCGGCCAATGCCGTCTTCCGCAGGGCCGTGGCCCGCGATGTCGGGGGCCTGTTTCGCGACGGCACCCGCAGGACGCTGGCGGTCCACATCGCGCAGCGGGGCGCTTGACACGTTGATGGCCCGATTGCCGCTGACCTTGCATCCGGACCGGTTGTTTCCGGCCGATCCGACGACGCGCGAACTAGCGCGCGCGCTTTACACGACCGTCGCGGATCTGCCGATCGTGAGCCCGCACGGCCACACCGATCCGCAGTGGTACGCCGATGACATGCCGTTCCCGGATGCGTCGGCGCTGTTCATCACGCCGGATCACTACGTTTTCCGGATGCTCTACAGTCAGGGCGTCCGGCTCGAGGATCTCGGCATTGCGCGCCGCGACGGCGCTCCCGTGGAGCGAGACGCGCGCAGGATCTGGCGCACCTTCGCCGCGCATTATCATCTGTTTCGCGGTACGCCGACGCGGATCTGGCTCGACCACGCGTTCGCGACCGTCTTCGGCTGCACGGTGCGCTTGACGGCCGCATCCGCCGACGACATTTTCGATGGCATCAATGCGTGCCTCGCGCGGCCGGAGTTTCGCCCGCGGGCGCTGTTCGAGCGCTTCAACATCGAAGTGATCGCGACGACCGAATCACCGCTCGATCCGCTCGACCACCATCGCAAGCTTCGCGCATCCGGCTGGAAGGGTCGCGTCGTCACGGCGTACCGGCCGGATCCGGTGGTCGATCCCGAGTTCGAGGGATTCCGCGACAACGTGCTGCAACTCGGCGCGCTCGCGGGAGAGGACACCGCGACGTGGCCAGGGTATCTCGCGGCGCACCGCGACCGCCGCGCCTTTTTCAAGGCGATGGGCGCGACGTCGACGGACCACGGCCATCCGACCGCGCGCACGTGCGACCTTCCGGCCGACGCGTGCCAGCGGCTCCTCGATCGCGCGCTGGCCGGCACGGCAACACCGGACGAAGCCGATCAGTTTCGCGGGCAGATGCTGATCGAGATGGCGCGGATGAGCCTCGACGACGGCCTGGTGCTGCAGATCCACCCCGGTTCGTGGCGCAGCCACAATCCACGCGTCTTGCGTCGACTTCGGGCGCGACAAGGGCGCCGACATCCCGACGTCCACCGATTACGTGCGTGCGCTAAAGCCGCTCACCGATCGCTACGGGAACGAGCGCGATCTCACCGTCATCCTGTTCACGCTCGACGAGACGGCGTATGCGCGGGAACTCGCACCGCTGGCGGGCCACTATCCGATCCTGAAGCTCGGTCCGGCGTGGTGGTTCTACGACAGTCCCGAGGGGATGCAACGGTTTCGCGAGCAGGTCACCGAGACGGCGGGTTTCTACAACACGGTCGGCTTCAACGACGATACCCGTGCGTTCATGTCGATCCCCGCGCGGCACGACGTCGCGCGCCGCGTGGATTGCCGGTTCCTGGCGACATTGGTCACCGAACACAAGATCGGCGAGGACGAAGCGTTCGAGCTTGCACCGGAACTCGCGTACGGGTTGGCGAAGCGCGCGTACAAACTCTGATTCACTCGCGCTGGCGCGAATCGAGCCAGATCGTCACGGGTCCATCGTTGACCAGCGCAACCAGCATCGCCGCGCCGAACTCGCCCGTGGCCACAGGCCTGCCCGACTCGCGCGCGAGCGCCGCGACGAACGCATCGAACATGGGCCTGGCGATCCCGGGTGGCGCCGCGCCGGACCACGACGGGCGCGCGCCCTTCCGGGTCGATGCATAGAGCGTGAATTGGCTGACCGCGAGGAGTGCGCCGGCAACGTCGGCGACCGACCGGTTCATCGTGCCCGCGCCGTCGTCGAAGATGCGCAGCGCGGCGATCTTGCGCGAGAGCCACTCGCGATCGGCGTCGGCGTCCTCCGCGGCCACGCCGGCCAGCACGAGCAGCCCCGGGCCGATCGCACCGACGACGCGGCCCTCGACGCTGACGCTCGCTTCGCGCACGCGCTGGATCAATGCGCGCATGACTGACGCCAGGCATCGCCATGCCACGGGACCCTCATTTCTTTACGACGTTGCGCTCGATGTCGACCACCGCGCCCTTCACGAGCATCAGCGTTGTCACGGTCTCCGGGTCGCCTGGCGCCGGCAGGTAGGTCCATCGTTGCGAGGCGGCGTTCCTGGCGCCGGCGGTCGAGTCGGGATGGCCGACCCTGGTCAGCACCTCGGCCTCCGACATGCCAAGGCGAAGGTGCTTGCGCTCCGACGCATCACCCGCGACCCGCGCGGACTTGCCCGGCTTCGCATCCTTGTCGGCCTTGGCGTTCCTGGCCGGGGCCTCCCGGATCGCATCGGATGCCGCGTTGGGCCCGCGCGGGGCCGGCAATATCGTGATCTCCGGCGGGTCCGTCTGGAAGTTGCGCAACTCCTTCGCGGTTCCGCAGGGCATCTCCTGGTACACCGGGATGCCCCCTTCGCCCGCGCACTTGTACACATCGGCACAGGCGATGGGTGACACGAAGGCCAGCATCGCGATGGCGAGTCTCGGAATTTTCCGGCAGGCTCCTGGCGTCATGATCGGTACCTTGGCGCGAAACGGATCAGCAGCGCGCAGGCGTTACCATACCGCTTTTCGTGCCGGCCGGAACTAATCCTCTCGATGGAATCGCATAATCCTATCGCTGCCCGTGTCGCCGCGACCGAGCCGTTCCACGTCATGGAGGTGCAGACCGCTGCGCGCGCACTCGAGGCGGCCGGCCGCACGGTCATCCACATGGAGATCGGCGAACCGGATTTTCCGACGCCGGCGCCGATAGTCGCCGCCGCGCAAGCCGCGTTGACGGGGGGACGCATCTACTACACGTCGGCGCTCGGGATCCCCGAGCTGCGGCAGGCGATCGCACGGCACTACGCGGAGCGGCTTGGCGTTGCCGTCGCCCCGGAACGCGTGATCGTGACCGCCGGATCGTCCGCGGCACTTCTGCTGGTGATGGCGCTCCTGGTCGATCGCGATCAGCAGATTCTGATGTCGGATCCCGGATATCCGTGCAACCGGCATTTCGTCCGGTTGCTCGAGGGCGAACCGGTCTGCGTTCCGGTCGGCCCGCAGACCGGCTATCAACTTTGCGCTGACCTCGTCGCAGCGACGTGGACGGCGCGAACGCGTGGCGTGCTGATCGCGTCGCCGTCGAATCCGACCGGCACACAGGTTCCACCGCACGAATTGCTCCGGATCGCTGCGACCTGCGCACGACTGGGCGGGCGGCTCATCGTCGACGAAATCTATCTCGGCCTCACCTACGATGGCGAACCGCAATCCGCATTGGCGATCACCGGCGAACACGCCGACGACATCTTCGTCGTGTCGAGCTTCTCCAAATACTTCAACATGACGGGCTGGCGGCTGGGCTGGGTCATCGCGCCGGAGCGACACGTGCGCGATCTCGAGAAACTTGCGCAGAACCTCTATATCTGCCCGCCTGCGGTGTCGCAGCGCGCCGCGCTAGCCGGGTTTCTGCCGGACACGCTGGCGCTCCTCGAGGAGCGACGGCAGGCGTTCCGCGCACGGCGCGATTTCCTGGTGCCGGCGCTGCGCGAACTTGGATTCGGCATTCCGGTGCTGCCGACCGGAGGATTCTTCATTTACGCCGACAGCTCACGGTTCGCGGCCGACAGCCAGGCGTTCTGCCGCGATGTGCTCGAAGCCGTGGGCGTGGCGATTACGCCCGGCATCGATTTCGGCCGTCATCGCGCGGCGGCGCACGTGCGCTTCGCCTACACGATCGAGATGGCGAAACTCGAAGACGGCATCGAGCGGCTGCGGCGGTTCCTGCGCGAGCGATGACGCATCACGTCGTCCCGACGCATCCTGCGAATGCTGCCGGCAGCCGAGGATCCACGAGACATCCGGACATGCGCCAGGGCGCGATCGCTTCCGCCGGGCGATGCGGTTGCGTTGCATTTGCCGCGGCGTTGCTGCTGGTGGCCGGCTGCTCGGAGATCGAGTTCTACTGGCAGGGCATCGCGGGACAGGCGGATCTCATGGCCCGCGCCAGGCCGATCGCCGACGTGATCGCGACGACCCCCGATCCGGTGCTCCGGGGGCGTCTCGTTCGCGCGCAGGCGATCCGCGCGTTTGCCTCGCGCGAGCTGGCGCTGCCCGACAACGGCAGTTATGCGAACTATGCGGACCTGGGCCGGGCGTTCGCGGTATGGAACGTCTTCGCGGCGCCGGAATTGTCGCTCTCGCCCCGACAGTGGTGCTTTCCGGTTGCGGGCTGCGTCGCGTACCGCGGCTATTTTGCCGAAGGCGACGCGCGCACGGAAGCGTCCCGGCTCGCTGCTGCCGGAGACGATGTTTTTCTGGCGGGCATTCCGGCCTATTCGACGCTGGGATACTTCGACGACCCGCTGCTGTCGACGTTCGTCGGGTTTGAGGAGGTCGAACTCGCGCGACTCGTCTTCCACGAGCTCGCGCACCAGGTCGTCTACGTGAAGGACGACACTGCGTTCAACGAATCGTTTGCGACCGCAGTCGAGGAGGAGGGCATCGCGCGTTGGCTCGCCGCCGAAGGCCGGAGCCGCGATCCGTCCGAGGCGGCGGCTCTGGCCGCCGATGCCGCGCGCGGGCGGCAGCGGCGTGCGGCATTCCGGGCGTTGGTCGCTGCAACGCGCGATCGCCTCGCGACAATCTACGCCAGCACGGCCACCGACGATGAAAAGCGGGCCGAAAAATTGGCGGCGTTTGCCGCGATGCGAACCGACTACGAAGCGCAGAAGGCCGCATCCGGTGGCGTCGTCACCTTCGATCGCTGGTTTGCCGCCGGTGCCAACAACGCGGGAATCCTGGCCGCGGGACTCTATGCCGACCGCGTACCCCGGTTCGTTGCAATCCTGGCAGCGGAGAACCAGGACCTCGGGCGCTTCTACGACCGGGTAAAGGCGCTGGCGGCAATGCCGCCCGCAGACCGCGAGGCGGCGCTGGTTTCGGCAGGCCGACGCTAGCGACCCCGCAGAGGCCGACTGGCAGGTCATCGGGCCGCTGGACCGCCGAGTCCGGCATTCTTGCCGGAGAACGCCATCCCGGCGCGGCCTGGGACGAGGCGCGCCCGTATCCGCTTGTTTTGCAGAGATAAACTTGTTATACTTAACGATTCCCTTGCCTCACCCGAGCAGACCGGGGAGGCCGCCTGGCGGCGCCGTCGATCGGCCGTCGCCTCATCATGACCAAAAGGAGTGCTCTGCATGCGTCACTACGAAATGGTTTTCATCGTGCATCCCGATCAAAGCGAGCAGGTGCCCGCGATGGTCGAGCGTTACCGCACGACGATCTCCGGCCACGAACGGCCAGATTCACCGGCTCGAGGACTGGGGCCGGCGCCAGTTGGCCTACCCGATCGCAGAAGGTGCACAAGGCGCATTACGTGCTGATGAACATCGAGTGCGATCAGGAGACTCTGGACGAGCTCGAGCACGCGTTCAAGTTCAACGACGCGGTGCTGCGCCACCTGATCGTCGCCATGGACGAGGCGGTCGTCGCGCCGTCGCCGATGATGCAGGAAGAAAAGGCGAACCTCGCGCGATGGTGACCGGGGTGATCGCGGCGAGCGGGGTGATCGCGGCGACCGGGGTGACCGCGGCGAGCGGGGTGACCGCGGCGCGAGCGGCCGGTGACCGCGGCGAGCGGGGTGACCGCGGCGAGCGTCCCGCATCACGGCCGACCGCCGCCGAGGCGCCTGCGGAAGCCGCGCCAGCGGCACCCGAGGCAACCTCGTAGGCCTTGCCCGCCGCGCGAACTGCCACGTGCCCACTGCAAACCGGCTGATGCTCGACGCCACGCTCGCCGAACGCGGCGACCTCCGCTACACCCCGGCGGGTGTGCCGGCGCTCGATTGCGTGCTGAAGCACGCTTCGGTCCAGGCCGAGGCCGGCGCAAACCGCAAGGTCGAGTGCGAGCTTGCCGCGGTCGCCTTCGGCGCGCCCGCGACGGCGCTGGCCAAGGTGCCCACCGGAACCGCGCTGCGCTGCAGCGGTTTTCTGGCGCGCCGCTACCGCACCGGAATCACGGTCGCGCTGCACGTCAACGAATTCGAAACGCTAGACCACGCATTGGAAGGAAACGACATGCCCCGTCCCACAGGTAGATTCGGCAAGAAGAAGGATGGCAAGAAACGCGATCGCGGCAACAATCTGTTCAAGCGCACGCAAGTTCTGCCGCTTTACCGCCGAAGGCGTGAAGTCGATCGACTACAAGGACATCGAGGTACTCAAGGACTTCGTCCAGGAGAACGGCAAGATCATGCCGGCGCGCATCACCGGCACCAAGGCCCGCTACCAGCGCCAGTTGTCGGACGCGATCAAGCGGGCGCGCTTCCTCGCGCTGCTTCCGTACACCGACCTGCACTGACGCCGAGGCCGCGATGCAAATCATTCTGCTCGAAAAGGTCATCAACGTCGGCAATCTCGGCGATGTCGTCAAGGTCAAGACAGGGCTACGCGCGCAATTTCCTGATCCCACAGGGCAAGGCGAAGCGCGCCACCCCGGAGAACATCAAGTTGCTCGAAGCGAAGCGCGCCGAGCTCGAGCGGGCGGCGGCGGAGCGGCTCAACGCGGCGCAGGAACAGGCCGCGAAGCTCGAGGGCCTGCGCGTGCAGATCTCGCAGAAGGCCGGCGTGGACGGGCGCCTGTTCGGTTCCGTCACCAATTTCGATATCGTCGAGGCGCTGAAGGCGCAGGGCATCACGCTGGAGAAATCGGCGATCCGGATGCCGGAGGGCCCGTTGAAGCACGTCGGCGAATTTCCACTCGTCGTCGGACTCTACCTCGATGTGGCGGCTAACATCACGGTCAGCGTGCTGGGCGAGACGGCGGCAGCCGGCTGATTCGACGCCGTCCGCAGCGGTGCAGCGATGCGAAGGGGCCGGCGACGGCCCCTTTTCCATTCATGCCGGACGGTAGAATCGCTGATGCGACGACCGACCTCCCTATGCCCGACGATCCGCAAATCGATAGCCTGAAGCTCCGCCCGCATTCACTTGAAGCGGAGCAGTCGGTGCTGGGCGGCCTTCTCCTCGACAACGAAGCAACGGACAAAGTCGGCGATGTCATTTCCGATGCCGATTTCTACAGCGATGCGCACCGGCTCGTCTACGGGCACATCGTCAAGCTGGCTGCCGACGGCAAGCCGGCGGATGTGGTGACCGTTTCGGAGTCGCTCGCCTCGGCGCAGAAGCTCGACTACATCGGCGGCCTCGCGTATCTCGGCGCGCTGGTGCAGAACGTGCCGACGGCCGCGAACATTCGCCACTACGCGCAGATCGTGCGCGACCGTTCGATACTGCGCCAGCTGGCGGGGACGGCAGGCGACATCGCCGATTCCGCGTACAACCCGCTTGGGCGCGCCGCGAAGGAGATTCTCGACCAGGCCGAGGCCAAGGATCCTGCACATCGCCGAGCAGGGCGAGCGCGGCGCGCAGCAATTCGCCGAGATCGGCAAGCTGCTGGCCGACGTGGTCGAGCGAATCGAAACGCTCTACAACCGCGACGATCCGTCGGATGTCACCGGGGTGCCGACGGGATTCTCCGACCTCGACCGGATGACGTCGGGGCTGCAGCCGGGCGACCTGGTGATCATCGCCGGGCGCCCGTCGATGGGCAAGACGAGCCTTGCGCTCAACATCGGCGAGCACGTCGCGCTCAACACGAAGATGCCCGTTGCGGTGTTCTCGATGGAAATGGGGGCGTCGCAACTCGCATTGCGGATGATCGGCTCGGTCGGGCGCCTCGACCAGCACAAGCTGCGCACCGGGCGTCTTGCGGCGGAGGATTGGGAGAAGCTGTCGGCGGCGCTTGGGCGCCTGTCCGAGGCGCCGATTCTGATCGACGAGACGCCGGCGCTGAATGCGATCGAGGTTCGCTCGCGCGCGCGCCGGCTCGCGAAGACCTACGGCAAGCTCGGGCTTGTCATCGTCGACTACCTGCAGCTGATGCAGGCGTCGACGCAGGGCGAGAATCGGGCGACCGAGATATCCGAGATCTCGCGGGCGATGAAGTCGCTAGCGAAGGAACTGAAGGTCCCGGTGGTGGCGCTGTCGCAGCTCAACCGCTCGCTCGAGCAGCGGCCGAACAAGCGTCCGGTGATGTCGGACCTGCGCGAGTCGGGCGCGATCGAACAGGATGCGGACGTCATCCTGTTCATCTACCGCGACGAGGTGTACAACCCCGACACGCAGGACAAGGGCGTGGCCGAGATCATCGTCGGCAAGCAGCGCAACGGCCCGATCGGCACGGTGCGGCTCACGTTCCTGGGCGAGCACACGCGGTTCGAGAATTTCGCGACGCCGGGCAGCTATTGACCGCACCCGCCGGGCGAGGCGCGGATGCAAGCGATGCGCGCCGCCTGCCCTGGGGATAGCTGCTAGAGGATTTCGGCCGCGTGATCGGCCAGCCGCGAACGCTCGCCGCGCTGCAGCGTCACGTGGCCGGAGTGCGCCCAGCCCTTGAACCGGTCGACGACGTACGTGATGCCCGAACTGCCTTCGGTCAGGTACGGCGTGTCGATCTGGGCGATGTTGCCGAGGCAGACGACCTTCGTGCCCGGCCCCGCCCGTGTGACCATCGTCTTCATCTGCTTCGGCGTCAGGTTCTGCGCTTCGTCGATGATCAGGAACTTGTTGATGAACGTGCGGCCGCGCATGAAGTTGAGACTCTTGACCTTGATGCGCGACCGGATCAGGTCGCGCGTCGCCGCGCGGCCCCATTCGCCGGCGTCGTCGTCGGTCTTGTTCAGCACGTCGAGATTGTCCTCGAGCGCGCCCATCCACGGATTCATCTTTTCTTCTTCGGTGCCGGGGAGAAAGCCGATGTCCTCGCCGAGCGGCACCGTGACGCGCGTCATGATGATCTCGGAGTAGTGCTTGAACTCGAGGGTCAGCATCAGCCCGGCGGCCAGCGTGAGCAGCGTCTTGCCGGTGCCCGCCTGACCGAGCAGCGAGATGAAATCGATATCCGGGTTCATCAGGAGGTTCAACGCAAAATTCTGTTCGCGGTTGCGTGCCGTGATGCCCCAGACGTTGTTCTTCTGGTGCGTATAGTCCTTGAGCGTCTGCAGCACGGCGGTGCGACCGGCGATCTCCTTGACCAGAACGTACAGCGGCTGCTCGCCGGGTTTCTCCTGGTACAGGAATTCGTTGATCAGCAGCGAGCCGACCAGCGGACCCGTGATCCGATAATACGTGTGGCCGCCTTGCTGCCAGGACTCCATCGCCCTTGCCGTGCCGGTCCCAGAAATCCGCACTCAGCTCGCGCATCCCGCTGTAGAGGAGATCGGTGTCCTCGAGGACCTTGTCGTTGAAATAGTCCTCCGCGGCGATTCCCAGCGCGCGCGCCTTGATCCGCATGTTGATGTCCTTCGACACCAGGATGACGCCGCGCTTGGGATGCAGATGCTGCAGGTGCATGACGACGGCGAGGATCTGGTTGTCCGCCTTGCCGTTGGCGAGCGAGGCCGGCAGCACCGTCGTGATGACTTCGGTCTGCAGAAACAGCCGTCCCGTGGCGGCGCCGCCGGACTTGACCGTGAGCGGAATGCCCTCGGCGATGCCGTCGGGCACGGCGGTGACGAGTTCGTCGAGAAACCGCGAGGCCTGCCGCGCGTTGCGCGCGACCTCGGAGACGCCTTTCTTGTTGTTGTCGAGTTCCTCGAGGGTGAGGATCGGCAGGTAGATGTCGTGCTCCTCGAACCGGAACAGGCTCGTGGGGTCGTGCATCAGCACATTGGTATCGAGAACGAAAAGCTTGCCGGCTGGAACGAGGCGGGCGGCCGGACCGGGTTTGCCGGCGGGTCGGGCGGACTTGCGGGTGACGAGGGTTAAGGGCGCGGGACGGATCTTGCGCTCGACCATGAGCCTCCTCGGTGCTGTGATGGCGTTACGGCAGACTACCTCCGTTCATCGTAGCCCCCGGTCCAAGGGAACACAAGCGATGGGGGTCGGGACGGAACAGGAGGCACAGCGGTTGTGGTGAAAATGAAACCGATGGATCCAGGCCTGGGACTTCGGTGCGGAGCGCCAGCGGGTCTCGTCGGTCCCCTCCCGAGCCCCTTCTTCGAGAGGAAGTTGCGCGCGAGCCCGAAGGAATGGCCGCCGGCGCCGCGGTGTTTGTACCCTCGTGATGGTGGCCCTCGCCCAGGCAAATGCGCTGACGACGACCGAAGCGGGAATGCGCGCCGAACCGAAAGGGAACCCGGGTTTTCCGGATCGCTTTCTTGCTCCGGCGATGCGGCACTTTGGCTGTTCCGACTGCCGCTCGACATCATGTTCGAGATCAAAGAGCTTCCGCCGAACAGCCTGCAATCGCGCGCCGTGGCGGGGAGCCTCCGTGCGCTCGCGAGCAACTATGTGCTGACGCCGGCCGAATCCGGCGTGCGTCTCGACTACGTCGGGCGCATCGCACCGGGGTTCGCAATATTCGGACCCATCGAGCAGACGGTGGTCGAGCACAATGTTGCCCGGCAATTCCAGGCGCTCGCCGACGAAATCGAGCGGCAAAGTGCGGTTGCGCGTTCGGAATCGATTCCGATCAGGAAGTGAGGAGCGGCTTCACGGTCGCCAAATTCGCCGCGGCGTTGCCGGTTGCGAGAACCATGCAATCGGACACTTCGTTGCAAGGGATCGCGCGAATCGCTTCAGGCGGCTTGCGCAAGATCGACGCCGGCCAGGAATTCGTCGCCCTGCAGCAGCACCGTGCCGGAGCGCCCGTCGACCACGCCGGGGCCGACTTCACAGCGCGGCAGCGCGAGCGGCTGCAGCGTCTCCAGCAGCGTGCGCATGGATACGAGCCGCCAGCCCTGCGCTTTCCAGCCGGCAAGGAGCTGCTCGAAGACCGGCGCGAGACGCATGCCCTCGAGTTCGGCGTGCAGCGTGTAGACCTGGACGGCGCGGGTGTCCTTCGTCAGCTCGAGGAGATGCGCCGCGACGTTGGTCTCGGTGATGCCGTCGCGCCCGATCAGTTCGTCCAGCGTCGGCAGCGTCGTCGGAAGCTGCGGGCAGCGAACGAGTTCGCCGTTCCACACCGGCAGGTGCGGAAACGCGCCGCGGCCGTCGGAGCAGTAGTCGAACCCGAGCCGCTGGGTGAGCCGCAGCGCGTGCACGTTCATCTGCCAGCCGGCGGCGCCGTGCGTGCGCGGCGCGGTCGCCGAAGATGTCGGTAAAGCGGTCGCAGGCGCGCTGCATCTCGGCGCGCGTCCACGCGGCGTTTGCCGCGGCAACGCCGTCCTGCCAGCGGATGTGGTCCCAGCGAGTGGATGCCGGCCTCGAACCCGGCGTCGCGCGTCGCACGCATCACGTCGCGGGCGCGCCGACCGATGTCCGGCCCGGGCAGCACGGTGCCGTAGAGCAGCGTCTTCATCCCGTAGTGCCTGACGACCGACGTGCGGCGCACCTTGCCGAAAAAGCCTGGCCGGAACACGCGCTTGATCGCGCGCCCGGTGTGATCGGGCCCGAGCGAAAACAGGAACGTGGCGTCGGCGCCGTGCTTTTTCAGCTGCATGACGAGATTGGGCACGCCTTCGCGCGTACCGCGCAGCGTGTCGACGTCGATCTTGAGCGCGAGCAGCATCCGGCGAGCCAATCGCTACTTGGCGGCCTCCGCACAACCTGCAAGATGCGATCCCACGTTCAGTCGGCCGCCCTCAGTCGCTCGCGGACGCGAGCTTCGCTCCTTGGCTTCGCCCCGCTTGCTCATTCGACGAGGCGCCGCGCCTCGGCCACCTGTCCGCGATAGGCATCGAAGATGCGCGCAAGCGCGTCTGCCATCGCCACGCCGGGCCGCCAGTCGAGGTCGTCGCAGGTGTTGGTGATCTTCGGCACGCGGTTCTGCACGTCCTGGTAGCCCGCGCCGTAGTACTGGTCCGCCGTCGTCTCGACGATCTCCACGCGCGCCGCCGATTCGCGGTACTCCGGATAGCGTGAGCGCCCGGTCGAGCATCATCGTCGCGAGTTCGCGCACGGAAAAGTTGTTGGCCGGGTTGCCGATGTTGTAGATCTTGCCGGTCGCGATGCCGTCCGGGTTGGCGATGATCTTCATCAGCGCGTCGATGCCGTCGTCGATGTAGGTGAACGCGCGCTTCTGCGTGCCGCCGTCGACGAGCTTGATCGGCTCGCCGCGCACGATGTGGCCGAGGAACTGCGTGATGACGCGCGAGCTGCCTTCCTTCGCGGTGTTGATCGAGTCGAGGCCGGCGCCGATCCAGTTGAACGGCCGGAACAGCGTGTAGTCGAGGCCCTGCTCCATGCCGTAGGCATGGATCACGCGATCCATCAGCTGCTTGGCGCAGGAGTAGATCCAGCGCGGCTTGCCGATCGGGTCCCAGCACGAGCTCGGAGCGCTCGGGGTCGAATTCGTCATCGCGGCACATGCCGTAGACCTCGGAGGTCGACGGAAAGATGATCCGCTTGCCGTAGCGGACGCAGGCGCGGACGATCGGCAGGTTCGCCTCGAAGTCGAGCTCGAACACGCGCAGCGGCTCCTTGACGTAGGTCGCGGGCGTGGCGATGGCGACGAGTGGCAGAACGGTGTCGCATTTCTTGATGTGGTACTCGATCCATTCCCTGTTGATCGTGATGTCGCCCTCGAAGAAGTGAAAGCGCTTCTCCGCCAAGAGCTCGGACACGCGGTCGGACTGCATGTCCATCCCGTAGATCTCCGCGTCGGTGCCATCGAGAAGGTGGCGCGAGAGGTGGTGGCCGATGAAGCCGTTGACGCCGAGAATCAGGATCTTGCGCATGGAGGACACGATTCGAAAGGTGATTGCCCCGGAGCGGGCGGTCCGCCGTCCGGACCCGCCGAGCGGGTGCCGGATTATACGTGGGCCGGGTCGGCGCCGACCGGCGTACCGAGGATCACCGGCGTCGCGCCGAAGCGCGCGACGAACGCCGCCGCGTCGCACGGCGAGCCGGCGAGTTCCAGCGCGAGAATCGCGAGCGTCCCGCCGCCGCCGCACCGGGCGAGCAGCCGGCCATCGCGGACTTCGAGCATCGGTGTTGCCGTCGCGGGCGTCGTCGCATCGAAAATTCGCCCCCGGAGCACCCTTGCCGTAATGCCACCCGCCACCGTGAACGCGCCGGGATAAGGCGGCGCGACCGCGCGGACCAGGTTGTGGATCGTCGTGACGTCACGGTTCCAGTCGATCGTGCCATCTTCGGGTCGGCGCCCGCCGAAATAGCGTCCCGACGCGAGGTCCTGTCGCACGCGAGGCGCGGTTCCGGCGACGAGGAGGGGCAGGGCGACATCGAGCGTGATCTCGGCGGCGACCGTGACCTTGGCGAACACTTCCCCCGCCGTGTCGTCCGGCAGGATCGGCACCCGGGTCTGCGCGACGATGTCGCCGTCGTCGGGCTTCTCGGTCATGTAGTGCAACGTGGCGCCGGTCTCATGCGCACCGTGCAGCACGGCCCAGTTGACCGGCGCCCGGCCGCGATACTGCGGCAGCAGGGAGCCGTGCATGTTGAGCGCACCGCGCCGCGCGGCCGCGAGCAGCGGCGCCTTCAGCATCTTCCGGTAGTAGAACGAAAACAGGAAATCCGGTTCGAGCGCGCCAATGCGGTCCGCGAGATCCGCCGCATTCGGGTCGTCCGGCGCGACGGTGGCGATGCCGCATTCGGCGGCGGCAGCCGCCACCGAGCCGAACCAGATGCGCTCGCGCGGATCGTCGGCGTGCGTGACGACCAGCGGAACATCGACGCCGTGTGCGAGCAGCACGCGCAGGCAGCGGACACCGACATCGTGGTAGCCGAAAACAACGGCTCGCGTCATCGCAGAATGGCCGGGCGTTCCACGTCGACCCGTTCTTCCGCAGGGCGCTCGAGGACGGCACGAATCATGTAACGCGGTCGTGCCCTGACCTGATGATAGATGCGGCCGACGTACTCGCCGATCAGCCCGAGCCCGAACAGCAGCATGCCGATGAGGAAGAACGCCAGGATGTCGCGATCCCAGAATACCGCCGCGGCGTTTGCCCAATCGACGTAGTAAAGCCGGTAGGCGATGACGCCGACGTAGGCCGCGAGCGCAAGCGCCGAGACCAGCATCCCGAACATCGAGAAGAGCTGCAACGGGACGAGCGAAAATCCGGTGATGAGGTCGAAGTTGAGGCGGATCAGTTTGTAGAGCGGATAGTGCGACTTGCCGGCCGCGCGCTCGTCGTGCGCGACGTCGACCTCCGCCGGATTGCTCGCGAACGTGTAGGCGAGCGCCGGGATGAACGTGCTGACCTCGCGGCTGGCCGCGATCGCCTCGACGATCTCGCGGCTGTAGGCGCGCAGCATGCACCCCTGATCGGTCATGCGGATGCGCGTGATGCGCTCGCGCACCCGGTTCATCGCCTTCGAGGCGAGCCGCCGGAACCACGAGTCCTCGCGCGTCCGGCGCACGCCGCCGACGTAGTCGTGGCCGGCGTCCATCGCGGCCAGCAGCTTGCCGATCTCCTCGGGCGGATTCTGCAGGTCGGCATCCATCGTGACGACGCGCTCGCCCCGGCAATGCTCGAAGCCGGCGACGATCGCCGGGTGCTGGCCGTAGTTGGCATTGAACAGCACGACGCGCGTCGTATCGGGCCGGCGCTCCCATTGCTCGCGCAGAAGCGCCGCCGAGCGGTCACGACTGCCGTCGTTGACGAAGATGACTTCGTAGCTGAGATGCAGCGCGTCGAGCGCCGGATAGAGGCGCTCGAAGAGCACGGGCAGGCTCGCCTCCTCGTTGTAAGACCGGAATGACGACCGAGAGTTGCGGCTTGTCCTGCATGCGTTACCCTCCAGATCGACCTGCGCGTCGTTCAGGCGCGCGCCTGATGCACGACCTCGGCCACCGTGGCGCAGACCCGATCGACGTCGACTGCGGTCATTCCTGCGTGCAGCGGCAGCGTCACGGTCTCGCGGGCGATCCGTTCGGCGTTCGGGAAGTCGCCCGCGCGGTAACCGTAGCGTTGACCGAGCGTGCACAGGTGAAGCGCCTCGTACGATACACCGGTGCCGATTCCGCTCGCGTCCAGCGCATCGCGCAGGGCCTTGCGCGTGATGTTCAGCCGGTCGAGCGGCAACAGCACCGAGAACATGTTCCACGTCTGGCCGTCGCCGTCCCGCGGAGGCGGCGGCAGCAAGCACGGCGGATCGGTCGCGAAGCGCTCGAAGTAGCGGGCCGCGAGCGCGCGCCGCGTCGCGAGAAATTCCGGCAGGCGCGCGAGCTGCGCGACGCCGATGCGGGCGTTGACATCGGGCAGGTTGAATTTGCCGCCGGGGAACGCGACGTCGCGCGTGCGGTCGGGCAGGTAGGAGATGCCGTGAAAGCGCAGCGCATCGACGCGCTTCGCCGCATCGGCGTCGTTGACGACGAGCGCGCCGCCTTCGATCGCGGTCATGTTCTTGTTCGGGTGGAAACTGAACGTGACGAGGTCGCCCAGCGCTCCGATATTGCGCCCCTTCCACTGCGAGCCCATCACCAGTGCCGCGTCTTCGATCACCCGCAGCCCGTGCCGTTCGGCGAGCGCGAGGAGCGCGTCCATGTCGACGAGCGAGCCGGGCCAGTGGGTCGGCATGATCGCCTTCGTCCGCGGCGTGATCGCCGCTTCGACCGCGCCCAGGTCGATGTTGCGGGTCACGAGGTCGCAGTCGACGAACACCGGCCTCGCGCCGACCTTGACGATCATGTTGAGGACGGTGAAGAAACTCTGCGCCGACGTGATCACCTCGTCGCCGGCACCGATGCCGGCGAGCTGCAGCGCGACCTCGACCGCGGCGGTCGCCGACGTCATCGCCTTCACCGGCCTGCCGCCGCAGAACGTGGAGAGCGCCTGTTCGAATTCGCGCACCCACGGCCCACTCGTGATCCAGCCCGAGCGCAGCACATCGGCGACGCCGGCGATCGTCGCCTCGTCGAGCACGGGGCCGGCGAACTTGAGATACGGCGGGGCGCTCATCGGGACTCCCGTTCGAGTCTTAACTGCGCGCGACCAGCCAGACGCCGATCACGATGAAGCCGATGCCGACCCAGCGCGTCGCGGTGACGGCCTCGCCGAAGAGGAAATAGGCGGCGATGGCGTTGATGACGTATCCGACGGACAGCAAAGGATAGGCGACCGACACGGGGACCCGCGACAGCCCGAGAATCCAGACGAACAGCGAAAGCACGTAACAGGCGGTGCCCAGCACGAAGTGACCCTGTGTCGCCATCTTCAGCAGCGTTTCGGGCCAAGAATCCCGGGTGAGCGTCAACACGCCGAGCACGTTGGTGCCGGCTTTCAGCAGCAGCTGCGCGCCGGCGTTGAGCAGCACGCCGGTCATCAGCAGCGCGAACGCGGCGACGGTCATCGCCGGCTCACCACGACGCGACGCGGATCCCGCGCAAGCATGCGCATCGGGATGCCCTCGGCGGCGAACCGCTCATGCAATTCGGGTGCGAGGACGGCATATCCTTGCGCCAGGTCACGCCACTCGGAGACCCAGGCCGCGGTGGTCGGGATCTGCTTCTCGGGTTCGGCGTCGATCCCCAGCGACAACTCGTTGCGAAAGGCGACGAGGCGCGTCGTGCGGCCGAGGTAGTACGGAACGGTCTGATCGTACATTTCAATCTGGTAGAAAGGCGCGCCCGCGGCGAAAGGCGCCGCCGCCTGTGCAGACCGCAGGATAGCCGAGGTCGAGCGCATCGGGCTGAAGGCATCGAATCCGGCCACGGCCACTTGCAGCGCGCCCAGGCTCGTGAGGGCCAGCATCGCAACGCCCCTATGCCGCATCGTTGGCTCTCTGACGCCCGGGCGGAACGCAAAGAGCGCCGCGATGCCGCCAGCCGTGGCGAGGGCCGCGCCCGCCTTGAGCCATGCGCCGAAGCCAGCGAGGATTTCCGCCGGCATGCGCGCGGTCGCGAATTCCGGCGCGTAGCGGTCGTACGCGAACAGGATTCCCAGTGTCACCACGGCCCCGGCGGCGACGAGCGGCAACAACAGCCGGAACAGCGTCCGGGTGTCGAGGTGCACCAGCGACCAGCCGATGACGAGTGCCAGCGGCGCAAACATCGGCAGGATATACGATGGCAGCTTCGATCCCGACGCGCTGAAGAACACGAAAATGAACGCCGCCCACACCAGCGCGAAACGCTGCCACGAAAAACCGAGCGCATTGGGCACGCCTTCACGCCACGCGCGCCACGCGCCGTACGCCAGAATGGTCAGCCATGGCAGGATGCCAGCGGCGAACCAAGGCACGAAGTAATACCACGGGCCGGGCCGATCGTGCCCCGTCGTGAGGAACCGCTCGAAGTGCTCGTGGATGAAGAAGAACCGGAGGAATTCGTCGTTCACGCGCGCGACGGCGACGAACCAGGGTGCCGTCAGCGCGACGTACAGCGTGATGCCGCTCGTGATGTGGAGTCGACGCCATAACGCAAGATCACGGGTGAGCACCGTGTAGGCGACGAGTGCCCCGCCGGGGAGCACGATACCGATCAACCCTTTCGACAGGGTGGCGCCCGCCAGCGCCGCCCAGGTCACCCACATCCATGCACGGCGCGCAGTTGGTTGGGTTTCAGCCCGCTGCGCGATGACGAGTCCGGAAAATCCGAGCGCGAGGAAAAACGATAGTCCCGAATCCAGGGTGACGATCTGCGCCATCCCCGCGTGCCACGGCATCGCGGCGAGCGCGAGGCCGGCATAGGCGCCCAGGGTAACCCCGCCGAGCGCGTATCCAGCGACGCCGATCGCCAACACGCCGAGGAATCCCGCGAGCGCGGGCCACAGGCGTGCGGTCCATTCGTGCACACCAAAGGCCCGGTACGCGGCGGCGGTGGCCCAGTACTGGAACGGCGGTTTCTCGAAATACTTGAGCTCGTTCAGGCGCGGCGTCACCCAGTCGCCGGTTGCCGCCATCTCGCGCGCGACCTCGGCGTAGCGTCCTTCGTCGGGGTGAACCAGACGCCGCGAGTCGAGATTGACGAACCATAGCAGCGCCAGCGCGGCGAGCAACGCCCATAGGACGCGACCGGATGGCGGTGCGGGAGTGGCGAGCATCGAAACGAAGCGGACCCTCTTGCGCATGCGGCGCCACCGGACCGGGCAGGCGAAAGGGGCGGCACAGCGTGTCGGAAAGAGACGATTCTACCGTGTCGACGCCCAGTCACCTTGATTCGAACGCGGGACATCCTGTGTCGCGATCATCGTTCCGAGGCGTGCTAGTCTTTTCCTTCGTCAACCAATTTCGCTTGCGCTCGTTCCGATGCCCGAATCTTCCGTCGTACTCCGATCCGCCGGGCGCGATGACCTTCCGCTCGTGCAGCGTCTTGCCCACGCGATATGGCACGCGCATTACCCGGGCATCATCACGGTTGAACAGATCGATTACATGCTGGCGCGGGGCTATGCGCTCGACATGCTCGAGCGTTTTGTCACGCGTCCCGACGGGGGACTCGAGTTGGCCATGGTCGACGGCGAGATGGCAGGTTTCGCCGCGTGGTACGTCATGGGCGCCGCCCACGAGGCGAAGCTCGACCGGCTCTACGTGTTGCAGGCACGACAGAGGCTTGGGCTGGGTACTCGGTTGCTGGGCCGGGTCGCGGCGTTCGCGCGCGCTGCCGGCGCGATGACACTCATCCTGAACGTGAACAAGGCCAACGTGCAGGCGACGAGCGCCTATGCCAAATATGGTTTCGGCATCCGCGAAGCCGTCGTCAACGACATCGGGAACGGATTCGTGATGGACGACTACGTGATGGTGAAGGATCTGTAGATGGATGGCCGGGGCGCACGGGTACGCAAGTCATTGCAACGGCGCGAGTTGCGGATGGGCGTCGGTGATCGGAGGCGTCGGTAGCGTGATCGCGCGCGCGCTCTGCGGCGGGTTGGTCGCGCTGCTGTCGCTCGCAGGCGTGGCGCAGACGGTCGCGCCGACCGGGACGCTACCGGGCAATCCGCCGGAAGTGTCCGTGCCGATGCGGGAGGCCAACGCGTCAAGCTTGAGGGCGTACCAGGTGCGGCCGCGCGACACCGACCCCGCGATAGACCGCGACAACACGCCGCATGTTGCGCTGGTCGGAAACTGCGCAAGACAACGTGGTCGCCTTTACGTCTTCCTCGCCGGCACGAAGGGAGTTCCCTCGCCGGCGATGCCGCTGGTCCAGTTTGCCGCGCGCAGCTGCCTTCATGCGATCGCGCTGGCCTATCCGAATGAAACCTCGGTCATCAACGACTGTCGCCGGGCGCCGGCAGAGCCGGATTGCTATGCCGCATGGCGCCTCGAGAAGATCGATGGCGTGGATCGTTCCGACAGGATTGCCGTTACGCCATCGAATTCCATAGAGAACCGGCTGCTCAAGTTGGTGCAGTATCTTGCTGCCCGGCATCCGGCAGACGGTTGGAACATCTACCTCGATCGAGGCACAGTGCGGTGGAACAACGTCATTGTCAGCGGGCAGTCGCAAGGTGGCGGCCAGGCCGCGATGCTTGCCAAGGTCCATTCGGTCGCCCGTGTGGCGTTGTTCGGCTCGGTCACGGATGTGGTCGGTTCGTTGCGCGGGAGCCCTCCGTCGTGGGAGTCGACGGTGGGCGCCACACCACCGGAAAGGATCTTCGGCTTTGCGCATCAGCGGGACAATTTCTGGCCCGCCATACAGCGCGGCTGGATCATGCTGGGATTGGAACCCTACGGGCCGGTCGTGAATGTGGACGGGGCTAGCCCGCCGTTTGGCGGCACGCACCGCCTGACGACGAACGCGGCTTGTGTCACGCCGACCGCGGCGAACTGCGCCCACGTCACCGTTGTCGACCCGAGGCTTGCTGCGCTATTCCGGCCGGTGTGGGCGTACATGCTCGGGCTTTGACAGGACCCGAGCGGGAAGCGGATCGACGAGGGCCTGAACCGGTGACCGGGATCGTGCTTCCCAGTCACTCGCGCATGACGTGCCGGCCATCGTCGCATTGTTCGATGGGATCGTCAGCGGACGACGGCGCAACGCCAGCGAGGTTGTAAACCCCGAGGAGTTCATCTTGCCGTAACCGGATTGATTCGCTACGATGCCGTGGCTTGCACGATGACGGTCGTGCGCGGTACCGCGTCGTCGGCCTCGTCCGCAAGCGCAGGAATCGAGCCGGCTTGTCCGTAACCCTGCCGTCAATGCGCGGGTAATCTTCGTCCGAAACGCTCCTGGCGCATGCCGACCCCGCTTACGCTTTACGACAATTTCGCGCGCAGCCTGCGCCCGTTTGCGCCGCTCGTCCCGGGTGGCGAAGTCGGGCTGTATACCTGCGGGCCGACCGTCTACGACTACCAGCACATCGGCAACTACCGGACGTTCCTGTTCGAGGATGTGCTGAAGCGCGTGCTCGCAATGGAACGGGTATCGCGTGCGGCACGTGATGAACATCACCGATGTCGGCCATCTCACCTCGGATGCCGACACCGGCGAGGACAAGATGGAGAAGGGCGCGCGGCGCACCGGCAAGACCGCGTGGGAAATCGCGCAGCTCTACACCGACGCGTTCATCGCGGACATGAAAGCGCTCAACATCGAGGACCCGACGGTGCTGTGCCGGGCGACCGATCACATCCGCGAGCAGATCGCCTTCATCGCGGACATCGAACGAAACGGGTTCGCCTACCGCACGTCCGACGGCATCTATTTCGACACCTCGAAGCAGCCGGATTACGGCCACCTCGCGCGGCTCGACGTCAAGGGACAGGAAGCCGGGCAAGCGCGTCGACCTCGGGCGAAAAGCGACAGTCCGACCGACTTCGCGCTGTGGAAATTCTCCGCGCCAGGCGAAGCGCGGCAGATGGAGTGGGACAGCCCCTGGGGCAAGGGCTTCCCCGGCTGGCACATCGAATGCTCGGCGATGGCGCAGAAGTACCTCGGCGACTACTTCGACATCCATTGCGGCGGCGAAGACCACATTCCGGTCCACCATACCAACGAGATCGCGCAGACCGAGGCCCGGGTCGGCACCCGGCTCGCGAATTTCTGGCTGCACGGTTATTTCCTGCTCTCGAACGATGCGAAGATGGCGAAGTCGGCGGGGGAGTTCCTGCGCATCGCTGTACCTCGTCGAACGCGGCTACGACCCGCTCGCGTACCGCTATCTGTGCCTGACGGCGCATTACCGCGGCCAGCTCAATTTCACCTGGGACGCCCTCGATGCGGCGGCGATCGCGCTCGACCGGATGCGCCACGGCGTCTACGCATTGCGCGATGCGGGCGTGACCTCGCCTGACGCCGCGCTCGCCGAACGCTTCACGAACCAGATCAACGACGATCTCAACGTACCGCGGGCGCTCGCCGTGGCGTGGGAGACGTTGCGGGGCGACCTTGCGCCGGCCGTCAAGCGCGCGACGTTGCTCGAATTCGATCGGATATTCGGCTTGGGACTCGCCGCGTGGGTCCCGCAGCAGGATGCGGCGCCCGACGCGGTGACGGCGCTGGCAGAGGCGCGTCTCGCCGCGCGTCGCGCGAAGAATTGGGCCGAAGCCGATCGGTTGCGTGCCGAGTTGCACGCCGCGGGGTGGGCGATGGAAGACAGGCCCGATGGCTTTGCGCTCAAGAAACGGTAGGTCGGATAGAACCCGGTCCGGGCAGGGAACGCACGCATGAAACTCGCCACACTCAGGAATGGAACGCGCGATGGGGAACTCGTCGTTGTCTCGCGTGACCTTGCGCGCTGCGTGGCGGTGCCCGAGATCGCGCGGACGCTGCAGGCGGCGCTCGATGCGTGGGACGGTGCTGCGCCGTCGCTGGCCGCGATCGCCGTCGAGCTCGATGCCGGCCGGATGCCCGATGCGATGCCGTTCGATCCGACGGTGGCGATGGCGCCGCTGCCACGCGCCTACCAGTGGGCCGACGGGTCGGCCTACGTGAATCACGTCGAGCTCGTCCGCAAGGCGCGCGGTGCGACGATGCCGCCCGAATTCTGGACCGATCCGCTGATGTACCAGGGCGCCTCGGACAACATGCTGGGGGCGTGCGACGACATCGTGCTGGCGGATGAAGCGTGGGGCATCGACTTCGAGGCGGAGGTCGCGGTCATCACCGGTGACGTGCCCATGGGGACCACGGCGGCCGATGCGGTTCGCCACATCCGACTCTTGATGCTGGTCAACGACGTCAGCCTGCGCAACCTCATTCCCGCCGAACTCGCGAAGGGATTCGGCTTTTTCCAGTCGAAGCCGGCAAGCGGATTCTCGCCGATCGCCGCGACGCCCGACGAGCTGGGTGCGGCTTGGCTCGACGGCAAGCTGCATCTGCCGCTCACGTCGCACCTGAACGGCCGCATGTTCGGGCGGCCGAATGCCGGCGTCGACATGACATTCGATTTCGCAACGCTGATCGCGCATGCCGCGAAGTCGCGCGAGCTCGAGGCGGGCAGCATCGTCGGCTCGGGAACGGTGTCCAACAAGGAAGGCGGCGGTCCCGGCCGGCCCGTCGCCGTGGGGGGCGTCGGCTATTCGTGCATCGCCGAGCAGCGAACCGTCGAGATCCTGCTGACCGGCAAGGCGACCACCCCGTTCATGCGCTTCGGCGACCGCATCCGGATCGAAATGCTCGACGCCAACGGTCACTCGGTGTTCGGCGCCATCGACCAGACGGTGCGACCGCCGGCCTGACGGTCGGTTCGAGGGTCCTGGGCAGCGTTCGGCCGGGATCCGCGGACGTCGCAGCGATCCCGGCGCGCGCTTCGTCGCGCCTACGTTCGGCTGGCTCCCCCTTTTTCCGGCTCTGTCGCTTGCGCCTTGAGGGCGCTTGCGCGGCTGCCTACTATCGATCCTGAAGACCGAGGTCGTGCCGGTGCGCCGGTGGAAAAAACGTGAATCCGGAATGCGGACTGGCCGCATCCAACGACCGAGCAGCAGGAACCCGAATCAGGAGATTGCCATGAACCGTTACCCCGCGTCGTTGCCCCGTGCCACCATTGCCGTCGCCGCCGTCGCCATGACAGCGCTCACGCTCGGCCTCTCGGTGCTGCCGGCAGCGCTGCCATCCGCTGGTCACGAAGCACCTTTTCCCGCCGCCGCCGTCGACGCGCTGGCGACCGATGCCGCCCGCCATGTGGCGCCGATCGTCGTCTACGGCGTCCGCGAGCAGACAACGGCGTTCGAGCCGGTGCGCCACGATCGTTCGGCGCGCAAAGAAGCAAGCTGACCGCAGCGATGTTCCCCGCAGTGGCTCGTCCCCCAGGCGAGCGACTGCCGAAGGGCCGGGCGTCACGCGTCCGGCCCTTCGCTTGAGGGGAATCCGAGCGGTTGTCGACCGGCATCTCTGCCTCAATAGAGCCGTTCGACCGGACCTTTGTAGAGCACGGGGCCGGACGGGGCGCCCACGGTGGATCCTCCCGCGGGTTCCAGACTGACGGCGAGCGCCGGAATGTTCTGCAACGCAATGCCGACCGGCGCGCGCAACGCGAGGCGGCCGATACCAGACGCAGTGACGAGGCCGAGGGACAAGGGGGCCTTGCCGTCAGGCAGCATCCACAGCTCCAGCGATCGATCGCCTGCGATGTCGATCGGAACAATGGCCTTGACGGTAAGGTAGCGGCTGCCGCGCTCGGCGTTCGCGACCAGCGCGGGCTTGGCGTCCGGTCCGGCGAGCACGATCACGAGGCTTTCGAAGGGCCGCTCGGACCGTGGCCCGAACAACGTGATCGCGAGGGCAAACACCAGAAGGAATCCCGCAAGCGCGAGGCCCCGCCAAAGGCCGAGGCTCGCCCACCACGGCGTCGGTCGGCCAGAATTCATCCCGTGGTGCGGTCCTTCCGCCAGAGCACGTCGGTCCTGCCGCCCGCACGGTTGAGGGCGCGGGCGAGAACGAAGAGCAGATCCGAGAGCCGATTGACGTAACGGCGCACGGCATCGCTGACCGGTTCCGTAGCTGCCAGGCGGACCAGCGCGCGTTCGGCCCGGCGGCACACCGTTCGGGAAACGTGCGCAAGGGAGGCCGACCGCGTGCCGCCCGGCAGGACGAACTCCTTCAAGGGACCGAGATCGGCATTGAAGCGCTCGACGGCGTCCTCCAGGCGCGTCACATGCGCGTCCGTCACCGCAACATGGCCCGGAATCGACAATTCGCCGCCCAGGTCGAAGAGATCATGCTGGATGCTCGTGAGGCATTGGGCGATGCCGTCGGGCAGCGCTTCGGACAACAGCAGCCCCAGTGTGGAGTTGAGTTCGTCGATCGCGCCGATCGCGCCGATGCGTGTTGAATCCTTGGCCACGCGTGTACCGTCGCCGAGGCCGGTCGTGCCGGCGTCACCGGTGCGCGTGACGATCTTGGAGAGGCGGTGTCCCATGGGTAGTCCTGGCGTGTCGCGGGGCAGCATACGAGATGCGCGGCAGCACCGCAAGCAAGGCATCCATGATGGTGAGCCGCCGCCAATGCACGCGACGCGTCGCCACCGCCTTCTTGCGCGACGCGCCCGGCGGCTGCAACCGGAAGCGGCGGCCGTCGCAGTATCATTCGTTTGGCGCCCGATCCGACGGCGTCGCCCTTATGGCCAACGCACCACCTCCAACATGCCCAGTCCGCATCCCTACGACACCGACCTCGATCGGAACCTCGCCAACTACACGCCGCTCTCGCCGCTTTCGCTGATCGCGCGTACGGCCTACACCTTTCCGCAGCACCTCGCGGTGGTTCACGGCGGGCGGCGTTATACGTGGGCCGAGACCTACGCGCGAAGCCGCCGGTTCGCTTCCGCGTTGGCGAATGCCGGCATCGGCGTCGGCGATACGGTCGCGCTGATGGCGGCGAACACGCCCGAGATGGTCGAGGCGCACTTCGGTGTGCCGATGACCGGAGGCGTGCTCAATACGCTCAATACGCGGCTCGACGCCGAGGCGCTCGCCTTCATGCTGCGCCATGGCGAGGCCAAGGTGCTCGTCACGGACACGGAATTTTCGCCAGCGATCGAAAAGGCGCTGGCGCAACTGGAGACGAAGCCTCTGGTCGTCGATATCGTCGACGCCCTCGGCCCGGGCGGAGCGCGCCTGGGCGGCATCGACTACGAAGCGTTCATCGCCGCCGGCGACCCTGATTACGCGTGGCGGCATCCGGCCGACGAGTGGAACGCGATCTCGCTCAACTACACGTCCGGCACGACCGGCAATCCGAAAGGCGTCGTCTACCACCACCGCGGCGCGTATCTCAACGCGCTGTCCAACATCATCGACTGGGGCATGCCGCGGCATGCGGTCTATCTGTGGACGCTGCCGATGTTTCATTGCAATGGCTGGTGCTTCCCGTGGACGATGGCCGCCAATGCCGGGGTCAACGTCTGCCTGCGCAAAGTCGAGGCGAGCGCGATCTTCGACGCGATGCGCGCGCACAGGGTCACGCACTACTGCGGTGCGCCGATCGTGCACCTGGCGCTCATCAACGCGCCGGAGGAAATGAAGGCCGGGATCGACCAGACGGTGCATTGCCTCGTTGCCGGCGCGGCGCCGCCCGCGGCCGTCATCGAAGGGATGGAGCGGATGGGCTTCGATATCACGCACGTCTACGGTTTGACCGAAACCTACGGACCGGCCGCCGTTTGTGCCAAGCACGAAGCGTGGGATGCGCTGTCCATCGGTGCGCGCACCGAGCGCAACGGCCGGCAGGGCGTCCGCTACACGGTCGAGGAGGGGATGACCGTGATGGATCCGGAAACGATGGCCGAGGTCCCCTGGGACGGCGAGACCATGGGCGAAATCATGTTCCGCGGCAACGTCACGATGAAGGGGTACCTCAAGAATCCCAAGGCGACCGGCGACGCGTTTGCCGGAGGCTGGTTCCATTCCGGCGATCTCGCGGTCATGCAGCCCGACGGGTACGTCAAGATCAAGGACCGCTCGAAGGACATCATCATCTCGGGCGGCGAGAACATCAGCTCGCTCGAAGTCGAGGACGTGCTCTATCGCCATCCGGCCGTGCAGGCTGCGGCGGTCGTCGCGCAGCCGGACCCGAAATGGGGGGAGACCCCCTGTGCGTTTGTCGAACTGAAACCGGCAGCCGTGACCTCGGAGGACGAGATCATCGCGCATTGCCGCGGGCTTCTGGCGCGATTCAAGGCGCCGAAGCGCGTGGTCTTCGGCGAGCTGCCGAAGACATCGACCGGCAAGATCCAGAAGTTCCTGCTGCGCGAAAAGGCCCGATCCGCAACAGCGATCGAATAACGAGGAGGCATCCATGACCCTGTCCGCCAACCCTGCTGCCACAGCCGTGAACGTCGACGCCGATCCCGTGCTGCTGCGCTCCGTCGCCAACGGTGTCGTGACGCTCACGTTGAACCGGCCGCGGCAGTTCAACGCGATCTCGATGCAGATGCTGGAGGCGTTGCAGTCCGAGTTCGACGCGATCGCGCTGGATCCGTCGCTGCGCGTCGTCGTCGTCGCCGGTAGCGGCAGCGCGTTTTCCGGCGGTCACGATCTCAAGGAATTGATGGCGAATCGCACCGAGGAATTCGTCGGCGGGCTCTTCGAGCGCTGCAGCCGCGTCATGCTCGCGATGCAGGCGCTGCCGCAACCCGTCATTGCCCGCGTGCACGGCGTTGCCACGGCCGCCGGCTGCCAGATCGTCGCCGCCTGCGACCTGGCGGTGGCGTCTACCGACGCGCGCTTCGCGACCTCCGGGATCAATTTCGGCCTCTTCTGCGCGACGCCCGGCGTTCCCGTGTCGCGCAACGTTTCGCGCAAGCGCGCCTTCGAGATGCTGTTCACCGGAGAATTCATCGATGCCGCGACGGCGCAGGACTGGGGTCTTGTGAACAGCGTCGTACCGCCGTCGGAGCTCGATGCCGAGCTCGCCCGGCTCATCGGGCAGATCCTCGAGAAGCCGCGCGCCGTCTGCGCGGCGGGGAAGGCCCTCTTCTACGAGCAGCTCGAAGCGAAGCTGCCGCAGGCGTACGCGGCCGCGAGCCGCGCCATCACCCGGAACATGCTGGGCGACGACGCGGCCGAGGGCGTGGGCGCGTTCATCGCGAAGCGCAAGCCGCGCTGGGACGATTGATCGCGGCCGACCCGCGGGCCGGCGGCAAGCATTGCCAACGCGACGGGCGTTGCCCATAATCGCGCACCAAGGGCTGGAGGAGGAGACGGTGCGCCGTGCGCGCGCCGGTGCGGCATGGCCGACGACACGATTCTCGAAACACGGCAGCTCACCAAGGAATTCAAAGGCTTCGTCGCCGTCCGGGACGTGAACCTCGCCGTCCGGCGCGGCACGATCCACGCGCTGATCGGGCCGAATGGCGCTGGCAAGACCACCTGCTTCAATCTGCTCACCCATTTTCTCACGCCCACGCGCGGCCGGATCTACTTCAAGGGGCGCGAAATCACCGGTTCACGCCCGGCGTCGATCGCGAGGAGGGGGCTCGTCCGGTCGTTTCAGATTTCGGCGGTCTTTCCGAACCTCACCGTGCTCGAGAACGTGCGCATCGCGCTGCAGCGCCACCAGGGTCACTCGTTCGACTTCTGGCGCTCCGAGAAGAAGCTCGCCATGCACGAGGACCGGGCACTCGAGTTGATCGACGCGGTGGGTCTTACCGAATTCGCGAATACGCCTGCCGTCGAGCTCGCTTACGGGCGCAAACGGGCGCTCGAGATTGCGACCACGCTGGCGCTCGATCCCGAAATGATGCTGTTGGACGAGCCGACGGCAGGCATGACCCACGAGGATGTCGCGCGCATCACCGCGCTGATCCAGAAAGTCGCGGCAAATCGCACGGTGCTGATGGTCGAGCACAACCTGTCCGTGGTGGCCAAGCTGTCCGACCACATCACCGTGCTCGCCCGCGGCGAAGTGCTCGCCGAGGGTGATTACGCGCACGTTTCCGGACATCCCGACGTCGTCGAAGCGTACATGGGGACCGCCGATGCCTGACGATCGCGCGGCCGGGTCGCCGGCGAGCGCCGCGGCGGGCGCAGCCGCGCCGTTGCTTGTGGTACGGGACTTGCACGCCTGGTACGGCGAATCGCACGTGCTGCACGGCGTCACGTTCGACGTCGCGGCCGGCGAGGTGGTGACCCTTCTCGGCCGCAATGGCGCCGGCAAGACGACGACGCTCAAGTCGATCATGGGGATCGTGCCACGGCGCGAGGGCTCGATCACGCACGAAGGGGCCGAGATCGTCCGGCTCGCCTCCAACCGTATCGCGCAACTGGGAATCGCATATTGTCCGGAGGAGCGCGGGATATTTGCGAGCCTCGATGTCGAGGAGAATCTGCTGCTGCCACCTGTGGTGCGCTCCGGCGGACTTTCGACCGACCAGATCTTCGAGCTCTTCCCGAATCTGAAGGAACGCCTCACGAGCCAGGGGACGAAACTTTCAGGAGGCGAGCAGCAGATGCTGGCGATCGGCCGCATTCTGCGCACCGGCGCACGTCTGCTGCTGCTCGACGAGCCGACCGAGGGACTCGCGCCGGTGATCGTGCAGCAGATCGGCCGCACGATTGCGAAGCTCAAGTCGCAGGGATTCACGATCCTGCTGGTCGAGCAGAACTTCCGCTTCGCGGCGACCGTTGCGGACCGGCACTACGTGATGGATCATGGACGGGTCGTCGACATGATCCCCAACGCGGACCTCGACGCGAACATGGCGAAACTGCACGATTATCTGGGCGTCTAGGGGCCTGTCGGACTTACTTTCACGTATGCGTTGCTCGGCCAAAAAACGATGGATGCGAGGCGCGAAGCGACGCCAATATCGCGAATATTGGCGAGCGGAGCAACGACGCAGACGCGTTTTTTGGCAGCAACCCGGAGGGACGGGGCGATTGGGCGCATTTCTTCGTTGCTCACCCTCGCCATACTCCCGGTATGGCTTCGGGCTCGCGCCTTGAACTGCACCCAACTCGCCTCCGTCGCATACGCGAAAGTAAGTCCGACAGGCTCCTAGCGCACCACTTGAACCACGAAACCGCGCGCTGTTGCAGGCGCGCACCTTTCTACCACTGCAAAGGAGATGCTATGAAATCATTCAAACGTACGCTGGTCGGGTTGGCGGTGGCCGCGGCCATCGGTTGCGGTACCGCGCAGGCGCAGGTCTCGAACGGCGCCATCAAGATCGGCGTGTTGACCGACATGTCGAGCCTCTACACGGACCTGTCCGGTGCCGGTTCCGTCGCCGCGGCGCGGATGGCCGTCGAGGATTCCGGCATCGAGAAGCGCGGCTACAAGGTCGAGATCGTCTCGGCGGATCACCAGAACAAGCCGGACATCGGTTCTGCGATCGCGCGCCAGTGGTACGACACGGACGGGGTCGACGTGATCGTCGACACGCCGAATTCCGGCGTCGCGCTGGCCGTCAACCAGATTACCAGGGACAAGGGGAAGGCGTTTCTCGTCTCGGGCGCGGCGTCGTCGGACCTCTCGGGGAAGGCCTGTTCGCCCAACACGATTCACTGGACCTACGACACCTGGATGCTGGCCAACGGAACGGGTAACGCAATCGTGAAGACCGGTGGCGACACATGGTTCTTTCTGACGTCCGACTACGCGTTCGGCCACGCGCTGGAGCGCGACACCGAGGCGGTCGTTCTGAAGTCGGGGGGCAAGGTGCTGGGCAAGGTGCGGCATCCGCTCAATACGCAGGACTTCAGCTCCTTCCTGCTGCAGGCGCAGGCGTCGAAGGCGAAAATCATCGGACTTGCCAACGCCGGTGGGGACACGACGAACGCGATCAAGCAGGCGGCCGAATTCGGCATCGTCAGGGGCGGACAGAACATGGCTGGCCTTCTCGTGTTCCTGACCGACATTCATGCGCTGGGGCTGCCGACGGCGCAGGGCCTGATCTTCACGTCGACGTTCTACTGGGACGCGAACGACCAGACGCGCGCGTTCGCGAAGCGCTTTGCCGCTGTCGACAAGGGCATTCATCCGACGATGATCCATGCCGGCGTGTACTCGGCGGTGACCCATTACCTCAAGTCCGTCGAAGCGCTCAAGAGCGACGACGGCACCAAGGTCGTCGCGAACATGAAGGCGACGCCCACCGACGATCCGTTGTTCGGCAAGGGGTCGATCCGCGTCGACGGCCGCAAGATCCATCCGGCCTATCTCGTCGAGGTGAAGAAGCCGGCGGAGTCGAAAGGGCCCTGGGACTACTACAAGATCCGTGCGACGATTCCGGCGGACCAGGCGTTCCGCCCGATGGCGGATGGCGGGTGCTCGCTGGTGAAATGATGTTTGCCGTCGCCCCGCCGGCGAATCGCCTGCCGCGGCACGCCGGATGCGGCGACGGACCAACGTGGCGGGTCGGAGAGCGCGGCGCGCCGCGCTGCTCCAATCCGCAATAGCCGCCGCCGCCCGCCATGACTGAAATCCTCGGAGTGCCGTTGCAGGCGCTGTTCGGGCAGCTCCTGATCGGCCTCATCAACGGGTCGTTCTACGCATTGCTCTCGCTCGGGCTGGCCGTGATCTTCGGCCTGCTCAACATCATCAACTTCACGCACGGCGCGCAGTACATGATGGGCGCATTCTGCTCGTATTTCCTGCTGCAGCATGCCGGCGTCGGCTACTGGTGGTCGCTGCTGATCGCGCCGATCGTCGTGGGCGCCACGGGGGTCGTCATCGAGCGGACGATGCTGACGTATCTCTACAAGCTCGACCATCTGTACGGACTTCTGCTGACGTTCGGACTCGCGCTGGTCATTCAGGGCGTGTTCACGAATTACTACGGCTCCTCCGGGTTGCCTTACCGCATTCCGGACGAGCTCTCGGGTGGCGTCAATCTCGGTTTCATGTTCCTGCCGAAGTACCGCGCGTGGGTGATCGTCGCGTCGGTCGCGATCTGCGCCGCGACCTGGTACGTGATCGAACGGACGAAACTCGGGTCGTACCTGCGCGCGGCGACCGAGAACCGCGCGCTGGTGCAGGCATTCGGCATCAACGTCCCGCGGATGATCACGCTCACCTACGGTTTCGGCGTCGGGCTCGCCGCGTTCGCGGGCGTGATGGCGGCGCCGATCTACCAGGTCAATCCGCAGATGGGCGCAAACATGATCATCGTCGTCTTTGCCGTCGTCGTGATCGGTGGCATGGGCTCGATCCTGGGCGCGATCGTCACGGGCTTCGGGCTCGGCGTCATCGAGGGTCTGACCAAGGTGTTCTACCCCGAGGCTTCGAACACGGTGATCTTCGTGATCATGGTGATCGTGTTGCTGATCAAGCCTGCCGGGCTGTTCGGGAAGGAACGCTGAGCCATGGCGGGCGCCGACTCCGCCGGAGGTAAATGGGTGGCCGGCCGCGCCGTGGCGGGTGCCGAACGGACGATGCTGGTCGCGACCACGCTGATGGCCGTGGCGCTGGCGGCGGCGCCCCACGTCGGCATCTATCCCGTATTCCTGATGAAGGCGCTGTGCTTCGCGCTCTTCGCCTGCGCGTTCAACCTGCTGCTCGGATTCGGCGGTCTGCTGTCGTTCGGCCATGCGATGTTTCTTGGCACAGCGGGCTACGTGTCCGCACACGCGGCAAGAGTCTGGGGCGCGCCGCCCGAGCTGGCGATACTCGCCGGTACCGCAGCGTCGGCCGTGCTCGGCGTCGTCGCCGGCGCGCTGGCGATCCGGCGCCAGGGCATCTATTTCGCGATGATCACGCTGGCGCTCGCGCAGATGATCTTCTTCTTCTGTCTGCAGGCGCCGTTCACGGGTGGCGAGGATGGCATCCAGGCGGTGCCGCGCGGCCGGCTGTTCGGCCTCTTCGATCTGTCGGTTCCGCTGGTGATGTACTACTTCGTGCTGGCCATCTTCCTCGGCGGATTCCTGTTGATCTATCGTGTCGTCCATTCGCCGTTCGGCCATGTGCTGAAGGCCATTCGCGAGAACGAGCCGCGCGCGATCTCGCTGGGCTACGACGCCGAGCGCTACAAGCTGCTCGCGTTCGTGCTTTCCGCGACGCTGTCGGGGCTCGCGGGCGCGACCAAGGCGATCGTGTTCCAGCTCGCATCGCTCACCGACGTGCACTGGACGATGTCCGGCGAGGTGGTTCTGATGACGCTCCTGGGCGGAATGGGGACGATGTTCGGGCCGGTCGTCGGCGCGTTCACGATCGTCGGCCTCGAGAGCTACCTGGCGGGCTTCGGGCAATGGGTGACCGTCATCACGGGCGCGATTTTCGTCGTCTGCGTGCTGGCGTTCCGCCGCGGGATCGTCGGTGAACTCGGCGCGTGGTGGGCGCGCCGCGCGCGTTGATCACCGACGCTTTGCCGCGCGCCACATGGGAGGCGACATGCGCCGAATTCTGCTCGCTTCGGTCCTGACCGTTCTGCCGCTTTGCGCGCTCGCGCACGATTCGCCGCCGCCGGCCGGCCGGCAGCGCGTGACGTTGGTCGCCGGACTCGGATCGCTCCACCATCCGGTGACGACCAATAGCCCGCTGGCGCAGCGCTTTTTCGATCAAGGAATGCGCTACCTGTTCGCGTTCAATCACGCGGAGGCCGTGCGATCCTTTGAACGCGCGGCAGAACTCGATCCGCGGCTCGCGATGGCACACTGGGGCGTCGCACTGGCGCTCGGGCCCAACATCAACGCGCCGATGAGCGCCGAGCAAGGTGCGAAGGCGTTGGCCGCGCTGGCCAAGGCGCAGTCCCTTGCCAGTGACGCGAACGGGGCCGAGCGCGCGTACATCGCCGCGCTGGCGAAGCGCTACTCGGCCGACCCGAACGCGGTGCGGGCTGAGCTCGACGCGGCCTACATGGAAGCGATGCGGGAGCTCTCCAAGCGGTACCCGAACGACGTCGACGCCGCGGTGCTCTACGCCGAAAGCGCAATGGATCTTCGGCCGTGGAAGCTGTGGACGCCCGACGGCAGGCCTGAACCGGGCACCGAGGAAATCGTCGCGGTGCTCGAATCGGCGCTCGCCCGCGCGCCGAATCATACGGGCGCCAATCACTACTATATTCACACGGTGGAGGCATCGCTTACACCGGAACGCGCGCTGCCATCGGCCAAGCGGCTCGAGCGGCTGGCGCCGGCCGCCGGACATCTCGCCCACATGCCGGCGCATGTCTATTTCCGGATCGGCGATTACGATGGTGCGGCGCGGGCGAATCGTGCCGGCATGCGCGCCGACACCGCGTACATGCGCGCCGGCGCAAAGCCCGGGCTGTACACAATGGGCTATGCGTCGCACAACATGCACTTTCTGGCGATCGGGGAGGCGGTCGCCGGGCGCTGTGCGTCGGCGCGCCGCGCCGCGGCGCAACTCGTCCGCCACGTCGAGCCGGCGGCCAAGGGCAACCCAGACCTCGACCCGTTCGTGCCGACCGCAATGCTGATCGACGCTCGGTGCGGCCGCTGGAGCGACGTCGTCGCCGTCGCGCAACCCGCGTTCGAACTGCCGCAGACCGATATGGCGTGGCGTTTCGTGCGCGGAATGGCGTTCGCGCGATGGGGGAAGCCCGGACATGCGCAGGCCGAACTCGACGCGCTGCGTGCCGCGCTGGCGACGGTGCCGAAGGACGCCGCCAACGGCAACAATGTGGCACGCGACGTGTTCCGGGTCGCGGACGCGCAGCTGGCCGCGGCGATTGCCCGCGCTCGCGGCGACCGGGCCGCCGAGATCGCAGAGCTGAAAAAGGCGATCGCCGCCAATGACGCGCTGGTGTACGACGAACCGCCGCCTTGGTATTTGCCGCCGCGGGAAACGCTCGGCGCCGCTCTTTTCCTCCAAGGTGATTTCGCGGGTGCCGAGGCAGTTTTCCGTGCCGACCTCGAACGCAACCGTATGAGCGGCCGTTCGTTGTGGGGGCTTGCGCAATCCCTGCAAGCGCAAGGAAAGACCGCCGAGGCGACGGCCGTTCGCTCGACGTTCCGCAAGGCATGGCACAACGCGGACGTTCGCCTTGCGATGGACGAGCTCTGACGATGCGGCGAGCGCACGCGGCGGGTGCGCTCGCGGCGATGTTCGGCGTGCTGACGGGAAGCGCCGGCGCCGGCGACGCGGAGCGGCTGGTCGCCAGCGTCGCCTGTCGCGACCGTGTGCCGAATGGCGCGTTCGAGCTCCGGATGCCCGACGGTCAGTTGCGCGTCGTCGGCGCGATGGCGAAGGGGCGGCGCACCGGCACGTTCCTGTTCTGGGCATCGACCGGTTCGCGTATCGCCGTGATCCCGTACGAGGACGACGCGAAGGTCGGGACGGTCGCGCTGTGGTACCCGCCGGCAATTCCGCTGGACGCGCCGCGGCGCAAGCTCGAATCTGCCTACGCGGCTGGCGCACTTCATGGTTTCACGCGCTCCTGGCATCCGAACGGGAAGCGGCGGACGGAGTATCGTTACGAACACGGGGAGCTTGGCGCCGCGCAAGCCTGGCGCGAGTCGGGCGAGCCGCTCGCCGAGCCCGAGGCCCGCAATCTTGCCGAGCGCGACCGTGCCGACGCCGCTGCCTACTACGCGAAACTTGAGCAGATGATTGCCGAGAACGTGCCGCGATGTGACTGACACACGGATGGCGGGTTTATCCGGGCATGCCGGATCGCGCCATTGCGGACAACGCGGTCGCGCCGCGGGCACGTGAAGCCGCAAGGGTGAAATCCGGATGCTCGTTTTCGTCATTCGCCGCAGTCTTCAGAGCGTCGTTGTGCTGCTCGCGATGTCCGTGCTCGTTTTCGTCGGCGTCTACGCGGTCGGCAATCCGATCGACATCCTGATCAGCCCGCAGGCGGACCAGATCGACCGCGAGCGGGCGATCGCCGCGCTGGGTCTCGACCAGCCGCTCTGGGCGCAATACTGGAGCTTCATTACCGGCGCGATGCGGGGCGACCTCGGCGCGTTCGTTCGTACATGGCACCGCCGCGCTTTCGCTCATTCTCGAGCGGATGCCGGCCACGATGGAACTGGCGCTGACGGCGATGCTGATCGCCATCGTGCTGGGCATCCCGCTCGGGCTTGTGGGCCGGGCTCAAGCCCAACGGTTATGCGGGCCGCGCGATCATGGCGGGCTCGATCCTCGGCTTCTCGCTGCCGACCTTCTGGGTCGGTCTGATGCTGATCATGGTGTTCTCGGTCATGCTGGGCTGGCTGCCATCCAGCGGGCGCGGCCCGACGACGCTGCTGTTCGGGCTCGTCCCGGTGTCGTTCCTGTCGATCGACGGCTTGAAACACCTCGTGATGCCGGCGACGAACCTCGCGCTCTTCAAGCTCGCACTGCTGATCCGTCTGACCCGCGCCGGGACGCGGGAGGCGCTGCTGCAGGACTACGTGAAGTTCGCGCGCGCGAAGGGCCTGCACGCATGCACGGGTCATCGGCGTTCACGTGCTGCGCAATATCATGATTCCGATCGTCACGGTGATCGGACTCGAATTCGGCATCCGTGATCGCGTTCGCGATCGTCACCGAGAGCGTGTTCGCATGGCCCGGAATGGGCAAGCTGATCATCGACTCGATCGACGTGCTCGACCGCCCGGTGATCGTCGCCTATCTGCTCGTCATCGTGACGATTTTCATCGTGATCAATCTCGTCGTCGACGTCCTCTATTCGGCGCTCGATCCCCGCGTCCGTCTGACGGAGAGCAAGGGATGAGCGCGCGCGACAAGCCCGAAGGGCGCGTCCGCGCGCACCGCAGTCGGCGACCGCGTCCGGCACCGCGGCGCCGAGAGCCCGCGTTCCGCCGCATCGTCGGCGATTTCATCGCCAACCCGGTCGCCGTGTTCGGGTTGCTGTTGCTGGGTCTGGTCCTCTTTCTGGCGCTTTTCGCACCGCTCCTGTCGCCGCAGAACCCGTATGACCTCGCGCAGCTCGACGTGATGGACAGCCGGCTTCCGCCCGGATCGGCCGCGCCTGCGGGCGGCACCTACTGGCTCGGCACCGACGACCAGGGGCGCGACATGCTCTCCGCGATTTTCTACGGCCTGCGCATCAGCCTCGCGGTCGGCGTCATCTCGCACGGTGCTGGCGCTGATGATCGGTCTCGCGACGGGACTCGCCGCCGCGTACGTCGGCGGCCGGGTCGAAATGCTGATCATGCGCATCGTCGACATCCAGCTGTCGTTTCCGGCGATCCTGATCGCGCTGATCCTGATCGCCGTCCTGGGGCAGGGGACCGGCAAGGTGATCGCCGCGCTGGTCACGATCCAGTGGGCCTACTACGCGCGGACGGTGCGCAGCGCTGCGCTGGTCGAGAAGCGCAAGGAATACATGGAGGCTGCGCGCTGCCTTGCGCTTTCGCCGGCGCGCATCGTGTTCCGGCACCTGCTGCCCAACTGCCTGCCGCCGATGATCGTCGTGGCGACGGTGCAGGTGGCGGCGGCGATCGCGCTGGAAGCGACATTGTCGTTCCTGGGGCTTGGACTGCCGATCACCGAGCCCTCGCTCGGCCTGCTGATTGCCAACGGCTACCAGTACCTGCTTTCGGGCAAGTACTGGATCAGCTTCTTTCCCGGGGATCGCGCTGCTGTGCACGATCGTCAGCATCAACCTCGTCGCCGATCAGCTGCGCGACGTGCTGAATCCACGCCTTCAGAAATGACGCCGCTGCTGGAAATCGAAGGCTTGCGCACGCATTTCTTCACGCGTGGCGGGGTCGTCAAGGCGGTCGACGACGTGTCGTTCGTGCTGCGCAAGGGCGAGGTGCATGGGTCTCGTCGGCGAGTCCGGGTCGGGCAAGTCGATGACCGGGTACTCGATCATGGGGCTCATCGATCCGCCGGGTCGCATTGTCGAAGGGGCCATCCGGCTCAATGGTCGCGACCTCCGGTCGGCCTCGCCCGAGGAACTGCGGCAGCTGCGCGGCAACCGGATCGCGATGATCTTCCAGGACCCGATGATGACGCTGAACCCGGTGCTCTCGGTGGCGGTGCAGATGGTCGAGACCATCCTCGCCCACGAGACGGTGACGCGCCGCGCGGCGCTCGAACGCTCGCGCGCGGCACTGGCAAGAGTCGGCATTCCGTCGCCTGACGAGCGACTCGACGCGTATCCGCACCAGTTTTCCGGCGGAATGCGCCAGCGCGTGGCCATCGCGATCGCGTTGCTCAATAACCCGGACCTCATCATCGCCGACGAGCCGACGACAGCGCTCGACGTCACGATCCAGGGCCAGATCCTGTTCGAAATGCAGAAGCTGACGCGCGAAACGGGTGCGGCGATGCTCTGGATCACGCACGATCTTTCCGTCATCGCGGGACTCGCCGATCGCGTTTCGGTCATGTATGCGGGGCGCATCGTCGAGCAGGGCAGCGTATTCGACGTGCTGTCGTGCCCGCGGCACCCCTATACGCAGGGACTCCTTGACTCGGTGCCGTCGCGCAGTGCGCGCGGCACGCGCCTGCGGCAGATCGCCGGGATGACCCCGTCGGCGCTTGCGCTACCCGGAGGCTGCGCGTTCCGCGAGCGCTGCGACCGTGCGTCCGAGACCTGTGCGGCGATTCCTCCGATGCGATTGGCGGGCGACATCGCGGGTGGGCAAGGCGTGCGTTGCCATCACCCGTTGGCTGCATCGGCAACGCCATGAATGCGGCGCCGCAACGGATCGATCCGGGAGCCGCCTTGGCAACGCCATTGGTCGAATTGCGCCGCGCGTCGAAACGATTCGTGAAGACGCTCGACGTTTCGGCGCGGATCGGCAATCTGCTGGGCGCCGGCATACGCGAGGAGGTCGTGCACGCGGTGGATGGCGTCGATCTCGCGGTCCACTCCGGCGAGGTCGTCGGGCTGGTCGGCGAATCGGGTTGCGGCAAATCCACGCTGGGCCGGCTGGCGGTGGGACTCCTGCCGCTATCCGCAGGGGAGCGCTGGTGGAAGGGAACGCCGCTCGTGGAGCTGACGCCGGACGCGGCGCGCGGACAGCAGTTGAAGATGCAGATGATCTTCCAGGATCCGTACGCGTCGCTCAATCCACGGATGCGCGTGATCGACATCGTGGGCGAGGCGCCGGTCGCGCACGGCTTGGCCGCCGGCACGGCCCGGTCGGAGTACGTCGCGCTGCAACTTGCGCGTGTCGGCCTCGATCCCGCGCTGATGCGACGCTTCCCGCACCAGTTTTCCGGCGGCCAGCGGGCGCGGATCGGCATCGCGCGGGCACTCGCGGTCAAGCCCGAGTTCCTGGTCTGCGACGAGTCCGTTGCGGCCCTCGACGTGTCGATCCAGGCGCAGGTGCTGAACCTGTTCATGGATCTGCAAGTCGGCGCTCGGTCTTACTTACCTCTTCATCAGCCACGACCTCGGCGTGGTCGAGCACGTCAGCGATCGCGTCGTCATCATGTACCTTGGGCGCATCGTCGAGTCGGGACCGACGCCCGAACTCTTCGCCCGGCCGAATCATCCGTACACGCAGGCGCTGCTGGCGGAGGTGGGCAAGGTCGTGCCCGGAAAACGCACGTTCGTGCCGATCAAGGGCGAGATCCCGTCGCCCCTCGCGCCACCTTCGGGCTGTCACTTTCACCCCCGCTGTCCGCATGCGATGGCGCAGTGCCGGATTGCGGCGCCGGAATTGCGCGAGATCGCGCCGGCGCGCTGGTCCGCGTGTCACTTGAACGTGAACGGAGGCGGGGTTGTGCAAGTCCGCGAAGCCAGTTGATTGCGGCAGGTACGGACCACGGCATTCCCGGTCACCACCGTCCCGGCGACTGGTCAGACCGCTTGACCGGTTTACGCGGCGCTGCTACCTTGCCTCCGTGAACGTCGGCCCTGCCTTTGGAGAAGGCCGCCGTCGCGGTTTCGTCCATCATCGCCAGGAGGATCCATGAAGTTCATCCACCGCGCGCTCGCCGCGCTAGCCGTGTTTGCCGCCGCGGGTGTTGCGTTCGCGGCGTTTCCCGATCGTCCGATCACGTTCGTCGTCCCTTGGGGTGCGGGCGGCGGGACGGACGGCACCGCGCGTTACTTTGCGGCGATGATGGAAAAGGAACTGGGGCAGCCGGTCAACGTCGTCAATCGCACCGGCGGCAGCGGCGTCGTCGGGCACAGCGCCATTGCTCAAGGCGCACCGGACGGCTACACGATCGGCATGATCACGGTCGAGATCACGATGATGCACTGGCAGGGGCTGACCGATCTCAATCCGGCGTCGTACACGCCGTTGGCGCTTGTCAATTCGGATCCTGCCGGAATTACGGTGCGCGCCGATGCGCCGTACAAATCGGTGAACGATCTCATCGCGGCGATCAAGGCCAATCCGGGCAAGCTGAAGGCGTCCGGGACCGGGCAGGGTGGCATCTGGCATCTTGCGCTCGCGGGCCTGCTGAACGATCTCAAGATTGCGCAGACGGCGATTCCCTGGGTGCCCTCGAACGGCGCGGCACCGGCGATGCAGGACCTGGTTGCTGGCGGCGTCGACGTGGTCACGTGCTCGCTGCCTGAAGCACGCGCGCTGATCGAGGCCGGCAAGGCGAAGCCGCTGGCAGTGATGTCGGACAAGCGTACGGCGCTCTTTCCCGACGTGCCCACGATGCAGCAGGCGATCAATGTCAATTATCAGGTTGCCGCATGGCGCGGCATCGCCGCGCCGAAGGGTTTGCCGGCCGACGTCACCGCCAAACTCATCGCGACGATCAAGAAGGTCTCCGAAAGCCAGGGGTGGAAGGATTTCGCGGCCAGCAAGGGTTATGGCGTTGCGTGGGCGCCGGGCCCGGAATTTGCGGCGTTCATGGCGAAGGCCGACGCGGGCATGGGCGTTACGATGAAGGCCGTCGGCCTCGCCAAGTAATTGGGAAAATGACGTGCGCGGGGACGGACGTTCCCGCTCGCGCGACGCATGAACGCTCTCGGCGGCGCGCGCCTGATCTCGCATGAAGGTCAATGACGCGATCTGGGGCGCGCTGCTGATGGTGCTGTGCACCGTGCTGCTGGTCCATGTCCAGAGCTTTCCCAAGATCCCCGGGCAGCAAGTACGGGCCGGCGTTGTTCCCCGGCGTCATCGCCGTGGCGCTCGCGATCTGCGCCAGCCTGCTGATCGTCAAGGGCCTCACGGCGCGCGCCCATCGCCGCGAGCATGTGCATTGGGTGGAGCTCGAGCCGTGGACACGGTCGCGGCGCCATGTGCTCGCCTTCGCGCTGGCGCTGGGCGTCAATCTGTTCTACATCGTCGCGGTCGATTGGCTGGGGTTCATCCCGGCCGCCATCGTGTATCTTGCGGCGCTGCTCGCGGTGTTCGGCGTACGCGCGCGGTGGATCCTTCCCATCGCAGTATTGTCGACGCTGGTCATCTCATACGGCCTTCTACAAGCTCCTGCGCGTTCCGCTGCCCTGGGGCCTGTTGGAGCCTATCCTGTGGTAACGACGCGCCGCGCAGGACGGATGCGATGAGCGGGCCCTGGGCGCAGGCATTCGCGCTGGTTTTCGAGCCGTACAACATCTGGGTGATGCTGGCGGCGTCGCTGTATCGGGCTCTTCGTCGGCGCGGTGCCCGGACTGACCGCGACGATGGCGACGGCGCTGCTGGTGCCGGTAACGTTCTTCATGGCGCCGATCCCGGCGGTCGCGGCGATCGTCACGGCGACGGCGATGGCCATCTTCTCCGGCGATATCCCCGGATGCCTGCTGCGGATGCCGGGAACACCAGCGTCGGCCGCCTATACCGACGAAGCCTATGCGATGACGCAAAAGGGCCAGGCGGAGCTGGCGCTGGGCGCCGGACTGGTGTTTTCTGCGATTGGCGGTCTGTTCGGCACCGCGGTGCTGATCGTCGCGGCTCCGGCGCTCGCCGAGTTCGCGTTGAAATTCAGCTCGTTCGAATATTTCTGGCTGGTGCTGCTGGGCCTGACCTGCGCGGTCTTCATCACCTCGGAGCAGCCGCTCAAGGGATTCGTGTCATTGCTGCTGGGTCTCTTGATCGCCAGCGTCGGGCCTGGGCAATCCGGCGGGATTTCCTCGCTTCACGTTCGGCAGCATCGAACTGATGGGCGGCATCGGCATGATCCCGATGATGATCGGCATGTTCGCGATCTCCGAGATCATCCGGTACGCCGTCGACATGAACCCGCAACTGAAGATCGTCGATCAGCCGATCGGCAACGTCTTCAAGGGGATGTGGGGATTGACGAAAAAGTATCCGATGCAGATCCTGCGCGGCAGCACGCTCGGTACCGCTGGTCGGTGCGCTGCCGGGGGCCGGCGCCGACATCGCCGCATGGATGTCGTACGCGATCAGCAAGAAGTTGTCGAAGGAACCGGAGAAATTCGGCACTGGTCACGTCGAAGGCATCGTCGAGAGCGGCGCCGCCAACAACAGCGCGCTGGCCGGCGCCTGGATTCCCGGCGCTGGTGTTCGGCATACCCGGCGATTCGATCACCGCCATCGTCATCGGCGTGCTGTACATGAAGAACATGAACCCGGGCCCGACGCTGTTCACCAACAACCCGCAGAAGATCTATGCGGTCTACCTGCTGTTCATCATCGCCAACCTGATCATGATCCCGCTCGGGCTGGTTGTGCATCAAGGTTTCGAAGCAGATCCTGAAGGTGCCGCGCAACGTGCTGATGCCGGTCATCCTGCTGTTCTGCGTGGTCGGCTCGTTCGCGATCAACAACACGACATTCGATGTCGGCGTGATGCTCCTCGCCGGCGTCATCGCGCTACGTCCTCGAGAACAACGGTTTTCCGGTCGCGCCGGCGATCCTCGGCGTCGTGCTGGGCGGCATGCTCGAGGAGAATTTCGTCACGTCGATGATCAAGTCCGACGGCAATCTGCTCGCGTTCTTCCACCGGCCGGTCGCGGCGACCCTGGGCGCGATGACGCTCGCCGTGTGGTTCCTGCCACCCTTGCTGCGGCGCCTGCGTCGGTTGGCCGGGGTGTGACGCCGCGGGCCCGCGCCGCAAGCGCGCGCCCGCCTTTGCCATCGGCAAGCGGCGGCCACGCGCCGCGCGTTGCCCCGCTTTGCCGCACTGCGGTATAATTTCAAGGATTTGCAGCCTCATCCCGGGACGTACGATCGCGCGGGACCATTTTGGGCGGCAGGGGGTTCCATCGCGATGCGCGGCAAGATCGTCGTCGGCAACTGGAAAATGAACGGCGGGCTCGCCGCCAACGCGGCGTTGCTCGCCGATTTGGTCGCGGGCTGGGAGGCGTTGCCTGACCGGCAGATCGCAGTTTGCGTGCCGTACCCCTATCTGGCGCAGGCGCAGCGCCGCCCTGGCGGCGACGTCCATCGCCTGGGGGGCGCAGGATGTGGGCGAGCACGAGTCGGGAGCGTTCACGGGCGAAGTGTCGGCGCGAATGCTCGCCGAGTTCCGATGCCTCTATGCCATCGTCGGTCACTCGGAGCGGCGGCAGTACTACGGCGACACGGATAGCGTCGTGGCTGCGAAGGCGGTGGCGGCGCTGGCGGCCGGACTGACGCCGATCGTCTGCGTCGGCGAAACGCTCGCGGAGCGCGACGCCGGCGTGACGGCGTCGGTCGTGTTGCGGCAGCTCGATGCCGTACTCACGGCGGTTGGCGCCAACGCCGCGAAGCTCGTGGTCGCCTACGAGCCGGTCTGGGCGATCGGCACGGGGCGCACGGCGTCGCCGGAGGAAGCGCAGGCGGTGCACGCGGTTCTGCGCGCGCGGTTGGCGAAGAACGGGGCGGCGGAGTGTTCGCTGCTTTATGGCGGAAGCGTCAAGGCCGACAACGCGAAGGCCTTGTTCGCGATGATGGATATCGACGGCGGTCTCATTGGCGGCGCGTCGCTCAAGGCGACGGAATTTTTGGCGATCGCGCGGGCCTAACGTGCGATGCTGGAGTGACGCATGAACATGTTGCAAACGGTGTTATTGATCCTGCATCTGCTGGTGGCGGTGGCCATCTGCGGTTTCGTCCTGCTGCAACATGGAAAGGGCGCCGACATGGGTGCCGCGTTCGGCAGCGGCTCGTCGGGCAGCCTGTTCGGCGCCGCCGGCTCGGCCAACTTCCTGTCGCGGACCACGGCCATACTCGCCGCGGTGTTCTTCGCCTCGAGCCTGGGGCTCACGTGGTTCGCGTCGACCCACAGCGCGCCGTCGGGCGTGATGCAGCAGGGCGTCATGGAAAAGCTGGCGCCGAAGACGTCGGATATTCCTGCGGCGCCGGGCGCGCTGCCGGCGCCAGCGCCGGCAGCGAATGTGCCGTCGGGACCGGCCACCGATGTGCCGAAGGGACCAGCCACGGATGTGCCGAAGGCGCCAGCGCCGTCCGCGCCAGAGGGCTCCAAATCAGGTGAGATTCCGAAGTGAACACGCCGACGTGGTGAAATTGGTAGACACGCTGTCTTGAGGGGGCAGTGGCGTAAGCCGTGGGAGTTCGAGTCTCCCCGTCGGCACCAGGATATTGGCAACGAGGAACGGTTCGCACACGGACGGATTTTCCGCGTAAGGCGGCAACGATGCTCGAACAGTATTTTCCGATCCTGCTCTTCATCCTGTTCGGGATGACCGTCGGCGGCGTGCTGCTTGCCGTCGGCACGCTGCTTTCGCCCCATCGCCCCGACGCCGAGAAGCTGTCGCCGTACGAGTGCGGTTTCGAGGCGTTCGAGGACGCGCGAATGAAATTCGACGTCCGCTATTACCTCGTGGCAATCCTGTTCATCCTGTTCGATCTCGAGATTGCGTTTCTCTTCCCGTGGGCCGTGGTACTGCCCGATATCGGGTTCTTCGGCTTCGCCGCGATGATGGTGTTCCTCGCGGTGCTGGTCGTCGGATTCGTCTACGAATGGAAAAAGGGTGCGCTCGAGTGGGAATAGCGTGCGAGACTGGCAGGCGGGCGCGGATACGGCTGGGATGCTCGAGTGCCGATGGCGCATTGAAGGCGTGCTGCTCGAGAAAGGCTTCGTCACGACGTCGCTCGACAGCGTCATCAACTGGTGCCGCAATGGATCGATGTGGCCGATGTCATTCGGCCTTGCCTGCTGCGCCGTGGAGATGATGCACGCCGGGGCGTCGCGGTACGACCTCGACCGTTTCGGCGTCGTCTTTCGGCCCAGTCCCCGCCAATCCGACGTGATGATCGTCGCCGGTACGCTGTGCAACAAGATGGCGCCGGCGCTGCGCAAGGTCTACGATCAGATGGCCGAGCCGCGGTGGGTGATCTCGATGGGTTCCTGCGCGAACGGTGGCGGCTATTATCACTATTCGTATTCGGTCGTGCGCGGCTGCGACCGCATCGTGCCGGTCGACATCTACGTCCCGGGCTGCCCGCCGACGGCCGAAGCCCTTCTGTACGGGATCCTTCAGCTCCAGAACAAGATCTGGCGCACCAACACGATCGCGCGTTGATGGCCACGAAAACCGAAGTCCTGGCCGCGGCGCTGGCCGGGGAACTTGGCGATGCGCTGGGAGAGGTGACCACGGCGCACGGCGAACTGACGGTCGTCGTTGCGCACGATCGGCTGCGCGACGCCCTTCGCGCGCTGCGCGACCGGCCGCAGCTGCGCTTCGAGATGATGGTGGACCTTTGCGGTGTCGACTATTCGGCGCACGGGGGTCCGGCGGGGGGCGGGCCGCGTTTTGCCGCCGTCTACCACCTGCTTTCGCTCGCGCACAACTGGCGACTGCGCGTGCGCTCTTTCGCCCCCGACGACGATTTCCCTGTCATTCCCAGTGCCGTCGACATCTGGCCGTGCGCCAACTGGTTCGAGCGCGAGGCGTTCGATCTCTTCGGGATCATGTTTCCCGGGCATCCTGACCTGCGCCGTATTCTCACCGACTACGGATTCGTCGGGCATCCGTTCCGCAAGGATTTTCCGATCTCGGGCCACGTCGAAATGCGCTACGACCCGGAACAGCGCCGCGTCGTCTATCAGCCCGTGACCATCGAGCCGCGCGAGATCACGCCGCGGATCATTCGCGAGGATACCTACGCGACCGGAAGGTGATTCCGGAGCGATCCGCTGCGCGCGACCCAATCCATGGCCGAGATCCGCAACGACACGATGAATTTTGCCTCCGGCCGGCCTACGGCCTTAACTTGCTCGCGCAAGTTAGCCTGCGCCGAAATTCCTCTGCGTTTCAGTTAAATGGCCGAAATCCGCAACTACACGATGAATTTCGGGCCCCAGCATCCGGCTGCGCATGGCGTGCTGCGGCTGGTGCTGGAACTCGACGGCGAGGTGATCGAGCGCGCCGATCCGCACATCGGCCTCCTGCACCGGGCAACGGAAAAGCTCGCGGAGACCCGGACGTACCTGCAGGCGCTGCCGTACATGGACCGGCTGGATTACGTGTCCATGATGTGCAACGAACACGCGTACTGCATGGCAATCGAGCGGCTGCTCGGGATCGAAGTCCCGCTGCGCGCGCAGTACATCCGCGTGATGTTCGACGAGATCACGAGGATACTCAACCACCTGCTCTGGATCGGCTCGCATTCGCTCGATGTGGGAGGCATGACGACGTTTCTCTACGCCTTCCGCGAGCGCGAGGATCTGTTCGATGTGTACGAAGCGGTGTCCGGCGCGCGGATGCACGCGGCGTACTACCGGCCCGGCGGCGTCTACCGGGACCTGCCGGACCGAATGCCCCAGTACGCGGCGCAGCAGACCCGCAGCGCGCGGGTGATGGCCGAGATGAACGAAAACCGGCAGGGCTCGTTGCTCGATTTCATCGACGATTTCACACGCCGGTTCCCCGGATACGTCGACGATTACGAGACGCTGCTCACCGAGAACCGGATCTGGAAGCAACGCACCGTTGGCATCGGCGTCGTCGCGCCGGAGCGGGCGCTCGCGCTCGGATTCACGGGACCCATGCTGCGCGGGTCGGGCGTGCCCTGGGACCTGCGCCGCAAGCAGCCATACGAAGTCTACGACCGGATGGATTTCGACATCCCTGTGGGCACCAACGGCGACTGCTATGACCGCTATCTCGTGCGCGTCGAGGAAATGCGGCAGTCGAACGGGATCATCCGGCAGTGCGTGGAATGGCTGCGGGCAAACCCGGGGCCGGTGATCGTCGACGACCACAAGGTCGCTGCGCCGTCCCGCGAGGGGATGAAGGCGAACATGGAAGAGCTGATCCACCACTTCAAGCTCTTCACCGAGGGCATGCACGTGCCGCCCGGCGAGGCGTACGCCGCGATCGAGCACCCCAAAGGCGAATTCGGCATCTACATCATTTCGGACGGGGCGAACAAGCCCTATCGCGTGAAGATCCGCGCGCCGGGCTTCGCGCACCTGTCGGCGCTCCACGAGATGTCGCGCGGGCATATGATCGCCGACGCGGTGGCCATCATCGGCACGCTCGACATCGTCTTCGGAGAGATCGACCGGTGAGCGGCGGAGGGCGGACGTGTTAAGCGAAGCAGCGCTCTCCCGGATCGACCGCGAGATCGCCAAGTATCCGCCCGGCCAGAAGCAGTCGGCAGTGATGTCGGCGCTCGCGATCGCGCAGGACGAGAAAGGCTGGCTGCCGCCGGAAGCCATGGATTTCGTCGCGAATTATCTGGGCATGCCGCCCGTCGCCGTGTACGAAGTCGCGACGTTCTACGCGATGTACAACCGTCAGCCGGTAGGCAGGTACAAGATCACGATCTGCACCAATCTGCCGTGCGCCTTGCAGGATGCGGTGCGCGCCGCCGAATACCTGAAGGCGAAGCTCGGTGTAGGTTTCGGCGAGACGACGCCGGACGGCCTCGTGACGCTGCAGGAGGGCGAGTGCATGGGGGCCTGCGGCGATGCGCCGGTGCTCATCGTCAACAACAAGCGGATGTGCGGGCTGATGCAGCCCGAGAAAATCGACGCGCTGCTTGCGGAGTTGCGTGCGTCGGGCGGCACGGAGAAACGATGAGCGCCGCAGGACCAAGGCACGCCTGCGCGGCCTCCGCAGATCATCGTCGAGGCGATGTTTCATGGAGTCGGCCGCCACCCGCCCTCGCAGACGCGCCCTTCGGCCTGGCTTCGGCCCGCTCGCGGGGTGTCCACGGGCAGCGAAGCGGCGCAAGCCGCAAGCGTGGGGGCACTTCAATGACCCCACGCGACGGTCTCCTCGACTACGGCCCCGATGCGATCCTCATGGCGGGGCTAACCGGCGCGAACTGGCGGCTCGCGGATTACGTCGCCCGCGGCGGTTACGATGCGCTGAAGAAGATTCTTGCGGAAAGGATCCCGCCGGCGACGGTGATCGCCGAGGTCAAGCGGTCGGCGCTGCGCGGCCGCGGCGGCGCGGGATTTCCGACGGGTCTGAAATGGAGCTTCATGCCGCAGCAGTACCGCGGCGAGAAATATCTCGTCTGCAACTCCGACGAGGGCGAGCCCGGAACGTTCAAGGACCGCGACATCCTGCGCTACAACCCGCACGCGCTGATCGAAGGCATGGCGATCGCCGCGTATGCGATGGGGTGCGCGCGCGGATACAACTACATCCATGGCGAAATCTGGGAGACCTACGAGCGCTGCGAGGCGGCACTCGCGGAAGCGTACGAAGCGGGCTTTCTCGGCGCCAACATCCTCGACTCCGGATTCGATTTTCGCCTCTACAACCACCACGGTTACGGCGCCTACATATGCGGCGAGGAAACGGCGCTGCTCGAGTCGCTCGAGGGCAAGAAAGGCCAGCCGCGCTTCAAGCCGCCGTTCCCCGCGAGCTTCGGGCTCTATGGCAAACCGACTACAATCAACAACACCGAGACGTTCGCGGCCGTGCCCTGGATCATCCGCCACGGCGGCGAGGCGTTCCTCGAACTCGGGCGTCCGAACAACGGCGGGACCAAGATCTTCTCGGTGTCCGGCGATGTCACCCGCCCCGGCAACTACGAAGTCCGCCTGGGGACGCCGTTTGCGAAGCTGCTGGCGATGGCCGGCGGCATGCGCGACGGCCGCCCGCTGAAGGCCTGCATTCCCGGCGGCTCGTCGATGCCGGTGCTGCCGGGCGACATCATGATGGCGACCGACATGGACTACGACTCGATCGCCAAGGCGGGCTCGATGCTGGGTTCGGGCGCGGTGATCGTCATGAACGACACGCGCTGCATGGTGAAATCGCTGCTGCGCCTGTCCTATTTCTATTACGAGGAGTCCTGTGGCCAGTGCACGCCGTGCCGCGAGGGCACCGGCTGGCTATGGCGGGTGGTCGACCGGATCGAGCACGGCCAGGGAAAGAACGAGGATCTCGACCTGCTCCTTTCGGTGTCGGACAACATCGCCGGACGCACGATCTGTGCGCTGGGCGACGCTGCGGCGCTGCCCGTGAAGAGTTTCGTCGGCCATTTCCGCGACGAATTCCAGCACCACATCGACCACAAGCAGTGCCTCGTGCCGACCTACGTCTGACATGAAATCGCCTTGTAACTCGCTTCGCTCGTCTCCCCCCCTGGGGGCGCATCGATGCTGAATCTCGAAATCGACGGCAGAAGGGTGGAGGTCGCACCCGGCAGCACCGTGATGGACGCGGCGAACGCGCTCGACATCTACGTGCCGCACTTCTGCTATCACAAGAAACTATCGATCGCCGCCAACTGCCGGATGTGTCTCGTCCAGGTGGAAAAGGCGCCGAAGCCGCTGCCCGCATGCGCGACCCCTGCCACCGAGGGCATGAAGGTCTGGACGCAGTCCGCGCAGGCGAAGAAGGCGCAGCAGGGCGTGATGGAATTCCTGCTGATCAACCATCCGCTCGACTGCCCGATCTGCGACCAGGGCGGCGAATGCCAGCTGCAGGATCTCGCGGTCGGCTACGGGGGGTCGGCGTCCCGCTATGCCGAGCCCAAGCGCGTCGTCTTCCACAAGAACCTGGGACCGCTCGTGGCGGCGGAGGAAATGGCGCGCTGCATCCAGTGCACGCGTTGCGTGCGCTTCGGGCAGGAGATCGCCGGCGTGATGGAGCTCGGCATGATCGGCCGCGGCGAGCACGCGGAGATCGTCGCGTTCGTCGGTCGGAGCGTGGACTCCGAGCTGTCCGGCAACATGATCGACATCTGCCCCGTGGGCGCGCTCACGTCGAAGCCGTTCCGCTACGCGGCGCGGACCTGGGAGCTCGCGCGGCGCAGATCGGTGTCGCCGCATGATGCGCTCGGCAGCAACCTGATCATGCAGGCGAAGGGCGACCGCGTATTGCGCGTTGTGCCATTCGAGAATCCGGCGGTGAACGAATGCTGGATCTCCGACAAGGACCGATTTTCCTACGAAGGGCTCGCGAGCGATGAGCGCCTGATCGCGCCCATGATCAAGGAAGGCGGCGAATGGAAGACGGTCGCCTGGCCGGTCGCGCTGGAATTCGTCGCGCGTTCGCTGCAGGCCGTCACGACCCAACACGGCGGCGCGGCGCTGGGCACGCTGATCTCACCGCACGCGACGCTGGAGGAGATGACGCTCGCCGCGCGGCTCACCCGCGCGCTCGGCTCGGACAACGTCGATTTCCGCCTCCGCCAGACGGATTTTCGCGGCGACGGGCTTGCCGCCGGGATTCCATGGCTCGGCATGGCGATCGCCGATCTCGACGAACTCCAGCGGGTGCTCGTCGTCGGCAGCTTCCTCGCCAAGGACCACCCGCTCGTTGCGCACCGTTTGCGCCAGGCGGCCGGGAAGGGGGCCGAGATCTCGCTATTGCACTCGGTCGCCGATGATTCGCGTATACGTCTCGCGCATTCGCTCGTCGCGGCGCCCTCGCTGTTGCCGCATGCGCTCGCCGGCATCGTGGTTGCCGCGGCCAAAGGCGCGGGCAAACCGGTGCCTGCTGCGCTCGCCGGCATCGAGCCTCCGGCCGCTGCCGAGGCGATTGCCGCAAGCCTTCTTGCCGGCGAACGCAAGGCGATCCTGCTGGGAAATTATGCCGAGCAGCACGCCGAGGCGTCACAACTCTTTGCGCTTGGCCAATTGCTGGCCGAACTCGTCGGCGCCACGCTCGGCTGCCTCACCGAAGCTGCGAACAGCCGTGGGCGGCCATGTCGCCGGCGCGCGGCCGCATTCCGGCCCGGACGGCGGGCTCAACGCGCGGGCGATGTGCACCGACGCGCGCAAGGCTTACGTCGTGCTGGGTGCGGAGCCGGAGTTCGATTGCGCGAGCCCCGTCCTGACGCGCGGCGCGCTCGAGAAGGCCGATTTCGTCGTCGTGCTGTCGCCGTTCCGGCATGGCACCCAGTACGCGGACGCACTGCTCCCCATCAGCCCGTTCACCGAAACCGCCGGCACGTTCGTCAATTGCGAAGGGCGCGCGCAGGCGTTCAATGGGGTCGTGAAACCGCTGGGCGAGACCCGTCCCGCGTGGAAGGTGCTGCGTGTCCTCGGCGCACTCTGCGGCCTGCCGGGTTTCGATTTCGACTCGATCGAAGATGTGCGCGCGTCGCTGCCGGCTGTCGCGGACATCCCAGCCACACTCGCCAATGTTTCTCGCGTTGCGGTCGCCACCCCGACGGCAAAGGCAACGGGAACGGAGCGCGTCGCCGACGTGCCGATTCATTTCGCCGATCCGCTCGTGCGCCGCGCGCCGTCGCTGCAGCGCACGGCCGATGCCGCGCCGCCGAAGGCACGGATGAACGCGCTGATGCTGGCGGAGATCGGTGTCGCCGACGGTGCGCAGGTCAAGGTCCGGCAAGCCCGAGGCGAGGCGGTGCTGAACGCCGTGATCGACGCGGCCGTCCCTGCCGGCGTGGTTCGCATCGCTGCCGCGCATCCATCGACCTGTGGCCTCGACGGCCTGTCAGGACCGATCACCGTGGAGCCTGCCTAGCATGGATGCGATGCACGCGCTCGTCGCGCCCGCGCAGGCGCTGCTGGGGCCCGCCTGGCCCGTGGTGTGGACGCTCGTGAAGATCGTCGTCATCGCGGTGCCGCTGATCCTGGGTGTGGCCTACCTGACACTCGCCGAACGCAAGATCATCGGCTGGATGCAGGTGCGCATCGGCCCGAACCGCGTCGGGCCGCTCGGACTGCTGCAGCCGTTCGCCGACGTGTTCAAGCTGATCTTCAAGGAGATCATCGTTCCGGCAGGGGCGAATCGCTTTCTGTTCTTCGTCGCGCCGATGCTGGCGCTCGCGCCGGCACTCGCGGCCTGGGCGGTGGTGCCGTTCGCCGACGGTATCGTGCTCGCCGACATAAACGCCGGCCTCCTCTACCTCATCGCGATGACGTCGATCGGCGTCTACGGGATCATCCTCGCCGGCTGGGCATCGAATTCCAAGTACGCGTTCCTGGGCTGCCTGCGCTCCGCCGCGCAGATCGTCTCCTACGAGATCGCGATGGGGTTCGCGCTCGTCGGCGTGCTGATGGCGGCGTCGAGCCTCAACCTGTCGGACATCGTTCGCGGCCAGGAGGGCGGTGCAGCCTACTGGTACATCTGGCCGTTGTTTCCGCTCTGCGTCGTCTACCTGATTTCGGGCATCGCCGAGACCAACCGCCATCCGTTCGACGTCGCGGAAGGCGAGTCCGAGATCGTTGCCGGCTTCCATGTCGAGTACTCGGGCGTCACCTTCGCGTTGTTCTTCCTGGCCGAGTACATGAACATGATCCTGATCGCCGCGCTGATGGCGCTCATGTTCCTCGGCGGCTGGCTGTCGCCGTGGCCGTTGCTGAACGGGGTCGAGGTTCTTGGTTTCCATCCGTTCGGGGACGGGTTGCCGTGGCTCGTCGCGAAGATGTGCGCGGTCTTGTTCGTCTTCCTCTGGATCCGGGCGACATGGCCCCGGTACCGGTACGATCAGATCATGCGCCTCGGCTGGAAGGTATTCATTCCCGTGACGCTCGTGTGGATCGTGTTCGTCGGCACGATGATGCAGACGCCCTGGGCGGGGCTGTTCCATTGAAAGAGAACTGGGCGATGCTTGCGCGCGTGCGAAGACTCTTCGGAACCTGGTTGCTGTTCGAGCTCGTGCAGGGACTGATGCTGACCGGACGGCACATGTTCGCGCGCAAGATCACGGTGCAGTTCCCCGAGGAAAAGACGCCGATGAGTCCGCGCTTTCGCGGGCTGCACGCGCTGCGCCGTTACCCGAACGGCGAAGAGCGGTGCATCGCGTGCAAGCTGTGCGAGGCCGTGTGTCCCGCCCTCGCGATCACGATCGAATCCGAGCAGCGCGCCGACGGCACGCGCCGGACAACGCGGTACGACATCGATCTCGCAAAGTGCATCTTCTGCGGGTTCTGCGAGGAGAGCTGTCCGGTGGACTCGATCGTGGAAACGCGGGTGCTCGAATACCACGGAGAAAAGCGGGGCGACCTCATCTACACCAAGGAAATGCTGCTGGCCGTGGGGGACCGATACGAGGCCGAGATCGCCGCGGACCGCGCTGCCGATGCAGGCTATCGATGACCCGATACCGATGAACTCGTCGCGACCGCCGGCAGGGTTTCGCCGCCGGGCGTGTGCCGAATCTGAAGAATGATGACATTTCAAACCGCGCTCTTTTACGTTTTCGCCGCGATCCTCGTGTTCGCAGCGCTGCGCGTCGTCACCGCACGGAACCCGGTGCACGCGGTGCTGTGGCTGGTGCTGGCGTTTTTCACGGCGGCCGCGCACTGGCTGATGCTGCGGGCGGAATTCCTGGCGATCGTGCTGGTGCTGGTCTACGTCGGGGCCGTGATGGTGCTCTTTCTCTTCGTCGTCATGATGCTCGATATCAATTTCGACAACCTGCGCAAGCAATTCCGCAGTTACATTCCGGTCGGGGCGACGGTCGGCGCGCTGGTGCTGGTGGAAATGGCGCTGACGCTCATGGGCGGACGGATGGGATTGTCTTCCGGGAGCGCGGCGGAAGCGGCGGCCGGCGGCAATACCCGGGCGCTGGGGTTGCTCGTCTACACGACGTATGTTTATCCCTTCGAGATCGCCGCGGTGATCCTGCTGGTCGCGATCATCGCCGCGATAGCGCTGACGCACCGCAGGCGGAGGGAGACCAAGCATCAGAATCCTGGCGATCAGGTGAAAGTGCGGCCGCGGGACCGGCTGCGCGTGCTGTCGATCCCCTCCGAAAAACGAGAACCGTAGGTAGCGAAGGCGGTGCCGCGGCAGCGCGCGCCTGGCGTGCGCACCGGCGGCAGCGACGGACCCATCAGGACATCTAGTCAGGAAACAGCGTGGAATTTGTTTCGGCACCGACACTGTCGCACTACCTGGTACTGGGAGCGATCCTGTTCGCGATCAGCATAGTCGGCATCTTCCTGAATCGAAAGAACGTGATCATCCTGCTGATGGCGATCGAGCTGATGCTGCTGGCCGTCAACATGAACTTCATCGCGTTCTCGAGCTTCATGGACGACATGGCGGGCCAGGTTTTCGTGTTCTTCATCCTCACCGTCGCCGCGGCGGAGTCGGCGATCGGGCTCGCGATTCTGGTGCTGCTGTTCCGCAACGTCGGATCGATCGACGTCGAGGACATGGGACGGCTCAAGGGCTAGCGGATGGACATGCAGGAACTTTATCTCCTGGTGCCGGCGGCGCCGCTGGCGGGCGCGATTGTCGTCGGCCTGTTCGGCCCGAAGCTCGGCCGCGCCGTGTCGCACTGGCTGTGCATCCTCGGGGTGGCGATCGCCTTGGCGGCATCGTATTTCGTTTGGAGCGACGTGCAGGCCGGGCACAGCTTCAATGGTGCCGTCTACACGTGGCTGCAGTCCGGCGACCTCAGGTTGACCATCGGCTTTTTGATCGATCCGCTCACCACCACGATGATGCTGGTCGTGACGTTCGTGTCGCTGATGGTCCATGTCTATACGGTCGGATACATGGCCGACGACCCGGGCTACACGCGGTTCTTCAGCTACATCTCGCTGTTCACGTTCGCGATGCTGATGCTGGTGATGAGCAACAATTTCGTCCAGCTCTTTTTCGGGTGGGAGGCCGTCGGTCTGGTCTCGTACCTGCTGATCGGTTTCTGGTACACGCGCCCGACGGCGATCTACGCGAACCTGAAGGCCTTTCTCGCCAACCGTGTCGGCGACTTCGGTTTCGTCCTCGGCATCGGGCTGATCCTCGCGCATTTCGGGACGCTCGACTACGCACCGGTCTTTGCCGGAGCGGCGACGTTTGCCGGAACCACGATCAACCTGTGGGGCGACACCCAATGGTCGCTGCTGACGGTCATCTGCATCTGCCTTTTCATCGGAGCGATGGGCAAGTCCGCGCAGGTGCCGCTTCACGTCTGGCTGCCCGACTCGATGGAAGGCCCGACCCCGATTTCGGCGCTGATCCATGCCGCGACGATGGTGACCGCCGGGATCTTCATGGTCGCGCGGATGAGCCCATTGTTCGAGCTCTCCGACACGGCGCTTGCGTTCGTCACGATCATCGGCGCCACGACGGCGCTGTTCATGGCGTTTCTGGGCGTCGTGCAGAACGACATCAAGCGCGTCGTCGCCTACTCGACGCTGTCGCAACTGGGCTACATGACCGTCGCGCTCGGCGTGTCCGCGTATTCCGCCGCGATATTCCACCTGATGACGCACGCTTTCTTCAAGGCGCTGCTCTTTCTCGGCGCGGGCTCGGTGATCATCGCGCTGCACCACGAGCAGGACCTGCGCAGGATGGGCGGGCTGCAGGAAATACATGCCGGTCACCTACTGGACCGCGGTCGTGGGCTCGCTGGCGCTGGCCGGCATTCCGCCTTTCGCCGGATTCTTCTCGAAGGACGCGATCATCGAGGCGGTCCATTTTTCGACGCTTCCGGGCCACGGCTACGCCTACTTCGCGGTGACGGCCGGCGTCTTCATCACCGCGTTCTATTCGTTCCGCATGCTGTTCCTCGCCTTTCACGGCGAGGAGCGATTTGCCCGATCGGACCACGGCCATGACGATACCGCGCATGCGAACGAGCACGCGGCCGGTCCGCCCAGGGAGAGCCCCTGGGTGGTGACGGTGCCGCTGATCCTGCTGGCGATTCCGTCAGTCTTCGCCGGCTGGCTGCTGGTCGAGCCGATGCTGATCGCCGACTATTTCGGCAGTTCGATCATCATGCGGCCCGAGCACCCGGCGATTTGGGAATTCAAGGCGGAGTGGCACGGCGTCGCCGCGTTCATCCGGCACGGCGTGCTGAGCCTGCCGTTCTGGCTTGCGCTCGCGCGGGCATCGGCTCGGCCTGGTATTGCTACGTCGTCAATCCGGCGCTGCCGGAGAAGCTGAAGCGCGCCGCCGGCCCGATCTACACGCTGCTCGACCAGAAATACTACTTCGACCGCTTCAACGACTGGTTCTTCGCCGGCGGCGCGCGTGCCGCTCGGCAGTTTTCTGTCGAATGTCGGGGATCGTGCGATCATCGACGGCTTCTTTGTCAACGGCGCCGCGCGCGTCGTGGGCTGGACGGCCGCGCTCTGCGCCATCTGCAGTCCGGCTACGTCTACCACTACGCATTCACGATGATCCTCGGCGTATTCGCGCTGCTGACCTGGTGGACGCGCTGAGGGCCCCATGATGCCGTACCTGTCACTCGCCATCTGGGTCCCGATCGCCGCCGGTCTTGCGGTGCTCGTCGTCGGCCGCGATCGCGACGCCGCCGCGGCACGCTGGATCGCGCTTACGGGTGCGATCACGGGGTTGCTTGTCACGCTGCCGCTCTGGCTGCACTTCGACACGGCGACGTCGAACATGCAGTTCGTCGAGCGCGGCGAGTGGATTCCCCGGTTCGACATCTACTATTTCCTCGGCGTCGACGGCATTTCGATGCTGTTCGTGCTCCTGAACAGTCTGATGACCCTGTTCTGGTCGTCTGGTCGGCGTGGGAGGTGATCGAGACGCGTGTCGCGCAGTACATGGCGGCGTTCCTGATTCATGTCGGGTCTCATCAACGGCGCGTTCTCGGCACTGGACGGAATACTGTTCTACGTGTTCTTCGAGGCGATGCTGATCCCGATGTACATCATCATCGGCGTCTGGGGCGGTCCGAACCGCGTATACGCTGCGCTCAAGTTCTTTCTCTACACGCTGCTGGGCTCGCTGCTGATGCTGGTGGCGTTGATCTACCTCTATCAACGTCTCGGAAACCTTCTCGATCCTCGAGTGGTACCACGCTGCCGCTGTCGCTGCCGGGTGCAGGTGCTTCTGTTCGTCGCGTTCTTCCTCTCGTTCGCGGTCAAGGTGCCGATGTGGCCGGTGCACACGTGGCTGCCCGACGCGCACGTCGAGGCGCCGACCGGCGGCTCGGTCGTGCTGGCGGCGATCACGCTCAAGATCGGCGCCTACGGCTTCGTCCGTTTCATCCTGCCGATCGTGCCGGACGCGCGCGCGCTACCTGTCCGGGTTCGTCATCGTGCTGTCGCTGATCGCGGTGGTCTACATCGGCTTCGTCGCGCTGGTGCAGTCGGACATGAAGAAGCTGATCGCCTACTCGTCGATTTCGCACATGGGATTCGTGACGCTCGGCTTCTTCCTGTTCAGCCAGCTGGGCGTGGAGGGCGGGCTCGTCCAGATGATCTCGCACGGCTTCGTCTCCGCCGCGATGTTCCTGTGCGTCGGCGTGATGTACGACCGCATGCACAGCCGCGCAGATCGCCGACTATGGCGGCGTGGTCAACACGATGCCGAAGTTCGCCGCGTTCATGATGCTGTTCGCGATGGCCAACGCCGGGCTGCCGGCGACCTCGGGGTTCGTCGGCGAGTTCATGGTGATCCTGGCGGCGGTCAAGGTCAATTTCTGGCTGGCGTTCACTCGCCGCGACGATCGCTGATCCTCGGCGCCGCCTACACGCTGTGGATGTACAAGCGCGTGATCTACGGCGCCGTCGCCAACGATCACGTGCAGGCGCTGGTCCGATCTCTAGCGGCGCGAGTTCTGGATGCTGGCGACGCTGGCGGTCGCTGGTGCTGCGCGATGGGCATCTGGCCGAAGCCCTTCGTCGACGTGATGCACGTCTCGGTCGACGGATCTTCTCGCGCACGTGGCGAGAAGCAAGCTGTGACGGGACCGCTGCGATGCGATGACCTCGAACTTCACTGCCGTCCTGCCCGAGATCGTCGTGCTCGTGCGGCGCCGGCCGTCCTGCTGCGTGGACCTGTTCCTGGCCGACGCGCCGGCGCCACTGTCGGCTACTGGCTGACGCAGCTGACGCTGCTGGTCGCTGCAGTCGCGAGCATGCTACGCGACGAGCACCGATGCAGTCGACTACGCGCGCTCTCAGACATGGTCGTCGACGACATGGTCGCCGCCACACTCAAGCGCGATCTGCAGCTGTCTCGCGGTGTCGCTGATGCTGTTCTATTCGCGCGGATACTGGCGGTGCGCGGGGACTGTTCCGCGGCGAGACCTTCGTGCTGTTCGCTGTTCGCGCTGCTCGGCATGCAGGTGCTGATCACCGCGAACAGCTTCCTCACGCTCTACCTCGGCCTCGAGCTGCTGTCGCTGTCGCTGTACGCGCTGGTGGCGATGCAGCGCGACGTCGAACGCCGCCACGGAAGCGGCGATGAAGTATTTCGTGCTGGGCGCGCTCGCGTCGGGCATTCTTCTGTATGGCATGTCGATGATCTATGGTGCGACCGGCTCGCTCCACATCGACGACGGTGGCGCGAACGCTGGCCGCGGGGCAGGGCAATCCGGACCTGCTGCTCTTCGGGCTTGTGTTCGTCGTCTCGGGCATCGCGTTCAAGCTGGGCGCCGTCCCGTACCACATGTGGGTTCCCGACGTGTACCAGGGCGCGCCGACGGCGATGACGCTGCTGATCGGCACGGCGCCCAAGCTCGCGGCGTTCGCGTTCATGCTGCGGCTGCTCGCCGGTGCGCTGGGCGGCTCTGAGTTCGACTGGCAGGGCATGCTGATCGTGCTGTCGGTCCTGTCGATGATGCTCGGCCACGTCGTCGCGATCGCGCAGACCAGCATCAAGCGGATGCTTGCCTACTCGACGATCGCCAACATGGGCTTCGTGCTGCTGGGCTTCCTGGCGGCGAATCTCAGCGGATACTCGGCGGCGATGTTCTACATCGGTTGCCTATGTGCTGACGAGGCTCGCGTCGTTCGGCATGATCATGCTGCTGTCGCGCGAAGGCTTCGAAGCGGACCAGCTTGACGATTTCAAGGGCCTCAATCAGCGCTCGCCCTGGTGGGCGTTCGATGATGCTGCTCGTGATGTTCTCGCTCGCCGGCGTGCCGCCGACCATCGGGTTCTACGCCAAGTTCGCGGTGCTGCAGGCGGCGGTCAATGCCGGATTCGTCTGGCTCGCCGTCGTCGCGGTCCTGACCTCGCTGGTCGGCGCGTTCTACTACCTGCGCGTCGTCAAGCTCATGTACTTCGACGAGCCGACGGACGCCTGCACCGATCGATGCGCGCGCCGACACTCGCTTGCTGCTCTCGGCGAACGGCTTGCGCTGCTCGTCTTCGGCATCCTGCCGCAGCCGCTGATGGGGCTCTGCGCGTCGCGCTGGTCCATTCGCGGATTACTACTAGCTGAGCCTGCGGCGCGCGTCCTGGTGTCCCGGCCGGCCCGGCGGACTGCCCGTCATAGGGTGCCGTGCTAAGATGCCGATCTCCCAGACATTCGCCGTTTCCGGAATCATCCATGCGCGTCGGCTTTTTCGTCACCTGCCTCGTCGACCTGATGCGCCCGTCGATCGGTTTCGCCGCGCATCAGCCTGCTCGAAGCCGGCAGGCGCCGACGTCGTACGTTCCACCGACGCAGACGTGCTGCGGCCAACCGGCGTACAACTCCGGCGACCGCGCAGACATGCGCTCGCGCTGGCGCGCAAGGTCGTGGCCGAATTCGAGGGCTGCGACTATCTGGTTGCGCCGTCGGGTTCCTGCAGCGGCATGATCCGCACCCACTACGCCGATCTGTTCTGCCGACGACCCGGCCATGGGCAGGCGCGTGCGGAACGCTTGCGGCGAAGACGCACGAACTGACCGACTTCCTGGTGAACGTAGCTCAAGCTCGACCGTGTTCCGGGCACGCTTCGACGGCACGGTCACCTACCACGATTGCTGCGCGGGACTGCGCGAAATGGGCATCAAGACGCAGCCGCGGACGCTGCTCGCCAAGGTGCCCGGTCTCGACGATCGAGGAGATGGCCGAATGCGAAACGTGCTGCGGCTTCGGCGGCACGTTCTCGATCAAGTTCGGGGAGATCTCGGCGCGTCTCGCCGACAACAAGTGCGAGCACATCGCGGCACTGCCGGCGCGGACGCGGTCGTCCTCGGCGACCTCGGCTGCATGCTGAACATCGAAGGCCGGTTGCGCCGGCGTGGCGACAGCGACGACCAAGGTGCTGCACGTGGCCGAGGTACTTGCGGGAGAGCGTCCGGTCTGACCGCGATCGGTCCGTCGGCGAACCTCCGGAATCGACCCATGCAAGTCGCGTCGATGCATTTCAAGGAACGCGCGCACGTCAAGCTGAACGACGAGCGGCTGCAGGAGCAACCTCAAGAAGATGCAAGGGCAAGTTCGTCGCCAAGCGGCGGGCGGCGCTCGTCGGAGCTCGACGATTTCGAGGCGACGCGCGAGGCCGGCAAGGCGATCCGCCAGCGCGCGCTCGACGACCTCGACGTCTGGCTGGAGATCTTCGAGGCGCAACGCGACGGCGCGCGGGCGCGACGGTGCTTTTCGCGCAGACGCCCGCCGAGATCAACACGCTGGTGCTCGAGATCGCCGCGCGCCACCGCGTGCGCAAGATCATCAAGTCGAAATCGATGGTGTCCGAGGAGTCCGCGCTCGACCATGCGATCGAGGCGGCCGGACTTGACCGTGGTCGAGACCGACCTCGGCGAGTACATCCTGCAGATCAACGACTACGAGCCGCCGTCGCACATCATCGGCCCGGCGCTGCACAAGACCAAGGAGGAGGTGGCCGAGCTTTTCCACGCAAGGCACGGCACGCCGCGCAAGGACCGGGATCGAGGAACTGTGCCTCGAGGCGCGCGGCGTGCTGCGCGAGCACTATCTGACCGCCGACATGGGGATCTCCGGCGGCAATTTCTTCGTGGCCGAGACCGGCTCGGTCGTGCTCGTGACCAACGAGGGCAACGCGACGCTGGCGACGACGTTGCCCAAGGTGCACGTCGCGATATCGGGCATCGAGAAGCTCGTGCCCACGCTCGAGGACGTCGCGACGCTGATGCGGCTGCTTGCCGCGCTCGGCGACCGGGCAGTCGATCTCCAACTACGTCGACGTGCTGACCGGCCCGAAGGGTCCCGGGCGAGTTCCATGGCGCCGAGCACATGTACTTCATCGTCGTCGACAGCGGGCGCACGGGAGTGCTCGGCAGCGACGTTCGCGAAGCATTGCGCTGCATCCGCTGCGGCGCCTGCATGAACCATTGTCCCGGTCTACCAGAATGTCGGCGGCCACGCCTACGGCTGGGTGTATCCCGGGCCGATCGGCTCGATCCTGACGCCGATGTACGTCGGACTGGAGAAGGCGCAGGACCTGCCGGCGGCGTCCACGTTCTGCAATCAGTGCGGTGTCGTGTGCCCGGTGAAGATTCCGCTGCCGGACTTGCAGCGCAAATTGCGCGAGCACGCCTTCGAGCGCGGGCTGCGCCCGTGGTACGAGCGTGCCGGCCTCGCAGCCTGGTCGTGGCTTGCGCAGCGGCCGGCGCTGTACGCGGCGGGAACGCGCATCGCGTGCGCGTGCTGAAGGCGATGGGCGGGCGCGATGGCTGATCCACCGGATGCCGCTCGCGAGGAGGCTGGACCGACGGCCGCGACATGCCGGCGCCGGCCGGGACGCACGTTCCGCGACCTCTACGCCCGCGCAACGTCGCGGGGCGCCGGCCATGAACGCGCCGAACGACACGTTGCCACACTGCGCCGACCGCGTCTGTCGCGCCGTGCCGAGTCGCTCGGCACCGAAAACGCCTTTGTCGTGCTGGCCGAGGTCAATGCGCTCGCCGCGCGAGGGCAAGGACATCGTCTCGTTCTGCATCGGCCAACCCGATTTCCCGACGCCCAGAACACGTCCAGGAGGCGGCGATCGCAGCGATCCGAGGCGGGCAAGCACGGCTACACGCCGTCGCGCCGGGATCGACGAATTGCGCGCCGCCGCGGCCGCAGGACCTTGGCCTGCAGCCGCGGCCTCGACGTTCCTGCCCGACGACGTCGTCGTCGGCGCCGGGGCCAAGCCGTTCATCGCCTACACGATCGCGTCGGTCACCGATTACGGCGCCGGCGACGAGGTGATCTACCCGGTGCCGGGCTTTCCGATCTACGAGTCGCAGATCCTCGCCAACGGCGCGGTGCCGGTGCCGATCTACCTGCGCGAGTCGCGTGACTTCGCCTTCGATCCGGCCGAGCTCGAGCGAAGATCACTCCGCAAGACGCAGCTGCTGATCCTCAACACGCCGCACAATCCCGACCGGCGGCATGCTGCGGGCCGCCGATCTCGACGCGATCGCCGACGATCCTCGCGCGCCATCCGCAGGTCTGGGTGTTCGCCGACGAGATCTATTCGCGTCTGCGTCTACGACGGCCGCGTTCGATTCGCTGGCGACGCGGCCCGGGATGCAGGAGCGCACGATCATCTGCGACGGCGCGTCCAAGACGTGGGCCATGACCGGCTGGCGGATCGGCTACGTCGCCAACCGTGCACTGGCTCCTGTGTTCACGCGCTGGATCACGAACACCGATTCGTGCGCGTCGCAGATTTCGCAGTGGGCGGCGGTCGAAGCGATCACGGGCCCGCAGGACGCAGCGGACGCGATGCGCGCGAGCTTCCTCGCGCGGCGCGATCTCATCGTCGGCCTGCTCAACACGGTGCCCGGTGCATACCTGCAAGTCTCCCGGCGGCGCGTTCTATGCGTGGCCGAACGTCACCGAGGCCTGCCGGATCACCGGCTGTTCCGATTCCGAGGCGTTCCGCAAGCGGCTGCTGCACGAAACGGGCGTCGCGGTGCTTGCCGATATCCATTTCGGGCGCCGCGTTCCCGGCGATGGCCAGCACATCCGCTTTTCATACGCGACATCCCAGGCGGCCATCAACGACGGCGTGCAGCGCCTCGACGCGTTCGTGCGCCGGCACAGGTAGGGCCACGATGCCGACTTCGCTCGCCGACAACCGGACTGCGCGCGAAGCGGTGCTCGGAGCGCGTGCGCAAGGCGCTCGGCAAGAGCGGGAGGGCCGCAGCGCAAACGGCCGCGGAAGGCTACATGGCCGCGCATGCCCACGGACCGCGGCCTGCGATGCCCGCCGATCTCGTCGATGCGATTCGTCCAGCGCGCGATCGACATGGAAAGCACGGTCGATCGGATCGCGGACCGTCGCGACATTCCGGCGGCGGTCGCCCGCTACCTCGACGCGCTCGAATTGCCCCCGGCGCTTGCGGCGCAGAAATCGCACGCCGGGCGTCTGCTGGCCGGAATTCTCCGATCTCGACTGGGCCGCGGCGGGGCTCAGGATCGAAGCCCGGCCGACGGAGGGCAACGACCGCCTCGGCGTCACCGGCGCGTTCTGCGCCATTGCGGAGACCGGCACGCTGGTCGTCCTGGCGGGAGCGGACACGCCGACGGCGACCGCGTTGTTGCCGGATACGCACATCGCGGTTGTCCGCTCGGATCGCATCTTGTCGGGCATGGAAGAGGCGTTCGCGCTTGTCCGGAGCGAGCGGGGCGCCCTGCCGCGCGCGGTGAACCTCATTTCGGGCCCATCCCGGACCGGCGACATCGAGCAGACGTATCGTGCTCGGGGCGCACGGCCCGTTCCGCGTGCATATTCTCATGCTCGGTTAGAGCCAGACTGCGGCGACCACGGCCAGCAACGGCAACAGGACGACCGAGGCGTACGCGAAGAACGCGAAGAAGCTCGGCATCGCGACACCCCGGTCCTCGGCGATTGCCTTGATCATGAAATTGGGCGCGTTTCCGATGTAGGTGAGCGCGCCGAAATACACGGCGCCCATCGACAGGGCTGCGAGCGTCTGCGCGTGCTCGCCCATCAACTTCTGGGCATCCCCGCCCGCGAGATTGAAGAACACGAGGTAGGTCGGGGCGTTGTCGAGGAAAGCCGAGAGAAAGCCCGTCGTCCAGAACAGCGTCGTGTTGTATGGATTGCCTGCACCGTCGCCGACAAGCTCGAGGATGCCGTGGAGCGCGCCGGAGCGTCCGGCCCCGAGAATCGCGAGCACGGGAAATATCGTCAGGAAGATTGCGGCAAAGAGCTTCGCCACCTCGATGATCGGCGCCCAATGGAACTGGTTGTGCTCGCGGATGCGGGCAGGCGTGAGCACGAGAGACCCGGTGCCGAGCACGAGCAGCAGAATGTTGCGTACGGCGTCCTGAAGTGGAACGTGCGTCCCCAAGACATCGAGCGTGACGCCCGGATCCCATAGTCCGGAAAGCAGCACCGCGGCGATCACGCCGGCGAGCAGAAGGAAATTGGGAATTCCCTCGATCTTGAAGCCCGATCGTTGCGCGGGCGAGGCGACACGCGGCGGTTCGCGGTGATGCAGAATGCGGTCGATCACGTAGAAGAGCACGAGCAACACGCTGGCGAGGAAGAGCGTCGGCATGGCCAGCGCACGGGTCGTCCAGAAGAAATCGACGCCCTTCAGGAATCCGATGAACAGCGGCGGGTCGCCCAGCGGCGACAGCGCGCCGCCCACGTTGCCGACGAGCAGGATGAAAAACACGACCGTGTGCACCTTGTGCCGGCGCGTCTCGTTGGCGGTCAGCAGCGGCCGTATCAGGAGCATCGACGCCCCGGTCGTTCCCATGATGCTGGCGAGGCATGCGCCCAGCGCGAGAAGCCCCGTATTCATTGCTGGCGTTCCGGCGAGCGTGCCGACGAAGCAGATCCCGCCTGCAATCGTGAACAGCGCATACAGGATTGCAATGAATGGAATGTATTCGAGCAGGACCGCGTGCCCGACGCTATGCATGGTTTCGGCCGCGCCGAACGTGGCCGTGAACGGGACGATAAGCCCGAGGGCCCAGAGCGCCGCGACCTTGCCGTAATGCGCGTGCCAGAATTTCGACGCGACGAGAGGCACGAACGCGATCGAAAGCAGCAGTCCCGCGAACGGCAGTCCCCACATTAGCGACAGCGTCGCGCCGTCAAATGGCATCATGTCTGCGTCGGTTGCTGCCGCGGCGGGGTGGAATGCGAATGGAAAATCACGGTGAGCGAAGAATAGCAAATCGCGCCGGGCGCCGACCGATTGGGTCCTCGTCGCCCCCCATGTCCGGGGGGCAGATGCGGGCGCGTCGCGGTATAATCAAATGGTTTTCCATTCGCGGGCATGCGCCATGAAAGTCCTCGTAGCCGTAAAACGCGTCGTCGATTACAACGTCAAGGTCCGGGTCAAGCCGGACGGCAGCGGTGTGGACACCGCCAACGTCAAGATGTCGATGAATCCGTTCGACGAAATTGCCGTCGAGGAAGCCGTGCGGCTCAAGGAGAGAGGGGTCGCGACCGAGATCGTCGCGGTCTCATGCGGCGTGACGGGTTGCCAGGAAACGCTGCGCACGGCGCTGGCGCTGGGAGCGGACCGTGCGATCCTCGTTCAGACGGACGTCGAATTGCAACCGCTGGCCGTGGCAAAGCTTCTGCAGGCGGTGATCGCCAAGGAGGCGCCCAGGCTTGTTCTTCTTGGCAAGCAGGCGATCGACGACGACGCCAACCAGACGGGCCAGATGCTCGCGGCGCTGCTGGGCTGGCCACAGGGCGCCTTTGCGTCGAAGGTGGATATTGCCGGGGATGGCGCAACGATCAAGCGCGAAGTCGATGGCGGGCTCGAGACGATCGAAATTCCTCTCCCTGCCGTAGTGACGTCCGATCTGCGCCTCAACGAGCCGCGCTACGCGACGTTGCCGAACATCATGAAAGCCAAGAAGAAACCGATGGAGACGACCGACCCGGCCGCGCTTGGTGTCGACGTCGCGCCGCGCCTGACTACGCTCAAGGTCGTCGAGCCGCCGAAACGGCAAGGTGGCGGCAAGGTCGCGGATGTGGCCGAACTCGTCGCGAAACTGCGCAACGAGGCGAAAGTCATCCAATAGGTAACCACGATTGCGGCGCGCGGCCCGAATCCTGCGTCCGTCCCCGCGGACCCGCCGATCATTGCGAAGACACTACCATGACGACACTCATCATCGCCGACCACGATAATGCCTCGCTGCAGGCGGCGATGCTCAATACGGTTACCGCCGCGCAGCAGATCGGCGGGGACGTTCATGTCCTCGTCGCAGGAGCCAACGCCGACGCGGTCGCAAAAGCGGCGGCGGCGATCCCCGGCGTCGCCAAGGTGCATCATGCCGACGCGCCGCATTTCGCGCAGCCCACCGCCGAGAACATTGCGGCGACGGCGATTGCCCTCATCAACGCCGGCGGCTATACGCACGTCCTGGCGGCGGCGACGGGATTCGGAAAGAACGTGATGCCCCGCATCGCTGCGCTGCTCGACGTCGCGCAGATTTCGGATATCACCAAGGTGGAGGGCCCCGATACGTTCGAGCGCCCCATCTACGCGGGCAGCGTGCTGGCGACGGTGCGCTCGAACGACGCGATCAAGGTCCTCACGGTGCGAGCGACCGGATTCGATGCCGCCGCGGGCACGGGCGGCAACGCCGCGATCGAATCCGTCACGGCCGCACCCGATACGGGATTGTCGAAGGTGACCGGACAGGAGTTGTCGAAGTCGGAGCGCCCGGAGCTCACGAGCGCGCGCATCGTGATCTCGGGCGGCCGTGGTGTCGGCAGCGCGGAGAATTTCAAGCTGCTGGAAACGCTTGCCGGAAAGCTCAACGCGGCGCTGGGGGCGTCCCGGGCTGCGGTCGACGCGGGTTACGTGCCCAACGATTTCCAGGTCGGCCAGACGGGCAAGATCGTCGCGCCCGATCTCTACATCGCCGTCGGAATATCCGGCGCGATCCAGCACCTGGCCGGCATGAAGGACAGCAAGGTGATCGTTGCCATCAACAAGGATGCCGAGGCTCCGATATTCCAGATCGCCGATTACGGGTTGGTAGGTGATCTCTTCAAGATCATTCCCGAGCTCACTGCGGCGCTCGGCTAACAACCCCGCACATTCGCGTTACGAAACCCGCCATGAGTCAATACCAAGCCCCGCTCGCCGAGATCGAGTTCGTGCTGACCGAGCTTGCCGGCCTCGATCAGGTCGCCGGCTTGCCCGGATACGAGGAAGCCACGCCCGACGTGACGACGGCGATCCTCGAAGAGGCGGCGAAGTTCGCGACCAACGTCCTCGATCCCCTCAATGCCGCGGGCGATCGCGAAGGCGCGCGACGCCGGGACGACGGCACCGTGAAAATGCCGGCGGGCTTCAAGGAGGCCTACCGGCAGTTCTGTGAAAACGGGTGGAATGGGCTCGTCATGCCGACAGAGTTCGGCGGGCAGGGGCTGCCGCGTCTTGTCGGCACCGCGACCGAGGAAATGTGGCATGCGTCGAATCTCGCCTTCAATCTCTGCGCGATGCTGACGCAGGGGGCGATCGAGGCGATCCTGCTTCGGGGCTCGCGGGCGCTGCAGGCAACGTACCTGCCGAACATGGTGGCCGGCACCTGGACCGGCACGATGAACCTCACCGAAACACAGGCCGGCTCCGACCTCGCGGCAGTGCGTACGCGCGCGGTTCCACAAGGGGACGGCACGTACAAGCTCTTCGGGCAGAAGACCTTCATCACGTACGGCGAGCACGAATACACCGCGAACATCATCCACCTGGTGCTTGCGCGCACGCCCGACGCGCCGGAAGGGGTCAAAGGCATCTCGCTCTTCGTCGTGCCCAAGCATCTCGTCCACGCGGACGGCAGCATTGGCGAACGCAACGACGTCCACTGCGTTTCGCTCGAGCACAAGCTTGGCATCCATGCGAGTCCGACCGCGGTGATGGCGTACGGCGACCATGGCGGCGCCATGGGGTACCTCGTCGGCGAGGAGAACCGCGGTCTCGAGTACATGTTCATCATGATGAATCTCGCGCGCTTTTCCGTCGGCCTGGAAGGCGTGGGAATTTCCGAGCGCGCATACCAGCGCGCGGCGGCATACGCCAAGGAACGCGTGCAGGGCAGGGCGGTGGGCAGCGCGAAGGGAGCAGCGCTTAGCCCCATCATCGAGCACCCGGACATCCGCCGGATGCTGATGACGATGCGCGCGCATACCGAAGCGATGCGCGCGATCGCCTATGTGACGGCGGCGGCGATGGACAACGCGCATCGGCATCCCGACGCGGAAGCACGGGTGCGGCATCAGGCGTTCGTCGACTTCATGATTCCCATCGTCAAAGGCTGCTGCACCGAGACTGCGCAGGAGGTCGCCTCGCTCGGCATCCAGGTGCACGGCGGGATGGGGTTCATCGAGGAAACCGGCGCAGCACAGCACTTCCGCGACGCCCGGATCACGACGATCTACGAAGGCACGACCGGCATCCAGGCCAATGATTTCATCGGGCGCAAGACAGCGCGCGACGCGGGTGCGGTCGCGCGAGCCGTCGCCGGCGACATGGACAAGGTGGCACGGGATCTTGGCGGTCACGCCGATGCCAATCTGAAGGCGATCGGCGTGCGGCTGGCCGAAGGCGTTGCCGCAGTACGCGCGGCGGCCGAATGGATCGTGCCGGCCTATGGCACGAGTGCGCGCGCCGCGCACGCGGTCGCCGTGCCCTATCTACGGATGTGGGGACTCGTCACCGGCGGATGGCAACTGGGCCGCGGCGCACTCGCCGCGGCGAAGCACCTCAAAGAGGGTGTCGGCGATGCACGGTTCCTGACGGCAAAAATACAGACTGCCCGTTTCTACGCGGAAGCCCTGCTGCCGCAGGCGGCGAGCCTCGCGCAATCCGTCACCGGCGGCGGGGAATCCGTACTGGCGCTCGCCGCCGAGCAGTTCTGACCGCCGGAGCACGCACGCGCGGATTCGGTGTGTGCGGGAGGACCGGTATGGACAAGCGGTGCCGCCGGCGCGCGCAATTCCGCGCTGGAAATCCATCTGCTGAGTGTCCAGAGCCGATTCAAGCGTCATCTCACGCAGTTCCGGAACCGGACGGACCTTGAGACGTTCTATCGCCAGGAGGGCGAGAAGAAGCTGGCAAGGGCCTGGCAGTTTCTGGACCGGCACGGGACTCCGTACACGGCGCATGTCAAAGCCGGCGACAAGGCGACGACGATTGCATCGATGGCCAAGCGTCTGGCCCGCGACCACATCGTGATAGGCACCGCGCGCAAGAATTCGCTGACGCGGATGTGCGAAGCCTTGCTGACCAACCAGGTGCTGGAACTGGCGCCGGTTCCGGTCGACGTTATCCCTGGCGATGCGATTTCGAACCTGGAACGCTACGGCATTCCTGCCGGGATCGGTGCCGAACTGGCGCCGCGGCTCGCGACCGCAGACTGACGCGCCGCCGCTGCCTCAACGCGCGTTTGGATCGCGCAGCTCATAACGTGCTTCGCCGTTGGCAAGCCTTGCCACGCAGACCCAACCGGCAGCCGCGTAGAAGCGTTCCGCGCGCGTGCCGGGAAGCGTGCTCAGCCAGAGACGCTCGAGCCCGCAGGAGAACAGCCACGCCACCATGACGTCGTGCAGGCGGCGACCGTGGCCTCGGCGCTCGTGCGCCGGATCGACGAAGAGCGCCCAGATATTGCCGGTGGCGGCGTTGCCGACGGCGAATCCCACCACCGCTCCGTTGTCCTCGACCACCCAGCCGCGGCCGGTTTCCTCAACGGCGCGAACATAGTGCGCTTCGGTGACGTCGGACGAAGTCAGCCTGTTCTCGCGAACCGCAAGCCGGATGCGATGCATCGCGGGGATGTCGCCGCGCCGGGCTTGCCTCAGCGTCGCGCGCATCGGGTTGCGGTCCAGCGCGGCTTTGCGGCTGATTGACGCCAATACGACCGAATTGAGATAGGTTCCAGGTCCTATTCGGCAAGCACGATTCCCGATCGGGTGATGACATCACCCAGTCGTTTCCGCTCGTTCGCCATGAACGCCTCAAACGCGGCCGGTTGGTCTCCGACCGGGACCGCGCCCGTCTTCAGCACGCGTTCCTTCACGTCGGGCAGGCTCATGGCCTTGACGATCTCGTCGCTCAGGCGCTTGACGATCTCCGGCGGCGTGCCGGCCGGCACCACAATGCCCCACGTCTGCGAGATGTCGTAACCGGGCACCGTGCTGCCGATCGTCGGCAAGTCGGGCAGGCTCGGATTGCGCTCCGCACCGGTTGTCGCGAACGCGCGCACGCGCCCGCCACTCATGTGCGCGCCGGCGGCGATCGGCGACGTGATGATGTACTGCGCGTTGCCGGCAATGACGTCGAGCAACGCCGGCGCTGCGCCCTTGTAGGGTATGTGCGTGACCTTGATGTCGGCCAGCAGGTTCAACATTTCGCCGGCAAGGTGGGCCGGCGTACCGACCCCGGCGGACGCGTAGTTCAACACGCCGGGCTTCTCCTTGGCGAGCTTGACGAGTTCCGCGACGGTCTTGGCCGGCACCGCGTTGTTGACGACCAGGACGTTCGACGTCGTGGCGATACGCGAAACGGGGACGAAGCTCCTGACCGGATCGTAGGGCAGATCCTTCCTGAGATTGGGCAGGATCGCGTAGATCGCCGTCGTGGTCAGCAGCAGCGTGTAACCGTCTGCCGGTGCCTTCGCCGCCAAGTCGGCACCCAGAATGCCACCTGCGCCGGGACGATTGTCGACGATCACCTGCTGGCCGAGGCCGTCGCCGAGCTTCTGCGCGAGCATGCGTCCAAGCTGATCCGGCGCCCCGCCGGGAGCGTCGGCCACGATCAGGCGGAGGGTCCGGTTCGGATAATCCTGCGCGTTTGCCACCGCGCCGAACACGAACGACGCGAGTGCCAACAGCGGCAGGCAACTGCGGTTCAGAAACGTCATACGCCCTCCCATGGTCGCGGTGTTGCTACGAGCGGTTTGCGCCTTCGGTACGTGTGGCTGGCGGGGTCGTACCCGGATTCCCGCTATGAGCTGTGCGCCGGGCCGGCGCCAATCGTAACGTCTGGCGCGCAGGGGCGGCTGGTGCGGTAAGCAGGAACTTTCCGGCAAAGAATACCCGATATGTGCCGTTAGTGGATTGTGATGTCCCCGCGCCGACCGTATGATCTCGCCCGGATACCCCGATTGCGGCCACGCGGTTGCGTGGCGCCGGCCTCGCCGGCGTGTCGGGACAATCCAATCTGTCCCATTACCATGACTCCCGCCAATCTGCTCGTGCTGATGTCCGACGAACACAATCCGAAATTTCTCGGAGCCGCCGGTCATCCGTTCATCGCTACGCCGAATCTCGACGCGCTTGCCGCGCGCGGCACGCGCTTCACTTCGGCCTATACGACCTGCCCGATCTGCGTGCCGGCGCGGGCGAGTTTCGCTGTCGGGCGTTACGTCCACGACATCGGCTACTGGGACAACGCCGATGGATACGACGGTGCCGTTCCAAGTTGGCACCACGCGCTGCGCGACGCGGGTCACCGCGTGGTCTCGATCGGCAAGCTGCACTTCCGCGGCCGCAAGGGCGACGACCACGGCTTCTCCGAGGAGATCGTGCCGATGCATGTCATCGACGGCATCGGTGACGTCAAGGGCCTGATCCGCGAGGACATTCCGAAACGCAACGGCGGTGACAAGATGGCGCGCAAGGCGGGTCCCGGCGAATCGCCGTATACGGTCTACGACCGCGAGATCTCCGCGCGGGCGCAGATCTGGCTGCACGACGAAGCACCGAAATGGCGCGATCGGCCATGGGTGCTGTTCGTGTCGTTCGTCCTGCCGCACTTCCCGCTGACCGCGCCTCCGCGCTGGTTCTACCGGTACTGGCAGCAGGACCTGTCGCTGCCGAAGCGCTATGCTACCGCCGAGCGGCCGCACCATCCGTTCACCGACGAGTACGCGCGCACCGTCGACTACGACACGCATTTCACCTGCCCTTCCGACGTCAAGCGCGCCGTCGCCGGCTACAGCGGCCTCGTGTCGACGATGGACGAGAACGTGGGCGACGTGCTGCACGCGCTGCGCGAGGCGGGACTTGAGCACGAGACCCGTGTGCTCTACACGAGCGACCACGGCGACAACGTCGGTGCACGCGGGTTGTGGGGCAAGTCGACGTTCTACGAAGAGAGCGCGGGCGTGCCGCTGCTTGTCGCCGGCCCGGATGTAACGGCCGCGGCGCGTGGTGACCACACCGGTGTCGCACATCGATTGCGCACCGACGATCCTGGAGGCGCTCGGCGCTCCGGTGCGCGTGGGTTCCGAGTCGCTGCCCGGCGCGTCGCTGTTCGCCGTAGCAGACGGCGCGACGCCGACGCGTCCGGTCATCTCCGAGTACCACGCCATCGGTTCGACGGGCGGCGCGTTCATGCTGCGTTTCGGCCGGTGGAAGTACTGCCACTACGTTGCCTATCGGCCACAGCTTTTCGACCTCGATGCCGATCCCGAGGAGCTGACCGATCTCGCGCCCGATCCGCGGCACGCCGACATCGTCGCTGAAGGCGAACGTCTTCTGCGCGCGGAGCTTGATCCCGGCGAGGTCGACGCGCGCGCCAAACGGCGGCAGGCCGAACTGCTTGCGGCATTCGGCGGACGCCGCGCAGCGTTGGCGCGTGGCGACCTCGGTTTCACGCCAGCGCCCGGCACTGTGCCCGAAATCGACTGACGAGCGGGTAGCATGGCCTCGGATCCGCTCCTCGACGTCCGCGGTGTCACGCTGCAATACAAGACGCGCGAGCACCTCGTCACCGCGACGTACCGCGTGGATTTTCAGGTGCGTGCCGGCGATCGCTTCGTGCTGCTGGGACCGTCGGGGTGCGGCAAGTCCACGCTGCTGAAGGCGGTCGGCGGCTACATGCATCCGGTCGAAGGCGACATCCGCCTCAAGGGAACGGTGATCCGCAAGCCGGGACCGGACCGGATGATGGTGTTCCAGGAGTTCGACCAGTTGCCGCCGTGGAAGACGGTCAAGGAGAACGTCATCTTCGCGCTGACTGCCAGCGGCAGGCTAAAAGGCCGCGCCGCCGAAGAACGGGCGATGCAGTACATCGAGAAGGTGCGGCTGACCGCCTTCGCGGACAGCTACCCGCACACGTTGTCGGGCGGCATGAAGCAGCGCGTCGCGATCGCGCGCGGCATGGCGATGGAGCCCGACATCCTGCTGATGGACGAGCCGTTCGCCGCGCTCGACGCGCTGACCCGGCGCAAGATGCAGGACGATCTGCATCGCGCTGTGGGACGAGACTCGATTCACCGTGCTCTTCGTCACGCATTCGATCGCCGAGGCCATCGTCATCGGCAATCGCATCCTGCTCCTGTCGCCGCATCCCGGCCAGGTCAAGGCGGAACTCAACAGCATCGACCGGGCGGACCCGGATCCGCAGAAGCGCATCGACCTGGAGCACCGGATCCATCACATGCTCTTTGCCGACACGATCGAGGAGGATGCGGCCAATGTCCACGACTGACGATTCGTCTGACCGCCCCGAACTCGTTCGCGATCCCGTAAGCGCGAGCCAGTTCGGCGTCGTCGAGAAGCCACTTACTCGTTGGGAACGGGCCTACGGTAACGGTGCGCTGCGCAAGACGGTGCTGCTGGTCGTGCTGGCCCTGATCTGGGAGATCTACGCGCGGCAGCTCAACAATCCGCTGCTGGTACCCACGTTCTCGGCCACCGTGCAGGCGATGTGGGACGCCACGGTCAGCGGCGACCTGCAGAGCCGGGCCTGGTATTCCATCAAGATCCTGGCCGGCGGCTACGCAGCGGGGCTGATCCTGGCAGCGGTGCTCACGATGCTCGCCATCACGTCGCGCCTCGGCACCGACATGCTCGAGACCTTTACCGCGATGTTCAATCCGCTGCCGGCCATTGCGCTCCTGCCGCTGGCGCTGATCTGGTTCGGATTGGGCAAGGGGGCGCTGACCTTCGTCATCATCCACTCGGTCCTGTGGGCGGTCGCGCTCAATACGCATTCCGGGTTTCTGTCCGTGTCGAGCACGCTGCGGATGGTCGGGCGCAACTACGGGCTCTCCGGCCTGTCCTACGTCGCGAAGATTCTCATACCCGCCGCGTTTCCCAGCATCCTGACCGGTCTCAAGATCGGCTGGGCGTTCGCGTGGCGGACGCTGATCGCCGCGGAGCTGGTGTTCGGTGTGGCCTCCGGTCAGGGCGGACTCGGGTGGTTCATCTACGAGAACAAGAACCTGCTCGAAATAGCCAATGTGTTCGCCGGCCTCTTCACCGTGATCCTGATCGGTCTGACCGTAGAAAACGTCGTGTTCCGGACGATCGAGCAGCGAACCGTGCGCCGGTGGGGAATGCAGAGCCAGTGACGACGATGCCGCGCGGCAGGCCAGCGCGGTTGGCCATGCCCCCGGACTTCACGGCAATTCCGACCGTGCCGCCTGGGGAATGACGACGACGCCGTGATTCGCGAGCGCCACGCCGATCGCGGCTGCCGACCGCGAGAGGCCGGTCGACGGCGGTCGAGATGACGAACAGATCGCCGATCGGCGTCGCGAGCGTGTACTCCATCAACTGGCCAAGGTAGGACGCCTTCTTGACGGTAGCGGATACCGGCGCGTCACCGTCGTAGCGCAGCTCGATCGCTTCCGGACGGATCGCGACCTCGCAATCGCCGTCGGCGGCACCGCCGTGCGGGAGCGTCAGCGTGACGGGGCCGAGCCTGACCTCGGCCGCGGTCGCATCGCGGCGGGTAATCACGCCGCGCACGCGGTTGGCATCGCCCATGAATCCGGCGACGAACGCGTCGCGCGGCTGCTCGTAGAGTTCGCGCGGCGCGCCTTCCTGCGCGATCACGGCCCGGTCCATCACGATGATGCGGTCCGAGACCGCCATCGCCTCCGACTGGTCGTGCGTCACGTAGACGACGGTGAGGTTCAAGCGCTGCTGGAGTTCACGGATTTCCTCGCGCATCTGCCGGCGCAGCCGCGCGTCGAGGTTCGACAGCGGCTCGTCGAACAGCAGCACCGACGGCTCGAGCACCAGCGCCCGCGCGACGGCGACGCGCTGCTGCTGGCCACCGGAGAGCTCCGACGGCAGTCGCGCGTCGAGGCCCGTCAACCCGACGGTCGCCAGCGTGCCGCGCGCCTGCTCGTTCGCGGCCGGCTTCGATTTTCCCGACACGACGAGCCCGTAGCGGACGTTTTCCAGCACGGTCATGTGCGGAAAGAGCGCATAGCTCTGGAACACCATCGACACGTCGCGCAGCGCGGCGGCGCGCGCGGTGACGTCCTCGCCGCCGATCGCGATGGTTCCCGTCGACGGGAGTTCGAGTCCGGCGATCATCCGCAGCATCGTCGTCTTGCCGCAGCCGGACGGACCGAGCAGCGTCACGAGCGTACCCGCGCCTATGGTGAACGAGACGTTGTCGACGGCGACGACCTCGCCGTAGCGCTTGGTCACGTGCCGGAATTCGATCGATGCAGCTTGCATGCGCCAATCCCCGAGTCAGGCGGCGCTGCCGCCGAATGTCGCCGACGCCCGCCGTCGGAATCCCGGCTGCGCGGCGGCCGAGCCGGCGTTCGCCGACAAGCCATTGAATGCCTGCGATCACGGCGAGCATCAGCACGATCAGCACCGAACTGTACGCGATCGCCACGCCGTAGTCGCCGTTGACCACGCGGTTGATGATGTACGTCGTCGCCCACTCGTACTCCGCGGAGACAAGGAAGATGACGGCCGACACCGTCGTCATCGCCCGCACGAAGCTGTAGACGAGCGCCGCGACGAGCGCGGGCTTCAGCAGCGGCAGCAGGATCGTGCGCAACGTGGTGAAGCCGCGCGCGCCCAGCGTCGTCGACGCTTCGTCGAGGCTGCGGTCGATCTGGCTCATCGCCGCCATCCCGGCGCGCACGCCGACCGGCATGTTGCGAAAGACGTTGCAGACGATGAGGATCAGCGCGGTGCCGGTGATCTCGATCGGCGGGACGTTGAAGGCGAGGATGTAGGCGACGCCGATCACGGTGCCGGGAATCGCGAACGACATCATCGTGCCGAACTCGAACGCGCTCTGGCCGATGAATCTCTGGCGGGTCAGCAGGTAGGCGGTCAGGATGCCGAGGCCGGCAGTGAGCGGCGCGGCGATGGCCGACAGCTTGACCGTGGTCCAGAACGAGTTCCATGCGGCGCCGGCCCACAGGATGCCGTGCGCGGTCCCCACTCGATGCCGAACGCCTTGATGTAGTGCCGCAGCGTCAGCGTGTAGTCGCGGCCCCAGGTTTCGACGAAGCCGCCGGTCAGCGCCATCGCGTAGATGACGACGGTGAGCGTGACCCACGGCAGCGCGACGCCGTAGCAGAGGCGGCGCACGCCGGCGGGCAGTTCGGTGGGCAGGCCCGCGTCGCCCTTGCCGGCGATCGCGGTATACACCTTGCGCCGCCTGCACGGCGACGTTGCAGGAAGAAGGCGCCGAACGCGAAGACGAGCAGCACGATGCCCAGCGTGGCGGCGCGGCCCTGGTCGAGCTGCGCGCCGACCACCGAGAAGAAGATTTCGGTCGACAGCACGCCGAAATTGCCGCCGAGCAGGATCGGGTTGCCGAAGTCGGCGATGGACTCGATGAAGCTGATCAGGAACGCGTTGGCGAGGCCCGGGCGCATCAGCGGCAGCGAGACGTCGGCGAACGTACGCCAGCGACCGGCGCGCAGCGTCTGCGCTGCTTCCTCCAGTGCGGGCGAGACGCCCTCGACGACGCCGATCAGCACGAGGAAGGCGATCGGCGTGAACGCGAACATCTGCGCGACGAGCACGCCCTGCAGACCATAGATCCAGCGCGCCGAGCTGCGATCCGAACAGCGTCCATTCGAGCAACTGATTGACGAGCCCGGAGCGGCCGAAGATCAGGATGAGCCCGAGCCCGATCACGAACGGCGGCGTGATGATCGGCAGCATCGAGAGGACGCGCAGCGCGCGCTTGCGCGAAACCGGTGCGGGTCGACGATCAGCGCGAACGCGAGGCCCATCGTCGTGCAGGCCGTGGCGCACAGGAACGCGAGCATGCAGCGTGTTCCACGCGACGCCGCAGCGCGACGCTGCCGGCGATGCAGCCCAGGCCCCAGATCTTTCCGGTGAGCAGGCGCTCGGGAAGCGCGGCGCAGCGAGAATGCGCCGGCGTCGTCCTGCAGCGCCGATAGCAGGATCCGGACGCACGGGAAAGAACGTGAACACCGCGACCAGCAGCGGTCGACGCCGACGACGCTGGCGGCGACGAACGCGATCACCCTTGAAGTGACCGCGATCGGCCAGCCCGAGCGCGAAGAGCATGCCGAACGACGTGACGACGAGCGCCGCGCCCAGCCCCATGCCGAACTGTCCGCCGCGGCAAGGCAGGCGAGCGTCGCGGCGAGCGACGCGAACGTACCAGCCGGTCGGGCCGATGGCGAAACCCTGCGCGAGCAGGTAGACGAACCCGGTCGCGCCGACGATCGGCGAGCGCATTCGCGCGCGATCCTCCGCTCCAGATGCCATCGCGGTCAGCGCGAGGCCCGCCGCGAGCAGGGTGCCGAGCACGGCCAACCAACCTTTGCCATGAAGCAGGATCTGGAGCACCGCCGGTGCCGCTTCCTTTCCGGCAAAGTCCGTGACCCACGCCAGCGTGAACACGCTGAGTCCTGCAACGCATACCAGGGTACGAGCAGGAAGCCGATGGCGCCGACGGCGAGCCAGAAAACGAGCGGGCGGCGCGGATCGCTCATCGCGGCGCTTGACCGATCTCCTTCTCCCAGCGCTCGAGCAAGCGCTTGCGCGTGTCGCCGCGAACCGTACCTGGCGAAGTCGTAGTCGATGACCTTGATGTCGGTGAGCTTCGGCACTGCGCGGGCAGCGGCACGTCCCGGTTGGTCGGGATCGCGTATTCCTTGACGTCGAGGCCGATCTTCTGCGCGTCGACGGTGAGTGCCCAATCGACGAATTTCTTCGCGCGTCGACATTGCGCGCGCCCTTGATGATCGCCATCGACCCGATTTCGTAGCCGACACCCTCGCAGGGCAGGACCGGCAGACCGGAAAGCCGCGGACGATCTCGTTGATCACGCCGTGCAGCACGGTGCTGCCGACGTAGATCTCACCGCGCGTGATCGCGGTCATCGGACCGATGCCCGAGCGCGCGTAGCTGGCTCACGTTGCGTTGAGTTCGCCGCATGTACCCGAACGCCTCGTCCTCGCCGAACACCTGCACCAGCGAGGCGAGCATCAGGTAGGCGGTGCCCGACGAGTTCGGGTTGCCGAGCATCACCTCGTTCTTGTAGACCGGCGTCGAGCAGATCCTTCCAGCACTTCGGGACCGGCAGCTTCTTCTTCTCGCCGCAGTTCGGTGTTGTAGCCGAGGGCGAGGATGCCGCCGTAGACGCCCGAGACGCGGTTCTGCGAAATCTCCGTGATGCGCTGCGCCCAGTCGTAGCAACTGGCCGACGTTGGGCGAGCGGTATTCTCGAGCAGGCCTTCCTCCGCCGCCTGCAGGTAGCGTCGGCCGGGACCGGCCCACCAGATGTCGCCCTTGGGATTGGCGCGCTCGGCCTTGATCTGCGCGAGCATCTCGCCGGTGGCCTTCTGGACGACCGCGACCTTGGTGCCGGTCGCCTTCTCGAAACCGATCGGCCATACCCTGGCACCAGGCGGTGTTGGGCGAACTGCAGTACATGTTGAGCTGGCCGGCGGCCGGCGCGGCGGCGAGGAGAGCGGTCGCGGACAGCGACGTGGCGATGAGGCGGCGCAGCATACGGGACTCCGTTCGAGAATCGGGGTCGGACCCCGAAATTCACAATTTTCGGGAAACCGGAATCGGGGCCTGACCCCGACCGGCGTGAATTATGGCCTGATCGCCGGCTATTTGGCGATGGAGCCGACGTCCTTGTCCCAGCGCGCGAGCAGCCGCTTGCGCTCGGCGGACGTGCCGTACTTGGCGAAATCGTAGTTGATGAGCTTGATGTCCGCGATCTTCGGCGACAGCGGCGAGATCGGCGCGTTGACGTTGGAAGGAATCTGGAACTGTTTCGCCTGCGCGCCGAGGGCCTGCGCCTTTGCCGTCAATGCCCAGTCGACGAACTTCTTCGCGTTGTCGAGATTGCGCGAGCCCTTGACGATCGACAAGGAGCCGATCTCGTAGCCGGTGCCTTCGCAGGGCGCCACACCTTTCACCGGAAAGCCGGCCTGCGCCTCGGTTACGACGTCATGGATGAACGAAACGCTCGCGATCGTCTCGCCGCGAGCCGCCGCCTTGATCGGCGCGACGCCCGAACGCGGGTACGTGTTGATGTTCTTGTGCAGCGCCTTCAGATAATTGAACGCGTCTTCCTCGCCGAACACCTGCACGAGCGTGGCGATCGCCGTGTACGCGGTGCCGGACGCGTTGGGGTTCGCCATCTGCACTTCGCCGACGAATTCGGGCTTGATGAGATCCTTCCAGCAGGCCGGTGCCGCGATCTTCTTCTTGGCCAGGAGTTCGGTGTTGTAGCCGATGCCAAGCGCGCCCAGGTACATGCCGACCGTATGGTATTTCGATTGCTCGGCCTGCTTCTGCGCCCACGGCTGAAGTTGCGGGAGCAGTGGGGACTTGTATTCCTCGAGGAGCCCCTGCTCGGCCGCCTGCAGGTGCGGATCGCCGGTGCCGCCGAACCACACGTCGAGCTTCGGATTTGCCTTCTCGGCGGCGATCTGCGCGAACGATTCGCCGGAGCCCTTGAGTGTCATCGCGACCTTGATCCCGGTCTCCTTTTCGAACGCGACGGCGGCGGAATTGCACCACTCCGCCTGCACCGGGCAGATGACGTTCAACTGGTTCTGGGCGATGGCGGGCGCGGCGAAAAGCGCAGCGACAACGACAATCGGCGCGGCCGCGCGGGAGCAGATCGGGAACATGGGGACTCCTTCGGTTGGGGTCAGGCGATGGTGATGCTCGAAGACAGATAGACGTCCTGGATCGCGTTCAACAGCGTCACGCCGTCCTGCATCGGCTTCTGGAACGCCTTGCGCCCGGAGATCAGGCCCATGCCGCCGGCCCGCTTGTTGATCACCGCGGTGCGCACGGCATCGGCGAGGTCGTTCGCACCCGACGCGCCGCCGGAGTTGATGAGTCCGGAGCGACCCATGTAGCAGTTTGCGACCTGATAGCGCGCGAGGTCGATCGGGTGGTCGCTCGCAAGCTCGGAGTACATCAGCTTGTCGCTCTTGCCGTAGGGCGCTTCCTTGGTGTTGAGCGCGAGGTACCCGCCGTTGTTCTCGGGCAGCTTCTGTTTGATGATGTCGGCTTCTATCGTGACGCCGAGATGGTTCGCCTGGCCCGTGAGATCGGCGGCAACGTGGTAATCCTTGTCCCGCTTGAACGCCGGATTGCGCAGATAGCACCACAGCACCGTCGCCATCCCCATCTCGTGTGCGGCCGCGAACGCCGCGCTCACTTCGACGATCTGCCGGCCCGACTCGGGCGAGCCGAAGTAGATCGTCGCGCCCACCGCCACCGCGCCCAGGTCCTTTGCCTGCCGGATGCTGGCAAAGAAGATCTGATCGTACTTGTTCGGATAGGTCAGGAACTCGTTGTGGTTGAATTTGAGCAGGAAGGGAATCCGGTGCGCGTACTTGCGCGAGCACGCGCCGAGAACGCCGAGCGTGGAAGCCACGGCGTTGCAACCGCCTTCGATCGCGAGCCTCACGATGTTCTCCGGATCGAAATAGAGCGGATTCTTCGCGAACGACGCACCCGCGCTGTGCTCGATCCCCTGATCCACGGGCAGGACGGACAGATACCCTGTTCCCGCGAGCCGGCCGTGGTCGAAGAGCTGCTGCAGGCTGCGCAGCACGGCGGGCGGGCGATCGCTGGTCGCCACCACGCGGTCGACAAAATCGGGCCCTGGCAGGTGCAGTGTTTCCCGGGGAATGCCCTTGCAGACGTGCTGGAGGAGGCTTGAGGCGTCGGCGCCCAGAAGGCCCGTGATATCAGTCATTGTCAACTCTCCCTGTCAATGCGGCTCGCACGGCTAGTGTCGCATTATCCCGCCAGGGAGGTCTGTGGACAACGGCGGCACAGCTATGCGATGCCTGGCTCCTTACGCCGAAACCCGCGCCTTGAGGGCCGCCTGGGCCGCGGCAAGGCGCGCGATGGGAACGCGGGGCGCCGAGCACGAGACGTAATCGAGCCCGGTGTCGTGGCAGAAGCGGATCGCCTCCGGCTGCCCGCCATGTTCGCCGCAGATGCCGACGACGAGCCCCGGTCGCGCACCGCGCCCCCATTCGATGGCGAGTTGCATCAGGCGGCCCACGCCGGCGACGTCGAGCATCTCGAACGGGTTGTCCGGGAGGACGCCGGATTCGATGTACTGCGGCAGGAACTTGTTTTCCGCATCTTCGCGCGAAAACGAAAATGTAGCCTGGGTGAGGTCGTTGGTGCCGAACGAGAAGAACTCGGCAGTTTCCGCAAGCTCGGCGGCACGCATGCAGGCGCGGACGACTTCGACCATCGTGCCGAATTTGCACGGGACGGGTACGCCGTATTGCGCTTCGATCTCCTGCCGGAGCGTGCCGACCATCACTTGGACGCGCCGCAGTTCCTCGGCCGTGGCCACCTGCGGCACCATGATTTCCGGGTGCACGGCGATGCCATCCTTCGTGCATTCGGCGGCGGCCTCGAGGACGGCCCGGATCTGCATTTCGTAGATCTCGGGAAAAGTCAGCCCCAAGCGCACGCCGCGGTGCCCCAGCATCGGATTGACCTCCGACAGCTGATGCACTTTGGTGAGCATCGCCTCGCGTCGCGCGAGCGCCGCGTCGCCGCGCCTCGTATCGCGGTACTGCATCAGGCTTTTCTGCAGTTTGCCGAGGCTGTCGACGTAATCGCGCGGCAGCTCCGGATCGATGAGCTTGAGCGCGTCCGGCAATTCGGCGACCGAGCGCGCGGCCCGTCTCAGGTTGCGCAGCTGGCCGATCTCGAACTCGAGCTGCGATGCCGTCGGCAGGAACTCGTGCATCGGCGGGTCGAGGAGGCGTACGGTGACCGGCAGTCCTTCCATGGCGGCGAATATGCCCTTGAAGTCGCCGCGCTGGATCGGCAGCAGCCGATCGAGCGCCGCACGCCGCTCGGCGGGCGTGTCGGCAAGGATCATCTGCTGGACGATCGGCAGGCGCTGCGGATCGTTGAACATGCGCTCGGTGCGGCACAGTCCGATGCCCTTGGCACCGTACGCGCGGGCCCGCGCGGCATCGCGCGGCGTGTCGGCATTGGCCATCACCTCGAGCCGCGCCGCCTCGTCGGCCCAACTCAGGAGCGTCGCCAGATCGTCGAAAAACCGGGCTTCGACGGTCGGAATGCTCCCCGCGTAGACGTTGCCTGTCGTGCCATCGATGGTGATGACATCGCCCTCGTGCAGCACCGTGTCGCCGATCTTCGCGGTGCGCGCACGCACGTCGATCGCGATGGCGTCGCAGCCGGAGACGCACGGCTTGCCCATGCCGCGCGCGACGACCGCGGCGTGCGACGTCTTGCCGCCCCGGCTGGTCAGGATTCCCTGCGCGGCGAAAAAGCCGTGGATGTCCTCCGGCTTGGTCTCCTCGCGCACCAGGATCACGCGGTCACCCGCCTTGCCGCGTTCCTCGGCCGTGTCCGCGTCGAAGACGACACTGCCCGAAGCGGCGCCCGGTGAGGCCGCGAGGCCCTGGGCCAGCGCACGGGCTTGGTGCGTCGGGTCGAGCGTGGGCACGAGAAGCTGCTCGAGCAGGAGTGCGTTGATGCGGGTGAGCGCGCGATCCTTTGTCACGAGGCCTTCCTCGAACATCGCGACCGAGGTCGTCACCATGGCACGGGCGTTCATCTTGCCGTTGCGCGTCTGCAGGCAATACAGTCGGCCGCGCTCGATCGTGAATTCGAAGTCCTGCACTTCCTTGTAGTGGGCTTCGAGCTTGTCGCGCAGCGCGACGAGCTGCCGATGGAGATCCGGCATTTCCTGCGCCATGGCGGCGATCGGCTTCGGCGTGCGGATGCCCGCGACGACGTCCTCGCCCTGCGCGTTCACCAGGTATTCGCCGTAGATGACGTTCTCGCCGGTAGCCGGATTGCGTGTGAAGCCGACACCGGTCGCCGAGTCGTCGCCCATGTTGCCGAACACCATCGTGCAGACGTTGACCGCCGTACCGTTGGCCATCGCCGGCGTTATCCTGAACTGGCGCCGGTAATCGACCGCGCGCTTGCCGTTCCACGACTGGAAAACCGCCTCGATCGAGCGTTCGAGCTGCTCGTAGGGATCGGTCGTGAGGGCATGGCCCGTGTGCTCCCGAAACACGGCAAGGAACGACTGCGCGAGTTCCTGCAGCGCATCCACCTGCATTTCGACGTCGTTCACGGCGCCGTGCTTGCGCTTGACGGCCGCCATGGCCGCGTCGAAGGCTTCGTCGGGTACACCCATGGCGATCTTGCCGTAGAGCTGGACGAAACGACGGTAGGCGTCCCAGGCGAAGCGCGGGTTGCCGGTCTGCGCGGCGAGCCCCTCCAGCGTCGCGGCGTTGAGGCCGAGGTTAAGGATCGTGTCCATCATCCCGGGCATCGACATCGCCGAGCCCGAGCGGACCGAGACCAGGAGCGGATTGGCCGCGTTGCCGAATCCCTTGCCCGATTGCTTCTCGAGCGCGGTGATGTGGACACGGATATCGTCCATCAGTCCGTCCGGAAGCCGCTGGTTCTCCAGAAACGCGAGGCAGGCGGCCGTCGTGATGACGAATCCGGGCGGGACATTGAGCCCGATCTGCGTCATTGCGCACAAATTGGCGCCTTTGCCGCCGAGCAGCATCCGGTTGCCGGCGTCGCCGTGGTCGAATGTGTAGATGAATCCGCTCTTGTTCATGGCAATCCTCGTCCTGCCCTGTGTCCGCCCTGTGCCCGGTCGGCGCGCGCCCCGGGCCAGCGCCCCAAGTCTTCAGTGATTTGCTGCCTTGGCACGTTCAAATTGTGCGGTTCACCAGAGGCTTCGACTTTGATCGAGCGCATATTCGACTGCGGTCCGGACGGCAGGGAACGCCGACTCGCGGCCGTCGTTCGCTTTTCCGTGGGTGCGCCGCCGGCAGCGGCAGCTGCGTCAGGCGGAGCGGTGGGCGGCGAGTTCGCGAAAGAGCGCGGCGTAGCGCTTCGCGGGGCGCGTCCAGCCGACATCGGTTGCCATGGCGCGCGACTGCATGCGTCGCCACAGCGCGCGTTCCTGGTGCAATTCGACGGCGCGGCCGATGGCGATTTCCAGATTGTCGCGATTCACCGGCGTGAACTGAAGGCCCGTGCCGGTGCCGGCTGCCAAGGCCATCTCGTTGGCGTCGATGATTGTGTCGGCGAGGCCGCCGACGCGCGCCACGACCGGGATTGCACCGTAGCGCAGCGCGCATAGCTGCGTGAGGCCGCAGGGTTCGAAGCGCGACGGAACGAGCAGCGCATCGGCGCCGGCCTGCACGAGATGCGCGATGGGTTCGTCGTAGCCGATGATCGCGGCAACTCGCCCGGGATGGCGGCCTGCGGCGGCGGCAAAGCCGCTTTCGTACGCAGCGTCGCCAGTTCCCAGAAGCGCGAGCTGTGCGCCGCTCGCGGTGATCGCCGGCAGGGCGTCCAGCAGGAGGTCCATCCCCTTCTGGTGGGTCAACCGGCTGACGACACCGAAAACGCAGGTCGCGGGCTCGGGATCGAGGCCGAAGCGCGCCTGCAATGCCTTCGTGTTCGCCGACCGCCGCGCGAGGTGCCTCGCGTCGAAGCGCGCGGCAACATGGGGGTCGGTCGCCGGATTCCAGATGTCGTCGTCGATGCCGTTGCGGATGCCGGTCAGAATGCCGGCCCTCTGGCGCAGCAGTCCGTCCAGTCCCATCCCGCCCTCTGCGGTGCGGATCTCTGCAGCGTAGGTTGGCGATACCGTCGTGATCCGGTCGGCGAGCGCGAGCCCGGCCTTGAGATAACCGATCGTGCCGTGGTACTCGACGCCATCGATCGCGTACGCGTGGGGCGGCAATCCGAGTGTTGCAAGGAGCTCGCGCGGGAACTGCCCCTGGAACGAAAGGTTGTGCACGGTCATCACGGTGCCTGGCCGTGGCGCATTTCCGTAGTGGAGCAGGGCGGGGACGAGGCCCGCCTGCCAGTCGTGCGCGTGGACGACGTCGGGCGCGTATCCCGCGACGACACCGCGCGCGATCGCGGCCGCGCATTCGGCGAGCGCAGCGAAGCGGAACGCATTGTCGGGCCATTCCCTGCCGTCGGCGCGCAGATACGGGTTGCCCGGCCGCGCGTACAGATGGGGCGCATCGAGCACGAAGACGTCGAGCCCCGCCACATGCGCGACGAGCAATCGTGCGACGCCGCCCTGCAGTCGCGGGAACGTATGGGCCGTCGCGGCATCGCGCACGGCATCGGTCACTGGCGGATAGCCCGGAACGAGCGTTCGGACCGCGATACCTTCGCGCTCAAGGGCAGGCGGCAGCGCCGCAACGACGTCCGCCAGACCGCCGGTCTTGACCAGCGGATAGATCTCCGACGCGACCGCGAGGATTTGCACGGGCGGCATCGGCCTGCTAGCTGGTGCCCAGCCGGTCGATCATCGGCTGGGTGATGAGGCTGATGCCAAGCGGCGTGCGGCGAAAACGTGCCGCGTCGGCTGCGGGATCTTCACCCACCACAAGGCCGGCCGGTATCCGGACGCCGCTGTCGATGATCACGTCCTTGAGCCGCGCCCCGCGCCCGATCTGCACGTACGGCAACACCACGGCGTTCTCGACGTGCCCGTAGGAATGCAGGTGGACGCCGGTGAACAGCAAGGAATGGCGCAGGGTCGAGCCCGATACGATGCAACCGCCGGACACGAGCGACGACGTGCCAATGCCGCGGCGGCCGTCGATGTCGTGCACGAACTTCGCCGGCGGCGTGATCTCCGCGTACGTCCAGATCGGCCAGTCGTGATCGTACAGGTCGAGCGCCGGGACAACATCCGTCAGGTCGACGTTGGATTTCCAGTACGCGTCGAGCGTTCCGACATCGCGCCAGTAGGCCTCGGCTTCGTCGCGCGACCGCACACACGAGCGCGAAAAGCGATGCGCCACGGCCTTGCCGTGCCGCACAAGCCACGGAATGACGTCTTGGCCGAAGTCGCGGCTCGAGTGCGGATCTGCCGCGTCGCGCCTCAACTGTTCGTTCAGAAACTCGCGCCGGAAAACGTAGATTCCCATGCTTGCCAGCGCCCAGCCGGGCCGATCCGGCAGCTCGGGCGGTTGCGCCGGCTTTTCGGCGAAGTCCACGATGCGATCTGCTGCATCGATGTGCATGATGCCAAACGCGCTGCCTTCGGCCACTGGCACTTCGACACAGCCGACAGTGACGTCCGCCTCGTCATTGACGTGTTGGACGATCATCCGCTCGTAGTCCATCTTGTAGACGTGGTCGCCCGCAAGGATGACGAGATACTCGGGCGCGTAGCCGTCGATGATGTCGATGTTCTGGAAGACGGCGTCGGCGGTGCCGGCATACCACTGGTTCTCCGCGAGGCGCTGGCTCGCCGGCAGGATGTCGAAGCTTTCGTTGCGCACCGGCTGCAGGAAGTTCCAGCCGCGCTGCAGATGCCGAATCAGGCTGTGCGCCCGGTACTGCGTTGCAACCGCGATGCGCCGGATGCCGGAATTGAGCGCATTCGAGAGCGCGAAGTCGATGATGCGCGACTTGCCGCCGAATGGGACTGCGGGCTTGGCGCGCCGTTCGGTGAGTTCCATCAACCGGGTGCCACGGCCCCCGGCGAGGACGTAGGCCATCGTCGAGCGTGCGAGCGGAGTCGAGTAGGCTACCTTGTCCATCGTGGTCCTTTCGCAGTGTGGCGGCGCGACGGACCGCGTAGCGCGATGATGCGTCCGCCATGCCCGAACCGAGGCACTCCCTGCTTCGAGACGGCCTCAGGCCAGGCCAGGTTCCGCCTGCCAGATCTCGCTTGCATACTCCAGAATCGCGCGGTCCGACGAGAACCATCCCATCCGCGCTGTATTGAGGACCGCCTTGCGCCACCACGCATCGCGATCCTGCCAGAGTTCACCGATCGCGCGCTGCGTCGACCGGTAGGCGTCGAAATCTGCGGCGACCATGAAATTGTCATGGCGTCGCAGGCCGTCGACCAAGCCATGGTACCGGCTCCGGTCGTCCGGCGAAAATACACCGGTCGCGATCGCATCCAGCACGTCGCCCAGCGTCCGCGACGCCGCGATGATCGCCGTGGCATCGATCCCGGCGCGGCGCCGTGCGGCGACCTCGTCCGCGGTAAGTCCGAAAATCATGATGTTCTCCGCCCCCACGCGATCCCGGATCTCGATGTTCGCGCCATCGAGCGTGCCGATCGTGAGCGCGCCGTTGAGCGCAAGCTTCATGTTTCCGGTGCCCGAGGCCTCCATGCCGGCCGTCGAGATCTGCTCGGAAAGATCGGCCGCCGGAACGATCGCTTCCGCGAGGCTCACGTTGTAGTTGGGCAGGAACACGACCTTCAGCCGGCCGCGCACCACGGGGTCGCGGTTGACGATCTGCGCGACGTCGTTGGCGAGCTTGATGATGAGTTTCGCCTGGTGGTACCCCGCCGCCGCTTTGCCGGCGAAAATCTTGACGCGCGGAACCCAGTTCAACGTCGGTTGCGCGCGCATCGCGTTGAAGAGAGCGATCGTGTCGAGCACGTTCAGCAGCTGGCGCTTGTATTCATGGATGCGCTTGATGTGCACGTCGAACAGTGCATCGGGATCGAGGCGGATGCCGAGTTGATCGGCAACGAGCCGCGCCAGCGCGATCTTGTTCGTGCGGCGCACGGCGGCGAATCGCTCGCGAAACGCTCGGTCGTCGGCATGGGCCGCGAGCGCTTCGAGGCGGCCGGTGTCGTCCAGGACCTGCGGGCCGACGGCGTCGACGATGAGCTCGGTCAACCCGGGGTTCGCCTGGAACAGCCAGCGGCGGAACGTGATGCCGTTGGTCTTGTTGACGATTCGCTCGGGAAAGATCGAATGAAGATCGCGGAACACCGTCTGCCGCATCAGCGTCGTATGAAGCGCGGACACGCCGTTCACGCGGCGCGAGCCGAGAAACGCGAGATGACCCATCCGCACCCGGCGGCTGTGATTTTCCTCGATCAGCGATACCGACGCGAGAAAGCCGTTGTCGTCGCGGCCGGCGGCCCGCTGCCGGTCGAGGTGCAGTGCGTTGATGAGAAAGATGATCTGCATGTGCCGTGGCAGCAGATTCTCCATCAGCGCGACGGACCACGTTTCCAGCGCCTCCGGCAGCAGCGTGTGGTTCGTGTAGTTGAACACGGACGTCGTGATGTCCCACGCGAGTTCCCACGGCATCTCGTGCACGTCGACCAGGAGCCGCATCAATTCGGCGACGGCGATCGCCGGATGCGTGTCGTTGAGCTGGATCGACACGTGATCGGAAAGCGAGGAGAGCCCGCCGTGTTGCGCCTTGTGCCGGCGCAGGAGGTCCTGCAGCGAAGCCGAGGCGAAGAAGTACTCCTGCCGCAGCCGCAGCTCGTGGCCGGCCGCCGTCTCGTCGCTCGGGTAGAGCACGCGCGATACCGCTTCCAGCCGGACCCGGTCGGCGAGCGCGCCGACATGGTCGCCACGATTGAAGTCCTCGAGTCGCAATGGGTCGGCGGCGCGCGCCGACCACAGCCGCAGCGTGTTGACGTGCCGCCCGCGCCAGCCGGCGAGCGGCGTGTCGAAGGCCACGGCATTGACGCTCTCGGCTGGCTCCCAGCGGTAGCGCGTGTCCCCGTCGTCGCCCTCGACCCGTGCGACGCTGCCACCGAAGCCTATCCCGTAGGTCACCTCCGGCCGCTCGAATTCCCATGGATTGCCGGACGATAGCCAGTCCTCGGGAAGCTCGAGTTGCCAGCCGTCCTTCAAGGCCTGCCGGAAGATGCCGTGGTCGTACCGTATGCCGTAGCCATGAGCGGGTATGCCGAGCGTCGCCATGCTTTCCATGAAACACGCGGCAAGCCGGCCAAGACCGCCGTTGCCGAGCGCGGCGTCCGGTTCGAGCGTGCGCAGGCGGTCGAGATCCACGTCGAGGCTGCGCAATGCCGCACGTGCCGTTTCGGTGATGCCGAGGTTGCCGAGCATATCGAACAGCAGCCGTCCGATCAGAAACTCCAGCGAAAAGTAGTAGACCCGCTTGCGTCCGTCGCGGTAGGTTTTGCGCGTCGCCTCCACCCAGCGGTCGACCACGCGGTCGCGCACGGCGAGCGCCGTTGCGACCAGCCAGTCGTGATCCTGGGAGTGCCCTGGATCCTTGCCCACCATGTAGGTGAGCTTGTCGAGCACGGACTGGCGAAACGCCGTTACGCTGTCGCGCCCCAGGACGGGAACGTCGCGCTGGACGATCGGGGCGAGTTCGCTTGACTCCTGGTTCAAGGGATTGTCCGTCGCATGGCGGCACCTGAGGTCGCCCCTGGTCCCGCTGGCCAGTACGGCGGTACGACGATCGGGGCGTCGCGCGGTGGCATGGCAGGCGTCGGCATGGCTATCGTGGTCAAATGTGCCGAACTTCGGCACGTCAGGGTTCAAGTTTACAGGGTGTGCCCCCATTCTCGCCGGATCACGCCTTGGCTCGTGCAGGAAGTGTGCCCAAATCCTCGAATAACCTCGAATCGGACCACAATGCGTCGTGAATGCCAAAAGCGTGAGGCTGGGGGTCGACCTCGGCGGGACCAAGATCGAAATCGTCGCGCTCGATGCCGGCGGCGTCGAACTTCTGCGGCGGCGCATTCCGACCCCGCGGGATGATTACGATGCGACCCTATCCGGTCTGGCGCAACTCGTGGTGGCGGCGGAACACGATATCGGAACGAAGGGAAGCGTCGGGATCGGCACGCCGGGGTCGATATCGCGCTCCACGGGCCTCCTGCGCGGCTCGAACTCCGTGTGCCTCAACGGTCGGCCGATCAAGCGCGATCTCGAAGCGCGGCTCGATCGCGAGATTCGAATCACCAACGACGCCAACTGCTTTGCGTTGTCCGAGGCGACGGACGGCGCCGGCCGGGGTGCCGGTGTCGTGTTCGGCGTCATCCTCGGCACCGGGGTCGGTGCCGGCATCGTCGTACACGGACGCGTGCTCGACGGCCCGAATGCGATCGCCGGCGAATGGGGCCACAACCCGTTGCCGTGGCCGAAGGACGACGAACGCCCCGGCCACGCGTGCTTCTGCGGCCAATCGGGCTGCATCGAGACCTGGCTGTCCGGCCCCGGCATGGAACGCGATCACTTCGCCGCAACGCGCGAATCGGTGGCCGCGAACAACATCGCCGCGCGCGCGGCGAATGGAGACGTCGCCTGCGTGGCGACGCTTGCGCGCTACGAAGAACGTTGCGCCCGGGCGTTGGCGCACGTGATCAACGTGCTCGATCCCGACGTGATCGTGCTGGGCGGCGGCATCTCGAATGTCGATCGGCTCTATGCGAACGTGCCGACGCTGTGGTGCGCGCGGGTGTTTTCCGACCGGGTCGATACCAAGCTCGTGCGCAACGTGCACGGGGATTCGAGCGGCGTGCGCGGGGCGGCCTGGCTTTGGAGCGACAGCTGACGCTGCTCATGTGCCGCGCGCGAATGGGTGTCGGCCGCCCGATCCGCGGGGGACAAAGTCTCGCACGGATGCATTTTGGGCGGACGTTTGATCGTCGTCAAAACAGGTGCTTGCAATTGACCGCCGGGAACGGAAAATTAACATCGGGGAGGGTCCCGAGGGTTCGGGATCCGAACCAAGGACGCACCAGCAGGAGGGCAATATGAACAACCTCGTATCGTATGATCCGTTTGTCGATACAGGCATGGACGAGTTGTTCCGCGGATTCTTCAAACCGGTCCGTATGGAAGGTGCTCGGGCCCCGGTCACGATCAAGATGGACGTCACCGAAACCAAGGACGGCTACATGGTTCACGCCGAAATGCCCGGCGTGAAGAAGGAAGACATCAACATCGAGATCGAGCGCAACGAAGTCACGATCACTGCCGAGGTGAAGCGTGAATGGGAGAAGAAGGACGGCGACAAGATGCTGCGCAGCGAGCGCTACTATGGCAACGTCTATCGCAGCTTCACGCTGCCTTACGAGCTCGACGAGGCGAAAAGCGTGGCGAAGTATGACGGCGGCGTGCTCGAACTGAAGCTCGTCAGGAAGGAAGGCGTGGCGGGCAGGAAGCTGCCGGTGCTGTAGGTCTCCGGCCGGGGAGGGGCGCGAGCCCTTCTCCGGCTGCGGTTGTGCCGAAAGCGGCCTCCGGGGGAGGCCGTTTCTTTTGCTCTTCGCGGATTCTTTGGGAAACATCGTCGGTTTGTGGCTCCGCATTGGGCAGAAGCCCACAGCGATCAACGTCCGGCGGCGATCAGGGCCCGACAACGGTCAGCGCCCGGCAGCGGTCAGGGCCGTGCTTTGCGCCCGGGGGTCGCAATCGCCTTCCTGCGGGTACCCGGCGCGGCCACGGTCGTCGACCCAACGCCGACCGCGTGTCCACGCCACCCGCGACGGACGGCGCGACCCACGTGCGTCCGCACGGCCCTGATCGCTGCCGATCACGCATCGTGCGGATGCCAGGCAATCCTAATCGTGCCGGCGCGGATGCGGCGAATTGAGTACGGGTTTTCTCCGCATGGCCACGCGCGCGACACGGCGTGGAGGGAGGCCCTTGGCGCGGGCGCATGTGCCGCAGTCGGCGCCGGTGCGTGCGGCTCGTGGCGGGTAGTCGTGTGTTGACTGCCCGCCGCGGGCCGATTCACGCGCCCGCCGACGGGGTCGCGGCACCCTAAGCCCACGTCAAGGGACGCCGTCCGCGCAGTGCGCACGGTCTTCCCTCAATCTTCCGCCGACGATTCCAGTCGATAGATTCGCGCTTCGCCGAAATGCTTGGCCAGCGGCATGGCGCCGATGTAGCTGCAGCGATAGCGCTCGTCTTCTTCAGCGCCCAGCGACGCGGCGAATGCCTCGGTGACGAAGATGTGCCCCGGTCGCACGATCGGCTCGAGGCGGGCCGTGCGGTTGACGTGCGTTCCGTAGAACGTCGGCCGCGCCATGATCGGATCGAATGTGCGCAGCACGGGGCCGGTGTGGAGCCCGATGCGCGCGGCGGTTTCCTTCGCCATTCCCATGGCCGGCCAGTCGACGGCGCGCAGCGCCTGCTGCAGCCGAACCGCGAACGCCGCGGCATGACTCGGCAGATCGAACACCAGGAACAGACCGTCGCCCAGCGTGTTGGCCGCAACGGGCGGATGGTCGAGCGCGTCGAGAAGGGCCTTGCTGGTGCCAAGAAAAATCTCGACGAACTTGGGGGTGTACTGCTCCGGCAACCGCGAAAATCCCGTGATGTCGGCGAAGAGCAAGCTCTGCACGGTTCGCGCGGACCCCGGTGCTGGACTCCGTTGCGTCGAAGCACCGGCACGCGCGTCGTCCGGTGCGTGCGAACCATCGCCGCGCAACGCTGCAAGATCGATGTTCTCGACGTGGCCGCCCTGGCGCGACCAGGCCTGCGCCGTGGCAACGGTTCCTCCAACGAGCACGCTGGAACCGTTGTCGCGCACCGTCAGCATCAGTGGCTGCCCCGCCAGTTCCTTCGCCCGCAGCATGGCCATGCCCTGGATCAGGTTGGCCGCATGTTCGAACAGGATGTCGTCGCCGAGAAAAGCTTCTTCGGTCGCGAGAATGACCTGACGCGCGCGGCCCAAGGCGCGCTCGAAGCGTGCGGTCCAGTCGCCTCCGGCGAAACCGACGCTCGTCTCGACGAAATCGGCCGGCGCGAACGGCAACACGATGTGCGTCTGCATCCCCGCATCGTGCATGGCTTCCAGGAAGAGAATGTCGGCGCCGCACGCGGCCTGCGCGTAGCCGATCGACGGCCCGAGATCGTCGAGCTTTTCGCGCAGCGCCAACGCCACTTTCGCTTCGAGTGCGGGTGGAAATCGCGGTGACGAACGTGCCGGGTGATCGATCATGTGCCCGGAAAACGCGACGACGTACGGCGCGCGGACGACGTCGAGCAGCGCGCGTGCCTCCGGCGAGCCGATCAGCTGGAGTTGCCGGCGCATCGCCGCGATGTCGCCATACCGGTTGCCTGCGAGGCGACGCGCCTCCGCATACTGACCGCTGGCCGACGCGACGTCGTGGCGGAGCAGCTGAGCCTCCCCCATCGTGGCGTGATGCCAGTGGTCGCCGGTCGGCTCCATCGCCGCCATCGCATCGCGGGCGAGACTGTGCGCCAACCCGACATCGCCCGACAGCATGGCCATTGTCGCCGCATTGACTGCCGGATAGGCCGAGCCGCCAATGGCGTGAGCGCGCCGATAACTTTCGATCGCGGCGCGGGCGAATTCGAGCGCGCTTTCGGGCGCCGCTACGCGTGCAGCGGCATAGCGTTCCTTCGCGACTCTCCCGGCAAGACTCCAAACCTCGACGGCGAGCGCGCCGCTCCCGAGCGCGTCGCGATCGATTTTCGCGAGCCATGCCTGCGCTTCGCTGATCGCGCCCATCCGGGCCGAGGCAAGTGCGCCCAGGTACTGGATCTCGGAGGAATGGGGATCCCCGGCCGCGGCGGTGCGCGCGAGGTCCAGCGCCTCGGTATTACGGCCGCCGTCGAGGGCCTCCCGGATTTCCGTTACCACGTTCTCCAACGTGTCGTTCCTTCCTGCAGTCGTTTGCTGGGGATCGATGCGCAGCCCGGCATCGTCGTGTGTCGAATTGATCCGGCCGCGCCGTAGCGCCTTCGGCCGCGCGCGCCACGCAGCCCGAAGTTTACGCGTACCGACCTGTGACCGCAGCACGTGCGCGTGGCCCCGAAGGGGGCGTCTGGACCAGGCCCCGGTGTAGGCAAATAGCATGAAATGGCCTAATCTTCGTGGCGCCGCCGTCCGGCGGGAGACACGTCCGGGCGGGAGTCGCGGCATGCCGTTCGCAGTCGCTGTGCCATCCACAGGGAAACATTCGATGCTGGGCAAGGTTGGAGTGATTGTCGTGCCGGTCGCCAGGGCGCTGCCATGAGCACGGTACTTTCCATGCACCAGCCGCTGGCGCGACTCGACGACGACGCGTGGGACGACCTACTCAACTTCATCGAGGAGCGCCGCGTCATCCCCATCATCGGTCCCGAGCTCCTGAAGGTCGAGACCGAGACCGGTCCCCGGCTGCTGTACGAATGGATCGCCGAGAAGCTCGCGGTTAAGCTCAACGTCGATACGACACAGCTGCCGCAGCCCTATACGCTGAACGACGTCGTCTGCTGGTTCCTCTCGTCGCACGGCCGGCGCGAGGACACGTACACGCGTTTGCGCAGCATCCTGCGCGATGCGACCTTCGCGCCGCCGCACGCGTTGACGCAACTCGCGCAGATCACGGACTTCGATCTCTTCGTCACGACGACGTTCGACTCGTTCCTCGAGCAGGCGATCAACGCCGAGCGGTTCCATGGCGCGCAATCCACCGAGGTGATCGGGTACTCGCCGAATCGTGTTGCCGATCTGTCCGCCGAACGCGAGCAGCTGCAGCGCCCCGTCGTCTACCATCTGCTCGGCCGCGTTTCGGCATCGCCCACGTACGTGATCTCCGACGAGGACACGCTGGAATTCGTCTGCGCGTTGCAGAGCGAGCACCTGACGCCCGAGAAGCTCTTCCACGAGCTCGAATACAACCATCTGCTGCTCATCGGCAGCAATTTCTCGAACTGGCTCGTTCGCCTCTTCCTGCGGATGGCGAAGCGTCGTCGCCTGTCCGATCCGCGCGATGTGGGCGAGGTGCTTGCCGACGACCACTCCGACACCGACGAGCGGCTGATGACGTTCCTCCAGCAGGTGAGCCTGCGCACGCGCATCTACAGCGGCGCGGAGGGGTTCGTCGACGAGTTGCACCGCCGCTGGATGGCGCGCCGCAAGCCCGCCGACGTGATCCCGCTCGGCGCCTCGCCGCAACGATTCCTGCCGCCCGAGCGCGAGATGCCGGACAACGCGGTGTTCATCAGCTACGCCCGCGAGGATCTGGCGACGGTACAGAAACTGAAGGCGGGGCTCGACGCCGCGGGCATCACGACCTGGTTCGACCTTGAGCGTCTGGAAGGCGGCGACGACTACGACCGCAAGATTCAGCGCAACGTCGCGCGCTGCTCCTATTTCATCCCGATCGTCTCCGCGGCCACGCAGCGCCGGCTCGAAGGCTATTTTCGCCGCGAGTGGAGCTACGCGATCGACCGCGCGCGCAACATCGCCGAGGGCGCGCTCTTCATCCTGCCCGTCTGCATCGACGACACGAACGAGGGCGAGGCTGAGGTGCCGGAGAAATTCAAGGCCGTCCACTTCACGCGCTTGCCCGGAGGAGAAGTCTCGCCGGCGTTCGCCAAGCGGCTGCAGGATCTGCTGTCTTCCCGCCGTTGATGAGCCGTCCTCAAGTTCCGGCCGAGGCGAGCGATGGACGCTGACGACGTGGCCACGGCCGCCGCGCGCAGCGAGGACGCTGCCGAGCGCAAGTCTCCGTCGCCCCAGGTTTCCGACGCGGCGGTCGACACGGAGAACCCGTGGCTCGGCCTTGCGTCGTTCACCGAGGAGACCCGGCAATATTTCCACGGCCGCGAGGACGAAGTCGCCGAGCTATCGCGGCGCGTGCATCGCAAGCTCCTCACGATCCTGTTCGGCCAGTCGGGCCTCGGCAAGACGTCCATCCTGCGCGCCGGCATCGTGCCGCGGCTGCGCCCGGAAGGCTATTGCCCGGTGTACGTGCGGATCGACTACTCACGCGATTCGCCGACACCTGCCGAACAGATCAAGGGCGCCATCTTCCGCGCGACGCAGGCGGCGGGCGCGTGGACGCAGACCGGGGTGGCCGTCAGCGGTGAGTCGCTGTGGGAATTCCTGCACCACCGCGACGATATCCTGCGCGACGGCTCCGGCAAGACCCTCATTCCGCTGCTGATCTTCGACCAGTTCGAGGAGATCTTCACGCTCGCGCAGAGTGACGACTTCGGGCGGCAGCGTGCCGCGCAATTTCTCGAAGACCTGGCCGACCTCGTCGAAAACCGTGCGCCGCGGGCGCTCGAAGCGAGGATGGATGAGGACGAAGCGAGCGTCGAGCAGTTCGATTTCGCCCGCGCCGACTACCGGATCCTGATCGCGCTGCGCGAGGACTACCTCGCCCATCTCGAGAGCGTGAAGGGCATCATGCCCTCGATCACGCAGAACCGGATGCGCCTCGCCCGGATGACCGGGCAGCAGGCGCTCGCCGCGGTCATGAAGCCGGGCGGGAAGCTCGTGTCCGAGGAGGTCGCAGCGGCCATCGTGCGGTTCACCGCTGGCGGTTCCGAACTCGCCAACGCCGAGGTCGAGCCGTCGTTGCTCTCCCTCATCTGCCGCGAGCTCAACAATGCGCGGATCGCGCAGGGCAGAACGGAAATTTCCGCCGACGTGCTGGCGGGTTCGCGCGACACGATCCTCGCCGAGTTCTACGAGCGCGCACTCGCCGACCAGCCCGCCGGCGTGCGCCAGGTCATCGAGGACAACCTGCTCACCGAGTCCGGTTTTCGCGAAAGCCTCGCCGAAGAGCGCGTCCAGAAGGCGTTTGCCGCCGCGGGCGCGCCGGCCGGCACCGTGGCGACGCTGGTCAACCGGCGGTTGTTGCGCATCGAGGAGCGGCTCGACGTGCGGCGCGTCGAACTCACGCACGACGTGCTGTGCAGCGTGGTCAAGGCGAGCCGCGACCTGCGCCTCGAGCGCGAGGCGCGCGACGAGGCGGAAAGGAAGCTCGCGGCGCAGCGCGCGCGCGAACGCGCGACGCGCAAGGCGCTGGTCCGCGCGCGCCAGATCGCGGCGGTCTGCGCGGTGCTGGCGGTCGGTGCCGCCGGCAGCGCCGTGTTCGGCTACCTGAGCTCGAAACGCGCGCAGGAGGCCGAGGCGCAGGCGCAGCAAACGCGGCTGATGGCGGAACAGGCGCGCGGCGAGGCGGAAAAACTCGTCGTCTATCTGCTCGACGACTTCTACCTCGAACTCGCGCCGGTCGGCCGGCTCGACATCGTCGGCGAGCTCGCGAAGCGCGCGGTCGACTACTACGACGCGCTGCCGGAGCCACTGCGCACCGCGCAGACCGAGCGCAACCGCGCGCTGGCGCTGGTGCGCTACGGGTCGGTGCTGCGCTACGCAGTCGCGGCTCGACGAGGGCAGGAAGGCGATCGACGAGGCGGTCAAGGTGCTGGGACAGATGCGCGAGCAGGGCGACAAGTCCGAGACGACCGCCATCGGCCTCGCGCATGGGGCTTGTCACGCAGGCGCGGCTGGCGTCGAGCGGGAACCTCGAAGGCGAGGCAGTGCGTCTAGCCGCGCGGGCGGTGGACGTGCTCAAGCCGCTGCGCGACGCGCGCCGAACTCATCGGTGGCGCTGCGCCGCGCGTATGGCGAAGTGCTCAACATGCACGGTTTCCTGCAGCTGTCGCAACGGCGCAGTTCGAGGCGGCCGTCGCGACGCTCGAAGAGGCGCGCGCAGCCTGCCGCAGCATCGACGACCTGCGCATGAGCGACCTCGCGGCGGCGGCGACTTACGCGGAAGCGACGTCGTGGCAGGTCCAGGCGCTGATCAACCTCGGGTCGCGACGAGGACGCCAAGCGCGCGGGCGACGAAGGGCTGGCGCGTGGCCGCGCAGGTGCTCGAAAAGCGCCCCGGCCACATGCAGGCGCTGCGTGCGCAGGCGCTTATCGACGGGCTCGCTCGCCGATACTCGTCACAGGGCGAGATGCGTCTCGCCGATGCGCTCGTCGATGGCGGAGACGGCCGCGACGCGCCTGGCAGGATTTCGTTCGCCTGGATCCGGGCAACACCATCGCCTGGAACAACCTGCTCGTGGCGTTGGTGATCAAGCAGCAACATCCTGCAGCAGATGGGGCGGCCGGCCGACGCGGCCGCGACGCTCCGGGCCGGCGACTGGAGCGTCGATCGTCAGGCCCCGCCGAGCTTCATGGTACGCAACAATGCTCCGCTTCAGCGCGGGTTTGCTGGCGTACTTGGAGGCGAATCGCGGGAACGCGAGGCGGCGGCAGGCCGCGCTTGCCGACAACAGCACGCTGGACGGAGTACCTGGAACGCGCAGTGCACCCGCCGGCAGCTTCGACAGTGTGATTGCAGGCCGATGCTGCGCGACTACTGGCGCGCCATCGTCGCGCAGGCGGCGGGCGACGATCGGCGGGCGCTCGACCTGGCCGCGTCGTGGTTACCGAAGCTCGGACGCAGCTCAAGCCCGCGGACGAGGCCGAGCGCCGTACCAAAGACCTCGTTTTGCGGTGGATTCGCACTATTCGCTGGCCCTCTCGGCCATACGCGCTGAAGGACTATGCGAGCGGCCGAGCGTGAGATCACGCAGGTGCTGGAGTTGCGCAGCAGCAGCCGTGGCACGACCTGAGCGGACAAGCGCGAAATCGCGTTCGAGCAGGCGATTCTCCGCATTGACACTGGCGCGCCTCAATCGACAAGCCGACGCGCAGAAGGTCATCGAGCCGGTGCTCAAATTCGAACGCGACCTGTCCGCGCGCAATCGCGACGACCCATCGCAGCGGTTCGAGCTTGCCGTCGCACTGTATGTCGCCTCGGTTGCCGGCCTCGGCGATCGCAAAGGCCCAACTCGCCGAAGCGAGTGCGCTGATGGACAATCTGCCGGCCGGGATGCGGGCGTTGCGCGACACCACGACCTGGCGCGAGCGCGTCGCCGAGGAAAGGGCCCGGCGGCGCCCGTCGTAGTCGTGCGGCGTAGTATTGCAGGATGGAGGACCGGCCATGACGTGGTGGAAGCCCACGCCGAGAACCATGGTCATCATCTATTTCGGCTGTTTCGCCGCGGCTTGGGGCGGCATTGCCGTGCTGTTGTCGACCGCCGAGCGCGGCGCGATCCCGGTCAACGCGTTTCATGCCACGCACGTGTCCGATTTTCTGATCGTGGGCATCATCGCGCTCGCCGCGCACGCATTCGTGGTGGCCCTGCTCGCGTGGAGGGCGCACCGCTGGCTCTTTGCCCACGGGCCGGTCGCGGTCGTGCTGTGCGGCCTGCCGCTCATTGCGCTGCGTGAGGATGCTCTGGTTCGTGCCGGCATTCCTCTACCTCATCGCTGTGCTCCACGTCTGGCTCGCGTCGCGCCACGAGTCGATCGGACGGTTGCAGGCGCCGCGGCGGCATTCCGCGGAGACCGGTTCGTACTGAGGCAACCCGAGCGGCCGCTCGACGGCCAGGCGGAATCACATGTTCGGATAGTTCGGGCCGCCGCCGCCTTCGGGCGTCACCCAATGGATGTTCTGCCGCGGGTCCTTGATGTCGCAGGTCTTGCAGTGCACGCAGTTCGCCGCGTTGATCTGCAGCCGCTTGCCTGATTTGTCGTCCGCGTCCACGAACTCGTAGACGCCCGCCGGGCAGTAGCGCTGCTCGGGGCCGTCGTAGCGCGCGAGGTTGACGTTGACCGGCACCGCGGCATCGCGCAGTTGCAGGTGCACGGGCTGGTCTTCCTCGTGGCTCGTGTTCGACACGAAGACCGACGACAGCTTGTCGAACGTCAGCACGCCGTCGTATTTCGGATAGGCGATCGGCGGCATTTCGGCGGCGGGTCTGAGCGATTCGTGGTCCGGCCGGTCGTGGCGCAGCGTCCAGGGCACGAGCGCGCCCAAGCCCAGGTCGTTCAGCCACATGTGGATGCCGCCGTGGATGGTTCCCGCCCACATGCCCCACTTGAGGCCGGGCTTCACGTTGCGCACCTTGTAAAGATCCGCGTACACCCACGACTTGCGAAAGGATTCGCCGTACGATTCGAGTTCGTCGTGATGACGTCCGGCCGCGAGCGCGGCGAACGCAGCTTCGGCGCCGAGCATGCCGGTCTTCATCGCGTTGTGCGAGCCCTTGATCCGCGGCAGGTTGACGAATCCCGCCGCGCATCCGATCAGCGCGCCGCCCGGAAATGCGAGCTTCGGCACCGATTGCAGGCCGCCTTCGTTGATCGCGCGCGCACCGTAGGCGAGCCGCTTGCCGCCGGCGAACGTGCCGCGTATCGCCGGGTGCGTCTTGAAGCGCTGGAACTCGTCGTACGGCGACAGGTGCGGGTTTTCGTAGTTGAGATGGACGACGAAGCCGACGGACACCAGGTTGTCGCCGAAATGGTAGACGAAGGATCCGCCGCCGCTCGTGCCGGTCAAGCGGCCAGCCCTGGCTGTGCAACACGAGTCCTTTGCGGTGGTTGTCCGGCGTGACCTGCCACAGCTCCTTGATGCCGATCCCGTACTTCTGCGGATCGACGCCGTCGCGCAGGTTGAACCTCTGCATCAAGTCCTGCGAAAGCGAGCCGCGGCAGCCTTCCGCGAAAAGCGTGTACTTCGCGTGGAGTTCCATGCCTTTCTGGTATTCGACCTTTGTGCGTGCCGTCCTTCGCCACGCCGAGGTCGCCGGTCGCCACGCCGCGCACCGCACCTCGCTCGTCGTACAGAATTTCGGCAGCCGCGAACCCCGGATAGATCTCGACGCCCAGCGCTTCCGCCTGCTGGCCCAGCCACCGGCAAACGCTGCCGAGGCTCGCGATCTGCATGCCGTGGTTGTTCATGAGGCGCGGCAACGCCCAGTTGGGAATCCGGTGTGCCTTTTCCGGCGTCAGGATCAGGAAGCGATCCTCGGTTACCGGCGTGTCGAGCGGCGCGCCCTGCGCCTTCCAGTCGGGCAGGAGTTCGTTCAATGCGCGCGGATCGACGATCGCGCCGGAGAGGATATGCGCACCGACCTCCGAGCCCTTTTCCAGCAGACACACCGAGACCTCGGTGCCAGCCTTGGCAGCGAGCTGCTTCAGGCGGATCGCGGCGGCGAGTCCCGCCGGACCGCCGCCAACGATGACGACGTCGTATTCCATGGCTTCGCGGGGCACGATGGACACCTCCTGGCGTGGATCCGGCTTCGCAGTTCGATCGCGAGAGTGGAATTGTATAATGGACGAACCTGTGCAAGGTTCGGCATTCCGGTCCGACTATCCGCTTGCCACAGACTCCCATACCCCCGAATCGCAATGACGCAAAAGCCACGATTGCTCGTTCACACGTCGCACCAGTCGATCCGATGGGGCGATATGGACACGATGGGCCATGTCAACAACACGATCTACTTCCGGTATCTCGAGCAGGCTCGCATCGAGTGGGTTTACAGCCTGCACCCTGACGGCAAGGCCTACGTCGGGTCCGGCCCGGTGATCGTCAACGCAAGCTGCACGTTTCTGGAGCCGCTCGTCTATCCAGGCGCCATCGAGGTGCGGATGTTCCTCGGCGACCCGGGTCGCACGAGCGTCGGCAGCTACTACGAGATCTGGATGAACGGCCGGAAGTATGCCGACGGCGCGGCGAAGATGGTCTGGATCGACCTCGCGAGCGGCCGCAGCGAGCCCCTGCCCGACGACGTCGCGGCCTTGTTGCGAGCGCAGGCATGAAATACGATCGCGCCGCAGCGCGCCGGAGCGCGTCCGCTTCGGGACCGCACGAACGGGCGACTACGCCATGATGGCCGACACGAGGCTCTGGCAACCGTCGCCCGAACGCATTGCGCAGGCGAACATCACCGATTTCGCGCGCCGCGCGGCGGCGGCGTCGGGGCATGCGCTTCCCGATTACGCGGCGCTCTGGCGCTGGTCGAACGACGAGCGCGAGGCATTCTGGCGCGCCGTCTGGGATTACGCGGGGATCGTCGGGACGCGTGGCGAGCGCACGCTCGTCGACGCCGGAGAAGATGCCCGGTGCGAAGTGGTTTCCCGACGCGCGGCTCAATTTCGCCGAGAACCTGCTCGCACGGCGCGGCGCGGACGACGCCAGCGACGCGTTGGTATTCCGCGGCGAGGACAAGCTCGCGCGCCGGGTGTCGCACGCGGAACTGCGTCGCGACGACTGCGCGCATCGCCGCCGCGTTGCAAGCCATGGGCGTGACGGCGGGCGATCGCGTTGCGGCGTACGTCTCCAACATGCCCGAGACGATCAGCGCGATGCTGGGCGCGACCAGCCTGGGCGCGATCTGGTCGTCGTGCTCGCCGGATTTCGGCGTGCAGGGCGTGCTCGACCGCTTCGGCCAGATCGAACCGCGCGTGCTCTTCACGGTGGATGGCTACTGGTACAACGGCAAGCCGCTTCCGGTACTCGACAAGGTGGCCGCCATCGTCGCGCAGCTGCCGTCGGTCGAACGCGTCGTCGTCGTTCCGTACCTGGCGGCGACCGGACAGGGTGACCAGGATGCCAGCGGAATTCGCAACGCCGTCGGCTGGGACGCATTCATTGCGGCGCACGCAGCCGGCGCCGATCGAATACGTCCGGCTGCCCGTTCGACCATCCGTTGTACATCCTCTATTCGTCCGGCACGACCGGCGCACCGAAGTGCATCGTCCATGGCGCCGGAGGAACGCTGCTGCAGCACATGAAGGAGCACTTGCTGCACGGTGACCTCAAGGCCGGCGACCGGCTGTTCTATTTCACGACCTGCGGCTGGATGATGTGGAACTGGCTCGTCGTCGGGGCTTGGCTGCCGGCGCGACGCTTCTACTGTACGACGGCTCGCCGTTCATCGACCGCGGCAAGGTGCTGTGGGATTTCGCCAACGCCGAGCGGTGCACGCACTTCGGAACATCGGCCAAGTACGTCGATCACGCGAAGAAGATCGGCGTCGTTCCGCGCAAGGACTTTGGACTCGCGCAGCTGCGCACGCTGTTCTCGACCGGAAGTCCGCTGGCGCCCGAGAGTTTCGATTACGTCTACCAGTGCGTGAAGAGCGATCTCTGCCTGTCGTCGATCGCCGGCGGCACCGACATCGTGTCCTGCTTCGCGCTCGGCTGCCCGACGCTCCCCGTGTGGCGTGGCGAGCTGCAGTGCCGCGGTCTCGGCATGGCAGGTCGATGTCTACGACGATGACGGCAAACCCATCGCGGCCGGGACCGGGACCAAGGGCGAGCTCGTCTGCACCGCACCCTTTCCGTCGATGCCGATGCGTTTCTGGAACGACCCGGACGACGAGAAGTACCGCGCCACGTACTTCGAGCGCTTTCCGGGGGTCTGGTGTCACGGCGACTACGTCGAGCTCACCGCCCGTGGCGGATTGATCTTCCACGGGCGCTCGGACGCGACGCTCAATCCGGGTGGCGTGCGCATCGGCACCGCCGAGATCTACCGGCAGGTCGAGCAATTGCCGGAGGTCTTGGAGAGTCTCGTGATCGGGCAGGACTGGCCGCCCGGAGAGGTCGGCGACGTACGGGTGATCCTGTTCGTGCGTCTCAGGGACGGTGTCACGCTGGATCAGGCGCTGATCGACCGGATCAGGCAGCACATCCGCGCCAATACGACGCCGCGGCACGTGCCCGCCAAGGTCGTGGCGGTGACCGACATTCCGCGTACCAAGAGCAACAAGATCGTGGAACTCGCCGTGCGCAACATCGTGCACGGGCGCCCAGTGACGAACATCGAGGCGTTGGCCAATCCCGAAGCGCTCGAGCAGTACCGTGGCCGCGACGAGTTGAAGACATGATCGCGGTCCGAATCCCGCGCCGTGCCCGCCGATGCTGATCGACGTCCAGCGCTCGCAGCTTCTCGTCGTCGATCTCCAGGAAAAGCTCCTGCCGGCGATCCACGAACACGCCCACTTGCTCGCAAGCGTCGTCTGGATAATTCGCGCTGCGCAGGAAATCGGTGTTCCCGTTGCCGCCGTCGAGCAGTATCCGAAGGGCCTCGGCTCCACGGTGCGGGAAGTGCGCGAGTTGCTGCCGGAAGGCGCCGTTGCGCAGAAGGTCCATTTCTCCGCCGTTCAGGCGCAGTGCCTCACGCATCTGCCGGGTTCCGATCGCGCGCAGGTCGTGCTGGTCGGCATCGAAGCGCACGTCTGCCTGCTGCAGACCGCGCTCGAACTCCACGCGGAGGGCAAGGAAGTCTTCGTCGTCGCCGACGCGATCGGCTCGCGGCACGCGACGGATCGCGATCTCGCGCTCTGGCGAATGCGGGAGGAGGGCGTGCGGATCGTCTCCCGCGAGATGGTGGTGTTCGAGTGGCTGGGCGAGGCTGGAACGCCGCGGTTCCGTTCCATCAGCAAGGCGTTTCTGCGCGGATGAACCTCATCGCGATCCTCGCCGCGCTGGGCCTCGAGCAATGGCGCGCGTTTCAATGGCGTGCGTCCGTCGAGCACCTCTTCGTCCGGTACGCGCGTGCGGTCGAGCGCAAGCTCAATGGCGGCACGGCACAGCAGGGTGTCGTCGCGACGCTCGCGACGGTGGCGCCCCCGGTGTTGCTTGCGGTCGGCATCTATTTTGTGCTGGACGCGTTGCATCCCCTGCTGGGCTTCGTCTGGAACGTCGCCGCGCTCTACCTGCTGATGGGATTCCGTCGTTTCAGCCACGCGTACACGGCGGTAGTAGCGGCGTTGAAGGCCAACGATCTCAATGCGGCGCGGCGCGCGCTTGCGGCTTGGCGCGGCGGCGTCACCGCGGAGCTGTCGAGCGCCGAGATCGCGAAGCTCGCCATCGAACGCGGCCTCGTGGATTCCTACCGGCAGGTCTTCGCAACACTGTTCTGGTTCACACTGCTTCCTGGACCTGCCGGCGCCGTGCTCTATCGCGTGGCGGCGCTGCTCGCTGACGAATGGCGACCCGGCGCGGAGGGCGCGGACACGACGCCGATCACGCAGGCGCGCACCGTGTTCGGCGGTCCCGCGCGCAGACTGCTTTGGCTCCTCGACTGGATGCCGGCTCGGCTCACGGCGCTGTCGTTCGCGATCGTCGGCGATTTCGAGGATGCCGCCTTCTGCTGGCGAACGCAGGCAAAGTCCTGGGAACTCGAGGAGGGCGGCGAGCACGCAGGAATCATTCTGGCGACCGGTGGCGGCGCGCTGGGCGTCATGCTGGGCGGCTCGCTGTCCGTTGCCGGTGGCGGAGAACCGGACCAGCGGCCCGAACTCGGGCTCGGTGACGCGCCCGATGCCGATCTGCTTCCAAGCGCCGTCGGGCTCATCTGGCGCGCGCTGGTCCTGTGGCTGCTGCTGATCATGCTGCTCACCCTCGCGAACTGGGCGCCCTGACTACCATCGCGTGGGGTTCTGGCTTTCTGGCGCGCTAGCGCCCTGGGACCCGTGCCGCGCGGCTTTCGGCCACGAGTCGTTGCAGCAGCGCGACGCGATGCGGGGCGATCTTTCCCGCTTCCACCGCCTGCCACACGGCGCATCCAGGTTCACGATCGTGCCGGCAATCGCGGAATCGGCAATGTCCCAGCACGGGACGGATCTCGACGAAAGCGTCCGCCAGCGTCTCCGGCGCGACATGCGCGAGTCCGAACGCCTTCAACCCGGGCGAATCGACGATCCAGCCGCCACCTTTTTCTTCGGGCAACGAATACAGCGTCGACTGCGACGTCGTGTGGCGACCGGCGGAAAGTGCCTCGGAGATCTCCGCTGTCTTGGCTTGCGCCTCGGGCGCGACGGCGTTGAGGATCGTCGACTTGCCCATCCCCGACTGGCCGATGAGGGCGGTGCGATGGCCGTGAAAATAGGGAACGAGCGGCGCGACATCGCGCAGCGCAGAAAGCGGGACGACCGCATAACCCAGCGTGGCGAAAGGCTGCATCCGCGCGAGGAGCGTGGCAAACTCCGGCTTGTCCGACTTGTTCGCGGCAAGCACGAAGCGGCAGCCCTGGGCTTCGGAACCGATGATCCAGCGATTGACGAGTTCCTCGTCGACGGCGAGATCCGGCGCGACGACGCCGACGACTTGCGTCACGTTCGCCGCGATCAGCTTTTCCTTGAACGTGTCGGAGCGGTAGAACAGCGTCTCGCGCGGCTCGACGGTTTCGATCGATCCGCCGCCGGCCATGCGCGCGACATGCACGCGATCGCCGCAGGCGAGCGTCGTGCGGCGGCCCTTCAGCACGCATTCGAGCGCCTCGCCGCTATCCAGGCGCACCGCATAATGCCGGCGGCGGCTTGCGGTGACGAGCCCGCGCTCGAGCCTTCCTGCGCCGGCGCCGTCCGGCTGCGCGGCGCGTGTCACCCGGCGAGGGCTTCCACTTTGGCGGCGCAGATGCAATCGTTGAGCGTGACGCCGCCGGCGCTGTGTGTCGACCATGCGACGACGCAGCGGTCGTAATGGACCGCGAGATCGGGATGGTGATCCTCGTGGTGCGCGATCGACGCGACGGCATTGACGAACGCCATCGTCCGATAATAGTCCGCGAACCGGTAGATCTTCTCGATCCGGTCTCCCGCCAGCGTCCACCCCGGAAGGTCGGCGACCCGATCGTCCAATTCGCTGCCGGCAAGCCGTGGCGCACCCGGGCGACAGGCGAGCGCGGCGAGCGCGCGCAGCGAGTCGTTCGCGCCGCGTTCGGGACCGGTGCTCACGGCTTGAACTTGTAGAACTCGAGATTGAGGTACGCGGCCACGTGTTCCTCTTCCTCGGGGAAGTAACCTTTGCCGAGATTCACGTTGCACGCCTGCACCTGCGAGAGGAGCTGCGGGGGCGTCTTGATCCGCCGGTCCGCGCGCCGATACATCTGGTCGGGATCCCCGGCGAAGCGCTGCGCATGACAGGCGACGCAATCGCGATCGACCATCGTCTTGCCCGCTTTCGCGTCGCCGGACTGGAACGGAGCCGGCTGCGTCTCTGACGACGCAATGCCGGGCATCATGAGCAGTACGGCTGCAAGAAGGACGGCGACGAACGGTGGCATGGAATTCTCCGGCCGGCGAGCGGTGGTCAGGCGGCCTCGAGCCGCGCGATGCGCACGGCCGCCGGCGGATGCGAGTCGTGGAATGCCGAATACAACGGGTCCGGCGTGAGCGTCGCGGCGTTGTCTTCGTAGAGTTTCACCAGCGCGCGGGCCAGCGAGGCCGCCGATGCGTTCTGCGCGGCGAACGCGTCGGCCTCGAACTCGTGCCGGCGCGAGTACAGCGAGGAAAGCGGCGCCAGCATGAACGTGAACACCGGCAGCGCGAGGAAGAACAGGATCAGCGCAACACCGGGACGGTCGATGGCAGGCGGCACGCCAAGGCCTTCGTAAAACCAGGGGGACACCGCGAGCCACGCGAGGAGCGCGAGAAACGCGAGCGAGGACGCGGCCATCCACAGCATCCGCTTTAACACGTGCTTCAACCGGAAGTGCCCGAGTTCGTGCGCGAGCACCGCCTCGACCTCGTCCGGCGTCAGCCGTTCGAGCAGCGTGTCGAAGAAGACGATGCGCTTGGCGCGGCCGAAGCCCGTGAAGAACGCATTGCCGTGGCTCGAGCGGCGCGAACCGTCCATCACGTAGAGGCCGCGGTTCGCGAAACCGCAGCGTGCGAGCAGCGCCTCGATCGCGTCGCGCGCCGTACCCGCCGGCAGCGGCGAGAATTTGTTGAACAACGGCGCGATCACCGTGGGGTAGAGCGCCAGCAGCAGGAACTGGAAGGCGATCCATGCCGCCCAAGCCCAGACCCACCACAAGGGCCCGGCGGCGCGCATCAGCCAAAGCACGAGCGCCGCCAGTGGCAGGCCGAGCGCGGCACCGAGCAGGATGCCTTTCACGAGGTCGGCGCACCACAGTGCCCGCGTGGTCCGGTTGAACCCGAACTTCACTTCGATGCCGAACGTCTGCAGGTACGAGAAAGGCAAGCCCACCGCGCCGGAAATGACGGCAACCGCCACGATGAGCGCAAGGTCGCGGCCGATCCCTCCGAACGGCAGCACATCGGTCCAGACGACCAGCGCGGCGAGTCCGCCGCCGAGCGTGAACGCGACGAGCACCGCGGATTCGACCAGTAATTCCGCGACGCCAAGGCGCGTGCGCGCGACCGTGTAGTCCGCGGCCTTGCGGTGCGCGGACAGGCCGATGCGGTCGGAGAAGGCAGCGGGCACCGCATCGCGATGCGCGGCGACGTATCCCGTGTGGCGACGGGCAAGCCAGAGGCGCAGGGCCAACGAAAATGCGAGCACGGCGACAAAGACGGCGGTGAAGGCGGATGCGGTCAAGATGTTGGGAACGGGGCGGCCGGCGCGCAGCCCCGAGTATGCGAGAATGAGCACTCCATTTTACGCCAATTCCCAATGCCTCAAGACGCGAGCCGCCTGATCTGGATCGACATGGAAATGACCGGTCTCAAGCCCGACAGCGATCGGATCATCGAGGTCGCGCTGGTGGTGACCGATGGCGATCTCGCCACGGTTGCCGAAGCGCCGGTCTGGGTGGTCCGCCAGAGCGACGCGGTACTCGCCGGCATGGATGCGTGGAACCAGGGAACGCATGCCCGCTCCGGCCTGATCGAAAAGGTGAAGGCGGCCACGCACGACGAGGCGGCCGTCGAAGGCGCTGCGCTCGCGTTCCTGAGCGAGCATGTTCCGGCGAAAGTGTCACCCATGTGCGGCAACTCGATCTGCCAGGACCGGCGCTTTCTCGCGCGCTGGATGCCTGCACTCGAAGACTATTTCCACTACCGCAACCTGGACGTCTCGACGCTGAAGGAACTCGCGCGCCGCTGGAAACCCGACTTGATGAAAGGGGTGCCGAAGGAAGGCAAGCACGAAGCGCTGGCCGACGTCTACGAGTCGATCGCAGAGCTTCGCTACTACCGCGAGAACTTCATTCGCACCTAAGAGCTTGTCCGTCAACTCGCGCACGACTCCGGCCGCGGGAGCAGAATGAAGGCCGCAGCAAGTCTACCGGACATCGCAACTTTCCCCTCAACGTAACCATGACATCCGTGATGAATCCATCCGCACGCCAGGCAGAATTGCTCGCGGCCGCCGGCCGCAACCTCGCCGGTGGGGGGCTCGGGCTCTTCGCCCTTCCTCCGGAATTGAATCTCGTCGTCGCGCGGGGCGAAGGCAGCCATGTCTGGGATGTCGCGGGACGCGAGTACATCGACTATCACTTGAGTTCGGGCCCGGCGCTCCTCGGCCACGCGCACCCGGCCGTCATGGCCGCGGTCGCGGCGCAGCTGCCGAAAGGCACGACGTACTATTTTCTGAACGAGCCGGAGATACTGCTGGCGCAGCGTCTGGTCGAAGCTATTCCGTGCGCGGATGTCGTTCACTACACGGGCTCAGGCACCGAGGCGACATTCTATTCGTTGCGCATCGCGCGGGCGTTCACCGGACGCAACAAGATACTGAAATTCGAAGGCGCATGGCACGGCATGCACGATTACGGGCTGTGGGGCACGGTGCCGACCGTTGCGTCCGACTACCCGCGGGCGAAGCCCGATTCCGTCGGCGTGCCGCCGCAGGCTGGCGAGACCGTGCTGGTCGCGCCATTCAACGAAACGGCGCAGGCCGTCGCGATGATCGAGCGCCATGCGCACGAGCTGGCGGCCGTGATCGTCGAGCCGCTGCAGCGCGTATTGCTGCCCGAGCCCGGTTTTCTCGAGGCAGTGCGCGAGGTGACGCGCCGGCACGGCATCGTCCTCGTGTTCGACGAGATCGTCACCGGTTTCCGGATTGCGTGGGGCGGCGCCCAGGAGCGTTATGGCGTCGTTCCCGACCTCGCGTGCTACGGCAAGGCCGTGAGCGGAGGATTTGCGATGGCGGCCATCGCCGGGCGCGGTGACGTGATGGCGGTGCTCGACGCGCGATCGCGGCCGCGCGCCGATGTGGTCTGGGCCACCAACACGCTCAACGGCAACCCGGTGTGCGCTGCGGCTGGTTGTGCTGCGCTCGACGCACTGTCGCAGCCCGGCGTCTACGAACGGCTGTCGCGCACGGGGTCGCGCCTGCGCAGCGGCATCGTCGCGTCCGGCACGCGGCACGGCTTCGCCGTGCAGGCGCCCGGCGAGGACGCCGTATTCGGCGTGCGTTTCACCGACCGGCGACCGCTTCGCACCTGGATGGACCTGACGAGCGCCGACAAGGACCTGGGTTACCGCTGGGCACTCGAGCTCATCAAGCGCGGCCTTCTCGTCAACCCGAACGAAAAATTCTACATCTCCATCGCGCACACGGATTCCGACGTCGACCAGACGCTGACGATCGTCGACGAAGCATTCGCCACGCTTCGCGCGTCACGCTGAAGGGCGTTCGCGTTCGTGCCTCCCCGGGGCCACGTCATTCGGCCGTGAGCGACGGCGTCCGATCTGCGACAATGCCGGTCATGGCAAGTCCTGCCGCCGCGACCATCCGATTCTGCAGCGCCTGCGGCTCGGAGCGCATCGAACACCGCGTCCCCGATGGGGACAACCTGCCACGCAACGTGTGCGGCGCCTGCGGCGTGATCCACTACCAGAATCCGAAGGTCGTCGTAGGCTGCCTGCCGGAGTGGGAAGACCAGGTGCTGCTGTGCCGGCGAGCGATCGCGCCGCGGCATGGGCTCTGGACGCTGCCCGCGGGCTTCCTCGAAAACGGCGAGACCGTCGTCGCGGGCGCCGTGCGGGAAACGCTCGAGGAAGCGAACGCGCGGGTTGCCGTCGGCGCGCTCTACACGATGATCAGCCTGCCGCAGATAAGCCAGATCTACATGATGTTTCGCGCGCGTCTCGTCGACCTCGATTTCGGACCGGGACCCGAGAGCCTCGACGTGCGTCTCTTCTGCGAAGACGAGATTCCATGGGAGGAAATGGCGTTTCGCACGATCGGCCGCACGTTGCGCAACTACTTTCTCGATCGCAGGCTCGGGTCGTTCCCGATGCGCCTCAGCGTACTCGAGAAAAAGGCGCCACGGCCGGACCTGTCCGGCGCGGCGTGATCGCTCGCCCGGGCGGTTCTGTCGTGCGCAGGCGCGCACGACCGGCGAGCGCAACGTGCGTTGCCTTCCAGCGAGAGCACATTGTCGACGTGCGGTTCGATCGATACGGCCAATCGCATCGCAACAGGATCAACGACCGCAAATCAATCCAGTTCGAAGTAGCCTTGTTGCCGGGCCGCTTCTTCCCTCTCGGCCATGCAGGCGTAGGTGTCCGGAGGCAGTACCTCGAGGCCGGCGATCAGCATTTGTTCGCGCAATGGCCGGAGGCCGGGTTCGGCGAATGCGCGCGCGAGGCCGGCGCGCAGCCGTCGGACGAGTCCGGGCCCGGCATCGCGCCGCGTTGCATAGGGAAGCCCTGGCGCATCTGCCGTGCGACCGATGATGCGCGTCGGGGCGATCGCGTCCGGCCGGCAGCGGCAGAACAGCGCATGGCTTACGCAATCGACGGCCGCGACGTCCGCTTCGCCGCGCGCGAGCTGCGCGAGGCTTTCGGCATGGCCGCCGCTGACATTCACCGATCCGAAGAAACGTCCAGCGGACGCGAGTGGGGCGATCAGCGCGCGCAGCGCGTTGAATCCGGAATGCGAGTTGCGGGCGCTGATCGAACAGCGGGCGCCGCGAAGATCCTCGACGTGGTGCGCGGGCGAGTCCGCGGGGACCACGATCCAGCTGCAGTAGTTGGCGCGGTCGCAGCCCGGCGCCGCATGTCGTGGCGTTGCCAGATACTGCAACCGGCCGGCCCAGGAGCCGAACAGCGGATAGCCGCAGGTCTGTGTCAGCAGCAGATCCGGCGCGCCCCACAGCGCGTCGAGCGACAGCGTGCGATCAAGGTGATCGGGTACGCCCGGCACGCCTTCGGCGCGCATGGCGCGCGCGAGGCCGTTCCACCATGCGTCGATCGTGTCGCGCAGTTCCGGCGGATCGTACATCGGCAGGCCAACGGTCATCTCGACATTCACGCTACTTTCCGCAGCAACGAAATTCGTGCAAGCGTACGGCCAGCCCGGCCGGCCGTAAACCCGTAGCGGTGATCGCGCTCACGAATATCCGGCGCTGGCAGCCGATCGATCGTTCCGGCACAATGTTGCCCGCCGCGCACCTTTGGAGATTGCTCTCGCAATGGACAACTCACTTCCTGGTTCAGCCGGCTACGTGGTCGTCGGCGCCGGCATTCACGGCCTTTCCACCGCATGGCACCTGGCGCTGGAACTCGAAGCGCGAGGCACCGGATCGGGCGCCGATGTCGTCGTCCTCGACAAGACCGGTCCGGGCGCTGGCGCGTCGGGCATCGCCTGCGGGTGTGTGCGCAATCTGTACATGACGGAGCAGATCCACGCGATCCTGCGACATTCGGTCGACGTCTGGATGTACGATCCGGTCGCCTTCGGCTTTCAGCAGGTGGGGTACGTGTCGGCCGGCGAAGCAAACCAGGGGCCGGATTACGAACGGCTGCATGCGAGCCAGGCGCGCGTCGGCTATCCCTCCGATCTCTACCAGGGACGCGATGCGAAAGCCTTTCTGAAACGGATCTGGCCCGATTTCAAGACGAATGGCATCGACGTCGTGCTGCACGAGAAGGTGAGCGGCTACGCCGGCACGCGCCAGGCGATCGCGGGCCTCGGCCAGAAGTGCCGCGACCACGGTGTACGCATCCTGTCCGGCGTGGAGGTCGTGGGCTACGACACGACCGCTGGCCGCGTCTCGAAGGTGCGGACGAACCACGGCGCCATCGGTTGCGACGCGGTCGTGCTGGGCCTCGGCGCATGGACGCCCAGGCATTGGGCGATGCTAGGCAAGCCGGACGCGATCGACGCGCGTTACTCCGACGGCACCACGGTGCGCAAGGACATGTGGACCTACTGGCGGCTGCTCGAAGGCGAAATCTATGTCGAGCGGCCCTATCGGACGGCAGGCGACCTCGATCCGCCGGTGTTGCACGTCGAACTGATGAACACGCCGGTGATCGACCGGAACACCGGCCGCGAATTGGCCGATCATCTTTACGTCTACTGGAAGAACGGCGCGGAGCGCATGGACCGGCCAGGCGTCCAGGGCGGGACCATTCCGATCCGGATCGGTCCGCATGCGGTCACGGATCCTTACGGCCATGCGAACGACGACTATCAGGCGGAGCCCGAATTCGCCGATTACCTCACGGCCGCGATGGGCCAGCTCATGACGCGCTTCGAGGATTCGCGCAAGCACTTTCGCGAGCGCCGCAACGGCGGCATCGGCGCGTTCACGCCCGACAACGTGCCGATCTTCGACTGGATTGCGGAGAACGTCTACATGATCGCCGACAGCAACCACGGCTTCAAGATGACCGGTGTCGGCAAGCTGGTCGCGCAGTTCCTCGTCGGCGGCAGGAGCGTTGCGGAATTGCAGCCGTTTTCCGTCGACCGGTTCGCGCACGGCAACACGTTCGGCGCGAGCAACAGCCACAGTCCTTGGGTATGAACCGCGGCGCGGCGAAGACCGCCGTGCGCAAGGGCGCGCAGCGCAAGGGGCTCACCGAGCGGCTGGCGGACGGCCCCGTCATCTGCGCCGAAGGCTATCTGTTCGAGCTCGAGCGGCGTGGCTATGTGCAGGCGGGCGCCTTCGTGCCCGAGGCGGTGCTCGATCACCCGGAAGTCGTGGCGCAGGTTCACCGCGATTTCGTGCATGCCGGCTCGGACGTCGTCGAAGCGTTCACGTACTACGCGCATCGCGAGAAATTGCGCATCATCGGGCGCGAGCATCAGCTCGAGGCGATGAACCGGGGGGCGCTCGAGATCGCCAAGGCCGTCGCGGCGGAGACCGGCGCGCTGTTCGCCGGCGACATCTGCAACACGAACGTCTACGAGCCGGGTGTCGCGCGGAGCGTGAAGGCGTGCCGCGCGATGTTCGAGGAGCAGGTCGAGTGGGCCGCCGCCGCGGGCGTGGATTACGTGATAGCCGAGACGTTTTCGTACGGCGCGGAAGCAAAACTCGCATTGGATGTCATCAAGGCGGCCGGGCTCCGTGCCGCGATCACGATGACCATCCATCGCGAACCCGTTACCCGCGACGGAATGACGCCGGAGGATTGCTGCAGGATGCTGGCGGATGCCGGTGCCGACGTGGTAGGGCTCAACTGCATACGCGGGCCGCGCACGATGCTGCCGCTGATCGCCCGGATCGTCCGTGCCGTGCACGTGCCGGTCGCGGCGCTGCCGGTACCGTATCGAACGCACAGCCGCCAGCCGACGTTTCAGTCGCTGCGCGACCGCCACTGCAACTGCATCCCCGGCGACATGCCGTTCCCCGTAGCGCTCGACCCCTTCACCTGCAACCGGTTCGAGATCGCGGATTTCACGCGGCGGGCCGTGGCGCTCGGCGTCCGCTATATCGGACTGTGTTGTGGCGCGATGCCGCACCACGTCCGCGGCATCGCCGAGGCGCTCGGCCGCAAGCCGCCGGCCAGCCGCTATTCGGCCGACATGTCGAAGCACGCCTATTTCGGCAACGATGCGCGCTTGAAAAAGGGCAATCGCGCATTCGCCTCGAAGCTCTGATGCGCGGTCGGTTGCAGGGCGCGGAGAGCGAGTCGCGCGCGTGTACCTGCCGGCGCCATCCCGCACCAGCACCGAGGGGCGATGTTTTCTGTTGGCGATGCCGGGTTACGAACCGTAGATCGCGTGCACGAGCCCGGTCGAAATCCACGGCACGTACGTCAGGACGATGAGCGTTGCGACGAGCAATGCGATATACCCGAGGTTGACGCGCGTCACTGCCCACATGTCCTCCTTGGCGATCGAGCAGGCAACGGCGAGAACGCTTGCGACCGGCGGCGTCTGTTGTCCGATGGCGATGTTGAGCGTGACGATGATCCCGAAGTGAACCGGATCGATCCCGAGCTGATGCACCAGCGGCATGACGATCGGGACGACCAGGACGATCGCCGCCGCGCCGTGCATCACGCAGCCGAGCCCGAAGAAGAGCACGTTCAGCATTGCCAGGACGACATGACGATTCTCGCTGATCGCGAGCATCGTCCGCGTGAGGCGGCCCGGCACCTCCAGTTCCGTCAGGTAGATCCCGAGCACCGCCGAGGCCGTGACCAGGAGCATGACCGCGGCCGTCTGGACCACCCCGTCGACCAGCGACTTGTGCAATAGCTTGACGTCGAGCTCGCGATAGATGAATAGGCCGATCACGAGCGCGGCGAAAACCGCGAGGCCGGCGGCCTCGGTGGCGGTGACGAAGCCGCTGAAGATCCCGCCGAGGATGATCAGCGGAAGCGTCAACGCCCAGCCCGCCTCCCGGAACGATTTCCACAGCCGTTGCAGGCTGAATGCCTGCTCCCGCGGCAAGTTGAACTTGATCGCGTACCAGTACGACAGCCCCATCATCGCCAGCCCGCATAGGACGCCCGGAACGACGCCGGCGATGAACAGCTGGGTAATCGAGGTGTCCGCGATCGCGCCGTAGAGGATCATCGGCAGCGACGGCGGGATGATCACGGCAAGCGAGGCGGCGGAGGAGCTCACCGCGGCGGCGAAGCGACCCGAGTAACCGCGCCGCTTCATTTCCGGAATGAGCACCGAGCCGAGCGCGGCAACGTCGGCGACGGCCGAGCCCGAAATCTCGGCGAAGATCATCGACACCACGATGTTGACCATCGCCAGCCCGCCCCGGACGAATCCGACGAGCGCGCTCACGAAGGCGATCAGCCGGCGCGAAATCCCCGAGGTGTTCATCAGCCCGCCCGCGAGCACGAACAACGGGATCGCCAGCATCGGGAAGCCCGTGGCCCCGCTGTAGAACGTCAGCATCCCGTTCACGAGCGCCATCGTGCCGTGCGCGGCGACCATGCCCGCCAGTGCGACGACCGCGATGGCGACCGCGATTGGCACGTTGCCGAGCACCAGTACGATCAGTAGCAGGAACACCAGCGCAATGGTCATCGTCGATCCCGGTGCAGGCCCGCGCGCAACTCGTCCGATCGCGTCAAGCCCTCCGCGACGGCGTCCTGGATCTCCTGCGTCTCGTCGTCGACCCCGCGGCGAAGGCGGGCGAGACTTTCGGGAAGATCGAGCAGTTCCGCGACGATGATCAGCGCGGCAGCGACCGGGAGTACGCTTTGCACCAGCGGCACCGGCAGCCACGGGATCGTCACCAGCGCATCGCCGACCATGAGGTCCAGCGCCCTGGCCCCCGCGACCAGCACGGTGCCCCAGAACCCCAGGACGATCAGCTTTGCGAGCGCGAAGCACGCAACGCGCAGCGTCGTCGGCAAACGGAACACAAGCCCTGGGAAACCAAGGTGGGCATGCCGCAGCACCGCGAGCGCCGCGCCGAGAAACGTGAGCCACGCGAGCAGCACGGACGCGAGCTCGTCGTACCAGATGATCGAGGCGCCGGCCTTGCGAAACGCGACGGCGGCGATCACGAGCGCAGCGAGCCCGAGCAGCAGGCCGATCGTCAGGACCTGCAGTGTCCCGTCAAGCCAGCGTCTGGCGCGTGCCAGCATCGCGGTCCGCGCTCCGGCGACCAGGTTCGCGGATCAGTTCGCGGCGCGCAGCGTCGCGTCGATCATCGCCTTGCCGTTCGGCACTTCCTTCTCGAACTCGTCATAGAGCGGCTGGCTTGCCTTGACGAAGGCCGCGCGGTCGGCGGTGTTGACTTTCATTCCGGCGGCCACGAGCTTGTCCTTCAGCACGGTGTCGTCCTTGGCGCCGTGTTCGTACGACCAGGCCTCCATCTCCTTGGCCGTCTGCGCAATCGCATCGCGCACGTCCTGCGGCCAGTTGGTCCAGGTGCCAGTCCCGGTCGTCAGGAATGACGGCGTGTAGACGTGATTGGTGATGGAGAGGTATTTCTGGACCTCCTGGAACTTGGCCGCGTAGATGTTCGTGTACGGATTCTCCTGGCCGTCGATCACGCCCGTTTGCAAACCGACGAATACTTCGGAAAATGCCATGGGCGTGGGATTGGCACCCCAGAGCTTGAACATTTTCACGCGCCAGGCGCCACCCGGAACGCGCAGCTTGATGCCCTTGAGATCGTCGGGCTTGTCGATCGGGCGCGTATTGTTCGTGATCTGCCGGAAACCGTTTTCCCAGAGCCCGAGAATCCGGTAGCCCTTCTTCTCGCTGGTGGGTGCGATCGTCTGCCAGAACACGGTCGGGGCAATCCGCGCGAGGTGCGCACGGTCCCTGATCAGGAACGGCATGTCGAACAGCGCAAACTCGGGACTCACCGTCGACATGATCGATGACGGCATCGAGAGGTGGACGGAACCGAGGCGCAGCTTCTGCATCAGTTCCTTGTCGCCTCCCAGCTGCGACGAAGCGAAGAATTTCACGGCCGCCTTGCCGGCAAGCTTCTGGTTCGCGCGGCGCGTGAACTCCTCGCCGGTCTGCGCCTGGAGCGATCCTGCCTCGGCGCTGATTGCGAAGACGATCTCGATCGGCGCCTGTGCCGCGGCCGGCGCGCTTGCTGCAAAGGCAGCTGTGATCGCGATCAGGCCAACAATGTTGCGAATTGTGAACATGATATGTGTCCTCCTGTGTTCGAAACAGCCGCTGCGCGTCGCTGCGCCTACTGCGCCCGCGCCGCCATGTCGGCGACTACATGAAACGCCCGCCGAATCGCTTCGGCGTTGGCGACCCCCTTGCCTGCGATGTCGAATGCGGTGCCTTGGGCGGGGGTGGCCACCGGGTAGGGCAATCCGCCCATCACCGTGACGCCCCGCTCGAAGCCCAGCGTCTTCATCGCGATCTGCCCCTGATCGTGGTACATGGTCAGCACCGCGTCGTAAGCTTCCCGGCGCGCCACCAGAAACGCGGTGTCGGAGGGGAACGGCCCGCGCGCGTCGATGCCCTCGCCCTGCAGCCGGGCGATGGCGGGCGCGATGACGTCGATCTCCTCGCGGCCCATCGTCCCGCCGTCGCCCGCGTGCGGATTCAATGCGCACACGGCGATCTTCGGCCGCTGCGTCCCGCTCATCCGCAGCGATCGCTCGATGACGTAGGCACCCGTGCACACCGCGTCGACCGTGACCATGTCGGCCACTAGGCGAAGCGGAATGTGCGACGTGACACGCGATGTCCATAGCCCGTCGAGCGTGTTCAGCTCGCACACTGGCTCGCGCACGCCGAGCCGTGCCGCGACATATTCGAGTTCGTCTTCCTGCGCGAGGCCTGCCATCCGCATCGCCTGCTTGTTGAGCGGCGCGAACACGACACCCTCCACCTGACCCGCCGCCAGCGCGTCAGCCGCGAAATCGAGCTGACGCAGTACGGCGATTCCGGCGACCTGCGTCGCCTGGCCGACGGTGATCGCGTCGGCGCCGATGACGGGAAGCGGCAGGAGTGACGGTCGGCCGGGCGCGAACGTGATCGGGCCATTCCCGGAAACCGTTAGCGTGGCGATCGAAGCGCCGGCGACGCGCTGGCCCGATTCCCAGACGGCCGGCGGTGCCACGACGACGATGCGCGCTCGCTCGTGAACCTCCGGCATCCGGAGGAGCTTGATCGCCAGCTCGGGACCGACACCGTTCGGGTCGCCCATCAGCAGAGCGATCCGCGGCAGGCTGTCGATTGGCAACGGCGCTTCTGAAAAAGCGTCAGTACCCATGCGCTTTCACCTTCTTCCACGTGTGGCCGAGGTGCTCACGCAGCAGCTTGCGCATGACCCGGACGTCGCGGCGTTCGAAGGCGCGGGCGATCGCCTCGTGCTCTTCGATCGCCGTTACCCAGCGATCCGTCTTGTTGGACATGAAACGCACGCGGTAGAGCCTCGCGTTCAGGGTTTCGTGCAGCTGCTGGAGCGTCGCATTCCGGCTCGCCTGCGCGATCCGGTGGTGTACCTCCTGGTTGAGCTTGAAATAGGCATGCCGATCCCGGCGTTCGAACGCTTTCACCATACGATCGTGCGTCTGCCTGAGCGCCGCCACCTCGGCTTCGGTGGCGCGCGCGCACGCGAGTTCGCCACACGTTGCCTCGAGCGCGCCCATCGCCTCGAGCATGTCCTCGACCTCGGCTGACGAGGGATTCGCGACGAAGGCCCCGCGATTCGGCACCAGCCGGACCAGGCCTTCTGACGCCAGCATCTTGATCGCCTCGCGCAGGGGTGTGCGCGATATCTGCAGACGCGCGGTGAGTTCGCGTTCGTTGAGCTTGGCGCCGGCCGAGAGTTCGTCGGCGGCGATCATGTCGCGCAGCTGTTCCGCCACCTGCGCCGGAAGCGTCGCACGCACTATCCGCCGCTTGCTTGCGGCGGTAGTGTCCGATGTCTGGGTCTGAAGTGTCATGCACGGTCCCGATAGGTGCCCGGCACTCAGCCGGTATCACCTATTTGCATTATGTATACAAAAGCGCCGTGCGTCAAGTTCAACTTCTCCATCGTTCCGAACCAATGAATGCCGTTTCCGCGCGGCCGCGCTACCGCGCCCCCGAATCGACCGGCAGTCCCGCCGCCCGCAACGCCTGATGCAGGCGCTCGACATGCGCGTGCCCCGTTGTTTCGACAACGCACACGACGCGCACGGCGGAAAGGTCCGGACCCGAGAACGCGCGGTCGTGGACGATCTCCTTGATCGAGGCGCCGGTCGACGCGATGATTTCGGCGAGCCGCGCGAGTCCGCCGGGCCGGTCGCTGATCGTGAGGGTGAACCGGCAGAGCCGGCCGTCGGCGACGAGGCCGACTTCGATGATGCGTCCCAGCACGGACGAATCGATGTTGCCGCCGGCAAAGCACCAGCACGACCCGCTTGCCCTTGAGCATGTCGAGCTTGCCGCCGAGGAAGGCCGCGAGCGGCGCCGCGCCAGCACCTTCGACGACGCTTTTCTCGAGTTCGATCAGGCGCAGGACCGCGAGCGCGATCGAAGCTTCGTCCACCGTCACGACGCGATCGACGACGCGCTTGACGATGGCGAACGGCGCATCGCCCAGCCGGCCGACCGCGAGGCCGTCGGCCAGCGTGTGCGAAAGCGCGACGGTCGTCGGCGCGTCCGCGTCGAGTGCAGCGGTGAAGCACGCCGCACGCTCCGGCTCGACCCCGATGATCGCGACTTGCTGCGCCCTGGCCTTGACCGCCGTGCCGATTCCCGCGATGAGGCCGCCGCCGCCGACCGGAACCACGATGGCTTCGACGTCGGGCGTCTGTTCGAGGATTTCGAGTCCCATCGTGCCCTGGCCCGCGATCACGTCGACGTTGTCGAATGGGTGGATGAACGTGAGACCGTCGCGCGCGGCGATGTGGCCGGCGTGCACGCGCGCCTCGGTCAGATCCGCTCCGTGCAGCACGACGCTGGCGCCGAATTGCCGGCAGTTGGTGACCTTGATCAATGCCGCGAATACGGGCATTACGACGGTGGTCGGAATGCCGAGGAGACTCGCGTGATAGGCGATACCCTGCGCGTGGTTTCCGGCCGACGCGGCGATCACGCCGCGCTCGCGTTGTTCGGGTGAGAGCAGCAGCAGCGCGTTGCGCGCGCCGCGTTCCTTGAAGCTCCCGGTACGCTGCAGATAGTCGAGCTTGCAATGGATGTGCGCGCCGGTCAGCTGCGACAACGGTATCGATTCGACGCAGGGCGAGTAGTAGACGCCGCCGGCGATACGCTCCCGGGCGGCTTCGATAGTCGGCGAGCGTGACGGCAGGCACTGCTCCCTCGGGGGAGCGAACAGAGGTCCGTACCTAGTAGGGCAGGACGATCCCCGGCTTGGCCGCCTCGAGCACGCGGCGAAATTCGCGCCTTGATGCGCTCGAGCGCCGCGTCGTTGTCCGCCTCGAAGCGCAGCACGATCACCGGCGTCGTGTTGGAACCGCGCGCGAGGCCGAAGCCGTCCGGATACTCGACCCGCAGGCCGTCGATGCGAATGACGTCGGTTGCGCCCGGAAACTGCGCGGTCTCGCCCAACTTGGCGACGAGTGCGTGGTGCTCGCCCTCGGCGCACGCGACGTTGAGCTCGGGCGTCGACACGGCGTCGGGCAATGCATCGAGCAGCGCCGACGGATCGGCGTGGCGCGCGAGAATCTCGAGCAGACGGGCGCCCGCATAGAGCCCGTCGTCGAAGCCGTACCAGCGCTCCTTGAAGAACGTGTGCCCGCTCATTTCGCCGGCGAGCGCGGCGCCCACTTCCTTCATCTTGCCCTTGATCAGCGAGTGCCCGGTCTTCCACAGCAATGGCACGCCGCCGTGACGAAGGATCCATGGCTTCAGATTGCGCGTCGACTTGACGTCGTAGATCACGGTTGCGCCCGGTTCGCCGCTGAAGCACATCGGCGGCGAACAGCATCAGCTGCCGGTCCGGGTAGATCACGTGGCCATCCCGCGTCACGACGCCGAGGCGGTCGCCGTCGCCGTCGAACGCAAGCCCGAGGTCGCGTCCGCCTTCGGACAGGAGCGCGATCAGATCCCGCAGATTCTCGGGCTTCGACGGGTCCGGATGGTGATTCGGAAACGTGCCGTCGACCTCGCAGAACATCTCGGTGACATCACAGCCCATTCGCCGGTAGAGCGTCGGGGCGAACGCACCGGCGACGCCGTTGCCGCAGTCCACCGCGATCCGGAGCGATCGCGCGAGGCGAATGTCGCCCACGATGCGGTCGAGATACGCGGGGGCGATGTCGGCGGTCCGGAACGTTCCCGCCCCGGTCGACACGCGGCCGTCTGCGATGCGCGTGCGAATGGCCTGGATGTCCGCGCCGGACAGCGTGCCGCCGTCCACCACCATCTTGAGGCCGTTGTAGTCCGGTGGATTGTGGCTACCCGTCACCATCACGCTCGACTGCGTGCCGAGGTGTTGCGCGGCGAAGTACGTCATCGGCGTGGCTACCATCCCGATGTCGATGACGTTGGCGCCGGAGGCGCGGATGCCATCGGCAACCGCGGTGGCGAGCTCCGGCCCGGAGAGGCGGCCGTCGCGACCGACGACGATCGTGTCGCGCCCGCACTCCTGCGCAAGCGAGCCCAGCGCCTGGCCGATCGCGCGAACGATCGGTGGCGTCAACGTCTTGCCGACGACGCCGCGGATGTCGTAGGCCTTGAAGATCTCGGGAGGAAGTGTCATCGCGTTGGGCGGAATGGGGGTTGTACGGGACGGTGCCGATGCGCGATCACCGACGGTGAGTGAGGAAGTCTAGCAGGCGGCGCGGCAGCCATTCGAGATTTCCGGGAAACGGTCCCGACAGAAATCCGACATGCCCGCCCTCGTCGGGCTGGTCCAGCAGCACGTTAGGGCCGACATCGGCGGGGCCTGGCAGCGATCCTGCCGGAACGAACGGGTCGTTGCGGGCATTGAGGACGAGCGTGGGCACGGCCACGCCGGCGAGCCACGGCTTGCACGACGCGCGCCGCCAGTAATCGGAGGCGCCGGCGAAGCCGTGCAGCACTGCCGTCACGGCGTCGTCGAACGCATACATCGTCCGTCCCCGCCGGATGCGCGTCGCGTCGAGCAGGCCCGGAAAACGACGCGCCATCGCGAGACTCTTCGGTTTGAGCGTGCTCAGAAAATTGCGCGTGTAGATCCGGTTCAAGCCCTGACCGATCGCGATGCCCGCGGTCGTGAGATCGAGCGGCGTCGATACCGCCGCGGCGGCAGCGATGACACGCGCCGCGTCGCGGCCCGCGCGGCCCAGCCAATTGAGAAGCACGCTGCCGCCGACCGATACGCCGACCGCGTAGACGATGGTTTCGGGTGCGACGCGAGCCCGGATCGCGCGCAGCATCGCGCGCGCTTCCTCATGGTCGCCGGAGTGATACGCACGCGGCATGCGGTTCGGTTCTCCACTGCAGCCGCGGAAATGGGGTACGACGCCGTGCCAGCCGCGCGCCGTGAGCGCAGCCATCAGCGCCCGCGCGTAATGGGAGGCCGAGCTGCCTTCGAGGCCGTGCAGCAGAACGACGAGCGGCGCACCGGACGGCGCTGCCGATGGCAGCGTCCAGTCGAAGTCCCAGAAATCGCCGTCGGGGGTGTCGACGCGCTCGCGCCGGAACCCGACGACCGGGCGGCGCAGCAGATAGGGCCAGATCGTCTGCAGGTGACCGCCCGCGAGCCACGCCGGGCTCCGAAACGGCGGCGCCGCCGCCCAGGCATCGGTCGCCGCGCCTTCGGCGAGCGTCCATTCACCCAAGCGCTGCCTCGAGCCGCTTCACGATCGTCTTCAGGATCTTGACGCGCGCGTATCCCTTGTCCTCGGCCTCGACCAGCGTCCACGGCGCAATTTCGGTGCTCGTGCGATCGATCACGTCGCCGAGTGCCGCTTCGTAGGCATTCGACTTCGTGCGATTGCGCCAGTCGTCGGCCGTGATCTTGAAGCGCTTGAACGATGTCTTCTCGCGTTCGCGGAAGCGGCGAAGCTGCTCGGCCGGGCTGATCTGCAGCCAGAACTTGACGACGATCGCGCCCGCCGTCGTCAATTGCTCCTCGAACTGGTTGATCTCGTCGTAGGCACGCATCCAGTCCGCAACGGAGCAGAATCCCTCGACTCTCTCGACCAGCACACGGCCGTACCAGGACCTGTCGAAGATGACGATGCCGCCTCGCGACGGAACCTGGCGCCAGAAACGCCACAGATAGGGATGCGCGCGCTCCTCGTCGGTGGGCGCTGCAATCGGCACCGTCACATACTGCCTCGCGTCCAGCGCCGCCGTGACGCGGCGAATCGCGCCGCCCTTGCCGGCGGCGTCTGCACCCTCGAAGACCAGGACCAGCGAATGTTCGGCGAACCGCTTGTGCCGCGTCAGTTTCGCGAGCCTGCCCTGATAGCGCCCGAGGCCCCGTTCGTACTTCTTGGCCGAAATGCGCTTCGTGAGATCGAGATCGCGTATCAGCTTGACGTTGTCGATGACGGCGGGCGCCATCGGCGTTGGCGAGCGCTTCGGCGCGGGCGCCTTTTTCGCGGCGAGGATCCGTTGCATCGCGCCCAGCAGGATCTTGCCGACGGAAAGGCTGCGGTAACGCTCGTCGGCGCCCTCGATCACGTACCACGGCGCTTCGGCGGTGGAGGTCTCGCGCAGCACGTGTTCCCACAGGCCATGCGACTTCGAATAGAGGCGGTACCGCGCCCAATCGTCGCGCGTCACGCGCCAGCTGGTGCGCGGATCGCGGTCGAACTGTTCGAGCCGCTTCTTCTGGGCCGCCTTCGACAGGTGAATCCAGAACTTGAGCAGGACAAGCCGTTCATCCGTCAGCATTCGCTCGTGCTGGCGGATCGCCGCCATTTGCGTATGCAACGCGCCGTCGTCGATCTCGCCACGGACCCGGGCCGCCAGCGCTTCGCTGTACCAGGCATTCATGAAGATGCCGACCTTGCCCTTGGCCGGCAACGCGCGCCAATAGCGCCAGGCCCCCGGATGCGCCTCCTCCTCCGGCGTGCGCGGCCCGAAGGCGACGACCCGGATGTGGCGCGGATCCATCCATGCGGTCAACTGGTTCGCCGTCTCGCCGCGGCCGCCGCCTTCGACACCGGAGATGATCAGCAGCACCGGCCCGCGCCCGGACTGGGCCAGATCGAACTGGGCGTTGAGCAAGGCTTCGCGCAGACGCGGCTCCTCGCGCGCATACACCCGTTTCGTGATCTTGTGGCCGGCTTCGGCAGATTCGAGCATGGGCAGGTCCTAGGAGCCTGTCGGACTTACTTTCGCGTTTGCGACGGAGGCGAGTTGGGTGCAGTTCAAGGCGCGAGCCCGAAGCCATACCGGGAGTATGGCGAGGGTGAGCAACGCAGAAATGCGCCCAACTCGCCCCGTCCCTCCGGGTTGCTGCCAAAAAACGCGTCTGCGTCGTTGCTCCGCTCGCCAATATTCGCGATATTGGCGTCGCTTCGCGCCTAGCATCCATCGTTTTTTGGCCGAGCAACGCATACGTGAAAGTAAGTCCGACAGGCTCCTAGGGCGATGGCCAGAACGTCTTTGCCGCGTCGAAGCGCCGCCAGGCCTTGGCGAGCCCCGGCTCGAGCGCCGCCGCCTGTGCCGCGACCCACCCGCGGACCGCTCCCGTCGCGGCATCGTCGTTGGCGCGGGAAATTTCACCGGCAAGATTTGCGGCAGTCACCGCGTCGTTGAGTCGGCCGAGCACGTCCTGCATTTCGGCGAGGGCCTTGAGGTAACTTCGGGCACGCTTGCCTGGATACAGAGGCGCGAAGAATTCGGCGACGTAGCGCAGGCGCTTGGCGGCAATTCGCGCCGCATGCCGCTCCTCGTTTCCCGCGTGCATCAGCGTAGCCGCGATCCCGATGAACTTGCGATGGCGGCGCGCCAGAAGTTGCGCGGCAAACGCAGTGGCGCGGCCGCCGGGCACGTCCGTCGCTGCGCCGGCGGAAGCCGGAACAGCAGGCGGGGCTCCGAACCGCGGCGTGGCGCAGACAAGCCCCGCGCCCAGCAAGAGGCGCTGCAACCGGCGTGACGCGACCGCCGCGCGCGCGTCGTTCCGCGCGGCGCGCCGGCGCGCCGCGGCGCGTGCGCGCAATCGCGCGATTCCCGGCGCCACGTCCGCATCGCGCGCAAACCGGGCCGCGAGCGGCGGCAGCGTTTGCGTCGTGAACACGTCCCAGTCGCGCGCTTGGCCCAGGATCCGCGCGAGCCACTTGACCTCGGCCACCACCGGATCGAGCAGCGTCGGATCGGCGAACGGCGCGACCAGCGAGAGGCACGAGCGCAATCGTCTCGTTCCGACGCGCATCTGGTGGATCCACTCGGGATCGTTGTCGGCGCAGAGCCCCGGCGCGTTCGCCGCGACCTGGTGCAGGCACTCGCGCGCGACTGCCGCCAGCGCGTCGGCGCTCGTCACGTCGGCCGCGAGCGCAACGTCGGAGGCGTGTACCGGCGAGGGCACCGGACGCGGCAACCCGTGCCGCAACGCGTAGCCGCGCGCAGCCTTGGTTTCGGTCAGCACCGCGAGAGGAAAATCGGCGGCGAGCGCGAGCGCGAGGCGAAAGAGATTGGCCGGGTCGCCGCGAATCAACTCGATCTCGATCTCCGCGATCGCGGCGCGCCGCGCGCGGCGATCGTGTGCGGCGCGTATCTCGCCGATATCGATGCAGAATTCGGCCGCCGTTCCATCCGGGAACACGAGCGCAATCGTGCGCCGTTCGAAGTCGGTGGTGAAGCAGGCAACGAGTCCAAAATCTTTCGCCGCCTTGGCAATGACCTTTTTCCAGGGCGTGGCCGCAAGTGGCCGGAGATCGACGTTCGGGCCGCGCAACGGCCACTCGTACTCGGCGCGCGCATGCAGGCCGGCGCCGGCCTGCGGTGGTCCTTTCAACGTCTGCACCCAGCGCTGGCCGATGCGCCGTATGCGCAGCGAGAGGTTGCCGCTTTCCAGCCGGAAGTCGGGAGAGTCGAAATACGTGCTGCTGACGCGGGCGGTCCGCATCCGGCCGCGGCGCAGCGCGCGCAGGGCGGAGTGGCGCAGCAACGCGGCCACCGTCGTGGCGTCGACGGCGAGTTTGAGCTCAATTTCCGTTCCGATAGCAATCTCCGCGGCGCGCGCCGCCCGCTCGTGTTGCTGCGGGAAACGTGTGACGTCCGGTCAGGCCTCTTCGTCCGCGCGCTTCACCCGGCGGGCACGGACGGCCTCGGCCAGCGTGCGCAGCGTTTCGGTCGTCGCGTCCCACCCGATGCAAGCGTCGGTGATCGAGATGCCGTACTGCAACGGCTGACCGGGGACGAGATCCTGCCGGCCGGCATTGAGATGACTTTCGATCATCACACCGAAGATTCGATCGTCGCCACCGGCGACCTGCGCGGCGACGTCGCGCGCGACATCGACCTGCTGCTCATGCCGGCTCTGGCTGTTGGCATGCGAGCAGTCGATCATCAGCTTCGCGGCGAGTCCCGCGCCTGCCAGTTCCTTGCAGGTCTCCTCGACGCTTGCGGCGCTCGAAATTCGGCGTCCGGCCGCCGCGCAGGATGATGTGGCAATCCTCGTTGCCGGCGGTGTGCACGATCGCGGAGTGCCCGCCCTTGGTGACCGAGAGGAAGTGATGCGGCGCCGATGCGGCCTTGATCGCGTCGACGGCGATCCTGACGTCGCCGTTGGTGCCGTTCTTGAACCCGACCGGGCAGGACAGTCCGGACGCCAGTTGCGCGGTGCACCTGGCTTTCGGTCGTGCGCGCACCGATCGCCCCCCACGCGATCAGGTCGGCGATGTACTGTGGCGTGATCATGTCGAGGTATTCGGTGCCCGCCGGAAGTTCGAGCTCGTTCACCTCGACCAGGATGCGCCGCGCGAGACGCAGCCCTTCGTTGATGCGGATAGCTGTCGTCGAGGTGCGGGTCGTTGATGAGTCCCTTCCATCCGACTGTCGTCCGCGGCTTCTCGAAATAGACGCGCATCACGATGCACAGACGATCGGCGGCAAGCTCGCGCTTCAGCGCCGCGAGCCGCGTCGCATAGTCGATCGCGGCATCGTAGTCGTGGATCGAGCAGGGGCCGACCACGACGAGCAGCCGGTCGTCGGCGCCATGCAGGATGCGGTGGATCGCCTGCCGCGCTTCGAAGGTCGTCGCCGCCGCGCGTTCGGATGCCGGAAATTCCCGCAGCAGGTGCGCCGGCGGCGCGAGCTCCGTGATTTCGCTGATACGGGTGTCGTCGATGGCGGGTCGAGCGGTCGATTGCGACAACGCGGCAGCCCGGTTGCGGTGGGCGGTGGAGGTGGGCACGATGGGGGCTCCGTCAGGGTTTTCGTAGTAAAAACATGATTTTACCGCGAAATGGTCCACGTGGTATCCATTGTGCCATGCCCGATGTTGCAATGCATTAGGCCAAATTGAGACATCGCCGCCATGGCAGCAGGCGAAATCGTTGCCTCGCCCGTTTAGGATGCCGTAGACTGCCCGTGAATCCACCGGCTCCCAGCCGAAACGGGCCAGACTACGCGGGGGTCGCGTGGCCTCCGCCCGATTGAATCCTGTTCGTTTTTTCGAGGTGAAAGACGATGAGAAAGTTGCTTGGCCTGGCGATCGTCAGCGCCTTTGCCCTTGCCGGGACCACGGCGTTCGCCGCCGATGCCCCCGCCGCAAGCGGCGCGCCTGCCACGGCCGCCGCCGCGCCTGCAACGGCCGCCGCCGCGCCTGCCACGGCCGCCGCCGCGCCTGCAACGGCCGCCGCCGCGCCTGCTCCGGCCGCGAATTCGCAGCAGGAACGGATGAAAACCTGCAATACGAAGGCCGAAGGCAAGAAGGGCGATGAACGCAAGGCGTTCATGAGCGCCTGCCTCTCCGCCAAGGATGTTCCGGCCAAGATGTCGCAGCAGGACAAGATGAAAATGTGCAATACCAAGGCCGAAGGCAAGAAAGGCGATGAACGCAAGGCCTTCATGAGCGATTGCCTCAAGAACAAAGGGTGACGAACTCGCAGGTGCCGCACACGGCCGGGTGACTTCCTGTCCATCCGGCCGCGACTGACAGGGCCCCACCGGGCAACCGGATGGGGCCTTGTTTTATCGCACGGCGGTCACGACGCCTTGCGGATCAGCAAGGCCCTTCAGGTAATCGCCTTCCGGAAAGGCGAGGGCGACAGGGTGATCGGCCCCCGCCGCGAAATGCCCGATGACGGCGGCGTCCGCGCCGGCATCGACCGCCGCGCCCGCGACGATCTTGCGGAACAGGCTGGCATCGACACCGCCTGAACACGAAAATGTCGCGAGCAATCCACCGGGCCGCAGGAGTTTCAACGCCAGCAGGTTGACATCCTTGTACGCGCGCGCGGCCCGCTCGGCGTGGGCCGCTGTCGGCGCGAACTTCGGCGGGTCGAGGATCGCCAAATCGAATCCGGCGCCGCGATCGCGCAGCTTGCGCAGCTCTGCGAAGGCGTCGGCTTCGCACCATTCGGCGCGTTCGGCCGGCAGCGCCGGATTGCGCGCCAGATTTTCGCGGGCGATTTCGATCGCGTCGGCCGAACTGTCGATGGAGAGGACGCGCGTCGCACCGCCGGCGAGCGCCGCCAGCGTGAAGCCGCCGGTGTAGCAGAACACATTGAGCGTTTCGCGACCGCCGGCGAGCGCCCGCACGGCCATCCGGTTCGGGCGCTGGTCGAGATAGAAACCGGTCTTCTGGCCGGCGACGACGTCGACGCGATAGGCGAGTCGATCCTCGATGAACGTCACGGCGTCGGGCAGCGTCCCGTACGCGACGCCCACGCGTGGCAACAGTCCTTCGAGTTTGCGCACATCGGCGTCGGAACGCTCGAATACGCACGCGGGGGCCGTCACCTCGACCAGCGCCGCCACGATCGCGTCGCGCCATCTTTCGGCGCCTGCCGACGACAGTTGCAGCACCACGGTGTCGGCGTAGCGGTCCGCGACGATTCCCGGCAAGCCGTCCGATTCGCCGTGGATGAGGCGGCAGCCGGTGTGGTCCGCGTCCTGGATCTGCGCCCGCGCGGCGACCGCACGCGCGACGCGCCGCAGGAAAAATGCGGCGTCGACGGGCTCGCTCGGATCGAACGTCCAGACACGCGCGCGAATCTGGGATGCCGGGGAGTGCGCCGCGCGGGCCACGAATGCGCCGTCCGCGGACAGCACGTCGACGGTGTCTCCCGGCGCGCGCACGGTATCGCTCGTCGCAACGGCGCCCGAAAAAATCCAGGGGTGACGCTGCCGCAGCGATTTTTCGCGCCCCGGTTTGAGCCGCAGCTTTGGAATGGCGTCAGCCAAGCGCGACACCGGCGAGGCGACCGACGGCAAACGTGACGGCACCCGCGAGTCCGCCCAGCGCCAGCATGCGGGCTCCGGAGCGAATCGCACCGCGCCCCGTGAAGAGCGACAGCAAGGCGCCGACCGCGAACAGCGCGACGGCCGTGACGCCAATCGCCATCGGCAAGGTACGCGGGCCCGGCATCAGCATGAACGGTGCCAGTGGCAGGAAGGCGCCGCCCGCGAACGACACGAACGACGCGATGGCCGCTCCCCATGGCGAGCCCAGCGCGTCGGGATTGAGCCCCAGTTCCTCGCGGGCAAGCGTGTCGAGCGCCTGTTCGGGGTCGGCGACGATCCGCGTCGCAAGCTTCGACGCATCCTCGGGACGCAGCCCTTTCGCCGTGTAGATGAGCGCCAGCTCCTGCGCCTCGGCTTCCGGATACTCGGCGAGTTCCTCGCGCTCCAGGCCGATCTGATATTCGTACAGCTCGCGCTGCGATCGCACCGAAACATATTCACCGGTGGCCATCGCGAAGGCGCCGGCGCACATCCCGGCGACGCCCGTCAGCACCACCACGTGCGCATCGGTGCTCGCACCGGCGACGCCGAGAATGAGACTTGCGTTGGATACGAGTCCGTCGCTCACCCCGAACACCGCCGCGCGCAGGTTGCCGCCGCCGTGCAGGCCCCGGTGCCGGTGCTCGGTGCCGCTCCCCGCCCGTGGCGTCGCGTGGCCGGGGTCGGGAGCGGACGTCGGGACGGAATCATAGATGCCCATGCCGCGCACTTTCATCGCGGCCAGCATGCTCCTGAGACGGCGCGGACCGAGCCTTCGCACCAGGGACATCACGAGCCGGGTGCGTGCATCCGGCACATAGGGTCCGGGGGACGGATGACCGCGGGCGGTGAGCTGCGCGCGCCAGATGGCGGCCTGCGCTTCGGCTTCGCCCGCGAGGCGGCGGAAGAGTTCCGCGCGCACGCTGCCCGTTTCGGCATCCGCGCATACGCGGTACAGCAACGCCGAGCGTTGCTCCTCGTTCCAGCTTTCGAGCGGATTGGACATGGGCCCTAGCGCGAACAACGATCCACGGTAAGAGTCGCCGCGACGCTATCCGCCGGCCAGAGCGGACTCGATCCGCGCCATCACGTCGGGCACGAGTTTGGGCAGGACGTCCAGGGCCTTCATGTTCTCGACCACCTGCGCGGGGCGGCTCGCGCCCGTGATCACCGACGAGACGCTCGGATTCTTGAGGCACCATGCGAGCGACATCTGCGCCAGCGTGCAGCCGAGGTCAGCCGCGATCGGAGCAAGGCGCACGACCGTCGCCCGCTTTGCCGGGTCGGACAGCCGCTCGGCGAGCCACTCGTAGCCCTTGACCGTCGCGCGCGTGTCCGGCGGAATGCCGTCGTTGTATTTTCCGGTCAGAAGGCCCGACGCAAGCGGACTCCACGTGGTGGTGCCAAGGCCGATGTCGCCGTAAAGCCGCGCGTATTCCTTCTCGACGCGGTCGCGATGCAACAGGTTGTACTGCGGCTGCTCCATCACGGGCTTGTGCAGATGATGCCGTTCGGCGATCTGCCATGCGGCCATGATCTCGGCCGCGCTCCATTCCGACGTTCCCCAGTAGAGCGCCTTTCCCGCGGCAATCATTTCGTGCATCGCGAACACGGTTTCCGCAATGGGCGTGTCGGGATCCGCGCGGTGGCAGAACACGAGATCGACATAATCGAGGCCGAACCGCGCGAGCGACGCGTCGATCGCTCCCCTCAGGTACTTGCGGTTCAGCGTGGACTTCTCGTTCGGGCCATCGTGCAGGCCCCAGAAGAATTTCGTCGACACGATGTACGAACCGCGCCGCCATCCCGTCTTCTTCAGCGCCGCACCCATGATCGTCTCGGCCTGGCCCTTGGCGTAGACCTCCGCATTGTCGAAGAAATTGACGCCGGCGTCGTAGGCGGCCGCCATGCATTCGCGCGCGAGATTGGCGTCCATCTGGTTGCCATAGGTCACCCAGGAGCCGAAGGAAAGCGCGCTCACCTTGAGGCCGGCAGCGCCGAGCCGTCGGTATTGCATGGTCGTCATGGTCAAGCTTTCGTGAAATAGGCCACGCGGAAGGTCGCGGCAAGAATGGCGCGCACGGTAGAATCGCGATGCCCCATTGTACCCAGAAGGATCCGCCGATGCCCGATTCCTCCCGCGCCACGACACGTCGCGTTGCCGGCCGCGCGAAGCGAAAACCGCCGCTGACGGTCGAGTCGCTGTGGGCGATCAAACGGATCGAAGCGCCAGCGCTGGCGCCGGATGGCACGCTCGCCTGCGCCGCGGTGACGAGCTTCGACATGACAGCCAACGACAGCTCGACCGAGTTGTGGCTGTTCCCGACCGGGGTCGTCGCAACGGCCGCCAGGAAACCGCGTCGACTCACCGCCGGCGACAAGGACAGCGATCCGAAGTGGTCCCCCGCGGGCGACGCGATCGCATTTACTGCGAAGCGCAAGGACGACGACGAACCGCAGATCTATCTGATCGCGCCTGACGGCGGCGAGGCGCGACGGTTGACGTCGCTCGCCACAGGATGCGCGGCGATCAGATGGTTCGCTGACGGCAAGCGGATAGCGTTCGTGAGCTGGGTGTGGCCCGACCTCGAGTCCGACGCGGCGCAGGCGAAACGCAGGAAGGAGCGCAAGGACGCCAAGGTCAAGGCGCATGTCACCGAGCGCGCGGAGTTCCGTTTCTGGGACCATTGGCTCACCGACGGCCGCGAGCCGCACGTCTACGTCTGCGACGTTGCGACCGGCCGCTGTCATGACGCCTTGGCGGGAACGGGCGTTGCGCTGCCGCCATGGGAACCGACGGCCGAGGACTTCGACATCGCGCCGGATGGCCGCGAGCTTGCGCTGACCGTCGACCTTGGCGCCGAGCCGCGGATGATGAGCCAGCGCGATATCGTGACCGTCGATCTTGCAACGAAGCGCAAGCGGACGCTGACCGCGACGACGGGAACGGATGACTCCGGGCCGCGGTATGCCCCCGATGGGCGCACGCTGGTGTTCAGCTCGCACGACACGAAGCGTTCGTTCAACGATCAGGGGCACCTCACGCTGCTCGTGCGCCGCACGGGCCGCATGCGGACGCTCGCCCCGCAGTTCGACCGGCAGGCGGCGCACGTCGCGTGGGCGCGCGATTCGCGCTCGCTGCTGTTCACGGCCGAGGATCGCGGCCGTGTCGGATTGTGGCGGCTGCCGGTCGACGCCGCCGGCACGGGTACGGCGCCGTCGCTGGTTGCCGGCGGCGGCACGATCGGCGGCTTCGCGCAGTCGCGCGACGGCAGCGTGCTGGCGTTTGACCGCGCGACGGCGATTCACCCGCCGGCGCTGTTCGCGTGCCGGGCAGATGGCTCCGCAGAACGCCCGATCGAGACGCTGAATCGCGCGATCCTAGCGCGCCACGCGTTGGGCGAAGCGCGCGAAGTGACCGTCAAGGGCTGGGGCGGGGCCGCCGTCCAGATGTGGCTCGTCTATCCGCCGCATTTCGATCCGAAGAAGAAATGGCCGCTGCTCCATTCGATCCATGGTGGGCCGCATGCGGCCCACGTCGACGGCTGGCATTTCCGCTGGAATGCGCAGGTGTTCGCGGGCCACGGCTACGTCGTCGCCGCGGTGAACTACCACGGCTCGTCCGGATTCGGGCAGAAATGGCTCGAGACGATCGCCGGCCGTTACGGCGAAAAGGAATTCGCGGACGTCGAGGCCGGCACGAACTGGCTGCTTCGGCAGGGCTACATCGATCGCTCGCGCCTCGTCGCGACGGGCGGCAGCTACGGCGGCTTCATGGTCGCGTACATGAACGGCCATACCGACCGCTACCGGACATTCGTGTGCCATGCAGGTTGTTACGACTGGGTCAGCATGATGGCGACCGACGGCTATCACTTTTTCGCCGATGAACTGGGTGCGTTCCACTGGAACGATCCGGCGCGCGTCATGCGGCAGTCGCCGCACCATTACGTCAAGCGCGCGAAGACGCCGACGCTCGTGATCCACGGCGAGCAGGATTTCCGCGTTCCCGCGACGCAGGCACTGCAGTACTACGACACGCTGAAGGCGAAAAAGGTGGCGGCCCGGCTCGTCTACTTTCCCGACGAGAATCACTGGATCCTGAAGCCGCAGAACTCGCGACTGTGGTATCGCGAATTCTTCGACTGGGTGGCGCGCTACGCGCCCGGTGGGCCGCTTCGCCGCAAGGTCCGCTGATCCGGCAACGCGGCGTCCCGCTGGATACGCGGGCTTCGGCCTAAACGGCTGTCAGAGGCGGACCGCTCGCCTTCTTCTCGAAGGCGTCCTGGCAGCCGATGCAGCGCTGCGCGGTCGGATAGGCCATGAGCCGGGCCGGTGCGATCGGAGCGCCGCAGTCGGTGCAGTCGCCGTAGGTGCCGTCGCGCATGCGGGCCAGCGCGCCGTCGACTTCGGTGAGGTCCGTCAGCGCGTGCCGGACCTCGGCCAAGTCGAGTTCGGCGAGACCGTCGGCAACGCCCCATTCGTCGCCGCTTTCCTGGATCCGGTTGCGGAGGCCAACGACCCGATCGTCGCCGCTTCCGGCAATCTGCGCCTTGACTTCGACGCGCAACGCGAGTCGACGTGCCTCGAGTTCCCGCTTGAGGCGCGCTTCCTCGTCGGGCGTCAATGCAGTCTTGCGCACGGGTGTGGATTTCGCTGTCATGCCTGCATTATCCCATTTTTGCGGCATCGATGGATGGAACGGGGCACAGATCGACCAGGATCACGGAATCGGCGTGCGGGGCACCCCGGCCTTGAAAATGGTGGTGCCGACCGTATATCAGCCATTACAAACGCATTGCGATCCACACGGGCTTGAATTTGCCGGACGCGGACGCAGATCGGGAGTAGCGCCGGCGGGACGAGATTCCCCGAGACCGGAATGCGCCCGTGCCAATTTGTCAAAGGAGACGAGATGAACAACCTGACCGTGTGCGACCCGTTTGCCGATGCGGGGATCGATGAGCTTTTCCGTGGGTTCTTCCGGCCCGTGCGCGTCGACAAGTCACCCGCGGCGATCAAGATGGATGTCGTGGAAATGGACAACGCCTACGTTGTGAAGGCCGAAATTCCCGGCGTCCGCAAGGACGAAATCCAGGTCGCGATCGAGGGCAATCAGGTCACGATCGGTGCCGAAATGAAGCGCGAAACGGACACCAGGGACGGCGCGCGCGTACTGCGCAGCGAGCGCTATGCCGGCAGCCTTTATCGCGGGTTCACGCTGCCGGTCGATATCGACGAGTCGGCGAGCAACGCCAGGTACGAGAACGGCGTACTCGAGCTCACGCTCGCGAAGAAGGCGGCGGTCGCGGGCCGCAAGCTGACGGTACAGTAAGTCTGCTTGCGCGCGTCAGGCGCGCGAGGCGGGGGCCGGACGGTTCCCGCCTCGATCGCTTGATGCGTGGCGTCCGGCGAGCCGCTGCGCAGGCGATCAGCGCACGCGCTTGGCCGGATATTCCTCGTCGATATTGTCGCGAAAGAAACTCCACGGCGACGATGCCGACGCCAGCCGGCGCCACGTGTCGGCCGATACACCACCGTATTCGAATGTCCCCGATGTGAGTTCGACGACGAGCACGCGCTGCGCCGGGTCGTAGCCGGCCGCGCGCAGGTTGCCGCCGGCGAGACGTTTCATTTCCATCTCAGTTGCTCCACTGGCGGCCCGAACGGCGCCCAGCCTGGGCGCCGTTCATCCTAATGCGCCGCGCTGCCCCAAAGCTCTTTCAGTCGCTTGTCGCGGCCGCAGCCGGTCCGGTAATAGTTGTAACGCACAGGGTTCTTGACGTAGTAGTCCTGATGGTATTCCTCGGCGGGCCAGAATTCGCTCGCGCCGACGATCGGCGTGACGATCGCCGCTTTGAAGGGTTTTGCTTTGTCGAGCGCTGCCTTTGATGCTTCCGCCGCGCGCCGCTGGTCGTCGGTATGCACGAATATCGCGGTCCGGTACTGGCTGCCCGCGTCGCAGAACTGGCGGTCCTTGACCGTCGGATCGACGTTGTGCCAGAAGACCTCAAGCAATTTTTCGTAGGAAACCTTCGTGGGGTCGTAGAGCACCTGCACGACTTCGGCGTGACCGGTGATCCCCATCGAGACCTCCTCGTACGTCGGATAGGCTTTTTTCCCCCCGGCGTAGCCCGAGGTCGTCGCCAGGACGCCGGGGAGCTTGTCGTAGGGCTGCTCCATGCACCAGAAACAGCCGCCGGCAAACGTGGCGACCGCGCTTCCCGGCGGCGCCGCCGGCAGTTTGGCCATCTTGTCCGTCTGGGCCGATGCGGGCATCGCGGCAAGCGCCGCGAACGCCAGTAACCACGGGGGGAGCACACGAAGGATCTGGGAGAGTGGGGAGCGCATGGGAATCCTCGCCGAGTCGGGTAGGTTGTGGCGCGTGGCCAACATGGTTGGTCGGCGGCGACCCGTGCCGCCTTACAGCGGCGGCCTGGATTTCGCCGCCGTCACGCGCCGCCGGGGTCCCTCTATGGGGGCAGCTGCAGTGGCTGGCAGTCTGCCAATGCGCTCGCGGTGCCATCGCGGACCAGCTGCAGGTCCATGCCCTTGCCACGCAGTTCCATATGGCCGTTCGAATAGCGCACGCCGGAAGCGGCCGGGATCTGATAGAGCGACACGCGGTCGCCGTCGGGCATCAGCAGGCGGGCTTCGCCGACGTCGATCCGGATCACGATACGATCGTTCCCGGACCGGCAGGCGAACGAATTTTTCGCGGCGGTCATTTCATCCTGGCTGGGCGGAAGCGCGCAGCCCGCGCAGAGAACGGCGGATGCCAGCGCCGCGACCGCTGCGGCGTGCAGCGGGCGCGATGGGATGGCGGCATGTTGCATCGGGCGGCTCCGGCGAAAATTCGAAATCAGGATAGCATGCGCCGCGGCACCAACCCGCGAGAATGGTCAAGGGCCCGTCCGTGGCGCTGCAGGAGGAGGGAAGCGCACGGCGTCGTTGTACGACAGCACTTCGGCGAGCCGGCTCGTGCGGATTTCGGCCTGCATGGCCTGCCACCATGGCGCGTCGAGCAGGTCGGCGTGGAATCTCCGGAAGCATTCCCGCGTCCTGGGGTCCGTGAGGAGGAATGTCTCGAACTCCTCCGGGAAGACGTCGTGCGGTCCGACGGCGTACCAGATGTCCTCCGACATCTCGTCCCAGCCGGGAGGTGCCGGTGGAATCCTGCGAAAATTGCACGTCGTGAGGTATTCGATTTCGTCGTAATCGTAGAACACGACGCGCCCGAACCGGGTCACGCCGAAGTTCTTGAACAGCAGGTCGCCGGCGAAGATGTTGACGGCGGCTAGCTCCTTGATCGCGTCCCCGTATTCACGCATCGCGCGCTCCCGCTGCGCGTCGTCGGCAGACTCGAGATAGAGGTTGAGCGGAATCATCCGGCGCTCGATGTAGAGGTGCTCGGCGACGAAGTGCTCGCGCTCGCAATGGATCACCGATGGCGCCACGGCGCCGAGTTCGGCGATGAGCGCGTCGGAAAAGCGCTCGCGGGGAAACGCGACGCCGGAGTATTCGAGGATGTCCGTCATGCGTCCCACGCGATCGTGGTGCTTGACGAGCCAGTATTTCTCTTTGACTTTCTGGCGATCCGTATCCTTCGACGCGGCGATGTTGTCGCGGATCACCTTGAATACGTACGGATACGACGGCAGCGTGAACACCGTCATCACGAGGCCTTTGATGCCCGGCGCGATGACGAACTTGTCGCGCGAGTGCTTGAGGTGGTGCAGGAAGTCGCGAAAGAACAGATTCTTTCCCGCCTTTTGCAGCCCGACCATCGTGTAGAGCTCGGCGGCCGTCTTGTCGGGGAGGATCGCGCGCAGGAAGTCGACGTACGCCGACGGCACTTCCATGTCGACCAGGAAGTAGGCGCGATTCGCCGAGAAGAGCAGCGCGAGGTCGACGTCGGCCATGAGCAGCGCGTCGAAGTAGAGCTTTCCGGCGGCGTCGTGCTTGATCGGCACCACGAACGGGTACGCATGCACGCCGTTGACGACGCGTCCGACGATGTACGCGGTCTGGTTGCGAAAGAACGGCGACGACAGCACCTGGATCTGGTGGTTGGCCTCAAGGCGGAACGGCCGGGGAAAGCGCTGGCGAAACGCCGTAAGAACGTGACGCAGATCGCGCCGAAATTCGGCGAAGGGGTGCTCGAACCGGAAGTCGAGCACGATGTCGATCAGCGCGTGGCGCAGGCCCTGCTGCAGCGGGTAGTAACTGCGGTAGGACGGCGGATCGGCATCGATGTGCTCGGTGGAAATCGTCGGCCGCACGAAAATGAGACGGTTGTCGAAGTAGCCCCGGCGCAACGCCTTCACCGAGACGGAGTTGAAGAACGTCTCGGCGCACTCCGGCTGCTTGTGGTTGATCAGGAAACCGATGTAGTGGAGTTTCACCTGTTCCCACAGCGTCTCGCCGCCGGCATCGTCGAGTCCCGTGAAGTCGTATTCCCGCTCGATTTTCTCGGCGGTCTCCAGGACGCGGCGGTCGTAGAAGTCGATGCGGTCGCCGGCCACGTGCTGTATCGCGAGCCAGTTGCCGGCCTCGAAGTGCCGCTTGGCCGCGCGCGCGCACTCGCGGAACACCGCATAGTGGTGATCGAACCCCTCGAGCAGCAGGCGGGCGATGCCGCGTGCCTGGTCGGCCACGGCGTTCGTCGTGGCAGAGGTTACGAGGGAGGAGATCGGCGTGGCCATGGCGAGGTCGCGGACCAGCGTCGACGGGCATCCGGCGAGGCCGCGCGCCGCCCCGGCGTGACCGCGTTGCAGCAAATGATAACCCAGCGCGGTTCGCGTGGAGCCGCATCCCCTCGTCGCGCCGAGGGGAAATCACCACCGCCTGGTTCGAGCGCGGTTAAGCCGCGCCGGCGTCAAACGTCGCGCCGGTCTCCGAAGTGGAATGGCGCCGGTTCGCGGGCGGGGGAAAGCTGCGGACATCGCATCCAGCGGACCGCGGTGCCGTGCCGCCTCGCCTCGTACTCCACCTTGGCGACGAACTCGGCGTCACAAACGGCATAGGGGTCGAGCTGTGCCTCGGTGACGGGGGCGGTGCCACAGCCGACGACAAGCGCCGCGCCGGCGAGGCCGGCCAACAGGAGAATCCTCTTCATGGAAGCCCTCCTTCCGGCACCCATTATTGGCGTGAAGGAGCCCGGTGGCAAGGTCGACGCGCGGCGGGTGTCGTTTGCCGCCAAGGACAGGCGGCCCGACCGCAGCCCCTACGCCTTCAGCGCCTGGTAGAGAAACGGCAGGCTGACGTCCATCCGGTAATCGACGTCCGAGTGATTGTCATCGAATTCCTCGTACGTGTGCCGGATCCCCGACTCGGCCAGGCGTAGCGACAGGAGCCGGGTCCCGTAGTGGATGTGAAACTGGTCGCGCCAGCCGCAGTCGATGTAGATGCCTTTGAGCGTCCGCAGGCTGGCGGCGTATCTGCCGACGAGCCGGATCGGGTCGTGTTTCTGCCATTGCTTCCACCGGGCGTCGAGTCTTTCGCCGGTGTCGAGGTGGAAGGGCAGGCGGAATCCCAGCGGAGCCTTCGGGTCGGGGTCGTAGCTCGCCGCCATGCACACGTTCATGATCGCGTGACCCTCGGACTGCGAGAGTTTTTCCTTCTTCCAGACGGCTTCGAGAAAGCGCCGGATGCGCCCGTCGTCGCGGCCCTCGGCGAGCCCCTTGCGCCCGCGCACGTTGGACCGCACGTTGTACGCTCCCGGAACGCGCTTCGGCTCACGATATTTCGCCAGCTCGTCGAGCGTGTTCGGCCAGTCGTGGTGGTAGACGAAATCGAAGTAGGCGTCGCCGGAGTGGTTGGCGATCGCTCCCCAATGCTTTGCATATTTCATGCCGTGGATGATCGCGCCATAGCCGCCCGAGGACTTGCCGAAGCAGCCGCGATGCTCGCGCGACGCGAGCGTGCGGAATTCACGATCCACGAACGGAATGATTTCTTTCGTCAGATAATCGGCATAAGCGCCGATTGCCGTCGAGTTGACATACTGATTGCCGCCCAGGGACGTAAAGCAGTCGGGGAAGACGATGATCGCGGGACCCATTTTCCGGTCGCGGATGAGGCGCGCCGCGCGTTCGGGCACGTTGTCGCCGAAGGGCTTCCAGTTGGTGTGCGCCAACCCGGAGCCGGTGAATCCGACCAGATCGTAGAAGACGGGCAACCTGCGGCCGCGGCCTCTGGTCGCACGCTCGTCGTACTGCGGCGGCAGCCAGACCGCCAGCTTGCGGACATGCGGATCGCCCAGCGGATTGCCGGCGAGGACATCGGAACAGTGTTCCAGCACCACGAGTGTGCCGGACGAATGGACGGTGCTCTTGCGGGCCATCGGCGAGGTCTCCGGGAGATTCACGCCGGTTGCCGCGGCGCGGAAGGGTGGGGCAATTGTGCGGGTGCGGACGCTGCGGCGCAACGAAGGCTTTTGGGTGTCCGCCTATCGCTCGAGCAGCAGCGACCCCCGGCAGCGCCGCGCCCCGCAGTGGCAGGCATAGGTCGCGCGGATCTTCCGGGTGATCCGGCCCTCGAGCGACAGCCGGTAATCGTACGTCAATTCCTCGCCGGCGCGGATCGTGCGGCGCGCCTCGATGAATACGCGCCCATCGTCGTCCTCGAAGGAACTGCAGTTGGGAGCGCACGAGTGATTGATCCAGCGCGCCGAATTGCCGCGACGGCCGCCGTCGATGACGCTGCCGTCGCTTGTCTCGAAGACGAACGTGTGCTGGGGATTCCCCGGATCGCTGTCGGGACGCTCGTTGACGATGTCCCAGGTTGTTCGCTGGCCCCGGTATTCGATGACCAGCGCCCCCTTGCGGATGGTTCGCGCCGCGAATACGCCGCGCCCGTGAATGCCCGAGCGGCGAACCCGGTAGTTCTTGGTTGCGCTGCGTCGTGTCATCGGGGTCGGAATCGGTCGCGAATGCGGTGGATCGTGGCGCGAAAAATACGCGATTCTACGCGATGGATCCTCGGCCGCACGGCCCCGCCTACAGGTTCGCGAGCGCGTCGCGCAGTCGCTGGTGGCGCGCCAATCGTGCGTGGAAGCGGAATTCGTCGCCGCCTTTGGCTCGCATCAGCGCGACGAGGCTGCGCTTGTCGGCCGTGGGCCATGTCGCGAGATCCGGTATTTGCGCGACGAGCGGCGCCAGCGCACGAAATGCGTGGCGCTCGCCATCGGTCCAGCGCGAACGGTCATCGCGCCCGAGCAGGCGCGTCACCTTGTGCGCTGCCGCGCCTTCCGCCGAAGTGCGATCGCCGCGGAAATTCTTGCGAATCCAACTCGTCACGGAGTCACTCAGGTCGCCGGGCTCGCAGCGCGGGACCGCGTCGAGAACAAGTTCGATGTCCGAACCGGTGAATCGCCGCAACTCGGAGACCGGCGTCCGATAGCCCGCGCGGGTTTCGATGCGCGCCCACGCCTCGCGGGCCATTTGCGCCGATCGAGCGTCGATCGGGCGAAATCCCAGCCGGTAGTAGAACCAGAACGCGCCCGAGCGCAGTCCTTCCTTGTTCGTGCCGCCGAACTGCGAGGGCTCGGCGACAAACCGGCCGACGTCGAAGCACTGCCGGTAGACACGCAATACCTGTCCGAAGAGCAGCGCGGATTCCCCGCCCCGGAAGGGCGCGAATATGTTGACCCCGATCCGGCAGGTGCCGAGAAACGGCCAGCCGCCGCCGTACCCGACCGGCACGCCATTCTTGAACACCATCATGCCGACATGCGAGTCAATCGGACTGCGCCGCTCGGGCCGCATCGTGTAGAGCGCGAGTGCCATGCCACGCTCCAGCTCGTAATAGCGGACCCCCGCGGGATAGGCGAGCGCGATGGCATCGGTTTCCCGGCCGAGCGCAGCGAGCATCGCGCGTCCGGCATCGATGACGTGCTGGCGGTCGGCGGCCGACAAGCGCCGTGGTGCAGGCAGCGGACGGTCGACAAGCGCCGCCAGGTCGACCCTGCGCCGAAGCTCATCGCGATGAAAAAACGTCGGGGCCGGAAGGCCGCGAACGCAGGTCCGTGACAGCATCGAGCCACCGGGCCGGATGACGACGAATGGCTGCAGCGCGTCGAACAGTTGGCCGCGCAGCGCGTCGCTGCACGGCAATCGTTCGAACGCGCCGGTGAGCCACCCGAGGCCGGTGCCACGGCTGCCGGCGGCGGCGGCGATGAATTCGCTCGACGTCGCGTCGGACGCCGCAAGTTCGAATTCCATTGGGGCCAGTGCTTCGCCGAGGATGGCCTGTGCCGGAGTACCGTGCTCGCCGAAGGAGTCGATATTCGCTCGTTTCGGAAAGCGCTGGACGAGCCAGCGGGCGATGTCCCAACCGAAATTGATCGTCACGTCGGTCCAGGCGATCCCGCTGTTCGCGAGCTTTCCACGCTCGCGCGCTGGTCCGGCGGCAAACAGGCTGCGGGCGGTCGCGGCGACGCGCTTCAGTTCGGCGCGCGCGCTGGCAGCAAGCGCGCGCGTCTCGGGATAGGCCAGGAGACAGAGCAGGCAATCGTGATAGGCGAGGAGCACGGCGGCGTCGGTGAGCGGGCGCGACGCGGCGGCGGCGAGCGCCTTCGACTTCCTGACTTGGTGCTTGCCCCCGAAACGCAGCGTGACGGTCCGGAGGTCGTTGACCGCTGGCAGATCGAGGGGGCGGGGCGGCATCGGTGGCTACGTAGTATGGCAACGCGCACAGGCGCACCGGAACGGCATTGAACGGATTGTCCCGGCAGACGATCCGCCGGCATCGCGCGAGCGCGGTTGATCTCCTCGCTCCGCGCAAAATGCGCGCAGAAACTCGCTACCGTCCCTTCGCGCTTGCCTTGGTCCGCGGAATCACGCGCGGCACGACCGCTGCGGGCGGCCGGCGCGCCTGCGGGAATTGCGTCTTGGGTCCGGTGTGTCCTTTGGGGTTGGGAAAACTGCCGCCGCCCTTGCCCTTAGCCATGCTCGCCTCCCGTTCCATCGCGGGTCGTCCCGCCAAGGACAATGCTACCTGTTTCCACGCGACTCGGGCAGGGCTGCGATGGCATCGGCGATCCGTGTCGATCTGCAGCCGCCGCTGGGCCGATTCACCCGCCGGCGGTCAGCGCAAGCAACACCGGCGTGGTCACCGCAGCGGCCATGGTCGAGATGACGAGGCTCGCGGCGACCGGTCCGGCGAGCGCGCCGAACTCGCGCGCCATCAGGTAGACATTCGCGCCGACCGGCAGCGACGCCAGCATCACGACCGCCTGCGTCTCCAGCGGCGGGAGCGCCAGGGCGCGGGCGAGCGCGAACACAACGAGCGGGTGGATGGCCAGCTTGACGGCGCAGATCGCTGCGCTTTCGCGCCATCCTGCGCGGACTGCATACTCGGCGAGACCCATTCCCAGCGCGATCAGCGACAGGGGGACTGCCGCCTGCCCGACGAGGTCGAGCGTGCGATCCACGACGCCCGGAAGCGGTATGCCGGCAAAGCCCCAGGCCGCGCCAATCAGGATGCTCGCCACGACCGGATTGGTCACCACGTTCTTCACCGTCGTGGCGAAGCCCGCGAACGAGACGTGGCGCGTGCGTGCCCATTCGACCGAGACGGTCACGAGCGTCCACAACAGCAGCGAGTTGAACACCAGCACCAGCGAGACGACGGGAAGCGCCGCGTCGCCCAGCGTGATCTTGGCGAGCGGAACGCCCAGCAGCAGATTATTCGCAAAGATGCCGCCGACGGCGAAGACCGATTGCGCGACGCCGTCCATCCGGAACACGCGGCGCGCGATCGCGCGACCTGCCGCGAACACGATAAGGCAGGCGCCGAAGTAGGCGATCAGCAGCCGCGCATCCACCGGCGGCAGGCGCGAGAAATCGCTCATCAGCCGGAAGAGCAGCGCCGGAATTGCCACCGCGAACACAAATCGCGTCAGCGCGTCGGAGATGGTCTTTGGCCAGCCGAGCCACCGCACGAGTGCATAGCCCAGGCCCGCCAGCAGGAAGAGCGGCGAGGTCAGCGCGACGAGGTCGGAGATCGCCTGCATCGCATCTCGCGCGGGGTCGAGAAGAAAGGTCGGGAATCGGATCCGCGACCAGCGCTATCGGCCGCGCCCGCCGAAGCGGTGGATGACGCGCGGCTTCGACGGCGATGCGGGGCTGACGGGCGCATGGCCTCGCGTACCGACAGCGGTGGCCGTGGCGGTAGAAGTTCCTCGCGGAGGCCGGGCCGATGCGCCGCCGTGCGGCCTCGCAGCGGCGCCGGAGTTGGCGCCTGCCTGGCCGTGACCTGGTCGGCTGCGCGGCGGGTTGCGCGTCGCGCTGTGCGAGTTGCCGCCGCGCGGCGCGGCGCGTCCCTGCCGCTGCAGGATCGGTTGCGCCCGCGCGTGCGGATCGGGCTCGAATCCGGCGATGACGGTGCGCGGCAGTGTGCGCTTGATCAGTTTTTCGATGTCGCGGAGGAATTCGTGCTCGTCGACACAGACAAGCGAGATCGCCTCGCCGGCAGCGCCCGCACGTCCGGTGCGCCCGATCCGGTGTACGTAGTCGTGCGGCACATTGGGCAGGTCGAAGTTGACGACGTGCGGCAGGTCTTCGATGTCGATGCCGCGGGCCGCGATGTCGGTGGCGACAAGCACCTGGAGGCTCGCGTCCTTGAACTCGGCCAGCGCGCGGGTGCGGGCGCCCTGGCTCTTGTTGCCATGGATAGCCAGCGCCGTGATGCCGTCGCTGTTGAGCTGCAGGGCGAGCTTGTTGGCGCCGTGCTTGGTGCGCGTGAAGACGAGCACCTGGAACCAGTTCCGGGTCTTGATGAGGTGCGACAGGAGCTCCCGCTTGCGGTCGCGGTCGACCGGGTGCACGGTCTGCGTGATGATTTCGACCGTCGAGTTGCGGCGCGCAACCTCGATCAATGCCGGCGCATCGAGCAGATTGTCGGCGAGATCCTTGATTTCGTCGGAAAACGTCGCCGAGAACAGCAGATTCTGGCGCTTTTTCGGAAGCAGCGCGAGAATTCTCCTGATGTCGCGGATGAACCCCATGTCGAGCATCCGGTCCGCTTCGTCCAGAACGAGGATCTCGATGCGCGACAGATCGAGGTTGCCCTGGCCCTGGTGGTCGAGCAGACGTCCGGGCGTGGCGACGAGGATGTCGACGCCGCGCTTCAACTGCGCCGTCTGGGCCGCGATGCCCACGCCGCCGAACATCACCATCGACGACAGCTTCGCGTACTTGCCGTAGACGCGAACGCTTTCCTCGACCTGCGCCGCGAGTTCGCGCGTGGGCGTGAGAATCAGCGCGCGGATGGGTTTCCTGGACGAGCGGGGCGCGTGCGCGGGAGGGGCGGTCGGCGCCGCGAGTCGCTGCAGCATCGGCAGCACGAAGCCGGCGGTCTTGCCGGTGCCGGTCTGCGCGCCGGCGAGAAGGTCGCCGCCCGCAAGTACCGCGGGGATGGCCTGCAGCTGGATGGGCGTGGGTTGCGTGTAGCCGTGTTCGGTCACGGCGCGGACAAGCGCGTCGGACAGGCCGAGCGAAGCAAAGGACATGATGACTTTCGAAAACGATCGGCCTGTCGCCGCGAACGGCGCCAGTCGCAGGCAAACGCGTGGGGGCAAAGCGTCGGAACTGACAGCGGCAGGGGACTGGTCGAAGTGCCGCGTGGGTGAATTATAGCAGGCCGGGCGAGAGCCCCGGGTCATCCCGCCTGCGGATTGCCGAGCACGCGAATCGCCACGTCGTCCACGCGGACCTCCTGGCCCGCGCGGATCTTGCAGGTCTTGCGCAATTCGATCGCGCCGTCCACACGGACGCGGCCGGTTGCGACCAGTGCCTTGCCGGCCCCGCCGCTCGCGCAAACACCGGCGACCTTCAGCAAGTCGTTAAGGGCGATGCATTCGCCGGTCAAGCGGAACTCGAGTCGGGACATGAACAGAGCGAGCCTGTGCGTCGTGGGGGGCGGACGATGCGAGCGAATCCCGCCGACCGGCCGCACTCGGCGGTCCCAGGAAGCGGAAAGGGGAAGATTACCAAGATCGCAAGCGTGCGGTTGCCGCAATCCGAAAACTCACCAGGCGTCACCGGGCGAATGCGCTTCCCCATGGCGTCGCCAGGATGGCGCCGGACCGATGCTGGCCGCGTGGGATTCCGCTAGAATCGAACTGCGCGGGGACACCGTGACGTGCGCACACATGCATGCCTTGCCCTGCCGCTTCCATCCTCCCGGTAAAATACGTGCCTTCCATGATTGACGACGAATCCACCACGCGACGACCGGGTCGCGGCGATCACGCCGGGCGGGTGTCGGGTCGATTGGGGCCGCTGTCGAGCGTTCCGGTTTGCCGATGCTGACGAACGTCACACGATTGATGCTGGGATTGTCCGCGGCGACGATTGCGCCATGCGCCGTCGCGGCGCAAAGCGCGGTCGCGCTCAATGGGGCCGGTCTTTCTCTGCTCTGGGTCGTGCCCTTCGCCGGCGTTCTGCTCTCGATCGCGGTGCTTCCGCTCGCTGCGCCGGATTTCTGGCATCACCATTACGGGAAGGTATCCGCATTCTGGTCGCTCTCGTTCTTGCTACCGCTTGCGTACCTGTTCGGCATGGAACTCGTGGTGTACGAGGTCTCCCACACGCTGCAATCCGAGTACGTTCCGTTCATGATTCTTCTGTTATCGCTGTTCACGGTGGCGGGCGGAATCCACATCAAGGGCAATCCGCACGGCACGCCGGCCTTGAACACGGGAATTCTCGGGCTGGGCACGGTGCTGGCAAGCCTTATCGGCACGACCGGCGCGGCAATGCTGCTGATCCGCCCGCTGCTTCGCGCCAACGATGCGCGGCAGCACAAGAAGCACGTGGTGATCTTTTTCATCTTTCTCGTCGCCAATATCGGGGGCGCGCTGACCCCTCTTGGTGATCCGCCGCTGTTTCTGGGTTTTCTGAGAGGGGTCGATTTTTTCTGGACCACGCGAGCGATGCTTTGGCCGACGTTGATCACTTCGTGCATTTTGCTTGCATTATTCTTCGCCATCGACTGCTGGCATTATCGCAAGCCCGGCGAAGCGAAGCCGGTCACCGAGGACCCCACACCGGACTCGCCGATCCGGGTCGAAGGTCTCTTGAACCTGGTCGTCCTCGGTCCGCTGGTCGTGCTCAGCGTGGTCATGTCCGGCGTATGGAAACCGGACGTCCAGTTCGCCGTGTCCGGGATGACGATCAAGTTGCAGAACGTCGTGCGCGACCTGATGCTCCTCGGCATCGTCTGGGTGTCCTGGCGCTTCACGTCCCCGGCGTTGCGCCGTGCGCATCATTTCGAGTGGGAGCCGATGATTGAAGTCGCGAAGCTCTTCGCGGGGATCTTCCTCACGATCATTCCGGCCATTGCCATCCTGCGCGCGGGCTCCGACGGAGCGATGGCGCCGTTGCTCGCATTGGTTACCAACGAAGCGGGGCAACCCAGGGACGGTCTCTACTTCTGGATGACGGGCATGCTGTCGAGTTTCCTCGATAACGCGCCCACCTATCTGGTCTTTTTCAACCTTGCCGGAGGCGATGCAGTCACCTTGATGGGGCCCCTGGCGTCGACGCTCACCGCCATTTCCGCGGGGGCGGTGTTCATGGGCGCGAATACCTACATCGGCAACGCCCCGAATTTCATGGTGAAGTCGATCGCGCAGTCGCGCGGCGTCGAGATGCCGAGCTTCTTCGGCTACATGCTCTGGTCGACCGTCATACTGTTGCCGACGTTCGCGCTCCTGACGGTCATCTTTTTCCGGTAGCGATCGCAGCCGAGGAGGCATGATGGGAAACTGGATCGATCTGACGGCCGCCGATGGCATCGTGTTGAGCGCATATCGAGCCGATCCGCCGCGCGCCGCGCGCGGCGGGCTGGTTGTGACGCAGGAGATCTTCGGCGTCAACAGTCACATCCGCAGCGTCTGCGACGGGTTCGCCGCCGACGGCTACGTCGCGATTGCGCCGGCGCTGTTCGATCGGTACCAGCGCGGCGTCGACATCGGCTATACGCCGGCCGACGTCGCGAAGGGACGCGAGCTCAAGGGTCTCGCGCAAACGGACGCGGCGTTGCGCGATATTGCAGCGGCGCGCGATGCCGTTTCCGATATCGGCAAGGTGGGTATCGTCGGCTACTGCTGGGGTGGCTTCGTCGCGTGGATGGCGGCGGCACGGCTGCCGGGGTTCGCGTGCGCCGTTCCCTACTACGGCGGCGGGATGCTCGACGCGTCCGGCGAAGCGCCGCAATGCGCGCTGATGGCGCATTTCGGCGAGCGTGACGCGATGATCCCGGTCGCTGGCGTGCGCAAGCTTGCCGCGGCGCATCCCGCGGCGCAGGTCTTCACGTACGACGCCGATCATGGCTTCAACTGCGATCAGCGGGCATCGTACGATGCGGCGGCGGCCAAGCTCGCGCGCGAACGGACACTGCAGTTCCTGCGGCGGCATATCGGCTGACGGCACGCGCCAATCAGCCCATCGTCCATTCGTTGCTGCAGGTTCGGCAGCGCACGTCGATGGCGCCGCCAGCCGGCGCGTCAGGCGCCTCGCGGGACGACACGATGGTGAATCGGCCATAGGTGCGGCATTGGTCGCAGGTCGCCTGCTCGGCAAGGTATTCGGCGCGGGAGAGCAGGTGATGGAACCGGCGCCACGAGAACACGCACAAGCCGCCCCCCGCCGTGGCGATCGCCGCCAGCGCGATCAAGCCGCCGGCCGTCGACCGGAACTCGGACAATTCGATTGCGAGTGCCATCATGATCAGGCTCAAGACGCCGGTGATCATGTAGGCAAAACCTTCGACGAGCTGCCGCTCGTACCAGCGGCGAAAGCCGCGGGCGCCGATCGTCATGCCCAGGTTTGTCATGGTGCGGCAGACGTCACGGCCTGCCGCAAGCAGGCGCCGCACGTTTTGCCGGGATGTGCAGCAACGCGAACTGCGTTCGATCCGCGCCGGCGCTACCGGCAAGCGGCAGCAACGGCATGATCAGGGCAATCCAACGCATGAATCCTCCCGCGCGGGTCGAACTTGGCGCCAGTTCTGCGGAACTGCGGCCGCAATTTGCTGCCATAATGATCCTGTTGGTCCGATTTCGCGAGGTCGGTCGCGCGACGATGGTAACGCTGCGCTACGTCCACTATTCCCGGTGTGTTGTCCGTTGCGGGCCGCTACGCGGGGTGAGCGTCCGGCACGCGGATGCATCGGCTGGTGCCATTGGCACGCGCCCCGCGCCAGGGGCTGCGATCCGACCGGCGGGACGTGGATTGCGGCGCTGGCTCGCGCTTGCCGGATTCGCCCTCGTCGTGGCCGGAGGCGCGGCCGAAGCACAGGATGTCGCCCCGCACGCGATCGACATCCCGCCCTGGTTCACCGAGACGTTTCTCGACTTTCGCGACGACATCCGCGACGCCGCCCGCGACGAACGTCGCGTGATGGTCTATTTCGGGCAGGACGGCTGCCCGTATTGCACGCAGCTCATGGTGACCAATTTTTCGCAGCGCAACATCGTGGAAAAGACGCGCAAGCATTTCGTCGCGATCGCCCTCAACCTCTGGGGCGACCGGGAGACCACCTGGCTCGACGGACAGACGAGGAGCGAGAAAGCGCTGGCACGATTTCTCGACGTGCAGTTCACGCCGACGCTGCTTTTCTTCGACGAGCGAGGCGCCGTGGTGGCGCGGCTCAACGGCTACTATCCGCCACACCGGTTCGAAGCGGTGCTCGATTTCGTATCGGGCAAACACGAGCGGAAGGAAACGCTGGCCGCCTATTTGGCACGCGAGGTCCGCGATCCGGCCAGTGCGCGCCTGGCCGACGAGTCCTTTTTCTGCCGCCTCCCCACGACCTGAGGCGTACGCCCGGCGGGAAGCCGCTAGCGGTGCTCTTCGAGACCGCCTATTGCGGCCCATGCGATGAACTGCATCGCGACGGCTTCCAGCGTTCGCAGATACGCGCGCTGCTGGAGCGCTTCGATGTCGTTCGGTTGGCGCTGGGTGCGCGCACGGGTCTCACGGTCCCGGACGGCCGGAGGACGACCGTTCAGGCGTGGGCGGCCGAGCTCAATGTGACCTTTGCGCCGGCCATCGTCTTTTTTGCGAGCGACGGCCGGGAGGTGTTCCGCATCGACGCCTACCTGCGGCCGTTCCATCTCGAGTCGTCGCTCGAGTACGTCGCGGAGGGGGCGTATCGCGAGGAGCCGTCGTTTCAGCGCTTCATCCAGGCGCGCGCGGAGCGCCTGCGCGCGCGCGGTTCCGCCGTCGACTTGTGGAAGTGATCGCTACCCGCGCCCCACGAAAGGCATCTTCGTCGCCATTACCGTCAGGAACTGGACGTTGGCCTCGATAGGCAGGCTCGCCATGTACCGTACTGCGCTCGCGACATGCGCGACGTCCATCAGAGGCTCGGGCGCGATCTGACCGTTCGCCTGCGGGACGCCGTTCGCCATGCGCGCCGCCATCTCCGTGTGGGCGTTGCCGATGTCGATCTGCCCGCAGGCGATGTCGTATTTTCGACCGTCGAGCGAAGCGGCTTTCGTGAGACCTGTGATCGCGTGTTTCGTCGCGGTGTAGGGCGCCGAGTTCGGCCGGGGCGCGTGCGCCGAGATCGATCCGTTGTTGATGATACGGCCGCCGCGCGGGTCCTGGCTCTTCATCATGCGAAACGCCTCCTGTATGCACAGGAACACCCCGGTGAGGTTGATGTCCACGACGTTCTTCCACTGTTCGACGGTCAGCTCTTCGAGGTTGATCCCGGGCGCGCCGACGCCGGCATTGTTGAACAGTACATCGAGGCGTCCGTAGGCTTCGCGCGTGCGTGCAAAGAGCGCCGCCACGGAGGCAGGATCGCTGACATCCGTGGGTACGGCCAACGCTGATCCGGCGGATGCGGCGGCTTCGGCAATCGCTTTCTGCAATGGGTCGCTGCGGCGACCGGCGAGAACGACGCGATAGCCGTCGTAGAGCAGCGCGTGGGCGACGGCTTTGCCGATGCCCGTGCCGGCGCCGGTGACGATGGCGACTTTGGACGTGGAAGTCATGGTGGATCTGGCCCTCGGGTTGAACGCGAACGAGGGTCATTGTCGGCGGGAAGACGCGCCAGAGGCAAGCCAGCCATCTTCGCGTCGGCCGAGCGCAACCCGCAAACGGTGACGATGGCAGTAAGTTCCCGGGGCTTGCGTTTCGCGCCGCCTCTGTTAATATGCCATCGTCATGGCACTTTTCGCGCCGGCATAATATGGAATGACGGATCTGACGGGCACCTTGGCGGCTGCCGAATCCGCTTTCACCCGTTGCGCGATCTGCGCGCGGCCGGCGCGGCGTGGCGCCACGTTGTGCGCGCAGTGCAAGGCTGCCGTGAAACGCGCGCGCCAGGTGCCAAGCCTCCATTCCGAGTTCTTGCCCCAGGCCAACGCGAACGCCGGTGCCACGGCATTCCTCGTCGGCGGCCATCGGCGCGCGACGCGGGCGCTTGCGGCCAGATCGACGGGGGTTCCCGGGGCATGGGGCACCTACGCGGCGCTCGCCGTTTTCGGCATCGCGCTATCCATCGCCGCGGTTATCGCCGTGGATGCAATCAATGATGCGTCGGCTCCCGCGGGCGATCCGCCGGTTGCGCCGGCGCCGGTCGTGGACATGCGGGCGGACAGTTCGGCGCTGTCGCAGCCAGCGGAATCATTGCCTGCGGGCGACACCGGCGCCGGATCGCCGGCTGTCGATGTGCTGCCTGAGCCAAAGGTGTCCCGCGTCACGCTGGGACCCACCGCCGGTACCGTGGCGACGCGCAATCCAGTGCGCAGCGCCGTGAGCCCAAGCGTCGCTCCCGCTATCCCGGTGACCGACCCGCCCATTCCGGACGGTGAGCGCGATTACATACCGCCTGCCACCAGCAAAGCCGTGGCCGCGGTGCCGAGCGTGCCCGCCGTGCAGGTCAAGGCGCCCGCGGCTCCCAGTCGCCTGCAGATATTCACGGCCGCCACCGAGCGCTGCGAACGTGACGGTGGTCTCTTCGGCTTCGCCTGCAAGGAGCGCGCCCGGCTCGATTACTGCGATGGCCAATGGGGCGACGCGCCGCAGTGCCCCGTCGCCCCCAAACGCGATACGCGTTAAGCCGGGTTCACCGGCGTCTAGCGGCGGGACCGCGCACCGGCAACCGCGTCAACCGTCGTATTTGAAAGACAGCTGGACGCGCGCGCGGTAGGCGACGACTTTGCCGCCTTCCACCTTCATGTCGAGTTTCGAGACTTCCGCGATGCGCAGGTCGCGCAGCGTCTTGCTCGCGGCAGTCACCGCATTCTTGGCCGCGTCCTCCCACGAAACCTTGCTCGTTCCGATGACTTCGGTGACGCGATAGACGCCGTCGCTGGAAGCTTTTCGTGCCATGGTGTCTCCTCCTCGAGGTGAGTCCGGCATGTCGGCAATGCCCGGGACACATCAATGATACGCGTGCGTCCGTGCGCTGGCGAGCGTACGGCAAGGCGTACGGCAAAGCGCATCGTCGAAGATGACGGCGAGGAACGCAAGGCGATCCGGCAATTGGTACACTGATCGCCCGTCGCCGCGCGTGACGCTGCAATGCCCGCGGTTCGGACCCGACGGATTCGCCAAGGAGCGCTCGATGTCGATCTCCCACCGCCCGTCAATTCCTTTGCTGGCCGTTGCCGCGTTCCTGGCGTGTCCGCTCGCGTTGCGCGCCGCGGCCGCGGAGGTCAAGCCCGCCTACTTCGACGTGGCCCGCGACGCGCATCCGCACGACGTTGCGGCTGCCCCGGGGTCCGGCGAACCCGTCTATTACACGGCGCAGTCGACGGGAAAGCTCGGGATCCTCGACCCCAAGACCGGGAAGTTCGACGAAATCCCGCTCGGTTCCAATTCGTCGCCGCATGGCGTGATCGTCGGCCCGGATGGTGCGGCGTGGGTCACCGATAGTGGCCAGAACGCCATCGTGCGTGTCGACGCCAGGACGCGCGCAGTGCGCGTCTGGCCGCTCGGCAAGGACGCCGACTACGCCAATCTCAACACGCTGACGTTCGACGCGAAGGGCCGCGTCTGGTTTACCGGACAGAGCGGCTATTACGGCCGCCTGGTACCCGAAACGAACGAGATGAAGGTGTGGAAGGCGCCGCGCGGGCGTGGACCCTATGGCATCGCGTCGACGCCGGGAGGCGACGTCTACTATGCGTCGCTCGCCGGCAACCACATCGCGCGCGTCGATACCGAAACCGGAGAGGCGACCGTGATCGAGCCGCCAACGCGAGAACAGGGCGCGCGCCGCGTCTGGTCCGATTCGAAAGGCCGGATCTGGGTCAGCTACTGGAACACCGGCCAGGTCGGCCGCTACGACCCGGCGACGCGCACGTGGCGCGAGTGGAAGCTGCCCGGCAATCGGCCGCGCGCGTACTCCGTCTGGGTCGACGCGATGGACAAGGTCTGGCTGACGGAATGGACCGCCAACGCCATCGTCAAATTCGATCCGGTCACCGAGACGTTCGAGACCTTTCCGTCGGACCGCAGCGGCGCCAACGTGCGACAGATGCTGGGCCGTGCCGGAGAAGCCTGGGGCGCGGAATCCGGCAACGCACGGCTGGTGATGGTGCCCGCGCGCTGAGCGTCGGCGACTGCGAGCCGGGCGGCCGGCGTGCTGCAGCGCGCGCATTGTAGTGCTCGAGCGTGCGGTCCGTGCTCCGGGGGACTACTCGACAACCTTGCCACGCGCGGTCTTGACCTGCCCGCGCTTGACCTTGCTGTCGACCCGCCGTACCTGCGAGCCGCGCGTCGGCTTCGTCGGCTTGCGCACGCGCTGCACGGTCGACGCGCTGGCGACGAGTTCCTCGAGCCGCGCCAGCGCGTCGGCGCGATTCTTGTCCTGGCTCCGGTAGCGCTGCGCCTTGATGACGACGACTCCTTCCGACGTAATCCGCTGGTCGCGCCGCGCAAGGAGCCGCATCTTGACGGCGTCCGACAGGGAGGATGCCGGGATATCGAAGCGCAGATGCAGCGCGGTCGACACCTTGTTGACGTTCTGGCCGCCCGCACCCTGCGCGCGAATCGCCGTCCATTCGATTTCGGCCGCGGGAATGCGCGTCATCGTCACACCGTGCGGCGTTCAATCGGCCAGCATGCGCGCGAGTTCGCCGCTTTCGATCAGGCGTTCGAGATCGCTCGCCCCGCCGATCAACACGCCTTTGACGAAGATCATCGGGAAAGTCGGCCAGCCGGTCCACATCTTGAGCGCGTTGCGGCGCCGCCAAAGGCGAAAATAGCTTCCGTATTCGACGTATCGGCAGGCGATGCCGCGCGCGTCGAGCAGCTTGCACGCCTTGCGGGGAAACGGATTCCCCTTCATGCCGACGACGACCACCTTGTTCGCGACGATTGCCGCCTCGACTTCGCGCACGATGTCGGCGTGATGGCCGGCGACCTTGGCACGGATCGCCGGATGGACGCGGTGCTGGTCGAGTACCTGGCGGACCACGTGGGACCTGTGCCGTTCAGATGGTCAGCCGGCGCAGCATTTCCGGATTCTTGATCAACGCCTTCTGCCGCCCCGGCGGCGCCCCGTACAACCCGGCCGGCGGATTCGTCTCGAGCCGGGACAGGACCGTCGGATCCTTGCAGCTCGGGTCGAACGTGACATTGACCTCGACGCCGGCGATGCGGCCCAGGCCGAAGCAGGCCTGCCCTAGCTTGGCGTTGAGCGCCTTCAACACGCCGGCAGCGACGAGGTCGCCTTCCGGGCCGCTGCCGGCAATCTGGAGATCGTAAATGCGCGCTGGCGCCTTCGCCCGCGCGGCAACGGTGATCACCGCCGGAAGGCCGACGAGTTCGCGCAGCAGCGCGTCCTCGGTCCCGGCGTCGGGCATCCCCGCGACGATCAGCGTGACCTTGCGGCCACTCACGCTGGCGTGCTGCAAGAAGAAGTTGCGGGAAAATTCGTCGGCGATCTTGGTGCCGATCGCCTTCATCGCCTCGCCTTCGCTGGCCCAGCTGCCGACACCTTTCGGCAGCGTGGTGTTGAAGTAGATCTCCTCGCCGGTCGCGCGATCGATGCATTTCACCGTCCAGGAGACGAGCGTATATTTGGTGATGACGACGCCCGAGGCTTCGAGCCGGGCCGATAGCTTCTTGACCTGGACTTCGCCCAGGACGTCGAAGTCCGCCCCCTGCTGCCCTCCGGCGGCACCGGCGCCTTCGTCCGACCAGGTGCGAAAGCCGAATGCCTTGATGCGTTCCTTCAGCAGGTTTTCGGCGACCGGGGACGGCAGTGGTGGCGCGTTGGGCTGATCGGCGTCGCGCACCGCGATGCGGACCGAGATCCTGGGATCGCCGCTCGCGCGGATCAATTCGACGCGCTCGTCGCGCGACATCTGGTTCAACGATTTCTGCAGCGCCCGGACATCGACCACGCCCTTGGTCGTCATCGACATCAGACCGTCCTTGCCCAGGCGTGGCGGGCTCTCCTCGACGACGGTCGAAATGTAGTTTCCGCTCTGGCGCAGGAGTTTGTCGCGAACGACCTCGTAGTTCTTCGCGAGCGATGCCGGATCGACCATGAGCCCGAGCGCCTTCGCGACCAGCTGGCTCTTGGCGTCGGCTCTGAGGTCGGATTGCAGCAACGCCTTGTCGTTGCCATAACGGGGGTCGCTGGGGTCGACCAATCCTTCCGCCGCAATCGTCAGCGAGCCGGGGTCGGTCTTTGGTGTGGGAACGGCGGATGCGGCGGATGCGGCCGGTGCCAAGACGGGCGTTGACGGCGCGGCGGCAGGGGGTGCCGGCGTGGCCGCGCTTGCCGGCGGCGCCGGTGCTTGCGCGACCTTCGCGGCGTCGCCTGTCGTGCGCGGAAAGACCGCCCAGAGGCCCGCACCGATGCCGATGACGGCCACTGCGGCTACGATGGCGATCGCCGTCGTCTGCGGTCTTTTGGTCGTTTCCGCCGCGTCGGCGCGCGCGGGAGGGGACGCGCTCGACGGGCTGCCCGTCGTGCCCGCAGGCGCGATTCGTTCGGTGCGCGTGGACTCGGCCTGCGCGATCTGCGTGGGCCCGGGCGTCGCCAGGAGCGTCGGATCGCCCGAGGCGTCGGTGCTTTGCGCGGCCGTGCGCAACGCCGCGGCGAAATCCGCTGCCGTCTGGTATCGCTCGTCGGGCCGCTTGGCGAGCGCCTTGCGTATCACGGCGTCCATTGCGCCGGGCACCTGCACATTGAAGCGCGACGGCGGCAGCGGATCTTCTTCGAGCACCTTGTGCATGGTGGCGGTGGCCGAGCCGCTGAAGGGGCGCTCGCCCGTCAGGAACTGGTAGAGGATGACACCCGCCGAGAACAGGTCCGAGCGGCCGTCGATGGGAAGTCCCATGATCTGCTCGGGCGACATGTAGCTCGGGGTGCCGAGCACCGTGCCGGCCTGCGTCATGTTCGACGATTCGACGTGCGCGATGCCGAAATCGGCGACCTTGATGGCGCCGTCGGCGAGCACGATGACATTCGCCGGTTTGATGTCGCGGTGGATGACGCCCTGGCGGTGCGAGTAGCCGAGCGCATCGAGGATCTGCGTCATGATCCGCACGATGTCGGCCGGCGCGAACCGCTCGTTGCCCTCGAAGTAGCTCTTGAGTTCGCGGCCGTTGACGAATTCCATCGCGATGTACCAGATGCCGGCGTCCTCGCCGATGTCGTAGACGGAAACGATGTTCGGGTGCGAAAGACGCCCTGCCGCCTGCGCCTCGCGGCGAAAACGGGCGAGCATGGTCTCGGCGTTCTCGCCGGCGACCTGATCGGCGCGTATCGTCTTCAACGCGACGGTGCGCTTGATCATCGGGTCGTAGCCCTCGTAGACGACGCCCATCGCGCCGCGGCCAAGTTCGCGGCGGATCTCGTATTTGCCGATGTTGCTCATTTCCGCCATGCGTGGCTCCCACGGAATTGCCCGTCTGCCGCCGGTCGTGCACCGTAAACGGCGACGCCGGCGGCGGGCCGGCGTCGCGGTCGCGCGGAAACCGGCCGCGTCATTTGTACTTGTTGTCGATTTCCCACACCGCCTTCTGGATCAGCCGCTGCACCATCGTGTCGAGCGAGACGCCACCCTGTTGCGACTCCGAAACGCCGAGCACGGACGTGGATTTGGTGCCGACTTCCATCTTTTCCTCCGTGTAGCCGTTCGCCAGCTGCTCGGTGGTTTCCGCATTGATGATCTTGTAGCGCATGCCGATGATCCAGACGCCGGAGGTTTCGCTCGTCTGCACCGAGCCGACTCCGACACCGGCGACCGTGCCGGCCTGCGCGCCGCCGCGCGAGCCGCTGAATACGCCCAGCAGCCCGGCCATCTGGCCCAGCGCGCGGCCATCGAACCCCGACTGGGCCGCGGCGACCTGCTCGGTCTTCAGCACGTCGAACTTCACGACGTATTTCGTGGTCTTGAGTTTTCCCATGCCCAGAAACTTGCGCGCGGCATCCGGATCGCCGAGGTTGTACGCAAGCGCGAACTCGTTGAGGAGCGGGCCCAGATTGGAACGCTCGAGCACCTGGAAATTGGCGGCAGAAAGCTCGATCTCGCCGAAGTCGGCGATGTTGTTCGCCGTGAATTTCTGCAGAAAGGTCGCGTTGTTGCTCTTGATTTCGCCGGGAAGCACGATCAGTGCCGGGCCCTTCTTGTTGACATTCGTGTAGGCGACCGGCTGGTAGATGGCCTGGTTCGCCGCCGCATTGGCCTTCTGCGAAGTCTCCGAACCTGCGGTTGGCGACGGATTGCCGAACGTAGGCTGCGCCGACGCCACCGCGGCGAAGGCGAAGAGCAATGCACCTAGCGTCAGATCGGTGCGATTTATCCAGGGGCGACGACTCATGCCGTTTCTCCAGTGTGTCCGGTTTGGTCCGTAAGAAATGTCCGTCTACTTCGCTGCAGCCTTGTTCCCGCCGCCGGCCACCGCCTGACTGCAATAGTCGGCATAGAGTCTGGCCACGACCTCGTCGGCCTTCTCGTTGACGAGGGTCAGCGCCATGCGCGAAATGTCCGCCCCCGAATAGGAGCTGGAACTCGCCTGGGTATCGGAGATGATCCGGCCATTGGCGCCCGAAAGCGTGAAACCCATGTTCACCGCAACCTGATTGACCGGGATGATGGGGTTGCGTGACGCCTCCGCAGAGATCAACCCACGCAGGATGAAGCTCGCCCCCAGTCGCTTTGCGGCGGACAGTGCCGCGTCGGGGTCGTTGCGGAAGTAGGCGTCGATCTCGGCCTGCGCGATCTGGCGGCGGATCTCTTCGGGCGTGAATGTCAGGAGGCCCAACCCGCGCAGGCGCGCATTGATGGCCTGAAAATGCGGCCCGTAGTTCTGCTGTTGCGCGGAAATCCATCCGTTCGACTGCACCTCCCCGATCACCAGCATGATCTTCTTGCCCTTGAGATCGGCGCGGCACGGCGTCGAAAGCTGCTGGGCGATCAGGTCCTGTCGTGCGTCTTCGGTGGCCTTGGCCGCGGTATCGGGCTGCGAGAACTTGAATCCCTGTGCATCCGCTAGCCCCGCCGGCAGCATGGCGAGCACGGCGACGATGGCAAAGGCGGCTAGGAGTGGCATGGCGGGTTCCGGCGGGTCGGCTTGAGGTGGATTACCGAGGGCGCTCGCAAAGGTTAGTCCAACCGCGTCCGGAAATCCAGTCTCGATCGACCGACATCGAACCGGAACCATCGACGCATTATACTTGCGCGATGAACGAGAACCCTCGCCGCGACCGTGAATAGCGCCGCATCCGAAGTCGCGGTGCTCTTCGCCGACGTCAGCGGCAGCACGCGTCTCTACGAAACGGTGGGGGATGTGGCGGCACTTGCCACCATTGACCGGTGCCTCGCGCTCGTCCGGACCGCCTGCGAAGGGCACGGCGGCCGGGTGGTGAAGACCATCGGCGACGAAGTGATGGCGGTCTTCCCGACGGCCGATCAGGCCGCCGAAGGTGCCGCTGAAATGCAGGCGAGGATTTCCGAGCAACCACCGGTTGGGCGCACTCGGCTCGCGATACGCGTCGGGTTCCATTTCGGTCCGGCCATCGCGGTCGAAGGCGACGTCTTCGGCGACTCGGTCAACGTCGCGGCGCGAATGGCGGCGCTCGCGAAGGGCGAGCAGGTCATCCTTTCGGGGCAGACGGCCGATCGGCTGTCGTCCTTGCTCAAAGGGCGCGTCCGCGAGATCGACTCGCTGACGGTCAAGGGCAAGCACAAGGATGTCGGCATCTTCGAACTGATCTGGCAATCGTCCGAGGCCGAACTGACGACGTTGTCGCCGCGGCACAAACCACCGCCGGCGCACATCCGGCTGCGTCACGGCACGCGCGAGATCGAGCTCGACGATGCCCGTCCGAGCGCGACGCTTGGCCGCGATCCGCAGAACGACGTCGTGATCGCCGACAAGATGGCGTCGCGGGCGCATGCGCGGATCGAGCGCCGTCGCGACAAATTCGTGCTTGTCGACCAAAGCTCCAACGGGACGTGCGTCACGATCGAGGGCGAGCCCGAGATCCACCTGCGGCGCGAGGAACTGATCCTGCGCGGACGCGGCCACGTCAGCTTTGGCCACGCCTACCAGGACGATCCGGCGGAAGTCCTGGCGTTCTTTTGCGGGGATTGAAGGCTACAGGCGTCCGGCTGAACGCGGCCAAGGGGCCGTAAGAAAAGGGGCCAGGCTCAATTTCCAGCGTACGCATGAAGGAGAAGGCACGTAGAAATTGAGCCTGGCCCCTTTTCCTTTCCATCTCTTAGGCGTGCCGCGGATCGAGCGCGTCGCGCAGGCCGTCGCCCACGAGGTTGAACGAAAGCACCAACATGAAGATCGACACGCCGGGCCAGATGGCCATCCACGGCGCGTTGTCGACATAGTTCTTGGCCGTGTTGAGCATGCTGCCCCAGCTTGGCGCGGGCGGCTGCTGGCCAAGACCGAGGAACGAGAGGCTCGCCTCCGCGATCACCGCCGCGGCGATCGCGAGCGTCGCCTGCACGATCAGTGCGGGAACGACATTCGGCAGCACGTGGCGCGCCGCGATGCGCCACGGAGGATTGCCGATGGCGCGCGCCGCGAGCACGAATTCCTCGGCCTTGATCGCCATCGTCTGGCCCCGCGTCAAGCGGACGAATACGGGCGTGGCCGAGACGCCGATCGCGATCATCGCGTTGGTGAGGCTCGGGCCGAGGAACGCGGCGAGCGCAATCGCGAGGATCAGGAACGGGCACGCGAGCACGGCGTCGGTCAGGCGCGAGATCAGCATGTCGATCTTGCCGCCGGCGTAGCCCGCCAGCAAGCCGATCGGAACTCCGATCGAAAGCGATATGAGCACCGAGACCACGCCGGCCAGGAGCGATGCGCGCGCGCCCCAGACGACGCGCGACAGCACGTCGCGGCCGATCTCGTCGGTGCCGAACCAATGCGCGTCCGTGGGCGCCTTGCGCACAGCCGTCCAGCTCGTCGCGAGCGGGTCGTACGGCGAGACGACAGGGGCCAGTACGGCCAGCGCGACGAAGAAGACGATCACGACCAGTCCGATCGCCGCGCCGCGCCGTCGCAGCAGCCGGCGGAATGGATGGGCACGCGGCGTCGCGCGCCCCGCATCGGCGGGGGAGGGCAGCGTGTCTGCAAGCGCTGCCATCACTGCGCCCTGATCTGCGGATTCACGACGACGTACAGGATGTCAGCGGCGAAATTGAGCAGGATGTACGCTGTCGCCGTGAACAGCACGACACCCTGCACCACCGCGTAGTCGCGATTGAACACGGCGTCGACGATCAGTTTGCCGAAGCCCGGAATCGTGAACACCTGCTCGGTCAGCACGGCGCCGGAGAGAAGCGTGCCGAGTTCCAGCGCGCCCAAGGTGATCACCGGGATCAGCGCGTTGCGCAGCGCGTGCGTGAGGACGACGCTGCGCTCGGAAAGCCCTTTCGCGCGCGCCGTGCGCACATAGTCCGACGACAGCACCTGCAGCATCGCGCTACGCGTGTGGCGCATCAGCACCGCCGCGATCGCGTTGCCGAGCACGAATGCCGGCATGATCAGCGCCGCCAGGTTGGCCTTGAGGTCCTCGAACGGGCTGACGAAGCCGGACGCGGGTAACCAGCCGAGCGTTACCGAGAACAGCAGAATCAGCATGATGCCGAGCCAGAAGTTCGGCGTCGACAGGCCCCACAGCGCGACGGCATTGGCCGCGTAATCCAGCGCCGTGTTCCGGCGCACCGCGGAAACGATGCCCGCGGGCACTCCGATCGCTACGGCGATGATGAACGCGAAGCTCGCGAGCTCGAGCGTGACCGGGAGCTTCTCGAGGATGAGCTCCAGCACCGGCTTCTGCATCCGCAACGATTCGCCGAGATCCCCGTGCAGCACACCGCTGATCCAGTACAGATAGCGCATCGGCAGCGGTTCGTCCAGGTGCATCTTCTGGCGCAGGTACGCGACGACGTTCGGATCACGATCTTCGCCGGCGAGCACCACGGCGGGATCGCCGGGCAGCAATTGCTGCAGCCCGAAGATCAGCATCGACACGAAGATCAGCGTCGGGATGATCGTCGCGATACGGCGGACCAGGAAGGCGAACATTGCGTGGTCGTGGCAGCGCGCCCGGAGCCCGCGGATTTAGGACAAGCATGCGCCCGCAGGCTCCGGGCGCGCTGCCACGCGAGCCGCTGGCGGGACCGCAAGGCGTGAATGATCGCTCGCGTCGCGGTTCGCCGGCAGTCGTCAGTTGAACTTGAGGCCCTGCACGCGCACCATGCCGTCGGGCACGGTACGCAGCCCGGACAGCTTTGCGGTGTACCCCCAAAGCCAGTGGCGGTGGTAGAGGTAGACGATCGGGCGATCCTTGAGCGCGATCGCCGCCAGCTGCTCGAAGAGCTTGCGCCGCTCGGCTGGATCGCGCGTCGTGCGCGACTTGATCAGGATCTCGTCGACCTCCGGCTTGCAGTAGCCGGCGTAGTTGAGCGGCTGCTTGCACGCGTCGAAACTGAAGATGTTGCCGTCGGGATCGGCACGGCCGCTCCACGCGAGCACGTACGCGTCGAACTGGCCTTTGTCGGCCATGTTGAGCGACGTCGCGAATTCGGTGGACTGGATCTTCACCTCGAAGCCCGCCTCCTTGACCATTGCCTGCACGACCTGCGCGATCTTCTGCGCGTCCGTGGTGGTCGCCGTCATCAGCGTGAAGGTCGGGTTCGGCACACCGGCTTCCTTCAGCAGCGCTTTGGCGCGCGCGAGGTCGCGTTTCGGTATCGGCATGTTTTTCGCGTAATACGGATTGGTCGGCGCAACCCACTGGTTGCCGACCGCGGCTTCGCCGTCCATCGCGACCTGCACGATGCCCTCGCGGTCGAGCGCCAGCTCGAACGCCTCGCGGACGCGCGGGTCCTTGCCCAGCGGGTTCTGCTGCGCGAGATCGCTCTTGCCGACGTTGATCGTGATGCCCTGGTAGCCGATCTCCGTTATCGTCGCGATCTTGAAGCGGGTATCACTCTTGAGCGCCGGCACATCGGAGGCGGCCATCCGCTCGATGAAGTCAAGCTGTCCGGACTTCAAGTTGGCGAGTCGGACGGTTGCGTCCGGAATGGGCAGATAGACGAGCTTTTCCATGTGGATCTCGCCCTTGTTCCAGTAGTTCGCGTAGCGTTCGAGCACGATCCGGTCCTGCGCGACCCGCTCGGCGAAGCGGAACGGTCCGGAGCACACCGGTTTCGCGCCAAATTTTTCACCGGCCTCCTGTGCCGCCTTCGGCGACACCATCATTCCCGAGCGGTCGGCGAGCTGGGCGAGGAGCGGCGAAAACGGCGCCGAGAGATTGAGGCGCACAGTCGCAGGGTCGATGACGTCAACGGTGGTGACCGGCGCAAGCTCGCCGCGGCGATTCGAGCCCGGCATCGTCTTGTGCCGCTCGATGTTGTACTTGACCGCGGCGGCATCGAATTTCTCGCCGTCGTGAAACGTCACGCCGGAGCGCAGCTTCAGCGTGAGCGCCTTGCTGTCGGCCGACCACTCGTAGGATGTCGCGAGTTGCGGCACGATGGAAAGCTTTTCGTCGATGTCGAAGAGCTTGTCGCACAGTGCGGCGAAGACGATGCGCCCGACGAACGTGCGCGCGAGCGTCGGATCCAGCACGTCCGGATCCTCGGCGAGTCCGATGCGCAGCGTTTGCGCGTATGCCGTCGTGGTGAGCGCGGCGGCGAGCGCCAGCACGAGTCCGATGCGAAAGCTCGGCAATCCGATCCGCATGATGCGTCCCCCGAAAGTAGGTTGCGCGCCGCGTCGCCGTCCATTGGGAAAAGGCGGGCGCAGGCGAGAATACCACGCCCGGCGCGGCGCTCAGGCGGATTCCGGGGAGCCTGCGCGCGCGGCCTGAAAGCGTTCGATGGCGGCCTCGATGATGGCGCGGTCGGTGATGCCGGCGGGATCGGCGCGACGGGGAAGGCAGGCGACGAACGGCTGGAAGCGCTCGAGACTCTTGTCGTACAGGCGCCGCAGCTCCGCGATCGGCTCGGGGTGGTCGTCCACGCGCAGATCGAGCGTGGGGTACGTCTCCGTCGTGCAGACGAGCAGCGCGGCCGCCTGCTTTCCGCGCTTGTCGCCGCCGGCGGCTTCGCCGGCGGCCATCGCGGTGATCAGGCGCAGCGCAAACGGCAGCGCGCGGTTTGCCTCGAATGCCGCCGCCGTATCGTCCAGCACCCGCGCGCCGGCCAGCATGTTGCCCGCGACCGAAAAATCGCGTCCGGCGCGATGGCCGCACCACTCGATGCATGCGGCCCCGGTATGCGCGGCCGTGCGGCCGGTCCGGTCGATCAGGTGGAGCTGCCGGTGGTCCCGGCCGGAATCCGCCGCCGTCAACGAGCGCACGATCGCGTCGGGCGCGTTGCCATGCGCCAACGCGTCGAGCGCGGCGGACGCATAGAGCGGATTCATGAGCGCCTGCGTCGCGAGCGCGCCGATGCCGCTTGCTGCATGCGGGCAAAGCGCTCCGACGGCGAAGAAACGGCTGGCGATGGCGGCGCCGAACGCGCCGTCCCCATCGCGGGCTATGAGGGACCATGTCATAAAGGTGTAAAGGGGCCAGGCTCGATTTCCGCTGCGGAACCAAGGGTACCACCCGGAAAATCGAGCCTGGCCCCCTTCTTACGAACGGAAAAGGAGTCCCATCCCGCTCAGTACGAGGAGCGCGCCGACGCCGCGCCGGAACGCCCGTTGCTCGGCGCGCTCGTGCACCCACTCTCCGGCGAGCGTGCCGATGCCGGCGGGAACGAGCGCGGCGGCGACCAGGACAGCGTCCTCGGCGCGAAACACGCCGGTGGCAAAATAGCCGATCGAACGCGCGACGGAAAGCGTCAGCAACGTGGTGGAAACCGTCACACGAAACGTGCGTTTCGCCAGATGCAGCGAATCAAAGTAGGTGACGTACAGCGGGCCCGCGAGCCCGCCGAAGAGGGTCGAGATCAACGCGCCAGCCACGCCGATCGGATGCACGATCCAGCGCGGCATCGCGAGCTCCCGCCCGAACAGGCGCTCGCCCGCGAGGCTGTAGGCCGCGTAGGCAAGGATGTACGCACCCAGCAATCGGGCGAGCAGCGCCTGGTCGGCGGTCTTCACCACCCATAGCCCGAGCGGTACGCCGACGAGCGCTCCGGGAACGAAGCGCAGCACGATTTTCCACTCGATCCAGTACCAGTCGCGCACGGCCTGCCGCACCGAGACGACGAATCCAACCAGCGTGATCAGGGGTGCCGTCGTCGTCATCGGCAGCACGAACGCCAGGAGCGGGGTCGCGACGATCCCCGATCCGAATCCCGCGGCGCCACGAACGCCATATCCGATGGTCAGCGCGGTGGCACACCACAGCGTTTCCAGCGAAGACAGCGGCCAGGTCAACGGGGGCGTCTGGCGCGCAACGCGTCAGGCACGCGCATGCGATGGCGCCGCGGCGGCTGGCGTGGCATGGGCCGGACCGATGTATGCCGGGGCAGGCTGGGTGAAGTACGCATGCAGGATGTGATAGACGAGCCGATAGTTCTTCTGCTGGAAGCTCGCGTGCGAGATGCCGGCCAGCATGGAGAACTGCTTGTCGGGGTGCGGGAGCCGCTGGAAGAACTCGATCAGGTCGTCGAATCCGGCGATGCCATCGTACTGGCCGCGCAGGACGATCGTCGGCACGGTGATCCGGGCGGGATCGACGACCGGGAGCTTCGAACACATGTCGATGTAGGTGCCATTCGGCATCGAATCGTCGAGGGCCAGGATCGCGTCCGCGAACGCGTCGACGACGCGCTTCTCGGCGCAGTCGGGATGATCGCGCTCGAAAATCGAATGGACGAACGCGCGATCGATCGGGCGGCGCTTCCGGGCCAGAAAATCCGGCAGCTTCTTGCGCCGTTGCAGGAGTGTGGGCGCCCCCTTGCCGGTCCAGACGAATGCGTCGAGCGCAAGGCGCGCGACGCGCTCGGGGTGGCGTTGCGCGAACAGCGCGGCCCGCAGCGCCCCCGACGAAATGCCGTAGGCCATGAACGCACGGACGCCGCGCGTCATGGCGATGTAATCGGTGGCGGCGGCAAGATCGTCGGCTCCGTTGGCGATGTCGCAGTAGATGTCGCGCGTCTTGCCCGAGCGACCGTAACCTTCCATGTCGACGCACCAGCAGACGAACCCGCGCCGTGCGAACCAGTCCATCGCCGACGAGTCCGGGCGGCCGGGAACCGCCAGATCGAATGTCGGCTGCGACGCCATCGACGAACCGTGGACGAACAACACCGCGGGTTTGTCCGTCGGCGTGTCGACGTACTTTTCCCACAGGAACAGCTGGACGTCGCCGTCGACCGTCGCCTTGCGGGCCCAGTGCGCGACGCCCGTCACCGTCGCATCGCGGGAATGGTTTACGCTGTCTTGTGCCGTCATCGCGTCGTCTCTTTGCGCAGCGTGCGTCCGGGCCGGCTTCGTCCGACCGTTCAATCGATCTTGGCGCCGGTCTCCCGGACGACCTTCGCCCAGCGATCCTTCTCCGCACGGAAGAACTGTCCAAATTCCGCGGGGGTCGAGCCGACGATCTCGATGCCGGCCGCCGCCATGTAGGCCTTCACTTCGGGCGTCGCGAGCGCCTGCATCAGTTCGCCGTGGAGCCGGTCGACGATCGGCGCGGGCGTGCCTTTGGGCGCGAGCAATCCCATCCAGACGTAGGCTTCGAAGCCGGGGACGCCGGACTCCGCCACGGTCGGCACGTCCGGCAGCTGGGGCGAGCGCCTGGCACCCGTCACGGCGAGCGCACGCAGCTTGCCTGCCTTGATGTGGCCGACCATGCCGGCGGTCCCGGGGATCGCCATCATCACCTGTCCGCCCAGGAGATCGGTCGTCGCCTGGCCGCTGCCCTTGTAGGGAATGTGGTTCATCCTGAGGTTGGTCATCGACGCGAGCAAAGCGGCGAACAGGTGCTGCCCGCTGCCGTTGCCCGACGAGGCATAGTCGATCTGGCCGGGGCGTTCCTTCACGTAGGCGACGAATTCCTGGAACGTCTTGACCGGCAGCGCCGGATTGACCACCAGCACGCCGGGTTCGCGACCGATCAGCGAAATCGGGGTGAAATCCTCGATCGGATCGTAGGTGAGCTTCTTGTAGAGCGTCGCGCTGATCGCGTTGGTCTGCGACGCGAGCAGCAGCGTGTAGCCGTCCGGCGGCGCACGGGAAGCGAGTTCGGTGCCGATCGTCGCCCCCGCACCCGGCTTGTTCTCGACGACGACCTGCTGGCCGATGCGCTTGCCCATGTCCTGCGCGATGATGCGCATGGGCCCATCGACTGCGCCGCCCGGCGAGAACGGCACGATCACCTTCACCGGACGCGACGGGTAGTCCTGGGCGCCGGTCGTCCCGGCCACGAGCGCGCCGAGTGCGAATGTCGCCGCCGCCATTGCGCGCCGGATCGTCGTACTCGCCAGAGGCGTTCGGCATCGTCAGCTCCTTCTTGGCGCACGGCCGAAAGGCACCGTTCGCCGGCAACGCGATCGTATCACCACGGTGAGTCGCGCTCCCGAACGGGCCAGCTCCGCACGGTCTCGCGCCGGCGACGGGGCACATCCGTTCTCTAGACGCCGAAAGGCACCACCGCGATTCCGAACAGGACACGATGGAATGTCATGACGGCAAGCGCGACGGCAGCGCCACCCGCGAGCGCGATCACATCGTGCTTGGATTCCGGGACAAATGTCTTGACGGCTCCGCGACGGATGGCGGACACGAGATCCACGACGGCATAGGCCAGGAACGCGCCGAACAGGACGGTGCCGGCATGGTCGCCGTTGGCGAGCAGATGAACCGATGCCCAGATGAGGAGACCCAGCAACATCGGATGCCCGACGCTGCGCCGCAAGTGTCCCCGCATGTTCGCTGCCGCAAACAGGACGAACGACAGCACCATTGCGTACGGCGCGATCGCACGGACCGTGGGGAAGGGAGAAAAGACCGGCGCGCGATCGTCGGCAATGGCGTACCCGGCCCCGATCAGCACGAGGCCCATCACCGAAGCCAGCGCGAAAACGGTCTTGTAGATTTGCTCGCTCGACCGTGCGATCAACGCAGCGCGCAGCGACGGGATGGCGGGCACCAGATGCGTGCCCAGAAACAGCACAAGACCCGTGACAAGAAGTCGCATCGAAGATTCCTGATGAATGCAACGAAACGGCAATAGTACCCACGCCAAAGCGACGTCGGAGCGAAGATACCATTTTAACGGTGCGGGAACGTCCCGCAGCGATACCGGTTAGAATCCAGCGATCGATCCTGCTCGAGCGAGGAAAAAATTCATGACGCGACCTTCCGACCGAATCCGCGCACGGCTGACGGCGGCCGGGCAACGCTTTCGCGCCAACGACAACATCGCCCCGTTCATCGAGCCGGGCGAGCTCGAGGCGCTCACCGACGAAGTAGCCGAAAGGGTCGCCGCGCTGCTGCAAAGCCTCGTCATCGATACGGAAAACGACCATAACACCCGGGAAACCGGCGCGCGCGTCGCACGCATGTACATGGGCGAGATCTTCGCAGGCAGATATGCGCCGTCACCGGACCTCACCGCGTTCCCGAACGTCACGGCCTACGACGAGCTCTATCTGGTCGGGCCCATCACCATCCGCTCCACCTGCGCGCACCACCTGCAGAACATCCGTGGCAACTGCTGGATCGGGATCTATCCGGGCCGCAATGTCCTCGGGCTGTCCAAATTCTACCGGCTCACCGAATGGATCACGTCGCGTCCGCAGATCCAGGAAGAAATGACCATCCAGATCGCCGACCTCGTGGAATCCGAGACGGTGGCGGAAGGCGTTGCCGTCGTGGTCAAGGCCGAGCACATGTGCGTGACGCACCGCGGCGTCCGCGAGCACGCGTCGGACATGACGACCTCGGTCCTGCGCGGCGTGCTGCGCGACAACTCGGACACCCGGGCGGAATTCTTTCGTCTGCTGCAGGGGATGAAGGGCTTCAACGCCTGACCGGACGTGCCTTTCGCCGCGCGACAATTCGCCTCCAGGCCGGCGGTCCGAGCAGGACCAGTGCGGTGAGCGCGAACACGCCGCCGGAAATCGGTTGCGTGACGAAGATCGAAAGGTCGCCCTGGCTGATGGCCAGCGCCCGCCGGAGTTGCTGCTCGGCGAGCGGCCCCAGGATCATTCCGACCAGAACCGGCGCCACCGGAATGTCGTATCGGCGCATGAGGAATCCGATCACCCCGATGATGTAGAGCAGTGCCAAGTCGAACCACGAATTGCGCAGTCCATAGGCGCCGAGGGTCGCGAAGAGCAGGATGCCGGCGTACAGCAGCGGCCGCGGAATCTCGAGCAGTTTGACCCAGATTCCAACGAGCGGAAGATTCAATATCAGCAGAATCACGTTGCCGACATACATGCTGGCGATGAGCCCCCAGACCAGCTGTGGCTGCGTCTCGAACAAGAGCGGTCCCGGTTGCAGGCCCCATTGCTGGAAGGCGGCGAGAATGATCGCCGCCGTGGCAGTCGTCGGCAGCCCGAGGGTCAGCAACGGCACGAGCGTGCCGGTGGCCGACGCGTTGTTGGCCGCCTCCGGCCCTGCGACACCCTCGATTGCGCCGGTGCCGAATTCTTCGGGGTGCCTCGCGAGTTTCCTTTCGATGGCATAGGAGAGGAACGTGGGGATCTCGGCGCCGCCGGCGGGGATGGTGCCGAACGGAAAGCCGAGCGCCGTGCCGCGCAGCCAGGGCTTCCACGAACGCTTCCAGTCGGAACGGCTCATCCAGACCGAGCCCTTCATCTCCTCGAGCTTGTCGGCCTGACGGTTGAGATAGGTTGCGATGTACAGGGTTTCGCCCACCGCAAACAACCCCACCGCGACGACGACCACGTCGATGCCGTCAAGGAGCTCCGGAATCCCGAATGTGAAACGAGCCTGACCGGTCTGGCTGTCAAGCCCGACGAGGCCGATCGCAAGGCCGAAAAACAGGCTGGCGAGCCCGCGTGTGGCCGAAGCGCCGAGAACGGCGGACACCGTCGTGAATGCGAGCACCATGACGGCGAAGTACTCGGCAGGACCGAAGCGCAACGCGATTTCCACGACGACCGGTGCCATCACCGTGAGCAGCATCGTCGCGATGGTTCCGGCGACGAACGACCCGATCGCCGAAGTCGCCAAAGCCGGGCCCGCCCGGCCGCGCCTGGCCATCGCGTTGCCCTCCAGCGCCGTGATGATGGTCGCCGATTCGCCGGGCGTGTTGAGCAGGATCGATGTAGTCGAGCCACCGAACATCGCGCCATAGTAGATTCCGGCGAACATGATCAGCGCACCGGTCGGATCCGCCTTTGCGGTTGCCGGCAGGAGCAGCGCGATGGTAAGCGCCGGCCCCACGCCGGGCAGAACGCCGATGGCTGTGCCCAGCGTCACGCCGACGAACCCCCACATCAGGTTCGTGACGGTCAGCGCGACGGCGAAGCCCGAAAGCAGGGCGCTGAAGGTGTCCATCACCCGAACGGGCCGGCGGGCAGACCAAGACCGAGGGCCAGCGTGAACACGATGAACACCGCGACGGCCAGCAGTGCGGCGACGAGCGCATCGCGCGCGAGACGCCGGCTGCCGAAGCCGCGCGCGACGAGGACGAACAACAGCGTGGACGCGATGATGAATCCGGCCCAGCCGATGACCAGCATGTGCAGGAGAACGCCGGCGCTGACGATGGCGAAGGCGGTCCGATCGGGCGCGTCGTGTCCTTCCCGGTCGAGCGGTACGTTGCGCCACCCTCCTGCCAGCGCGTGCCACGCCAGCACTGCGCCGCAGAGTGTCAATCCGGCGCCGATGAGGTAGGGGAAGAGCCGTGGCCCGACCTGCGCATACCCTTGGGTCTCGGCGATGCCCCCGGTACCCAGGATCACACCCGAGCCCAGCGCGATGAGCGCGACCGACAGCAGGAGCTCCCCCGGATGGACCCGCGCGCTCATCGACTCAAAAGCCGAAATTCTGTGGCGCTGGGCAGCCGATGTCCCGGGTGCACGGTTCGCTCGCGACGCGCCGGTCCGGGAGGGGGTTCACTTCTTCATGCCAAGGCCGGCGAGGATCTTGTCGATGCGCTGCTGGTCGGAATCGAGAAAGGTCTGGAACGGATTGCCGGCAAGGTACATGTCGGTCCAGTCGTTGCGCTTCAGCGTTTCCTGCCACGACGCGGTCTTCACGGTCTTGCCGACGAGGTCGATCAGCTCCTGCCGTTGCGCGTCCGTGATTCCTGGGGCAGCGAACACCGCGCGCCAGTTGACCATCTCTACATCCACACCCTGTTCCTTCAACGTGGGAATATCGGTCCCCGGAACCCGCTTGTCCGCGGAAATACCCAGCGCACGCAGCTTGCCAGCCTTGATCTGCGCACCGAATTCGCCATAACCGCTGATCCCCGCCGCGACGTGGCCGCCCATGATCGCGGCCTGGGCTTCGCCACCACCCGCGTACGCAATGTAATTGACCTTGGCCCCTTCCACGCCGACCGACTGGGCGATCATCGCCGCGAGGATGTGATCCGACCCGCCCGCCGAACCGCCGCCCCACGCCACGCTGCCCGGATTGGCTTTCAGCTGCGCCACCAGTTCCTTCAGCGACTGAATCTTGGAAGCGGCGGGAACCACGACGACCTGAAATTCACCGGTCAGACGGGCGATCGGCGTGACCTGTGACAGATTGACGGGCGATTTGTTGGTAATGATCGCCCCCACCATGACCATGCCGCCGACCATCAGCGCATTGGGGTCGCCTTTGCTGGAGCTCACGAATTGCGCGAGCCCGATGGTTCCCCCGGCGCCACCCTTGTTGTCGATCGCGATCTTCTTCACCAGACTGTCGCTTTGCATCGCCGCCTGCAGGGCGCGGCCGGTCTGGTCCCAGCCGCCACCAGGTGCCGCGGGAACCAGGATTTTCAGGTTGTCGATGGCAACGGCATTGCCGGCAGCCACGATGCCGAGGGCAAAAGCGGTGCAGGCGAGCCCGCGGCGGGTGATCGCGATGATGCGTCGAACGGGTGTCATGAGAGTCTCCGGTAGCGATGCATTGTGGACGGGACGAATGGTTGGACTACCGGTTTCGGGGTAATTTTCCGAGGCCGTTGCCATCCTGCGGCGACATGTTACCCCGTCCTCGATCATGCCGGCATGCGTCGCGTGCGCGACAAATCCGTTAAAATTCGCCGGCCCGGCGCACGTCGGGCTCTTCCAATTCGGAAATCTCTCATGCGAGTGTTCAATTTCAGTGCCGGTCCCGCGGTACTGCCCGAAACCGTTCTGGAACGGGCAGCCTCCGAGATGCTCGACTGGCACGGCAGCGGCATGTCGGTGATGGAGATGAGCCATCGTGGCAAGGAGTTCATCGGCATCGCCGCCACGGCGGAGGCCGATCTGCGCGCGCTGCTGGCGATTCCGGCCCATTACCGCGTGCTGTTCCTCCAGGGCGGGGCCATCGGCGAAAACGCGATCGTGCCGATGAACCTCTGCGGCAGGAAACAGGCGGCGGATTACGTCAACACCGGCGAATGGTCGAAGAAGTCGATCAAGGAGGCGAAAAAATATTGCACGGTGAAGATCGCGGCGTCGTCCGGGGACACCGACTTCACGTATGTGCCCGCACGTGAAACATGGAAGCTCGACCAGGACGCGGCCTACGTGCACGTCTGCACGAACGAGACGATCGGCGGCGTCGAATACCACTGGACGCCGGAGACGGGCGATGTGCCGCTGGTGGCAGACATGTCGTCGCACATCCTGTCGCGGGTCGTCGACGTGGCGAAATACGGCGTGATCTACGGCGGGGCGCAGAAGAATGTCGGCCCCGCGGGCTTGACGCTCGTGATCGTTCGCGACGATCTGCTCGATCGCGCCTTGCCGATCACGCCGTCCGCGTTCCACTGGCAGGAGCAGGCCGCGGCCGGTTCGATGGTCAACACGCCGCCGACCTACGCGATCTACATCGCGGGGCTGGTGTTCGAGTGGCTGCTGGCGCAGGGCGGGGTGCCGGCCATCGAGCAGAAAAACATCGCCAAGGCCGCACTGCTCTACGATTACCTCGATACGACACGGTTCTACCGCAGTCCCGCCCGCAAGGAGGATCGGTCGCGGATGAACGTGTGCTTCCACCTGAAGGACGAGACGCTCGACGCCGCATTCCTCAACGGCGCGAAGGAGGCGGGCATGGACCAGCTGAAGGGCCACCGCGCCGTCGGCGGAATGCGCGCCTCGCTCTACAACGCGATGCCGATCGAGGGCGTGCGCACGTTGATCAGCTACATGCAGGAATTCGAGCGGCGGTACGGCTGATGCCCTCCCGATTCCAGATTCTCACGCTCAATCAGATCTCGAGCCAGGGTTTGCGCCGGTTTCCCGACGCGCGTTACGTCGTCGGAAAGGCCGTCTCCCGCCCGGATGCCATTCTGGTGCGCTCGCACGACATGCACGCGATGGCAATTCCGGCGAGCGTCCGTGCCATCGGGCGTGCGGGTGCCGGGACCAACAACATTCCGGTGGCGGAAATGTCGAAGCACGGGATACCGGTGTTCAACGCTCCGGGGGCGAACGCCAACGCCGTGAAGGAGCTGGTGCTCGCCGCGCTGCTGCTGGCGGCGCGCAATGTGGTGCCGGCGCTCGGCTACGTGGCGGGATTGAAGGCCGAGGCCCAGGACCTCGAGCGACAGGTCGAGGATGGGAAGAAGGAGTTCGCCGGCGTCGAGTTGCCGCACCGCACGCTCGGGATCGTCGGCCTCGGTGCGATCGGCAGTCTCGTCGCCGACATCGCGATCAAGCTCGGCATGAAGGTCATCGGCTTCGACCCGGAAATCACGGTCGATGCCGCTTGGCGCCTGCCGTCGAGCGTGCGCAAGGCGCACAGTATCGAGGAACTGCTGAAGCAATCCGACTTCGTCACGCTCCACGTGCCGCTCGTCGCCGTGACGCGCCATCTCGTCGACGCGCCACGGCTCGCGGCCATGAAACCGGGAGCGGTGCTCCTCAACTTCGCCCGCGACGCGCTGGTCGACGAAGGTGCGGTACGTGCTGCGCTTCACGCGCGCCGGCTCAAGTCCTATTTCTGCGATTTCCCGAGCGCCGGACTGCTGGGAGAGCCTGGTTTTGTGGCGCTGCCCCATCTTGGGGCTTCCACTGCCGAAGCCGAGGAGAATTGCGCGGTGATGGTCGTGGATCAGGTGCGCGCATACCTCGAAGACGGCGCGATCGCCAACGCGGTCAATTTTCCCAATGTCGAAATGCCGCGCGAATCCCCGTACCGCGTGGCCATCGCCAATGCGAATGTCCCCAACATGCTCGGGCAGATCTCGACTGCGATGGCGCACGCGGGGCTCAACATCCACAACATGGTGAACAAGTCGCGCGGCGAGATGGCCTATACGCTGGTCGATGTCGACAGCCCGGTGCCGGACGCCGCCGTCGCGGCGATCGCCGCGATCGACGGCGTGTTGTCGGTGCGCGCGATTCCGCAGGCGGGATGACGTCGGATCCCCCGCCGGCACCCCCGCTCGCACCCCCGCTCGCACTTGACCGCCACGGCCGCAGGTTCCAGAATCCGTGGCACCAGCAACAGGCGCACCGTCGTCCCGACGGAATGCGCCGTCAGCCCGTGGAGGAAACATGAAGGCAATTCGATTGGGGCGCCTCGGCGCGATCGTGGTCGTCGTCGCGCTCGCCGCGCCCGCGGCCGCGCAGCAGGTCACGTTCATGACCGGTCCGCAGGGCGGATCGTGGGTGCCGCTGGGCGGCGCGCTCAAGAACATGTGGGAGAAGTCGATCCCGGGCCTGCAGATCCAGCAGCAGCCGGGCGCGGGAATCGCCAACGTGCGCGGCGTCGACGAAGGCAAGGCGCAGATCGGATTCGGCAACTCGGCCACCACCGTGGACGGCGTCGAGGGCCGGGCGCCCTATCCGAAGAAGACGACCAAGGTCTGCCAGGTGGCGAACCTCTATCCGCAGTACTTCCAGGTGGTCGCGCTGGCCGACGCGAAAGTGAACTCGTACGCCGACCTCAAGGGCAAGACGCTGGTCACGCAATCGAAGGGCAACACCGCGGAGATGCTGACCCAGGAAGTCCTCAAGATCAACGGCATGACCTACGAGTCGCTCGCCAAGGCGAATTTCCAGGCGGCGTACACCGATGCCGTGGGCATGATGAAGGACGGCCACGTGCAGGTGTTCACGCTCGGCACCACGGCGCCCGCCTCGGCGGTGATGGACCTCGCCAGCGCGCGCGACATTCACCTGGTGCCGGTCGACGACAAGACGATGGCGGATTTGAAGAAGATGAACGCCGGCTACAACAAGCTCGTGATCAAGGCCGGAACGTACCCGAAGCAGGACAAGGACACGCCCGTGATCGGCTATTCGACGCACATCATCGCGGCCTGCGACCTGCCCGAGGACGTCGTTTACAAGATGACCAAGGCGATGGCCATGGGCGTCAGCGACATGGCCGCCGTCGTGAAGCCGATCACCGGCCTCACCGCGAAGGACATGGCGCTGGACATCGGCGTGCCGTTCCACAAGGGCGCCGTCAAGTATTACAAGGAAGCGGGCGCGATGTAGCCCGTGGGCGCGTACCCAACGGCAATGGCGGGGCGGCGCAAGGCCGCCCCGTTTCGCGTCCGGCTTTCCGGGCGGGTGACCGCTGACGGCTTGCCGCGCCGAAGGCCAACACCGTGACCGCGCTGGCCGCGCCGGTCGTCGTCTCCGAGGAAGCGACACCGACGACGCCCACCAGCCGATATCTCGGCTGGCTGATCATGGCGGTCGCGATGGCGATGTCGCTCTACCACATGTACGTGGCCGCGTTCGGCCCGCCGGAGGCCGTCATCTTCCGCGGCACGCACCTGCTGTTCGCGCTGACGCTGGTCCTCCTGCTCTATCCGACGCGCCATGGGCGCGCGGCGTGGCGTGCGCTCGACCTCGTGCTGCTGGCGCTGGGCTTCGGTTTCGTGCTGCACATCTTTCGCGACTACGACTACTTCATCAACCGCATCATCTACATCGACGAACTCACCACGTGGGACCGGTTCTACGCCGTGTGCGCGGTGGGGATCGTGCTCGAGGCGACGCGGCGCGTGATCGGAATCGCTCTACCGCTCACCGCAATCGTATTCCTGATATACGCGGCCGGCTTCACGCGAGTGACACCCGACGTGCTGATGGAGCAGCTGTACCTGTCGACCGAAGGCATCTTCGGCTCGACACTCGGTGTTTCCGCGAGCTACGTGATGCTGTTCGTGCTGTTCGGCTCGTTCATGGAGCGGAGCGGCACCGGGCAGTTGTTCATGGATTTCGCGATGTCGATCACCGGGCACACGGCGGGCGGGCCGGGCAAAGTCGCGATCGTCTCGTCGAGCCTCTTCGGCACGGTCTCGGGCAGCGCCGTCGCCAACGTGATGGTCGATGGACCGATCACGATTCCGCTGATGAAGCGCACCGGATTCCGGCCGCCGTTTGCCGCGGCGGTCGAGGCCGTCGCGTCGACCGGCGGGCAGATCATGCCGCCGGTGATGGGAGCCGCAGCGTTCGTGATGGCCGAGTTTCTGGCCGTGCCGTACGCGCAGGTCGCGCTGTGGGCACTCATTCCGGCGGTGCTGTATTACGTCGCCGTGTTCGTCGCCGTTCATCTCGAGGCGAAGCGCTACGGGCTGGCTGGCGTGCCGAAGTCGGAACTGCCGCGTTTCCTGGCCGTGATGGCGGCACGGGGACACCTGTTCGTGCCGGTGTTCGTCGTGCTGTTCGGACTGCTGCTGGGCTATTCGGCACCCCTCTGCGCGCTCGCCGGCGCGTTGGCCTGCATCCCGATCGCCTTGCTGCGCGCCACCACGCGCGCGGGCATCGGCTGGCGCAGCGTGTTCGGAGCGCTGGCGGACGGCGCGCGCAACACGCTGGCGGTCGCGATGGCCTGCGCGTGTGCCGGCCTCGTGATTGGCTGCGTCACGATCACCGGGCTCGGCATCACGTTCACCCAGATCGTCATCGCGCTGTCGCAGAATTCGCTCGAAGCCGCGCTCCTGCTGACCGCCATCGCGGGCATCGTCCTGGGAATGGGCATGCCGACGACGCCGTCGTACATCGTGATGGTGTCGCTGCTGGTGCCCGCCATCATCAAGCTCGGCGCGATCGCGCCAGCGGCGCACATGTTCGCGTTCTACTTCGCGATCCTCTCCGCGGTGACACCGCCAGTGGCGCTGGCGGTGTTCGCGGCAGCGGGGCTCGCCCGCACGAGCATCTGGAGCGCCGGCTGGGAAGCGGTCCGGCTGGCGGCGCCGGCGTACATCATTCCCTTCATGTTCATCTACGAGCCTTCGTTGCTCCTGATCGGCGACTGGGCCGGGAGCTTGACCGCCTCGATCTCCGCAGTGATCGGTGTCACCTGTCTTGCCGCCGGATTGCAGGGCTACCTGCTGCGCGAGGCGGCGTGGTGGCAGCGCGCCGTCCTGGTGGCCGCAGCCATACTGCTGATCAAGCCGGGCCTTGTCACCGATGCCATCGGCATCGTGTTGCTCGTGCTGATCGTCATGGTGCAAAAGGCACAAGCGAAAATGTAGCCGTTACCACCGGCCTGGGCCGGCGGTCGGTCGCGGTCAGTGTGACAGCGCCCGATGCCGTGACATGACGGCACGTTCCAACCATGCTCGACCGGGGTGCCCCGAAGGCGGCATACTTCGTTGTCGCTTCTGCCTTTGAATCCGCCACCCGTTCCCACGCCAAGCCGATCTGCCGTGACGAAGCCACCCATTCCGGTAGCACCCCAGCAGAAGGCCAGGATTCTCGCCGAGGCGTTGCCGTTCATACGGGCGTTTCACGCATCGACGCTGATCATCCGGTTCGGCGGCGCTGCGATGACCGATCCGGCGCTCAAGGAAGGATTCGCGCGCGACGTCGCGTTGTTGCGGCTGGTCGGCATGAATCCGATCGTCGTGCATGGCGGCGGGTGGCGGATCGACGAGCTGTTGCGGAAGATGGGCATCGCGATCCGCCGGCACGAGGGCGTGCGCGTGACCGACGAGGCGACGCTGAACGTCATCGAGATGGTGCTGGGCGAGATCAACCAGGAACTGGTCGGCCTCATCAACCGGTTCGGCGCCAAGGCCGTGGGACTGAGCGGACAGGATGGTCGCTTCGTACATGCGCGGCGCATGACGCTGCCACCCGAGGCTGGGACGGCCGAGAATCCCGATCCCGGCCTCGTGGGCGAGGTTGAGCGCATCGATCCCGACGTCATTCACCTGCTCGTTTCGCGCGGCTTCATTCCGGTCATCATGCCTATTGGCGTGGGCGCGGACGGGACGGCGTATCACATCAACTCCGACAGCTTCGCCGGACAGCTCGCGCGAACCTTGCACGCCGAGAAGCTCATTCTGATGACCAATGTCGACGGCGTGAACGGCCGCGACGGCAAGCTCGCGTTTGTCCTGACCGCGAGCGAGGCCGAAGCGTTGTTGCATGACGGCCTGGTCGAAGCCAGGATGCGGCCACGCGTGATCGCCGCGCTGACGGCGGTGCGCGAGGGCGTGCGCTCGGTGCACATCATCGACGGCGGCGTGGCCAGCGCGGTGCTGCTCGAGGTCCTGACCAATTCTGGCATCGGCACGGCGGTGCGTTCCGACGCGGGGCCGCATTTTCTCGCGGACGCCCGAAGCTACCTCGCTGGTGCGGTCGACGAATGATTGCCGGCGCGCCAGGCGCCGCCGTGATCGAATAGCGATCCGGAACCGCCCGACGCAACCGCAGCGGCGCCGCAATGGCCAGTTCCATCGAGATCAGCGAGGAGCGCGGCGTCCGCTATCTGCATTTCGGCTCGCGCTGGATCCAGGGCGCCATGCGCGTCGCGCGCCCGTGGGCGCTCGAACTCGAATACACGCGGGACATGATGCTCGCGTTGCTGCTGCGCACGGCCCCGCGGTGGCCGAAGAGCGTCCTGCTGATCGGTCTTGGCGCCGCGTCGCTGCCGAAGTTCCTGTACCGGAATCGACCCGGGGCGGCGCTCACGATCGTCGAAATAGAGCCCGACGTCGTCACCGCGGCGACGCAGTTTTTCAAGCTTCCGCTGGATCCGAGGCGACTGGAGATCGCGATCGCGGACGGCCACGACTACGTGGGTGCCACCGATCGGCGCTTCGATCTCATCGTGGTCGACGGTTACGATGCCAAATGCCGCGTCGGCAAGCTGGACACGCTGCCGTTCTATCGCAGGTGCCGCGCACGATTGTCGGAGCGGGGGATACTGGTGACGAATTTCCTGAACCGGCATCGTGGCCTCGAGGCCAGTCTTGGGCGCATGGACGACGCATTCGGCGCCCGGACCTGCGCGCTGCCGGCCTGTTCGTCCGGCAACATCATTGCCGTAGCTGCGGCTGGCCTGCCTATCGACCTGTCGCTGGCCGAGTTGAAGTCGGGCGCGCTCGTGTTAAGGCGCGACACCGGACTCAATCTGCTTCCGATGGTTTCCCGCCTGGCCCGGTTGCAAGCCGGGAATTCGGACCGCTTCGCGCTCTGATCGCGGCGCGGCGTACCGAGTGGCGTCGTCAGGCGGGTTGCCGGGCGTCGACCAATCCGCGCTGCGCGAGCAACGGTTCGACGCGCGGGTCGCGACCACGGAAGGCGCGGTAGGCCTCCGCCGGCGGCAACGTGCCGCCGGACGAGTACACGTAGCGGTGCACGCGCTCGGCGACGCTTGCGTCGAACGGATTGCCGGACTCGACGAATGCGTCGTAACCGTCGGCGTCGAGCACCGCGGCCCACAGGTAGACGTAGTAGCCCGCCGCATAGCTGGATCCGGCGAAGAGATGACCGAAATGCGGCAGCCGATGCCGCAGCACGATCTCCCGCGGCATTCCGATGCGCGCGAGTTCGGCGCGCTCGAATTCGGTGATATCGACGCAATCGGCGTCGGGCAGCGCGTGGAGCGCCATGTCGATGAGCGCGCACGCCGTGTACTCGACGGTTTCGAAGCCCTGGTTGAAGCACCGTGCCTCGTTCATCAGTTCGAGCAGCGCGTCGGGTATGGGCTCGCCGGTCGCGTGATGAAGCGCGTGCCGTTTCAGGACGACAGGCTCGAACGCCCAGTGTTCGAACAGCTGCGACGGCAATTCGACGAAGTCCTGCAGCACATGCGTGCCGGACAGGCGCTCGTAGGTGACCTGTGATAACAGGCCGTGCAGCCCGTGTCCGAACTCGTGGAACAGCGTGCGCAGATCGTCGGCCGACAGCAGCGTCGGCTCACCCGCCGGCCCCTTGGCGAAGTTGTTGTTGTTGACGATGATCGGCAGCGTTGCGCCGTCCACGCGTGATTGCCAGCGATAGGCGCTCATCCACGCGCCACCACGCTTGTTCGGCCGCGCGTAGTTGTCACTCAGGAAGACGCCGACCATCCGGTCGTCGCGGCCACGCACTTCGAACGTCCGGACGTCGGGGTGGTAGGCCCGGATCTCCGGGCGCTCGACGAAACGAAGCCCAAACAGCCGGTGCGCCGTGTCGAATGCCGCGGCCAGCATTCGCTCCAGCGAGAAATAGTGCTGCAGCGGGGCTTCATCCAGCCGATAGCGGGCCTTGCGCACCTTCTCCGCGTAATAGCGCCAGTCCCACGGCTCGATGGCGTGCGCAGCGCCGTGCGTCAGCGCCATCGCTTGGAGCGCATCGCGTTCGGCCGCGGCCCGGGCCTTTGCCGGCTCCCACACCTGTTCGAGGAGACGCGCAACGGCGTCGGGCGTGCCGGCCATCCGGTCGACCAAGGCGTAATCGGCGTAGTGCGCGTACCCGTGAAGGCGCGCCTGCTCGTTGCGCAGCTTCAGGATCTCGCGGGCGATCGGGCGGTTGTCGTGCGCGCCGTCGTGCTCGCCGCGACGGGTCCAGGCATCGAACGCCTGCTCGCGGAGGTCGCGCCGGTCGGAGAACGTCAGGAACGGCACGATGAGCGAGCGCGACAGCGTGATCACCCATGCGTCCGCTACGCCGCGCTCCTGTGCCGCGGAGCAGGCGGCGGCCCGCAGGTCCTCAGGGAGGCCCGCGAGATCGCGTTCATTGCGCAAGATGAGGCGGTAGCTCGATTCGTCGGCCAGAACGTTCTGCGTAAAGCAAGTCGTGAGTTCGGCGAGTCGTTCGACGATCGCGGCGTACCGTATCTTGGCCGCGGGCGAAAGCCGGGCGCCTTCGCGCACGAAATCGAGGTGGACGCGCTCGACGAGGCGCAGCGCTTCACCGCTCAGCCGGAGTTCACGGCGTTTCTGAAAAAGCCGGTCGATCCGGGCGAATAGCCGTGCGTGCATGTGAATGGCGCTGTAATGCGCGGCAAGCCGCGGTGAGATATGGCGCTCGACAGCCTGCAACGCCGGCGAGGTTTCCGATGCGGTGAGATTGAAGAAAAGTCGTTCGATGCGTCCGACGTCGCGCCCGCTGCGGTCGAAGGCGGCGAGCGTATTGTCGAACGTCGGCGGGTCGGCGCGCTCGGCGATGGCGTCCACCTCGGCCCGGTGGCTGTGCATCGCCTGTTCGAATGCGGGGATGTAGTGCTCGGGCCGGATTGCGTCGAACGGCGGCAGGCCGTACGGCGTTTGCCAGGGCTGCAGCAGCGGATTGTCGGACGGCTTGTTCATCAGCAAGGAGGCACGCTCGATCGGGGTGGCATTATCCCTCTATTCTTCCATCGCGGCGAGAATGGCCGCGCTGGCCGATGTGCCCAACCGATTCGCGCCGGCTTCGAGCATGGCGCGGGCATCGACGAGATTGCGGATTCCGCCGGAGGCCTTGACGCCGATGTGCGGCCCGACCGATGTGCGGAGGAGCCACACGTCGGCGACCGTCGCGCCGCCGGCCGGATGGAATCCCGTGGATGTCTTGACGAACGCCGCGCCGGCCTCGCACGCCAGTCGGCAGGCCAGCTTCTTTTCGTCGTCGGTCAACGCCGCCGTCTCGAGGATCACTTTGACGGGTATGCCCGGGACTGCGCGCACCACCGCCTCGATGTCCGCTGCGACCGCCGCTACCCGGTTGCTTCTGAGCGCGCCGAAATTCTGCACCATGTCGATTTCCCCGGCGCCGTCGGCCACGGCAAGGGCCGCCGCTTTTGCCTTCACCTCCTGGCGATCGCTGCCATGCGGAAAGCCGACGACGCTGACCACCTTCGCGGACGTTCCCACCAGCGACTGTGCGGCGAGCTTCACCCAGCACGGCTGCACGCAATAGAAGCCGATCTTCCACGTTCGCACCGTGTCGGCGCCTGCGCTGATGTCCTGTGCCGTGGCTTCGGGTTTGAGGACCGAGTGATCGAGCCATCCAGCCAGTTCGATGCGGGTCATGGCGGCTTGCTCCCGGTACCGGTGCGCGTACCCGCGATGCGGCCGGCAAGATAGGCCTCGAGCGCGGCTTCGGATGCGAACTCCGGCGTTGTGTCCGGCACGCCGAGGTAGAACACGACGAGCTTCGGCACGCCGGTTCCCTCGGCATCGGCCGGACCGAACAAGCGCAGCTCGGTGCGCGGGAAATCGGCGAAATGCGCGCGCGGCACGCGGACTTCGATGCTGGCGGCGGTCGACGTCACCGGGAGCAGTGATTGCCGACGCTGCGTGAAGGGGTCGAGGCCGACGATGGCAGCCGCGGCAAATTCGGCACGATCAGCGGCGATGCGCACGACGACCAGCGTCGTGGCTTCGCTCACGCCGCGCAACACGCCCCATGCCAGCGCGATGCCCGGTGCCGAAAACTGGTCGGCCGAACCGTGCATGCTGCCGGGATCGTCCGCGGCGCGCGCCGGGCAGAAGACGCCTGCCGCGAGGACCGCGCACGTGCAAAGCAGGATCGCGCACGTGGTGGATCCCGCGCGCCAACGGAGCAACCGGCCCTCGCGCCGGTCGAGCCCGGCGGCATTCGCGCCACGATCGCGCCCGGTCGTGTGCGCGGTACCGCGGACAACGGAAGGAAGCAGGTCATGCATTCGAGATGCCGCGCGCGGCGGCCTCCGGCAGCACGGTTACGGCGTCCGCGGCGAAGCGCACGCCGACGGTCGCTCCTTCGGCGATCATGTCACCTGGTCCTGCATCGTAACGGACGACCTGCAGGGTTTCTCCGCCACAACGCAGCAGGTATTCGATCTTTTCGCCCAGGAACGTACGCGCCGTGACGGTCGCCTGCAACGCCGTGTCGCCGCCAGCCGCGATGCCGATGGCCTCGGGCCGGACGACCAGCGTGACAGGATCGCCCGGCGCAAGTCCTTCGCGTACCGAGCGCGCGCCGATTGTCGTCCCGAGCGCCGCAATCGTTGCCGCTCCTCCCGCGATCGCCATCACACGTCCGGCGACGAGGTTCACGCGGCCGACGAATTGCGCGACGAACTGCGATGCCGGGCGATGGTACAGATCCTCGGCCGTGCCCTGCTGGACGACGCTGCCTTCGTTCATCACGGCGATCCGGTCGGACACCGCCATCGCCTCCTCCTGGTCGTGCGTGACGTACACGGTGGTGATCGCCAGTCGGCGCTGCAGGTCGCGAATTTCGTGGCGCATCTGCACGCGGAGCTTGGCGTCGAGGTTCGACAGCGGCTCGTCGAACAGCAGCACGCGCGGGCGAATGACGATCGCGCGGGCGAGGGCGACCCGTTGTTGCTCGCCACCCGAGAGCTGGCCGGAGAACTGTTGCTCGTAACCCGCGAGTCCGACGAGCGACAGCACCTCGCCAACGTGGCGCTTGACGTCGGCGACCGGGAGGCGGCGCACGTGCAGGCCGTAGGCGACGTTTTCGAAGATCGACAGGTGGGGGAAAAGTGCGTAGTTCTGGAACACGAAGCCGATGTTGCGCTGATTCGCCGGTTCCCGGGTGACGTCCTCGCCCCCGAAGCGGATGCGGCCAGCGTCCGGCATTTCGTAGCCGGCGATCATGCGCAGCGTCGTCGTCTTGCCGCAGCCCGATGGGCCCAGCAGCGTCAGGAATTCGCCGGGGCGCACATCGAGCACGACATCGCGGGCCGCGTAGATCTCGCCCTTCACGCGGTGCGCGTAGCGCTTGGACACGCCGTCGACTTGCACGCTGATCGAATCCGCCGCCATCGCCATCATCCTCCGAGCAGGCTCGTCATCGGCACCGCGCCCGGCGCCCGGAACAGGCGCAGCGTGCGGCCGATCGCCGCGATCACGGCAAACACGATGACGACCACCAGCACCGAAAACGCAGCCGCGGGTCCGAGCGAAAGTTCGGTAATGTTCTCGAGAATCTTGACGGTGATGAGGGTCCAGCCGATCGAGACGAGAAAGATCGTCGCGCTGATCGCCGTCATCGAGCGGATGAAAACGACGCCGAGGCCAGCGAAGAACGCCGGCAGGATGAGCGGCAACGTGACGCGCCGAAACGTCGTCGCACTGCCGGCCCCCAGTCCCTGCGAAGCTTCCTCGAGACTCTTGTCGATCTGCTGCAGCAGCGCCACGGTCGCCCGGATGCCCGTAGGGCCGTAGCGGAAGATATAGCAGGCGATGATGATGAGCGCGGTGCCGGTCAGTTCCAGCGGCGGGTCGTTGAACGCGATGAGGTAGGCGATACCCACGATGGTCCCGGGCAGCGCGTAGTTGATCATCGACACCAGCTCCATCGTGCGCCGGCCGGCAAACGCCTTCTTCGTGACGAGATAGCCGAGCAGGACACCATACAGTCCGCCGAGCGGCATCGCGAAGCCGGCGATGATCAGCGTGTCGCGGATCGCCTTCGCGCCATCGGTGAAGATCACGCGGTAGTGCTGCAGCGTGAACGTGTGGTTCGCGCCCAGCGCCATCACGAGCGACGCGTAGAGCAGCAGCGCATAGAAGTAGACGATCACCGTGGCGACCGCCGCGCACGCGAACAGCAGAACGCCGCGCACGGCGGGGGATATGCTGTCGAAGGGTGTCTGTCCCGCTCCCTTGCCCGTGATCGTGACATAGAAGCGCCGGCTCACCCAGTAGCGCTGCAACACGAACACGGCGAGCGCGGGCAGCAGCAGCGCGAACGACAATGCCGCGCCACCGCGCAGGTCGAAAAGACCGGTGATCTGGAGATAGGCCTGCGTCGGCAGCACGGGGAATTGATTTCCGGCAAGGATCAGCGGCGTCGCGAAATCGGCGAGCGACGCGGCAAAGAGAAGCAGGAACGCGTTGGCGAGGCCCGGGATGGCGAGCGGCAGCGTCACGGTGCGAAACACGCGCCAGCGCGACGCCCCCAGCGAGAATGCCATGCCCTCGATGTTCGAGTCGATCGCCGTGAGGATGGGCCGCAGCGTCAGGTAGGCGATCGGGAAGTAGGTCAGCGCCTCGGAAAACAGCGTGCTCGTGAGGCCGTAGACCGTGACTCCCTTGAGCCCGAGCAGGTCGTAGGTGATGAGGCCCCGCGGTCCGAAGGAAAAGATCATCGCGATGGCCGTCGTGAACGGTGGCGATACGAGCGGCAGCAGCACGCTCGCGTCGACGATCGTCAGCAGGGGGCGCGGGAGCCGGCCGCGCGCGGCGGTAAATGCAAACAGAAAGCCCAGGGCCGTCCCGATGATTCCGACCAGCGCGGCGAGCAACAGGCTGTTCCAGAACGCCTGAACCTGATGCCGGTCGGTCAGGATGGCCGCTATGCCGGCCGTCGTGAACGTGCCATGGTCGGTCAGCATCCGCACGAAGAGCATCGCCAGCGGATAGACCACGAACAGCGCCAGCAGGAGCCACAGCGCGAGCACGGCCGCGGCGACCACAGGGTCCCTGTGCGCACCCTGGGGCCTTGCTGCCGGCGCGCGTGCGGAGTGGCCGGCCACAGCGTGCTACCGGTTACGGATTCAGCACTTCCGCGATCCAGCGCGCGACGATGCGCTTGCGGTTCGCTCCTGCGTAATCCGCGTCGATCGGGAACAGCTTCGCGCCCTTCAGCACCGCGGCGAGACTCGGTTCCAGTGCAACGTCCGGATGCGCCGGGACGAAGTTGATCTTGTATTTCGCAAACTGTCCCTGCATGGCGGGCGAGGTCGCCCAGTCGATGAGCTTCTTGCCAAGCTCGGGATTCTTCGCGCCTTTGATCAGCGCGATCCCTTCGGCCGCGCTGCCGATGCCTTCGCTCGGAAAGCTAATCGCCACGTCGTAACCCTTCGCCTTGGTGTCGAGCGCGTCGACGATGAAGAAGATGCCGCCGCCCGCCTGTCCCAGTCCGACCGGCAGCGTTCCGCCGCCCCCGCTCTTGGTATAGAGCTGCACGTTGGGCCGCAGTTTCTTCATGTAGTCGAACGCCTTGTTCTCGTCGCGGCCGTTGACCTCCAGGATCGAAAAGATTCGCGTGACCGCGGTTCCGGAGGTCCGCGCGTCGGCCATCTGCAGCATGTTCTTGTAGGGCGGCGCCAGAAGATCGTTCCACGATGCGGGCGCTTTCAGGCCGTGCTCTTTGAGGAATTTTTCGTTGGTCATGAACACCAGCGGATCATCGGCGATGGCGGTCCACTGCCCGTCGGCCTGCTTGAAACGTGCGGGCAGCACGGCAAACGACGGGGACTTGTACGGCTCGAAGACGCCCTCGCCGATTCCGGCGGCGAACGTTTCCACCGGACCGCCGAACAGCACGTCGACGCGCGGCGTTCCCTTTTCGGCGATGACGCGAGCGAGCGCCTCGCCGGACGAGAAGCGCACGAAATTGACCTTGATGCCGGTCGCCTTCTCGAATTCCTCGAACATCGGCCGCGCCCAGTTCTCGGGCCAGATCGAGTAGGCGTTCACGGTTTCGACCGCGTGCCCGGGCATCGCGCCCAGCGTCGCGATGCCCAGCAGCGGAACGAAGAAAATGGCGCGCGCGAAGGGACGCAGCGATCGATGCGGGGAGGTCATGGGCATTCTCCGGTGGACGTTGGATCGAAAAGCGGATCGGGACGGCGACCCGTCAATCGGTACCCTTTGCAGACGGTACCCGAGTCACGCCACGTGCGTCAAATGCGCCAGACGCGGGCACGTCGCGGTAATCTCTCGGCCGGAACGGCGCGTTGCAAGCCGGAGCATCCGCCCGCAGCGCGCAGGCAGTCAGGGCGCGCACTTTCCGACATAACCTTCGGAGACGGCCGCTTCGGCGTCCGCGGGTGCGACGCCGCGCCCGTCGAACATCACCGGAATCTGGCCGGTGGTTCCGATCTTGCTATTCGCGCGGCGCCGTTCGTTGATCATCCGGAAGATGTTCCACTCGTCGTGCGCACCACGACTCACGGCCGCCGACGCGCGCAGCGCATAGTAGCGGCGAAAATCCGCCTTGGTGAGACCGTTCTGCACGGCCTTTTCGAAGTCGGGATGGGACTTGACGCGCTTGTCGAAATATTGCTCCAGTTTCGCCATGTCCCCGGTGCCATCGAACCCGAAGTAGCGGGCGAAGTCCTGCGGTCCCGCGAAATAGACGAAATCGAAATCACCCATTCCATCCGGACCCTCGAGCAGCGCGGTCCACATGAGCATGTAGTCGGCGCCGCCTCCCTTGGGGAGATTGGCATCGAGCGTGGCCGGATTGAGCACGAAAATGAAATCGGACCCGAATCGTTTCTCGATGGCGACCTTCGCGCTCTCGGCGACTTCCCGGTTGATGTTGAAGTTGCCGCCACCGGCGGACGTCAGGGGTACGCTCAGGTAGCCGACGGCCTTGCCGGCCTTGCGTTGTTCGGCGAGCAGTTGCCGAAACAGCTCGACCTTGCTCGCGATCGTCGCCTTGAGTTCGTCGTTGACGCAATAGCAGAAGCCACCCTTCGTGCATTCCGTGCTCTTCGCCTGCGCGATTCCGGATTGCGCAGCGAGCAACGAGGCGAGGACGACGGCGGCTGCGGAAATGGCAAACCGATAGGTGCTGGGCACGGGCGTATCCTCCGCTGGCGATGGACCGGATTCGGCGATGGAATCCGCGTCGCTCGGCAACGGCTCCGGCGGGACTCCGGCACGCATCATATGACGCATGCGACGCCGGCAGCAATGGGGCCGGGCGCCCGCCCGGCACGACGCGTCAGTGGCCCGGCAACGGGACCCTAGCGCTTGCGCGACCGCGCGTCAGCCTTCGGCTGCGCGGCCCGCCGCTCCCCGCGGCGCGACGCGATGCGGTTGAGCGTGAGGGCGGCGATCGAAGCGCCGAGTGCGGCAATCGTCGCCGAATCACGGGCGAGTGCTTCGAGCAAGTGATTGAATTGCTGCGGATTGCTCTGTTGGATGTAACGTACCAGCTCGTGAATCTGGCCTGACGTGGCGCGCGCGGCGTCTTCGATGGACACTGGAATCTCCGACCACCTGGCATGGGTGGCGTACTTCGCAAACGCGCCGCCGCCCACAACGGCCAGAGCGAGCGGGCCGACCGAGGCGAGCAGTCGCCCGAGCATCCGGGCGCGTTGCCGGATGTCGAGGCGGTCGAAGGAGGCGGCGACGATGACCGGAACGGACGGTGGGTCATTGGTTGCCGAGGGTTCGCCGCGAGTGGTGTTGAGCGAGTCTGGCAACGGCACGGCGGAATTTCGAGGCTTTTTCATGCACGATCTCTCACGGATGGCGCCGGATCCATGGCAATGCAAATGCGACCGGCAGCGTAACCCAAAGTTCCATTCGGCCACCTGGTTTCAGCGCGCGGCGATGTCGCAGTGCGCAAATGCCAAACGTCCTGTCGCCGGCCCCACGAATGGCATCGCCCATTGACGCAGTGCAACGCCGGGAGCGCCGGCGCGGCTGGAGGCCATGGCGCGATTGCGCCATCGCGTGTCGGTTGCGTGACAAGAACGGCCGCGGCGGCGGCGTTTACAGAATGCGGTTGAACCACAGCAGGGAAAGCAGCGCCGACATCAGAGCGAGGATCGAGGCAGCGGCAGCGAAAAGTGCCGAGACTTCGGTTTCCTTCTGTTCGAAAACGAGCTTGGTATTGAGATTCGTGTAAATTTTCTGCAGGTCCGCCGCGGTTCCGGCGTAGAAGTACTCCCCCTGGGTCAGATTGGCGATCGTCTTGAGCGATTGCTCGTCGAGACGCACGCGCATCGACCAACCCTCCGAGCCGATGGTCTCGCCGTTCTGTGTGCCGATCCCGACCGTGTACACGCGAACGCCGCGGTCAGCGGCCATGCGCGCCGACTCGATGGGGTCGGGGCCCGTCGTCGTCTGGCCATCGGTCAGCAGAATGATGGCGGCGGACGCATACGAACCGGGTGCGACCGGCGCCGGATCGGACTTGTCGGCAGGACGCGCCGGATCGAGCGGCCGCGCCCGGCTCGCGTCGCGTCGGGGATTGGACGCGCGCAGATCGAACTCGGCGTCGGGAAAGATCATCTTGAGCGACACGAGAATCCCGCTGCCCACCGCGGTGCCACGTTGCAGCTGAAAGCGCTCGATCGCACCCAGGATGTCCTCGCGGCTGTGCGTTGGCGATTGCACCACGGACGCCGTGGCGGCAAACGAAACGACGCCGATGCGCGTGCTCTTGGGCTGATCTGCGACGAATGCGCGCGCCGCGTCCTGTGCCGCGACGATGCGGCTCGGCTTCACGTCGGTCGCGCGCATGCTTCCCGAGACGTCCATCGCGAGGATCACCGTCTCGTGCTGCGACGGCAGCGTGACGACGGCGGCCGGGCGCGCGATCGCCACCAGCAGCAGCGTGAATGCGGCCAGGAACAAGAGCGGCGGCACGTGGCGCCGCAGCCGCTGACCTCCCCGGAGCGCGTCCTTGATGACCGAGAGGCTTGCGTAGCGGAGCGCCTCTTTCTTCTTCCGGCGCAGCAGCAGCAGATAGACCGCGACGGCTGCCGGCGCAAGCAGCAGCAGCCACAGCATCTCCGGCCACAACCAGGTCACGCCTGGATTCCCAGGTGAAAGGGGAGGCCGCCGCCGGTGGCCAACTGGCTGCGTCGCTTGCGCAGATCCGCAAAGCGAAGAATCGAATCGACGAGGTCGTCGCGAGTCGAGAGCTCGAGCGCGTCCACGCCGGCATTGCCGAACGCGGCGCGGAGCTCGGCTTCGCGCTCCTTCGCCGCGGCCTCGAAGCGCCGGCGGAAGTTGCGGTCGTGCGTGTCGACGAACAGCTGCTCACCGGTCTCGGCATCCTGGACCACGAGCATGCCGAGGTCCGGAAGCTCCATTTCCAGCGGATCGTATAGGCGCACGGCGACGACATCGTGGCGCTGCGCGAGATGGGCCATCGGTTCCGCCCAGCCCGGAGCGCTGATGAAATCCGAGACGACGAACATCAGCGAGCGCCGCGGCGCCATCGTATAGGCGGTCCGCAGGAGTTCGCCGAGGTCGGTCGGATGCGTCTCGCGGCGGGCGGGACGGTTGCGCATCTGGTGCATGAGATGCAGGACCTGCCGGCGTCCGCTGCGGGTCGGGATCACCGTATCGACGCGCTCGCCGTAGAACAGTGCGCCGACGCGATTGCCGTGGCGGGTCAGGATCCGTGCGAGCACCGCCACGAATTCGCTCGATACCGCGTCCTTCTTCGTCGCCTCCGAGCCGAATGCGACCGAAGCGCTCAGGTCGAGCAGGAACCACGCCGCGACCTCGCGCTCCTCGTTGTACTCGCGCACGTAGGGAACCTGCAGGCGCGCCGTGACGTTCCAGTCGATGTGCCGGACATCGTCGCCATACATGTACTCGCGCAGATCGGCGAGATCGAGCCCGTAGCCGCGGAAAAGCGTCCGGTAATCGCCGTGCAGCACGCCGTCCAGGCGGCGGATCACGGTCCACTCGAGGCGGCGCAGGACCGCCTCAGGCGTCGGCGTGGGGACTCGGATCGATTCGGACATGGCTCTCGAGCGGCTTCTCGGGCCTCGGCACGTGCTGCATGATGCGCTGGATCAGCTGATCGGCCGACAGCGAGTCGGAAAGGGCCTCGTACGACAGCGAAAGCCGGTGCCGCAGCACATCGGGGACCAGGTCCGAAACGTCCTCCGGCAGCACATAGGTGCGCCCGCGCAGATAGGCCAGCGCACGCGCGCCCTCGATGAGATGAATGGTGGCGCGCGGACTCGCGCCGTAGGTCAGATAGCGCGCCAGGTCCTTGATGCCGAATCGATCCGGGTTGCGCGTCGCGGCGACGAGGCGCACCGCATACTGGATCAGCGACGGGTCCACGTAGCCGTTGCGGCATTCGCGTTGCAGCGCGGCGAGCTCGTCGGTCGTGGCGACCGCGGCGACCTCCTGCGCGACGCCGGTCACGCGCTCGACGATGACGAATTCCTCCTCCTCGCTCGGATAGCCGACGAGGACCTTCATCATGAAGCGGTCGACCTGAGCTTCAGGCAGCGGATAGGTGCCTTCGGTCTCGATCGGATTCTGCGTGGCCATGACCAGGAAGGGCGCCGGCACCAGATGCGTTTGTCCCGCGATCGTGACCTGGTACTCCTGCATCACCTCGAGGAGCGCGCTCTGGACCTTGGCGGGGGCGCGGTTGATCTCATCGGCAAGCAGAAGGTTCGCGAACACCGGGCCGAGCGACGTGTTGAACTCGCCGGTCTTCTGGTTGTAGATGCGCGTTCCGACGAGATCGGCAGGCACGAGATCGGGGGTGAACTGGATGCGCTTGAACGTGCCACGGATCGTTCGCGCGAGCGTCTTGACAGTCAGCGTCTTGGCGAGACCCGGTACGCCTTCCACGAGCAGGTGTCCCTGCGCGAGGATGGCTACGAGTACCCGTTCGAGAAAATGGTCCTGGCCGACGACAATCCGCTTCACTTCGTAGAGGATGCGCTCCATCAGCGGGGTGACATCGGTGTGACCGGCTGCGGTGTCGTTCATGCGCTCCTGCCTTTCGGTGTGCCGGTTCAGAACGGCGAAAGGCCGACAGCGGCGGCCGCGTTCTCGATCGGAACCGCAAATCCGATGCCGATGAAGACATGCTCCTCGGTCGGGTTGAGGATGGCGGTGACAATCCCCACCACTTCCCCGTCGACGGTGACGAGCGGTCCGCCCGAATTGCCGGGATTGGCCGCCGCGTCGAACTGGATCAGGTTGGTCAACTGCTGCTTGCCCCGCGGCGACCGGTATTCGCGATGCAGGCCGGAAACCACACCCGAGGACACCGATGGCCCGATGCCGAATGGAAAGCCCACGGCGATGACCTCGTCGCCGGGTGCGAGATCGCTGGTCGAGCGCAATGTCGCGGCGGCAAGGTCGTCGGGAAGTTGTTTGGCCTGCAGCACGGCGAGATCGTGCTCGGGCCGGGCGCCGATGATGGTGGCTTCGGTTTCGAACCCGTCGAAAAACTCCACGCGCACCTGGTCCGCGCCGTTGACGACGTGCAGGTTCGTAAGAATGATCCCCGTGTCGACGATGACGACGCCGGTACCCACACCCTCGGTCTGGTATCCGTCCTCCCGATCGTCCGTCGACCTGCCGCGCACGCGCACGACGGACCGCTGCACAGCCGCGTAGGCTTTGGCGGCGTGCGATGGCATCGTGACGTTTTCCAGCGTGTGCAGAACCGCCGCATCGATGTCCTGTTGCGTCAGCGCCTTTGGCGCGGGGGCATACGTGGCGTGTGTGAAGACGAGAACCAGCGCGACGATCATGCCTGAGGCCACAAGCAACGCGCGCTGGTGGCGGGCAACGAACGCGAGCGAGCGGGCACTGCGGGACGGGGCAGCAGGGGTGTCGGGAGGGGCCGGACACGGCGAGCGCCGCGACCGGTGCCGCCGCGGGCGGCGCGCTGGGCGCGCTTGCAACGCGTTCCCGGCCCGACCTGCTGTAGAGCGTGATTTTTTTCATCTGCGGCCCACCCCGATGCTTTGCCGGTTGCCCCGCGCCACGTAAACGGTAACACGGAAAACCGGGATCGGGGGCACCACCTCGGCAGCGGCCTCCGCGTTAACGCCGGCTGAATGCCGGAGACCCGGTCGCGCTCCGGCGCTGGCGTGCCGCGGCGACCCCGGTTACCATCCGGCGCACGCTTGACTTTCGCCCGGCGCGTGGCGCCCAATGTTGCCAGGCACCGTATACGTGGAGTCGGAAATGTCGCTTCGTTCGCTTCGTTCCATCGTCGCAGGGCAACCGCCGGCCATCGCGGAAAGCGCGGCGACCGTACTCGAGGCTGCCGTGCTCATGAAGCGGCAGGGCAAGGGCGCGCTGCTGGTCGTCGACGGGTCGCGGGTCACGGGCATCTTCACCGAGCGCGACGCGCTCATTCGCGTCATCGCGGCCGGCCTTGACCCGGCCAGCACGAAGCTGGCCGATGTCATGACCCCGCAGCCGCAGACGATGCATCCGGACGAGCCGTTCGTCAACGCGTTGCGGGTGATGCACACGCGCGGCTTCCGGCACCTGCCCGTCGTCGAGCACGGCCGTCCGCTTGGCATCGTATCGGCGCGCGACGCGCTCGACGACGACATCGACGATCTGCGCGTGGACCTCATGCAGCGAGGCGACGAGCGGGATTGAATGGCCCCCACGCTCACTACGTTCGCTGCCCCCCGCGGGGGCAGTCAGTGCCCTTCGGGCGGCCGGGCGGGCGCTGAGATCAGGTTGCGATCAAGCGCGAAACGCGCATTGGCACATCGGGACGCTGCAGTCGTTCGACGCGGTCCTGTTTCTCGCGGTCGGCCATCGTCATGCGCGTGCGCAGCCGCACGTATTCGGCCCAGGACCGAATGACGAAACGCTCGACGAACTGTCCGTCCTGACCGAGATCGCGGAAGACGAGCCAGTCACTTGCGCCGTTGCGGCGCCGGATTGCCTCGACATTCGCGATGGCGCTCATGAATTGATCGACGCTCGCGCGTTCGATCCGGTATTCGATCTGGATCAGGACAGGGCCATCGTCCGGCAGCGGTTCGAACGCCGTCACCAGGTCCGGCAGCGGCATGCTGGGTGTCACGTCGGCTTCGTCTCCCATCCTCAACCGGACCCGCCGATTGACGGCGAGCAGCAGGATCATGGTGGCCGCCGCCGCGGCGAGCGCGATCCGCGTGTCGGTCAATGCCGCCAGAGTGCCCCAGGCGGCACTGCCCAGCGCGATGCTCGCCTGCACCGCAATGAGATTCATCGAGACCGAGCGAGCGCGCACCCAGGCCGGCGCCGACGTCTGTGTGCCGGCCGACAGGCTGGCCAGGACGCCGGTCCACGCCGCGCCCGTCCCGCACGCGCCGACGAGCGCGACCACCGTGTAGCTGGCGGAGGCGACGAGCAGGGCGGAAATCGCCCACACCAGGGTAAAGGACGCGATCACGGCGTTGAGCGTGGTCCGATGCAGGACCCGGGGCAGCAACAATGCGCTGCCGACTGCGCCGACGCCGAAACTCGCGGAAAGCAGGCCGAAGCCGCCCGCACCGAGTTCGAGCTGGTCGCGCGCGATGACGGGCAGCAGGGCCAGCAGCGCGCTTGCGCAGAGGGAGAAACTCACGTTGTGGATGATCAGCGCCCGCATCGGCGGCGAGTGCCGGGTGTAGCGCAAGCCGCTTTCCACGCCGGACAGAAGCGTCTCCGGCATGGCACGGACGGGCCGCGCCGGACTCGACCAGCCGCGGGCGGTGACGATCACCACGACGAAGAACAACGCACTCGCCACGAGCGCGCTGCCCGAACTCAACCATGCGGCGGCGGCGCCGGCTAACGCCGGTCCGACTGCGCGCGAGACGTTCCAGGCGATGGCGTTGAGCGCGATCGCGCGCGGCACTTCGTCGCGCGCCACGAGATCGTTGATGCTCGCCTGCTGCGCGGGCATGTAGAAGGCGAAGCCGATGCCGATCAGGAACGCGAATCCCAGCAGCGTCGCCGGTCCGACCGCGCCCAGCAGCGTCGTCACGCCGAGCGTCGCCGTCGCCACGAACAGGACGACCTGCGTTATCAGGATGACGCGCCGCCGGTCGACGAGATCCGCCAGCGCGCCGGCGAGCAGTCCGAGCAGCAGCGCCGGCGCGGTGCTTGCGGTCTGCACCAGCGCGACCATGAACGCCGACGGCGTCAGGGTCGCCATCAGCCACGCGACGATGGTGATCTGCGCCGTGTAGCCCATCGCGGCGCCCGCCGTGCCGATGTAGAAGTCGCGAAAGGGGGCTTCCCGCAGCGGGGATGAACGGATCCACCGGGAGGCGAGCGAGGCAGCGCGGTTCAACACAATCCAAGTGTAGCGTGCTGCCGGAAATTCGGGTCAATGCGACAATGGGCGAGGAATGCCGCCGCTGGCGACACCGGCGGCGGCATCAGCGGCGACCGTCCGTCCTTGGGAACGCAATGAAATTTCGAACCTTGCCCGGTACCGACCTCCACGTTTCCGAGATCTGCCTCGGCACGATGACATGGGGCGAGCAGAACAGCGAAACGGAGGCCCACGCCCAGCTCGACTATGCAATGGCGCAGGGTGTGAGCTTCATCGACACCGCGGAAATGTATCCGGTGCCGCCAAACGCGACGACCCAGGGGCGCACCGAAACGTTTCTCGGCAACTGGCTCGCGCGTCGCGGGCACGACGGGCTTGTCATCGCCAGCAAGGTCGCCGGCCCGGGGCGGCGGGACTGGATCCGGAATGGACGGACCGATCTGACGCGCGACGTCATTGCCGAGGCGGTCGACACGAGCCTTGCGCGTTTGCGCATCGATTGCATCGATCTCTACCAGATCCACTGGCCGCAGCGCAACATTCCGATGTTCGGCGCCAGCGACTTCGATCCGGCCAAGGAGGTGGCCGGTCCGCCGATAGCGGAACAGGTCGAGGCCATGGCTGCGATGATCAAGGCGGGCAAGATCCGCCATTACGGATTGTCGAACGAGACCGCGTGGGGGGTATGCGAGTTTCGCCGCGTCGCGCGCGAGCTGGGCGCGCCCGGCCCGGTCACGCTTCAGAACAGTTGCAGCCTCGTCTCGCGCGGTGTCGACAACGACCTTGCGGAAACGCTGTTCCGCGAAAAGATGTCGTTGCTCGCGTACAGCCCGCTGGGCGGCGGCATCCTGACGGGCAAGTATCTCGCCGGGGCCCAGCCCGCGAATGCGCGCTTCACGCGGTTCGACGGAGTGGGCATGCGGTTCCGCAAACCCATCGTGCATGAAGCGGCCGACGCCTACGCCGCGCTCGCCAGGCGGCTAGGCGTCTCGCTGGTGCAGCTCGCGCTGAGTTACGTGAGGAGCCGGTGGTATCTTGGCGCGGTCATACTCGGCGCGACGAGTCTCGCCCAGCTGGAAGAGGACATTGCCGCGGCGCAGTGCGAGATCGACGCATCGACGCTGGCGGAAATTGCCGCGCTGCAGATCCGCTATCCGAATCCGGCGGGTTGAGCCCTTCCGAGTACGGCGCAACGCATGGCCATTGCACGGGCCGCGGCAATGGGTGACAATGCCATTGTCATACAAGCCCGGTTGCTCGATTGAGGCATGCCGGGTATCGGCCTCGATTGCGGCGCCGCAGAAATCGGGCCGGGCCGACGCAAGTGCGGCACGACCAATTTTCACCGGCGAGCGCGCCTGACGAACTCACGCGCCGCGAATTCGGGTAAATTCCGCGGGTTCATCATCGCTCTTGGCGCGCGCTATCGTGTTATTCCGCATCGTTTGGGGTATCGATGTCATCGTTGGAGGCTTGGCGGTGATCTTCTTTGTGATCGGAATCGGCGATGGATCGGTCTCGTCGTTCAACATCGTGATGTGGCTCCTGCTGCTGGGCGTGCTGGCCTCCATCGTGTTCGGCAGCCGGGCGCTGAACCTGAATGGCCATCGCGTGCTGGCCATGACGCTGGCAGCGGTGCCGGCGATTCCCGCGATCATCGGCCTCGGATGGATTGCCACCATGTTGTTGGGCGAGCGGTGGAATTAGGCGATCGACTAGCAGAAGCGGGCCCGCCGTGGTCCGCGCCAGCATTTCGCAGGTGCGAGCGATGATCGTTGCAGTCCGGCATCGCTGGCTGCGCGCCTGACGTTCGTACTGTCGGGAGCCGACCATGGATTTCATTTTCATGCTGACCCGGCATGACCGGACGATCGAAGACGCTTGCGATCTCGTCGACGCGGTATGCGACCTCGGCGTGACGCACGTCGGATTCAAGGATGTCGGCGTGCCTCCGGCCACGATGCGGGATCTCGTGGAAAGGATCAGGCGACGCGGCGCGACCTGCTACCTGGAGGTGGTCAGTACGTCAGCGGACGCGGTGCTTCGATCGCTCGACGTGGCGCGCGACCTCGGCGTCGACCGGATCCTGGGCGGGACCGATCTCGCCGCGGCGGCGCGAATCCTGGGCGATCTTTCCGGCTACTTCCCCTTTCCCGGCCGCCCGACGGGCCATCCGACACGACTCGAAGGATCGGCCGCGATGGTCGCCGAGCATTCGCGTCGAGCGCGGGCCATGGGCTGTGGCGGCGTCGATCTCCTCGCGTACCGGGCCACGGAGGCCGACCCTCTCGAGCTCGTGCGTGCCGCGCGTGCGGCGTTGAACGGCGGGACGTTGATCGTTGCTGGCAGCGTGAGCACGAAGCAGCAGATCGACGCCCTTGCCGCGTCGGGTGTCGATGCGTTCACCATCGGTTCGGCGGTGTTCGAGGGGGCCTTCTCTCCGACCAAGGGGTCGCTGCGCAGCCAGATCGAGGACATTCTCGCGGCCTCGTCGCAAGCCGGGGCGACGTCGGCATGATCAGCCCCGCTGCGGGAGGATCGCGCGGGTGAAACCGGTCGCTGCCGCGCCGGATGTGCTCCAGCAATTGATGCAAGGCGAATGGATCGATCCGGACGGCGGAGCGCCGGTACGGGTACCCGTGCGCGCGCTGGCGATCGAGCGCCACCTTCGCGGCGCGGAGGCGGACCTCGTCGCGCCGCTTGGTCTCGGGCGCCGGCTGGCCATCGTCAGCGATGCCACGACGCGCCACGTGCTGGGTGCGCGTGTCGAGCGCGCGCTTGCCGGTCTTGGCACGGTCATCCCGATCGAACTCGACGGCAAACCACACGCGGATGCGGACACGGTGGAGAAGCTTCGGCATGCATGCGCTGCGGCCGATGGGCTGGTCGCGGTCGGCTCGGGCACGATCAACGACCTCTGCAAGTACGCAGCCGCGACCGACGGCAAACCCTACGTGGTCTTCCCGACCGCGCCGTCGATGAACGGCTACACGTCGACGAATGCGGCGATCACGGTCGACGGCCACAAGAAGTCGCTTGCGGCGGCGGCGCCGGCCGGCGTCTTCATCGATCTCGAGGTGCTTGCGCAGGCGCCCGCGCGAATGATCCGGGCCGGGCTCGGCGACTCGCTCTGTCGATCGACGGCGCAGGCCGATTGGCTCCTGTCGCACCAGTTGCTGGGAACGCCGTACCGACGTGCGCCTTTCGCGCTGCTGGCGGCGGACGAGGCGGTCCTGCTGGACGAGCCCGAGGCCCTGCTCACCGGTGATCCCGAACCCATGCGCGCGCTGGCGCGCACGCTCGTGCTTTCGGGTCACGGGATGACGATCTGCGGCGGCAGCTATCCCGCAAGTCAGGGCGAACATCTGATCAGCCATTACATCGACATGTTCGCGCCTCCCGGCCGAAACGCGTGTTTCCATGGCGAGCAGGTCGCGGTGGCGACGTTGACGATGGCCCGGCTGCAGGAGGATGTGCTCGCCGCGGGGCCGCCACGATTGCATTCCTGCGCCGTGACGAAGGACGTGCTGCAGCGGCTCTTTGGCGAGGAAACGGGCGCTTCGTGCTGGCTCGAATTCGAGCCGAAATGCCTGTCCGGCGACGCGGCCGAAAGGCTCTCGCGCCGCATCGCCGACGTCTGGGACGAATGGGTCCGCGCCCTGCGCGCCGTGATGCTGCCGGCGTCGCGCGTTGCCACCGCGTTGGCGCGTGCCGGCGGACCCGCCACTCCGGCCGATATTGGTCTATCCCCCGGCTTCTATGCCGCGGCCGTGCGCCATGCACGATTGCTGCGCAATCGCTACACGTTTCTCGATCTGGCCGCCGACTCCGGTCGTCTCGAGCGCATGTGGCCGGCCCGTTGAGTCACGAGCTACTCGCGCGCGGCACCCGCGCTTACGTAATGGGGCACGCCCGCCTGCCGTGGTGCGGCGCAGCACCCCTGCGTGGACCGTGAGCGGTTAGCGCGTGCCGTGGCAAGGCGGCGCCACCTGCCGACCAAGCCAACCCCGCAAACGCGCGCCGGGCTCGAATGTCTGGCACGGCTTATGCAGTACAAACGGCGAGCACTCCCCAGGATCGGCAGCCCGGCGAACCCGATCGAGCCTGACGCCGAGATCAAGGGAAGGCCATTTCTGGTCGCCATTGCCGTGTCCTTTTCTTCGGCAGGCGGGTGCGCAACGTTGGCAACTGTTTTCCGTAAGAAGACCAAAAAGGTGTACCGCTCTGTGTGCCGGGAGCGGAATGGAACAGCCCCGGGATTCCGGCATTTTGCTGAACCGCTTGGGATGACGACGATGACGACGCTGCTCGACGAGTTCCGGTCGAATTACACGGCCACCCTGAACGAGGAAATGGGCCTCGAGGATTATCTCGCTTTGTGCAAGCGGGAACCCGCGGCCTATGCGACCGCTTCCGAACGGATGCTTGCCGGCATCGGCGAACCGGAGCAGGTCGACACCCGCAGCGACCCGCATCTCGGGCGGATCTTCGGCAACCGCGTCATCCGGCGTTATCCCGCGTTCCGCGAGTTCTACGGCATGGAGGATGCGATCGAGCAGATCGTCGCCTTCTTCAAGCACGCGGCGCAAGGACTCGAGGAAAGGAAACAGATCCTCTACCTGCTGGGGCCGGTCGGCGGCGGCAAGTCGTCGATCGCCGAACGGTTGAAGGCCGTGATGGAAAAGCACCCCATCTATGCGATCAAGGGCTCGCCGGTCAACGAATCGCCGCTTGGTCTCTTTGCACCGGAGCGGTTCGGCGCCGTCCTCGAGGCCGACTACGGGATACCGCGACGCTACCTCAACGGCATCATGTCGCCATGGGCGGTGAAGCGCCTCGAGGAATTCGGCGGTGACCTGTCGCGTTTCCGGGTCGTGCGCATCAAGCCGTCGGTGCTGCGCCAGGTGGCGATCACCAAGACCGAACCCGGAGACGACAACAATCAGGACATCTCGTCCTTGGTCGGCAAGGTCGATATCCGGCAACTGGAACACCTGTCGCAGAACGATCCGGACGCGTACAGCTATTCGGGTGGTCTGTGCCTCGCGAACCAGGGGCTGCTCGAATTCGTCGAGATGTTCAAGGCGCCGATCAAGATGCTGCATCCGCTGCTGACCGCGACACAGGAAGGCAATTTCAAGGGCACCGAGGGCTTTTCGGCGATTCCGTTCAACGGCGTCATCGTCGCGCACTCGAACGAATCGGAGTGGCACAGCTTCCGCAACAACAAGAACAACGAGGCCTTCCTCGACCGCATCTACATCGTCAAGGTTCCGTATTGCGTACGCGTGTCCGAGGAGGTCAAGATCTACCGGAAGCTCCTCGCCAACTCGTCGCTCGCCGGCGCGCCGTGCGCTCCCGGCACGCTCGAGATGATGGCGCAGTTTTCGGTATTGACGCGGCTCAAGGAACCCGAGAACTCGAGCCTCTATTCCAAGATGCGGGTGTACGACGGCGAAACCCTGAAGGACGTGGATCCGAAGGCCAAGACCCTGCAGGAGTATCGCGATTACGCCGGGACCGACGAAGGCATGACGGGCCTGTCGACGCGATTCGCGTACAAGATCCTGTCGGCCGTGTTCAACCACGACCAGACCGAGATCGCCGCCAATCCCGTGCACCTGATGTATGTGCTCGAGCAGCGTCTCGCGCGCGAGGACCTGCCCGACGAGATGCGGCGGCGCTGTGTCGAGCACGTGAAAGGCTATCTCGCGCCGCGGTATGCCGAATTGATCGGCAAGGAAATTCAGACCGCGTATCTCGAATCGTACGCCGAGTATGGCCAGAACATATTCGACCGTTATGTCACGTTCGCCGATTGCTGGATCCAGGAAGAGGATTACCGCGACCCGGAAACCGGCGAGAGCTTCGATCGCGGGGCGCTCAACACCGAACTGGAAAAGGTCGAGAAACCAGCGGGCATCGCCAACCCCAAGGATTTCCGCAACGAGATCGTCAATTTCGTGCTGCGCGCGCGGGCCCACAACCATGGCCGCAACCCGGCATGGAGCAGCTACGAGAAACTGCGCGAGGTGATCGAGAAGAAGATGTTCTCGAACACCGAGGACCTGCTGCCGGTGATCTCCTTCAATGCGAAGGCGTCGGCCGACGAAAAGGAAAAGCACCAGAACTTCGTCGCGCGCATGGTTGCTAAGGGCTACACCGAGAAGCAGGTGCGCCTGCTGGCCGAGTGGTACCTGCGCGTGCACAAGTCGTCATGACCGGCCGCGCGTAGCTCCGGAGTCCGGCGATGCTGCACTTAATCGACCGCCGTCCGAACGGACGCGGCAAGAGCGCGGTCAATCGCGAGCGATTCCTGCGCCGGTACAAGGCGCAGATCCAGGACGCGGTGAAGAAGATGGTCGGCGAGCGCCGTCTTGCGGACATGGAACAGGGTGGGGACGTCCGCGTGCCGAAGAAGGACATCTCCGAGCCGTCGTTCGGTTTCGGGCACGGCGGCGACCGCGAGTTCGTGCTGCCGGGAAACCACGACTACGTCGCCGGCGACCGGATCCCGCGACCGGAGGGCGCAGGCGGACGAGGCGGCAGCGGCGACGGCTCCGGCGAGGGCGGCAGCGACGACGCCTTCGTATTTTCGCTGTCGCGCGAAGAATTCATGCAGATCTTCTTCGACGATCTCGAATTGCCCAACCTGGCCCGTACCGAGATCGGGCACTCCGAACGGCGCCGTAGCGTACGCGCAGGCTACGCGAAGGTGGGCGTGCCCGCCAATCTCGCCGTGGTCCGCACGCTGCGCGCTTCGCTCGCCCGCCGGATCGCGCTCGGTGGCGGGTTGCAGCGCGAAGCCGAACTCGTCGAAGCGGCGTTCACGGTCGCGGTCGCAGTCGGGCACGCCGGCCGGGCGGCGGAGCTCCACGCGGAACTCGATCGCTTGCGCCGCCGGCGCGAGATGCTGCCGTTTCTGGACGACCCCGACCTCCGCTACCGCAATCGCGTCTGGCGGCCGGAGCCGATCGCGCGCGCGGCGATGTTCTGCCTGATGGACGTATCGGCTTCGATGGACGAGGACAAGAAAGACCTCGCCAAGCGTTTCTTCACGCTGCTGTATCTCTTTCTGGCCCGCAAGTACGGCGCGGTGGACCTGATCTTCATCCGCCATACCGACGATGCCGAGGAAGTCGACGAGCAGACGTTCTTCCACGACACGCGCTCCGGCGGCACCGTCGTCTATTCCGCGCTCGAGCTTGCCGACCGGATCCGCGGCGAGCGGTACGCGCACGGTTGGAATGTCTACGCGGCGCAGGCCTCCGATGGTGACGCGTTCGGCGCCGACCCCGCGCGGAGCGCGCGTTTCCTGCGCGAGCGGCTGTTGCCGGCAACCCGCTACTACACGTATCTCGAGCTGGCCGATCCGGACCGCGACGAGCACGCGACGACGTTGTGGACCGAATACGAGCGTGTCGCCGAGGCCAACGGCAACTTCGCGATGCGGCATGCGACGCGGCGCGACGAGATCTATCCGGTCTTCCGTGAGCTGTTCCGCAAGGACGCGCATTGAGCGCGTTTGCAGAGGCCCACCAATGAACCCGCTGTCGCATGGCGCCGACTGGGACTTCGACCTGCTCGAGCGATACAACGGTGCGATTGCGGAGGTCGCCGCCGAGTTCGCCCTCGATACGTACCCGAACCAGATCGAGATCATCACGTCCGAGCAGATGCTGGACGCCTACGCGGCGAGCGGGCTTCCCGTCGGCTACCCGCACTGGTCGTACGGCAAGGAGTTCATCCGCAACGAACAGGCGTATCGGCGCGGCATGCAGGGGCTTGCGTACGAAATCGTCATCAACTCGAATCCCTGCATCGCCTATCTGATGGAGGAGAACACGATGGCCACGCAGGCGCTCGTCATCGCGCACGCCTGCTACGGGCACAACTCTTTTTTCAAAGGCAATCACCTCTTCCGGCAATGGACCGCCGCCGACGCGGTGCTCGACTATCTCGTGTTCGCACGTGGCTACGCGATGGAATGCGAGGAGCGGCACGGGGCGGCCGCGGTCGAGGCGGTGCTCGACGCCTGCCATGCGCTGATGCCGCACGGTGTCGATCGCTACCGCCGGCCGACCGCGCTGACGCTGAAGGCAGAGGCCCGGCGCCTGGCCGCGCGCGAAGCCCACCGCGAGCGCCAGTTCAACGACCTGTGGCGTACCGTGCCCGACAGCCCGGCCGTGGGGACGAAGGCGAAGTCGACGCAATTCCCGCCCGAACCGCAGGAAAACATCCTCTATTTCGTCGAAAAGTATTCGCCGAAGCTCGAACCCTGGCAGCGCGAACTCGTGCGCATCGTGCGCAAGCTCGCCCAGTATTTTCATCCGCAGGCGCAGACCAAGGTGATGAACGAGGGCTGGGCGACGTTCTGGCATTACACGATTCTCACCCGGCTGCACGAAAAGGGCCTCGTCGACGACGGGTTCATGCTCGAGTTCCTGAAGAGTCACACCAACGTCATCGCGCAACCGGCGTTCGATGCGAAAGCGTACAACGGACTCAACCCGTACGCGCTCGGGTTCGCGCTCTTCAAGGATCTGCGTCGCATCTGCGAGGCGCCGGATGCCGAGGATCGCGAATGGTTTCCGCAGCTTGCGGGCACCGACTGGAAGGTGACTCTGGATTTCGCCATGCGCAACTTCAAGGACGAGTCGTTCATCGCGCAGTACCTGTCGCCCCGCCTGATGCGCGAGTTCCATCTGTTCGCGGTAGCGGATCACGTGGGCGAGGAAACGCTGCGGGTCGACAGCATCCACGACGAGCGCGGCTACCGGCGCGTGCGCAAGCTGCTTGCCGGTCAGCACGCGCAGGAAATCCGCGTTCCCGATGTGCAGGTGGTGCGCTACGACCGCGACGGCGACCGCTCGTTGACGCTGCGCCACCTTCGCCGCCGCGGGCGGCCGCTCACCGAGGCAGCCGCCGACGTCGTCGCGCATCTGCGCCAGCTATGGGGCTTCGCCGTTCGGCTGGAGACGTGGGAAGACGATTCGCGCGTCGGCGAGGTTGTCGAATGTCCGGCTTGAGCGGGAGACGTCGGCCGCAGGTTTGCGGTCAGCGGCAAGCGATGGGTTCATGCGCACACCGCGATCGGCAACTTCGTCGTTGACGACGCTGTTCGCCTCCTACTGCGCATCCGGTGGCAGGCGCAGCCGCCGGAACGACAGGAGCAGCGCAACGTCGTAGGCGATCTTCAACGCCCCGGATACGACCAGCGGCGCGGCCAGCATGCCCGCGGCGAACAGCGTGCCGGCAAGGGTCGGGCTGACGGCGGACGCGAGGCTGCGCGGAACCGCGGTAAAACTCGCCGCCGCGGCGCGTTCGGCCGGCGTGACGGCCGCCATCACGAACGCGGTCCGGGTCGGCACATCCATCTGCGACAGGGCGCTGCGTGCGAACAGAAGCCCCAGCGCGACGGGCAGGCTCGGCGCCAGCGCGGCAGCGATGAGGAAGACATTGGCCGGAATGTGGGTGAACACCATCGTGTTGAGGAGTCCAACCTTTCTGGCCACGACGGGTGCCGCGAGTTGTGAAAAGGCGGCCAGCAGCCCGGACCAGAAGAAGAAGAGCCCCGCTTCGCCCAGCGATAACCCGAACCGTTCGAAGAGCCACAGCGCCAGGAGCGAGTGCACGACCAATCCGCCTGCGAACGCATCGACGCTGAACAGCGCCGCCAGCCGGAATACAACGCGCCGCGAGGGCCCCAACGGCGTCGCGGCGTGCGCGATCGGGCCGTCGGCTACCGGCAACTTCCGATACATGAACCAGACGGCGATGCCGATCAGCGCATAGAGAACGAACATCGCGCGAAGGCCCGTGAGCAGTGGCACGTTCGCCAACGCGGCGAACCACGGCGGCAATCCGGCGGCCAGGGCGCCGACGGCGGCGCAGAGCGACCCGGTGAGCGAATAGCGCGCGAAGAGGGCGGTGCGGGCATGCCCGCCGGCGGCGTCGGCCAGGCGCGCATGTTCGAGCGGCAGGAACACGCTCACGTCGCCGGAGCCCGGATTGATCGTGCCGAAGAAAGCCACGATCAACAGCGGCCAGAACGCCGAGACGCCGGCGAAACCGAGACCGGTCGCGCTCATCAGCAGCGCCGCGCCGGTGAGCAGCCTTTGCCGGGGCCAGCGATGGCCGATGGCCCCCACCGCCAGCGTCGCCAGCGCCGAGCCCGCAAGCGTGGCCGTGCTGAGAAACCCGACGTCGAACTTGCCGAGGCCGAGTGCCAGCAGATAGGCCGGCAGCAGCACGGCAACGTAGCCATCGGCAAACGCGCGCAGTCCCCGTCCGACGAGCAAGGGACGAATCGCCGTGTCGACGCCGGACGGAAGGAGAAATCGGGCGGGCGCCACTCTGGAGTCGGTCTTTGCCCGGCGCCGCCCGACCCGAACGCGGCCGCAGGCCTACTTGGGCTTTGGCGCCGAACGGGCAATTCCGACGCAGCGTGCCGCATAACGCTCGTCCATCGTCTGCCGGCGCTTCGCGTGATCGGCGCTCTCGGCGCGGCCGCGTCTGGCCTCCTGGGCAGCTTCCGCGGCGAGCCTACGCGTTTCGTCCTGCAACTGCGCGCACATGTGCGGGTTGGTGGTGTTACCCTTGGTGTCTTCCGGCAGCTTCAGCGGCTTGGTTCCGGCATCGCACGGCGCGTCGGCATATGTTGTCTTCCCCGCGTTGTCCGTGCACTTGTAGACCTGCGCGTGCGCAATCGATGCCGTCGCGCCGATGCAAAGGACGATCGCCATTCCCGCAGCGCGGCAAAGTGGAAGCTTCGACATGTATGCTCGTCATTGTAGAGCAGGTAGCGATCGGCAGGTGCGCCATCGCGTCGCCTGGCAAACGGTGCGCAACGCGCCGGAGATCGCGGTGACGCATCGGGTACCGTTGGTCGCGGATCAATCCCAGGAAAGCGCGCCGCCGGTCTGATATTCCGTCACCCGGGTCTCGAAGAAATTTTTCTCCTTCTTGAGATCGATCATCTCCGCCATCCACGGGAACGGATTGTCGGCTTTGTCGAACAGCGCATCGACGCCGATCTGCTGGCAGCGGCGATTGGCGATGAAACGCAGGTATTCCTTGAACATCGTCGCGTTCAGGCCGAGAACCCCGCGCGGCATCGTGTCCTCGGCATAGGCGTACTCGAGGTCGACGCCTTTCTTCATCAGCGTGCGGATCTCCTCGCGGAATTCCGGCGTCCATAGGTGCGGGTTCTCCATCTTGATCGTGTTGATGAGATCGATGCCGAAATTGCAGTGCATCGACTCGTCGCGCAGGATGTACTGGTACTGCTCGGAGGAGCCGGTCATCTTGTTCTGGCGCCCCATCGCGAGGATCTGGACGAAGCCGACATAGAAGAAGAGGCCTTCCATGATGCAGGCGAACACGATCAGGCTCCTCAAGAGCGCCTGATCGGCCTCCGGCGTGCCGGTCTTGAACATCGGGTTGGTCAACACGTCGATGTACGGGATCAGGAACTCGTCCTTGTCGCGGATCGACTTGATCTCGTGGTAGGCATTGAAGATCTCGGCTTCGTCCAGGCCAAGGCTTTCGACGATGTACTGGTAGGCGTGCGTGTGGATCGCCTCCTCGAACGCCTGGCGCAGCAGGTACTGGCGGCACTCCGGCGCCGAGATGTGGCGGTACGTGCCGAGCACGATGTTGTTGGCGGCGAGCGAATCGGCCGTGACAAAGAAGCCGAGATTGCGCTTCACGATCAGGCGCTCGTCGTCGGTCAGACCATTGGGGTTCTTCCACAGCTCGATGTCGCGCTGCATGTTCACTTCCTGCGGCATCCAGTGGTTGGCGCAGGCGGCGAGGTATTTGTCCCAGGCCCAGCGATACTTGAAGGGCACGAGCTGGTTGACGTCGGACGAGCCGTTGATGACGCGCTTGTCCTCCATGCGAACGCGGCGAAAGCCATTCTCCATGGCCTGCCGTTCGACGTCGACGTCGTGCTCAGGTTCGCGCGACGCGCGCGGCGCCAGCATGGCGTTGGCGAGAATGCCGGACGCATGCGCACGATGCGCCTGCCGGACCGGCGGTGCGACGCGCGAAGGTGTGGCGGGGACGATGTCGTCGTCGAAACTCAGCATGTTCATTCTCTCCAATACTGCATTGGACTGTCGCGCTGCGAAGGAATTGCGCCTAGTGCATCGCGCTCAGCTTGTCGTACAGATAATCCGGTGCGAAATCCACGCCGTGATGCCACGCGATCGTCGCGAGCCCGTAGTCGAGGTAGAAGTCGGCGAACCGGCGGGTGTCGCGCAGCAATTCGAAATTCTCGCCATACAGATCGTCGGCGAGATCCACCACGCCTTTGCGTCCATCGTTGAATTCCAGCCAGATCTTGTAGTCTCCGAGGTACCGCGCTTCCGTCACATGTCGCTGCACATTCTCGTAATGGGCCAACTCGACCTCCACCGGGCAGGTTGACGAACGCGCCGCCGATTCCGCCGTGCGCACCGCAGCGCGCGCGGCATCCCGCGGCATGAGCCGGACGGGCCGGTCGCCCGGCCCGCGCCGTGGTGCTCGCTACTTGCCCCGCAGCGGCAGCGGCGCGTAGTACGCCGGCTGCGGCGAAGGCAATCCGGCGCGCTGCCGGGAAGCCACGTCGACATCGCGGCCGTCGCGTTCCGACGCCGCTTGGGTGGCCGGCCAACGCCAATGGCGTCTGCCGGTCTTGTCGGTGTAGGACTCCCACCGGTCGGTTCTGGCGTTCATCGCTTGCCCTCCTGTCTGGGTTTGCGGGACTACGATCTCAATCTGCGCGGTCCGTCGTTTGCGATCGTCGCGGACGCGGCGCAGGGCGGGTCTGCTGCTGCCTTTCTGCTCAGTGGGTCGTTCCGGCGCGCGTCATTGACAGGCCTCGCACGACGGATCGTCGATCTTGCAGTACTTCGGTTCCGGCTCGGCCGCTTTCGTCGCGGGCGCGTTGCGGCTGGACACACCGGTCGCGACGAGACCGCTCGCGGTCGGCACCGCATTCAATTCACCCCCTTCGCCCGTGGATTTCTCGGCGGCAGTCGCCGCCAGCGTGCGGAGGTAGTAGGTGGTCTTGAGACCGCGCAACCACGCGAGCTTGTAGGTCTCGTCGAGCTTCTTGCCCGAGGCGCCGGCCATGTAGATGTTGAGGCTCTGGGCCTGATCGATCCACTTCTGGCGCCGCGCGCCGGCCTCGACGATCCATCGGGCGTCGACCTCGAAGGCGGTGGCGTAGAGGTTGCGCAGATCGGCTGGCACGCGATCGATCGTCGCCAGCGAACCGTCGAAGTACTTGAGGTCGGCGACCATCACCTCGTCCCAGAGGTTCTGCTTCTTCAGTTCGGCGACGAGGTGCTCGTTGACGACGGTGAATTCGCCGGACAGGTTCGACTTGACATAGATGTTCTGGTATTCGGGCTCGATCGATGCGCTGACGCCGATGATGTTGGAGATCGTCGCCGTCGGGGCGATCGCCACGCAGTTCGAATTGCGCATGCCGTGGATGCGGATGCGCGAGCGCAGCGCGTCCCAGTCCATCGTCGCCGACTCGTCGATGTCGACGTAGCCGCCACGCTCTTCGCGCAGCAGTTTCAGCGTGTCCTGCGGCAGGATGCCGCGTTCCCACAGGCTGCCACGGTACGACGAATACCGGCCGCGTTCCGCGGCAAGTTCGGTCGACGCCCAGTACGCGTAGTAGCAGACGGCCTCCATCGTGGTGTCGGCGATCTTCATCGCGGCTTCGGACGCGTACGGCGTGTGCGTGAGGTGCAGGCAATCCTGGAAGCCCATGATGCCGAGGCCGACCGGGCGGTGCTTCAGGTTCGAATTGCGCGCCTTGACGACGGCGTAGTAGTTGATGTCGATGACGTTGTCGAGCATCCGCATCGCCGTGCGGATCGTCGCCTGCAGCTTGGCGTGGTCCAGTTCCCACCCGGTGTGCTTGCCGTCGCCCGACTCTTTCATGTGCGCGAGCAGATTGACCGATCCCAGGTTGCAGACGGCGATCTCGGTCGGGCTCGTGTTGAGCGTGATCTCGGTGCACAGGTTCGAGCTGTGTACCGCACCCACGTGCTGCTGCGGCGAGCGCACGTTGCAGGCGTCCTTGAACGTGATCCACGGATGGCCGGTCTCGAACAGCATCGACAGCATCTTTCGCCAGAGCTGCACCGCAGGCAGGCGCTTGAAGAGCTTGATCTGCCCCTTGGCGGCCAGCGCTTCGTACTTCGTGTAGGTGTCCTCGAACGCGCGCCCCCACTTGTCGTGGAGGTCGGGCGTGTCGGCGGGCGAGAACAGCGTCCAGTCGCCACCTTCGATCACCCGCTTCATGAACAGGTCGGGAATCCAGTTTGCCGTGTTCATGTCGTGCGTGCGGCGGCGATCGTCGCCGGTGTTCTTGCGCAACTCGAGGAATTCCTCGATGTCGAGGTGCCACGTCTCGAGATACGTGCAGACCGCGCCTTTGCGCTTGCCCCCCTGGTTGACCGCGACCGCCGTATCGTTGACTACCTTGAGGAACGGCACGACGCCCTGCGACTTGCCGTTGGTGCCCTTGATGTGCGAGCCCATCGCGCGGACGTTGGTCCAGTCGTTGCCGAGGCCGCCGGCGAACTTGGAGAGGAGCGCGTTCTCCTTGATGGCTTCGTAGATGCCGTCGAGGTCGTCGGACACCGTCGTGAGGTAGCACGACGACAGCTGCGATCGGTGCGTGCCGGCGTTGAACAGCGTGGGGGTCGAACTCATGAAGTCGAACGTGGACAGCACGTTGTAGAACTCGATGGCGCGTGCCTCGCGCTCGACTTCGTTCAACGCGAGGCCCATCGCGACACGCATGAAGAAGCACTGCGGCAGCTCGAACCGGCGCCCCGCATTGGCGTGCACCGCGTACTGGTCGACGAGCAGATAGCGGTCGTAGAGCGTCTGCAGTCCGAGGTAGCCAAACTTGAGGTCGCGCTCGGGCTTGCAACGCCGCGCCCAGCGTCTTCAGGTCGTATTGCTGCAGGGCTTCGTTCAGAAGGCCGATCTTGACGCCGTGCTGCACGAACTTCGGAAAGTACTCGGCGTACTTCGTCGCCATGTCGCCCTGCGTGGCTTCCTCGCCCAGGGCTTCATGGCGCAGCGCGTCTAAGAGCAGGCGCGCGGTGACGAAGCCGTACGCCGGGTCCTTTTCGATCAGCGTGCGCGCAGCCAGCACGACGCACTTGCGCACTTCCTCCATCGGCACGCCGTTGTAGAGATCCTTGAGCGTCGCCTTGAAAATGCGGTCGGGGTCGACGTCGGCAAGGCCCGCGCAGGATTCCTTGACGAGCTCGGTCAGCCGCACGAGGTCGAGCGGCCGCGACACTCCGTTGTCGACCACCGTGATCGACGTCGCTTCGGGCTTGCCGCGCTTCTGGGATTTTTCGTGCGCGCGTTCCTGCGAGCGGCGCTCGCGGTAGAGCACATAGGCACGCGCGACTTCGTGCTCGCCGCCGCGCATCAGCGCGAGTTCGACCTGGTCCTGTATTTCCTCGATGTGAATCGCGCCGCCTTCCGGCTTGCGCTTCATCAGCGCATGGACGACGGCATCGGTCAGCTTCACCACCTCGTCGCGCACGCGTGCACTGGCGGCGCCCTGGCCACCGTTGACCGCCAGGAAGGCCTTGGTGACCGCTACGGTGATCTTCGCAGGCTCGAAGCCGACCACCGCGCCATTGCGGCGTATCACCTTGTATTGCGCGTAGTGCGGTTCCGCTGGAGTCATGACGCTTCCGGTTTCACCCGCCAGGAGGTCGCTCCGGGACTGTGGCGTCGTCGCGGCGGAAGCGCTCGTGAGTTGCATGGAATGGTCTCCTGTCGAAATCTTGTCGTTGTGAACGCCATCAGCGGGTTTTCGCCGGCACGGGCTGTTTCGCGCAAAGCAAGGCGCGCTGCGGGTTTCGGGGCTACGCGCCGGGATTTCCCCTCTGGGCACCGCCCCCGGCCGGCACGGCCGCCGGGAGGGCGTCCAGTTTCTTCTTGCAAATCAAAATCTACTACATCTTGTGTTGAAGTGCCTGATGAGCACCAAGCATAGTAGGGCGCTTTGCGCTTGGCAAGCGCTTTTTGATGCACAGAAGCGGGGTCGAAAAACGACAACAAAAACAGCCTCATGCGAGGCCATTGCTGGCATATGCAAGCACGTTCCACCGTCTATTCACCGGCTTGTCCACAGGAACCGCAGCCGACAGACGGTTGCGTGCGCGTTGCAGTTTTGCGACAACCGCTGCGTGGTGCGTCCCGCGGCACGCGCTGCCGTCCGATGCGGCACGCGCAGGGAGGCACGCCGTCAGCAATCCGGCAGGACAAACAGCCGGGATCCGGCGATGGCGACGACCGTATCGCCGCGCGCGCGCGCGACCATCGCGAGTCCGGTCAGCCGGCCGAAGGCCGGGAGCAAGGTGCGCCGTCGGCCGAGGACAAAGCAAGGCATACGAGCGGACTCGTGCGCGTCGCCGCTCACGCGCACGCCCGGATGCACGTGTCCGCACAGCGCATGGCCGGTCCGCGGCGTAGCCGGTGCATGGCAGAGCACGAACGGCGCGAGCGGGTGAGGTTCAGCAACGACGTCGATGCCCCATGCCGGGGGCGGGTCGCCGGCGCGCTCGTCGTGGTTGCCGCGAACCAGCATGATCGCGAGCGCGGCGCGGGAATGGCGCCAGCGGCGGAAGGCCACGTCGAGCGCCGCTACGCGCCCGGCGGCGGCGTGCAGGAAATCGCCGAGCACCACGAGGCGCTGCGCCGCGGTGCGTTCGATCAACGCATCCAGGCGGGCGAGGTCGTGCGCCGTGGCGCCGCGCGGAATCGGGACGCCGCCGGCGCGGAACGCGGCTGCCTTGCCGAGATGAACGTCGGCGACGAACAGCGTTCTGGCACGAGGCCAATGGAGCGCCCGCGCCGCGAGGAGTTCGACCGACTCGCCTGCCAGCGTGGCGATCGCCGTGCCGTCACGCGCGCACGCAACGCGCGGCGCCCGAGCTTGGTCCGTAGCCAGGAGGCATTCGGTGCAAGGTCGCGCTGCGTCCGTCATTGCGTTATAGCGAGACGCTCATGCCCCCATCGATCGTGATGAGCTGGCCGGTGATGTAGTTCGCGGCGGCGGATGCGAGGAACACCGCGAGTCCGGCGATCTCCGGGGGGTCGCCCCAACGCCCCGCCGGCGTGCGCTTGCACACCCACGCGTTGAAGTCGGCGTCGTCGATCAACGCGCGATTCATCTCCGTCGCGAAATAGCCGGGCGCGATTGCATTGACCTGGATGTTGTGCGGAGCGAGTTCGACCGCCATCCCGCGCGTCAGCTGCCGCACGCCGCCCTTCGCCGCCGTGTAGGGGACCACCGTCGGCCGCGCGAGTTCGCTCATCAGCGACGCGATGTGGATGATCTTGCCGCTCCTGCGCGCGATCATTCCCGGCAGCGCGGCTTGCGACACGAGATAGGGCGCCGTCAGGTTGGTCGCGATGATGTCGTCCCAGTCCTTCCGCTTGAAATCGACGAGCGGGTTGCGCCGCTGGATGCCGGCGTTGTTGACGAGGATGTCGAGGTGGCCATGCTCGCGTTCGATCGCCGCGATGCCCTCGCCTACCGCGTCGCCGGCGGTCACGTCGAACACGCTCGTCGTGACGCGGAGCCCGGTGGCGCCAAGCGTCTTGGCGGCCGCCGCAAGCGGTTGCGCCTTGCGCCCGTTCAACACGACGACGGCGCCCGCTTCGCCGAGACCCCGGGCGATCGCGAATCCGAGGCCGCGAACCGCGCCGGTGACGAGCGCAGTCCTGCCAGTGAGATCGAACGGGTGGGTGGCCATGGTGGCAGGTCCTCGCGACGAAAGCGCGATGATAGCGGACACGTCCGCGGCGACGCACGCGCGATGGCGAGTGCCGTGCCGGCGGCAGCGACTTAAGGCGGCGCGGGCGGCGGCGCCGCCGCGTCGCGTTCCAGCGCTTCGACCATCCGCGCGACGCGCGCCTCGAGCGCTTCGGTCGAGAGTTCCTCGCGAAACATCTCGACCAGCAGCGGAAACGCGAACGGTGTCGGACGCGCAGGGCGCGTCAACAGCGCCCGGCAACCGCGCAGACGCTGCAGGGCGGCGACGATGCGCCGCGCCTCGAGGCGGCGTTCCAGGACTTCGCGCACCGCTTGGGCCAGCAGGAGGTTCTCCGGGTCGAATTCGGCGAAAACCTCGTAGAGCAGCGCCGAGGACGCCTGTAGTTGCCGCGCCGGATTGGGCTCGCCCGGATAGCCCTGGAAGATGAGACCGGCAATCCGCGCGATCTCGCGAAATTGACGCCGGCCGAGTTCGGTGGCATTGAGCCCGGCCAGCATGTCGGCTTCGACCCGTGGCGCTGCGAGCAGGCGACCGAGATCACCAAGCGTAAGCGTCACCGGAGTCGATGCGAGCAGCCCGAAGCCGTAGTCGTTGGCCGTGAGGCTGAACGTTCGCGCCGTCGCTTGCGAAAGGCGGTACGAGAACAGCGTCGCCAGCCCGAGGTGCGCGAGCCGGCCTTCGAACGGGTAGAAAAAGAGCGCATGTCCTTCGTGCGTCGTGATCTGCTCGATCAGCCACTCGTTCGGTCCGGGCAATCCCGACCAGCGCGCTTGCAACTCGAGCAGCGGGCGCACGAGTGCCAACTCCGGAGACGCGAAGACACCGCGCTTCGCATCGGCGATGAGCCGGCGCGTCGCGCCGGCGAGTTGGGTGGACAGCGCCATCGGACCGCCGGCCCAGCGGGGGACAAGCGTCGCTTTCACGCTGGCGGGCTTGACCCACGCCGTCAGCTCGTGCACGCGAATGAATTCGAGCGCGCGACCGGCGAAGATGAAGCTGGCGCCGGGCGCGAGGCGGGCGATGAATCCTTCCTCGACGTGGCCCAGCGCCTTCCCGCGCTTCAGACGGATCGTGATCGACGCCTCGGATACGATCGTGCCGATGCCGATGCGATGGCGGCGGGCGATCCGTGCATCCGGCACGCGTGCCACGCCATCGTCGCCGATCACGACGCGGCGGTACTCGGGATAGGCGTTGAGACAGGCGCCGCCGTGCAGGACGAAATCGAGCGCGAATTGCCACTCGGCGTCGGTGAGTCCGGCGTACGCATGCGTCGCACGGACCTCGTCGCGCAGGGCGTCGGGTTCGAAGCCGCCGCCCAGCGCGCACGTGACGAGATGCTGGATCAGCGCATCGAGCGGCGCCGCAACGGGCGTGCGCGCCTCGATGGCGCCAGCGGCGGCCGCTTCGCGTGCGGCGGCCGCCTCGACGAGTTCGAGCGCCTGTGTGGGCACGATGACGGCACGCGACGGGGCACCGGGACGATGGCCGCTGCGCCCGGCGCGCTGCAACAGGCGCGCCACGCCTTTCGGGCTGCCGATCTGGAGCACCTGGTCGACCGGCGCGAAGTCCACGCCGAGATCGAGGCTCGACGTGCAGACCACGGCTCGCAGCCGTTCGTTGCGCAATCCGTCCTCGACCCAGTCGCGTACGCCGCGCTCGAGCGATCCATGGTGCAGCGCGATCGTTCCCGCCCAATCGGGCCGCGCCGCGAGAATCGCCTGGTACCAGATCTCGGTCTGCGAGCGCACGTTGGTGAAGACGAGCGTCGATTTTGCACGCTCGATCGCCCGTATCACTTCCGGCAACAGCTTCAATCCGATATGGCCCGCCCACGGAAATCGTTCGATCGTGCGCGGACGCAGGCTGTCGATGGTGATCGTCTTGGGATCGAGCCCCTCGGACGACGACAGCGTGCGCGACCGCGCCGGGGCCGACGAGGCAGGCGAGGGCGTCGTCCAGATTGGCGAGCGTTGCCGAGAGCCCCCACACGCGCAGTCCGCGGTGCAATCGGCGCAACCGCGCAAGCGCGAGTTCGGTCTGCACGCCGCGTTTCGTGCCCATCAGCTCGTGCCATTCGTCGACGACGACTGCCGCGAGATGGGCGAAGCGCAGCCGCCAGTCGGCACGGGTGAGGAGCAGCGTGAGACTTTCCGGGGTGGTGATGAGCGCGCTCGGCAGCCGCCTGTCCTGCCGGACGCGTGCCGCGGCGCCGGTGTCGCCGGTGCGCACGTCGATCGTCCAATGCGGCGCGAGTGCGGCGGCGGCTCGCGCGAGCGACAGGCCGGTGTCCCCCGCCAGCGCGCGCAGCGGCGTGATCCAGAGCAGGGACAAAGGCGGCGCGCAGTCCGGCGCGCCGGCCACCCCGAGGAGCATGGGAGGCAACGCGACGGCATAGGTCTTGCCCATGCCGGTCGGCGCGTGGACGAGTCCCGACGCCCCGCGCGCGTAGGCAGCCCATACGTCCTCCTGGAACCGGAACGGCGACCACCCCTGCGCGGCAAACCAGGCCCGCGCCGGGGTCAGCGAGTCGCCCCGGGCCACGACCGACAATGGCTGCATAGGGGCATTCTACGGGGTCCGGCGCGACCCGGTTACCCCGGCCGGAGTCGAGCTGTCTGCGCCTCCAGGCACGCACGGCGATGCTGGCATGACTTATGCCTTGTTCTTGGCATTCGTGTCGAGGTACCCGCTTCCATGTTCGGATTTCTGACGCCCACCCGTCGCGGTGACGCCGGTCCGCTGGCCAATGTGGCTGCGGCGGACAAATTTTGGCGGATGCTGCCGCGCAACGACCCGTTCGCCGCGCAGGTCGCCATTTCGGACGTGCTGGCGGACGTCTCGCTGCGCCGGGATCGGGGTCACGAGCAGTTGCGGGCGCTCCTCGGCCTCGATCAGCTGGCGCGTCCGCTGACCGAGGCGCTGCTCGTCAATTACGCTACGCGAAACGCGCAATGGCGGCCGCTGGAAAAGCGATGCTGGCAAGCCGCGGTCGATCTCAGCCATTCGTTCTCGCTCGCGTTCGAGCAGTACCTGGAGCACATCCGCAGCGAAACCAGCCTCAAGGTCTGGCAGCGGTACGTGCCGGTGCTGCTGCTCCGGTTGTTCCAGCATCGGCAGGTCGAAATCCTGTTACGGCCGTTCTTGAACGGACAGCCGGTTTCCTATGGCTGGACCGGACTTCATGCGGCGTACCGGTTCGCGCAGACGCAGGGGTTGTCGCGCGAGCCCATCAAGGTCATGCGCAACCACGAAGAGAACGCAACGACGAGCACGCTCGAGCGCGAGTACGTCCACGTTCTGCTGCTGGATCTGATGAACGGCGGTCAGTTCTCCCCGTACGACGCATTCTGGCTGAGCCGCTGGATTCCCCGCTGGTGCGAGGTGGTCTCGCTGCAGCTGGAACCGAATGCCGCCGGCGACCCCAGGAGCGACGGCTGCTTTGTCGTGCACCTGGAAGGCATCGAAGGCCTCAAGCGCGCGTCCGCCGCACCGGCGGGTTCGCCGCATTATCTCGATCCGTCCCCCATGCTGGCGCTGATCGGCGCCGAGATCGATCTGCTGCGCGATCCCGCGAGTGCCGCCATCGTCTCGCCATCGTTTGGGCGCGCACGGCAGATCCGGTTGCTGCGCAAGGTCGCGGGCAACTACATGCCGCGACCGCCGCGAGTGAAACGACGCGGTGAACGCAAGCCCGCGACGGCTGCGGTGAAAGCCGTTGTCGGACTCACGGCAATCCAGAACATGCTGCGCCACGAGGAGAAGAAGAAAGTGGCCGCCGCGCCCGTGGCGGTGCCCGAGGTCGAGGAGATCACGATCACCGTCGACGGCGGGTACACCGAGACACCCACGGTGGCCGCGGACAGCAACGATGGGCCCGCCACCGTTGCGACCGCGTTCGAGTTCGGCGTGCCGCACCACGTCTGGCAACTCAAGGACAATAGCGAGTCGGGGTGCCGGCTGCGGGCGCCCATCGCCGACGCGCAACGGGTCCGTCCGGGCACGCTCGTGGCCCTGCGCGAGGACGGCAGCCCGCGCTGGTCGCTGGCAGTGGTGCGCCGGTTCAAGACACGCATAGGCGAGCGGGTCGACATCGGCGTCGAATACGTCGGGCAAAATCCACGTGCGGTCACGATGGCGGTCGACGGCGGGGCTCCCGCGCGCGCTGGTGCCGCAGCGCCGGGCAGCGGCAACCTCTTTACCGCCCTCTATCTCGGCGGGAGCGCGAAATACCCCGCCATGCCGTTCAAGACACTCCTCATGGCGCCGGGCGAACTGGGCGGCAATCAACTCCTGACGTTGCGCTCGGTGCTGGCCGAATACACCGTTCGCCTGAAGGAACCGATCGAGGAGCAGGACGAATTCGTCTGGCTGCCCTACGAAATCCTCGAGCGTCGCGCTGTACGCGACAATGCGGTCGAGGACGAGGCGGCGGTCAGAATGCCCGTCAGGAAAAGCAAATCGTCGGCGACGGACTTCGACGCAGCTGCGGATTGGATGCTGCCGCTGCCGGCACAGCGCGCCCGCAGCTCGGCATAGTCGCTGTGTCAGTCGGCGGCCAAGGCCATCGTTTTCGGCCCGACCGGCGTCGCCGCACGGAACGCGACGAGTAGTTCGGCCTCCCTGGCCTTCGCCGTGGCGAGGTGGCGTTCCTTGACGTTGCCATAGCCGCGAATCTGTTCGGGAATCTGTGCAAGTTCGACGCCAAGCGCATGGTTGTGCGGCGCGAGCGCGGCCGAGATCTCGGCGATCAGGGCTTCGTATTGACCGACCAGCGCGCGCTCGGCCTTTCGCTCGGCGGTTCTGCCGAACAGGTCGAGCGGGGTCCCGCGCAAGCGGCGCAGCTTCGCGAGCACTCGGAAGGCACGCATCATCCACGGACCGTATGCGCTCTTCGTCACCGCGCCGGTTTTCGGGTCGGGCTTGTTGAAAACCGGCGGTGCCAGGTGAAACGTGAGCGTGTAGTCGCCCTCGAACTGCGCCGCAACCCGGGCGGCAAAGTCGGTCTCCGCGTACAGGCGCGCGACTTCGAATTCGTCCTTCACGGCGAGCAGCTTGAAATAGTAGCGCGCGACGGCTTCCGTCAGCGCGGACGCACCGGCGAGCTTCGCCGCTTCGATGCCTCGCACGCGCGCGACGAAATCCGAATATCGCTTCGCGTACGCGGTGTCCTGATAGGACGTCAGGTACGCCACGCGGCGCGCGACGATCTCGTCGAGCGAATCCGACAGCCGCTGCGACTCGGGCACGCCTGCCGGAATGGCGGCAGCCCATACGTGCGCGGGGTCGACCGCCGCGCGCCGGCCCCAGACAAAGCTCGACTTGTTCGATTCGACCGCGGTGCCGTTGAGTTCGATCGCGCGGACGAGCGCCTGCTCGCTGACCGGAAGCAGGCCGCGCTGGTAGGCGAAGCCGACCATGAAGAGGTTCGTCGCGATCGAATCGCCCATGAGGCCGGTCGCGAGCTTCGTCGCGTCGAGGAACTCGGAATCCCCGGGTGCGACGGCGTCCGCGATCTCGCGTTCCATCGATCCGCGCGGAAAGACGAGGTCGGCATTGCGCGTGAATCCCGCAGGCATCACCAGCGCGGTGTTGACGAGCGCCCGGGTCACGCCCTTCTGCATCTTCGCCAGCTGTTCGTCCCCGACGCCGGTCAGGATGTCGCAGGCCAGAACCAGCTTCGCGTCGCCCGCGGCGATCCGCGTCGCGTGGATCTGCTCCGGCGCGTCGGCGATCCGGATGTGCGAGACGACCGCGCCGTTCTTCTGCGCGAGGCCGGTCATGTCGAGCACGCTGCAGCCTTTGCCCTCGAGGTGCGCGGCCATGCCGATCAGCGCGCCGATCGTCACGACTCCGGTGCCGCCGATGCCGGTGACGAGGATGCCGTAGGGGTCCGCGGTCGGCGGCAGCACCGGATCGGGCAGGGAAGGAAATTCACCGGCCGCGGCTTTGCGCGGCTTGCGCAGCGTGCCGCCTTCGACCGTGACGAAGCTCGGACAGAATCCCTTCACGCACGAGTAGTCCTTGTTGCAGGCGCTCTGGTCGATCGCGCGTTTGCGGCCGAATTCGGTCTCGACGGGCGCGACGGCGACGCAGTTCGACTTGATGCCGCAGTCGCCGCAGCCCTCGCAGACGAGCTCGTTGATCACGACGCGCCTGGCCGGATCCGGAAACTTGCCGCGCTTGCGCCGGCGGCGTTTCTCGGCGGCGCAGGTCTGGTCGTAGAGGAGCACCGTGGTGCCAGGTGTGTCGCGCAGCTCGCGCTGGACGTGGTCGAGTTCGTCGCGGCCATGGATCGCGACATCACCGGCGAAATAACCGGCCGGATACTTGTCCGGGTCGTCGGAGACGACCACGACCTTGCTGACGCCTTCGGCGGCGACCTGCCGTGCGATGTCGGCCGGCGTCAGGGGCCCGTCGATCGGCTGGCCGCCCGTCATCGCGACGGCGTCGTTGTAGAGGATCTTGTAGGTGATGTTGACCTTGGCCGCGACTGCCGCGCGAATCGCGAGACTGCCGCTGTGGTAGTAGGTGCCATCGCCCAGGTTCGCGAAGATGTGCTTCTCGTCGGTGAACGGCGCCTGGCCGATCCAGGGCACGCCTTCGCCGCCCATGTGCGTGAACGTCGAGGTCCTGCGGTCCATCCAGATCGCCATCACGTGACAGCCGATGCCTGCCGTGGCGCGGCTGCCTTCCGGCACATTGGTCGACGTATTGTGCGGGCAGCCCGAGCAGAAGTACGGAATGCGCTCGAGCATGATCTTGGGCTTGGCGAGCGCGGCTTCCTTCGCGTTGATCCAGTCGACGCGGGCCTTGAGCTTCTCGCTTGCGCGCGGATGCAGGTCGAGGCGCTGGATCCGTTGCGCGATCACGCGGGCGATCATCGCCGGCGTCAGCTCCGACAGCGCCGGCAACAGCCAGTCGCCGTGCGGGCGCACCCATTCCCCTTTCTCGTCGAACTTCCCCACCACACGCGGACGCACGTCGTCGCGCCAGTTGTAGAGCTGCTCCTTCAACTGATACTCGACGATCTGCCGTTTTTCCTCGACGACCAGGATTTCCTCGAGCCCCTCGGCAAACTGGCGGACTCCTTCGGGCTCGAGCGGCCACGTCATCGCGATCTTGTAGACGCGCAGCCCGATTTCGGCGGCGTCGGCTTCGGTAATGCCGAGGTCGTCCAACGCCTGCCGCACGTCGAGGTAGCTCTTGCCGCTGGTGATGATGCCAAGCCGCGGCCGCGGCGAATCCATGACGATCCGGTTCAGCCGGTTCACGCGGCAGTAATGGAGCGCGGCATAGACCTTGTAGTCCTGCATCCGCGCTTCGGTCTCGAGAAAGCCGTCGGGCCAGCGGATCGACAGCCCGCTGGCGGGCATCGGAAAATCGTCGGGCACGACGATCTCCGTGCGCTCGGGATCGATGAAGACCGACGCGGAGCTCTCGACGGTGTCCGCGACGCATTTGAAGCCGACCCAGCAGCCCGAGTAGCGTGACATCGCCCAGCCGTGCAGGCCGAGGTCGAGGATCTCCTGCACCGACGACGGATAGAGCACCGGCATCAGCGCCGCCGAGAACTGATGATCCGACTGGTGCGGCAGCGTCGACGACTTCGCGCCGTGATCGTCGCCGGCGAGCACCAGCGCGCCACCGTGCTTCGACGTGCCCGCGTGATTGGCGTGCTTGAACACGTCGCCGCAGCGGTCGACGCCGGGGCCCTTGCCGTACCACATCGCGAACACGCCGTCGTATTTCGCGCGCGGATAAAGGTTGACCTGCTGCGTGCCCCACAACGCCGTCGCCGCGAGGTCCTCGTTCAGCCCGGGCTGGAACGTGATGTGCGCGCGCTCGAGAAATTTCTGTGCCTTCCACAACGACTGGTCGAGCGCGCCCAGCGGCGAGCCGCGATAGCCGGACACGAAGCCGGCGGTGTTGAGGCCCGCGAGCGCATCCCGCTGGCGCTGCAGGATCAGCAGCCGAACGAAGGCCTGCGCACCGGTCAGATAGACCCGGCCGGATTCCAGCGCGTATTTGTCGTCCAGCGAGACTTCACGCAGGGCAGGGGCGGCAGCGGCCATGACGAATGCTCCACAAAATCGTGTCTTGGGAACGCGCATGGACCCGGTGGGGCATGCGACGCACGCGGCGGGAATCGTGTCCCCGACGCGTTCAGGTTGCTTCGGGCGCGCAGTTTACGCCTGCATGCCGGCCCCGGCAATTTTCCGTGCGTAGCTCAGGGTCATTGCATGGTGGTGCGAAGCAAGCGTAGTCACAGCATCCGTCACTGGTACCGCATGGTACCCGGCAGCCACAGCGCGATCTGCGGGAAGAACATCACCAGCGCGAGACCGGCAATGAGGAGGCCGACGTACGGCGCAACGCCGGCGATGATGTCCTGGAGCGGGGCGCGCGTGATGGCCTTGATCGCGAAAAGATTCATGCCGACCGGCGGCGTGATCAGCGCCAGCTCGAGATTGATCGTGAGCAGGATTCCGTACCAGACCGGGTTGATCTTGAGGGCCGCCAGCACGGGCAGCACGACCGGTGTCGTGATGAGGATGATCGAAATGGTCTCGAGGAACATGCCGAGGAAGAAGAGCAGCACCATGACTGCGAGCAGGAAACCGATCTGGGATACGCCGTATTGGGTGACGAGATCGACCATCTGGTTCGGGATCCGCAGCTTCGTGAGCGCGTGGCCGAGGAGCGCGGCGGCCGCGAGGATCAGGAACAGCATCGCGGAGTTGCGCGCCGCGTCGATCGCCGCGCCCCAGAGTTCGCGCATGCCGAAATTGCGGTAGACCAGCGCCGCAATGGCGAGCGCGCCCAGCGCGCCCGCGGCGGCCGCCTCGGTCGCGGTGAACACGCCGAAATACATGCCGCCCAGCACAAGCACCGGCAGCGTCAGCGACCAGAACGACCGGCGCAGCGCCGCGAAGACTTCGGCCGCTGTCGCCCGCGGTTCGGTGGCGACCGGATTTGCCGCGAGCTTGGCCGCCGTCGCGCAATAGACGGCGAACAGCAAGGCCAGCATCAGGCCCGGCACCAGTCCGGCCATGAACAGCGCGCCGATCGACGTGTCGGAAACGACGCCGAACAGCACCATCGGGCCGGATGGCGGAATCAGGATGCCGAGCGTGCCGCCGCCGCCGACCACGCCATAGGCGACGCGCGGGCTGTACCCGTAGCGGATCATCAGCGGAATCGCCGCCGACCCGATGGTCAGCGCAGTCGCCACGCTCGATCCCGAAATCGCTGCGAACACGGTGCACGCAGCCACCGTGGCGATGCCCATTCCGCCGGGAAGGTGGCGCAACAGCGTGTGGGCGGCGCCGAACAGGTCGTCGACGACCTTGCCGCGGATCATGAAGTGCGCCATCAGCGTGAACAGCGGAATCGACACGAGCAGATAGGTATCGAGCTTGCCGAACACGAGATCGCCGATGCCGCCGAGGCGCCCTTCGGCGGCGTAGAGGAGCACGGCGGAGAACAGCGTCAGGCCGGCGAACACCGGAACGCCCGTCAGCAGCACGAGCACGAGGCCGATCAGGATCAGCGCGAACAGCACGTGCGGCCTACTCGATGCCGGCTGGACGGTGCGGATCGACGATGGTCGGCTGGGCATCCCGCACGCGCCACGTGGCGACGAATGCGATCACCGCAGCGGCCAGAAGCAGCGCCGCGCCGACGGGCACCAGCAGCTGCGGGATCCACATCGGCACGGCAAGGTAGCCGTTGGACATCAGCCCGACCATCTTCGAGAAGCCCACCATGTCCGCGCCTTCGACGGCAAGCAATAACGCGGACAGCGCGACGGCGACGAGCCCGCCCAGAGCCGTCCGGCGCTTGCCGCGTGCGGACAGGCGCTCGGTGACGATGTCGACCGCGATGTGTTCGCCCTTGAGCAGCGCGTCGGCGGCAGCGAGCATGACCGCCGCGACCAGCAGGTAGCCGGCAAGTTCGTCCACCCATGGCACCGGCTGGTTGACGAAATAGCGCATCACGATCGAGTAGCCGATCACGAACATCGACGCGAGCAGCGTGCCCGCGGCGAGAGCAATGCCGAGCCGCGCCAGCGCCCGGACGAGGCGATCGACGTGCTTCATCGGCGCTCCGGGCGGCGCAGCGTACGGCGCGGGATCACCTCAGGACACAGGCGCGGTCAGATCTTCTTCAAGCAGCTCGATGATCTTCGGCCCGCCCTCGGGCGCGGATACGAGGAACGCGTCGACCACCGGCTTTTCCATCGCGCCGCGCCACGTCGCCTGTTCCTGCGCCGACTGCACGTGCATGGCCATGCCCTTGCCGGCGAGGTCCTTGAGCGCAGCCGCCGCTGTCGCCTCGGTCACGCCGATCGCGTCCTGTTCCACCTTGGCCGCCGCCGCCTCGATCGCCTTCTGGTGCGGGGCCGACAGCTTGCCCCACCACGCGGGGTTGGCGTACATGTGGAAGTAGATCGTGAAGATCGGGCCGACGGTGCCGAATTTCTGCACCTCGTAGTACTTGCGGCTGTACGCGGCGGAAATGTCGGTGAGGCCGGCGTCGAGCACGCCGGACTGCAGCGCCTGATAGACCTCGGAGCCGGGCATCGCGGAGGGCGCTGCACCGACCGCGGTAAGCGCGGCGTCGGTCAGCGTGTTGAGGCCGCGGATCTTGACACCCTTGAAATCGTCGAGCGCGACGATCGGCTTCTTGCTCGACGTGATGATCGTCTCGCGCGTGATGTAGAGCCACGCCACGCTCTTGACGCCGCGCTGCGCGAGCTTGTCGTCGAGGATAGCGCGCGCGCTTCCGACGACGGGAAGCGCTTGATCCGCTCGAGGTCGCTCATCGCGTAGGGGATGAGCGTCGCGCTCATCTCGGGAATGGTCGTGCCCCACTGGAAGTTGACGCTCATGGCGGCTTCGATCGTCGCCGCGCGCTACTTGCGGAAAGTTCTCGGCCGCCTTGGCGATCTGCTCGGAGCCGTAGAGCTGGACCTCGACCTGGCCGTTCGTGCGCTGCCTTCACGTCGGCGGCGAAGCTTTCGAGCAGCTTGGTCATGTGGTGCGCGGGAGGCACCTGGTGCGAGATGCGCATGACGACCGCCTGCTGGGCCGGGGCGGCGGTGGCGAGGACGAACGTAGCGGCGGCGATCCAGAGTCGAGTTGACGAGTACGGCATGGGATTTCTCCTTGCGGTTGGGACGATGGTTCAGTTTGGACCGCGGCGCGCGACGAGCGCTTCGGCGAATTCCTGCAGCTGGGCTTCGCGCTGCCGCTGCGCGGGCAGACCGACGAGCTCGTTGAACGCGTCGAATTCGAGCAGTCGCGGCAGGCATTCCGCGGTGTTGCCGGTGCGCATGATCGTCGCGAACAGATCGGCGATCGCGTGTCCGACCGCGTAGGTCGCCGCGACCGGGAACACGACCGCGGCGTAGCCGATCGCCTGCAGTTGCGCCGCCGGCAGCAGTGGCGACAGGCCGGTTTCGACGTTGTTGGCGAGGCAGGGCCCCGGAATTTCGTCGGCAGATGCGGCGCATCTGCGCCGTGGTCGTGCGGCGCCTCGACGAACAGCAGGTCCGCGCCGGCCTCGCAGGCGAGCTGCGCGCGCGCGATCGCGTCGTCGATGCCGTTGACCGCGAGCGCGTCGGTGCGCGCCATGATCACGAAGTCCGGGTCGTCGCGCGCGTCGAGCGCCGCCTTGATCTTGGCGAGCCATTCGACCCGTGGCATCGACGGCCTTGCCCGCCATGTGGCCGCAGCGCTTCGGGAACACCTGGTCCTCGATGAACAGCCCTGCGACGCCGGCCTTCTCGTACAGACGGACCGCGCGGGCGACGTTGGTGACGTTGCCGAAGCCGGTGTCGGCGTCGGCGAGGATCGGCAGGTCGGTCGCATCGCAGAATCGCGCGTACATGTCGGCGAGTTCCGTCAGCGATAGCTGCGACGAGTCGGGGCGCCCGAGGAGCGTCGCGGTAGCGCCGTAGCCGCCGGCGGTCAGCGCAGCGAAGCCGGCAGCGTCGGCGAGCCGTACGCCGAGCGCGTCGTGGACGCCGGGCAGCACGACGATTTCGGGCGCGGCGATCAGCTGTTTCAGTCGGGTGGTCTTGCGCAAGGAACATCCTTTGCGGACAGGGTGGCGGAGCGTGCCGAGTCGCCATTCTCCCACAGCCGGCGACAGCGAAAGCCGGCGGCGCGGGTAGAATGCGCGGCTCGACCTCGCCGGAAACACCCATGTCTGCCGAACTTCTGCCATCTGTCGAACTCGAGACCGGGGCCAACCCGGACGCCGCGGTCATCTGGCTGCACGGTCTAGGCGCCGACGGCAACGACTTCGTTCCGATCGTCGGCGAGATGCGACTTCCGGCCGCACTTTCGATCCGATTCGTGTTCCCGCACGCGCCCGTGCGGCCGGTGACGCTCAACAACGGATTCCGGATGCGGGCATGGTACGACATCGTGCCCGGCGACATGACGGCGCGCGCGGATGTTGCCGGCGTGAGCGCGTCGCAGGCGCAGGTCGAGGCGCTGATCGCGCGCGAGACGGCGCGCGGCATAGGCGCCCGGCGGATCGTCATCGCCGGCTTCTCGCAGGGCGGCGTGATCGCGTTGCACACCGGCGTGCGTCACGCCGAGCGTCTGGCGGGCATCGTGGCCCTGTCGACGTATCTGGTGCTGCCGGACCGGCTCGCCGAGGACGCGAGCCTTGCCAATCGCGACGTGCCGATCTTCATGGCGCACGGGACCTCCGATCCGATGGTGCGCATCGAATGGGGCGAAGCGGCACGGCGTGCGCTGACGGCGGCCGGCTACGGGGTCGAGTGGCACACGTATCCGATGCCGCACTCGGTCGTGTGGGAGGAGATCGAGGCCGTGCGCGAATTCCTGGTGCGCGTGCTGGCCTGACGCGGGCCGGACGTCAGTCGCTTTCCGCGGGGCGGGATCGCGGCGGTCCGCGTTTCGGCGCGATGCCGCGTTGCGCGAGCGCGGCGCGGAGCAGGAACTCGATCTCGGCGTTCAGGCTGCGCAATTCCATGTGGGCGAGCCGCTCTATGGCCGCCCATACGCCGGTATCGACGCGCAGCAGAAACGCTTTCTTGTCGGCCATGGCCAATCGACGGACCGAAGGGTGACATCCCGCATTCGCGGGCACATCCCGCTGGCGCCGCCGGGATCAGCGCCGCGCGAGGTATCCGCCGAGGAGGCCCGTCGCGAGCCCGACCGCGAGCCCGACCGACGCCATCCCCAGTGCGACGCCGACCGCGATGCCCGCGCCGGTGCCGATCGCTATCCAGAATCCGCCGTTCCTTGCGAGCGTATGCATCGTCTGGCCTCCGCCGGCGAGGGGCGGCCGCGCGTTGCGGCTGCCTGGCGCCTGATATCAAAAGAATAGCATAATAATATCAGTTGTCAATGATGGCCCCATGGCTATGTCCGGGAGCCGTGGAAGACCCGTGCCGGCGCGCCGGCAGGGGACAGCGTCGCGCGCTTGTGCCAAGATGCCGCGATGATTCGGGGGAGTCGCGCCATGTCGTCGCTGTTGCGCCGTGCGCTTGTCGTGTTTGCCGTGTTCGGCCTCGCCGGCCCTGCCGGCGCCCAGCAGGATTTCAGCCAAGTCGAAATCACGACAGAAAAGCTCGCGGACGGCATCTACATGATGACGGGATCCGGAGGCAACCTCGGGCTTGCCGTCGGTGACGACGCGGTGTTCCTGATCGACGACCAATACGCGCCGCTCACGCCGAAGATCCAGGCGGCGATTGCGTCGATCACGACCAAGCCCGTCCAGTTCGTCCTCAACACGCACTGGCACGGCGACCATACCGGCGGCAACGAGGGATTCGCCAAGGCGGGCGCTCTCGTCGTGGCGCACGACAACGTGCGCAAGCGCATGAGCACCGAGCAATTCCTGGCCTTCTTCAAGATGCGGGTCGAACCGTCGCCCAAGCCTGCGCTGCCGCTCGTGACGTTCAGCACCGACGTGACGTTCCATATCAACGGCGACGAGGTGCAGCGCGTTCCACTGCCCGGCGGCGCACACCGATGGCGACGCGATCGTGCATTTCCGGAAGCGCGACGTCATCCATATGGGTGACGTCCATTTCAACTACATGTATCCGTTCATCGACAGCGCCAGCGGAGGCAGCGTCGACGGCGTGATCGCGGCGGTCGACCGCGCGCTGGCGCTTGCCACGGACCGGACGCGGATCATTCCCGGGCACGGCCCGCTGGCGAACAAGGCCGACCTCCTGGCCTATCGCGACATGCTGGTGACGGTGACCGGACGCATCAAGGCACAGATCGCGGCCGGCAAGGCGATGAAGGCGATCGTCGACTCGAAGCCGACGCGGGAGTTCGACGCCAAATGGGGCAACGGCTTCATCGCGCCGGACAGCTGGGTGAACATGCTGGTCACGGGGCTGCGCCCGTGACGCCGCGAGCGGGGATCCTGACGCCGGGAACCGGAGGGCCGCTCGACGAATCGCGCGGAACCCACTCGGGCACCCGCGACGAACCCGTCCGGCGCTCGTCAGTCTTTCGGCTCGAACTTGAGCGACGCGGAGTTCATGCAGTAGCGCTGGCCCGTAGGCTCCGGCCCGTCATCGAAGACATGGCCGAGGTGCGCGTCGCACGCCGCGCAGACGACTTCCGTGCGCCGCATGAACAAGCCGGCGTCGTCCACATTATTTACGTTTTCCGCCGCGATCGGCGCGGTGAAGCTGGGCCAGCCGGTACCTGAATCGAATTTCGTCTCGGCGCCGAAGAGCGGCGTGCCGCAGCAGACGCAGCGGTAGGTTCCTGGCGCGTGGTTGTCCCAGTGCTCGCCGGAAAACGCGCGTTCCGTGCCTTTCCGGCGTGTGACCTTGAACTGTTCCGCGGTCAGCTGGGCACGCCACTCGGCATCCGATTTCGTGACCTTGTCGACCATCTGGGCCTCCTGCTCGGGATTGCGGTCCAATGCACAGTCGCGGCGAATTGCCGCCACCTTACGGCACACCCGCCAGGTAGCGCGATCGGATCCAGTATAGTCGAGGTTTTCCCTACGACAATCCGCCTTGGATCTCGCCCGCCCCGAATCGTTGCGCCACGACGCCAAAGTGATCGGCGTCGTCGGCTTTGCGCACCTCCTGTCGCATTTCTTCCAGCTCGCGCTGCCGCCACTCTTTCCGTTGCTGCGGGCTGAATTCGGCGTGAGCTACGCCGTACTTGGCACGCTGGTCGGCGTTTACTATGCGGCGAGCGGCATCACGCAGTTCGTATCGGGATTCGCGGTCGATCGCCTGGGCGCGCGGCCGGTGCTGCTGGCGGGACTCGCACTCGCGGCGGGCGGAACGATGGTCGCGAGTCTCGTGCCGGGTGTCGGCTGGCTCTTTCCGATTGTTGCGCTGATGGGGATCGGCAACGGCGTCGTCCATCCTTCCGATTTCGCGATCCTGAACGCCAACGTGGCGTCGTCCCGGCTGGGCCACGCGTACAGCACGCATGGAATAGGCGGCAATCTGGGTTATGCGCTCGCTCCGGTCGTCAGTTTTGCCCTGGGCACAGCGTTCGGCTGGCGTTTCGCGCTGGCCGGAATGGGGGCGCTTGGGCTGCTGGCGCTCGGCGCCATCGCCACGCAGCGCGCGCTGCTGGTTTCGCACCGTGATGCGGACGCGCATCTGCAAACGCTGAAGGGCAGTGTCGCGCTGTTCATCCAGATGCCGATCGTGCTCTGCTTTCTCTATTTCGTGCTGATCACGATTGGGGGAATGGGCCTTCAGACGTTCATACCGACGGTGTTGGGATCGGGGTTCGATGTCACGCTGGCGTTGGCGACGTCCGCGCTGACCACCTATCTGCTTGGAGGCAGCGCGGGAATCCTTGCCGGCGGATTCCTCGCGGCGCGGACCGCGCGCCATGATCGCGTGGCCGCCGCCGGGCTGTTGCTCGGTGCGGCGATACTGGTCGCCGTCGCGGCGGGAGGCGCGCCCGGCGCCGCGTTGCTGCCGATATTCGCGATGCTCGGGTTCGTGCTCGGCGCCACCGGACCCTCGCGTGACCTGATCGTGCGCAGTGCCACCCCGAAAGGGGCCGCAGGGCGCGTCTACGGCTTTGTGTACTCCGGGTTGGACGTGGGCGGGATCATCGGTCCAGTCGCATTCGGTTTCCTGCTCGATCACGGCCACGCGCGCGAGGTGTTTCTCGCCGTGGCCGCGTGCTATGGGGTCGGTATCGGTACCGTCTTTCAGGTGCGGCGCGCGTCCTCCGGGCGAGCGGCGCTCGCGCATCCGGCGACCTGACGCCATGGACCTTGGGATAGCCGGAAAACGCGCGCTGGTCTGTGCAGCGAGCCGGGGACTCGGTCGCGGCTGCGCCGAGGCACTCGCCGCCGCAGGGTGCGAGGTGACGATCGTCGCTCGTACCAGGGACGTGTTGAGCCGCACCGCAGCCGAAATCGGCGCCCGGACCGGCCGGCCGGTGCATTGGGTCGCGTGCGACATCACCACTCCGGACGGCAGGGCGGCGGCGCTCGCCGCCTGCGCGGAACCCGACATTCTGATCAACAATGCCGGCGGTCCGCCGCCCGGGGACTTTCGCGACTGGGACCGCGCGGCCTGGATGCGCGCGCTCGACGCCAACATGCTGACCCCGATCGACCTCATCAAGTCGACCATCGACGGGATGATCCAGCGCCGATTCGGCCGCATCGTCAACATCACGTCGTCCGCGGTGAAGGCGCCGATCGACATCCTCGGCCTGTCCAATGGCGCGCGTTCCGGGCTGACCGGCTTCGTGGCCGGACTCGCGCGGAAGGTCGCGCCGCACAACGTGACGATCAACAATCTCTTGCCCGGCGGGTTCGACACCGACCGGCTGCGCACGACGATGGAAGGCCGCGCGAAGGCGGCGGGCAAATCGTTGGCGCAGATGCTGGAGGCCGGTGCCGCCGCCATACCAGCGGGCCGTTTCGGCAACAGCGACGAATTCGGCGCCGCCTGCGCGTTCCTCTGCAGCGTTCACGCCGGCTACATCGTCGGCCAGAACCTGTTGCTGGACGGGGGCGCGTACCCGGGCACTTTCTGAGCGCCGGCATTCGGAGCGGCGCGCGGGATCTTTGCAATCGGTCAGGGTGGCTCATCGCGGCCGCCCGCGCCGGAAATGACGGAGGATTGACGATGGACTTGCCGCACAACGCCTTCAAGCACGCCATCCGCGCCGGCAAGCAGCAGATCGGACTGTGGTCGAGCCTGTCGTCGAATTACTCGGTGGAAGTGATCGCCGGCGCCGGTTTCGACTGGATCCTGCTCGACACCGAGCACTCGCCCAACGATCTCGAGTCGGTGCTGACCCAGGCGCAGGCGGCCGCCCCCTATGCAACCAGCACGATCGCGCGCGTGCCATGGAACGACATGGTGACGATCAAGCGTTTTCTCGACATTGGCCTGCAGACGCTGCTGATCCCCTACGTGTGCTCGGTCAAGGAGGCGAAGGATGCAGTCGCCTATACGCGGTATCCGCCGGCCGGCGTGCGCGGTGTCGCGGGTTCGACGCGGGCGACTCGCTTCGGCCGCGTCAAGGATTACGCGCGGCGCGCCCACGAGGAACTCTGCGTGCTGGTGCAGGTGGAAACCGAGGACGCGCTCGACCAGCTTGAGGGCATCTGCGCGGTCGACGGCGTCGACGGCGTTTTCATCGGCCCGGCCGATCTGCACGCATCGATGGGTTATACCGGCGAGACCAACAACCCGAAGGTCGTGCCGGTCATCGAAGACGCCATCCGCCGCATCGCGAAATGCGGCAAGGCGCCCGGGATCCTCGCCTTCCAGGAGCCCGACATACGGCGTTACATCGCGGCGGGTGCGCTGTTCACTGCCGTCGGCGCGGATACGGGTATCCTCGCCCGCGGCGCGGAAGCACTCGCGGCAAAATACAAGTCTTGAGAGTACCGATTGCAGGTGCGCGGCACAGCCTGGCGCCGCGCGACCGAGGGGCGTGATCGCGGCGCGCGACCCCTTTGCCGATCACGATCGCAATCACTGCGCTGACGCGCTGCGCGGAAGGAAATCACCATGGTCGAAGGCACGGCAAAGATCGAAGTTCACCGCGGACTCTCGGGCGTGTACTTCGATCGCTCGCGCGTGTGCCGCATCGATGGGCGGGCCGGTGAACTCTCGTATCGCGGCTATTCGATCCACGACCTCGCCGCGCACTCGACGTTCGAAGAAACCTGCTATCTGCTGCTCAACGGCGAGTTGCCCACGCGCGTCCAACTCGAGACGTTCGACGCCGAGTTGAAGGCGGCACGCACGCTGCCGGCGGGCATCCACGAGATCATCCGCACGGTGCGCGCTGCGCATCCGATGGAGGTGCTGCGTACCGCGGTATCGGCGCTCGCCGCGTTTGATCCCGACGCCGCGGATATTTCGCCCGAAGCGACGCTGCGCAAGGGTGTTCGCCTGACGTCGCAGGTGCCCATGATCGTAGCGGCACACGATGCCATCCGCAACGGCCGCGCCCTCGTGGCGCCCGATCCCGCCCTCGGCCATGCCGCGAATTTTCTCCACATGCTGACCGGCAAAGCCGTCAGCCAGGACGCGGCGCGATTGATGGATCTCGACCTGATCCTGCACGCCGAGCACGGTTCGAACGCGTCGGCGTTCACGGCGCGGGTCGTCGCCGGAACGCAGGCGAACCTGCATGCGGCGATAACGGCGGCCATCGCCGCGCTCTCCGGGCCGTCGCACGGCGGCGCGGCGGAGAACGTCATCAGGATGGCGCAGGAAATCGGCGACGCCGCGGGGGCCGCCGATTACGTGAAGAGGAAGCGCGCCAGCAAGGAAGCCGTGATGGGCTTCGGGCATCGCGTCTATCGCACCGAGGACCCGCGCGCGCGGCACATGCGCGCCGGCGTCGAGAAGCTCTCCCGCGAAATGGGCGAGCCGCGGTGGTACCAGATCCTCGAGGCGCTGGTCGCCGCGATGCAGCCCTATGCGCGCCATGGCGTGAACGTCAATGTCGATTTCTACGCCGGCGTCGTCTATTTTCTCAATGGCATCGCCGAGGACCTGTTCGTTCCGGTGTTCGCCGTCGGCCGCGTGCCGGGATGGACGGTCCAGGTGCTGGAGCAGATGGAGAACAACATCCTGATCCGCCCGCTCACGCTCTACAACGGTCCCGAGCCCCGCGCCTACGTTCCCATCGCAGCGCGCTGATCCGGCTCGTCGCACTGGGCGAGAACGATCGCCGTGGTGGCGACGATATCGTCGACGCTCGCCCCGCGTGAAAGATCGCTCAACGGGCGCGCGAAGCCCTGCAGCACCGGCCCGATGGCCTGGGCGCCGCCCAGATGCTGGCAGAGCTTGTACGCGATATTGCCGGCGTCGAGGTCCGGGAAGACGAGCACGTTGGCTCTTCCGGCGACGCTCCCGGTCTCTTGCATCTTCTTCGCGGCGACCACGGGACTCAACGCCGCGTCGGCCTGCAGTTCGCCGTCGATTGCGAGCGATGGGGCCCGGCGCCGCGCGATCGCGACCGCACGCACCACCTTGTCGATGCGCGCGTGCGCCGCACTCCCTTTGGTCGAGAACGAAAGCAGTGCCACGCGCGGCGCCTCGCGTAGCAGCCTGCGGCAGCTCTCGGCCGACGCCAGCGCGATGTCCGCGAGCTCGTCGGACGTCGGATCGGCATTCACCGCGCAGTCGGCGAAAATGAGGACACGTTCGCGGAACACCATCAGAAAGAAGCTCGACGGCGTGGCGCAACCCGGCGCGAGGCCGATGGTCATCATCCCGGCCTCGATCACGCGCGCGGTCGTGCTTGCGGCGCCCGCGACCATCGCATCGGCGTCGCCTGTGCGCACCATCAAGCCCGCGTGGAACAGCGGCTTCGCGGCGAGTCGGCGTGCCACCTTCGGGCTTGTCTGCGGACGGCCCTCGCGGTAGGCCCCCGCATACGCGTCGAGCCGGTCGCTTCGCTCCGGGTTCGCGAGGAGGATCGGAGCGGCCAGGCCGAGGTCGCGCAGGCGCTGCGCGGCGGCGACGATCCGCTCGTCCGCGCCTTCGGGGAAGACCACGCGAAGGCCTCGGCCGCGGATCCGCGCGCAACAGGATTCGAAGACGTTCAGCGGACGCTCACTGGTGCGGTGGCCACCGCGTCGCGCTGCGACCGTCAATCGTCCGTGGCGCGGCGGACGCCGATCGTGTCGATGCCGAAACCGTACGTCGCCGCGGCCAGCTCGGTCGCGCGCTCGAGCATCGGGTCGACATCGAAGACGATGTCGCCACCCGCGTCGGCGCGTCCCGTTTTCCGCACGGTCGAGAAATCGAACAGTTCGCGGTCCATCAGATGCGACGGAACGACGTTGGCGAGCGCGCCGTAGATCGAATCGATCCGGCCCGGATATTTCTTCTCCCAGTCGCGCAACATCAGGGTGACCTGCTTCCTCTGCAGATGCTCCTGCGATCCGCAGAGATTGCATGGAATGATCGGGAAGGCGTTGAGTTGCGCGTACCGCGCGAGGTCCCGCTCGCGAACGCAGGCGAGCGGGCGGATGACGACATGCTGGCCATCGTCGGAGACGAGCTTCGGCGGCATGGTCTTCAGCTTTCCGCCGAAGAACAGATTCAGGAAAAACGTCGCGAGAAGGTCGTCGCGGTGATGGCCCAGCGCGATCTTCGTGGCGCCGATTTCGGACGCCACGCGGTAGATCGCGCCGCGGCGCAGCCGGGAGCACAGCGCACAGAGCGTGCCGCCCTCCGGAACGACGCGCTTGACGACGCTGTAGGTGTCCTGCTCGACGATCTGGTAGGGAACACCGCGCGCGGCGAGGTACGCGGGCAGCACGTCCGCGGGAAACCCCGGCTGCTTCTGGTCGAGGTTCATCGCGATCACGTCGAACGGGAAGGGCGCCCGTCCCTTGAGGCGCAGAAGGATGTCGAGCAGCCCGTAGCTGTCCTTGCCGCCCGAAACACAGACCATCACGCGATCGTGCGGTGCGATCAGTCCGTACGCGCCAATGGCCTCGCCCACCTGCCGTCGCAGACGCTTGCGAAGCTTGTTGGCCTCGAACTCGGACTTGCGCGGATCCCGGCGTGGTGCCGGTCCACCCGATGGCATGGCCGAAGGCGGAACGTGACCGGGATCGGTGGTGGGGACGTCGTCCATGGGCTGTGTCCATTCTACCGGCAGACAGCCATAATGGCGCTAAGATTAGCCTCCATTCCACGATACGCGGTCCAGGAGGCCCCGGTGCAAACGATCCTCGTCGCCAATCCGAAAGGCGGCAGCGGCAAGACGACGCTCGCCACGAACATCGCCGGCTGGCTCGCCGGCAAGCGGCAGCCCGTAGTCCTGCGTGATCTCGACCCGCAGCGCTCGTCTATGGAATGGCTGCGGCGGCGGCCGGCGTTGTTTCCGCGCATTGCGGAACACGCACGTGACGCGAAGCACGGTTCCGATGCGCCCGGTTATGAGTGGCGTGTTGTCGATACGCCGGCGGGGTTGCACGGTGAAGACTTGCGCGATGCGGTGCGCCGTGCCGACCTGATGCTCGTGCCGCTGACGCCCTCGGCGTTCGACATGGCCGCCACCCGCCATTTCCTCGCCGCGATCAAGGAGCACAAGGCGGTCCGAAAGGGCGGCCTTCCGCTCGGAATCGTCGCGATGCGCGTCGATCCCCGCACGCGCAGCGCGGCGGAGCTCGATGCATTTCTCGCCGAGTTCGCGTTTCCGGTCGTCGCACATCTGCGCGATACCCAGGTCTATGTCCATTGCGCGCGCGACGGCGCATCGGTCTTCGATCTGCCGCGTTCGCGGGGCGAACAGGATTGGCAACAGTGGAAGCCGCTGACGCGCTGGATCGCCCGCCACGGCGCGCCGAAGTGAGCCGCAGGGGAGTGTGCCCGTTGCCCGGGATCCGCTCCGATTGTCCCGGATGGCGCTGCCATGGACACCCGGCGCGTTACACCGAGGTGTCGCCCCCTTCCGGATAGTTCAATTTGCGCTTCGCCGCTCGCCCGTCGAGCCGGGCGATCCAGCCGAAGACGAGCGCGAACAGCGCCGCTGAATAAGCCGCCATCGTGAACACGAGCGGGTATACGGTGCCGTTGTGTGTGGCGCCGATCCAGATGCCGGTCAGCGCCGCGACCGCCATGACGAACGACCCGAACAGGCCGGCCGCCGCGCCGGCATGGCGTGGAAACGACGCGACAGCGCCAACCTGTCCGCAGGGGAAGTTGATGCCGTGGGCAAAGAGATAGCCGAACGCCGGCACGAGCAGCGCGGCCCAGTGGAAGATCCCCGCGGCAGCCAGCGCCACCATGGACGCGCCGCTCGCCAGCGCGAACGTGGCGCCGACCCGAAGTGTGCGCGGGACACTCAGGCGTGACAGCAGGCGGCGACACGCGATCGTGCCGGCGAGGTACCCGCACACGCAGAACGCGAAGGCGTAGCCGAACATCGACGTCGGCACGCCCAGCACGCGGATCAGCACGAACGACGAACCGGAAATGAACGCGAAGAGACCACCGTACGACGCGCAGCCGACCAGCGTGAAGGCGAGGAATTCGGGCGAGCGCAGCACGAATGCGTAATTGGCGACGAGCACACGCGGCCGCAGCGCCGCAGGATTGCGGTGGCGGTTGGTTTCGAGCGGTTTCGCCAGGACCGTGGCCAGCAGCAGCGTGGCGAGCAGCGCAAGCGTGACGAACGCGGCGCGATGGCCGAACTCTACTTCGAGGTAACTGCCGAGGATCGGGCCGGCGATAGGGCCGATTGCGAGCACGGTGGATGCCTGCGCCAGCGCCGTGGCGCCGGCCTGCGGCGTGTACACGTCGCGGATCACCGCGCGCGCGACGACGACCGTTGCGCAGCAGCCGATCGCCTGGAAGAAACGCGCGGCGATCAGCCACTCGATCGACGGCGCGAGCGCACAGGCGATGCTGGCCGCGACGTAGAGACCGAGGCCCCCGGTGAGGACCGGATACCGCCCGTAGCGGTCCGACAGCGGGCCGGCGACGAGCTGCATCGCTCCGAACGCGCCAACCCACACGGAAAGCGTCAGTTGGACGGTGGCGATCGACGTCGCGAATGTCCGCGTGAGTCCGGGCAGCGATGCGAGATAGAGATCCGTCGAGACCGGTTGCAGCATCAGGCAGCAACCGATCAGCGCCACCAGCGTCCGGTTGCCGATGCCGGGCGGCAAGCCGGGGGGGACCGGGGTCACGAAGAACGCCGTCCTTGCCCTCGGCCGGCGCGTGCCGCTATGCCGCGTCGGCCATCAGTTCGCGCAGGACGAACGGCAGAATGCCGCCGTTGCGGTAGTAATCGACCTCGATCGGCGTATCGATGCGCAGCAGTACCGGAACCGTCTGCGACTTCCCGTCCTTGCGGTGTATCGTGAGCATTAGGTCCATCTGCGGCTTGATCCCCCCCTCGATCCCGGTGACGTCGAACGTTTCGTCGCCTTTGATGCCGAGCGAGGCCACGGTATCGCCGCCCTTGAATTGGCAGGGTAGTACGCCCATGCCGACCAAGTTGGAGCGGTGAATGCGCTCGAAGCTCTTCGCCACCACCGCCTTGACACCCAGGAGTTGCGTGCCCTTCGCCGCCCAGTCGCGCGACGACCCGGTGCCGTATTCCTCGCCGCCGAAGACGATGGTCGGCGTGCCTTCCGCGATGTACTTCATCGCCGCATCGTAGATCGGCATCTTGGCGCCGGAGGGCTGGAACAGCGTGACGCCGCCTTCCTCGCGCCCGCCGTCCGCGCGGACCGGCAACATCAGATTCTTGATCCGGACGTTGGCGAACGTGCCGCGCATCATCACGTCGTGGTTGCCGCGGCGCGAACCGTAGCTGTTGAAGTCGGTGACCGAGACATCGTTCTCGAGCAGGTAGACCCCCGCGGGCGACGTGGGCTTGATCGAGCCGGCAGGACTGATGTGATCGGTCGTCACCGAATCGCCGAAGACTCCGAGCGCGCGCGCGCCTTTGACGTCGCCGATACCGGCAGTCGTCATCGCGAAGCCCTCGAAAAAGGGAGGCTTTGCAATGTAGGTCGATGCCGGCCAGTCATAGACCTGCCCGGTCGCGCCCGTAATGGATCCCCAGAGCGGATTCGCTTCGCCGACGTTGCCATAGAGCTTGCGATAGATGGCCGGATCTTTGGCGAAGTTCATCACGGCCGCGATCTCGTGCGGGGTCGGCCAGAGCTCTTTGAGATACACCGGTCCGTTCGTCCCGGTGCCGACCGGCTCCGTCGTGAGGTCCTTCAACACGGTGCCGGCGATGGCATAGGCGACGACGAGGGGAGGCGACGCGAGGAAGTTCGCCTTGAGGTTCGGGTGAATGCGTGCCTCGAAATTGCGATTGCCCGAAAGCACCGCCGCACAGACGAGTTCGTTGCCCGTGATGGCTTCGTTGAACTCGGGTCGCAGGTCACCCGCATTGCCGATGCAAGTCGTGCAGCCGTACGCGGCCACGCCGAAGCCGAGTTGCTCCAGATAAGGCAGCAGGCCCGCCTTCGTCAGGTAGTCCGTGACCACGCGCGAGCCCGGCGCGAGCGAAGTCTTGATGTGCGATTTGACCGTGAGACCCTTTTCGACCGCCTTTTTCGCGAGGAGGCCGGCCGCGAGGAGCACGCCCGGGTTCGAGGTGTTCGTGCACGAGGTGATCGCGGCAATCAGCACGTCGCCGTTGCCGAGATCCACGCCGTCGCGCGTCGTGAGCCGCTTGGCGAGGTTCGCCGCCGGCTGCGCGAAGCCGTTCTCGGCGACCGGCTTGCTGAAGAGCGCGATGAACGTTTCCTTCAGTCGGCCGAGTTCGATGCGATCCTGCGGGCGTTTCGGTCCGGCGACCGAGGCCTTGATCGACGCGAGATCGAGTGTCACGACCTTCGTGTAGTCGATGTCGCCCGCGCGAGGAATCCCGTAGAGCTTCTGCGCCTTGAAATAGGACGCGAAGGCATCGATCTCCGCCGCCGTGCGTCCGGTGGCCGTCAGGTAATCGATCGTGGCATCGTCGACCGGAAAGAAGCCCATCGTCGCGCCATATTCCGGCGCCATGTTGGCGATCGTCGCGCGGTCCGGCACCGCGAGCGACGCGGTGCCCTCGCCGAAGAACTCGACGAACTTGCCGACGACCTTCTCCCGGCGAAGCATTTCCGTGACCGTCAGCACGAGGTCGGTCGCCGTGATTCCCTCGTTCAGCCGGCCCTTCAATTCCACGCCGACGACGTCGGGGGTGAGGAGATACACGGGTTGCCCCAGCATGCCTGCCTCGGCCTCGATCCCGCCCACGCCCCAGCCGACGACGCCGATGCCGTTGATCATCGTCGTGTGGCTGTCGGTGCCGACGAGCGTGTCCGGGTAGTACACGCCGCCCTTCTCGTGCACGCCTCGCGCCAGGTACTCGAGATTGACCTGGTGCACGATGCCGATGCCGGGCGGAACGACCCGGAACGTGTCGAACGCCTGCATCCCCCATTTCATGAATTCGTAGCGCTCCGCGTTGCGCTTGAACTCGAGCTTCATGTTGAGGTCGAGCGCGTCGGGGCGGCGGTAATGGTCGATCATCACCGAATGGTCGACGACGAGATCGACCGGAACGAGCGGTTCGATCGACTTCGGGTTGCGGCCCATGTCGGCCGCGACGTTGCGCATCGCGGCGAGATCGGCCAGGAGCGGCACGCCGGTGAAATCCTGCAGCACGACGCGGGCGACGACGAACGGTATCTCGGCCGTGCGCGCGCCGGTGGGGGACCAGTTCGCAAGCTGCGCCACGTGTTCCGCGGTGACCTTCCTGCCGTCGCAATTGCGCAGCACGCTTTCGAGGACGATGCGAATCGACACGGGCAGCCGCGAAACGCGGCCGATGCCGGCCTTTTCGAGCGCCGGCAACGAGTAGTAATGGCCGGTGCTGCCGGAAGCGAGCTTCAACGGTTGCAGCGTGTCGTGCAGGTTGTGCGGCATTGCGTCTCTCTCGGTTCGTGTTCGGTGCAGGTTGCTCAGATCACCATCAGGTCGACGAACTCGTGCACCGGGATGGCGTCGAGTCTTTGCGCATCGAGCGCGACGTCGAGGATCGCCTGCTGCTGCTTCGCGGGAAAACGGCGGGCGAGGTTGGTCCTGAACTTCTCGACCAGAACGGGAATGCCCTCCTTGCGTCGCCGGCGATGGCCGATCGGATACTCGACGACGACTTCTCGCGTCTTGCTGCCATCGTTGAACTCGACGGTGATCGCATTGGCGATCGAGCGTTTGTCGGGGTCATGGTAGTCCTTTGAGAACGCCTTGTCCTCGACGCAGGTCATCCCGGCGCGCAGCCGGTCGATGCGCGGGTCGGACGCGACGCCATCCTCGTAGTCGGCGGCGGTGAGGCGGCCGTGGAGCATCGGCACGGCCACCATGTACTGGATGCAGTGGTCGCGGTCCGCCGGGTTGGCGAGCGGTCCCTTCTTGTCGATGATCCGGATCGCGGATTCGTGCGTGCGAATCGTGATCCGCTTGATGTCGTCGATCGCGTCCCGGACGAGCGGATGGAGCTGCATCGCGCATTCGACGGCGGTCTGCGCGTGGAACTCCGCCGGAAAGCTGATCTTGAACAGCACGTTCTCCATCACGTAGCTTCCATAGGGGCGCTGGAACTTGAAGGCGTCGCCTTTGAACAGCACGTCGTAGAAGCCCCAGGTCTTCGCCGTCAGCACCGACGGGTAGCCCATCTCGCCGGTCCGGGCGATGAGTGCGAGACGCACGGCGCGGGAAGTTGCGTCGCCGGCGGCCCAGCTCTTGCGCGAACCCGTATTCGGCGCGTGGCGGTAGGTGCGCAGCGCCTGGCCGTCCACCCATGCGAGCGACACCGCGTTGACGATCTCCTCCTTCGTGAGGCCGAGCATCTGCGCGACCACCGCCGTCGACGCGACCTTGACCAGCACGACGTGATCGAGCCCGACGCGATTGAAGCTGTTCTCGAGCGCGATCACGCCCTGGATCTCGTGCGCCTTGATCATCGCGATCAGCACGTCGTGCATGGTGAGCGGAGGCTTGCCGGCGGCGACCGCGGTGCGCGAGAGCCAGTCGGCGGTGGCGAGGATGCCGCCGAGGTTGTCGGACGGGTGCCCCCACTCGGCGGCGAGCCACGTGTCGTTGAAATCGAGCCAGCGGATCATGGCGCCGATGTTGAATGCTGCCTGGACGGGATCGAGCTGGAACGACGTGCCCGGCACCCTGGCGCCGTTGGGCACGACCGTGCCCGCGACGATCGGCCCCATCAGCTTCGTGCAGGCCGGGTAGGACAGCGCTTCGAAGCCGCAGCCGAGCGTGTCGATCAGGCAGTGGCGCGCGGTGGCCAGCGCCTCCTTGCTCGTGATCCGGTACTTCGTCACGTAGTCGGCGATGTCGGTGAGCACCCGGTCGGGCTTGGGGCGGACGTTGCTGATGGGAGCGGACATGGCTTCTCGCGGTTTCGGGCTGGCTGCTACTTGCGCTGATCGATCGGCACGAACTTCTGGTCGTCGGGACCGATGTAGTTGGCGGAAGGCCGGATGATCTTGCCGTCGCTGCGCTGTTCGATGACGTGCGCGGACCAGCCCGTGGTGCGGGAGATCACGAACAGCGGCGTGAACATCGCGGTGGGCACGCCCATCATGTGATACGAGACCGCGGAAAACCAGTCGAGGTTGGCAAACATCTTTTTCGCGTCTGCCATGACGGCTTCGATCCGGTCCGCGATGGCGAACATCTTGAGGCTGCCGGCATCCTGCGACAGGCCCCGGGCCAGTTCCTTGATGACCTTGTTGCGCGGATCGGCGATCGTGTACACGGGATGGCCGAACCCGATGATCACCTCCTTGTTCTCGACCCGCCGCCGCACGTCGGCCTCGGCGTCGTCGGGCGAGTCGTAGCGCTTCTGCGTCTCGAACGAGACCTCGTTGGCGCCGCCGTGTTTCGGCCCGCGCAGCGCGCCGATGGCGCCGGTGATGCACGAATGGAAATCGGATCCGGTGCCGGCAATGACGCGGGCCGCGAACGTCGACGCGTTGAACTCGTGCTCGGCATAGAGGATGAGCGACGTGTGCATCGCTTTCACCCAAAGCGGCTTCGGGGCGCGGCCGTGCAGGAGATGGAGGAAATGGCCGCCGATCGAATCGTCGTCGGTCTCGACGTCGATGCGCTTGCCGTTGTGGCTCCAGTGGTACCAGTACAGCAGCATCGATCCCAGCGACGCCGTCAGCCGGTCGGCGATGTCGCGCGCGCCTGGCGCGTTGTGGTCGTCCCGTTCGGGCAGCACCGCGCCCAGCGCCGACACGCCGGTGCGCATCACGTCCATCGGGTGTGCCGCCGCCGGTATGCGCTCGAGGATCTCCTTGACCGGTTCGGGGAGCCCGCGCAGCGACTTCAGGTGCGACTTGTAGCCGGCGAGTTCCGCCCGCGTGGGCAGCTTGCCGTGGATGAGAAGGTACGCTATCTCCTCGAATTCGCAGGCGTCCGCGATGTCGAGTATGTCGTAGCCGCGATACGCGAGGTCGTTGCCGGTGCGGCCGACCGTGCAGAGCGCGGTGTTGCCGGCCGTGACGCCGGAAAGCGCGACCGACTTCTTCGGTTTTGGCGCGGCGGGAGCTTCGCTCATCGTGTTCTCCTTCGTCTGCGGTGAATCGGCGGGGCCGTCATTTCCTGGCGGCGAACAGCGCGTCGAGGTTCTGTTCGTACGCGTGGTAGCCGAGGCAATCGTAAAGTTCGGTTCGCGTCTGCATGCCCGCGACGGCGGCCTTCTGCGTGCCGTCCCGCCGCAGCGTCTGGTACACATTGAGCGCGGCCTTGTTCATCGCACGGAACGCGGACAGCGGATAGAGCGCGAGCGCGACGTCCGCCCCGCGGAGTTCGTCGAGGGTGAAAAGCGGCGTGGCGCCGAACTCGGTGATATTGGCGAGGATCGGCACCTTGACCGCGGCGGCGAACGCCTTGTACATGGCGAGTTCGGTGATCGCTTCGGGAAAGATCATGTCGGCGCCGGCCTCGGCGCAGGCGCACGCGCGATCGATGGCCGCCGACAGGCCTTCGACGGCCAGCGCATCGGTGCGCGCCATGATGACAAAATCGGCGTCGGTCCGGGCGTCGACCGCCGCCCGGATCCGGTCGACCATTTCGTCCTTCGACACGAGCTCCTTGTTCGGCCGGTGCCCGCAGCGCTTGGCGCCCACCTGATCTTCGATGTGCATCGCGCCGGCGCCGAACTTGACGAGCGAGCGCACCGTGCGCGCAATGTTGAACGCCGACGCGCCGAAGCCGGTGTCCACGTCGACCAGGAGCGGCAGTGCGCAGACGTCGGTGATCCGCCGCACATCGGTCAGCACGTCGTCGAGATTGCTGATGCCAAGATCAGGGAGGCCAAGCGACCCGGCGGCAACGCCGCCCCCCGACAGGTAGATGGCCTTGAATCCGGAGCGCTCGGCGAGGATTGCGTGGTAGGCGCAGATGGCGCCGGGAACCTGCAATGGCGCTTCGGCGGCGAGGGCGGCGCGGAAGCGGGCGCCTGCGGATAACGCGGTCATCGGCGAGTACTCCAGCAAGTAGCTATCATACGGGTGAGCAGGGTCGCGGCGCACGGGCGCCGCCACGCCCGCGTCATGGGAGGTCCGGCCTTCGTTGCCCATCGGACGGCGCCGCCCGCGCAAAAAACGCCGCTGCGGCGGCGGGCATCGCGATACCCGCCGCGCGGGCGCGCTGCAGCACGCTCCAGCAGTAGCGGTAGGACGCGCGATCATGCATCTTGCCGTCGAGCGCGAGCGGCGCCCAGCCGGCCGCCTCGGCCGTTGCGAGAATGCGTGCCGCGTCCACGATCTCGTCCTCGTCGGGGTGCATCGCCCGCAGGATCGGATCGATCTGCGCGGGATGAATGCTCCACATGCGCAGGAACCCGAATTCGTTGCGCGCGCGCCGGGCGTCGTCGAACACCGCCTGGGGATCGCCAATGGCGCGCGTGATGCCGTGCGCCGGGATGCGCCGATGCGCGAGCGCGGCCGCCGCCGTTTCACACTTGGCGCGCCGGACGAGCGGGTGATCGAACTGGCCCGGACTCTCCATGGCCGCGAGGGGAATCGCACCGTGGTGCGCGCTGACGAAATCGAGCGTGCCGAAATCGAGGCCGGCGACGCCGGGCAGGGCCGCGATCGCCCATGCGTCGCGCACGGCGCCATGCGTTTCGACGAGCACGCTCACGGGAATCTCGCGGCCAAGACCGCGCCGGGCGTCCTCGAGCGCGACGGCGTCGAGAAAGCGCATGACGTCTGCGACGGATCCGGCCTTGGGCAGCGTCAGGAAGGCGAGGCGATCGCCGGCGTCGCCGACGAGGATCTCGAGTTCCGTGCGCCACGCCGGGTGCGCCGTGCCATGCAGGCGCGCTCCGACGCGGTCGTGCCGGTTGGCGTCACTCGCGATCAGCGCGGCCAGCGTTTTCGCATGCGGCCGCTCGCTGCCGGCCGGCGCGCCATCCTCGCAATCGGCGGCAATGTCGAACACCGGCCCGCGCTCCGACTGCAGCGCCATCGCTTTGGCGACGTGTTTCGGATCGCCCGCGTAATGCACGCACGACGGCCACGCCGGCATCGATCCGGCGTGACCAAAGAGCGCGGCCTCGGGGGAGAGTCGGGCGGTCATCGTCGCCGCTTCGTGCAGGCGCGCATGCTGCGCCGCTAGCCGAGCAGCCCGGCCACGCCGGCGCGCTCGTCCTCGAGTTCTTTCAGCGTGGCGTTCATTCTTTCGCGCGAGAAGGCATCGATTTCGAGGCCCGTGATCCGAGTGTATTCGCCATCGGCCGTCGTCACCGGGACGCCATACACGATGTCCTGCGGGATGTCGTAACTGCCATCCGACGGGATCCCCATCGTCACCCATCTTCCCCGCGTGCCCTGCGCCCAATCCCGCACGTGGTCGATCGCGGCGTTCGCTGCGGAGGCAGCGGACGACAGGCCGCGTGCTTCGATGATCGCGGCACCGCGCTTGCCGACCGTGGGCAGGAACACGCTGCGATTCCAGTTGTCGTCACCGATCATCGCCTTGACCGATTGACCGTCGACCGTCGCGAACCGGTAATCGGCGTACATCGTCGGCGAGTGATTGCCCCAGACGCAGAGCTTTTCGATCGCGTCGACCGGCTTCCCGGTCTTTGCCGCGAGCTGCGACAAGGCGCGGTTGTGGTCGAGACGCAGCATCGCGGTGAAATTCTTCTTGGGCAGCGACGGCGCGGACTTCATCGCAATGTAGGCGTTGGTGTTCGCGGGATTGCCGACGACCAGCACGCGAACGCCGCGGGAAGCGACGGCATCGAGCGCCTTGCCCTGCTCGATGAATATCTTCGCGTTCTCCAGCAGCAAATCCTTGCGCTCCATGCCAGGCCCGCGCGGCTTGGCGCCGACCAGCAGCGAATAATCGGCATCCTTGAATGCGATCTTCGGGTCGCCGGTGCCAAGCATTCCGGCAAGCATCGGAAACGCGGAGTCCTCGAGCTCCATCATGACCCCTTTCAACGCGGCCTGCGCCTTGTCGATCGGCAGTTCCAGCAGCTGCAGAATCACGGGCTGGTCGCGGCCCAGCATTTCACCGGTGGCGATGCGGAACAGGAGGGCGTAACCGATCTGACCGGCGGCGCCGGTAACGGCAACGCGGACGGGCTTTTTCATGGGAGGCTCCGTGAAAGGATGACGACGGCGAGAGATCTCGCGGCGAATCGGACCGCGGTCGGACGATCGTAACGCAACGCCCGCAACCCCCATGTTGCGTTGCGTCAAACCGGGCGGTTTTCGACCGCTGGCGCTCCACCGCGGCACCTTGTTGCCTAGCTTGACATTTTAGACCTGTCGGCGAAAGCGTGTCAACCAAGTCTTATATATTATAAAAGACAAATGTTATGAGATGGACATCGGCCGGACCACGGCCGATAATGCCTCTTTCTACTGCTGCCGGCCCGAGTGGCCGGCCGGGCCCGCTTCGCGCGGCGCGGCCGGGCACGACGGGTCTCGGGGACGGAGCGCCATGTCCAATCGCAGGCCGTCGTTCCAGCCGCTCTATCTGCAGATCAAGACCCTCCTCGAGCAGAGCCTCGACGCCGGCGAGTGGCGGCCAGGTGCGGCGATTCCCAGCGAAAGCGTCCTGGCGCAGCGTTTTGGGGCGTCCCAGGGAACCGTGCGCAAGGCCATCGGTGCGCTGGCCGCCGACAACCTCGTCGTTCGCCGCCAGGGCAAGGGGACGTTCGTCGCGACGCACACCGAGGAGAAATCTTCGCTGTTCCGCTTCCTTCGCATCCGGCGCAACGACGGGCGCGACGAGTATCCGGGGAGCCGCCTGCTCGACGTCCGCCGTGGCAAGGCGTCCGCGGACGCGGCCCGCGTGCTGGGGCTTGAGCCCGGCGCTCCCGTCATCCTGCTGCGTCGCGTGCTCGAATTTGCCGGTGCGCCGGTCATCCTCGACGAAATCACGTTGCCGGGCGGACTTTTCCGGGGGCTGACCAAGCCCAGGGTCGAGGCGTACCAGGGATCCATGTACAGTTTTTTCGAAACCGAGTTCGGCGTGCGGATGCTCAAAGCCCGCGAGAAACTGCGCGCGGTCCAAGCCGACGCGGCAAGCGCCCGAATCCTGCAGGTTCGTCCCGGCGAACCGCTGCTCGCCGTCGATCGCGTGACGTTGACGTATGGCGACCGTCCGGTCGAATGGCGGCGAGGCCTCTGTGCGACCAGGCGCCACCATTACGTGAATGAACTCGGCTGAGAATCCGCGCGGCTATTCCCTGGGGATCCGGGCGTCGTTGGCGAAACGCTCGCCTGTCGCGTTATAATTTGTTGTTGCTATGCACAATGGCCGCGGCGCGGATCGGCGCCGACGTGCCGGAAGGGTCCTGTGCATGGCTGCGGATCGCCCACATGTCCAGACAGCGGATTCCATCGTGAAGGCTCGCCCGGTCTATCTTGACCTGCCGCGAATCCGGCTGCCGCTGCCGGGGATCGTGTCGATCCTGCACCGCGTCTCCGGTGCCGTGCTGTTCCTTGCCGGCATCCCTCTGTTGCTTGCCGGTGTTGCGGCGAGCCTCGCGACCCCGGAAACCTACGCGGAGCTCGTCGCCGTCGGCGCGCATCCCGTCGCGAAGCTCGCGCTGATCGGTTTCGTCTGGGCCTATCTGCACCACTTCTGCGCGGGGATCCGGTATCTGCTGCTCGACCTGTTGCGCGGAATCGATCTCGAGTCCGCCCGCCGGTCGAGCGTCGTGGTGCTCGCCGTGAGCATTGCCCTCACGCTGATCATCGGAGCGCGGTTGTGGTGACACGGCGCCACGCGGTCGGCGCGCATTACGGTCTCATGGATTGGCTGATCCAGCGGCTGACTGCTGTCGTGATGGCCGTCTACACGGTGCTCGTGCTGGGTATCGCGCTCTGGAACGGGGGCGTCGACTACGCGCTGTGGCAAGCATTGTTCGCGCACGACGGCTTCAGGCTCGCGTCGTTCCTGTTCATGGTGGCGCTCAACTACCACGCGTGGATTGGCGTGCGCGACATCCTGATGGACTACGTCAAGCCTGTCGCCGTGCGCCTGGCGCTGGAAACGGTCGCGGTCGTCGTGCTCATCGGCTATGTCGGATGGACGATCCAGATCCTGTGGGGGCGCGGATGAGCATTCCGATCCGCAAGTTCGACGCGGTCGTCGTCGGCGCCGGCGGCGCCGGGATGCGCGCGTCGCTGCAACTCGCGGAAGCAGGGCTCTCGGTCGCGGTCCTCTCGAAGGTGTTTCCGACCCGCTCGCACACGGTGGCGGCGCAAGGCGGGATCGGCGCCGCGCTTGGCAACATGACGGAGGACCACTGGCTCTGGCACATGTACGACACGATCAAGGGGTCGGACTGGCTCGGCGACCAGGACGCCATCGAATACATGTGCCAGATGGCGCCGCAGGTCGTATTCGAGCTCGAGCACTTCGGTATGCCGTTCGATCGCAATCCCGACGGCACGATCTATCAGCGGCCGTTCGGCGGGCATTCGGCGAACTTCGGCGAGAAGTCGGTGCAGCGCGCCTGCGCCAGCGCCGATCGCACCGGTCATTCGCTGGTGCACACGCTCTATCAGCGCAACGTCCGCGCCAAGACGCAGTTCTTCGTCGAGTGGATGGCCCTGGACCTGATCCGTGACACCGACGGCGACGTGCTCGGCGTCGTCGCGATGGAGATGGAAACGAGCGAGGTCGTGATCCTGCAGGCGAAGGCGACGATGTTCGCGACCGGCGGTGCGGGCCGGATTTTTGCGGCGTCGACCAACGCGTTCATCAACACCGGCGACGGCCTGGGCATGGCGGCGCGCGCCGGCATTCCGCTGCAGGACATGGAGTTCTGGCAATTTCATCCCACCGGCGTCGCCGGTGCCGGGGTGCTGATCACGGAGGGCGTGCGCGGCGAAGGCGGCATTTTGCAGAACTGCAACGGCGAGCGCTTCATGGAGCGCTACGCGCCGAACCTCAAGGATCTCGCGTCGCGCGACGTCGTCAGCCGGTCGATGGACCAGGAAATCAAGGAGGGACGCGGCTGTGGTCCGCGCAAGGATTTCGTGTTGCTGAAGCTCGACCACCTCGGCCCCGATGTGATCCTGAAGCGGCTGCCGTCGATCCGCGAGATCGCGCTGAAATTCGCGAACGTCGACTGCACCCGGGAGCCGATCCCGGTCGTGCCGACGATCCACTACCAGATGGGCGGCATCCCGTCCAATGTGCACGGCCAGGTGGTCGCGCCGCGGGACGGCGATTACAAGGCGGTGGTGAATGGTCTGTATGCCGTCGGCGAGTGCGCCTGCGTCTCGGTGCACGGCGCCAACCGGCTGGGCACCAATTCACTGCTCGATCTTCTCGTGTTCGGCCGCGCGGCCGGCGACTTCATCGTCGCGCAGAACCTGCAGCGTGCGCCGCACAAGCCGCTGCCGCCCCATGCGGCAGATCCGTCGCTCGCTCGGCTCGCGCGACTCGACGGCGCGACGGCCGGCGAGTCGGTGGCGGAAGTCGCCCATGACCTGCGCATGGCGATGCAGGCGCATTGCGGCGTGTTCCGCAACCAGCAGTTGCTGTCCGAAGGCGTTGCGCAGGTCAACGCCATCGCGGCCCGCGTCGCGGCCACCGCAATCAAGGACCGGAGCAAGACGTTCAATACGGCACGCGTCGAGGCGCTCGAATTGGAAAACCTGATCGAGACGGCCAGGGCGACGGTGGTCTCGGCGGAGGCGCGGCGCGAATCGCGCGGCGCGCAGGCGCGCAGCGACTACCCGGACCGCGACGACGTGAACTGGCTGAAGCACTCGCTCTGGTATCGCGACGGCGACCGGCTCGATTACAAACCCGTCAACCTGAAGCCGGTCTCCGTGGAAGCGTTTCCGCCGAAGGCCCGAACCTATTGATTGGCGCACGATGAAATTCCGCATCTATCGCTACGACCCGGAGAAGGACGCGAAGCCGTACCTGCAGGACTACGACGTCGCGCTCGATCCGCACGACCGGATGCTGCTCGACGCGCTGATCCGGTTGAAGGCCGTCGACGACACACTGAGCTTCCGCCGCAGCTGCCGCGAGGGAGTCTGCGGTTCGGACGCGATGAACATCAACGGCAAGAACGGCCTCGCGTGCGTCACCAACCTCAACGACGTCAAGGAACCCGTCGAGCTGCGCCCCTTGCCGGGGCTGCCGGTGATCCGCGATCTGATCGTCGACATGAGCCAGTTCTTCCAGCAGTACCACTCGATCAAGCCGTACCTCGTCAACGACACGCCGGCGCCCGAGAAGGAGCGGCTGCAATCACCGGAGGAACGCGAGGAACTCGACGGACTCTACGAATGCATTCTTTGCGCATGCTGTTCCACCGCGTGCCCGTCCTTCTGGTGGAATCCCGACAAGTTCGTCGGTCCGGCCGGGTTGCTCGCCGCCTATCGCTTCATCGCCGACTCGCGTGACCAGGCGATGGGCGAGCGCCTGGACGATCTCGAGGATCCCTACCGGCTCTTCCGCTGCCACACGATCATGAATTGCGTCGACGTATGTCCGAAGGGACTCAACCCTACCAAGGCAATCGGTAAGATCAAGGACATCATGGTCAAACGGGCGGTGTGATGCACGGTCTCCCGGTCCGCCGCCTGGTCGCCACGCGCAGTCGCCGCTCCCGATTCGCGACGGTGCGGCTCGACTCGAATCGTGCGTGCTCGCGGCGGCCGGATGCCGCTCTTTCGCCAACCGACCGATATGAACGCAACCGAGTTGAACCGCCTGCGCTGGCGCTGCCGGCGGGGCATGCTGGAAAACGACCTGATCCTTGCGCGATTCCTCGATACGCGGGGCGATGCGATGACGGTGGCAGACGTGGCGGCGCTCGACCGGTTGCTCGATCTCGCCGACAGCGAATTGTGGGACCTGATCGCGGGCCGCGCCGAGCCCCGGGATCCGGCGTTGCTTTCCATGGTGGAGGCCCTGCGCGCGGCTTGAGCGGGAACTCCGCCAGAAACACGAGAACCGAGCCGACAATTGGACAGATCGGACGACTGAGATAAATTTCCGAGGCCCTTTCGATACTCGGAATCTCCGACGCACAGACGACCCTGGATGGAGCCAACATCATGACCGACCGCAGCGCCAGCCTGACCTTCTCGGACGGTTCGCCGTCCATCACCTTCCCGGTGCTGAAAGGCACGATCGGGCCGGACGTGATCGACATCCGGACGTTGTACGCGAAGACCGGCAATTTCACCTACGATCCGGGGTTCATGTCGACCGCCGCCTGCAACTCGACGATCACGTACATCGACGGCGACAAGGGCGAACTCCTGTACCGGGGCTATCCGATCGAGGAACTCGCCGTGAAGAGCGACTTCCTGGAAGTCTGCCACCTTCTGCTGTACGGCGAGCTGCCGAACTCGACGCAGAAGGTGGAATTCGCCGGACGGGTCATCAAGCACACGATGGTGAACGAGCAGATGCAGTTTTTCATGCGCGGGTTCCGGCGCGATGCGCATCCGATGGCGGTGCTGACCGGCCTGGTCGGCGCGCTGTCGGCGTTCTATCCGGACTCGATAAATCTGCACGACGCGCACCAGCGCGACATCTCGGCGATCCGGCTCATCGCCAAACTGCCCACGCTGGTCGCGATGGCGTACAAGTACTCGGTCGGGCAGCCGTACATGTACCCGCGCAACGATCTGTCGTACGCCGCGAACTTCATGCGGATGATGTTCGCCACGCCCTGCGAGGATTACCAGGTCAACGACGTCCTGGAGCGTGCGCTCGACCGCATCTTCGTCCTGCACGCCGACCACGAGCAGAATGCGTCGACGTCGACGGTCCGCTTGTGTGCGTCGTCCGGCACCAATCCGTTCGCGGCGATCGCGGCGGGCGTCGCCTGTCTGTGGGGTCCCGCGCACGGCGGCGCGAACGAAGCCTGCCTCACGATGTTGGGCGAGATCCAGGCGAACGGCGGCGTGGCCAAGATCGGCGAATTCATCGCGAAGGTCAAGGACAAGAATTCGGGCGTCAAGCTGATGGGATTCGGCCATCGCGTCTACAAGAACTACGACCCGCGCGCGAAGCTGATGCGGGAGACCTGCTACGAAGTGCTGAACGAGCTTGGTCTCGGCAACGATCCGCTGTTCAAGCTCGCGATGGCGCTCGAGAAGATCGCGCTCGAAGACGATTACTTCGTTTCGCGCAAACTGTACCCGAACGTCGATTTCTATTCGGGCATCGTCCAGAAGGCGATCGGCATTCCGGTCCCGCTGTTCACGGCGATCTTCGCCCTCGCGCGCACGGCGGGCTGGATCGCGCAGTTGAACGAGATGATCGCGGACCCGGAATACAAGATCGGGCGGCCGCGCCAGCTCTTTTCGGGCGCGACCCGCCGGTCGGTCAAATCCGTCGGGGAGCGTTGACGCCGTGATGCGCGTGGCAGCGATGAATCGGGACAGGCGTACGCACGCGGCGCGCCTGGGTGCGACGGGGTCGGCGCCATGAGCATGCTGCAGGAATTCGCAGCCGGGAGCACGCTGTTCGGTGGCAATGCACCCTATATCGAGGAGCAGTACGAGCGCTATCTCGCGGACCCGGCGGCCGTCTCCGCGGAGTGGCGACGCTATTTCGACACGTTGCGCGGCGGCGCGGCCGACATTGCGCATGCGCCGGTCATCGCGTCGTTCATCGAATTCGCACGGAACCGCAAGGTTGCCGGCGCGATGGTCGACGCCGCGACGATGCACAAGCAGGTGCTCGTGCTGCAGATGATCGGCAGGTTTCGTACGCTCGGGATGTTTCACGCCGACCTCGACCCGCTGCAGCGCCAGGAAAAGCCGTATATCGCGGATCTCGACTCTTGCGTCCTACGGTTTCACTCCGGCGGATCTACAGACCGAATTCGACGTCGGGTCGTTCAAGGCCGGCGCAGACCGGATGCGCCTTTCCGAACTGATCGCGGCGCTCAAGGACACCTATTGCCGCACGCTGGGCGCCGAGTACATGTACATCTCGGACACGCCGGCCAAGCGCTTCATCCAGCAGCGCCTCGAGCCGATCCGGTCGAAGCCGACCTATGCCGCCGACCAGCAGCGCCACATCCTGGAGCGGTTGACGGCCGCGGAAACGCTCGAACTCCACCTGCACACCAAATACGTCGGGCAAAAACGTTTTTCCGGCGAAGGCGGCCTCACGATGATCCCGATGCTCGATCACCTGATCCAGCGGGCAGGTGCGCTCGGCGTGCAGGAGACCGTGATCGGCATGGCGCACCGGGGGCGACTAAACGTGCTCGTCAATACGCTCGGCAAGATGCCGGCCGATCTTTTCTCCGAGTTCGAGGGCAAGCACACGCAGGAGCTGTTGGCCGGCGACGTGAAGTACCACCAGGGCTTTTCATCGGACGTCGTCACGCCGGGCGGCCCGATGCATCTGACGCTTGCGTTCAATCCTTCGCACCTCGAGACGGTCGATCCTGTCGTCGAGGGCTCGGTGCGCGCGCGGCAGCACCGGCGCGGCGACGCCGAGGGCGATACCGTGCTGCCGGTTCTGATCCATGGCGACGCCGCGGTCGCAGGACAGGGCGTCATCCAGGAAGTCCTGAACATGGCGCAGACCCGCGGCTACTACACGGGCGGGACGATCCACATCGTCGTCAACAACCAGATCGGCTTCACGACGTCCGATCCGCGCGACACGCGAGGCACGATCTACTGTACGGACATCGCGAAGATGGCCGAGGCGCCGATTCTTCACGTCAATGGCGACGACCCGGAGGTCTGCCTGCTCGCGATCGAGATCGCGATGGACTATCGGCAGCAGTTCCACAAGGACGTGTTCATCGACCTCGTCTGCTTTCGCCGGCTCGGTCACAACGAAGCGGACGAGCCGATGGTCACGCAGCCGCTGATGTACAAGAAGGTGAGCCAGCATCCCGGCACGCGCAAGCTGTACGCCGACAAGCTGATCGCGGCGGGCGTCGTCGGACCCGAGGACCCCGACGCGATGATCGCCACCTATCGGGCAGCCGTGGACAAGGGGCTGCACACGAACACGACGATTCTTTCGAATTACAAGCCGGCTTTCACCGTGGACTGGTCGCCGTTCAAGGGCCGCAAGTGGACCGAGCCCTACGAGTCACGGGTGCCGATCGAAACGCTGCGGGAGCTGGCAAAGACGCTTGGCCGGATCCCGGACGGCTTCAAGCTGCACCCGCGCGTCGAGCGTGTCGTCGCCGACCGCCGGGCGATGGGGGAAGGCAGCCTTCCGCTCGATTGGGGGATGGGCGAAACGCTGGCCTATGCGACGCTGCTCGCCGACGGATACGGCGTCCGGCTGTCGGGCGAGGACGTCGGGCGCGGCACCTTTGCGCATCGGCACGCGGTGCTGCACGACCAGAGCCGCGAGAAATGGGACTCGGGAACGTGGATTCCGCTCGAGCACGTGAAGGACGGGCAACCGGCGTTCGAGGTGATCGACTCGGTGCTGACGGAGAACGCGGTGCTGGGCTTCGAATACGGATTCTCGACCTCGGACCCGCTTCGGCTCGTGATCTGGGAGGCGCAGTTCGGCGACTTCGCCAACGGTGCGCAGGTCGTGATCGACCAGTTCATAGCGTCCGGTGAAGCAAAATGGGGTCGCGTCTGCGGGCTCGTGATGCTGCTCCCGCATGGCTACGAAGGGCAGGGGCCGGAACATTCATCGGCGCGTCCCGAGCGCTACCTGCAGCTTTGCGCCGAGCACAACATGCAGGTCTGCGTGCCCTCGACCCCCGCGCAAATCTACCATCTGTTGCGGCGGCAACTGGTGCGGCCTTTCCGCCGGCCGCTGATCGTGCTGAGTCCGAAAAGCCTGTTGCGGCACAAGGACGCCGTGTCGACGCTCGAGGAGCTTGCCGACGGGCAGTTCCAGAACGTGATCGGCGAGACCGAAAAGATCGTCGCCCGCAACGTCCGGCGCGTGATCGCCTGCAGCGGCAAGATCTATTACGAGTTGGCGGCGCATCGCCGCGAGCGAAAGATCGACGATGTCGCCATCATCCGGCTCGAGCAACAGTATCCTTTCCCGCACGCCGACTTTCGCGCGGCGCTCGCAAGATTCCCGAAGGCCAGGGAAGTGATCTGGTGCCAGGAAGAGCCGCAGAATCAGGGCGCGTGGTACCGGCTGCGCGCCTATTTTCGCGCCGACGCATTGCCGAATCAGACCGTCGCGTACGCGGGCCGTCCCGTTTCGGCGTCGACGGCCGTCGGGTACCTGTCGAAGCACCTGGCGCAACAGGCGCAGTTGATCGAGGATGCGTTCGGGCCGGATCTTGCGATGGGCGAAATGCTCGTCGCCACCTAGGATGGACGGCCCCCACGCTCACTGTGTTCGCTGCCCCCCGAGGGACGCCCGCGCGAGCAGGGCAAAGCCAAGGCCCGCAGGGCGCGTCTGCGAGCGCGGGTGGCGGTCGACTCCACACGTGCTCGGGATACCGCGCGCACGGCGCTTCGGGCGGCCGGGCGGGCGTAACGGCACGCTCACGGGCGGCCAGGGCAGTGCGCTGGCGGAGGTGCCTGACCATGCGCGTCGAAGTGAAGGTTCCGCAGTTGCCCGAATCGGTCGCCGAGGCGACGCTCGTCAGCTGGCACAAGAAGGTGGGCGAGGCCGTGACGCGCGACGAAAATCTGGTCGACGTCGAAACCGACAAGGTCGTGCTCGAATTGCCGGCGCCGCAGTCGGGCGTGCTCACGGAGGTCCGGCAGAACGACGGCGCGACGGTTGCGGGCCAGGAGGTCATTGCCATCATCGACACCGACGCGAAGTCCACCGCCGCGGCGACACCGGCGGCAACGAACTGCGTCGGCGCCCGCGCCCGCCGTTCTCGCGCCCGAATCGGCGCAGCCGAGTCCGCCGGCAGCGTTGCCTGCCGCGCGCAAGGCGATGGCCGACCTCGCGGTGAATCCGGCCGCTGTCGAAGGCACCGGTCGCGGCGGCCGGATCACGAAGGGCGACGTGGTCGCGGCGTCGAAGACGCCGGCGAGCGAGCCGAAGGCACCGGCACCCGTCGTGCCGCAGGCCTCGCGACCACCTTCGTCCGCGCTTTCGGTGCGCCCCGAGCAACGGGTGCCGATGTCCCGCTTGCGCCAGCGTGTCGCGGAGCGACTGGTGGCCTCGCAGTCGACGGCAGCGATCCTGACCACGTTCAACGAAGTCAACATGCAGCCGGTGATCGATCTGCGCAACCGTTACAAGGACCGGTTCGAGAAGGAACACGGCGTGAAACTCGGATTCATGGGGTTCTTCGTCAAGGCGGCCGTGCACGCGCTGAAGAAGTTTCCGGCTGGTCAACGCTTCGATCGACGGCAACGACATCGTCTACCACGGCTACTTCGATATCGGAATCGCCGTAGGAAGTCCGCGCGGCCTCGTGGTGCCGATCATCCGCGACGCCGATGAGTTGTCGATCGCCGAGATCGAGTCGAAGATCGCCGACTTCGGCAAGCGCGCGCAGGAAGGCAAGCTCACGGTCGACGAGCTGACCGGGGGCACCTATACGATCAGCAACGGCGGCGTTTTCGGCTCGATGCTCTCGACGCCGATCATCAATCCGCCGCAGTCGGCGATTCTCGGCGTCCATGCCACGAGGGAACGTGCCGTCGTCGAGAACGGGCAGGTCGTCGTCCGGCCGATCAATTACCTCGCGCAATCGTACGACCACCGGATCATCGACGGCCGCGAAGCGGTGCTGTCGCTCGTCGCGATCAAGGAAGCGCTGGAGGATCCGGCCCGATTGCTGCTCGATCTGTGATTCGCGGTTGTCATGACTGAAAAATTCGACGTCGTCGTCATCGGCGCCGGGCCGGGTGGCTACATCGCCGCGATTCGCTGCGCGCAGCTCGGGTATCGGACCGCCTGCATCGACGACTGGACGCGCGCCGGACGGCAAGCCCGCGCCGGGCGGCACCTGCACGAATGTCGGCTGCATTCCGTCGAAGGCGCTGCTGCAGTCCTCCGAACATTTCGAGCACGCCGGGCACGCGTTCGCCGACCATGGCATCGCGATCGAAGGCCTTGCCATCGACGTGCGGCGCATGCTCGCGCGCAAGGACAAGGTCGTCGCGCAGAACAACGACGGCATCCTGTTCCTGTTCAAGAAGAACAAGGTCGCGTTCTTCCACGGCACGCGGTTCGTTCACCGGAGGCGATGGCGCGACCGGATGGAATCTGACGATCGACGGCGCGAACGCCGGCCGAACTCGCGGCAAGGCACGTGATCGTCGCGACCGGATCGACGCCGCGTACGCTGCCGGGAGCGAATGTCGACAACGTGCGCGTGCTCGACAACGCCGGGGCGCTTGCCATGACGGAGGTGCCGCAGCGACTCGGCGTCGTCGGCGCCGGCGTGATCGGTCTCGAGATGGGAAGCGTCTGGCGCCGGCTGGGCGCCGAGGACAACCGTGCTGGAGGCGCTGCCGGAGTTCCTGGGGGCGGCGGACGAAGCCGTGGCGAAGGAGGCGAAGCGGATTTTCGCGAAGCAGGGCCTGGTGATCCGCACGGGTGTCGCCATCACGCGCGTCGACGTCGCGGCACAGGATGTCACGGTCGAATACCACGATGGTCATGGCAAGTCGCAGCGCGAGACCTTCGACCGGCTGATCGTGGCGATCGGCCGCATGCCGCAAACGGAGGGCCTCGAGGCCGCGGCGGTGGGTCTGCAGCTCGACGCGCGCGGATTCGTCGCGGTGGATGGCGAGTGCCGGACGAACCTGCCGAATGTCTGGGCCGTCGGCGACGTCGTGCGCGGCCCGATGCTCGCGCACAAGGCGGAAGAGGAAGGCGTGGCGGTCGCGGAGCGCATCGCCGGCCAGCATGGGCACGTCGATTTCAACACGGTTCCCTGGGTGATCTACACGTCGCCGGAAATTGCCTGGGTCGGCCAGACCGAGCAGCAACTGAAGGCCGACGGCGTCGCGTACCGCGGCGGCACCTTTCCGTTCTCGGCCAACGGCCGGGCGCGGGCGCTGGGCGACACGACGGGCTTCGTCAAGCTCCTCGCCGCTGCCGCCGACGATCGCATCCTGGGCATGCACGTCATCGGGCCGTACGCGTCGGAGCTCATCGCCGAGGGCGTGGTCGCGATGGAGTTCGGCGCGTCCAGCGAGGACCTCGCGCGCATCTGCCATGCGCATCCGTCGCTGTCCGAGGCGACGAAGGAAGCGGCGCTGGCGGTGGACGGCCGGACGCTGAACCTGTAACCCGCATTGCTCGGAAGCGATGGCCTGATGACTTCCGCCGCGCTCGGCCGATGAACGATGCCGTTTCCGACCCAGACGTACCGCCGCCTGCCGGCGCACTGACGGCGTGGCTCGCCCCGATCCTCGCCGCGCGCGGCACGACACTCGACCCCGCGCAATGCGCGGCGCGCGACCGGTTGGAGGAGCTCGCGCTTGCGCTCGAGGCATTCCGTGCCGCGCGCCGGTCCACCTTGACGAAACTGTTCGCGCCGCCCGACGTCCCGCGCGGCGTCTATCTGTGGGGCGGGGTCGGGCGCGGCAAGAGCTTCCTGATGGACGGCTTCTTCGCGACGGTGGCCATTCGCCGCAAGACGCGTGTCCACTTCCACGCGTTCATGCGCGACATCCACGCGGACCTGGCGACGCTCAAACGCGAGCCGGACCCGTTGGCCACGGTCGCTCTTCGCGTCGCACGCCGCTGGCGCCTCATCTGCTTCGACGAATTTCACGTATCCGACATCGCGGATGCCATGATCCTCGGCCGGCTGCTGACCGCGCTCTTTGCGCACGGCGTCGTGTTCGTGCTGACGACCAATTACGCACCGGAAGCGCTGTAGCCGAACGGATTGCAGCGCGAGCGCTTTCTGCCGACGATCGCCCTCCTGCGCGAGTGGTTGGACGTGATGGAGGTCGATGCCGGCGTCGACTACCGCCTGCGCGCGCTCGAGCAGGTCGCAACCTACCATGTGCCGCTCGGCCCCGATTCCGACGCCGCGCTCGGCGCGGCATTCGATTCGATGTGCGCCGGTCCGGACGAGGACCCGAAGCTCACGATCGAAGGCCGGACGCTCGCTCGCGCAAAGGCGCGCGGGCAGCGCCGTCTGGTTCGATTTCGCGACACTGTGCGACGGTCCGCGGTCGCAGCGCGACTATCTGGAACTCGCCCGCCGGTTTTCGGTGCTGTTCCTGTCCGGCATCCCGCGGATGAGCGCCGACATGGGCGACCGCGCCCGCCGCTTCACGTGGCTCGTCGACATACTGTACGATCACCGCGTGAAGCTTCTGGCCTCCGCCGCGACCCATCCGGACGACCTCTATCGCGATGGGCCCAACGCGCCAGGAATTCAGCCGCACGGTAAGCCGGCTCGCCGCCATGCAGACGCACGAGTACATGGGCGAACCGCACGTCGCGGCCGAAAACCCGGCGCCCGGCTGGGCGCCGGGACCGACCCCTCCCGCGTAACTCCCGGCCGAACCACGACCGCATCCCCAAGGAGACTCCGTGCAGAAATTCAAGGCCTACCGGACGTTTCAGGAAAGCGACGCGGTCGCGAGCCGCTTCGTCGAAATGACGCTGGACGAACTCGACCCGGGCGATGTCGTGGTCCGGACCAAGTACTCGACGATCAATTACAAGGACGCGCTGTCGCACAACGGCACCGGCAAGATCATGCGCAAGTACCCGACGAACGCGGGCATCGACATGGCGGGCACCGTGGAATCGTCGGTGGACACCGCGCTGGAAGCGCGGCGACAAGGTGATCGTGCACGCCTACGACATGGGCGTCGCGCACGACGGCGGCTACAGCGAGTACGTGCGCGTACCGGGCGATTGGGTGGTGCGGCGGCCCGAGAGCATGACGGCCTTCGATGCGATGACGCTCGGCACCGCCGGTTTCACCGCGGCGCAGGCGATCATGCTGATGGAGCACAACGGCCTCAAGCCGGAAAATGGTCCGGTGGCGGTGACGGGCGCGACGGGTGGCGTGGGGTCGGTCGCCGTCGAGATTCTGGCCAAGATCGGCTATCACGTCGTCGCGATCACCGGCAAACCCGAGGAAGCGCGATACCTGCCGGGCGCTGGGCGCGAAGGAAGTCTTGCAGCGGCAGGCGCATCGATCTGGCCAAGATCCGTCCGCTCGACAAGTCGACCTGGGCCGGCGCCATCGACAACCTCGGTGGCGACATGCTGGCGTGGCTCCTGTCGACGATGAAAATCAGCGGCACCGTGACGGCGATCGGGCTCGCCGCCGGCATGAAGCTCGACACGACCGTAGCACCGTTCATTCTGCGCGGCGTGAGCCTGCTCGGGACCGACAGCGCCAACTGCGCGATGTCGCTGCGGCAGAAGATCTGGAACAAGCTGGCGGTCGAGTGGCGCCCCGACCGCGTCCACGATCAGGTGCGAACGATCGACTTCGACGATCTGCCGACGCATTTCGATCCCTATCTCAAAGGCATGGTCCGCGGCCGGACCGTCGTGCGGATCGCGCCGGATTCGCATCCGTAAATCGTTGGGGAACGCGCCGTTTCGCGCGCGGCGCTTGATCCTGAGCAAGGCGTCCGCGGCGCGACGGCTCCATGCTGCGGACGCCGGCACGCGTGAGCGGGCAACGAGGCGACGGACCCGACCAGGGAGCATCAACGATGGCCAGCTACAAGGAGTTGCATCGCCACTCGATCACCGATCGTGACGGCTTCTGGCGCGAGCGAGGCGGCGCTGATCGACTGGCAGACACCGTTCTCCGCGGTGCTCGACTACTCGCAGCCGCCGTTCGCGAAGTGGTTCGTCGGCGGACGGACCAACCTCTGCCACAACGCGGTCGATCGCCATCTCGCCACGCGCGGCGAGCAGACGGCGTTGATCTACATCTCGACCGAGACCGGCGAGGCGAAGCACCTACACGTACCGGGAACTGCAGCCGAGGTGAACCGCTTCGCCGCGCTGTTCAAGGGCGAGGGCGTCGGTCGCGGCGATCGCGTGCTGATCTACATGCCGATGATCGCGGAGGCGGTGTTCGCGATGCTCGCCTGCGCGCGCATCGGCGCGATCCATTCGGTGGTCTTCGGGGGCTTCGCCGCGGCGAGTCTCGCGACGCGCATCGACGACGCGAAGCCGAAGCTGATGGTGACCTCCGATGCCGGAATGCGCGGCGGCAAGGCCGATTCCGTACAAGCACCTCGTCGACGAGGCGATGCCGGCTCGCGGCAAAGCCCGCCGCGGCAGGTGATCATCGTCAACCGCGGGCTCGATCCGGCGAATGGCCGTCGTGCCGGCCGCGATCTCGACTACGCGACGCTGCGCGCCGGCTACATGAACGCCGAGGTGCCCTGCGCCTGGCTCGAGTCGACGGAACCGTCGTACATCCTCTACACGTCGGGCACGACGGGAAAGCCCAAGGGCGTGCAGCGCGACACCGGCGGTTACGCGGTCGCGCTGGCGTCGTCGATGCGCCGACATCTTCTGCGTTGCGCCGGGCGAGACGATGTTCACGACGAGCGACATCGGCTGGGTCGTCGGGCACTCCTACATCATCTACGCGCCGCTGATCAACGGCTCGGCGACGATCATGTACGAGGGCCTGCCGATCCGTCCCGATCCGGCGATCTGGTGGAAGATCGTCGCCGAGCACAAGGTCACGACCATGTTCAGCTCGCCGACGGCGATTCGCGTGCTGAAGAAGCAGGATCCCGCCTACATGAAGCAGCACGACCTGTCGATGCTCAAGTACCTGTTCCTGGCCGGCGAGCCGCTAGACGAGCCGACCGCGCGCTGGGCCGCCGATTCGCTTGGTGTCGCCATCGTCGACAACTACTGGCAGACCGAGACCGGGTGGCCGATCCTGTCGGCGCAACCCGGCATCGAGGAAACGCCGCGCAAGTTCGGCAGCCCGTCGTTCCCGGTTTACGGCTACGACGTCCGGCTCTTGCGCGAACGCAGCGGCGACGAGGCGGGTGCCGACGAAAAGGCCGTGCTGACGATCATGCCGCCGCTGCCGCCAGGCTGCATGACGACGGTCTGGGGCGACGACGCGCGCTTCGTCAAGACCTATTTCTCGGACTTCGGCAGCAAGCTCGCCTACTCGACGTTCGACTGGGCGACACGGGATCCGGACGGCTATTACTTCGTGCTCGGCCGCACCGACGACGTCATCAATGTCGCCGGCCATCGGCTGGGCACGCGCGAGATCGAGGAAGCCGTGCAGGCGCATCCGGGGATCGCCGAAGTCGCGGTGGTCGGCGTGGCCGATGCGCTCAAGGGCCAGATTCCGGTGGCGTTCGCCGTCGTGAAGGACGCGTCGACGGTGGCGACACCGGAAGGCATCGCGCGCATGCGCAAGGACGTGATGGCCACCGTGGACCGGGAACTCGGCGCGATCGCGCGGCCGGGCACCGTGCATTTCGTCACGGTGTTGCCGAAGACGCGCTCCGGCAAGCTGCTGCGGCGCACGATCCAGGCGCTCGCCGAAGGGCGTGATCCTGGCGACCTGACGACAATCGAGGATCCTGCGGCGCTGGAGCAGATCAAAGCGGCCCTCGCCGCGCGCTAGGCCTGGCGGCGTATCCGGCAGGCGCGGTCCGGAGACGCGGACTCGCGCGCCAAAGGCGTGGCGGGCGATAATGCCGGATTCCCCGCGTCGCCTTCTCATGTCCGGCCCATACGCTCCCGTCGTCACGACCCGGCCGCCGTCCCGGCGCGGTACCGCTCCGCACCACGTTCCGCTCGCTGTCGTCACGCGTGGTGACGCGGTCGACAGCGTTCACTCGGGATCGGTCGCGGTCGTCGACCGCCACGGCCGCCTGCTCCATTCGGCGGGCGATCCTGGACTTCCGACGATGACGCGCAGCACGTTGAAGCCGTTCCAGGCCGTGCCGTTCGTCGCCGCGGACGGGATCCGGCGGTTCGACTTCGAGGATGCGCAGGTCGCGCTGCTCTGTGCCAGCCACACCGGCGAACCGCGCCACGTCGCCGCCGTTGCCGACATGCTGGCGAAGGCGGGCAATGTGCCGGACGACCTGCAATGCGGTACCCACGCGCCCCGCCATTACGAACTGCGGGGTGAGATCCCGCCGCCACCCCCCTATTCGCCGCTGGCGCACAATTGTTCCGGGAAGCACAGCGGAATGCTTGGATATTGCGTGCTGTGCAGCCTCCCTAAGGCAAGTTACCTCGACTACGAGCACCCGCTGCAGCAGGCGATCCGTCGCGCGGTTGCACACTTCACGTCGGTGCCGGAATCCCAACTGGTCGGCGGAATCGACGGCTGTTCGGCGCCGAACTATGCCGTTCCCCTCGAGCGACTGGCGTTGGGATTTGCCCGGCTCGCCACCCGCCACGAGGACGCCGTATACGGGCGGGCGCCGCAGGTCCTGGCGGACGCCATGACGGCGCATCCGGAAATGGTGTCGGGAGAGGGACGCAGCGACCTCGAACTCATGCGCGCGGGGCGGGGCGACTGGGTGGCCAAGATCGGCGCCGAAGGCGTGCAGGGGATCGGCATCCGGGGTGCGGGTGTCGGCATCGCCATCAAGGTGGCGGATGGCAGCACGCGAGCGTTGCGGCCGGTGATCGCATCGGTCCTCGCGCAGCTCCAGCTGATCGATAGCCGGTGCCGCGCCGATCTTGCCGATTGGTTCGCCCCGCCCGTTCGCAACTACCGCGGAATCGTTACCGGTCAGATACTATCAGCCGTTGTCCTGGACAAATCTTGCGGGCCTGCGCCGGGACCGGCGACCGGACCACATTAGCGCCACGCATCGATGAACTTCTCATTGACGTTGTGGTCTCTCGATGCAAGCGCGCACCGCAGGGCATCCCGGATAACGCGACGGTCGCGTTCCGGGGCGTTTCGGGTTTGAAGCCGGATGCCGCACCCGCCGTTCGGCGGGCAAAACAACAAATGACTCAGGGATTGGATGGGTGATCGGGAAATCGATCAGCAACTCGTCGAGCGCGCGCAGCGCGGTGACAAGCGTGCCTTCGAACTGCTGGTCCTGAAGTACCAGCGCAAACTGGGACGACTTTTGTCCCGGTTCGTGCGCGATCCGACGGAAGTCGAGGACGTGACGCAAGAAGCATTCATCAAGGCCTATCGCGCGCTCCCGAGTTTTCGGGGCGACAGTGCTTTCTACACCTGGCTCTACCGGATCGGGATCAACACGGCAAAGAATTACCTCGTCGCGCTGGGTCGGCGCGCACCCACGACGACCAGTTTCGACAACGAGGAGGCCGAGGCCTTCGAGGACGCCGATCAGTTGCGGGACTCGAACACGCCCGAGCGCGAACTCGAGGGCAAGGAGATCGCGGCGACCGTGAATCGCGCGATGGATGCACTGCCGGCAGACCTGCGCACGGCGATCACGCTGCGTGAAATCGAGGGCCTGAGCTACGAGGAGATCGCCAACGTGATGAACTGTCCCGTTGGCACGGTGCGGTCGCGTATATTCCGGGCACGCGACGCGATTGCCGCCGAGTTGCGGCCACTGCTGGGTACCGAAACGGATCGGAGATGGTGATGCGAGAGCAGATTTCACGGCTGATGGACGGTGAACTCGAGGGTGCCGAGGCGGATGCCGCATTCCGGGAATTGAAGCAGTCGGACGGGCTGGCGTCATGGGTGTGCTATCACGTCATCGGCGACACGCTGCGCCGATGCGGCGGGCCGACGCCCGGCTTTGCCGCACGCTTCGCCGCACGGCTCGACGCCGAGCCCACCGTGCTTGCACCGAGGCCGCACCGGGCTCCCCGCCTGCCGTTTGCCTGGGCTGCCGCGGCAACCGTTGCGGCGGTGCTGGTCGTCGGTTCCGTGGCCGTCAATACATTCGATCCGCAGCCGGCCGCGATAGCCAAGGCGAGCGAGTCGGCCACCTCCCGCGTCGGTCAGGCACGGGCGCAGCCGGTGTCGCCGGACTACCTGATCGCGCATCAGGAATACTCGCCGACGACGCAGATCCAGGGCGTGGAGCCGTACCTGCGCGCGGTTTCGGCCGGGGGCGCGGATGGCCGGCCGTAACGTCGGCTTGTTGGCTGGAATGGAGCAATGATCCGTCCGCACGATCGCTTCGACACGCACCGGAACTGGATCCGGGCGGCGCTGCTCGCGGCGGGGATGCTGGCCTCGATCCCGGCGGCTCTTGCGCAGGACGCCGCCCTGTGGCTCACGCGCGCCGCCGCGGCCGCTCAGCAGCAGAACTACATGGGCACGGTCGTCTACCAGCACGGCCGACCAGATCGAAATGTCGCGCCTCATCCATCTGAACGATAAGGGCGAGGAATTCGAAAAGCTCGTCAATCTCGAGGGTCCGGCGCGCGAGGTCATCCGCAGGCAGGGTGAAGTGCGCTGCTATCTACCCCGACGCCAAGGTCATTCGCATCGAACCGCGTACGTTTCGCAACGCGTTTCCCTCGCTCTCGCCGCAGCAGCAGTCCGCATCTGACCGAGTACTACCATTTCCGGAAGGCCGAGCGCGGACGCGTCGCGGGCATCGAGACGCAGGCGTGGGTGTTCGAGCCCAAGGACGAACTGCGCTATGGCCACAAGTTCTGGGCGGACCCGGTGTCAGGACTGCTCGTCAAGGCGCGCATCTTCGACGACCGGAACGAAGTCGTCGAGCAGTTCGCCTTTACCGAGATTTCGATCGGCATCAGCATCGATCGCGACGATGGTGCAGCCGACGTGGGCGGTCACGCCGCCGGATTGGCAGGTACGCCAAGTGGGGCCCGGGGACGTCGAGTTGAAGGAGACGGGGTGGACCGTCACTCGCGTTCCGCCGGGGTTCACGAAGATCGTGGATGGCTTCCGGCGCCTGCATGGTTCGCGCCAGGTGGCGCATCTCGTGTATTCGGACGGCCTAGTTGCCGTTTCGGTATTCGTCGAGCCGGTGGGGGGGGCGCGACACGCGTTCGGCGTCTCCCGGCAGGGCGGGATCAATGTGTCCATTCGGCAGCAGGACGAGCATCTCGTGACGGTGTTAGGCGAGGTGCCCGCCGCCACGGTCCGGCAAATTTCGCAATCCGTCGCGCGGCGCTGAGCGCCGCGCGCCGAACGGCGCGTCCATTCCTTTCAATCCGCAAACAAGAGGCAGACTTCCCATGGAGTATCGCAATGCTTTCAATCCCGGCGCCATCGTCTTCGCGATCATTGTCGCGCTGAGCGCCGCCGCAACCGGACCAGTCCGCGCACAGGCTCGCAGCGTGGCCGGGCTTCCGGACTTCACGGAACTCTACGACAAGCAGGGGCCGGCGGTCGTCGCGATCGACGTCACGCAGAAGGTGCGGCGCTCGCGCGGGCCCGAACTCTCCGAGGACGACCCGTTCTACGAATTCTTCCGTCGCTTCGGGCAGATTCCGCGGCCGCGCGGCGGCCCCGAGCGCGAGTTCGACCAGCAGTCGGTCGGCTCCGGATTCATCATCTCGAGCGACGGCTACCTCATCACGAACGCGCATGTCGTCGACGGCGCCGACGAGGTTTCCGTGAAGCTGACCGACAAGCGCGAGTTCAAGGCCAAGGTCATCGGCGCCGACAAGCGCACCGACGTCGCGTTGCTGAAGATCGAGGCGAAGGATCTGCCCAAGGTCACGATCGGCGACCCGGAAAAGCTGCGCGTCGGCGAATGGGTGGTGGCGATCGGCAAGCCGTTCGGGCTCGAGAGCACGATGACGGCCGGAATCGTCAGCGCCAAGGGGCGCGACCTGCCGCAGGAAAATCTCGTGCCGTTCATCCAGACCGACGTGGCGGTCAATCCGGGCAACTCGGGTGGTCCGCTGTTCAACCTGAAGGGCGAAGTCGTCGGCATCAATTCGATGATCTTTTCGCGCACCGGCGGCTACATGGGACTGTCCTTTGCGATCCCGATCGACCTCGCGATGAATACCGTGGCGCAGCTGAAGGAGAAGGGCCGCGTCACGCGCGGCCGTATCGGCGTCCAGATCACCGAAGTGAGCAAGGAAGAGCCGCCGAATCGTTCGGGCTCTCCAAGCCGACCGGCGCACTCGTCAACTCCGTGGAAAAGGGCGGACCGGCGGACAAGGCCGGTGTCGAGGCGGGAGACATCGTCCTCAAGGCGGACGGCCGCGAGGTGCGGATCATCGTCCGAGTTGCCGCGGATCATCACGATGGTCAAGCCGGGCACGAAGGTGACGCTGACGGTCTGGCGCAAGGGCGCGCAGAAGGACCTCACCGTGACGGTCGCGGAGATCAAGGACGAGGCCGCCACTACGCCAGCGCGCCGCGGTGGGCCGACGCCCAAGGAGAAGGCCAAACCCAATCGCCTGGGCCTCGTGCTGTCGGATCTCACCGACGAGCAGAAGAAGGAACTCGATGGGAAAGGCGGGGTGCTCGTCGAGGACATCGCCGGTTCGGTGCGCGGCAACGTGCAACCCGGGGACGTGATCCTGGCGATCGTCAGCCGAGGTCAGACCGACGGAAGCAAGGAGCGCGGAACAGGTCAACGACCTCCTGACGAGGATGGAGAAGGGCGCCTCGGTGACGTTCCGGCTGCGGCGCGGCGAGCAGGAGTTCTTCGCGACGCTGAAAATCAATAATGGCGAATGAGCGAGCGGGGTGAAGCCAAGGCCAAGAAGGACACTCTTGCGAGCGGGGCGAAGCCAAGGCTCGAAGAGCGCGTCCGCGAGCAAGGGTGGCGGCCGACGCCGGGACGCGACACTGTCGAGACTCGTCCGGAGGCCGCGCGTCCGCGAGCGATTGAGGGCGGCCGACAGCGAGGCGCAACGCATCACGCGACGGGTGCGGAGGCCGAATGCGGCGGCCGCCGGATGACGCTCACCCTCCTCACACGGGACTGCTGCCACCTCTGCGACGAAATGCTCGGCGCCCTGAAGCCCATTGTCGCCATGCGGGGCGCCACGCTCGCAGTCGTCGATGTCGACGCCGAGCCCGGGCTTGCGCTGTCGTTTGGCGATCGCGTCCCGGTCCTCTTCCTGGGCGATCCGCGGTCCGGGTCCGAGTTGTGTCATTTCCGGCTTGATCGGGCACGCGTCGAGGCCGCGCTGGCGGGGGTCGCGGCCCCAGCGATTGAGGTCGCGTCCGAGGCGAAAATCCGCTAAAATTCAACATGATTCGTGCAAGGAGGGGCACTATTCCGGTGCCCCTTTGTTTTGGCGCGTGCGCAACCGGCGAAAAACGTGGACCTGATCCGCAATTTCTCCATCATCGCCCACATCGACCACGGCAAGTCCACGCTGGCGGACCGGTTCATCCAACGGTGTGGCGGGCTCGCCGAACGCGAGATGGGTGCGCAGGTGCTGGACTCGATGGACCTCGAGCGGGAACGCGGGATCACGATCAAGGCGCAGACTGCCGCGCTCTCGTACCAGGCGCGCGACGGGCAGGTCTACAACCTCAATCTGATCGACACGCCCGGCCACGTCGACTTCGCCTACGAGGTCTCGCGCTCGCTCGCCGCGTGCGAGGGCGCGCTGCTGGTCGTCGACGCCTCGCAAGGGGTCGAGGCCCAGACGGTGGCGAATTGCTATACGGCGATCGAACAGGGCGTGACCGTCGTGCCGGTGTTAAACAAGATCGACCTTCCTTCGGCGGAGCCGGAGCGGGTGATCGAGGAGATCGAGGACATCATCGGCATCCCGGCGCACGACGCGATGCGTTGCAGCGCCAAGACCGGCGACGGCGTCGACGACATTCTCGAGGCCGTCATCGTTCGCGTTCCCGCCGCCCAAGGGCGACCCCGCACTCGCCGCTGCAGGCACTCATCATCGATTCGTGGTTCGACAACTATGTCGGCGTAGTGATGCTGGTGCGCGTGATGCAGGGGACGTTGAAGCCGCGCGACAAGATCCGGCTGATGGCTGCCGCCGCGACCTACACCTGCGAGCAGGTCGGCGTGTTCACGCCGAAGTCGGTGGCGCGCGATGCGTTGTCGGCCGGGCGAAGTCGGTTTCATCATCGCGGGCATCAAGGAGATCCACGCGGCCAAGGTCGGCGACACGGTGACGCTCGCGTCGCGGCCGGCAACAGCCGCGCTGCCCGGCTTCAAGGACGTCAAGCCGCAGGTGTTCGCCGGGCTCTACCCGGTGGAATCCAACCAGTACGAAGCGTTGCGCGACGCGCTCGACAAGCTCAAATTGAACGATGCGTCGCTGCACTACGAGCCGGAAGTCTCGCAGGCGCTGGGTTTCGGCTTCCGCTGCGGCTTTCTCGGGCTCCTGCACATGGACATCGTCCAGGAGCGGCTGGAGCGCGAGTACGAGCATGGACCTGATCACGACGGCGCCGACCGTCATCTATCAGATCCTGTTGCGCGACGGCACGCTCGTCGAAATCGAGAATCCGTCCAAGCTGCCGGATCTGTCGCGGGTCGAGGAGATCCGCGAGCCCATCATCGTCGCCACGATACTGATGCCGCAGGAATACGTCGGCCCGGTGCTCACGCTCTGCACCGAGCGGCGCGGCGTGCAGAAGAACATGCAGTACCTCGGCCGGCAGGTGATGCTGACCTACGAGCTGCCGCTGGCCGAGGTCGTCATGGACTTCTTCGACCGGCTGAAATCGGTCTCGCGTGGCTATGCGTCGCTGGACTACGACTTCAAGGAGTTCGCCCCGGCCGACGTCGTCAAGCTCGACATCCTGATCAACGGCGAGCGGGTCGACGCACTGTCGGTGATGGTGCACCGCTCGGTCGCGGTCTATCGTGGCCGCGAAGTCGTCAGCCAAGATGCGCAAGCTGATCCCGCGCCAGATGTTCGATGTCGCGGTCCAGGCGTCGATCGGCGCCCAGATCATCGCCCGCGAAACGATCAAGGCGATGCGCAAGAACGTGCTCGCCAAGTGTTACGGCGGCGACATCACGCGCAAGAAGAAACTCCTCGAGAAACAGAAGGCCGGCAAGAAGCGCATGAAAGCCGTCGGCAGCGTCGAAATCCCGCAGGAGGCGTTCCTCGCGATCCTGCAGATCGGCGACAAGTGACGGGCGCGCGGCGAAGTGCCGGTTCGGCGCGGCGCCGTGCGGTGCGGCAGGAATGCAGCCCGGCTTCGGTATGGGACAATCCGCGCGGCGGTGTGGGCACGTCGCTGCCCGCGCGCGACGCCAAACTCCAAATTCGACGATAACAACGACGATGAACTTTCCGCTTGTCCTTTTTCTCGCCACGGTCCTCACCGGGTTGGTTGCGCTTGCCGACAGGCTGTTCCTGGCCAGGACTCGCGATGCCGACGCGCGCGAGCCCTGGTGGGTCGAGTATCCGACGAGTTTCTTCCCGGTGCTGCTGATCGTTTTCCTGCTCCGCTCCTTCGTGGCCGAGCCGTTCAAGATCCCGTCGTCGTCGATGCGTCCGACGCTCGAGGTCGGCGACTTCATTCTCGTCAACAAGTTCGCGTATGGCCTGCGGCTGCCGATACTCGAGCAGAAAGTCGTGCCGGTCGCCGATCCGCAACGCGGCGATGTCGTCGTTTTCCGCTATCCGCTCAATCCGTCGCAGGACTTCATCAAGCGCGTCGTCGGTGTTCCCGGCGACACGGTCGTCTACAGGACAAGAAGCTGACCGTCAACGGCACGCCCTGGACACAGCAGTCAGCCGGCAGCTACAGCTACCTCGAGGGGCTGCGGTTCGAGACGATGGAGCAGTTCATCCGAGATCGGTCCCGACGGGCGGTGGCTGCGAGCGAACACCGGGTTGCGGTCGATCCGGCGCTCCCGGCAGTCAGCCCCGGCCAGGTACGTGCATTCGCCGGACGGGACAATTGCGACTACAATTGACGGAAGCGGGTTTACCTGCAAGGTGCCGGCCGGGGAGTACTTCGTGATGGGAGACAATCGCGACAACAGCGACGACAGCCGGTATTGGGGATTCGTGCCGGATGACCACCTGCGGGGACGCGCGTTCTTCATCTGGTTCAACTGGGACGACATTTCGGGCTCTCGCGTTCAAGCGGGTCGGCAGCGGAATCCGTAGATAGGGAGGCAGCGATGCAGATGCAAGAACGGCAGCGCGGATTGACGATGATCGGATTCCTGTTCGTCGCCGTAGTTCTCGTCACGTGCGTCATGATCGGCTTCCGGTCGCTGCCCTCGTACATCGAGTACTACTCGGTCCAGAAAGCGCTCGGGGAGTCGCTGGCCGATGCCAAGGATCTCAATTCGATTGCCGAGATCCGGGCGGCGTTCCAGAAGCACGCTGGATGCCGGGCTACATCGATTCGGTGACGGGCAAGGACATCGACGTCATCAAGTCGAAGCAACGAGGTCACCGCCAGCGCGAGCTGGGACGCGCAAGCTGCCCGATGGTGGCGAACGTGAGCCTGTTGCTCGAATTCGATGCGTCGGCAACGCGCTGAGCCGCGTTTGATCGCACGCCACTTGCGGGCATAGCGTAACCGGGGGATGCCATCCGTTGTGCTGCGTGATCGCCTGGGCCACGTCTTTCGCCGGCCGGAGCTTCTCGCGCATGCGCTGACGCACCGCAGTCACGGCGCGGCGCACAACGAGCGACTCGAATTCGTCGGCGACGCCGTGCTGAACTGCGCGATCGCCGCGGCACTGTTCGAGCGGTTTCCCGGCGATCCCAGAAGGCGAGCTTTCGCGCGTCCGCGCGAGCCTCGTCAACCGAGACACGCTGGCGCGCGTCGCGCGCGGATTGACGCTCGGACACGAGATCCGTCTGGGCGAGGGCGAGGTGCGCAGCGGCGGCGACGAACGGCCGTCGATCCTCGCCGATGCGCTCGAGGCAGTCGTTCGGCGCCGTTTTCGTCGACGCCGGCTTCGACGCCGCGCGCGCCGTCGTCGAGCGCATCTATGCCGAGGAGTTCGAGCGACCTCGACCCTGCGGCGCTGGGCAAGGATCCGAAGACCCGGCTGCAGGAATGGTTGCAGGCGCGCCGCGTCGCCGGTGCCGGAGTACGCGGTGATCGGCATCGACGGCGAGGCGCATGCGCAGACGTTCGACGGTCGAATGCCGGATTCCGGCATTGTCACGTCGTTGCGAACGGCTCCGGCACGAACCGCCGCGCCGCCGAGCAGGCGGCCGCGGCGGCGGCATTCACCCGCGGTCTCTGCCGCGACGGGCGACACCGCGCGGTGGCTGACGTCCGGAATGCCGCGACGTTCCGCTGCGGCACGTGGCGATCGTCGGTCGCCCGAGCGTCGGCAAGTCGACGCTGCTCAATCGCGCTCGTCGGGGCAGAAGGTCAGCATCACGTCGAAAAAGCCGCAGACGACGCGCCACCGGATCATGCGGAATCGTGACAACGACCGACGCGCAGTGCGTTTTCGTCGATACACCCGGTTTCCAGACGCACCATCGCTCGCGGCTCAACGACGCGGCTGAACCGGGCGGTACGCGAGAGCCTCGCCGATGTCGACGCGATGGTGCTGGTGCGTCGAGGCCGGCCGAGTCACCGCCGCCGATCGAGCGGTGGTTGCGTCTGCTGCCGCCGGGCGCCGGCGTGGTCGCGGCGGTCAACAAGGTCGATCGGCAGACGGACAAGGATCGCGCTGCTGCCGCAGCTGGCGGAGCTGGCCGCGCTGCATCCGTTCGCGGCCATCGTGCCGGTTCGGCCGAACAAGGAACGCAGACTCGATGCGCTGCTGGCGGCGAAGTCCGCGCAGCTGCTTGCCCGAGCGCGCCGCGCTGTATCCGGTGCGGACGAACTGACCGACCGCGACGAGCGCTTTCTCGCGGCCGAGTTCGTGCGGGAAAAGATCTTCCGGCTGCTCGGCGACGAAGTGCCGTACGCAACGACGGTGGCGATCGATCAGCTTCACGCAGGAAGGCGCGCTGCGCCGCATCCGGGCCACGGTCTACGTGGACGAGACCGGCCAGCGCGCGATCCTGCTGGGGGCCGGAGGCGCGCAGGATGAAGGAGATTGCCTCGCAGGCGCGTAGCGACATGGAGCGCCTGTTCGGCGGCAAGGTCTTCCTCGAGGTCTGGGTGCGCGTCAAGCGGGGCTGGGCGGACGACGACGCGCTGCTCACGCGGTTCGGATACTGAGGCGTGTGCGGACATGCCGCCCCGCGCACAACCGCTACGCCGCGACGAGCAACCGGCGTTCGTGCTGCACACGTATCCCTATCGCGAGACCAGCCTGATCGTCGAGGCGTTCACCGCCGAGTACGGCACGCGTGGCGATGGTGGCGCGCGGCGCCAAGCGGCCGCGCTCCGAATTGCGCGGCCTGCTGCAGGCGTTCCAGCCTTGCTCGCTGTCCTGGTCCGGGCGCCGGCGAACTCAAGACGCTGCTTCGGGCCGAGTGGCGCGGCGGGCTGCCGCGCGTCGGCGGTTCGGCGCTGCTGTGCGGTTTCTACCTGAACGAGCTGCTGCTGAAGCTCCTGCCGCGCGAGGACGCGCATCCGCGGCTGTTCGCATGACTACGAGGCGGCGCTGGCCGCGCTTGCCGCGCGGGCGGCGAGCAGGCGGCCGATGCTGCGCCGCTTCGAGCTCGGTCTGCTCGCGGAACTGGGATATGCGTTGCCGCTCGTAGCGCGAAGCGGACACCGGCGCGCCGATCGATCCCGCGTGCGCGGTACCATTACACCTTCGACCGCGGCCCGCGCCGTGCGCCGCCCGGCGCGGGCGCGCACGTGCCGCGTCGGTGCGCGGCGCCACGCTGCTCGCACTGGCCGACGGCTGCTATCCCGATGCGGAGATCGCGGCCGAGGCCAAGCGGCTGATGCGCGACGTGCTCGACCATTACCTCGAGGAGCGGCGCATCGACAGCCGTCGCATCGTGCGGGATCTGCAGGCGCTCGTCGAGCGACGGAACAGGAGAACCTCCGCCGTGATCGAGCTCGGCGTCAACATCGACCACGTGGCGACGCTGCGGCAGGCGCGTCGCACCTACGAGCCCGACCCGGTGTGGGCGGCGGTCGAGGCGCACCTGGGCGGCGCCGACGGCATCACGGTTCACCTGCGCGAGGATCGCCGCCACATCCAGGACGAGGACGTGCGTCGGCTGCGCGAGCTCGTGCACATCAAGCTCAACCTGGAGATGGCGGCGACGCCCGAGATGATCGACATCGCCTGCGGCTCAAGCCCGAAATGGCGATGCTCGTCCCGGAAGGACGCCACGAGATCACCACCGAAGGCGGACTCGACGTTGCGGGGCAGGAAGCGAAGCTGCGCGCGGTCGTCGCGCGGCTCGCCGACGCCGGAATCGTGACGTCGCGTGTTCATCGACGCCGAGCTGCGCGCAGGTCGAGGCCGCCGCGCGCATCGGCGCGAAGGTCTGCGAGGTGCACACCGGACCCTACGCGCATGCGTTCCACGCCAAGGGACGCGACCCCGAGAGCGCGCCCGTCGTCGCCGAGCTCGCGAAGATCCGCGCCGCGGGCGAGGCGATACGCGCGGGGCGGCATGCGCTTCAATGCCGGGCACGCGCTCAATTACTTCAACGTGCAGCCGGTCGCGGCACTGCCCGGCGTGCGCGAGCTGCACATCGGCCACGCGATCGTTTCGCGCGCCGTGTTCGTCGGCCTGCGCGAGGCGGTGCGGCAGATGAAAGCGCTGATGCGGGAGGCGGCCCGGTGAATCCGGCTGGCGCCGGCGCCATTACGGGATGCAAGCCCGTAGCCGCCGGACGGTGCGACGGTGATGCGGTGATCGCGCTCCCGCGTGGCCCTGTCGTGCTCGGCGTCGAGGGACCGCGCTCGACCGCGACCGACCGCGAGCGGCTGGCGCATCCGCTGGTCGGCGGCGTGATCCTGTTCGCGCGCAACTTCGAATCCGACAGCGCCAGCTGCGGCGTTGACGGCGCCGATTCAGTCGGTGCGCACGCCCGGCCTGCTGATCGCCGTCGATCACGAAGGCGGCCGCGTGCAGCGCTTTCGCGACGGCTTCACCGCGATCCCGCCGATGCGTTCGCTGGGCGAGCATATGGGACCGCGACGTGGCCGGAGCGGCGCGCGAGGCGTCACGGCTGGACAGGCGATGGCCGCGCGAACTTCGCGCGCACGGCGTCGATTTCAGCTTCACGCCGGTGCTCGATCTCGACTATGGCGCCAGCACGGTGATCGGCGACCGCGCCTTCCATCGCAATCCGAACGCCGTGGCGCATCTCGCGGCGGCGCTGCGTCGACGGCCTGCGCGCGGGCGGCTGCGCCGCGGTCGGCAAGCATTTTCCGGGACATGGTCATGTCGCCGCCGATTCGCACACGGAGGTGCCGGTCGACGAGCCGGACGTTCGCCGCAATCGCCGCGGCCGACCTCGTGCCGTTCGCGCGCACTGGCGCGCGCGGGACTCGAGGCGGTCATGCCGGCGCACGTGGTCTATCCGGAGGTCGATGCGAAGCCCGCAGGCTATTCACGCATCTGGTTGCAGGACATCCTGCGCGTCGGCCTCGGATTCGACGGCCTCGTCTTTTCCGACGACCTCGGCATGGCTGGCGCACAGGGCGTCGGGCGACCTCGTCGCCCGCGCGGACGCCTCGCTTGGCGCCGGCTGCGACATGGTGCTGACCTGCAACGATTTCGCGGCCGCCGATGTCCTGCTCGCCAACTGGAAGCCCGGCCCGGCCGCGACCTCGCGCGCCGCGCCGAGGCCATGGCGGGACGCCAGCATTGACCGCCGTGTGAACCACCTGCCGGCGCGGCGGGACCTTGCGACCGGGCGCGCGAGCCGCGGCGCCGAACGCGTGTCAGCGATCCGGGCCTGGCGGTCAGTAGGGTGCGGCCAGCGGCCGCCCAGCTTGCGCGTGAGTTCCTCGGCAGTGTGCGCGACCACCGGACCGAGTTGCCGGATGCGCTCGTCGGGGAGCCGCGACGACGGTCCGGCCAGCGAGATCGCGCCCAGCAGGCTCGGCGTATTCGTCGTAGACGGTCGCGGCGACGCAGCGCGTGCCCGGCGCATGCTCCTCGTCGTCGAAGGAGTAGCCGCGCTGGCGGATCACGCTTGAGCGCGGCCCACATCGTCTCCGGCGCGATGATCGTGTGCGGCGGTGATCCGCGGCAGGCCCTTCACCTTCAGGATCGCATCGATCTGCTCGTCGGGCAGCGATGCGAAGATCGCCTTGCCGACACCCGATGCGTGCAGCGGCACGCGGCTGCCGAGCTTCACCAGGATGCGCATCATCTCGCGGCACTGGACCTGCTCGATGAACACGGCCTCGGTGCCATCGAGGATCGCGAGGTTCGCGGTCTCTCCGGATTGCTCCATCAGGCGACGCATGTGGACGTGGCTTTGCGCGACAAAATCGCGATTGGCGAGAAATCCGGCGCCGACCGTGAAGGCCTGCAGGCCGACGTACCAGAGCCCGAGATCTCCCGCCTGGTACACATAGCCCATCTTCTCCAGCGTCGAGAGCAGCCGGTGCGCGTCGACGGCGGAAGGTCGACCCGCTGGGCAACGTCGGTGAGCGTGAGGCCACCCTCGGCCCTGGCGAGCGCCTCGAGGAGGTTCAAGCCGCGGGTCAGGCTCTGGACCTGCCCGGTGATCGGGCCGGGCTTCGACGGAATCCGGCCGCGGCGGGGCGGGGTGGTGAAACGGTGTGGCATCCGATATCGTGGCGAAGAGGTGAGCGTGACGGGCCCGGTCGCTGTTCTGCCGCGAATCGGATCGCTTCAGGTGGCCTGGCCGAGCCTGACGTGCGGGGTCACCGCGAAGAGCTCGCCGGCGATGTCGATCCGGTAGCTTGCGCCAAGCAGGACATCGTCGGTGAGGGTTCGATCGGCGCGGGCATACCCCATCGCGACGGCACGTCCGTGGCGGCGGGAATATCCGGCCGACGTCAATTCGCCGACGTTTCCGCCATTCATCAGGATCGGTTCACCGCCCCACGGAAACGCCGCGGGATCGTCGAACGTGAACATGACGAGGCGCTTCCGGATTCCCTCGGCCCGCTGCTTCGCGAGGGCTTCACGGCCGACGAACCCGGCTGCCTTGTCCATCTTCACTGCGTAGCCGAGGCCCGCTTCCCAGGGCGTCTCATCGGGCGACAGCTCCGCGCCCCACGCACGGCGGCCGGCCTCGATGCGCAGCGCGTCGATCGTGTAGTAGCCTGCATCCTTCAAGCCGAATTCGGTGCCGCGACTCCACAGTGCGTCGTATAGCGTCACGCACTGATCGGACGGAACGTACGAGTTCGTAGCCGGGTCCGCCGACGTAGCTCATGCGCGCAGCGCGAACGCGTGCATGTCCGACGTCGATCATCCGGGTCGTGGCGAACGGCATCCCGGTCCTGGAGAGATCGTCCGGAGAAAGTCGTCCGAGCAGCGCCTCGGCGTTCGGGCCCATCACCGAAATCACGGCGTAGGCGCTGGTGACGTCGAACAGCACCGCGTGCTCGTCGTCGCGGATGGCGCGCTCGATCCACGCGAAATCGCGCGTCGCCTGCGCGGATCCCGTGATGACTCAGGAATTCGGCGGGGGACAGCCGCACGATCGTGAGATCGCTCTCGAATCCGCCGCGCGCATTGAGCATCGCCGTGTAGACCATGCGTCCGACGGGCACGTCGACCTCGTTCGCGCACAGCCGCTGCAGGACCGCCAGCGCGTCACGGCCCTTGAGGATGAATTTCGAAAAGGATGTCTGGTCGAACACGACGACGTCCTCGCGGCACGCGCGCTGCTCCTCGAGCACGTGGGGCAACCATCCCGGCGTGCCGAGCGTGTAGGGGGGCTTCACCGCACCCGACGGGAGAAAGTAGTTCGCGCGCTCCCAGTTCATCTTGCTGCCGAACACCGCCCGTTTCGCGGCCAGCCGGTCGTAGAGCGGCGAGCGGCGCAGCGGACGGACCGTCTCGAGCTCCTCGCGCGGCCAGCGCATCGCGTAGTGCAGGCCGAGCGTCTCGACGGTGCGGTCGGCCAGGTGCCTGCGATTGGCGTGGAACGGCGCGAAGCGCCGGATGTCGACATCCCAGAGGTCGAGCGGCGCTTCGCCGTCGACGATCCATTCGGCGACGAGCTTGCCGGCGCCTCCCGCGTTGGCGATGCCCGCCGAGTTGAATCCGGCGCAGACAAAGTAGCCGGCGAGCTCCGGCGCTTCGCCCAGAATGAAATTGCCGTCGAGGGTGAAGCTCTCCGGCCCGTTCAGCAGCAACTTCACCTCGGCCGTCTCGAGGCACGGCGTACGATGAATCGCGTTTTGCATCAGGATTTCGAAATGATCCCAGTCCTCGGGCAGCAGCTGGAATTCGAAGCCGTCGGGAATCGGATCGACGTTCCATGGCTTGGCTTTCGGCTCGAAACCGCCCATGACGATGCCGCCGACCTCCTCCTTGTAGTAGAGATAACCGTCGGGATCGCGGATCACCGGCATGTCGGGCGTGACGCCGGCGATCGCCTTGGTGACAAGATAGAAATGCTCGGCGGCGTAGAGCGGCACGTTGACACCGGCCAGACGCCCGAAGGCGCGCGCCCATTGGCCACCGCAATTGACGAGCGTCTCGCATTCATCACACCCTCGTCGTCGGCCGACTTCCAGCGCGATGCCGGCGACGCGTCCGGCGGCGCTCGCGACACCGGTGACCTTGACGCCTTCGGCGATCGTCGCGCCGCGCATTCGAGCGCCCTTGGCGAGCGACTGCGTCAGGTCGGTCGGATTGGCCTTGCCGTCGCCTGGAATCCAGACGGCGCCGGTCAGGTCGTCGGTACGCAGGATCGGCACTCTCCTGCCGGCCTCGGCCGGCGACACGAACTCGAATTCGATGCCGAAGCTCTTCGCGCGTGCCATCTGTCGCCGCATCGAGCCAGCCGCTCGGGTGTGGCCGCGATATTGAGGCTGCCGCACTGCTTCCAGCCGGTGGCAAGGCCTGTCTCTTTCTCGAGCGAGGCATAGAGGTCGATGCCGTAGCGGCTCATCCGCGTTGCGTTGCGGGTTGCGCGCGTCTGGCCGACGAGACCCGCGGCGTGCCACGTCGTGCCGCAGGTGAGCTTGCCCTGCTCCAGCAGCACGACGTCCTTCACGCCGAGCTTGGGCGAGGTGATAGGCGGTGGAAACGCCGGCGATGCCGCCGCCGACGACGATGACGCGGGCGTGCGTGGGGAGTGCTCATGTCAGCGTTCCCATCGGGATCGATCGCATGATCCTGCTTCACAGCTTCAACGCGGCAACACCCGCGACGACGCTCGCCGCTCCGGCAAGACGCGGCCAGCCCAGGCCTTCCTTCAAGAAGATCGCACCGATCAACGCGGCAAACAGGACGGACGTCTCACGCAGCGCGGCGATGGCGGCGATCGGCGCCACTGTCATCGCCCAAAGGACGATTGCGTAGGCGCCGAGGCTCGCGGCCCCGGCCATCAGCCCGCGCCGCCAGCCGCGCGTGACGTACCGGACGGCAGCGCGTCCGCGCTGGATGCGGATCCAGATCAGGAACGGAACCGCTTCGAGAAACGTGAGCCATACCGCGTAGCTCGCTGCGCTGCCCGACGCTCGGCGCCGGCACCGTCGACCAGCGTGTAGACGGCGATGATGGCAGCGTTGGCAAGCGCGAAATAGGCGGCGGCGCGCGGATGCGGGTTGCGTCCGACGAATGCGATGCCGACGATGCCGGCGCAGATGAGAAGGATACCGAGCGCGACCTGCGGCGTCGGCCACTCGCGCAGGAAAATGATGCCCAGCAACGCCGCAAGCAGGGGCGCCGTGCCGCGCATCAGCGGGTACGCGAACGAAAGATCGCCTGTGCGGTACGCATGCGTGAGCGTCACGTAATACGCCCAGTGGATTGCCACCGACGCGACCATGAATTTCACCGCAGGCGCATCGGGAAACCCAACGAGCGGAATCGCCAGGAGTGCCCACGCGCCGGAACCGGCGACCACGGTGGCAGTGTCGAGCATCGGGTCGCCACCCCGCGCGGACTTAAGCAGCGCGTTCCAGCCCGCGTGCAGCAGCCCCGCGCCGAGTACGGCGAGCGTAACGCCGAGCGTGAGTTCGGTCGCGGGCAACGACATCAGTGCCCGCCCGGCCGCCGAGGCCGCTGCCCGCGGGCGGCAGCGAGCAATGCGAGCGTGTGGCCGTTCATCTGCCACCGGCCGCCCGAAGGGCACTGACTGCCCCCGCGGGGGGCAGCGAGCAAGGCGAGCGTGGGGGCCGTCCATCAAACCGCCCGCGCGGGGACGGGGTCGGGATCCTTGAGTCGCGTTTTCGCCAATACGCCGGCTTGCTCGAGGATCGGGTAGGCAATCGACGAGATGTGCGAATTGATGCGCTTCATGTCGGCGATGAGATCGAGGTGCAGCGACGACGTCTCGATGCTGTCCTGCGAGTTGCCGGCGAGGCGGGCCAGATGCGAGTCGGCGTACGCGCGCTCGAGGTCGCGGAACAGCACTTTCTGCGCCAGCAGTTCCTGCGCGCTCTTGAGGTCGCCGTTGAGAAACACCGACAGCCCGAGCCGCAGATTGGCGATCAGCCGCCCGTGGAGGTCGCAGATCTCGGCCATTCCGGCATCGGAGAAATTGCGGCCCTTGTCGATCTTCTTGTCTTCGAGCTCGATGATGATGCGCTCGACGATGTCGCCGACCTGCTCCATGTTGATCGTGAAGGACACGATGTCGGTCCAGCGGCGGCCTTCGGCTTTCCTCGAGCGCTTCGCGCGAAATCTGGGTCAGGTAGAGCTTGACCGCCGTGTACAGGTCGTCGACGACGTCATCCATCTTGCGCAGCCGCTCGGCGAGCGCGCGATCGTTGGTTTTCAGTACGGTCAATAGCCCGTTCAGCATCTGCTCGATGACGTCACCGATGCGCAGCGCCTCGCGCGCCGCGCAGGAAATGGCGAGGGTAGGCGTGGCGAGCGCGGAAGGGTCGAGATGGCGGGGCTTTGCGGGGTCGTCGCTTGCCGGCTTCGCCGGCAGCAAACGTTCGGCGATTCGCGCAATCCGGTCGGTGAAGAAGATGAACACGATGGCGAGCACTACGTTGAAGCTCAGGTGGAACATCACCACTTCCTGCGCCGCGTCGAGGGCCAGACGGCTGATCGGCTTCTCCAGGAAAGCGAGAAACGGCACCAGGAGGAGGCAACCGATCAGCTTGAACAGGAAATTGCCGAGCGTGACGCGCCGCGCCTCGGGCGGCGCCTTCAATGTCGACAGCATCCCGAGGAGGCCGCTGCCGAGGTTCGCGCCCAGCACGAGTCCCAGCGCGACCGGGAGCCCGACCACGTGCAGCGACGCCAGTGCGGCGATCAGCAGCACGACCGCGAGGCTCGAGTAGCAGAGGATGGTCAGCAGCGCGGCGAACAGCATGTCGAGCAGCACGTCGCCGGTGAGCGACGCGAAAATCACCTGGACGCCTGCCGCCTGCACCACGGGCTTCGCCGCGACCGAAATCCACTGCAACGCGAAGATGATGAGACCGAGGCCGATCAGTACGCGCCCGAAGCGGCCGATCGAGTCCGTCTCCCGCGCGAGGAAGAGCACGACGCCCACGAAGATCAGCAGCGGCGAGAGCCACGACAGGTCGAACGACAGCACGACCGTGACGAGCGACGTGCCGACATCGGCGCCGAGCATCACGGCCAGCGCCTGCGACGGTGCCGATCAGCCCCTGCCCGGCGAACGAGGCAACGATCAGTGCGGTCGCCGTGCTGCTCTGGATCAGCGCGGTGATTCCGGCGCCGGCAAAGAAAGCGTGCAACGGCTTGGCCACGCTGACGCGCAGGAAGCGCCGCAGCGTGCTGCCGAACAGGCGCAGGATGCCCGCGCGGACGATGTGCGTGCCCCAGACGAGCAGCGAAACACCCGCGAGAAGATTGAGTAACGTCTGCATGCTGGGTCTAGGCGGTTCCCGATGCCACGGCGGCGAGCGCCGCATCGAGAATCGCGAACGCCGCAGCGAGATCGCCTTCCGCGATGACCAGCGGCGGCGACAACGTCAGCACGTTGCCTTGCCCGACCTTGAACGACAATCCGTGCGCAAGGCAATGGTACATCACCTGCTCGGCTTCGCGGCGCGCAGGCACGCCGTCGCGCGCGAGTTCGACGGCCAGCAGGAGACCGATGCCGCGCACGTCGGCGACAAGCGGATGGCGACGCTCAAGTTCGCGCATCCGGTCGAGCGCCCGTGCCGCCAAGCGTCCGCGAGCGCGCGAGCAGGTTTTCTTGCTCGATCACTTCGAGCGTCGCGAGCGCAGCGGCGCAACCGACCGAGCTCTTTTCGTGCGTGTAGTGGCCGAGCGCGCGGTCGGCGGCGACATCGAGGTCGCGCCGGGCGACGAGCGCCGCCATCGGGAAAACCGCGCCGCCCAGCCCCTTGCCGAGCACGACCATGTCCGGAACGATGCCGTAGTGCTCGAACGCGAACATCCGGCCGGTGCGCCCGAGGCAGATCGGCACTTCGTCCAGGATCAGGAGCGCGCCGTGCCGGTCACACGCGTCCCGGACGACGCGGTAATACTCGGGAGGAGGAATCTCTACGTCGGTGCACCGGATCGTCTCGATGATCACGGCGCCGATGTCCTCTTCCTTGCCGAGCACATAGTCGAGGTATTCCGCACATTTCGCCGTGCAGGTGCCCCCGCAACCGAACGAGCAGGCGGACGGGTCGCAAGGCGGCGCATGCTCGGTGCCGGGCATGAGCGGCCCCATGTTCTTGCGGAACACGGCCTCGCCGCCGATGGAGATGGCGTCGAGCGACGCGCCGTGGAAGCTGTCCCACAGCGAGAGCGTCTTGTGGCGGCCCGTGGCGATGCGCGCGAGCTTCAGCGCCATTCCTATCGCGAGCGTGCCGCCCGGCGCGAACAGCACCTTGCCCAGCGGATCCGGCGCGAGCGCCGCGAGCCGCGACGCCAGTTCGACCGCCGTCCGATTCGTGAACCGGCGCGGCGAAAAGGGCAGGGTGTCGAGTTGCTGCCGGACCGCCGCCATCACGTGCGGATGGCGGTATCCCACCTGATGCACATTGTTGCCGTGGAAATCCATCACGCGGCGGCCTTCGACATCGGTGAGCCAGATGCCCTCGCAGGAGGCGACTGCATTGAAGCATGGCGTTGACAGCGATTGGTGCAGGAACACGTCCGCGTCGGCCGCGAGCAGCGTGCGCGTCGCCCCGTGCAGGTGCGCCCCCTCGAATTCGCGGCGCAGCGGCGAGGTGTTGACGTCGCCTTCGGCGCTGGCGTCGCTGGTCGGTGGCCGTTCGTTCATCGCGCAGACGCGCTTGCGGCCAACGCGCGGCCGGTCACCATGGAAGCGAGTAGGTCTTGGTGTTGGTGAAGCTCTTCATCGCTTCCTGGACACCCTCTTTGTAGCCCAGCCCGGAATCCTTGATCCCGCCGAATGGCGTCAGCTCCAGCCGGTAACCGGGAACTTCGCGGACATTGACCGAACCGACGTTGAGCTCGGCGACGAGCCGCGTGATGTAGTCGAGGCGATTCGTGCAGACGGCGGACGAGAGCCCGAAAGCCGTCGCGTTCGAAATCCGGATCGCCTCGTCGATGTTCCGGAAGCGGATCACCGGCGAAACCGGGCCGAACGTCTCGTGCTTGACGAGCGGCATCTCGGGCGTGACGTGGTCGACGAGCGTCGGCGAGTACAGGGCGCCACGGCGGACGTTGCCGTGCAGCAGCGTAGCACCGAGCGCGACGGCTTCGTTCACTTTCGCTTCGAACGACATCGCCGCCGCTTCGTCGATCACGGTGCCCATGTCCAGCGCCGGATCCATCGGGTCGCCGTAGGTCCAATCGCGCGTATGCGCTAGCAGCCGTTCGACGAAGCGGTCGGCTACCGCCTCGTGGACCAGCATCCGCTTGATCGCGGTGCAGCGCTGGCCGGAATTCCGGTACGACCCCGCGGCCGCCAGCGTTGCGGCTTCGTCCAGGTCCGCATCCTCCAGCACGATGATCGGGTCGTTGCCGCCGAGCTCGAGCACCTGCCGCTTGTAGACCGCCTTCGCGGCGATGTACTTGCCGATGGGGACGCCGCCGGTGAACGTGACCAGGTCCATGTCGGGATTCGTCAGCATTTCGTCGGCGATCTCGCGCGGATCGCCGGTGACGACCGAGAACATCTCGGGCGGCAGGCCGGCTTCGTAGAGGATATCGGCGAGGAGCAACGCGGTAAGGGGCGTCTTCTCGGTGGGCTTCAGCACCATCCGGTTGTTGGTCGCGATCGACGGCGCGACCTTGTGCGCAACCTGGTTGAGCGGGTGATTGAACGGCGTGATCGCCGCGATGGCGCCCAGCAGGGGCTCGCGCATCGTGTAGACCTTGCGCTTCTTGCCGTGCGGCGTCAGATCGCAGGAGAAAATCTGTCCATCGTCGGCAAGTGCCGCGTTGCCGGCAAAGACGAACACGTCGCAGGCCCGGCCGACTTCGTAGAGCGAATCCTTCTTGCAGATCCCGCATTCCGCCGTGATGAGGTCGGAAATCGCGTCGCTGCGGCTGCCGATGATCTCGGCGGTGCGGTGCAGGATCCGGTAACGGTCGTGGCGCGTCAGCGTCGCCTTGTAGCCCTTGGCGATGGCGAATGCGCGCCGGATCTCCTCGACCGTGGCCTTGGGCACGGTTCCCACGACGGTTCCCGTGAACGGATTGCGCACGTCGATGGTCCGCGCGCCGCCGACCTGTTCGCCGGCGATGCGCATCTTGGCGCGCAGCACGCCGCCGTGCCGGACGTCCTGCAATTCGGTCATCATGTTCATGGTTGCGGCTGCGTCATTGCAGGTGATTGAGCGCGAGGTCGAAGGCGTCGAAGTTGCGCCAGCGGCGTGCCGCCGGCAGCGAGCGAGCGATACGATTGGCGAAGAGCGGCACGCGCTGCTCGGAAACCCCGCCGTGCGAGCGCAACGGCGCATCGAGCCCGGACAGGTCGTGCCGGTCACGGGAGGTTCCGATCACGGTGAGCCGCTCGGAGACGATGACGAGGTCCCCGATGCGGTCGGCAGGCAGTTCGAAGCGCGCGGCGGCGTCGGCGCGGGTGAGGACGAGATCGATGCCGGGGAGCGCGGCAACGCGCGCCGCGGCGTCGGCTGCGGCGACCGGTGGCGACAGGTACACCGTCGCGAACGAACCCAGTGCGCCGTGATGGACGACGTAAGGGTCCGTGATCGGCAGGATCACGCGTGTCGTGCCGCGTGCGTACGCGTGGTCGAGGACGTCCTGCAGGAAGACGATGTTGGGCCGGCCGAACGCGTCCGTCTTGGCGTTCATGCCGTGGTCGGCCGTGACGATCACCGTTGCGCCGAGCGCGTCGAGCTGTCCCAGGTAGCGGTCCAGCATCGCGTAGAAATCGTTGGCGGCACCGACGCCGGGCGCGGCCTTGTGCTGAACGTAGTCGGTCGTCGACAGGTACATCACGTCGGGGCGCAGCCGTTCGATGAGCTTGACGCCGGCGGCGAACACGAACTCCGACAGTTCCGCGCTGTAGACATTCGGCACGGGCATTCCCACCAGCCCCGGGATATCGGCGATGCCGTTCTGCGCCACGTTGGCATCGCCCGCCTTTTCCGCCGAAAAACAGATGCCCTTCCATCCGGTGGCCGAGCAGGGCGCGAAGCTTGTCCTTGGCCGTGACGACAGCGACTTTCGCGCCTGCGTCGGCAAACGCGGCGAGGATCGTTCCGGCGCGCAGGTACTTCGGGTCGTTCATCATCACTTCGGCGCCGGCGTCGCGGTCCCAGAAGTAATTGCCGCAAATGCCGTGCACGGCGGGCGGCGCACCGGTGACGATCGACAGGTTATTGGGGTTGGTGAACGACGGCACGACACAGTCGGCGGTGAGGCAGGTGCCCGTCTCGCGCAAGGCGGCCATGTAGGGCGCGCGTCCGGTGGCGATCGCCTGATTGATGTAATCGGGCTCGCAGCCGTCGACGCAGACGACGACCACGGGCCGCTCGGGCGAACGGTAGCTCCGTCCGTTGACCGTGATGGTTGGGACGTTCAACGGGATTTCCTCCGGGACGGGCGCGGCGACGCGATGGGGGCAGGGGCCGGACTGCGCGCGCGATGCATGCGCGCGCGGCTCGCCATCACGTGGTCATAAAGCGCGCGGCCCGCTGCTGCTGCCTGGCCGGCGGCAATCCGGTCGACGATGGCGCGATGCTCGCGCGTGGAAACGGGCAGCGACGCCTCCCTGCGCCAGCGTCGCGTGGCGGAAGAGGTGCAGCTCGTTGACGAGCCGGCGGTACATCACCAGCAGCTTGGTGTTGCCGGCGAGCTCGACCAGGCGGTCGTGAAACCCGACGTTGGCGGCGAGATAGGCGTCGACGTCACCTTTGGCGGCTGCCTTCTCCATCCGGTCGACGCGAGCGGAAAGCTCGCGCACCTGGTCGGCGGTTGCCGTCTGCGCAAGGCGGCGGCCGACGAATTCGTCGAGCACGGCGCGCAGCTCGTAGATCTCGTCGGCTTCCTCGACCGGGACCCGGCGCACGAACACGCCGCGGTTCTTCTCGAGGCGGACGAGTCCCGATTCCTCGAGGGCGCGGAAGGCTTCGCGCACCGGGCCGCGGGACACGCCGAGACGTTCGGCGATCGCCGCCTCGTTGAGTTTGCTGCCGGCGGGAAAATCGCCGGCGAGGATGATCCGCACGAGCTCCTGCTGCACGAGCGCCGGCAGCGAACTCGACCGGACGAGCGCAAGCGCATCGGCGCCACGGCCCGGAGGAGCGGCCGAGCCCAGCGACCGGGGCGCAGCAGGTTTTCGCGGCACGGCGCGCGGAGCGCCGTTGCCGCCGGCAAGCGTCGATTTCAGCATCTTGTGCATTGGACCCGGATTGGTGTAGATTGTCAACAATATACAAACCCCGATCGGCATGCGACGCGCCGGTGCGCACCGTTTCCGCGAAGCCCGCGGGCGAGCCGGCTGCGGTGATCGCATGCCGGCGGCCACCCCCAACCAACAGGGCGATTCCATGAGCAACTTTTCGCGCGATCCGATCCTGCTTACCCCCGGTCCCATCACGACGTCCCTGGCGACGAAGATGGCGATGCTGCGCGACTGGGGGTCGTGGGATGCCAATTTCAATAGCCGTCACGGCCGACGTGCGGACGAAGCTCCTCGCCATCGTTCACGGCCACGACACGCACGTCTGCGTGCCGATGCAGGGCAGCGGCACGTTTTCGGTCGAAGCGGCGGTCAACACGCTGGTACCGCGCGACGGGCACATGCTGGTGCTGATCAATGGCGCCTACGGTTCGCGGCTCGCCAAACTCACGCAGATGATGGGCTGCAAGGTGTCGACGTTCGAGACGGCGGAAGACGTCCCGACGACGCCGCAGGACGTCGACCGGCTGCTCGCCGCCGATCCGACGCTCACGCACGTCGGGCTCATTCACTGCGAAACGTCGACCGGCATTCTCAATCCGCTGCCGGAGATCGCCGCCGTCGTCAAGCGCCACGGCAAGAGCCTCATCGTCGACGCGATGAGCTCGTTCGGCGCAATCGGCATCGACGCGCGGACGATGCCGTTCGACGCGCTGATCGCGGCGTCGGGCAAGTGCGTCGAGGGTCCGCCCGGCATGGGCTTCGTGCTGGCGCGGCGCAGCGTGCTCGAGCAATGCGCGGGCAACTCGTCGTCGCTGTCGCTCGACCTCCACGATCAATGGACGTACATGGAAAAGACGACGCAGTGGCGCTACACGCCGCCGACGCACGTCGTCGTTGCGTTCAATGCCGCGCTCGATCAATACCTCGCCGAGGGCGGGCAGCCGGCGCGGCTCGCGCGCTATGCGAAGAATTGCGCGACGCTGGTCGCTGGAATGGCGGAGCTGGGCTTCAAGGTGTTCCTTCGTCCCGAGATCCAGGCGCCGATCATATTGACCTTCCACGCGCCGCCGGATCCCGCGTACAACTTCAAAGACTTCTACGCGCGCGTCCGCGACAAGGGCTTCATTCTCTATCCGGGCAAGCTGACGCGAGTCGAGACATTCCGCGTCGGCTGCATCGGCGCGGTGGGCCCCGATGAAATGCGGCAGGCGGTCAACGTCGTGCGCGACGTGCTGCGCGAAACGGGGATCAGGCAGGTGAGCCCGGTGCCGGCGGCGCGCGCGGCGGCGTAGACTGCCCCGTTGCGGCGCGCGGACAGAGGGTCAGGTCGGGGCGCAACAGCTGTTCGAGCGCGCCACGTTCCGGGGCATCGGGCGGGATCGCACCGTGACGCAGCAGGCAATCGAGGATGACGAGCGCAGCGTCGGCCGTAAAGACGTCCGCGCCCTCGTCGTGCGCGATGAGTTGCGCCGCCGCCTGCAACGGAACCACGCGATGCTCGGCCACTTCGTCATCCTGACACGCGGGAACGAAATCGTCGGGAAGCCACAGATCGTGGACGAACATCGTCTCCCGCTGCAATCCGTCCGGATGCTCGCGGCAGACGTGGACGGCGCCGGCGCACGCCGCAGACGCCGCCAGCCTGGCGGGAATGCCGGCTTCTTCCCACGCTTCCTTGACGACGGTCGAGGCCACCGACTGGCCGGCGGCGATGCCGCCGCCGACGAGATTGTCGAGCAACCCCGGATCGATCGACTTCCCCAGGCTGCGTCGTGCGATCCACATCGCGATGCCGGTCTCAGCCCGGACAAGACCGTTGACGTGCACCGCGTAGGTGCGGATGCCGAAGATAGCGCGCGGCCGCGCGTTCGAGTTCGAACCACACCGGTCGCGCCGAATTCGGGGGCCACGTCGTAACGCTCGTCGCGCCACGCCGTCAGCGCGCCCTCGGCAGCGAGCGCGCGCGCAACTCGGTCGAGCGCATGGGTGCGGGCTTCCGCGCCAGCGAGTCCAGCGGCGAACGACAGCCCGGTATCGCGCCGCACGAAAACGTCCGGCATCATGGCGAGCCGGGCGGCGCGCGCGTCGTTGAGCCACCCCGCGACGGCGTCGCCCACCCATAGCGGCGTGTAGCACTCTTCCGGTGGCGCCAGCGCGCGCGTCAGCCGCGCGCGAATGGCCGCCAGAACGCCGTCCGGGATCATCGCTCCATTGTAGCGCCGCCCACGGCACGATCCGGACGATCACGCGTTCGGGTAGAATCCGCGGACTTCGCAATCACCGCGGACGTTGCGCATCGCGCGGGTCCCGATAAACGACATGACTGCCCGCATCATCGACGGCAAGGCGCGCGCGGCGCGCCTCACGGAAGAATTACGGGACGCCGTCGCGGCGCGCGTCGCCGCGGGAAAGGCGCTGCCGGGACTCGCGGTCGTGCTCGTCGGCAACAACCCGGCCTCGCAGGTCTACGTGCGCAACAAGCGGCGGATGACCGACAGGTCGGGCATGCGTTCGTTCGCGCACGACTTGCCGGCGACGGCATCGCAATCGGAGCTGCTGGCGCTGATCGACGCATTGAACGGCGATCCTGCCGTCAACGGGATACTGGTCCAGTTGCCGCTGCCGGCGCAGATCGACGCCGAGCTCGTGACCGAGCGGATCGATCCGCGGAAGGACGTCGACGGCTTTCATCCCTACAACATCGGGCGCCTGGTGTTGAAGCGTCCCACGCTTCGGCCGTGCACGCCGTATGGCTGCATGACGTTGCTGAAGGACACCGGGGAGGACCTCGCGGGCAAGCACGCGGTCGTGCTCGGTCAATCGAACATCGTGGGCCGGCCGATGGCGTTGGAACTTCTGATGGAACGCTGCACGGTGACGATCTGCCACTCGAAGACACGCGACCTGCCGGGGCTCGTCCGCCAGGCCGACATCGTCGTAGCAGGCATCGGCAGGGCGAAGTTCGTCCAGGGCAGCTGGCTCAAGCCCGGAGCGATGGTCATCGACGTGGGAATCAACCGCAATCCCGACGGAACGCTCTGCGGCGACGTCGATTTCGCCGCGGCGAAGGAAGTTGCCTCATGGATCACGCCCGTACCCGGCGGGGTCGGTCCGATGACGATCGCGACGCTGCTTGCCAACACGCTGCGCGCCGCCGAGCTGCAGGACGCGCACCGGTAGCGGCGCACGCGCGCTGCCGTAACGAACCGTCGCGCAAGCCTCCGCCCGTGCCACGGATGGGCGCGGCAGCGGGCGGCACGACGGCTGTCTAGGCGTCGCGCAAGTGCCAGGCCTTCGGCCGCGTGAAGGTCTCTATGCCGGACGTCGACAGCGTGACGCCGATGCCCGAATGCCCGACGCCGGTCCACGGCAGCCGCGGGCTCACGCGGTCGCAGCAATTCCAGTAGACGCTGCCCGCCTTCACCTGCGCCAGAATCCGGCGCGCGCGCTTCGCGTCGCGCGTGTAGACGCCCGCGGTGAGCCCGTATTCGGTATCGTTCATCAGGTCGACGGCGGCGTCATCGTCGGCGACCGCCTCGATGCCGATGATCGGGCCGAAACTCTCGTCGCGCATCAGCGCCATCGAGTGGTCGACGTCGGTGAAGACCGTCGGCTCGAACCAGTTGCCCTTGCTCCGCACGGCACTGCCGCCGACGACGAGCTTCGCGCCTTTGCGCTTGGCGTCGGCGACCTGCTTGCGCAGCACGTCGAGCTGCGGCCGGCGCGTGATCGCGCCGATGTAGGTGGCCTCGTCCATCGGGTCGCCCATCCGGAAGCCCTTGACCTCGGCGACGAACGCCGCGACGAATGCGTCGTGGACCGATTCGTGCACGTAGATCCGCTCGACCGAGCAGCACGATTGGCCGGTGTTGTAGAACGCGCCGTCGGCGATGCCGGCGGCCGCAGCCCCGATGTCGACGTCCTCGCAGACATAGACCGGGTCCTTGCCGCCAAGCTCGAGCTGGACCTTGATCATCCGCCGGCCCGCGGCCGCCGCGATCCGGGCGCCCGTCGCATACGATCCCGTGAAGAAGATCCCGTCGACCGCCTGGCGGGTGAGCGCGGCACCGGTCGCGCCATCGCCGATCACGGGCACGAACACGTCGCGCGGGATGCCGCCCTCGTGCAGCATTTCGGCGATGTGCAGCCCGGTGAGCGTCGCGAACTCCGAGGGCTTGTACAGCACGGCGTTGCCGGCGGCGAGTGCCGGCACGAACACGTTGCTGCCGACGAAATAGGGGTAGTTCCACGCCGAAATGTTGGCGACGACCCCGAGCGGCTCGTGCGTGATTCGCTCGTCCATCTTCTGCGCCGCGTCGGTCAATATCTTCCGCTCGCGCAGCGCCCGAACGGATTCGGCGATGAAGAAATCGATCCGCCCGAGGAGTCCGGTCAATTCGTTGCGCGACTGCCGAATGGGCTTGCCCACTTCCTGCGTCAACGTCCGCGCCAGCGTTTCGTGCATCGCGACGATCCGCTCGCGAAACCGCGCGATCGCGGCAAGGCGTTTCTGGATGGGAACCTTCGCCCAGCGGACCTGGCCCGCGCGGGCGGCCTCGTACTTCCGGCGGACGGCGGCCGCATTGTCGGCGGCGACGTCGGCGATGACGGCGCCGGTGGCCGGATTCGTGATCTTCATCGGGGCTCCGTGGTATTTAGCACACCCTTGGCGCTGCGCGCCTTCCCTCAGAGAAGGAGCAATGAGCGCCTTGGGACGGCCCGGCGGCTCATATCGTGTACGCGGCCGCTTTGTGCTGCGTGGCGGCGGCAAGAAATTCGTCGAGAATCGGCGTGTCGTTGATGAACGAGGCGTCGTCCGGCGCGTGGAATTCCGGGTGCCACTGAACGCGCAAATACGTAGGCCGGACCCGAATAGCGGATCGCCTCCGCGATGCGATCGGGCTCGGACCAGGCCTCGACGACCAGGTCGCGGCCAAGGTTCCTCACCGCCTGGTGGTGGATCGAGTTCGTCTTGACCAGTTCGGTTCCCGGATAGAGCAGAGCGAGCCCGCTGCGGGGCACGATCGACGTCGCGTGGCAGTTCTCCGCGTAGATTGCCCAGTTGCGATGATTGAGCGCGTGCGGGTGCTGCGTCCCGAGATCCTGGTAGAGCGTCCCGCCTTGCGCGATGTTGATGATCTGCGCGCCGCGGCAGACGCCGAGCACGGGCTTTTGCAATTGCATGAACGCGCGCAGCAGCGCGATTTCGTAGTCGTCGCGAATGCGGTCGCCGTTCCACTCCGGCCGCAATGCCTTTTCGCCGTACGACTCGGGGCAGACGTCCGAGCCGCCCATCAGCACGAGGCCGTCGAGTTCCTGCGCGTACGCGTTCGCCGTTGCCTTGCTGCCGGCGCGCCGGGTGCGCCCGTCCGGCGACGGCACCATGAACGCCAGCACGTCGCGCTGCATCAGCCAGTGCGCGACGTTCTGCTCGATGTACTGCAGCGTCATCCCCTTGAAGATCGCGCGCTGGGGGTCTTCGTGAAAGAAACAGGCGGATATGCCGATTTTGAGCATGCGCGTGATGGCCGGGCCAGAGGACTAGCCGGGAAAGTCCCGAGGCTCGAGGCCGATCGGGGCGCCGTGCGGCGTGCGCGCGGCGGCGTGGTCCCAGGCGGCGCCGTAGCGCTCGAGCGTCGCCGCCGTCGCAATGTCTTTTTCCGCGACCATCCTCTCGAGTGCCGCGAGCCAGTGCTCGTAATACGTGGCTCCGGTGTCAGGATCGCCGGAGGCCTGCGCGCGCCGGATCTCCTCGCTCAGCATCGCGGCCCATTCCGGCCACGTGAAGACACCGCGCGCGTGCAGCGCAATCGCCAACGCGAACGCCTGTGCCTGCCACGGTGCGTCAAACACGGGTCCGGCGGCGTCCCGGGGAATGGATCCAACCGCCGCGATGGCACGCTGCGCATTGGCGGTGTCGGAATTCGTCATTTCAGGCGGCTTCCGGCACCGCTTCGAGGTACGGCTCGAAGGCCTCGACGGAAACGCTGACCGTCGGATCGGCATCCGGCCCCCAGAGTTCCCGGGCAGCGAAACAAACGGTGTAAAGCCACTGCGGATCCTCGCCGCGGTCGATGGCGGCCGCATCCGGAAACACATGGCAGCCGTGCGTGCGCACAACCGTGCCGACGTGACCCCGCGCGTAGCGCGGCAGCCGCGTGTGCGTTGCAGGATGAATGTTCTTCGCGCGCACGCGCTCGCCCGGTGCAAAGCGCGCGGGACTCTGCTCCGGGCGTGCGTACCCGCCGCGGATCAACCCCTTGCGGACCATCGCCGCCGTCAGTTTTCGCGCGAGCGGCTTGCCCGCGCGCAGCGAGTGACCCGCGGTCAACTCGTCGGTATCGACGCAGCCGCGTTCCACCAGATTGCCTTCCGTCGCCAGCGCCCAGCGCTCGTAATAGGACGTGCCGAGGTAGACCTGCGGCGGCAACCGTTCCTGGACGTAGCGAAGCATGTCGATGTTCCATGCGCCGGCGAACATCATCGCGCGCTGCATCGCCATCACGCGGCCTTCCCACGCGGCGTGGAATACCGGCTCGTTCGGCTCGGCGTCGATTCGGCCGAAGCCGTCCATCCCGCCCAGGTCGTGAATGCCGTCCATCAGGCGATCTCCCCGGGATTCTTCGCGACACCGGTCCCGATCATCGCATCGCGCGTGACGAGCTGCGCCAGGCGCTCCTCGTTCCACTGCTCGGTGCCGGGCGGGCGCATCGGCACGACCAGATAGCGGGTCTCGGCCGTGGAGTCCCAGACGCGGATGGCGGTGGCGGCCGGCAGCGTGAGGCCGAATTCGGCGAGCACGGCGCGCGGATCCTTGACGACGCGCGATCGATACGGCGCCGACTTGTACCAGACCGGCGGCAACCCGAGCATGTCCCAGGGATAGCACGAGCACAGCGTGCAGACGACGACGTTATGCAGCGTCGGCGTGTTTTCGACCGCGACCAGGTGATCGCCCGCCGGATTGGCGAGTTGCAGCGTGCCCGCCGCCTTCGAGGCGTCGTCGAGCAGCGCGCGCTTGAAATCCGGATCCGTCCAGGCCCTGGCGACGACCTGTGCTCCGATGTGCGGCCCCACTTTGGTTTCGTAGGTCTCGACGATCGCATCGAGTGCCGACGGATCGACATAACCCTTTTCCGTCAGAATGGATTCCAGCGCCCGCACGCGAAGTTGTGTCGCGGACAGCGCGGATCCATGCGCCGCGGCGCGATCATGGTCATGCGTCGCCATCGCGCGCTCCCCGTCGCTGTCGACTCGATTCGTCGCCCATGTGTGCCGCAGCCATTTCAGAGGGCCTCGGCGAACATCCGTGCGAAGTCCTCGCGCGTGCACTGGCGCGGATTGGTCCGGTGGCAGATGTCATGAATCGCGACCTCGACCAATGCCGGAATGTCGGCGCGCGTCACGGCACGGGTTGCCGTCAGCGCCGAGATCGTGGCGGGAATGCCGAGGTCTGCCTTCATCTTCCCGAGCCAGTCGACGAATGCCGCGGCTGCCTCGCGCGAGGACATCGCACCGGCGCCGGAAACTCCGGCCACGCGCGCGAGTTCGGCCATCTTGTCGGTTGCGGCCGGCAGGTTGAAGCGCATCACGTGGTCGATCATGATCCCGTTGGCAAGCCCGTGATGGAGGTCGGCCACCGTGGACAGCGCGTGCGCGCACGAGTGCACGGCGCCCAGGTCCTTCTGGAAGGCGACCGCGCCCATCATCGAACTCATCAGCATGTCGCTCCGTGCGCTGAGATTCCTGCCGTCGCGAAACGCGATCGGCAACGCCCGTGCCGCAATGCGCACGCCTTCGAGCGCGATGCCATCGCACATCGGATGGTACTCGGCCGAGAGGTACGATTCGACGTTGTGCGTGAGCGCATCCATGCCCGTGGCCGCCGTGACCGCCGGCGGGAGATCGAAGGTCAGCTCGGGATCGGCGAACACGCATTTCGCCAGGAGCTGCGGCGAAAAGATGATCTTCTTGATGTGCGTCGTGTCGTCGGAGACCACGGCCGAGCGACCCACTTCCGATCCGGTGCCGGCGGTCGTCGGCAGTGCGACGAAATAGGGCATGGTCCGGCCGATCGGCCGCACCTCGGGATGGTCCCACGCGTATTCGAGGATATCGCCCGGGTGGCTCGCCATCAGCGCGATGGCCTTCGCGACATCGAGCGCGGCGCCACCGCCCAGTCCGATCACCGCATCGGCGTCGTGCGCCTTGTACGCCGCTGCGCCTTCCTTCACCTGCCGCCGGACCGGGTTGCCCCAGATCTCGGAGAAGACCGCGACGTCCTGTCCCGCGAGCGTGGCCACGAATTCCCCGAGCAACGGCAGCGGCGCGATCCCGCGGTCGGTGACGACGAGCGGCCGGGTGACGCCCTCCGCCTTGAGGTGTTCCGCGACAAGCCTGCGGGCGCCGGGTCCGAAGTGGATGGTGGTCGGGAAGCTGAAACGCGAGAGGGTCATGGTTGCGCCAGAAAGAGAATCATGTGGTTCTTGTCGAAATAGGTCGCGCCGACGCGAATGGCGCGCGGCTCGATGCCGAAGGAACGAAACTCATGTTTTTCGTAGAGGGCGCGCGCGGCGACGTTGGTCGCGGTAACGGTCAACACGAGCTGTTCGAGTCCGGGCAGCCGCCGCGCTTGCCCGATCGCGTGCCGCAACAGCGCCGCGCCAATGCCGCGCCTGCCGTGTTCTGGTGCGACGTACATCCCGAACAGGTCCGCCTTGTGCCGGTTTTTCGCCCTCGCTTCTCGCGCAAGACCGACCACGCCGACGAGTACGTTCGCGACGAACGCGCCGAATATCCGGTCGGGACTGCCCGGCGCGATGCGCGCGACAGTCGCGGCGAGCGGCTTGTCGCGGTCCTCCTCGTGGCTCGATGTGAATGCATCGGGATGCTCCTTCAATCCGCGCAGCCGCAGCTCCCGGTACGCCGCCGCGTCGTCCGGCACGAGGCGGCGGATCGCGATGTCAGATGATTTCAAAATAGCGCTTCATCTCCCAGTCGGTGACCGCGTCCTGCCACTGCCGCCATTCCCATTCGCGCGTCGCGGCGTAGTGATCGACGAAATCGTCGCCGAACCAGTCGCGGGCGAGATCGGAATCACGGAAAATGCGCGTCGTCTCGATCAGCGTGCGTGGGGCACGCGGCACGTTCTCGGCGCCCTGATTGGTACCGTGGATCGGCTTGGCGGTGAGTTTCAGGCGCTTCTCGACCCCGTCGAGTCCCGCCGCTAGCACCGCGGCCGCTGCGAGGTACGGGTTCATGTCGGCGCCGGGGCAGCGCGTTTCGAGGCGCGTGGCCTTGGGCGAGCCGGCGATCACGCGAAAGCTCGCCGTCCGATTGTCCAGGCCCCACGTGGGTTTGACCGGCGCCCAGAAGCCGTCGACGAGCCGCTTGTAGCTGTTGATCGTCGGCCAGTACATCGGCGCGAGTTCCATCAACCCGGCGACCTGCCCTGCGAGGTAGCTTTCGAACAGCTTGCTGATGCTGTTCCTGCCCTTCGGGTCGTAGAAGAGATTTTTCTTGCCGTCGGACAACGACTGATGGATGTGGCCCGAGCAGCCGGGAAGATGCTGATTCCACTTGGCCATGAAGCTCGGCATGATCCCGAAGCGCGAGCCGATCTCCTTCGCGCCGGTCTTGAACAGGATCGCGCGGTCGGCCGCTTCCAGTGCCTCGGAAAACAGGATCGCCGCTTCGTAGACGCCGGGCCCGGTTTCGGTATGGAGGCCCTCGATCGGCACGCCGAAGTCGCCCATTTCCGTCATCAGCGCGGCGAAGAACTCGCGATTGGCATTGGCGCGGAGCAGCGAATACCCGAACATTCCCGGCGTGATCGTCGTCGGATCGACGCCTTTCTTGGCGGCCCAGGATTGCGGGGTCTCGGCGAAATTGAACCACTCGTACTCCATCCCGCACATCGGGCCAAGGCCGAGTTTCTCGGCGCGCTTCAACACGCGCTTCAACACCTGCCGTGGACAGATCGGCAGCGGGACCTCCTTGCCGCCTTTCTGAGTGACGAATTCGCCCAGGAAGAAGGGGACGCCGCCGTCCCACGGCACGGTACGGTACGTGCCCAGATCGATCTTCGCCAGGACGTCCGGAAACCCCTTGTGCCAACCCGTCAGCGTCGTGTTGTCGTAGGTGACGTCCATCATGTCCCAGCCGAACACGACGTCGCAGAAGCCAAACCCGCCTTCGGCCGCCGCATAGAATTTTTCCTTGTGGAGATACTTGCCGCGCAGCACGCCGTCGATGTCGGAGACGGCGACCTTCACGCGGTTGCCCGGCGAATTGCGGACGGCGGCAATGATCTTGGCGGCCGATGACGGGATGGGCATCAGGTTCTCCGGGAAGGGATCGGCCCTCTGGGCTCGTATTCTTCGCACGCGGCCGGACGGATGCCGCTGGTGCGTCGCAGGGCAACATTCTAGCAAACGCGGCACATGAGGGGCTCTGCATCAGGCTGCTAGCGCAGGCGGGCCCGCCGGGTCGCCACGGCGTCGAAGCGTCTGCTGTTAGGATTCGGGCCGGAAGGACGGGCGAGGCGAATTCGTCGCGTTTCCCGGACGGACCCATTCATCGGACCTGGCGGCATGACGCACGTCACCGCGCTCATCGCACTGCACGCCGCCGTGGCGCTGTTCGGCTTTGCGGTGCTCTTCGGCAAATGGCTCGCGCTGTCGCCGGTTGGCTCGCGCCGTCCGATTCGGTAGCATCGCCACGTGACTTCCCGAAAGAGTCCCCGCATCGCGATCGCCTGGCGCCGCTCGACCGCTGCGAACGCGCGCCTGACGCGCCAGCGGGCGCTGCGGACTCCCACGCGATATTCCAGTGCCGTAGACCAGGAACACGACGACCATGCGGCCGAATTGCGGAGCGTGCAATCGTGATTGTCGTTCTGATGGGCGTGAGCGGATGTGGCAAGACCGTGGTCGGGCAGGCGCTGGCCGCGGATCTGGGCTGGCCATTTTTCGATGGCGACGACTTCCACCCGGCTGCCAACGTCGCCAAGATGGCCGCGGGAACGCCGCTCACCGACGCCGATCGCTGGCCCTGGCTCGATCGTCTGGCGGCGGAGATGGCGGCGGTGGCCGACCGCGGTGCCGATGCCGTGTTCGCATGCTCCGCATTGAAACAGGCGTACCGTGATCGCTTCCGCCCGGCTGGCGATGTACGCTTTGTCCATCTTGCGGGCGACTTCGCCACGATCGCGGCGCGCCTCGCAGCGCGATCGCACCGTTACATGCCGCCGACATTGCTTGCGAGCCAGTTCGCGACACTCGAGGCGCCGCAGGACGCGATCGTCGTCGACGTGCGCGACGCCATTGCGGCGCAGGTCGCGCAGATTCGAGCCGCTTTGAAACCAGCCCAGGAAACCGCATGACGATCGACCAACGCAAGCCGGCCACGAACGCGGTCCACCTGGGGCGCAAACCCGGCCGATTCCTGGGTGCCGTCAACACGCCGGTGTTTCGCGCGTCGACGATGCTGTTTCCGACGGTTGCCGTGCTCGAGCGGGCCGCGCGCGGCGAATACGATGGCATTGGCTACGGGCTGCACGGCCTGCCGACGGTCACCGACCTGCAGGATGCGGTCGCCGCGATCGAGGGCGCGCATGGGGCGCTGGCCGTGCCGTCGGGCCTCACGGCGACGACGCTGCCGTTGCTGGCACTGACAAAGGGTGGCGACCACGTGCTTGTCACCGATGCGGTCTACGGACCGACGCGGCGGTTCTGCAACAACCACCTCACGCGTCTCGGGGTCGAGGTGACGTACTACGATCCGCTGCTGGGCGCCGCGATCGAGCGCGAGTTCCGGCCGAACACGCGCGTCGTGTTCACCGAATCGCCCGGGTCGCTGACGTTTTGCGTGCAGGACATCCCGGCGATTGCCGCGGTCGCGCACCGGCACGGCGCGCTCGTCGTGACGGACAACTCGTGGGCGACGCCTTTCGGCTTTCGCTCCTTCGATCACGGCGTCGATGTCTCGGTGCATGCCGCGACCAAGTACATCGGCGGACATTCGGACGTGCTGCTCGGGCTCGTCCTCGCGAGCGAGGCGACGTTCCCGGCGCTGCATCGGCTCTGGACGGACATGGGGGTCACCGCGTCGCCTGACGACTGCTTTCTCGCGTTGCGCGGATTGCGCACGCTGCCGGTGCGCCTGGCGCGGCATGTCGCGAGCGCGACCGCCGTCGCGCAATGGCTTCAGTCGCGTCCCGAAGTGCGCGAGGTGATCTACCCTGCGCTCGCCGGTTCGCGTGGCCACGAATTGTGGCAGCGCGATTTCATCGGGGCGTCGGGGCTCTTTGCCGTCGTGCTGGCGCCGGTGGCCAAGCAACGTGTCGATTCGATGCTGGACAACATGCAGTTGTTCGGAATGGGCTGGAGCTGGGGCGGCTTCGAAAGCCTGATCATTCCCATCTATCCGGAGCGCGTGCAGACCGCGACGACGTGGGACGCCGGCGGGCCGTGCCTGCGGCTCGCGATCGGGCTCGAGGACCCCGGGGATCTGATCGCGGACCTGGCGGAAGGGCTGGCGCGCCTGGCGGATTGACGATGCGGGCGCGGCGCCTAGCCGCTGGCGTCGCCACCGAGATAGGTCGCCTGCACCTCATCGTTGGCCCGGATCGCGTCGGGCGATCCTTCGGCGATGATGCGGCCGTGGTCCAAGACGATGACCCGGTTGGCGTACCCGAACACGACGTTCATGTCGTGCTCGGTGAAGAGCACGGCGATCCCGTCCGCACGCGCGAGGTCCGCCGCGAGCTGCATCAGGCGGCCGCGCGAGCGCGGCGACATGCCTGCGGTCGGCTCGTCCATCAGCAGCAACCGGGGCGCGCCCGCGAGCGCCAGCGCCAGCTCCACGCGTTTGGCGTCGCCATAGGCGAGCGTCGCGCAGCCCTGCCCGGAGAATTTCGTCATGCGCACGCGCTCGAGCAGCCGATCGGCCGCGGCGCCCATGCGGTCGGTTGCGCGGGCGGAAACGCTGCAATGGGATCCGGCGTGCGAAAGGAGCGCGAGCTGGACGTTTTCGCGCACGGTCATCGACGCAAACGTCGCCGCAACCTGGAATGTGCGGCCGACGCCCATCCGCGCGATGGCTCGCGGCGGCAGACCATCGCTCCGCGCGCCGGCGATGGTGACGCTGCCGGCATCGGGCGCGAGTTGACCGTCGACGAGATTGAAGCACGTCGTCTTGCCGGCGCCATTGGGGCCGATCAGCGCGACCAGTTCGCCGGCGGCAACAGTAAACGAGACGTCCTGGACCGCGTCGATGCCGCCGAAGGATTTCGTCAGGCCGTCGACGCGCAGCACCGCTACGCTCATTGCAACCTCCCGCGGAGCCACCGCTGCATCGCGCCTCCGATCCCGGATGGAAAGGCGAGGACGATCAGCAGGATCGTGGCGCCGAGCACGGCGCGCCAGTATTCGGTGGTTCGCGCGAGCGTGTCCGCGAGCCACGTGAGCGCCGCGGCACCCAGGAGCGGTCCGAACAGCGCGTTGAGGCCGCCTAACAGGACCATGACCAGCGCATCGATCGAGCGCGGGATGGCGAGCGTTTCCGGCGAAATGCTGCCCTTCGAGAATGCGTAGAGACCGCCGGCGAGTCCGGCGAAGCCGCCGGCAAGCGTGAAGGCAATCCATTGCGTCCTGCGCACGTCGATGCCGATGGCGGCGGCCCGCAGCGGCGAATCCCGGGAGGCGCGCAGCGAATAGCCAAGCGGGGCGTGCGCGATCCAGGCGACTGCGGCAAGCGCGGCGGCGACGATCGTCAGTGCGAACCAGAAGTACGCCTGCCTGCTCGCGAGCCAGGCGGAGGGCCACACGCCGACCACGCCATTCGAGCCGCCTGTGACGTCGTTCCACTGGAACGCGATCGACCAGAGAATCTGTGCAAAGGCGAGGGTCAGCATCGCGAGATAGACGCCCGATAGCCGCACGCAGAACCAGCCGATGATGAGCGCTCCTGCCATGGCGACGAGAGGCGCCAGCGCGAGCGCGACCTCCATCGGCAACCCGTGCTTGACGGCGAGCGCCGCCGCGTAGGCACCGAGACCGAAGTACGCGGCGTGGCCGAACGATGCCATGCCGCCGGTGCCCATCACGAACTGCAGGCTCGATGCGAACAGCGCGAATACGAGGATGTCGGTCGCCAGCACGAGATGGTATTCGTCGCCGGTGACGGGCAGCAGTACGGCGAGCACGAAGGCAACGAGCGCGCCGATCGCCGCCCTGCGGCCAGGGGGAACGACCAGCGCCCGGAACTCGGCGAGTGGCGTCGTCGGAGGGGTCGAGGGCGGCCTTCCCATCAGACCGTAGGGCTTTGCAACGAGAACGACCGCCATCACGACGAATTCGGCAACCAGCGTAAGCCTCGGGAATTCGATCGCGAAGCCGTCGATGTCAACGGTACCGAGCGCAATGCACAGCGCCTTGGTGACACCGATCAGAAGCGCTGCGACGAAGGCACCGGGGATCGAGCCCAGTCCGCCGACGACGGTGACGACAAACGCTTCCGCGACGATCGCAAGATCCATCCCGAGATTGGCCGGCTCCCGGGGCAACTGCAGCGCGCCGGCGAGCCCGGCCAGCAGGGAACCGAGCGCAAACACCGAGGTAAAGAGGGCCCGTTCATTGACGCCGAGCGCGCTCGCAAGTGTGCGATTCTCGGTCGCGGCGCGCGTTTCCCGGCCGAACCGGGTCCGTTCCAGCAGTCCCCACAGCGCCAGCAGCACCAGCGGGCCGACCGCGAGCAGGAAAAGGTCGTACGAGGGAATCACGCGGCCGAGGACCGCGACGCCGCCGCTCAATCCCGGTGCCCGCGGCCCAAGCAGATCTTCCGCGCCCCAGACGAGGAGTGCGACATCGCGCACGATCAACACGACGCCGAAGGTCGCGGCAAGCTGCAACAGTTCCGGCGCGGCGTAGATGCGCTTCAACAGCAGCATTTCGATCAATGCGCCGATGAGTGCGACCGCGAGTGCGGCGAGCGCGACGGCGCCCCAGAAGCCGAGTGGCCCCCGGCCGAGCAGCGCGACGAGCGAGTAGGCGAGGTAGGCGCCCAGCATGTACAGCGAGCCGTGCGCGAAGTTGACCACGCGCGTGACGCCGAAGATCAGCGTGAGTCCTGCGGCCACCAGGAACAGCGCCGATGCGCCGGCGAGGCCATTCAAGAGCTGCACGAAAAGGGAGGCGGCGCTCACGCGGGAGAGTGGCTCGTGCCGGCCGGTTGCGGCGTGCGCTGGTTGCTACGCGGGCTTGCCGATATCGGCGAAGTACTCGTAGCGCGCCGTGTCCACCAGCGAGACGCGAAGCTCGATCGGAACCTCGTTGTAGGAAAGCGCCACGCGCCGGATCCTGAGCAATGGCGCGTTCCTGGCAATCGACAGCAACGCCGCCGTTTCCGGATCGGCGAGCGTGGCGCGGAGCCGCTCGCTGGTGCGCACGACCGAAATGCCGAACGCTTCCTGGTACAGGTTATAGATGGTCGAGGTCCGGTTGCGAAACTGCCTTTCGGTCAAGCCCGGGAACGTCACAACCGGCAACGTGATGTCGTCGATGATCACCGGCTTGCCGGCGAGCACGAGCCGATTGCGGATTCGGTACACGGGGTCGCCGGCCTGGATCCCGAGGTGATCGGCGGCGGCGCGCTCGGCCTTCGCCTTGGCAAACGAGAGCAGTTCGACGTCCGGATACCGTTTGGTTCCCTGTTCGTCGACGATGTGGAAGAAATAGAACAGCAGCCGGTCGCGGTTGTGGCTCGCGACGTACGTTCCCCGGCCCTGCTGCCGGATGAGGATGTTCTCGGCGACGAGTTCGTCGATGGCGCGGCGCACGGTGCCGATACTGGTGCCGCAGCGTTCCGAGAGGAGGCGCTCGGCCGGAATCGCCTCGCCGGGCTTCCATTCGCCACGCGTCAACGCATCGGTCAGCCGGCGCTTGACGTCCTTGTACAGCGGACCGGTCAACGGCACGCCGCGCGCAGCGGTGTCGCGTGGAAGGTCGGGCATCGTGTCAGGATTCGCAACCGCACCGCGGAAGTCGCCGGTCGTGTGCCCAGTCTAGCCAAGCGGGCAAAGTGATGCAAATCATCCAAGTCATATAGATGATATAGTTGACTTACCGGCCGAGCGCGATTACATTGGTGCCATGCGCAGGAGGGCCGTGCGCCGCGACGCAAGGCACCAGGCCCGACGCTGTTTATTCGGCAAGGAGTTTCCGATGATTCATTGCGTATTGCACGACCCCGGCGACTCGGTCGCGGTGGTCGTCGTCGAAGGTGTCAAGGCCGGCACGACGCTGACCGGCCTCATTCTCGACGAGGACCGGACCATCACGCTGCCCTGCGTGCAGGACATTCCGCTCGGTCACAAGGTTGCGCTGACCGACATGGCGGTGGGCGCGACGGTCATCAAGTACGGCATCGATATCGGCAAGGTCGTCCAGCCGATCGCGAAGGGGCAGCACGCCCACGTCCACAACATCAAAACCAAACGGTGGTGAGAGCGTCGTCTTTCGGCTTGATGCTTCGTTGCGCGCCTCGCTGCGGTCCTCACGTACTTCCAGAGTACGCTCCGGTCCTCGCCAGGCGCGCGCCTCGCCTGAAGCCGAAATACTCGCTCTACCGCGTTGGTGAGCAACAGCTGGAGGCCTAAATGCTGCAAAACACTTTCTTGGGTTATCGCCGCGAGAACGGCCGGGTCGGCGTTCGCAACCACGTCATCGTCCTCCCGGTGGACGATCTGTCCAACGCCGCTGCGGAGGCCGTCGCGCACAACATCAAGGGGTCGATGGCGATCCCGCATCCGTACGGCCGCCTGCAGTTCGGCGCCGACCTGGACCTGCACTTTCGCACGCTGATCGGCGCGGGCAGCAATCCCAACGTCGCCGCCGTCGTCGTCATCGGCATCGAGGACCAGTGGACGAAGAAAGTCGCCGACGGCATCGCCGCGACGGGCAAGCCGGTCGCCGGTTACGGCATCGAGCTCCACGGTGATCACGATACGATCCTGCGGGCGTCGAAGGCGGCCAGGGAATATGTCCAGTGGGCGAGCGAACGGCAGCGCGTGGAATGCGACCTCAAGGAACTCTGGGTATCGACCAAATGCGGCGAGTCCGACACCACGTCCGGCTGCGGCGCCAATCCGACGGTCGGCGACGCGTTCGACAAGCTCTATGCCGCCGGCTGCACGCTGGTGTTCGGCGAGACGACCGAACTCACGGGCGGCGAGCAGATCGTCGCCGCGCGCTGCCGCAACGACAAGGTCCGGGCCGAGTTCATGGCGATGTTCGATCGGTACCAGGAAGTGATCAATCGGCACAAGACGTCCGATCTGTCCGATTCGCAGCCGACCAAGGGCAATATCGCCGGCGGCCTCACGACGATCGAGGAAAAGGCGCTCGGAAACATCCAGAAGATCGGCCGGAAGTGCGTGATCGACGGCGTGCTCGACAAGGCGGAAATTCCGTCGGGCCCCGGCCTCTGGTTCATGGACAGTTCGTCGGCCGCCGCGGAAATGGTGACGCTGTGCGCGGCATCCGGGTACGTCGTCCATTTCTTCCCGACGGGGCAGGGCAACGTGATCGGCAACCCGATCCTGCCGGTGATCAAGATCTGCGCCAATCCGCGCACCGTGCGCACGATGAGCGAGCACGTCGACGTCGATACCAGCGGCCTCCTGCAGCGGGAGCTTACGATGAGCGCGGCGGGCGACAAGCTGCTCGACATGATGTTTCGCACGGTCAACGGCCGGCTCACGGCGGCCGAGGCGCTGGGCCACCGCGAATTCGTATTGACCCGCCTCTACGAAAGCGCCTGAGATCGATGGCAGGAGCGTTCCCGCGCGCCGCGAGCAGGGGACGTTTCACGGGAGCGTGACGCGGCCTATACTGCGTGGATGTCGCCGGCGCGCGTGCGCCGCGCCCAATCCGGAGGAATCTCATGTCGAAGCTTGCCTTGCGCTCCGCGCTGCTGCTGGCGATTGTGCTGTTGTCGCCGCTGTCGCGTGCCGAAATGTCGGAAATCAAGGTCGCGCAGCAATACGGCATCAGCTATCTGCCTTTGATGCTGATCGAGGAGCAGAAGCTGATCGAGAAGCACGCGAAGGCGGCAGGTGTCGATGTCAAGGTGTCGTGGGCGAGATTCGCGGGCGGCAACGTGATGAACGACGCGCTGCTGTCGAACAGCCTGCAGTTCGCCTCGGGCGGGGTGGGGCCGCTCGTGGTTCTGTGGTCGCGGACGAAAGGCAACCTCGACGTGAAGGCGGTTTCGGCGATCAACTCGATGCCCCTCTACCTCAACACCCGCAACCCGAACGTCAAGACGATCAAGGATTTCACCGAGAAGGACAAGATCGCGCTTCCGGCGGTCAAGGTGTCGGTCCAGGCGGTGACGCTGCAGATGGCCGCCGAGAAGGTCTTTGGCGAAGGGCAGCACGGCCGGCTCGATGCGCTGACCGTATCGATGTCGCATCCCGACGCGCAGTCGGCGCTCCTATCCGGCCAATCGGAGATCACCGCCCATTTCGGTTCGCCGCCGTTTCAATACCAGCAGCTGAAGCGACCGGGCATACACACGGTGCTGAACTCCAGCGAGCTGCTCGGCGGCGCCACGACGTTCAACCTGGTCTGGACGACGACGAAGTTCAAGGACGAGAATCCGAAGCTCTACGACGCCATGGTGAAGGCGCTGGAGGAAGCCACCGCGCTCATCAACAAGGACAAGCAGGCTGCCGCCGAGACGTACCTGCGCATTTCGAAGGGCAAGGACACGGTCGCCGACATCCTCGCGATGCTGAACGATCCGGCCGTCGTCTACACGATGACGCCGCAAAACGTCATGTCCTATGCAAATTTCATGGCGAAGATCGGAATGATCAAGGTGAAGCCCGACTCGTGGAAGGACTTGTTCTTCCCGAACATCCACGGCGCGGCGGGCAGCTGATGCCGGACGCCGCCCGGGCTGACGGCGAGGCACTTCCCGATCTCGCGGCGATCCGCGCGGCGCACGCCCGGATCGCACCGCACGTGCATCGCACACCGGTGCTCACGTGTCGCGCGATCGACGCGGCAATCGGCGCAACGCTCCATTTCAAGTGCGAGAACTTCCAGAAGATCGGCGCGTTCAAGGCCCGCGGCGCGGTCAATGCGGTGCTCTCGTTGAGCGAGGCGGACGCCCGTCGCGGCGTCGTCACGCATTCGTCGGGCAACCACGGCGCGGCGCTCGCCTACGCGGCGCGACAACGCGGCATCGCCGCATGGGTCGTGATGCCCGAGAACGCGGCAAGGGTGAAATTGGAGAGCGTGCGCCGGCTCGGCGCGACGATACGCCTCTGTGCACCGAACATCGCCGCGCGCGATGCCGGCTGCGCCGCGGTCCTGGCCGAAACGGGCGCAACGCTGGTCCACCCGTTCGACGACGCGCGGGTCATCGCCGGGCAGGGGACGGCCGCGCTCGAACTCCTGGACGCGATCCCGGAACTCGACATCGTCATCGCTCCGGTGGGCGGCGGCGGCCTCGTTTCCGGAACCGCCATTGCGGCGCGGTCGGTGCGGCCGCAGATCCGAGTGTACGGCGCGGAGCCGGCGAACGCCGACGACGCGGCGCGCGGCTTCCGTTCCGGAGCCGTTGAGCCGCTGTCCGCGGCGACCACGATTGCCGACGGCTTGCGCAGCACGGTTGCCCCGCGAACGCTGACGGCGATACGCGCCAACGTGGCGGCGATCGGCACGGCGAGCGAAGATGCGATCGTGCGCGCGATGCGTATGACGTGGGAACGGATGAAGATCCTGATCGAGCCGTCGTCGGCGGTTCCGCTCGCGTGCCTGCTCGAAGGCACGCTCGACGTCGCCGGCGCGGCGGTTGGCGTGATCCTCTCGGGTGGCAACGTCGATCTCGACCGGCTGCCGTGGCAGACCTGACAAGATTGCCGACGCGATGCGCATTGTCATCAGCGAATTCATGGATGCGGCTGCAGTCGCGACCCTTGCCGCGCAGTACGAAACGGTCTATGACAAAACCCTCGTCGACCGCCCGGACGAACTGCGGCGCGAACTTGCGGCGGCGGACGCGCTCATCGTGCGCAACCGCACACGCGTCGATCGCGAACTCATTGCCGGCACGACGGGGCTCAAGGTCGTTGGACGACTGGGTGTTGGCCTCGACAACATCGACGTGGCGTTCTGCCGGGAACGCAGGATCGAAGTGATTCCCGCCCTCGGGGCCAATGCACTGGCGGTGGCGGAGTACGTGATCTGCACCGCCATGCTGCTGCTGCGTGGCGCTGTACGCGTCGTCGGCGGCGGTCGGCAGAGGTGAATGGCCGCGCGCGGCGTTGTCCGACGGCCGCGAACTGGCCGGCAAGACACTGGGCGTCGTCGGCTTCGGCAGCATCGGCCGGCTGACCGGCCGCCTGGCGCGCGCGCTGGGCATGCGGGTGATCGGATTCGATGCCGAGATCCCTGTCGAATCCGACGTGTGGGACGAGGAGGACACGAAAGCGTGCGGTCTTCGACGCGCTGCTAGCCGAAGCCGACGTGGTTACGCTGCACGTGCCGCTCGGCGCGGCGACGCGGCACCTGATCGATGCGGCGCGGCTTCTCCGGATGAAGCGCGGCGCGATTCTGATCAATACGGCGCGCGGCGGCGTGGTCGACGACTCCGCTGTCGCCGCTGCGCTCGTCTCCGGGCAACTGGGCGGAGCGGCGCTCGACGTCTTCGAGCGGGAACCCCTCCCGGCGGGATCGCCGCTCGCCGCCTGCCCGAATCTCCTGCTCACCCCGCATATCGCGGGCGTCACGGCCGAATCGAATGTACGGGTTTCGACGTTTATCGCGGAGAAGGTGGCGGCCGCGCTCGCGCGTATTCATGCGGCGGCCAGTGCCGGCCGTGCGGCAGGGTAGCGGAGCCATCGTCCGTGACGGCGATCGCGCTCGAAGCCCTGCAGGACCTGGCGTCGCGGGCGCTTGCCCGCGCCGGTGCCAATCCCGCGATGGCCGCTGCGACGGCGCGCGCGCTGGTGTATGCCGACGCACGGGGTCTCGCGTCGCACGGCGTTGCGCGCGTGACGCAGTACGCCACGCATCTCGCGAACGGGCGGGCCGACGGGGCCGCGACCCCGTCGGTCGTGCACGCGAAAGGCGGCGCGGTGCTCGTCGACGCCCGATGCGGTCTCGCCTTTCCGGCGTGCGCGCTTGCCGTCGACGAAGCCATCGGTCGGGCACGCGAATTCGGCGTCGCGTTTGCGGCCGTCACGAACAGCCATCACTTTGGTGCCGCCGCGTATCATCTCGAGCCGGTCGGCGCGGCGGGGTTGGTCGGGCTCGCTTTCGGCAATTCGCCGGCGGCGATGGCGGCAGCAGGCGGAAAGCAGCCGCTCTTCGGCACCAACCCCATTGCCGCGGTGTTTCCGCGCCGCGCCGCGGCGCCGCTGCTGATCGACCTGTCGCTGTCGGAAGTCGCGCGCGGCAAACTGATGGTTGCCGCGAAAGAGGGCAGGGCGATCCCGTTGGGCTGGGCGCTCGACGGCGACGGTCAACCGACCACCGATCCTGCAGCCGGTCTCGCCGGCTCGATGCTGCCGATGGGCGGCACCAAAGGCGCGATGCTGGCGCTCGTCGTCGAACTGCTCGTGACGGCGCTGTCCGGCGCGGCGATGGGGTTCGAGGCGAGCTCGTTCTTCGTCGACGACGGCAACCGTCCCCGCCTTGGACAGGCGTTTCTCGTGCTCGACCCGGACGCGCTCGCCGGACGCGAGGCGTTCCTCGAGCGGATGGAAACGCTGATCGCGGAAATGACGAAGGATCCCGATGTCAGGCTGCCGGGCGAGCGCCGTCGCGCGCTCGCCGCGGCGGCGGCGAACGGTGGCGTCGACGTGCCGGCTGCGCTGCTCGCGCAATTGCAGAAGCTCTCCGGTTGATGCCGCCGTGAGCGCGGTCGCTCCCCGTCCGGTCGCGTTGCTGCTCAACGTCGCGCACGCGGTCGACCACATGTTCCTGCTGATATTCGCGACGGCCGTGGCGGCGATCGCGGCGGATTTCGGGTTTCCGGACTGGGAATCGCTGATGCCCTATGGCGCCGGCGCGTTCCTGCTGTTCGGTCTCGGGTCCCTGCCGGCCGGACGCCTGGGCGACCTCTGGGGAAGACGCCAGATGATCCTGGTCTTTTTCTTCGGCATGGGTGCGTCCGCGCTTCTGGTCGCCGCGACGCATGACGCATGGGAACTGGCGATCGCCCTGACGCTGCTGGGCGCGTTTTCGTCGATCTACCATCCGGTCGGAATCCCGATGCTCGTGCGCGGGACGACGCGCCCCGGTCTCGCGATCGGCATCAACGGGTTCGCCGGAAATCTCGGTGTGGCGCTTGCGGCGGTCACCACCGGGGTCCTCGTCAAATACGTCGGTTGGCGCGCCGCGTTCGCCGTGCCGGCCCTGCTGGCGATCGCGTGCGGGGTGGTCTTCGCCCGGGTCGCCCCGCGCGAGACGATGCCGCCGGCGCACGGGGCACGAACGCCGGCGACGCCGGGGGCGACGCCGCTCGTGCGCATCTTCGTCGTCATGACGGTGGCCGCCATCTCCTCGAGCCTGTTGTTCAACTTCACGACCAACGGCAATGGCCAGCTACTGCGCGAGCGGATGGCCGGCATCGTCGACGATCCGGCATTGCTGGGCCTGCTGCTCGCATGCGTCTACGTCGTCGCGTCGTTCACGCAGGTCGCGATCGGTCTTCTCATCGATCGCTACCCATTGAAACGACTGTTTGTTGGCATGGTGGCGCTGCAGGCACCGCTGTTCATGGCCGCCGCGAACGCCAGCGGCTGGACGCTGTTCGCACTGCAGATCGGATTCATGATCGCAATCTTCGGCGCCATTCCGTTCACCGATGCGATGATCGTGCGCTACGTGGACGACCGGATTCGCTCGCGTGTCAGCGGCATGCGACTCTTCGTATCCTTTGGCGTCAGTTCCGCCGCAGTGTGGCTTCTGGGGCCGGTCGTCAAGGCGGCCGGGTTCGGCGCGCTGCTGTGGTTGATGGCCGGGGTCGCCGCGACCACGCTCGCCGCGGTGGCGCTGCTCCCGGCGGCGAACCGGCCGGCGGGCGTTGCGCCGGTCAGCGCGCCGTTGCCGCCGCGATCCCGTCGCGCAGCAGATTGAATACGCCGGGCGCGGCGGCGATCACTTCCTTCGTGCGCAGGAACTCGGGGCCACCCGCGAAATCGCCGACGCGACCTCCGGCTTCGACGACGAGCAGCGCCCCGGCGGCAACGTTCCACGGATTGAGGCCGATCTCCCAGAAGCCGTCGAGGCGCCCCGCCGCGACGTAGGCGAGATCGAGCGCGCAGGCACCGGCGCGGCGAATCCCCGCGCATCTCGTGATGAGCGCATTTAACACCGGCAGGTAGGCAGCCATGCTGGGGCTGCCGCGCGCCGGAATCACGGTGCCGACCAGCGCATCCTCGACGCGCACGCACGTCGACGTCCGGATCGGCGTGCCGTTGTGCTGCGCGCCCTTGCCCTTGACCGCGGTGAAGAGATCGTCCCGGACGGGATCGAGCACGACCGCATGGGTGACTTCGCTCCCGTGGGAGAGCGCGATCGACACGGCGTAACTCGGATACCCGTGCAGGAAATTGACCGTGCCATCGAGCGGATCGACGATCCATTTCAACGCATTCTTGTCGGCGCGGCTGCCGCCCACGATCTGGCTCACGATCTCGCCGGCCTCCTTGCCGACGATCGCATGTTCGGGAAACGCCGCCCGCAACGTGGCGATCATCGCGTTTTCGGCCTCGGTGTCGGCATTGGACACGATGTCGGCGTGGTCCTTTGCGTGCGAAGGCCGTCGCTTGAGGTCGCGCGCTGCGTCGACGAGCACCGCGGCGGCACGGCGCGCGGCATGAATCGCTACGGCGAGGATCGGATCGTTGCTCATGGTGGGCCTTGTGCAACCCGCGAATGCCGGGCGAGCGTAGCGTTCGATTGTAGCGCGATGGCGCATGCGCCTGTCGTCGCGCCCCCGGAGGTCGGTCGATGTTGGGGTATGCTGCGCCGCACAAGCCGGCAAAGGTTTTCATTTGTGCCGATTTCGACTATGACGCAACTTGGGCCGCCGCGGTCAGACGTATTGATCCGTCGTGCCTCGACTCAGTTGTCTGCTGCAGGAATCACGTATACAGGGAGAACCATGTCCGGCAAAAGTTTGACGACCGGTGCCGTAGCGATAGCCATGTTTCTGTTGGCGAATGCCGGGATTGTGGCCCAAGAAGTCGCCGGCGGTGTGGCCACGGCGGCGAGGCCGATGCCGGCGACTCCATCGGTGTCGCAGGCTTTGCTCGACGGCGCTGGCAGCGACACGAAGAACTGGATCCATTCGAACGGCAGCTACGAGCAAACGCGCTATTACCCCGGTGCGCACATCAATGCCGGGAATGTCGGGCGAATCAAGCCAGCGTTCGTGTTTCAGACGGCAGTGTTGGAATCGATGGAAACCGCGCCCATCGTGGTTGACGGCGTCATGTTTCTGACGACGTCGTTCAACCATGTCTATGCCATCGACGCAGCGACCGGGGAGGAGTTCTGGCACTACCGGCACAAGCTCGGACCGATCGTGGCGGCTTGCTGCGGCAACGGCAACCGCGGCGTCGCGATCGAGGGTGGGAGGCTGTTCATGGGCACGCTCGACTCCAAACTCGTCGCGCTCAGCGCCAGGACGGGCAGGCTGCTGTGGGAGAAACAGATCGCCGATCCGGAGAAGGGCTATTCGGAAACGATGGCGCCGGCCGTCATCGACGGGAAAGTTCTGATCGGCACGAATGGCGGCGAGTACGGGGTGCGCGGTTTCGTCAAGGCCTTCAACGCCATCGACGGCGACCTGCTATGGACCTACTACACGATTCCTGACAAAGGCCAGGAAGGCGTCTGGGCCGTGAACGATGCCACCGGCCGCAACATGCGTCGCGACATTGCGTCCGAAAGGAAGACGCTGTCCGAGAGCGGCGGCGAGTTCTATCAGACATTGGGCGGCAGTGTGTCGACGACACCGGCCATCGACACGAAAACCCGGACGGTGTTCGTCGTGGTCGGCAGCCCGTCGCCGCCCCTCCATGGGGCGATCCGTCCGGGTGACAACCTGTACACCGATTCAATCGTCGCCATCGACCTCGACAAGGGCACGTACAAGTGGCATTTCCAGTACGTTGCCCACGACGTCTGGAGCCTGGGTGCCGTCAGTCCGCCGATACTGACGCAGGCAAGGGACAAGGGCGGCAAGATGATCGACGTCGTGATCCACGCCGGCAAGACGGGGCATGTCTACGTTCACGAGCGCAATACCGGCAGGCTGGTCCGGTTCTCGGAAGCGATGATCCCGCAGGACAACCTGTGGGTGCCGCCGACCGCGACAGGTGTGCGGATGCTCCCGGGCGCGAACGGAGGTGTCGATTGGTCGCCCATGGCCGTCAATCCGAGGACCCGCTTGGCGTATGCGGCAAACCTGCATCAGCCGATGACGTACCGCGTCGAAGAGTCGCCTTATCCCGGCGGAAAGCTTTGGCCCGGCGGTGCGGTCGACGCGGTGCCGAATGAGGAGCAATGGGGGCGTCTCGTCGCGGTCAATCTCGATACGGGCAGAGTCGCCTGGGGGGTGAAGACGCCGCGGCCGCTGATCGGCGGCGTGCTCGCCACGGCCGGCAACCTCGTATTCAACGGCGAGGCCAGCGGTTGGTTCAAGGCGTTCGATGCGACGAACGGCAAGGAACTCTGGAAGTACAACTGCGGTGCAGGCGTCAACGCGCCGGCGGTCTCGTATATGGTGGGCGGCAAGCAGTACATTGCCGTTGCGGCTGGGGGAAACGACCGGATCGACGCCAAGCGCGGCAACAGTATTTTTGCATTTGCCCTCCCGTAGCAAGGGTGAATGGCCGTTGCGACCGTACCGTTCGCGGTGCGGCTGCGGCCCGCCTCGTTTCCTGATGGATACGCCACCGTGGTCCTGGGCCGGGCGCCGACTGCCCCGCGTGCCGATATCGTGTGATAAATCCGCTGGAGTAACGCTGGCGTTTTTTTTTGCCGTTGTGTACCCTTCAAGTCTCCGCAGAACGTGTTGGGCATCGGCCGGCGCGCGACGCGTTAGGCGCAACGGATACGACATCAACAGGAGGCCCCATGCAGAAATCGCTCCACCTCGATCCCGGCAAGTGCACGGGCTGTCTCCAGTGCGAGATGGCGTGCTCGTACGAGAACTACGGGGTATTCAATCCGTCGAAGTCGCGGATCCGGGTCTTCGATTTCCACGAGACGGGACGCAAGGTGCCCTATACGTGCACGCAATGCGACGAGGCATGGTGCCTCCACGCGTGCCCGGTCGAGGCGATCAAGGTCGATGCCGCGACCGGCGCCAAGGTGGTGCTCGAAGCCGTCTGCGTCGGCTGCAAGGTCTGCACGGTCGCCTGCCCGTTCGGCACGATCAACTACGTGCAGGACACGGGCAAGGTGCAGAAGTGCGATCTGTGCGGCGATCACCCGGCGTGCGTCGACGCCTGTCCGACCGGCGCGATCACCTACGTCGATGCGAACTGGACCGGCCTCGAGCGCATGCGCCAATGGGCCGGAAAACTCGACACGCAACCGCAAGCCTGAGGAGGAAATCATGGCCTGGCACCGCAAGATTCTCCGGGTGAACCTCACCAAGGGCACCTGCACGCCGGAACCGCTCAACATGGAATGGGCACAGGATTACCTGGGCCAGCGCGGACTCGCGACCAAGTACTTCTGCACGGAAGTCGATCCGAAGGTCGATCCGCTGTCGCCCGCCAACAAGCTGATCTTCGCCACGGGGCCGCTGACCGGCACGATGGCATCCACCAGCGCGCGGTATTCGGTGATCACCAAAGGTCCGCTCACCGGCGCGATCGCTTGCTCCAACTCCGGCGGCTATTTCGGCGCGGAGTTGCGGTTCGCCGGCTGGGACATGATCGTGTTGGAGGGCAAGTCGGCGAAACCCGTCTACCTGCACATCGAGAACGACAAGGCGCAGTTGCTGCCGGCGGACGATGTGTGGGGCAAGAGCACGTGGGACACCGAGGCGATCCTGAAGAAGAAGCACCAGGATCCGGCGACCCGCGTCTCGAGCATCGGGCGGGCCGGCGAAGCGCAGGTGCTCTTTGCGGCGATCGTCAACGACCTGCACCGGGCCGCCGGGCGTTCCGGTGTGGGCGCGGTGATGGGCTCGAAGAACCTGAAGGCGATCGCCGTGCGCGGCACGCTGGGGGTGGGCAACGTCAAGGACGCGCCGGGTTTCATGAAGGCTGCGACGGCCGCGAAGAAGGTTCTGGCCGATAACGCGGTCACGGGCCAGGGCCTGCCTAAGTTCGGCACGCAGGTGCTGATGAACGTGATCAACGAAATGGGCGCGTTGCCGACGCGCAATCACCGCGACGTGCAGTTCGAGAAGGCCGGCAGGATTTCGGCGGAAGCCATGCACGAGAAGCGGCCCACGGACGGCAAGGCGAATCTCGTCACCAACCAGGCCTGCTTCGGTTGCACGATCGCGTGCGGGCGCATTTCCAAGATCGATGAGACGCATTTCACGGTGGTCAACAAGCCCGAATACTGGGGGGCGTCGGGCGGTCTCGAGTACGAGGCGGCGTGGGCGCTGGGCGCCGCCACCGGCGTGGGCGATCTCGAGGCGCTGACCTACGCCAATTTCGTCTGCAATGAAGACGGCATCGACCCGATCTCGTTCGGCGCCACGGTAGGCGCGGCGATGGAGCTCTACGACCTCGGCCTCATCAAGGATTCCGACGTCGGCTTTCCGCTGACGTTCGGCTCCGCCGAAGTTCTCACCAAGCTTACCGAAATGACCTGCCGCGGCGAGGGCTTCGGCAAGGAAATCGGGACTGGGATCGAAGCGCCTTTGTGCCAAGCATGGCCGGCCCGAGCTGTCGATGTCGGTCAAAGGCCAGGAATTTCCCGCCTACGATTCGCGCGGGATCCAGGGGATGGGCCTCGCGTATGCGACGTCCAACCGCGGTGCCTGCCATTTGCGCGGTTACACGGTTGCCTCGGAGGTCCTCGGCATTCCGGTCAAGACCGATCCGCACGTGACCGAGGGCAAGGCGGGTCTGGTCAAGGCGTTCCAGGATGCGACGGCCGTGTTCGATTCGTCGGGACTCTGCATTTTCACGTCGTTCGCGTGGACACTGGCGGACGTGCAGCCGCAGCTGCAGGCCGCGTGCGAAGGCGACTGGTCGATGGAAAAGCTGGCGCTCGTCGGCGAGCGGATCTGGAATCTCGAGCGGCAGTTCAACAACGCCGCGGGCTTCACCGGCAAGGACGACAACCTGCCGCCGCGGCTCACGAAGGAAGCGGCGAAGACCGGCCCCGCCAAAGGTCTCGTCAACGGGCTCGACAAGATGCTGCCGGAGTATTACCAGCTGCGTGGCTGGTCGAAGGACGGCGTGCCGACGAAAGATACGCTGTCGCGCCTCGGCCTTTCCGCCTGATCGGCGCCTCGGGCCGGGATCGCGGGTGCGGTCCCGGCTCGCCGCGCGTGGAGTTCGCAGATGAAGCACGTCATCATCGGTAACGGCCCGGCGGGCGTCGTTGCCGCCGAAACGCTGCGCAAGCACGATTCCGGTTGTTCGATCACGCTGATCGGCGACGAGCCCGAGCCGCCGTATTCGCGCATGGCGCTGCCGTATCTGATGATGGGCAACATCGACGAGGCCGGCACGCATCTGCGCAAGGACGCCGGCCATTTCGCGCGGCTTCGCATCGACCTTCTGCACGATGCCGCCACCAGGGTCGAGACGGCAACGTGCAGCGTACGGCTGCAATCCGGCGGAATTCTGCCCTATGACCGGTTGCTGATCGCGTCCGGTGCGCACGCAATCAAGCCGGACATCCCCGGCATCGACCTGCCCGGTGTCCACGCCTGCTGGACGATGGAAGACGCGCGGCGCATCATCGCGCGCGCCGGTTCCGGGTCCCGGGTTCTGCAGATCGGCGCCGGCTTCATCGGGTGCATCATCATGGAAGCGCTGCAGGCGCGCGGCGTGCAGCTGACCGTGGTCGAGATGGGGGATCGGATGGTCCCGCGGATGATGACGCCCGCGGCGGGGACCATGATCCGGAATTGGTGCGAAAAGCAAGGCGTGCGCGTGCATGTCGGCTCGCGCGTCACCAGGATCCGGAGCGCCGCCGGGAACGCGGCGCTCGTCGCCACGCTCGACGCCGGCAAGGAAATCGAAGCCGAAACGCTGATCGTCGCGGCCGGCGTGCGGCCCAACGTCGAATTTCTGCATGGCAGCGGCATCGTCTGCGAGAACGGGGTCTTCGTCGATGCGACGATGCAGACCAACGTCGCCGGCGTCTACGCGGCCGGCGATGTGGCAGCCGCGATCGATTTTTCCACCGGCGTTCGCGGCATGAATGCGATCCAGCCGAATGCGGTCGAGCAGGCGCGCGTGGCCGCGCTCAACATGGCGGGCAAGCGCGTCGAGTCGCATGGGAACATGGCGCTGAACGTGCTCGACACGCTGGGCCTCGTTTCGTCGTCGTTCGGCCAATGGTGGGGCGAGAAGGGCGGGCAGTCGGCGGAACTGGTCGACGAACGTGCGTTCCGGTATCTCTGCCTGCAGTTCAAGGGCGACGTGCTGATCGGCGCGACGTCCGTAGGCTTGACCGAAGGTGTGGGCGTGTTGCGCGGGCTGGTCGAAGGCCGTGTACGGCTCGGGCCCTGGAAGGATCGCCTGCTGGCCGACCCTCTGCGCTTCCCCGACGCGTATCTTGCCCGCGCCCAGGCTGCGGCTTGACGGCCCATCCGTGATGCAGGTGACGTTGAAGCTCTACGCGTCGCTTGCCGATCACCTGCCGGAGGAGTCGCGGCGCACGCATCGTCTGCCGCTCGAGCTGCCGGACGGCACGACGATCGCGGAAGTCATCGGACGACAGAACCTGCCGCAGAAACTCTGCCATCTCGTTCTCGTCAACGGTATCTACGTTGCGCCGAACGATCGCCCGCTGCATGCGCTCCGGCAGGACGACGAGCTCGCGATCTGGCCGCCGATTGCAGGCGGCTGATGGGCGGCTGATGCGGGCGGCTGAGCGCGAAATCCTGGCGCTCGCACAGGACATGACGATCTCGCGCGACGCCTTCCTGCGCAGTCTTCCGGCCGCGGTGGGCCATGCGCAATTCCGGGTCGACGCCGGTGAAATCCGACCACTCGATCCGGATCAGAAGTGGCGCATCGTAATCGCTGCGCTCTCGGACTTGAGCATTGGCATGATCACGTTGCCGCGCCACCATGTGGAGATCTTTCTCACCGATTGCGGGGCCGATGCCACACGTCGATTCCTGGAACGCTTCGAACTCCACTTCCGGCGCGCCGGTGGCTGAAGCGGCAGTGCCAATGTCCGAGACCACGACGCCAGCCACCGTCGACGCCGTTGCGGCGTTGCTCGACCGCCACGACTATCTTGCGGATCGCAGTGTTGCGACGAGCGTCTTCCTGGCGCTTAAGATGGGCCGGCCGCTGTTCCTGGAAGGCGAGGCTGGTGTCGGCAAGACCGAGATCGCCAAAGTGCTGGCAACGGCGCTCGGCAAGCGCCTGGTGCGGCTCCAGTGCTACGAAGGTCTCGACATCGCGGCGGCTGTCTACGAGTGGAACTACCCGCGGCAGATGATCGAGATCCGGCTCGCGGAATCGGCGGGAGCGCTGGACCGCGAAGCACTCGCGCGCGATATCTTCGCGCCGCGCTTCTTGCTGAAGCGGCCGATTCTCGATGCGCTCGCGCCGGATGACGGGATTCCGCCGGTGCTTCTGATCGACGAACTCGACCGCGCCGATGAGCCGTTCGAGGCGTATCTGCTCGAGGTCCTCGCCGACTTCCAGGTCACGATTCCCGAGCTGGGGCCGATTGTCGCCGCGTCGCCGCCGCTGGTCGTCATCACGTCGAATCGCACGCGGGAAATCCACGACGCCATCAAACGCCGCTGCCTCTATCAGTGGCTCGGCTACCCCGACGCCGAGCGCGAACTCGCGATCGTGCGACGCAAATGCCCGGCGGTGCCCGAAGCGCTCGCGCGCGAAATCGTCGCGTTCACGCAGCGTTTGCGGGCGATGGACCTCTTCAAGGCGCCCGGAATCGCCGAAACGCTGGACTGGGCGAACGCCTTGACCATGCTCGACAAGGTCGCGCTCGACCCGGATGCCATTGCCGCGACGGCGGGCGTGCTGCTCAAGTACCAGGACGACATCGGTGCCCTACGGCCTGACACCGTGGCGAAGCTTCTTGCCGATGCGCGGTCCACGGGTCTGCCGTGACGAGGCGATCGCCCGGCGGAACGACGAGCGCGGGCGCCGCCGCGCCGGCTGCACCGCCCGGCCAACTCGCCGGGAACATCGTACGCTTCGTGCGCGTGCTGCGTGCCGCGGGATTGCCGATCGGTACCGCGCACACGCTTGCCGCGCAGGAAGCCGCAGTGGCAGTCGACATTGGCAATCGCAAGGATTTTCGCAGCGCCCTCCGTGCGGTTCTGGTGTCGCGTTACGACCATCTGCCGGTATTCGAGCAGGCGTTCGACCTTTTCTGGCAGGACCCGCAGTTGCTGCAACGGTGGCTCGCGGCACATGCCCCGGCGAGCCTTCCCGGCGGCGAACGCGACCCGGAGCAGGAGGTTGCGGCGCGAATCGCGCGGGCGATGCTGCCATCGCCTGCATTGCCCGAGCGAAAAACGGCAAGCGGTCGGGCTGACGCCGATCCCGCATGCACATTCTCGCCGCATGAGGTGTTGCGGCACCGGGATTTCGAACTGATGTCGGTGGACGAGCTCGCCGCCGTGAAGTCGATGCTCGCGGCGCTTCGCCTGCCACTGCCGGAACTGCCGACGCGCCGCATGATGACGTCAGCGCGCGGGCATCGCGTTGACCTTCGCGCCACGCTGCGCCGGGCGACGGGCGCGGCCGGCGCGCTCGCGCCCCTGCGCTGGCGGCGCCGCCGCCGCCGCTCGCCGCCGCTGGTCATCCTGTGCGACATCTCGGGCTCGATGGATCGTTACGCGCGGATGTTGCTTCATTTCCTTCACGCGATCACCGGCGACCGCGATCGCGTTCACGTCCTGCTGTTCGGCACCCAGCTCACCAACATCACGCGTCAGCTCCGGCATCGCGATGTCGATTTGGCGCTCGCGCGCGTGAAGATGGCCGTCCCGGACTGGGCAGGCGGCACGCGCATCGGCGCCTGTCTCGATGCGTTCAATCGGCGGTGGTCGCGGCGGCTCCTGGGCCAGAATGCCGTCGTGCTCCTGATCAGCGACGGGCTGGACGCCGAAGCAGGGACGGGACTTGCCATGCAGATGGAGCGGCTGCACAAGTCGTGCCGGCGCCTCGTGTGGCTCAATCCGCTGCTGCGCTACGAGGGGTTCGAGCCGCGTCCGGCGGGCATCCGGGCCATGCTGCCGCATGTCGACGATTTTCTGCCGGTGCATAATCTCGCCAGTCTCGAACAACTGGCGCTGGCACTCGATGCGCGGGTTTCGCGTGGCCGGATGGCGGCGCGCTGTTGAGGCGGAATGATCGCAGAAAGATCGGATGGGCCATGGATAGCATCGATCTGGAGGTTCTGAAGCGCAGCGCGGATTGGCTCGATGCGGGCCGCCGCGTGCTGCTCGTCACGGTCGTCAATACCTGGGGCAGTTCGCCGCGCCCGCCGGGGGCCATGCTGGCGGTCCGCGACGATGGTCTCGTCGAGGGCTCGGTCTCCGGCGGCTGCATCGAGGACGACCTCGTCGGTCGGGTGCGCGCCGACGGAGTTTCCGCCACGCGGTGCGACGTCGTGACCTATGGCGTGTCGGCGGACGAGGCGCGCCGCTTCGGACTGCCCTGCGGCGGCACGATCCAGCTTGTCGTCGAGCCGTTGACCCGGGAATCCGGCATCGGAACGCTGGTCGGGGAAATCGAAGCGGGACGGCTGGTGGCGCGCAGCCTCGACCTTGCGACGGGGGCGGCGACGCTTGCACGCGCGCGTGCGGCGGATGAGCTGGCGTTCGACGGGGCGACCCTGACCACGATCCACGGCCCTCGCTACCGGATGCTCGTGATCGGCGCGTCGCAGCTGTCGAAGTATCTGGTGCAAATGGCGCAGGGCCTCGATTTCGCGGTCACGGTCTGCGACCCTCGATCCGAATATGAGGAAACCTGGGACGTCGCCGGGGTGCCGTTGGTGAAGACGATGCCGGACGATACCGTCGTCGCGATGCAGCCCGACGAGCGCTGCGCCGTCATCGCGCTCACGCACGATCCGAAGCTCGACGACATGGCGTTGCTGGAAGCGTTGAAGTCGCCGGCGTTCTACGTCGGCGCCCTCGGCTCGCGTGCGAACGACGCCAAGCGGCGGCAGCGACTGAAGCAGCTCGAGCTATCCGATGCCGAGATTTCCCGGCTGCACGGACCCATTGGCCTCCCTATCGGCAGTCGAACGCCGCCGGAGATCGCCGTTTCGATTCTGGCCGAAGTCATCGCGGTCAAGAATGGCGTTGCGTTGCCGGATGGCGCCCGCGCCCTCACGCGGCCGCGGTGACGCCTGCCGGCGCCTGCGTCCACGCCTGCCAGCGGGCGAGATCGGCAGGCGTATCGACATCCCAGAGCATGGGCAACTCATGCCAGCGCACTTGCTGGCTCGCCAGTTGCGCGCGGGTCGCGGCCATCGTGTGCGGCGTGCCCCACGGGATCCCGGCAAACGCATCGATGGCGCTGGCAAGGCCGACGAGGATGTAGCCGCCGTCCTCGGCCGGTCCGAACACCGCCGTGTGGTCGCCGAGCGCCGCCGCGGCCTGCGCCAGGTAGGCGAGATCGAGCACCGGGCAATCGGTGCCGACCAGAATTGCGCGCGATCCGCCGGCGAGCGCGGCGTGGAGCGCATGGCGCATTCTCGCGCCGAGATCGTCGCCGGCCTGCGGCATGAGTTCGATCGAGTACCGATCGCGCCACGCGGCAAAGGCGGGCGCGTCCGGATCGGGGGTGCACCAGAGTTCGACGCGATCGACGATGCCGGCCATCCGCGCGGCAACGGCCGTCGCAAGCGTCGCTTCGACCAAGCGAACGTACTGCGTGGCCGCGGCGTCCGGACCGATCGCGCGCGCGAGCCGCGTCTTCACCGCGCCGGGAACCGGGTTTCTGGCAAAGACCTGAAGCGTAAGCGGTGTCCGCGGGCGCGTGGCATCGTATTCGGTCGCAAGCAGCGCCGGATCCGCACCGCGCCAGTACGCAAAGCGCCATCGCCACATCGCGGCGATCGTGCGCCACGCGCCATGGCGCTGCCAGCGGCGCGCCGACGTGACGATTCGTGCCCGCAGGCAGAGCGGCGGTCCGCCGGCACCCTTCAAGCGCCGCGACAGTTCGACATCCTCCATCAGCGGCTGCCGTGGATAGCCGCCGACCTCGTGGAACAGCGCGCGCTCGACGAATATGCCCTGGTCGCCGGTTGCGATCCCGGTGACGCGCGAGCGCAGGTTCATCAGCGCGGCAACGAGCCGCAGCGTGCGGTCGCTGCCGGCGATAGCGATGTCGAAGCGGCCCCAACGGCGACGCGATCGCGTCAACTCGCGGATCAGGGTTGCGACGCCGTCGGCGGTCAGGTGCGAGTCGGCGTGCAGGAACAGCAGCACGTCGCCGCCGGCCGCCGCCGCACCGGCGTTCATCTGCAGCGAACGGCCCTTCGCGGCGACGAAGACCCGGTCCACGAAAGGACGGGACAACGCGACGGTGGCGTCGGCGCTGCCGCCGTCGACGACGATCACCTCGTGGCCCGCGGCGCGCATCGGTTGCAGCGCTACGAGCGTTGCGACGATCGCACGTGCCTCATCCAGCGCCGGAATGATGATCGAGATGCGCATCGGCGGTGGCTGCAGGATGCGTGCGGCGGCGCGCGGCTTGCGCATGCCTGTGCCTGGCCCTAATTCAGTGCGCCACCGCAACTCGACCCCTGCCCGGCGGTGCAGCCGTAGCAGTGATCGGCCACCGCGACCGCCGCGCCATCGAGCGTCGTCGGTCAGCAGATCGGTGACATGGCGCCGCGCCTTCCCGGCGATCACCATGGGAATGCCGAGCATCTGGTTGAAATCGCAGTCGTGCAGGTAACCGCGATAGTCGACCGAGACCAGGGTGCGGCACATCACGCCATCGAGATTGTCCGGATTGTGCGCTTCGCGCAGCAACCGCATGTAGCCGGCAAACTTGCCCTGCGAGACGAGTGTCGAGCCGAAGCGCGCGATCGGCATGTTGGCAAGCGTGTAGAGGCGGTTGAACACGATGCCGAAATGCGCGGCGAGTTCGCGCTTGTACGCGGCCTCCAGCCGGTCCTGCGCCGGCGGCAGGCTGGGCCCCAGCGGGTTGTAGACGAGATCGAGCACGAGGTCCGAGCCCGCGACGCCGTAGCCCAGCGCATTCAACTTCTGCAACGCGAGGATCGACGACTCGAACACGTGATCGCCGCGCTGCCGGTCGACGTTCTCTTTCGTGTAGCACGGCAGCGAGGCGACGATCTCGACGCGCTCGCGCGCAAGGAAGGTGGCGAGATCCTCGAACCCCGGCTCGTTGAGGATGGTCAGATTGCAGCGGTCGATCACGCGGGTGCCCGCCGCGCGCGCCGCATGAACAAGATGACGGAAATGCGGATTCAACTCCGGCGCACCGCCCGTGATGTCGAGCGTCCCGATCTTCCGGGCGGACAGAACGGCGAGGATGGCGTCGACGGTCTCCTTGGCCATCATCTCCTTCCGGTCGGGGCTCGCGTTGACGTGGCAATGCAGGCACGCCTGATTGCACTTGTAGCCGAGGTTGACCTGCAGCGTGTCGAGCGCGCTGCGTGTCACCGGAGGGAAATCAGTCGCTTTGAGCAGCGGCAGCGTCGCGTGCATGGTGCTCCGTCGTCGGGGATGGGATAGGGTTCCGCGGTGAAGCATAGCGCGGTGCGATCGCGCGCTCGGCGGGCGGCAGGATTGCGGCGCACGTGGTCCAGATGCCTTGTTCGAGCGATTGCGCGAATGCGTCGGGCAGCCCCTCTGCGCGCATGGCGGCGGCGACCGGCGCGGGATCGTAATCGAGGTCGACAAGGCTCGGCAAGAGCACGGTTGCGTCGGCAGAAAAATCGAGGAGTGCGTATCCGACCCGCCGCGAGCCGTCGTGGGGCGGCCGGCCCAGAACGCCCACGTTGCACCAGAAGCCGCGGGACGTCGTGCGTATCCACGGGACGCCGGAATGCGTCGCGCAGATTCCGGCGACGCCGAAGCGGTCGAGCCATGCATCGATCGTCGCGTCGCTCGTCTCGCTTTCCCATACGAACTCGTTCACACGGTCCGGGCTGCCATGGCACAACAGCACGTTCGCGCCGCGCCAGCGCAGTTCGATGCGGTCCGGCAGCGCGCGCAGCCAGGCCTTGTGGCGCGCGCTGGTGTGCGCGGCTGTGTAGTCGTAGGCGATCTGCGCGTACTCACGGTCGCGTGGGTCGACGTAGCCGCAACCGCAATCGCGTTCATCGAATCCGACCGCGTGATCATAGTTGCCCTGGAGGCAGACGAGATTCGATGCGCGGACAAGGTCGAGCGTGCGGTCCGGGTATGGACCGAGGCCGCCGAAGTCGCCGAGGCAGAAGCGCTGCGGCAGGGCCGCGGTCGCCGCGAGAAACGCCGCCATCGCGGCAAAGTTGCTGTACGGGCCGCCGCATAGCGCAATGGTGCCTGCGGCCTCGGCGATATCGACTTGGCGGATCATGTTGGGTTCTGCAGTGGCCACTAGGCCGCTCGCGCCGAGCGGTACTTGCGAACAAACACCGGCAGCAGCGCAAAAAGCCCCAGCAGCACGAACGCGCCGATCGTTTCCGTTGATACCAACCCCGACAGCGAATCGATGCGGCCGAGCGTCTGGCCGAGATTCACGAAGATGAACGTCCCGGGAATGATGCCGACGAACGTCCCGAGCACATAGGTCCGGAGGCTGATCGGCGTGAATGCCGGAGCGATATTGACGAGGAAGAACGGAAAGAGCGGAACGAGACGCAGGAACAGGAGATAGTTGAACGCGTTCTGCGCGAATCCGGCGCTGATCCTTTCGCCCAGCGCGCCCATCCGCCGGCGCGCCGCATCGGCGAAGAGGTACCGAGCCGCAAGAAATACCAGCGCGGCGCCAAGCGTTGCCGCCAGCACCACGAGCACGGTGCCCATCCAGCGGCCGAAGATGAAGCCGACCGTCAGCGACAGCACGAGACCGCCGGGCAGACTGAACGCCACGGCGAGCGCGTAGGCGAAGAAAGCGATGGCCAGCGCCAGCGCGAAATGAGCGTCCGCGAATGCGAGGAGCGCGTCGCGGTTCGCCTTGACGGTTTCGAGCGTCAGGTAGTGCTGCCCATCGAACGCGAAGAACGCGACGATCACCGCCACGAAAACGGCCACGAGCGCGAGCTTCGCGCCCCGCCCGCGTTGCGCAGGTTGCGGGGATTCGGCCGGCGTCGTCATCCGCGCGGTCCCATGAGGCCGAAGATCCGCTGGATCCAGGTCTTCGCCGTTGGCGTGAGGCCCTCCTTCAGGCGTTGGTCTGCGACGCGGCGGTTGATCTGCGCGAGCGTAGGATAGGTGTGGATGATGCCGGTCAGGTCCTTCGCGTTCATCCCTTTCGCCAGCGCCAGCACGTATTCGGCGATCAGCTCTCCGGCGTGCGGGCCGACGATCGCCGCGCCGAGGAGCTTGCCCTTCGGAGTGGTGACGATCTTCGCGAAGCCTTCGGTTTCGCTCTCGGCGCGCGCGCGATCGATCTCCTCGAAATTGAACCGGTAGACCCGGTGCGCGATGCCGCGTTGCTTCGCCTCGGTCTCCGAGAGCCCGACACGCGCGAGTTCGGGGTCGGTGAACGTGCACCACGGCACCACCGGCGATGGCTTGACCCAACGCATCCGGAAAAGCGCCTGGCGAAGAATGATTCCGGCGTGATGTTCGGCGAGATGGGTGAACTGGTAGCCGCCGGCTGCATCGCCGATCACGCAGATCCTCGGATTGGTGGTCGCGAGCCCTTCCGTGACGATGCGCCCTTTTTCCAGCGCCACGCCCGCGGCGTCGAGCCCGAGTCCGTCGACGTTCGCGGTGCGTCCGGCGGCGAGCAGCAGGTGCGATCCGGCGATCTCCGTCGGCGTTCCATCCGACAGGCGTACGCTGACACGGATGTCGCCTTTCCGGCCGGAGAACGCCAGCACCGAGGCGCCAAGGCTATGGCGCACACCCTCCGCGCGAAGCGCGTCGAAAACGACCGCCGCGAGGTCGGGATCCTCGCGCGGCAGGATCTGCGGCGCACGGCCGAGGACGGTGACTTCGCTCCCCAGCCGGCGGAACGCCTGCGCCATCTCGCTGCCGATCGGCCCGGCTCCGACGACGATGAGCGACGGCACCGGCTCGCGCAGGTCGAATACGGTTTCGTTGGTGAGGTAGGGCGTCGTGTCGATGCCGGGCAGCTTCGGCACGGCGGGCCGCGAGCCGGTCGCGATCACGAACGTCTTCGCGGTGAGTCGTCGGCCGTCGACCTCGAAGGCGTCCGGGCCGACGAACCGGCCGTCACCGAAGATGACGTCGACACCCAGCCCGCGGAAGCGCTCGGGGCTGTCGTTGGGCTCGATCCCCTTGATCACGCCGGCGACGCGCTCCATCACCGTCGCGAGATCCGGATGCGGCTCGGCAGCGCTCAGCGCCCAGCGCTCGGCGTGGCGCATCGTGTGCGCGACGTGCGCCGACTTGAGCAGCGTTTTCGACGGCACGCAGCCGTACCACAGGCAATCGCCGCCGAGCCGGTGCTTTTCGACGAGCGCCACCTTGGCGCCCAGCGCCGCGCCGCCGGCGGCGACGACCAGGCCACCCGCGCCGCCGCCGATCACCGCCAGGTCGAATTCGGGCTTGGCCATTTTGTGTCGTCGTTTCGGATGGGTGAATCTTACACAGCGCGGGGCTGCAGATGGCGACAATAGAAGGGAAAAGGGGCCAGGCTCGATTTTCCATCGGGCGCGAAAGGCGATTCGTTCCGGAACGCGGAAATCGAGCCTGGCCCCTTTTCCCACGCCTTAGTGAAAGTCCCGCGAATGGGTCTGCAAGTCGCCCAGGAGCGGCGTGAGGTCGGCCAGCCGTCCGGCGATCAGGTGGACGACCTGTCCCTCGCGCTCGACCTTGCCGTAGACGGCGAGGAGCCGCGCGCCCAGCAGTTCGCGGCGCTGGCGCTCGCCGACGGTCGCGCCAGACGATGACGTTGGTCGCGCCGGTTTCGTCCTCGAGGGTGACGAACACGACGCCGCTCGTGGTGTCGGGCCGCTGCCGGCCGATCACGATGCCGGCGGTGCGCACGATGCGGCCCTGCGGCGCCGCGCGCGATCTCGGCCGCGGTGGCGAGCCGCCGCCGTTGCAGCTGCCGCGCAGCAACGCGAGCGGATGCCGCCGCAGCGTGAGCGCCGAGCGCCCGATAGTCGGCGACGATGTCCTGGCCTTCGGTCGGTGCGTGGCAGCACAGCGCCCGCTTCGTCGAACGTGCTGCCGGCGAGCAAGGGCGGCAACCGTTCGACGCCGGCGACGTCCCACACCGCGTCGTGGCGATGGCCGGCGAGCGCTGCCAGCGCGCCGGCCTCGGCGAGCGCGGTCGAGGTCGCGCTGGTCGAGCCGTGCGCGATGCGCGAGATCGGCCGACGCTCGCGAAGGGCTGCGCGCGCCGGGCTTCGACAATCCGCTGCGCGCCGGCTTCCGAGAGTCCCGCGACGAGGCGAAGACCCAGGCGCAGCGCAGAGGGGTCAGGCTCGATTTTCCATCGTGGCGCCGACGCACAGGCGATTCGGTTTCGGGACGCGGAAAGTCGAGCCTGGCCCCGTTCTCCAGCGTGCAGTCCCACTCGCTCACTGTCACGTCGACTGGCCGCACGTCGACGCCGTGCCGGCGCGCGTCGGCCACGAGCTGCGACGGCGCGTAGAAGCCCATCGGCAGCGAGTTGAGCAGCGCACCGGTAGAACGCCGCCGGCTCGTAGCGCTTGAGCCATGCCGACACGTAGACGAGCAGCGCGAACGACGCCGAATGCGATTCCGGAAAGCCGTACTCGCCGAAGCCCAGGATCTGCTGGTAGATCTGCCGCGCGAAGGCCTTCGGCGTAGCCGCGCGTGCCCATGCCGTCGATCAGCCGCTGCTCGAATTTCTCGAGCCCGCCCTTGCGCCGCCATGCGGCCATCGAGCGGCGCAGGTGGTCGGCCTCGCCCGGCGTGAATCCCGCCGCGACGATCGCGAGCTGCATCACCTGCTCCTGGAAGATCGGCACGCCGAGCGTGCGCTCGAGCACGCTCTTCACCGCGTCGCTCGGATAGGTGACGGGTTCGTTGCCCTGCCGCCGGCGCAGGTACGGATGCACCATGCCGCCCTGGATCGGGCCGGGCCGCACGATCGCGACCTCGATCACCAGGTCGTAGAAACACGCGGGCTTCAACCGCGGCAGCATCGACTGCTGCGCGCGCGACTCGATCTGGAACACGCCGACGGTGTCGGCGCGCTGGCACATCGCGTAGACCGTCGGGATCTTCGGCGGGGATGTCCTGCAGGTCAGAGACGACTTTTCTAACTTCGGAAAAGTCGTCTCGACGCCTACTTTCGCGCGCCAGCGCGACACCATGTCGAGGCAGCGCCGGATCGCCGAGAGCATGCCCGAGCGCCAGGCAGTCGACCTTGAGCAGGCCCAGCGCGTCGAGGTCGTCCTTGTCCCACTGGATGACCGTGCGATCGGCCATCGCCGCGTTCTCGATCGGCACCATCCGTTCGAGCAGGTCGCGCGCGATGACGAAGCCGCCGACGTGCTGCGACAGGTGGCGCGGAAAGCCCATCAGTTCGCCCGTCAGGGTGACGAGACGGACGAGCACCGGACTGTCGGGATCGAAGCCCGCCTCGCGGATCCGCTCGGGCTGTACCTTGCGGCCGTCCCACCACGCGAACATGCCGGCGAGCCGGTCCACCTGTGCGAGGTCGAGGCCCAGCGCGCGGCCGACGTCGCGCACCGCGCTCTTCGGCCGGTAGGTGATGAGCGTGGCGGCCAGCGCCGCGCGGTCGCGGCCGTATTTCGCGTAGACGTACTGCATCACCTCCTCGCGCCGCTGGTGCTCGAAGTCGACGTCGATGTCGGGCGGCTCGTTGCGCTCCTTCGAGATGAAGCGCTCGAACAGCATGGAGCATCCGCGCCGGGTCGACCTCGGTGATGCCGAGCGCGTAGCAGACCGCCGAATTGGCCGCCGAGCCGCGCCCCTGGCAGAGGATGCCCTCGCGCGCGCGCGAACGCGACGATGTCGTGGACGGTGAGGAAGTAGGGCTCGTACTTCAGTTCCGCGATCAGCGCGAGTTCGTGCTCGATCAGTTCGCGGACGTCGGGGGGGGCCGCCGAAATCGGGGTCAGATACGAATCTTCATTCGAATCTTCATTCCGGTCGCTCGCAGGAGGAAGGCCTCCCTTAAGATTCGTATCTGACCCCGATTTACCGTACCGCCGCGCCAGTCCCGCTTCGACGAGCGTGCGCAGATGCGACGCCGGCGTCTGCCCCTCCGGCACGATCTCCTCCGGATATTCGTAGCGCAATTCGTCGAGCGAAAACGTGCAGCGCCGTGCGATCGCAACAGTCTCGGCGATGAGCTCGGGCGGGTAGATCGTCGCCAGCCGCGCGCGCGAGCGCAGGTGCCGCTCGCCGTTCGGAAAAAGCGCGTAGCCGCATTCGGCGAGCGGCTTTTTCAGCGCGGATCGCCGTCATCGTGTCCTGCAGCGCGCGCCGGGCGCGCACGTGCATGTGGACGTCGCCGGCGGCGACCTGCGGCAGCCCGGCCTCGCGCGCCAGCGCCGTGCAATGGGCAAGCCGGGCGCGATCGCCGGCGCGGGCCAGGAGTTCGACGGCGATCCAAGCGCGGCCGGGAAAGGTCGCGGCGACCCAGCGCGCGGTCGGAAAACAGGGTCAGACACGACTTTTCGTGGAGCGCCTTCGCGGTGCGAGGATCCGTTCCCGAAAAGTCGTGTCTGACCCTACCGGCACCCACAGCGCGAGGAGACCATCCGCGAGCGCCGCGACGTCGTCGCGCGCCAGTGCGTAACGGCCTTTCGCCGCGTGGCGCCGTCCGCGCGTGATCAGTTGCGCGAGGTTGCCGTAGCTCGCGCGATCGGTGGCGAGGAGCACGAGCTTCATACCGTCGTCGAGCGTGAGTTCGCTGCCGATGACAAGCGGCAGGCCGGCGTTCTTCGCCGCAATGTGCGCGCGCACGACGCCCGAGAACGAGCATTCGTCGGTGATCGCGAGCGCCGCGTAGCCCAGCGCCTGCGCGCGCTCGACCAGTTCTTCCGGGTGCGACGCGCCGCGCAGAAACGAGAAATTCGACAGGCAGTGCAGTTCGGCGTAGGCGGGGAGCATCGGGGGAATGTCCGGACCAATCCTTCAGGGCGCGATGAGTGCGGTGCGGGCCGGCACGAACGCCACCGCGCAGGAAATGCCGTATAAATATACGGTATCCGGTGGCATAGGCGGAAGCGGCGGGAAGATCTACCCGCGCTCGCCGGCCGCGTCAGGGCAGGAGAGCGCACACGCCGTCCGGGGACTCGCGGCCATCGGTTCCCGAACGCCGGTAAGATGCCCCCTGCGCCGGCGGCTCGGCGCATCCCGCCCGCCGCTCACGAGAAAGTCACGCCATGCCCGCCGTCGCCTTCGACCGCTTCTACCGTTACGCGGAACTCAGCGCGATCCTCGACGCCTTCGCGACCGAGCATCCGAATCTCGTGACGATCGAGTCGATCGGCCACAGCCACGAAGGCCGCGCCATCCGGGTGCTGACGCTCACCAACACCGCAACGGGTCCTGCGGCCGAGAAGCCGGCGTTCTGGGTCGACGGCAACATCCATTCGACCGAAGTCGCGGCGTCGGCGGCCAGCCTGTACTTCCTGCACACGCTGGTCACCCAGTACGGGAAGGATCCGGACGTGACGCGGGCGCTCGACACCCGCGCGTTCTACGTCTGCCCGCGGGTCAATCCGGACGGGGCCGAATGGGCGCTCGCCGACAAGCCGAAGTGGGTGCGCTCGAGCACGCGCCCTTATCCGTGGGACGAGGAGGAGATCGAGGGACTCACCGTCGAGGACGTCGACGGCGACGGCCGGATCCTGCAGATGCGCATTCCCGATCGCAATGGCCTCTGGAAGGACCATCCGGAACAGCCTGGGCTCATGATCCGGCGCGATCCCGTCGAGACCGGCGGCACGTATTTCCGGATCCTTCCCGAGGGCACGATGGAGGCCTGGGATGGATTCATGTTACGGGTTAAGAAGCGTAAGGAGGGACTTGATCTAAATCGTAATTTTCCAGCAAATTGGCGCCAGGAATTCGAGCAGCTCGGCGCCGGGCCGTTTCCAACCTCCGAGCCCGAAGTTCGCGCCGTCGTCGCGTTTTTCGCCGGCCATCCGAACATCACCGGCGGCGTCGCCTTTCACACGTGGAGTGGCGTGCTGCTGCGTCCGTTCGACCATCTCGCCGATACCGAAATGCATCCCGAGGACCTGTGGCACTACCGGCGGGCGGGCGCCAAGGGAACCGAGCTCACCGGCTATCCGGCGATCTCGGTCTACGAGGAATTCCGGTATCACCCGAAGCAGGTGATCGGCGGCACGTTCGACTGGATCTACGAGCATCTCGGGCTCTTCACCTGGGTGGTCGAGATCTGGAGCCCGATGCAGGAGGCGGGGATCAGGAACTACAAGTACATCGACTGGTTTCGCGACCATCCGGTCGAAGACGACCTCAAGCTCTATCGCTGGAACGTCGAAAAACTGGGCGGTGTCGCGCATGTCCCGTGGAAACCGTTCGACCATCCGCAGCTCGGCCAGATCGAAATCGGCGGCTGGAACCGCTTTCATGCGTTCGGCAATCCGCCGCCGGCGTTCCTCGAGCGCGAAATTGCGCGCTTTCCGAAGTGGCTCGTCTGGCAGGCGCTGACGTCGCCGAAGATGGAATTGGTCGCCGCGGAAGTCGACGCGCTGGCCGACGGCCACTGGCGCGTCCGGCTCGTCGTCGAAAACACGGGCTGGCTGCCGAGCTATGTCTCGAAGCGGGCGCAGGAGAGGAAGGTCGTCCGCGGCGTCATCGCCGAGATCACGCTGCCGGCCGGTGCCGAACTCGTGCACGGCAAGCGCCGCGAGGATCTTGGCCAGCTCGAAGGCAAGTGGGGCAAGCACACGGGCGTCTCGTTCTGGCCCGACTACAATGTGACCGACGACCGGGCAAAGATCGAGTGGGTCGTGCGCGGCCGCAAGGGTGACCGGGTGGAACTCGTCGCGCGGCACGAGCGCGCCGGCACGGTGCGCGCGACGGTGACGCTCGGATGAGCGGAAAGGACGACCCATGAACATTCGACGATTCACCTCATTCGCACCCGTTGGCACGTTCGCGGCACTGATCGTTGCCGGCTGCGCGTTGCCGCCGACCGCGCCGATGACCGGTCTCGAACGGATCGAGCACATCATCGTGATCTACGCCGAAAATCGCAGCTTCGATCATCTGTACGGACTTTTCCCGGGAGCCAACGGCATCGCGAACGCGACGCCCGAGCAGTACCTGCAGGTCGACCGCGATGGCACGCCGCTCGCCGAACTGCCCCCTGCGTGGCATGGCAACGAACCCGACCCCGCGTTCGCGCACCGCCTGCCGAATCGGCCGTTTCGTCTCGATGCGCCGCCGTTCAACCTGCCGCTGTCGAAGCGTGTCCGCGGCGCCGTGCACAGGTACTACCAGAACTTCGAGCAGATCGACGGCGGACGCAACGACCGCTATGCCGCGGTGTCGGATGCGGGCGGGTATGTGATGGGATACTACGACGGCTCGAAGCTGCCGATGTGGCAATGGGCGCGCGACTATGTGCTCGCCGACAACTTCTTCATGGCGGCCCATGGCGACTCGTTCATCAATCACCAGTGGCTGATCTGCGCGTGCACGCCGCGGGACGAGGCCGCGCCGGCCAGTCTGCGCGCCCAGGTCGACGCACGCGGCTGGCTCAAGCGGCGTCCGGACTCGCCTGCCTCGGCGCGCGACGGCAATCTCAAGTTGTTCGATGGCAGCCTGACGCCCGATGGCTTTGTCGTCAATTCGGGCCAGCCGGCCTACCAGCCGTCGACCGTGCCGCCGGCGCCGGGAGGCGATCCACGTTTTTCGGGATCGACGCGGTACACGCTGCCGCCGCAGACGGCGAAAACCATCGGCGACACGTTGTCGGCAAAGGGAATATCGTGGGCATGGTACGCAGGCGGCTGGAACGCAGCGCTTGCCGACGGCATGCAGCCGCCCGAGGCCAAGCGCACCGTGATCAACAACCGGGCGCCCGGCGCGATCAATTTCCAGGCGCACCATCAGCCGTTCAACTTCTACGCGCGCTTCGCACCGGGGACCGCGGATCGCGAACGGCATCTCAAGGATTACGCCGACCTCGTCGCCGGTATCGAACGTGGGAATTTGCCGCAGGTCGCGTTCTACAAGCCGCAAGGCTCGCTCAACGAGCATCCGAGTTATACCGACGTGCTGTCCGGCGATACGCACATCGCGGGGCTGGTCGCCAAAATCAAGGCAAGCCCGCTGTGGCAGACGTCCGCGATCATCGTCACCTATGACGAGAATGGTGGCTTCTGGGATCATGTCGCGCCGCCCAAGGGCGACCGCTGGGGCCCGGGCACGCGCATACCGGCGATCATCGTCTCGCCGCACGCGAAGCGCGGCTACGTCGATCACACGTCCTACGATACGACGTCGATCAGCAAGTTCATCACGCGCCGCTTCGGGCTCGAGCCGCTGCCGGGCGTGCGCGCGGGCGCTGGCGATCTCACCGCCGCGTTCGCCCTTGCGCCGTAGCAAGCGCGCGTCGGAGCGCGTGGGTAGTGCGACAGAGCACCGATGAAAGCGCTCGCTCGTGTTTCCGCTCGCGCCGACGTTGGGCTGGGTCGTCGGCCCGTTGCTGGCGATCGGCGCGTCGGACCTGGTCCTCGCGCGGGCAGAGGGCGTTGCCGTCGTGCTGGCGGGTGCCGCGCTTCTCGTCGCAAGTATCCTGGCGGGTTTGCTGTGGGACGCGTTCGGCCCCCGGTTCGCCTTCTACGCGGGTGCGGGGATAGCCGTCGCCGCCTGGCTCGCGTTGTGGCGGCACGGGGGCGGCGCCATCGCCCTGCGCCGGGCGTGACGCGTCCCCGATCGTAAGGGCGCCGGGAGTCCGCCGACCAATCTGGATCACCTGAAGGGAAACGGTCAATGCCGAGTGCCGGTGCCGGCCCCGGAAGTACGCAGGGGTATCTGTACCTGCGCCACACGCTGCCCGTGCGGCTGATGCACTGGACGAATGTGGTCGCGCTGTCGATCCTGCTGATGAGCGGACTGCAGATCTTCAACGCGCATCCGAGCTTGTACTGGACGGGAAAGTCCTCGTACACGGGCGCGGCGCCGGTGCTGGAGATCGGCGCAAGGCAAAGCGACGAGGCGGGAGTCGTGGGGACGACGCGCGTTCTCGGCCACGAATTCGTGACGACCGGCGTGCTCGGCGTGTCGCGGACAGCCGATGGCCAGCTGGCTGCGCGCGCCTTCCCGTGGTGGGCGACGATTCCGGACAATCCGTGGTTGTCGATGGCGCGCGCCTGGCACTTCTTCTTCGCGTGGGTGCTGCTGATCAATGGCCTGGTCTACGTCGCGTATTCGGGCGCGAGCAGGCATCTTGCGCGCGACCTCGCGCCCGATCGAAGCGACTGGCGCTCGATCGGACGATCGATCCGCGATCACCTCCGATTTCGCCATCCCACCGGCGAGGCGGCCAGGCGCTACAACGTGCTGCAGAAGATCGCGTACCTCAAGGTCATCTTTCTGTTCTTCCCGCTCATCATCCTGACTGGGCTCGCCATGTCGCCGTGGATGAACTCCGTGCTGCCTGGCTGGGTGGATCTCTTCGGCGGCCGGCAGGCGGCGCGCACGCTGCATTTCGTTCTGGCCTGGCTGCTGGTCGCGTTCGTGCTGATTCACGTGTTCGAGGTGATCGTGTCGGGCTTCTGGAACCACTTGCGCTCGATGATCACGGGCCGGTATCGCATCCGTACAGAGGAGCGCCATGACAAGAATGCGTGATGCACGGCGCCGCTTTCTCGCCCGCGCGCTGGGTGCGGCGGGAACGCTCGTCGTCGCCGGTTGCCAGCGGTTGTCCGCGAGCGACTGGTTTCCGAAGGTCCTGGGTGCCGGCGAGACGTTGAGTTCGGCGGTGGCGCACGCGGTCACGTCGCGGCGGTCGATGGCGCAGGAATTCACCGAAGCGGATCGCTCGCCGACGTTTCGCAGCAACGGTACCGCGGAGCCCGACAGCGACGCGTACCGGACGCTCGCGGCAGACGCCTTCGCCGGTTACCGGCTGCAGGTGGACGGCCTCGTCGCGCAGCCGGCGAACCTGTCGCTCGCGGACGTGCGCGCGTTGCCGAGCCGGACGCAGATCACGCGCCACGATTGCGTCGAAGGCTGGAGCGCGATCGCAAAGTGGAAGGGCGCGCGGCTTTCCGCATTGCTCGACGCGGTCAAGCCGCGGCCGGAGGCGCGTTTCGTCGTGTTTCATTGCGCCGACCCGATGGAGGATGACGGCACGGGCTTCTACTACGAAAGCATCGATCTCGAGGATGCGTACCACCCGCAGACGCTGCTCGCCTACGAGATGAACGACGCGCCGCTGCCGATCGCCAATGGCGCTCCCATCCGATTGCGGGTCGAGCGGCAATTAGGCTACAAACACGCGAAATACGTGTTGCGCATCGAGCTGGTCGACAGCTTCGCCAGGATCGCGGGCGGGAAGGGCGGGTACTGGGAGGACCTCGGATATCAGTGGTTCGCCGGGATCTGAGTCCTCTGCGCCGGCACCAGAGTATTCTTGTACTCGACAAGCAATGCGCCTGTTGCGACGAAAATACGTCATATATTTTCCGTCTCCGGCGCAAACATGGCGCTGGATCGGCGCTAAATTAACGCGCAAAATTCGCCAGACGCGCCGGGCGTAGATCGACATCGATAGAAGTACGAATTGTACTTGACAGAAAAATATCAAATAGTTCAACAAATGATTGAAATAATGCTGTTGTCATGATTAGAATCACGGCGCGGAAACGCTCCGCCGTTCGTGACTCAGATTGACGAGGTCCGACGCACGGCCCGGTTCTTGCGACAGCGATCACGAAGTTCGAACGCCGATCGCCAACCTGAAAGGGTGCAAGCCATGCCGACACTTCGCCAACTCTTGCTCACCGTCGCCGTACTCGGGCTGGCGCCAATCGCTTGGGCGCATTCGGACGCGGCGACCACCACCCCCGCAAGTGTGAGCGCCAGCGCCGATCGCGGCCGCGCGGCGCGGGACTTGACACTCTCCCTGCTCAACGAAGAGACGCGCTATGCCGAGGCGGCAACAGCCGACCGTGGCCAGCGCCTGATCGAACTGGTAGACGTCGCGCGCCGACGCCACGACGAGCTCACGGCGTTGATCGACACGGATCCCGGCGAGGTATTGCGCGTCGCGTTTCCGGCGAATCGGCGCGCCGGCCTGCCGGCAGAGGCCCTTCCGTTCGTCGAAGAGGCGGCGGACGAGACAGGCGAGCTCGAAGTGCTCCACGTCGACCACGTGAATCCGGCCGATGATTTCTATCTGTATTTTCTCAACACCGCGCGGGGCCGGTTTTCGCTCCACTTCGTGGGCAAGGGGCCGGACGCCATCACGGGAACGCCGGCACGTGTGCGCGGCTTGCGGCTCGACGACGCGATCGTCCTCGCCAATGCCGGAGAGGTCGTCGCGGCGTCGGTCGTGACGGCGCTGCCCAACACGCTGGGCGCCCAGAAGACGCTGACGATCCTGGTCAATTTCAGCAACGCACCGACGGAGCCCTACACCGCTGCGTACGCGCAGACCGTGATGTTCACCACGACCAGCAACTACGATTACGAAGCCTCCTACCAGCAGACTTCGCTGACCGGTGCTGTCGCGGGCTGGTTCACGATCAGCGAATCGAGCACTTCGTGCAATTACACGAGCATCGCGACCAAGGCGAAGCAGGCCGCCTCGGCGGCCGGTTACGTGCTTTCGAATTACAGCCGCTATGTCTACGTATTTCCGACCAACGCGTGCACGTGGTGGGGGCTCGGATCGGTGGGAGGCAACCCGTCACAGGCGTGGATCCACACCAAATGGGGCTTCACGCTCCCGGTGATCGGACACGAGATGGGGCATAACTTCGGTCTCTACCACTCGCATTCGCTCGATTGCGGATCCGTCGCCTTGGCGGCCAGCGGCTGTTCGACCTCCGAATACGGCGACGTCTTCGACATGATGGGCAGCAGCAACAACAGTCCCCATTTCAACGCGTTCCAGAAAGAACGCCTCGGCTGGCTCAATGCCGGGATCTCGCCACCGCTCACGACAGTCCCGGTCGTCAGCGGGTCGACCAGCTACACGATTGCACCGATGGAAGACGCGCGCAATGGCACGTCGCGGGCGCTCAAGATCCCGCGCGGATCGTCGTGCACGGCCACCAGCGAGTGGCTGTATGTGGAGTCGCGCCAGGCGAAGGGCTTCGATGCGTTCCTGTCCAGCAACGTCAATGTCCAGACCGGGGTGCTGATCCACAAGGTGACCGACGGCAATGCGGACAGCAGTTTTCTGCTCGACATGACACCTGCCACGTCCTCGTGGTCCGACCCCGCGCTGGTCGCGGGACAGACCTTCACCGACCCGTCGACCGGCATTGCGATCACGCCGCTTGCCGTTGGCAATGCGTCGAGCACCATCGCAGTCAGCTTCCCTGCTTCGGCCTGCACGCACGTTGCGCCGTCGATGACATTGACGCCGAGCGGAACCACCTATGCTGCGGCCGGCACCAGCGTGAGCTATTCCGTCGTGGTGCAGAATAATGACGGCTGCGGATGCGGTGCGTCGACCTTCGACGTGAGCGCCGCGGTACCGGCAGGCTGGAGCGCAACATCGGCCCGGACGGTCGCACTCGCGCCAGCCGGTTCCGTTTCGGCCAATATCCTGGTCACCACCGATGCCTCGGCGCCCGTCGCGTTCTATCCTGTTACCGTGTCGGCTGCGAACTCGTCCGCGCCTGCGTCGAAGGGGTCTTCCGTCGCAACGGTCGCTGTTACGGCCGGTGGCGGTGGCGGTGGCGGCGGTGGTGGCGGCGGCACGGGTACGCTGACCGTCAGCGCTTCGACCGACCAGGCGACCTACACGGTGCCTGCGAAGAAGGGCAGCAAGACGATCGACGTGACGATCACGACCGACGCGTCGAGCGGCTCCAGCCCGGTGGCCGATGCGACGGTAAGCGTGCGGGTAACGAACCCGGCCGGCGCGATCGCCGATCTGGCCGGCACCACCGATGGCACGGGCAGTGTCGACATCCTGTACGCGATCCCGACGCGTCGGATCAAGAAGGGGACGTACTCCGTGGTGAGCCAGGTGACCAAGGGGTCGATGTCCAGTTCGGCGACGACGAGCTTCGTCGTGCAGTAGCCTAGGGCAGTAGCGCGGGCCGTCGACCTTGACGCGACGGCGGCCCGTCGTTCAGCACCCGTCGCACGGCCGGTCGGTTGCCACAAGCAGGAGGCGGACGCCTGCTCACGCGAACATCCCGTGTAAAAACCATTCGCCATCATCGATCCCGTAGCGGTGATCGCGATAAATCCACACCGTCTCGCCGCGCGGATTCTCGGCGACGAAGTAATCGCGCCGCACGTCGGCGCCGTCCCACCATCCCGATTCGATCCGCTCCGGCCCGTCCCGCAGCACCCACGGCTGTGCCTCGAGCCGATGGCCAAGCGGTTCCGGCTCGGCGAGCAGCCAGACCGGCCGGCAGGTGGGGTCAGAGTCGACTTTTCTCGCTCGTGGATTTCTTTGTGGCGAGTTCTCGGAAAAGTCGAGTCTGACCCTACACGCACGCTCCGGCCGGTGCTCGGCGTGCGGCGCGACCTGCGTCACCGCATCCTCGCCGAGCCGTGCGCGCAAGCGGTCGAGAAGCGGAACGGTCGCCGCCGTGCCGTCGCCGGGGAAGAGCCCGAGGTTGCGACAGGCCAGACAGACGGTTGCTTCGGTCGTGAGCGTGATGGCCTCGACCGGCGCGGGCAATGCAACGCGCGCGAGGCGCTCGCGCAACACCGTGAGGAGGTGCGCGGGCTCGCGTGCCGGCGCGGCGAGCGCGAATCCGATAGTGGTGGCGGGCACGCCGGTCTTCAAACTGACGTAGCGCTCGTGCGCGAGCGCAAGCGATATTTCGATGACGCCGAGCCCGCGGCCCGTGAGCCATCCCGTCAATTCGAAGACGAGCCGGTTGACCGCGAACGCGAGTGCATCGGCGTTTGCCACTGGTGCCGGCAGGTCGAGCTTTCCCGTATAGCGCGACGGCGGCACGAACGGCGGACGCGATTCGGGGCCGAGTCCTCGCACACGATCGAGGATGGCGACGAAATCGGCGCCTGCGCGTCGTGCCAGCGCGGCGCGCGGCAACGCGCACGCCTGCCCGAACGTCCTGATGCCCGCGGTGGCGAGCGTCGCGATGGCGGCGGGATCGGCCTCGGTGAGCGAGAGCGGCAGCGGAAGAAGCGCATCGAGCCATGCCTGCGGACTCGTCGCCGGCGCGGCAACGAATGCGGGGTCGGATGCGTGTGGGCGCGCGGCTTTGCCGGCGGTGTTTCCGGAGAAGCGGTTTTCGCCCGCCGTTGCCGCGCGTGCGAACAGCAGGGCCGCGGCGGAGGTGGGGGCAAGCGCAAAACGTGCGGCATAGCCGAGATCGCGCGCGCCTCCGGAAAGCCGTGCCGTCAGTTTCGGCAGGCCTCCGAAGAGCCGCAGGCTGCCACCGATCTCCGCAAGCACGGCGTCGGGCGGCGCAAGCGCGACGACCGGAGTGAACTGCGTCGTCCACGATGCCACGGCTTTGAGCGCGGCGGACTCGGCATCCGGGTCGCGTCCGCGCAGTACGAGGTCGGGCGCCAGCGCGAGCGACGCCGAGACGAGCTGCCCCGGGCGGACCCCGGCATCGCGCGCGCCGGCATTTGCGCTGACGATGCGCGGCGTGCGTCCGTCGCTCGCCACCGCGAATGGCTTCGCCGCATCAGGGGGCGCAGCCGCCCGCGCGAAAACGTCGAGAGACAGCGACGGGAGAAGAAGACAGGTCCAGAGCATCGGCCAGGATCATCCCGCCAGGCGGAACGTCAGGCCGCGTTCCGGTCGACGGAAGGCAGTGCTTCGGCAGGGATGTTGGCCTCGATCGGCGCGTTGATGGGCTTCAGCACGGTGCGATGATCGGCACGGGTTCGATGGCCGGTATCCACGTCGACCATGACCGGTTGCGCGAGATCGCCACCGCGGCGCTTCAACACGCGCACCGCGAGCCGGCCCTCCCGCAGCGCGAGCGAGAGCCGCAGCGACGCGGTGGTGGCGGTCGCACGTTGGCCGGGACGCCGCCAGAGCACGCCCCATGTGCGGCCTTCGCGCGCGGCGACCGCGAGCCTGCGCATCGTGCGGTCGTCGTGCGGGCCGAGCCACGCGAATGCGGCACCGCACTCGGGCGCGCGCAGCGCCTGCTCGTACGCCCACAGCTGATCCGCGGGACTTTTGCAGCGGACAATGAGAAGCCGCGCGAGGTCGAGCCCGGCCGCGATCAATGCCGGCGCATACGGTACGTACGGCGGCGCGATCCAGGTGACGTCATGACCCTGTGCCTGCAACCGCGCGAGGGCCGGCAGCGTGAGGCGGATCTCGCCAATGCCTTCGCGCTCGAGCACGATCTCGGTCAGCGCGGCTCCCGGCCAGCCGCCGCCGGGCAGCACGGCATCGAGCACGGGAAAAGCCGACGGCAACGCGGCAGGCTCGGGCGCGCAGTCGCCGCCGCGCCAGATCGCCGGGTTCGACAGCACGGTCGCAAGAGCAGGATTCATCATGTACATCGGGCGACGAGGTGAGATCGAGCAACGCTCGGAAAGGGGAATCGGTTATCTGGCCTGCCCCTTTGCTGCGCGACCCCATTGCCGTTACCGCATCATCCACCTCCCATCACTTTCGCCGCGCGCTTGGCGAGTTCGTCCGGCGGGACATCTTCGACGTGGGTGGCGAGGTACCAGTGATAGCCGAACGGATCGTCGACGCCGCCGGTGCGATCGCCGTAGAACTGGTTCGCGACCGGCCGCGTGAGCTTGGCGCCGGCGGCAACGGCCTGCGCGACGCGCGCGTCGACATCCTCGACATAGACCATCAGCGAAATCGGCGAGCCGCCGATGGTGCGTGCGCTGCGCGCGCCCATCTCCGGGGATTCGTCGGCGAGCATGACCGGCGAATCGCCGATCCTGATCTCGGCGTGTCCGATCCTGCCGCCGGGAGCGGGGATGCGCATCAACTCGACGGCGCCGAGCGCCTTCTGGTAGAACTCGAGCGCGCGCGTGGCGTCGTCGACGATGAGGTACGGCGTGACGCTGTGATAACCATCGGGAATGGGTTTTACGGCCATGGGTTGCCTCCTTCAGTGGTGCGACGGTGGGAGGTGGTACTGGTGTTCGGCGGAACGACCGCCGGTACCACCCTTGCGGCGGGGGAAAAGCAGGGCCAGGCAGATTTTCCGATTTTTCGCAGAAGTCATCCTTGAACGAAATATCGGAACAAAAGCCGTGCCGGCCTTATTTTTCCGGCCAGTGCTGCGCGAACACAGGCGCAACCTTGGGCTGCGCTTCGATGCGCAACAGGGTTTGCGTGGAACGCCGGACGCGCCTCTCGCAGATGCTGCCGCGATCCCGACCATTTCGACACGACGGCGGCAAGGAGATCGAGCGCGCCGATCTTCTCGCCGCCGAGGTAGGGCTGCGCCGGGAAGAGGTCGGCGAACATTTCCCAGTGCCGGTGCAATCGCGCGCGCGTGCCGGTGCGGATGCGCTCCAGCATCGCCTCGTCGGCGTCCTCGCACCAGCGCTCGGGGAAATCGATGATGCTGATCGCGGCGTAGCAGTTCGCCGCGATGAACACCAGCCCGCGGATCGCCTGTGCCCGCGCTCTGTCGTCGCGCGGCAGGAGTCCGCTTTCCGGGTGCGCGCCGCCAAGATGGATGAGGATCGCCGCGCTTTCGGAGAGCACGCTGCCGTCGGGCAGCACGAGGGTTGGAATCTGGCCCAGCGGATTCAGTTGCAACAATTCGTCGAATGCGTCGTTGGGCGCCCACGACGCGGTCTCGACGACGCGGTAGGGGGCGCCGATGATTTCCAGCGCGGCCTGCGTCGATGCCGAGCCCGAGCCCTTCATGCCATAGAGTGTGTACATCGGGTCTCCTTAGTGGGGTTAGGTTATCAAGCACTGCGCCTACGCTTGATAACATAACCCGACCCCATTACTTGTCGCTGCGAATCGCACTCACCAGCCCTTGCCGCCGCGCACGAGCCCGACGGCCACGCCTTCGATCGTCAGCGGAGCCTTTTTCGGATCGACGACGATCGGCGCGAAATCGGGATTCTCGGCGACGAGCAGAAGCTGCCCGCCGCGGCGCTTCAAGCGCTTGACCGTGACTTCGTCGCCGCCCCGTCCGGCAAGCCGCGCGACGACGATCTGCCCCGAGCGGGCATCGGCGGTTCGGTGCACCGCAAGGAGATCGCCGTCGAGGATCCCGGCGTCCTTCATGCTCTGGCCGCGCACGCGCAGCAGGTAATCGGCGCGCGGCACGAACAGCGCGGGATCGAGCCGTACATGCGCCTCGATGTGCTCGGCAGCGAGGATCGGGTTGCCCGCAGCGACGCGACCGACCAGCGGCAGCCCGGTACCCGGCAGCTCCGGCGTCTCTTTGAGGCGCAATCCGCGCGACGCGCCGGGCGTGAGTTCGAGTGCGCCTTTTCTGGCGAGCGCGCGCAGGTGGTCTTCAGCCGAGCTTGCCGTGCTGAAGCCGAGACCCGCGGCGATTTCGGCGCGCGTGGGCGGCATGCCCGTGGATTCGAGATGCCGGCGGATCCAGTCGAGAATTTGCTGCTGCCGGGCGGTGAGCGGCAGCGGCGGCATAGGGAGGGTCACGCGGCAACTTTCGGATCGAGCAGGACGGGGGGCTTCGCATAACCGTATGTACATACGGTACCGGAATTATAGACGGCATGGCACGGCTGTCAACCCCCTCGCCCCCTCGCCATCGGGCGCTGCACGCGGTGCGACCGGAGGCCGCCGCGCTGCCCTCTTCCGTGGCCCGATGCGGTGTATCGCAACTTGACAGGCATCAAACGGTGGCTCGTTCGCGCTGCTAACATAGGCTGTCCAACGTTCTGTTGCGACTTGTCGATGCCGACGATGCACGCCATGGTGTGCGAAGGCGCGGGGCGACCGCTCGTCTTGCGCACGCTGCCGCGTCCCGAGCCGGGACCGGGGCAGGTGCAGATTGCGGTGCGCGCCTGCGGCGTCTGTCGCACCGACCTCCATCTTGTCGACGGCGAACTGCCGGATCCGAAGGTGCCCGTGATTCCCGGGCACGAAATCGTCGGCATCGTCGCCGCGCATGGCCCGGGCGTCACGGCACCCGCGATCGGCACGCGGGTCGGCGTACCGTGGCTCGGCCACAGCTGCGGCCGATGCCATCCATGCGCGTCGGGGCACGAGAATCTTTGCGCAGATGCGCGCTTTACCGGCTATCAGCAGGACGGCGGCTACGCCGACTATGCGGTCGCCGATGCGCGCTATGTCTTCCGTCTGCCTGGCGGCTACGACGATCTGCACGCGGCGCCGCTGCTGTGCGCGGGTCTCATCGGTTATCGGGCGTATGCGATGGCGGCCGACGCGCGCACGATCGGGTTGTACGGCTTTGGCGCAGCGGCGCATCTCGTCGCCCAGGTCGCGGTTGCGCAAGGGCGCACGGTATACGCATTCACCCGCCCGGGTGATCGCGCCGCCCAGGCCTTCGCCATGAACGTCGGCGTCCAGTGGGCCGGAAGCAGCGACGAGATGCCACCGAAGGCGCTCGACGCCGCGCTGATCTTCGCGCCGGTGGGTGCGTTGATTCCCATTGCGCTTGCGGCGAGCGCACCGGGCGGCACCGTGATCTGCGCCGGCATCCACATGAGCGATATTCCCGGATTTCCGTACCGGCTGCTCTGGGGCGAACGCCACCTGCGTTCCGTCGCCAATCTGACGCGCCGCGACGGCGTCGAATTTCTCGCGCTCGCCGCGACGATACCCCTCGCAGTGCACGTTGAACCATTTCCGCTGGCGAATGCCAATGAGGCGTTGGCACGCCTGCGCGCGGGCGCCATCGCCGGCGCGGCCGTGTTGACACCCGGTGTCTGAGAGAATGGACGACACGACGCTCGCGGAACCATGCCTCCGTCCACCGCGATTGACGGGGCCGCGTTGTCGGCGCCGGTTGCGTTCGAGTCGTCGTCCCATGCGTACCCAACCAGAGGAGCATTGACCATGGCCAGAAAATCCGCCCCGAAGACCACCGACACGCCGTCCGGCGAAACGCACGCGACCCGCCACGAAAGACGCGCCGAAATCCGCGCCGCGTGCACCGGGCCAATTCGCGATGCCGGATGCCAGGCAGCTCGCCGAATACGCGAAAACGCTGACGCCCGAACAGGCCTTCGAGCTCTATCGGGCCAATGCGCGTCTCGCGCTCGACGTGATCGACGCGGCCATCGAGAGCACGGCCAAATTGCGCAAGCTGCAATTCGAGGGGGAGGAAACCGCGCGCACGATGCAGAAGAAGGCGGCGCGCCGCGCGGCGGAAGCGGGCGACGTGCCGGCGCTGATGGCCGCGGGGCAGAGTGTGACGCAGGAAGCGGTCGAGCGGTCGATGGCCTACTGGGGCCAGATGTTCGACCTCGTGGCCGAGATCCAGAAACGTCTGTTCACGCTGATGGAGGACCAGATGTCCGGTGTTCCCGGCGCCGGCCAGGCGAAGGCGGCGCTCGCGATGATGCCCGACATGACGCAGATGCAAAAAGTCGTTTCCGCGATGCAGGGTGTGATGTCGTCCGGCGGGGGGGCGTTCGAGTCGATGCAGAAGGTGATGGGAGATTTCGCGCGGATGTCGGGCATGAAGCGCTGAAGGCGCGCGCTGCGCGCGCTGGAACCCCGCGGCCTCGTCCCGATCCCTCGAATCGGAGGAAGCCGGAGTTTGCGGGCACGTCAATTGCTTATCGAGCATGCGCTGGCGGATCGCCATCCGCCGGACGCGCGCCGTGTATCGGCCTGGCGCACCCGCGGACACAGGAGCCCGCCCATGAAATCGCTCGACTTCGAAAAGGTTTCCATTGCGGACGCGCGCAAGGAGCTCGAAGGGCAGATCAAGCGCGTGGATGCGAGCAAGGCGATCGCGCTGCGCGCTCCGATGAAGGGATCCCTGCTGCTCGAGACCACGGTCGACTGGATCAATGGATTGCCCGAAGCCGTGCGGCCGGTCGCTTTGGCTCGCGCGTTTCCACGCATCGCGAACAGCATCGCCGAGCTCTGGCACCGCGTCGCGCGCTGCGAGTCCTATCTCGACGGGCTCGTCGTCGACGAGCGTGGCGACCGGACCGGATTCCCGCAGGAAATCGCGCAGGAACTGACCGAACTGCGCAGCTACTACAGCGAGTTGCATCCCGCCAATCGCACGGCCTGGGATCTCGTGGAACGAGACAAGTAGAGCGGCGCCCGCCATTCGACGCGCTGCACCTGCCGCGCGCGTCCGGCCTGTAGCGTACGAATTTCGCCGCCGAGCGTTGCGCGCGTGAATTGGGCATGCATCACCGTACACCACGCGCTACGACGACGTGGCCGCACCGAACACGACGGTGCTGCAGGCGCCGCTGTTCCGACACAAATTCGACGCGCTGCCGCCATTCGACGGATGGGCCTTGCCTGATGCGCGCGGAACACTCGTGACGATATGTGCCATTGCCATTCACCAGGCGATGGCATGGGTCTTGCAGATGCTTTTCACACTCGAGGCGCGAGCGCATTTCTGCTCGTTGCCGCTGTAGCGAACAGCGATGTTCGAGCAAGCGATCGCACCGTCGGACGCCGACGTTGCGCAAGCGCGAGTGTCGAGCACGGCCAGGACGCATGAACAAGATAGGAACAATTTTCCGCAGCAAAGTCTCGCGTCGCGTCGTTGCCTTCTTCATCGCATCGGCGCTGCTTCCGCTGGCAATCGCAGCGGTCCTGTCGCTGGACCAGGTCCGGAGCCTTCTGCTCGAGCAGAATCACGCCCGGCTCGCTCAGGTTGGCGATGGCTACGCAGCGTCGTTGGGCGATCGGCTGCTGGCGATCGAGGGCCGAATGCACGACGTCGCCATGCGCGGAGATACCGGCGCACCCTTGCCCGGTCACGACCGGCAGAGCCTGGAGCGACAAGTCAAGGCGGTCGGCGTCGTCGACCCATCCGGCCGCGTTCAATCGCTGCTCGGAGAACTTGCCGAGGCGCCTACGCTTGACGCTGCGCAGGTGGCGCAACTGGCGCAGGGCAACACGATTCTCGCGGGCACTCGCGACGCGGGCGGGGCGACAAGACTCTTCATCGTTGCGCGCTTCGAGCGCGCGCGCGAGGCAGACGCGAACCTGGTCGCCGAGATCGATCCGGCATACCTGTGGGGTGAGTCGACACCATCGTCGGCGCAGGCCGGCATTTGTGTGGTCGACGCCAAGGGCAAGCCATTGTTCTGCACGACGGACAATCGCCATGCTGCGTTTCGGTCGCTCGCGGTGCCCGTGGGGGAATTGGCCGCCGGACAGCATTCGTTCCAGTATGCGGGCGACACTTTCCTTGCGACCTACCATCCCCTTGCGGTCAAACCGCCGATGGCGGGCCGCGGATGGGCAGTCGTCACGTCTTACCGCGAGGCCGATGCGCTGGCACCCGTTGCGGCGTTGCGCTCTATGCTGCTCGCCGCAGCCGCGCTCGCGCTATTGATTGCTGCGGCAGCAAGCGCCGTGCAGATTCGCCGTACGCTCGATCCGCTCGAACAGCTGACGGAGGGCACGCGCCGCGTCGGGGAAAGGGATTTTTCGGCGAGAGCGGAGGTCCGCAGCGACGATGAATTCGGCCGGCTTGCGGCATCGTTCAATTCGATGGCAGAGCGCCTGGGCGGCGAGTTCGCGGCATTGCTTACGTTGGCGGACATCGACCAGGCCATCCTGTCCCGGCTCGATCTCGATCGCGTCATCGAGACGGTGGTGCTGCGGATGCGCGACGTCGTTCCCGCCGACTATGTCAGCATCGCCATCGTCGACCGCAACGCTCCGGCCATGGTGCGCATCTATTCGCGCGACCAGCGCAACGAGGGCGCGGTTGAACTCGAGCGCTGCGCGTTCTCGACCGATGACACCGGCGTTCTGCTCGCGTATCCGGATGGGCTCTGGCTCGATCGGGCGCAGGCGGTGACGCCCTACCTGGCACCGGTAGCACGGCTCGGTGCGGCTTCGTTGCTGGTGTTGCCGATCATTCTGCAGGACGCCGTCGTAGGCACCGTCGTTCTCGGATTCACGCGTGCGGCGATGCTCTCCGATGAGGAACGGGCGCGGGCGCGCAACCTCGGTGACCGCGTCGGCGTGGCGTTTGCGACGGCGGCCAAAGACGAGCAGCTCTTCTACCAGGCGAACTACGACGCGCTGACCGCGCTGCCGAATCGCCTGTATTTCAGGGACCAGCTCGCCCGACGGTTCGCTCAGGCGCAGCGCGACCCGCAGCCATTTGCGCTGCTGTTCATCGACCTCGACAACTTCAAGCGCATCAACGATCGCGAAGGTCACGCCGTCGGCGACGACGTGTTGCGGCAGACCGCGGAACGCCTCAAGCAATGCGTCCGCGAGACCGATACGGTGACGCGGCTCGGCGGGGACGAGTTCACGATCATCCTGCCGCAGATCCGGTCGGCGCGCGACTCGGAGTCCGTCGCCGCGCACGTCATCGAGTCGATGGCGGCGCCCTTCGTCGTTGCGGGAAGCGAACAATTCCTGAATGCCAGCATCGGCATTGCCATCTATCCGGCGGATGGAGCGTCGGCCGACGAACTGCTGCGCAATGCCGATACGGCGATGTACCGCGCGAAGGAAAGCGGCCGCGGCCGCTACGTCTACTTCGAAGAGCGCATGAACGTGGCCGCGCGCTCGCGCGTGACCCTCGAGCGGGACTTGCGCCGGGCAATCGAGCGCAGCGAGTTCAGCTTGTGGTACCAGCCGCAGCTCGACCTGCGCACCGGCCAAATTTCCGGTGCGGAGGCGCTGCTGCGCTGGGACTGCCCGGACCATGAGCAGCGATTGCCGGCGGAATTCATTCACCTCGCCGAGGAAACCGGACTCATCGAGCCTATCGGCGAATGGGTGTTGCACGAAACCTGCCGGCAATTCCGCGCGTGGCAGAACGAAGGGCTCGCGCTGCCTCTGGTGGCCGTCAATGTTTCGGCGCGGCAGTTCCGGCAGAAGGGCTTCGTCGAGAAAGTCCGATCGATTCTCCGCAGCACAGGCATGAACCCCCGGTCCCTCGAAATCGAGGTGTCGGAAGACCTGTTGAACGATGCCAACAGCGGTGCGGCGGTGATGCTCGACCAGTTGTGTGCGACGGGCGTGATGTTGAGCCTCGGAGACTTCGGTACCGGGTATTCCTCATTGGCACATCTCAAGCGATTTCCGATGACGACGTTCAAGATCGCCCCGTCGTTTGTCGCGGACCTCAGCGCGGACGCCGGTTCCGGCGCCGTTGCCGAGGCCATCATCGCGATGGGACATGCGTTGAAGCGGCGCGTGCTGGCCGTTGGCGTGGAGACGGAAAAGCAGGCGATGATTCTCGCGCGTCTTCAATGCGACCATCTTCAGGGCTACTACTTCAGCCGTCCGCGGACTGCCGAATCGCTTGCCGAATTCGTCCGGCTATCCGCCGCAGGCACGGCAAAGCGGCCGCCATTCCTGAAGAAATTCACGGCGCACGCCTGATCGACGCTGCGTCGGAGGTCCGGCGTGGCGCGGCGTCAACGCGCCGAGCAAAGTCCGGCAGGAAGAATGGTGCCCGGGGCCGGATTTGAACCGGCATGATCTTGCGATCCAGGGATTTTAAGTCCCTTGTGTCTACCAGTTTCACCACCCGGGCACAGCCGTTATTCTACGCAATGGCGGTTGCGGGTTGCGGCCGCGGTCGGATCGGCAGGTACGCGCACGCGGATGCGGTTGCTCACGATGCCTGTTCCCTTTCCGCCCTCGAGCACCTTCATTGCCGTCGAGAAATCACCCACGCGGACGCGAGGTACGCGGTTCTCGAAGCAACGCGAATAGGCAAATCCTGTCGGCGTTGAGTTCGGGCGCCAATCGGGCCTTCGGCACATCGATGACCGCAGTGCGCTTTCCCTGCCGGCGCAGCGTCTCCCGGGAAGGCTCTCCCACGACGTGTCCTGGTTCAACGCGATGGTCCTCGTATGTGCCCGGCCGAAACTGCTCGTTGCAATACCGCATGAGGCGCGTTGGCGAAAGCGCCGTATGGAACGACGGCCAAACGGCGCCAATGTCGAGTCCCGGCAAATTTCGCTTCAAACTCCAAGCGCCGCGCTCGAGCAGCGACCGTGGGATCGTCAAGCCAATCTCCGTCGCGAGACGGGCGGCCGGCAGCACGAGCCCGGCGGCATCGACCCGTGATACGCTGATCCGCCCGCGCTCGGCGGACCTGGATTTCCTGTCCGTCCGCGTTGCGTAATTCCAGTATCCATCCATTGGCGATGACTCCCGAGCGACGACTGCGCGAACTGCTTTCGCACGCGTGGAATCATTCGCCGTTCTACCGTGAAATCTTCGCGCGGGAAGGCATTCGCGAGCAGGACCTGCCGCACATCGCGCTCGAGCATCTGCCCGTCGTCTCGAAGACGGACCTGATGCTGCGTTTCGACGACGCGGTCACCGACCCGCGCCTGCGCAGGACCGACCTGGAAGAGTGGGTGCGGCGGGAAACCGATCCGGCCCGACCCTATCTCGACGAGTACATCGTCCTTCACAGTTCGTACGGATCGCCGATACACCGGTATTTTCCGTATTCGCTCAACGCGTGGCGCCGCATGACGGCCACGGCGGCGCCCTTGCTGCTGCCCTTGGGGCAGGGCATGGAGCAGCCCCTGCGCAGCGCCTTCCTGATGAACCTGAAGGGCCACTACGCGGGCGCGGTCAACATCCGAATGGCTTCACAGTCGGCCCACGAGGTGCTGAGCCTGTCCATCTTCGACCCGATCGAGGAAGTACTGGCACGGTTGAATGCGTTTCAGCCGGAGCGAATCCAGGGCTATCCCAGCGCACTCAGTTGGATGGTCGAATGGACGCTGCAGGGCCGGCTGCACATCGATCCCAAGTCGGTGCTGGTCAGCGGGGAACGCCTGATCCCCGCCGTGCGCGCGCAGATGCAGAAAGTCTGGAACGCCGAGATCTACGACCTCTATGCCTGCGCCGAATCGCTGTACATGGCGGCGCGACGTCCGGGTCATGACGAGTTCGATGTTTTCACCGACCTCAATCTGCTCGAGGTGGTGGATGCCGACAGTCGGATGGTGTCCCCCGGCGCGCGGGGACGGGTGCTGCTGACGAGCCTGCTGCACACCGCGTTGCCCCTGATCCGCTTCGACCTGTCCGACTACGCGACGCTAGGCAAGGCCGGCCTCGGGGCCGATACGCTGCTCGCCATCGACGGCAAGATTCCGGATTTGCTGCCGGTGCGCCTGAAGGATGGTCGCATCGCAGCCGTGGAAGTCTACGAGCTGGCAGAACTCGAACTGCCCGGTGTCGAAAAGTTGCAGTTCGTCCACCACAGTCCGGTCGAAGTTGAGATTCGCTATCAATCTCCGCACGACCTCGATGCGCCGATGGAGGCGGCCTTCCGCCGCCTGCTGGCCCGGAAATCCGCCGCGGTCGAAACGGTCAGGGTGCGGCGGGTCGAACAGATCCGCAACGACATCAAGGGGTACAAGGTCCGCACCGTCGTCACCCCCAGCGACCAGATGATCACGCCGACGTTCCTGGCCGATGCTGACGAAAGTGTCGCGCTTCCCGCGCCCGTGGCGTTGGCCGAAGCTGGCTCTTCCTTCTCCGCAGCCGACCTCGCCGGATGCATCTATCCGCGCTTCGCCCAGTGGGCAGTCCGCCATCCGGAACATCCCGCCGCGATCGACGGGGCCCGGCAGCTTGCCTACGTGGAGCTCGACCGGCTTGCCGCGAGCGTAGCCGCGGAACTCATCCACCGCGACTTCGACCCCACGCGACCGGTGGCCGTGCTTTGCGAGCATGGCGTGGATCTGCTGCCGCTGATCCTGGGCGTGGTGCGCGCGGCAGGATGCTACGTCCCGCTGGACGCTCATCTGCCGCTGGGCCGTCTGCGGTCCATCCTCGCCGACGTGCGTCCGGAATTTCTGCTGTCCGGGGCCGCGCAGCGGGAGTTGGCCACGACCTTGGCCGCGAAGCCCTGCACCGTGTTGTGCGTCGACGACATGCACGCGTCGCCGGAGCTGGCGCCGACGGTCCCGCCAACGGCCCCGGCGTGCCTGCTGTACACGTCCGGCTCCACCGGAATCCCCAAAGGCATTGTCCTGAGCCACGCCACCGTGCTCGCGCGCGCGGCACGCTACGCGACCGACTATCGCATCCAGCGCGACGACCGTCTCTCGTTGCTCCAGTCGTTTGCGGTCAGCGCGGGCATTCGCGAAATCTGGGGCGCGCTGTTGAGCGGGGCCACGCTGGTCTTCCACGATGTCCACACTCGCGGCGTGACGGAGTTGGCCCATTGGCTGAACGACGTCGGCATCACCATGCTCTATGCCGTCCCGACGGTTTTCCGGCTGTTCCTGGAAACGTTGACTGATGAGCGCTTTCCCGGCGTGCGCGTCGTTCGCCTGGGCGGGGAGCCGTTGCAGGAACGTGACGTGAGCGGTTTCCAGCGGCACTTTCCGCGCGGCTCCATTCTGGCCAATGGCTATGCCGCCAGCGAAACGGATACGGTCTGCCAGTTTTTCATGGATCACAACACCCGCATCGTCGCCGGGCGCATCCCGGCCGGCAATCCCGTGCCGGGCGTCGACGTTTCGATATGCGATGAACAGGGAAATCCCGCGGCCGGTGCGCTCGGTGAAATCCGAGTGGCGAGCCAGATGCTGGCCAGCGGATACTGGGATGCACGCGAGGGTCGGGTGCAACCGTTCACCCTGCCGTTTGCGACGGGTGATCTCGGCTACCAGCTTGCCGACGGACGCGTTTTCCTTGCCGGGCGCCGCGATCTTGTCGTCAAGGTCCACGGGTATCGCATCCACCTCGGCGAGATCGAACAGGCGGTGAGCCGCGTGCCGCACGTGGTCGAGGCGATTGCCGTCGTCCGGACGGGCCCGCACGGTGACACCTCGATAGTCGTCTATTACGTGGCCGAGGGCGATGCCGCGCCCGATGCCGCCGAGCTTCGGCTGGCCGTGGCCGCCGTGGTGGCGAGGCCGGCACAGCCTGCCGCGTATCTGAGGCTCCCGGCCTTGCCCCGTCTGGCGGGCGGCAAGGTCGATCGCGGCAACCTTGCCACTCGAACGGCGATCATGCCGCAAGCGTTCGAGGCGCAACCGGTCTACACGAACGCGTTCGAAGCGCGACTGGCGCACATGTGGGTGGACGTGCTGGCGGTGCCCGCACCCGCTCGCGACGCCGATTTCTTCGCTGCGGGCGGCGACTCGATCGCCGTCTTTCGGATGCTGCAACTCATCAAAGGCGAATTCGGGGTCGAGCTGTCGGTTTCGGAGTTCTTCGATCACTCCGTACTCGGCGAGCTCGCGCGAACGATCGAGACGATTGTTGCGAACCATCGCGCGCCATAGGTGCATATCGTTCCGCGTCGACTGGGTCCGACACGACCTCCCGTTGGCATCGTTCAATCCGGCGCTGTCGAAGCCACGCGCGCGCGGCGGCTTGCCCGCAACACGTAGATGCCGGAACCGATCACCAGCCCGATTCCGCACCACGCAAGCACGTTCGGAATGTCGCCCCAGACGACGAAGCCGGCAATCATCGCGAACGGTAGCGCGATGTATCGGAATGGCGCAATGAGCGACAGGTCGCCATGCCGCGTACTGATCACGAGGAGATAGTAGGCGGTCGCGAGAAAGACGGCCGCGACGGCAACGAGTCCGGTCTCGAACGCAGGCAGCGGACGCCAGCCCTCGAGCAACGACAGTCCGCCGGCGAGAAGCATGACGGCGATCGTGTTGGACACGGTGATCAGAATGGACGGAACGCTGGCGTGAACGCGCCGGGTAACCAGGTCGCGCACGGCCATCAGCAGGGTGGCGAGCAGGCACACCAGTGCGTAGACGTTGAAGCCCTCGACCCGCGGCTGGACAATCAGCACGACGCCCAGAAAGCCGAAACCGATGGCGAGCCATCGCGGCAGGCCGACCCGTTCGCCGATGAATACGGCGGCAAGGATGGTGATGAAGAACGGCAATGCCATGTTGATGGCAGCGGCATTGGCGATCGGCAGATTGAACAGCGACACGAGATAGAGCATCGTGGCGATAGCATCGATCAGGGCGCGGACCGCCACCCAGCCCTGCGCGATCTTCCAGATTCTTCGCGTCGCGCCCATCGCGTGCGCCACGGCCAGCACCAGCAGCGTCGCCATGACGCCGCGGATGAAGATGAGCTGCGTCGCCGGCAGGGCTTGGCTCGCGTACTTGACCAGCGCGTCGTTGGCGATGAAACAGGCCATCGACCCGATCATCGCCAGGACGCCGAGGCGGTTGGCACGGGCCCGCTGGGCGTGCGCGTCCGCGTCTGACCTGGCGCAGATTCATGCGCCAGGCTCGCACGCGCAGCGGGTCGGGATCGTAGACGCCCCGCAGGCGGATCGTCGCCACGATGTGAACATCCCGTGAACCTTACCCGACAAAGCCGCACAAGTGGCTATGACGACTTGTCGCATTGGAGGAGGTCGGAATCGAACCGAATCGTTTTTCATCGGAGAAAAGGAGAGGGCTCGGCGAACGTTCTCGCCCTTTCCACCGCTGTTATCCCCGGGTGCTTACCGCCCTCATTTTGGACGTTGAATTGGACCTTCGTGCTGCTTTCGTTCCTATTTGGGGTATGATTATTCCTTAAATGGGAACGTCCTCCAAGGGAAATACGTCTGCATCCCTGGCCTCCGGCTTGGGGGGCGCGCTGTTTACACCGGTCCAGCAGCGCGTCCTGGGACTGCTGTTCGGCCAGCCCGATCGTCGCTTTCAGAGCGCAGAACTGATCCGTCTAGCGGCTTCCGGCACAGGCGCCACGCACCGCGTGGTGACCCGCCTCGCCGAGGTCGGGCTGGTCAACGTGGACCGGATCGGCAACCAGAAGCACTACCAGGCGAACCGCGCAAGTCCCGTGTTCGGGGAATTGCATGGACTGATCGTCAAGACCTCCGGACTCGTGGCACCACTTCGCGCAGCGCTGGCTCCACTCGCTGACCGCATTCGTGCTGCTTTCGTCTACGGCTCGATCGCGAAAGGGCAGGATCGGGCGACGAGCGACATCGATCTTTTGGTGGTCGCCGACAAGCTCGACTACGCGGACGTCTTCTCGGCGCTGCAGCCAGTCGAAGCGGAGCTCGCGCGAACCGTCAATCCAAACGTCATGCGACTGTCGGAATGGCGACGCAAGCGCGGTCAAGCCACCGGTTTCGGGTCGCGCGTCGCAGGCCAGCCGCGGCTCTTCGTCGTCGGATCCGACGATGACATCGCCTGAACTCGACAACCTGGTCCGGATCGGCAAGCTCAAGCGCGAGCTGGCGTCTGACGAAGAAATTGCGGGCCTGCTGCAATCCGCCGAGGATCGGCTGAACGACGCGGGTCGCCCCGAGCTTTCCTACTCCAGCAAATTCGATCTTGCGTACAACGCAGCACACGCAATGGCACTCGCCGCGCTGCGTCGCGCTGGATACCGCTCGGACAATCGTTACCTCGTCTTTCAAGCATTGGCTCACACCGTTGGTTTGGCCACGGAAAAGTGGCGCGTGCTGGCGAAGGCGCACGAGCGTCGCAATCTCGCCGAGTACGAGGGGCATCTGGAGCGCGACGATCAGCTACTTGCCGAACTTATCGCAACGGCAAACGAATTGCGCAAGGCGGTTGGTTCGCTACCTCGGCCATTGACACCGGGAACGCGATCGTGAGCATCGTTGTCGCGGCGCTTCGACAAGGAAGGATGAGCGATCTCAAGACGCTCTCCCACGACAAATTTCTGGTGCGCTTGCGCCTTGCCGATTGGCGCATGGGCAATTGGGGAGCGCGGTCGAGCCCGCGCCTACGGCACCTACGCGAACAGGTCGAGCGTGCGCGTGGCGAAGCGCCCGAGGTTCGGGAATAAGAAGTCGAGCTCCGCATCGGTCGCGCCCAGCCATTTGGCGAAACTCGCGGCGTAGGAATCCGATGCGGTTGTCGGTAGCAGTCGTCCTTCACCGACATCGACGTCGGTACCCAGGGCAACTGGCGGCATTTGGCCGACGATACGCCCCCCGTTCACTGCGCCGCCCATCACCATCAGGTGCTCGCCCCAGCCATGGTCCGATCCCTGGCCGTTGGACTTGAGGGTGCGGCCGAAGTCGCTCATCGTCATGGTGGTGACGCTGCTGGCGACGCCCATGGCATCCGTGGCGTCGTAGAACACTTTCATGGCCGCGTCGAATTCCCGCAAGAGGTCGTAGTGTTTGCCGGCCAGCAGCGTCTTGTTGCCGGTGCTGGCGTCACGGCCGAATTGATCGCCGTGATTGTCGAAGCCCCCCAAGGAGACGAAGAAGATCTGCCGTGATGCGCCCAATGACTGCCTGGCGGCAATCATGGCCGCAACGGAATGCATCTGGGCGGCGAGGCGGTTGGTGGTGGGCCAGGTTCCCGGCACGGGGTTCTTGAGGGAATAGGTCGTCTTGCCGTTGGACGTGGTTGTGGCGTACATCCCATCGGACACGAACTGCCCGATATCCAGTGCGCTTTCCATCACGTCCGCAAATTGCTCTTCCATCACGTTGGAGCGGATCAGCCGGGTGTTGTCCACGAACAAGGCCTGCGGGTCGGAGCCGGTCCAGTTCCACCACACATCGGCACGCGGCGCGACGGCAATGCGGGACTCGTTGTCGACGCTCCCGTTCCGGTAGCGCATGGGCGTGACCTGATAGGCCGACGCCGCGTCGCCCTTCATGAACACGCCGCCATCGCCGAGACTCACGGCGACCGGCAGTTTCCCTGTGGCCGCCGGGCGGAACCAGTCGGCCAGCCGCCCGCCCCAGCCGGTGTCCGCAGGGTAATCGGCATGCATCGTCTGCCAGTGCGACTGCATGTCCGAATGGGAGAACAGTTGCGGTGGCAACGGCACGCTCTTGTTCTTGTACTGCACCAGCGTGGTCGGCGCCAGCAGGACGCCGGTATTGGCGACCACCGCGAGCTTCTTGCTGACGTTGAACAACGAAGCCATGTTGGTCAACGCCGGATGCAGACCGAAGGAGTTACCGGCTATCGGCAGCAACGCGCCCTGCGGCAGCGCGAGCCCGTTGGTTTCCGCCGGGCCGCCGCGCGCGGCCGAATAGGCGTTGTACTCGGTGGTGGTGAACGGCACGACGGTGTTGTGGCTGTCGTTCCCGCCGTACAGGAAGACGCAGACGAGCGCCTTGTAGCCCGAGGTGTCGGCGGCCATGGCCGCCGACAGGAATTGCGGCAGCAAAGGCGCGGCACCGAAGGCAGAAAGGGACCGGAGAAAGCGGCGACGGTTCATGGTGGCTCCTTAGAGCTTGTCCGTTAATAAATCACGTGTGCGAGCGCGGCAGGTTGGGCCGAGGGCGCGAAGCGAGGTGCCGCCTTGGGTGGCTCCCCAAGGCAAGCCGAGCGACAAAGCCATCGGCCCAAGCTGCCCGTTCCCGAAGGGTTTGACCAAAATGCGCGGTCTCCTTTGTCGGCCGGCTCGCCCGTGGGACCTGCCACGCGCTTCGCCGTCCTTCGCGGATCCCATCGCATTTTGGTCAAACGCATCACGCGATTTATTAACGGACAAGCTCTTAG
>CAVOHM010000003.1:0-457137 GCA_963695725.1 uncultured beta proteobacterium
CGACGAAGCGGATCCGCGCATCGCCCGCGGCGAGCGCGCGCAATGCCGCGCCCGCGGGACCGTCGCCTGCGATCACCAGCGCCGCGTCGGTCCGGCACTGCCGGTACGCCCGGATCAGGAGATCGAGGCGCTTCGGCCGGTCGTGGCGGCTTGCCGTGAAGATGAATTCGCCGGGCTCGTCGCGAAAGCCCTCGAGATCGGAACGGATGCGGCACGACCTCGACTGCCGCGCCGGACGGAAAATACCCTCGTGCTGCGCGACGGTTTGCGAGATGGCGAAATGGCGGCGCACCGCGCTTTGCGCAAGGCCGATCCGGTCGAGCGCATGGACGAGCGCCCGGGCCAATGGTCCGGGAACGCGACCAGGCGTTCCATTGCGTCCGCCGGAATGCTCGCGTCGGCGCGCAGCGAATCCACCTGGCCGAAGATGTCCGGCAGCGCGATGCGGTCCAGCGTGGGCCGTTGCAGCAACTCCCAGAGCCGCCCGGCGGAGCCAGGGCAGATGGCGCGGGCGCAACGGGAGTTCGGCGGGGTAGGTGTCGTACAGGCCCCGCAACGTGTGCTGGAGATACACGACGTGGTGCTCGTGCGCGACCATCCACGCCGGATACTTGGTCGAGATCACCATGTCGAAGCGGGCGAGATCGAGCGCCGAGAATTCCCGTAGCTCTGCGCGACCTCCCAGAAATTGCGCTCCGGCTGACGGAGGCGCGGTACCAGTTCCATCGCGTGCCCGGTGTGGCGGTTGACATACGCCGTCAAGCCCGACCAGAGCCGTTCCGCGCCGCCGGGCGTGAACGGCACCGCGCTCGGGGCGACCAGCGCGATTCTCATGGGCCGATGGAACGCTGGCGTCGATGTCGGGCAGTTGCGCGACGCCGGTAAAGAAGGTTTCGGTGCCGCGCACCACTTCGAACACCAGAGCCTTGTCCCACCAGTCGTAGTTGTCCTCGAGATGCGTGATGTCGCTGTGCAGCGCGACGGTCACGCTGTAGCTTCCGGGGACCTGAAGGTTGAGCGCGGGGATCCGGCAATCCACGCGCGCGGCGGCGCCCACCGGGACCTCGCGCAGTTTCTTAGCACCCAAATGCCACGAGTTGGTGCCATAGACGTCGTTGCCCAGGTGGTCGCGGATCAGGAAGCCCACGGTCAGGTCCGCCACGTCGGTCCTCTGGTGAACCTGATCGACAACCGGACCGGCTCGCCGACGCGGACGACTTTGACGGCGGCCGGGCGGCGAAGAGCGCGACCTCGAGCAACACCGCCTGGCGATCGCCCGACCGGATCCTCGAAGTCCGGCGCCGGCAGGCGATCCGGGCGCGAGCACCGCGGCGTTCTCCCGTTCCGCCACCAATGCGTTGTAGAAGTCGAGCACGGTGTCGGGCCGGTCGTCGGCGCGGATGCCGCCGGCATCGAGCAGGATCGCGCGGTCGCACAGGCTCTTGATCGCGCCCGGATCGTGCGATACGAAGAGGAGCGTCATGCCGTCCGCGCGGAACTGCCGGATCCGCGCGTAGCACTTGTGCTGAAAGTACAGGTCGCCGACGGCGAGCGCCTCGTCCACGATCAGCATGTCCGGGCGAAACGCCGTCGCCACGCTGAATCCCAGGCGCACCTGCATGCCGCTCGAATACGTGCGCAGCGGTTCGTCATATAGCGCCCGATCTCCGCGAACGATTCGATCTCTGGCATCGCGGCCGCGATTTCCGGCGCCGACAATCCCATGAGCTGGCCGGTCATGAACACGTTTTCGCGGCCCGTGAATTCGGACTAAAGCCCATGCCGAGTTCCAGCAGCGCGGCCACACGGCCGGTAACCTTGGCACCCGTCCCTCGCTGGGCTGCGTCGTGCCGGTGATGAGCTTCAGGAGCGTGCTCTTCCCTGCGCCGTTCCGCCCCATGATTCCCACCTACTTGCCAGGCGCCACCGCAAACCCGACGTGTCGCACCACCCATTGCCGTTCGTGGCGCGGTCCGCCGGGCAGGAGCCATTCCGCGAGGCGTGCCCAGCGCGACGGATAAAACCGGTACGCCTTGCCCAGATCCTCGACCTGCAGCTGACCATTCATCGGCGCCCGCCCGGCGGCCCGAAGGGGCAGCGAACCCCGTGAACGTGGGAGTCGTCCATCCTAGAGCTCATCCGCCATTTCGCCGACGCGGCGCCGATACGTCGCGAGCCCCAGCCACAGCGCGGCAAACGCGAGGCCCGCCACGCCGGCCAATCCGAGCCACGCGGGGCATCCGGCGCACGCTGGTACAAGAGCACCGTCTGGTAATGGGAAACCAGCACGGCCATCGGATTCCAGGCCAGCACCGCGCGTGCCCAGTCGGGCAGCGATGCCAGCGGATAGACGATGGGCGTCAGCCAGAACCAGAATTGCAGCAGCAGCGTCACCGCCTGCCCGACGTCGCGGAAAACACGTTGAGCGTTGCGAACAGCATGCCAAGGCCCATGGCCAGCGCGATTTGCACGACCAGCGCCGGCAAAGCGGCCAGCAGCGCCACGCCGGGAAGCTGCCGGACACGGCCAGGAAGAGCAGAAACAGCGTGGCGATGACCGCGAAATTGAAGCTCGCCGCGCCGAGCGCGATGATCGGCAGGCAGATGCGCGGAAACATCGCCTTCTTCATCAGGTTGCCGTTGGCGATGAACACCGCCTGCAGCCGGTTCGAGCGATTCGGTGAAAATGTCCAGGGCAGCAAACCGGCGCAAGAAGATGCTGTAGCCGAACGCCGTATCCACGCCGGCGAGGCGGCTCCTCATGACGTGCGAGAACACCAGCGTGTAGATCAGGATCATCACCACCGGGCCGATCAATACCCAGGCGGCACCCAGCAGCGAACCGCGATATTGCGTAGCGATCTCGCGGCGGATGCTGCCGTGCACGAAGCCACGGTAATGCCAGAGGTCGCGAACGAGGCCGGGCATGCGATCCCCTACGCGCAGAGCGTGGCGACGACGCGCGGCCACGACAGTCCGATCGCCAGGATGCGCTCCCGGCCCGCTTCGCCCATCTCCCGCGCGCGGTGCGGCTGCGCGGCCAGACGATCGATCGGCGCCGGCCAGGGCCCCGGGCGACGGGTCCACGATTTCGCCTGTCTCGCCGGCAACGACGAATTCCAGCGGTCCGCCGGAGTCCTGGCACGTCACGACCGGTTTCGCGGCGTACATCGCCTCGAGCGGCACGTAGCCCAGATCCTCGTCGAACGCCGGAAACACGACGGCAAGTGCGTGCGCATACAACGCGATGCGTTCGGTCTCCGAGAACGCTCCGATGAGCCGCACGCGGTCGCCCAGCGCGTGTTTCTCGATCAGCCGTTCGTACCGTGACCGCTGCGGCCCCTCGCCGCCGATCAGGATCTTCGTGTCGGTCGCGACGTGGCGCGCCGCCTCGATCAAGAGGTCCTGGCGCTTGAGCGATTCGAGGCGGCTCGGAAAGAAAACGTAGTCCCACGCGTCGCCGCCACACAGGTGCTCGGCGTCGGGCGGCGGATGATAGAGCGGCGTTGCCTCGAGGCCGTTGTGCTGGCGCAGGCGCTCGGCGACGCGGCGCGAATTGGCAAAGATGCGCGTGATTCCCGATAGCGCCCGAGTGTCGTACGCGACGATCTTTTCGCGCAGGTCGCGAAGCTCCGGCGTCGCCTCGCTCGGGTCGAACAACTCGTAGACGGCGCGATGCTGGTGCATCAGCCATACGACGTGCTGCGGATGGCGCATCCCGTAGCCTGGGAACTGGAGGCTCGATCACGCGATCCACGTGCTGCCCGTTGGGCGCGGCAAGATCGTAGCCGTCGCAGAAGGCCATCAGGCGCGCGATGTCCGACGCCGGCGCGAACTTGAACGGCAGGCGCAGGAGCGCGACCTCGTGGCCGCCCGCCCGCAATGCCGAACACAGGTTGTCGACATGCCGCTCGCCCCCGCCGTGCAGGAAGGGGGCATGACTCGCCGTCACCAGGATGCGCATCGGATCGAACGTGGCGTGCCCGAATCAGCCGGGCGGCGTCTTCTTCGCCACCACGGCGAAATCCTGGTCGCCGCAGGTCATCGCGTTCAGACGCTCGGTGACGGGGTCGTTGCCCGGCAGGCGCGCCTCGTCGGGATACGGATGCAGGCGCAGGACCGCGACCGTCTCGAGCCCGTGATGGTTGACGAGGAATTCGAGGCTCGCCGGTGTCAACGGATTGTCGTGCGTCGGATCGTGGTGGAACGTGTGCGTTGCCACCCAGATGTTTTCCGGATTGGGCGTCTCGAGAATCAGCAGTCCGTGCGGTTTCAGCACGCGGCGGCATTCGGCGACAAGGCGGAACAGCGTGCCAAATTCGAGATGCTCGGCGAGATGGAACCCGGAGAGCGCCAACACCGAATCCGCGGGAATGTCGCGCAGGAACGCGAGCGCATCCCCGACGATCACCTCGTGACCGGAGGCGCTTGCCGCCGCCGCCATCGCGGGATTCAAGTCCACGCCGCGCGCGCGGTAGCCATGATCGCGCAGCACATCCAGCCATTCGCCGCGGCCACAGCCGACGTCGACACACGGCCCGTCGCCGGCCTCGACGCGGGCGCGCGCCAGAAGCTCGAGATAATCCGTCGCGAGCTGCGCGCGGATGCGCGCCGGTTCGCCGCGAAAAACCGATTCCAGCGTCAGGTAGTAGCGTGTTAGGTCCGGATCGGAATCCGATGGCGCGGCGGTCGCGGCCGATGCTCCCGGCGACGGGTACTCCAGCGCCGCCATCCGGGCGCGCATCGCCGCGATCGCTTTGGTCGACGCGTTGACGTCCGCTGCCAACCCGGCAGCGACGTCCCGTGCGGCAGTCGTGTGGCCTGCCACGACGGACAGCCGTTCACGCATGGCGGCGCCTTCCTGCGCCAGCGCGTCCCATTCGCCCTGGTGGAAACGGTCGCGCTCGTCGATCGCACCGGCGAGCCGCCAGACGAGGCCGACGGAGCTCCCGCGCGCGCGCTTGGCGAGCCGCTGTTCAACGCGGCGCAGCGTCGCGCGTGACCCGCGCTGAACGAAAGCCGACGGCAGGCGCAGTCCCCACAGCATCGGACGCAGCCACAGGGGCCAACCCGGCTTGCCGCCGAACCGGTCGCTTTCCGGCGATGCCGCGAGCTGGGCCAGGATCTCCAGTCGGGGCACGCGCTGCTGCAGCCGGCCGACGTAGTGGGCGCGGCCGGCCGGGTCCGGCGGGCGCCCCAGGCACGCCAGAAAGGCGAGTTCGACGAAATCGTCGGGCTCGGGGACCAGGAAACGCCCGAAACACGACGAATGAGCGGCGGCCCAGGCCTCCAGCAGGACCCGGCGGGCCCCGGCGTCGACCATAGGGGGCCAGGCACGAACGGCGACCCGGCCCGGAGTTTGCAACGGAGCATGCTCGGCCGCGGCAACACGCAAGCGGTCGAGCAGCGCATCAATGTCCGTCATTCGCGACTTCCGGCTGCCGGCTGCCGCATCGAGCGTGACCGCGCTGCGAGAGGCGAACGAAAATGAGAACCAACTGACGCAAGGCGGCACATGTCGCGGCAATCCCGAGTTTCCTCAATTGTCCCCAAACGGCATTTGCCAGCCCGATTTGTTACCATTGCGGCTACTCGATGGCACGAAACAGGGGCAGTGACCGCAAGATGTTTTGCGATTATCGTCGCCATTGCCCGACACTTTTCGATCGTTGGCCAGCCGGCTCACGCGACGCTGGATTTCCGCTCGACGAAGGTGGAAAATGGCGGCCGAAGCCCTGCTCTGCGGCCGATGCGATGGCGAGGGAAACGCGAATGTCGACCGAGTGCATCCACGACTTGTTCACGGCTCTGGCCCGGTGTTGTAATAGTGCCACACTGGTGATGCCGGCCTTTGCGAAAACCCGATGCCGGTGACATCGAATGAAAAGCTGCGTATCCTTGACAGCTAGATCTTATCGACGCTAGTGTACCGCGTCATCGGAAAGCCTTCGGGTACGTGGTGCAGGCGCGTGTTCCAAACGACAGTTTGAGATTTGTGTTGATATTTCGTCACACCCCAGGCATCAATTCTTGATTTTCTAGGAGAAGCAAATGGCGTCGCTTGAATCTCTCAACACGGTCCAAAAAGAATACATCGCCTACTATCAGCGCCCCGGCGACCCTCCTGGTTTGCTGTACTGGGCCGATCGGCTCGAAGCCCCGGGCGGGAGCCTCGAGCAGATCATCGATGCGTTCGGAGATTCGCCGGAAGCACTGGCCCTGTACGGCCCGATCAACAGCGTGACGATCGGGTTCGTGATCGACGAGATCTACCTGGGACTGTTCGACCGCCTGCCCGACGCCGCAGGCAAGCAGTTCTACATCGACGGCTTCAACAACGGCACGTACAGCGCCGCCGGTATCGCGAACGCCATCCTGATGGGCGCGCAGAACCAGGACGCCGTTTCGATCCTCAACAAGTGCATTGCGGCAAACCGCTTTTCCGAGACGGTCGACGGTCGCCCGATGGACGATCCCAATTTCGGTGAGGGCCCCGATTTCGCGGCCACGTATGGCGGATCCGCCGACGCCGACGCCGGCCGCGCTTTCCTGGATCCGGTCAACGCCAACCCGACGACGATCCCCTCGCAATTCGACGTCACGACGTTCATCCAGCAGAACATCGCAGACCCGGGTGACCCGATCGTTTCCGGCGGCGTGACCAAGACGCTCACGACGGGCACCGACTTCGTCGATCTGAGCAATTCCGCGCTCTACGACACGGTCATCGGCGTGACGAGCGCCGTCCCCGGTTCCGCCACGTTGACCAACGGCGACACGGTCAAGGGCGGCGGCAATACGGTGCTGCAGCTCTTCACGGACGGCGGCCCGGCGGCGATCGCCACGGTCGCCGGCATTGGCGCGAGTCGACGTCGTGTCGGTGTCCGATACGACGCTGCAGGCGGTCGGCTGGTCGAACATCAAATATATCAACTCGAGCAGCGGCGCCAACGGCAACTACACCTTCGTCGATAACCTCGATCGCGACACGCCGCTGATGATCTCCAACATCACGGGCTCGCTGTCCGCGTCGTTCGACGTGGCCGGGTACGGCGCGTATGGCTGGCTTTACAACGGCAACCCCGGCACCAGCACGCCGGCGTGGTTGCTGGTCGACAGCAGCAATAATGTGACCGCAACGTTCGGCGACATGCAGAGCGGCAGCGTCGACTTCTTCAGTGGCTCGTTCACGATCGGCGACGTCGACGTTATGGGCGGCGACAGCGTCGGCTTCTTCCTCTATGCGTCCGCCAGCGGTGGCGGGGGCGACGACGGCGTCCTGGGCGATGTCGATGTCGACTTGGGCGACAGCAGCACCTTCAGCGCGTTCCTGTCGGCATCCGACGATTTCACGGCGGGCGATTTCAATGTGGTCGGCGGCGATGGCTTCTTTGGATATATTTCCGGTTCGACCACTGGCGACTTCACGATCGGCGACATCGACATGAGCGCCGGGACGTCCAGTTCGCTTTCGGTCACCGTCAGCGCGACTGGCAGCGTCGACATGGGCGACGTCACCTTGCTGGCTGGCACCTCCAGTTCGTTGGATCTGGATGTGTGGGGTGGCGGCATGGTCGACGTGGGTGACGTCGACATGGAGGCCGGCGGTTTCAGCAGCATCAGTGTGACCATCAGCGGCAGCAGCGACGTCAATGTCGGCGATGCGTTCCTGCTGGCCAGCATCTCGTCATCCCTTTACTACTCCCTGAATGCGTGGGACGGCGATATTCTCGCCGGCGACGTGACCGAAATGGCGGGCGGGAGCAGCATTGCCTATGTCGGCGTCTTCAATACCGATTCCTACGACGATGTCGGCGACACGACCGTGGGTGACATCAACGTCACGGTCGGTGATTCCAGCAGCATCACGGTGTCCGTCACGGCTTCCGCGTCCATCAGCGGCGATGTCGGCGATGTCACCGTCGGCGACGTCAACGCCGATGCGGGAGACAGTTCGTCGATCAGCCTCAACTTCGGGCTCTATGCTTCGAGCGGTGATGTCGGCGACCTGACCGTCGGCGACATCCACGGCGCGGCCGGAACGATGTCGCACGTGAGCGTCGATATCTGGAGCAGCGCCACGTCGGGCACGGCCGGCGATCTCAGCGTAGGCGATATCGATCTCACGATCGGCGGCGGTACCACCTTGACCTACCAGTCGGCGTCCATCAGCATCAGCCATACGGCGTCGGGCGGCGTCGGCGCTCTCACGGTCGGCGACGTGATGATGTCCGGCGGCGATTATGTCAGTCTCAGCCTGGACGTCTTTCACTACGTCACCGGCGATGGTGACGCCGGTGACTTCACGGTCGGCGACGTCGGCATGTACGCCGGGGAAGCCGCCATCATCTCCGTTTCCATGGAGAGCGAAGTAACTGGCTCGGGCGACGTCGGCAGCATGAACGTGGGGAACATCGACGTGGGCTTCGCCCAGGATTCGTATGTCTACGTCTACCTCGAGCATTCCAACTCCGGCACCGGGGACATCGGGGACACGAACTTCGGCGGGGTTTCCGCGCTCGGTGGCGACAACAGCACGGTATCGGTCACCATGTGGGCCGCTGCGAGCGACGGCAACGCGGGCGTGATGACCGTCGGCGACTTCGACATCGCCGTCAGCGCGACGACCACCGTCGACCTCTCTGGGTTGTCGAACATCTACGTGGAAATCGACCACCACGCGTGGGGCAGCCACGAGCTCCTGGGGGCGCTCAACATCGGCGACATCAGCCTTGCCGCGGGTGACGACGCCTCCATTTCCCTGTCCATCTCGCAGTCGGGCACCGCGGATCCTCGTCGACGACCTCAACATCGGCGACGTCAGCATCACCGTCGGCGATCCGTCTACCGCGTTCGCGTATTTCTGGTTCCATAACGCGATGGACAACGGCGATCTCGGCGACTTCTCGCTGGGGGCGCTCAACGTCACGCTCGGCACCAGTTCCACGTTCTCCGGCACACTCGACATCTCCAAGTCGAACGACGGCGATCTCGGCAACGTGACGATCGGCGGGATGAGCTTCATTCTCGGCGACAGTTCGACGGCAACGTTCTCCATCGACATCGACATCGTGGATGGCGATGCCGGCGTTCTCGCCTTCGGCGACCTGTTCGCGGACCTGGGAACGAGCGCGTCGCTGTCGCTCGAAAGCATTTCGGTCTCCGTCTCCGGCGACATCGCGGGCTTGAGCTTCGGCAACTTCGACATCACGTTGGGTGAGAGCGCCTCCATGTACTGGTCGCCGACGATCTGGGCGAGCCGCGACATCGGCGACGTTTCGATCGGCGACATCAATGCCGTGCTCGGCATGGGTGCCTATCTGTCGATATCGCTCAACGTCACCGCCGCCAGCGGCGACATCGGCGACATCATGATCGGAGACGTCGACCGTCATGGCGGGCACCAGCTCGGACGTCGACTATCTCGACTTCACGTTCTCTGCGTCGCGCGACATCGGCCATGTGACGATCGGCGACGTCTCGCTCACCGCCGGCCTCGATGCTGTCGATCTATTCGTCGTTCACCTTCAGCGCGTCCGACGACGTTGACGGCCTGACGGCGGGCGACGTGTCGGTCAGCGGCGCGGGAGGCTCGTCGGTCACGTTGACGTACTCGATCAGCGCCACCGGCGACGCCGGCGACATGACGGTAGGCGACATCACGGTCGTCGGCACCGACAAGACCGTGGCGGCAGCGGGGGGCGGCTTCGGGGCCGCCGACGTCGGCAAGCATTACGACGGCGCCGACCTCAACCTGTATTTCTACCTGTACGGCACGGACGACGGCGATCTCACCGTCGGCGACATCGACATCACCCTCGACACGCTGTCGGATGTGAGCATTTCGCTGAGCCAGACGAGCTCCGGCGACGTGATCATCGGCGATCTCACGGTCAGCGGCGCGCTGGGCATGGAGACGTACACGGGAACCGCAGCGGATGAAACGGGGTCGTTTGCCCTCAATGTCACCACCTTCGGGACCATCACGATCGGCGACGTCGACTTCAGCGGGTATGAGGCTGATACGACGGCACTGTCGACGTACGGGCCGATTGACCTGTCGTGGACGGACGCGGGTGCTGCATCGATCGTTGGCAGCGATAACAAAGACGTCATCATCGGCAACGCGGCAGCCAACAAGATCGCCGGCGGCAAGGACGTCGACGCGCAGACGGGCGGTGCCGGCAACGACACGTTCGTGTTCCCGAAGGGCGACGCGCTGCCCGGAGCCACCGGATTGGCGGCCGACACCGACAACATCACCGATTGGACGGGGGATGACCTCACCGCGACGGTGGGCGACATGCTCGCATTCGGGGGCGCCGCCGGTTCGGCCACCAACTACCTCGAAGGCGGAGCGTACGGCTCGTATGCGGCGTTCCTCGCGGCCGCAGCCGATGGGCTCGACAGCACGATCAAGTACTTCGCCGGTACTTTCGGTGCCAACCTCTACGTTGCGGCGAACCAGGGCAGCGGCGAGGCGGATTCGGTCGTGATGATCATCGGCGGAACCCTGGCCAGCATCACCTACGCCGACATCGTGGCTGGTTCCTAAGCCGCTGCGTTTCAGGCATCAAATTGGGGCCCTGATGTACAATCAGGGCCCTTTTTCTTTTCCACCTCTACCTCGGGTGTTGCACGATGACGACAGAGACGGATGACATTATCGCCAAGGCCCTCGCGGCCGAAAACGAGCGGCGGATCGGCGATGCGATCGCGCTCTTGCGCGACGGGAGCCGGAAGTTCCCCGACAACGACAAGGTGCTGTTCCACACCGCGCGTCTGTTCGAAAAGGTCAAGAGCTACGGGCCGGCGCTCAGCACCTACCAGCGCATTGCCGAGCGCCACGAGAAGCTGCCGCCCGACGTTGCGCTCGGCATGGCGCGCTGCCTGCTCGCCACCAAGCGCACCGATCGCGCGCAGAAGCTCTTCGAGCTATTGAGCCAGCGCGCCGCGAAGAACAAAGAGGTGCTGGTGGGGCTCGCCGGGTGCAAGCGCCAGCTGCGCGAGCTCGACGCCGCCGAGGCGTTTGCGAAAGAAGCGCTGGCGATGGACGCCGCCTTCATGCCGGCGACGCACGAGATGGCGGAAATCCTGCTGGCGAAGGACTCCTTCGATGAGGCGCTCGCGCTCATCGAAAAGAACGTCTTTCGCATGGACGCGCATCCCGACTCGATCGACCTGTGGGTCGGCCAGTTGCGGCTGAAGAAGCGCGAACTCTATCTCAAGGAAAAGCTCGAGTGGCTGGTGAAGCGCTTCCCGAAGAAAGTCGAGTTCGTTTTCGCCTACGGCATGACGTCGAACCGCGCGGGCGAACTGACGCTGGCGCGACCGGCGCTCGAGCGCGCCAACGAGCTCGCGCCCAACAATTCCAAGATCCTCTACGAGCTGGGGATCGTCGAGCGCATCGCGGGCAACATCGAGAAGTCGAACGACCTGATCAGCCAGTCGCTGAAGCTGCGCCCCGATTTTCCCGCCGGCCTGCGCACGCTGGGCGTCGATCACAAGTATGAATATGGCGACGACGAGTTCAAGCGGTTGAACCGCGTCGCGGCCGGCATGACGGAGATGTCGCAGGAGGACCAGATCCAGACGCACTACGCGCTGGCCAAGGCTTTCGACGACATCGGCGAGTTCGATGCGGCGTTCGCGCACTACGGCATCGGCGGCGGCAAGAAGCGCAAGCTCGAGACGTACAGCGAGAAGAACAATGCCCGGATGTTCCAGATCCTGGCAAAGGTGCTGACCAAGGGGTTCTTCGAATCGAACACCGAGGCCGGATGCGACAGCGACGTGCCGGTCTTCATCCTGGGGATGCCGCGGTCGGGAACCTCGCTCCTGGAACAGATTCTTTCCTCGCACCCGGACACGTTCGGCGCCGGCGAGCTCAAGATCATGACCAGCATCATCGAGAACATCTCCGTCGGGCCGACGCGCCTGCGTCTGAACGAGGTCGAAGCCGCTTTCCCCTACGACGAGAACGCGTCCTACGACGCCCGTGGCCGGCGCTACGTGGAACAGATCAAGCGGCTCGCGCCGAAGGAGTACCGGCGCATCGTCGACAAGATGCCGGGCAACTTCAATTTCGTCGGCCTCATTCACAAGATCCTGCCGAATGCGAAGATCATCCACAGCCAGCGCCATCCGGTCGAGACCTGCCTCTCGTGCTACCGGATCCACTTCGCCGAAGGCCACCAGTGGACGTACAACCTGCGCGAGCTGGGGCGCTACTACAAGCGCTACTGGCACCTGATGCAGCACTGGCGGGAGGTGCTGCCGGGCGTCATGTTCGAGGCGCGCTACGAAAACACCGTCGCGAATGTCGAAGGCCAGGCACGGGCCGTCGTCGATTTCCTCGGGCTCGAGTGGACCGACGACTGTCTCAAGTTCTACGAAACCGACCGGCCGGTCAAGACTGCGAGCGCCTCTCAGGTGCGCAAGCCGATCTACACGACGTCGGTCAACCGGTGGAAGAAATACGAGAAGCATCTCGAGCCGTTGCTCGAAGAACTCGGCGACATCCCGGCGCAGTACGAGAAGATGCTGGCGGGCTGAACGTGCGCGTGATGGCGCATTACGACCCGGCGCAGGATCGCATGCTGCTTCGCCTGAAGGATCCGGCGTCCAAGGACGAGACGGCGCTATGGCTCACGCGGCGGCAGTGGACACAGATCGCCGTCGCCTGCGATCGGATGCGCGCCATGAACGCCGGCGAAGACAAGTCCGCGCGGGCAGGAAGCGACACCACGGCAGCCAGGCCGCGGGCCGCGTCGCAGGGCGAGGGCCGCGCGGCTGCCGCTGCGGCGCGCCTCGTTTCCAGCGTCAAATTTCGCCGCGTGCCGTCGGGTGTGCGCATCGACCTTGCGACGGACGCTCCGGCGCCGCTATCGCTGGTGCTCAAAGGGGAGAGCCTCGCCTTCTTCCTGGACTTGGTCGAACGCCTGGCCACCAAGGCGAAGTGGGATCTGCCGGCGGCGCTCGCGCGCATGAAGAGTCAGCCCCCGGCTCCGAAACGGATGCTGCACTAGAGAGCCTATCTCACAGTGCTACGCGGGCCGCGCGTCCGGATTCCGAGATAGGGTCTGGCACGCATCTCAATTCGGCATGCGCGGTTCGCTCGCGGGGATTCTGAGACGGGTTCCGACGCGCCCGGCGCCGCCGGCGAACGAGCGCCGGGGAATCGTCAGCGCGAAACCATCGCCACCGGCAGCGGTTCCTTCAGTGACCGGTTGATCCGGCGGATCTGGTCGACGTTGAGATCGCCGACATAGCCCTGCAGCGTTGCCCAGGCGACGAGCAGCTGATAACGCGCCTTGGCGAGATCGACTTTCGTGTTGAAGCGCTGCTGCTCGACGTTCAGCACATCGAGGTTGGTGCGGGTGCCGGCCAGCACGCCCTTCCGGTTCGACAGCACGACCTGTTCGGCCGACGTGAGTGCCGTTTCCAGCGCGCTCACCCGCGAGATGCCGGCCTTCAGCGAATCGAACGCCTGCTTGACCTTGAGCCGAAGGTCGACGCGCAGGTATTCGTACATCTCGCGCGCCTCTTCCGCCGCGGCCGTGGCCTGGCGGACCGTCGAGTTGACGTAGCCGCCGGAGAAGATCGGAACGTTCAGTTGAACGCCGACATAGGTGGATTTCGTCTCGGTGCGGGGAAAGATGTTCGTGCCGTCGCCGGTGACATTGTTGTATTGCGCCACGAGATCGACCGACGGATGGTGGCCTGCGCTGGCGATGCCGATGCCGGACAGCGCCGCCTCGAGGCGCGCCTTCTGCGCGCGCAGGTCCGGGTTGTACTCGTAGGCGCGCGTGACCCACCCGTCGAGCGCGATCGGGTCGAACGCGTCGGCGCGAAAGCTGGCGGGATCGAGCGTCGACAGGCTCTTGATCGGCTCACCGACGAAAATTTCCAGCTGCTCGACCGTCGAGTTGATCGCCTGCCGCGCCCGGATCTCCTCGGCGAGCAGAAGATCGAGCCGCGCCTGCGTTTCGTCGACGTCGGTGCGGGTTCCCGTCCCGGCCTTGACCGCCAGCGTGGCGGCGCGCAGTTGCGCCGCGTACGAGGCCTTCTGTGCGCCGATGAGGTCGAGACTGTCGCCGGCGAACAGCGCGTCGAAGTACGCCGACGCGAGCCGCACGCCCATCCCCTGGAAATCCTTGTCGAGCTGGGCCTCCACGCCCACGACCTTGGATTTGGCTTCGTCATACTGTGAAAAGAGGTTCTTGCGATAGATCGGCTGACGCAGGACGAGCCCCGCCGATTTCGACGGAAAGTTTTGCGTCGGGGTCGTGACGCCATCGAGACTCTTGTCCTGATTGGTCTGGCCGTACGCGTAGGAAAAAGTCAGGTTCGGCAACAGCAGCGCGGTCGCCTGCGGCAACGCCTCGCGCCCGGCATCGGCGCGGGCCTTGGCGACCTTCAGCTGACCGTCGTTGGCGAGTGCCAGCTCGTAGCTCTTCAGGAGGTCGATCGCCCCGGCCGGCGTCGCCTGCACACTCGTGGCGAGGAGCGCGCCAGCAAGCGCGCGCCGGATATTTGTACCAGATAGGGCGCGCATGTCACTCCTCCTTCATCGATGCCGACAGCCGCTTCAGGAACGGGTGAAGCAGGTAGGTCAGCACGGAACGCTCCCCCGTCTTGATGACGACCTCGACGCCCATCCCCGGCTGCATCTGGCGACTGCCCAGCGTTTTCATCCCGGCGCGCGTGATCGAGACGCGCGCGAGGTAGTACGAGTGGTTGGTCTGGGGATCGGTGATGATGTCCGTCGATATGGAATTCACGACGCCGTCGACCACCAGTTGCGGCGAGTGGGCAAACGCCGAAAACCGCACATCGACGACCGCGCCCGGGTGAATTCGGTCGATCAGATGCGGAGCTACGTGCGCTTCGATCACCAGCGCTTCGTTCTGCGGCACGATGTCCATCAGTTTCTGGCCTCCCTGCACCACGCCGCCCACCGTCTGTACGGCGAGGCCGACCACTTGCCCCGCCTCCGGAGCCCGGATTTCGGTGCGAGCCAGCTCCTCGGTCAACGCCTTGAATCGCTCCGCTTCCGATTGCACGTCGCGCCGCACGTCGGCGAGCAGCGTGTCGACTTCCTTGCGAGCCTCTGACCGCAGCCCCAGAGCCCGCTGCCGCAATTCGAGGATCACGCTTTGCGCACGCGCTTTGTTGGCCTGCACGTCGGCCGTCGACGCGGCGATGTCGGCAATGGCGCGCTCGAGTTCCATCTGTCGGTTGAGCGGCGCATACCCCTCCGCGACCAGGTCGCGTATGCCCTTGACCTCGCGTTCGTAGAGGGCCACCTGGTTGCTGCGGCTGGCCAGCACGCCGCCGTAGCCGTCGATCAGTTCCCGTTGCCCCTGAATCGACTCGTCGATCGCGCCGAGGCTCGCCGCCAGCGCTGCGCGTCGCGATTGCAGCAGTTGGTTCTGCGCGTTGATGTGCTGCTGTATCGACGGATCGGTCTTGGCCGCGGCCAGGAGTTCCGGGTGAAAGCTGATCGCCGGAAGGCCCAGCTGCTCCGCGACGAGACGGCCTTCCATCGCGCGCAGCGCCAGGTAACGCTGCCGTGACGACTCGTAGTTCGCCCGTGCGACCGCGTTGTCGAGCCGGAGCACGATCTGGTTGGCGTCGACCATCTGGCCTTCGCGCACCAGCACTTCACGGACGATCCCGCCCACCTGGTGCTGGACAGCCTTGCGTTTCGTGTCCACCGAAACGATGCCGCTGTTCGGCACGCCCTCGTCGAGCGGGGCGAACGCTGCCCACAGCAGGAAGCCGCCGAACCCGACGCCGATCGCCCACAGACCCAGACGGGCGAAGCGGCCCGTGTCGGTAGGCAGCGCGTCGTCATCGGTGATCTCCGCATCGATGGTGGGTAACTGCGATGTTCCAGGCAAGGTTTTCATCTGCGTAGTCCTGTTGCGGTTCAGGCCGGGGCGTAAGCGAGGCCGGGGTTGGCCGGCGGCGCCCGACCGGGCGCGCGCAGCGTGGCGAGGACCTCGTCGCGCGATCCGTCGGCCGCGATCACGCCGTTGTTGAGAAGCAGCACGCGGTCGGCGATCGCGAGCGCGTTGAAGCGATGGGTGACGATGAACACGGTCCGTCCGCGCGACTTCAGATCGCGGATGGCTTCGATCAGCGCTTCGTCGCCGGCATCGTCGAGATTGGCGTTGGGCTCGTCGAGCACGACAAGCCGCGGGTCGCCATAGAGTGCGCGGGCGAGGGCTACACGCTGCCGTTGTCCTCCCGACAGATAGGTGCCGGAGTCGCCGATCGGCGTGTCGTAGCCCTTGGGCATGCGCAGGATCATCTCGTGCATGCCGGTGCGTTTCGCGGCATCGATCACTTTCGCCGCGTCGAGATCCCCGAACCGCGCGATGTTATCGGCGATCGTGCCATCGAAGAGCTCGATGTCCTGTGGCAGGTAGCCGATCGCGGGACCGAGCGCCGTGCGATCCCAGCTCGGCAACGGATGCCCGTCCAGCAGAACCTGGCCTTCGGTGTAGGGCCAGATCCCGACCAGGACGCGCGCGAGTGTCGACTTGCCCGAGCCCGACGGCCCGATGATCGCCGTCATCTGACCGGCGGGAAATTGCTTGTCGATGGTCTTCAGGATCGATTCCGGCCGGTTCGGCGCGGTGGCGACCACGCCTTCGAGGGCGATCTCGCCGCTTGGCAGCTCGATGCGCTTGCCCGCGGCCTCGTCCGGATGCGCGTCGAGCAGGTGCCCCAGGCGGCCGAACGCGCTGCGCGCCGACAGGAAGCTCGCCCAGGTCGCGACGATGGTCTCGATCGGCTGCGACGCGCGCGACATCAGCACATTGGCGGCGATCATCGAGCCCACGGAGATCTCGCCATTGATCGTCAGCAACGCCGCCACTGCCAGCGACAGCGATTGCTGTGTGAAGCGAAGGAACTTCGCGATTGCCGTCGTGCGCCGGGTCACCGCCTGGGCAACGGATTGCAGGCCAAGATGGTGCTGGTGGCGCCCGGCCCAGCGGCTGCGCAGATCGGCGAGCATCCCCATCGATTCGATCACTTCCGAATTGCGCAGTTTGTTGAACACGAAGGTGTTGACCTCGACCTCGGCCTTGGAGGCTTCCTCGCCGGGTTTTGCCGCCAGGCGCCGGCTGACAATGGCGAGGATCAGGAGGTTCGTCACGAAAAAAATCGACACCCAGCCGAGGACCGGATGCAGCAGGAAGCTCACGCCAATGTAGATGGGCGTCCACGGCAGGTCGAAGAACGCGATCGTCCCGTGGCCCGTGAGGAACTGCCGGATGTTGGTAAGGTCGCTCAGCGCCTGGCTGGGATTGTGGCCGGATTGCTCGAGTTCCGCGCGGAATCCGGCGCGGAAGATCCGTCCGTTGAGCGCCTCGTCGAAGCGCACACCGGCACGCACCAGCAGGCGCGATCGGATCCATTCGGCGAACGCCATTACCGCAATGAACACAATGATGATGAGCGAAAGCATCAGCAGCGTGAGCTGGTTCTGGCTGGTCAGCACGCGATCGTAGATCTGCAGCATGTAGAGCATCGGCGACAGCATCAGCAGGTTGGCGGCCATGCTGAGCAATGCGACGATGGCGAACTCGCGCCGGAAGGACCAGAGAATCCGGGCCAGCTGGCTTCGCTGGAACAACGTGGGCATGCGCATCGGGCATTTCCCCTTTCAGGTGGCGGCGAGCGCGGGCACGGCGGCCGGCGCTGGCTTGGGCTTGCCGCTGAGCGCGGCGAGCACTTCGTCGCGCGGGCCGAACATCTGCACCTGGCCATCGCGCAGAACCAGCATGCGGTCGACGGCAGCGACAATTCCGGTGCGGTGGGTGATGACGACAATCGTGACCCCGCGCGACTTCAGCAATTGCAGCGTCTGCACGAGCGCGCGCTCGCCGGCTTCGTCGAGGCTCGAATTGGGCTCGTCGAGGACGATGAACTTGGGGTCGTTGTAGATGGCGCGCGCCAGAGCGACACGTTGCCGCTGGCCGCCGGACAGCACGCTGCCGCCGGCTCCGATCGGCGTGTTGTAACCCTCGGGCAGGGCGGCGGCCATTTCGTGGAGACCGACCGCCTGCGCTGCCGCCTCGACCTTCTGCTGGTCGACCTCGCCGAAGCGCGCAATGTTTTCGGCGAGCGTGCCGTCGAACAGCTCGTTGTCCTGCGGCAGGTAGCCGATGTGCGGCCCCAGCTCCTGCTTGTTCCACGAATAGACGTCGACGCCGTCGAGTCGAACCTTGCCCGCGGCGGCGGGCCACACGCCCACCAGCAGTCGCGCCAGCGTCGATTTTCCGGCCGCGGAGGGTCCGACCACGGCCAGCACTTCGCCTGCGGCGAGTGCGAACTTCACGCCGCGCAGGATCGCTACCTGACTGCCAGGGGCCACCGCTGCAAGACCCTCCACGGACAGCGCGCCCGTGGGCGGCGGCAACGGCATCCCGGTTTCGCGGACGGGAAGCGAATCGAGCAGCTTGCCCAGGCGGGAATACACGTCGCGTGCGCCGACTACCGGCCTCCATTGGCCGATCAACTGCTGCAACGGGGCCAGGGCGCGGCTGGAAAGAATCCAGGCGAGGATCATCACGCCGCCGTCGGCATCCAGTTCGCCGATGAGTCGCAGCCAGCAACCGTAGCCCAGCACCATCGAGCTTTGACCGATCTGGATGAACTTGGCTATCGCCGCGCCCTGCCCCGCGTGGTCCGAAGCGAGCGCCTGCTGGGCCAGAAACTTGCGCTGGCGTCCGAGCCAGCGCTTGCGGATGTGCTGCATCATGCCCATCGCCTCGATCACCTGGGCATTCTTGAGCGTCGTCGTCGCGTAGCGTTGCGCCTCGTTCGAGAGTTTTTGCGCCTCGGTGATCGGCGGCAGCGTTTTGCGCTCGGTGACGTAGCCGACCACGAGCATGGCGATGGCCGCGACCAGGACGACGGCGCCGAGCGGCACGCTCATCGCGAAGATGATGATGATCAAGAGCATCGCGATCGGGGCGTCCATGATCGCGATGCTGGCGGGCGAGGCGAGAAAGCCGCGCAGCGTGCGCAGATCGTTGAGCGGCGTGATGCCGATCGGCAGGTTGCGCAGTCGCGCCTCGAATGTGGCGTTGAAGACGCGCGTGCCGAGATTGCGGTCGAGCCGCAGGCTCGCCGCGTGCATCATCTGGTTGCGCACCCAGTCGATGAATTCCATCACGGCGTAGATCGCGACGACGAGCACCGTCAGCATGAGCAGCGTCTCGCCACTGCGGCTGTAGACTACGCGCCGGTAGACCTCCAGCATGTAAAAGGCGGACGCCAACGCGAGCACGTTGGTGACGACGCTGAACAGGACGGCGCGCCTGAGGAATTGGCGCAGCGCCGTCACGGCGTTGCGCAGTTCGTCGCCAGCAGGGGTTGGCATGGTGAGTGGGTCCTCGTATCAGTCGGCAATGTCTTGGTCGATCGCTACGCGCTGCGGCGGATTGTCGATCGCGCGCAATGCCGGCGCCGTCGCGGCGTCCGGCGGAATGACGAGCACGTACTCCGGCAAGACGCCTTTGGCCGACAGTTTTTCGAGGCCGCTAATGGCGCGCGGACCGGCGAACAGGAACGCCAGCTCGAAACCGTTCGCGGTCGCGAGCAGCACGACTTCGAGCAGCTTCTCGCGGTGGAAACGCGCTTCGGTGGAAGGCGCCAGGCGCAACGTGAAGCGCATCCGCCCGTCGAGCGTGAACATCGAGAGGGCATTGCCCTTGATGCTCAGCGTGTGGCGATCGAAGTAGACCGGCGCGGAAGGCGCGAAGCGCAGCAGCGGCAATGGGGCGCCGGATTGCTTGTTGACGTTCCACCGGCTCTTCGGGTGCTGCAGGACCAGGCGCGCGGTACGCGAAACCGAGTACACCGCATTGCAGATCATCTGCGAACCCAGGGCGGGGAACCGCTCGCGCATGTTCCGGTAGACGAGATGGTGCAGGGCGACGCGATTCCAGCAGCGCGTGCTCTGCACGACCGGGGCGATGGCGTTGCACACTTCAGCAAAGGCCACCTGCAGCGCCCGCAGTCGCCGGGATTGCTCGGGCGTGGCGTTGAGCGCCACTCGCAAGGAATTTTTCATGGCCGGACTCTAGCACGAAATTATCCTATATGAAATAAATTCGTGCCGCATATATGAAATATTTCGGCCAGGGCTGCTTAATGCGCAGGGCGCGCTATCAATAGGCGAGGGGCGGGTTCCGTGCGCCCCATGCGCGCTTGCGACGCCGGGTGAACGGATGTCGTATAACGAGTCGGTCCCACGAGCCTTCGAATCCGCGGCCTCACGCCGACCTGTTGACCGGACCACTTTTCGATGTATAATCGCGCCTCTCTGCCGGTAGTTCTTGGATGTTGCTTGCCACCGGCCTGTTCTTTAAGAATTCACAACCGATAAGTGTGGGTGCTGGGGCGCTTGGGTACCCTGGCGGAAGCTGGCGTTGCTGGTAACAGCGGCACCGGTGGAAGTCAGGGAGACATTTCAAGAAGTTCTGGTGCTCATACGACGCAATAAAGCTTTCGCCCGTGCGGGTCAAACCGTGGGGGCGGGGGCGAGTCTTGTTTCTGTCCGCGGAGGGTTAACCGATGCGGACGGGGATGGGGCCAACGTCGATTGAGTTACTTGCAGAGATCGAACTGAAGAGTTTGATCCTGGCTCAGATTGAACGCTGGCGGCATGCTTTACACATGCAAGTCGAGCGGCAGCGCGGGGGCAACCCTGGCGGCGAGCGGCGAACGGGTGAGTAATACATCGGAACGTGTCCCGTAGTGGGGGATAACCCGGCGAAAGCCGGACTAATACCGCATATGCTCTACGGAGGAAAGGGGGGGACCCGCAAGGGCCTCCCGCTATGGGAGCGGCCGATGTCCGATTAGCTTGTTGGTGGGGTAATGGCTTACCAAGGCGACGATCGGTAGCTGGTCTGAGAGGATGATCAGCCACACTGGGACTGAGACACGGCCCAGACTCCTACGGGAGGCAGCAGTGGGGAATTTTGGACAATGGGGGCAACCCTGATCCAGCCATGCCGCGTGCGGGAAGAAGGCCTTCGGGTTGTAAACCGCTTTTGTCCGGAAAGAAAAGGCACTCCCTAATACGGGGTGCTCTTGACGGTACCGGAAGAATAAGCACCGGCTAACTACGTGCCAGCAGCCGCGGTAATACGTAGGGTGCGAGCGTTAATCGGAATTACTGGGCGTAAAGCGTGCGCAGGCGGTTCGCAAAGTCTGATGTGAAAGCCCCGGGCTCAACCTGGGAACTGCATTGGAAACTAACGGGCTCGAGTGTGGCAGAGGGGGGTGGAATTCCACGTGTAGCAGTGAAATGCGTAGAGATGTGGAGGAACACCGATGGCGAAGGCAGCCCCCTGGGCTAACACTGACGCTCAGGCACGAAAGCGTGGGGAGCAAACAGGATTAGATACCCTGGTAGTCCACGCCCTAAACGATGTCAACTGGGTGTTGGGGGAGCGATTCCTCAGTACCGTAGCTAACGCGTGAAGTTGACCGCCTGGGGAGTACGGCCGCAAGGTTAAAACTCAAAGGAATTGACGGGGACCCGCACAAGCGGTGGATGATGTGGATTAATTCGATGCAACGCGAACAACCTTACCTACCCTTGACATGTCCGGAAGCCCGCTGAGAGGCGGGTGTGCCCGAAAGGGAATCGGAACACAGGTGCTGCATGGCTGTCGTCAGCTCGTGTCGTGAGATGTTGGGTTAAGTCCCGCAACGAGCGCAACCCTTGTCCCTAGTTGCTACGCAAGGGCACTCTAGGGAGACTGCCGGTGACAAACCGGAGGAAGGTGGGGATGACGTCAAGTCCTCATGGCCCTTATGGGTAGGGCTTCACACGTCATACAATGGCCGGTACAGAGGGTTGCCAACCCGCGAGGGGGAGCCAATCCCAGAAAGCCGGTCGTAGTCCGGATTGCAGTCTGCAACTCGACTGCATGAAGTCGGAATCGCTAGTAATCGCGGATCAGCATGCCGCGGTGAATACGTTCCCGGGTCTTGTACACACCGCCCGTCACACCATGGGAGCGGGATGTACCAGAAGCAGCTAGCCTAACCGCAAGGAGGGCGGTTGCCACGGTGCGTTTCGTGACTGGGGTGAAGTCGTAACAAGGTAGCCGTATCGGAAGGTGCGGCTGGATCACCTCCTTTCTCGGAACGCTCGGGCGTTCCAGTGCTCACGCTTATCGGTTGCGACTGCAGACTGGGAATCGAATGGCGCGCTTTCGCGTGGCGTTTAACGCGACTCGCGGGTTCGTCCGCAGTCTTTGTCCTCTAGAACGGGCCTGTAGCTCAGTTGGTTAGAGCACCGTCTTGATAAGGCGGGGGTCGATGGTTCGAATCCATCCAGACCCACCATTCAGACGGGGCTGTAGCTCAGTTGGGAGAGCACCTGCTTTGCAAGCAGGGGGTCGTCGGTTCGATCCCGTCCAGCTCCACCAGACAGAGGTAACGCCCCGGGGGCACATCGGCGGCGATAGAGTCCAGAAGCAAGCGGCGCAACGCGCGGTTTGCTTCTGGTTTCCTGAACCAGTGTTATCGGTTGTTCTTTAACAATGCGGAAGAAGTAAAGCAAATCTTGCTCGACGGGCAAGGGCGGGGGCGCGAGCCTTCGTTCCGGCGCGTGGAGCAGGATGGGTTAGATTGTATCGATCCGCTACTCCCCTGGTCGGGGGGCGGCGGGTAGCGCAAACGCCCGTAACTTGAGCGGAGCAGTGCTCAGTGTTATGGGGTCAAGCGACTAAGTGCATGTGGTGGATGCCTTGGCGATCACAGGCGATGAAGGACGTGGCAGCCTGCGAAAAGCTGCGGGGAGCTGGCAAACGAGCATTGATCCGCAGATGTCCGAATGGGGAAACCCGGCCCGTAAGGGTCACTCCTTGCTGAATACATAGGCAGGGTAGAGCGAACCCGGTGAACTGAAACATCTAAGTAGCCGGAGGAACAGAAATCAACCGAGATTCCCAGAGTAGTGGCGAGCGAAATGGGAAGAGCCGTCGCGATTTAGCATTTACCTCAGGAGAACGGTCTGGAAAGGCCGGCCGCAGTGGGTGACAGCCCCGTAACCGAAGAGGTGAGTGTGGAACTAGGCGCGAGAGAAGTAGGGCGGGACACGTGACATCCTGTCTGAAGATGGGGGGACCATCCTCCAAGGCTAAATACTCGTGATCGACCGATAGCGAACCAGTACCGTGAGGGAAAGGCGAAAAGAACCCCGGGAGGGGAGTGAAATAGATCCTGAAACCGCATGCATACAAACAGTCGGAGCCCTAGCTTTAATGGCCTTCGCGTTCTTTGTCGTTCGCGTTTTTTGCGAACGACAATAGACGATTAAGAAGGAGTGGAATGAACTCAGTCCGAGAACGGAGTGAGGGCCATTAAAGCTAGGGTGACGGCGTACCTTTTGTATAATGGGTCAGCGACTTACGTTTACCAGCGAGCTTAACCGAATAGGGGAGGCGCAGCGAAAGCGAGTCCGAACAGGGCGATTCAGTTGGTAGGCGTAGACCCGAAACCGGATGATCTAGCCATGGCCAGGATGAAGGTGGGGTAACACTCACTGGAGGTCCGAACCCACTACCGTTGAAAAGGTAGGGGATGAGCTGTGGCTAGGGGTGAAAGGCTAAACAAATCCGGAAATAGCTGGTTCTCTCCGAAAACTATTTAGGTAGTGCCTTGTGCATCACCTGCGGGGGTAGAGCACTGTTATGGTTGCGGGGGTCATTGTGACTTGCCGCGCCATTGCAAACTCCGAATACCGCAGAGTGCGAGCACGGGAGACAGACTCCGGGTGCTAACGTCCGGGGTCAAGAGGGAAACAACCCAGACCACCAGCTAAGGTCCCTAAGACGCAGTTAAGTGGGAAACGAGGTGGGAAGGCTCAGACAGCCAGGATGTTGGCTTAGAAGCAGCCATCATTTAAAGAAAGCGTAATAGCTCACTGGTCGAGTCGTCCTGCGCGGAAGATGTAACGGGGCTCAAACTGCGCACCGAAGCTGTGGGTGAAAGTGGGGTCAGAGACGACTTTCGTGTCTGGCCCGTGTGGGATCGGATGACGGTGAAAGTCGTCTCTGACCCTACTTTCACGGTAGGAGAGCGTTCCGTAGGCCTGTGAAGGTGGCTCGTGAGGGCTGCTGGAGGTATCGGAAGTGCGAATGCTGACATGAGTAGCGATAAAGCGGGTGAAAGGCCCGCTCGCCGAAAGCCCAAGGTTTCCTGCGCCACGTTCATCGGCGCAGGGTGAGTCGGCCCCTAAGGTGAGGACGAGAGTCGTAGCCGATGGGAAGCGGGTTAATATTCCCGCACCGACCTGGAATGCGATGGGGGGACGGAGAAGGTTAGCTCGGCCGGGTGTTGGATGTCCCGGTTTAAGCGTGTAGGCGTGCCCGGTAGGCAAATCCGCTGGGCTTAGCTGAGGCGTGACGACGAGGGCCGGCTTGCCGGCCTGAAGTGAGTGATACCCTGCTCCCAGGAAAAGCCTCTAAGCTTCAGTTCCAGGTTGACCGTACCGCAAACCGACACAGGTGGGCAGGATGAATATTCTAAGGCGCTTGAGAGAACTCGGGTGAAGGAACTCGGCAAATTAGCACCGTAACTTCGGGATAAGGTGCGCCCCAGGTAGGTGAAGCCGTACAGGCGGAGCCGAGTGGGGCCGCAGTGAAATGGTGGCTGCGACTGTTTAACAAAAACACAGCACTCTGCTAACACGAAAGTGGACGTATAGGGTGTGACGCCTGCCCGGTGCCGGAAGGTTAAGTGATGGGGTGCAAGCTCTTGATCGAAGCCCCGGTAAACGGCGGCCGTAACTATAACGGTCCTAAGGTTAACGATTGCTAGCCTTAGTAAAACTTGGCTATATGCTGGAATATCTGGTGTATCCGACGGTACGCGAAACTGCGTGACAATCCGTTCGGTGCAGACAATCAGCAGGAAAGACTCGGATCGTACATCCGAGAATCCTCAGAGACTACACGCCAAGCGTCTCGCAATTGAGACGAAGATATAGTCCGAGCTGCATGGCGACATGCAGAGGCCGGCAGAAATGCCCGGCCCGTCGACGCAAGTTGACGTAACAATAACTGAGCGAAATTCCTTGTCGGGTAAGTTCCGACCTGCACGAATGGCGTAACGATGGCCACGCTGTCTCCACCCGAGACTCAGCGAAGTTGAAGTGTTTGTGAAGATGCAATCTCCCCGCGGCAAGACGGAAAGACCCCGTGCACCTTTACTGTAGCTTTGCATTGGACTGTGATGAGACTTGTGTAGGATAGCTGGGAGCCTTTGAAGCGCTGGCGCTAGTTGGCGTGGAGGCAACGTTGAAATACCAGCCTGGTGTCATTGCGGTTCTAACCTGGGTCCATCAACTGGATCGGGGACCGTGCATGGTAGGCAGTTTGACTGGGGCGGTCTCCTCCCAAAGAGTAACGGAGGAGCTCGAAGGTACGCTTAGCGCGGTCGGCTATCGCGCTGAATGTGCAATGGCACAAGCGTGCTTGACTGCGAGCCTGACAAGGCGAGCAGGTGCGAAAGCAGGACATAGTGATCCGGTGGTTCTGTATGGAAGGGCCATCGCTCAACGGATAAAAGGTACGCCGGGGATAACAGGCTGATACCGCCCAAGAGTTCATATCGACGGCGGTGTTTGGCACCTCGATGTCGGCTCATCACATCCTGGGGCTGTAGCCGGTCCCAAGGGTATGGCTGTTCGCCATTTAAAGTGGTACGTGAGCTGGGTTCAAAACGTCGTGAGACAGTTTGGTCCCTATCTGCCGTGGGCGCTGGAGATTTGACGGGGGCTGCTCCTAGTACGAGAGGACCGGAGTGGACGCACCGCTGGTGTACCGGTTGTGACGCCAGTCGCATTGCCGGGTAGCTAAGTGCGGAAGCGATAACCGCTGAAAGCATCTAAGCGGGAAACGTGCCTGAAGATGAGATCTCCCGGGGACTTGATCCCCCTGAAGGGTCGTGGCAGACCACCACGTTGATAGGCCGGGTGTGGAAGGGCAGTAATGCCTTGAGCTAACCGGTACTAATTGCCCGTGCGGCTTGACCCCATAACCGTGAGCGCTGATCGGCTCGGTTCGGTTAATGGCGTTGGCGCCAATCTAATCCGACTTTACTTCTTCCGAATGCGGCCGTGCGCGATGCGCGCAGCCAACCGTCAATGCCTGACGACCACAGCCCGCTGGAACCACCCCTTCCCATCCCGAACAGGACCGTGAAACGGCGGCACGCCGATGATAGTGTGGATTACCCATGCGAAAGTAGGTCATCGTCAGGCACCCACAAAAGCAAAGGCCCACCCATGCGGTGGGCCTTTGCTTTTGTGGGTGCCGCAGGGCGGGTCAGGCTGACGGCGACTCAGCGCCGGCGTCCGCCCAAGAGCGATCCCAGCACGCCGCGGACGATTTCGCGGCCGATCGTCGAGCCCACCGTTCGTGCCGCGCTTTTCGCCACCGCTTCGACGATGCTGTCCTTGCGCCCGCTGCCCGACAGGAGACCACCCAGCGAATCCTTGATCGAATCGGTCCAGCCGCCTCCCGCCGGTGCGGCGCCTCCCGTCGGTGTTGCGCCGCCCGACGGCGGCGCTGCCTGCGCCCGACCCTTGAGGCGCTCGTACGCCGACTCGCGATCGACTACCTTGTCGTAGGCCCCGGCCAGTCCCGAGGCAGCGATGACGCGCTGCCGCTCATCCGGTGACGCCGGCCCAATCCGGCTGCCGGGTGGCAGGACATAGGCGCGCTCGACCATCTCCGGGCGTCCTTTCGGGTCGAGGAACGACACGAGCGCTTCGCCGACGCCGAGTTCGGTGATGGCCTTTTCGGTGTCGACCTTCGGATTGGCACGCATGGTCTCGGCGGCGGCCTTGACCGCCTTCTGGTCGCGCGGCGTGAAGGCGCGCAACGCGTGCTGGACACGATTGCCGAGCTGCCCCAGAACCGAATCCGGCACGTCGAGCGGATTCTGCGTGACGAAATACACGCCGACACCCTTCGACCGGATCAGGCGCACAACCTGCTCGATCTTGTCCAGCAGTGATTTCGGCGCGTCCGTGAACAGCAGATGCGCTTCGTCGAAGAAAAAGACGAGCTTCGGCTTGTCACGGTCGCCGACTTCGGGCAGCCGTTCGTACAGTTCGGAAAGCAGCCACAACAACAGCGTCGAATACAGCGCGGGCGCATTGAGGAGCTTGTCCGCGACGAGGATGTTCACGACGCCGCGTCCGTTGGCGCCGGTCTGGAGGAGATCGTCGACATTGAGCATCGGCTCGCCGATGAGCTTTTCCGCGCCCTGCTGCTCGAGCGCCAGCAGCCCGCGCTGGATCGCGCCGATGCTCGCGGCGGATACGTTGCCGTAGTCGGTCTGCAATTCGGACGCGTGATCGCCGACATGCTGCAACATCGCGCGGAGATCCTTGAGATCGAGCAGCAGCAGACCGTTGTCGTCGGCCACCTTGAACACGAGCGCCAGCACGCCCGACTGCGTCTCGTTCAGATTGAGGACGCGCGAAAGGAGCAGCGGACCCAGGTCCGAAATCGTGGCGCGGATCGGATGCCCTTGCGCGCCGGAAACATCCCAGAAGACGGTCGGGCAACCCGCATAGTCCGGCGCCTCGATACCGAGCAACTTCAGTCGGTCGAGAAACTTTGGGGAACCGCTGCCAGGCTGTGCGATGCCCGAGAGATCGCCCTTGACGTCGGCCATGAACACCGGGACGCCGATCCGCGAGAAGCGCTCGGCCATCACCTGCAGCGTCACGGTCTTCCCGGTGCCGGTCGCTCCGGTGATGAGGCCGTGGCGATTCGCGAGCGCCGGCAGCAGGCATAGTTCGCCCCCGGGATTCTTTGCGATGGGCAATGGATCAAGCATGTCGGTTCTCCTGTTTGCTGGCGATCGTCAGTCTAGCCGACCACGGCCAATGCGCTGATGCACGAACGGGTCGTCGACGCGACGCCGCGCAACGGATTCGGACCATTCGTGGTACTCGACGGCCAAGACGACATTCGCTTCATTTGGGCACATGACCGGCCTGCCCGTAGGTCCTGAATTTCTCGATGACGTTGTCCATCTCGGCATCGGCGAGCGTCTCGGGTTGCCCGATCTGCAAGGCGCGCCAGTAGATCTCGGCAAGCGTCTCGACCTCGACTGCGAGTGCCAGTGCACTGGGTAGCGAAGTCCCGACGGCGATCATCCCGTGATGGGCAAGCAGGCACGCACGGCGCCCGTCGAGCGCAGCAAGCGCATGGTCGGAAAGTGCCTGCGTGCCGAACGTGGCGTAAGGTGCGCAACGGATGTCCCGGCCTCCGGCCACCGCGACCATGTAATGGAACGCCGGAATGCCGCGCGAAAGGCACGCCAGCGTGGTTGCGAATGGTGCATGCGTGTGCACGATCGCATTCGCCTCCGGGCGGACGCGATAGATGTCGCGATGAAAGCGCCATTCCGACGAAGGGAGCCGCGATCCTCGGGCATCGCCATCGAGCGTCATCGGGACGATGTCGTCCGGTTCCATTTCCTCGTAGGGAAGTCCCGTCGGCGTCACGATAAAGCCGTCGAATCCGTCGCCGGTGAGTCGCGCGCTCACGTTGCCCGATTTGCCCCGGTTGATGCCGCGCGCGTTCATTGCGAGCGCGGTTGCGATCACCGCGCGGCAAAGCGCATGGGAGCTCTCGTGCGGCCCGTTCATGGCGTCTCCGTCATCCCTGGGCGCATTTTCCTTGCGAGGGAGCCGATGCGTCCTCGCCTGGCGGTACTCATGTCACCCGCTCCGCGAACAGGGCCTCGATTCCCGCCCGTGTGGCGCGCGCGACACCACGATCGGTGACGAGTCCGGCGACGAGGCGCGCCGGCGTGACGTCGAACGCGTAGTTCACGGCCTGCGTGCCGGGTGGCGTCAGGCGCACGGTCACGTCCGGTGCATCCCCGTCGTGTCCCGTCACGGTCAGCACTTCGCCGGCGTCGCGCGCCTCTATCGGGATCGCATCGCCCGAAGGCAGCGCGAGGTCGAACGTCGGCGAAGGCACCGCGGCATAGAATGGAACACGGTTGTCGGCTGCGGCAAGCGCCTTGCCGTAGGTGCCGATCTTGTTGCAGACATCGCCGTTGGCCGCGACACGATCGGCCCCGACGAGGACGACATCGACGTCGCCGCGCTGCATCAGGAGCCCGCTGGCGCTGTCGACGAACATCGTGTGCGGGATGCCGCGTGCCGCGAGTTCCCAGGCCGTGAGATTTGCGCCCTGCAGCCGCGGGCGCGTTTCGCTGACCCATACATGCACGGAAATTCCCTCGGCGTGCGCAAGGAAAACGGGAGCGGTCGCCGTGCCCCAGCCGCAAGTCGCGAGTGCGCCGGCATTGCAATGGGTCATGACCTGCACGGGCCCGGCCTTGTGCTGCGCCATCTGGCGTAGGAGCGCGAGGCCATGCCTGCCGATCGCGTGATTCATGGCCACGTCTTCGGCGGCAATGGCATCCGCCTCGCACCATGCCGCATCGGCACGCTCGTGCTCGGGCAGACGGACGACCGCGGCGCGTACTCGATCGAGCGCCCAGCGCAGGTTGACGGCCGTCGGTCGGGCCGCATCGAGCGTCGCGTGCGCCTTCGCAAGCGCCGCTTCGGACGCGTCGCGGTCCAGCGCGAACGCCAGTCCGTAGGCTCCCACCGCGCCGATCAGCGGCGCACCGCGCACCCACATCTGCCGGATCGCCAGCACCGCCGTATCGGCGTCCGCGATCTGCGTCGTCACGACGGCGTGCGGCAACGCACGCTGGTCGAGGATTTCGATGAATCGCGCGCCACCCGGACGCACCAGTGCATGGTAGCGCGCGGGATCGCGGCCGGAGGCGGGAGTTGGCGCAGAACCAGGCACGGGGCCATTGTAACGCCGCGGCCCGGCTCGGACTTTCGCTACTTCAGCACCCGGACCAGGTTGTTGAAATCATCGGTCCACAGCCCCCAGTCGCGGCGCGGTTCGATCGCGGTCGCGACCTCGCTCAACCTGGGTTGACCCAGCAATTTACGGCTGTCGGAAAGGAGCATCCAGTCGCTTCGGCTGGCGAGCGAGCTTTCGCCTTCATCGGCGACGTGGACCACGTGGAGTCCCTGCGCGTGCGCCAGGGCCTCGACGACCGGCATCAGGTCGAGAAAGCGATTGGTGACGTGAAACGCGATGATGCCGCCGGGTTTCATGTGCCGCTGGTAAATCCGGAGTGCCTCCGATGTGATGAGATGCACCGGTATCGCGTCGCTCGAAAATGCGTCGATCACCAGCACGTCGAATTCCTGCTTCGGCTCACGCTCGAGCGACAGGCGCGCATCGCCCAGCTGGAGTTCGACGGTCGCGTCGCTGTCGCGAAGATAGGTGAAGTCGCGCTGTGCGATGGTCACGACGGCCGGGTTGATCTCATAGAAGCGATAGATGTCGCCCTTGGCGCCGTACACTGCCAGCGTGCCGGTGCCCAGTCCGATTACGCCGACCTTGAGCGGCACGGTCGTCGGATGCAGCATCTCGAGGACGCGTCCAATGCCCGACGTGTCCGTATAGTAGGTCGTCGGGCGCCGGCTCAATCCGGGCTCCAGGTACTGCGTACCGTGCAGGATCGTGCCATGGATCAGCGATCGGCGATGGTTGGCGTTGTTCCGACCGAGATCCTGAATGCGCAGCACGCCGTAGAAATTGCGGGCGACGACGATCGTGTCGTGGTAGAACTCGCGGATGGCCCATGTGGCGCAGCCTGCCGTCACCAGGACAGCCGCCACGGCCAGCGCGCCGAATACGACATGCTCCCGCCGTACCTGCCAGAGCAGCAGGAAGGCCGCGACGACAAGCCCGGCCGCGAGTTCGAAATAGGCGGGCAGCACGAGCGGCGCGACGATCCCGACCAGTGCGGAACCGAGCGCGCCGCCCACCGATATCATCAGGTAGAACCGCGTCAGATACCTGGGGGCCGGCTTCAGCCGCACGAGTTCGCCGTGACAGAACATGCAGGCGAGGAAGAGCCCGCCGCAGAAGACTCCGATCTGAATGGCGAGCTCGTGGGTCAGGCTCGGATCGGCGAGCGTCCACGCCATCACGGACAGCCCCGCCGCGAGCATGGCCAGGAAACTGTCGCGCCGGTACCATCCGTCGCCGTCGAAGCAGAGAATGAACGTCAGCAGATAGATCGCGAGCGGCACGATCCATAGCAGCGGCACGGCGGCGATGTTCTGCGTGATGTGATTGGACACCGCCAGGAGAAGAATCGAACCAGTCGCGGCCAGCGCGCACCACAGTGCCTGGCGTGCTCCGGCCGGCGGCAATTCGGTCCCGCGTTTGTCGTCGGGCACCGTTGCGTCGCCCGAAGGCAGGCCGACGGCCGGCGCGGCGGCGTGTTTCAGGCTTGACCAACCGGCAGCTGCGCAGAGTCCTACAAAGAGCACGTAGCCGATCGACCAGCCCATCGCCTGCGTGCGCGTTGGTGCCCATGGCTCGAACAGGAACGGATAGCCGACGAGCGCCAGCATCGATGCGAGATTCGACAACGCGAACAGCCGGTACGGGCTCGCGCCGGGCCGGGCGCGAGCGAACCAGACCTGAACCAGCGGGCTGGTCGTCGACAGCAGAAAATAGGGCAGTCCGATCGTGGCAGCGAGCAGGCCGAGAATCAACATCGACGGACTTTCGGCGCCGGCCGGTTTCCAGTTGGCGCCCGGAACGATCGGCAGCAGGGCAATGGATGCGAGCAGCAGCAGGGTGTGCAGCCTGATTTGCGCGCGTGGACGAAGGCGGCGCACGACCCAGTCCGAGTACGCGTAGCCCGCAGTGAGCGCCGTCTGAAAGAAAACGAGACACGTGGTCCAGACCGCCGCCGAGCCGCCGAACCACGGCAGGATCTGTTTTGCGACCACCGGCTGCACGAGGAACAACAGAAACGCGCTGACAAAAATGGTAACCGCGTAAAGGGTCATCGGAGATCGGCGCAGGCGGGTCGTGTACGCGGCGCGTACGGGGCATCGGAAGCCCGCGCATTCTACCGGACCCGCGCGCGCGACCGGCGGCCCCGCTCGGCGCGTCGTTCAGTACGTGGTCTTCGGGCGGAAGTACTCGACGCGATCGATCGAGTGAATGGCGAGTTCCTTGACGTCGACGCCCTGCAGGACGCGCAGTGGAATGTCCGCGCCGGCGCCGCCACGCGCCCACACTTTTCGATAGAACTCGGCTTGCGTGCGAACACTGTCTCCGGCGACGCCTAGAATGATGTCCCCGACCTTGATGCCTGCCTGATCGCCCGGGCCTTCCGGCGAGACGCGCGAAACGAGGAGGCGACCCTGAACTTCGTCTGCGGCCACTCCGAGCCATGGCCGCGCGGGACCGGAGCGCCGTCCCGACCGCACGAGATCCGCCAGAATCGGTTTCAGCGCGTCGATCGGGACAAACATGTTGCCCGGCAACGTGGTCTCGCCCGCGACCGCCTCGCGCACGATCAACGAACCGATGCCGACGAGTTTGAGCTCGCGGTTGACGAGCGCGGCACCGCTCCAGTTCATCGTTGGCGGCGACGTGAAAATCGCCTGGTCGAGCAGATATTCCCAGTTCCCGGTGAACTGCCGCGTCGAGACGACAAACGCAAGCGTCACGTCGTCGGCGCCAGCGTGGTTGACGACCATCACGGGGTCGCGATCGGCAAGGGTGCCCGAATCGCCTAACAGCAATGGTGGCGCGGCCAGCGGCACGACTGCGCGCAGGAGTCCCAATCCCGTCGCGTGATCGTAGGCGACCACGCGGGCGGGAAGAATTCGGCCGTGCCGGTCGACCAGACTGACTTCGTCGGCCTCGACGATCAGGTAGCCGACGGTCAGGACCAGCCCGTCATCGCCGATCACGACACCGGTGCCTTCGCGTTCGGCGCCGAGGTTCGCGCTGCTGCGTGCGTTGGGCACGGCGCGCGCGCGGACCTTGAGGATCGATTGAAAGAAGCGATCGGCGTCGAGGGCTTCCGGATTCGTCGCGGCGGCTTTCGACTCGGGCGGCACGGGTGTCGCCGGGTATCCGGCCATGGGCGCGAGCAACGCCAGCAGACCAGCCGCGGCAGCGAAAAGATTGCCGGAAGCGAACACGCCCAGCCGTGGCATGACACGAAAGCGGGAAGTCATGGTGACCTCCTCAGGATGCAATCGACCGCGCGGCCATGGCAATTTCCGGTTTGATTCGCACACGGTCCGGCCATCCGCGCCGATCAAGGTTCTCAATATAGCGCGGCCACGGCCAGACGCAAGCGGAGACCGGTGTTTCGTGCGCACCGGCTTCATGCGGCCAACGCAACCTGTGACCGCGATCGCGCCGCCGCGCCAGGAAAATGCGAGGGGCTGCGTATAATGCCGGGGGAAAACTCGCCGGAATCCACCATGACTACTCGCAAGAAGCCCGAGGAACTGCGCTCCCACCGCTGGTACGGCACCAACGACGTGCGTGCGTTCGGACATCGTTCACGCACTGCGCAGATGGGCTATTCGCGCGCCGATTACCAGGGCAAACCCGTGGTCGCCATCATCAACACGTGGAGCGACATCAACCCCTGCCACTCGCATTTCCGGCAGCGTGCCGAGGAAGTGAAGCGCGGGATCTGGCAGGCGGGCGGATTTCCGGTCGAAATGCCGGCGATCACGCTATCCGAGCCGTTCCAGAAGCCGACGACGATGCTCTATCGCAATCTGCTCGCAATGGAGACCGAGGAGTTGCTCCGCTCGTATCCGGCCGACGGTTGCGTGCTGATGGGGGGCTGCGACAAGACCACGCCGGCGCTGCTGATGGGCGCGATCAGCATGAATTTGCCGGCGATCTACATGCCCGGCGGACCGATGCTGCGTGGCGATTGGCGCGGGGGCGCGCTTGGCAGCGGTTCGGACGTGTGGAAGTACTGGGCCGAGCTGCGTGCGGGCAACATCACGGAAGACACGTGGCAGCAGATGGAGAACAGCATCGCGCGTTCGCCCGGCCACTGCATGACGATGGGGACGGCATCGACGATGACGTCGGCCGCCGAAGCGCTGGGCTTCACGCTGCCTGGCGCGGCGTCGATTCCCGCTGCCGATTCACGCCATGCGCGGATGGCGACCGACACCGGACGGCGCATCGTCGAGATGGTGTGGGAGGATCTCAAACCTCGCGATGTCGTCACGGCAGCGAGCGTCGACAACGCGATCACCGCAGTGCTCGCGCTGGGTGGATCGACCAACGCCATCGTGCATCTGGTTGCGATCGCGCGACGTGCCGGCGTTGCGCTCACGCTCGACCGCTTCGATGCGATTGCGCGCAAGACGCCCCTCGTCGCCAATGTTCGCCCGGCAGGAAAGTACCTGATGGAGGATTTCTACTACGCCGGCGGGTTGCGCGCGCTCCTAGCGTCCGTTGGCGACCTGCTACAAATTTCCGCGCGCACGGTGAACGGCAAGACCCTCGGCGAGAACATCGCCGGCGCGGAAGTCTTCAACGCGGACGTGATCCGTCCTCGCGATAATCCGCTCGTCGCAAACGACAGCCTCGCCGTATTGCGCGGCAACCTCGCACCCGATGGTGCCGTGATCAAGCCCGCTGCGGCGGAGGCGCGGCTGCTTCGGCACACCGGTCCCGCCATCGTGTTTGCCGATTACAACGACATGGCGGCGCGCATCGATGATCCGGAGCTGCCGGTGACGGCCGACTCGGTGCTGGTATTAAAGCACGCCGGTCCGCAGGGCGCGCCCGGCATGCCCGAATGGGGTCAGCTGCCGATCCCGAAGAAGATCCTCGCCACCGGCGTGCGCGACATGCTGCGCATCTCCGATGCGCGGATGAGCGGGACGAGCTACGGCGCCTGCGTTCTGCACGTTGCGCCGGAATCCTGGGTCGGCGGTCCGTTGGCGCTGGTCGAGGACGGCGACCTGATCGAGATCGATGTGCCGGCGCGCCGGCTGGAGTTGAAGGTCGGCGACGCCGAGCTCGCGCGCCGCCGCTCGGCGTGGAAGCGCTCGCCGCAGAAGTACGAGCGCGGCTTCGGCGCGCTCTATCAGCAGCACATCACGCAGGCTGACCAGGGTTGCGACTTCGATTTTCTCGAAGGCACGGCACCCACGCCGGATCCGGAGATTCACTGATGGCGATGCGGACGCTGGCTGCACCGAAGCTTGCCATTCTCGTCGCCGCGATCATGCAGCGCGCCGGATGCAATGAGGAGGAAGCCCGGACGGTTGCGCGGCGGCTCGTCGACTCGAACCTCGTCGGCCACGACTCGCACGGCGTGCTGCGCGTGGCCCGGTATGTCGAGTGGGTGCGGGATGGCACGCTGCGACCGAATTCGCCGCCTACCCTGGTCTTCGACAGCGATACGATCGCGATCATCGACGGCAACCGCGGTTTCGGCCAAGTGACTGGCGAATTTGCGGCGAAGCTCGGTATCGCGAAGGCGCGCGTCAAAGGCATAGCGATGATCGGTCTCACCAACTGCGGGCACCTGGGCCGCGTTGGCGATTGGGCGGACATGGCAGCAGAGGCGGGGCAGGTCTCGCTCCACTTTCTCAACACGTCGGGCGCCCAGCGCGTCGCCCCCTTTGGCGGCAGCGACCGACGTCTTTCCACCAATCCGATTTCGATTGGCGTGCCGGTCGATGGCGCCGATCCGGTCGTCCTCGACGTGACGACGTCGATGGTCGCTGAAGGCAAGCTGATGGTGGCGATGAACAAGGGCGAAAGGGTGCCCGAAGGCTGGATCATCGACAAGTCAGGCGCACCCACGACGGATCCAAAGGACTTCTACGACGGGGGCGCGCTGCTCACCGTCGGCGCGCACAAGGGTTCGGGACTTTCGATCATCACCGATCTCCTTGCGGGCGCGATCTCGACCGGACGCAGTTCCGATCCGGACGATCCGATTCTGCGCAACAACATGCTGTCGATCTACATCGCGCCGGCCGTGTACGACGCGAGTGGCGGCGTCGCGCGCGAGGCGCGCCGTTTTGTCGATTTCGTGAAAGCGTCAGCACCGGTCAATGCGGGCGAACCCGTGTTGATGCCAGGCGATGTCGAGCGGCGCAATCGCGCGCAGCGTCTGGCGAACGGCGTTACCATCGACGACAAGACTTGGGCCGACCTCGTTGCGGCCGCGGTTTCGGTTGGGATCGACGCCGATCAGGCGCAGGCGCTGGTGTCCTGAGAGGGACAGTTCCAGCGCGGGCGACGCGGACAAAGGGACAATGCAAGGCGTTCCAGAGGTGCGCGGGGACGTTCCGGGGAGCCGGGCTCGGCTGCTATAATTCGGCCCTTGGCCAAGTAGCTCAGTTGGTAGAGCAGAGGACTGAAAATCCTTGTGTCGGTGGTTCAATTCCGCCCTTGGCCACCAGATTTCGCGGGACGCGAAGCGGACCGCAAAATCGGCCGAGGCTTCAATGCTTTGGCCACCAATCATTACAAGGGATTAGCGGAGTTCTGCTGATCCCTTCTCCTTCGCCAGCGTAGCCAAATCGTAACCACTAAGCAGCGGATCGAGGCGGTTGGCAGCTTTCGCGAGATGATCGGGCGCCAGATGCGCGTAGCGTTCGACCATCACCGAAGACCGCCAGCCTCCAAGACGCTGCAGCTCGTGCGTCGGCGTTCCCGCTTGGCGATGCCACGTGGCCCAGGTGTGCCTCAGGTCGTGCCACCGAAAATCCTCGATCCTGGCACGCTTCAATGCCTTCTCCCAAGCTCGTGTGCGGGCCCTCGCAAGCGGCTTTCCGGAGTACGTAAACTCCATTTCCGCAACTTGAACGGCGGCTTCAGTCGATTTCCGTGACCGGTTCGGAGGACCGTAGCCGACGGCTCCGGGTCGACTCCAGCCGACGGTCAGCGGTCAGGCGCCCTCGCGCGTGAGCAGCCGTTCGGGAAGGCAGACCGAGAAGGCCTGTTAGTCGGCAATGTTATTGCACCATCATATCTATATGGGTATAATTTGCCATGGCGGCGAAGCCTCCTGCTGAGTTGAAGCCGCTGGCCTGGGTCGGTAGCGCAAAGAGGGATTTGCTGGTGTTGCCAGAGGAAGTGATCGATGCCTTCGGATACGCTCTTTATGTCGCGCAGACGGGCAAGAAGCACGAAAAAGCCAAGGTGCTGCACGGCTTTGGATCTGCGGGCATCCTGGAGATCGTCGAGGACTGGCGAGGGAATGCGTACCGCGCTGTTTATACCGTGCGCTTCGCTGCGGCGGTGTTTGTATTGCACGTGTTTCAGAAGAAGGCCAAGCGCGGAATCGCCACTCCGAAGCAGGACATGGAATTGATCAGGGAGCGGTTGAAAGTGGCGGAGCAGACGGCGAAGGAGTTGGCAAGATGAGCATTCCCAAAGTGAAGGGTGTGGAAGTGGAGATTGGCACCGGTAACGTCTACGCCGATCTCGGAATTGCTGACGCCGACGAGATGCTTATCAAGGCTCAGCTCGTGAGCAAGATTGCCGAGATCATCAAACGCAAAGGCCTTACCCAGACCCAGGCCGCGCATTTGCTGGGGATGCCTCAGCCCAAGCTTTCCAACCTGCTGAGCGGTCGGTTCCGCGGTGTTTCCGAGCGCCGATTGATGGACTGTCTAGTCAAGCTTGGACGCGATGTACAGATCGTCGTCAAAGCGACGCCACGGTCGCGGAAAGACGGTCGGCTGTCGATCGTCTTCGCCTGAGCGACTTCCGACGCGCTGCCCGATTGGTGCCGTAGCTATTTCGTAACTCATCCTGCCTTCGTTTGATTTGCTCCAGGCTTTGTACCGCTGCTCTTGAAACTTGGCGTGTGCTGCAAGAGCTTGATTGGAGAAAAAATCTCAATTGTGTGGTCTGGCTAAAAATCCTTGTGTCGGTGGTTCAATTCCGCCCTTGGCCACCAGATTTCGCGGGACGCGAAGCGGACCGCAAAATCGGCCGAGGTTTCAATGGCCTTGGCCACCATTCCCAAACGGGAACGGGAATCCTTCCTCCGAGCCGTGCATTCCAGGATCCGGATCCCGAGCGCGCACTTGGTCCAGTCGTTTACCCGGCTTTTCCGAAAGAACCTTCGAACGAACAGGGGTGTTGGATGCGCAAGGTAGGCACGAGAACAAGACAGGAAGATCCCGAACACTTCCCGGAGATCCGCCAGGTGACCCACGCGGGAGTGCGTTACCGACTCAATCACCAGATGGCGGTTGGTGCCTTCAGCACCGTGTTTCAGGCGGTGGATGAATGGGGCAACCCGCTGGCGGTCAAGCGCTACCACGCTGACGGCGACCTGTCGCTCTGGAAGAACGAAGTCGACAATCTTCTGCGGTTTCGGCATCCCAACGTGACCTACCTGCATGCCGCATTCGAACAGGAAGGTTGGCGTTACCTGGTGCTGGAGCGCTGGGGGGTGGCGATCGGGCGCCTGCGCGTGAACGATGCCTCGAAACGGGAACGGCTGTGTCGTTTCTCATCCCGTGGTGTCCTCGAGGCCTTGCATTTCATCCATCGCGCCGGCTACGTACACGGTGACATGAACCCGGGCAATATCCTGATCAAGCTCTCGGCGGATAAGAGTCCCATGGGCATCAAGCTGTGCGATCTGGCGCTTGGTCGACCGGTACCGAGTACTGGCGAGAAAGGGACGATCGCGACTTGGAATCCGGGGCCCGAGTGGATTGATTCCGCCGCGTTCGGGACAGTGGGTCAGCCGATGGATGTCTACCACGCTGCTCTGGCGTTGTTGAATGTCCTTCTGGGGGAACTCCCGGTGTTCGGCAACGAGGAAATCCTGGGCGGTGCGCCACAGCGTCTGGCGATGGATCTCGGCACGCCGTTGGGTGCGGCGCTGGCACAGGCGCTTGCGCCAAAATCAACCGAGCGTCCTGTTGCCATAGATCTGTGGCGTGCCATTGCCAGGACCGGCGCGCCGAAGCGTTCGCCGGCGACGTGACGAAATCCGCATCGCCAAAAGAAAAAGCCGGGCGTGATGCCCGGCTCTTTCCGGCTGTTGCTTCCCGTGATCGGGGAATTACGCAGCCTGGATGTTGCTCGCCTGCTTGCCCTTCGGGCCCGTCGTGACTTCGAACGAGACCTTCTGGCCTTCCTTCAGTGTCTTGAACCCCGGCATGTTGATTGCCGAGAAGTGCGCGAACAGGTCTTCACCGCCACCATCCGGCGTAATGAATCCGAAGCCCTTGGCGTCGTTAAACCACTTCACAGTTCCAGTTGCCATTTCAGTATTTCCCCACGAACAAAAAAGAAATCGGGACGGATCCCGGCCAATGTTTCGATCTCAAGGAAAGAACGACGGTGGAACGACTGCAAAGCGGTCGTACAGGGGCGTACTTACTGCCTTGAAACTAAAACACTTTGCGGAGGATACACGCCTCTTTCGCCCGGCGCCAGCGGTATTTTCGGGGGGTAGGGAGGGGGTATTTCCGGGTAAAAGTCCCCCGCTGTGCCCAGGCGCACCCGGGTTGGCCATGGGTGTGGCGGCTACGCTTCGGCCCGCACGATGGCGGCACCTGCCGCGAGCGCCCGGAGCTTGCCCCGGGCCACGTCGCGGGCAAGCGGCACCATGCCGCAGTTGGTGCACGGATACAGGTGCTCTGCCGCCACGTAGCGCGAGGCCAGCCGGATCGTCGCGGCGACCTCCTCGGGGGTCTCGATCCGGTCCGTTGCGACGTCGATCGCCCCGACCAGCACATCCTTGCCCTTGAGGAGCCCGATCAACTCGATGGGGACGTGCGAATTCGCGCATTCCAGCGAGACTTGCCGAATCGCCGAGCGCGCCAGCAGCGGAAAGGTCGTTTCGTACTGTCGCCACTCGGCGCCGAGTGTCTTCTTCCAGTCGATGTTGGCCTTGATCCCGTAGCCGTAGCAGATGTGGACCGCGGTCGCGCACGCGAGTCCCTGCGCGGCGCGCTCGAGCGCGTTGATTCCCCAATCGCGGACTTCGTCGAAATAGACATTGAACGCAGGCTCGTCGAACTGAATGACATCGACGCCGGTGGCCGCGATTGCGCGCGCCTCGTCATTCAGGATTTCGGCGAATGCCCAGGCGAGCTTTTCGCGGCTTCGGTAATGGGCGTCGTAGAGGGTGTCGACCATCGTCATCGGTCCGGGCAGCGTGACCTTGACCTTGCGGTCCGTCGCGCCGCGCAAAAATCGCGCGCCATCGACGAACACCGGATGGCGGCGCGCCACCGGGCCGACGACGACCGGCACATCGGCGTCGTAGCGGTTGCGGATGCGCACGGTCTTCCGGTGCTCGAAGTCAACGCCGTCGAGGGCTTCGAGAAACGTCGTGACGAAATGCCGGCGCGTCTGTTCGCCGTCCGTGACGATGTCGATGCCAGCCTGCTCCTGGTCGCGGAGCACCAGGCGGACGGCATCCCGCATTCCTTCGTTCAGCGCGTCGCCCGCCAGCCGCCACGGGGCCCAAAGCGCATTCGGCTCGGCGAGCCACGAGGGCTTGGGCAGACTGCCGGCGATCGTCGTTTGCAATACCTTGGGCATCGGCGAATCCTCAAGCTCGCGGATAGACGAATGGCGAACGAAGGGAATTATAGGCGCGGCGAGCGGCGGCATCGGCCGCAATCGGTCGGGCCGCTTGACCCATGCCCACGGCGCCGCGTACCTTTGCGCGTTGCCGATCACCGATGTTCGCGCTAGCCACCGCATTCGACACCGAAAACGCCATGCCCAGAATACTTTTCGCAGACAACGAGTTTCCCGACCTTGCGATCGAGCGCGAGCTGTTTTCCGCAGCTGGCGTCGACCTCGCGCTTGCCCAGTGCCGAACCGAAGACGATGTGATCGCGGCCGCCGGCGATTGCTCCGGCATCCTGTTGCAGTACGCGCCGATCTCCGAGCGCGTCGTGGCCGCGCTGCCGCGCGTCGGCATCGTGAGCCGGATCGGCGCGGGCTACGACACCGTGGACACCGACGCCTGCGCGAGGCATGGCGTCTGGGTCGCGAACTCGCCCGATTACGGCGTTGGCGAGGTGGCGACGCACGCGCTCGCGCTGGCTCTGGCACTCGTGCGCAACGTCGTCGCCTACCACCGCGACATTCATGCGGGGAACTGGCACTACCTTTCGTCCGGGCCGCTCGCGCGGGTCAGTGACATGACGCTCGGCATCGTCGGTCTCGGCCGGATCGGCAAGCGGATGGCGCACGTCGGCCGCAACGTGTTCAAGCGCGTCATTGCCTGCGATCCGTACATCATCGACGGCGATTTTCCGGCATATGTCGAGCGGCGCGACCTTGTCGGGCTGTTTGCCGAGAGCGACGTCGTGTCGCTTCACGTGCCGCTTACCACCGAGACGCGGGGGATGATCGACGCCAGCGTACTGGGCGCGTCGAAAGCCGGCGCGTTTCTGGTGAACACCGCACGGGGTGCGGTCGTCGACGTGGACGCCGCGCTCGCGGCGCTTGACGCCGGAAAGCTCGCGGGTCTGGGCCTCGACGTGCTGCCAGTAGAGCCGGTGCCGGGCGATTCGATGCTTCTGGGCCACCCGCGTGTGATCCTGACCCCGCACGCGGCGTTTTACTCGGTCGAGGCCGAGCGCGAGCTGCGGCGCAAGGCGGCGCAGAACATCGTGACCTGGCTCAGGACGGGACGGCCGGACTATGTGGTCGTCGCCGGCACGCGCCGCCCTTGACGGACCTGGTCTCTAGTTTCGCCCGCGGCTACTCCTTTACGGCGCCGGTCATCGCCGACACATAGTGCTCGACGAAGAACGCGTAGAGCACCACGAGCGGCAGCGATCCCACCAGCGCGCCGGCCATCAGCGAGCCCCAGCGGTACTGGTCGCCATCGGTGAAGGCCGTGACGATCGCCACTGGCACCGTTTTCTTCTCGGTGCTGTTGATGAACGTGAGCGCGTAGATGAATTCGTTCCAACAAAGCGTCAGGCAGAAGATCGCCGCGGAGATCAACCCCGGCACGGCCAGCGGCAGGATGATCTTCACCAGAATCTGCCAGCGCGTCGCACCGTCGATCAGCGCGCATTCCTCCAACTCGTACGGTATGGTCTTGAAGTATCCCATCAGGAGCCACGTCGAGAACGGGATCAGGATCGTCGGATAGGTGAGGATCAGCGCGAACGGCGTGTCGAACAGCCCATACTGGAATACCACCGTGGATAGCGGAATGAACAGGATCGACGGCGGCACCAGGTAGGCGAGGAAAATCGAACCGCCGATCCAATGCGCGCCGCGGTAGCGGATGCGGGTGATGGCATATGCGGCAAACACGCTCGCGATGAGTGACAGCACCGTCGCCGACACGGCAATGAACATCGTGTTCCATAGCCACAGCGGGTAGTCGGTATTGAAAAGAAGCTCGTGGATGTGGGAGAAGGTCGGATTGAGCGTAAAGAAGGGGTTGTGCGAATCCAGATCAAGCAGATGTTCCTTCGGCTTGATGGCCGTCATCGTCATCCAGTAGAACGGGAACAGCAGCACGATGACGATCAGCGTCAACGGCATGTACACGCGCACCAGCCGCTGCGGCAGCGTGGTGAGGTAGTGCATGCCTTCGTTGTCGTCGGACGATGACTTGGCGACAACCGCAGCGCGAGGCTCAGTCATTGCTTTCCCCGCTTTGCCACTTGCGTTTCTGCAGGCCGAACCACGACACCAGGATCGCGGCCAGAAGGAACGGCACCATCGCGGTGGAAATCGCCGCGCCCTCGCCAATGCGCCCGCCCAGGATCGCGGTGTTGTAGCTCATCGTCGCCATCAACTCGGTGGCGCCGGCCGGTCCGCCATTGGTCAGCACCTTGATCAGCTGGAAGTCGGTGAACGTGAAGAGGACCGAGAAGGTCATGACCACCGCGATGATCGGGGTGAGCAACGGGTAGGTGATCTTCACGAACATCTGCCAGCGCGATGCGCCGTCGAGCGTAGCCGCTTCGTACAGCGAGGCAGGTACGGTCTGCAGGCCCGCCAGCAGCGAGATGGCGATGAACGGCACGCCGCGCCACACATTGGCGAAAATCACCGACCAGCGCGCGTTCCAGGCATCGCCGAGGAAGTCGATGTTGCCGTCGATCACTCCGAGCTGGCGCAGCGACCAGGAAATCACCGAGAACTGCGGGTCGAAGATCCACCAGAAGGCAATGGCCGAAAGCACCGTCGGCACGATGAACGGTATCAGCACCACGGCGCGCAGGATCGCTTTCATCGGCAATTTTTCGTTCAGCAGGATGGCCAGGTACAAGCCAATCGCGAACTTCACGATGCTGGCGGCGACCGTGTAGAAGATCGTGAAGAACACGGCCGACTGGAACTTGCTGTCGCCGATGATCCACTCGTAGTTTTCCAGGCCGACAAAATTTCCGGGGCGCCCGATGCGCGCATCGGTGAACGACAGCCAGATGCCCAGGCCGAGCGGATAGACCAGAAAAAGCAGCAGGAACGCGGCCGTGGGCAGCATGAACAGCCAGCCCAGAAAATCGCGATTGCTGCACAGTCGAGACCACATGGCTATAGCTCGCCCTCAGCGTTGCCGGCGCGCCTAGGGGCGAGCGTCGCCGGTCGAAAATCCGGGGCGCGCGGCGTTGCCGCTGCCCGCCCCGGTTCTTCTCCAGGGTCAGCGATAGATACGCTTGGCCTGCCGCTCGGCCACCGCGATCGCGTCCTTGATCGACGCGCGGTCGGTGCAGACCGATGCCACCATGTCCAGTACCACGAAGTCGGCGAGCGCGGAGGCCGCCTTCTCGCCGACCGAGCCCTGGCCGCCTGCCGTCAGCGTGCGCCGTGCGGCGTCCTTCAGCATCGACAACTTGGGGTCGGACTTCCACACCGGATTATCGTCGTAGGCGTTCAGCGGATGCGTGAGGTAGGCCACCGCGCTTTCGAGCCATGGGCCGTAATTTGCCGCTTCCATCATGAAGGCGATGAAGGATTTGCAGGCATTGGGGAACTTGCTGTACTTCATGATCATCAACGGGTAGGCGACATGGAACTCGGTCGGCTTCCCGATCGGCCCGATCGGCCAGAGCGAATGATTCATGTCGTCCATGACTTCCTTCATCTTCGCGTCACCCTTGGCTGCTCCGGCCTTGGCGGCGGCGTAGATCGACACGCCGTTGTTCGTGACCGAGATTTCCCCGGTCAGAAACGCCTTGTTGTTGAATGCATCGTTCCACGACGCCGTGCCGGTGACGTAGGTCTCGGACAACGCCTTCGCGTATTCGAGCGCCTTGACGGTTTCGGGCGAATTGATGACCACTTTGTCGTTCTTGTCGACCAGGTTGCCGCCGTTCGACCACAGAACCCAATGTACCCAGGCATTGCCGTCGCCCGATGCGCGGCCGAGCGCGAAGCCGCCGGGCACGCTCTTGGCTTTCAGCGCCTTCATCATCTCGAGGAAGCCGGCGTTGTCCTTCGGAATTTCCTTGAAACCCGCCTTCTCGATCATGCTCTGGCGGTAGTTGATGACATTGCCGTTGTAGGCGACCGGGATGTCGATCCACTTGCCGCCGCTCTTGCCGTAGGTTTCGGCGGTGGGAGTCCAGCCGCCGTATTTCTTGCCCAGATAGGTGGCGACGTCGGTGATGTCGACCAGCTTGGCGGGGAACAGGTGCGGCAGCGAATAGAGCCCCCAGAACATGTCCGGACCCTGACCGGTGTTGGCCGCCACGCTGGCCTTGGGCTGCACGTCATCGAGCGACTCGTTCAGCACCTTGACTTCGACGCCGGTGGCCTTGGTATAGGCGGCAACCAGCTGCATGAAGCCGTCTTCCTCGGCCTGCACGAATCGCTTCCAGCGCAGCAGCTGGATCTTCGCGTCCTTCTCGGGCTTCCATGGCGACACCTGTGCCCAGGCGTTGGCAATCATCGCCAGGTTCGCCGTCATACCGGCCGCACCTAGGGCGGCAGCGCTCTTCAGGGCATCGCGGCGGGTGATCTTGTGTTCGTTCATCGCTGTCTCCTTCGGGTGGGGAAAGTTGCGGGTCAATGGACGCCGGTCGACGTCAGAGCCGACATCCGCCGGCGGGGTCGAACAGATGCGCCTGTGCGGCGCGAGGTTGCAGCCGGACCTTCTGGCCAGGCGCGAATTCGTGGCGCTCGCGGAACACGCCGACGATTTCCTGCTTGCCCAGGCGGACGAACACCTGGGTCTCCGATCCCGTGGGTTCGACCACGACGACCGCGGCCTCGAAGCCGTCGTCGGTCAGATCCAGGTGCTCGGGCCGGATGCCGAACACCACCGGCTTGCCGTCGGCGACCTTGGTGTCCGGTGGCAGCGGCAGTCGTGCACCGCCCGCTGCCTCGACATGCGGAGTCGCGCCGAGCCGCACGGTGCCGTCGATGAAATTCATCGCCGGCGAGCCGATGAAGCCCGCCACGAAACGATTGTTCGGCCGATCATAGAGCTGCAGCGGGCTGCCTATCTGCTCGACGATTCCGTCGTGCATGACCACGATCTGATCGGCCATGGTCATCGCCTCGATCTGGTCGTGAGTGACGTAGATCGACGTGGTGCGCAGCCGCTGGTGCAATTCCTTGATTTCGGTGCGCATCTGCACGCGCAGCTTCGCATCCAGATTCGACAGCGGCTCGTCGAACAGGAATACCTGCGGGTTGCGCACGATGGCCCGGCCCATCGCCACGCGCTGGCGCTGCCCGCCGGAGAGCTGGCGCGGGAAGCGTCCGAGCAACTCGGTCAAGCCCAGGATTTCGGCCGCGCGGCTGACGCTTTGCTCGATCTCCTGTTTCGACTTTTTCGCCAGCGTGAGCGAAAACGACATGTTGTCGCGAACCGTCATGTGCGGATAGAGCGCGTAGTTCTGGAACACCATCGCGACGTCGCGCTCTTTGGGCGGAAGGCGATTGACGACCCGGTCGCCGATGCTGATCTCGCCGCCGCTGATCTCCTCGAGCCCGGCGATCATCCGCAGGAGGGTGGACTTGCCGCAGCCCGAGGGGCCCACCAGCACGCAGAACTGGCCGTCGGCCACCGCAACGTCGACGCCACGGATCACCGGCGTCGAGCCGAACTGCTTGTACACGGCGGCGATCGTCACCGCAGCCATCCGCGTCCCCCGCGCCCATAGTTGTGGTCTTGCCGCCGGCGCGCGGGCGAAACGCGACGGCATCGCAGTCACGGAACGAACCGCTCGTCACCACGTTACGGACGGGTAGGGTAGGGGGACACCGGGCGCAGGTCAAGACGAAAATTGCCTTGCGGAGGCGTCGGGGTGCCCGGCTCCCGGTGTTGGTCTCGAATACGCTAAAATCACCGTTTTCCCCAACGGGAGCAACCCCATGAGCATCCAGGACAAGATCCGCGAGCAGGTCACGACCAACCGTGTCGTGCTCTACATGAAGGGAACGCCGCAGTTTCCGCAATGCGGCTTTTCCGCGACCACGGTCGAAATCCTGAAGCGCTGCGGCGTCACGGATTACCAGGCGGTTGACGTCTTGCAGGATGCGGAGGTCCGCCAAGGCATCAAGGAGTTCGCCAACTGGCCGACGATTCCGCAGCTTTACGTGAATGGTGAATTTGTCGGTGGTTGCGACATCCTGAAGGAGATGTACCAGGCGGGCGAGTTGCAGCAGCTGCTCGCGAAACAGCCGGTCTGATTCCACGGGGCGGGGGCGTCGCCGCCCGCGCCCGATCCACGCGGACATGCGATTCGCAGTTCGCGCCCCGCGTCTGCGCAGACGACCCTTCATGATCGTGTCTACGATGTCGGTTCCCGCGGCACGTGCCGTCAAACGCCGGTGGAGGCTGCCCGAATTCGCGTGGACGTGGCTGCTTCTCGTGTGCCTCGTTCTTCCCGGCGTGACGGCGCAAGCGGGCGAAGCTGTGGCGCCGCCGCCGCAGGTGGCAGGGGCCGCTGCGGGCCCACCGGCGAAATCGACGCCGGTTCGCGACCGACCGACTGCCAGCACCCTCGAAATCTTCAATCGCCCGATCATCACGTTCCGCGCGGCGGCGCTCGGCGTGCCCCCGCAGGAGCGCGCGGCGAACTCGCAATCCCGGATCTTCGCGCTGCTCGAACGGGGCGGCGACGGCACGATCACGATCCAGAAAAGCGATATCGGCGAGGTCGTCAAGATCGATGGCGCGCTGGCGTTCGTCGTCGCGGAGGGTGACGTCGAGCCCCTGTCCGGCGCGACGCTCGACACGGTCACCCATGCCGCCGTCGACGCGCTCAAGCTGGCGATCGCGGAGACGCGCGAAGCGCGCGATGTCCGGCGGATGCTGATCGCCGCGGCATGGGCCAGTGGCGCCACGGTCATCTTCCTCGTCCTGTTGGGATTGCTGCGTCACGCTGGCCGTGTGGTCAGGCTTCGCATGCTGCGCTTGGCCGAAACGGCGACGGAAAAGGTCATGATTGGCGGCACCGCCTTCTTGAACCGTGGTCGCGCGATTCGATTCGCAGGGCGCATAGCGCAGGCCGGGTTCTGGGCGATTGTCGCGCTGCTGACCTACCAGTGGGCCGGCTATGTGCTCGGTCGATTCCCGTACACGCGCCCGTGGGGCGAGGAGCTCCACCAGTTTCTGGTGACGACCACGCTCCAGATTCTCACGGCGCTTGCGCGTTCGGTGCCGGACCTGCTGATCGTGGCGGTGATCGCCGTCATCGCGCGTGCCGTCAACGGCATGCTGGGGTCGTTCTTCGATGGTGTGCAGTCGCGCCGCATCGACGTCGGCTGGCTCGACGCCGATTCGGCAAGACCGACCCGGCGTCTGGCGACGTTAGCGGTCTGGGTCTTCGCGCTGGCGATGGCGTACCCGTACATCCCGGGCTCGAACACGGAGGCGTTCAAGGGCGTTTCGGTGCTGGTCGGCCTGATGATCTCGATCGGCGCATCGGGCATCGTGGGTCAGGCGGCGAGCGGATTGATTCTCATGTACACCAGCACATTCCGCACTGGCGAGTACGTGAAGATCGGCGAGTACGAGGGGACGATCGTCGAAATGGGGATGTTCACCACACGGATGCGCACGGGCCTCGGCGTGGAACTCGAGATGCCGAACGCGTTCGCGCTTTCCAACGTGTCCAGGAACTACTCGCGTGCCGCGAAGGGCGATGGCTTCCTGATCGACTTGACGGTGACCATCGGCTACGACGCGCCGTGGCGCCAGGTCCAGTCGATGCTGCTCGAGGCGGCGCGCCGTACCACGGACGTGCTGCGGAATCCCGAGCCCCGCGTTTTCCAGGTGGCGCTTTCCGATTTCTACGTCGAATACCGGCTGGTCTGTCAGGCGGGGCAGGACACACCCATTGCGCGTGCCGAAGTGATGTCGACGCTGCACGCCAACGTGCAGGACGTGTTCAACGAGAACGGCGTGCAGATCATGTCGCCGCATTACCGCGGCGATCCGGCCGAACCGAAGATCGTGCCCAAGGCCGATTGGCACGAGACCCCGGGCGGGCCAGCGCCCGGATAGCGGCGCCGCCAGCGCGCGCAATTCGCGCCGCGACGACGAATTCGCAACCCTGCGCCAGATCCCGGCGCGAAAACCTAGCGAGACATCATGGAAGCCCTGAAGACCAGCAGCGACACCCTGTTCATCCTTCTCGGCGCGATCATGGTGCTCGCGATGCACGCGGGCTTCGCGTTTCTCGAGCTTGGTACCGTGCGCAAGAAGAACCAGGTCAATGCCCTGGTGAAGATCGTGGTCGATTTTGCCGTCTCCACGATTGCGTACTTCTTCATCGGCTATTCGATCGCCTACGGCGTCAACTTCTTCGCCGGCGCCGAAACACTTGCGCTCAAGAGCGGCTTCGAACTCGTCAAGTTCTTTTTCCTCCTCACGTTTGCGGCGGCGATTCCCGCGATTGTCTCCGGCGGCATTGCCGAGCGCGCACGATTCAATCCGCAACTCGCTGCGACGTTCCTGCTCGTGGGCTTTGTCTATCCTTTCTTCGAAGGCATCGCCTGGAACCAGCACTTCGGGGTTCAGGCGTGGTTGAAGAGCGCCTTCGGCGAGGAGTTCCACGATTTTGCCGGGAGCGTCGTGGTTCATGCCGTCGGTGGCTGGGTCGGGCTCGTCGCCGTGGTGATGCTCGGCGCGCGGCGGGGCCGCTATTCGAAGGAGGGCGGCGTGTCGGCGCACCCGCCGTCGTCAATTCCGTTTCTCGCCCTCGGCGCATGGATACTTTCGGTGGGTTGGTTCGGGTTCAACGTCATGAGCGCCCAGACCATCGACAAGATCTCCGGGCTCGTCGCCGTCAACTCGCTCCTCGCGATGGCCGGCGGCACGATCGCCGCCTTTGTCGTCGGCAGGAACGACCCCGGATTCGTGCACAACGGTCCGCTCGCCGGGCTTGTCGCCATCTGCGCCGGCTCGGACGTGATGCATCCGCTGGGGGCTCTCGCGACCGGAGCGGTCGCCGGCGCGATGTTCGTCTTCCTGTTCACGCAGACGCAGAATCGGTGGAAGATCGACGACGTGCTTGGCGTCTGGCCGCTGCATGGCCTCTGCGGTGCCTGGGGGGGGATAGCGGCGGGCATCTTCGGGAGCAAGGCGCTCGGCGGCCTTGGGGGCGTCGCGTTCCTGTCGCAGCTCGCGGGCACGGTGCTGGGGATAGGGGTCGCCGTGGCCGGTTCGACGATCGTCTACGGAGTGCTGAAGAAGACCGTTGGCTTGCGTCTCGATCCCGAAGAGGAATTCAACGGCGCGGACCTCACCATTCACAGGATCAGCGCGACGGCGGAACGCGAAACGTCGTGGTGAGACCTCGCCCGGTCAGGTCCGGGTGCGCTGGACGCGTCTTACTGCGTTGACGCGCTTCATCCCGCGCATGATGTGCGCGAGATGTCTGCGATCGCGTACCTGGACGCTGAAGAACATCGCGATAAGACCGGCACCGTCGGGACGCTCCATCGACACGTTGTCGATATTGCCCTGCGCGTCGGCGATCGATGTCGCGAGGTCGGCGAGCAGTCCCCGCCGATCGACGACGAGCACCCGGATTCCCGCATCGAAGACGCCCTCGACATCCGGCGCCCATTCGACGTCCACGGATTGCTCCATGTCGCCGTGCTGTTTTTTCAGCGTGACACAGTCGCGCGTGTGGACGGCGAGACCCTGACCCTTGCGGAAATGGCCGATGACTTTGTCGCCCGGGATCGGCCGGCAGCACTTCGCGTATTGGATCGCGACGCCCTCGACACCGCGCAGCGTAAGCGCCGTCGGCTGGGCGAGCGCCGTGGTCGTGCCGGGATCGGTGCCGGGCTTTCCCGCAGGACGCGTCAGCGCCTGCGCCACGACGAAGGAAAGCCGCTTGCCGAGCCCGATGTCGGCCAGGATGTCGAGCTGGCTCTTGGCGCCGAATTCCTTTTGCAGCGATTCCCAGCGGTCCCACGAAATGGTCTCGGGCGCCACCTTCAGCGTGGCCAGCGCCTGGTCGAGCAGCTGCTCCCCGAGCGCCGCCGACTCCTTCTGCTGCAGCCCCTTGAGGAAATGACGGATCCGGGACCGTGCCTTGCCGGTTCCGACGAACGAAAGCCACGATGGATTGGGTCGGGCGGTCGGTGCCGTGAGGATCTCGACGTGGTCGCCGTTCTTGAGTTCGGTGCGCAGCGGCATGAGCTCGTAGTTGATGCGCGCCGCGACGCAGTGGTGACCGACGTCGGTGTGCACCGCATATCCGAAGTCGACCGCGGTCGCGCCCCGCGGCAGCGCCATGATCTTGCCCTTGGGCGTGAATACGTAGATTTCCTCGGGGAAAAGGTCCCCCTTGATGTTCTCGAGAAACTCCTTCGAGTCACGCGACTCCGACTGGATTTCGAGCAGGCTCTGCAGCCACAGGTGCGTATCGCGCTGCGCTTGCGCGATGTCGAGTTCGCCGGCCGATTTGTACAGCCAGTGCGCCGCAACTCCCGTCTCCGCGATACGGTGCATGTCGTGCGTGCGAATCTGCGCTTCGAGCGGCGTTCCGAACGGTCCGAACAGCGTCGTGTGCAGCGACTGATAGCCATTGGCCTTCGGGATCGCGATGTAGTCCTTGAACTTCCCGGGTATGGGCTTGTAGAGGCCGTGCAGGGCACCCAGCGCCGCGTAGCATGCCGTCGTGTCCGGAACCAGCACGCGCACGCCGTAGATGTCGAACACCTGCGAAAAGGTGTAGCGCTTCTCGCCCATCTTCTTGTAGACGGAGTAGATCGTCTTTTCGCGCCCCGAGACGATGGCGGTGATCCCCGCCTTGGCGAAACCATCGCGGATCACGTCGAGCAGCCGGTTCATCACCTCGCGCCGGTTGCCCCGCGCCGCCTTGATCGCATTGGCGAGAATCCGGAAGCGCATCGGATAAAGGTGCTTGAACGCCAGATCCTGCAATTCCACGTACAGCGAGTTAAGGCCGAGCCGGTTCGCGATCGGCGCGTAGATGTCCAGCGTTTCGTGGGCGATCCGGTGCCGGTGCGGCGGCGCCATGGCGTCGAGCGTGCGCATGTTGTGCAACCGGTCCGCGAGCTTGATCAGGATCACGCGGACGTCCTGTGCCATCGCCAGCAGCATCTTGCGAAAGCTTTCGGCCTCCGCATCTTCGCGCGAATTGAATTCGATCTGATCGAGCTTGGAGAGTCCGTCGACCATGTCGGCGACCAGCTTGCCGAACGAGGTTTCGATCTCGGACTTGGTGATGGCGGTGTCTTCCATCACGTCGTGCAGCAGGGCGGCGGCCAGGCCCTGTGCGTCGAGCCGCCACTGCGAAAGGATGCTGGCCACCGCCAGCGGATGGGTGATGTAGGGTTCGCCCGACTTGCGGAATTGCCCGCGATGCGCGGAGTCGGAAAACTGGAACGCGCGCTCGACGAGCGCGATGTCAGGCGGCGGCAGGTAATTGCCGAGGTGTCGGGTGAACTCCGCGATTTCCGACATGCCTCATTGCCGCCGCTGCACGACTCAGTGCGCGCACGGCCGTCCGAAGCGCACTGTGCGCCCCCTCGGGGGGCAGCGAACGCAGTGAGCGTGGGGGTCGTCCATCTCAGCTTTGCGCCTTCAGCAGCATTTCGATCCCGACCTTGCCCGCGGCGATTTCGCGCAGGGCGACTACAGTCGGCTTGTCACGGTCCGTGTCGACGAGCGGCGAGCTGCCGGCGGAAATCTGCCGCGCGCGGTTGGTCGCGGCAAGGGTCAATTCGAAACGGTTGGGAATTTTCTCGAGACAGTCGTCGATCGTGATCCGGGCCATGAAATCCTCGCGGGTAGATCCATCAATGTTCAAGCAAGCGTTGCAGGAGCTGCGCATGGCGCACCATCTGCCGCGTGGCGGTCAGGCGGGCTGCGCGGACGATCGCGCACAAATCGTCGACCGCTCTTGCAAAGTCCTGATTCATAATAACATAATCGAAATCCCCGCAGTGGCGCATTTCTTCGCGCGCGGCGTCGAGCCGGCGCAGGATGACCTCCGGAGAGTCCTGGCCGCGCTTTTCGAGTCGCTCGCGCAGCAGGGCGAGCGACGGCGGCAGGATGAAGATGTGGACAGCCGCCGAAATCAGTCGCCGGACCTGCAGCGCACCTTGCCAGTCGATCTCGAGCAGCACGTCATGACCACGCGCAACCTGGTCGGCGAGCCACGTCGCAGAAGTCGCATACCAGTTGCCGTGGACGAAGGCGTGCTCGAGGAATTCGCCCTTTGCCTTCAACGCGAGAAAGTGGGGCTCGTCGACGAAGTGATAGTGCGCGCCCTCATCTTCGCCCGGACGCGGCGCGCGCGTCGTATAGGACACCGAGAGGCGAATCCCCGGCTCGCGCTCGAGCAAAGCGGCGACGAGGCTGGTCTTGCCGCCCCCCGATGGGGCGGCGAGGACGAACAGGCATCCGGACGCGGGCGGTGCCTTGGTGGGCCCCGGATTCATTCCTGGGACGTCGGCTCATTCAAGGTTTTGCACCTGTTCTCGCATCTGCTCGATCAGCACCTTGATCTCCAGCGATGCCTGCGAAAGCTCGGCATCCACTGACTTCGACCCCAGCGTGTTCGCCTCGCGATGCAGCTCCTGCATCAGGAAATCCAGGCGCTTGCCGGCACTGCCGCCCGCCGCGAGCACGCGGCGCACTTCGGCGACGTGGGTGCCCAGCCGCGAAAGCTCCTCCGCTACGTCGATCTTGGTCGCGAATAGCGCAAGTTCCTGTTTCATCCGATCCTGGTCGGCATCGAGGCCGGCCTCCCGCAGGCGTGCGCCGAGCTTCTCGGTATACGCGGCATGAATCGCCGGGATGCGTGGCGCGACCCGCGCAATCTGCATCTCGACGGCATCGCAGCGCTCCACGAGCGTCGCCGCGAGCTTCACGCCCTCCCGTGCGCGTGACGCCGAAAACTCGGCGAGCGCTTCTCCGACGAGCCGGCCGGCATGCGCGGCGAGCTCGTCCGGACGCACGGTCGGTTCCGCCAGAACACCGGGCCAGCGCAGGATCTCACCGACCGAAAGCGGCATTGCCCCGGCGGCCCTTTGCGTCACCTCCGCCGCGGCCTTCGCGAGCTGATCGACGCGCGCGAGGTCCACCGCCAGGCCCGCAGCGCCGGCCGCCTGGCGCGACAGCGAGATGCGGCATTCGACCTTGCCGCGCTTCAAATCCGCGAGAAGCCGCTCGCGCAGCATCGCTTCGACGCCGCGCAATTCGTCGGGCAGACGGACCTGGAGGTCGAGGAAACGGTGGTTGACGGAACGCAATTCGACGGCCAGCACCACACCGGGCAACTCCGCGGCAACTGCCGCGAAGCCCGTCATACTGCGGATCATCGACTGGACCGGTCGGATTGAAACATCTTTTCCGGCTTTACATTGGGCGCGTACATCCGGAGAATGTATGCGTTATCCGTTGCAGGCGCAAGCGGGCGATTGCCAGTTGGCATGCGAATTGCGAGCGCCTTCCGTGGATAACCTCCGTCCATCGCGTTCATGCCCGTCACCAATCAAGCCCTCACCGGCGGATATCAACTGCTGAATTACCGGATCGACCGGCAGATCAGCCGCGGCGGCTTCTCGATCGTCTATCGCGCGTTCGACGAAACCGGGGTGCCCGTCGCCATCAAGGAGTATCTGCCGTCGTCGCTGGTGCTGCGCACCGTCGGCGACATCGTGCGCGCCACGTCGGCCGAGAACATGACGTCGTTCCGCTACGGAATGAAATGCTTTTTCGAGGAGGGTCGCGCTCTCGCGAAGATCAATCACCCGAACGTCGTGCGCGTGCAGAACTTCTTTCGCGCCAACGAAACCGTGTATATGGTCATGCGCTACGAGCGTGGCCGAACGCTCCAGCAGCAGATCCAGATGCGCCAGGACCAGATGTCCGAGCGTCTCGTCCGTCACGTGTTCATGCACCTGCTGAACGGATTGCGCGAGGTCCACACGCACAAGCTGCTGCACCTCGACATCAAGCCGGCCAACATCTACCTGCGCACCGACGGCAGCCCGGTGCTGCTCGACTTCGGAGCGGCGCGGCAAACGCTCACGACGCAGCGACCGAAGCTCGCACCGATGTACACGCCGGGTTTTGCCGCGCCGGAGCAGTACCGCGAGCCGGACCGCCTCGGCCCGTGGACCGACGTATACGGCACCGGCGCGAGCATGTTCGCCTGCCTCGCTGCCTTTGCACCGCAGGCGGCGGACGCGCGGCTTCAGGAAGATCATCTCGTTTCGGCGAAGAAGATATGGTCCGGCCAATACTCCGACAACGTGCTCGAGGTCATCGACTGGTGTCTGCGCCTTGATCCGCTCGAACGGCCGCAGTCGGTGTTTGCGCTGCAAAAGGCCATTCGCGACATACCGCCCAAGAGGCGCAAGCTCACCATGCTCGGAAACCTGAAACGGAAGCTGTTCACCGAAATCGGGGCATGACAGCATGCGGTTCACGATTTTCCAGGAGTCCCGCAAAGGCGCGCGAACCGTCAACCAGGACCGGGTCGCGTACACCTACAGCCGCGACGCGCTGCTGCTGGTCATTGCCGACGGGATGGGCGGCCACGCGGGTGGCGAGGTCGCGGCTCAGATCGCCGTGCGGCTGTTCATCGAGCGGTTTCACGAGGAGGCCGCGCCGATCCTCAAGAACCCGCTCACGTTCCTGCACGAAACGATGGTCAAGGCGCACAGCGCGCTCGGCGCCTATTCGGCCCAGTTCTCGATGCTGGAGACGCCACGCACGACCTGCGTCGCCTGCGTCGTTCAGGGCGCTCACGCCTACTGGGTGCATGTCGGGGATTCGCGTCTTTGCCTCTATCGGCAGGGCGCGTTGATCAGCCAGACACGGGACCATTCGAAGGTGCAGTACCTGGTGGATCAGGGGCTCATACGGGCGGGCGAAGTGGCCGAACATCCCGATCGCAACAAGGTCTACAGCTGTCTCGGCGGCATGGTCGACCCCGTCATCGACTTGTCGAACCGGACGCCGCTTCGCGACGGTGACATCATCGTGCTGTGTACGGATGGCTTGTGGGGCTCGATTCCCAGCAAGGAAATGGCGACCTGGCTCACGTCGACGCCCATTCTGAAAACGGCGCCCGAGATGATGCGTGAAGCAGAGCGCCGCGGCGGCCTGGACGGCGACAATCTGTCCGGCATCGTTGTGCGCTGGGGTCCGGAGACGCTCGTCGACGAGGTGTCGACGACGATCACGGAGACGCTCTGCCTGGGCGAATTCGCCACGCAGCTCGACCGGACGCTTTCGCTCACCGACCGCAGAGGCGCGGACCAGGACCTCTCCGACGATGAGATCGAACGCGCGATTGACGACATTCAGACGACCATCCGTCAATACCGGCGCTGACTTCGGCGTATCATTCGCCCGCAAACCGATCCGGTTTGCACCGCACCCGATCGGCGGTTCCGGTCATCGCACTTCTGCTGCCCGATTTTCCTATGCGTCAGATCATCATCGACACCGAGACGACCGGGCTCGACCCGAAGCAGGGTCACCGGATCATCGAGATCGCCGGGCTCGAGGTCGTCAATCGCAGGGCGACGGGCCGCACCGTGCAATTCCGCCTGGACCCGGAGCGGGAGATCGACGCCGGCGCGACCGAAGTGCATGGAATGACGTGGGATGATCTGAAGGGCAAGCCCAGGTTTCGCGATATCGCAGCGGATTTCATTGCCTTCGCGCGCGGCGCGGAGTGGATCATCCACAACGCGCCGTTCGACATCGGGTTTCTCGACGCCGAATTGCAGCTGGCAGCGCTTCCCGGGTGTGCGGCCGTCTACGCCGGTCTGGTCGACACGCTGGCGCTGGCACGCGACATGTTTCCCGGCAAGCGCAACAGCCTCGATGCGCTGTGCGAGCGCTTCGGCGTCGACCATGCGCACCGGACGGTGCACGGCGCGTTGCTCGATGCGCAATTGCTGGCCGAGGTCTATCTGACGATGACGCGTGGCCAGGAAACCCTCACGATCGACATGGCGCCGCGCCCGGTCGCGGTGGGGGGTAGCGCGGAGACGTTGGCAGGCGATCCCTCCCGGCCGCGCACGGTGACGCGGACAATTGCGCCTACGGCAACCGAACTCGAGGCACACGAGGAGTATCTGGCGGCCCTCGACCGGGACTCGAGCGGCCGCTGCCTTTGGCGCGCCGTCTCTTCCGAGGCGCATTCCGGGCAGGTGCCGCAACCAGACGCGCACTGAAACCGATGCCCATCGATTACCTGCAGAAGATCCTGACCGCGAAGGTCTACGACGTCGCGATCGAGTCGCCCCTCGAGCTTGCGCCGGCGTTGTCGCGGCGGCTCGGCAACCGCATCCTGTTGAAACGCGAGGACCAGCAGTCCGTGTTCTCGTTCAAACTGCGCGGCGCGTACAACAAGATGGCGCATCTGTCGTCCGCCGAGCGCGCCCGCGGCGTCATCGCGGCCTCGGCGGGCAATCACGCGCAGGGCGTGGCACTCGCCGCGCAGAAACTCGGCTGCGCGGCGACGATCGTGGTGCCGGTGACGACGCCGCACATCAAGATCGCCGCGGTCGAGGCAAGGGGCGCGAAAGTAGTGCTGCACGGCGATTCGTACAACGACGCCTACGCGCATGCGCTGGCATTGCAGAAGCGCTCGCACGCCGTGTTCGTGCACCCTTACGACGATCCCGACGTGATCGCCGGGCAGGGAACGATCGGCATGGAGATCCTGCGCCAGTGCCAGGGCCCCATCGACGCGATCTTCGTCGCCATCGGCGGGGGCGGTCTGATCAGCGGCATTGCGGCGTACGTCAAGCGCGTGCGCCCGGAGATCAAGGTGATCGGCGTCCAGTCCGAGGACTCCGACGCGATGGCCCGCTCGGTCGCCGCGGGCCGCCGGGTCAAGCTTGCGCACGTCGGCCTGTTCGCCGACGGGGTCGCCGTAAAGCAGGTGGGACGGGAGACGTTTCGCCTGGTCCGGCAATACGTCGATGCAATCGTGCGCGTCGACACCGATGCCATCTGCGCCGCGCTGAAGGACGTGTTCGAGGACACCCGTTCCATCCTCGAGCCCGCCGGAGCGCTCGCGATCGCCGGCATGAAGTCGTGGGTCGCGCAGCGCCGTACCAGCGATCGCACCTACGTGGCGATCGCCTGCGGCGCCAACATGAACTTCGATCGTCTGCGCTTCGTCGCGGAGCGCGCCGAGCTGGGCGAACAGCGCGAGGCCATACTCGCAGTGACGATCCCGGAGCAGCCGGGCAGCTTTCGCGAATTCTGCAAGCTGCTCGGCAAGCGGCAGGTCACCGAATTCAACTACCGTTATTCCGATGCGCGCATTGCGCACATATTCGTCGGGATCGAGGTCGCGAATCGCCGCGAGACCGAGCACCTGCTCGCGGAGCTGAAAGAGCGCCGGATCGAAGCCTACGATCTGTCCGACAACGAGATGGCCAAGCTCCATGTCCGGCACCTGGTCGGCGGGCACGCTCCCTCGGCCGACAACGAGATCCTCTATCGTTTCGAGTTTCCCGAGCGGCCCGGCGCGCTCATGACCTTCCTCAACAGCATGAGCCGCGGCTGGAATATCAGCCTGTTCCACTACCGCAATCACGGCGCGGACTATGGCCGCGTGCTCGTCGGGATGCAGGTGCCGCCGTCGGATAAGGGGCAGTTCCGTACCTTTCTCGTCCGTCTGGGCTACGACTGCGTGGAGGAAACGGACAATCCGGCCTACCGGATGTTTCTGGGCCGGTAGGCCCGGCGCACGTTAGCCCGGACGGGCGCGCCGCCGCTGGGCGGCCATCGCGCGCCCGTCGTGGGAGCGCCAGCCGTCCCGGCGACCAAGCGCGGCGAGGCCGACAGGATGGGGCAGGGAATGCCCCTAGGCGTCATGCCATTGCCTTGAAAAGTTGTTCCTCTGTTGCAAAACCACCGGATTGCGCTGCCACGACCGATTCAGGCAAACTTTATGCTCTGGTCAACTGCCGGATCCCGTGGCAAACTTGCTTTGGGTCAATTGTGGCGCACAAATTGCTGAACCAAGGCGAAAGACTCGTGGAGAGGAGCAGCATGTCGCCGGAGCAGAATCCGCTGTCGGGCGTGAAGGTGATGGTGATCGACGATTCGAACACCATCCGCCGCAGCGCGGAGATCTTCCTGCTGCAGGCGGGATGCAACGTGATCCTGGCGGAGGACGGCTTCGACGCGCTGGCCAAGATTACCGATCACCAGCCAAATCTCGTCTTTGTCGACATCGTGATGCCGCGGCTGGATGGCTACCAGACGTGCGCACTCATCAAGAAGAACGCGAAGTTTCAGAGCACGCCCGTGATCATGCTCTCGTCCAAGGACGGGTTGTTCGACCGGGCCCGCGGACGGATGGTCGGCTCCGACCAGTACCTGACCAAGCCGTTCACGAAGGAAAGCCTTCTGAAGGCGGTCGCGACGCATGCGAACCGGTCGTCAGGCTCGACGGCGGCGATAGCGCGCTGATGCAACCTTCCGTCGATGCCGATAAGCGAGCAACCCGCATGAGGATCAAGAAAATACTCATCGTGGATGATTCGCCGACCGAACGGTATGTGCTGAACGACCTGCTGACGAAGGCCGGCTACGAAGTCGTTTCCTGCGACAACGGCGACGATGCCATCGTGAAGGCGAAGCAGGCGAGGCCCGATCTCATTCTCATGGACGTGGTGATGCCTGGTCTCAACGGGTTCCAGGCTACGCGCGCCATCAGCCGCGATGCGGCCACGAAGCACATTCCGATCGTCCTTTGTACGTCGAAGTGCCAGGAATCCGACAAGATCTGGGGAATGCGCCAGGGCGCGCGCGATTATGTCGTGAAGCCCGTCGACAAGAGCGAACTTCTCGCCAAGATCACCGCGTTGGATTGATCGTCAACTTACCGGCCCCATACCGATGGCACGCCCCGCCCGAATCGATCTCCGTGAGTTTCAGCAGGAACTTGCCACACGCCTTGCGAGCAAGACGACCGCCCAGGTCGAATCGTCCCGCCTCGGCTTGAGCTGCGCCGGCGAGCGGTGGCTGGTTCGGCTGGCGGACGCGGCCGAAGTGGTCGCCGTGCCACCGCTGGCCGCGGTGCCGCTGACGCAGCCGTGGTTTCTCGGCCTTGCCAATATTCGCGGCAACCTCTACAGCGTCGTGGACCTCGCCGGGTTCCTGGGGCGCGAGGCAGTCGTTCCGCATGGCGCCGGCGGGCAGAGCCGGCTCATCCTGTTCGGGCCACGCGCGGGCGACATGAACGTAGGCGTGGTCGTGCAGGGCGTGCTCGGCCTGCGCAACGTCGCCGACCTCGCGCCGGCCGCGTCGCTTCCGGATGCGCCGGCGTGGTTCGGCCAGCGCTGGACCGACCCGGATGGAGGCACGTGGCAGGAATTCGATCTCGCGCGGCTCGCCGCGGATGACGCCTTTCTGCGCGTTGGACTCTAGCAGCGCGATGAATGATCGTTCGGAGCGGCGCGTGAAGGCGCGTCATCTGGAGGCAACATGGCATTTGCATTGAACCTCCGGAAACCGCTGGGCGGCGACGCAGAACGGGATGCGCCCGCTGAGCGGGATCTGGCTGCCGCGCCAAGCCGGGCCGGGGATGCGCCCCGGGGTTACGACCCGCTGGCGTCGGTGTCGCTGATGGAGCACATGCGCTCGACGATGACGGAAGCGAGGATGCCCGGGAAGGTACCGCTCATCGGGCAGTTGCCGACCGTGCGGCAATTCCAGGTCCTGGGCGTACTTCTGGTGACCTTCCTGGTATTCGCGGCGCTCATCATGTCCGTCGACGTCCGGACGGCGGCGCAGGCGGCCGCATCCACGTCGACGGCCACGGAGATGCAGATGTTGTCGCAGCGGCTTGCCAGTGGCACCGCGCTGGCGTTGCAGGGTCGCCCGGCCGCATTCGAAGCCGTCAAGGACACCCGCGAGCGCTTCAAGGCGGACCTTGAAGCGCTGCAGCGTGGCGGCACGGTCAGGGGGGTCACGATCGATGCCGTGCAGGACGACACGCTGCACGTCTTGCTGCAGGACATCAAGGCGAGGTGGGATCGTGTCGACCCGAGCGTCGAGCAGCTGCTCGACAATCAGCAGAGGTTGATCGACGTCGCAAAGGGTGCCACGACGGTCGCGCAGGGCAGCAAGCAGTTGGTCGACCTGGCCCAGCGGGCCGGGCAAGGCGGTGCAAGCCCGCGCGACGTCGAGTTCGGGAATCAGCTTGCGCTGTTGTCGCAGCGCATTGCCAAGAATGCCGCCGCGCTCGTGTCATCGCCCGAGAGCGACCCGGAACTTGCAGCCCTGCTGTCCCGGGACGCGGGGGCCTTTCGCGAGGCGCAAACCGGGCTCGCGCGCGGCGGCGACGCGCCGCGTCCGGCAGGTGCGCGTGCCGAGGACACGCGCGTGGTCGCGATCGAACTCGCCAAACGCGCGGCCGCCTTCGATACCGGGCTCACGGCCGTCCTGCAGCACACCGGCAGGCTTGTTTCCGCCAAGCAGGCCGTGCGTGCCGTGGGCAACGAGGCCGAGGGGCTGCTTGCGGAGACGACCAAGCTTGCCGATATCTACCGGGGCAGCGGAAAGTCGCGCGTACCGATGTCGGTCGCGATCATTTTCTCGCTGCTCGCGCTCGGCACGCTGCTGCTCTTGGGCAAGGTGTTTCTCGACGATGCGCGGTTGCACGCCTACGAAAGCGATCAGGAGAACAAGAGAAATCAGGAGGCGATTCTCCGGTTGCTAAACGAGATGGGGAACCTGGCCGACGGCGATCTGACCGTGCAGGCCTCGGTGACCGAGCATGTCACCGGCGCCATCGCCGACTCGATCAATTTCACGATCGAGGAATTGCGCACACTCGTCAAGGGCATCAATTCCTCGACCGACCAGGTTGCGAAGGCGACGCAGGACGCGCAGGCGATTTCCACGCGGCTGTACACGGCATCGCAACGCCAGCACCGCGAAATCCAGCAGGCCTCCGCGTCAGTGCTGCAGATGGCGCAGTCGATCACCGAAGTGTCCCAGTCGGCAGCGCAGTCGGCGCAGGTGGCGCAGAAATCGCTGACCACGGCGGAGACGGGAGCGCAATCGGTGCAGAACCAGATCGCCGGCATGAACGAGATCCGTGCCCAGATCCAGGACACGTCGAAGCGGATCAAGCGTCTCGGCGAGTCCTCGCTCGAGATCGGCGAGATCGTCGAACTGATCGCGGACCTTACCGAGCAGACGAACATACTGGCGCTGAATGCCGCGATTCAGGCGGCGTCCGCGGGTGAAGCCGGGCGCGGGTTCACGGTCGTGGCCGAGGAAGTCCAGCGCCTGGCGGAACGCTCCGGCGAGGCGACCAAGCAAATCGACGCCATCGTCAAGACGATTCAGGCCGACACGCAGGACGCCGTGGCCGCCATGGAAAAATCGACCGTCGGCGTCGTCGAAGGCGCCAAGCTCTCCGATGCCGCAGGGCAGGCGCTCGACGAAATTCGGCGCGTGTCGCGCGAGCTGGCTGGGTTGATCGACGCGATTTCGGAGCAGACGCAGAAGCAGTCGATTTCGGTGACCGACGTGACGCGCGGCATGCAGGGGATCCTGCAGATTACCGACGAGACGACGGAAGGTACGAAGCAGACCAACGTTTCGATCGGGCAACTGACCCGGCTTGCCGCCGAACTGCGCAATTCGGTGGCGGGCTTCAAGGTCTGAATCTTCCAGGCGCGCCGCCGTGTCCGGCCGATGCCGGATGCGGGGCCCGCGAACTCCAACCGGCACAGAGATGCGCACGATGACGTCCGCCACCTCCGATACCGTTGCCGCGTTTGATCTGGGCCCGCTGTCGTGGGTGCAGGGCGAGATCGGGCAAGCGCTGGCGCGCGGGGCGGATTCGCTCGCGGCGTTCCGGGCGGGGCCGTCGGAACCGGGTTCGCTCACGCAGGCGCGCGCCCACATTCATCAGGCGGCGGGGGCAATCCAGATGGTCGGGCTCGATGCCGTGACCATCTACACCGACGAAATCGAACGCCAGCTCGCGCGCATCGCGGAAATCGGTCCGGATGAAATCGACGCCGCGTGCGCGTGCGTCGAGCGCGCTTGCCGCAAGCTCGTGATCTTTCTCGGTGAACTGGTCGGCGGCGCGTCGCTGGTGCCCCTCAAGCTCTTTCCCGAATACGAGGCAATGCAGCTCGCGCGCGGCGTGAAGGCCGCTGCCACTACCGATCTCTTTTTCCCGGACATGAGGTTGCGCACGCATCTTCCCGGCGCACCTTTGCCCGTTGCGCCGGGAAAGCTCGCTGCGCATCTGCTCAAACAGCGGCGCGCCTATCAGGACGGCCTCCTCGCGTTCCTGCGCGGTGACATGGACGGCGCGCAGAAGATGCGGGGCGCCGCGGCGGGGATGGAACGCGTCAGCGCGCAGGAGACTGCGCGCGCGTTCTGGTGGACCGTCGGCGCATTCTTCGATGCCATCGTCGCGGGCGGACTGGATTCGGGCTTTGGCGCGAAGCAGCTCGCCGCGCGGCTCGATCTTCAGATCCGGCGCGTCGTCGAGGGATCGACGAAGGTTGCCACTCGGCTGCGGCGCGAGGTGCTCTATTACGTCGCCATAAGTGTGCCCGTGACGTCAACGGTAGAGGCCGTGCAGAAAGCCTATGGCCTCGCCGGGCTGATACCGTCCGCCGACGTGCTGAACGCGGACCTGGTCCGGCTCGAGCCCATTCTGCGCGACGTGCGCGAGCAGCTGGGCGCGGCGAAGAATACCTGGTTGAAGGTCACGCTCGGCCGCGCCGACAGCCTGCCGAAGCTGAAAGAAACGCTCGCTACGGTGCACGGGAACACCGTCGAGATCGGCAATGACGCGCTGACGAAGCTGACCGCGTCGCTGCTTGCGCGGCTGGACGATATTCCGGCGTCCGGCGACGTCTCGGATTCGCTGGCGATGGAATACGCGACCGGCATATTGCTGGCCGAGAGCGCGGTCGAGAACTACGGCAACCTGCAGGGCAATTTTCCGCTGCAGGTCGCGGCCATGCTGTCACGGCTCGACGCGGCGCAGGCAGCGCGACCGATTCCCGCCGCCACCGGGCCGCTGGTCGACGAAATCTTTCACCGCGCCCAGGAGCGAATTCTGCTTGCGCAGGTCGTGCGCGAAATCCAGGCGAATCTGCGGCGCATGGAGCACGTGCTCGATGTGTTCTTTCGCGATCACACGAACCGCGCGGAGTTGGCGACGCTCGGCAAGGACAGCCTGCAGATTCGCGGTGCATTGCGAATGCTGGAGCAGGACGACGCGGAACGTCTGCTCGAACTGTGCCAGGAGCAGATCGATAGCTATGCCGATCCGGACACCTCCATCGCCGACGAGGATCTGGAGCTGCTCGCCGAGTCACTTTGCGGTCTCGGCTTCTTCGTCGAGGCCCTCGAACAGCAACGGCCCGACCGGCAGCGCCTGATCGCGCCGCTTCTCGCCAAGCGCAGTGGCGAGACGCTCGCGGTGCGGGACGAGCGCGGCGTGGAGACGGTGGAGGATGCCGTCGAGGATCTGCGCAATCTGTTGCCGATGCTCGTTGCGGAAATTCAACATGCACCGGCGGATGCCGCGGCGCGCGCCGCGTTGACGGCGAAGCTCAAGGATCTCGTCGACGACGCCACGCTCATCGACGACGCCGAACTCGTAGCGCAGGCGCAGTCCGCTCTGGCCGAACTCGAAAAAGGCGGTACCGTCGCCCTGGAGGCGGCGGTCACCGCGATTGCCGAAAGCGGCGCAACCGGTGCCGCGCCGGCCGAGGAGATCTCGGCCGAGACGCAGCGACTGCTCGCGACCGACGCCCAGGGCCTCGATGCCGAGCTCTTGGAAATCTACCTGATCGAGGCCGCCGAGGTTCTGGACACCGTTGCGGTGAATCGCGCCGAACTCGAACGGAACCCAAGCGATCGCGAGGCGTTGCGCTCGGCGCGCCGTCAGTTTCACACGCTGAAGGGCAGCGGCCGGATGGTCGGCCTCGTCGAACTCGGCGAACTCGCCTACGACGTCGAGAAAATTCACAATCGGCTGCTCGACGAGGAACTCACGGTCACACCCGAGATGCTCGCGATGTTGGAAGTCGCCGAGGTGAACTTCCGCCAGTGGATCGGCGCGCTGAAGGACGCTGGCAGCGTGTATGGCGATCCGGCGGAACTGCATGCCGCGATCGGCCGTGTCGAAGCAATGCTACCGTCGGACACCGATTCCGACGTGGAATCCGCAGCGCCCGCGCCAGCGTTGCCGGAGCCCGCGGTGCCGGAGCCCGCGGTGCCGGAGCCCGCGGTGCCGGAGCCCGCATTGCCGGAGCCCGCATTGCCCGAGCCCGTGTCGCTGGAGCTGGAGCCCGTCGTGGCTGTCGCGCCGGTTGCGGATCGCGCGCCAGAGTTCGATGGCGCATTGGCCGAAACGGCAGCGCAGTCCCCCGTTTGGGCCGACGCGGCGGACGCAGGCGACGACGTCGGCGGGGAGATCATCGAATTTTCGCCGGTTGGTGAAATGCCCGACGGCGCGCTTCCGGGCGACGAAATTCCGCTTGCGTCCGATGTCGTCAATGTCGGAGACGTGACGCTACCGGCGGAGCTATTTGCCGTCCTGGTCGAAGAGGCGCAAACCCATCTCGCGACGCTGCGGCACGAACTTGCGTTGCTGCAACTCGATCCGCAGCTGCTGCCGAGCGAGGAGATGGTGCGGGCAAGTCATACACTGTGCGGCATTCACCGGGCAGGCGGACTCCCCTTGATTGCGCTGACGGCCAAAGCGCTCGAGCAGTGTCTGCTCGCGTTGCAGCAGGCGCGCTCGCCCATGCCGATGGACGCGCTTCCGGCGCTTGCCGACGCCGTCGGTGGACTGGGTGAATTTCTCGGGCGCGTCGTGGCGCGTCAGGGCTTCAATACCACCGATGCGGCGATCGCGGCCGAGATCCAGCAGGAACTTGACGCGCTGCAACGCGCAGCGAGTGCCGAGCCCGTCGCACCGGCTGTCGAGGCGCCGTCGGAAGTCGAGCTGGTGGATGCGGAAGCAGCACTGGAACACGACGCGCAGCCCGAGGAGACGCCGACATTCGCCGCCGTGCCCCCGCCGCTCGCTGCAGAAGCGGTGTTGCCCGCTGATGACGCGGTGCCGCCGGTGGCGATGCCTGGGGAGGCAGAGGCAGAGGCGGAACCGGAGGCAGTAAGCGAAGCCGAAGCAGAAGCCAGAAGCAGAAGCAGAGGCAGAGACAGAGACAGAGACAGAGACCAGAGGCAGAGACGAGCAGGCAGAGGCAGAGGCAGAGGCAGAGGCAGAGGCAGAGGCAGAGGCGGAACCGGAGCCCGAGGCCGTCACGGCGAGCCCCGCCGAGGAGCCGGTTTCGGCCGCGCCAGCCGCGATGCAGGCAACACCGCTTGCCGCGGTGGCCGAACCCGTGCATCACGATGCTTCGCTGGATCCGCTTACCGACATCCGTGACGACGTCGACGAGCAACTGCTGCCGATCTTTCTCGACGAAGCGGGCGAACTATACCCGCAGGCCGGCGGACAGGTGCGTGCGTGGCGACGTGCCCCGGACGACGCCGCGGGCGCTCGTCAGTTGCGGCGGACCCTGCATACGTTCAAGGGCAGCGCACGGATGGCGGGCGCGATGCGCCTGGGCGAGCTCGTGCACCTCATGGAGTCGCGCCTTGCGATCGACGACGTGCCCGTGCCCGGCTCGACGGAGTTGTTCGAAATGCTGGATGGCGATCTCGACCGGATCGCTTACGTTCTCGACGCGTTGCGCGCCGGCAAGACCAACGTGCCGGTGGCGTGGGCCACCGATACGGAGGAAGCCACTGCGACCGCGGAGCCGGAAACGGCCGCTGCGGCCGAGCGGCCGGGTGCGACGCCTGCGGCAAAGTCCGCGGAGCGGGCAGTGGTCGTTTCGCTGCCGACGCCGGAAGCCGCGCCGCCACGAGTGGGCGCTGAAGCGCTCGATGTGGAATCCGGCGCCCGTGCCATGCTGCGCGTGCGCGCCGACATCATCGACCGCCTCGTCAATGAAGCCGGCGAAGTGGCGATTGCGCGCGCGCGCATCGAAAGCGAATTGCGCGCCTTGAAGGCGAATCTGCTCGAACTCACGGGCAGCGTGATTCGGCTGCGGACCCAGGTGCGGGAAATCGAGATCCAGGCCGAGTCGCAGATCCAGTCGCGCCTGATGCAGGTGGGCGACGGCCTCGAAGGGTTCGATTCGCTCGAATTCGATCGTTACACGCGTTTTCAGGAGCTCGCGCGTTCGCTGAGCGAAGGCGTCAACGACGTGTCGACCGTCCAGCAGTCGCTGCTGAAGAACCTGGACGTCGCCGATGCAGCGCTGATCGCGCAGGGCCGACTGGCGCGCGACGTGCAGCAACAGTTGTTCTCGATCCGCACGGTGCCGTTCGGCAGCCTGTCGGAGCGGCTGTATCGGATCCTGCGCGCGACGGCAAGAGAGCTCGGCAAACGGGCGAACCTCGAGATTCACGGGGCGCAGACCGAACTCGATCGCGCGGTGCTCGAAAAGCTGGCCGGGCCGCTCGAACATCTGCTGCGCAATGCGCTCGACCACGGCATCGAGACGCGCGGCCTCCGCGCCAAGGCCGGCAAGTCGGAGACCGGTGAAATCACGTTGACGGTGCGGCAGGTCGCCAACGAGATCGCCATCGAACTGGCGGACGATGGTGCCGGCCTCGATCTCGAACACGTTCGTGCCAAGGCGGTCGCGAAGGGTCGCTTCGCGGCCGACGCGCAGCCGACCGACAGCCAGCTCATCGAATGCATTTTCGATCCGGGCTTTTCGACCGCATCCCGGGTGACGCAGATCTCCGGCCGCGGCATCGGCATGGACGTCGTGCGTTCCGAGATCACTGCGCTGGGTGGTCGCGTCGAGGTGTCGACCCGGCCCGGTCAGGGCACGACGTTTCTGCTGTACCTTCCTTTGACGCTCGCGGTCGCGCAGGCGATGCTGGTGCGCGCCGGTGGCAGGTTGTGGGCATTCCCGGCGCCAATGGTCGAGCACGTGCAGCACGTGAAAGCCGACGTTCTCGTCAACATGTACGTGCAGCGCCGGGCCGAGTGGCAGGGAGTGAATTATCCGTTCCATTACCTGCCGCGGCTGCTGGGCGATCCGCACCAGATCCCGGAGTCCACGCGCAACAATCCCGTGCTGCTGTTGCGCAGCGGCCAGCACGTCGCCGCCATCCACGTCGACGAGACGATCGGCAACCAGGAAGTTGTCGTGAAGAATATCGGGCCGCAGCTTGCCCGCGTTTCCGGAATCGCCGGCGCGACGGTGCTTGGCAACGGCGAGGTCGTCCTGATCATCAATCCGGTCCAGCTCGCACAGCGGGCCGACCTGCCGGAATTCGACCCCAACGCCGAGCGCGTCGCGCCCGAAGTGCCGAAGATGGCGGCGGTGCCGGCCGGGCGGTCCTTGGTGATGATTGTCGACGATTCGCTGACCGTGCGCCGAATCACCAGCCGGTTGCTCACGCGCGAGGGTTTCGACGTGCTCACGGCCAGGGACGGGATCGACGCGCTCGATCTCCTGCAGACGGAAACGCCCGACGTCATCCTGCTCGACATCGAGATGCCGCGCATGGACGGATTCGAGTTCACGAAGACGATCAAGGCTGATCCGAAGAACGCGCATATTCCCATCGTGATGATCACGTCGCGAACAGCGGAGAAGCACCGCAATCACGCGAAGGAATTGGGCGTCGACCTCTACCTCGGAAAGCCGTTCCAGGAGGACGAATTGCTGCGGCATTTGCGTGAAATGCTCGCGCTGGCGTAAGGATCGGTCCCAGCCGGCAGGACGCGCCCGGCACTCGCTGCACCGTGAATTCGGCTTCTGCCCGCCGCCTGCCCGGCGCAGTCCACCATCTTGTGAGCCCGATCCCGCCCGTTTGTTGCCCCACGTCAATGCTGGGCCATGGCACCGGCGTTCAGAATGAACGGAGCCGGGGACGCTCCGGGGGCGCTGCCGCCGATGGAGCGTCGGTCGCCGTGTCGAATGCGATGTCCGATATCCTGTTTGCGCCCGCCCGAATCGTTCGCCCGCGCTGCCATTCTCGAGGAGAAACAAAATGCTGGTACGCGACCGAATGAGCACGCATCCCGTCACGGTTCGCAGTGACGCCGACTACAAATCGGCCTTGGCGCTGATGCAGGAGCATGCGCTCCATCATGTGCCGGTCCTGGATGCGGGCAGCAAGCTCGTTGGCATCGTAGCCGAGCGTGACTTGCTGCTCACTGCCACGCGGCATCTGCAATCGGCGATCGAGGTCGGGGACGTCATGCACAGGAACGTGATGACAGCACGTCCCGACATGCCGATGGCCGAAGCCGCGACGTTGATGGTGGAGCATCGGATTGGCGGATTGCCGGTCGTCGACGGGAACGAAAGAGTCATCGGCGTGATCACGGAGACCGACATATTCCGGGCGTTTGTCGAACGGGAACGGAAGCCGGACGCCGCGGGGACAAGCGGGTAACCGAATCATCGAACACACACTTCCCGTGCGCCCGAGCGGGAGGGCGCGAAGCGGGGAATGTGGAATGACGGCGCCGTTCGCGCCGGCGGCGACGATGTCCGATGCCGATCTTGCGAATGTCCGATCCCGTGCACTGGTTTCCGGGCGCGCCTGCCGCTCGGGTGCGACCGGTATAATTCCCCCAGACAACCATAGGGGGAGGACAGGAGCATGGCGAATTACGCCACCAGCAATATTCGTACTGTCGCGCTCGTGGGCCAGGGCGGATCGGGCAAGACCACGCTCGCCGAGGCGCTGTTGCTCGCCTCCGGCGCGATAAAGGAAACAGGCACGATCGAGCGCGGCACGACGGTCGGCGATTTCGATCCCCTGGAAAAGACGTGGCAGCATTCGCTTCGCGCCTCGGTCGTGCACCTCGACACGCAAGACACGCGGATTCACCTGATCGATACGCCCGGATTTCCCGATTTCATCGGCCAGGCGATCGGTGCGCTCGACGCGGTGGAGACGGCGGCGATAGTCGTCAACGCGCAATCGGGCGTCGAGATGATCGCGTCGAGAATGATGGACTGGACCGCGAAGCGCCGGCTCTGCCGGCTCGTCATCGTCAACAAGATCGATGCGGAGAACGTCGACCTGCCGAATCTTCTCGCGTCGATCCAGGCGCAATTCGGCAAGGAGTGCCTGCCGATCAATCTGCCGGCCGGCGGAGGCAAGCGTGTCGTCGACTGTTTCTTCAATCCCGACGGCGAGTCCGACTTCTCGTCGGTGGAAAAGGCGCACCGCGCCCTCGTCGATCAGGTCGTCGAGGTCGACGAGGAGCTGATGTCGCTCTATCTGGAGCAGGGGGAGATCGCGCCGGAGGAATTGCACGCGCCTTTCGAAAAGGCGCTGCGCGATGGCCATCTGGTGCCCGTGTGCTTCGTTTCCGCGAAGACCGGCGCCGGCGTTGCCGAGCTGCTCGACGTGCTCGTCAGGCTGGCACCGAATCCGGCCGAGGGCAATCCGCCGCTGTTCTACAAGGGCGAAGGGGACGCTGCCACGGAGTTCCGCTCGGAACCCGACGCGACGAAGCACGTCCTTGCCCACGTGTTCAAGGTCGTGATGGACCCGTTCGTGGGCAAGCTCGGCGTCTTTCGTGTCTATCAGGGCACGGTGACGAAGGACACGCAGCTTTTTGTCGGCGATGGTCGCAAGCCGTTCAAGGTCGGTCATCTGTTCATGTTGCAAGGCGGCAAGAACGTCGAGGTCGAGCGCGTCGTCCCCGGCGACATCGCAGCCGTCGCGAAAGTCGACGAGATCGATTTCGACTGCGTGCTGCACGATTCGCACGAAGAGGACCACATCCACATGCGTCCGCTGGAATTCCCGATGCCGATGCACGGCGTGGCGATCACGCCGAAGAAACGCGGCGACGAGCAACGGATTTCCGAAGTGCTGCACCGGATGATCGCCGAGGATCCGACGCTCGTCGTCGACCACGACGCGTCGACGAACGAGACGGTGCTTCGGGCTCTGGGCGACCTTCACCTGCGTTCGGTACTGGAGCGCATGGCGAGCCAATTCAAGCTGGAGATCGACACGCGGCCGCCGCGCATTCCCTATCGAGAGACGATCACCGGTCTGGCCGAGGGTTTCCATCGCCACAAGAAGCAGACGGGAGGCGCCGGCCAGTTCGGCGAAGTCTCGCTGCGCGTCGAGCCGCGCGAGCGCGGCGCGGGCTTCGAGTTTCTCGACCAGACCAAGGGCGGCGTCATTCCGCACCAGTTCATGCCGGCGGTGCAGAAGGGTGTCGAACAGGTGCTGGGCACGGGCGCGATTGCAGGCTTTCCGATGCAGGACGTGCGCGTCATCGTGCACGACGGCAAGCACCATCCCGTGGATTCCAAGGAGGTCGCGTTCGTTTCGGCGGGCCGCAAGGCGTTCCTGGACGCGGTCGAGAAGGCCCGGCCCATCGTGCTCGAGCCGATCGTCACGGTCGAGGTCATCTGTCCGGAGTCGAATACCGGTGACATTGCCGGCGATCTGTCCTCGCGGCGCGGCCAGGTCACCGGAACCCGCGGCTTGCAACCGGGCGTGCTCGCCATCAACGGGCTTGCGCCGCTGGCCGAACTCGAAGGCTATTCGGCCCGATTGAAATCCGTGACCGGTGGCCACGGCTCGTGGTCGATGCAGCTGTCGCATTACGAACAGGCGCCGCCGAACCTGCAGCAGCAGCTTGTCGCCGAGTACAAGAAGTCGCGCAAGCACGAAGAGGAATAACCTGGCGCCGGGCGTGTTCCCGGCGCCCCCTCGCGGACGGCATCGCGCCAGCGTCGCGGCGCGATGCGCTGGCGGTCATCCGGGCGGACGCGGCCGTTGCGGGAAGCGAAGGTCGTTCGCGCGAATCTCGTGGCGCCACAGCATCCTGCCGGCCGCATCGTAACTCTCGAAACCGATCCGCCGGTCGGTGCCGGGACCGGTGACGCGAATCATTCCGAACTGGCGCCTTGCGATCTGTGTTTCTGGCACGACGTCGGGGTTGTCACGGTCCGCGGCATCGAGGCGCACCGGCGGGCGCGAGGTGAGCGGGCTCGACGTGAATTCGTAGAGCGGATACGCATCGGGCCGTTCGATCCTCAGGAGTTCGGAAAAGTGGCGGTCGCCGGAGACAAAGACGACGCCTTCGATCTTCTGCGCATCGAGCCAGGCGGAGAATGCGCGCCGTTCGGTGGCGAAATGGTGCCAGCCCTCGAAGCGCCCGTCGCGTTTCCAGAACTGGCTGCCGCCGGCGACGATCTTGATGCTGTTGCGCGGTGCGGCGGCAAGCGCCTGCTTCAGCCAATCGAGCTGGCGCCTGCCGAACATCGTCTTGTCGGGGCCATCCGGCGCACGATTGGACGAGCGGTAATAGCGATCGTCGAGCAGGAAGAACGTCAGGTCGCCGAAGCGCGCGACGCCGAATGTGCCGGGGACGTCGGGCAACCCGGATGCCGGATTGGGCCAATAGCGCCGGAAGAGCTTCAGCGTTTCGGCTTTCAGCGCGAACGATGCCCCGCTGTTGTTCGGGCCAAAGTCATGGTCGTCCCAGATCGCGAGATGGGTCGTTGCGGTGAGCAGCGCCTGCAACGGCTCGAACGCCCGCTGCCGACGGTAGCGCGCGGCCATCGCCGGCGGATCGTACAGGTCCTGCTTCTGCAGATAGAGGTTGTCGCCCAGCCACAACATCAGATCGGGCCGTTTCGCGGCGATCGCGTCGAAGATCTCAAAACCTTGTCCGTAGTTCGGGTCGGAACCTGCCGGATCGGACCCGGCGAGAAAAAAACAGGATCCGAGCGCAATTGCCAGTTCCGCGGCGTCGGCGGAACCCCGCCAATTCGGCTGTGTGCGCACGAAGCCGTCGCGGCGATCTGGCCCCGCCTCCACAAGGTAGGTGGCACGACCTCCGGGCGTCAGGCCGGCAAGTCGCGCCACGGTGATGCGGTCGTCGGTCGTCGCCGCTGCGAACGCGAGCGTGCGCTCGGCGCTCTCACCGTCGACGCGCCAGCGTACGGTGACCGGCGTCACCGCATCGGTCTCAATCCAGAGCGTCGCCTCCGTCTCTCCCGGAAAACCATGCATGACGACGAGCTTGGCCGTGGCGGGCAGCGCCGCCATCCACGCCGCGAATACGATGCCTGCGCAGGGGAGCCAGCGGCGGGCGGCGCCGAGGCGCAACGGCAGACTGAACGTGCGCATGGGATACGGAACGTGGGAATGGGGAAGAGGGGCCGCCAATTGTGCCCAGAGGAGGCGGCGTTTACAATTGCCGTCATGGGTGACGCCTTGGGGGCATCGACCGCCAATTTCACGCACCATTTCCTGATCGCCATGCCGGCGATGGCGGACCCGCATTTTTCGCACACGCTGACCTACGTCTGCGAGCACAACGAGGATGGCGCGCTCGGTATCGTCGTCAACAAGCCGACCGACATGACGCTGTCGTCGCTCTTCGAGCAGATCGATGTCCCGCTCGTCGACGCCGAACTGCGGCGGATGCCCGTGCATTTCGGCGGCCCCGTCCAGGTCGACCGCGGATTTGTGCTGCACCGGCCACTGGGCAACTGGCAATCGACGCTCGCCATCGATGATGAGGTCGGCCTCACGACATCGAAGGACGTGCTCGAGGCCGTCGCCCGTGGCGAGGGTCCGAAGGATGTGATCGTATCGTTGGGCTACGCCGGATGGTCGGCGGGCCAGCTCGAGCAGGAGATCGCGCAGAACGCATGGCTGACCGTCGCGGCCGATCCCGGCGTCCTGTTCGACACGCCGGTCGAGGCGCGGCTTCCGGCCGCCATGCGCCTGCTCGGCATCGATTTCTCGCGCCTGTCCGACGCCGTCGGGCACGCATGAGCGCGCCGGGCCGCCCCGAGCGCGAATTGCTCCCTCTCGGAGGGAAGGCGCGCAGCGCCAAGGGCGCACGAACGAGCGCGACGGGCCGCCCCGAGCGCGAATTGCTCCCTCTCGGAGGGAAGGCGCGCAGCGCCAAGGGTGCACCAACGAGCGTGGAGCCCGCGGCAGCGAACGGCGCAGCCACGGTGCTCGCGTTCGACTTCGGGACGCGGCGGATCGGCGTGGCTGTCGGCAACACGCTCATTCGCGTCGCCCGTCCGCTGACGACCATAGCCGGCGAGGCGAATGCCGCGCGATTTGCCGCCGTCGAGGCGCTGATCGGGGAATGGAGGCCGGACTTGCTGGTGATCGGCCGCCCCGTGCACGCCGACGGCGTGCCGCACGCGATGACGGCGCGCGCCGAACGCTTCGCGCGCCAGTTGGAAGGCCGCTTCGGATTGCGGGTCGCGCGCGTGGATGAACGATTCACGACGGTTGGGGCCGACAGCGTGCTCGCGGCGGCGGGCGTTCGTGCGCGCGAACGGAAAGCCGCGCGCGACGAGGTTGCCGCGCAATTGATCCTGCAATCCTGGTTCGACGAGCCGGTGGGGAACGATACCTGTGGCGCTGCCTGACGCCGAACGCACGCTCGCCGCGCTGGCCGAGCGCATGCGCGGTGCGATAGCGTTCGATGCGCGATTCGTCGGCATCTATTCGGGCGGCGCGTGGATTGCCGAGCGGCTGCATCAGATGATCGAGGGCGACCACCCGGTCGGATTCATCGATGTTTCGTTCTATCGCGACGATTTCAGCCGCACGGGCCTGAAGCCGGAAGTCAAGCGCACCGAGCTCCCGTTCGAAGTCGAGGGCGCGACGATCGTGCTGATCGACGATGTTCTGTATACGGGCCGCAGCGTTCGCGCGGCGATCAACGAACTGTTCGACTTCGGCCGCCCGGCGTGTGTCGAGCTCGCCGTGCTCGTCGATCGCGGCGGTCGCGAGCTTCCGATCGAACCGACCTACGCCGGCGCTCGCCTTGCGGTCGCACGCGACCTTTCGATTGCCCTGTCGCGCGGCCCCGACGGCATGCTCTCGCTCGCCACCGAGGCTGGCGGTGCGTAACCCGCAGCTCAATGCCGCAGGCGAACTGACGCACCTGCTGACACTCGAGGATCTGCCGGCCGAAGTCATCCTCCGCGTCCTCGATGCGGCGGTGCCGTTCGTCTCGATCGCCGAGCGCGACGTGAAAAAGGTTCCGCTTCTGCGCGGACGATCCGTGTTCAACCTGTTTTTCGAGAACTCGACCCGCACCCGCACGACGTTCGAGATCGCGGCCAAGCGGCTTTCGGCCGACGTCATCAATCTCAACATCGGCGTGTCGTCGACGACCAAGGGGGAGACGCTTCTCGACACCGTCGACAATCTCGTGGCCATGAACGCCGACATGTTCGTCGTCCGCCACGCGCAATCCGGTGCCCCGCACCTCATCGCCGCGCATCTCAACCGGACGGGCCGCGCCCACGTTCATGTCGTGAACGCGGGTGACGGGCGCCACGCGCACCCGACGCAGGGGCTGCTCGATCTGTTTACCATCCGGAACTACAAGAAGGAATTTCGCGACCTGACCGTCGCGATCGTGGGCGACGTGCTGCATTCGCGCGTCGCCCGCTCGCTGATCCATGGGCTAACCACGCTCGGCACACCCGAAGTGCGCGTGATCGGCCCCAAGACGCTGCTGCCGACGGCGGTGCAGTCGCTGGGCGTGCGGGTCCACCACGACATGCGCGAAGGACTTGCCGGCTGCGACGTCGTCGTGATGCTGCGGCTGCAGAGCGAACGGATGAAAGGTGCGCTTCTGCCTTCGACGGGCGAGTACTTCAAGCACTACGGCTTGACCTCGGACAAGCTCGCGCTGGCGAAACACGATGCGATCGTCATGCACCCCGGGCCGATGAACCGTGGCGTCGAAATCGATTCGGCCGTCGCCGACGGTGCGCGCAGCGTCATCCTGCCGCAGGTGACATTCGGCATTGCGGTCCGGATGGCCGTGTTGAGCATAGTCGCCGGGAACTGAATGCACCTCATGTCTGCGCCGCTCGAAGTCGCTGCCGATTGACTGACGCGTGAAGATCGAGATCAATCACGGCCGCGTGATCGACCCGAAGCACGGCGTCGACCGGGTCGCTTCGCTCTACCTCGCCGCCGGCGCCGTCGCCGCGATTGGCGTGGCGCCGGCCGGCTGGACCGCGGATCGCGTGATCGAGGCGCGCGGAATGGTCGTCTGCCCGGGGTTCGTCGATCTGTCCGCGCGCCTGCGCGAGCCCGGATTCGAGTACAAGGCCACGCTCGAGTCCGAGATGGAAGCGGCGGTGGCCGGCGGCGTCACGAGCCTCGCCTGCCCGCCCGATACGGATCCACCGCTCGACGAGCCCGGCTTGGTCGAGATGCTGAAGCACCGCGCACGCTCGCTCAACCAGGCGCACGTCTTTCCGATCGGAGCGCTGACCGTCGGGTTGAAGGGCGTCGAGCTTACCGAAATGGGCGAGCTCGCCGAGGCGGGCTGCGTCGCGTTCTCGCAGGCGGAATCACCGTTGACGGACACGGGCGTACTGCTTCGCGCGATGCAATACGCGGCGACGTTCGGCCACCGCGTGTGGCTGCGCCCGCAGGAGGCGTACCTGGCCAAAGGTGGCGTGGCGCACGACGGCGAGGTTGCGACACGCCTCGGCCTGCCGGCGATTCCGGCAGCGGCCGAGACCATCGCGCTCGCGACGATTTTCGCACTGGTGCGCGGCACCGGCGTGCACGTCCACCTGTGCCGGCTGTCGACCGCCGAGGGCGTGGCGATGGTGCGCGCTGCCAAGCGCGACGGGCTGCCGGTAACGTCCGATGTCGCCGTGCATCACCTGCACCTGTGCGACGTGGACATCGGCTGGTTTGACGCGCAATGCCGGTTGATACCGCCGCTGCGTGGCACGCGCGACCGCGCGGCGCTGCGCGCCGGGCTCGCCGATGGCACCATCGACCTCGTCTGCTCGGATCACACGCCGGTCGACGATGACGGCAAGCAAGTGCCGTTCGGCGAAGCGGAACCCGGAGCCACCGGGCTCGAACTCCTGTTGCCTCTGACCTTGAAGTGGGCGACGGAAGATCGGATCCCGCTGCCCGTCGCGCTTGCCCGCATTACGGCACAGCCGGCGGCCATCCTGGGCAACGGCGCCGGGCACCTCGGCGTCGGAGCGCCAGGCGACGTCTGCATCTTCGACCCGGATCTCTACTGGCGCGTCGAGCCGGCAGCGCTCAAGAGCCAGGGCAACAACACGCCGTTCATCGGTCTCGAAGTGCGCGGAAAGGTGCGCGCCACCCTGGTTGCCGGGCAGGTCGTCCACGAAGCCTAAGAGCTTGTCTTGCCGTCAGCGGCCTTTCGGCGTTCGTCCCAGCAGATAGAACTCGTCGTTGGGTCGCAGACGGATGAAGTTCGCCATCCGGTTCGACAGGCAGAAGAACGCCGAGATGTTGCCGATGTCCCAGATGTCCTCGTCGTCGAAACCGTGCGCCCGCAGCGTTGCGAAGTCGTCGTCTTCTACCTCGCCGCTTCGTTCCGATACCTTGAGCGCGAACGCGAGCATGGCCCTCTGGCGCGGCGTGATGTCGGCTTCCCGGTAATTCACGCCGACCTGGTCGGCGACGAGCGGATTCCTGGCGTAGATGCGCAGGATCGCGCCGTGGGCGACGAAGCAGTAGAGGCACTCGTTGGCGCCCGCCACCGCGACGACGATCATCTCGCGCTCGGCTTTGCTCAAGCCGGAGTCGCGCAGCATCAGGGCGTCGTGATAGGCGAGAAACGCACGGAACTCGTCCGGGCGACGCGCCAAGGCCACGAACACGTTGGGAACGAATCCCGCCTTCTGCTGCACTTCCAGGATTCGCGCGCGGATGTCGTCCGGCAGGTCGGCAAGCTCCGGCACGGAAAAGCGCGAGACAGGCTCGGTTGCCATGGCGCGCCTCAGGGTTTCGGCGGAACGAAGCCCGAGGGCATCTCGGCGCCACTTCCGAAAAAGTGCTGCTCCATCTGCTCGGCCAGCCATTTGCGCGCTCGGGCGTCGGCCAGCGAAAGCCGGTTTTCGTTGACGAGCATCGTCTGGTGCTTGAGCCATGCCTGCCACGCTTCCTTGGAAACATTGTCGAATATCCGCTTCCCGAGTTCGCCCGGATAGGGCGGAAAATCGAGGCCGTCGGCCTCGCGGCCGAGCTTGACGCAATTCACCGTGCGTGCCATGAGTTGCTCCTAGAGTTTTTTCCGGTAGACCTGCGACTTCCGCTGGTAATTGTAGAGCGCCTGCTTCTGTTTCGGCAGATCGGCGATCGCGCCGGTGCGGAACCCGCGCTCGAGAAACCACTGCGACGCGTGCGTGGTCAGGACGAAGAGCTCGGCCAGTTTGAGCTTCCGTGCACGCGCCTCGATCTCGCCCATCAGCGTCTCGCCGTAGCCCTCGCGGCGGAAATCGGGGTGGACCGCGAGCGCCGCGAGTTCTCCGACGCGCTCCTCCGGGAACGCGTACAGTCCCGCGCAGCCGATGATCGCATTGTCGTGTTCGGCGACGACGAAGCGCTCGATCTCCATCTCCAGTCGTTCGCGCGAGCGGCGCACGAGAACGCCCTCGCTCTCGAGCGGCTCGATGATCTGCAGGATGCCGCCGACGTCGTCGATCGTGGCGCTGCGCAGGTGCGCGAGCGGTGCGGATGCCACCATCGTGCCGACGCCGTCGCGGGTGAAGAGTTCTAGCAGCAGCGCGCCGTCGAGGTGACGACTGATGAGGTGCGTGCGATTGACGCCGTTGTCGCACGCCCGGATTGCGCACGGCAGAAAGAGCTGGAGGTCGGGCGGAAGCTTGCTGCGGGTGGTCGCAAGGTGCGCGTCGGCGTCCCGGGTCGACAGTTCGGTCAGGAGCTGGCGGCGGCTGTTGCGCACGCCTTCCGTCTCCATCAGAAAGACGAGCTTGTGGGCGGCAAGCCGGACCGCGACTTGCGTGGCGACCTCCTCCAGAGCCAGATTGAAGATCTCGCCGGTGGGCGAATAGCCGAGCGGCGAAATCAGGACGATGTCACCGTCGTCCAGGCGCTGGTGAATCGCGTCGGTGTCGACACGACGCACCTCGCCGGTCAGCTGCATGTCCGTGCCATCGCGCACGCCCAGCGGCTTCGCCGTGATGAAGTTGCCGGAGGAAACCCGGATGCGCGCACCCGCCATCGGCGAATTGGCGATTCCGAGCGAAAGCAGCGCCTCGATCCGGGAGCGCACCTGACCGTTCGCTTCGAGCACGCAGTCCATGGTCTCGGCATCGGTGACACGCAAACCTGACGCGTAGCGGCTTGCGATGTTCTGTTGCGCGAGTATGGCCTCGATCTGCGGCCGCGTGCCGTGCACGACGACCAGGCGGAGGCCGAGGCTGTGCAGCAGGTTGAGGTCATGGATGATGCCGAGAAACGTGTCGTCGGCGACGACCTCGCCGCCAAAGGCGATGACGAAGGTCTTGCCGCGGAAAGCATGGATGTACGGTGCCGCCGACCGGATCCACTGGACGAAGGCGCGCGTGGTCGCGGAATGTGCGGGTGGTACGGCGGCAGGTTTGGGCGGCATCGAAAGCGGCGAAGGCGGGTGACGCAGCGCTGAGTGCGCGGATTATAACGCTGCCCCGCCGTATAATCCGCTGTTCCGCCCAATGACCTCGCCCCTTCTCGCCAATCTCAATCCGGAGCAGCTCGCCGCGGTAACGTTGCCGCATCGATCGGCGCTGATCCTGGCCGGTGCGGGCAGCGGCAAGACGCGCGTGCTCACGACTCGCATCGCGTGGCTGCTCGCGACGGGCCAGGCCTCGCCGCTGTCGATTCTCGCGGTCACGTTCACGAACAAGGCGGCGAAGGAGATGCTCGTCCGGCTTGCCGCGATGACGCCGGTCAATACGCGCGGCATGTGGATCGGCACGTTCCATGGCCTGTGCAACCGGATGCTGCGCGTGCATTATCGCGATGCGAACCTGCCGCAGCTTTTCCAGATCCTCGACACGCAGGACCAGCTGGCGCTGATCAAGCGCCTGTACAAGGCGCACAACATCGACGGCGAACGCTTCCCGCCGCGGCAGCTGCAGTATTTCATCGCCGGTGCCAAGGAAGAGGGGCTGCGCCCGAACCAGGTCGAGGCCGGCGACGATCTCGCGCGGCGCCAGGTCGAGCACTATGCCCTCTACGACGCGATGTGCCAGCGCGAAGGCGTGGTCGACTTTGCCGAGCTTCTGTTGCGCAGCTACGAACTCCTTGCGCAGCACGGCGAGCTTGCCGAGCACTACCGGCGGCGCTTTTCGCACCTGCTGGTCGACGAGTTCCAGGATACCAATGTGCTGCAATACAAGTGGCTGAAGCTCCTCGCGGGCGAGCACACTGCCGTGTTTGCCGTCGGCGACGACGACCAGTCGATCTATGCATTCCGCGGGGCGAACGTCGCCAACATGCAGCACTTCGAACGCGATTTCGCGCGACCCGACATGCCAGTGGAGCTCGTCAAGCTCGAGCAGAACTACCGGTCACACGGCAACATCCTCGATGCGGCGAACGCGCTCATCAAGCACAACCAGACCCGGCTCGGAAAGAATCTGTGGACGAGCCGAGGACAAGGGCGAGCCCGTGCGCGCGCTGGCGGCGCCTTCGGACATCGACGAGGCGGCATTCGTCGTCGATGTGGCGAAGAATCTGGCTGCGGACGGAGTCGCGTTGTCCGAGGTCGCGGTGCTCTATCGCTCGAATGCGCAGTCGCGGGTGCTCGAGCACGCGCTGTTCAACGCCGCAGTTCCCTATCGCGTCTACGGTGGCATGCGCTTCTTCGAGCGGGCCGAGGTCAAGCACGCGCTCGCCTACCTGCGTCTCATCGCCACGCCCATCGACGACGGCGCTTTCCTGCGCATCGTGAACTTTCCGCCGCGCGGCATCGGTGCGCGGACGCTGGAGACACTTGCCGACATCGCGCGCGCGCAGGGGACGAGCCTCTGGCAGGCGGCGGCAAGCGGCGGCAGGACGGGCGCCAGGGTGCAGGCGAGCGCTGCCGCGTTCGTCAAATTGATCGAGGAACTGGGCGCGGCCGTCGCCGGTCTGCCGCTGCCCGAGGCCGTCCTGCACGTAAACGCCGCGTCGGGGCTCGCCGCGCATTACCGGAACGAGAAGGACGGCCAGGAACGGCTCGACAATCTCGACGAGCTCGTCAACGCCGCGGGCAGCTTTCTGCGCGAGGCCGATCTCGCGGTCGACGCGCCGATGCTGGCACCGGGAACCGTCGACGATCGCACCGCGGTCGAGACGGGCGCCACCGATCCGTTGACCGCGTTCCTTGCGCATGCCGCGCTGGAGGCCGGTGAGACACAGGCAGCCGAGGGCCGTCCCGCACTGCAGCTCATGACGGTGCACGCGGCGAAGGGCCTCGAGTTCCATACCGTCTTCGTGACGGGACTCGAGGAAGGGCTGTTTCCACACGAGAACAGCCGCAACGAATACGATGGCGTCGAGGAAGAGCGGCGGCTCATGTATGTCGCGCTCACGCGTGCCCGGCGGCGCCTCTATGTCACGAATGCGCAGAGCCGGATGCTGCACGGTCAGGTTCGCTACAACATCGCCTCGCGCTTTCTCGATGAGCTGCCGCGCGACCTCCTGCAGTGGCTGTCGCCCCAACGACGGCGCACGGGTGGCGCGATCGACGTCGACCCGTCGGAGTGGGGCGAGCGCGCCGCGCCGTATGTCCCGGCGCATGGCCATGCCGCGCCGCCACCGAGCGCGCGCGACGCCACTTCCGGTTGGCGCATCGGGCAAAGCGTGCGCCACGCGAAATTCGGCATCGGCATCATCATCGATGCCGAAGGCCGCGGCGGGGACGCGCGCGTCCAGGTCAATTTCCGGGAGGTCGGTGTCAAGTGGTTGGCGCTCGAATACGCAAAGCTCGACGCCGCCTGACAACAGGTTACGTCGTCTTGTCCTCGGGCGCCGCCACGTCGCCCGCTTCGCCGGCGTGGAACAGGTCGCGGTAGGCGACGTAATCCGAGATCGTTTGCGTCGCCACGAACAGGAAGACGTAGGGCACGACGGTCAGCACGATGACGTACGGTGCCGCCGACGGCGGCAACAGCAGCGCGATGAGCGCGACCGCGATCCCCGGCACCACGGCGCCGTAGAAGAAGAGCAGCAGACCATAAACCGCGACGGGCTGCCAGTTGGCGAGCGCCGCGCGCAGGCTCGTGCGTATCGCCTGCCAGGGCCCGCAGTCCTGGAACACGATCAACGCCGGCGCGAACCACACTGCGAGGAGCGTGGGCAGCGCGCACACGATGGCGAACAGCATCGCGGCTTCGACGCGCGTGTTGGCCACGAGCGCCTCGTCCGGCTTCGCGTTCGAAGTGATCGCATCGAGCAGCACGCCGCCGTCGACCAGCGCCGTGGCCAGAACGGCGAGCGTGGTACCGACAATCAGCACGACGCCGATCGGCACGAGTGCCCAGAGGTTCGCGCCGAAGCCGCGGAAGAGGTGGCGGATCTCCGGCATCCCGCCGCGCTCCTGCGTCCACGCGGCGGCAAGGAACCCCACCGTGAACACCGGACGCAGCACCATCATTGCAAGAGGTCCGGCGAGCGGAACCACGCTCACCAGCAATTGAATCAGGTAATAGAACAGGAGCAGCATGAGCCACGGAACCCTTGCCGCCGCCAGCATCGTTGCGGCGTCGCGGAGCCAGATGCTGCCGCGACGTCCGGAATAACGCACAAAGTCGATCGTAGGCGGCGGTGGACTCATGATCCGGCCGCCGCCACGGGCTCAATATCGATCGGGTCCGGCAGGCGCGCGTGGTTGCCTATGCGGTCGCGCAGAATCCGCTCGAAATGCGCGGGGTCGTGCGCGTGCACGAGCTCACCAGGGCGAGGCAGGTGCAGATCGTAGAGTCGCGACAGCCAGAAGCGAAGCGCGGCGGCGCGCAGCAGCGCCGGCCATTGCGCGCGCTCGTCCGCCGTCAGCGGCCGCACGGCGTCATAGGCGCCGACAAGGGCTGAAACGAGATCCGGGACAAGCGCGCCGTTCGCCGGGTCCGCGACGCACCAGTCGTTGACGGTGATCGCGAGATCGTAGGCGAGGAAATCCGTCGCCGCGAAGCCGAAATCGATGATCCCGGACACCTGCTCGCCGACAAACAGCACGTTGTCGCAGAAAAGATCGCCGTGGATCGCCCCGCGCGGCATGCGGACCTTCGCAAAGCCCGTCAGGAACTTGAGCTCGGCCGCCAGCAATTCATTCTGGTCCGGGTTGACGAACGGATGGACGGCGCGGGCCGCCTGTCGCCACCAGGACGGGCCGCGCCGGTTGGTGAGGCGGGCCCGGTAGGTGGACGACGCGACATGCAGTCGCCCGAGTGCGGCGCCGACCGCTGCGCAATGGGCGTACGTCCGGTGCGAGCACCGGTTCGCCATCTACCCGCACGACCAGACTCGCCGGTTTGCCGTTGAGCGTACTGAACAACGTGCCGGTGCGGTCCGGAATCGGTGCCGGACATTCGACGCCGGCGCGAGCGAGGTGCGCCATCAGGTTGAGATAGAACGGCAACTCTTCGGCCGGCAGGCGCTCGTAGAGCGTCAGGACGAAGCGGCCCTTCGTCGTCGTGACGAAATAATTGGTGTTTTCGATGCCGGTGGCGATCCCCGATTGCAGGACAAGCCCTCCGGCCGCATAGCGCGTGAGCCAGGCTTCCAGTTCTTCTGCGGTAACGGGCGTGTAGACCGACATCGGGCGTCGCGGCGCGTAACGGCGCGCCGGTTCAGGCGGAGATCCAGGAAAGGGGAATCAGTGCTCGCCCGGCCGCCCGAAGGGCACTGTGCACGGCCGCCGTGGCACCTTGGCTAGTTTGACGTGCTGCAGTGTCGACCGCCACCCGCGTTCGCAGACGCGCCCTGCGGGCCTTGGCTTCGCCCTGCTCGCGCGGGCGTCTCGCGGGGGGCAGCGAACGAAGTGAGCGTGGGGGTAGTTCATCTAAGTTCAAAACTCGATGAGCAGCCACAGCGGAACCTTGAGCCCGGAGTCGAGGCTGTCACGACGCACGAACATCGTGCCGGCGGCGTCGGGAATCAGGAAATAGGACTTGCCGTGGCGCGGCGTCACCTTGATCCAGACCACCCTGCCGTTGACCCGCGCCTCCTCGATCGTTTCGCCTTCCTTCCGCGTGATGGTCACCTGCGGCCCGAGATCGGCGTCTCCGGAAAGTTCCGGCGGAAGCGGGATCTCCGGCAGCGGCTCGAGTTGCGGTGGCGGTGCCGCCCCCTGGGCGAGCAGCGTGCCGGCGGCCGCGAAGAGCGCAGCTGCGAGGGAATGGCGCAACGGGGTAAAGGGGCTGGCCATGGGGAACCAAAGTGGCGCAATTTTAACAGAGCGCGACCCGACCGTGCCGCATCTCGCGCTGATGTCCGGCCCGCGGGCCGAGGTTCCCGGATGTCGGCTACAGGTTCAGCATCTTCGTGCGTTCTTCGCGCGTTGGCTGGAATCCGCGCGACTCGTAGAAATCGAAGATCGCCTCGACGATCGCTTCGGGCTCCTCGATGATCTGCATCAACGCGAGATCCTCGGCTCCGGCCATGCCTTCGCCAACCAGCTTGTCGCGCATCCAGTCGACAAGACCGCGCCAGAAGTCGCCTCCGACGAGAATGATCGGAATACGGCGGCTCTTGCCGGTCTGTACGAGCGTCAGGCATTCGGACAGTTCATCGAGCGTGCCGAATCCGCCCGGTAGCACCACGTACGCGGACGCGAAGCGAACGAACATCATCTTGCGCGCGAAGAAGTAGCGGAAATCGAATCCGACATCCTGGAATTCGTTGCCGCCCTTCTCGTGCGGCAGGAGAATATTGAGGCCGATGGCCGGCGATTTGCCCGCGAAGGCGCCGCGATTCGCCGCCTCCATCAATCCCGGCCCGCCGCCGGAGATCACGGCGAAGCCCGCGTCGGACAAGAGTCGCGCGATGCGCTGCGCCTTGGCGTAATACGGATGGTCTTCCTTGATGCGCGCGCTGCCGAACATCGAAACGGCGGGGCGCACGCCGCGCAAGCGCTCGGTGGCAGCGGCGAACTCTGCCATAATTCCAAGCACCCGCCATGCCTCCTGCCCGTTGGAGGTGTACGTCGCCTGCGGATCGATGAGTTCCGGAATCTTGGTGGTCTGATACATGCCTACGCTCGTTCTGGTGGATGGGTCGTCGTACCTGTATCGCGCATTTCACGCGTTGCCGGACCTGCGAACGTCGCACGGCGAGCCCACCGGGGCGCTGCGCGGCGTGCTGTCCATGCTGCGCAGGATAGCCGAAGACGAGAAGCCCGACTACTTCGCCGTCGTTTTCGACGCTCCCGGCAGGACGTTTCGCGACGACCTGTACCCGCTGTACAAGGCGCAGCGTCCGCCGATGCCGGAGGATCTCGTCCGGCAGATCGAACCGCTGCACACGCTGGTCCGCGCTCACGGCTGGCCGCTGCTCATGGTCGACGGCGTCGAGGCGGACGATGTGATCGGCACGCTCGCCGTGCAAGCCGCCGCTGCAGGCATCGACTGCGTGATCTCGACGTCGGACAAGGACCTCGCGCAGCTCGTGCGACCAGGCATCACGCTCGTCAACACGATGAGCAACGAGACGCTGGACGAGGCTGGCGTCGTCGCGAAGTTCGGCGTCCGCGCTGATCAGGTGCTCGACCTGCTCACCCTCACCGGCGATGCCGTGGACAACGTTCCGGGCGTGGCAAAGGTCGGACCCAAGACCGCGGCCAAGTGGCTGCTCCAATACGAGACGCTCGACGCCTTGATCGGGCACGCGGACGAAATACGCGGCGTCGTCGGCGATAACCTGCGCGCGACGCTCGACTGGCTGCCTCAGGGCAAACGCCTCCTCACCGTGAAGACCGACTGCGCGTTGCCGTTGTCGCCCACCGATCTTCGTTTCGGCGTCGCGGATCCGGAGGAACTCCGGCCATTGTTCGAGCGCTACGAATTTCGGAGCTGGTTGCGCGATGGCAAGAATGGCGGATCCCGGGACGACGCTGCAGGCAATATCGCGGATCGCGCGGCACGCGCGGACACCCGGAAGTTCTCGCCTGACGGTGACGGTGGCGTGCCCCCCGGAGATGCGCCGCCACCCGTGGTTCCCCGCCGCTACGAGACCGTGCAGGACGACGCGACATTGCAGCGCTGGCTGCAGGCAATCGAGGCCGCCGACCTCGTGTGTTTCGATACCGAGACGACCGGGCTCGATCCGATGCGGGCGAAGATCGTCGGGCTCTCGTTCGCGATCGAGCCGGGGCACGCGTGCTACATCCCGCTCGCGCATCGTTATCCCGGCGTCGCGGATCAGCTTCCTCTCGACGGCACGCTCGCGCGTCTGGCGCGCTGGTTTGCCGACCCTTCGTCCCGGAAACTGGGCCAGAACGTCAAGTACGATCAGCACGTGCTGGCGAATCACGGCTTGCGGCTTTGTGGCGTCGCGCACGATACGCTGCTGCAGTCCTACGTGCTCGAGGCACACCGTCCGCACGACATGGACAGCCTCGCGTGGCGGCATCTGAATGTGAAGACGATTACCTATGCGGAAGTGGCCGGAAAAGGTGCAAAGCAGATCGGATTCGACCAGGTGAGCATTGCCGACGCCACTGCGTACTCGGCCGAGGACGCCGACGTCACGCTGCAGCTGCATCGCCACCTCCATCCGCTCGTCCGAGCCGACCCGAAACTCGACCATGTCTATGCGGCGATCGAGATGCCGGTGCGCGAGATCCTGTTCGAGATGGAGCGCGAAGGCGTCATGCTCGACACGACGCTCCTCGCGGCGCAGAGCGGGGAACTTGCCGGGAAAGTGATGGCGCTGCAGGAGCAGGCGTTCAAGCTCGCGGGACAGCCGTTCAACCTCGCATCGCCGAAACAGCTCGGCGAGATATTGTTTGACAAGATGAAGCTGCCGACGGTGCGCAAGACGGCGACCGGACAGCCGTCGACGGACGAGGAAGTGCTGACCGAACTTGCCGCCGACTATCCGTTGCCGAAGGTGTTGCTCGAGCACAGGGCACTGTCGAAGCTGAAATCGACGTACACCGACAGGCTGCCGCAGATGGTGAATCCGCACACCGGCCGTGTGCACACGACGTTCAGCCAGGCAACCGCGGTCACGGGTCGGCTCGCGTCATCCGATCCGAACCTGCAGAACATACCGGTACGCACGCCGGAGGGCCGACGCATCCGCGAGGCGTTCATCGCGCCTACCGGTCACGTGATCGTTTCCGCCGATTATTCGCAGATCGAATTGCGGATCATGGCGCACCTGTCGGGTGATCCGGCCCTCGTCAAGGCGTTTCACGAGGGCGCGGACATCCACAAGGCGACCGCGGCCGACATTTTCGGTGTTCCGGTCGCGGACGTCACGACGGATCAGCGGCGCTACATCAAGGCCGTCAACTTCGGACTGATCTACGGGATGGGCGCGTTCGGCCTCGCGCAGCAAATTGGCGTCGAGCGCAGCGCGGCGCAGCAGTTCATCGATCGCTATTTCCAGAAGTATCCGGGCGTCGCGGCGTTCATGCAGGCGACGCGCGAATTTGCGCGCGAGCACGGTTACGTCGAAACGGTGTTCGGGCGGCGGCTATGGTTGCCCGACATCAAGGCCGCCGGCGGGCCGCGCCGCGCCGGTGCCGAACGCGCGGCGATCAACGCGCCGATGCAGGGCACGGCGGCGGACCTCGTCAAGCTCGCGATGATCGCGGTGCGCGACTGGATCCGAAGCGAGGGGCTGGCGACGAAGCTCGTCCTGCAAGTGCACGACGAACTGGTGCTCGAGGTTCCGCAGGCCGAGTTGAGCCGCGTGAAGCAGGAGCTTCCGCTGCGGATGACCCGCGTGGCCGGCTTGTCGGTCCCGCTCGTCGTCGATGTCGGGACCGGTCCGAATTGGGAACAGGCGCACTGAATTCGGTGGCGGCGCACAGCCGCCGGCGCACGCCGACCTGCGGTGATCAGCCCGTTGGCGCCGGCGCGCCGAAGAGGTCCTTGTAGCTGGCGTAGACGCTGCCCGCGAACACCGGCGCGAGCACGAGCCATCCCAGAAGGACGGGAATCGACGCGACGATCGCGGCGACGAGCCCGATAACGCTGTAGACGAGCATCGGCCCGATGTTGGCGAGGCATGCGGCGAAGCTCGCCTTCATCGCCGCAACCGGTTCATCGCCGCGCAGCATGACGAGCGCGGGTGCAAACCAGTACGCCATCATCAATGGCAGCCCGATCAGCAGACCGACCGCCGTCGCGAGCAAGGAGCCAATCCCGATTGTTGCCAATGCGGCAAATCCGGCGTGCATCGGATCGCCCGCCAGCAGTGCGCCGACTCCCGTGATTCCGATCGTGGCGGCCAGAATCGCGAGCACAAGACCCATGATCACCATCGTCCCGGCGAGATAGAGGACGCCGACCACGACGAGCGGCCCGAGCCGGTCGGAGAAGCCTTCGAAGAGATGATTGAAGACAAGTGCGTCACCTCGATCGACCGCGCGGCACCCGGCCATGACGCCGCCGGCAAACACCGGGGCGAGCAGCGTCGTTGCGACCGTTCCCAGCAGCGGAATGAACGTGAGCATGATCATGATGACCACGCAGGCCGCCGTGATCGCGATCCACATCCAGGGCGTCGCGGCGAACAGACGCCAGCCGCGTGTCCACCAGTCGAGGCCGTTGCCCGCTGTAACCGAGGCAGCGCCGGGCGGCGGGACCGCGTGGGAATCGATGCGGGGCGGAACAGGGTTTTCCATGGGAAGGCAGGTGCGTGCCAGGTTGCGGATCGCGCTAAGGTAGCACGAAGCGCACGCTGCTCCGCGCAGCGCCAGTCGTCTTATCGGACGAGATGCGGCGCGGGCGGGGCCCGCAGGCGCGGGTCGATGTCCCCCGGCGCGTCATGGCGCAGGTACAGCGCGGACTCTGGCGTTTGGTGTGCGCAGCTGAAACCGAACGAACGCAGCAGGTGCTCGAACGCCGCGCTCGCCTCCCCGCGGGCCGTGACGCGGATGACATAGGTCTTCTGCCCCAGTGGAGTCTTGAACAGTGCGGCCAGCATCGCGCGCCCATGTCCCTGGCCGCGCCACGCTTCGTCGATACCGGCGAGCCAGAGTTCGTAGCCGATCGCCGCCGCCTTGAACAAGCCGAACCCGATGGGCCGGTGCACGCCGTCGCGCCCGTCCGGCAGATAGACATAACCTGGGGCTGCGATCGTCGCGAGATCGCCGGTCTCCGGGTCTTCGTCGACAAAATACCCGGTCGCGAGTGCCTGCCGGAGGTTCGCGAAGAACAGGTTCGCTTCACGGGAATCCGACGCGAGCCGGCGATCGATACTGCCCGTGGCTGCACCCTCGCGGATCAGGGTGCGCAAGACGGGAAAATCGACGACTGTGGCGGGGCGCAGCATAGGCCGACCGTGGCCGTAAAGGATGATGACGACCATACCCCCGACGGCGTCCCCTTGGAATGAGCCCCTTACAAACGGTCGCCGGGCGCACCTGGACGGACGACTCCGAGCCCGCCGAGGTCAGTGTTCCGGGTAGTAGGCCCTTTGCGTTCGTCCGCGCGCTTGGGCGCACGTGCAATATTCAAACGCCTGAGGACTTGCTTTCTGGCGTTCCGATCCGTATTATTAGCACTCGCTGGCGTCGAGTGCTAACAATCGACACCGCTGAAATGGTCGCTCCCGGCCGGAAGGCTGTACGGCGCCTGTTATACGTAATTGATTTGTAACGAAACTTTCAATAGGAGTGAGCGCTTACCATGAAGATTCGTCCGCTGCACGATCGCGTGATCGTCAAACGCCTCGAAGAAGAGAGGAAGACCGCCGGTGGCATCGTCATCCCCGACACCGCCGCAGAAAAGCCTTCGCAGGGTGAAGTCGTCTACTGTGGCCCCGGCAAGACCGACGAGCACGGCAAGGTCATCCCGATGGGCGTGAAGCCGGGCAACAAGGTGCTGTTCGGCAAGTACTCCGGTCAGGAATTCAAGCTGGATGGGCAGGATCTGCTGCACATGCGCGAAGACGACATCATCGGAATCGTCGACTAATCCCGTCCCATTCCCAAGCACTAGCATTCAGGAGAACCAATATGGCAGCCAAAGACGTCCGCTTCGGCGAAGGCGTACGCAACAAGATGATGGTCGGCGTAAATGTCCTGGCCAATGCGGTCAAGGTCACGCTGGGCCCCAAGGGCCGCAATGTCGTACTCGAGCGCAGCTTCGGCGCACCGACGATCACCAAGGACGGTGTCTCGGTCGCAAAGGAAGTCGAGCTCAAGGACCGATTCGAGAACATGGGCGCGCAGATGGTGAAGGAAGTCGCCTCCAAGACGTCGGACGTGGCGGGTGACGGCACGACGACGGCGACGGTCCTCGCGCAGTCGATCTGCAGCGAGGGCTTCAAGTACGTCGCCGCCGGCATGAACCCGATGGACCTCAAGCGCGGCATCGACAAGGCGGTGATCGCCGTCATAGCCGAGCTCAAGAAGATCAGCAAGCCGTGCACGACCAGCAAGGAAATCGCCCAGGTCGGCGCGATCTCGGCCAACGCCGACGAAGCGATCGGCAAGACGATCGCCGAAGCGATGGACAAGGTCGGCAAGGAAGGCGTGATCACCGTCGAGGACGGCAAGGGCCTCGAGAACGAGCTCGACCTGGTCGAGGGCATGCAGTTCGATCGCGGCTACATCTCGCCTTATTTCATCAACAACCCGGACAAGCAGGTCTCGCTGCTGGAAGACCCGTACATCCTGCTGCACGACAAGAAGGTCAGCAACATCCGCGACCTGCTGCCGCTGCTCGAACAGGTCGCGAAGTCCGGCAAGCCGCTCCTGATCATCGCCGAGGACGTCGACGGCGAGGCGCTCGCGACGCTCGTCGTGAACAACATTCGCGGCATCCTGAAGACGACCGCGGTCAAGGCGCCGGGCTTCGGTGACCGCCGCAAGGCGATGCTGGAAGACATCGCGATCCTCACGGGCGGCACGGTGATCGCGGAAGAACTCGGCCTCAAGCTCGAAAACGCGACGCTGAAGGACCTCGGCCGCGCGAAGAAGATCGAAGTGGGCAAGGAAGACACCACGATCATCGACGGCGCCGGCGAAAAGGCGGCGATCGAAGCGCGGGTCAAGAACGTCCGCAAGCAGATCGACGATGCGACATCCGACTACGACAAGGAAAAGCTGCAGGAGCGCGTGGCCAAGCTCGCCGGCGGCGTGGCGGTGATCAAGGTGGGTGCCGCGACCGAAGTCGAGATGAAGGAGAAGAAGGCGCGCGTCGAAGACGCGCTGCACGCGACACGCGCGGCGGTCGAGGAAGGCATCGTCGCCGGCGGCGGCGTGGCCTACCTTCGTGCGCGTGCCAATATCAAGAACCTGAAAGGCGACAATCACGACCAGGACGCGGGCATCAAGATTGTCATGCGCGCGCTGGAAGAGCCGCTGCGCCAGATTGTCGCCAATGCGGGCGACGAGCCGAGCGTGGTCGTCAACAAGATCGTCGAAGGCAAGGGCAATTTCGGCTTCAACGCGCAGACGGCGGAGTACGGAGACCTGGTCGAAATGGGCGTGGTCGATCCGACGAAGGTCGCGCGTTTCGCGCTGCAGAATGCGGCGTCGGTGGCGTCCCTGCTGCTGACGACCGAAGCCATGGTCGCCGAACTCCCGAAGGACGAAAAGGGGATGGGCGGCGGTGGCGGCGGCGGCGGCATGGGCGGCATGGGCGGCATGGGCGACATGGACATGTGATGATTTCGGCGCGAGGCTCGCTCGAGCCTCATCCGCCGGACCGCACACGCTTGTTGCACGCAAAGCCCCGCCTCGGCGCTAGCCGTTTCGCAAAGGTGTTGAAGAAAGCAAAGAGCCGGTTATCCGGCTCTTTGCTTGTGCGTTCTACAGGTTTTAGAAGTAGATGATGTCTTCCAGATCGACTTTGCCCTTGGCCAGCCCGAGTCGCATCGCCGGCGTCTTCCCGTCCTTGCCCGTCGCGCAGTAGTTGTAGAAGACGCGGAAGATACCCAGTAGCTTCACGATGTTGGTCGGATTGTAGGCACCGTAGCCATACCACCTTCGCTGAGACTTGCTCGCGGTCGCGATGGGCCGCTCGAGCAGCGACAGCCGGCGCCGGACCTGCATGAAGAAGCGGTCGATGCCGTGCAGTGACGCCTTCAGGTACAACCGCGCCAAGTGATCGGCGCCGTAGTCTGCGCAGTCGGTCAGATAGCACACCGCTTTCTGCGGCTCGCTCATGTCCGGCAAGGGGTGCGTCAGCCAGCGATCCTGCCATTTACCCAACGTGGCCATCTGGGCGATGGCGGACTTGATCAGCACCAGCTGCAACTGGCTATCAGCGAGTCCCGGATGTGCCTGCCTGGCCGCCTCGAAACGAGCCCGGCTGGCCGCCAGCGCTGCTCGCTTCTCGTTTACGGTCAACTCCCTGGCGGTCCGAACGTAGAACGCGTCGGCAGTGCGCGCCTTGATCTCCGGCTGGAAGGCGGCAAGGCACGCGGCGCGCATACCTGAATCCTGATCCAAGCAGAAGCGCAGCTTCTCGACGCCGCCGAGCAGCTGGCGCAGGAAGAAGAAGTGGCCATAGAGCGTGTATTCGGCGTGAATCTGCACCCCTCGAGTTGGCAGGCGCTGGTTGGCGTCGGGTACTTCGGCCACCTCGACATCCGCGCGCTGCGCAGCATCGGCATAGGTCGCTGCGATAACCGCCTGTAAAGCTTTGTTGGGCCGCGTACGCGTTACTGATACGGTACGTGCAGCCGCAATCTGGTAATCCGCCGTGAGCCAGCAACGCGCGTAGCGGCGGTAGGGTGCGCTGGTCTGATAGTCCCCGACCGCACCAGCCGCCTGCTCGACAGCCTCGGCGTCGAGCGTCGGATCGTAGTTGAGATGCAAGCCAAAGACATAGCCGGTGACGTTGTCGGCCGTACCGACCGCGTGCAATACCACGTTGCGCCGGTCCTGCTGCTGGCTCCAATTGACGACGTAGTCCTGCCGGTCGCTGCCAAGATACAGGCGTGACAACGCCATGCCAGCCAGCAACCGCCGTTCGCGCGCTGCCGCGAACGCGAGACACTGACCGTACAGAAAGTCGATCTTGCCGTAGAGCCCGGTCGGCCCAATGCCGGCCACTTCGCTGATGCGCCGGAATGGCGACTTGTTCATCAGCAGCGCGAAGATCAACTTGTTCTTGTGCGGTTGCTTCTGGCCCGTGGTGGACTTGCCCACGGCGAAGGTCCTGCCGCACCCCTTGCAGCGGTAGCGCTGGGAGCCAGAGCGGGTAAGGCCGAAGCCTTGGTAATGCTCCGAACCACCACCTACAGGCTGCACGTGATTCGAACATGCAGGGTCCGGGCAGCAGGCACCCGGTAAGCCTTCAAGATCGCGCAAGAAACGGCGGCGCTCTTCGCCGATCCCAGTGTTGCTCTTAATCGGGGGGCGCTCATCGCAAACGCGGCAATGCAATAGAGGGATGCCGGCGCTGGCCGACGACACAATGTAGCTGTCTTGCCGATTTCCGTGCGCATGGTGCCAACGCAACACCGTGGTACGTGGCAGCACACCATAGTTGCTGCACGCCGGGTTCTTGCAGAAGTTGACCTGTATTCCATCAACCTCCGGTGGGACCCGGGCGGGCGCAACCGCCGCAGAAGAAATTACCCCAGAAACGACAATCCCCTTACCGCGTGAACAGTAAGGGGATTGTGTGTCAGATCACGCCGGCTATCAACACCTTTGCGAAACGGCTAGGCCTCGGCGGGGTTTTGCTTTTTTGGCTTGCCGCTTGCCGCATGAACCGTGCGCGCAGCACGTTCACTCCGAGAGCCAGCGCGCTGCTACGGCAGTACGACGCGGAACCGGATTCCGCCGTAGGTCAGACCACCATTTGGCTGTTTGATATCGGCATTCGAAACATGTTGGACCAACGCGGCAAGTTCGTAGCGGCCGTTTGCGCCGAACGAAAATCCTGCTGCGGCCCCGGTGCCGAAATTGAAGGCGGTCGTCAGGTCCCTGCGTCCGATGCTCACGTGGGAAAGGAGATGCAGCCCGAACCCGATTTCGACGAACGGCCGAATGGGTGTCGTAGAAGCTGGCCAATACCGCAGTTCCGCCAGCACGCTCCCGTCGGTCAGCGCCGCGTGCTCGGCCGGGTCGCCGCGCGCTATCCACCGCGCAATCTGCGCCGAGAGCCGAAACGCGAGATCGTGGCGTACCAAGAGGTCGCTGTCGAGTTGCGGAACCCAGATCGCCTGCACGCCGTAGATGTTCGCTTGGTCCCCATACCCGACGACAGCCCCGACCGAAAGCGTCGGATCGGCGGCATGCGCCCCGAATGCGCTGCCACAAGCGATCAGGAACGACAAACTCATTCGCAGGGTACGATTTCTCCCAAATGACATAGGCGGCATTCTACCGACCAAACAGGGCACCGGCGTTCACGCGCCGCGTGACGGGAACGACGGGAGAAATCCTGTTCGCCGTCGGTCCGATCGGCCGAACCTGTCCATCGACCTGTCCAGGGGAAGCGCACTGGCGACGGGTCGTTCGCCGAGTTGGTACACTGGAGATCGACAAGCGCGCCCACGGCCGCGCAGCCAACCGAAATCGCGCAAAATGCTTTAGACTCTGTGCGCCCATGACCTCCGGATTCCTGTTTGCGATCGCCATTGGCGCTTTCGCGATTGCCATCGCGGTTGGCATGATGGGGCGCCGCCGCGCTGCCGCAGTCAAGGCCCAGACCGGCACCGACACGCCAGATACGGTTGCGCCGTGGACCGAAGGCGAGACGACCCGGCTTCTGTCGTCGGCGGAAACACCGGGCCTCTACCTGCTGCGGCCCCGATTTCTCAGCAAGTCCGAAAGCATCGTCTACATGCTGCTGAGGGCCGCTTTCCCGCGCCAGGAGATCTTTGCCCGCGTTCGCCTCTCCGACGTGCTGCAGGTGAAAATCGGCCCGCAGGGTATGGAACGCCTGCGCGCCTTCCGCAAGATCGCCGATCAGCAGGTCAGCTTTCTTCTGTGCGATCGCGACATGACGATCCTGGCGATTATCGACACCAAGGAACCGGATACGGTGATCAATCCGCGCGACCAGAAGCTCGAGGTCATCAAGCAGCGTTGCCTGCAGGCCGCGCAGGTCAAGTACATCTGCATCTATCCGCCGCAGCTGCCCCGTTACCGGGAATTGCGCGAGCAGATTCTCGGTCCCCCCGACGTCGTCAGCTCCGGCTGAAGGTTCGGCGCGAGCCGCCCCGCGGTGGCGGCGAGCATTCGTCTCATGCGCTCTTTTCCGCGAGTATGCGGGCGTAGACCAAGCGATCGATGTTGCCGCCGCTCAGGATGAGCGCCACCCGCGGTCCGGCGCGAGCGCCTTCCTTCAGGAGTGCCGCCAGCGGCGCGGCGCCCGCGCCTTCGGCAATCTGGTGGGTGTCGCTGTAGTACGCGCGAATCGCGCCCTCGACCTCGGTTTCGCTGACTTCGACGATGCGGGCGGCGCCCCTCCGTATCACGGCGAGCGCCGCGGGTACCGGGACCCGAACCGCCATGCCGTCGGCCAGCGTGTCGGCGCTCGCGGTTTCGACGGGTCTGCCTGCGGCGAACGACTGTGCGTAGGCGTTGGCGCGTGCGGACACGACGCCCACGATCGCCGAAGGTAACCCGAGCGCATCGCGCGCGCTGATCAGGCCGCAAATGCCGGAGCCGCAGCCGATCGGGACGTAGATGGTGTCGATGGCCGCAACTGCGCGCAACAGCTCGAGCGCGTAGGTGCCGACCCCGGCGACCAGTTCCCGCTCGAACGGCCCGACGAAGCGCAATCGATTCCGGTGCGCCAGGTCCGCGGCGTGCACTCTGGCCTCGTCGAAATCACGGCCATGCTCGATGAGCTCCGCGCCGAATCCGCGCATCGCATCGTTCTTGTCCGCCGAATTGCCGCGCGGGACGACGATCACGCAGCGGATGCCGTGCCGCCGCGCCGCGTAGGCGAGGCTCTGACCATGGTTACCGCGCGTCGCGCTGACGATCCCCGGCAATCCGGGTTCGCGCGCGACGAGCTGCGCGAGCAGGTTCAAGCCGCCGCGCAGCTTGAAGGCGCCGATCGGAGTGTGGTTCTCGTGCTTGACCCACACTTCGCACCCGGCACGCCGGGCGATAAGCGGCCACGCGTACTGCGGTGTCGGCGCCATCGCCGCATAGACGTTGCGCGCGGCGACCTCGAATTCCTCAAGTGCGATCATGACGTGATTTGACGACGAACATCGCTTGGCGCGGGTGCCAGGGACATTGCGCGACGATGCTAGCACAGGGAATTCCCGCACCGCCCGCTTGTAAGGTGCGGGTCGGCCGGAACGACTAACCGCCCGCCTGCCGCGGATCGACGCGACGCTCGCACGGGGTGATTGTCGCGGACGGCCCTTCCCGGCGGCCGAATATTGGAGAAGCGCCATGAATGCCATTGCTCGCTTGCGCCGTGACGCGCTGCAATTGCTGGCGGTTGCAGCCGCGATCGGCGGCCTCGCGGCCGGGCCGGCCAATGGCGCGGTCTGCAGCGCCGCGAGCGGCCCGAAGACGACACCGTTGGTCGAGCTGTACACGTCCGAGGGGTGCAGCAGTTGTCCGCCGGCGGACAACTGGCTCTCTACGACATTTGCCCGGAATGAGGCAGGAGCGGCGGCGACTGCGCTTGCGTTTCATGTCGACTACTGGGATCGCCTTGGCTGGAAGGATCGCTTCGCGGCGCCGGCCTACACCGATCGGCAGTATGACGCGATGCGGGTGAACCGCGCGCGCTTTGTGTATACGCCTCAGGTTCTCGTCCAGGGCAGGGACTTTCCGGAATGGCGTGACCGCGGGAGCAAAGCCGCGTTGGCAGCCGCGAGCGCGAAGCCGTCGGGGGCGGAAATCACGCTCGAGGCAGAGCCGCAGCGCGGATCGATCGCGGTGAAGGCGGCGGCGCGCGTGCCGGCGAATGCCCACCGCAAGGGCGCCGTCCTCTTCGTCGCGCTTGCCGACGACGGACTCGCGTCCAACGTCAAGGCGGGGGAAAACGCGGGCGTTCGCCTTGTCCACGACCACGTCGTGCGCTGGTTTCGCGCCGGGCCGTCGCCAGACGCGAACGGCGAGATGCGGTGGGACATCGCGTTGCCGGTGCCTGCCGAGGCCGGCACCGCGTCGACGCTCGTCGCATTCGTCCAGAACACCGGGACTGGCGATGTGCTGCAGTCGTTGGCGCTACCGCTTGCCGCAGCCTGCGCTCCAGCACACTAGATTCAGTTGACGACCTGCGCGAGCTCGCCGGCCCGGTATTGCGTGGCCACCTTGTCCAGCGCGACCGGCTTGATCTTCGCCGCCATGCCGGCGCAGCCGAACTGTTCGTAGCGCTGCTTGCAGATGGCCTTGGCCGCCTCGCGCGCGGGCTTGAGGTAATCGCGCGGGTCGAATGCGCTCTTGTTCTGGTTCAGGAATTGGCGGACGGCGGCCGTCATCGCGAGCCGGATGTCGGTGTCGATGTTGATCTTGCGCACGCCGTGCCGGATTCCTTCCTGGATTTCCTCGACCGGAACTCCGTAGGTTTCCTTCATCGTGCCGCCATTCTCGCGGATGATCTGCAGCAGATCCTGCGGTACCGACGAGCTGCCGTGCATCACGAGATGCGTGTTGGGAATTCGCGCGTGGATCGCCTTGATCCGGTCGATCGCGAGGATGTCGCCGGTCGGCTTGCGCGTGAACTTGTACGCGCCGTGCGATGTGCCGATGGCGATGGCCAGTGCGTCGAGCTGCGTCTTCTTGACGAAATCGGCAGCCTGGTCGGGGTCGGTCAGCAGCATCTCGCGCGTCATCGTGCCTTCCGCGCCGTGCCCGTCTTCCTTGTCGCCTTTCATCGTCTCGAGCGAGCCGAGGCATCCCAGTTCGCCTTCGACGGTGACGCCGATCGCGTGCGCCATGGCGACGACCTTCTTCGTGACGTCGATGTTGTAGTCGTAGCTGGCGATGGACTTGCCGTCGGCCTGCAATGATCCATCCATCATCACGCTCGAAAACCCCAGTCGCATGGCCTGGAGACACACATCGGGCGACTGGCCGTGATCCTGATGCATCACGACCGGAATGTCGGGAAAACTCTCGACGGCGGCCTCGATCAGGTGGCGGAGAAACGTTTCGCCTGCATATTTGCGCGCGCCCGCGGACGCCTGCATGATCACCGGGCTGTTGGTTTCCGATGCCGCGGCCATGATCGCCTGGACCTGCTCGAGATTGTTGACGTTGAACGCGGGCAGGCCGTATTCATGTTCGGCCGCATGGTCGAGCAGCTGGCGCATCGAGACGAGTGGCATGGGGTTCTCCTGGGGAAATTCGCAACAGGCTGAGCATCGCATTTTACTGCGATACCGACCATCCGGGCGGCTGCTCAACCTGCCGCGCGCGTTTCCAGTATCGCCACGGCAGGCAACGTCTTACCCTCGAGGAATTCGAGAAACGCGCCGCCGGCGGTGGAAATGTACGAGATGCGATCGGCGATCCCGAACTTGTTGATAGCCGCGACCGTATCACCGCCGCCGGCGATCGAAAACGCCGGCGATTCGGCGATGGCCTCTGCCAGCGCCTTGGTGCCGTCGGCAAACGCGTCGAACTCGAATACGCCGAGCGGCCCGTTCCAGACGATCGTGCCGGCCTTGCCGACGATCATTTTCATGGCGGCGACCGAGGTCGGGCCGATGTCGAGGATCATGTCGTCCGGCTCGATGTTCTCGATTGCCTTTTGCGTTGGCGTCGCCCCGGCCGAAAATTCTTTCGCGCAGACCGCGTCCACGGGAATCGGCACCTTGCCAGGGAACGCGTCCAGAATCGCCTTGGCCGCGCCGACCAGGTCGGCCTCGACCAGCGATTTGCCGATGCGGCCATGCGCGGCCAGGATGAACGTGTTCGCGATGCCGCCACCGACGATCAGCGCATCGACTTTGGCGGCGAGCGCCGTCAGCACCGTGAGCTTGGTCGAAACCTTCGACCCGCCGACGATCGCGACGAGCGGCCGCGCAGGGTGTGCAAGCGCCTTGCCAAGCGCATCGAGCTCTGCGGCGAGCAACGGTCCCGCGCAGGCTATCGGAGCGTACTTGGCGATCGCGTGCGTCGTCGCTTCCGCGCGGTGCGCGGTGCCGAACGCGTCGTTCACATAGACATCGCAGAGACTTGCCATCTTCCGTGCCAGTGCGTCGTCGTCCTTTTTCTCGCCGGCGTTGAAGCGGCAGTTTTCGAGCAGCACCACATCACCCGGCTTCAGTGCGGCGTGCCACGCCCCGCCGTTCACCCAATCCCGGACGAGCGGCACGGGGGCGTCGAGGAGCTCGGCAAGTCTCTTTGCGACCGGCGCCAGCGAATCGGCTTCGCTCCATCGGCCCTCGTTCGGGCGGCCAAGGTGCGACGTCACCATCACGGCGGCGCCGCGCGCAAGCGCGTCCCGGATTCCCGGCACCGACGCGCGAATCCGCGCATCGTCGGTGATGTTGCCGCCATCATCCTGCGGCACATTGAGATCGCTGCGGATGAAGACGCGTTGGTCGCGGACGTTTGTATCGGCGAGGCGGCGCAATGTCATGTCGGTCAGATGTGAGGGTCGAGAGGTCGCTTCCCGAAGCGGGACGCGCGGCAAACGGTTTGCGCAGCGTTGGCGGCTATTTCGCCTTCATCATTGCTACCGTCGTGTCGAGCATGTCGAGCATTCTGTTGCAGAATCCCCACTCGTTGTCATACCAGGCGGAGACTTTGACGAGTCGCCCCGAAACCTTGGTCAGCGTCGCGTCGAACGTCGACGACGCCGCGTCGTGATTGAAGTCGACCGAGACCAGCGGTCCGGTGTTGTAGTTGAGGACGCCGGCGAGCGGGCCGGTTTCCGCCGCCGCCTTCATGATGGCGTTCACCTCGTCCACCGTCGTGTCGCGCGCGGCGACGAACGACAGATCGACCAGGGAAACGTTGATCGTCGGCACGCGGATCGCGAAGCCGTCGAGCTTGCCGTTCAGTTCGGGGAGCACGAGGCCAACCGCGGACGCGGCGCCTGTCTTGGTCGGGATCATGCTCATCGTCGCCGAGCGCGCGCGGCGCAGATCCTCGTGGTAGACGTCCGTCAGTACCTGGTCATTGGTGTACGCGTGGATCGTCGTCATCAATCCGGTGACCACGCCGATCTTGTCGTGCAGCGGCTTCACCAGCGGCGCAAGGCAGTTCGTTGTGCATGATGCATTGGAAATAACCGTGTGCGACGCGGCGAGGGTCTCGTGGTTGACGCCATAGACGATGGTCGCGTCGACGTCCTTGCCGCCCGGCGCGGAGAGGATGACCTTTTTGGCGCCACCCTTGAGGTGCGCCGAGGCCTTTTCCTTGGTGTTGAAGAGTCCCGTGCATTCCAGCACGACGTCCACGCCAAGCGTGCTCCACGGCAATTCGGCAGGATTGCGCTGCGCGAAAACCTTGATCCGGTCGCCGTTGACGACCATGGCATCGCCGTCGACCGTGACCTTTCCTGGAAACTTGCCGTGCGCCGTGTCATAGCGCGTCAGGTGCGCGTTCGTCTCCGGGCTGCCGAGATCGTTGACGGCGACGATGGCGAGGTCGTGCTTCTTGCCGTCTTCGTAATGCGCGCGGAGGATGTTGCGGCCGATGCGGCCGTAGCCGTTGATGGCGACTTTGATGGTCATTTCAGTTCTCCAGAGACAGATGGTTCGGTTGCTGCAACACTGCAGGCGGCGGCGAACTGCGACAGGTCATGCCCGCCGTGGCCCGCCTCCACCAGATCCATGCCATCCCATTGGAACGGCTGTTCGACGATGAGTTCACCGCCTGGTTTTTCATAGAATGCCCGCGCAACCCTGTTGCGCGCAATGACCCAGGTCAAAAGCGATGTCGCGGCGCATGTGCGCTGCGCGTGGACGACAAGTCGCCGGCCGTCGTGGAGCAGATTGCGCTATGGTCATGCCACGACGCGCCTCACCGCGGCGACGACGTTCTCCACGGTGAAGCCGAAATGCTTGAACAGGACGCCCGCTGGTGCCGATTCGCCGAATGTGTCGAGGCCGACGACCGCACCACGACCGTCGTCGGCTGCCCCCACGTACTTGTGCCATCCCGCCGTCGAGCCCGCTTCCACGGCAACGCGCGGCATGTCACGCGGCAGCACGCCCTCCCGGTACGCGGCATCCTGCCGGTCGAAGACGCTGGTGCCCGGCATCGACACGACGCGTACCGCGACGCCATCCGCCGCAAGGGCAGCGCGCGCACCCATTGCCAGCGCGACTTCGGAGCCCGTCGCGATGATCACCGCGCGCTTCGCGCCCGTGCCATTCCAGTCGGCCAGCACGTAACCGCCACGGCGTATCGCGGCGATCTGCGCGCCATCGCGCGCCTGGAACGGCACGTTCTGCCGCGTGAGCAACAGGCACGTGGGGCCGTCCGCGCGCGCAATCGCCGCGGCCCACGCGACGGCAGTCTCGACCGTGTCGCAGGGCCGCCAGACGTCCATGTCCGGAATGAGGCGCAGGCTCGCCGCATGCTCGACGGACTGATGCGTGGGTCCGTCCTCGCCCAACCCGATCGAATCGTGCGTGAACACGAAAATCGATCGCAGCTTCATCAGCGCGGCCATCCGCAGCGCATTGCGCGCGTAATCGGAAAACGTGAGGAACGTGCCGACGTACGGTATCAAGCCGCCGTGCAGCGCGATACCGTTCGCAATGGCGCACATTGCGAACTCGCGCACGCCGAAGTTGATGTAGTTTCCTGCGGCCACACGGGTGACCGGCCGGCTGCCTGACCAGTTCGTGAACACGGAGCCCGTCAGGTCGGCCGATCCGCCGATCATCTCCGGGAGCGCTTTCGCATACGTCTCCAGCGCCTGTTGCGAGGCCTTGCGCGTGGCGATCGCTTCGCCCTTTGCATCCTGCCCGGCAACGAATGCGCTTGTTGTCTCGCTCCACGTAGCCGGAAGTTCGCCGTGCGTCCGCCGCGTGAGTTCCGCGGCGAGGTCGGGATGGTCGGCGCGATAACTCGCGAAGCGCTTCGACCACGTCGTCCTCCGCCGCCGCACCCCGTTCGCGGGCGTTCCATTCCGCGTAGATCGCGTCGGGAATCGCGAATGGCGCGGCGGTCCAGCCAAGCGCAGCGCGTGCCAGCGCCACTTCCTTCTCGCCCAGCGCGGCGCCATGTGCTTCGGCAGTCCCCGCCTTGTTTGGCGCACCTTTGCCGATCACGGTCTTGCAACAGATGAGCGTCGGGCGGTCCGTGACCTTGCGCCCGTCCGCTATCGCGCGCTCGACCGCGGCGAAGTCGTGGCCGTCGACGCCACCCGTCACGTTCCAGCCGTAGGACTCGAACCGCCGGACCGTGTCGTCGGTGAACCATCCTTTCGTCTCGCCATCGATCGAGATGCCGTTGTCGTCGTAGAGCACCATGAGCTTGCCCAGGCCCAGCGTGCCGGCGAGCGAGCACGCTTCGTGCGAAATGCCCTCCATCAGACATCCGTCACCGACAAAGGCATAGGTACGATGGTCGACGATCGCGTGGCCGGGTCGATTGAACTCTGCAGCGAGCAGCCGTTCCGCGAGCGCCATCCCGACCGCGTTGGTCAGTCCCTGCCCCAGCGGACCGGTCGTCGTTTCGACGCCCGGCGTCGGGCCGAATTCGGGGTGGCCGGGCGTTTTCGAATGCAACTGGCGAAAGCGCTTCAGTTCTTCGATCGGCAGGTCGTAGCCGGTCAGATGCAGCAGCGCGTAGAGAAGCATCGAACCGTGCCCGTTCGAGACGACGAAGCGATCCCGGTTCATCCATTTCGGATTCGCGGGGTTGTGGGCCAGATGCCGGGTCCAGAGGGCGACGGCGATTTCGGCCATGCCCATCGGCATGCCCGGGTGGCCGCTTTTCGCGGTCTCGACAGCATCCATGGCGAGCGCGCGGATCGCATTCGCGAGTTGGGAAACGGAGGCGTGCGCGGGCGCGGTCATGATGGCGGGTCTTTCCTTCGAGGAATGCGGCCGGAGTGACGGCGCCGCGGTTGGGCATTTAGGCAAGAAACCGGCTGCGTCCGGGTCGCGCTCGCCTGTCTTCACTGCGCGCAGAGCATGAAATTATCGCGCCCGACGATGTTTTGTGCAATAATTCAACACTTACTTCGACGCACGCCAGTAATGCCGTGCGCCGGCGGGTGCCCTTCTTCCTGTATCGCAGGGGGTGGGGCTTTTTCTTCAGCGCGCCAGCATGCATTCGAGCGCCATGGAGAGGCCACGGTGATGCAACTCAGCGCCCGTTTGCGTCAGTCGGCCGGAGGCTAAAGGGGGGGGCGACTAATGGACGGCATCCATCTTCTGGGCGAGTGGTACGGGTGCCCCGCGCGCATGCCGGAACTCACCCGTGCGGACGCATTGCGTGCGCTTTGCCTCGAGGCCGTTCGGAAGACCGGCCTCACGGTCGTGGGCGATTCGTTTTATCAATTCGAACCGCAGGGTGTCACGGGGACCGTGCTTCTCGCGGAATCCCATCTCGCGATCCACACGTGGCCGGAACATGCTTTCGTGACGGTCGACGTCTACGTCTGCAATCTCGCGACCGACAACAGCGAAAAGGCGAAACAGCTGTTTCGCGCGCTCGAAACGGCGATGCGGCCGGAACGCATGAAGTTCCAGGCGATCGTCCGCGGTGGCAGGGATGACTGACGGGTCGAGCACTGGCACAAGCGCGGCAGCGCCAGGTTTCCCGCACGATGCGTTGACAGAAGAGCTTACCGCGGAATGGGGTTTCTACATTCGGCCGTCGCGGCAGTGCGAGAAATTCGCATCTCCATTCCAGGCGATCGAAGTCCACGACACCGTGCCGTTCGGCACGCTGTTTCGTCTCGACGGGCACTTCATGACGTCCGAACGGGACGAGTTCTTCTATCACGAGAACCTCGTCCACCTTGCGGCGCTGACGCACCCGCGTCCGGAGCGTGCGCTGATCATCGGTGGCGGCGACGGCGGATCGGCCGAGGAACTCCTGAAGCATCCTTCGATCAAGTCGGTGACGCTCGCCGAGATCGACGCATCCGTAGTCGCCATTGCGCGAAAGTATTTGAGCGCGGTGCATGGCGGAGCGCTGGACGATCCGCGCCTCACGCTCAAGATTGGCGACGGTTTCGAATTCATCCGTGCTGCGACCGAACAATTCGACCTGATTGTGCTCGATCTGACCGATCCCGGTGGCCCGTCGGAGTTGTTGTATACATCCGAGTTCTATCGCGCTTGTGCCGCACGGCTGACTCCCGCCGGCGCAATGACGCTGCACATCGCCAGCCCCATCGCACACCCGGACCGGATCCGCACGACGTTGGCGCGGTTGCGCGAGGCTTTTGCGCTCGTCACGCCGTACCTGACCACCGTTCCCCTGTACGGCGGCATGTGGATGATGGCCTGCGCGTCGGCGACGCTCGATCCGAAAAGCATGTCCGCGGAGGAGGTCGATCGCCGTATCAAGGCGCGTGGCCTCGGCCGACTCCAGTACTACAACGGAGCCATGCACTGCGCGGCGATCGCGCTCCCCAATTTCGTCCGCGAGCTCGTTGTCTGAAGCGGCCGCGCGACGGCCGACCGACCATCTGCCACCCTTTGCGCCGCCGTAACGGCGGACAGTGCGGTGGGGCGTATGGGGTCCCGGCGTCAACCCGGGTGTCCCTTGCGGCGTTGGTATTCGAACGCAAGGCCATCGCCGGGGTCCAATACCCTTGAACCATGCGGTAGCGGCCGCATATGGCAATCATGCGGCGAGGCGGTACCTGCCGGCCGAAACATCGGAGGGAACATGGCAACCGGTGTCAACCTGACGAATCTGGCGAGCGCCATGGACAACGCGGATTTCGTGCTGATCGACGGCATCGTCTTCGCGACCGAATACATGCGCGTTCCCGACGAGCGCACGGTTGCGGACGACGTCGTGCTGGAAGCGAAGCATGGCGATACCGAGATCACGTTCACGCGCCGCGAGATGGATGGCGCCGTGCATCTCGGCAATGGCGTTTATCGCCTGAAATCCGGGGCCGAACTGCGCTTCCTGTCCAGCGCCACCATCCACTAGGAAATCTCCCCGACCGGCTGGACGCCGCAAACGCCAACGTGCGTCAGCCCAATACCACGTCGAACGTTCCGCCGAGCGCGCCGGGTTCACGCCCCGCCAATGGCACGAGCGCCATCGTCAGCCGTGCGTGCGTGCCCGTCGCCGACCCGGCAAGAACGCCGTCGCCGCCGACGGCATCGCCGGCAATGTAGATCTGCGTGGTCAGCGTCAGTCCGGTCCGCGCGCGCACCCGCAGGTGCAGGTGCGGGGGCCGCCCCGAGTACGGGACGGGCCGGATCGTCGTGAAGGCATAGCGCCCTTCGCGATCGGTAGCCGCAGTGCCGTAGCCCTGGAAGTTGTCGTCGCGCGGAACGCCGTCGTCGCCGGCATGGTGATAGCGACCGTACACATCGCATTGCCACAACTCGACCGCGGCGTCGGCGAGCGGCCGACCATCACGCATCAGCGTGCGGCCGGAGAGGTAGAGGATTGTGCCCTTCGCCCTCGCGGCGTGCCCCGCGATCTGCGTCAGGTCGGAGTCGCGATCGGCGGGCAATGTCTTCGGGTAGAACGGGCCTTCCGGCTGACTGGGCGTGGCGGGCAGAAGCGCTGACTGGGCATGGGCAAGTGGACATGGCAGGAACGCAGCTGCGGACAACAGGCGCAACGTGTGGCGCCGCGTGGCCGCAAAGGGGCGGGACGGACCGCAATGCGTCATGCTACGTTCGAATGTAGGTCCAGCCTTCGTGGATGCGCTTCACGACCTCGTCGAGCGCCGATGTTGCCACCACGGTATGCGGCAGCAGTTGTACGACGACCCCCCGCTCGCGAAGCCGTTCAATTGTCTGTTTGCACGCGACGAGGGTGATGTTCGGATTTTCGGCGCGAAGTGAAGCGAGGCGCGCGGATGCCCCGGGCACGTCGAGGCGCAGAACGTCAAGCCCGGTACTGTTGGCGAGGATCTCGATGGCGATCGGACTGCCACTGGCGCGCGCAGCACGGAGCATGTCCTCCGCGTCGTCCAGCATCGCGGACACGCGTTCCGGCGCGGACGAACTGAGATGCAGCACGACCCGGTTGTCTCCCGCCGCCTGCGCGATCGCACCGGAGCGATAGGCGACCTGCGACACGTCTGCGTCGCGCTCCTCCCACGCATGACCCGTCCATCCCGCGCCCGTTCCGACGGCAAGGAGCGCGATCGCGGCAACGGCCATCCAGCGCCAATCCCGGCGATGCCCGTCGCGTCGCCTGACGCCGGCCGGGGATTCGTGGCGGTAGGCATGCCGGATCAGATCCTTGCTCAGGCGCAGTTCACTTACCCGGCGCTCGAGTTCAGGATTCCGCTGGATCGCATCAAGCAGACGGCCTTCCTCGAAACGGTCCAGTTCGCCATCGACCAGCGCATTGAGACGCTCGTACGAGATGTCGTTCCTTACGTCGTCCTTCATTTGGTGGTCCTCAGGGGCTGGAGCCGTACGACGTCCGTTTGTCGCAGTTGCTCGCGGAGCGCGAGCCGGGCCCGACAAAGCCGGCTCATTACCGTGCCAATGGGAATGTCCAGGATCGCCGCCACCTCCGCGTAGGAAAATTCCTCCAGGTCGACGAGGGTAACGACCTGGCGCTGCCCGATCGGGAGATGCGCGACGGCTGCCCTGACGCGGAAAGCGATCTCGCCACGGTCGTACGCAAGGTCGGGCGTCTCGTCACAGCGGAAACACTCTTCGTCCAGTGCGTCGATATCCATGGTCGGCCGCAGCGCACGCAGATGGTCGCGCCAGCCATTCGCCATGATCCCGAACAGCCAGCTGCGCAGCCGCTCGGGGTCGCGGAGCTGGTGCGCGTGCTCGAGCGCCTTTACGAAGGTTTCCTGGACCAGATCGTCCGCAAGCGCGCGGTCGTGACACCATGCGCAGGCCAGCCGATAGAGCGGGGTCCGGTATGGAGCGAGCCGAGCCTCGAAAGTTCGGGAACGGCCAAGAAGGGCGACAATGTTCATCGTTTAGCAAGTAAGACGCGGCAGCCCGGGCGTTTATTCCATTTTACTCGGCATCCCGCGATACGCTGGCGCCGATGGAATAAATCGGGCACCAGGCTCGTCATAGCAGTTGGAACCCCAGCGCCCCGTTTGAGCGCAAGCGGTCGGCTATGTCGCGGCCGGCAATGTCGAGCCCAGGTCTCGCCAGACAATAGGGTGGTGTAAAATGAATTCACTCTGACCGGTGGGTGAACCGAAGTGAAGTATGCGTTGCGATGTTTTTGGAGGATCGCGAATGACAACGACGCGTAGAGATGTGCTGAAGACAGGCGGCGGCGTGACGCTGCTCACGCTCATTGCAGCAGCCGGCTGGCTCCGACCGGGCGACGCATCGGCGCAGGACTGGAACAAGAGCGCGTTCGATGCCAAGACGATGGACGATACGATGAAGGCGTTCGGCGGCGGCGCGCCGGCACAGAGCAAGGACATCGCCTTCGTCTCCACGCCCGATATCGCCGAGAACGGCGCGGTGGTCCCGATCGGGGTGTCGAGTTCGATCCCCAAGACCGAGTCGATTGCGATCCTGGTCGAAAAGAATCCGAACATGCTGGCGGCCCGCTTTCGAAATCGCGCCGGGTACGGATCCGGCGATAAGCACGCGCGTCAAGATGGGCCAGAGTTCGAACATCTACGCGCTCGTGAAGGCGGACGGCAAGTACTATGTCGCCTCCAAGGAGATCAAGGTCACGCTTGGCGGTTGCGGCGGTTGAGGAGGGAAAGTCATGGCAGATCCGATGAAAATCCGGGCAAATGTCGTCGGCGATTCCACCGAAGTGAAGGTGCTGATGAGCCATGAGATGGAAACGGGCCAGCGCAAGGATTCGCAGGGCAAGACGATCCCGGCCTGGTTCATCCAGAACGTGACCGTGACGCACAACGGCAAGACGGTGCTCACGGCGCAGTGGGGCCCGGCGATCGCGAAGAACCCGTTCCTGTCGTTCAAGTTCAAGGGCGGTGCCAAGGGTGACAAGGTCCAGATCGCCTGGGTGGACAACAAGGGCGAAAAGCGGACCGACGAAGCCGTCATAGGCTGAACGTTCGTCCGCGGTGCGCAGCAGCGCCCGCGGCACCCTGCCCAGCGCGCGGTGACGCGCGGGCCGACCCGGGCGCCACGAGGTGGCGCGCCCGATTGAGGAGGAAAGACGATGCGTATCATTCGTCGTGGTGCATTTCCAGGTTTGCTGTTGACGCTGGCGCTTGCCGCACCGGCCGCGCTCGGCCAGGGCAGCACGGTCGACGAGATCGCGAAATACCGCGCGGCGCTGCAGGACGGCAACCCGGCGGAACTGTGGGAAGCGCGGGGCGAGGGCCTCTGGAAGCAGAAGAGCGGCCCGAAAAACGCCTCGTTCGAGCAATGCGATCTCGGTCTGGGCGCCGGCGTCGTGAAGGGCGCCTACGCGCAGCTCCCGCGATATTTTGCCGACGCCGACCGCGTGATGGACCTCGAATCGCGGATCGTCTGGTGCCGCGTGAAACTGCAGGGCTACTCCGAGGCCGACGCGAAGAAGGGCCCGTTCGGCGGCTCGAACCGGAAGGCCGACAACGAGGCGCTGGTCGCCTATGTGACGTCGGAGTCGCGCGGCGTCAAGATGAACGTCGCGCTCAACCATCCGAAGGAGCGTGAGGCCTATCAGCTCGGCGAGGCGATCTTCTTCTTCCGCGGCGGCACGCACGACTTCGCCTGCGCTACTTGTCACAGCGAGGACGACAAGCGGATCCGCCTGCAGGACCTGCCCAACCTGACGCAGAAGGAAGGGGCGCAGAAGGCCTACACGACGTGGCCTGCGTACCGGGTTTCGCAGGGAGAACTGCGCACGTTCCAATGGCGACTCAACGACTGCTTTCGCCAGCAGCGCTTTCCTGAACTCACCTTCGCGTCGGATGCATCGGTCGCGCTGACGACATTCCTCGCCCACAACGCGAATGGCGCTGCGTACGATGCGCCCGCGATCAAGCGCTGACGGAGGAGACGCCATGCAAAGCAAACGATTGACAGGTGCGCTCGCCGCTGCAATGACTGCCGCTGCGCTCGTCATCGGTTGTGCCACCGCGCCGCCCGATTCGGCCGAAATGGACAAGGCCGCGGCCATGCTCAAGACTTCGTTCAAGGAACGCGGGCAGGCGAAGCTCGATCGCCTGGTGCAGGACGACACGCAGAAGACCTGCAGTATCTACGAGGGCAAGGCGCCACCGAAGGACGTCGCCCAACGCCTCGAAAAGGAGAATCTCGCGACGATCAAGTGGCCGGCGGATGGCAAGCTCGTGGGCGATTGGAAGAGCGGCGAGAAGATCGCGCAGCTCGGACAGGGCATGCAGTACTCGGATGATCCGACGAAGCCGGCCGGCGCCAATTGCTATGCATGCCACCAGCTGGCTCCGCAGGAACTTTCCTACGGCACGATGGGACCGAGTCTCTACCATTTCGGCAAGACGCGCGGCTACACCGACGACATGCGCAAGTACGCCTACGGCAAGGTCTACAACGCCGAGGCGTACAGCGCGTGCACCAACATGCCGCGCTTCGGGCACAAGGGTATTCTGACCGAGCAGCAGATCAAGGACGTGGTCGCGCTGTTGATGGACCCGAATTCGCCGGTCAACAAGTAAGTCCGCGGGTGTCCCGGACGCAATTCGTCGCTGGCTGTGATTCCGAACGCGCCGGATAGAAACTTTCGCCAGTTGTGCCGGACTTTCCGGGCAGGTTGATGAGGTCTGGGTGAACCGGCGTGAGTCCCTAGGGATCATTGCCGCCGCGATCGGCGGCGGCGCCGCGTTCGCTCCCGCGTTCGCGGCCGGGATCGGGGATCGGGTCGAATGGCGCGACGTCACGCTGCTCGACGGCCGCACGCTCCCCGCCGCGGCGCTCGCGGGACGCGTCGTCGTGGTCGAGTTCTGGGCGTCGTGGTGCCCGTTCTGCAAGCGGCAGAATCCGCTGCTGCAACAGCTCTACGACGCACACGGCGGTCGCGGCCTCGAGTTTCTGACGTTTTCCATCGACCGGGAGCCTGCGAAGGCCCGTGCCTACATGGCGGAACACCGGTATACCTTCCCGGCGGCGATGGCGTCGGTGGACAGCGAGAATTGGTTCGGGCCGCGCCGCGGGCTGCCTGAGGTGTACGTCGTCGATCGCGACGGGCGCATCGTGTTCAAGGAGATTCCGGAGATGTTCCCCGAAGACGTGCGGGCGCTCGCCCGCTTCGCCAGTGTCTGAGCGACGGCTCGATCGCCCGCACGCATGAATCGCCGCGAATTCCTGAACGTGCTCACGGCCGGTGCCGCCGCGGGATTTCCGCTCTCATCGCGGCACGCGCTTGGCCAGGGCAACGCGGCGGCGACGATGTACGACGTCGCGCCGTTCGGCAACGTGAGCCTGCTGCACTTCACCGATTGCCACGCGCAGCTCCGGCCGATCCATTTTCGCGAGCCGAACGTCAACCTCGGCGTGGGCCGGTCCGCGGGCCAGCCGCCTCACCTCGTCGGCGAGGCGCTCCTGCGGCACTTCGGCATCGCGGCGGGCACGATCGAGGCGCATGCGTTCACCTATCTCGATTACGTCGCCGCGAGCAGGACCTATGGCAAGGTCGGCGGCTTTGCGCACCTCGCCACGCTGGTCAAGCGACTGAAGGCGTCGCGGCCGCACGCGCTCCTGCTCGATGGCGGCGATACCTGGCAGGGCTCGGGCACCGCGCTGTGGACGAAGGGCCAGGACATGGTCGACGCGGGCAAGCTGCTCGGCGTCGATATCATGACCGGGCACTGGGATTTCACGCTCGGCGCCGATCGCGTCAGGGAAATCGTGGACAAGGACTTCGCCGGCAAGGTCGACTTCCTGGCGCAGAACGTCAAGACCGCCGACTTCGGGGACCCGGTGTTTCCGGCGTACACGATCCGGCCCGTCAACGGCGTGCCGGTCGCGATCGTCGGGCAGGCGTTTCCCTACACGCCCATCGCGAATCCACGGTACTTCGTCGCCGACTGGACGTTCGGGATCCAGGACGAAAACATGCAGAAGATCGTCGACGAGGCGCGCGGCAAGGGCGCGCAGGCCGTCGTGCTGCTGTCGCACAACGGGATGGACGTCGACCTGAAGCTCGCCTCGCGCGTGCGCGGCATCGACGCGATCCTCGGCGGCCATACGCACGACGGCGTGCCCGCGCCGACGATCGTCGCCAACGGCGGCGGCCAGACGATCGTCACCAATGCGGGCAGCAACGGCAAGTTCCTCGCGGTGCTCGACCTTGACGTCAAGGGCGGCAAAGTCGCGGGGTTCCGCTACAAACTGCTGCCGGTGTTCTCCAATCTGCTGGCTGCCGATCCCGCGATGAGCGCGTTGATCGAGAAGGTGCGCGCGCCGTACAAGGCGAAGCTCGAGGAAAAGCTCGCCCTCACCGAGGGGCTCTTGTACCGGCGCGGCAACTTCAACGGCACGTTCGACCAGCTTCTGCTCGATGGCCTGATGGCGGAAAAGAACGCCGAGATCGCGTTCTCGCCGGGATTCCGCTGGGGCACGTCACTGTTGCCCGGGCAGGCGATCACCTACGAGCACCTGATGGACCAGACGGCGATCACCTATCCCTACGTCACCGTCAACGAGCTCACGGGCGAGACGATAAAGACGATCCTGGAAGACGTCGCCGACAATCTGTTCAATCCGGATCCGTATTACCAGCAGGGTGGCGACATGGTGCGCGTCGGCGGCCTCGGCTACGCGATCGATGCGCGCGCGCAGATGGGCAGCCGCATCTCGCGGATGACGCTTTCCGGCAAGCCGCTCGACGCAGCGAAGAAGTACAAGGTCGCCGGCTGGGCGCCCGTATCCGAGGAAGCGAGAAACGCGGGCGGCGAGCCGATTTGGGACGTGATCGCCCGGTACCTGCGGGCGCAAAAGACGATTGCGCCGCGCGCGCTCAACCTGCCGCGGATCGAAGGTGTGGAAGGAAACCCGGGGATCGCTTGACCGGCCGGGAAACGGGGAGAAATCATATGGACTTGAAACAATCGGTACTGGGGGTCGCGATGGTGGTTGTCACCGGCATGGCCGTCCCCGCCATCGCCCAGAAAATGCTGGTGAACTACATGACGCTTGTCGACGGCCGCCGCGCAGCAGGCGGCGCAGGCCGCGCTTGCCCGCTGCCAGAAGGATGGGTACACCGTCGCCGTGGCCGTCGTCGACCGCGGCGGGCAGCCGCTCGTCGTGCTGCGCGACAATCTCGCCGGCGGGCACACGACGCAGACCGCCGTGGGCAAGGCAGCGACCGCCGTCAGCTTTCGCACCGACACGACCGAGTTCGCCGCAGCCACGCAGGCGGGCAAGGTGCAGAGCGGCGTCCGCCAGTTGCCGAACGTGGTCGCCATTGGCGGTGGCCTCATGATTCGCGCCAAGGGCTCGCTCGTCGGAGGCATCGGAGTCTCCGGCGCGCCGCTCGGGGATATCGACGACGTCTGCGCGAAGGCGGGGATCGCCGCGATCAACGACGCGATCGAGCTGGAGTAGGTCCGAAGAGCGTGACGCGGCCGACGAGATCGCGCAGGTGTCTCCGGCGCCGGTTCCGAGTGTCGGTTACGTAACGGTCACGCGGGCAAACTTCCGCTTTCCCGCCTGCACGACGATCGTGCGGCCGGCCGCGATCACGAGCGCCTTGTCGGCGACCACGTCGCCGTCGACCTTGAGCCCCCGCTGGGCGATCAGCCGCAGCGCCTCCGACGTGGAGTCGACGATCCCGGCCTGCTTCGCGAGCTGTGCGATCGGCAGGCCGGAACCGGCTGTCGACAGCGTGACGTCGACGATGTTCTCCGGCAGGGCCCCCTGCCGGAATCTCGCGTCGAATTCCGCGAGCGAGCGCTCCGCCGCGGCCTGCGAATGGAAGCGCGCGACGATCTCCTGCGCGAGGGCAACCTTTGCGTCACGCGGATTGCGGCCTTCGCTGCATTCGCGCTTCAGCATCGCCACGGCGTCCGCCGTCTGGAACGAAAGGAGGTCGTAGTAGCGCCACATCAGCTCGTCGGAGATCGACATCAGTTTCCCGAATATCTCGCTCGGGGCTTCGGTGATGCCGACGTAGTTGTCGAGCGATTTCGACATCTTGTTCACACCGTCGAGTCCTTCCAGCAGCGGCAGCGTCAGAATGCACTGCGGCTCCTGTCCGTAATGCCGCTGCAACTCGCGGCCGACGAGCAGGTTGAATTTCTGGTCGGTGCCGCCGAGTTCCACGTCGGCCTTGAGCGCCACCGAGTCGTATCCCTGTGCGAGGGGGTACAGGAATTCGTGAATCGCGATCGGCTGGCCGCTCTGGTAACGCTTGCCGAAGTCGTCGCGTTCGAGCATGCGGGCGACCGTGTATCGCGCCGCGAGCTTGATCATGCCGTCCGCGCCGAGCGGCAGGAGCCAGGTCGAATTGAACGCGACCTCCGTCTTGGCGCGATCGAGGATGAGAAACGCCTGGTCGGTATAGGTCGTTGCGTTGGCTTCGATTTCCTCGCGCGAGAGCGCGGGGCGCGTGACGTTCCGGCCGGTCGGATCGCCGATCATCCCGGTGAAATCGCCGATCACGAATACGATGTGATGACCGAGGTCCTGCAACTGCCGCAGCTTGTTGAACTGCACCGTGTGCCCCAGATGCAAATCCGGGCGCGTCGGGTCGAAGCCCTCCTTGATCCGCAGCGGCTTGCCGCGGGCAAGCTTCGTCGCCAGCTCGGCCTCGACCAGGAGCTCGTCGGCGCCGCGGCGAAAGACCGCGATTTGCTGGGAAATGTCGACGGTCATGGCAGTTTTGCGGCCTCTTTGGTTGCCGTTGGCGCGGACTCCTGCTGCGGCCTCGACCCATGCCCGGACGGGGTCCCCGGGTCAATCAATGGCATTCCGCGCGACATTTGCTAGAATCGCAACCTTGGCTGCAGCTCCCCGGCAATGATCACGCAAAAACGAAGCATTTTAGCGCAAAGCGTTCGTACGTCCGCGCGGCGCAGGGCGCGCGCGCCTACGACCGGGCAGTGGCTGGCGGCCGCGCTGTTTGGAATCTCCGGTGTGGCCGCATTCAGCCTCGTCGCGAACACGGCGCCCGAGATGGCGCCCATCCGCGCCATCCGGCTCGAAATTCCGCAGCCCGAGGTGTCGATCATCCCGACCGAAGCGACCGGGTACTGGCGCGAAGGTCGCGTCCGGCGTGGCGACACGATTGGCAGCGTTTTGGCCCGCCTCGGCGTCGACGATCCTGCAGCACTCGAGTTTCTGCGCACGAACCCCTCCGCCCGGCCCTTGTACCAGCTGCATCCGGGCAAGCCGCTCAACGTCGAGACTGACGACGCGGGCCGCCTCCTCAACCTGCGCTTCGTCACGGGCGACGGCGATCGCCTGTCGATCGCACGTGATGGCGAGCGCCTCACGGCGGCGACCGCCACCGAGCCTGCGGAAATCCGGTGGAAGATGGCCGCCGGCGAAATTCGCTCGTCGTTGTTCGGCGCCGCCGACGCCGCTGGCCTCCCCGATGCGGTTACGCTGCAGATGGCCGACGTTTTCGCCGGCGATATCGACTTCTATCAGGACCTGCGGCGCGGCGACCGCTTCACGGTCGTCTACGAGATGCGGTACATCGACGGCGAGCCCATCGGCGCGGGCCGCATCATCGCCGCCGAATTCGAGAACCGGGGTCGGACGATTCGCGCCGTCCTCTGGCGCGGCGACGACGGTGGCGAAGAGTACTACACGGCGGACGGCGCTCCTTTGCGCAAGGCGTTCCTGCGCTCGCCGATGGAGTTCTCGCGCGTGACCTCGGGCTTCTCGAATGCACGCTTCCATCCGATTCTGCAAACCTGGCGCGCGCACAAGGGCGTCGATTACGCGGCGCCCTCTGGAACACCCGTGCGCGCCACCGGCAACGCCAAAGTCGTGTTTGCCGGCAAGCAGAACGGCTACGGAAACGTGATCCAATTGCAGCATCGCGGCGCGTTCACGACGCTCTATGCGCATCTGTCGCGTTTGGCGCCGCAGGTTCGAACGGGCACGCGCGTGTCCCAGGGAGAAGTGATCGGGTTCGTCGGGCAGACCGGCTGGGCGACCGGCCCGCATCTGCATTACGAGTTCCGCGTGGGCGGCGAGCAGCGCAATCCGCTGACCATCGCATTGCCTTCCGGCGAGCCGCTCGCGCCCTCACGCCGGCTCGAATTCGCCGAACGCGCGGCGCCGGCGGTCGCGCAACTCGTGCTGGCGCGACAGCTTTCGGAAGCGCAGCTCGCCTTTAACGAGTAACCAGGGTCCGTTATCGCCGCTGTGCGCCAGGTTTACGCCGGCGTGATGTCCGGCACGAGCCTCGACGGCGTCGATGCCGTCATCGCGGACTTCGCGCCCGGCACAGGCCGGCCCTGCGCGTTGCTGGCGCGGCGCACGTCGCGTTCGCACGGGACCTTGCCGACGAGTTGTTGGCCCTGCAGCGCTCGAGCCGCGACGAACTCGCGCGCGCGGCGCGCGCGGCCAATGCGCTGGCCGACACCTATGCCGATGCAATCGGCGCGGCGCTCCGCCGTGCCGAACTTGCTGCGCCGGACGTTGTTGCCGCGGGTGTCCACGGTCAGACGCTGCGCCACCGTCCCGACGAAGGCTGGACGCTGCAATTGAACAACCCCGCCCGCATTGCCGAACGGACCGGGATGCCGGTCGTCGCCGATTTCCGGAGCCGCGATATCGCGGCTGGAGGCGAAGGCGCGCCGCTGGTGCCCGCGTTCCACGCCGCGCTCTTCGCTGGTGAGGCGCACCGTGTCGTCGTCAATCTCGGAGGCATCGCCAATCTCACCGATCTGCCGGCGACGGGCGATGTGCGCGGCTTCGACACCGGACCGGGCAACGTGCTGCTCGACCTCTGGCACGCGAGGCACCGGGGCGCCGCGTTCGATCGTGACGGCGCGTGGGCGCGAACCGGACGCGTGGACGCCGCGCTGCTGACGGCGCTTCTCGCGGAGCCGTTCTTTGCGCGCATGCCGCCGAAAAGCACGGGCCGCGATCCTGTTCATCGCGAATGGCTGGACGCGAAGCTCGCCGGCCACGCAGTTTCGGCCGCCGACGTCCAGGCGACGCTCGTCGCGCTGACGGCACATACCATTGCCGCCGCCGTGGCAGGCCATTGCGCGGCCGCCACCGAAATTCTGGTCTGCGGCGGCGGCGCCAGGAACGCCGCATTGATGGACGCGCTGGCCGCTGCGCTGCGCGCCACGGAGCGTGGTGACCACTGCGGCGCACGGTGTGGCGGTGGAGCACGTCGAGGCGCTGGCGTTCGCCTGGCTCGCCCGCGAGGCGCTCGCCGGTCGCCCGGGCAATCTGCCGGCGGTGACGGGCGCGCGCGGATTGCGCGTGCTGGGGGCGATCTACCCGCGCTGACACGCGAGGGCATGGCCACCAAGCGCTTGGCGCGTTCGGCCGCGCGACACCCCCGGGGACGCAAGCCGAAAGCAAAACGGGGCCAAAACGGCCCCGTCGTCAATGCCCGGAGATTGGTTCAGGCCGAGAAACTGACGAGCCGCAGCCGCACGTGGACTGGGCGTTCGGATTCTTGATCACGAACTGGGCGCCCTCGAGACCCTCCTGGAAATCGATCTCGGCGCCGACGAGATACTGATAGCTCATCGGATCGATCAGCAGTGTCACGCCGTTTTTCACCATCGCCGTGTCGTCCTCGTTGACGGCCTCGTCGAAGGTGAATCCGTACTGGAAGCCCGAGCAGCCGCCGCCGGTGACGAAAACGCGAAGCTTCAGCTCCGGATTGCCTTCCTCTTCGATGAGGGATTTAACCTTTTCGGCGGCGCTGTCGGAGAAGACCAGCGGCGCGGGCATTTCGGTCATGTCGTTCATGCGAACTCCCTGTTGGCGCCAAGATTCGATTATCGGCTGCCAGGCCTACCGCTGCAACCCTGTCCACGATAGGGCCGGTGTGGCCACAGCTGCGTGCCATTCCGCCCTTGCGGGCGCTCCGCTACTCGGATTTCGCCCGCTTCAATTCGACCACGGACCCCGTGCCGGGTTCAGTGTGGATCAACCGCCCGCGAAGCACGGCTCCCACATGCATTTCGAGGGTCTTGTAGGTCACATCGCCGACTACCCGGGCCTTCGGCTGCAATTCGAGGTAATCGTCGGCGACCACCGGACCGCCGACCCTGCCGTTGATGACCACGTGCGACACGCGAATTTCACCGTCGACCCTGGCGCGCTCGCTGATCACGAGCGTACTGGGTTCACCGTTGGCCGCGACGACGTTGCCATGGACCTGGCCGTCGATGCGCAATCCACCGGTAAACGCGACATCGCCTTTGACCACCATGCCGGCGCCGATCAGGCTGTCGATCCGTTTCTGCGTCGTCGCACGTTTCTTACGTTCCCACATGGGGCTCACCTCAGGGGATCACGAGATTGCGGGTTGCGCGTGGAGTCGTCTGCCCCGACTCGAATGCGCGCGCGGTGACGGCGCGGACCGTGCTGCCGGCCGGGACGCCGATGGTTCCCTCAAGCCGCTGATAATACTTGAATTTGAGTGCGAGCGCCGCAGCGCTCGCCGGCTCGTCGTCGGGAAGCGCAATGACCGTCGGTCGGGGTGACACGCCACCCGTCGCCATCGGCTGGACGGACACGTGAAGGGTGACGTGCCCCGCAAATTCGTTCTTCGGGTTGCCGCCGCGCACCAGCAGCAGGTTGTAGCGCCAGGCATCGTCGCGCTCGCGCTCGACGGACATCCGCTGGATGGATAGCCCGACTTGCTTGTTGGAGTCGGCAACCAGCTGTTGCAGGAAGGCGAGCTCTTCCTTGATCTGCGCGTTCTCGGTCGAGAGTTCGAGCGCCTGCCGGGACAGCGTCGACTGGGCGCCGCTCGCCATCGCGAGTTCGCTCTCCTGCTGCATCGCCTTGGCACGCAGCTCGGCGTTCTCCTTGCGCAGCCCTGCATTCTCGGTCTCGAGCGTCGCAATCCGGGCTTCGATTTCCTTGCGATGGCCGACGCTGAATATCTGCCCGAAATCGAATCCCCACCACCACATTCCCGCGATGACGGCGACGAGGCAGCAAGCCCACCACCGCGCGCCACGGCCACGGCAGCCGCGATCGCACCGCCATGCGCGGTGCATCGATGGAAAAATGCTGGCGCGCGCGGCGCCACCAGACGGAAAGAGCCAAGGCGCCCGCTACGGCAGCATCGGCAACGCTTCGAGACCGGTGGTCTCGGCCAGGCCGAACATGAGGTTCATGTTCTGGATAGCCTGGCCCGCGGCACCCTTGACGAGGTTGTCCTCCACGACCAGGACGAGCACCATGTCGCCGCCTTGCGGCCGGTGGACGGCAATCCGGCAGACGTTCGCGCCGCGGACCGAGCGCGTGTCGGGCATCGAGCCCGCTGGCATCACGTCGACGAACGGTTCGCCTTCGTAACGCTTCTCGAACAGCGCCTGCAGGTCGGTGCCCGTGTCGGTGAGCCTGGCGTAGAGCGTCGCGCAAATGCCGCGGATCATCGGCACGAGATGCGGCGTGAAGACGAGGCGCACTGCCGTTTTGGCCGCGTCGTCCAGGCCCTGGACGATCTCCGGATGATGGCGATGTCCGTTGACGCCGTAGGCCTTGAAATTGTCGGCCGCCTCGGCGAAGAGCAATCCCGTCTCGGCCTTGCGCCCGGCGCCGGAGACGCCGGACTTGCAGTCGGCGATCAGATGCGCCACGTCCACGATCCCGGCCTCGAGGAGCGGCAGGAAGCCGAGCTGAACGGCGGTCGGGTAACAGCCCGGGTTGCCGACGACGCGCGCCTTCCTGATGGCATTGCGGTTTACTTCCGGCAAGCCGTAGACCGATTCGGCGAGAATGTCCGGGCACGCGTGCGGCATGCCGTACCACTGCGCGAAGACCGCGGGATCCTTCAGCCGAAAATCCGCCGCAAGGTCGATGATCCGAACGCCGGCGGTCACGAGTTCGCGCGCGGCGTTCATCGCGATTCCGTGCGGCGTTGCGAAGAACACAAGATCCAGCGCCGAGAGATCGGCCTCGGCGGGATCGGCGAATGCGAGCTTGTACCGGCCGCGCAGGCTCGGGAACATGTCGGCGACGGCCGTCCCCGCATCCTTGCGCGACGTGATCGTGCGGACATCCGCTTCCGGGTGCTGCGCGAGCAGCCGGAGCAACTCGACGCCCGTGTAGCCGGTTCCGCCGACGATGCCGATCCTGATCATGTACGCCTCACGCGTGTCTCGGTGTCGCTTTTGATTCTAGCATCCGGGTGCTGTGGCCGCGGACACGGCGCCGGTCGGAGTCCGCGCGTGGTGGTCGTCGGCACGCATTCGCAAGATGACGAAGGCCGCCTCGGGGGCGGCCTTCGCGGGCGAAGCCTGCGCCGATCAGCGCTTCGAGAACTGCTTGCGCTTGCGCGCCTTGTGCAGGCCGACTTTCTTGCGCTCGACTTCGCGGGCGTCGCGCGTCACCAGACCCGCCTTCGACAACGTGGGCTTCAGCGCCACATCGTAATCGATCAACGCGCGGGTGATGCCGTGGCGCACCGCGCCGGCCTGGCCCGATTCGCCGCCGCCTTCGACGTTGATCATGATGTCGAACGTCGCCTCGTGATTCGTGAGCTTCAGCGGCTGCCGGATCACCATGCGGCCCGTGTCGCGGGAGAAGAACTCGTCAGCCGGCTTGTCGTTGACGACGATGCTTGCCCGTGCCCTTCTTCAGGAAGACGCGGGCGACCGCGCTCTTGCGCCGGCCGGTGCCGTAGTAGTAGTTGCCGATCATGGGAGTCAGATGTCCAGTGTTTTCGGTTGCTGCGCCGAATGCGGATGCGCGGCGCCCGCGTAGCATTTGAGTTTCTTCAGCATCTTGTAGCCGAGCGGGCCCTTGGGCAGCATGCCCTTGACCGCCTTCTGCAGCGCGCGGCCGGGAAAACGCGCCTGCATCTTCGAAAAATTGGTGGTCGAAATGCCGCCCGGGTAGCCGCTGTGGCGGTGATAGAGCTTGTCGTCCGCCTTGTTACCGGTGACGCGGATCTTTTCGACGTTGGTGACGACGATGAAATCGCCGGTGTCCACGTGCGGCGTGAAGATCGACTTTGTGCTTGCCGCGCAGCCGCAGCGCTATCTGGCTCGCGAGGCGGCCGAGAACCTTGTCCGTGGCGTCGACCACGAACCAGTCGCGCAGGACGTCCTGCGGCTTGGCGGAGACGGTTTTCATGGGGGAAAGTAGATCCGGGTCAATTCAGCAAAGTCTTAAATGTTAACCCATTTCGGGAATTTCGGTCAAGGCGCGGGCACGATGGCCGCGGGTGCGGCCAGGCGCCCGGCCCGAGCCGCGTCGGGGCGGCGTGTGCGGCGCAGCGAATGGCCCGCGGCGCGGTCGGACCCGGACGAAAAAGGGCGCGGCCGTTTGGGACCGCGCCCGAAGAATTCCGCCCTAGGAGGAGGAAGGGTGGAACTTGTCCACGGACGGGGAGGGGGAATTCCTCCGCCCGCGTACGGTTATGATATTGGCATATGAGGCGCCGCGCCGCAACAACCGGGGCCCTCTGGAGTGGGTCAAGACCGGTGCACCGTTGTTCCGCCGCAACAAACCGCATCCGTCCGGCGACCCGCCACCACGGTCCCCCCCGGGATGCAGGACAATGATTCCTTTGCGCGGAGGATCGAGAATCCTATGAAAGTCAGGACGAAATGGGTCGAAGGGGTGAGTTTCGTCGGCGAAACCGGTAGCGGCCACGCGGTCGTCATCGACGGTTCGCCCGACGATGGGGGCCGCAATTTCGGGGTGCGGCCGATGGAACTGGTGCTGCTGGGTGCCGCGGGGTGCACGGCCTTCGATCTGGTGCTGATCCTCAAGAAGGCACGTCAGCCGATTGCCGATTGCACGGTCGAAGCCGAGGCGGAACGCGCAAGCACGGTGCCCAAGGTGTTCACCCGGATCCACCTCAAGTACACGGTGGCTGGGCGCGGGCTCGATCCGGCGCAGGTCGAACGGGCGGTCAAGCTCTCGACGGACAAATACTGCTCCGCCACGCAGATGCTGAGGAAAACCGCCGAGATCACCTACGAGATCGCCATCATCGAGGGCGATCGTCTGCCGGTACCCGCGCCGTCAGGTGCGCCGTCCTGACCGCGGCGACCGCCCAATTCGTGAATTACGGGGTGTCGCGCAACACCCGGATAAGGCTCGACGAATCCCAGCGGCCGCCGCCGGCGGCCTGCACACGCGCGTAGAACTGGTCGACCAGCGCGGTCACGGGAAGCGCGGCTCCCCTCGCCCGGGCTTCGGCGAGGCAGAGCGAGAGATCCTTGCGCATCCAGTCGACGGCGAAGCCGAAATCGAACTTGTCGGCGACCATGGTCTTGCCGCGATTGTCCATCTGCCATGACTGGGCCGCGCCCTTTCCGATCACGTCGAGCGCGCGCGGCACATCGAGGCCGGCCTTTTCTGCAAACGTGATGCCCTCTGCCAGCGCCTGGACCAGCCCGACGATGCAGATCTGGTTGAACATTTTCGTCAGCTGCCCGCTGCCGGGCCCGCCCATCAGCGTCACCGCGCGTCCGTAGGTGCGCGAGCGCCGGCTCGGCGGTCGCGAAAGTCGCAGCGTCGCCGCCGACCATGATCGTGAGCTTGCCGTTCTCCGCCCCGGCCTGGCCGCCCGATACCGGCGCGTCGAGAAAGCCGATCCCCTTGGCCGCGGCGGCGGCATGAATCTCGCGGGCGACCTGCGCCGAGGCCGTCGTGTGATCGACGAGGATCGAGCCCGAACGCCATGCCGCCAGCGCGCCTTCTCTCCGAACACCACGGCGCGCACATCGTCGTCGTTGCCGACGCACATCAGGACGAGGTCGGCACCGGCCACCGCCGCGGCCGGCGTCGGCGCGCTCGTCCCGCCGTGTTTTTCCCGACCCAGCGGGCGGCCTTCTCCGGGGTGCGGTTGTAGACGGTCACTCGGTGCCCGGCCTGCGCGAGATGCCCGGCCATCGGAAATCCCATCACGCCAAGTCCGAGAAATGCCATTTTCCTCGTTTCCATCGGGGTCAAGCCTCCACAGGTTGCAGGGTTGCGTGCATGTCACGCCGGTTTCGGTCGAGCGCGGCCCGCGCCGCGGCGATCGCCGCCCGCACCTGGGCCGGCGCCGTGCCGCCCGGGTGGTTGCGGCTTGCGACCGAGCCCTCGAGCGTCAGCACCACGCAGGCGTCGGCATCGATCTCGCGCGCAAAGGATTGCAGCTCGGAGAGCGGCAGGTCGGCGAGCGCCTTGCCGCTCTGCTTCGGCGTGGCGCACCGCGCGGGCGACGGCTTCGTGCGCGTCGCGAAACGGCACGCCTTTGCGGACCAGATAGTCGGCGAGGTCGGTCGCCGTCGCGTGTCCTTCGCGCGCCGCCTCGCGCATGCGCGCCGCATCGACCGTGATGCCGCCGGCGACGAGATCGGCCATGATGGCGAGCGTCGTCGGCAAGCGTGTCGACGGTGTCGAAGAGCGGCTCCTTGTCCTCCTGATTGTCCTTGTTGTACGCGAGCGGCTGGCCTTTCATCAGCGTGAGCAGCGCGACGAGGTGGCCGTTCACCCGCCCGGTCTTGCCGCGCGCGAGTTCCGCCACGTCGGGATTCTTCTTCTGCGGCATGATCGACGATCCGGTGCAGAAGCGGTCGGCCAGCGCGACGAAGGCGAAGCGCGGATTCGCCCACACGTGAGTTCCTCGGCAAACCGCGACAGATGCGTCATCACCAACGCGGCGGCGGCCGTCGAATTCGATGGCGAAATCGCGATCGGACACGGCGTCGAGCGAGTTGCCGCAGAGTGCTTCGAACCCGAGTTCCGCGCCACGCGCAGCCGGTCGATCGGAAAGCCCGTGCCGGCGAGCGCGGCGCTGCCGAACGGCAGCCGGTTCACGCGCCGGCGGCAATCGCGCAATCGCTCGGCGTCGCGCGCGAACATCGCTTCGTAGGCAAGCAGATGATGGCCGAACGTGACGGGTTGCGCGACCTGCAGGTGCGTGTAGCCGGGCATGATCGTGTCGGCGTGCCCCTCGGCCAGATCGATGAACGCGCGGCGCAACGCGGCAAGCCCATCGGTGAGCCCGTCGATCGCCTCGCGCAGCCAGAGCCGCAGGTCGGTGGCCACCTGGTCGTTGCGCGAGCGACCGGTGTGGAGCCGCTTGCCGGCGTCGCCGACGAGCGCGGTGAGCCGCTTCTCGATGTTGAAATGAACGTCCTCGAGGTCGCGCGACCACGGAAAATCGCCGCGCTCGACTTCGTCGCGAATCGTTTCCATCCCGCGCTCGATTGCGGCGAGATCATCCGCGGACAGTATGCCGGCCGCGGCAAGCATTCGCGCGTGCGCCAGTGACCCCGCGATGTCCGCGGCGGCGAGACGGCGGTCGAAATCCACCGACGCCGTGTAGCGCTCGACGAGCGGGGCGATGGGTTCGCCGAAACGCCCGGACCAGGCACCTGGGGAAGTGGGATCGCGCGGTGGCTTGGAGTCGGCCATGGCTGTCGGATCGGTTTTTCGTCAGGTCAGCGATGGGTCGGCGCCAGGACAAACCAGCGAGCACTGCGAATCCGACGCCCGAAAACCGGCTTTGCGTCCGGATGAGCTTGCCTCGCCGCCGGGGGTTGCCGACAATAGCCTCTGACACCGCCCGCGTCGGGGTAAGACCCGGCGCATGTCTCCGGCACGATGCTTGCATGCCGGTTTCGATATGCAGCCGATTATAAGGCAAAACGCCATCGCTCCCGAACTGCCGGATTTCCGCAATCTCGGCACGATTCTGCGGATCGTCCTCGCGGTAAACGCGATGACAGCCGTAGTGGCGCTGGCGCGCGAATCGCACCTCGACCTCTGGGCTGCACAGTGGCTCGACATGACCGGGCGTCGTCGAGCCGCATCTCATGGCCGAACTGGTCATCCTCTATGCGCTCGCGCCCTGGCTTTTGCGCCAATCGTCCGTGACCGGCGCCCTGACGATCGCCGCCATCACCGTCGGCGTCGGACTCGGGATCCGGCTGCTCGTCGCCCGCGAGCTTCCGGAACCTCCGCTGGCTACCTTGCGGTATCTCGTGATCGCGCTCTGCGTGTACGGGGTGCTGCTCGCCTATTTCGACCTTCGCGCCAAGGCGCTTTCACCGGCGATCGCCGAATCCCGGCTGCAGGCGCTGCAGGCGCGGATCCGGCCGCATTTTCTGTTCAACAGCCTCAATGCGGTGCTGTCGCTCGTGCGCTCCGATCCGAAACACGCCGAGACGGCTCTCCTCGACATGGCCGACCTCTTCCGCGTGCTGATGCGCGACAACCGCGAGCTCGTGCCGCTGACCGACGAGATCGAACTCTGCCGGCAATACCTCGGGCTCGAAAAGCTGCGCCTCTCGGACCGGTTGCAGGTCGAATGGAACGTCAACAACATGCCGGGAGATGCGCTGGTGCCGCCGCTCGTGTTGCAGCCGCTTCTGGAAAACGCGGTCTATCACGGGATCGAGCCGTCGAGCGAGCCGGGTATCGTGTCGATCAACATCTTCTGCAAGGGCGGCGATGTTCACGCGATCCTGCGCAACCCTTATCGGGCGGCGGGCGGGCGGCACCATGCCGGAAACAAGATGGCGCTCGGCAATATCCGCGAGCGCCTCACACTTCATTTCGACGCGGAGGGCACCCTGGAGTCACGCGTTCGCGATGCCGCCTACGAAGTCCACGTCCGGATGCCCTACCGGACGACGAAATCGCTGGCGCCGAGCCTGGAAGCACGCCGCGAGCCGGGCATCGGCACCCCGGCGCGACATTCGCGCGATTCCGCTGACGAATCGGCGCTGCCAGGTGCGGGGCACGGAGTTCCGCGTGGCTGACGCGCCGCTCCGGGTGCTGATCGTCGACGACGAGGCGCCGGCACGGCGCCGATTGCGCGAGCTCCTGGCGGATTGCGCCGGAGCGTTGCCCGTTGCCTGCGTCGGCGAGGCCGCCAACGGGCGAGAGGCGATCGAGTTGCTCCACGCGGTGAGCGCCGATCTCGTGTTGACCGACATCGAGATGCCGGACATGGACGGGCTCGAGTTCGCGCGCCACGTGCTGAAATTGCCGCAACCGCCGGTCGTGATTTTCACGACGGCGCACGACGAGCACGCGGTGCAGGCGTTCGAGGTGAATGCAGTCGATTTCCTGATGAAGCCGGTGCGCGTGCAGCGCCTTCTTGCCGCGCTGGAAAAGGTGCCGCGCTTGAAGCCGGTTTCGGCGACGCGACTCGAAGCACTGCCCTCGACCGCGCGCCGTTTCCTTTCGGTGACCGAGCGCTCGCGCGTCGTGCTGGTTCCGATCGACGAGGTCGTCTACCTCAAGGCCGAGCTCAAATACATCACGATCCGCACGGGCGAGCGGGAGCACCTGATCGAGGAATCGCTGACGAAGCTCGAAGAGCGAATTCGGCTTCCGCTTCGTGCGTGTGCATCGCAATTGTCTCGTTGCGCGCGACGCGCATCCGCGGTTTCGAGCGCCGCGTCGACGACGAGGGCGACGCGCACTGGGAGGTCCTGCTGAAGGGGGTCCCGGAAACGCTGCCGGTGTCGCGCCGGCAGCAGTCGATCGTCCGCGAAATCGGGCGGGAAAATCCGCGGCGGAGGCGATGAGGGCGCGACAGTGAACGTGGCGCCGGGCCGCCGCGCTGAACTCGCACACCTCTCCGACTCTGCCGACCCACGGTCCTTCCCCATGTCCACGCGCACGCTCGTCTGCGGCTCCCTCGCCTACGACACGATCATGGTGTTCCCGGATCGCTTCGCGCGGCACATCCTGCCGGACGAGACGCACATGCTGTCGGTGTCGTTCCAGATCGGCGAGATGCGCCGCGAGTGGGGCGGCTGCGCCGGCAACATCGCGTACAACCTGCAGGCGCATCGGCGGCGAGCCCGTCGTGATGGCGACGCTCGGTTACGATGGCGCGCCGTATCGCGAACGCCTCGCCGCGCTGGGGATCGCGTGCGACGGCGTGCGGAACCTTCCGGAAATGTTCACGGCGCAGGCGTTCATCATCACCGATCTCGACGACAACCAGATCACGGCGTTCCATCCCGGTGCGATGAACTCATCGCACGAGAACCGCGTGGGCGACGTCGCCGGCATCGCTCTCGGCATCGTCGCCCCGGACGGCCGCGACGGCATGCGTTCGCATCTCGAACAGTTCGCGCAGGCAGGCATTCCGTTCGTGTTCGATCCGGGACAGGGGTTGCCGCTTTTCGCCGGCCCGGAATTGGTCGCGATGATCGATGCGCGCGACGTTCGTCGCCGTCAACGACTACGAGGGGCGGCTGCTCGCGGAGCGCACGGGAATGACGCTCGACGCGATCGCGCAGCGGGTTGACGCGCTGATCGTGACGAAGGGCGGCGCCGGGGCGGGATCCACGCGGCCGGCGCCACGATGGAGATTCCGGCCGTGAAGGCGGCGTCGCTCGTCGATCCGACCGGCTGTGGCGATGCCTTTCGCGCGGGCCTCCTGTACGGCATCGTCCATGGCTGGGACTGGGAGCGGACCGGGCGGCTCGCCGCGACGCTGGGCTCGCTCAAGATCGCATCGCGCGGTGGCCAGAATCATCCGCTCGACCGCGATCGCGTCGCGACACGATATTACGAGGCGTTCAATGCCTACGTCTGGTGATCCGTTCATGGCTTCCCAAGCGACCGAAGCCGGTGGCGCGACGGTCGCCGTAGGCCTGGGGCCCGGTGGCGGCGAGCCGGGACAGGCAACGGCTCGATTGGCGCGTGCGTCGGATACAAAGGGCCCCACGCCGTTGCCGGTGCGCCTCGTGCGCTCGGCGCGCGTGTCGATCCATATCGTGGGCGGCCTCGCGACCACGGTGTTGGTGTTCCCCTGGATCGGCGCGCCGAAGAAGCGGATGCTGATCCGAAACTGGTGCCGGCAGTTCCTGCACATGCTCGAAATCGAGGCGCACGTCCATTGGCGGCACGCCGAGGGGCTTTCCGGCAACGTCCTGATCGTCGCCAACCACATCTCGTGGCTCGATATCTTCGTGCTGAATGCGCTCGAGCCGGCGCGCTTTGTCGCCAAGGCCGATCTCCGGCATTGGCCCGTCGTCGGTCGTCTCATCGCCAATGTGGGCACGCTCTTCATCGAGCGCGAGAGGCGGCGCGATACACATACGGTCAATCGCCACACGGTCGACGCGCTCGCGCGCGGCGAACTGGTGGCGGTGTTTCCCGAAGGCACGACGAGCGACGGAACGGGATTGCTGAAGTTCCACAGTTCCCTGCTGCAATCGATCGTCGACGCCGGGGGCCGGATGCAGCCCATCGCGATCCGGTACCGGACGACCGACGACCTGCACTGCGCGGCGCCGGCGTACGTCGGAGAGTTGAGCCTGATCGGATCGTTCTGGCAAGTGACCGGCGAGCGCCGAATCAGGGCCGAGCTGCACCTGATGGCCCCCGTTGCGGCGCAGACACGCCATCGTCGCGATCTGTCGCGCGCCGCCGAGGAAGCTATCCGAACGGTTTTGGCGTAACCGGGGCGCGTCCTGGCACCTGATAGACGCGGCGATCCTCGAGCCTGACCGCGGTCAGCGGGCCACCCCACAGGCAGCCGGAGTCGAGCATCAGCAGATTCGGCGCGAGTTTCAGTTCGAGCGTCGACCAGTGGCCGCAGACGAGCGTCCGGCCCGCCGACTTCCGGTGCGCGTGCTCGAACCACGGACGGAATCCCGGCGGGGCCAGATGCGGGCCGCGCTTCTCCTTGAATTCCATCGCGCCGTCGGCCGTGCAGAAGCGCATTCGCGTGCAGGCGTTGACGATCGCACGGAGCCGGTCGAAGCCGGTTAGACCGTCGTGCCAGACAGCGGGTTCGTCGCCGTAGAGCGCGCACAGGAACCGATCGGCGTCCTCGCCCGCGAGCATTGCCTGCACCTCGTCCGACCGCGCCACTGCGATGGCGGGTGTCCACGCGGGAACGAGGCCCGCATGGACGAGCATATGGTCGCCATCGTCGACGACCAGCGGCCGGCTCTGGAGCCACGAGAGAAGCTCATCGCGATCGGGGGCCTCGAGGATCGGTGCGATCGTGTCACGCCGGTGCTGCTTCGTGTGCCCCGCGGCAACCGTCAGCAGATGGAAATCGTGGTTGCCGAGAACCGTGACCGCGCAATCACCGAGCGCCTTCACCGCGCGCAGTACCGCGAGCGAGTCCGGGCCGCGGTTGACGAGATCACCGACGAGCCAGAGACGGTCGCGCGCCGCCGAGAAGCCGACCAACTCGAGCAGCTGGCGAAATTCCGCGTGACAGCCCTGGATATCGCCGATGGCGTAATGGCTCATGGATGGGTGCGCGGCAAGCGCGCGATCGGCCCATGCTGCGGAGGTCACGCACGCCGATGCTAGAATCAAGATCAATTCTAGCATTCGTCCGCGCCGTTTCCGTTCCCCTTCCGATGTCGTATCCGCTCAATGCCGCGCAGCGCGAGGCGGTGCGTTATCTCGACGGCCCCCTGCTCGTGCTGGCAGGCGCCGGCAGCGGCAAGACGCGCGTCATCACCGCGAAGATCGGGCACCTGATCGAGCGCGGGTACGACCCGAAGCGCATTGCGGCGATCACGTTCACGAACAAAGCCGCGCGCGAAATGCGCGAGCGCGCCGGCGAGCTGCTGGCGGAACAGGGCCGGGGCGGCCTGGCCGCAGAAGTCACGATCTCCACGTTTCACGCGCTGGGATTGAAGATCGTTCGATCCGATGCGCCGCACCTGGGTCTCAAGCCCGGGTTCTCGATCCTCGATCCCGGCGACCTCGAGTCGATCGTCGCCGAAATGATGCAAACGACCGACCGCGGCCGCGTGCGCGACGCGCAAACGCGGATCAGCGCGTGGAAGAACGCGCTGGTGGCACCCGCTGCCGCGGCAAAGGCCGCGCGGTGCGACGAGGATGCCGCGGCGGCGCGCGCGTACCGCCGCTATGACGATACGCTCCGCGCGTACCAGGCGGTGGATTTCGACGATCTGATCGCGCTGCCGATTCGGCTACTCGCGACCAGCCCCGCGGCGGCCACGCGGTGGCAGGAGCGGTGCGGCTATCTGCTCGTCGACGAGTATCAGGACACCAACCCGGCGCAGTATCGCCTCATCCGATTGCTGGCCGGGGCCCGCGCGGCGTTCACCGTCGTCGGCGACGACGATCAGGCGATCTATGGCTGGCGCGGCGCGTCGCTCGACAATCTCGGCGAGCTGCCGAAGGATTATCCGGCGCTCAAGGTGATCAAGCTCGAGCAGAATTACCGGTCGACGGTGCGCATCCTGCGCTCGGCGAACGCGCTGATCGCGAACAATCCGAAGCTCTTCGAGAAGAAACTCTGGAGCGAACGCGGCCACGGCGATCCGATCCGCGTGTCGCCCGCAGCCGACGACGAGGCCGAGTCCGAGGGCGTCGTCCGGCGGCTGCTCGCCCATCGCTTCCTGCATCGCGGCCGCTACGGGGATTATGCAATTCTCTATCGCGGCAAGCATCAGGCCAGGCTCCTCGAACAGGAGCTTCGTGCGCAAAGCGTGCCGTACGGGATTTCCGGCGGCCAGTCGTATTTCGACCGCGCCGAGATCAAGGACATCGTCGCGTACCTGCGCCTCATCGCCAACGACGACGACGATCCCGCGTTCATCCGCGCGGTGACGACACCCAAACGCGGCATCGGAGCGACCACGCTGGAAAGGCTTTCCGCCATCGGCGCCAAACGGGAGGAAAGCCTTTTCGCCGCGGTGTTCGCCGAGGAAACGCGCGCCGCGATTCCGGCGCGGCAACGCGAAATACTCGACAGGTTCTGCGCGATGATCAACGGGTTGCGCCATCGCGCCCCGCGCGAACCCGCGGCGCGACTGCTCGACGAACTGGTCGCCACGATCGGGTACGAGGACTTCCTGGATTCGACCTGCGAGCGCCGACAGGCGGAGACGCGCTGGAAGAGTGTGCGCGACTTCGTCGGCTGGCTCTCGGCCAAAGGCGAAGCGGACCGGAAGAACCTCCTCGAGCTGACGCAGATGATCGCGCTCTTCACGATGCTCGACGGGCAGGAGGAGCGCGAGACCGACACCGTCCGGCTGTCGACGCTGCATGCGGCGAAAGGGCTCGAGTTCCCGCACGTGTTCCTGGTCGGGCTGGAGGAGGGGATCCTGCCGCACCGCGAGTCGGTCGCGAAGGGCAACGTCGACGAGGAGCGACGGCTGTTTTACGTTGGCGTCACGCGCGCGCAGCGGAGCCTCCACCTGTCGTTCTGCCACCGGCGGCGGCGCGCCGGCGAGGCGATCGAATGTCAGCCGTCGCGCTTTCTGTCCGAGCTCGCCCAGGACGATCTGCGCTGGTCGGGGGAGCCGATCACTGCGGATGAGGCGGCGCGCGAGAAGGCCGCGGGCAGCGATCGGCTGAAGCAGCTGAAGGCGATGCTCGCGGCGAAGTAGAACCTATCTCATAATGGGCTGCGTGGCCCGATAGCTTTGTCGTGTCCTCGCTCGCCCCTCGCTGTACGTCTAGGTACTATCTCGGGGCTCGCTGTGGGCCCGCATTTGGCAACTGAGGCTCTCGGGCCGCTCGCCGGGATTCTGAGATAGGTTCCAGTGCCCACCCGGGCAGTTGATGGAGGGGGGCTTGCCGTTGCATGCGGCCGGTGCCGGGCGATGGCACCGGCATTTGACGAACGCATTCGCCCCGGTGATAATTTGGATCGCGCCGATTTGAGCTTCAGCTTGCGGGCGCGTAACAAATGCCGCTAAAGCGAGGTTAGGCTGCTGCCGGAGGAACACCCCGGATGCGCGCCAGACCCGTTCGGCGGAGGTCGAACGGGTTTTTCATTTGCGAGGCGCCCATGGGCACGAGCACGCCACCGCGGGGGTTCACGACCGCGATACTCCATTCCGACCGTGAAGCAGGCATCGAGCACGGCGCGTTGCACAAGCCGCTGCACGTGTCGGTTGCCTACGGTTACGACGATGCGCGCGATCTCGCCGCGGTCTTCCAGGGCCGGGCAAAGGGCTACGCATACGGACGGCAGGGCAACCCGACCACCGCGGCGCTCGAAGCCAAGGTGACGAAGATGGAGGATGGCGTGGCCACCATCTGCTTCTCGACCGGCATGGCCGCCATCGGCGCGATGATGCTCGCGCTCCTGCGCGAAGGCGATCACGTCGTCTCGACCCAGTTCCTGTTCGGCAACACGCTGAGCCAGTTCAACACGCTCGTGGCGCACGGCGCGAACGTTTCCTATGTCGACGCCACCGACGCCGCCAACGTCGAGCGCGCGTTGACGCCGGCGACGCGGCTCATCTTCGTCGAGACGATCGCGAACCCGCGCACGCAGATCGCCGATCTCGCGCGCATCGGCACGCTCGCCGGCGAACGCGGGATTCTCTACGTCGTCGACAACACGATGACGTCTCCCGCGTTGTTCCGGCCGAAGGCGGTCGGTGCGGGCCTCGTCGTCAACGCGCTGACCAAATACATCGGCGGGCATGGCAATGCGCTTGCCGGCAGCATCACGGACACCGGCCTGTTCGATTGGACGCGCTATCCGGGCATTGCCGAGCACTACAAGACGCAGCCGCCCATGCTCTGGGGCATCCAGCAGATTCGCAAGAAGGGTTTGCGCGACTGGGGCGGGACGCTTGCCGCAGGCGAGGCGCACCATATCGCCGTCGGCGCCGAAACGCTCGCGCTCCGGATGGAACGGGTCTGTGCGAACACCCAGGCGCTCGTCGACATGCTCGCCGCGCATCCCAAAGTGCGTGCCGTCTACTACCCCGGCCTGCCGTCGCATCCACAGCACGAGCTCGCGCGATCGCTGTTCTGCGGATTCGGCGGACTCTTCTCGTTCGAGCTTGCCGATGGCATCGACTGCTTCGATTTCCTCAACCGCCTCGATCTCGTCGTATCGTCGTCGAACCTGGGCGACAACCGGACGCTCGCGATTCCGGTCGCGCATACGATTTTCTGGGAGATGGGCCCGCAGCGCCGCGCCGAGATGGGGATCGCCGAAGCGCTGATCCGCGTGTCGGTCGGCATCGAGGATCGTGACGATCTGATCGGCGACTTCACGCAGGCGCTGGCGTAAGGTGTCGCAACTCGGATTCAATCGGTCGGCCGGTGCCTGATCGCAGGTGCGCTCGACCCGCCTAGAGTGGCCGCGGCGCGACGGTCGAACATGCTTGATCGGCGGTCTGCTAACGACCCAAAGGCGACTGAGAGGCAGCAGATTGCACCAGCCGAAAGCCGACGTTGGAAAGAGCGTTCGGAGGAAGATGAGGGCGACACGTCGAGTTTGAAGCGCGGCAATTCGCCGCCGGCGCAGCGAGGATCGTGGCGATAACATCCAACCAACGGCTTGTCGAGAAGGCATCTTCAAGAGCGACATCTCCGGTCGCTCGGACTTGACCCCCCCCAGCACCGCGCCGGAGCGCACGTTATAGGCATGTCGATCTCCCGCCCACCGGCCAATGTCGTGTTGCTGTCGGCCGGGTTCATCACGGCGCTTGTCTGTGGCTGTGCCACGCTTGATGCGCGCGTGCCGAACGAGCCGACCACGACCTATGCCGATACCCAGGGCACTGCGCTGGCCCGCATCGCAACTGCGAGCCTGCCCATTGCCGGCACGGAAGCCGTTGCGCCATCGGGTTTGCGGCTGCTGCCTAGGGGCGAACTTGCATTCGATGCACGTATCGCTATGGCGCAGCATGCCGAGCGCTCAATCGACGCGCAGTATTACCAGCTTCAAAGTGATCACGCCGGACGAGCGCTGCTGCGCGCGCTGCGCAATGCGGCAGCGCGCGGCGGGCGCGTGCGGCTGCTGATCGACGACTTCCACGCCGCCGAGATCCAGGACCTGCTGCTCGACCTGTCCACGTAGGAGCACGTCCAGGTGCGCCTGTTGTGCGCCGACAGCTGCTCGCACAACGCCTGCGCCCGCTGCGGCTCGGCGCAGGACAGGATGCCGTTATCGAGCGTCTGGTAGCCGATCGCGCGCCAATCCAATTGCCGCTTGAGCCACTCATGGCCGTTGATGCACAGCTTGGCGTTGTAGGGAAAGTAGCTGGAGAACTTCAGAAAGAACGGACCAAAGTCCTGGTCCACGGCGTAGACGTAGAACTGATTGACCATCGCCGTCGAGCGCACCAGCCAGGGGTAGGTGGCGCCGGTCTTCGCCTGGCGCCGCCGCTCGGTACGAAACACTGGCGCCTTCTCCTGCGAATTGCCAATGAACAGCACTCCCTCGTCGGCGTGGAACGCACGCAGATACTTCGCCGCCACCTCGTCCTTGCGCTCCCCCTTGCGAAACGCCACCAGCGGAATTGCCTGTTGCGTCGCAAAAGCCTCCAGCTTCGACACGAACGCCTTGCTGATCGGGTCCATCAGCACACTGGAGACGAAACGATGGCCGCGATGAAACCGGAAGAAGCTCGCCACCCCTGCCTCACGGTGCAGCCGCGGCACATAAACGTTGAGGTACATCCGATCGATCCCCTCCAGCTCGAGGGTCACGTGTTCGCTCAGAATCTCGGCTACGCTGCGTGATATGCTCATCTCCGGCTCTGGTTGGCTCCGGTCCTTCGGGATCAAATGCTTGCCTTAGTGCGGCCCAATAGCAGGAACTGCCTCGGCAGCTCCTTTGGTCAACCGGAGCCACTCCATTATCCGCAGCCACCGATTTCGCTACAGCACCATAAACCTCGTCGGTCTGAGGCGGAGCCTCGTTAGATATCTTGGCACAACGCTCACAAACCATCGCCAGTCGGCGAGAGCCAAGCCCCACGAACCTGAACCTTGGAGGAGACAACATGACCCTGCCACCCCGAAAAACCAATGTTCTGTCTATGGCTGCCACCTGCGCGCAGAAGGCCGACGACATTGTGAAGTTCGACGAGCGGCTTTGAACCGCAGGTGATGTCACGCCCCGACTCGAACCCAGCGGAGTCGTGCGACCCCTCTCTGCGCGACGCCGATGAGGTGGCCCGTGCGCTGAACGCTGACCTGAAGCAGGGCCTGAACTCACAAGAAGCGTCGCGACGGCTTGCGCGAGACGGTCCGAACGAGCTGCGCGCAGCTGCGGTGCAACCGTTGTGGCGCCGCTTGCTGGGGCAGTTCCAGGATCCGTTGGTCTATCTGTTGCTTGTCGCGGTGGCGATTACATTGATCGCCTGGCTGATCGAGGGGCGCGTCGGTTGGCCGGTGGATGCGATCGTCATCGGGGTTGTCGTGCTGCTCAACGCCACGCTCGGCTTCGTCGAAGAGGCACGGGCAGAAGACGCCGTTGCCGCACTCGCACGCATGACCGCAGTCACCTCGACCGTGCTGCGCGACGGCCGCGAGCAGCGCGTGCCGAGCGCGCAACTGGTGCGCGGAGACGTGCTCGTGCTCGGCGAAGGCGACGCCGTCGGCGCCGACGCCGGCTGTTGGAGGCCAACGCCTTGCGCGTCCTGGAAGCCTCGCTCACCGGCGAAAGCGAGGCCGTGCTGAAGGATGCCGCGACCCTGCCGGCGGCCGCGGCGCTGGGCGACAGGTTGAACCTCGTATTCAAGGGCACCGCCGTCGTGCAGGGCACCGGCCGCGCGGTGGTCACGCGCCATCGGCATGCACACCGAGATGGGCGTCATTGCCGGCATGCTGGACGCGACGGCTGAAGCGCCGACGCCGTTGCAGATCGAAGTCGCGCGCATCGGTCGCATGCTGGGCATCGCGGTGGTGGCGATCGCGATCGTCGTGGTGGGCACCATTCTCCTGCTGTCGGACATCCGCAGCGCATCCGACGTCATCACCGTGCTGCTGCTCGGCGTCTCGCTGGCGGTGGCCGCCGTGCCCGAAGGGCTGCCGGCGATCCTGTCGGTGGTGCTGGCGCTCGGCGTGCAACGCATGGCCAAGCGCAACGCGGTCGTCAAGAAGCTGTCGTCGGTGGAATCGCTGGGCTCGGCCTCGGTCATCTGCACCGACAAGACCGGCACCCTGACGCGCTCGGAGATGACGATCGAGCGAGTGCTCACCGCTTCCGGCGGCAGCCACGTCAGCGGCGTCGGCTACGCGCCGCAGGGGCAGGTGCGCAACGAAGGCAGCGAACTCACCACCGGGCCGCTCCATGCCGAGCAGGTCGTCGTGCTCAGTGGCGGCAGTCTCGCCGGCAATGCCGACCTGCGCCAGACCGACGATGGCGCCTGGGAGATCCAGGGCGACCCGACCGAAGCCGCCTTCCTGGTGGCCGAACGCAAGCTGGGCGCCAGTGAGCGACGCGAGCGGCGCTTCGAGCGCGTCGCCGAGATCCCGTTCAGCTCGGACCGCAAGATGATGTCCACCATCGAGCGCGACCATCGAACACGGCGGCGCCCTGGTCGTCGTCACCAAGGGCGCACCCGACGTGCTGCTCGAGCGCTGCACGCGGGTGCGCGTGGGCATGGACGTGGTGCCGTTCGACGCCGAACGACGCGCGCGTGCCGCGGCCGATGTCGACGCGCTATCCGACGACGCCCTGCGCACGCTCGCGGTGGCCTACCGACCCCTGAGCGCGGAAGAAGACCCGCAGGCCACGTCGCAGCCCGAGCAGCTGGAGCGCGACCTGATCTTCGTCGGCACGGTGGGCATCATCGACCCGCCGCGCGAGGAAGCGGCGAGGGCCATCCTCGAGGCGCGACGGGCCGGCATCCGCGTGATCATGATCACCGGCGACCATCCGCGCACGGCAGCGCGCATCGCCACCGATCTGGGGTTGGTGGAGCGGGGGGCCAAGGCGCTGACCGGCGCCGACCTGGACCGGCTCGACGCCGCCGGCCTGACCGCCGCCGTGCGCGAGATCTCGGTCTACGCCCGCGTGGCGCCGGTGCACAAGCTGCGCATCGTCGATGCGCTTGCAGGCCGACGGCAACATCGTCGCCATGACGGGCGACGGCGTCAACGACGCGCCGGCGCTGAAGTCGGCCGATATCGGCGTGGCCATGGGCGTCACCGGCACCGAGGTCACCAAGGAAGCGGCCAAGATGATCCTGGCCGACGACAACTTCGCCACCATCGTCGAGGCGGTGCGCGAAGGCCGCGGCATCTTCGACAACATCCGCAAGTTCCTGCGCTACCTGCTGTCGTCCAACATGGGGGAGGTGCTGACGGTGTTCCTGGGCGTGGTCGGCGCCGGTGTAATCGGTCTCGGCGCAGGCGGCGACGGCAGCGCGCTGGTGCTTCCGCTGCTCGCGACGCAGATTCTGTGGATCAACCTCGTCACCGACTCCGGTCCGGCGCTGGCGATGGGTGTCGACCCTGCAACCGACGACGTGATGGCGCGCCCGCCGCGCAAGCCGAGCGAGCCTGCGATCGACGCGCGCATGTGGTGGGGTGTGATCGAGATCGGGCTGGTGATGGCGGTGGCAGCCTGCTGACCATCGACCTCTACCTGCCCGGCGGGCTGATCGAAGGCACATACAACCTCGACAACGCGCGCACGGCCGGCTTCACCGTGCTGGTGTTCGCCCAGTTGTTCAACTGCTTCAACGCGCGCTCGGAAACCATCAGCGCCTTTCACCACCTGTTCGTCAACCCGTGGCTGTGGGGCGCGATCGCTGCTCTCGGTGCTGCTGCAGGTGGCGGTTGTGCATCTCGGTTGGCTCAACATCGCGTTTGGCACGGTGCCGATGAGCCTCGGTCAGTGGGGCGTGTGCGTCGCGATGGGCAGTACCGTGTTGTGGTTCGGCGAACTGCGCAAGCTGGTGTTGCGGCGCTCGCGGTGAACTCACTGCCGTGGCTGCTGTTGCAGTTCGCGCTGTGCGCGGCGCTGATCGCGCGCGCCGGCTACGTCCTCAGCGAGAGTGCCGACATGCTGGCAGACGCCCATGGCTGGGGGCGCGGCTGGGTCGGGCTGGCCTTGCTGGCCACGGTCACGTCGCTGCCCGAACTGGCCGCGGGCATCAGTGCCGTGGCGCTGATCGACGCGCCCGATCTCGCGGTCGGCAATGCGCTCGGGGCCTGCGTAGTCAACCTCCTCTTTCTGGTCGTCGTGGATGCCCTGCAGTCCCGGCAGCCGATCTACCGTCACGCCAGCCAGACCCATCTGCTGTCGGCCGCCTTTGGTGTTGTGCTGCTCGGGCTGGCGGCGCTCGGCCTGCTCGCCGGTCCGCGCACGCCGGTGGTGCTGAATCTGGGATTGACCAGCCCCGCGCTGCTGGCCTTGTACCTGCTTGCGTTGCGCAGCGTGCATGCGCACGACCGCGTCATGCGCGCCGCAGGGGCCGCCGAGGCCATGGCCGACGCGGCGGCCGCCGCGGCCTCACGCATGCCGCCGCGCGAGGCGGCGCGCCGCGCCTGGTGGCGATTCGGTTTGTCTTCGCTGGTGGTGCTGGCCGCCGGCAGCTGGCTGCCCGAAGTGGCCGACCGGATCGCCCTCGAGTTCGGTCTGTCCCGCAGTTTCGTCGGCACGGTGTTCATGGCCGTCGTCACCACCTTGCCGGAGATGGCGGTGACATTTGGCGCGTTGCGGTTGGGTGCGCTGGACATGGCGATCGGCAACCTGCTGGGTAGCAATCTGTTCAACGTCACCATCCTTGCGGTTGACGACCTGTTCTACCGGCGCGGCGTGCTGCTGGCCGACGCCGCGCCGGTGCATGCCAGCACCGCGGTGACGGCGGCCGTGATGACGGGGTTGGTCATGGTCGGCCTCGTGCTGCGCCCACAGGGCCGAGTGCTGCGCGTGACGAGCTGGATCAGCATCGGGCTGGTGGCGGTCTATTTGCTGAACTCGGTGCTGGTGGCGCTGGCCGGCGCCTGAGAAGTCCATGGAGAGGATCAGGGCCAGGTTGCTCACGACCAGGGTCGCGAATGCAAAGGCCCGGGACTTGGGCTCGGGGATTCGCTTACTGCCCATGCGAATGCACCTCCTGGTCGCAGACGGCGCGAGCATGCCCAGGTGAGATGCCAGGAAGCTGCCGCTGGCCAGCGACTCCTGATGGGAGAAGCCGCTATTCATGGCCCGGTGCTCAACGACGGATCGGCCGCGCCGGCCGTGTGCAATAGCCAAGAACCGCAATCAGACTGCTTATCGGGCGCTACTGGTTCAAAGGTACGCGCTGGTTCGTCCACGTCGTCCCCATTTACTTCCGCCGCGCCCATAGACGATCACGGATTGACACAACCTAACGCAGGCAACTGTGGCCACAGGGAAAGCAGTAGATCAGCTCCGCCCCAGTGATAAGCGATTACGTCTCTAGCAAACTGCGCAGCATCCACGCCGTCTTCTCATGCACTTCCAGGCGCTGCGTGAGCAAATCGGCGGTGGGCTGGACCTTGGCCCTTTCCACCACCGGGAACAGTTTGCGTGCGATGCGCGCCGTGGCTTCTTGGGCGACAACCAGGTGACGGATCATGGCACCGGAACTGGGCACGCCTTCGATTTCCTTGATCGTGGCGAACTTGACGAATTCCCTGTAGGTCCCGGGCGCCGGATGGCCGAGCGCGCGGATGCGTTCGGCAATGATGTCGAGCGCATTCCACTGCTCCGTGTACTGCGCCATAAACATCAGGTGCAGGCTGTTGAAATCCGGCCCGGTGACATTCCAGTGGAAATTGTGTGTCTTCAGGTACAGGGTATAGCTGTCGGCGAGCAATGCGGAAAGTCCACGCGCGATCTTCTTGCGCTCGCCGGCGCTGATGCCGATGTCGATTGCAGGAGCATTGGCTTTCTTGGCGTTCATGGTCGATTCCCCTTGATAACAGTAATCATTTCCCGCTGGTGACCATCCCCTCGAACTGTAGTTTTGGCGCGGCCTCGACCTGAATCGGGATAACCCGATCCCAGGTCGCGGCTGTGCCAAATTGGACCCTTAAGACCTTTCCTCTGCGATCACGCAAGGTCGAAGCGATCCAGGTTCATCACCTTGTTCCACGCCGCCACGAAGTCCTGCACGAACTTCTCCTGCGCGTCCGCGCTTGCATAGACCTCGGCGAGCGCCCGGAGCTGCGAGTTCGAGCCGAAGACGAGATCGACGCGCGTGCCGGTCCACTTGACCTTGCCCGTCTTGCGGTCGCGCCCTTCGAACACGCCTTCGGCGTCGGCGGACCGGCTTCCACTCCGTGCTCATGTCGAGCAGGTTGACGAAGAAGTCGTTGGTCAGCGTCTCGGGCCGCTTGGTGAAGACGCCGTGCTTGGAGCCGCCGACGTTGGCACCCAGCACGCGCAGGCCGCCGACCAGGACCGTCATCTCGGGCGCGGTCAGCGTCAGGAGCTGCGCCTTGTCGATCAGCAGCTGGCCTCGGCGGTGACCGCGCACTTGCCCTTCAGAGTAGTTGCGGAAGCCGTCGGCGATCGGCTCGAGCACGGCGAACGAGTCGACATCGGTCTGCTCCTGCGACGCGTCCATGCGCCCGGGCGTGAAGGGCACCTTCACCGCGACGCCGGCCTTCTTCGCCGCCTGCTCGACGCCCGCGCAGCCGCGCCAGCACGATCAGGTCGGCGAGCGACACCTTCTTGCCGCCCGTGGCCTTGCTTGTTGAAGTCCGCTCTGGATGCCCTCGAGCGTCTTCAGCACCTTCGCGAGCTGCGCCGGCTGGTTGACTTCCCAGTCCTTCTGCGGCGCGAGGCGGATGCGCGCGCCGTTGGCGCCGCCGCGCTTGTCGGAGCCGCGGAAGGTGGACGCCGACGCCCAGGCGGTCGAAACGAGCTGCGAGACCGACAGCCCCGAGGCGAGGATCTTGCTTCTTGAGGGCGGCAATGTCCTTCTCGTCGATCAGCTTGTGATTGACCGCGGGAATCGGGTCCTGCCAGATCAGCTCTTCCTTCGGCACTTCCGGGCCGAGATAGCGGGCGCGCGGGCCCATGTCGCGGTGCGTCAGCTTGAACCAGGCGCGCGCGAAGGCATCGGCGAAGGCCTGCGGGTCGTCGAGGAACCTGCGCGAGATCTTCCCGAATTCCGGATCGAAGCGCAGCGTCAGGTCGGTGGTCAGCATGGTCGGCTTGTGCTTCTTCTTCGGATCGTGCGCGTCGGGAATGATCTCCGGCGCGTTCTTGGCCACCCATTGCTTGGCGCCGGCGGGCGACTTGGTCAGCTCCCATTCGTACTTGAACAGGTTCTCGAGGAAGTTGTTGCTCCACAGCGCCGGGGTCTTGGTCCAGGTCACTTCGAGGCCGCTGGAGATCGTGTCGGCGCCGTGCCCCGTGCCGTAGTCGCTCATCCAGCCCAGGCCCTGCGCTTCCAGCGGCGCGCCTTCCGGCTCGGGCCCCTTGTGCGATTCCGGGGCGGCGCCATGGCACTTGCCGAAGGTATGGCCGCCGGCGATGAGGGCGACGGTCTCCTCGTCGTTCATCGCCATGCGGCCGAAGGTGGCGCGGATGTCCTTGGCGGCGGCCATGTAGTCGCCGCTGGCGTTCGGGCCTTCCGGGTTGACGTAGATGAGGCCCATGTGGGTGGCGCCGAACGGCGGATCGCAGATCGCGGTCGCCGCTGAAGCGCTTGTCGACGCCCAGCCAGGCGATCTCGTCGCCCCAGTTCACGTCCTCGTCCGGCTCCCAGACGTCCGCGCGGCCGCCGCCGAAGCCGAAGGTCCTGAAGCCCATCGACTCCAGCGCGACGTTGCCGGCGAGGATGATCAGGTCGGCCCAGGAGATCTTCCGGCCGTACTTCTGCTTGATCGGCCACAGCAGGCGGCGCGACTTGTCGATGTTGACGTTGTCGGGCCAGCTGTCGAGCGGGGCGAAGCGCTGCTGGCCGCGGCCGCCGCCGCCGCGGCCGTCGGTCGATGCGGTAGGTTCCGGCGGCGTGCCAGGCCATGCGGATGAAGTGCGGCCCGTAGTGGCCGAAGTCCGCCGGCCACCAGTCCTGCGAGTCGGTCATCAGCTTGACCAGGTCCTTCTTCAGCGCCTTGTAGTCGAGGCTCTTGAATTCCTTCGCGTAGTCGAAGCCCTTGCCCATCGGGTCGGACTTCGCGGAATGCTGGTGCAGCAGTTCCAGCCGCAGCTGGTTCGGCCACCAGTCGCGGTTCGTCCTGCCGACGCCGGCGATGTGGTTGAACGGGCACTTCGTTTCGGTTGACATGTTCGTCTCCTGCGGTTGTTTGCAACTCATTATCCGATGTAACCCAGCGTGGTGACGGGACTAATTGTGTCGATGTCCACGCAGTCGGTCCAATGAATAATATTGCGAGTTATAATCGCAAAAATCGATAATGAGTCACTTCTAGCATTTACTCCTGCAAGCCATGACAGTTTTGACATCGCTCAAGCAATTGCATTATCTGGTCGCCCTGTCCGAGCAACTCAATTTCACGCGCGCGGCTGAAGGATGTTTCGTCGCCCAGTCGACGCTGAGCGCCGGCGTGAGGGAGCTGGAGAGCGTACTCGGCGCGCAGTTGGTAGAGCGAAACCGGCAGACAGTATTGATGACGCCGATCGGGTTCGAGGTAGTCGAACGTGCCCGGGCGATACTGGCGGCAACGCAGGATCTGGTGGAGGTCGCTGTCGGGGCCGGGAAGCCAATGACGGGGCTGCTGCGTCTCGGCGTCATCCCGACCATCGCGCCCTTCCTGCTGCCGCGATCGGTGCAATTGATCCGGGAGCGCTATCCGGAGCTGCGCCTCGCGCTGCGCGAGGACCTAACGGCCAGTCTACTGCTGCGATTGGAAGAGGGTCAGCTCGATTTCGCCCTGATCGCTCTGCCCTACGACACGGCGAATTTGCTGGTGGAACCCCTCTTTGACGACAACTTGTGGATCATTGGGCGCAAGGGCGATCCGGAAGTGAAAGCGAGAAAAGTCCTTGTCGCGGCCTCGATGTCCGATCGCCTGCTGCTCCTCGAAGAGGGGCATTGCCTGCGTGATCACGCGTTGTACGCGTGTGGCGCGTCGATCCGCCCGTCGTGGAAGGGGGTGGAGGCCAACAGCCTGCTTACTTTGGTGCAGATGGTCGAGACTGGTCTGGGAGTCGCATTGGTTCCAGAAATGGCGGTAAGAAGCGGTTTGACGGAAAGCCCAAATTTGGTCGCGCGACAGCTGGCCAACTCCAGTCGAAAACGCACGATCGCGCTCGTCACGCGCCGATCCACGTCGCGACTGGCGGATTTGAAAGCGCTGTCCGAAGTGGTTCGAAGGGGAAATGCTTCAGGTGCTCGAGTCACAAAGAGCTAGGCCGATCAGCTAGCGTTGGCGATCTCCCGTCAATGGCAGCTTAACTTCTGGTAGCTGACTTTCGCCTAATGAGTGAAGGGCGGCAGCGGGTCGAGGTCGAAATCGGACGTGGCCCGCTGGGCATTTCGATCCTGTCGGACATCGTGTATCAGGTCCCGATCCGGATCTGGACACGCGAACGCATTGAGCGTCCGAGGTAATTGGCCACGAACCCCGCGACATGCGACGCGTCTGGGGCGCGAGTGCCCGCTCGGAAGGCGCTCAGACGTCGCGCGTCCGCCCGCCGTCCGCGTCGAATTCGAGGCAACTGCCGCGACCGTACCAGTCCGCGAGCACATATCGCTCGCAGGCGCGGCCGTCGACTTCGAGCGCGTGGCGCGCAGGGCGATGCGTGTGGCCGTGGATCATTCGCGCGACCTTCGCCGCACGGAACGCCGCTTCGACGGCTTGGGGCGTGACGTCGAGTATGGCTTCGGGCTTGATGGCGATCGCCGCGCGGCTCTTGCGGCGCAGCCATTTCCCAATTCCGCGGCGCAATCCATATGGCAGCGCGAGAAAATAGGGCTGCCGGCGCCGGTCGTGGGTGAACGCGCGAAACCGCTGGTAGGCGACGTCCGACGTGCAGAGTTCGTCGCCGTGCATGAGCAGCGTCGGCGTGCCCGCGATGTCGACGACGATCTGCTCGGGCAAGAGCGTCGCGCCGGCAGTGTCTGCGAATTTCAGGCCGAGCAGAAAATCGCGATTGCCCACGATGATGCCGACCGGCACGCCAGACCTGGCGACGCCGCGCAGTGCGGCCGCCACGCGTTGCGCCAACGGCTCCTGCAACTGGTCGTCGCCGATCCAATGATCGAACAGGTCGCCGAGCACGTACAGGCCCGCTGCCGCGCGCGCCGGGTCTGCGCAGAACGCTTCGAACGCAGCCAGCTGCGCCGGTCGTACCGGCGACAGGTGGAGGTCGGAAATGAACAGCGTGGGCTTTATGCGACTTCCTCGGCGCGCTCGATGATGACGTCCTCCTTCGGGACGTCCTGGTGGAAGCCGCTGTTGGCTGTCGGAACGCTCTTGATCCGGTCGACGACCTCCTGTCCGGCGCTGACCTTGCCGAAGACGCAATAGCCCCAGCCCTGCGGGCTCGGCCCCTTGTGGTCGAGGAAGTCGTTGTCGGCGACGTTGACGAAAAACTGCGCGGTCGCCGAATGCGGGTCGGATGTCCTGGCCATCGCGACCGTGTAGCGCTTGTTCTTGAGGCCATTGCCGGCTTCGTTGGCGACCGGCGCGCGCATCTTCTTCTCCTTCATCCCGGGCGCCATGCCGCCGCCCTGGATCATGAAGCCGTCGATCACGCGGTGAAAGACCGTGTTGTCGTAATGCCCGTCACGAACATACTGGAGGAAGTTGGCGACGGTCGTGGGGGCGTTCTCGGCATCGAGTTCGAGCGTGATGTCGCCGTGGTTGGTGTGCAGGATGACCATGGTTGCGTTTCCTATTTCGCGGCGTCTACGACGATCGCCTTGTTGATGATGACTTTCTCGGCGGGGACGTCCTTCGGGAAGGGTCCGCCGGCGCCGGTTGGCGCCTTCGCGATCTTGTCGACCACGGCCATCCCGTCGACGACCTTGCCGAACACCGTGTAGCCATAGCCCTGCGCATCCGCCGAGCGGAAGTTCAGGAACTTGTTGTCGGCGACATTGATGAAGAACTGCGCGGTGGCCGAGTTGGGATCGCCAGTGCGTGCCATGGCCAGCGTGCCGGGCGTATTCATTAAGCCGGCCTTGCTCGACTGCTCGGATTCGATCGCAATCGGCGGCTTCGTCGGCTTCTGCTTGAAATCCGGCGTGAAGCCGCCGCCCTGGATCATGAACCCGGGAATCACGCGATGAAACTGCGTGCCGGCATAGTGCCCGGACTTCACGTAGTCGAGAAAGTTCGCGACCGTCTTCGGCGCAGCGTCAGGAAAAAGCTCGACGCGTATCTTGCCGGCGGTCGTATCGAACTCGACCTGCGGATTGGCGGCGAGCGCGGGAAGCGCGAGCGTGGCGGCGAGTGCCGCGGCGAAAAGAAAGGGACGACGTAACATCGAAAAGCTCCTTGGTGAACGAATCGTGGCTGTTGCGAAGTTCAGGTTTTCGGTCGGGCTGGGTCCGCCTTGGCGAGGAGGTCGCGGGCGAGCTCGAGCTTGGCCGGCGCCGTCTTGTTGTTCCGGTCGAGCTTGGCCGCCTTGGCATACGCGACGGCTGCGAGGCGTGCGTAAATGTCCCCCAGGTTTTCGTGCGCGACCGACCAATCGGGCGCGGTGCGAATCGCGGTCTCCAGCGCCAAGCGCGCACCCTCGTATTCGCCGCGCTGCGCGAGAATCACGGCGAGATTGTTGTAGGGCTCGGGCAATTCCGGGTAGTCCTCGATCAGCCCGCGGAACGCCGCGATCGCCGCGTCGGACTTCCCTTGCTCGGTCAGGACGACGCCCCTGAGAAATCGTGCCCGCGGCTCGCGCGGCCGCGCCGCGATGAGCGCGTCGAGGCGCTCCTGCGCATGCGCGAACTCGCGAGCCTTGACGAGTACGGAGGCTTCACGCAGCTCTGCCGCGTACTTCTTGCGCTCGTCCTCGGTGAACGCCTGGTCGTCCTGCGCGAACACAGGCATGCCGGGCAGCGCGAGGGCAATGGTGAGGACGCGAATCTTGCGAAGCATCTTTGGGGGCGCAAATCGTTGCGGCGCCGCGGCAGTCGAGCGCCATTCTAGCAGGGACGCGACGCATTCCCACCCAGCCGCGCGACCGTCGCGTCGATCAGGCGGCGCGAGATCGAGATGGACGGCGGCAGGTTCGGCACCGCGTCCCAGGCGAACCACCGCGCTTCGGCGATTTCGGTCTCATCGGGCCTGAGTTCCCCGCCGGCGTATTCGGCGGTGTACGCGATCATCAGCGAATGCGGGAAAGCCCACGACTGGCTGGCGAAGTAACGGATGTCGCCGATTTCGATGCCTACTTCCTCGCGCACTTCGCGGCGAATGCAGTCCTCGATCGTCTCGCCGGGTTCGACGAAACCGGCGAGCGCGCTGTACATGCCCGGCGGAAAGCGCGGCGCGCGCGCCAGCAGCAGCTCGGAGCCGCGCGTGACCAGCACCATCATCGCCGGCGTGACGCGCGGGTACGCGACGTAACCGCACGCCGGGCACTCCTTCGCGCGCTCACCGGGCTTGTCGCGCGTCGGCGTTCCGCATCGCCCGCAGTAGCGATGGGTGCGGTCCCATTCGACCACCTGAAAGGCGCGCGCGGCGATCGCCAGCAACGGTTCCGGCAGCCGGAAAAACAGCGAGCGCAGCCCGGCGTACCTCCATCCTGCCGGCTCCGGGGCATCGGCGGGGAGGGGGATCGCCACGCAAGCGATGCCGTTGAGATCGCCCAGATAATGCCTGTCGCCGCGAAGGTCCAGCGCCTCCAGCAGGGATGAATCGGGCACGACCGGGGTGTCGTCGGCACCGCCGACGAGGAGATTGGCATCGCGAAACGCGAACGCGAGCGCGTTCGCCGGCAGCGTCGAGAGCGCGGCGTGGCGCGGCGTGAAACCCTCAGGCGTATGCATGGGAGGCGTCTCCGTCCGTTCCGGCGTTGCCGGGGGCAGGGCGGCGATGCCGCCATGATAGGTCAAAGCGCGACGTGCCCAAAGGACTGACCGCGCGCGCCGCGCGTTTGGGATCGCCATGTCCGGCGCGAACACGGGGTGGGATCGGCTATAATTTTCGTTTACCCCGACGGGACGCATCGCCATGGAAGCCGAACAGCAGAACCAGATCGCCGGGTCACTCGATGGTCTGCGCGCGCGCGCCGCCGACTTGCGGAGGTATCTTTGACTTCGAGGTGAAGGCGGTTCGACTTGCCGAGGTCGTGCGCGAACTCGAAAATCCGAAGATCTGGGACAACCCGAAGCGTGCCCAGGAGCTGGGCAAGGAAAAGAAAGCGCTGGAAGACGTCGTTGCCGGGCTGACGGCGCTCGATGCCAACCTCAAGGACAGCGCGGAGCTCTTCAATCTCGCGCGCGCCGAGGGCGACGACGCCACGATGGCGGCCGTCGCGCAGGACGTTGGCGGCATCGAAAAGACGGTCGGGGACATGGAGTTCCGCCGGATGTTCAGCAATCCGATGGATCCCGCGTCGTGCTTCATCGACATCCAGGCGGGCTCCGGCGGCACCGAGGCGCAGGACTGGGCGGCGATGCTCGAACGCATGTATGTCCGCTACTGTGAACGGAAAGGCTACCGGACCGAGGTGCTGGAGGAGTCCGCGGGCGAAGTCGCCGGGATCAAGAGCGCTTCGATCAAGGTCAGCGGCGACTACGCGTACGGCTATCTGCGCACGGAGGTCGGCGTGCACCGGCTGGTCCGGAAGAGTCCCTTCGATTCGAATGCGCGCCGGCACACGTCGTTCGCGAGCGTCTTCGTGTATCCGGAAGTGGACGACTCCATCGAGGTCGAGATCAATCCGGCGGAGCTGCGCATCGATACCTTTCGCGCGTCCGGTGCCGGCGGGCAGCACATCAACAAGACCGATTCTGCCGTGCGGATCACGCATCTGCCGACCAACATCGTCGTCCAGTGCCAGAACGACCGCTCGCAGCACCGCAATCGCGCCGAGGCGATGGCGATGCTGAAATCGAAGCTCTACGAACTCGAGCTCCGGAAGCGTCGCGAGGAACAACAGAAGCTCGAAGACTCGAAAACCGACATCGGCTGGGGACATCAGATCCGCTCGTACGTGCTCGACCAGTCGCGGATCAAGGACCTGCGCACGAACTACGAGGTCGGCAATACCCAGGCGATCCTCGACGGCGACCTCGACGGCTTCATCGCGGCGAGCCTGAAGCAGGGTGTATGAAGACTAGCCGAACGGCTGCGTTCATCTTCGACATCGACGGGACGATCATCGACTCGATGCGCTGCCACGAGCGATCGTGGGAGGTGTTCCTGACGCGCCGCGGCGTGCCGACCGTAGGCGAGGATTTCTTCCGGCGCACCGCCGGACGCACCGGCGTCGAGGTGATGCGCGAGCTCTTCGGGCCGCTGTCCGACGCTGACGCGCGCGCGTTCGTGGCCGAGAAGGAGGCGATCTATCGCGAACTTTTCGCGCCCGAATTCCGCGAGATTGCCGGGTTCACAGCGTTCGCGCGTGCGGCGAAAGCCGCTGGTGTGCGTCTCGCGTGTGCGACGGCAGGCGAACCCGACAACATCCGCTTCGCGCTGCGCGGGCTCGCGCTGGAGGATTTTTTCGACGCGGCCGTCGGCGCGCACGACGTCGCGCGCGGCAAGCCCGAGCCCGACCTCTTCCTGCTCGCCGCGGAACGGCTCGGCGCCGAGCCCGCGGATTGCCTCGTGTTCGAGGACGCGCCCTTGGGCATCGAGGCCGCGCGTCGCGCCGGGATGCGCGCCGTGGCGATCGCGTCGACGGTGCCTGCTGCCGAACTCGGCGCGCCGGCGCACGTCGTCGCGCGGGCAACCGATTTCACCTCGCTCGACCCGCACCTCCTCACGGCGCGCATTCTTGCCTGATCACTTTCCGGGAATCTCATCCGCCATGGACAACAGCGCACCAACACCCGCCGCGCGTCGACGAGAATCAGATCATTGCCGAGCGCCGGGCGAAACTTGCCGCGATGCGCGCCGAGGGCAATGCGTTTCCAAACGACTTTCGGCGCGATGCGCTCGCCGCGGACCTCCGCGCGCAATACGACGCCAAGACGAACGAGGAACTGGAACCGCTTGGCATCAACGTGACCGTCGCGGGCCGGATGCTGTTGAAACGTGTGATGGGCAAGGCGAGCTTCGCGACGGTGCAGGACATGACGGGCCGCATCCAGCTCTACATCACGGCGGATGCGATCGGTGCGGACGGGCACGACGCGTTCAAGCACTGGGACCTGGGCGACCTCATCGGCGCGACCGGTCACGTGTTCAAGACCCGCACCGGCGAGCTTTCGCTCAAGGTGACGGCGCTGCGCCTGCTCGCGAAGGCGTTGCGGCCGCTGCCCGAGAAGTTCCACGGCCTGTCCGACCAGGAGCAGCGGTACCGGCAGCGCTACGTCGACCTCATCACCAACCCGGCGTCGCGCGAGGTTTTCCGGCGGCGTTCGCAGATCGTGCAGGCCATCCGCGAATTCTTCGTCGCACGCGGCTATCTCGAAGTCGAGACGCCGATGATGCACTCTATCCCGGGTGGCGCCGCCGCGCGCCCGTTCGCCACGCACCACAATGCGCTCGACATGGAGCTCTACTTGCGCATCGCGCCGGAACTGTATCTGAAGAAGCTCGTCGTCGGCGGCCTCGAAAAGGTATTCGAGATCAATCGCAACTTCCGCAATGAGGGCATCTCGACGCGGCACAATCCCGAGTTCACGATGCTCGAGTTCTACGAGGCCTACCAGGATTACCGTTACCTGATGGACCTCACCGAGACATTGTTCCGCGAAGTGGCCCGGAGGGTCGTTGGCACGACGACCGTGACCTACCAGGGTGTGGCGATCGATCTCTCCCGGCCTTTCGACCGGCTGACGATGGCCGAGGCGATCCACAAGTACACCCCGGGTCATCCGCTGGCGGACCTCGCGAATCCGGAATATCTGAAACGCGCGCTGGCACCGCTCGACGTCGAGGTGTTCGCGACCGACGGGATCGGGCTCCTGCAACTGAAGCTCTTCGAGGCGACCACCGAAGACAAGCTCGTGCAACCGACGTTCATCGTCGCGCATCCGACCGACGTGTCCCCGCTGGCGCGCGCAAACGACGCGAATCCGGCGGTGACCGATCGCTTCGAACTCTTCATTACCGGACGCGAGCTCGCCAACGGATTTTCGGAGCTGAACGATCCGGAGGACCAGGCGGCGCGCTTTCGAGGGCAGGCCGAGGCGCGCGAGGCGGGCGACGAGGAAGCGATGTACTACGACGCCGACTACATTCGCGCGATGGAATACGGGCTGCCGCCGACCGCCGGCGAGGGCATCGGCATCGACCGGCTGGTGATGCTGCTGACCGATTCGGCGTCGATCCGCGACGTGATCCTGTTTCCACAGTTGAAACGCGAGGGGTGATGCGCTGCGCCGGCGTCGTTGCTCGCGACGCCGTTCATTGCGCCGATGGCGACCGCGGTCACGGGCCATTGGCGTTCGAATTGCCAGTCTGGCTCCAGTTCTGCCTACCCACCCCGGTCCAGTGGGTCGCAGGCAGGCCGTTTGCCCTCGCGCCCTGCCGAATGGCATAATCCCCGCACTCGGGGTGTAGCGCAGTCCGGTAGCGCGCTTGCTTTGGGAGCAAGATGTCGGGAGTTCGAATCTCTCCACCCCGACCAACCCTTGCGGTGCGGCCCGGCAAAACGCTTGTCCGACCGATGCGTCGTCCCGATCCGACAGAGCGCCCGTAGCTCATTTGGATAGAGCACCGGCCTTCTAAGCCGGTGGTAACAGGTTCGAGTCCTGTCGGGCGTGCCAGTCTTGTTGTTGGCGACGATCGTGCGACGCCGGGGTCAATGTGGCTTCGCACGGTTGGCGCGCAGTAGATCGACGGTGGCTGTAGCTCAGCTGGTAGAGTCCCGGATTGTGATTCCGGTTGTCGTGGGTTCGAGTCCCATCAGCCACCCCATTCATTCGTAATAGGATTTCGTCCTCTTCATCATCCGCAATCCGGACGTCGTGTGTCCGGTTTTGTGTCTGGTCGATTTCTACATCTTGTGGTCTGGCGAGGCCGCTGTTGCCTGCGTACGGCGCCAGATGCCCCGGCGCGAGATGGGCGTAACGCAGCACCATCTTCAGGTCGCGCCAGCCGCCGAGCTCCTGCCGCACGGCGAGCGGCGTGCCGTTCTGCACGTGCCAACTCCCCCACGTATGGCGCAGGTCGTGCCAATGGAAGTCGCCGAGGCGCGCCGCCTTCACTGCTGCAAGCCATGCGACTCGCGCCGGCTGCTTGATGGCGGGGCGCGTTCGACCCCGACCAGTCGTAGCGGTCTTCAGAAAGCAGACGCCCAAGCTAACCGGTGGGCCACGCCGCCGCTCGCCAAGTTGAAGCCGCGTACCGGCCCGTCCGGTTGAGCACAGCGTTGGGCGTCAATCTCCCCGGTATTTCCAGGATCCGAATTCGGCCGTACCGGTCACTCGATCACCCGGTCTGCACCAAGCAAGACGAATTGCGGAATCCTGAGGCCGAGCGTCGCGGCCGTCTTCAGATTGATTACGAGCTCGACCGAGCGCGCCAGTTCTACCGGCAGGTCGGCTGGCTTCGTGCCCTTCAGTATGCGGTCCACGTAGTAGGCGGAGCGCCGGAAGATCTCGGCAAGATTCGGCGCATAGCTGATAAGTCCGCCCGCTTCGGTGAGCGAGCTCCAACCGGAAATCATGGGCACCCCATGGCGGACGCCGAATTCAGCGATCACGGAGCGATTGTTGACGACGATTCCTTCTTCAAACGTGACATACAACGCATCCGGCTTGTTAACCTGAAGTCGACCGAGAGCGCGCGGCAGGTCTCCGTCCGAGGGAAGCGCGACCTTTTCGGCCTTGAGCCCCAGGCGCGCCACGGCCTCGAGTGCCGCATGGGCCTCGGCGCGCGCATTGGCGCTGTTTGAATCCCAGAGCACTGCGACCCGCCTCGCGGCGGGCACCAGATCCCGGATCAGCTGGACGCGTTTGCCCGCAAGGTCACTGGAGATGAACGAGACGCCCGTAACGTTCGCCTCAGGCCGTCCGAGGAACCGGACCACCCCGATTCCGATCGGGTCCCCGACTGCCTGCATGACGATCGGCACCGTACGGGTGGCCTTCTTCGCCGCGAGCGTTGCGATCGGACCCGATGCGACGATCAGTTCAACCTTCCGTCTGAGGAGATCCTGGCACGCGTCGTCGATAAAATCCGGCTCGCCCTCGGCCGAACCATAGAAAATCTCGACGGTCTTGCCCGGGACATGACCAAGCTCGCGCATCCGGTCAAGGAACGCCTGACGCTCGCGCGAAGGCGGATCGACGAGCGGCACGAACAGAAGGTATCCGATTCGCGGCACGCGCACCCCCTGTGCGAGCAGCCGCAGCGGCGTGGCCAATACGATGGTGCCGATCAGGAACTGTCTGCGTTGGCCCCGGTCCATGCTGCTTCTTCCTCCGACGAGCCTGCGGGCCGCTCTATGCCGCGTCCGCGTTGACGTGCCGGTTAGGCAGCAAGCTCATTGGACGAGCTTGCCACCGAACGATACCCGACCTAGAGCAGAAGGCGCGTACTCAACGTGCACACATGCAGCCGGACGACCAAGAACTTGTGCAATCACCGTGGTGATTTCCGCGACTTCAGCTTCGAGATTTGAGCCCTGAGGCGATTGCCGCTCAAGGATAGTAACGAACACGGGTAGTTCACCGGGCTTAGTAGGATTCTCGTTTTCCGCATACTGATTGCCCACGAGCGACCGGAGGCGGACCCAAGTTTGTCCAGGTGGCGAGTTGAGGGCACGTCCTATGGTATCCGCGAGAGACTGCGCAAGATTGTCCTCCACCGCATGATCTGCGTCGGCGACGACCTCAATCGTAACGATTGGCATGCTGCCTAACGCTCCCGTTCAGCGGCGGGCCGTGCAGCGGACCGTCCGCTGCAACCGGTTGTTGGGCTGCCCTCACTGACACACATAGCGCAAGTGTGTGGCGGCTGGACCAGCAAGAACCCTGTCAATGCGAAACTGCGGCCCGGGCTCGCGTAGGTTCTCGAAGAGACGCCGCCCTCCGCCGAACAACACGGGTGCCAAGGCGATTTCCAGCTCGTCGACGACACCCAGGTTCAGGTACTGCTGGATCACATCCGCACCACCCGCGATACGGACATCACGACTGCCTGCGGATTCCCGAGCCAGCTCTAGGGCACGCTCCGGCCCGTCGTTGATGAAGTAAAAGGTCGTCCCGCCGGGGCGCGCCCAGGGTTCGCGTTTCTCATGGGTAAGAACGTATACCGGTGTGTGAAACGGAGCCTCCTCTGGCCAGGCGACCTCGCCTTGATCGAACATTCGCTTGCCCATAATGTTGGCACCGATGCGCTCCGTGGTGCTGCGAATCAGGTCATTGACCGGTCCGGTCTCTCCCCCTGGTCCGAGCTTGAGGTTGTCGCGGAAGTACTGTTGATTGATGATCCAGGCCATCATCGCACCCCACTTAGCGCCCCAGTTCTTGTACTCAGGCTTGCCCATGGTCATTCCTTCCGGTGCCATGTAGCCATCGAGGCTAAGTCCAATGTTGACGAATACTTTGCTCATGATTCTCCTCTCGCATGTTCGGATGTCGGCGGCCTAACGCCCCCGTTCAGCGGCGCGCCGCTTGCGGCGCGTCCGCTGCAACGGGTGGTTGGGCGTGATTCAACCGAAGCTCCGCACGCGCCTCGCGAGCAACGAGGTACGCCGAGCGCAGGAATACGGTGCAGATAAGCGCCCCAACTGCGATATCCGGCCAGGGCGAAAGCGTCATCCACACAGCCAAGGCCGCGAACAGGACCGAGACGTTTGCAATGAGGTCGTTTCGTGAGCAGAGCCAGACCGACCGCATGTTGATGTCCTCGGCACGGTGCCGCCAAAGTAGCGAGAAGCAGGCCCCGTTCGCGGCAAGCGCGAGAACGCCTACCGCACCCATTGCCTCGACTGTCGGGAGCTGGGGATAAAGCAGCTTGTATACGACTTGCCCAAAGACGAACACGCCGAATAGCCCCATGACCGCTGCCTTCGCCACAGCGGCCCGCGCCTTCCAGACTGGGCCTCGCGCGACCACATAAATACTGAAACCGTAAACAAGGGCGTCGCCGAGCATGTCCAGTGAGTCGGCGAGCAGGGCCACGGAACCGGCGAGCAAACCCGCCACGAGTTCCACGAGGAACATCGCCGCATTCACCAAGAGGACGATGCGCAGAGTCGCCGATTGGCGCTCGCGCAGCCGGGCAATGGCGCCGGTCTTATCGATGCAGCAATCGTCCATCGTCTCGATCACGCCCACCGAATAATAGGGACTTCCCCGTCGCGGAGACGGCAACGAGGTGCCAAGATTGAATTGTCTGTGTTCAATCTGAACCCGGAGAGGAAGTCATGAAAGAGATTACTACCGTCGGGATCGATCTCGCAAAGTCGGTGTTCACCGTGCACGGTGTGGACGCGGCGGGGCGCACGGTGCGGCGCAAGACGGTGCGGCGCGAACGGCTGATGGAGCCGGTGGCTACGCTGCCGCCGTGTCTGATCGGCATGGAGGCGTGCGGTGGTGCGCACGAATGGGCACGGAAGTGTCAGGGGCATGGTCATCGTGTCGGCATCATGATGGCGCGCTTCGTCGCGCCGTATCGCAAGAGCTCGAAGAACGGCGGCAACGATGCCGAAGCGATCTGCGAAGCCGTGGCGCGGCCGAACCTGCGCTTCGTGCCGGTGAAGAGCGCCGAGCAGCAGGCAATTCTGTCGCTGCATCGGGTGCGGCAGGGCTTCATCGAGCAGCGCACGGCAACGCTCAACCGCATCCGTGGCGTGCTGGCCGAGTTTGGCGTGGAGTTGCCGCAACGGGCGGATCAGGTCCGGCGCGCGGCGGTGGTCGTGGCTGAAACGCTGCCCGTTCTCGCGCGCGACGCGATTGCCGATTTGCGGGCACATCTTTCGTACCTCGACGAACGGATCAGCCGCTACGAGCGACAGCTGGTCGAATTGGCAAGACAGCGTGAAGCAACCGTGCGGATTCAGCGTCTGGAGCCTCCTACGACTGCGAGCGCAATGCGAGAACGCTGAACAGGTCAGCCCGGCGCGCGGACACCCCGATTACCTTGCAGGCTCCTCGGAGGCCGACTAACGAATTGGGACCGCACGCGCGGCTGGTAATAGTGGCCCGAGCGCCCAAACGACGCGCTCATTTCGAGGCCGGTTAGAGATCTGCAGTCTGTCCTACCAGCGAGCAGCAAGAACACTTGCAAACGGGGAAGTCCTTAGCGGAAGTCCTTACGAGTAAGGTAACCGGCGACCGCGGCGCGGGCGAAGCCCCGCCGGCGAACGTCCGTGTTGACTGATGGGATGGACTCCCCCTGATCTTTCGGCATCATCGTGCCAGCTGGCCTCATGTGGTGTGGGGTGTCAGCGCAACCAAGGAGAGTCCGAGATGAATGCTACCGCTGCTTTGCCGGTTGTGGGAGTGGATCTTGCCAAGTCCGTGTTTCAGTTGGCCGTCGCCGACGGCACCTGGCGGGTCGTCGAGCAGCAGCGGCTGACGCGCCTCCAGTTCGAGCGGTGGTTCGCCAACCGCGCGGTCGGTCTGGTGGTGATGGAAGCCTGCGGCTCGGCCCACCACTGGGCGCGCTGGCTGAACGGTCTGGGGATCGAGGTGCGACTGCTGCCGGCGGCCTACGTCCGCGCCTACGTGAAGCGCAACAAGACGGACGCCGCGGATGCCTGCGCGCTGCTCGAAGCGGCACGCTGTGCCGAGATCGTGCCGGTGCGCATCAAGTCGGTCGAGCAACAGGCGCTGCAGGCGATGCATCGCACCCGCTCCCTGTGGATGGCAACGCGCACCTCGCGCATCAACGCGCTGCGCGGCTTCTGCCGCGAGTTCGGCATCGTCATCGCCCAAGGCAGCCGCCTCGGGGTCGAGCAGATCGGCCGGGTGCTCGCGGACCCCCATTCGGCGGTGCCCCTGCTGCTCCGCCGGTCGATGTCGTTGCTGGTCGAGGAGATCCGGCTGCTCGAGGTGCGCATCGCGCAGCTGGAACGCGAATTGACCGCGCTGGCCCGCCAATCGCCGGCCTGCACCACGCTGCTGTCGATTCCCGGCGTCGGCTTGCTGACCGCGACGGCGATGGTGGCAGCGACTTCCGGCGAGGTCAGCCACTTTCACGATGCGCGGCACTTCGCCTCCTGGTTCGGCTTGACGCCCAAGGAACATTCCTCCGGCGGCACCCGCCATCTCGGCCGCATCTCCAAGCGCGGCGACCGCTACCTGCGCATGCTGCTCACCCACGGCGCGCGCTCGGTATTGCGCGCGGCCAGCGCGGCGGTGCGCGCCGGCAAGACCGGTCGATGGCCTGCGGCAATGGGCACTGGCCGTGCAGGAGCCGCTCCAATCACAACAAGGCCACCTGCGCCCTCGCCAACAAGCTGGCGCGCATCTGTTACGCGACGCTGCGCGACGGCGAACCGTACGGCGTCGCTCGCCTGAACAAGAAGCTCACGCGTACGGCCTTCGCGCTGCCGGCCTGAAAACACCTTGCCTCGTATCCACCTCACCCCGAGCCTTGCGTAGAGATTGATCGCCCATCATGGCAAACCGGGTCGTCCCCACCCCGCTTGACGCCGATAACCCTGCCGGCAGCTGCACGCTTGCCGCTTGTACCGATTGGCGCAGCCGGATCCGCAGATTCCATGTCGGCACGGGCCATCATGAGCCCAATTCAGATGCCGGATATACGACTGCAGGCTCACCCTACTTGCCACAACTATCGATCAACCTCTTCCTTTGCGGGGGGAGTCCATATACGAGGTTAGCCTGCACGTTTTCGATTTTGGCGATGTGCGTCCATATAGGCGCGCAACAGCGCATTCATACGAGATTGATAGCCGCGCCCCTGTGCGCGAAACCACTCAACGACGTCCGAATCGACACGCAGCGAAAGCAATGTTTTCGTCGGTGGAGTGTCGAGGCCTCGTCTTACTACGGCCCGTGCGAACATTTCCGGCGTCCACGCTGGAGCGTCGTCGTCGACGGTGATCTGGGTTTCGCGCAGAGACGCCACGCGCTTAATATCACTTGCCGATTTGCGAGAAGAAGAATCGTGTTTCATGTTTCAGGGCTTTGCGAATGGAGATGAGCCGGATGGCGCTACCACGTTCGGTGTATGCCATTGAGACCACGATACCTTCGAGGAGCCCGAGGGCAACATAACGCGCCTCATCGTAGTCTTCGCGAGAATCTTCGACAGTAACGAGTGGGCCGTCGAACACTTTTGCCGCGTCGCGAAAATCGATGCCGTGTTTCGCGAGATTGAACTTGCGCTTCCTTTCGTCCCACCAGTACACGAAGGCATCGTAGCTACAATATGTAGCTACGTCAAGACCTTGGGCGGCGGCGCGCTCGTGCAGGCTAACGCGAAGGTAACCGGCGACCTGCTGCGCAGGCGAACCGCGCACGCGGGGCGTCCGTGTTGACCGAGCGGTTAGCGCTCACGGCGCACGAGCCGGGGAATGAGGCTGAACCAAAACCAATACGCAATACTCACGGATAGCAACCAATAGGTGAGATTGAACCAAAAGCCTCCCGGAACGACGATCCCGGCAAACCGATCCAGAAGGACGAATAGTCCGGTGCCCAATGCAGAAGGGTAAGCGAATCGGAAACGTCAACACGAAGAGCGCCAACAGTACGACGATGTCTGTGTCAGCCGTACCACGATTGTTCCATGCGAAAAATAGCACCAACAGGCAGAGGTAAGCCAGACGATCTTGGCAAGAGTCACTAGCGGGCCACGCATGTGGAGGTGAGCGCTAACGAGTAAGGTAACCGGCGCCGACGACACGCTCGCCAAGAACTGCGACGCCGGCGGCGTCCGGTTGACCGACCGGTTAGGCGCCCGGTGCATTGCCACTTGCACGATAGACAAGAACTGCTCTCACCACGGTCGCGACCGACTCCGCCGTAATTCCGCGCGTCCGACAATGCTTTGACTGAAGCCAGGCAGCAAGATCCTTCGTGCCTTTGCTCGCATTGCACGAGATGCAACATCTCGCAATATTTTCGAGTGTAACTATCCGTGCATCATTGATGATGTGTTCCCAAGATGGCGCGCAGCGCCGCGTAGTGATCGGAGAGATGAACTCGACGCCGCAGTAGATACAACGACGGTCTCGCTCGATGACCTCGCGCTCCAGCCAATCGGGTATGTTCCACCTATTCATGGGATTTCGAGGTTGCGCGTCCCCTCGCGCGGGGCGCCTAACGAGATGTGTCGGGCTAAAACGCCGGGAAAATATGGGGCGCCTTCACCGGAATATTCCGCTCGAATCAGCTAAACAACCGACGGAAGGCTGGAGCAAAGTCCCCGAAAATCATGGCTATGGTTGGCGATTCGGGGGTCGAATAGCCCTGCTTGATGGGGGACGTTCCGCCTGTGTTTCTGGTCAATTGCGTTTGCGACTACATCTGCGTCAAACCTTACAGTTTGACCCCCCGGTTTCACGTACACCAGGCTATGCAGCCATGAGTCTTGATTCTACGTGTGCCGGGATCTGATGTCAGTCCATGCACCGAGTAGATGTTAGCGCCGATGTAAGACCGACCCACTGCGGCGTTTGAATTCTGACCCACCTTGGCGACGATGGCGGCTTTCGGGCCGCCGCCACGTTGACTGAGGAGCAAGCAGTGGAGATACGAGTGATGGCCCGGCGTGGCGTCGGGATTCGGGAGTTGGCGAGGGAGTTCGGTTGTACGCGCAACACGGTGCAGCGGCAAGTGCGCCGGAGGGGCGAATGGTACGCGACCCGCCTTTCCGGAAACCTGAACGGCCAGGACCAATCGGACGGGCTCGCCCACATCGCCCACCCGTCCCGGCGTGGTCCTAGTCAACCGTCGCACCGGCGTCCTTTGCCACCTTTCCCCAGCGGGTCATTTCGGCGTCGACAAAGGCGGCGAATTCCTCCGGCGTCTTGCTGGTCACGACCGGGGCGGCGGCGACAGCCAAGCGCTCCCTCATTTCCGCCGTGCCGAGCATGGCGACGAGCGCCGCGTGCAGCCTGTCCACGATCGCACGCGGCGTTCCCGCGGGCACGAACACGCCCTGCCAGGCGCCGCTGACCATCTCGGGAAAACCCGACTCGGCCATCGTCGGCACCTGCGGCAGCGCGTCGAGGCGCGTCGCCGTCGAGATGCCCAGGGGCTTCAGCCTGCCCGCCTGGATCTGACTCATCACCGAGGCAAGCGTCACGAACATCACGTGAATCTCACCCCCGAGCATGCCGGTGACCGCTGGGCCGGCGCCTCCCTTGTACGGGATGTGCACCACGTCCAGATGTGCCGTCTTCCTGAGCTGCTCCATCTCGAGGCGACTCAACGCGCCGGAACCCGTCGAGGCGAAGTTGAGCACGCCGGGATTTGCCTTCCCGAACGCAATCAGCTCGGCCACACTGTTCGCGGGCACGGTCGGGTTGGCGATCAGGATGCTCGGGACATCCACGACCTGCGTGACCGGCGTGAAGTCCTGCCGCGGGTTCACGGTCAGGCTGCGAAAGATCGCCGGGTTGATGGCGATGGCGCCGATGTTGCCCAGGAAGATCGTATAGCCGTCGGGAGCGGCCCGGGCGGCCGCGTCCATCCCGATGTTACCCGAGGCGCCGGCGCGGTTGTCGATGACGATCGGCTGGCCGAGAATCTCGCCGAGCTTCGGGCTGATGATGCGCGCCACCACATCCGACGCGCCTCCGGGGGCAAAGGGCACGATCATCCGGATCGGCCGGGTTGGGTATGCCGCCTGGCACCAGGCGAGCGCGGGCAGGAGCGCCAATGCCAGCATGGCCACCACCGTCCGGATCGGATTTCGCACCATTATCTTCATCGCATCACGTTGAACTGCCGTCTTGAAGGGTTGCTGCGCTTGCAGCACCGGACGGCGTCCCTTTCCGCCCTCTTCGCGCACGCTCGGTTCACGGCGGCGGCGAGCCTATCCCGCGCCCGTGGGACGAGCAAGTCACGTGCCAAGGTGACGCTGCCGAATGGTAATCTTGCCGTCGACAAAGCCGGCCGAGCAACCGGCTGTCGACAACGGCGATTTCGGCATGCGACTGCTGGAGCAGATTCCAGTTCCACGCGACAGCGGGTTTCGTCCCTTCGGGGCGGACGAGGTCGCGCAATCGATCGCGCGGCGTTTCGCGCAGCAGGTGCGGGCGCACGGCGATCGTCTCGCCGTCAAGGCGGACGGCGTGCAGTACAGCTATGCATCGCTCAACGAGACGGCAAATCGCCTGGCACGCACGATTCTGGCGCGGCGCGGTCCTTCGGCCGAGCCGGTCGCGCTGATGTTCGCGCACGGCGGCGAAGCGTTGGCCGCCATCCTCGGCGTACTCAAGGCGGGGAAGTTCTACGTCGTCCTCGATCCCGGCTATCCGGCGGATCGCCTGCATTACATGCTTGCCGACTCGGGCGCCCGGCTCATGCTGACGGACGCCCGCCACCGCGACGACGCGACGCGGCTGTGTGGAAGCTCGATCGAGCTGATCGATTTCGGCGACATCGATCCGCAACTGCCCGGAACGGATCCCGCCGACGCGGCCGGCCCGGACAGCCTGGCGATGATTCTCTACACGTCCGGGTCGACGGGCCGTCCCAAGGGGGTGCTGCACACCCATGCCGGTGTCCTCGTCGATGCACGCAACCTGACCAACGGCTGGGGCGTCAACCCGCGCGACCGCTGGCTGCTCGCCACGTCGCTTAGCTTCGCCAACTCGGTGCGCACGATCTACGGTTCGCTTCTCAACGGCGCCGCCGTGTTCCCTTTCGACGTCAAAGCAAAGGGCTTCGGCGCACTCGCGGCATGGATGGCGGACAACGGGATCACCATCGTGCGCGGCGTGCCGACCCTCTTCCGCGGGTTCATGGCGACGCTCGACGCGCACCGGACCTTTCCCGCGGTGCGCGTGCTGTCCCTCGGCGGAGAGTCGATGCTCCGCGACGACCTCCGCCATTTCAACCGGCACTTCTCGCCGCACTGCGTGCTGTCGCACGCGTTCGGACCCAGCGAGTGCCTGACCGTTTGCTGGGCGTTCATCCCGCACGGCACCGCGGAGGGCGGCGGCAAGCTGCCGATAGGCTACCCGCTGCCCGACAAGGACGTCCTGCTGCTCGACGCTTCGCGGCGCGAGGTGGCCGACGGCGAAGTAGGCGAGATCGCCGTGCGCAGCCGCTACATTTCGCCCGGGTACTGGCGCGACCCGGAGCGCACCGGGGCCGCATTCCTGCCGGACCCGGCGGGTGGCGGGGCCCGCATCTACCTCACCGGAGACCTCGGTCGGCGAGGGCCGGACGGACGGTTGTTTCATGCCGGCCGCCAGGATTTTCAGGTCAAGATCCGCGGCTTTCGCGTCGACGTCACCGAAATCGAGAGCGCCCTGCGCGCGATCGCGGGCGTCGGCGATACGGTCGTCGCCGGGCGCGAATTCGATCCCGGCGAGCAGCGGCTGGTTGCCTATTTCGTCGCCTCGGGCGAGCCTCCTGTCACCGCGGGCGCGCTGCGCGAGGCGCTCACGCGGAAGCTTCCGGATTACATGATCCCCGAGGTCTTCGTCGCCATGGATGCGATTCCGCAGACGCCGAACGGCAAGGCGGATCGCCTCGCCCTGCCGTTGCCGGCGCGCAGTCGCCGTGATGCGGACGCGACGATGACCGCGCCGGGGTCCGCGCTCGAGGCCGAGTTGGCGAAGATGTGGGCCGAGGTGCTCGGCCTCGACCAGGTGGGGACGACCGACACGTTCCTGAGTCTTGGCGGCAACTCCCTGCAGGCGTCGATGATAGTCGCCCGCGTGGCCGCACGCTTCGATGTCGACGTCCCCATTCGCACGCTGCTGGAATCGGGAACGATCGCCGCAATGGCGGGGGTCCTGAGTCGTCGCGGCAGGGTTCCGCCCGTCGTCCGGTCATATTGACGTTCCGGCGCGGCGCTCCGTGACACAATCGGCAGGGCGCATTCCCCAGGCGCTGCCCGGTTCGTGCGTCGTGCGCTCGGCGATGTAGTGCCGTGCCAGCGCTTGACGGCCGTCGCGCAACGCGGCCGCTTCGAGCTCCGCCAGCAACAGCGATGCAGCGGAGTCGCACCCTGCGGCGACAATGGCAAACACGCCGTGGTCGTCGTTGACCGCCTGGAACCCGCGATCGGTGGGCAGCCGTGCTTCCCACTCGGCGGCCACGGTGTCGATGTGCGGCGGCGCCATGCCGGTCGGCCGGCCCAATTCGACGACTCATCCTGGCGGCGCGTCGATCTCGCCGGACGCGAGCGGCTCCTGCATTTTCGCGCCCCGCTCGCCTTCGCCTTGGACCGACTGCGCGAACTCCAGCGAGCACCCCATCTTCGACCACCCCAAAATTGACCCCGGCGCAGCGGGCGCGCTGATCCGCACCCCGCTCGAGTTGCTCGTCCGCCTCGCCGTCCTGGTGCCGCCGCCATGAATATGCCTGCGCCGCCATTTCCGAGTGCGGGTACGAACTGCCGCTCACCGGAAATTTCTGGCACAACGCCGATGGCTGGTCCTGGCCGGTCGCCGGCATTGATGCAATTGGACTGAGCGGCCGCCGATTGGCGCACATCGGTGACCGATGTGCGAACGGCCGGGGGCGCTCGCAGTGCCGCCGTTCGGGGTCGCAGAGCGTTTGACCGTGCCCGGCCCTTCCCGGCCTTAGCTCGCGCCGGAAAGCGGCCGGTCGCACTTGTCACCGGATTACCTCGTCCGCGCGCGCCAACATCGTCTGCGCAATGGTGAGGCCAAGCGCTTTCGCCGTTTTCAGGTTGATCACGAGCTCGAATTTCGATGGCTGCTCGACGGGGAGGTCGCCGGGTCTTGCGCCTTTGAGAATCTTGTCCACATAGATGGCACCGCGGCGCCACAAGTCCGCACGGTCGGGTGAATAGCTCATAAGGCCCCCGACCTCCACATGATGTTTCGGCCCAAACAGCGAAGGCAGTTTGTGCGACAACGCGAGTTCTGCAAGCCGCTTCGCTCCGGCAATGAACAGAGGCGTCGAAAGTATCAGAACGCCGTCGGCTCGCTCTCGGACCATGACCAAAAAGGCGCTGTCATACTCGGCCGCGCTGCGCACGGCCACCGATTGCATATTCAGTCCAAGTGACGGTCCTGCTCCCACGGCGGCTTTCAGACCCGGCCCATGCGACGGCGTCGCAGGGTCCCAGACGACAGCAACACGCGCGAGCGCAGGAACTGCCTCCTTGAAAAGCTCGAGGCCTTTGACGTTCGTCTCGGTCATCATCAGGGAGAGCCCCGTGATGTTGCCTCCCGGATGCGCGAGGCTGGGCACGTGGCCGCTACCGATCGGGTCAGCGTGGCTCACGAATATTATGGGAATCGTCGAGGTCGCTTGCTTGGCCACGCCCGTGTAGAGGGAACTCGGTGCAACAATGACGTCGACCTTGAGCCGAACCAGTTCGTCCGCGTGTTCACGCATCCGTTCCGGCTTCCCCTCGGTCCACCTGTACTCGATGATGATGGTCCGACCCTCGACGTAGCCCAGGTCGCGGAGCCCGCGACGGAACGATGCGAGTGCGTCCGGAAACATGGATGGACTGTCCCAGAGAAATCCAACGCGGTAGGCCTTCCCCGTCTGCTGCGCCTCGGCCGCGAGCGGCGCCGCGACAAGCCCACCCGCGAGCGTGCCGATAAACGTGCGTCGATCCATCATAGGATCACCTCGTCGACCACTGGACGTCCGGCCATGCTACGCCACGGCGGAGCGCCACGGCGATGTTTGTCCAGTGCGCCACCTTGACCGGATCGGCGCGAAATGCCGCCCCATATAACTGCTCGCCAAGGCGATACATCACGATCAGCGTTTCGGCCGCGCGCCGGTCGCCGTCCTCGGCGGCGACAGCTAAGTGTGCGGACGCGGATGCGTCCATGCCGCCGTCCGAACCGCCGATGCATGGCGTCACAGTGCCTTCGCTCGCTCGTGTCTCCGCCACCCACGCTCGCGTCGCAATTCGCGGAAGTCCCCCCGAACCGCCGCCGCGCCAGTCGGTCCGACCGATGCCCGCGTCGCACCCAATGCAGGCGCTCCGGCGGAGGACCCCACGCTCAACGGGATGTTCCTGGGCGCGAACGCCGACGTGGGCGCCGTCGTGTACGAGACGCTGCCGCCGGGATCGCTGCGTTGATTCCCGGAGGCATCCATACCTCCGTCCGGAGGGCCGGAACAGCGTTGCGCGTGGACCGACCCGGCGAAGACAATGACTGAGGCGATGAGAATCATGCGTCTTGCGTTCAAGCGTGTCTCCTCCATCGACAGCAAAGCTTGGGCCCGACAGACTTCGACTTCCGCATCCGCGCGATCACGGCGTCCACCGCCGCGAACTAGGGTGCGCTGGCGACCCCATGGCTGCCCTGCGCCGACGGAATCGCGCCGACGTCCGCCGCGTGGCCGCCAAAGCGCGGTTGGCGCTCGTCGAACAATCGCTTGCGATGCGCCGCGGCACGAACGCCGTCGCGCGCCGATACCGTGCTGCGATGGCGAACGCGGTCCTGCTGCGCTATAGTTTCTTCAGGCATGCGGGTGGGTGCGCGATAGCATGCCCCGCCCCCGGGCCATCCCGCCCGCCAGTGCGTCATGATTGATGACACCGTTCCGGACCCGCACGGCCCGCCGTCCCGGCTGACCCAACTGCTGACGTCCGCCCGTCGCGGCGACAAGGAGGCTGCCATCGCGGCATTCAGCCTCCTTTACGAGGATTTGCGGCGTCTCGCGCACGTAAAGCTGCGTTCGCATCAAACGATGACGCTGCTCGACACAACGTCGTTGCTGCACGAGTCGTATTTCAGGCTCGTCGGCGTGAGTTCGCTCCCGGTGCAGGACCGCCGTCACTTCTTCGCCTACGCTGCACGGGTCATGCGGTCGGTGATCGTGGACTTCGCACGCGCTGAACAGGCCGAGCGGCGGGGTGGCAATGCCACACATCTGGTTCTCGACACGACCTTGTCCGAGGCGCTCGCCACGCCCGACAACGACGTGCTGCGCGTGCACGAGGCGCTCGAAATCCTGGCGCAGGCGGACGAGCGCCTGGCCCAGGTGGTGGAGCTGCGCTATTTCGGCGGGCTTTCGGAGAAGGAGATCGCCGAGACGCTGGACCTTTCCGAGCGAACGGTGCGCCGAAGTTGGGAGAAGGCGCGCTTGCTGTTGTTCGTCGCGCTTCGGTAACGGCGCCGCTACCGAGGCCGGGTTCGGAACCGAAGCTCGCGCGGGATGGCCCGCTGGCCGTGAGGATACGGGGTGCCCGGATGCACCGGCTCTAGCGCCGGGCGCCCAAATCGAACTGCAGGCGGCGGATCGGGTCCAGGTACTGCGGGCCAAGTTCTCGATGCGATGACTGGATCGCCTGGGCCCGGGCGAGCATCTCGCGCGCACCCGCACGATCGCCCGTCGTCAGCAGGGCCTCGCCCAATACGACCTGCGCTTGCGCAACCGCGGGTGAAAGCTTCGGGTCGTACATCCCCTCGTAGAGTTCAACCGACCGGCGCAGGAACGCTACGGCCGGACCCGGCTGCCCCGCACGCATCAACGCGGTGCCGTGCACACGCAGCGCGCGCGCCTCCGCGTCGGCATGGTGGACACGCGCCGGAAGCGGTTCCAACAGCGCCAGGGCATCCCGTGCGCGCTCGATCGCCGCCTTGACGTCGCCGGCGGCGAGCAGTACCTCGGCCAGATCAGTCAAGGCCTCGAAGTCGCCGGCGGGTGGCCGAGCGAGCCGGCTCGATTCCTCCAGGTAACGCTGCCACGCCTCGGCCGCGAGGAGACCGTCACCGCGCGCGATCAGCCATTGCACACGCGACCGAGCGTTCAAGTAGGCGTAAGACGGCGCCATCCCGAATCGCTTGATCAGATCCTGGGCCAAGTCCAATTCGGCGTCCGCATCGCCGAAGCGGCCCAGATCCAGAAGCGCCATTGCCCTGGCATTGTGCAACGCGACCGCGCGATTCGGTCGCGCCTTCGCGGGCCCGAAGGATCGCAGGCCTTGTTCGGTGAGATCGAGCGCCATTTCCAGTTGGCCCAAAGGGACCCGCATCTGCGCTTCGTATGCCGTGATGATCGGCAGCAACGCGCGTCGATCCGGAGAATCGCGCCAGCCGAGTGCCCGTTCGCGCGCGGAAGCCGTCAACTCGAGGCCACGGTGCAGACGGCCGTTCTTGCTCAGCATCAGTCCGTAGTTGGCCATGACGTGGAGCGTCTCCATCGCGGCCGGGCCGTTGTTGGATTCGCTGTGGGCAAGCGCGTGGCGAAACAACTCGTCGGCACGTTCGATGTCGCCGAGCCTTTCGGTTGCCCGCGCCAACGCCGCATAGATCCCTGGCATCGAACTCCGCCCGCCGGCCGGCAAGGACGTCGCCGCGGCCACCGCCTCCTCCAGGACCTTGACCGCTTCGGTATCGCGGCCTTGATCGGACAGGAGGTTCCCGTAGTTGTGCAAGGCCGCCAGAAGGTCGAGCGACGCCGGCAGCGCGCGCAGCGTGACGACCGCGCGCTCTGCCGTGGCCAGCGCCCGTTGCGGATCATCGCGGCGGTGCAGCGCCGCAACGTGCGTGTCGACCTGGCCGGACACGGAAGGGTTGGTGTGCGGACGTGCTTCCATGAGGCCCTTGGCCCGCGTGAGCACCGCTCGCGCTTCATCGTACCGGTCAGCGTCCATCAGTTTGTGTCCAAGACGGGCAAGCGCCTGCAGGTGCGCGTCGGACCCTTCGCCATGTACCGCCTGCGCCAATGCGGCACTGCGCCCGAAGAGCTGGATCGACTGCTCATGCATTCCCATGTCTGCGTACATGCCGGCGAGCGTTCTGAGCACGCGCAGCTTGGCGCCCGGGACATCGTCGAGTGCCTGATCGATGCGCTTCGCGCCCTCGTCGAGCAAGACTCGCGCGGGCCGCTCGCGGGCCGCCAGCGGGTCGGCCTGATCTATCGCGTTCGCCTTGAAGATCCCCTCGAGGAAGCTCTGCACCGCGTCGGATACCCTTGCCTCGCTCTGCGCGATGCGGGACTGTTCTTGCGCTACGCCGGCCTGCCAGATTGATACCGCCGCCGCCGTCACCACGATCACTGCGACTGCGCTGGCGGTGACGACCGCCAGACGATTCCGCCCCACGAACTTGCGCAACCGGTACGTCCTACTGTCCGGCTGTGCGAGTACCGGTTCGTCGCGGAGCCACCGGGTCAGATCGTCGGCGAACGCATTGACGGTCGCGTAACGCTCGGCCGGGACCTTCTTCATCGCCTTCAGCGCGACGGTGACGAGATCCACCTCGACCCCTTTCGGTCGCATGGCTTCCTCGGCCAGCACGGCCGCTTCGAGTCCCCGCCGCTCGCCCTCGAACGGGCGCCGGCCGGCGAGCAGTTCATACAGCAGCACACCCAGCGCGTACACGTCGGTGACGATGCTCACGGGCCTGCCCGTGAGCTGCTCGGGCGCGGCGTAATGCAGCGTCAACGCTCGCCCACCCAGGTACGTGAGTTCGGTTTCGTTCACCTGCCCTTGGTCTTCCTGAAGGAGCTTGGCGATGCCGAAGTCCAGCAGAATCGCCCGGCCTTCAGCCGTAACCAGCACGTTGGTGGGCTTGAGGTCGCGATGGATCACCAGATTGGCGTGCGCGTACTGCACCGCGTTCATCACCTGCTGCAGCAGCGCGACGCGGGCGCGCGCATCGAGCTGCTGGTCGGTGCAGTACTGGGTGATCGGCACGCCTTCGACGTACTCGAGCGCGAGGTACGGCTGGCCGTCCTCGCTCAGGCCGGCGTCGTACAGCCGTGCAATGTTCGGATGCGCAAGCGACGCGAGGATGTCGCGCTCGCGCGCGAAGCGCTGTACCAGCACACTTCGTCGCAGACCAAGCGTCGGCAGCTTGAGCGCCACCGGGCGCTTGACCTGCCCGTCCGATCGCTCGGCCAACCAGACCTCACCCATGCCACCACGACCGATCTCGCGCAGCAGCAAGTAACCGCCCACAACGTCGCCGGCGCCGAACCCCGCAGAATCCGCAGCGCCGCGGTCGCGCAAGGCAATGAATTCGGGCCCTCGGTCGAGCAGGTCGTTGGTTTCCTTGGACGCGTGTCGCGCGAGAAGGTCCCGTAACAGCGGCGCAAGTTCGGCCGCCTCGCCTTGCAGCCCGTCGAGCCAGGCCGCAAGCTCCGGCTCGTCTAGAAGCAACGCTTCATCCAGCAGCGGCGACAAGCGACGCAGCGTGGCGGGGTCAATCGTCATCGGCACCTCCGTACCGCGCCGAATTCCGCGATGCAGGAGAAAAGCCGGGCAGCGGAAACGCTGCGCGTCGCGCTGGTGGCCCGTCGACGCCGGCGTTCGGGAGTGCGTGCCATCGTCATCTGACTCGGTGGGAGGGGCGGCTCCCGGTCAACGGGACGTTGGCGCACAGGCCGCCACGGCAGACCGAACGATCGAATTTACGGACAGGAGATTCAACCGCGCAAACCTGAATGTGGAGGAGCCGATCGGTCGAGTCAAGCGTTCATTTTCGGTGGCAACCGGCTGCTCCGCACGCTTGTTGCCCCATTTTCGGCCGGGCCCCGGCCGGGTGGTCGTCGTCGAGGCGCTCAGGATCGACCTCGCGCAGCCGTTCCGGAGCGAACGGTGGCCGGGCGCAATGGCGCAGCGGACGCTCGCGCCTGGCTCTGTCGGTGGCCTCGATGCACACCGAGCCGTCGGCGCAGAAGCCACCGCCATGTTGCCAATGCCCCATCGCCTGCGCATCATCGCCCGGCAGCAGGCCTCGGCGCACGCAGACCCGCTGCAAGCGCCGGCGCACCTGTGCCTGCATCTGGGCGATGGCGTTGGCATCCAGGCGGGTGGCTCCGGCGCGCTGCCGCGGGCAGTACGGAGGCCGACGCGCTTGATGTCCTGACTCGGCTTATCGCCGATTGCGAGACAAGGCATTTCCCGATTGCCGATCCTGATCCGATCCAGTTCCTGTTGCCGAGAGCGATGCAGACAAGCCGCGAGCGATCCTCGACTACGCCGTCGCCGACGCCGCGCCCGGTGCGGTGGAGTACAATCGCAGTGTTCGCCAGGGCGGGCCGCTGCCGTTGACAGTCGGCTCGGCGGCGGGTCCCGGAGCACGCGCGGCTTTTTCGGACGCGGGTGCGTTGAAGTGTACGAACGGCTAAACAAACTACTGCAACGGCTCCGCGGCAAGCCATTGGCGCGTGCACGTTCGCCATTGCGCACTTCCGCCGATGCGGGCCCGACGTCGCAAATCTCCCGCACCGGATGGACGGTCCACCGGAGCTTGCCGGCGCAGATGAAGCCGCTCAGCGTCGAAGATTTTGGCGCCTCGCTGGTCGCCGCGGATGCCGAGGTGGGTGCGTTCAAGATTCGCCTCGCCGGTTCGCCCGAGGTTCGACAGGACGCGGGTGTCCTCGTCCAGACGCGCTATCTGGGGAGGGGATACCGTACCTCGGCTACGCTCGTGAACGCCAACGTCTGCACGTTCGCCGCCTATGCCGATGCCCATCTGGCCGGCACGATGAGCCTTCGCCTCGACTCGAGCGAAGGCCTTGCGGCCGACCTGCTTTTTCGCCGCGAAATCGACCAGCTCCGGCGCGAAGGCCGCCGGGTCTGCGAATTCACCCGCCTCGCGGTCGACGTGTCGCATGGTTCGCGACCCGTGCTCGCCGGCCTCTTCCACACGGTGTATCTCTACGCGAAGAAGATTCACGCGTTCGACCACGTCGTGATCGAAGTCAATCCGCGGCACGTCGCGTACTACAAGCGGTCACTCGGGTTCGAGGTGATGGGCGCGGAGTGCCACAATCCGCGAGTCAACGCGCCGGCGGTGCTGATGGGAATATCGTTCGGCGAAATTGCCCACAACCTGCGCCGGCACGCGGGCGACGCCGTGCGCGCGACGAAGACACGCAATATCTATGCGTATGGCTTCTCGCCCGCGGAAGAAGCCGGAATACTCGGTCGGCTGCGCACGCTCGGCAGCAAATAGTGCCGCGGCGTCCTTCCGTATGGGACGCGTCAGCAGGCGCAGGGAAGGACACGGCGAGCCGTGTGCGTGCCGCGCTCACGGCGACACGATCGTCCGCCTTGCAAACGTCGCGTGTTCGACGCCTGGGCGCATGCCGGCGCGGGGTAGCGGCGTGCCATCGGCGAGCGGCGAACCGATGAAAGTGCTGCGGAAACAACTACCCCTCCTTGCAGCGGCTATCGGGTCCGCCGCGGTTCTTTCAGGCTGCCTCGGGTCGGGCGGCACATCAGACCTGAATACTCTTCCGGCGCGTATCACCAACATTGCCGGGCCGACGACCTACGACGGTGTCACCGACGATCTTCTGACGGCAGGTCTCGGCAAGACCGGAATCGGCGGCGCCGCGCCAGGATTTGCGGATGCGGCCAACCCGACGGCTGCAGAATTGCGGCGCCGCGCGATCTATACCAACTATCGCGGCGTCCTGGATCCCACGGCGGCCGGTGGCTACGGCACGCTCTACGGCCCCAATATCGACAGCAGCGGCAACGCCACGCTGGGCGAGGGGAAGATCGCCGGGAAGGAAATCCTCGCGTATGCCGACGACGGCACCGGCAGGAAGAACGTGACGCTGATGGTGCAGATTCCCGACAGTTTCGATGTCAAACACCCGTGCATCGTGGCCGGACCGTCGTCGGGCTCGCGCGGCGTCTACGGCGCGATCGGTACCGCCGGCGACTGGGGTTTGAAGCACGGCTGCGCGGTCGCGTACACGGACGCAGGCAAGGGCATCGGCTATCACGATCTCGCGTCGGACAAGGTCAACCTGATCGACGGCCGACTCGTGAGCCGCACCAGCCCCGGGGGACTTGCACATTTTGCCTCGGACCTCGCCGGCGCCGCATTGACGACATTCAATGCCGCGTTTGCGAACCGGATCGCGTACAAGCACATCCATTCCCAACAGAATCCGGAAAAGGACTGGGGCCAGAACGTGCTCGACAGCATCCGGTTCGCCTTCTGGGCGCTCAACGAACAGCACGCGCCAATCGACGACAAGTCGGGCCTGCACGTGAAGACGATCGTTCCGGGCAACACGATCGTCATCGCATCGTCCATCTCCAACGGCGGCGCCGAATCGTTGCAGGCGCTGGAGCAGGACACGGAGGGTCTGATCGATGGCCTCGCGGTGGCCGAGCCCAATGCGCAGCCGGCGAGCATGGCGAACGTGACCGTCAACTTCAACGGTGCGGCGGTTCCCAATGCCGGGAAACCGCTGATCGATTACTTCACGTACCGGATGATCTACGAGCTGTGCGCGTCCATTTCCGCTGGCGCCCAGGCGCCCAACGGCATCCGCCCGGGCTGGTTCGGATTCGGCACCGATCCGGTCGGCAATTTCCTGACGCAGGTAGGCGGCGTCGAACTCAAGACCATCGCGACCAATCGGTGCCAGAGCCTGGCGGACAAGGGTCTTGTCAGCGGAAATACGTCAGCTCTCCAGGCGGACGTGGCACTCGCGAAGTTGCAAGGCTACGGCTGGACCGATCCGGTGGGCAACGCGCTGCATGCGTCGCACTACCGGCTGGCCGATGCCTACGTGGCATTTGGCTACGTCGCGGCCTATGGCAAATTCTCGGCGGGCGACAACGTATGCGGCTTCAGTCTCGCCAACGTGGATGCGACCGGCAACGTCGCGGCGCAGGCGGCGTCACAGACGCTGCTGTTCGCCACCAGCAACGGACTGAATTCCGGGTCCGACGTCATCTACAACGACTCGGCGGGCGGGGCCAAGCTCTATCACCTCGGCGTTTCCCCATCGACCGGCCGCATGGACGGCGCATTGGACGGCATGCTCTGCCTGCGCAATCTCGTCACCGGCATCGACACGGTGACGGGGGCGGCATTGACCGGCACGGCGCTTGCCAACAGCCAGCGCGTGCGCGCCGGAATGGCGGACGTCCTGCTGAACGGCAACCTGCGCGCCAAGCCGGTCGTGCTCGTGCAGGGACGCAGCGACACGCTGGTGCCGGTCAACCACGCGTCGCGTGCCTATGTCGCCTTCAATTCCAAAGTGGAAGGCGCCAGTGGCAACGTGCGCTACTACGAGATCACGAACGGCAACCACTTCGACGCGTTTCTGCCGAACGCCGCGGGCGGCGGGGTCCAGGGTTATGACGCGCTGTTCGTCCCCGTGCATTACTATTTCGCCAACGGGATGGACCTCATGTGGGACCGGCTGACGAACGGAACGGCGCTGCCGCCGAGCCAGGTCGTGCGCACGATTCCGCGCGGCGGCACAGCGGGCGCGGCGCCGGCGATCACCACCGCCAACGTTCCGAAAATCAAAGCGGCCCCTGCGGGCGCCGATAAGATCTCGGCCGGTGGAGGTCTCATCAACGTTCCCAATTGAGCGACGGCCGATCCGCGCGCTGTCAGGCTGCCTGGCGGCGCCGGAACCAACGGTCGAGCGCGAGCTTGCCGGGGCCGTAGACGAGGGTCACCAGCAACAGCGCGCCCCAGAGCACGTGATCCTTGAGTCCTGCATCGCTCAGGTCAGGGTACGAGATCACGGCAACCACGTTGAAGGCAAAAAGGGCGAGCGCGGAAAAACGCGTGCCGATGCCGAGCGCGAGCAGGACCGGAAGCAGGATCTCGGCGCCGGTGCCGAGCAGCGCTGCGGCGGACGGGGGCAGCAGGGGAACGTGGAATTCGTTCTCGAACAGCGCCAGCGTCGAATCCCAGCTTTGCAGCTTGACGAGCCCGGAGGCGAAGAACACGCGCGCGACGTAGAGGCGCAGAGCGAGCGCGAAGACCGATTGGATAGGGTCGGCAAGGCGCTCCAGGTTGGCGCGCAAACGAAGGGCCGCGTTTTGCGGCGGCAATACGGCAGTCAGCATGATCGGACGCTCCGCAGTTGAATGGAATACCGGGGTTAGTCGCTTCCGCCTCGCAATCCTGTCATCGCATTTCGGCGATGCCGGCGATCGTGGCGTCGCCGATGAATCGGTGCAAAGCGGTACCGAGATCGAATGTGACGTCGACACCCTGTGCGCGCTCGATCGCCACGGCCAGCGGTGCGCCGTCGCCCAACGCCGCCAGCCACGCGAACTCGCCCTGGGCGATCCGCTCGAGCGCGATCCCGGGCGGTTCGCGCCTAACCCGCAGATGATCCGGCCCGCAATCCTGCGGCACGCGAAGCTCGCCGCCGCAGTCAGGCTGATGCACCTGCCAGATGCGGAGCACCGGAAACGCGGACGCGAGCAGACGGCATGAAGGCTCCAGCATGAGCCGCAGTCCGGACAATCGCTCCGGCGGTACGCTGGTCAACGCACCTAGAACGATGTCCGGCGCCGGTGTGAAATCCCGGGCGCGGTTTGCTTCGTCGATAGCCCATTCGAGCCGCGCGACGTCGGCCAGATACCGCAGTGCGGCCGCGGGGCGATACCCGGCGAGAAAGGCGCCAAAGGCGTCGCCATATTCGTTCAGATCCCCGGAGCGCGAAGGATGCTCGCGCACGAAATGGTCGACCGCCGCATGGAAGAACGCCGTGCCGACCAGCCGCTGTACCACCGGATAGGTCGCGCCCAGCGCGTTGCGGTAGTTCGCGCCTATCGTGCGGCGGTAGATCGCGATGCGCTCGGCGGCCGGGGAGCTGCCGGCAAGTGCGAAGGCCGGGATCATTCCATCGGCGCGTTGCACAGCATCGACGAAACACTGCTGCAGTTCAGTGAGCGATCGCATCGCGGGCTTCGAGAATCGCTTGCGCGCTCGCCGCTTCGTCTTCGAGCACGTCGAAGGTGGGAATGTCGACGTCCCACTCGATTAACGTCGGCCGCGCTCCGAAGCGCGCGATCGCCCTGCGATAGAGTGACCAGACGGCTGGAGCGACGCGCGCGCCGTGAGTGTCGATCAGGCAGGGGCCGCTCGCGTCGAACCCGGCGAGGTGGATCTCGGCGACGGCTTCCAGTGGAATCGCCATCAGATACGCATCGGCGTCGAAGCCGTGGTTGACGGCGTTGACGTAGATGTTGTTGACGTCGAGCACGAGCTTGCATCCCGTGCGCCGTGCCACGGCGGCGACGAATTCCCATTCCGGAATCGCCGACTCGGCGAACGCCAGATAGGACGAGATGTTCTCGACCGCTATCGTGCGGCGCAGGTAGTCCTGGACTTTCGCGATGCGCGCGCACACGTGGGACAGGGCATCCTCGGTGTAAGGCAACGGCAGGAGATCGTTCAGATGCTGTCCTCCGACGCCGCTCCAGCTCAGGTGTTCGGAAACGAGCGCGGGTTCGACGCGGGCGATCAGCATTGCCAGCTTGCGCAGATGGTCATGCGCCACGGGATCGGTCGAACCCAGCGACATCCCTACGCCATGCAGCGCAAGCGTGTAGTCGTTCCGGATCCGGTCGAGCGCCGCGAGTGCCGGGCCACCGGCGGCAAAATAATTCTCGCTGTGCACCTCGAACCACGCGACCCGGGGGCGTTCCGCAATTACCTGCCGAACGTGCGGCGCGCGCAGCCCGATGCCGGCATTTGCCGGAAGCGCGTGGCGGAACATCGTTGACGCGCGACTCTCCGGCCGTACGCTGGGCGCACGGCCGGGGAGCCGCTGGCTGTGTTCAGGCCTTCGGCGGGGCCGACATGCCGCCCATCTGCTCGCAGGTTCCTTTGGCGACGTATTTCCATTCGGTCGGATCCTTGTCGACCTTCGCGCCCTGCGCGGCGCACGCGTGCTTCGCGGTACCGCAATCGTTCTGCCCGGCCTTGGCGATGCCGTAGCACTTTTCCTGTCCCGCCTTTGGCTTCACGGGGCCGGGCGGGGCCGCGGCGATGGTCGAAGCGGCGAACCCGAGCGCGACTACACCGGCGAGCGCGGCCTGAATCGTGGACTGATAGTTCATCGAAATCTCCTGATCGGATGGAATGGAATGGCAGGCGCAATGCCTGACCATCGAATGGTCGTACGATCCGGGGAATCCTTACTGAAGCGGCTGGAGGTTTCCCAGCACCGTGGGGATGAGCTCGGCCACCGTCGGATGGATGTGGACCGCGCGCGCGATCACCGAATAGGGAGCGCCCGCAGCCATCACGTCGATGATGGCGTGAATGGCTTCATCCGCCTCGATGCCGAGCAGCGACGCACCCAGGATCCGCTTCGTCTGCGCGTCAACCAGCACCTGCATGAATCCCTGGGTCTCACCACGTTCCCGCGCGCGGCCGACGCGCGCCATCATGATCTTGCCGACGAGCGCCGGTCGCCCCGACGCCCGGACCTCGCGTTCGGTCATGCCCACGCGGGCCAGCGGCGGGTCCGTGAACAAGGCGTAGACCGGAATGCGATCGGAGACCCGGCGCCGATCGTTGTCGAGCAGGTTGGCCGCCACGATTTCGTAATCGTTGTACGCGGTGTGCGTGAAGGCGCCGCGGCCGTTGACATCGCCCAGCGCCCAGATGCCTGGTGCGCTCGTGCGCAATTCGTCGTCGACGTCGATGAACCCGCGCGCATTGGTGCGCACACCGGCGCGATCGAGCCCGAGATCGTGCGTATTGGGTTCGCGTCCGACGGCCAGCAGCACGTGCGAGCCGACGATTTCCCTGGGTTCCTGCTCGCAGCTCACGTGCACGACGACGCCGCCTTCCACCTTCTTCACGGCAAGGCACTGCGCATCGAGCCGGCAGGCAATCCCTTCGCCTTCGAGCATCGCGCGAATCGCATCCGAGATTTCCGCGTCCTCGCGCACGACCAGTCGCGACGCCATTTCGATCACCGTCACGCGGCTCCCGAAACGCCGGTACATCTGCGCGAACTCGAGGCCGATGTAGCTGCCGCCGATCACGACCAGGTGCTCCGGCAGGAAATCGATGTCCATCATGCCGGTGCTCGTCAGGTACGGCACGGCGTCGAGTCCGGCCAGGTCGGGCAAGGCAGGCCGCCCGCCGGTGTTGACGAAGATCTCGGGCGCTTCGAGCCGCCGGCCGTTCACGGCGACAGTGTGCGGCCCTTCGAAGCGGCCATGTCCCGCGATCAGCGTCACGTTGGGTGCGTTCCTGAGCCAGTTGGTGACCCCACGGTTGGACTGCCCGACGATTGCGTCCTTGCGCGCCTTGACACGCGCCATGTCGACATTCACCGGGCCGTCGATCATGACGCCGTAGTCGGCGCCGCGTCGCGCAACGTGCGCGGCCCGCGCGCTCGCGATCAGTGCCTTGGTCGGAATACACCCGACGTTGACACACGTGCCGCCGATCCGTTTGCGTTCGAGGATCGCGGTCCTGCGCCCCGACGCGGCAAGGCGGACAGCGAGCGCGGGCCCCGCCTGCCCCGTGCCGATGACGATCGCGTCGAAATGCTCGGTCATTGGCTCGCCCCTTTCTTGCGCTGCGTGCGCGCTGCTTGGCGCCATCCTCGCCGCATCATGCCATCGACCGGCTTTCGATTTCGACCGGATCGTGGATCACGACGCCGTCCATCGGGTCAACCGGGGCTCGCCACGGGGCGCGCTCGACCATGCGTCTGGCATCGTCGTAGCCCGCCTGCCAGCGGGCGCGAATGCCTGCCGGCGTGAAATCGATGTCCTTCGTATGGTCCTCGCCGTCGAGCTTCGGAGCGACCAGCCGGGCGATGTGCATCGTGGTGCCGCAGCCCCACGATGCGAGTTCCTTCGCTTTCGATGAAGCACGCGCCTTTTCGGGAAGCTCCTTCGCCAGCTCGCGGATGATATGCCGCAGGTGGTGGATCTGCTTCTGCCGGGCGATGTGACTCGTGGCACGGCTCGCGAACTGGATGTCCTTCTGCCGCCCCATCACCTGCCAGAGCGACTCCGGCTCCGGACCTTCCGGGTTCCACATGTTGACGGTGAAGATCACGGAGTCGAGCCGGGGCTTGTCATCGAGTACGGCTTCGATCGGCGTGTTGGAATAGATGCCGCCGTCCCAGTAGGGATCGCCGTCGATGCGCACCGCGGGAAAGGCCGGCGGCAGCGCGCCGGAAGCGAGCACGTGGTCGATCCCCAGACGCTCGTTGCGACTGTCGAAATAGCGCATTTCACCGTTGCGGGCATTGACGGCGCCGACCGTCAGCCGAATCTGGTGCTCGGCGCAGTGGTCGAGATCGATGAGGTCGGAGAGCGTTTCGCGCAGAGGCGCGGTCGTGTAGTAGGCGGCGTTTTCGACGCCGAGCGGCGTGTGCGAGTTGAGCCAAGCCACCGGATTGGGCGTGAAAAAGGCCGGAACGCCCAGTGTGACCGTGGTCATGTTGGCCGCCATGTTCGACAGCCCGGTCCAGAAGCGCAGGGGGTCGTTGCCCGTTCCCTGCTCGACGCGCCCCCAGAAATCGCGCAACCGGTCGAGACGATCTTCGCGCGCATTGCCGGCGATCAGCGCGGCATTGATCGCGCCGATCGAAGTGCCGATGACCCAGTCGGGCTCGATGCCGGCCTCGTGCATCGCTTCGTAGACGCCAACCTGGTAGGCACCCAGCGCGCCGCCGCCCTGGAGGACGAGCACGACCTGGCCGCGAATCGCGGATGCGGCGGCAGCGCGCACCTTGCCGTTGGACTTGCGGGATGCCGTATTCGTCTTGCGCATGGGATGTCCCTCGTTGTCACGCGTGAACGGATTACTGCGCAGTCCAGCCGCCGTCGATCGGGATGATGGCGCCGGTGATCGAAGCCGCATCGTCGCTGGCGAGAAAGGCGGCGAGCGCGGCGACTTCCGAGACCTGCACGAACTTCTTGGTCGGCTGCGCGTGCAGCAGGACATCGTTGATCACCTGGGCCTCGGTCAGTCCGCGTGCCTTGGCGGTGTCGGGAATCTGCTTCTCGACAAGCGGGGTCCACACGTAGCCGGGGCAGATCGCGTTCATCGTGATGCCCTGCGTCGCCACTTCGAGCGCGACGGTCTTGGTGAGGCCGGCGATGCCGTGCTTCGCCGCGACGTACGCCGCCTTGTACGGACTCGCGACGAGCGCGTGCGCCGAGGCGATATTGATGATGCGGCCCCACTTCCTCGCTTTCATCGCCGGCAGCGCCAGGCGGATCGAATGGAACGACGCGGCCAGATTCAACGCCAGAATGGCATTCCATTTGGCGACTGGAAATTCGTCGATCGGCGCGACGAACTGAATGCCCGCGTTGTTGATCAGGATGTCCACCGCGCCGAACTCGGCGATCGCCTTGCCCATCATGGCTTCGATGGCGTCCTGCTGTGACAAGTCGGCGCCGTCGTAGCGTACGTCGACACCGTGATCGGTGGCGAGCTTCGCGCGGAGCCTTTCGATTTCGGTGGCGTCCCCGAAGCCGTTGAGGATGACATTCGAGCCGCGGGCGGCGAGCGCCGTGGCGATGCCCAGGCCAATGCCACTGGTCGAGCCGGTCACTAGCGCCGTCTTTCCTTTGAACATGTGAGACTCCGTGAAGGGTGAGCGAAAGGCGCCGGGGGAAGCGCCGCGCCGAAACCGAGCACGGGGTCGCCGGCAGGAAGGCCTGCCGGTTCCGTTCGTGAGGGCGCGGCGCCCCCGATCGAGGGCTTAGAGCTTGTCCGTTAATAAATCACGTGTGCGAGCGCGGCAGGTTGGGCCGAGGGCGCGAAGCGAGGTGCCGCCTTGGGTGGCTCCCCAAGGCAAACCGAGCGACAAAGCCATCGGCCCAAGCTGCCCGTTCCCGAAGGGTTTGACCAAAATGCGCGGTCTCCTTTGTCGGCCGGCTCGCTCGTGGGACCTGCCACGCGCTTCGCCGTCCTTCGCGGATCCCATCGCATTTTGGTCAAACGCATCACGCGATTTATTAACGGACAAGCTCTTAGTCATCGGTCGTTGCCGGATCCTTACTGCCTTCGCGCTGTAAGTGCGAGCCATGCGCGTCGACCAACACGGGAGCGCGATCGCGGCCGCTTTCGACGGGTCCAGCTCGGAGGATTCGCTCCAACCATCCGCTCGAACCATTCCATTCAGGAGGGCCGTCGCCCATGGACCATGCCAGGAACATCGTCATCGTCGGCGGCGGTTTCGCCGGAACCACGCTTGCGCGCGCACTCGACGGCAAGCTGCCCGCAGGGCGTGAGCTGGTTCTGATCAGCGAGGAAAGCTATACGACTTTCAATCCGATGCTGCCCGAGGCGGTCGGTGCGTCGATCTTTCCCGAGCAGGCGGTTGCCCCGATCCGGCAGATGCTGACGCGGACCCGGTTCGTCATGGGCCGGGTCACGGCGGTCGATCCGGTCCGCAGAACGCTGACCGCATCCACGCTCGCCGGCGAATCGACGCTGCCCTACGAGCATCTCGTGCTGGCGTTTGGCAATCGTGCGCGGCTTGATCTGATCCCCGGGCTTGCCGAAAATGCGTTGCCGCTCAAGACGATCGGCGACGCGATGCACATCCGCAACATGGTGCTGCGTCGCGTCGCGCAGATCGAGCTCGAGACCGATCCGGCAGTCCGGCGGCGGCTCGGCCACTTCGTCGTCATCGGCGGCGGCTTCTCCGGCGTCGAGACGGCGGGGGAGCTCGCGGACTGCCTCTCCAGCATCCGCCGTTATTATCCGCGGGTCGGGCCCGACGAGCTTCGGATCACACTGCTGCAGGACCAGCCGCGGCTCCTCACCGAGTTGTCGGAGCGCCTCGGTGTCGCGGCGCATCGGTCGCTGACGGCCCGCGGTGTCGATGTGCGCGTCGGCGCGCGAGCCATCTGCGTCGGCGCGCGCGCCGTGGCACTGGCCGGCGCGGAAATGCTGCCGGCGGCGACCACGATCTGCACGATCGGCACGCGGCCCAACGCACTGGTCGAGCGGATGACGCTCCCCGTGGAGCGCGGCCGCATCGTCGTCAACGCCGATCTTTCCGTTCGCGATACGCCGGGGCTGTGGGCAGTCGGGGACTGCGCATTGGTCCCCAACGCGCGCGACAGCAAGTTCGCGCCGCCGACCGCGCAGTTCGCGGTGCGCGAGGCGCGGCATCTCGCGTCGAACCTGCTGGCGGTCATCGTGGGCGGGCCCACCCGCGCGTTCGACTACAAGGCGCGCGGTTCGATGGCCGCAATCGGCCACATGAAGGGCGTTGCCGATGTCTTCGGAATCCCGCTCTGGGGGTTGCCGGCGTGGTTGCTGTGGCGCGCGTACTACCTGTCGCAGATGCCGACGCTGGGCCGCAAGGTGCGCATCTTCGTCGAGTGGACGTGGGGCATGTTCTTTCCCACCGACATCACCCATCTGCGCTTCATGCGAAGCCACGAGTTCGACGAGCCACGCCCGCAGTGCGATGGGAATCCCGCGCCGCGCGCCGCGGTGCTGAAAGTTGCCTAGCCGGCGCGCGGACCAATCGTTGTCAACTGTCGTCGGGCAAGGAACTCGCTCATGATGATCGCGCGTATCGAAGAACTCCTGCAGAACAACAAGGCGTTCGTGGCGGAACAGCTGCGACAGGACGCCGCCTACTTCGACAAGCTGGCGGACGGGCAGCACCCGGAATTCCTGTGGATCGGCTGCTCGGACAGCCGTGTGCCCCCGGACCGGATAACGGGCACCAGTCCCGGGCACATGTTCGTCCATCGCAACATCGCCAATCTGGTCGTGCAGACCGACATGAACCTGCTGTCGGTGCTGCAATACGCGGTTGAGGTGCTGAAGGTGGATCACGTCATCGTGTGTGGCCACTACGGCTGTGGCGGCGTCAAGGCGGCGATGGGTGCAGCCCGCCACGGCCTGATCGACAACTGGTTGCGCACGCTGAAGGACACGCAGGAATACTACTGGAGAGAGCTGGCCCCCCTGGACGAAGCTGCACGTCTGGCGCGGATGGTGGAACTCAATGTGATCGAGCAGGTGTACAACCTGGGCAAGACGAGCATCGTGCAGAAGTCCTGGGCGATCACGGGAAAGCCCTATGTCCACGGCTGGGTGTTCGATCTCAATTCGGGATACCTCCGCCCGCAGACGGGCATGATCAACAGCGATGCGGGCATCCGGGAGATCTGCAAGTTCAACTCGGGTGTCGTCGGTCATTGACAGCGCGGTTCGTGCCACTGCGTCGCGATCCGGGCGCACGGTGCCGTAAGCAAATCGTCGTCCCTCCGACTATTTTGCAGGCGACATCGGCTCCGGTTCTGCGGTGTGATGCGCGCCGCGTAAACCAGCGGCCCCATTGCTATACGGTGCTGCGACGCCATCCCTTCGTTTATCAACCCATGTAGGAGAAATGTCATGCCAACGTCGAACCGCAGTCGCACTCGGGCCGCGCAATCCGTCTTGCTCGCAAGCCTCTTGTCACTCCTCGCCGCGACGCCGGCGCTTGCCGGGGAATGCCCGGCCGGCAAGGCAGGCACCAATTCGCTTCCCGGCGCCGCATCCGCTCCGGCAGGCGTGACGGAAATGGAACTGGCATGGATCGACCTTGCGCAGGAATCCGTCAATCTTGCGCAGCGCCGGCTTCGCTATCGGCACATGGAGATCCAGCCGGGGGGCGTCGTTCCGCTGCACTCGCATGCGGACCGCCCGGCGCTGATCATGGTCAACCAGGGCCAGATTTTCGAGTACAGCAGCAAGTGCACGGTGCCGATCGTGCACAAGGCAGGCGAAATCGCGCGCGAGTCGAACGGTCTCATGCACTGGTGGAAAAATGAGGGCAATGTCGTCGTCGTGCTGACGATCGCCGACATCGTCAACGACAAGAAGCCCGATTCGATGATGCCGATGATGTAAGCGGGTTTCGCTCATGTCGGTCCGGCGTCACCGCACACGGCGACGCCGGAATACGCGCCACCCTTGGCGCCAACGGCATGGCGCCGCGCCGCCCGCTTTGCGACTGGCACTTCGATCCCGATGGAAATTCTCTTGACGAGCGTCGTGTTTTTCGTCGCGGCCGTCTGCGCCGGCCTCATGGGCTACGCGATTCAGCGCGGCGCAACGTGTACGGTAGCCGCGATGGACGAAGTCGTCCGCACACGCCGCTTCAACCGATTGCGCAGTATGCTGGAGGCGTCGCTGTGGGTCGTCGGAGGGCTCCTGATCGCGAAGGCGACGCTGCTGCTGGCGAAGATGCCGGCGGGATATGCGGTGACGTACGTGACGATTCTCGGCGCCTGCCTGCTGGGACTTGGTGCGTACGTCAACCGGGCCTGTGTCTTTGGCGCGATCGCGCGGTTGGGATCGGGTGAGTGGGCGTATGCCGTCACGCCCATCGGGTTCTTCGCGGGCTGCGCGACGTTCGCAACGGTGTTCTCCGTTCCCGCACCGCAAATACTTCCGTACGATTCGCCGGTACTGCAGGCGCCGCTCTGGATCGTTGTGCTGTTCGTCGCGTTCTTCCTGTGGCGTTTCGTCCGGCCGCTGTTCGCGTCACAGGGGGCATTCGCGGCCGAGGTGCCGTGGCAGCGCTGGGCCGAGGCGCTCGCCGCCCGTGTCTGGTCTCCCCATGCCGCGACGACGGTGATCGGCGTCACCTTTTTCTTCATGTTTCTGCTCGTTGGCGCATGGGCCTATACGGACGTGCTGGCCGAGCTCGCACGAGGTGTCGCGGACAACCTGATCGCGCGGAGCCTCCTCGGGCTAGCACTCCTCGCCGGTGCGATGCTCGGCGGGTATACGGCTGGCAGATGGCGCAACACGCCGGTTTCATTCGCCCAGTTGGTGCGATGTTTTTCGGGCGGGCTCCTTATGGGCTGGGGAAGCCTGCTGATTCCCGGTGGCAACGATGGGCTCATCCTGGTCGGAATGCCGCTGCTGTGGCCCTATGCCTGGATCGCTTTTTTGACGATGTGCGTTGCGATCGGAACGGCGCTGACCATCGAGCGTAGCGTCATGGGTCACCGTGCCGAGCAGGCCGTGCATTAGGCACCTGGTTTTGGGGACCCCCTGAACGGGTCCCCCCTCGGCGCGACGGACTCGTTCCGAGGTTCCGTGGCGATCCGGCAAGCCGGCGCAGAACCCGTTAACATCGGCGGGTTCCTGTTGCCGGCACTGCCATGCGCCTCACCATCGCGACCTACAACATCCACAAAGGATTCACCCAGCTCAACCGCCGCATGGTGATCCACGAGTTGCGCGAGCGGTTGCACGGCCTCTCCGCCGACATCCTGCTGCTGCAGGAAGTCGTGGGAGTCCACAGCGGGCACGCGGCGCGGCATCTCGATTGGCCGGTGAAGCCGCAGCACGAGTTCATCGCCGATACGGTCTGGCGCGAGGTTGCGTACGGGAAGAACGCCACGTCGCACCACGGTCATCATGGCAACGCGGTGCTGTCCCGGTTCCCGATCGTCGCGCACGAGAACCTCGACATTTCCGCGCATGCGTTCGAGAGCCGCGGCTTGCTCCACTGCGCGATTGACCTCGGCAAGGGCGAGCCCACGCTGCACTGCCTCAATGTGCATCTGGGACTGTTCGAACGGGGTCGGCGGTGGCAGATCCACGCGTTGTGCGAACGCATACGCGCCACGGTGCCCGACGATGCGCCGCTCGTCGTTGCCGGGGATTTCAACGACTGGCGGCACAAGGCGAACCGGCTGCTCGTCGAAGAGCTCGGCGTCATCGAGGTATTTGCGGCGGTGCGTGGGCGTCCGGCGCGTACCTTTCCGTCGGTGATGCCGGTCTTCCGCCTCGACCGAATTTACGCGCGCGGCATTTCCATCGTCGACGCGCGCGTGCACTACGCGTTTCCGTGGGGACGGATTTCGGACCACGCGGCGCTGGCCGCGACGTTCGATACCGGAGTGCGCCGGCGATGAACCGGTTCCTGCCGGGCAATCGCCTCACCCTGTTGCGAAGCGGCGGCGAGTACTTCCCGGCGCTGGTCTTCGCGATCGATCGGGCCCTGCACGAGGTCTGGCTCGAGACCTATATCTACGCCGACGACGACGTCGGCAGAATCGTGACCGCGGCGCTCGTCCGCGCCGCGCAGCGGGGCCTCACCGTGCGCCTGCTCGTCGATGGATGGGGTGCCAGGCATTACCTCACGGCGAGCATCGAGCACGACCTCGTGAATGGTGGCGTCAAGCTGCTGAAATACCGTCCGGAGGTTGCGCCCTGGCAATTCCGTTCGAACCGGCTGCGGCGGTTGCACCGCAAGCTCTGCCACGTCGACGGCAGGATCGCCTTCGTGGGAGGCATCAACATCATCGACGACGTGAACACGCCGGGGCAGAAGCCGCCGCGCGTCGATTTCGCGCTGCGCATCGAAGGCCCGCTGCTCGTCCCGATCGTGCGCACGATGGAGCGCGTCTGGGCGATCAACGAACTCGTCCAGTTCCAGAAGAACGAGGCGTCGCTGTTTCCGTCGCTGCGCCGGGCGCAGCGGGCCGGCGCGCAGACGGCGAAATTCGTCATCCGGGACAACCTGCGCCATCGCCGGGACATCGAGCGGACCTACCTCGCGGCGATCCGCACGGCGAAACGCGAGATCCTGATTGCCAGTTCGTACTTCTTTCCCGGCATCCGCTTCCGCCGCGCGCTCATCGCGGCGGCCAGGCGCGGCGTCAGCGTGACGCTCCTCTTGCAGGGGCGCGTCGAGTACCTGCTGCTGCACTATGCGACGCGGGCGCTGTACGGGCAGCTGCTGTCGTCGGGCGTAGCGATCCAGGAGTATCACCAGGCCTTTCTGCACGCCAAGGTGGCGGTGATCGACGACCATTGGGCGACCGTCGGCTCGTCCAACATCGATCCATACAGCCTGCTGATGGCCCGGGAGGCGAACGTCGTCGTCCGCGACCCCTTCTTTTCGGAACAGCTGCGGGGCGAATTGAGGCAGATGATCGACGAGGGCGCCCGGCGCGTGCGCCCGCAGCACTGGGCGCTGCGGCCGCGGCTCTACAAGGCGCTGGTGTGGACCGCCTACGGCATCGTCCGTCTGGCCATGGGTCTGCTGGGGTATGGCGGCAACGAGTGGTTTCGCGGCACCCGCCGGCGGCGCCAGGTGGCGCAAGCGCGCCAACAAGCAGGCGATTGACCGGCACCGGGCGCCGGAAGGCGATTTGCTAGACTGAACGACACCGCGGCGGCGTGCCCAGCCGGCGTGTCTTCCGCAGGGACCGCTTTCCTACCGAATCCCGAATGCGTCGCCGCGCTTCATCGTCCCTGCCTCTTCCGGGTCCTGCCCAGGGCGGCGACTGGCGCGTGATCGGAACGCTGCTGCCCTATGTCTGGGCGTACAAGGGCCGCGTCATCGCCGCGCTCATCGCGCTGGTCGCGGCCAAGCTCGCCAATGTCGGCGTGCCGATCCTGCTGAAGCAAATCGTCGACACGCTGGACCCGAGGATCGCGGCGCTCGCCGTCCCGCTTGCGCTGCTCGCCGCCTACGGCCTGCTGCGCCTGTCGACGACGGCGTTCACCGAGCTGCGGGAGTTCCTCTTCGCCAAGGTCACGCAGCGGGCCGTGCGCACGATCGCGCTCGAGGTGTTCCGCCACCTGCATGCACTGTCGCTGCGTTTCCACCTGGCCCGGCAGACCGGTGGTCTCACCCGCGACGTCGAGCGCGGCCAGCGCGGCATCTCGACCCTGATCAGCTTCACGCTGTTCTCGATCCTGCCGACGCTCGTGGAAATCGGCCTCGTCGCGGCGATCCTGGTCGCGCGTTACGACTGGACGTTCATCGCGATCACGCTGACGGCACTCACGCTCTACGTCGTGGCGACGATATCCATCACCGACTGGCGAACGAATTTCCGGCGGCAGATGAACGAGCTCGATTCGAAGGCGAATACGCGGGCGATCGACAGCCTGCTCAACTACGAAACGGTCAAGTACTTCGGCAACGAGGGATTCGAGGAGCGGCGCTACGACGAGAGCATGCAGCGCTGGGAAAAGGCCGCGGTCAGGAGCCAGACGTCGCTGTCGCTCCTCAACGTCACGCAGAGCGCGATCATCGCGGTGGCCGTGACGCTGATCATGTGGCGCGCGACGGCCGGTGTCGTCGCCGGCACGATGACGATCGGTGATCTCGTGCTCGTCAACGCGTTCATGATCCAGATCTACATTCCGCTCAACTTTCTCGGCGTGCTGTACCGCGAGGTCAAGCAGGCGCTGGCCGACATGGAGCGGATGTTCGCGCTCACGGCGGAAAACACCGAAGTGGCGGACGTTCGCGGAGCGCCGGCGCTCGTCGTCGATGGCGGCGAAGTTCGTTTCGAGCACGTCGACTTCGGGTACGAACCGAACCGGCAGATCCTGTTCGACGTGAGCTTCACGATTCCCGCCGGCAAGACCGTGGCCGTCGTCGGGCCGTCCGGAGCGGGCAAGAGCACGTTGTCGCGGCTCCTGTTCCGGTTCTACGACGTGACGGGAGGCTCCGTCACGGTGAACGGCCAGGACATCCGCGCCGTGCGCCAGGACAGCCTGCGCGCGGCGATCGGTATCGTGCCGCAGGACACGGTCCTCTTCAACGACAGCGTCGAGTACAACATTGCCTACGGCCGCCCCGGCGCGACGCACGACGAGATCGTCGCGGCCGCCCTGCTCGCGCAGATCCACGCGTTCATCGCCAGCACGCCGGAGGGTTACGCGACGCCGGTCGGCGAGCGCGGCTTGAAGCTCTCGGGCGGCGAGAAACAGCGCGTCGCCATCGCGCGTGCCGTGCTGAAAGGGCCGCGGATCCTGATCTTCGACGAGGCGACGTCCGCGCTCGACTCGAAGTCGGAAAAGGCGATCCAGGCCGAACTGCGGCGGATTGCCAGGAACCGCACGACGCTGACGATCGCGCACCGGCTGTCCACGGTCATCGACGCCGACGAGATCCTCGTCCTCGACCACGGCCGGATCGTCGAGCGCGGTACCCATGGCGTGCTGCTGGCGCGCTCCGGCGTGTACGCTCGGATGTGGCAGCTGCAGCAGACCGAATCCCGGGAGGAAACTGGGTCCGGGGCGTCGGGTGGCAGCGAGTCCGTGCCGGCGTCCGTCGCACCCGAACCGGGGCCCGCGGCGGTGCACCCGGCGGACGCGGAGACCCCACTAGCGCGTTAGGGCCTGGTCCGGCCCGGCCCGGCCCGGGGCCAAAGCCCTGATTTCCCGAGGGTATTGGCGAAGGCGTCCAAGCGTGCTATAAAACGCCTGATCCTGAGATCCGACTTGATGAACCATCGCCTCACGCTTGTTTTTCTGGCGCTAATTGTCACTGTCGCCGCCGGATATGCGCGCGCCCAGGCGCCGTTGGTGCTCGATCCGGGCAAGCTGCGGTTAGGATCGCTCAACGCCGTCATCGTCGACGCGTCGGCAAACCGGCAGGTGTATGCCAAGGGCGCCGACGACGTGACGCCCATCGCGTCGCTGACCAAGCTCATGACCGCGATCGTCACGCTCGACGCGAACCTGCCGCTCGATGAGCCGATTGCGATCGATATCGACGACCTCGACTACGTCAAGGGCACGGGGTCCCGGCTGCGCATGGGCGCCGAGCTGCCGCGGCGGGAAATGCTCCGGTTGGCGTTGATGTCGTCGGAAAACCGCGCGGCGTCAAGCCTGGCGCGGACCTATCCGGGGGGAACGACAGCATTTGTCGCCGCGATGAACGCCAAGGCAGCCTCGCTCGGGATGATGAACACGAGCTTTGCCGATCCGACGGGCCTCTCGGCGCAGAACGTATCGACCGCGAACGACCTGGCGACGCTGGTCGCGGCGGCCGCCGCTTATCCCAGGATCCGCGATTTCAGCACGACCAGCAGCCATTACGTCGAAGTGCATCCGAGCGGACAGGTGCTGGGCTTCAACAACACGAACAATCTCGTCAAGAATGCCCAGTGGGACATTCAGTTGTCGAAGACCGGCTATATCCGCGAGGCCGGCAAATGCCTCGTGATGCTGGCCACGATCGCGAGCAAGCCGTTCGTGATCGTGCTGCTCGATTCGGCCGGCAAGTACACCCGTCTCGGCGACGCGCAGCGCGTTCGGCACTGGCTCGAAACGGGGCAGCCACTTCCTGTCGCGACCGCGGCAAAGCCCGCGCGCAAGGCGCGGAAGGGACGGCCGGCCGCGACGTCGCTTCCGGCGGCAAAGCCCGCCGCGTCGCCCCGGGGCTGATTCGTCGCCACCCGGCGGCAGGCCGCGGCGGGCAACGCTCGTGGCCGTGACGGTCTGGCCGGGATCGCCAGCGTTGCTCGGATGGCGCCGACCGGTCGCTCAACCCGGGCGACGGTGCCGTTCGTAGAGTTCCTTCGCGTGCGCTCTCGTCTTCGCCGTGATCGTGCTGCCTGCGAGCATGCGCGCGAGTTCCTCGATCCGGGCAGGGACGGCCAGCGCGCCGACGTCCGCTTGCACGGCCTTCGCATCGCCGTGCTTGGTCACGCGGAAATGAGCGTCCGCGAATGCGGCGACCTGCGGCAGGTGGGTGACACAGAGTATCTGCCGGCGCGAGCCCAGTCCCTGCAACAGCGCGCCGACCGTTGCGGCAATCGCGCCGCCGATGCCGGCGTCGACCTCGTCGAAGACGAGGGTCGGCACTTCGCCCACTTCGCTCGTCACGACCTGGATCGCAAGTGCGATTCGCGACAGCTCGCCGCCCGACGCGACCCGCGCCAACGGGCCGAGCGGCTGCTTGGGATGGCTCGCGACGCGAAATTCGGCCTGCTCCGCGCCGAAACTCACGGGCGTGGCCAAGGGCTCGAGGGCAATTTCCAGCCGGCCTCCGGCCATCGCGAGGCTTTGCATCACCTCGGTGACGCGCGCCTCGAGATCGTGCGCCGCCAGTTCGCGCTTTGCCGAAAGCTCCGCCGCCAGCGCGCGATAGGACGCCTCGGCCTGCGCGGCGCGCTCTGCGAGGCCTGCTTCGTCCGCAGACTGGGCGAGCGCCGCGAGCCGCGCCTCGGTGTCCGCGCCAAGGGCCCACAGCGCGTCCGGCCGGACCCGGTGCTTGCGCGCCATGTCGTGGATGGCGGCGAGTCGCTCTTCGACCCGCGCGAGCTCCGCCGGATCGACGTCAAGTTTTTGTCCGTAGCTGCGCAACGCGCGCGCGGCTTCGTCGATCCCGATGCGCGCCGGCTCGAGCAACGCGACGATCTCGGCCAGCGCGGGGTCGTGCGCCACATGGCCGTCGAGCGATGCGATCAGCGCGCCGAGCCGGGAGGAGAGCGCATCGTCGCCATCGGCCAGCCGTTCCGCACCGGTCATCGCCGCTTCGATCAGCGCGGCGGCGTGCGCGAGTCGCGCCTGCGCCTGCGTCAATGCGGCCCATTCATCCGGACCAACGTCGAGCCTCGCGAGCTCGCGCTGGCGCGACTCGAGCACCTCGCGCTCGGCGGCCGATGTCGCTGCCAGCTGTGTCGCCGCCTCGCGTTTCTCGACTGCAGCCCGCCACCCGCGCCAGGCGTCCGCGGTTGCGCGGCCGAGCGCCGTGAAGCCGCCGAACGCGTCGACGAGCGCACGCTGCATTTCGGCCGTCGTGAGCGATTGATGCGCGTGCTGGCCGTGGAGGTCGACGAGCTGCTCGCCGACTTCCTTCAGCTGCGCAAGGGTCGCGGGCCGGCCGTTGATCCAGGCGCGGCTTTTGCCCTGGGCGTCCAGTGTCCGGCGAACGATGAGCGGACCGTCGGGCGACGTGAAGTCGTGCGCGGCGAGCCAGGCGATGACGCGTGGACGATCGTCCACCTCGAACTCCGCGGCGAGCTCGGCGCGATCGGCACCCGGTCGCAATTGGCGCAGCTCGAACCGGTCCCCCAGCAGCAACGCGAGCGCGTCGAGCAGGATCGACTTTCCGGCGCCGGTCTCCCCGGTCAGCACGGTGAAACCCGCGTCGAGCTCGAGGTCGAGCGATTCGACCACGACAAAATTGCGAATGGAGAGCAGTCCGAGCATGGATGAGCAGGGTCAAACCCGACGGTCGCGATCAGGGCGACTCCCATGCGCAGACATCATGGCAAAGTCGAGTCTGACCCTACTTGTTGCGCAAGCGCTCCGGCGTTTCGCTCCAGTGGAGCTTCTCGCGCAGCATCGCGAAGTAGTCGTGGCCTTCGGGGTGCAGAAAGCGCGCCGTGTGCGGTGCGCGCCGCACCGTGACTCGCTCGCCCTCGGCGAGCGCGAAATGCGCCTGGCCATCGCAATGGAGCGCCGCGTCGCGTCCGCGTTCGAGGGTCAGGGCGATCGTCGCGTTGTCGGCGACGGCGATCGGACGGTGCGTGAGCGCGTGCGGCGCGACCGGCACCAGCGCGAACGCGGGCACCTGCGGATCGAGAATCGGGCCGCCGGCCGACAGCGCGTAGGCAGTCGACCCGGTCGGCGTCGTGACGATGATCCCGTCCGCCCGCATCGCGTAGACGAAGCGGCCGTCGATCTCCACCGCGCAATCGATCATCGTTCCGCCGCCGCCCCGGTTCAGCACGACGTCGTTCAGGGCGAACGCGGCCTCGCTCGACCCATCGGCGCGCACGACGGTGGCGGCGAGCAGTGTCCGGCGTTCCTCGACATAGCGTCCGGCGAGCATTGCGGCAAGCGTTTCTTCCATCCGTGCGATCGGGATGTCGGTGAGGAAACCGAGCCGGCCCTGATTGATGCCGATGAGCGGCATGTCGAGCGGTGCCAGGCGCCGTGCGATCGAAAGCATCGTGCCGTCTCCGCCGACGACGATCGCCACATCGGCGCGCGCGCCCAGCACCTCCGCCGGCACGGCGGAGAAGCCATGGAGTTGGGTCGAACGCGCCGTTTCGGCCTCGATCACCACGTCGTGCCCGCGCTTGGCGAGAAAGGCGGCGAGGCGCGACAGCGGCGCGGCGATGCCCGGACTCACGGGGCGTCCGACCAGCGCTACCCGGTGGAACGCGGAATTGGAAACCGGAACGGGGGCGGGAGGCGACATCAACGCGATTAGAGCACAGGCGAGAGCCGGGCCAAAGCCGACCGATGCATGATTCCCCGGAAGCGTCGGGCCTGGGCGCCGGAGCGCGTCCGCGGGTCGCCGGTGCCTGTAAAATGGTCCGCATGCTCGATCCCCGTGCGCAGACGCTGTTAAAGACCCTCGTCGAACGGTACATCGTCGAAGGGCAGCCCGTCGGCTCGCGCGTCCTCTCGAAGCAGCCGGGCCTGGAGCTATCCCCCGCGACGATACGCAACGTCATGGCGGACCTGGAGGAACTCGGATACATCGCGAGTCCCCATACGTCGGCCGGGCGCATTCCGACCTCCAAGGGTTACCGCTTCTTCGTCGACAGCCTGATGGTGGTGAAGCCGCTCGAGCAAATCGAGATCCATCGGCTCGAGGGCGAGTTCACCGCGGACCGGCCGCAGCAGCTGCTGAGCGCCGCGGCAACCCTTCTCTCGCAGCTTACGCACTTCGCGGGGGTCGTGATGACGCCCAAGCGGCGCGAGGCGAGCTTCCGGCACATCGAGTTCCTGCGCCTGTCCGAGCGGCGCGTCCTGCTGATCATCGTCACGTCGGAAGGCGATGTGCAGAACCGCATCCTGCACGTCGACCGGTCGTACACGCACGCGCAGCTCGTCGAGGCGACGAACTTCTTCAACCGGCACTATGCGGGTCAGCCGTACGGCGCCGTCCGCTCGCTGCTCGCCGAAGAACTGAAATCGCTGCGCGAGGACATCGTCGGCCTCATGACGGCGGCGGTCGAAGTCGGCGGCGCCGCGCTGAACGAGACCGAGGCGCTCGTCGTCACCGGCGAGAAGAACCTGCTGGCCGCGTCAGGACCTCGCGTCGAACATGGAGTCGCCTGCGCCGGTTGTTCGAATTGTTCGAGCAGAAGACTTCGACTCCTGCATCTGCTCGATGTCTCGCAGCGGGCGCAGGGCGTGCAGATCTACATCGGCGGGGAATCCGGGCTCGTGCCGCTCGACGAATGCAGCGTCGTGACGGCGCCCTACGAGCTCGACGGCCGGGTGATCGGAACGCTCGGCGTCATCGGTCCGACGCGGATGGCCTACGAGCGCGTGATCCCGATCGTCGACATCACGGCGAGGCTCCTGTCCAACGCGCTGACCCACCAGATGAACGACTGATGTCGCGCCCGCAATACGCGTTGAGCGCGCATGGTCCCCGCGGATGAGCCGTTTCCTCGCCGAACCCCGGTGGAAGCACGACCAGCCGCGTCGCGTCGGCGTCATGCTTCTGAATCTCGGCACGCCCGATGCGCCGACCACCCGGGCGGTGCGACGCTATCTGGCGGAGTTTCTGTCCGACCGGCGTGTCGTCGAGATTCCCGGATTCCTGTGGAAGCCGCTGCTGCATCTCGTGATCCTGCGCACACGACCGGCGCGCTCGGCGCGAAAATACGCGATGATCTGGGGTAGCGAGGGTTCGCCGCTGCTGGCGCACAGCCTGAAGCAGAAGACGCTGCTGATGGGGTACCTCGGCCAGCGGCTGAAGGACCTGGGATTGCCGTCCGACGTTGCCCCGGTCGAGGTCGCGATGCGTTACGGCAACCCGGGCATCGCGGACGCGTTCGAGCGGCTCAGGGCGGCCGGTTGCGACCGCATCCTGGCCGTCCCGCTGTTTCCGCAGTATTCGTCGAGCGCCACTGCCGCGGCGCTCGATCCGATTTTCGCCCGCGCGCAGCGGATGCGCCGCGTGCCGGCGCTGCGCACTGTCGACGCCTTCCACGATGATCCCGGGTATATCAAGGCGCTGGCCCGCAACGTCAACGAATACTGGATGCGCAATGGCCGTCCCGACATGCTCGTGATGAGCTTTCACGGCCTGCCGCGGCGCTCGCTCGATCTCGGCGATCCTTATCACTGCCAATGTCTGAAGACCGCGCGCCTCCTCGCGACCGAACTTGGCCTGGAAACGACGCAATTCGTCGTCACGTTCCAATCGCGTTTCGGGCGCGCCGAATGGCTGAAGCCCTATACGCAGGACACCCTGGTTCAATTGGCCAAGGACGGCGTCGGTCGCGCGGACGTCGTCTGTCCGGGGTTCGTGTCCGATTGCCTCGAGACACTGGAGGAGATCGGGGTCGAAGTGAAGCAGGCGTTTCTCGGGGCCGGTGGCCGCGAGTTCCACGCGATTCCGTGCCTTAACGAGCATCCGCAATGGATCGCCGCGCTGGTCGACCTGGTTCTCGCGAATCTGCAGGGCTGGCTCGCGCCGCCGCCGGACGCGCCGGCACGCGAAATGACGCTCATGCGGGCGAAGACGAAGGGGGCGCGGCGGTAATCGCGCTTTCGTTCGTTGGGCGCCGCGCAGCCCAATTCTAGCGCAACCTATTGATTTTGCTACAGTATTATCCAATTCGGCGTGATTCCGGCCGACCCCACGATAGCCGTTGAAAAGGCGCAGGGCGCCCCCATCCTCAAGGAGGTCCCGGGAAAGCCTCGGGGAACGAATCCTGTGGAGTTTCGATGTCTGCATCGCACAAACCGGAGATTTCCGACAACCAGGCTACGACCACGGACGCGCAGCCGCCCGTCGCGGTCGACGCGCCGCAACGCGATGTCGTCGCCGGCGCAGCGGCAGCGGACCCCGCCCCCGATATCGCCCTGTTGCTGAAGAAGGTCGAGGACGAAGCAGCGGAACTGCGCGACGCGTGGCTGCGCTCCCGCGCCGAGATCGACAACGTGCGCAAGCAGGCGGCCTCGGATATCGCCCGCGCGCACAAGTACGGAGTCGAGCGCTTTGCCGCCGAACTCTTGGCGGTCAAGGATGCGCTCGAGTCCTCGCTGGCAGCCGAGAACGCGTCCCCGGACGCGCTGCGCGCGGGCGTCGAGCTCACGCTGAAGCAGCTCGTGGCGGCCTTCGAAAAGGCCCAGGTCACCGAGATCGACGCAGCCGGCCTCAAGTTCGATCCGCACCGGCACCAGGCGATGACGATGGTCGACAGCACGGAACCCCCCAACACGGTCGTGCAGGTCTTCCAGAAGGGCTACCTCGTCGCCGACCGCGTGCTCCGGCCGGCGATGGTCGCGGTCGCGAAATCCGGGTCGGGCGACACGCCATAGACGGAGCCTCTCGCCGCCGGCGCGCGGCTTGATTCGACCGTCAATACCCCCATCTACCGCATCGACATTCCATCTGGCATCGGAGGTAAACGAACCATGGGCAAGATCATCGGCATCGACCTTGGCACGACGAACAGCTGCGTCGCGATCATGGAAGGCGGGCAACCGAAAGTGATCGAGAATTCCGAAGGCGCGCGCACCACGCCTTCCGTCGTTGCGTACAGGAAGACGGCGAGATCCTCGTGCGGCGCGTCTGCCAAACGACAGGCGGTGACCAACGCCCGGAACACGCTGTTTGCGGTCAAGCGGCTGATCGGCCGGCGCTTCGACGAAAAGGAAGTGCAGAAGGACATCGACATGATGCCCTACCGGATCGTCAAGCACGACAACGGCGACGCCTGGGTCGAAGTCCGGGGCAAGAAGATCGCGCCGTCGCAGGTGTCGGCGGAAGTGCTGCGCAAGATGAAGAAGACCGCCGAGGATTACCTCGGCGAGGAAGTCACCGAAGCCGTCATCACCGTGCCCGCGTACTTCAACGACTCGCAGCGCCAGGCGACCAAGGACGCCGGCAAGATCGCAGGCCTCGAGGTCAAGCGGATCATCAACGAGCCGACGGCGGCCGCGCTCGCGTTCGGCATGGACAAGAAGGAAGGCGACCGCAAGATCGCGGTGTACGACCTGGGCGGCGGCACGTTCGACATCTCGATCATCGAGATCGCCGAGGTCGACAAGCGAGCACCAGTTCGAGGTGCTGTCGACGAACGGCGACACGTTCCTCGGCGGCGAGGATTTCGACCAGCGCGTGATCGATTACATCGTCACCGAGTTCAAGAAGGAATCCGGCGTCGATCTCAAGAACGACGTGCTTGCGCTGCAGCGGTTGAAGGAGTCCGCCGAGAAGGCGAAGATCGAGCTGTCGTCGTCGCAGCAGACCGAGATCAATCTGCCGTACATCACGGCCGACCAGTCGGGTCCGAAGCATCTGTCGATGAAGGTCACGCGTGCCAAGTTCGAATCGCTGGTCGAGGAGCTGATCGAGCGCACGATCGAGCCCTGCCGCATCGCGATCAAGGATGCCGGCGTCAAGCTCTCCGAGATCAGCGACGTCATCCTGGTCGGCGGGATGACGCGTATGCCGAAAGTGCAGGAGAAGGTCAAGGCGTTCTTCGGCAAGGAGCCGCGCAAGGACGTCAACCCGGACGAGGCGGTGGCCGTCGGCGCTGCGATCCAGGGTGGCGTGCTCAAGGGCGAGGTCAAGGACGTGCTGCTGCTCGACGTGACGCCGCTTTCGCTCGGCATCGAAACGCTCGGCGGCGTCATGACCAAGCTGATCCAGAAGAACACGACGATTCCGACCAAAGCGCAGCAGGTGTTCTCGACCGCGGACGACAACCAGGGCGCCGTGACGATCCACGTGCTGCAGGGGGAGCGCGACGTCGCGTCGGGCAACAAGAGCCTCGGCCAGTTCAACCTCGAGGGCATTCCGCCGGCGCCGCGCGGGATGCCGCAGATCGAGGTGACGTTCGACATCGACGCCAACGGCATTCTTCACGTGTCGGCGAAGGACAAGGCGACCGGCAAGGAGAACACGATCACGATCAAGGCGAGCTCGGGCCTCACCGACGACGAGATCCAGCGGATGGTGAAGGACGCCGAGGCGCATGCCGAGGACGACCGCAAGCAGGTCGAAGTCGTGCAGGCGCGCAACGCGCTCGACGCCCTGGTGCACAGCGTGAAGAAGTCGATCGCGGAGTACGGCGAGAAGATCGGCGGCGACGAGAAGGCAAAGATCGAAGCCGCGGTGAAGGACGCCGAGGATCTGCTGAAGGAGAAGGACGCGGCCAAGGAAGCGCTGGAAGCGAAGGCCGAAGCGCTCGGCAAGGCCGCGCAGAAACTGGGCGAGATCATGTATGCCGAGGCGCAGGCGCGAAAGCCCAGCCGGCCGAGGGCGGCAGCGACGGCAAGAAGGAAGAGAAGGTCGTCGATGCCGAGTATACGGAGGTCGACGACAAGAAGTGATATTCCGTCGCGTTTGAGCGTTTAAGCGCAAGCAAATATCCGATCGCGACGTAATATCTGGCCGGATTGAGCGTCGCCGTGGCCCGGCGACGCTCAATCCGGCCGTGGCGTTTGTGGGCAAGGCAAGGCCTTGGGCAATTGACAAGGCGCAAGTGGAATGACGGAAAGTGTCCGTGGCAATCTGGTGGGGAAAGATGGCAAAGCGCGACTACTACACGGTGCTCGGCGTCAATCGCGACGCTTCGGACGAGGCCGTCAAGAAGGCCTACCGGAAGCTCGCGATGAAGCACCATCCCGATCGCAATCCGGACGACAAGGGCTCCGAGGAAAAATTCAAGGAGGCCAAGGAGGCCTACGAAATCCTCACCGATCCCAAGAAACGCGCCGCGTACGACCAGTTCGGGCACGCGGGCGTGGATCCCTCGGCAGGCTTTGGCGCCGGTGGCGCGCGCGGCGCCGACGGCTTCGGCGGATTTTCCGATGCGTTCGGCGATATCTTCGGCGAGATTTTCGGCGCGCAGCGCGGCGGGCGCGGCAGCGGCGTGTATCGCGGCGCCGACCTTCGCTACAACCTCGAGATCGGCGCTCGAGGACGCGGCGCGCGGCACCGAAGCGAAGATCCGCATCCCGACGCTGGAAGCATGCGAGACGTGCCACGGCAGCGGCGCCAAGCCGGGAACGCAGCCCAAGACAGTGCCCGTCATGCAACGGGCGCGGCGAAGTGCGCGTGTCGCAGGGATTCTTTTCGATTCAGCAGACCTGCCCGACCTGCCACGGTACCGGCAAGGTCGTCCCGATCCCTGCACCGCGTGCCAGGGTGCAGGGCGCCTCAAGAAGCAGCAAGACGCTATCGGTGAAGATTCCCGCAGGCGTGGACCAGGACGATCGCATCCGGCTCACCGGTGAAGGCGAGGCCGGCAGTCAACGGCGGCCCCACCGGCGACCTCTACGTCGTCGTCAATCTGAAGGCACATCCGGTGTTCCAGCGCGAGGGTGCCGACCTGCACTGCGAAATGCCGATCAGTTTCGCCATTGCGGCACTCGGCGGCGAAATCGAGATTCCGACGCTCGACGGACACGCGAAAATAAAGGTTCCGGCAGAGACGCAGAGCGGACAGATGTTCCGCCTGCGCAACAAGGGCATCCGGCCGGTCCGCGGCTCGGTCACGGCGACCTCTATTGTCACGTCGCGGTCGAGACGCCGGTCAAGCTCACCGCGCGGCAGAAGGAACTGCTTGCGCGAGTTCGAGACGATCAACGAGAAGATCCCGGTGCGCACAATCCGCGCGCCAAGTGGTTCATGGACAAGGTACGCGATTTCTTCGCGCCGAGATGAACGGCCCCCACGCTCGCGGAGCGGCTGGATGAAGGGTTGAACGCGCCGCGACGTACGACGTCGTCGTGATCGGCGCCGGCGCCGCCGGCATGATGTGCGCAGCCCAGGCGGGCCAGCGCGGTCGCCGCGTGCTGCTGATCGAGCATTACCACCAGCTCGGCGAGAAGATACGCATTTCGGGCGGCGGCCGCTGCAATTTCACGAAATGCAGGCGCCGGCCCGGCGGGTTACCTTTCGCAGCAACCCGGATTTCTGCCGGTCAGCGCTGGCGCGCTACACGCCGCGCGATTTCGTCCGGCTGGTCGACCGGCATGGGATCGCGTACCACGAGAAGAAACTCGGCCAGCTTTTCTGCGACGATTCCGCGCAGGCGATCATCGCATGCTCCGGCGGAGTGCGATCGCGGCCGCGTCGAGTGGCGCATGCCGAGTGCCGTCGGCGGCGTCGAGCGCGCGAACGACGCGTTCGTGGTCACGACGGACCACGGCGCGGTGCACGCGGCCTCGGTGGTGATCGCGACGGGCGGTCTCACCGTCCCGAAGATCGGCGCCACGCCTTTCGGCTACAAGGTGGCGGCGCAGTTCGGACTGAATGTCGTGCCGCCCCGACCCGCGCTTGTACCGCTCGCGCTTGCGCCCGATGCGCTGGCGCGATACGGCGATCTTGCCGGGGTCGCGCTCGACGTCGAAGTGTCCTGCAACGGCGGTCGCTTTCGCGAAGCGCTGTTGTTCACGCACCGCGGGCTCTCGGGCCCGGCGATCCTGCAGATTTCGTCCTACTGGGAGGGCAAGGCGCCGCTGGCGATCGATCTCCTGCCCGGAGCCGACGCCGCGGCGTGGTTTCGGAGCCAGCACAGCTCGACGGCGCACGTCGACAACGTGCTGGCGCAGAGCGCTGCCGCGACGGTTCGCGCAGCAGTGGTGTGCGGCGCATGGCGCGTCGGGGCCGATGTGCAGGCTGGACGATCGCCAGTTCGCCGCGATCGAGACGGAACTGCACGACTGGACGCTGCAACCAGCCGGGCACGCTCGGCTACAACAAGGCCGAGGTGACGTCAGGCGGCGTCGACACGCGCGAATTGTCGTCGAAGACGATGGGCGCGACGCGTGTTCCCGGGCTCTTCTTCATCGGGGAGGTGGTCGACGTGACGGGTTGGCTCGGCGGCTACAACTTCCAGTGGGCGTGGTCGTCCGGCCATGCGGCCGCCCAATTTGTCTAGGGCCGTTTCCATCGCGCACGATCGCACGCATTTCTGACTGGCTCACCAGGAGCTTGTTCGTGCCGACGGCTTCGGCATAGGATGCGGCATGGATCGCGCTGCGCGACATTTCCATGTCTGATCGTGTTGCCGCCGAGGCGGGTCGTCGACCTGCATCCGGACTGGTCGGGATTCTGCTGGCTGCGGGACGCGGCGAACGCTTCGGCGGCAACAAGCTGCTTGCGACGGTAGGCTCAGCAAGCAACGGTGTGTCGACGCTCGCGCCGGCGCGAACGGGTTCGCTGCATCCCGATACCGCCGTCGATGCGTCAGGCGAATGCATCGGGGCGATGGCGTGCCGGAATCTCCTCGCCGCGCTGCCGCGCGTGATCGCCGTCGTGCGTCCGGACGCCGCCGCGCTCGCCGCCGCGTTAGGTGCGGCCGGGGCCCGCATCGTCCGCTGTGCGAACGCCGACGCCGGCATGGGCGCAAGCCTTGCGTGCGGCGTGCTGGCGACACGGGACGCCGCAGGCTGGATTGTTGCGCTGGGCGACATGCCGTGGATCGAACCGGCGACGATCGCGCGCGTTGCCGCGGCGATTCTGGGGGGCGCCACCGTCGCGGCGCCGTTCCATCTGGGCGAGCGTGGGCATCCCGTCGGCTTCGGCGGCGCCTGTTTCGCGGCGCTCACCGCACTTGCCGGTGACGATGGCGCGAAATCGGTCGTGGCCGCGCACCGCGACAGCCTTGCGCGAATCGACGTCGACGATTCCGGCACGCTGCGCGACGTCGACCATCCGGCCGACATCGCGCAGTAGGGTCAGACCCGACTTCCCGAGGAAATCGGGTCTGACCCTACTTTCGGGCCGGCTGCCACATGTCGGGTTGCAGCACGGCGGCGCGCGATTCCGCGTCCTGCGCCTTCCACCAGGCCAGGAACTCCTGCTCGTCGAGCGGGCGCCCGATCAGGAATCCCTGCGCTTCCTCGCAGCCATGGCTCTTGAGGAAGTCGAATTGCGCCGCGGGTTTCGACACCTTCGGCGATGCACGCGGAGGCCGAGCGAGTGCGACAACGCGATGATGGCCTGCGTGATCGCCTCGTCGTTGCGGTTGTGCTCGAGGCCGTGCACGAAGCGCTGGTCGATCTTCACGCTCTCGATCGGCAGGCGCGCGAGATAGGACAGGCTCGAGTAGCCGGTTCCGAAATCGTCGACCGTGATCGACACGCCCATCTCCTTCAGTTTCACCAGCGTGGCGACGGCCTTTTCGGGGTGCGTGATGATCACGCTCTCGGTGATCTCGAGGTCGAGGTACTGCGGGGCGAGGCCGCTTGCGCGCAGCGCCTCCTCGACGACGGCAAGGCAGCTGTCGTGCTGCAGCTGCTGCACCGACAGGTTGACGGACAGGCGCAGCATCATGCCTTGCCGGTGCCACAGAACGACCTGCCGGCAGGCGTCGCGCAGCACGCGCGCGCCCAGCGCCTGGATCATCCCGGATTCTTCGGCGATCGGAATGAATTCGGTCGGCGGGATCACGCCGCGCACGGGATCGCGCCAGCGCAGGAGCGCCTCGACGCCGCCGACGCGGCCGGTCTGCATGTCGATCTGCGGCTGATAGACGAGGAAGAACTCGTCGTCCAGCAGGCCGCGCCGCATGTCGGTCTCGAGCTGCAGCCGCGCCTGCACGCGCGCGTTCATGTCGGCCGTGTAGAAGCGGTAGGCGTTGCGGCCGACTTCCTTGGCCGCGTACATCGCCGTGTCCGCCTGCTTGATCAGCGTCACCGTGTCGTTGGCGTCGAGCGGGTACATCGACACGCCGATCGAGCACGTCAGCGTCGGCGTCTGGTCGGCCAGGCGGAACGGCGCGAGGAACGACTCGCGAATGCGGCCGAGCACGGTCATCATCTCGAAGGTCGCGTGCGCGGGGTCGAGCCCCGGCAGAATCACCACGAATTCGTCGCCGCCCAGCCGGGCGACGGTGTCGGACTCGCGCACGGCGGTGGTCAGGCGCTGCGCGATCGCCTGCAGAAGCTGGTCGCCCGCGTCGTGACCGAGCGTGTCGTTGATGCGCTTGAAGTGATCGAAATCGAGGAAAAGACACGCCACCTGCGTGCCGTTGCGCTGCGACTGCGCGAGGATCTGCTTCAGGCGCTGATTGAGCAGCGAGCGGTTGGGCAGCCCGGTGAGAATATCGTGCTGCGCGAGCTTGTACGCATGCGCCGTCGCAACTTCCAGCTCCTTCGTGCGCTGGGCGACCTTTTCCTCCAGCGTGCGCTGGTAGTTTGCCGACCTCGCGCCTGCGATTCGGCGAGCCGCTGCGTCATGTGGTTGAACGTGTGGGTAAGCAGTCCGAGCTCGTCCGAAGAACTGGCCGGGACGATATACGTCGAGCTTGCCGGCGCCCACCGCACGCGCCGCCCGCATCAGGCGGCGCATCGGCGCGACGAGACCCCGCGTGAGCAGAAACGTCGCGCCGATCGTGAGTCCGATGAGAAGGGCTATGACGGAAAGCGCGCCGACGAAATGCTTGCGAAACTGCTGCTGCTGGCGATCGAAGGTCATCCCGAGCCGGACGAATCCGATCGGGGCCGCGGTGGCCAGCGTTGCCGGCGTGGAGGCGGCGCCCTCGGCCGGGGGTTCCGGGGGACCCTGCCCGAGCCCCATCGCGGTCGCAATCCGCGTGCCGCCGACTGGCGCAATCAACTCGACATATTGCCTTCCCCGGATCGTCAATTCAGTTGCCGTGGTGGACCCTACCGCCGGCAGCGGCGGGTCGGCCGACGTGGCCGGAAGCCCCGCCGTTCCGAGCGCATCCGCGATGCGGCGCGTGGCGATGGCGTCGCCGTTCCGGTCGATGATCACCGCGTACGCGATGTCTCCCTCGGCCGAAAGACTTTCGAGGATCGCCTCGAGGTAAGCGCGGTTGTTCGAGTAGAGCCCGAACTCGGACAATTCGGCCAGCATCGAGAGCACGGTGGCGCCACGTTGGCGCAGATCGCTGTTTTCGTCGCGCCACTGCTGCCAGACATAGAAACCCGTGGTCGCGATGGCCGTCAGAAAGATGAGCCCGATGGTCAGCAGATTGAGTTTCGACAGGAGCCCCATCCGCACCGGCGGCAGATTGAGCGACGACGCGGAGTCGGTCGCCAGCGGCGTCAAATGCCGGCGAAAGAGTCTCATGCCGATGCGACCGGGATCTTGCCGATGCGCCGCTGCCACTCGCGCGGACCGGTTTCATGCACCGACGTGCCGTTGGCGTCGACGGCGACGGTCACCGGCATGTCCTTCACGTCGAACTCGTAGATCGCTTCCATGCCGAGGTCGGCGAACGCGACGATGCGCGAGCTCTTGATCGCTTTCGACACGAGGTACGCCGCGCCGCCGACCGCCATCAGGTACGCGGCCCTATGCTGGCGAATGGCCTCGATCGCCACGGGACCGCGCTCGGCCTTGCCGATCATCGCGATGAGCCCGGTTTTCGCGAGCATCATTTCGGTGAACTTGTCCATGCGCGTCGCCGTCGTCGGACCTGCCGGGCCGACGACCTCGTCGCGCACCGGATCGACCGGCCCGACGTAGTAGATCACGCGATTGGTGAAGTCGACTCCCGGCGGCAGTCCCTCGTTCTTCGCAATGAGATCGGCGATGCGCTTGTGCGCGGCGTCACGCCCGGTCAGCATCCGGCCCGACAGAAGCAGCGTTTCGCCAGGCTGCCACGACGCGACCTCCGCCGGGGTCAGCGCGTCGAGATCGACGCGCCTTGCCGTCGGGGCCGGCGTCCACTGCACGTCGGGCCAGCGCGCGAGATCGGGCGGCGTCGAGCCGCGCCGCGCCCGAGCCGTCGAGCGTGAAGTGCGCGTGGCGCGTCGCCGCGCAATTGGGGATCATCCCGACCGGCTTGCGACGCCGCGTGCGTCGGGTAGTCGAGAATCTTGACGTCGAGCACCGTCGAGAGGCCACCGAGGCCCTGTGCGCCGATGCCGAGCGCATTGACCTTTTCGTAGAGCTCGAGGCGCAACTGCCTCCGTCACGCTCGTCGGACCGCGCGCGCCGGAGCTCGTGCATGTCGATCGGCTCCATCAGCGCTTCCTTGGCCATCAGCAGCGCCTTCTCGGCGGTGCCGCCGATGCCGATGCCGAGCATTCCCGGCGGGCACCAGCCGGCGCCCATCGTCGGCACCGTCTTCAGCACCCAGTCGACGATCGAATCGGACGGGATTGAGCATCACGAACTTCGACTTGTTCTCCGAGCCGCCGCCCTTGGCCGCGAGTCTTCACGTCGACGGTATCGCCCGGAACGAGATCGAAGTGGACGACGGCCGGCGTGTTGTCCTTCGTGTTCTTTCGCGTTCCGGCCGGGTCCGCGACGATCGACGCGCGCAGCGTGTTGTCCGGATCGCTGTACGCGCGGCGCACGCCCTCGTTGACCATCTCGGTGATCGACATCGAGACGCCGTCCCAACGCACGTCCATGCCCACCTTGACGAATGCCACGACGATGCCGGTGTCCTGGCAGATCGGGCGGTGCCCTTCGGCGCACATGCGCGAATTCGTGAGGATCTGGGCGATCGCGTCCTTTGCGGCGGGCGATTCCTCGGCGCGATACGCCTCGCCCAGCGCTTCGATGTAGTCCTGCGGGTGGTAGTACGAAATGAACTGCAGTGCGTCGGCGACGCTCGTGATGAGATCGTCCTGCCGGATCGTGGCCATGGGGCACTCCGAATATCAGTTTTCCGCGCGCTCGGCGTCTGCGTATGCGGGCTTCGCGGCATGCGGGCGGCTCTGGGGCATCATGCGGTCCACTGCCGCGATCGCAAGCGCGGAGATCAGGAACGTGATGTGGATCACCGTCTGCGCGATCAGCACCTTCGGCTCGTACGACTGTGCGTTGATGAACGTCTTCAGCAGGTGAATCGACGATATGCCGATGATTGCGGTCGCGAGTTTCACCTTCAGCACCGACGCGTTCACATGCGACAGCCATTCCGGCTGGTCGGGATGACCCTCGAGCCGCATCCGGGAGATGAACGTCTCGTAGCCGCCGATGATCACCATGATCAGCAGGTTCGAGATCATCACGACGTCGATCAGGCCCAGCACGACCAGCATCACGATCGTCTCGGGCGCGGCCTTGATCGTCTCGGCTCCGACCGGCGTGATGTTGCGGAGGATCGAGGCGAGCGCTTCCTTGTTGCCGAACGCCGATTCGACAAGGTGGAAGAGCTCGATCAGGAAATACCAGACGTAGACGCCCTGGGCGACGATGAGTCCGAGGTAGAGTGGCAACTGCAGCCACCGGCTCATGAACAGGATTCGTGGTATGGGACGCAGGTTCGTAGCGGGCATGGCGGATGGGCGTCGAGCCGGAGATCCCTGGGGGCAGTCGAACATGGCCCCGCGCGACCGGGATTGCCGTCGCGCAAGGCATTGAACAAACGCCGAAGTTTATCACTGCCGCGCGCGCCGACGATAATCGGAGCGGGGTGTTCGAACGCCGCCACGCGCACCGGTCACACCGATCGTGCGCCGCGCCGGAGGCCGGGAAAATGGGCTGCATCAAGGCGGCGCGTTGCGCCCATCCGGCGCGTTTGGTTAGACTGCGTCCGATAACACGCGCGCGGTCCGGGCCGGATCCCGGCAAATCCCCCAGGAGGAGTCCCCAGAATGTCCACGATCGAGTCCGTATCCCACGAGCGCCGGATTTTCGAGCCGTCCCGGGAATTCGTCGCCCAGGCAAATGTAAAAAAAGCCGACTTCGACGCGCTCAACGCCAGCGCAGCGAAGGATTTTCCCGCTTTCTGGGCGAAGCTCGCGCGCGACGAGGTTTTGTGGCACAAGCCCTTCACCAAGGTGCTCGACGAGTCCAAGGCGCCGTTCTTCAAGTGGTTCGAGGACGGCGAGCTCAATGTCTCGTACAACTGCCTCGATCGCAATCTCGCGAACGGAAATGCCGAGCGGGTCGCGATCATCTTCGAGGCCGACGACGGTGCGGTGACGAAGGTGACCTACCAGGACCTGTACCACCGGGTCTGCCGTCTCGCCAACGGGTTGCGGTCCCTCGGCATCGGCAAGAGCGATCGGGTGCTGATCTACATGCCGATGTCGGTCGAGGGCGTCGTCGCCATGCAGGCCTGTGCGCGGATCGGCGCGACGCATTCGGTGGTGTTCGGCGGCTTTTCGGCGAAGTCGCTGCAGGAGCGCATCATCGACGCCGGGGCCGTTGCGGTGATCACGGCGGACGAGCAGGCGCGTGGCGGCAAACAGCTCCCGCTCAAGGCGATCGTCGACGAAGCGCTGGGCATGGGCGGGTGCGAGGGCATCCGGAACGTGGTCGTCTACCGGCGGACCGGAGGCAAGATCCCGTTTGCGGCGCCGCGCGATCAGTGGCTGCACGAGCTGGTCTCCAGACAGGCCGACAGCTGCGAGCCCGAATGGGTCGGCGCCGAGCATCCGCTCTTCATCCTCTACACATCGGGTTCGACGGGCAAACCCAAGGGCGTGCAGCACCGTCCGGCGGATACCTGCTGTGGGCGATGCTGACCATGCGGTGGACGTTCGACATCAAGCCGTCGGACATCTTCTGGTGCACCGCCGACATCGGCTGGGTCACGGGGCATACGTACATCACCTATGGCCCGCTGGCGGTGCGGCGCAACCGAGGTCGTGTTCGAAGGGATGCCGACGTATCCCGACGCCGGCCGCTTCTGGCAGACGATCGCGAAACACAAGGTATCGATCTTCTATACGGCGCCGACGGCGATCCGTTCGCTGATCAAGGCATCCGGCGTGACGCCGTCGACCGCTCCGACGAATTACGACCTCGTCGAGCCTGCGCCTCCTCGGGACCGTCGGCGAGCCGATCAATCCGGAAGCGTGGATGTGGTACCACGAGAAGGTCGGCAGCGGCCGCTGCCCGATCGTCGATACCTGGTGGCAGACCGAGACCGGCGGTCACATGATCACGCCGCTGCCCGGCGCGACGCCGACGAAGCCCGGTTCCTGCACGTTGCCGCTGCCCGGGATCATGGCCGACGATCGTCGACGAGACCGGGCAGTCGACGTCGCCAACGGGCAAGGGCGGCATTCTGGTCATCAAGCGACCCTGGCCGGCGATGATCCGCACCATCTGGGGCGACCCGGACCGGTACAAGAAGACCTACTACCCGGACGAATTCGGCGGCAAGCTCTACCTCGCCGGCGACGGATCGCGTGCGCGACAAGACCACGACGGCTACTTCATGATCATGGGCCGCATCGACGACGTGCTGAACGTTTCGGGGCATCGGCTCGGCACCATGGAGATCGAGTCGGCGCTGGTTGCGAATCCGATGGTGGCCGAGGCGGCGGTCGTCGGCCGGCCCGACGACCTGACCGGCGAGGCCGTCTGCGCGTTCGTCGTGCTGAAGCAGGCGCGGCCGTCGGGCGCCGAAGGCGACAAGATCGCCAAGGAGCTGCGCGACTGGGTCGGCAAGGAAATCGGCCCGATCGCGAAGCCGAAGGAAATCCGCTTCGGCGACAACCTGCCCAAGACGCGCTCGGGCAAGATCATGCGGCGGCTGTTGCGCTCGCATCGCCAAGGGCGAGGAGATCACGCAGGACGTCTCGACGCTCGAGAATCCGGCGATCCTGGAGCAGCTGAAACAGGCGCTCTGAGTTTCGCGTGCCGTCGTGCGAACATGGGGCCAGATTTCGGCGCCGGGCGACCCGGCGCCGGTAATTGCGCGTTTGGGTACACTCGCCTGTCGTGCCGCGCGCGGGCGCGCCTGTTTATTTCCGAATCGAGAACGGCTCCCGGTGAACGACCTGCAAACGACGCTTTTCTGGCTGAGGCTGATCCAGCTGATTCTCGCGATACCGCTGCTTTCGCTCGCGGGGCAGGGGATCGTGCATGTGCTGACGCGCCTGTTCGGACAGGATCCGAAGAGCAATTTCTTCTACCGATTGCTCGAGCTCGTCGCATCGCCATTCACTCGGGCCTGCCGCTGGATCACGCCGAAGTTCGTCGCCGACCGCCATCTGCCGTTGGTGGCGCTTTCGCTGCTCGTGGTCGGTTACGCCTGGACGATGCTGGCGATCGCGAACGCATGCATAGGCGCCGGGCTCCCGGTAAGCCAATGCCTGCAGGGCAGGTGATGCGTTAATGCCGATACGGATCAAACGCTGGTACTTCGATCAGCTGGCCGCGTGGTGCGTGTTGTTCCGGCGCCGCGACCTCGCCCTCGAGTATTACGGGAAGATGCTGGAACTCGATCCCGGTGATGTGCTGGCGCTGGCATCCATCGCGTTCCAGACCGCACAGCAGGGACGCAAGCGGGAAGCGGTGGCGCGTACTCGACCGCCTGCTGGTGTTAAAGCCCGGTGATGCCGAGGCGCACTTCAATCGGGGCTTCCTGATGCAGGAGTTAAACGACCACGAGGCGGCCATGGCGGGGTTTAAGCGCGCGATCGCCCTCAATCCGGACCATGACCGGGCGTACTACGGGCTCGCGTTGTCGCTCATTTCGCAACGGCGCCTTGCCGAGGCACTGGCGCCGCTGCGAAAGAACACGAAGCTCCAGCCCATGAGCCCTTTCGGCTGGTACCAGTTGGCGCGGGTTCAGCACGATCTTGGCCGGACCGAAGATGTGCAGGAGGTGCTCGACCACCTGGCCAAGTTCGAGCCCAAGATCGCGCGGCAGCTCGAACGGGAAACCGGGCTGCGCGCTAGTACATTGTCATGATCTGGCGCCGACGATGATAGCGGGGCCGCGCCCCGGATGGACGCCGCCGGCTGTACGCGGCGCCGATCCGGGCTGTTGCGGCAGGGAAAAGCTGGCTATACTCCGCAAAATCGACGGCCCCGGCGAGGGGTCGGCAAAAGAACAAGCATCACACGCTGTTCGCGCTTGAGTTGTCCGTGGTTATTGGCGGATTGATCGTCAGGAGGAGCCTGCCATGCAGTTGACCGAAAAACACCAGGAGTACTGGAGCAAGAACCTCCGCATCACGGTAGTCTTGCTCGTTCATCTGGTTCGTCGTCACCTTCGTCATGGGCTTCTACGCCCGCGCATTGAACTTCAATTTCTTCGGCTGGCCGTTCGCCTTCTACATGGCGGCGCAGGGCTCGCTGATCATCTACGTGGTCATCATCTGGTACTACGCGCGGTACATGAACAATCTCGACCGCGAATACGACGTCCACGAAGGGGAGGACGAATAATGGCCGGCATACCAGCAACGGGCACGGGGGGCATCTTCTCCGCGGGCTCGCAACAAGGCGTTCAACGCGCAGCTGAAGAAGGTTTACATCGTTCTACACCGGGGGCTTCATCGTCTTCGTGATCGCGCTCGCCATCCTCGAGCAGATGGGCCTGTCGCGCGCGTGGATCGGCTACATCTTCCTGATGGCGACCATCGGCCTGTACGCCGGCATCGGCGTCATGAGCCGGACCTCCGATGCCGCGGAGTACTACGTTGCCGGCCGACGCGTTCCGGCAATCTTCAACGGCATGGCGACCGGCGCGGACTGGATGAGCGCGGCGTCGTTCATCGGCATGGCCGGCACGCTGTACCTGCTCGGGTTCGACGGCCTCGCGTTCGTCATGGGCTGGACCGGCGGTTACTGCCTCGTCGCGCTGTTCCTTGCGCCCTACCTGCGCAAATTCGGCCAGTTCACGATTCCGGACTTTCTCGGCGCGCGCTACGGCGGCCACATTCCGCGCGGTCGGTGGGCATTTTCGCGGCGATCCTGTGTTCGTTCACCTACGTGGTGGCGCAGATCTACGGCGTCGGCCTCATCACGACGCGCCTGACCGGCGTGCCGTTCGAACTCGGGATTTTCCTGGGCCTCGGCGGCATCCTGGTCTGCTCGTTCCTGGGCGGGATGCGCGCGGTGACATGGACGCAGGTGGCGCAGTACATCATCCTGATCATCGCCTACATGATCCCGGTGGTCTGGCTGTCGGTGAAGCAGACCGGCGTTCCGATTCCGCAGTTCGTCTACGGCAAGCAGCTCGAGAAGGTCACGGCGCGCGAAAACGAGCTGATCAAGGATCCGAAGGAGGCCCAGGTCCGCGAGATCTTCAAGGCGCGCGCCGACGGGCAAGGCGGCGCTCAAGGACCCGGCGAAGGCGTATGCCGACGGCAAGGCGGCGCTCGGCGAAGGCCGTCGAGGACCTGAAGGCGGCAGCGCAACGAGCCGGACAAGCTCGCCGCCGCCGAGAAGGCGCTCGCCGCGTATCCGCCGGATCAGGCTGCGGCTACCGGAAGCAGTGGAACAAGGAAAAGGGTTGGACTGCGCCGACCAGCGCCGCCGATGCATCACGCCGAGGCGTTCCCGGGCAAGGACGACGCGGCGCGCGATGTGTCGCGCCGCAACTTCCTGGCGCTGGTGTTCTGCCTGATGGTCGGCACGGCCGCGTTGCCGCACATTCTGATGCGCTACTACACGACACCGTCGGTCCGACAGGCGCGCGAAGTCGGTGTTCTGGTCGCTGTTCTTCATCTTCCTGCTGTACTTCACGGCGCCCGCACTCGGCGGTGCTGGTGAAGTTCGACGTCTACACGGTGCTTGTCGGCTCGGAGTTCGCGAAATTGCCGCAGTGGGTGGCCGCCTGGCAGGCGGTGGACCCGGGCTGCTGTCGGTCGTCGACGTCAATGGCGACGGCATCGTGCAGCGGGCGGAGATTCGCGATCGGCGGCGACATCGTGGTGCTGGCGACGCCGGAGATCGCCGGGCTGCCGTACGTCGTATCGGGTCTGGTGGCCGCCGGCGGGCTGGCTGCGGCGCTGTCGACCGCGGACGGGTTGCTGCTGACGATCGCCAACGCGCTGTCGCACGACTTCTACTACAAGATGCTCGATCCGAATGCGTCCACGGCGCGCCGCGTGACGATCTCGAAGATCCTGCTCCTGGTAGTGGCGTTGATTGCGGCGTCGGTGGCGGCGCAGAAACCGGCGGACATCCTGTTCCTGGTGTCCGCGGCGTTCTCGCTGGCCGCGGCGGCGTTCTTCCCGGCGTTGACCCTGGGCATCTTCTGGAAACGCGCCAACAAGTGGGGCGCGTCGCTGGGCATGATCGCCGGTCTGGGCATCACGTTCTATTACATGGCGACCACCCAGCCGTGGCTGCGCGGAATGTTCGGTGTGACCGGCTCGATCGCCGACAACACGTGGTGGGGCATCGGCGCGATCTCGGCGGGCTTGTGGGGCGTGCCGCTCGGCTTCATCGTCATCATCATCGTCAGCCTGTTGACGCCGGCGCCCGACAAGGAAGTGCAGGACCTGGTCGAGCACGTCCGGTATCCGAACCTCACCGGCGACACGATGGTCACGGTCGGAACGTAGCCGCTGGAGGCTCCATCCAGTGCGAAGGGCCCGCAGCGATGCGGGCCCTTTCTTTCCGGGCGATGCCTGGCGCGTTTCGCCGGCATCGCGCCGACGTCGGTCGGCGCATCGCTCAGATGAGTCCGATCGCGCCCGCCGCGGCGCCGATGATGACGGACGCAAGGATCAGCAGCACGAGCGAGATACCGACGAACTCGGCCTGGGTGCCGGGCGGGACATCGAGCACCCTCCGCACGCCGATCCAAAGGAGGAAAAGCGTGTGGCAGACCCCGACCATTGCGACAATCGCCATCGCCGGCATGAGCAAGGTTGCCCCGGCAAGCATGACGGGAATCGCCCCGTAGGTGGCGACCTTCAGTGCGGCGAGATAATCGCGCGTGGCGCCGAACAGCGGTGCAATGGCGCAAAAGATGGCGGCGAGGAGGAGGATCGAGCCGACCGTCGCGAAATAGGTCGTGGCGCCGGCTGCAAATATCTGCTCGGATGGCACACGGTAGCCATGCGCGGGATCCCAGTCGCGGTCGAACGTCTTCATCCCGATGACCGTGGCAATGGGCGCGAGCAGCGCCAGCGGCAGTATGTAGCGGCGGAGCAGCGCGTCCACCGATGTCTTTTCGTTGGCGATCCGGTCCCACTCCTCCGTGGGGCGAAAGATAAGGTAGACGATTCGGCGCAGGGTTTGCATTGGAGGGCAGTGGCGCGCCAGTGTAAGTGCTGCGCCACGCACGCGGCGCACGGTGCCACGTGATCGATACAGGGCCGTGGCCCCCGCGGGCAGCGCCCGTCAGAGTTGGTAGTCGAGCGCGAGCCGCGATTGCAGCTCGCGGGCGATGCGAAACGCCTCCTTCAATGTCCGGCGTTCGAGTTCGTTGAGCCGGGCCGGTTCGATGCGGTTCGCCGACTCGTCGCTCAGGGTCTCGAGCGCGGCTTGGTGTCGCAACCGAACACCCTGTATGAAGAAGAGCGACGCCACCGCCGCGTCTGCCTCGTCCCTGGGCATCGCGCCAGCTGCGCTGGCGGCACGCAGCCGCTCGGCGGTGGTCGTCTGCGGCAGGCCGCGCGCAAGCGCCAGGATGCGCGCCGTGTCGACGAACGGACGTACGCCGTAGAGCTTGAGGTTGATGGTCCGAGGCGCGTTGGGCGGACCTTCCGTCGCGAAGTCCCGCCACTTGCCAAGCGGGGGTCGCGTCTGCAGGGCGTTCTCGGCCATCAGGCGCAGAAAGTTGGGACGCGCGCGCGTGGCGCCGAGAAACCAGTCCCGCAACTCGGCCGCGAGCCGACCATCGCCGTGCAACCCGCGGAAATCGAAATAGATCGACGCTTCAAGCAGCGCCTTGGGGTCGGAGTTGTGCAGCCATCCCTCCATCTTGGCTTTCCACTCCGCGACTGACAGGCACAGCTCGGGGTTCGACGCCATCACATTGCCCTTGCACAGCGGGAAGCCACAGGCATCGAGCGCCTCGTTGACCTCGCGCGCGAACGGAACGAGCCGCGCGCGGACCTCGGACGGCCCGGCATCGCCGTGAGACTCGAAGATGAGGCCGTTGTCCTGGTCCGTGGCGAACGTCTGCTCGAGACGGCCCTCGCTCCCGAAGGCGAGCCAGCACCACGCGATGCGCTCCCAGTTGTGACGGTTGCGCACGAGCTCGATAATACGCTGGCAGATCCGGTCGTTAAGGACCGAGACGAACGTCGTCAGCTGCTCGGCCGCGACGCCCTGCAGGACGAGCAGGCGCGTCAGTCGGCGGACCCGCTCGGCGAGACCATTGAGCGCATTTATGTCGCGCGCAAGGCGGATTTCCATCGTGAGCTCGCCGAGCCCGAACCGCTGCAGCGAGAATACGTCGCGCTCGGACACTACGCCGACAAGCGCGTCGGCTTCGGTCACAAGCACATGGCGGATCCGATGGTCGATCATCGCCAGTGCCGCTTCGTACGCGGGCGTGTGGCCCGGCAGCCCCAAGGGATCGCGTGTCATCGCCTCCGCGATCGGCTGCCCCAGGCCGGCGCCCAGCGCGACGCCGACCAGGTCGCGCTCGGTGAAGATGCCGACCGGCCGCGACCGCGTGTCGACGATCACGATGCTGCCGATCCCTTCAGCATGCATCACCGCGAGCGCTTCGCCTACCGTGCTTCGCTCGCCGCAGGCAACGGGTGGACGGCGAACGAGCGTGCGCAGCGGCCGGGCGAGCGTCTGATGGTCCCCGGCGAGTCGCCGTTCCAGCGGATTGTCGGGCGCGGTCATGGTCGATTGCGCATAAATCAATACTGCAAACGCGCGTGGTACGTCGCGCGGGAGGCTTCCAGCGCCTGGCCAAGGGTCAGGATGCCGCGGCCGGCAAGCAGCGGCAACAGCTTCAGGAACACTTCCGCGGTCACCAGTGCGTCGCCGAGTGCCGTGTGGCGCCCGATGACGCGCACGCCGAGCCGCTCGGCGATCGTGTCGAGGTGGTGGTTCTCGTAGCTCGGGTGGACCACGGCCGAGAGCAGCAGCGTATCGAGTACCGGCTGACCGAAATGCACGCCGGTCGCCGCCTCCTTGAGTTCGAGGAAACGCATGTCGAAGGCGGCGTTGTGGGCAACCAGCACCGTATCCTCGCAGAAGCGGTGGAACCCGGGCAGGACCTGCCCGATCGGCGGCTGGTTGTTGAGCGCCCGGTTGTCGATGCCGTGAATGAGCGTCGCTTCACGCGAAATTGGCCGGAGCGGATCGACCAATTGCTCGAATACCTCGGTCTTGAGCAGCCGGCCATTCACGATGCGGACCGCGCCGATCGAGATGATTTCGTCTCCCGCCGAGGGCTCGAGGCCGGTGGTCTCGGTATCGAATGCGGTGTAGGAAAGCTCCGCGAGGCCGCGCTCGGCCAGCGCGCCGGTCGTCTCGATGTGTTCGAAGAGGTCGAAGTCGTAGTATTCGGGCCGGTTGTCGAACCCAGTCGGACGGGGTGCCACAGCCGCCACGGGCTCCCCCAACGGCAAGAGGAAGCGAAACCAGGCCGTCTGACGCGGCCTGTCGGCCTGGCTCCAGATCTCGCCGCCGTGGCGTTCGAGCACGTCCTTCAGAGTCAACGGCATCTCGTCGGCGCCGATGCGCATGGGTTCGGTTTCCCACAGCGCAAGCGCGTCGCTGCCCACGATAGCTCCGGTCCAGACCAGGTCGATCTCGGCAAAGCGGCCGCTTGCGGCGGCGCGAAACCGCAGCTCGTGTATGCCGTAATCCGCGCGAAGCCGCGCGGCGAGGGAGGCGATGACCTGCGCGATCGCGAAGCTGTCGACTCTCACCCACAGCTCCTCGTCGACGTTCCCGGAGCGTGTGGGCATCGCGACGGTGTCTGCCACGCGCCGCTGCACCACGGCCAGCAGATCGATGATGCGCATGTCGTCCAGCGTCAGGCTCGCTTTCAGCGCATCGGCATAATCGTTCAACGCCGCGTTGAGGCGCTCTGTGAGCACGCGCGATTCGGCTGCCACGATATCGACGAATTGCGCGCGCCGCGCGACTTCCATATCGGGAAATGCGACCAGGCTCTCGGCGGCCGCGCGCACGTTGGCGACCGGCGCGCGCATGCCGGTCGCGAGCGCCTGCAGGAGCTTCAGACGCTGCCCTTCGCGCCCGATCAGGACCCGTACATCGTCGAGGGTGAAGACCATCCCGGCTATGCGCCGATCGGCCGACTGGAACGGCGCCACCTGTACACGCAGCAGCGCGCCGGTCGCGGCGCCCGTCACGAAGCGTGCGTGGGGGCGCTCGACCTTCCGTTCGAGCTGCTGCTGAACCTTGTCGAGCGCGTGCGCCACCTGATCGCGGTCGAGTAGCCCGAATACCGAGCGGCCGAGCCCCAGCGGCGTGTAATCGGCCCGCGCGGGCCCCGACTCCGCGCCGCCGACCAGGTTTGCCGCACGCGTGTTGTACAGGAGGATCCGCCCGTCGGCGTTGCATACCACGACGCCCTCGGACAGCTCGGACATCAGTGCCGCGAAGCGGTTGCGTTCCTCTTCGACGCGCGCGCGCGCGTCGGCACTTTTCGCGTCCAGGTCGCGCTCGAGCCGGTGATAGCCGTCGGCGAACTGGTTGATCACGGCCGCAAGCTCGACCAGCTCGGGGCCGCCGGTGGAGGCAACCTTGTGTTCGGGGTTCGCGGCGATCAGTACCCGCGTCTGGTCGGCAAGCTGGTGCGCCGCCTGCGGGTAGCGACGAAACACCCAGCGCAGGACCCCGGCGCAAATGAACAGCAGAATGATGGACACGTAGACGAGCGCCGGGGCAGCCTCGGCCAGAATGACGCGGATCGCGGGCCGCTGCGCTTCGTCAATGCCCGCGCCGGCGACCAACGCGAACGCGCCGACGACCGCGAGCATCCCGGCGTAGAAAACTGCCAGCCAGACCCAGAAGCTGCGTATCACTTTCATCCGCCGTCCGGCTTCGCGTCCCCGTGGAAGAAGCCGTTGATCGCGGCGATCAACTCCTGGGTCGAGAAAGGTTTCGTGATGTAGAGATCGGCGCCCAGCGACATTCCCTTGCTCACTTCCGCCTCCCGACCCTTGGCGGAGAGCATCACGATCTTGATGTGACGCCACTCGGGCCGCTCGCGCATGCGCTGGCACACCTCGTAGCCGCTCTTGACCGGCATCATGATGTCCAGCAGGACGACGTCCGGGACGTAGCTCTCGACCTGCGCGAGCGCCTGCGCACCGTTGGTCACCACCTGGACGTCATAGCCGCTGCGCCGTAGCAGGTACTCGAGCGCCGTCACGATGTTCGGCTCGTCATCCACGATCAGCACCTTGCGTTTGGAATCGGCCATACGACCTCCTTGGTCATCCTGCTCGTCCAACGGACGGTGCGATCGGCAGGGTGAACGCGAAGCAGGCACCCCCGCCCGGGCCGGCTTTCCACCCACATCCGGCCGCCAAAATGCTCGACGATCTGACGGCTGATGTGCAGCCCCAGCCCGGTGCCCTGCGGCTTGCTCCGTCAGCGTGTCGCCCGCCTGCCGAAACTTGTCGAAGATGACCGTCTGGTCCGCCAGATCGATCCCGGGGCCGTTGTCGCGCACGCCGACGCGCACGACGCCGTCCGCCTCGGTCAGCGCCACCTCGACGCGTCCATTGCCTTCCGCGCAGAACTTGAGCGCATTCGAAAGCAGATTGAGCAGCACCTGGATCAGGCGGTCGAGATCGGCGTCAACCGGCGAGCACTCTGTCGGGGCAGCCGCGTCTCGAGCTGCACGTTCTTCTCCTTGAACATCTGGACTCATCCCGGCGATCGTCTCGGCGATCACCTTGCGCACGTCGACCCGCGTGACCTGCCACTCGGCGCGCCCGGACTCGATCTTGGCGAGATCGAGCACCTGGTTGATGAGCCGGGTAAGCCGCTCGGTCTCCCGCGTGATGATGCCGAGGAATTTCTCGCGCTCGGCCAGCGCGATATCCGGGTCGTCGAGCAGGATCTCGGAGAACGCGCGGATCGACGTGAGCGGCGTGCGCAATTCGTGGGTGACGGTCGAGATGAAATCGTCCTTCAGCCGGTCGAGCTCTTGCAGGCGCTCGTTGGCAGCTGCGCAGTTCGGCCGTGGCCGCCTCGAGCTCGCGCGATTTCTGTTCGAGCCTGTGGCTGTAGACCACGACCTGGGACGCCTCGTCGAGGATCTCGCGCACCTCGTTCAGCGTCAGCGCCTCCTCCTTGACCACGGAGGCCACCATGACGCGCGCCGAGGCGGCGCCGATTGCCCCGGCGAGCTGCGTCTCGACAAAGTGGACGAACTCGGCGTCGGCCTGACCAGGTCGCCGTCAGGCCAGCGCAGGCCGCGGCCGCGCGCGTACTCGGTGATTGCACTGTCGGCGGCGGCCATCCCAAGAAACCGCGCGAGCAACGCTGTGGAGGTCCGGTACGGAGGCCGTCCCACGCCAGAAGCGCGCGCCGCCCCCGGCGCCGCGCCGGAACACGTCGACGAACACGCTGGCCTGGCGATGCTCCTCGACGCGTCTGCGTGCTGAAAAGCGAGACCACGACGTAGGCGCCGACGTTCGCGATCATGCTCCAGATCATCGCGTGCGTTATCTGGTCGAGACCGGCCAGGCCGAACAGCGCGAGCGGCTTCAGCAGCTCGAACCCGAACGGGCCGTGGTCGAGCAGCGCCGTCGGCAGCCAGCCCGAGCGCGCGAACGCCGGCAGCAGCAGCGTGTAGAACCAGACGGCGAAACCGGCGATCAGGCCCCACAGCGCGCCGCGGCGCGTGCCACCCTTCCAGAAGATGCCGCCCGAGCACCGCCGGGGCGAACTGGGCCACCGCCGCGAACGAGATCAGTCCGATGGAGACCAGCGCGTAGGCCTCGCCCGCAAGCCGGAAGTACAGGTATCCGAGCAGCAGGATCAGCACGATGGCGCCGCGCCGGATGCCGAGCAGCAACCCCGTCAGGTCGCTTCGCTCGGTGAGCCGCAGGCGCTGCAGCCGCAGCAGCACCGGCATCACCAGGTCGTTGCACACCATGGTCGACAGCGCGATGGTTTCGACGATCACCATGCCGGTTGCGGCCGACAGCCCGCCGATGAAGACCAGCAGCGCGAGGATCTCCTGCTTCTCGGCCATCGGCAGGGTCAGGACGAAGGTGTCCGCGTCGACGCTGCCGTCGGGGAAATGCAGCCTGCCGCCGAACGCGAGCGGCAGCACGAAGACGTTGATGGCGAGCATGTATAGCGGGAACAGCCAGATCGCCTTTTTCAGGTGCTTCTCGTCGACGTTCTCGATCACCGCGATCTGGAACTGGCGCGGCAGGAACATGATCGCGAGCATCGACAGGATCGTGAGCCACACCCAGCTCGCGTAGCCCCCCGCAACGCCCTCGAGCGGCGTGAGCAGGGCCGCGAGCTTCGGCTCGGCCGCGGCGCGCGCGAACACGTCGCCGAAGCCGTTGTAGATGCCGAATGTGACGAACGTGCCGACGGCGACGAACGCGAGCAGCTTCACGATCGATTCGAACGCGATTGCCGCCACCATCCCCTCGTGGTGCTCGGCGGCGTCGAGGTGACGCGTGCCGAACGCGATGGTGAAGAGCGCCAGGATCAGCGCCACCCAGAGCGCGGTGTCCTGAAGGATCGGCACGGCCCCGATCTTGGCCGGCATGATGATCATGGGGTACTGAACGAGGATGCGTGAAGCTGCTCGAGACCGCCTTCAGTTGCAGCGAGATGTAGGGGACGATGCCGATCACCGCGATAATGGTCACGGCGCCGCCGAGCAGCGCGCTCTTGCCGTAGCGGGACGCAATGAAGTCGGCGAGCGAGGTGATGCGGTTCTGCTTCGAGATGCGCAGGATCTTGCGCATGACGATCCACCACAGCGCGATCATCAGCGTCGGCCCGATGTAGATCGGAAGGAATCCGACCCCGTCGCCGGCGGCGCGCCCCACGCTGCCGTAGAAGGTCCATGCCGTCGCGTAGACCGCGAGCGAGAGGCTGTAGATATACGGGTTCGCGATGATCGAGCGGCCCGCATCGGCGCGTTGGTCCGCGTAGTAGGCGATCGCGAACAGCAGGCCGAGGTACGCGAACGCGGTGACGGCGATTACCCAGCCCTGGAGCATGGCTCATGTTTCCGTTCTTGCTCGGGTGACGGGTCGGCTAGCCGTCTCGTTCGACCGCGAGCGCCATCAGCGCGATAAGCAGCGCCCAGGCGGTGAAGATGTGCGCATACAACACCGGAATTCCCAGGACCGCTCCGGGCACGTTGAAAAGCGCGAGGATGGGGTAATTGAAGAGCAGGCAGCCCAGCATGCACAGCGCGATGAGGCGCGGCGCCCTCTTCGTCGATTCGTCCATCGGCGCATCCTTTCCGGGTGATCCATCGCGGCGACGACTTCGGTGAGGCTTCGGCAAAGGTAAGGGCCAGGGCACACCGCTGTCAACAGACCCGGTGGTGGCGAGCGCTGTGCTAGACTCGTTACGCCTCCCGCGCACGACTGAACCGCGATGCCCCATATTCCATCCGCGCTTACCGCCCTGTCGCCGCTTGACGGCCGCTACATGGCGAAGGTCGCGCCGCTCGCACGGCACTTCAGCGAGTACGGCCTCGTCCGTGCGCGTGTGCGGGTCGAGATCGCCTGGCTCATTGCCCTTTCCGCCGAGCCGCACATCGTCGAGGTCGCGCCGTTCAGCGCGGCGACGACGGGCGCGCTGGAGGCGGCATTCAACTCGTTTTCTCCCACCGACGCGGCACGGGTCAAGGCGATCGAGCGCACGATCAACCACGACGTCAAGGCCGTCGAGTACTGGTTGAAGGAGCGCTTCGCCGGCATTCCCGAGATCGCGCAGGTCGGCGAGTTCATTCATTTCGCGTGCACGTCCGAGGACATCAACAACCTGGCGTACGGCCTCATCCTCGCCGAGGCGCGCAAGGCCATCCTGCTGCCCGCATTGCGCGACATCGCGGCGGCGCTGAAATCGCTCGCGCATGCCCATGCTGCGGTGCCGATGCTGTCGCGCACGCACGGCCAGCCGGCAACGCCGACGACGCTCGGCAAGGAGATGGCGAACGTCTACGCGCGGCTCGAGCGCCAGATCGCCGCCATCGAGCGCGTGCCGCTCAAGGGCAAGGCGAACGGCGCCGTCGGCAATTACAACGCGCATGTCGTCGCGTACCCGGACGTCGATTGGGAGCGTCTCGCCGCGAAGGTGGTGGCGGGGCTCGGCCTCGAATTCAACCCGTACACGACGCAGATCGAGCCGCACGACTGCATGGCGGAACTGTTCGACGCCGTTGCCCGCGCGAACACGTGCTGATCGATCTCGATCGGGACATCTGGGGCTATGTCGTCGCTCGGCTACTTCCGGCAGAAAGTGACGGAGGGCGAGGTCGGCTCGTCGACGATGCCGCACAAGGTCAACCCGATCGACTTCGAGAATTCCGAGGGCAATCTCGGGCTCGCGAACGCCCTGCTGCGGCATCTTGCCGAGAAGTTGCCGATCTCCCGCTGGCAGCGCGACCTGACCGATTCGACGGTGCTGCGCAACATGGGCGTGGCGCTCGGCCACTCGCTGCTCGGCTGGCTGTCGCTGCGGCAGGGCCTGGCAAGCTCGAGGTCGACGAGGCGCGCATCGCCGCGGATCTCGACGCCAACTGGGAGGTGCTCGCCGAACCGATCCAGACGGTGATGCGTCGCTACGGCGATGCCGAAGCCGTACGAGAAGCTGAAGGCGCTGACGCGCGGGGCGAGCGGCATGACGCGCGAGAGCGCTGCACGACGTTCATCGACGCACTCGCGCTCCCCGCTGACGCGAAGGCGCGACTCAAGGCGCTTACGCCGGCCACGTCTACAGGCGGCAATCGCCGGCCGCACGAATCTCGGGTCAGGCAGGCTCGGCGGATCTGCTGACGCGAGGGCGCGAACAGTCATACCGGCGCTACGGCCGTGACGCGTCGCGCCGCGCGGCCGGCGCTTCCTCGCGAACGGCGCTCGACGTGGTGCGATCGCGGGAATCAGCGACACCGACGACGATCGCCAGCGACGATCAGCGTCAGGTTCTCCTTGACCCACGGGATGTTGCCGAACAGGTAACCCGCGTAGACGAGCGACGCGATCCACGCGACGCGCGCCGATCACGTTGTAGGCAAGGAAGCGGCGGTAGCTCATCCCCGCGACGCCGGCGAGGAAGGGCGCGAACGTCCGGATGATGGGGACGAAGCGGCCGATGATGATCGTCACGCCGCCGTAGCTGTCGTAGAACGCCTGCGTCTGGCGCAGGTACTCCTGCTTGAACCAGCGCGAGTCCGGCTCGATCGAAGACGCGCGGGCCGATGTAGTGACCGACCGAGTAGTTGACCGAGTCACCGAGGATCGCCGCGACGATCAGCAGCGACGACCAGCAGGTGGACGTTGAGGCCGGCCGGTCGCCACCACCGTGCCGGCAATGAACAGCATCGAGTCGCCCGGCAGGAACGGGAAGACGATGAGCCCGGTCTCGGCGAAGATGATCAGCGAACAGCAGCACGTAGAGCCAGGGACCGTACTGGCCGGCGAGCGTCGCCGAGCGTCTGGTCGAGCGCGAACAGCGAGTAGAAGAGCGTGGTCAGCATGGCGGAGTCGGGGGCTGTTCAGGGACGATCCGGCGGTCCGATCGCGGTCCCGGATCCGGCGCGGGAGCCGTCCCGTCGACCCCGGGGGACGCCTTCGGCCTGCGACTGGTCGTCCGGCGCCCACGGTGGCTGCCGTCCTACGGCAGGATCTTCTCGCCGCTCGGGGCCGTCGCGCTTTTTCTCCGGCTTGACCAGGTCCTCGCGCGAAACGCCCATCCACATCACCAGCGGCGCCATGACCAGCACCGACGAGTAGATGCCGAAGCAGATGCCGATCGTCAGCGCCAGCGCGAAGTAGTGCAGCGTCTCGCCGCCGAAGAACAGGATCGACAGCACCATCATCAGCGTGCTGCCCGTGGGTGATGATCGTCCGCGAGATCGTGCTGGTGATCGCGTTGTCGATGACGTGCGTCACGGTGCCTTGCGCATCTTGCGGAAGTTCTCGCGGATCCGGTCGGCGATGACGACGGACTCGTTCACCGAGTAGCCCAGCACCGCGAGCACCGCGGCCAGCACCGGCAGCGAAAACTCCCACTGGAACAACGCGAAGAAGCCCAGGATGATGATGACGTCGTGCAGGTTGGCGATGATCGCCGCGACGGCGAAGCGCCACTCGAAACGCATCGCGAGGTAGCCGACGATGCCCAGCGACACCAGCAGCAGCGCGAGCGCGCCGTTCTCGTAGAGTTCCTGCCCGACCTGCGGACCGACGAATTCGACGCGCTGCTGTGTCGCCGTCGGGTCGTCGCCGCGCAGTGCGCCCATGACGCGCTCCGAGAGCTGCGCGCTCGAGACGCCTTCCTTCAGCGGCAGGCGGATCAGCGCGGTGTCGGACCGGCCGAAACTCTGCGCCGAGTAGTCGCCCAGGCTCGAGCTTGTCGATGGCGCCGCGGAACCGGTTGAAGTCGACGGCGTGTCCGTAGGTGACCTCGATGACGCGTGCCGCCGCGGAAATCGACGCCGAGATTGAGGCCCCGCGCGGCGAGGAACACCACGGCGAGCAGGAACGTGACCAGCGAGATCACGTTGAACATGAGCGCAAACCGCATGAACGGGATGTCGCGCCGGATTCGGAAGAATTCCATGGTTCGATCTCTCGGGTCGCTGTCGTGATGGTCGCGCTATCGACGCCTTCGGGGCGCAGGTGGCGCGCGCCGGGTTGCGGAGCTAGGGGCGGGCTGCCGGGGCCTGCTTGACAGTGGCGCCGCCGGCCGGTCGCCAGACCTGCCCGATGGAAATGCCGGTCGAGATTCTTGCGGCCGCCGTAGATCAGGTTGACGATGCCGCGCGAGACGAACACCGCCGAGAACATCGACGTCAGGATGCCGAGGCAGTGGACGACGGCGAAGCCGCGCACGGGACCGGAGCCGAAGATCAGGACAGCGCGATGCCGGCGATCAGCGTCGTCACGTTCGAGTCGAGAATCGTGCCCAACGCGCGGTCGTAGCCCGCAGTGCAGCGCCGCATGCGGCGTCGCGCCCCAGCGCAGTTCCTCGCGGATGCGCTCGTTGATCAGCACGTTGGCGTCGATCGCCATGCCCAGCGTCAGCGCGATGGCCGCGATGCCGGGCAGCGTCAGCGTCGCCTGCAGCATCGACAGCAGCGCGACCAGCAGCATCAGGTTGACCGACAGCGCGATCGTCGAGATGAGCCCCATCAGCAGTAGTAGACGCACATGAAGATCGGCCAGCACGATGAAGCCGTAGATGACCGAGTTGAAGCCCTTGTCGATGTTCTCCTTGCCGAGCGAGGGTCCGACGGTGCGTTCCTCGACGATCTCCATCGGCGCCGCCAGCGCGCCGGCGCGCATCAGGAGCGCGACGTCGTTCGCCTCGCGCGTGTTCATCCGGCCGCTGATCTGGACGCGACCACCGCCGATCTCCTCGCGGATCACCGGCGCGGTGATGACCTCGGCCTTGCCCTTCTCGACCAGCACGATCGCCATCCGCTTGCCGACGTTCTCGCGCGTGACTTCCTTGAAGATCCGGGCGCCGGCGCCGTCGAGATTGACGTGCACGGCCGGCTCGTTGTTGCGCTGGTCGAAGCCGGGCTGGGCGTCGTTGATCCGGTCGCCGGTCAGCACGACCTGCCGCCGGACGAGGAGCGGTCGCGCCGCCGCGCTCGGTGAACAGGTCGCTGCCGAGCGGTACGCTGCCCCGCGATGCGCCGCTTCGAGCGCGCCCGGCTCGTCGTTGACCATGCGGATCTCGAGCGTCGCGGTGCGGCCGAGGATGTCCTTGGCGCGTGCCGTGTCCTGGACGCCGGGCAGCTGCACGACGACGCGGTCGGCGCCCTGCTGCTGGACGATCGGCTCGGCGACGCCGAGTTCGTTGACGCGATTGCGCAGGATCGTGATGTTCTGCTGCACGGCGCCGTCCTGGATGCGCTTCTGCGCCTCGGGCTTGAGACCGCCGACGAGGCGCAGTTCGCCGCCGGTGCCGGTTCGGCCTCGCGCAGCGCGAGATCCGGGTACGCCTTTTCGATTTCGGCGCGGGCCCGGCTGCGCTCCGCCTCGTCGCGAAAGCGGACCACGACGTTCGTTCCTTCGCGGACGACGCCGGCGTACTGCACCTTCTTCTCGCGCAGCAGCGAGCGGATGTCGGTCGTGTAGCGGTCGGCCGCCTTGTCCAGCGCCGCCTTCATGTCGACCTGCAGGAGGAAGTGCACGCCGCCGCGCAGGTCGAGGCCGAGGTACATCGGCAGCGCGCCGATCGCGGTCAGCCACTGCGGCGAGGCCGACAGCAGGTTCAGCGCGACGATGTAATTGTCGCCGAGCTTCGCCTGCAGCGACGTCCTTCGCCTTCAGCTGCGTGTCGGGGTCGTCGAAGCGCAACTTGATGCCGGTCACGTCGAGCGCCGCGCCGCGGTACGGGATGGCCGCTGCCTTGAGCGCATCCTCGATCGTGCCCAGCAGGGCTGCGTCGATCCTGCACGGCCGCCTTCGACGACGAGACCTGGACCGCCGGCACTTCCGGGAAGAAATTCGGAATCGTGATAGACAATGCCGACCGACAGCGCGACGGCGATGATCAGGTATTTCCAGAGCGGGTAGCGGTTCATGGCGCCGTAGGAAGCGGAGGAGCGGTCGCGGCGGCGTGCGGGTCTCGGTCAGGCCCGATCGTTGTCGCGCGCGCCGTTTCGCATCGTGCGGCGAAGACCGGTTGCCCGGGGAGGCCTCACAGTGCCTTGATCGTGCCTTTGGGGAGAAGCTGCGAGACCGCGCCGCGCTGCACGGTGATTTCGGTGTTGGCCGCGATCTCGATCGTCGCGTATTGGTCGGCGAGCTTGGAGATGCGTCCCAGCATGCCGCCGGCGGTGACAACCTCGTCGCCTTTCTGCAGCGCTTCGAGCATTGCCTTGGCCTCCTTCGCCTTCTTCTGCTGCGGCCGGATGAGCAGGAAATAGAACACGACGAAGATGGCGATCATCGGCAGGAACGCCATCAGGTCGCCGCCGAAGGGGGAAGCAGGCGCGCTCTGGGCATACGCCGGGGCGATCACGAGGTCGATCAGCACGTTCAGGTCCTCCGCAAGTGGGGCTCCTCCGGGATCGAGCGGCGCGGGGCAGCCCGGGCGCCGCCGGGGAAGCTTTTGAATAGCCGATTATTCTACCACGCGAGCGCGATCCTGCTTGAATGCCGCGGCCCAGGCGCCGAAGCGATCCGCCTCGATCGCCCCGCGCATCGCGGCCGCGAGCCACAGGTAGTAGTGAAGGTTGTGGATCGTGTTGAGGCGGGCGCCGAGAATCTCGTTCACGCGCTGGAGGTGGTGCAGGTACGCGCGCGTGAAGTGGCCGCAGGTGTAGCAGCTGCAGTCCGGATCGAGCGGCCGCGTGTCCGCGCGGTGCTTCGCGTTGCGGATCTTGATGTCGCCGAACCGCGTGAACAGGAAGCCATTGCGCGCGTTGCGCGTCGGCAGCACGCAATCGAACATGTCGACGCCCGCGGCGACGCCTGCTACGAGATCTTCCGGCGTGCCGACGCCCATCAGGTAGCGCGGCCGGTCGGCAGGCAGGCGCGGCGCGGTGTGAGCGAGCACGGCGAGCATTTCCTCCTTGGGCTCGCCGACGGACATTCCTCCGATCGCGTAGCCGTCGAAACCGATGTCGACGAGCCCGGCCAGCGACGCGTCGCGCAACGGGCCGTACATCCCGCCCTGCACGATGCCGAAGAGCGCATTCGCGTTGCAGAGCCGGTCGAATTCGTCGCGCGAACGCCGCGCCCAGCGCAGCGACAGCTCCATCGACGCCGCCGCTTCGTCGCGCGTCGCGGGGTAGGGCGTGCATTCGTCGAACACCATGACGATGTCGGAGTCGAGCGTGCGCTGGATCTGCATCGAGATCTCGGGCGTGAGCAGCAGGCGGTCGCCATTGACCGGGGACGAGAACGCCACACCGTCCTCGCGCACCTTGCGCAGCGGGCCGAGGCTCCATACCTGGAAGCCGCCGGAGTCGGTCAGGAGCGGGCGCTCCCAACCCATGAACCGGTGCAGGCCGCGATGCGCGGCGATCACCTCGACCCCAGGCCGCAGCCAGAGGTGGAACGTGTTGCCAAGCACGATGCTGGCGCCCAGATGCGCAAGCTCGTTCGGCGCCATTGCCTTGACGGTGCCATAGGTCCCGACCGGCATGAACACCGGTGTCTCGACCGCACCATGCGCGGTTTCGAGCCGCCCGCGGCGGGCGCGGCCGGACGTCGCCTGCAGCGTGAATTGCATCGCGGCGATTGTAGCAGCGGCCGACTTACGTTCCGGCCGGCGCGCGTTCGAGCAGCATCGCGTCGCCATAGCTGAAGAAGCGATAGGGCCCGGCGATCGCGTGCTGGTACGCGGCGCGGATGTTCGCGTAACCGGCGAAAGCCGAGACCAGCATCAGCAAGGTCGACTTCGGCAGATGGAAGTTCGTGACCAGCCGGTCGACCACGCCGAACCGGTAGCCCGGCGTGATGAAGAGGCGCGTTTCGGCGTCGCCGGCCCGAACCCGGCCCGTAGGGTCCGCTGCAGCCTCCAGCGCGCGCAGGCTGGTCGTGCCGATCGCGATGATGCGCCCGCCGCGTGCGCGCGCCGCTTCGATCGCGGCAACCGTTTCGCATGGAATCCGATACCACTCGGCGTGCATCCGATGCAACGCGAGGTCCTCGGATTCGACGGGCTGGAAAGTGCCGGCGCCGACATGGAGCGTGACGTAGGCCATCGCAACGCCGGCAGCCGTCAGCTGCGCGAGCGTGGCCTCGTCGAAATGCAGGCCCGCGGTGGGCGCGGCGGCCGCACCGGGATGGCGCGCGTACACGGTCTGGTAGCGCGATGCGTCGGCAGTATCGGCGTGCCGCGCGATGTACGGCGGCAGCGGCACCTCGCCGTAACGTTCCAGGAATTCAGGCAGCGATGCCACGCCTTCGAGTCGCAGCCGGAAGAAGCGGCCGTCGCGCGCGACGACGGTTGCCCGCGCGTCGCCGGGCAACTGCAATGTTCCCCCCGGTCGTGGCGGGTGGCTCGCGCGGAGCTGGAACAGGGCTTCGTCGTGCGCAAGCGCACGTTCCAGCAGGAGTTCGACTCTGCCGCCGGTCGGCCGCCGCGCGAAGAGTCGCGCCTTGATGACCCGCGTGTCGTTGCACACGACGAGATCGCCGCGCGCGAGGAGCCGCGGCAGGTCGGTGAACCTGCGATCCGTGAGCAGCGCTCCGTTCACGTGCAGCAGGCGGCTGCCCGCGCGCGTCGCGGCCGGCAGCTGCGCGATCCGCTCGGGTGGCAGCGCGTAGTCGAAATCGCGGAGTCGGAATATCTGGCGGGTCATGATGCGACGATCGGCCGGCGGCAGGGTCGGCTCCGGACCCGGCGGGCGCCAACGCGCCCTGCGATGAAATGGTGCCGGGAGGGGAAGTCGAATCCCCACGGTATTGCTACCGGCGGATTTTGAGTCCGCTGCGTCTACCAGTTCCGCCATCCCGGCAGGGGTACGGGCGAGCGCTGCTGCGGCGCCTCGCCCGGCGAAGGTGAAGTCGGCATTATCGCGGAAACCCGCCCCGGCGCCCAGCGTCACCCGCGTCCGCAGCGTTGCGACCTGGCCCGCAAGTTCTCCCGACGGCATCTGGTGAAGGCGCCACGGTTCACGGTACGATCGAGACGACGATTGCCTGGAGACCACGATGAAGGCGAACCCGCACGACGGCAAGGCCGATCGGATCGACGCTGTGCTCGGACTGGTGCGAACGCGGACGACGGCCGTGCGGCGCGATGTGCTGGAGCGCTTCGTGGTCCGCTATTTCGGGCAGGTTGATCCCGAGGACCTTGCGCTGCGCGCACCGGCCGATCTCTATGGCGCAGCGTTGTCGCATTGGAACTATGCCCGCAAGCGCGAGCCCGGCCAGGCCCGCGTGCGCGTTTTCAACCCGTCGCTCGAGGAGCACGGCTGGCAATCGACGCATACGATCATCGAGATCGTCAACGACGACATGCCGTTTCTGGTCGATTCGGTGACGATGGAAGTCAACCGCCACGGACTGACGCTGCATCTCATCGTCCACCCGATCGTCGCGGTTCTGCGCGGGGCCGACGGTGCGCTGGTCGACGTTGCGCCGGAAGACTTGCAGAAGGCGCGACGCGAATCGTTCATCCACGTCGAGATCGATCGGATGGTCGAGCCGGAGCGACTCGATGCGCTGGCTGCCGACGTCGCGCGCGTGCTCGCCGACGTGCGCATGGCAGTCGACGACTGGACGAACATGCGCGACCGGCTGGTCGCAGTCGTAGCCGAACTCGATGCCTGTCCGCCGCCGATACCTCCCGAGGAGCTGGCGGAGGTCAAGGCGTTCCTTTCCTGGCTTGCGGACGGCCACTTCACGCTGCTTGCGTATCGCTGCCACGATCTGGCCGTGGTCGACGGTCAGGACGCGCTGAAGATCGTCCACGGCACAAGCCTCGGTTTCCTGCGCGAGGCCCCGACGAAGAACGTCGCGACGAGCTTCGCGGCCCTGCCGCCGAACGTTCGCGCGTACGCGCGCAAGCCCGATCTCCTGATCGTCACCAAGGCCAACGCGCGCTCGACGGTGCATCGCCCGGGCTACCTCGACTACGTGGGCATCAAGCGCTTCGATGCGACAGGCAACGTGTGCGGTGAACATCGCTTCCTCGGGCTTTATACGTCGACCGCGTACAGCGCGAGCCCGGCGGACATTCCGCTCCTGCGCCGGAAGGCGGCTAACGTCGCCGCCCGGGCGGGTGTCGCGCCCGGCGGCCACACCGGCAAGGCGCTCTCCAACATTTTTGCGAACTATCCGCGCGACGAACTCTTTCAGACGAGCGAGGACGACCTTCTGCGCATTGCGACGGGCATCCTTCACCTGGGCGAGCGGCAGCGGTTTCGCCTTTTCGTCCGGCGCGATCCCTTCGAGCGCTTTCTCGTATGCCTCATCTACGCGCCGCGCGAGAATTACACGACGGAGTTGCGGGAAAAGTGGCAGGCAATCCTGCGCGACGCCTTCAATGGGAGGAGCTCGGAGTTCAACGTCCATCTGTCGGAATCCGTGCTGGCTCGCGTGATGATCACCGTGCGCACGAACCCCGGCGACATCCCGGAGGTCGACGTCCGCGAGCTGGAGGCCCGCCTCGCCGCGGCGGCCCGGCGCTGGGACGACGACCTCAAGGAAGCGCTGGTCGAGGTCATGGGCGAAGCGCCCGGCAACGACCGCTTCCGCCGTTTCAGAGGCGCGCTGCCCGCCGCGTACCGCGAGGACTTCTCCGCCCGGCTGGCGGTGCCCGACATCGAAATGATGGCGCGGCTCTCGGCCGACCATCCGCTCGGGATGAGTTTGTATCGTCCCCTGGAGGCGGAGCCCGGCACGCTGCGGTTCAAGCTCTTCCACCTGGGCGGGCCGGTGACGTTGTCCGACAGCCTGCCGATGCTGGAGCGGATGGGATTGCGGGTGCTCGACGAACGCCCGTACCGGGTATCGCCGCAGGACGCAGCGCCGGTCTGGCTGCACGACTTCGGATTGCAGACGAGGCAGGCCGACGCCGACGTCGACATCGCCGGGCTGCACGCGGTGTTCGAAGACGCGTTCGGGCGCATCTTTCGCGGCGAAGTGGAGAACGACGACTTCAACCGCCTCGTGGTTTCGGCGCGGATGCCCGCCGCAGAAATCGTCGTGTTGAGGGCGTATGCGAAGTATCTGCGCCAGATCGGCTTTCCGCTGTCGCTGGCCTTCATCGAAGCGACGTTGGCCACGAACGCGGCTATCGCGCGCGATCTCGTCGCCTTGTTCAAGGCACGGTTCGACCCGGAGGCGCAGGCAGAAGACGATGCCGCGGCCGCGACGTGCATGCGTGGCGTCGAGGAGGCGCTCGACAGCGTCGACAACCTGTCGGAGGACCGCGTGCTGCGCCAGCTGCTCGCGCTGATCCTCGCCACGACGCGTACGAACTTCTGGCGTCGCGATGCGCAAGGGCGCACCCGCAGCTTCCTCGCGTTCAAGTTCGACCCGTCGCAGGTGCCGGGTTTGCCCGAGCCGCGGCCGATGTTCGAGATCTTCGTCTATTCGCCGCGTTTCGAAGGGGTGCACCTGCGCGGCGGCCGTGTCGCACGCGGCGGCCTGCGGTGGTCGGACCGGCCGGAGGACTTCCGCACGGAGGTCCTCGGCCTCGTCAAAGCGCAGATGGTCAAAAACACGGTCATCGTTCCCGTGGGGTCCAAGGGCGGCTTCGTGCTGAAGCGTGCGCCTTCCCCTGCCGACCGCGACGCGTACATGAAAGAGGGTGTCGCCTGCTATCAGGATTATCTGCGCGCGCTGCTCGACCTGACCGACAACCGCGTCGGCGACCGGATCGTCCCGCCACCGCAGGTGAGGCGGCACGATCCCGACGATCCGTATCTTGTCGTCGCGGCCGACAAAGGCACGGCGACATTCTCGGATTATGCAAACGCGATCAGCCGCGAATATGGATTCTGGCTCGACGATGCATTCGCGTCGGGAGGCTCCGCCGGTTACGATCACAAGGCGATGGGCATCACGGCACGCGGCGCGTGGGAGTCCGTCAAGCGCCACTTCCGGGAAATGGGCGTCGATACGCAGACGACCGACTTCACGGCGGTAGGAATCGGCGACATGTCGGGTGACGTATTCGGCAACGGGATGCTGCTGTCGCAGCACGTCAAACTCGTTGCGGCGTTCGATCACCGGCACATCTTTCTCGACCCGGACCCGGATCCGAAGGGGTCGTTCCGTGAGCGCGAGCGCCTGTTCAAGCTGCCGCGGTCGTCCTGGGCCGACTACGACGCGAAGTGCCTGTCGGCGGGTGGCGGGATTCATGCACGCAGTGCGAAGTCGATACCGCTCACCGCCGAAGCCAGGGCGGCGCTCGCCATCACGGCGGATGCGCTGACTCCGACCGAGCTTGTCAATGCGATTCTCAAGGCACCGGTCGACCTCATCTACAACGGCGGCATCGGTACGTACGTCAAGGCCACCGGCGAGTCCCATCTTGCGGTCGGCGACCGCGCGAACGACGCGTTGCGCGTCGACGGCAGCGAACTGCGCTGCAAGGTGCTGGTCGAAGGCGGCAACCTCGGCTGCACGCAGCTGGGGCGCGTCGAGTTCGCGCGGGCCGGCGGGCGGCTTTACACCGACGCGATCGACAATTCGGCGGGCGTCGACACGTCGGATCACGAAGTGAACATCAAGATCCTGCTCGGCCTACCGATCGCCGACGGCGAGCTCACGGAAAAGCAGCGCAACGTACTGCTTGCGGCAATGACCGGCGACGTTGCGGCGCTGGTACTGCGCGACAACTATTTCCAGACGCAGGTGCTGTCGGTGACCGGCCGGATCGCGCCGGAACTGCTGGACGCACAGCAGCGATTCGTCCGATTTCTGGAGAAGGAGGGGCGGCTTCATCGCGCGATCGAGTACCTGCCCTCCGACGAGGAGTTTGCGCTGCGGCGCACGAACGGGCAGGGACTGGCGAGCGCCGAGCGCGCGGTGATGCTTGCCTATGCCAAGATCTGGCTCTTCGACGAACTCGTCGCGTCGGACCTGCCCGACGATCCGTGGGTCGGAAGCGCGCTCGCGCGATACTTCCCCCGGGTGCTTGCCGAACGGTATGCGCGGTACATGGATCGTCATCCGCTAAAGCGCGAGATCATCGCGACGCATGTGACGAACAGCATGCTGAATCGCGTGGGCAGCACGTTCGTGCACCGCCTGCTGGAAGCTACCGGCGCGCGGCCGCCCGAGATCGTTCGTGCCTACATGCTGAGCCGGGAAGTATTCGGCTTCGTTTCGCTTTGGAAAGCCATCGAGGCGCTGGACAACCAGGTCGACGATGCGCTCCAGTCGGCGATGCTGATCGACATGAGCCGCGAACTGGAACGCGGCACGACATGGTTCCTGCGTTCGCGGCGGCTCGGAGAAGACATGACCGCGACGATCGCCCACTTTGCGCCCCGCGTGGAGGCGCTGGCGGCGCGCCTGCCGACGCTGCTCGACCTGGCTGGGCGCGAGCGGGTCGATGCGGCAGTCGCGGACTATGTCGCCAAGGGCGTTCCGCGGACGCTGGCGGTGCGTGTCGTGACGCTCGATGCGTTGTACCTTACGCTCGACATCGTCGAGTTGGCGGGCATTACGCAACGCCCGGTCGAGCTGGTCGCCGAGATCTACTTCGAGCTATCGACGCAACTCGATCTGCCGTGGCTGCGCGAAATGATCGCGCGCCTGCCCGGCGACCAGCACTGGCAGATGCTCGCGAAAACCGCAATGGACGACGACCTGTCGGGATTGCAGCGAGCCATCGCCGGCGAAGTCCTGAGCGGGGCCGGCGACATCGGCGCGCGTGACGAATTGCTGGCGTCGTGGCAGGAGCGCAACCGGCGTGCCATCGAGCGCGCGCGGCGGCTGATGGACGAACTGCGCATGGCGCCGGCGGCCGACGCGTCGATGCTTGCGGTGGCGTTGCGCGAATTGCGCAATCTCGTCGGCTGATTGTCGAGCGAATTGGCGGGACGTCAGGCAACGCCGGTTGCGCGCTCGTAGGTGACGTAGACGTAGGCGAGCCCGTCCGGCTCACTCGCGCGATGGTCCTCACGCGCAGTCTCCCGCCAGCGTGTCCGTTCGAATGATGGAAAGCGTGCGTCGCCGTCGAAGTCACGCGCGATTTCCGTCAGATGAAGCGTCGTCGCGTAGGGCAACGCGACGCGATAGAGCTCGCCACCGCCGATGCAGAACGCCGGCTCGGGAAACCGGACGCGGGCGAGCGCCGCGTCGAACGAGCCCGCGATCTGCGCGCCGGCCGCACGGTAATCACGCTGCCGGGTCACGACGATGTTCTGCCTTTCCGGCAAGGCACGCGGCAGCGATTCCCACGTCTTGCGGCCCATGATCACGGCGTGGCCGAGCGTCAGCGCGCGAAACCGCTTCATGTCTTCGGCGAGACGCCAGGGAAGCCGGTTGCCGGCGCCGATGACGCCGTTCGCGGCGACCGCGGCGATCAGCGCCACGGCGGGCCTCGCGAGCGCTCCGGGCGCCGCGCTTTGCACTGGCGTATTTTGGGGAATGGGCGCCGGCGCCGGCTGGCGGAGTGTCATAATTGCCGCAGATTATAGCGGTGGCCGTTGTGTATTACCCCCGTTCCTTTCTCAAATTCATCCTGTTGGGCTTCCTGCTGGTGAGCCTGCCGCTGCTCTACGCGCTGGGCGAGTTGATCCTGTCGCTTGACCAATTGCAGACGCAGGGCCGCGAGGCGGTCCAGCAGGCCGCCCAGGCGGGACGAGCGAGCCGACAGTTGTTCGAGCAGACGGGAACGCTCGAACGCATCGTGCGGCAGCATCTGATCCTCGAGGACAGGGCACTGCTGGACGACTACGATCGCGTCCGGCAGGAGTTCCGGGCCACGGCGACGCAACTCGCGCTGCTGCCGCTCGGCTCCGAACCGCTGGCCGCACTCGATGCGCTGACCGACAGCGAAAGCCGGATGCACAAGCTGCTGACGATGCCACAACGATCGGCGGAAACGCAGGCGCAGCTCGCGGACGGCTATGCCCGTCTCACCGATCGCACACGGGCGATGCTTAGCGCGTCGAACCAGCTGACCGAAAGCGCCATCGAGCGATTGCAGGAAATCGCGACGCAGGGACGGCAGAAATGGCTCTACCTCGCGCTCGCCACGGCGGCCATCGCGCTCGCACTGGCGATACTGTTCGCCGTATTGATCGCGCGCCCGATCCGCCAGCTCGACCAGGCGATACGTCGCATGGGAAGCGCCGACTTCACGCACACGATCGAGGTGAACGGACCGCAGGATCTGCGCTACCTCGGGCAGCGCCTCGAATGGCTGCGGTCGAAACTCTTCGATCTCGAGGAGCAGCAGAACCGATTCCTGCGGCACGTGTCGCACGAGCTCAAGACCCCGCTGACCGCGGTGCGCGAAGGGGCCGAACTTCTGCGCGACAATGTCGGCGGCAAGCTTTCGGCCGAGCAGCGCGAGATCGTGCGCATCGTCCGCCAGAACACGCTCTCGTTGCAGAAGCTGATCGAGGACCTGCTCAATTACCACCAGACGCGCGCGATGGAGCCGCAGATCGTGGGGCCCGTCGCCATGCTCGACGTGGTGAAGCGCGTGCTGGGAGAGCACAAGCTCGCAGCGCTCGCGCGGATGGTGACGTTCGAACATCGGCTCGAGCCCGCATTGGTGGTCGGCGATGCGGACAAGGTTCGCACGATCGTCGACAATCTCGTGTCGAACGCGATCAAGTATTCGCCGCGATCGGCGTCGATCCTGGTTGCGCTCGGTACCGAACCGGGCTTCGCGGTGCTCGACGTCGTCGACCGCGGTCCCGGCATCGACCCGCTCGAGCGCGAACGGATCTTCGATTCGTTCTACCAGGGCCGACCACCCGTCGGTGGTCGCGTCAAGGGTTCGGGCCTCGGGCTTGCGATCGCGCGCGAATACGCGCTGGCGCACGGCGGCCGGGTCGAGGTCTTCGATCGCGCGGATCGCGAGCGTGGCGCGCGCTTCCGTCTGTGGCTGCCTTTGGCCGGGGGTGACGCGAGCCCTGCGTTGCGCAAGGACAGCGCGGCGGCGCCAGTCACCTTGGCGAGCCGGCGATGATCCCACGTGCCGCATTCGGGCTTGCCGCGGTCATCGGCGTTCTGGGCGGCTGCGCGACGCCCCCGCCGCCGGCACCCCCGCGCGTCGACCCTCCCGTCGAACGAGCCGCGCCCGAGGTCGTTCCCCCCGCGCCTGCGCCGCTGATCGAGTATCCGCCACTCGAACCGGTCGCGCCGCAGGTCGTGCCGGAAGCCCCGCCGCCGGCGGCGGTTGCTCCGAACATCGCGACACCGATTCCCGAACCGGTCCGGGAACCCGCTGCAGCACCGGTTCCAGCGGAACCGACCGAGGAACAGCAGCTCGCGAGTCTGCTCTCCGATCTGCAGCGCTACGGCACCATGGGCGCCGACGAGATCCGGCGCGAGCAGAATGCCGCCACTGCGCTTCTTTCGCGCCAGCGCACGGATTTCAATCGCATCCGTCTCGCGGTGCTCTACACGCTCGCGAGAACCACGCCGCAGGACGATCAGCGCGCGATGCAATTGCTGGAGAGCGTGGTGAAGAGCAATCCCGGATCACCCGGGGCAAAGCAACTCGCGGCCGTGGTGCAGGTCCAAGTGGCCGAGCGCATGCGGGCAGTGCGCGACGAGCAGCAGAAGGCCGACGCGGCGGTCAAGAAACTCGAAGCGCTCCGGAACATGGAGCGCGACCTGCTGCGCGATCGCATACGCAGCGGCGGCGGGGGCGGGGGCGGCGGATCCAGCGGCGGTGGTGGAGGCGGAGGCGGAGGCTGAACCTGTGCGCGAGATGATGACAACGACCCAGCTGGGTGACGTACTCCTGGTCGACGACGACCCCGATCTGCTCAAGCTCATCAGCTTGCGGCTTTCGTCCGCCGGTTATCGCGTGCGGACGGCCGACAGCGGCGAGGCGGCGCTGGCATCGCTCGCCGTCGTACGGCCGGGTGTCGTCATTACAGACCTGCGGATGCCGGGAATCGACGGCCTGCAACTGTTCGAAGCGATCCACCGCGAGCACCCGGCGCTGCCGGTGATCATTCTCACCGCGCACGGTACGATTCCCGACGCGGTCGCGGCAACGCAGCGCGGTGTCTACGGTTTCCTGACGAAGCCCTTCGACAGCCAGGAGTTGTTGCAGAAGGTCGCCGCGGCACTTCGGGTCGCCGGTGCCTCGCCGATCGGGAGTCAGGACACGACGGGCGAGTGGCGCGCCGGGATCATCACCCGCAGTCCGCGCATGGAGGATCTCCTTCGGCAGGCGCGGCTTGTCGCCGATTCGGATGCGAGCCTGCTGATTTACGGCGATTCGGGTACTGGCAAGGAGCTCCTCGCGCGCGCGATCCACCGCGCCAGCCCGCGCCGCGACAGGCCGTTCGTGGCCGTGAACTGCGGGGCGATCCCCGAGCCCCTGCTCGAGTCGGAACTCTTTGGTCATGCGCGCGGTGCGTTCTCGGGCGCCGTTCAGGCGCACAAGGGCTTGTTCCAGGCGGCGGACGGAGGCACGATTTTCCTCGACGAAATCGGCGACATGCCGCTCGCGTTGCAGGTGAAACTGCTCCGCGTGCTCCAGGACGGCGAGGTGCGGCCGGTGGGGGCCACGCAGCCCGTCCCCGTCAATGTTCGCGTGATATCGGCGACGCATCGCGATCTCGATGCGCAGAAGGCGTCCGGCCAGTTCCGCGAAGACCTCTACTACCGCCTCAATGTGGTGTCGCTCAGATTGCCGGCGCTCGCCGACCGCCGCGAGGATATTCCGCTGCTGGCGACGCATTTCCTGCGCCGCCTCGCCGAGCGCTACAAGCGACCGGTGCCAACACTTGCGCCGGACGCCATGGCGCTGCTGATTGCGGCGCCCTGGCCCGGCAACGTGCGGCAGCTCCTGAACCTTCTCGAGCAGGCTGTGGCGCTGGCGACCACGAACCTCATCCCGGAGTCGCTCGTCCAGGGCCCGCTGCGTGAGGACGCCAGCGCGCTGGTGCCGTTCGAAGAGGCACGCAAGACCTTCGAACGCGATTACCTCGTGCGCCTCCTTAAGATCACCAGCGGCAACGTGACGCAGGCCGCGCTCCTTGCGAAGCGCAACCGCACCGAGTTCTACAAGCTCCTGCAGCGCCACCGGCTGGAGCCCGCGATGTTCAAGGAAGGCAAGGTCTTGTAACTTGGCGCCCGGCAGGCGCACGGCGGCCTTCGTTCGCGGCCCCGCGGATCGGTCTGCATTCCGGAAGCGATCCCCCGTCACGGCCGGTCGAAAGGATCTATCCCAACGTCATTTCTTCGCGCCGGTTCGCGCATACTCCGATATCGGCTGTCGCCTGATGGCGACACAAGTTGTCATTTGCATTCATGATGTTGGCGTAATTGCCACATTCCGTGTCGGCGAAATGCGACAAGTGCCCCCATTGACGCCCAAAACGCCCACTGCAAATGTCGCGCCTACACGCCGGCCGTCATAGGGAAACGCGAGCGGTGGCAAGCTCCGGGCCGTCTGGAGTTTTTCGTGGCACGTCAATTGCTTTGATGTAAGCGAAACTCAACTGACTGCGACTCAACGATCATGGACGCTTTCTCGCCTGAACTTACGGAACATTGGCTCGCAGGCCAAGACGCGCCGTCGGACGAGCGGACGAGCCAGCGCGACGAATCGCTTTCACCTGCCCAACAGGAAGCCTGGGAGGAACTCGCCGAACGCGTCAACGCGGCGCGCAGCATTTACTGACTCGACCCCCATTCGTCGCGGCGAAGTGGCCGGCGCCCCAATGCCGCCGTTCGCTACCGACACGCGGTCCCCCTTGCCCGCTACCTTCCTCCCGGCGGGCTTTTTTTTTGATTCGTCGGCTTGTGGGGAAACGCCCTCGGTCTTGCGCTCGGCAGCGGTCAGGGCCGTGCCGACGCCCGGGGGTCGCAATCGCCTTCCTGCGGGTACCCGGCGCGGCCACGGTCGTCGACCCAACGCCGACCGCGTGTCCACGCCACCCGCGACGGACGGCGCGACCCACGTGCGTCCGCACGGCCCTGATCGCTGCCGATCACGCATCGTGCGGATGCCAGGCAATCCCAATCGTGCCGGCGCGGATGCGGCGAATTGAGTACGGGTTTTCTCCGCATGGCCACGCGCGCGACACGGCGTGGAGGGAGGCCCTTGGCGCGGGCGCATGTGCCGCAGTCGGCGCCGGTGCGTGCGGCTCGTGGCGGGTAGTCGTGTGTTGACTGCCCGCCGCGGGCCGTGTCACGCGCCCGCCGATCGGCATTGCGGCACCCTAAGCCCACGTCAAGGGGTGCCCTCCACGCCGAGCGAGAGTCCACGCATTCCCGCCAATTGCCGAAGAACGCCAATTTCCAAGCCCATGCGCCGGGTGGTCCCGACCTTCGCAGGCGAACTCGCCTTTCAAACCGCGATCGGTGCCTTGATCGCCGGATGGCACTGATAGTCGGTGATCGCGAAATCGTCGAAGTGATAATCGAACAGCGAGTCCGGCCGGCGGTGAATCACGAGGCGCGGCAGCGGGTACGGCATCCGGGCGAGCTGCGCGTCGACCTGCTCCAGATGGTTGCGATACAGATGGCAATCGCCGCCGGTCCAGATGAAATCGCCCACGCCTAGTTCGCACTGCTGCGCCACCATGTGCGTCAACAACGCATAGGACGCGATGTTGAAGGGCACGCCGAGGAAGATGTCGCAACTGCGCTGATAGAGCTGGCAGGACAGCCGCCCGTCGGCAACGTAGAACTGGAAGAACGCGTGGCACGGCGGGAGTGCCATCCGCGGGATGTCCCCGACGTTCCAGGCCGAGACGATCAAGCGGCGCGAGTCGGGATTGCGCTTTATCTCGGCAAGGACATTCGCCAATTGGTCGACGTGTCCGCCGTCTCCGGTCGGCCAGCTTCGCCACTGATAGCCGTAGATCGGACCGAGCGCGCCGTCGGCGCCGGCCCATTCGTCCCAGATCGTGACACCGGCCTCCTGCAGTGAACGCACGTTCGTCTCGCCGCGCAGGAACCAGAGGAGTTCGTGGATGACGGACTTCGTGTGCACCTTCTTGGTCGTGAGCAGCGGGAAGCCTTCCGCCAGCGCAAAGCGCATCTGGTAGCCGAACACCGACAGCGTTCCGGTGCCGGTGCGGTCATCCTTGCGGTGACCATGGTCGCGGACATGCCGCATGAAATCGAGGTACTGGCGCATAGGCGTCAGGCGGGGCGAAAGCGCAAAGGGTAGCGAGGTTCGGACGCGGCGAGCGTGCCGGAGCACGACCGAAAGCGGAATTGTAGCGTTTCGCGGGCACAATGCGGTTCATGCCGAGGCGACGCTGCGCCGTCCGGGCGCGCCGGGCGCCTGCACGAGATGCGCGATCGTTCCGGTTCCGGCAACTCGTGGCGTTGGAGACGAATCGATGCATCAGCCGAGTCAGTTCGACCTCTTGCGCGAACGCCGCTTTGCCCCGTTCTTCTGGACGCAGTTCCTGGGGGCGGGCAACGACAACATCTACAAGAATGCGCTGGTGATCTTCGTCGCGTTCCACGCGGCGTCCCTGACCTCGCTCGACCCGAACGCGCTTGTCAACGTCGCCGGCGCGGTGTTCATCGCGCCCTTCGTCCTTTTTTCGGCGACTGCCGGCCAGCTTGCCGACAAGTTCGAGAAATCGCGCCTGATCCGCTGGATCAAGCTCTTCGAGATCGCCATCATGGTGGTCGGACTCGCCGGCTTCTGGCGGCAGGATCTCGTGCTGCTGTTCACGGCGCTCGCCCTGCTCGGCGTGCATTCGACGCTGTTCGGTCCGGTCAAGTACGCGATCCTGCCGCAGACGCTAAAGCCGGACGAGCTCATCGGCGGCAACGGACTCGTCGAAATGGGGACCTTCGTTGCCATCCTGCTCGGCACGATCGCCGGCGGCCTCGTGGTCGCAATCGAAGGGCGCGGGCCGGTCGTGGCGGGCACTGTCGCGTTGGGGGTCGCGTTCATCGGGTACGCCGTGAGCCGGAGGATCCCGGTCACGCCGCCCGTGGATCCCGGCCTCGCGCTCAACTGGAATCCGTTCAGTGAAACGTGGAAGAACCTCGGGGTCGCGCGGGAGAACCGCGTCGTCTGGCTGTCGATGCTCGGGATTTCATGGTTCTGGTTCTATGGGGCGACGTTTCTCGCGCAGTTCGCCGGATTCGCGCGCGATTCGCTGGGCGGCAACGAGCACGTCGTCACGTTTCTGCTTGCGCTGTTCTCGGTCGGCATCGGCATTGGGTCGCTGTTGTGCGAGCGGCTGTCCGGCCGCCGCGTCGAGCTCGGCCTCGTCCCGTTCGGCTCGATCGGTCTCACGGTATTCGCCGTCGACCTGTGGCTCGCAACGCGCCACATGCAGACAAACGCCATTGCGGGGCTCGACGTTTTTCTCGCGAACCCGGGACACTGGCGCGTTGCCGCGGACCTGCTGCTGATCGGGTTGTTCGGCGGGTTCTACATCGTTCCGCTCTATGCGTTGATTCAGGAGCGTTCCGCGCCGTCGCATCGGTCGCGCATCATCGCCGCGAACAACATCCTCAACGCGTTGTTCATGGTGGCGTCGGCTGGGCTCGCCATCGCCCTGCTGGCGACGGGTCGCTCGATTCCGGAGCTGTTCCTCGTCACCGCGCTGATGAATGCCGCCGTCGCGGTCTTCATCTACGGGCTCGTCCCCGAGTTCCTGATGCGCTTCCTCGCCTGGCTCCTGATTCACACGTTCTATCGGGTCGACAAGGCGGGGTTGGAGAACATTCCTGACGAGGGCCCTTGCATCGTCGTGTGCAATCACGTGAGTTATGTGGACGCGGTGGTCCTCGCCGCCTGCATTCGGCGCCCGGTGCGGTTCGTGATGGATCACCGCATTTTCCGGATCCCGCTGTTGTCGTTCATCTTTCGCACGATGCGCACGATCCCGATAGCGTCGGCCCGGGAAGATGCGCGGATGAAGGAACAGGCGTTCGCGGCAGCGGCCGCTGCGCTCGAAGCCGGCGAAATCGTCGGTGTGTTTCCGGAGGGCAGGCTCACCGAAACGGGGGAACTCAATGCGTTCCGGCCCGGCGTGCAGCAGATGGTCGAAACGACGCCGGTGCCGGTGATCCCCATGGCGCTTTCCGGGCTCTGGGGCAGCTTTTTCAGCCGCGCGGCGAATGGCAAGGCGATGCGTCGATTGCGCGGCATCCATTCGCGGATCGCTCTCGTCTGCGCGCCGCCGGTGGCCCCCGCGCGGGTCACCCTTGCAGGGCTGCAGGCGACCGTGCTCGCCCTGCGTGGCGCCCGCCGATGAGTGCTTGACGGGGAGCGGTGGCGATGTTCGCTTTGATCGGGTTGTTTGCCGGAGCCTTCCTGGGCAATATGCTCTGGCACGAATGGGGTGCTGCGTTGGGCGGCGTCGCCGGCTTTCTTGTCGGCGCCCGGATCTCGGCGCGGCGCACGCCGATGGCGGATGGGCGACGCACGAACGCGGCGGGACCAGTCGTCGCAGTGCCGCCGGCCGATGGTGATGGCGCGATATCCGGCCCGGAAACTGCGCTGGCCCGGCGGGTAGCGGAGCTTGAACGGCGCGTGGCCGGCCTCGAGAATCAGGCGATGCACGTCCCGGCGTCGGTGGCAGCAACGCCGGAAGAAGCCGCCGTACCTGGGGCGTTCGGCTCTGCGCCTGCGGTCGCGGATCCGGAAACCACCGGCGGTACCGTTCCGGAAATCGTCGGGCGCGAGGAGGCGTCACGCGATTTCGCAACGGTGGCGGCGTCCAGGGAGCCGCTGCGTCGCGGCGCCGCCAGCGCGGCGACGGCACCATTGCGCCCGAATCCGTTGTGGACGTGGTTTACCGGCGGCAACACGCTGACGCGCATCGGCGTCGTCATTCTGTTCTTCGGCGTCGCGTTTCTGCTGAAGTACTTCGCCGAACATTTCACGGTTCCGATCGAACTGCGGCTTGCCGCGGTGGCGGCGCTCGGAATCGCGCTGACGGCGCTTGGCCTGCGCCTTGCCCCGTCGCGCCCGGGTTACGGGCTTTCGCTGCAAGGAGCCGGTGCCGGGATCCTGTATCTGACGACCTATGCCGCGTTTCGGTATTACGGCGTGCTGCCGCAGGGACCGGCGGTCGTGCTGCTCGTGGCGGTGTCCGCGCTGACGATCGGGCTCGCGGTGCGCAACGATTCGCAGCCGCTCGCGGGCCTGGCGATCGCCGGCGGTTTCCTTGCGCCAGTGCTCGTAGGCGACGATGGCGGTCCGCTTCCGCTGTTCGGCTATTTTGCCGTGCTGAACGCATCGATCTTCGCGCTCGCATGGTCGAAAGCATGGCGCGCGCTCAACGCCGTGGGTTTCGTGTTCACGTTCGTGCTGGCGCTCGCCTGGGGACACGAGTTCTACGCTCCGGAGCACTACGCGACCGTCCAGCCGTTCCTCGCGCTGTTCTTTGTCTTCTACGTGGTCATCGCGATTCTTTACGCGCGACGCGGGCCGCTCGCGGCACGGGATCCGGTCGACGGTCTCATCGTCTTCGGCGTTCCGCTCGTCGGGTTCGCACTGCAGGCCGCGCTCGTGCGCGATTGGCGCTATGGCGCGGCGTGGAGCGCGCTCGGGATGGCGGCGCTTTATGCGGCGCTCTTCGTCGCGTTGCGCAATCGCCGCGCGCCGGGGTTCTTGTTGCTGTCGCGCGCGTTCCTCGTGCTGGCCGTCATCCTGGCGACGATCGCGATCCCGCTCGCGCTCGACAACCGCGTCACGGCGGCGCTCTGGGCGGTCGAAGCGGCAGGCGTCTACTGGATCGGGATCCGGCAGAACGCGAAGCTGGCCCGGATATTCGCCTTGATGGTCGAAGTCGGTTCCGGAATCATGTTCGTCGCGTCAGATGGCGGAAGGACGAACGACCCGCTGTTCGCCAACGCGTTCTTTGCCGGCGCGCTCCTGATCGGTTTGTCGGGACTCGTGACGGCCTGGATCGCCGATCGCGCGGGAGAGGTGATCAGCGCGCGTGAACGCGGCCTGGTGCCTCTGCTTTTCCTCTGGGGCGCCGTGTGGTGGTTTGCTGCCGGGGGCTTCGAGCTTGCGCGGCAGTTGCCCCGAGCCGACGAAGTGCACGCGATTCTGGCCTGGGTGGTCGCGGGCGTCGCGCTTTTTCTCGTGCTGGCGGGGCCGCTATCCTGGCCCAGGCTCGCCTGGACCGGGGCCGCATTGCTGCCGGCGATGGCGGCAGCGGCAATCGGCGACTTCGATGTCGCGCGCACGACGCTCGCGACGTATGGCTGGGTGGTCTGGCCATGCGCCTGGCTCGTGCATTGGCGCGCGCTCCGTGCGGCAGAAGCGCCGCGACCGGACGCAGTCGCACGGGACCCGGCGAAATTTGACCCCGCCGCTATGCTAGAAGTGGTGCATGCTGTTTCGGCAGTCGCGCTCACGATGCAGATCGCCTGGGAAGCGAGCGAATGGGTCGGCCGTGTTACCGGGCTGCACACGGCATGGACGCCGTGCGCTGCCGCGCTGCCCGCCATCGCGTACCTGTGGCTCGTCGTCCGGTTCCGGACCGGCGCACGCTGGCCGCTGTCGGAACATTTTCGTGCGTACGCCGTTGGCGCTGGGACGCCGCTCGCCGGGATGCTCGTCATTTGGTATGGCGCGGTCAATGTGCTCTCGCCCGGCGACGCGTCTCCGTTTCCGTACGTTCCGCTCGCCAATCCGCTGGACGTCACGCTGGCCCTGGCGCTGTGGGCCGTCGCGGCCTGGTCGGGCCGGTTTGCCCGCGTTTCGCAGAAGGTGCGGTATGGCTGGATCGGCGCCATGCTGTTCGTCGCGCTGAACGGCATCGTGCTCCGCGCCGCGCACCACTGGGGCGACGTGGCGTGGCGGCTTTCCTCGCTGCTGGCATCGAAACCGTTGCAGGCGGCGTTGACCCTCGCGTGGACGCTGACTGCGCTCGCCACGATGGTCGCCGCAACGAAACGGCAACTGCGATTGCTGTGGATGTGCGGCGCCATGCTATTGGTTGCCGTTGTCGCCAAGCTCTTCCTGGTCGATCTCGGCGCGCTGTCCGGATTGCCACGCGTCATCGCGTTCGTCGGCGCGGGCATCCTGCTGCTCGTGATCGGATTCGTCTCGCCGCTCCCGCCTGCGACACCGGGGGACGAACTGCGCGACGACGCATCGCCGCGAGCTTAGTGCGACGGGCGCGGCGGGTCGCTATGCTAGACTCGATTTCGTCTGACGCCGCTCTCACTTGATCCGTGGTGCTCCATGTCCGGCAATACGCTCGGCACACTGTTCTGCGTCACGTCCTTCGGCGAATCGCATGGTCCGGCGATCGGTTGCGTCGTCGACGGCTGTCCGCCGGGCCTCGCACTCGCGGCCGCCGACATCCAGAAGGAACTCGATCGGCGCAAGCCGGGCACCTCGCGGCACGTGACGCAGCGACGTGAATCGGACACCGTCGAGATTCTCTCCGGCGTGTTCGACGGGCGGACCACGGGTACGCCGATCGCGCTCCTGATCCGCAACGAGGACCCGCGCAGCAAGGACTATGCTGCGATCGCGGAAACGTTTCGCCCCGGGCACGCCGATTACGTGTACTGGCAGAAGTACGGCATGCGCGACCATCGCGGCGGCGGCCGCGCTTCGGCGCGCGAGACCGCCGTGCGTGTGGCGGCCGGTGCCATCGCGCGCAAGTGGCTGGCCGAACGCTACGGTGTGGTCATTCGCGGCCATCTGGTGCAATTGGGGACCAAGGTCATTCCGTTCGAGGATTGGCGGCATGTCGACACGAATCCGTTCTTCGTCGCCAACGGCGGAATGGTCCCCGAGCTCGAGTCGTTCATGGATGCGTTGCGCAAGTCCGGCGATTCCTGCGGCGCGAAGATCACCGTCGTGGCGAGTGGCGTGCCGGTAGGCTGGGGCGAGCCCGTGTACGGCCGGTTCGATGCCGATCTGGCGCAGGCGATGATGGGGATCAATGCCGTCAAGGGCGTGGAGATCGGCGCGGGCTTCGGTAGCGTCGTGCAACGCGGCAGCGAACATTCCGACGAAATGGCGCCCCAGGGATTCCTGTCGAACAACGCGGGCGGCGTTCTGGGCGGCATCACGACCGGCCAGGACATCGTCGTCACGATCGCCGTCAAGCCGACATCGTCCATCCGGCTCGACCGCCGTTCGATCGACAAGGCGGGAAACCCGATCATCGTCAACACGCATGGCAGACACGACCCCTGCGTCGGCATCCGCGCCACGCCGATCGCCGAGGCGATGCTCGCCCTCGTGCTGATCGACCATGCGCTGCGCCACCGGGCGCAGAACGCCGACGTGATCACGGCGACGCCGCAGATCGCGGCATGCGCGGAGGATGGCGCGACGACGCCATCGGGCGCGGCTGCGGCAATCGACGATCCGGATCCTGACGAAGCCTGAGCGCCCCGGCGCCGCTTCGCGCGCCACAGGGACGCGCCGCCGGCCCGCCCGAGCCGGTCCGGCCGTTGCTCAATCGCGCCGCGTGATTCTCGCGTCCGCGCGGCCGCGCGCGAACGCCAGAGCGACATCGTCGCCGACGGCCAGCGTTGCGGCATCGTGGACGATCGCGCCGTCCGCGGTCGTGACGATCGCATAACCACGATCCAGCACCCCCTGCGGGTTGAGGTGGGCGAGGCCGCGCTCGAGCGCGACGACGCGCACATGTTCTTTCTCGAGCCGCGTCGCCGCCGCGCGCAGCAACGCGGCGTGGACCGGGGCGAGTCGCGCCGCCTGCGGCAGCGGACGGTGCAGCAGCCACGCCATGCGACGAACGTTCTCCTGCATCGTTCCGGCCGACGCCGCGAGCCGGCCCCGATACGCCCGGTCGAGGCGTCCGGCGAGCGCGGCGGCATCCCGCCGCTGCTGCGCCAGCCGGGCCGCCGGATGAACCAGACGGCGGGCGAGCGTATCGATACGCTGCGTCCGGGTCTCCAGCGCGTGCCGGCGGGCGCCGTGCCAACGCTGCGCGATTCCGGCAACCGCCGCGAGCACGGCGCGACGATCGGGTACGACCAGCGTTGCCGCGCCGGTAGGCGTCGGCGCGCGCGCGTCGGCGACGAAATCACAGATCGTGAAGTCCGTTTCGTGACCGACGCCGGAAACGACGGGAAGGCCCGATTCGAATATCGCCTGGGCCAGGATCTCCTCGTTGAACGCCCACAGGTCCTCGATCGATCCGCCGCCGCGCGCGACGATCAGCACGTCGACTTCGCGCCGCGCGTTTGCCGTGGCGATCGCCCGCGCGATTTCGGCCGCCGCTCCTTCTCCCTGGACGGCGGCCGGATAGAGGATCACCGGCGTCGCGGGCCAGCGGCGCTCGAGCGTCGTCAGAATGTCGCGCAGGGCCGCAGCATGCCGCGACGTCACGATGCCGACGGCACGCGGAATGGCGGGCAACGGGCGCTTGCGCTCCGCGGCGAACCAGCCGGCCGCCGCGAGCCGGGCTTTCAGGCGCTCGAACTTCTCGTACAGCGCGCCGATGCCGGCGAGGCGGACGGTCTCCACGTTGAGCTGAAACTCGCCTCGCGCCTCGTAAATCGAGGCGCTCGCGCGTACCTCGACCGAGAGTCCGTCCTTCAGGACGAATCCGGCGAACTGGGCCTTCTGCCGGAAGAATACGCAGCGTACCTGGGCCGAGCTGTCCTTCAGATTGAAGTAGCAATGGCCCGAGGCGGCGCGCGTGAAATTGGAAATTTCGCCGGATACCCAGACGAGGCCCAAGTGCCGCTCGAGGATGAGGCGGGCCGAGCTGACGAGGAGCCCAACCGGGATGACGGCAGGTGGACTGCCGCGAAGCGGATTGCCGTCGGGATTAGCGGAGGCTCGTCCCGGATCGCTGTCGCCCGCCGTCGGAACTTTCATGGGGACGCTCGCGAAATCAGGGTCGACATCGTGTGACGCCGCGTCGATTTGTCCAGGGCAACATTGGCGTCAAAGCCGTGAAACGCGGCGTTCCGATCGGTGCGCATGCTAGTCCCCACGGTACGGCTCCGTGCCGGTAGCGCACATACAACCGGATGAAACGAAACAAAAAAATCCAGGCGGGAAATTGGGCATCACAACATTTCTTTCGACGTGCGCACCACTTAGCGCCCAAATTTACAAGATACGCACACTTTTATCCACAGGATTTGTGGACAACCCGCTGCCGGCCACGAGGACGACCCGGCGGAGAGCCTTATCTGGCGCGCCTTTCCGGGCAACAACCGGTTCGTACTGGGAATACGCCCAAACACGGGTACCGTCCCCCGGTTAGAATATCGAAACGAATCCGCTTGTTCATGAACAAAAATCGATGAGTGCTGCATCGCCGCAAGACCCGACGGACCGCCCGGAACCGGCGATGGGATCAAACCGCAGCGCGCCGTCGGCGCGTGCCCCCGGTGCGAGCGCGCCGGCGTCGAATTTCCTGCGCACGATCATCGCCGACGACAACCGATCCGGACGCTACGGCGGGAAGGTCGTCACGCGCTTTCCCCCCGAGCCCAACGGCTACCTGCACTACGGTCACGCCAAGTCGATCCTGCTGAATTTCGGTCTCGCGGCCGAAAATGGCGGTCGCTGCAACCTTCGCTTCGATGATACCAATCCGGCGAAGGAGGACGTCGAATTCGAGGACTCGATCGCGGACTCCGTGCGCTGGCTCGGATACGACTGGGGTCCCCACCGGTATCACGCGTCCGATTACTACGACCAGCTCTACGCATTTGCCGAATGGTTCATCCAGCACGGCCTCGCGTATGTTGAGAGCTCGACGCCCGCCGCGATGCGTGCGCTGCGCGGCACGCTGACCGAGGCCGGGAAGCCGAGTCCGTACCGCGAGCGCGGCGTCGCCGAGAACCTCGATCTTTTCCGCCGGATGAAGGCAGGCGAGTTTCCCGACGGTGCCCATGTACTGCGCCTCAAGATCGACATGGCGAGCCCGAACATCAACATGCGCGATCCGGCGATCTATCGGATCCGTCACGCGTCGCATCACCGTACCGGCGACAAGTGGTGCATCTATCCGCTCTACGACTACACGCACTGCATTTCGGACGCGCTCGAGCGCATCACCCATTCGATCTGCACGCTCGAATTCCAGGACCATCGGCCCCTCTACGACTGGGTGCTGGCGCGGCTCGCCGAGGGCGGGCAGCTGCCGCGGCCGCTGCCGCAGCAGTACGAATTCGCGCGCCTCAACCTGACGTACGTCATGCTCTCGAAGCGCAGGCTGATCGAGCTGGTCGCCCACCGGCACGTCGACGGCTGGGACGACCCGAGGATGCCGACGCTGGTCGGCGCGCGGCGGCGCGGGTTCACGCCGGACGGGTTCCGGCTCTTCGCCGAGCGCATCGGCGTGTCGAAGTCCGATTCGTGGATCGACATGAGCGTGCTCGAAGATTGCATGCGCGAGGACCTCAACGCGCGCGCGCCACGGCGCATGGCGGTGCTCGATCCGGTGCGGCTCGTGATCGACAACTATCCGCCGGATGCGCACGAAGAGTGCCTGGCGCCGAACCACCCGCAGCGGCCGGAGTGGGACAGGCGCGCGCTGCCGTTTTCGCGCGAACTCTGGATCGAGCGTGACGACTACCAGGAGGACGCGCCGAAGGGATATTTTCGCCTCGCGCCTGGCGCCGAGGTGCGCCTGCGCTTCGCCTACATCGTCCGGTGCGTCGGCGCCGAGAAGGACGCTGCCGGCAAGGTCGTCGCCGTCCATTGCACGTACGACCCCGCGACGCGTTCCGGGACGCCCGGAGCCGATGCGCGGAAGGTGCGCGGCAACATCCACTGGCTCTCGGTCCCGCACGCGCTTCCGGCCGAGGTGCGGATCTACGATCGTCTCTTCGCGGTTCCGTTTCCCGGCGCCCGCAGCCCCTCGGGCGCGTCCGTTGACGCCGTTGCGGCTGCGGCGGTCGCGCACGCAACGGTGGTCGCTGGCGACGACGTCGACGACGAGCCGGCGGAGCCCGTCGAACGCAGCTGGCTCCACGACCTCAATCCCGACTCCAAGCGCGTCATCACGGCCTATGTCGAGCCCGCGCTGGGACACGCGGTGGCCGGCGAGCAATTCCAGTTCGAGCGGCACGGCTACTTCGTCGCCGACCTCAGGGACCATGCGGCCGGCAAACCGGTGTTCAATCGCACGGTGACGCTGAAGGATTCCTGGGCGCAACGATAGCGTTGCGCCGGGGTCTGGTCGCGGCTGCGCTGGCGCGCTAGAATCGCGTCCCCCATGGCTTTGCAGAAGGTCGACCCATGAAACGCATCGTTCTCTTTCTCGCGACCAATCTCGCCGTCGTTCTCGTCCTTTCGGTCGTGCTGAAGATGCTCGGCCTCGATCGCGCGATGTACTCGCAGACGGGCATTTCCTACGGTGGACTCCTCGCGTACGCGGCGGTGGTCGGATTCACCGGCTCGATCATCTCGCTGTTGATGTCGAAACCGATGGCCAAATGGTCGACCGGCGCGAAAGTGATCGAACAGCCGGCCAATGAGCCGGAGGCCTGGCTCGTCGAGACGGTGCGCAGGCTTGCCGCCACGGCGGGAATCGGAATGCCGGAAGTCGCCATTTACGAAGGGGCACCCAATGCGTTCGCCACCGGCGCCTTCCGGAACTCGGCGCTGGTGGCGGTTTCGACCGGCCTGCTGCAGTCGATGAACAAGGAGGAAGTCGAAGCGGTGCTTGGTCACGAGATTGCACACGTAGCGAACGGCGACATGGTGACGCTGACGCTGATCCAGGGGGTCGTCAACACGTTCGTCGTGTTCTTCGCGCGAATCATCGGCACGATCGTCGACAAGGCGGTGTTTCGCACCGAGCGCGGCAGCGGTCCCGGCTACTTCATCACCGTCATCGTTGCGCAGATCGTCCTGGGCATCCTGGCGTCGATGATCGTCGCCTGGTTCTCGCGGCTGCGGGAATTCCGCGCCGATGCCGGTTCCGCGAAGTACCTCGGCACGCCGTCGCCCATGGTGAACGCGCTGCGCCGACTGGGCGGACTGGAGGCGGGCGAACTGCCGAAGGCGATGAGCGGGTTCGGCATCGCGGACAAGGGCGGCGTGATGGCGCTGTTCGCGACGCATCCGCCGATCGAGGAGCGCATTGCGGCGCTGAGCCGCGGGTCGTGACCCAAAGAAAACGGCCGGCGCGAAATTCGCCACCGGCCGCTACGCCGCGCCTGCGCGCGGACAACTATTTCAGATGATTCGAGACGAGCTTCGTCATTTCGAACATCGAGACCTTGCCTTTGCCACCGAACACGGCCCGGAGCTTTTCGTCGGCATTGATGAGGCGCCGATTGATTGCGTCCTGCAGCTTGTTCTTCTTGATGTAGTCCCAGATCTTCTTGGTCACTTCGGTACGCGGCATCGGCGACGCGCCGATGACGGCGGCAAGGACCGCCGAGGGCGTCATCGCCTTCATGAACGCGGCGTTCGGCTTGCGCTTCGACGCGGGCTTCTTTGCCGTTGCTTTTTTCGCGGCAGGTTTCTTTGTCGTTGCTTTTTTCGCGGCGGGTTTCTTTGCGGCGGGTTTCTTTGCGGCGGGTTTTTTCGCGGCGGGTTTCTTGGCAGCTTTCTTGGCAGCTTTCTTGGCGGTAGCCATGGTTCTCCTTCCTGTAGATAGACGCAGAACACAACGCCGAACATTCTGAAGCAGACCCTCCTGTCAGGGGCAAATCTGCTCCATCGGCGGCAACTATAGCGCAATTCCGCGGGAAGGGAATCCCTCGCCAGCGCTTTTTTCGCTGCGCGTTGAAGGAGGTTGCGCTAGCGCAATCCCGCCCTGCGCGCCGCGGGCGTCCCGGAAATGCGGTCGACCGTGGTCGATGTGACGGCGTGGCGCAGTGTTGGGAGATGGGCCCGGACGGCCGGATGAGCCGGCAACCGACCCGCGACGCGGTCTTGAATCCGCCGCAGTCTGGTGCCAGACTTCCACCCGGTGTTCGTCGTCGCCCGGCATGCCTGCCGTCCCGCTTGCCCCTCTGCGTATCCGGTCAAAGGTCACTCGCCCAGGTGGAAAACACGAATTGGGTCGGGATTGCGGCGGTCGCGTTTCGTCTGCGTCCCTCGGACGCGTTGCGCAGCGAGATTCGCCTTTGCCGGTTCGTCCGATTGTGTGCAAGGGCCGCGGCGGCGTTCGTCGTCGCCACATCCGCGATGGCGGCCACGGCGGAGCCGTTTGCCCGGGGCCTTCTGTACCGGGTCGACAAACCCGGCGTCGCTGCGTCCTATGTCTTTGGCACCATGCACTCGGCCGACGCGCGGGTCACCGTGCTTCCCAAGCCGGTAGCGGAGGCGTTCGGTCGCGCCAGGACCTTCGCGCTCGAGATTTTCCTGGGCGATGGCGACGTCGCCGCGTTCTTCGCAGCGGCGCAGTTCGACGACGGACGGCGCCTCACCGATTTTTTCGATGCGAACAGCATCGGTGCAATCCGCGCCGCGTTGGGTGCGGCGCTGCCACCCGACGACATATTTCTCCGGCTCAAGCCTTGGGCGGTGTTGCTGCGCCTCGGAGAAGCGCCGGCGCCCGGCGGCGGCGAAAAGCTTGACGCAAAGCTGCTGGCCGATGCGAAACGGCGTCGGCTGGGCATTGTCGGGCTGGAGCTGCCGGACGAGCAGATCTCCGCGTTCGACGCCATTCCGCTGGCGACACAGGTCGCGCTCGTACAATTCGTTCTTGCACACGGTGGCGCACTCGCCCGCGATCACGAGGCGGTGATTGCCGCCTGGCTCGACCGCGACCTCGCGAAGCTTGCTGTGCTCAACATGGCGCCGGGCCGCGCGTTCCCGGCGATCGCTCCCCATTTCGCAGAACTCACGCGCCACCTGGTCGAAAACCGGTCGGCGCAGATGGCCCATCGGTTGTTCCTGCCGCTTCGCTCCGGGCGCGTCTTTGTCGCGGTCGGTGCGCTCCATTTGTACGGGCGACGCGGCCTGCTGGCGTTGCTGCAGGAGCAAGGCTACCGCGTCAGCGTCATCTACTAGGAGGGTAAAATCGCGACATCCTGCCCGTTGCACCGACCGGCAGTGCGATTACCTGGGTCCTTCCCCGCAATGAAAATCGCCGACGTGTGCACCGATTACAAGCGAGCGATGCTCGATGAGGCCGGCGTTGCGCCGGATCCGCACCGTCAGTTCGAGCGCTGGTTCGCCGAGGCCGTGAAGTCGGAGCTTCCCGAACCGAACGCGATGACGCTCGCCACGGTAGGCACCGACGGCCAGCCGTCGGCGCGCATCGTCCTTCTGAAAGAGTTCGACGCCGGCGGATTCACGTTTTTCACCAACCGCATGAGTCGCAAGGGTCGCGATCTCGCGGCGAGCCCCAAAGCCGCGCTGCTGTTCTTCTGGCCGGATCTCGAGCGGCAGGTGCGCGTCGAAGGCGCGACGACTCCGCTCGAGCCCGCCGCATCCCGGGTCTATTTTTCCGGCCGTCCGCGCGCATCGCAGCTCGGGGCATGTGCTTCGCCGCAAAGCGAACCCATTGCGGGGCGCGAGGCGCTCGAGGCACGCTTTGCGGAGGTTGAGGCGCAATATCGTGATGCGACCGTTGCGGTGCCGTGCCCTCCGCACTGGGGCGGGTACCGGCTCGTCCCCGCCATGTTCGAGTTCTGGCAGGGCCGGGCCTCGCGTCTGCACGATCGCATTCGCTACCGTCGCACGCAGGAACGCGCCGGTGCCTGGTCCATCGACCGGCTGGCGCCGTGAGCGGCGGCGCGCGCCAGGACTCGCGCACGCTCGCCGCACTGATCCCGATCGCGATCGCGAACCACACGGTCCTCACCGGAAGCCGGGTCATCGTTTCGCTCGACGCGTTGTCGATGGGCGCATCGCCGTTCACCGTCGGCGCGCTGTTGTCGCTGTACGCGTTTCTGCCGATGCTCCTGTCCGTCGCCGCGGGTCGCCTCGTCGACCGTATCGGCGCGCGTCGGCCCATGGTGGTCGGGTCGATCATGATCGGCGTTGCGGCCGTACTCCCGGTGGCGTTTTCCGGGCTGTCCGCCCTCTTCGCGAGCGCAACTCTGCTCGGCGCCGGCTTCATGGCATTCCAGCTCGCGGCACAGAATACGACGGGTGGACTGGGCGGCCCGGCGACCCGTGCGCAGAATTTCAGCCTGCTGGCACTCGGCTACGCAGTGTCGGGGTTCATCGGGCCATTGCTCGCCGGCGTTACGATCGACCACTTCGGATTTCGGGCGGCGTTCGCGCTGTTCGCGCTGATCCCGCTCTTTCCACTGATCGTGATCCGGAGCCGCCGGCTCGTTCTCCCGGGGCCGCATCGTCCCATTGCGGACACGCCCCATGGCGGCACCCTTGTGCTGCTGCGCCACCGCACGCTGCGACGCGTGTTCGCGGTCACCGCGCTTCTGTCGCTGGGCTGGGACTTGCACACGATATTCGTTCCGATCTATGGGGCTAGAATCGGTTTGTCGGCGTCCGAAATCGGGGGCGTGCTGTCGTCGTTCGCGGCAGCGACGTTTATCGTGCGCTTCTTCATGCCGGCCATTGCCCGCCGGTGGCGCGAGCGTCAGGTACTCGCCGTGGCGCTGCTGATTGCCGGAGCCGTCTACTTCGCGTTTCCGTTCGCCGAGGGCATCGGCACGCTGCTCCTGCTGTCGTTTACGCTCGGGCTGGGGCTCGGCAGCGGCCAGCCCATGGTGTTGTCGCTGCTCCATACCCATGCGCCGGCCGGGCGCGTCGGCGAGGCCGGTGGTGTCCGGATGTCGCTCGTGAACTCGATGGCCTTCGCGGCACCGCTCGTTCTCGGTGCGATCGGTGCGTCGATCGGCCTCGTGCCGGTGTTCTGGTCGGTCGGTGCATGCCTCGCGACCGGCGGGTATCTCGCACGCCGAGGACGGACCTGAGAAACCAGGCACGGTGGTCGGCAGGCGCCGCCGGACACCCGCCAGGTGATCTACTGCCAGAGGTTACGCCTTCCGTTTGAGCCGGTCGGTGAACTGCTTGCGGAATTTCGCGACCTTGGGTGCGACGACCATCGCACAGTATGGCTGGCGGGGATTGCGCGCGAAGTATTCCTGATGGTGGCACTCGGCCTCGTAAAACGGCGCCGCGTCGGCGATCTCGGTGACGATCGGATCCTTCCAGAGCCCGGCGGCCGAGATTTCGGCAACAACGGCGGCCGCGGCCGCACGTTGTTCCGGCGATTGGCAGAAGACCACCGACCGGTACTGCGTTCCGAAGTCGTTGCCCTGGCGATCACGCGTCGTCGGGTCATGGATCGTAAAGAACACCGTAAGGAGATCGCGGAACGAGAGCAGGGAAGGGTCGAACGAGATGCGCACCACCTCCGCATGGCCGGTGCGACCGCCGCAGACTTCCTCATAGGTCGGATTCGCGTTGCGGCCGCCGGCATAGCCCGACGCGACCGACCGCACGCCGGCGAGTTCATCGAACACCGCTTCTAGGCACCAGAAGCAGCCGCCTCCGAGGACGGCCGACTCTTCGGAAGGGGGCGATGTTGGCGTGGCATTCATGGCGGGCTCTCTGGCAGTCAGGACGATGACGCGGGGCGCGCCACCAGGACATCGGTCGCCCGCGCGATGGCAAAGCTTACATCGAACGCCGGTGGACTCGGCGAGGTTCCACTGCGTGGGATAATCCGGATGCCTGCGTACGAAGAGGAAGCGCGATCATGGGCCTGCTGCCACGGGAAGGAAAGTTCTTCGATCTCTTCAACCAGCATGCCGGCCTGGCGGCGAATGCGGCCACGGAGCTGCAAGCGCTTCTCGCCGATCTCACGCAGATCGAAACCCGCAGCCGCGCCATTGAAAAGTGCGAAAAGCACGCGGATCGCATTACCCACGAAACCGTCCAGCTCCTGCACAAGACTTTTGTCACGCCGCTCGACCGGGACGAGATCCACCGCCTGATCACAGGCATGGACGACATTCTCGATCTCATGGAGGATGTCGCGACCTGCTTGTTTCTCTACGACGTCCGGGCCGTCACGCCGGATGCGCAGAAGTTGGCCGCAATCTGCGTGGCGTGCACGAACAAGGTGAAGGATGCCGTCCGGATGCTGGAGTCGATGGATAACGCGGAAGCCATCATGCAGATCTGCCGCGACATCGACCGGCTGGAAAGCGAGGCTGATTTCGTGTTCCGATCGGCGCTCGCCAAGCTCTTTCGCGAGGAATCCGACGCGAAACAGATCCTCAAGCTGAAGGAGGTCTACCAGCTGCTCGAATCGATCACCGACAGGGCCGAGGACGTCGCCAATGTGATCGAGGGCATCGTGCTGGAGAACGCATGAGCGCGCCGGGCGAAGCCAAGGTCAGGAGCGACTGATGCCGGCTTCGCCCGTCGGCTTCGAGATGATCGTCTTTCTGGTCATTCTCGCGCTCGCCTTCGATTTCATGAACGGTTTCCACGACGCCGCGAACTCGATCGCGACCATCGTGTCGACCCGGGTGCTGCGCCCGCATTGGGCCGTGATCTGGGCGTCGTTCTTCAACTTCATCGCCTTCCTGTTCTTCGGCCTTTCCGTCGCCAACACGATCGGCCGGGGCGTCATCGACGCGACGATCGTCGACGTCTATGTGATCCTCGGGGCGCTCGTCGGCGCCATCGCCTGGAATGCGATCACGTGGTGGTACGGACTGCCGTCCTCGTCGTCGCATGCGCTGATCGGCGGTCTGGCCGGATCGGCCGTAGCGAAGGGGGGTGTCGACGCGCTCGTCGGCAGCGGCTTCCTGAAGATCAGCTTGGCGATCGTGCTGTCCCCGTTCCTTGGCTTCGTTCTCGGCATCGCGTTGATGACGGCGGTGTCGTGGCTGTTCTTCCGCAGCGCCCCGCACCGGGTCGATCGCTGGTTCCGCCGGCTGCAGCTCGTGTCGGCGTCGCTGTACAGTCTCGGGCATGGCGGCAACGACGCGCAGAAGACGATGGGAATCATCGCCCTCATACTTGTCACGCACGGCACGCTCACGCCCGAGTTCAAGGCGACCGACATACCATTCTGGGTCGTGCTGGCGTGCCAGGCGGCGATCGCGCTCGGCACGTTGTTCGGCGGCTGGCGGATCGTTAAGACGATGGGTCAGAAGATAACGAAGCTGAAACCCGTCGGCGGCTTCTGCGCCGAGACGGGCGGCGCGGCCACGCTGTTTCTCGCGACGGGTCTCGGCATTCCGGTGTCGACGACGCACACGATCACGGGTGCGATCATCGGCGTCGGATCGGTCAACAAGCTGTCCGCGGTCCGCTGGGGCGTGGCCGAGCGCATCGTGTGGGCGTGGATATTGACGATCCCTTGCGCCGCGTTCGTGTCGGCGCTGGCATGGTGGCTCGCGCAGCGCTACCTTTGAGGCGGAATTGAAGAACCTGGCGATGTTCGCGCGTGCGGGGGCGTTCGTGCGCGGCGTCGCATCCCGGACCCGGAATACCGGCCTCGCGCGCACGGCGGGCAGCCTGGCGTTCACCACGGTGCTGGGCCTCGTGCCGCTGGCGACGGTCGCATTCGCGTTCGTCGCGCAGTTTCCGGTGTTCCAGCAGTGGCTCGACGCGCTCGAGGTCTTTCTGATGAAGTACATGCTGCCCGACAGCGCGAACGAGGTCGTCCGCCAATATGTTGGCGAGTTCGCCGAAAAGGCCGCCGGGCTGACCGGCATTTCGATCGCGTTCATTCTCGTGGCTGCGGTGCTCGTGATCGCAACCGTCGAACGCGAGATCAACGCGATCTGGGGTATCCGGGTCAGGCGATCGTTCGGGCGCCGGCTCGTGGTCTATCTGCTCGGCACGACCGTGGGCCCGGTCCTGGTCGGCGCCAGCATCTCGGTCACGACTTGGATCTTCACGCAGCCGCTCGTGGCGCTGCCCTTGGACGTGACGCTGGCCGGCTTCACGGTGAAACCATTGCCGCTCGTCCTTTCGATGCTGGCACTCGCCCTTCTTTACGGGACGGCTCCGAATCGCCGCGTGCCGTGGCACCACGCGTTTGCCGGCGCGTTCGCGGCGGCGCTGGCGTTCGAGGCCGTGAAACGCGCCTTCGCATTTTTTCTGCAGAATGTGCCGACCTACGAACTGGTTTACGGCACGCTCGCCGCGCTGCCCGTGTTCCTGATCTGGATCTATGTCTGCTGGCTGATTGTGCTTGCCGGCGCCGCGATTACCGCGACGCTGACGCTTACCGCCGATGCTGCGCTTTCCCGGCGCAAGAAATAGCTTTGCCGAACGAAAGTTTCGCAGTCCTGCGTGACAACCGCCCTGCGTGACGAATCCGGATTTCGCGAGCGGGGCCGTTGACCTGCAAACGGGACGACCCTTGCCGAATCCCCGCTGCCACGCTACATTGCGGTCAGCTTTTCCCTCTGGAGTATCCCAACGTGTGGTCCATTGTTCAAGCGGCGGGGTGGCCGATATGGCCGCTGATCTTTGCATCAGTCATCGCATTGGCGCTGATTTTCGAGCGGCTGTGGTCGTTGCGGCAGAGCGTGGTCGCGCCGCCGGGTCTCGTCGACCACGTGCTGGCCGAATACCGGCAGCACGGCGCGTCGACCGAACTCCTCATGCGCGTTGCGCAGCAGGGGCCGCTCGGCCGGATACTCGCCGCCGCGCTCGCCAACCTGGCGAGTCCCCGGGCCGTGATCAAGGAAGCGGTCGAAGAGGTCGGGCGCGTCGTCACGCATGACCTCGAACGCTTTCTCACGACGCTCGGTACGATCGCCGCGATGTCGCCGCTGCTGGGGCTATTCGGTACCGTGATCGGAATGATCGAGATTTTCGGTTCGCAGACGACTGTCGGTGCGAATCCCGTCCAGCTCGCGCACGGAATATCCGTTGCGTTGTACAACACGGCGTTCGGGCTGATCGTCGCGATTCCCAGCATGATCTTCTATCGCCATTTCCGGGCGACAGTCGACAGCCTGGTCGTCGAGATGGAGCAGCAGGCGATCAAGCTCGTGGATTTTGCGCACGGCGATCGGCGATAGCGAATCGATGCGGCGCGAACACTCAACCCAGGCGCAAGCGCGGGTTTCCGCCGGCAGGCGGAGGTCGGGATGAACCTCCGTGGCTCCCGCGCACGCGACGACCCCGAGATCAATTTCATTCCGTTGATCGACGTACTGCTCGTCATCCTGATCTTCCTCATGGTCACAACGACCTACCAGCGCGTTGCCGAACTGCAGATCACGCTGCCGGAGGCGGATGCCGAGGCGCCGAAACAGCGGCCAAAGGAAATCAATGTTGGCGTCGATTCCCAGGGACGCTACGTCATCGACAAGACGGTATTCACATTCACCACGACCGCTGCACTCGCGGATACGCTGAAGGCGGCCGCCGGCGACGCCAAGGAGCCAGTCGTGATCATCAGCGCGGACGCGACGGCGACGCACCAGTCGGTGATCCACGTGATGGAGGCCGCGCGGGCGGCGGGCCTGGTGCATATCACGTTCGCGACCCGGTCCCCGCCGCCGAAATGACGGTTTGACCGCGCACGCGCGCCAGCCGTGACGTTCGCCGATCGCCTTGTCGACGCGTGGTATTCGCCGCGACCCGGCGTGCTCGCGCTGGTCCTGCTTCCGTTGACGCTGGTGTTTCGCATCGCCGTCTCGCTGCGGCGCATGTCTTACCGCTATCGCATCCTGCGGTCCGTGCAACTCGCGGTCCCGGTCGTCGTCATCGGCAACATCACCGTGGGCGGCAGCGGGAAGACGCCTCTTGTTGCCGCGCTGGCGCGGGCACTCGCGGAACGCGGCTTCCATCCGGGCATCGTCAGCCGTGGCTACGGCCGCGACCGCGACGACGGCGAGGCGGTGTCGGTTGGCCCGGACGACGATCCGCACCGGGTCGGCGACGAGCCGCTGCTCCTGGCACGTGCCGGCTTTCCCGTCGTTGTCGGGCGCGACCGCGTCGCTGCGGGCCGGGCATTGCTCGCTCGGTATCCGGCGTGCGATGTGATCCTCTCGGACGACGGGCTGCAGCACTATCGGCTGGCACGAGAGGTCGAGATCGCTCTCGTCGACGGCGCGCGCGGCCTGGGCAATCGCTGGCTTCTGCCGGCCGGTCCGCTGCGCGAGCCCGTCACCCGGCTCGACGAAGTCGATGCGGTCGCGGTGATGGCAACGCAGGCTGGCGCTGCATTGCCGCCTTTGACCAGCGCCTTTCCAATGACGCTCGTGGGCGATCGATTCGTGCGCGTCGACGATCCGCTGGCCACCGCGCCGGCGTCCGCGTTTGCGGGAAAGGACGTGCACGCGCTCGCCGGCATAGGCCATCCCGCGCGGTTTTTCGCGCAGCTCGCGGCGATGGGGATCGCGGCGACGCCGCATCCGTTTCCGGATCATCACCGGTTCGTTCCAGACGATCTCGCCATCGCCGACGCGCGCGCCATTCTGATGACGGAGAAGGACGCGGTAAAATGCGAGGCGTTCGCCGACAAGCGATGCTGGTACCTGCCCGTGCGGGCCCGCATCGACGAGGCCCTGTTCAACCTGGTCGAAGGAAAACTGCGTGGATCCCAAGCTGCTTGAAATCCTCGTCTGCCCGGTGACCAAGGGCCCGCTCGTCTACGACAAGGAAAAACAGGAGCTGATTTCGAAATCGGCCCGGCTTGCCTACCCGGTCAGGGATGGCATTCCCGTGATGCTCGAGGACGAGGCGCGCCGCCTCGAGCAGTCGGAGTACGAGTAAGTGAGGGGGGCGAAGTCCAGGACGCCTGCGCGAGCAGGGCGGAGCCAAGGCTCGAAGAGCGCGTCTGCGAGCGCGGGCGGCGGCCGACGCGCTGCGGTGACACATGGCGACTTGGTACAACGAGGCCGCGCCGAAGGGCGCGTCCCCGAACGAGCGAGGCGGCCGACGGTGAAGTGTTTCGATGCATGTAAACGGTGCGGAGGCCGCGAGTGAGCGCGGCGGATCGCCAGTGAGTGCGGCGGGCCGCGAGTGAGCCCGGGACGCCATAGCTTGTTCACCGTACTCATCCCCGCCCGCTACGCGTCGACGCGCCTCCCCGGCAAACCCCTGGCTGACATTGCCGGCAAGCCGATGGTGGTGCGTGTTGCCGAGCGCGCCAGGGAGGCCGGCGCGGATCGGGTCGTCGTCGCGACCGACGACGCCCGGATCAAGTCCGCGGTCGAGGCGCACGGCTTTGCGGCCTGCCTGACCGCTGCCGACCACGCGACCGGCACGGATCGGCTGGCAGAGGCGGCGCAACAACTCGGTCTCGCCGCCGACGCGATTGTCGTCAACGTGCAAGGCGACGAGCCGCTGCTGGCCCCTCAACTCATACGCGAAGTGGCGGCACTCCTGGCCGCAGATCCGGACGCGGCGATCGCAACCGCCTGCCACCCGATCACCGATCCCGCCGAGGCGTTCAACCCGAACGTGGTGAAGGTCGTGCTCGACGAACGGCATCGTGCGCTCTATTTCAGCCGCGCGACGATTCCGTGGGCACGTGACGCGTTCGCCGACGGTCGCGATGTCGTGCCGCAAGGGTTGCCACTCTACCGCCACTACGGACTCTATGCATATCGTGTCCGATTTCTTCGGGCGTTCCCGGCGCTCTCGCCGGCGCCGATCGAGCGCTTCGAGGCGCTCGAGCAGTTGCGCGCGTTGTGGCATGGATACCGAATCGTCGTCGCGGTCACCGCAGGGACGCCGGCGCCGGGCGTGGACACGCCCGAGGACCTCGCCCGGGCACGTGCGCTGTTCGCGGCCGGGAACGGATGAGCACGCGCGATTGACCGTCCGGCGAATTGCGGACAGAATCGGCGGCAAGCTCCGCTGTCGGGGAGTTGCCGCCGGAAAGGGACCGGCGCCGGTTGCACCCGCGGATCGTTACCCGCCGTAGGCTGATCTGCAAGACGATACGCAATCATGCGACTGATACTTCTTGGCCCGCCGGGCGCCGGCAAGGGCACCCAGGCCAATTTCATCGCCCTGGCCTACTCGATCCCGCAGATTTCGACGGGCGACATGCTCCGCAGCGCGATCGCGGCGGGCACGCCCGTGGGGGTCGCGGTGAAGAAGGTGATGGATGCGGGCAGCCTCGTCCCAGACGACACGATCGTCGCGTTGGTGACGCATCGCCTGAAGGCGCCTGATTGCGCAACCGGTTACCTTTTCGATGGGTTTCCGCGCACGATCCCGCAGGCCACCGCGATACGGGACGCCGGTGTGGTAATCGACTGCGTGCTCGAAATCGACGTGCCCGACGCCGTCATCGTCGAGCGAATGGGCGGACGCCGCGTGCACGCGGCATCGGGACGCACGTACCATCTGCGATACAACCCGCCGCGGGTGGCCGGCAAGGATGACGTCACGGGCGAAAACCTGGTCCAACGCGTCGACGATGACGAGGAAACGGTGCGCAAGCGCCTCGAAGTCTACCACCGGCAGACGCAGCCGCTGATTGCGTATTACGCGAAATGGGCGGCCACCGGCGATGCGCGTGCGCCGAAATACCGGCAAGTCGACGGCACCGGCAGCGTCGAAGCGATCCGGGACGCCTGCCTGGCGGCGCTGAAAAACTGAATCCCACGGCACTCCCGAACATCATGACCCGACGCAATGCCATCTACGCCCAGTCCGGCGGCGTGACCGCCGTCCTAAACGCCAGTGCCGCCGGCGTCATCGAGACCGCAAGAAAGCACAAAGACCGGATCGGCAAGGTCTATGCCGGGCGCAACGGCATCATCGGCGCGCTGACCGAGGACTTGATCGACACGAGCCGCGAGACTGCGCGCGCCATCGCTGCGCTGAAGCACACGCCGGCCGGCGCATTCGGCTCCTGCCGGTACAAGCTCAAGGGCCTCGCAGAAGATCGTGCGCAATACGAGCGGCTGATCGAGGTATTCCGCGCGCACGACATCGGGTATTTCTTCTACAACGGCGGCAACGATTCGGCCGACACCTGCCTCAAGGTGTCGCAGATATCGGAGCGGCTCGGCTATCCGCTCATCGCCGTGCACGTCCCGAAAACGGTCGACAACGATCTCGCCGTGACCGACAACTGTCCCGGTTTCGGATCCGTCGCGAAATACGTCGCGACGTCGATGCGCGAAGCGGCCTTCGACGTCGCGTCGATGGCGAAAACGTCGACCAAGGTCTTCGTGCTCGAGGTGATGGGCCGGCACGCCGGCTGGATCACCGCCGCGGTCGGAATGGCGGAGGACTCGGCAACACCGATTCCGCTGTTGCTGCTGTTCCCGGAAATCACGTTCGACGAAGCGCGGTTCCTCGCGGCGGTCGATGCCAAGGTCAAGCGTTTCGGCTACTGCTGCGTCGGCGTCTCGGAAGGATTGAAGAATGCCGCAGGCACGCTGATGGCGGAAGCCGGCACGAAGGACGCCTTCGGCCATGCTCAGCTCGGTGGCGTGGGCCCCATGATCGCGATGCTCGTCAAGGACCGGCTCGGCTACAAGTATCACTGGGCCGTGGCGGACTATCTGCAGCGCGCCGCGCGGCACATCGCGTCGAAAACCGATCTCGACCACAGTTACGCGGTAGGCAAGGCGGCGGTCGAACTCGCCATCGCGGGCAAGAACGCCGTGATGCCGGCCATCGTGCGCACGTCGGACAAGCCGTATCGCTGGAAGGTCGCGCCGGCACCGCTCACGGCGGTCGCGAACGTCGAGAAAATGCTGCCGCGCGACTTCATCACCGCCGACGGCTACGGGATCACGGCCAGGGCGCGCGCCTATCTCGCGCCGCTGATCCGAGGCGAGGACTTCCCTCCGTTCAAGGACGGACTGCCGCAATACGTGCGTCTGAAGAACCTCGCCGTACCGAAGAAACTCGGAACGCCGTTCAAGGTCTAGCGCGAAAGGCAACCGGCCGCTGCCTCCCTGTCGCGGCCGGGCGCGAGCGCACTCCGGCGGAGTATGCCGCGTTGATGTTTCGGGCGTGAATCGACTCGACGCCGAGGGGTGCGAACTGGCACAATAACGTGTTTTCGAGGCGGGCCCCGGTGCACCCGGGTACCGCTGCCGTAGGGAGCAACAGAGCGCCGCCAGATCGGCCGGCGCTCCGGTCGATGGGTCGGCTACAGGCCCGCGCCGAGCTTCCGTCACGGCGTTCGTGCCACATCCATCGGGTCAGGGAGAATCGCATGTCGACAGAACTCATCTTCGCGCTCGTCTGCGCCATCGCGGCGATCGTGTACGGCGCCGTGTCCATCGGCTGGATCATGGCGAAGCCGTCCGGCAACGACCGTATGCGCGAGATCGCCGCGGCAATCCAGGCCGGCGCGCAGGCGTACCTCAATCGCCAGTACATGACGATCGGGATGGTCGGCCTGCTGCTCTTCGTCGTCATCTGGTGGGCACTGGGAGGTGCGACGGCGGGCGGATTTGCCGTCGGCGCCATCCTTTCCGGGCTCGCCGGCTACATCGGGATGAACGTTTCCGTTCGTTCGAACGTGCGCACCGCCGAAGCCGCCCGCACGGGACTGAACGAGGCGCTCGCGGTCGCGTTTCGCGGCGGCGCGATCACCGGCATGCTCGTGGTCGGCCTCGGCCTCCTCGGGGTCACCGGCTTCTACTGGTTCCTGCTGGGTTCGGCGCATGGCGCCCCCAACATGATGACGGAAGGATTGCACCACGCGATCCAGCCGCTCGTCGGCCTGGCCTTCGGCGGTTCGCTCATCTCCATCTTCGCGCGTCTGGGCGGCGGCATCTTCACCAAGGGCGCGGACGTGGGCGCCGATCTCGTGGGCAAGGTCGAGGCCGGAATTCCCGAGGACGATCCCCGCAATCCCGCAGTCATCGCCGATAACGTGGGCGATAACGTCGGCGACTGCGCTGGCATGGCTGCCGATCTGTTCGAGACCTACGCGGTGACGATCGTCGCGACGATGCTGTTGGGCGCGCTGCTGCTGCCGGTGAAAGCCGAGGTCGCGGTCACGTATCCGCTGGTATTGGGGGGCTTCTCGATTCTGGCGTCGATCGTCGGCTGCTATTTCGTCAAGGCGCGCGACGGGGGCAAGATCATGAATGCGCTCTATCGCGGCCTGATGGTCGCCGGCGGGATTTCCGCGGTCGGGTTCTGGTTCATCACCAGCCGGATGATGGGCGATGTCGCGACCGCCTACCCGGAATTGACGACGCTGCGCCTCTTCGGCGCTTCGCTGATCGGCCTTGCGCTGACGGCGGCGATGGTCGTCATCACGGAGTACTACACGGCGACCGAATACAAGCCCGTGCGCCATATCGCGGAAGCGTCTACGACAGGGCACGCGACCAACATCATCGCGGGCATCGGTGTGTCGATGAAGGCGACCGCGTGGCCGGTGATCGCCGTGTGCATCGCGATCTGGGGCTCGTACTGGCTCGCCGGCCTCTACGGCATTGCGATCGCCGCGACGTCGATGCTGTCGATGGCGGGAATCATCGTCGCGCTCGACGCGTACGGCCCGATCACCGACAACGCGGGCGGCATCGCCGAAATGGCGAAGCTGCCGGATTCGGTGCGCGCGATCACCGACCCGCTCGACGCCGTCGGCAACACGACCAAGGCGGTCACAAAGGGCTACGCGATCGGTTCAGCGGGACTGGCGGCACTCGTGCTCTTCGCCGACTACACGCACGCGCTCGATTCCGAAGGCATGGGCGTTTCGTTCGATTTGTCGAACCACAAGGTGATCGTCGGCCTGTTCATCGGCGGGCTCATCCCCTATCTCTTCGGAGCGATGGCGATGGAGGCGGTCGGCCGCGCCGCCGGTGCCGTGGTCGTCGAAGTGCGGCGCCAGTTCAGGGAGATCAAGGGCATCATGGAGGGCACCGCGAAGCCCGAGTATGGTGTCGCCGTCGACATGCTGACGAAGGCGGCGATCAAGGAAATGATCGTCCCGTCTCTCTTGCCGGTGCTGGTGCCCGTGGTCGTCGGCCTCGCGCTCGGGCCGCAGGCGCTGGGCGGCCTCCTGATGGGCACGATCGTCACCGGACTCTTCGTCGCGATTTCGATGACGACCGGCGGCGGCGCCTGGGACAACGCGAAGAAGTACATCGAGGACGGCCACCATGGCGGCAAGGGCTCCGACGCACACAAGGCGGCGGTCACGGGCGACACGGTGGGCGACCCCTACAAGGACACCGCGGGTCCGGCGGTGAATCCGCTGATCAAGATCATCAACATCGTCGCGCTGATGATCGTGCCGCTGCTCGCCAAGCTCTACGCGGCCTGACCGCAGCCCAGGCCAGGTTGTCAGGGGACGTGCCCCTTCACGCCGAATTGCCACAACAGGAACGCGAGCGTATCGGCGAGTTCCTCGTTGCGCTGCTTCTTGGTCGAGCCGTAGCCGTGGCCGGCGTCGTATTCGACGCGCAATAGCACCGGCCTGCCGCTGGCCGTGGCGGCCTGAAGCCTCGCGGCCATCTTCGCCGCCTGCCACGCGTCGACGCGCGGGTCGTTGATGCCGGTGGTGATCAGTGCCGCCGGGTATTTCACGCCGTCCCTGATGTGGTGGTACGGGCTCATCGCCAGGAGCGCGCGGAAGCCCGGTTCGGTCTCGGTCGTTCCCATCTCGGTCTTGTCGAGCGCGCCGTTGGTTTCGAACGACGAACGCACGGCGTCCGACACCGGGACCTGATCGATCGCGGCGCCGAAGAGATCGGGTCGTTCGGTGATCGCGCGGCCGACGTAGATGCCGCCCTGGCTGCCACCCTGGATCGCGAGCTTCGCCGGCGACGTGTACCCATTTGAGACGAGCCACTCGGCGCAGGCGATCGCGTCGCGCCAGGTGTTGGGTTTCGTCTGTTGGTAACCACCCTTGTACCATTCCTCGCCGTTCTCGCCACCGCCCCGCACGTGGGCGACGGCGAACACGCCGCCGCGCTCGAACCACGCGAGGTATTGCGGGCGAAAGAACGGCGTTTGCGATATGCCGTACGCGCCATAGCCATACAGGATCGTCGGATGGCTGCCGTCCGGCCGCAGGCCCTTGCGGTGCACGATCGACAGCGGAACCAGCGTGCCGTCATGCGATTTCACCTTGACCTCGGTTGCAACGAGATCGCCCGGATTGTCGTACCGGCCCTGCGGTTGCAGTTTCGTGTCGACGACGACCCCGGCGGCAGGATCGTACGCATAGTAGCCGCCGAAGCGCGTCCATGTGCCCGTGCTGAACAGAACGCCCGGCTGTCGCGGATCGGCGGCGAGCGCATCGATGTCGCCGGCGAACGGCAGCTTGACCGCAATCGGTTTCGCCCCCGGCGCGTGTTCGACACGGATGAGGTCGCTCACGCCGGCGATCATGCGACGCACGTAGAGCGCATCCTTGCCCGCGGCGATTCCCGTGATCACGGCGTCGCTCGCCGGTACGACGAGCGTGGCCGACGCGAGATCGGGATTCGCGAGATCGAGCCGCACGACCTTGAAATGCGGCGCGTTCTTGTGCGTGAGCAGATAGAGCGTGGTGCCGATGAGCGCCGCATCGGTCACTTCGTCGCTCAAGCCGGCGATGCGCCGCCAGGCCGGAACGCCCTGTTGCAGCGAAGTCGCCGGCGCCGCGTACAGACTGAACTCGCGCTGGTTGCCGTTGCCGACGATTCCGATCACATACGGCGCGCCGGGGGACGTGAACACGAGGGGTGCGGCCAGCGGATCCAGCGCCACTCCCGGCACGACACCCGGACCGAGGATCGCGCGATCGTGTTCCGGGTCGGCGCCGATCGCGTGAACGTACACGCGGCTCTGCAGATATTTGTCCGACTTCGGCGCGCCGGGGGCCTGCTTCGGCAGCCGGTTGTAGACGAGACGGTTGTCGTCGGTCCAGGAGGGCGGCCCGAACTGCGCGCGATCGATCGCCTCGCCGGTCTCCTTGCCCGTGGCGACCTCGATCACGTGCAGTACGCTTTCCTCCGAACCGCCGGGCGAGATTCCGTAGGCGACGTACTTGTTGTCGAACGACGGCGCGTAGTAGTCGAGCGCGAAATGAACGCCGCGCGCGCCCTTTGCGGCCTTGGGATCGACCAGCAGACGTTCCTTCCCACCGAACCCGACGCGCACGTAGAGCTTGGGGATGTTCTCCGTCGCGAGTCGCTTCAGATAGTAGGTGTGACCGTTGTTGATCTGTACGTTGGCGATCCGCGCCGGGACCGCGTCGCCCAGTTCGGCGATCCTCCGCAGGAGCGCCGCCCGGCCCGGAATGCGATCCAGCGTCGCGCGCGTGAACTCCGCCTGCGCCTTCATCCACGCGACGACCTCGGGCTTTTGGGCGTCCTCGAAGTACCGGTAGGGATCGGGTACCGAAACGCCGAAGTGAGTCTCGGTGACGGTGCGGATGGGCGCTGCCGGTGGCGGCGCCTGCGCCAGCGCGATCGCGCTTGCAGCCAGCAGGCAAAGCGGCCATCGGCGATGGCGCGGCGGGGCTGGGCAATAGGGACGCGAGGGGCGCATGGGTTGTACCGGAAAGACGCGGTAAGGGAGATTATCCCATCGCATTCCGCGCGGGCTGCCTGCCGCAGCGATTGGCGGCGAGGCTCCGGGCGTGGCCGAAAGGGCAGCGTGCGCGTCCGCCGCCCCGTATCATTCGCGGATGAACGTCGAACTCCTTTCCGCGACGATTCTGCTGATCCTGGTCATCGACCCGTTCGGCAACGTGCCGCTCGTCGTCTCCGCCCTGAAGAATGTTCCACCAGAGCGCCACCTGCGCGTCGTGCTGCGCGAATGCGCGGCGGCCTACGTGATCCTCGTCGCGTTCATGCTGGGAGGTCGCACGGTCCTGCAATGGCTGCACCTGTCGGAGGAGTCGCTGACCATTGCCGGCGGCATCATCCTGTTTCTGATCGCGATCCGGATGGTGTTCCCGCGGCCCGAAGGGATCTTCGGTGATTTGCCCGGCACGGAACCCTTCCTGGTGCCGCTCGCGATCCCATCGATCGCCGGACCTTCCGCGCTCGCCACCGTGATGCTGATGGCATCGCGCGATCCGACCAGGATCGGCAGCTGGCTCGTTGCGCTGACCGTGGCGATGGGTGCGACGTCGGTCGTGCTCGCACTCGCCGACCGGCTGCAGCGCTGGCTTGGCGAACGCGCCGTGCTGGCGCTCGAGCGCCTGATGGGACTCGTGCTCACCGCACTCGCGGTGGAGATGCTGCTCTCCGGCGTACGGACGTTCGTCGGCGAACTTGGGAAATGAAACGGCAACGATTCGAAGCGCGGCGATAGGGAGGCACGGCGGGAGCTGGCGGGCGCATGGGTTGCCTAAGCCCGCCGGCTCCCGTCGCGCCCCCCGCGAAACGGGCGCGTCCGCGCGCGTCAGTCCTTGTTGCCCTCGAAGCCGAATGCCAGGACGACTTCGTCGCCGATGCTTGGAATGCCCCGTTTCATTCCGAAATCGGAGCGCTTGATCTTGCCGGAGACGATGCCGCCGCAACGCTCCTTTGCCGTCGCTGACGCCGGGTTGCACTTGAAGCGCTCGACGGTCAACGCAACCGGCTTCGTCACACCGAGCAGCGTCAGGTTGCCTTCGACTACGGTCGGAGCGTCGCCGGCAAAGATCGCGTGGGTGGATTTGTAGGTCATTCGCGGAAACTCGGCGACGTTGAAGAAATCGGCCGAGCGCAGATGCTCGTCGCGCGAGCGCGGGCGGTTGCCCTTGTCGTTGTCGTTCGTGTCGACCGACGCCGCTTCGATGACCAGCTCGACCGATCCGGTCTTCGCGTCGCGATCGATCGAGAACTTGCCGGAATACTTGCTGAATCGGCCGTGAATCATCGTGAGACCAAGGTGGTCGATCGAGAACGACACGCTGGTGTGCAAAGGATCGAACGTGTAGGTGTCGGATGCTGCGTCAACCGCTAGAGGAACGATCGCGAGCGCGAGCACGGCAAGTCGGATCGACATGGAAACCTCCTTGTTCGCTGTTTCAGAAAAATGAGCCGCGGGCAGCGTACCATGCGGCAGCGATGGGCACAGCAGCGGCGGCGAGCGCGTACCCGGAAAGCGCGGCAGCGCGCGCAATCAACGGCGCACCGGCGGGCACAGGCAGCGATACGGCCACGGGAACGAGCAGCAGCAACGGCAGCGCGTACCACGGGAGCAAAGCTATCTGCTGCGTGCCGGCGGCAACCAGTGCCGCCAGCAGGCCGACTGGCAACGCCCCGGTGAAGCCGGCGGCGAGCGAGCGCGACGATATTACCTGGACGAGCAGCATCGCGCCGCATGCCACGCCGATCGCGAGGCCCGCCATGGAGTAGCTGATCGAAGCCGACAAAATACCGGCGATGCCGACGGCAAGACCCAGTCCCACGCCGGCGGTGCCAAGGCGCAGGCCGTCGTCCCTGTGGCGAAGTGTTGCTGCGGTCAACGCCGCAACGAACACCGCGATCCCCACGCCGGAGACGACGGCATTGCCGCCGACGCGGTTCTCGAGCGCGCTCAGGAACACCCAGACTGACAGCAGTCCCACCGTGGCAACCAACGCTGCTGCGATTCGTCGCGACGACCGCGGGTAGCTGTCGGCGACGATACCGACCAGCGGTGAGAGGAGCCCGATCAGCATCGTCTTGCGCGCGACGGTGGGCGGAATCAGGGAGAACCCGGTGTCGAGTGCGATCATCATCGCGTAGCCGAATATGATCGCGAGCCAGGCGAAGCGCGTGCCGGACAACGCGAATCCGGTGACCAGCGCGACCACCAGTGGGGCGACGGCGCTCTGGAACAGAGGATGGTCGAGAAGCTCTAGCACGGGTCGTTGGCGGAGGTGATCATGGCGATCCGATAGGCGGCGTGCAGCCCATGTCTGGCGGGGCAGTGGTGATCGCGGGGACGCGGCCAAGCCAAAACGCAAACACACGATCAATCGACACTATTCCGCAGAACGGCCAAAGGAACGCGCTCGCGGACAGGATATTCTAGCGGAATCAATTGCCGGCAGGCACGACCCAGCCGTCCTTGCGCTTCGCGGCGCCCGCTTTCTCCAGTTCGCCGATCATGAGCTCGGCGAGCCTCTCCGGCGGCAAACGGAAAAAGAGCGCGTTGAACTCGCGATAGATCCCGACGCGGTCGAGATAGGCTGGCACTTCGGCCAATGACATGCGCTGCTTGTCGAGCAGCGCGAACATGAAGTTGGCCTTGAGTGCGTGCCGGGCGATGCGCCGGCTGTCCGCCGCGAAGGTCTTGACACGCTTTCGGGCACGCGCGATCGCCCCGGCGATGTCGGTGAAGGGTTCGCCGTGACCGGGGATCACGACGCGGATATCGAGCGTTGCCAGCATTTCGATCGTCGCTTGCGTCGCCGGAAGCGCGGCCGGATCGACCTCCGGCGGCATGACGAAGCCGAATCCATGCTCCCACAGCGCGTCACCGGATATCAGGATCCGGTGCTCGGCGTTGTAGAAGACGAGCGCGCCCATGTCGTGGCCCGGGGCCGCGAGCGCCCGCCATTCGAGATCGCCCCAGACGTGTGTCGTAGTCGGCCGGCAGCACATGGTCGACGGTGAAGCGCTCGACCTGGTGATCGCAGAAGTCGAACAGCAGCGCCCTGCCGTCCCAGCGGTCCACCAGCGGCGCCTCTGCCTCAGGCACCGCCACCGGGCATTGGTATCGGCGCACGATGGCCGCATTGCCGCCGACGTGGTCAGCATGGCAGTGCGTGTTCACCATCCACGATAGGTCCGCGTCGCCCAGGCCGCGTTCGGTCGCGAGCGAGCGCGAGCGTCAGCGCCGCGTGCTTCATATAACCCGAGTCGATCAGCACGTGGCCGTCGCGGCTCTTCAGTAGTATGTTGTTCGACGACAGCCAGTCGCGGACGAACACATGCAACTGCGGCGGAAGCAGGTCGGCGGTGGCGGACGGCTTCATGTGTCCGCTCCCTTAGACCAGCCTAGCGATGAATTCGCTGACCAGCGCCACCCGGTCCGGGAGCGTCGGCGCCGCGCGCTCGATGCGAATGCGATCCGGTCCGGCAAAACGAATGCGCCCATCCTTCTGCACGAGCGCCATCAGGATAGCCACATCGAACGGCGGATCGCTGACGAACTGCAGTGTGCTGCGTTCGGGACCGGCATCGACTTTGGCGACGCCTTTTGGTTTGGCGACAAGCCGCAACCGGTGACAGGCGATCAGGGCCTTGGCCGGCTCCGGCGGACTTCCGAAACGATCGACGAGCTCCTCCTGCATCGTCTGCAGCTCGTCGGCCGTCTCGCAGTTCGCGAGGCGCTTGTAGAGGACGAGCCGCTCGTGCACGTCGCTGCAATAGGACGCCGGCAAGAGCGCCGGCACGTGCAGATTGATTTCGGTGGCGACGCCGAGGGGCGCCGACAGGTCGGGCTCGCGCCCTGCCTTGAGCGCGGACACGGCGGCCTTCAGCATGTCGGCATAGAGCTGGAAGCCAACCTCCTGCATCTCGCCCGACTGCGACTCCCCGAGCACCTCGCCGGCGCCGCGGATCTCGAGATCGTGCATCGCGAGGTAGAAGCCCGAGCCGAGATCCTCCATCATCTGGATCGCCTCGAGGCGCTTGGCCGCCTGTGCCGACAGCGCTTCCGCGGGCGGCGTCAGCAGGTACGCGTACGCCTGGTGGTGCGACCGGCCGACGCGCCCGCGCAGCTGGTGCAACTGCGCGAGGCCGAAGCGGTCGGCCCGCTCGATGATGATCGTGTTCGCGGTCGGCACGTCGATGCCCGTCTCGATGATCGTCGAGCATACCAGCAGGTTGATGCGCTCTCCGTAGAACTCGCGCATCACGTGCTCGAGGTCGCGCTCGCCCATCTGCCCATGCGCGACCGCCAGCCGTGCCTCGGGCAGCAGTTGCGAGAGCCGCTCCGCGGTCGTGTTGATCGTGTCGATGTCGTTGTGCAGGAAGTAGATCTGGCCGCCGCGGTTCAACTCGCGCAACACGGCTTCACGGATGATGCCGCGCGAATACGTGGCAACGAAGGTTTTGATCGAAAGTCGCCGCTGCGGCGCGGTGGCGATCACCGAGAAATCGCGAATGCCTTCGAGCGACATCGCCAGCGTGCGCGGGATCGGCGTCGCCGTCAGCGTCAGCACGTCGACTTCGGCGCGCAGCTTCTTCAGCTGCTCCTTCTGGCGCACGCCGAACCGGTGTTCCTCGTCGATGATGATGAGCCCCAGATTCTTGAACACCACGTCGGGTTGGATCAGCTTGTGCGTGCCGATGACGAGATCGATCGTGCCGGCCTTGATCCCTTCGAGCGCCGACTTCACCTCCTTGGCGGAGCGAAAGCGCGACAATTCCGCAAGCTTCACCGGCAGGTCGGCGAAGCGGTCGGCGAACACCTGGAGGTGCTGCTCGGCGAGGAGCGTCGTGGGCACGAGCACCGCGACCTGCTTGCCATCGGCGAGCGCGACGAATGCCGCGCGCAGTGCGACCTCCGTCTTGCCGAATCCGACGTCGCCGCAGACGAGCCGATCCATCGGCTTGCCATCGGTCAGGTCCTTGATCACGGCTTCGATCGCCGCCTGCTGGTCCGGCGTTTCGTCGAACGCGAAGCCTTCGGCGAAGGCTTCGTAGTCGTGCGGCTGCAACGTGAACGCATGGCCCGTGCGTGCCGCGCGTTGCGCGTAGAGGTTGAGGAGCTCGGCGGCAGTGTCGTGCGCCTGCCGCGCCGCGCGCTTTTTCGCCTTGTCCCACTGGTTGCTGCCGAGTTCGTGCAGCGGGGCCGCTTCCGGGGTGGCGCCGCTGTAGCGTCCGATCAAGTGCAGGTTGGCGACAGGAACGTAGAGTTTCGCATCGTTGGCATAGATCAGCTGCAGGAATTCGGCGGGGCCTTCTCCCAGGTCCATCGCGACGAGCCCGAGGTAGCGGCCGATGCCATGTTGCTCGTGGACGACCGGATCGCCGATGCGCACCTCGGAGAGGTCGCGCAGCATCGCGTCGACACTGGTTCGCCGTGCCGCATCGCGTCTGCCGCGGCGCACGACTCCGGCGTAGAGCTCGGCCTCTGTGACGAAGGCGAGCTTTGCTTCGGGCCACGCGAAGCCCGCGTGGAGCGGCGTCACGACCAGCGCGCAGACCGAATCGCCGGCGATGAACGAGGGCATATCGTCGGCGAGCGGCACGTCGATTCCGCATTCGGCGAAGTACTGGTGCATCGTCTCGCGCCGGCCGGCGCTTTCGGCGCCGATCAGCACGCGCGCGGCGCCGGAGGCGAGATAGCGCTTCAGCGCGGCCAGCGGGTCCTGCGCGCGACGGTCGACCTGGACCGACGGCAGCGCCATCGTTCCGGCCGGGCCCGCGCTCGCCGCGGCCGCCATCTCCGCGGCCGGGATCTCGACGCGGGCGCGTGATTTCAGCGCGCCATTGAACGCGTCGGGCGGAAGAAACACCGCGGTCGGCGGAAGGAGCGGCCGCGATTTGTCGCCGCGCAGCAGCTTGTAGCGCGAATCGGCATCCTGCCAGAAGCGCTCGACCGCCGATGCGACGTCGCCGACGAGCGCGACCGCGGCATCGGATGGAAGGTAGTCGGCGAGCGTCGCCGTCTTCTCGAAGAACAGCGGGAGGTAATACTCGATGCCGCCGGGCACCACGCCGTTGCTCACGTCCTTGTACAGAGACGAACGCGAGGGATCGCCCTCGAACACCTCTCGATAACGTGTCCGGAAGAGCGTACGTCCCGCCTCGTCCTGCGGAAATTCGCGTGCCGGCAGTAGGCGCACGTCGGGCACCGGAAAGAGGGTGCGCTGCGTGTCGGCATCGAACGTCTTGATGCTCTCGATATCGTCGCCGAAAAGGTCCAGCCGATAAGGCAGCGCGCTGCCCATCGGGAAGAGGTCGATCAGCCCGCCGCGCACGCTGAATTCTCCGGGCGAGACGACCTGCGTGACATGCTGATAGCCGGCTAACGCCAGCTGGGCGCGCAACGCGTCGACGTCGAGCCGCGTGCCCTGCTTCAGGAAGAACGTGAAGGCGGCGAGAAACTCCGGTGGCGCGAGGCGGTAGAGCGCCGTCGTCGCGGCGACGACGAGCACGTCGCATTGGCCGTGCGAGACATGATGGAGTGTAGCGAGCCGCTGCGAGACCAGGTCCTGGTGCGGCGAAAAATGATCGTAGGGCAGCGTCTCCCAGTCGGGCAGGAGCGCAACGGTGAGCCCCGGCGCAAACCAGGGCAGCTCGTCGGCGAGCCGCTGGGCGGCAAGCGCGTTGGCGGCGACGATGGCAAGCAGGCGTTTCTCGCGGGCGCAACCTGCTGCGAGTTGCGCGAGAACAAGCGCATCGGCGGATCCCGCCGGAACCGCGGCGCGCGACTTCTGCCCGGCAGGGGGCAAACGCGGGGCGAGCTGGGGCAGCGCCGCGAGCATCGCAATGGACGCGGCGAGAGTGGAGTTCGCGGGCTCGGCGGCAGTGCTGCTCGATGCGGACGCCCAAGCGTCGAGGGTCGCTCCGGGCGCCGCAGCCACCGGCCCGACGGCGGTGTTGGCCGGCGGCACGTGCAACTGCAAATCGAGCGCGGATTATACGCGGGAGGGCGAAATCGCCAGGCGACCGAAAGGCGCCGTTTCGCCAGGTCGATTTTGAGCTTATCCTGAGAGGGGTCGGAGCCCGGAATCGGCTGAGGAGCGGTCCCACAGGGGCGCCGGGCGAGGGCGGACGAAATGCGAGCGCAACGGAGGCTGTTTACCGGTGACCACTGACATAGGCAATGTGGAACGGGTCGCGCTGATGCAGCGGCTCGTGGCCCTCCAGGTCGAACACCGCGATCTCGATGCGGTAATCCACCGGCTGGCGGAAGATTCGGCGCACGATCAGTTGCAGCTGACGCGATTGAAGCGCCGCAAGCTCCTGCTCAAGGATCAGATCGCGTGGCTCGAGCGGCAGATCGACCCGGACGTGTCCGCCTGATATAGGGTCAGACTCGATTTTCGGACCAGTTTTCGATCCTCCGGAAACGTTGCGGGAAATCGAGTCTGACCCTATATCACGCGACCGTAGTTATCGTCGAAGCGAACGATGTCGTCCTCGCCGAGATAGTCGCCGCACTGGACCTCGATCATCACCAGCGGCTCGTTTGCCGGGTTCTCCAGCCGATGCCGGGTCTCGACCGGTATGTACGTGGAACCGTTGGCGTTGACGACTAACGTGTCGTCGCCACGCGTCACCTTGGCGACGCCGGCGACGACCACCCAGTGTTCGCTGCGGCGATGGTGAAGCTGCAGCGAGAGGGCCGCACCGGGCTTCACCTCGATGCGCTTGATCTTGAACCCCGGCGCCTCCTCCAGCACCGTGTAGGTGCCCCATGGCCGCGCCACGGTCTTGTGCAAACGGTAGGACTCGTGGCCGCGCGCCTTCAGCTCGCCGACGACATCCTTCACGCGCTGCAGGTGGTCGCGATGCGCGACGAGCAAGGCATCCGGCGTGTCGACGATGATCAGATTCTCGACGCCGACGGTGGCGACCACGCGATCGCCCGCGTGGACGTACGTGCCGGTGGTCGCGATCGCGACGCGCTCGCCCTGGCCCCGGTTGCCGTCCGCATCGGGCGCAGACAATTCGGCCATGGCCTGCCATGAGCCGACGTCGCTCCAGTCGAAGGCGCCGCGCACGACCGCAACATCGCCCGCTGCCGCTGCCTTTTCCATGACCGCATAATCGAGCGAGATGTCGGGCGCGGCCGCGAACAGGGTGGCGTCGATATCCAGTGTTGCAAGATCATTTTTTCCAGCGAGCGCCTGCGCGATGGGACGCACCGCAGCGAGGAGGTCCGGTGCATGCCGGGCGAACGCGGCAAGAATCGCCGCCGGCGTGAAGCAGAACATCCCCGAGTTCCAGACGTAGTTGCCCGCCGTGACGTATTCGCGCGCCTTGTCCGGCGCCGGCTTTTCGACGAAGCGGCGCGCCGCGAACGCCGGGGGACCTTCGCCGGCGAGGGCATCGCCGCATTCGATGTAACCGAAGCCGGTTTCCGGATGCGTGGGGCCGATGCCGAACGTCACCAGGGAACCGTCCCGCGCAAGACGCGCGGCGCGGGCGACCGCCGCCGCAAAGGCCGCGTGATCACGGACGAGGTGATCGGCCGGGAGCACCAGCATGACGACCTCGTCGCCATGACGCGCGCTGACCCACAAGGCGGCGAGCGCGACGGCCGGCGCGGTGTTGCGGCCGAAGGGTTCGAGGAGGTACGACGCGCGTTCGGGGAGTCGGCCACGAAGCCCGGCGTAGGCGTCCTTGGTGTGGAAGTAATACTCGCGGTTGGTGACGGTGACGAGTTCGGTGACACCCGGCAGGGCCAAGGCCCGCGCCGCAGTCTTGGCAAGGAGCGTTTCACCGTCGGGCAGGGGCATCGACGGCTTTGGCGCGGTCTCGCGCGACAGTGGCCAGAGTCGCGTGCCGGCGCCGCCGGAAAGAATCACGGGGACGATGGGGGCGTCTGGCTCGGCAGTGGTCATCGCGCGTTGAAAAAGGGGAAGAAGGGGATTGAAATCGGACGAGTCTACCGCATGTGTCAACGAGTAGACCGGGACCGCTGCGTCCCGAGTGGTATCATTGGACGGCTTGAGCGCAATGCGCGCCGCGGAGGCAATCGCGGCGTACCGCGACGACGACCGGGGGTGAACTGGTTTCGACGGGGGTTGCAATGCAGCTCGGGGCATGCCGAGGTGCAGGTCCTCGTAAATCCTACTGCAATCGCAAACTTAACTGCGAACGACGAAACGTACGCTCTGGCGGCTTAATCCCGCCGGACCTCGCACCCGGCAGCGCCCGGCTGGGGTGATGCAGTTGTCACAGCGAGGACATTCAGGGCGATCGCGCCTGCCCGGGTCACTTGGGCAAAGCGCTAAATCTAGGTGACTGGTCTTGCCGTCGTCTGTCAGTCAACGGCGTCGGGGCGAGAGCACAATGACTCGACTAAGCATGTAGTCCTGACTGTTGAGTGCTTCCGGACGGCGGTTCGATTCCGCCCACCTCCACCATCAGCAAGAGAGACGGCCCCGACCTGGGGCCGTTTTTCGTTGGCGTTCGCGTCAGGAGGCGCGTGCCTGTCGGTGACGTACCGCTGCGGCATCGGTGCGTTGTCGAGGCGACCGTGAAGACCTGCGAAATCGAAGGCAAGCACCGTCGTCGCGAACAGTCGCCGGATCGATGGGCGGTGGCGGCACGGTCAAGGCACGCCACGTGCTACATTTGTGCAGAAGAGGATAGCGGCGAGAGGGCTGGGAAGATGAAACGATCGATCGGGTGGGTCGCTGCCGGCGTTCTGCTGGTTGCAAGTGCGGCGTTGACGAGTCCGGCGCACGCGGACTTCGAGGTCACCGGTCCGGGCGACCGGCGCATCCTGCTCAAGGATGACGGCACGTGGCGGTACGTGGAAGCGAAGGATGCCGACAATGAGAAACCTGCGGGCGGGGCGGTTCTGTACCTGGAGCGCAAGACGGACGTCGGCAACAACTGCCGTTTCGCCGTGCGGCTGGTGAACAGCGAGCCCTACGAGATCCACAGCCTGGTGCTTTCCTACTCGGCATTTCGCGCGAATGGCGTGCTCTACGATACCGTTTCGTCCCGTGGCTCGTTTGCGGCAATGCGGCCCGGCAACGAACTCAAGCGGGAGTTCGAGTTCACGAAAATCGCGTGCCGCGACATTGCCCGCGTACAGGTCGGCGGCGGAGACCGCTGCGAAATGGGCGATCTCAACAAGTTTTCACCAGGTAAGGGCATGTGCCTGGCACGGGTGCGCGTCGTCGCGAGCGAACTCGTGCGCTTCGAAAAATAGGCGCTCGCCGGCATCGCATTTCGGGAAAACGCCAGGAACGACGGGCGCCACTCGTCGACTACATCCTGTCGTTCACGCCACCGGAGGTTGCGCGATCGCCCAGGCCAGTGGCGGCGTGCTGCCGCGCGCTACGCGACGCGGCATCTTGTGCCGGTTTTTTGCCCCCGGGCCGGCGGCAGAATCCGATGAATTTCCAGAGGAAATCGACGCCTGGCTTCGTAGTTGCGATGCAGGGCGGGCGGACACCGTTGCTGGCATGAAGGATGCAATTTGACCTTCAGACGATTGCCCGTGACTGCGGGGTCCGCGGCAGGACCGGCCCATTCCGACACTTGTCGACTACATCGTAACCACGTGGTGCCGGTTTCACAGAGCGAACGATGACGAGAACCCCAGCAACGCGAAATGCGGTGGCGACGCAGTGCCCGCGGTCCTCGCGCGACGGTCGACCGAGTTCGGCAGCGCATGGCTCGCGCGTCGGCCGAAGGGCGGAGGGCGCTTCGTGGTCGAGCTAGTCACCGAAACCAAGTCTATCGATTTCAGCAGCCTGCGTTTCCTCGTCGTCGACGACGATCGCGACCAGCGCTTCCTGCTCACGCGGACGCTTGCGGGCATGGGCAACGCACGCGTCATCGAAGCCGAGACCGGACACGAGGCGCTCGCCATTCTGGATCGTGCCAGTCATGCGGTCGACATCGTCATCACCGATCTTCAGATGCCCGAAATGGACGGCATGGAACTCGTCCGCCGGATCGGCGAGCGGAAATTTCCGGCGTCCGTGATCCTGGTCAGCGGGCTCGACGGCGTCTTGCTGGCGTCGGCGGCCACGATGGCAAAGGCGTACGGGGTTCGCATCATCGGCGCCATCGAGAAGCCCGCGACGCGGGCGAAGTTTTACTCCGTGCTGAGGCATTTCCGTGCGGACCTGCCTTGGACGGACGCCAAGGCCGACGTCGTCTTCGCACCGACGGCAAATGAAGTTCTCAGCGGCATTTCCGCCGGACACATCGAGCCGTTCTTCCAGGCGGTCGTGGAACTTGGGAGCGGCAACATCGTGGGAGCGGAAGCGCTCGCGCGATGGCGGCACCCGACCCGGGGCATCCTCGGGCCGGAAGTATTCCTCCCGCCGCTCGCGCGGGTCGGTTATCTCGACGAGCTGTCGTGGATCATGCTTTCGATGTCGGCGATGGAGGCGGGCCGCTGGCACCGCGCCAATCTGCACATGACCGTGTCCGTCAACGTTTCGTCAACCTCTCTGGCCGATCCGGGCTACGCGGACGCGGTGACGCAGATCGTGACCGGACATGGACTCGATCCGTCGGAAATGATCCTCGAGCTCACGGAGACGGAAGCCATCCTCAACATCGCGGCCGCGCTCGAAAATCTCACGCGGCTGCGGATCAAGGGCTTCGGGCTCGCCATCGACGACTACGGCGTCGGATACTCGTCGATGCAGGCGCTGTCCCGGATGCCGTTCACCGAGATCAAGATCGATCGCTCGTTCGTCGCCGCGGCGGCGGGCGACCCGAAGTACCGCCTGATGGTCGAGCACACCGTTGCGGTTGCGCACGAGCTTGGCCTCAAGACCGTTGCCGAGGGTGTCGAAACCCGCGCGGAATGCGATCTGCTCGCGAGTCTCGGCTGCGACCGGATCCAGGGCTTTCTTGTCGCCAAGCCGATGGTAGGCAGCGGATTCCTGCGCTGGATGCTGGAGCGCCGCGCCCGCCTCGGCCCCACGAAGCACGATCGCCTGGAGGAAGCGAAGCGCTTCGGCACCTGAGGCGGTGCGAGCCTGCCGGCGGGCCAATCCGCCAGGGTTCCCGGGGGAAACGACGGTTCCGGGACGTGGGGCGCGCTACACGCGACGGCGGTACTCGCCGTTGCGCGTGTCGATCTCGATGCGATCGCCGGTCGTCACGAACAGGGGAACCTGGATTTCGACGCCGTTGGCGAGTTTCGCCGGCTTCATCACCTTGCCTGACGTATCGCCTTTCACGGCGGGCTCCGTGTACTTCACTTCGCGCACGACGGAATTCGGCAACTCGACGGAGATCGCCTTGCCTTCGTAGAACGTGAGCTCGCATGCGAGCCCGTCCTCGAGGTAGTGGATCGCATCGCCGAGATTGTCGGCTTCGACCTCGTGCTGGTTGTATTCGTTGTCCATGAACACGTAGAGCGGATCGGCGAAGTACGAATACGTCACCTCTTTGCGCTCCAGCTGGACGACGTCGAATTTCTCGTCGGCGCGGTACACCGTTTCGGTGCCGGAGCCCGACAGGAGGTTCCTGAGCTTCATCTTGACGACGGACGCATTGCGGCCCGACTTGTTGAACTCGGCCTTCTGGACCACCATCGGGTCCTTCCCGACCATGATCACGTTGCCGGCGCGGATTTCCTGGGCGATTTTCATCACTGCACCTGTATTGCGATAAGGGGTTGATTCGGAAAACCTTAAATTATACTCCACCCATTGCCGCGTTGACCAGTCCGGCGGCGAGATCAGGCCGTGCGGCCAGGTGTCTCGCCCATGCGCGGGTGTGCCGCTCGAGGTCAGGGCGGGCCGCGGCGAAGTCGCCCCACGCACGATCGATGGGCTTCGCGCCGGGCGCGCGGTTCCACGCCCGCCAGAAATCGCGCAGGGCTGCGGCCGGACCGGGGGCGAGGCCCGCGCCGTAAACGTCGATGAACGCATCCATCTTGTGCCAGTGGGTTCCATCGGCCTGCGGATAGACGTGCCATGCAAAGGCGCGCTCCGCCCACTGCGCGCGCACGAACGAATCCTCGCCGCGGACAAAATTGACGGACGAGCTCCAGAGCAGTCGATCGTAGTTGTCCTGCGCAACGAACGGAATCGCGTGGATGGACAGGCGGCCGCGACGGAAAGGGCGGCCCGCGTGCGGCACGTTGCCGCCGGTCCAGGCATCGAGTGCGCCAGCGGCGGTGCCTTCCGGCACGAGACACGCCACCGGTGCATCGCCGTCGGTCCAGCTGTCGAAGAGCACCGGAAGCCCCGGGTTCGGATAGCAAAACAGCGAGACGCGGATTTCGTCCCGCGCCGGAGGGGGGACCCGGAGCGATGACCACAACGACTGTTGCGCGGACTCGTCGTGGCGAAACGCATCGCGCGCAGCGAAAAGACCGTGCTCGCGGATGAGCCCACCGGTCCCGGCCGTGAATCCGGGGAACCAGAAGCGTCGCGCAAGGGGCAGTCGCGGGTGCGGCGACGCTAGTCCGTGCGAACCGGCGACCCACGTCTCCGCGCTCAGGTATTCGAGGATGAACCATGCCGGCGCGGTCGCGGCGCGCACCATCGCCGCGACGTAATTCTCCGGAAGCCCGCAACCGAACGCCTCGACGACGACGTCGGCCGGAGAGGTCTGCCCAAACGGCTCGGCGAACCGGCGAACTGTCACGCCCATGGTCTGCTGCGCGTCGCGCGTGGGGTCGACCTCGGGCGCGATGCGTGCCAGCACGCTGAGTTCGTCCTGCCACAACGTGACATCCTGGGCATGCTCGGCGGCGAGTTGCCGGGCGAGACGCCAGCAGACCCCGGCGTCGCCGTAGTTGTCGACGACCTTGCAGAAAATATCCCAGTGGAGGCGTGGGGGCATGAGGAACGCAATGGACGACGCGAGCGCCATTATCGCGCGCCGTCGCGCGCCGCGACGGGCATAATGGGGAGCCACGACGTCGACCTGCCCATGACCGCATCCCAACCGGAACATGTTTTGACGATCGACGTCATTTCCGACGTCGTCTGCCCGTGGTGCTACATCGGACGCCGGCGGCTGGGTGAGGCGCTCGCCCTGTTCACTGCGCGCGAACCCGGATTCCGGCCCATCGTGAATTGGCATCCGTTCCAGCTCAATCCGGACCTGCCCCGCGAGGGCATCGGTCGCCGTGACTATGTCGACGCAAAATTCGGGGGGCCGCGGCGCGCGGACGAGATCTACGCGCGCGTCGGCGCCGTGGGCCGGTCCGTCGGCATCGATTTCGCGTTCGACCGGATCGACCGGCAGCCCAACACGCTCGACGTGCACCGGCTGATATCGTGGGCGCAGGCGCGCGGCGACCCCGAAGAATTAGTGGAGCGGCTGTTTCGCGCATTCTTTCTCGACGGGCGACGCATTGGCGACCATGCCGTTCTGGCGGCCATCGCCGGCGAAGCGGGGCTTCCCGCCGATGCCGCGCGCACCTATCTCGAATCGGACGAAGGCGCCGACGCCATCGCCGCGATGGACCGCCGCGTCCGCGAATTGGGCGTGACGGGCGTGCCGTTCTTCATTTTCGGGAGCCGGGTCGGGGTTTCCGGCGCGCAGGAGCCGCCGGCGCTCGTCGCGGCAATGGAGGAGGCGCTCAAAGCCGACGGCGCTTGACCATCGTCAACGCCGGAGGGGCGTTCGCCGGTGATGATGGTTTTCCCGCCGCTACGTGGAGAGTCCGATGCGCGCCGTGCGCCGGATGGCGTATCTTTCGATCGCGACCTCGCTCGCGACGATCGCGCTCAAATTCGGCGCGTATTTTCTTACCGGATCGGTGAGCCTCTGGTCCGACGCGCTCGAATCGCTCGTCAACCTGGCCGCAGGCCTTGTCGCGCTGGGCGCGCTGATCGTGGCCGAGCGGCCGGCCGATGACCGCCACGCGTTCGGCCACGACAAGGCGGAGTACTTTTCGAGCGGCGTCGAGGGTACGCTGATCCTCATCGCGGCGGTGTCGATCGTCTGGTCGGCCGTGCACCGGCTGATCGATCCGCTGCCGTTGGCGCGGCTCGGGCCCGGTCTCGTGGTCGCGTTTCTCGCCGGAGCGATGAACTTCGCGGCTGCACGCGTCATGCTGAAGGTCGCGCGGCAGCACGACAGCATCACGATCGAGGCCGACGCCACGCACCTCCTGACCGACGTCTGGACCTCGGCCGGAATCATCGCGGGACTGCTGATCGTGATGGCGGTACCGCAGTGGGCGATCCTCGACCCGCTGATGGCGATTGCCGTCGGTATCCACATCGTCGTCACGGGCGTCGGCCTGCTGCGACGCTCGGCCGACGGATTGATGGACGCTGCATTGCCGCCGGCAGAACTCGAGCGCGCCGAGTCCCTGGTTCGCGCGGCGCTGCCCGAAGGATCGAGCTTCCATGCGCTGCGCACGCGCAAGGCCGGCGCGCGGCGCTTTCTCGAATTCCATCTTCTGGTGCCGGGCACGATGAGCGTTGCAACGTCGCATGCGTTGTGCGACCGGATCGAGGCCGCGATCAAGGCCCGCCTCGCGAAGGCGCACGTGACCATCCACGTCGAACCGCGCGAGACGCAGGAGCCGCATTCGTGACGAGCCGGCGTACGGCCGCCGCCAGGAATCAAGCGGGGACGAACGTTGCGAGCCAGCGGCGCACCGCGGCGACGTTCGGCAACCGGTATGGCGCGTTCGTGGGTCCGCGTCCTACTTTGACCGCCCAACCGGATGCGTCCATCACCGCTGCGAAACCGTATTCGTCGGTGCGATCGTCGCCGACGAACACCGGCCGCCGTCCGGCAAACGGCGGCTCCTCCATGTATTCGAGGATCGCCGTTCCCTTGTCATGACCGTCCGGTTTGACTTCGACCACGCTCTTTCCGGGCTGCAGACACCAACCCGGTTCGGACGCGATGGCCGCCGCCAGATGCGCGCGCAGCGTACGATGCACGTGCGATGCCAGCCCCGGTGCCCGGCGGTAATGCAGAGCCAGCGTGACGCCCTTGTCCTCCAGCAGCAGCCCGTCGTGCTGTGCGGCGAACTCGGTCAGGTCGCGCCGCAGTCTTGCGAGACCGGCCAACGACGGCTGGTGAAAGTGGGTCGAGCCGTCGGCGGCGCGGCGTTCCAGGCCATGCTGGCCCGCGATCGGCAGGGCCATCCCTCGAAAGAGACGATCGGCGTCCGCCATCGTGCGTCCGGTGATCAGCGCGAGCGCACCGTCGAGGCGCGCCGCGAGCGCCGGCAGCAACTTTTCCATGGTGGCGTCGACGTGCACGCCGTCGGGAGTCGGCGCAAGTTCGAGCAGCGTACCGTCGATGTCGAGAAAGAGCGCGCAATCGGCGTGAAGCGGGGGCGGCGCGCCACGCCGTCGACGCCGTCCGGCGCCGCGTGACCGGAGCGTCATTCCTCAGCCGTCCCGGGTGACGTCGTCGGTGACACGAAAGCGTCCACGTTGCCGCATCACCGCGGCATCGAGCAGCATGCGTCCCGCCCAGCGATAGATGTTGAATTCGCGGACGATACCGCGCATGAAGCGCATCCGGTCGCGCTGCTCCTCGGCTGGCATCGTCAGTCCGAATTGCAGCGCCGCCGCGCACTGATCGGCATCGTAGGGGTTGACCACCAGTGCCTCCGGCAATTCCCGCGACGCGCCGGCGAACTGGGACAGGATCAGCACGCCCTGTTCGTCGTCGCGTGCCGCAATGAACTCCTTGGCGACGAGATTCATGCCGTCGTGCAGGCTGGTGACGAGGCACACGTCCGACGCCCGCAGGTACTCGTAGACGGCGTCCGGTTCGTGGTGCTCGGCGAGCAGCACGATCGGCGGATGTTTCGCGCGTGCATAGCGCTCGTTGATCTCGGCGGCAAAGGATTGCACGCGTGCCGCGTAGTCCCGGTAATCGTCGATCGTGGCGCGGGTAGGGGCCGCAATCTGGACGAAGGTGAAGCGGCCGATCCATTCCGGCTCGAGTTCGAGCAGGCGCGCGACCGCATTCAGCCGCTCGATGATGCCCTTCGTGTAATCGAGGCGATCGACACCGACGCCTAGCCGGTGATCCTGCGGCAGGCCGAGGCGCTCGCGAACGTCGCGCCTCGCATCGGGAACGCTCTTCGCCGTGGCCAGTGGCGCAGGCGGCCACTCGATCGAAATCGGGTAGCGATGAACCGCGGTCGACTGGCCGCGACAGGTGATCGCGAACGCTTCGCGGTCGACGCGCGCTTCCAGCAGGCGGTCGACCGTGTCGAGGAAATTGTTGCAGTGGAACTGCGTGTGGAAGCCGAGAATGCTGCTTCCGAGCAGTCCGTCGAGCAGCTCCAGTCGCCACGGGCAGATCGCGAACGCCTCGGGATTGGGCCAGGGAATGTGCCAGAAGGTGATGATGGTCGCATCGGGCAGGCGGTCGCGGATCATCCGGGGCAGCAGCGCGTAGTGGTAGTCCTGCACCAGGACCACCGGGTCCTTCGTCGTCGCTTCGGCGACGACGGCGTCGGCGAACTTCGCGTTCACGTTCCGGTAGTGCTCGAAATCGCTGGAGCGAAACGTGGGACGCACGTGGGCCACGTGACACAACGGCCAGAGACCCTCGTTCGCGAAGCCACTGTAATAGCCGCGCTCTTCGTCCGCCGTCAACCAGATGCGTCGGATCTGATAGAGCGGGTGCTCGGGAGGCACTGCGACGCGGTCGTGGCGATCGACGGTCTCGCGGTCGGCGCTGCCGCTGCCGTGGGCGATCCAGGTGCCCGAGCACGCGCGCATCACCGGCTCGAGCGCGGTTACCAGACCGCTGGCCGGGTGCTGGACGCGAATGCCATCCGGCGTGCGCACGTGGATGTAGGGCTCCCGGTTTGAGACGACGATCACGTCGTTGCCGTGCAGTTCGCTGCGCAGCGTCGCCCGCAGCGCCTGCTGGTCCCAGATGCGCTGGCTGCCGTCGAGTGGCCGGTACTGCCGCTCGAGGTCGCGGATCAGCTCGCGCAGGTCTCGGGCAATCGGCCGCAGCTCCGGCGCAGTGGCCGAACGTGTCGGGCGCAATATGCCTTCGCCGCGGAGCAGGGCGCGCAGGCCCTGCACCCAGCCGCGCCACGAGACCTGCGCGATGATCACCGTGATGAGCGCGATGCAGGCGCCGAGCGCGACGAAGAAGTAGTAGAGGTAGCGCCGGGTCTCCTCGCTGCGACGCTCGACGAAACTCATGTCGTGGACGAGCACGAGGGTCGCTTCGGGCGTGACTTCGCTGTCGACGGGGCGAATGGCCAGGTGCAGCAGGCCGCGAGACGAGTGGAGCAAGCGCTCGTCGGCGTTCGCGTAACCTCCGAGCGCGGCGCAATTGATCTCCGGGGGAAACTGGCTCGTGGCTATCGGCGCCTTCCGCGTGTCGAGACAAAGCCCGACGGCGTAGAGTCGCTCGTCCTGCAGCATCCGGTTGAAATAGGTGGCGATCCGGGGCGTCGAGCCGGTGAGGATGAGGCCCGACAACGGCTCCTGGACGGTCGACGCGATCAGGCTGGAACGTATGTCGAGGTCGCGCACGAACCAGCGCAGCATCAGTGCGTCGGTCAGCGGGACGGCGGCGTACGCAAATGCTCCGAGCGCGAGAAGCAGCGGTATGACGAATCGCAACGAGAGTCGCATGCATTTTTCCGCGTTTCCGCATTGCAATTGTAACCTTATCCACGGGCGCGCAGAGCGTTCCAGCCAAGAATGCCGATCACGATCGTCGCGCCAGCGACGTTCGCCCAGAAATGGTTGAACACGAGGATGAGGCCTGCGATCGTCAGCACGCCCGTCATCGAACCCAGTGCAACCGCCGGCGCGCCAGCCCACGCCGGATACGAGGTCCGAAAACGGCGAGTCCAGATCCGGCGCCGCTGGCATAATCCGTTCATGCCTCTCGACCCGGATACCTGCTTTCGCGCGCTCAAGGCGCACGACCCCCGCTTCGATGGCCGGTTTTTTGTCGGCGTTGCGTCGACGCGCGTCTACTGCCGTCCCGTCTGCACGGTGCGTCTGCCGCGCCGCGAGAACTGCCGTTTTTTCGCCAGCGCCGCGGCCGCGGAGGTCGGAGGCTACCGGCCGTGCCTGCGCTGCCGGCCGGAGCTCGCCCCGGGCAACGCCAGCATCGACGCCGGCGCCCGTCTGGCGCAAGGCGCTGTCGACCTGATCGAGAACGGCGTTCTGGACGAGGGCGGCATCGAGCGTCTGTCGGCGCGCGTGGGTGTGACGAGCCGTCATCTGCGACGAATTTTCGATGCGGAGTTCGGCGTTTCGCCGATCGAATATGCGCAGACGCAGCGGCTTCTGCTCGCGAAACGATTGCTTACCGATACGGCGTTGCCCGTCACCGCGGTTGCCCTGGCGAGCGGATTCGCGAGCGTGCGCCGCTTCAATGCCCTGTTCAAGGCGCGCTATCGAATGGCGCCCGGCCGGCTGCGCAAGGCGCGGGCCGATCAGGTCCTGCCCGCGGCGCTCGCGTTCGAGCTTTCGTACCGGCCGCCGTACGACTGGGAGTCGATGCTCGTGTTTCTCGGCCAGCGCGCGATCGACGGCGTGGAGATCGTGACCGACGACGCCTACGCGCGCACGGTTTCGATCGCCCATCGGGGCATGCTGCACGCCGGGCGCATCGAAGTGCGGCGCGCGCCACGCCGGACCGCGCTTCGCGTCACGCTGTCGCCATCGCTCGCGCGCGCCGTCCCGGCGGTATTGTCGCGCGTGAAGCACGCGTTCGACCTCGCGTGCGATCCGGCCATGGTCGCGGCGGCGCTCGGCCGCGTGGCCGACGCGCATCCAGGCTTGCGCGTCCCCGGAACGTTCGACGGTTTCGAACTTGCCGTTCGCGCGATCGTCGGCCAGCAGATTTCGGTGCGCGCGGCGCGCACCATTCTCGGCCGGATCGCGCGCGCGTTCGGTGATTCACTTGCGGTGACCGACGCCGGTTCGCCGTTCCGATTGTTTCCGTCCGCGCAACGCCTTTCGCAGTTGGCGCCGGAGGACCTCGTCCGGCACGGCGTGACGAAGGTCCGGGCGAACGCATTGGTCGGCCTCGCAGGTGCGGTCATGGCGGGCACGATCCGGCTCGAGCCGGAAAGCGACGTCGAGGCAACCGTAGCCGCGATCAGCGCGATGCGCGGGATCGGCGCCTGGACGGCAAACTACATCGCAATGCGGGCATTGCGCTGGCCGGATGCATTCCTCGCCAATGACCTCGTGGTGCTGAAAGCGCTTGGCGAAATCCGCCCGGCACGTGCGTTGCGCCGCGCCGAGGCGTGGCGTCCGTGGCGTGCCTACGCCGTGATCCACCTCTGGAGAGCTGCAAAATGAAACGTTCGATCCTTTTCGATATCACCGAATCCGCGCTGGGCGCGATCGTGCTGGCGAGCGATGGCGACGCATTGACGGGCGCATGGTTCGACGGGCAGCGCCATCAGCCGGCGCAGGATGGCACATGGCGGCGCCAGCGGGAGCTGCCGGTCCTGCGCCGCGCCGCGGCCGAATTCGCCGAGTATTTCGCGGGCGTGCGCACACAGTTCACGTTGCCGCTCGCGCCCGTCGGCACGCCGTTCCAATGCAGGATCTGGGACGCGATCGCGACCGTGCCTTATGGCGCGACCATCGCCTATCGCGAACTGGCCAGACGCGCGGAGTGCCCGGAAAGCATCCGTGCTGCCGGTGCCGCCACCGGTCGCAATCCATTGTCGATCCTCGTTCCCTGTCATCGCATCGTCGGTGCGGACGGTGCGCTGACCGGATACGCCGGAGGGCTTGCGCGCAAGCGGGCACTGCTCGCGCTCGAATGCTCCGGGTCGGCCGCATCCACGCGACACGCGGCCTGACGTGCGACGATCCGACGTCGCGCGGCTCGTCGCGCTGTCCGCCATCTGGGGCGCGTCGTTCATCTTCATCCGCGTGCTTGCGCCGGTGCTGGGTCCGCTCGCCACGGCAGCGACACGCGTGCTGATTGGGGGCGTCGTGCTGGCCGTCTATTGCCGCGCGACGGGATTCGACGCGGAGCTTGGCCGGTACTGGCGCCAGTACGCAGTGATCGGAGTCGTCAACTCGACGCTGCCGTTCGTGCTGTTCGCGTTCGCCGCGCTGTACCTTCCCGCGTCCTATTCGGTCATTCTCAATGCGACGTCGCCGCTATTCGCCGCGTTGCTGTCGGTACCGCTGCTCGACGAGCGCCTGACGTGGCGCAAAATCGGTGGCCTCGCTGCCGGGGCGGCCGGCGTCGCGCTGGTCAGCAGGGCGGGGCCCGTCGTTCCCGATTTCTGGTTCGCAATCGCCGTCGCCGCGTGCCTCGGCGCAACGCTCTGCTATGCCGCGTCGAGCATCTACATGAAGATACATGCGGTCGGCGCCAAGCCGCTGGCGATAGCAGGCTGGAGCCAGATCTTCGCGGGCCTCGTGCTGGTGCCGTTCCTGCCGCTCGCCCCTCCCACCGGACCGGTCACCCCGCTGATCGCTGCCAACGTCCTGGGACTGGCGCTCGTCTGCAGCTCGATCGCGTACGTGCTCTATTACCGCCTGATCGCGGACATCGGCCCGACGCGCGCGCTGACCGTGGCGTTCCTCATGCCGGCGTTCGGGATGTTGTGGGGCGCGCTGTTCCTCGACGAAACGATCACGCTGGCGATGATCGCCGGCTGCGCGCTCGTCGTCGGCGGCGCGACCGCCGTGTTGCGGCCGGCCGCGCTGCGCCAGCCGCGTTGAGGTTCCGCGCGACGCTCGTCGCGCGGTCGCCGCCGGCAGCGCTCACGCCGGGCATCGGCCCGGCGCGCCAATCACTTCTTGGCGGTTGCGCTCGTTGCCTTGGCCAGAAGGCCGTCGGCAGCCTTGTTGCTGACGCTCATCCGTACCAGGATGTCGGGCGGAAGCGCTTTCTTTCCGTAGTACGCCTGGTTCCAGTCATCCGCGGCCGTGACTATCGTGCCGTCGAAGTTGAGGCCGCCGTACACGCCCTTGGCCCGGTTGAACGTGACGAGGTCCGCCACGATGTCGCTCTTGGCGCCAGCGCCGACGGGGCCGGCCGCAACGCTTGCATCCCCACCCATCTTGAACGAGGTCGCGAGCAGCGAGTTAAAGCCCTTGTCGGTCATCACCATCGTGACGCCTTCCGATACCGAAATGCCGGCCTGGAAACCGATGCTTGCCGTCGCCATCACATAGAACGCCGGGCCGACCCATTTGCCGCTTCCCGGGTCACGTGCGACCACGAGTGCGCGGCCGCCCGAGCCGCCGAAGATGAACCCGGCCTTGACGATTTCGGGCGCGATGATGAGCGCCTTGGACCGGTGGATGTTCTGCTGCAGCCACGTCATGTCGGGATCGCGCACGAAGTTCGACAGCGTCTTTTCGGCGTCAGCTACCAGTTTCTGCTGGTCGGCCTGCGCCTGCGCCACTGAAGCGAATAGCGTCAGGGTGGCGAACAGGGTGATGCTGGCATTGCGTAGCATGTCATTCAGCATGGGGGACTCCTGAATAAGACGGGCGCGCGGCGTGATGCGACCGGCGCGAAAGGAAAGACGGCGAACGTGCCGATCGCGTCATTATACCGCGACGCGGCCCCGAATCGCTATTGCGGGATCGCGTTCAGCAGATACATCGCCGCGAGCAGGCCGGAGGGACGCCCGAGGGCGCCGAGCCACTGGTTGAAGATCGTCTCGATCTCGCCGCCGACGTAGATCTGCGTCAGTGCACGGTTCACTTCCAGCCGGAGCGACGAATCGCCGCGCGGCAGCGCGAACGCCAGAGGCTCGATCGAGAGGTCGTCGGCCAGCATCCTGAGCGCCTTCGGGTCCCTGGCCTGCGCGGCGAGTCCGATCAGCTTGATTTTGTCGCTCGCGAATGCGTCGAGCGAGCCTGACTCGAGCATCGCGACGCCTTCGGTGCCATCCTTGAGCTTGGTCACCGTCGCGTTGACGAGCCGCAGCTTCAGTGCCGAGTCGAGCCGTGTCTCGGTCGTCGTGCCGGCGAGGACGCCGATTTTCTTGCCGGAAAGATCGGTGAATTGCTGTATTGCCGCGCCCTTGACGAGAAAGCCGCCACCGTCGAGAAAGATCAGCGACGAGAAATCGACGTTCGCCATTCGCGTGATGGTCGCGGTCGTGTTGGCACACTCGAGATCGGCCTTGCCCGATGCGACCATCGCCAGCCGTTCTGCGACGCTTCCCACAATCCAGTTCACCTTGAGGTCCGTCAGGCCGGCCGCGCGCCCCAGCTGCGCGATCACGCGCTTGCACAGATCGATCGAGTAGCCTGCCGGCTGATTCTTCGCGTCCACGAACGAGAATGGCAACGAATCGCCGGAGAATGCGACATTGACCTGGCCCGTGGCCTTCAGCTTCGCCAGTGTGTTGCGCGCCGGTGCTGCGCTCGTCGCTTTGGTGGCGGCGGAACCCTTGGCCGCCTGGGCCTTGGGGGCGGGGGTCTGGGCAGCGGACGGGCCAACGAACCCGATAGTGGCTAGCGCCAGCGCAACGAATGCGGCGCAGAGGGAATTTTTCATCGCTTCGGCTTTCTCAAGGATCGGAGGGGCGCTGGCGGTTCAGCGTCGGCGCAATTATACCGTGCCGGAATGGGCGACTGCGGCTGCGCCGGGGCGTTGCGGCACGCGTGCTAAACTCACCGCTGTTCGTCATTCCCACTGTGCCATGCGCAAATCCGTCCTGGTTTCTGCCGCTCTGGTCGCGTTCTGTGTCGTCGGCATGCTGCTGCCGGGAGTCGCCGCCGCGGTGTCGCCGACGCTGAACCGGATCAAGGCGACCGGCGTCATCACCTTCGGCTATCGTGACAACGCGGTGCCTTTCTCCTACAAGGATCGCGAAGGCCGGGTCCGCGGTTACAGCGTCGAACTTTGCATGCGTGTCGCAGGCGCCATTCAGAACGAACTCGCGCTGTCCGCGCTCAAGATCGAGTGGCTGCCGGTCGAGGCTTCGTCGCGGCTCGATTACGTGACCAGCGGGAAGGTGGACGCCGTTTGCGGGACGACCACAGTCACCCTGTCGCGGATGCGGACGGTCGATTTCAGCCTCCCGATCTACGTCGATGGCGGCAGTGTGCTCGTGCGCACGAAGTCGAAGCTCGCGCGCCTCGCCGATCTCAAGGGCAAGCGCATTGCCGTCATAGGCGGCACGACGACGGAGGACGAACTTGTGCGCGGCATGACCGCGATCGCCGCGCCCGCGATTTTCGTTCAGGTCAAGAACGGGACGGAAGGGATGGAGTTGCTGACCAAGGGTACCGTCGACGCCTATGCCGCGGACCGCGTCGTGCTTGCCTATCTCAAGCTCCGGGCACCTGATCCGAAAGCGTTCACCTTCGTAGCCGGCGACTTTTCCTACCAACCGTTCGGCCTTCCCATGCGCCGAGACGATCCCGATTTCCGGCTCGCGGTGAATCGCGCGCTCGCGGGCATCTACCGGACGGGCGACATCGACGGCATCTTTCAGCGATGGTTAGGCGCGCTGGGCATCCCGGGGCCGTTGCTGCATTCGATGTTCTACCTCAACGCGTTGCCCGAGTGACGCGATGCGACTCCTGACCGCCGGGCACCTGCCGATCTTCCTGTTCGCGGCGGCCGTCGCGATTCCCGCGGGCGCGCAGCCCGGCCCGAACTCGCCCGATTGCACGAGCTTTCCGTGCGGGCGCGTCGACACGATCCGGCAGACGACCGTGAAGCAGCCGTGGACTCCGCTTGGCACCGGCGCGTCCGCGAGTCCCGGCGACAACGATGGCCGGGTGGCCATGTCGTTCCAGATCGGACCGGGCCTGTCGAACCAGGGGATGGTGCTGCTCGGCGCCGGGGGCGGTGCCGCGTACCGGCAATCGCCGAACTCGTACAACCAGCCGCGCTGGGAGGTCGCGATCACGCTCGACGACGGCCGGAAGCGCGTCGTCACCGTTGCCTACGAGCCGTTCGTGCGCGAGGGCGATCGCGTGCGCGTCGCCGGCAACAGTCTCGAACGGATCGAATGAATTGTCTCGGGTCGTGGCCGGTGGCACGCGAGCATGGCAGCCCTAGCGATCAATGACGCTGCCGATGGCCGGCGTACGCTGTCCCTGACCGGCCGTCTCGACGCGTCGACGCTGCCGGGTCTCTGGAACGAGGCGCGACGCGCGGCGACAGATGCACCTGGCCGTCCGCTCGTGATCGACGCGGCGGGCGTCGAATACTGCGACGGCGCCGGGGCGGCGCTCCTCGTCGACCTGCTGCGCCAGCCGCGCGAAGGGGCCGTCGAGGTCGTCAACCTGGCCCCGACGTTCGCCGCGTTGCTGCGCCAGTTCGATCCGGCGGTGCTCGCCCGCGATCTCGATCCTCAGCCCCTGCGACGGCCGGCGATCGCGGAAGTCGGCGCCGCCGCATATCGCATCTGGCGCGATATGCGGACCCAGATCGAGTTCATCGGCGAAACCTTCGCCGCCATCGCGTACGCCGTGCGATACCCGGCGAGCGTGCGGTGGAAGGACGTCTGGCGCATCTGCGAGCAGGTCGGTGCGGATGCGCTGCCGATCGTGGCTCTGATTTCGTTCCTGCTCGGGATGATCCTCGCGTTTCAGTCGGCGGTGCCGATGAAGCGCTTCGGCGCCGAGATCTTCGTTGCCGACCTGATCGGATTGTCGATGCTGCGCGAGCTAGGACCGCTGATGACGGCCATCCTGCTCGCCGGGCGTTCCGGGGCGGCGTTTGCGGCGGAGATCGGCACGATGCGGGTCAACCAGGAAGTCGATGCGTTGACGACGATGGGATTGAGCCCCGTCCGTTTCCTCGTCACGCCCCGGATCATCGCCGCGCGTGCTGATGACGCCACTGCTGACGCTCTTCGCCGATATCGTGGGGCTCATCGGCGGCGCGCTGACGATGCAATCGTTCTCGATCCCGTTGGTCACGTTCCTGAAGCAGGTCGATTCGGCAGTGACCCTGACCGACTTTCTCGCCGGGTTCGTCAAGTCTTTTGTCTTCGCCGTGCTGATCGCCGGCGTCGGCTGCCTGCGCGGCCTCCAGACGAGAGCGGGTGCCTCCGCCGTCGGCGACGCCGCGACGCGCGCGGTGGTGACGGGCATCATCCTTCTCGTCGTCGTCGACGGGCTGTTCGCCGTCGCCTATTACCTGCTTGACGTCTGATCATGGCCGGCGACGTCATCATTCGGGTCGAGAATCTGGACGCCGGTTACGACGGTGTCGCGATCCTCAAGGGCATTCAGTGCGAAATTCGCCAGGGCGAGGTCTTCGGCATTCTCGGCGGCTCGGGGTGCGGCAAGAGCACGCTGATGAAGTGCATGATCGGGCTCAACCCGCCCATCGCGGGTCACGTCTACATCGATGGCGACGACATCGTCACCGCGGGCGACGAACTCCTGGAGAAGATCCAGCGCCGGTTCGGCGTCATGTACCAGTCGGGCGCGCTGTTCGGTTCGATGACCCTGCTCGAAAACGTCCGGCTGCCGCTCGAGGTCTACACGGATCTTCCCGATGACGCGATCGATCTCGTTGCCCGGATGAAACTGGAATTAGTCGGGCTGGAAGCATTCACCGGGCACATGCCGGCCGAGCTTTCCGGCGGCATGCAGAAACGCGCCGGAATCGCGCGGTCGATGGCGCTCGATCCGTCGATCCTCTTTCTCGACGAGCCGTCGTCCGGGCTCGACCCCATCACCGCCGCGTCGCTCGATGCGACGATCCGCCGTTTGTCCGAGAATCTCGGCGTGACGTTCGTCATCGTGACGCATGATCTCGGCAGCGTCTTCGTCGCCACCGACCGCGTGATCTTGCTCGATCGCGACGCGCAGGGCATCATCGCCGAAGGCGACCCGCGCCAACTTCGCGACCAGACCAAAGACCCGCGTGTCCGTGCGTTTTTCCGGCGCGAAGCCGAGGCCGCCTGATTCGATCCGATGAGCCTCAAAGCCAACTATTTCAAGCTCGGCCTGTTCGTCGTCGGCGCGATCGCTGCCGGTGCCGTCGTGCTGGTCGTGATCGGCTCCGGGCGCTGGTTCCAGCCGAAGCTGTCGATCGAGACCTACTTCAACGAATCGGTGCAGGGACTCGACGTCGGATCCAAGCTCAAGTATCGCGGCGTGGTCATCGGCCAGGTGAAAAGCATCGGGTTCACCTACAACAAGTACCAGCAGGACAAGCCGATGCTCCAGCGCGAGCGTTACGTCCTGGTCGAGGCGGAGATCCAGCCGAAACTCGTGGGGGGACGCGCCGGAGCGGGTGACCTGACCGAACAGAAGAGCGCCGATCTCGAGATAGAGAAGGGCCTGCGGATGCGCCTGGCGCCGCAGGGCATCACGGGCACGAGCTACCTCGAGATCGACTACGTGGAACCCGCGCCACCGGTGCTGGAAATCGAATGGAAACCGGACAACATCTACATTCCCAGCGCGCCATCGACCGTGACGACAGTCGTCAATGCCGCGATCGACATCCTGACGCGGCTGCACAATCTCGACATCGAGCGGACACTTGCCAACTTCAACACGCTGCTGGTGACGACCAACGCGCGGATCGATGCGATCGACACCGGGACGATCTCGCAGCGCACGGCGCGCGTCCTCGCGAAACTCGAGACGACGCTCGACAATCTTGCGACCAAGAATCTTTCCGACGAGGGCGTTGCCTTGCTGTCCGAGCTGCGCGCGACCAACGCCGAGTTGAAGAAGACCATTGCGAGCCCGGTGTTGCAGAAGCTGCCCGACGAGGCCGCCGCGGCACTCGCGCGGGTTCGCGCAATCCTCGACGACCCCAATGTGCCGCGGACGCTCGCCCATCTGGCGCAGACGCTCGGCCGCATCGACCGGATTCTCGGTGTCGGCGAGGCGGATTTGACCATCACGGTCGAGAACCTGCGCCAGATCACCGACAATCTGCGCGATCTCACCGAGGACAGCAAACGCTACCCCGCCAACGTAATCTTCGGCGAGCCACCGAAACCGCCGGAGCGCATCCGATGAGCCCGTTGTCATCCGCATCACCGCCGCACGTCGCGCGTACGCTGACCGTCGTTGCCGTGATTGCCATCGCGGCGGCGCTCGGCGCGTGCTCGCTGTCGCGTCTGGCGCCCGTCAAGCGCACCTATCTGCTCGAACCTGCGCCGCCGCCGGCAGCCTCGGTTCAGAATCCCGTATCGATCAGGGTCGGCGCCGTCAACGTCGCCGCGCCATACCGGGGCAAGGCGTTCGTTTACCGGCAGGATGAGCTCAAGTTCGAATCCGACTACTACGACGAGTTTTTCGTCGCGCCTGGCGCGATGCTGTCGGAAGCGACGGCCCGGGCGCTCGCATCGGCCAGCGCGTTCCGGCGCGTGATTCCGCCAGGAGCCGCCGACGCCGGTGACTACGTGCTGGACGGATTCGTATCCGAATTCTACGGCGACATGCGCGACGCTGCGAAGTCCGTCGCGGTGATCGCGATCACGTACTACGTTTCGCCCGCGAATGCCGCGACGCCGAACGTGATCTGGTCGCGGGAATATCGGCAGCGTGCGCCGGCGGCCGACACGTCGCCGGAGGCGCTCGCCCGGGCCTGGAATGTGGCGCTTTCGGCGATCCTCGCCGACCTTGCGCGCGATCTGGCCGCGGCGGAACTGCCGAAACCGTAGAACACCGGGTCTTCAGAACCGCGGACGGTTACTTTCCCGTTCGGAACGCGGCGGCGCGACTCGACAATGCGCGGCAGGCGGGCGAAAATAACAGGCTTTCCCGCCGCGGGCACGTTTTCCAGCCCGGGCGCTCTCACCAGCCGAGGACGGAACTCCCATGATGCTCCCGTACGGCCAATTGTCGTTTTCGCTTGTTCGATTCGCCGCCGCCGGTCTGCTGCTCGCCACGATTGCGATGGCCGCAGGTTGCGCGAAGGAAGAACCGACGCCGCCGCGCCCCGCGCCCCAGGTCGCAGTGATGACGGTGGACCCGAAAGCCGTCCCGTTCACGCCGACCTTCGTCGCGCAGACCGAGAGCTCGCGCCAGGTCAACATCGTTGCGCGCGTGTCGGGGTTCCTCGACCGCATCGCCTACAAGGAAGGCGAGTGGTCAAGGAGGGACAGCTGATGTTCGAGCTCGATCCCCAGGCCGTTCCAGGCACAGCTCAACGCGGCGCAGGGCGAACTGCAGGCGCAGCAGGCGCGGCTCGCCACCGCGCAGGCGAACTACGGCGCGGGTGAAGCCGCTGGCCGAACAGGATGCGCTGCCGCAGGCCGATCTCGATCGCGCCAAGGGAGATTTCGACGCCGCGACGGCCGCGGTGTTCGCGGCCAAGGCGAAGGTCGAGGAAGCGCAGCTCAACCTCGGCTACGCGACCATCAAGTCGCCGGTCACGGGGCTCGCCAGCCGCTGCGCTGCAGCGGCAGGGCGCGTTCGTCAACTGCGATGGCGGACAGTCGCCAACCTCACCTACGTCGCCGCGGTCGATCCGATCTGGGTCAACTTCAGCGTCTCCCAGAACCAGATGTCGAACTGGAACGCGATCGGCGGCCAAGGGCCAGGTCGTTCCCCCGGCGAACCAGAACTACGAGGTCGACATCGTCCTGCCGGGCGGGGTCGCCTACTCCCACCAGGGCAAGATCAGCTTCGCCGATCCGTCGTTCAGCCAGGACACGGGCTCGTTCCTGGTGCGCGCCGTGCTGCCGAATCCGAAGATGGAGCTGCGCCCGGGCATGTTCGTGACCGCCAACCTCAACGGCGCGATGCGCCCGAACGCGATCGTCGTGCCCGCAGCTCGCGGTGCAGCAGGGCAGCAACGGGCACTTGTCTACGTCGTCAACCAGGCGACGTCGCCGAAGTCCGGCCGGTGATCGTCGGCGACTACGTTGGCGACGAAGGACATCGTGATCGTGGCAGGGCCTGCACGCGGGCGACCGCGTCGTCGTCGACGGGGTGCTGAAGGTCGTGCCGGGCAAGCCGGTGACGATCGCCGCCGTCAGGCGCGGCGCCGCCTGCCGCCGCGCCGAAGCCGGGCGCAGCGCCGAAGACGAAGAAATAGCGCCGCCATGTTCACGCACTTCTTCATCGACCGGCCGATCCTGTCGGCGGTCATCTCGATCCTGTTCGTGCTCGCCGGCGCTGGTCGCGATGAGCGTCGCGCCGATCGAGCAGTACCCGGAGCTCGCGCCGCCGCAGGTGCAGATCACCGCGCGCTATCCGGGCGCCACCGCCGAGGTGATCGCGAACACGGTGGCGGCGCCGATCGAGGCGCAGCTGAACGGCCTCGACAACCTGCTCTACTTCCAGTCGACCAGCTCGTCGTCCGGCAACGTCACGATCAACGTCGTGTTCAAGCCGGGCAGCAATCCGGACATCAACCAGGTCAACGTGCAGAACCGCGTCAGCCAGGCGACGTCGCAGCTGCCGCAGGCCGTCGTCCAGCAGGGCGTCACCGTCGACAAGACGTCGTCGAGCATCATGATGGTGCTGTCGGTCTATTCGCCCGACGACCGCTACGGCTCGACCTACATCGACAACTACACGAACCTCTACGTCCTCGACGAGCTGAAGCGGGTGCCCGGCGCCAACCGGGCGACCGTGCTCGGGCTGCCCGACATCGCGATGCGCGTGTGGCTGCAGCCGGACCGGATGGCGCAGCTCGGCATCACCGTGCAGCGAGGTCGCGGCGCGATCCAGAGCCAGAACCAGACCTTCGGGATCGGCCAGATCGGCGGGTCGCCGGCGGTGCCGGGGACGCAGCAGATCTTTCGTCGTGACCGCGCAGGGCCTGCTGACCAAGCCGGAGCAGTTCGAGAGCATCATCGTGCGCGCCGCCAAGGAAGGCACGGCGATCGTGCGCATCAAGGACATCGGCCGCGTCGAGCTCGACAAGCGCGACTACTCGATCGACGAGCCGGATGAACGGGAAGATGGCGACGACCATCGCGATCTACCAGCAGCCGGGCGCCAACGCGGTCGCGACCGCGACCGCCGTGCGCAAGCGGCTCGAGGAGCTGAAGACGAAGTTCCCGACCGGCCTCGACTACCGGATCGCGCTCGACACGAGCCTGTTCACGCTGAACTCGATCGACAAGGTGATCCACACGTTCTTCGAGGCCGTCGTGCTGGTCGTGCTGGTCGTGTTCGTGTTCCTGCAGTCGCTGCGCGCCACGATCATCCCGATCCTCGCGGTTCCGATGTCGATCGTCGGCACCTTCGTCGGCATGCACCTGCTCGGATTCTCGGTGAACATGCTGACCATGTTCGGCATGATCCTCGCCATCGGACTGGTCGTCGACGACGCGATCGTCGTGGTCGAGAACGTCGAGTCGAACATGGCGGCGAAGGGGCTCTCCGCGCTGGAGGCGGCCAAGGAGGCGATGACGCAGATCGCCGGCGCGCTGATCTCGATCGTGCTGGTGCTGGTCGCCGTGTTCCTGCCGGTCGCCTTCCTCGGGGGCGTGACCGGCACGCTGTACAAGCAGTTCGCGATCACGATCTCGATCTCGATGGTGATCTCCGGGATCATGGCGCTGACATTGTCGCCGGCGCTTGCCGCCATCATCATCAAGGCCCACCACGGCGAGAAGAAGGGCTTCTTCCGCTGGTTCGAGAGCGGCTTCGCCGCGCTGCACGAACGGCTACGTCGGCGCGTGGCACGCGCGATCCGCGCGTGGCCGGTTGCGCTGATCGTGTTCGGCGGCATCACTCGCCGGCATCGTGTTCATGTTCCGGATCGTCCCGGGAAGCTTCGTGCCCGACGAGGACCAGGGCTACTTCTTCGTGGTCATCGGGGCGCCCGACACGGCGAGCCTCGGGTGGTCGGCGAGCTCACCGACCGCGTGCGCGAAGATGGTGTCCGGCCGATCCGGCGGTGCAGGACGTCGCCTCGGTCGCGGGCTACAGCCTGATCGACGGGCAGATCCAGAACAACTCGGCGGTCATCTTTGCCTCGCTCAAGCCGTTCGACGAGCGCACGGACCCGTCGCTGCTGTCGTTCGACGCGCTGAAGCGGCTGAATGCGCAGTTCGCGCGGCATCAGGGACGCGTTCGTCTTCGCGCTCAATCCGCCGTCGATCCCGGGCCTCGGCACCACCGGCGGCTTCGAGTTCTACATCCAGAACCGCGGCTCCGGCGACCCCCGCGCAACCGACGCGGCGCTGCAGGCGTTCCTGGAGAAGGCGCGCCAGCGCCCGAGCTGCAGGGCGTGTCGACGACGTTCCGCGCGGCGACGCAGCAGCTCTTCGTCGATCTCGACCGCAACAAGGCCGAGGTGCTCGGCGTGCCGGTGCAGGACGTCTTCCAGACGATGCAGGCGTTCTTCGGCTCGCAGATCGCCGGCCAGTTCTCGCAGTTCAGCCGCGTCTGGTGGGTGATTCTGCAGGCCGACGCCAACTTACCGGATGAACCCGTCGGACTTCGACAAGATCTACCTGCGCTCGAAGAGCGGCGCCAACGTGCCGCTGTCGGCGCTGATCACGACCAAGTACGTCGCCTCGCCCAAGTTGCTGACGCGCTTCAACGGCTTTCCGGCGGTCAAGGTCACCGGCAGCCAGGCGCCCGGCTACAGCTCAGGCCAGGCGCTCGATGCGATGGAGGACCGTCGCGCGCGAATCGCTGCCCGGCGACTTCTCGTACTCGTGGGCGGGCCAGGCGCTGCAGGAGCAGGGATCCGGCAGCACGTCGTCGTCCGCGTTCATCTTCGGCTTGATCGTCGTGTTCCTGCTGCTCGCCGCCCAGTTCGAGAAGTGGACGCTGCCCATCGCCGTGGTGCTGACGGTGCCGATCGCGATCCTCGGCGCGCTCGTGCTGACCTGGCTCGTCGGCCTCGATAACGACGTCTACTTCCAGGTCGGTCTGGTGACGCTGGTCGGCCTGTCGGCGAAGAACGCGATTCTCATCTGCGAGTTCGCGATCGAGCGCGTCCACGCGGGCATGAATGCGCGCGAGGCGGCGATCGAGGCTGCGGGACTGCGGCTGCGCGCGATCGTGATGACCTCGCTCGCGTTCGGCCTGGGCTGCGTGCCGCTGGCCATCGCGACCGGTCCCGGCGCGAACAGCCTGCGGGCCATCGGCACTGGCGTCATCGGCGGCATCGTTGCCTCGACGGTCATCGGGATCTTCTTCGCGCCGCTCTTCTTCTGGATGCTCGAAAGCATGAGCGAGCGCTTCGGGGCAAGGCGGGTGGGCACGCCGCGGCCGCAGCCAAGCGTCAGGATGGCGCGGCGCCGCCGGCGGAGGCCGGACGATGAAACCTCGCGCCTTTCGTTTCGCGTTCGTTGCCTTCGGCGTCGTGCTCGCCGGCTGCACGGTCGGACCGGATTACGTGAAGCCAGCGGTCGAAGCCCTGCCGGCGTGGCGCATCGACTACGCGCAGGCGGCCGATGTCGCCAACACCAAGTGGTGGGAGCAGTTCGGCGACTCGGTGCTGAACGAACTCATCGAGACGGCGCTGCGCGACAACCGGGATCTCCTGATTGCCGCGGCGCGCGTCGACGCGTTCCTCGGCCAGCTCAACACGACGCGCGCGCAGTTCTATCCGCAGCTCGGATACAACCTCGACGCCAGCCGCAATCGCGCAACCGAGGTCGGCGCCTCGCCGCTGCCGGCCGGGGCGGATCCCTATTACTCGCTCTACCAGGGCGCGCTCGGTGCCAACTGGCAGCTCGACCTCTTCGGCCGCGTCCGCCGGCAGACAGAGGCTGCGCAGGCGCAGGTGTACGCGACCGAGCAAGGCCGGCGGGGCGTCGTGCTGTCGCTGGTGAGCAGCGTCGCGACCAGCTACATCGCGCTGCGCGCGCTCGACCAGCAGCTGGTGATCACGAACAGCACGGCGCGGAATTATGCGGAGACACTGCGCATCTTCGAGTTGCGCTACAAGGGCGGCGTCGTGTCCAAGGTCGAGCTCGCGCAGGTGCAGTCGCAGTACCAGCAGGCGCTCGCGGCGATTCCCGCCATCGAGCAGCAGATCGCCGCGCAGGAGAGGCTGATCGCCGTCCTGCTCGGACGCAATCCGTATCCGATTCCGCGCGGCAGGACGATCGACCGGCTCGTGGCGCCGGGCATTCCCGGCGGCCTGCCGTCGTCGCTGCTGGAGCGTCGCCCGGACATCCTGCAGGCGGAGCAGAACCTCGTCGCGGCGAACGCGAACATCGGCGCCACCAAGGCACTCTATTACCCGCAGCTCAACCTCACCGGCGCGCTCGGATCGGTCAGCACCGCATTCGGCGATTTCCTTTCGGGCCCCGCGGCGGCGTGGTCGGTCGCGGCGGGACTTGCCGGGCCGATTTTCACCGGCGGCGCGATTGCCGGGCAGGTGCGCAGTGCCGAGGCCGGCGAGCGCGAGGCGCTGGCGCGCTACCAGCAGACGATCCTCAACGCATTCCGCGAGACCAACGACGCGCTTGTCGGCAGTGTCAAGAAGCAGGTTGAATCCGAAGCGCAGGCGCGGCGCGTGGCGTCGCTGCGCGAATACGCGCGCCTGTCGCGGCTCAAGTTCGACAACGGCTACGCCGGCTACCTCGAGGTCCTCTACGCCGAGAACGAACTCTTCGCCGCCGAGCTCAACGCCGTGCGGTCGCAGGCGGATCGCTACGCGCAGATCGTCGGCGTCTACAAGGCGATGGGTGGCGGATGGGTGGATGCCGCCGACCGGATGACGCCAGCCGGGAACATCGAGCCGATTGGCGAGCGCGCGGGCGGGCAGCCGATGTTCTGAAGGGTGCCTGCGTCGGGTTCGGCGTCTCACCCGACCCCGACGCTGGTTCCATTCGCATCTGCCGCCTGCGCCTCTAACGCCTGGAAGCGTTCGATCGCCGCGCGGGCGTTGAACAGCATCCGCTCGCGGCCGAGCCGCTGGTCCAGCCCGGCTTTGCGCACGACCTCGAGCACGCCGGGATTGAGCGCCACCAGCCATACGACGGCCCCGCGCTCGGTCGCGCGTTGCTCGCCCTCCATGAGCGCCTGCAGTGCCGAGTATTCGATATCGGGCACGCGGCTCATGTCCAAGGCCAGCACGCGCGGCTTGTGCTGCGCGACCAGCGCGCTGATCTGCGCCGCGACATCCTGCGCGTTGGCGAAGAACAGGCGCCCCTCCGGTCGCACGATAAGGAGGCCGTCGAACGTCTCGTCATCGGGGTGCTCCGGTGACAGCGGTCGGAGCACATCGGCCCCCCGCTTCCTGCCGACGATCGACACGCGCGGATGGGCGGTCTGGCTGAACAGCCCGATCAGCGACACGATGATCGCCACCACGATGCCCTGCAGCGTGCCGAAGATCAGAACGCCGAGCGCGGCGACGATCGCCCAGCGAAATTCCATCGTGCGCACCTTGTGAATGGCAAGGAACTCCACCGGTTGAATCAGGCCGACCGAGTAGACGATGACGACTGCCGCGAGCGTGGCGTTCGGCAGCAAACCCAGCAGCGGCGCCAGCAGGAGCATCGTTGCCACCGCGGTGCCCGCCGTCACCAGCGACGCCTTCTGCGATCGACCCCCCGCAGCGCGCACGACCGCGGTTTGCGAGGTACCCCCACCGGCCGGCATCGCACCGATCAGCGCACCCCCGAGATTGGCCGCCCCGGTCGCGACCAGCTCGCGATTTGCAATGATCGGAGGATCGCCGGTGCGGGCGAAGGCGCGGCCCGCAGCAATCGTTTCGGTGAAGCTCATCAGCGCGATCCCGAGCGCGCCCGGCACCAGCTGCTCGACCAGTGCAAGATCCGGCAACGTGAGCGACGGGAATCCCTGCGGAATCAGGCCGACTGTCGAGACCCCGAGCGCATCCAGGCCCAAGAACCACGACGCGGCGATGCCGCCCCCCACGGCAACCAGCGGCGAGGGGGAATGCGGCCACAGGCGCTCCATTCCGATCAGCACGAAGAGCGTCGCGCCGGCGACCACAAGCGTCCATGGCGAGGTCTCGGGGACATGATGCACGACGCTGACGATGTCGTGGAAGAAGCCTTGCCTCGTGATGTGGACACCCAGAAGTTTCGGCACCTGGTCCAGCACGATCACGAGGCCGATTCCCGCCTTGAAGCCTGTCAGCACCGGGGCGGAAATGAAATTGGCGACGAAGCCCAGGCGCATGAGCCTCGCCAAGAGCAGCATCACGCCGACCAGCGCGGTCAGCGTGGCTGTCGCCGTGACGAGCTTCGATGGGTCGCCATCCGGGACGACCAGGCCGAGTTCCGTGCCGGCCAGGATTGCGAGCGTCGTGGTGGAACTGACACTCAACACACGCGAAGTGCCAAGCAGCGCGTAGATCAACATCGGGATGAAGGCGGTGTAGAGACCCACGGCAACGGGCAAGCCTGCCACCGTCGCGTAGGCCATCGCCTTGGGCAGTACGACCGCGGCGGCCGTGAGACCGGCGACCACGTCGAAGCGAAAGGCCACGGTGCGGGCTTGGATCGTCGCGGCGTCTGCCGGGTGCTGACTCATGATGACAGCTCTCGTTTTTCTGGCGCGGGTTTGACGCGCATCACGTTGCGCAGCGAACTGCGAGATCAGCGTCAATTGTAGTCCCGCCGTCATGGCTCGCCATCAGCCACACCCGCGTGTGGTGTTGCGCGCCGATGGCGTGGGCGTCAGAATCCCGGAACGAAATGCAGGATGTCGCAGTGGCATATCCAATATTGAGTGAATCACCATGAGCGGCGAGAACGTCATCGACAAGAAGGTTCGCGAGCCGGTGTTGAGTCCCGTGGATCGCGTATCGGAGCTGCTCTTCGGCCTGTTCATGGCGCTCACATTCGTGGGGGCCGTGTCGGTGGCCGACTCCGGGCGCGAGCAGATCCGCGGGATGTTCGTTGCCGCCCTGGGCTGCAACCTCGCCTGGGGCCTCGTCGACGCGGTCATGTACCTGGTGCGCACGGTCACGGATCGCGGCAGGTTGCTCACGCTCGTCCGTTCCGTACGGGCTGCTACGGACGCGGAAACCGGACGCCAGCTCATCACGGGTTCGTTGTCGCGGGTCGCGGCGGATCTCGTTTCGCCGGCGGAGATCGAGGCAGTTCGCGGGCGCATCGCTGCGCTGACCGCGTTGCCGTCGCGACCGACGCTGAAAGGAGACGACCTGCTCGCTGCGTTGGCGATATTCCTGATCGTCGTCGCGTCGACGTTTCCGGTGGTGCTGCCCTTCATGTTGATCAACGACGTGGGAACGGCGAAGAACCTATCCCGCGCCATCGCGCTCGTGATGCTGTTCTTCGGGGGGCTCGCACTCGGGCGGTACGCGGGCTACGGCAGCTGGAAGGTGGGGTTCCTGATGGCGGGACTGGGCTCGGCACTCGTGATCGCGATCAACGCGCTCGGCGGATGAAGGCCTTGCCGTTGGGCATTGCGGTCCTTACGGCTGCCGTGGTCACGTCTGCATTGGCCGCCGAGGACGCCCGCAGCGGGCGCCGCGCTTCCCCTGCCGAGAACCCTACGTGGGCGTTCGCGCTCACCGCGTATCCCACGCTCGTTCGCGGCGGCGAGAATTGCACCTCGGCGATCGCAGCCGCCGACCGCGGCCCGCTGCATCTCGAGGCGAGGGTCAACTACGAATCGGTCGGCGCGCGTTCGGCATTCGTCGGCATGACGTTCTGAGTGCGCCCTGTCCGTGGCGGGAGCGCGGTCCGTGCTCGAAACGGTGGATGGAAAGGCCCGCCGGGCGCAGGGCGACGTGAAGTTGATCGGCGCCGTGTATGACGTCGCTACGCGCCGTGCCCGGTTTCTCGAGTAGCGCGACTCGTCGTGTGTCTCGCGGAACAACTTCTGATGGATTCCAAAGGGAAATTCGACCAGAGTTGTATTGCAAAAAAGGCGGAGACAAGACATGGGCACGACAATCGTGGATGTTGCGGAGCAGAAGCGCCTGAACGATGCGCGCGAGGCGCAGATCCCCTGGAAGAAATGGGGACCTTATCTGAGCGAGCGGCAGTGGGGCACGGTGCGCGAGGACTACAGCGAAAATGGCGATGCCTGGAACTACTTCACCCATGATCAGGCGCGCTCCCGGGCGTACCACTGGGGCGAGGATGGGCTCGCGGGCATCTCCGACGACAAGCAGCGCCTGTGCTTTGCGCTGGCGCTGTGGAACGAGCGCGACCCGATCCTGAAGGAACGCCTCTTCGGCCTCACCAACAGCGAGGGCAATCACGGCGAGGACGTGAAGGAGTATTACTTCTATCTCGACAGCACGCCCACGCATTCGTACATGAAGTATCTGTACAAGTATCCGCAGCGTGCATACCCCTACAGCGATCTGGTGGACACGAACAAGGGACGCGGCCGCCACGACGCCGAGTACGAACTCCTCGACACCGGGGTCTTTGCGGATGACCGCTACTTCGACGTGTTCGTCGAGTATGCGAAGGAAGGCCCGGAGGACATGCTGGTCCGCATCACCGTCCACAACCGCGGGCTGGAAGCCGCCCGGTTGCGCGTCCTGCCGACACTGTGGTTTCGCAATGCCTGGTCGTGGGGCGAGGACGAGCGCAAGCCGTCGTTGCGCGAGGCGGGCCCGGGCACCATTGCGGCCACGCACCATGAGCTCGGCGAGTACTGGTTCCATTGCGATGGCGGCCCGGAGCTGCTCTTCACCGAAAACGAGAGCAACGCGCAGCGCCTGTGGGGCCAGCCCAACGCATCGCTCTTCGTCAAGGACGCGTTCCACACGTGTGTCATCACGGGACAGGGCGACGCGGTGAATCCCGCGAAGACAGGGACCAAGGCCGCAGCGCACTACGTCCTCGACGTGCCCGGCCACGGCAGCACGACAGTCCGGCTGCGCCTCGCGGCCGCCAGGACCAAGGCCCCGTTCCATGATTACGAAAAGATCTTCAAACGCCGCCAGGCCGACGCCGACGAATTCTACGAGCGGATCGCGCCGAAGACGCTGACCGAAGATCAGCGCCGCGTGCACCGCCAGGCGCTGGCCGGAATGCTGTGGGGGAAGCAGTACTACTACTTCGACCTGGAACGCTGGCTGCGCGAGCACAAGAGTCATCCGCTGCTCGAATCCGCCCGCCGCGACGTGCGCAACACCGAGTGGTTCCACATGCTCAACGCCGACGTGATCTCCATGCCGGACAAATGGGAGTACCCGTGGTACGCAGCCTGGGACCTGGCCTTCCACACGATCGCCCTGGCGCAGGTGGATTTCGATTTCGCCAAGGAGCAGCTCTTGCTGATGCTGCGCAGCCTCTACTTCCACCCGAGCGGGCAGATTCCAGCGTACGAGTGGAACTTCAGCGACGTGAATCCGCCGGTGCATGCCTTTGCCACGCTCTGGCTGTACACATACGAGAAGCAGTTGGGCCGGGCGGATCTCCGGTTCCTGGAACGCTCGTTTCAGGGGTTGATGCTGAATTTCAACTGGTGGGTCAATCGCAAGGATCCTGCGGGGCGCAACGTCTTCGCCGGCGGCTTCCTGGGTCTCGACAACATCAGTGTCTTCGACCGCAGCGCGCCGCTGCCGACCGGGGGTTCGCTGGAGCAGGCCGATGGCACGGCATGGATGGCGTTCTATTGCCAGAACATGCTGGAGATCGCCCTTATCCTGACCGAGTACGACCCGATTTACGAGGAGGTCGCCTTCAAGTTCATCCAGCACTTCATGTGGATTTCCTATGCGATGGACCGACCCGGCGAGCGGCACGACAAGATGTGGGACGAGGAGGATGGATTCTTCTACGATCTCTTGCGGCTCCCCGACGGCCAGGCGATGCGCTTGAAGGTTCGGTCGCTGGTGGGGCTGCTGCCGCTGTGCGCGTCAACGGTGTTCGAGGCGGATGGAGTCACACGCAATCCGAAGCTGATGGCGCTGATCGCGCAGTTTCGCGAGCGCCACCCCGAGCTGGTTTCGCATGTGGCTCCGACCGACGCCGGATTCATCGGCCACAAGGGACGGCGTCTGTTATCGATCCTCAACAAGCAGAAACTCGAGCGCGTGCTGCGCTACGTGCTCGACGAGGACGAGTTCCTGGGGCCGCACGGCATTCGTTCGCTCTCGCGTCATCATCTGGAACATCCGTTCGCGTTTCATGTCGGTGGCCAGGAATACAAGGTGCAGTACCTGCCGGGGGAGTCGGATAGCGGCATGTTCGGCGGCAACTCGAACTGGCGCGGCCCGGTGTGGATGCCGGTCAACATGCTGATCGTCCGGGCGCTGGTGAATCTGTACACCTTTTACGGCGACGAGTTCAAGGTCGAATGTCCAACCGGTTCCGGGCAGCGTATGACGCTGTTCGAGGTGGCGCAGGAGCTTGCGCGCCGGCTGACGGGTACCTTTCTGCGCGGTGCCGATGGACGGCGGCCGGTCTACGGCGGGACGGCAAAATTCCAGGACGATCCGCATTGGCGCGACCTCATCCTGTTCTACGAGTACTTTCACGGCGACAACGGCGCGGGGGTCGGCGCCAGCCACCAGACGGGCTGGACCGGTCTGGTCGCCCCGCTCCTGGATTTGTTCGGCCGTATCGACGCCAAGACCCTGCTGGAGACCGAGCGGGGGCAGGTGATGGCCAAACTCATCAGGGAGCAAGTCGGCGGAGATCGGACGAGACAAAGTTGAGGTCCGGCGATGCCCGATCCACGCTACCCGTCGCTGTATCAGATCAATACCCGCGTCTGGCTGACGGAGCTGTCGCGTGCCTTGGGCAAGCGCGCGACGCTGGACGACATCTCCGGACGCCGAGCTGGATCGCCTGGGCGAACGCGGGCTTCGACTGGATCTGGTTTCTGAGCGTGTGGCAGACGGGGTCGGCGGCACAGAAGGTGTCACGCCGCAACGCCGGATGGCGCCACGAGTTTCAGGAAACGCTGCCGGATTTGCGCGACGAAGACATCGCCGGCTCCGGATTCGCCATCCAGAGCTACGCCGTCCATCGCGATCTGGGCGGCGCGGCGGCACTCGCCCGCTTGCGACAACGGCTGCAACAGCGCGGACTGAAGCTGATGCTCGACTTCGTCCCGAACCACATGGCGCCGGATCACCCGTGGGTCGACGAGCATCCCGACTACTTCGTCCATGGCGGCGAGAGCGACCTCGCTCGCGCGCCGCAGAACTACTGTCGCGTGCAGACGAAGAGCGGGCATCAGGTGCTCGCCTACGGCCGCGACCCGTACTTCGACGGCTGGCCCGACACGCTGCAGCTCGACTACGGCAACCCGGACCTGCAGCAGGCGATGATCGGCGAGCTCACGCGAATCGCCGGGCAATGCGACGGCGTGCGCTGCGATATGGCGATGCTGGTCCTGCCCGACGTGTTCGAACGCACCTGGGGCATCCGGGCCGATCACTTCTGGCCGAAGGCGATCGAGTCCGTGCGGCGACAAGCATCCGCACTTCCTGTTCATGGCCGAGGTGTACTGGGACCTCGAATGGACGATGCTGCAGCAGGGGTTCGATTACGCCTACGACAAGCGGCTCTACGACCGCCTGCGCGAAGGCCACGCCCGGCCGGTGCGCGAGCATTTCCACGCCGGTCTCGATTACCAGGACAAGCTGGCGCGCTTTCTGGAAAACCACGACGAGCCGCGGGCGGCGGCAGCGTTCTCACCGGACGTGCATGAAGCCGCGGCCGTCATTACGTTCCTGTCGCCGGGCTTGCGGTTCTTCCATCAGGGTCAATTCGAAGGGCGCCGGAAGCGCATCTCGCCCCATCTGGTGCGCGCGCCACAGGAAGCGATCGACGAGAGGTTGGAAAGGTTCTACGAGCGGCTACTGGCCGTGCTGCGTAAACCAGTGGTGCGCGACGGCCAATGGCAGGTGCTCGACTGCACAGCGGCTTGGGAGGGCAACTGGACGTGGGATTGCTTCCTGGTCTTTGCCTGGCACGACTCTGGCGGCGAGCGCTTGGTGGTGACGGTAAACTATGCGCCCAACCGGAGCCAGTGTTACGTGCGGCTGCCGTTCGCGGACCTCGGCAACGCGCGATGGCGGCTCGAGGATCTGATCGGTGACGCTACGTACGAGCGGGACGGCAACGATCTGCAGGCGCGCGGACTCTTTCTGGATGAACCAGCGTGGCGCGCGCACGTATTCTCGCTGACTGAACTCAACGATCGGAGATGACGATGGGAAAGAAGAGCACGAAAACCAGCGGCGATGCCAAGGGCAAGACCAAGAAGGAAAACGGTGACGTCGCGAAGGCGGGGGCGAGCAAGAAGCTTTCCGGCAAGGACTACGACCGCGCGCTCAGGAAACTCCACGTCGAGCTGGTCAAGCTGCAGCAATGGGTCGTGCATAAGGGCCTCAAGGTCTGCATTGTGTTCGAGGGCCGCGATGGCGCCGGCAAGGGCGGCACCATCAAGGCGATCACCGAGCGCGTGAGCCCACGCGTGTTCCGGGTCGTTGCGCTCCCTGCGCCGACCGAGCGCGAGAAATCCCAGATGTACGCACAACGCTATCTGCCGCATCTGCCGGCCGCGGGCGAGGTGGTGATCTTCGATCGCAGCTGGTACAACCGCGCGGGTGTGGAGCGCGTGATGGGTTTCTGCACCGACGAGCAGGCGACGCGGTTCCTGAAGGTGGTGCCCCTGTTCGAGCAGCTGATGATCAACTCGGGGATCATTCTGCTCAAGTACTGGCTCGAAGTGAGCCCCGAGGAGCAGACGCGGCGGCTCGAGGCGCGGATCGGCGACGGCCGCAAGACGTGGAAGCTCTCGCCGATGGACGTGAAGTCCTACCATCGCTGGGACGACTACACGAAGGCGCGCGACGAGATGTTCGCCGCCACCGATACCTCATGGGCGCCGTGGTTCGTCGCGCGTTCCGAAAACAAGAAGCGCGTTCGCCTGAACGTGATCAGTCACTTGCTGAAACACGTTTCGTACAAGACCCTCCCGGGCGAGAAGGTGAAGCTCCCCAAGCGCAAGATCGGCCGCTACAAGGCGGCAGACTTTCCCTTCAAGTACGTGCCGGAGGTCTTCTGACCGCTGGCGGCAGCGTGCCTCGCCGCCCTCGCGCATGCGGAATCGGGCTCGACTTGGCGTTTGGCGCCTATCTTGACGCTCGTCAACGGGGCGTTGCACGGGATCGGCGATAATTATCGCTGAGCGGCGCGCGGCCGGAAGGTCCGGCGGATTCGCCGAGAGTGCGCAAATCGATCGGGGGAACTTCCTTTCGCGATCGAAGCTCATACCTCCTGCCCACGCCCAGAGGCATCGGCGTTTCAACGCCGGCCGCCACCGTTGCACCGCGCGAAACGACAACTCCCAACACCCTCTGAGAAGGTCCGATCATGGACGCCGTCAAGCAGGTCGCAAGAAGCTATGAAATCGCGACCAAGGTCACGCAGCTCTACCAGAAGCGTGCCAAGGTAGCGCAGCAGCACTTCGGCGATCGGCTTGCCAAGGCCTACGCGGATTGCGCGGCGGGCCTGAGCGAAAAGCCCGTTGCGCCCACGCAGGCGTGGTCGCATTGGTACGAATACGCAACCGATTTCGCGCAACGCTCGATCCTGTTCTGGGACACGCTGCGCGAGCGCGGCAACAACTTCATCGAGCACAACCGGGAGGGGCTGCCGCCGCTGCTGCACTTCGACCATGAGATGGTCGTCGACGGCAGGACACTCGCCCGTCCGGTCAACTACGCGCTTCTGCGCATCGTCCCCCCGGAAGGCGTGACGGTCGATCCGAAGCGGCGGCCTTACGTGATCATCGACCCGCGCGCCGGCCACGGTCCCGGCATCGGCGGCTTCAAGGACGACTCGCAGGTCGGCGTCGCGTTGCGCGAGGGGCATCCGGTCTACTTCGTGATCTTCTTCCGCGATCCCGAACCGGGCCAGACATTGCTCGACGTCTGCGATGCCGAGCAGCAATTCGTGAAGAAAGTGCGCGCGTTGCATCCGAAGAGCGCGAAGCCCGCGATCGTCGGCAACTGCCAGGGCGGCTGGGCGGCAATGATGCTCGCCGCGTCCGATCCGGAGGACACCGGCCCGATCGTGATCAATGGCGCGCCGATGTCCTACTGGGGCGGCGCGTTCCAGGAGGGCGCCGGAGACAACCCGATGCGCTACGCGGGCGGCATGCTCGGCGGCACGTGGTTGTCGTCGTTCGCGGCCGACAAGGGAGACGGCGTTTTCGACGGCGCGTATCTGGTCGAGAATTTCGAGAACCTGAATCCGGCCAACACGTTCTGGGACAAGTATTACAACCTGTTCGCCAAGGTCGACACGGAACCCGATCGCTTCCTCGAGTTCGAGCGCTGGTGGGGTGGCTTCTACCTGATGAACCGCGAGGAGATCGAGTGGATCACGCGCAATCTGTTCGTCGGCAACAAGCTGTGGTCCGGCACCAAGGCAACCGGCGGCAAGTCTTTCGATCTGCGCGACATCAAGGCGCCGATCATCCTGTTCGCGTCGATGGGCGACAACATCACGCCGCCGCAGCAGGCATTCAACTGGGTTTCGGATGTCTACGGCTCGACCGACGAGATCAAGGCACGCGGGCAGGTGATCGTCGGCCTCTTGCACCAGGACATCGGCCACCTCGGCATCTTCGTCTCGGGCAAGGTGGCGAAGAAGGAGCACGCGCAGATCGTCTCGGTGCTGAAGTCGATCGAAGTCTTGCCGCCCGGCTTGTACGGAATGCAGATCCACGAGGTCAAGGGACGCGACGGCAAGGTCGAATACGAGGTCGAGTTTCACGAGCGCCGGCTCGAGGACATCGCCAAGCAGTTGAACCGCCTCGAGCGCGCCGACGAGAAGCCGTTCGAGGCGGTGGCCGCATTGTCCGAGTTCAACCAGCGCGCCTATGAACTCTTCGCGCAGCCGTTCGTCCAGGCGATGAGCAACGAGGTCACGGCGAAGGTGTCGCGGCAGCTGCATCCGCTGCGCCTCCAGCGCTGGGCGTTCTCGGATCTGAATCCCTGGCTCGCATGGCTTGGGCCGGCCGCGCAGGCGGTCAAGGCGCAGCGCAAGACGGCCGATGCCGACAACCCGGGCGGCAAGATCCAGAAGATGGTGTCGGAGGCCGTCAGCGCCTCGCTCGACTATTACCGCGAGGTCCGTGACGCCACCAGCGAGGCGCAGTTCTTCCAGACCTACGGCAACGTGTTCTCGCTCTACCTCGCCGACAAACACGAGACCGAAGCGCGCGCCGCGAAAGGCGTGGCCGAGCCGCGCGAGCTGCCGTTCGTCAAGGAGGCGCTGGCGTCGATCGAGGAAGGCGGGTTTGCCGAGGCGCTAGCTCGCGTCGGCTCGCTGCTCGCCCGGAGGGGCGCACCGCTGCCGCTGGCGCGGCTCGCGCTGAAAAAGGACCTCACCGCCGAGTATCGCGACCTCCTTCCGGATTTTGCACCGGACGAGTGGCGGCGTATCCGCGGCGAGCAGGACATCATCGTCCGGTACGAGCCGGAAAAGGCGATCGCGGCGTTGCCGAAGCTGCTCGCGAAGAGCGGCGATCGCGAGCGGCTGGTGACGCTGGTGCGCAGCCTGCTCGCCGATGAGCGCATGCGGCGCTTCGAGCCGACGACCGAACAGCTCGCTATGCTCGAGAACATCGGCGAGACCCTCGACGTGGAGCCGGCAAAGGGTCGCGGCAAGGCGCCGGCACGGAAGGCTGCCCGCAAGCCCGCCCACAAGGCAGCAGCGAAGCGGCGCAAGGCGGCCTGACCCGCGCGAAGGACAACGGAGACACGCATGGAACACCAGCACGAGAAATACCAGCGGCTGCTCGACGTCTGCAAGACGATGCCGCCGACACCCACCGCCGTCGCGCACCCCTGCGACGAAAGCTCGCTGCGCGGCGCGGTCGACGCCGCGAAGCTCGGCCTGATCGCGCCGATCCTGGTCGGCCCGCGCGCGCGAATCGAGGCGATCGCGAAAGAGCACCACATCGACATCGCCCGACTGCCGATCGTCGACGCACCGCACAGTGAAGCCTCCGCCGAAAAGGCGGTGGCGTTGGTACGCGAGGGCAAGGCCGAGGCGCTGATGAAAGGCAGCCTGCACACCGACGAGCTGATGGGTGCGGTGGTCAGGCGCGACACCGGGTTGCGCACCGCGCGCCGGGTCAGTCACTGCTTCGTCATGGATGTCCCGCGCTACAGCGAGACGCTGATCATCACGGACGCCGCCGTCAACATCGCTCCGACGATGGAGGACAAGGTCCACATCATCCAGAACGCGATCGACCTCGCGCACGCGCTGCGCTTTCCCGAGGTGCGCGTGGCGATCCTGTCGGCGATGGAGACGGTCAATCCGAAGGTGCCATCGACGGTGGAGGCCGGTGCGCTGTGCAAGATGGCGGACCGTGGTCAGATCACCGGCGCCATCCTCGACGGTCCGCTCGCGCTCGACAACGCAATCAGTCTCGAATCCAAGGCGATCAAGAAGATCGATTCGCCGGTTGCCGGGCGGGCCAACGTGCTGGTCGTCCCCGACCTCGAGGCGGGCAACATGCTGGCGAAGAGCCTGTCGTTCCTGGCCGGCGCGGATGCCGCGGGCATCGTGCTTGGCGCGAAAGTGCCGATCATTCTCACGAGCCGCGCCGACTCGGTGATGACGCGGCTAGCCTCGTGCGCCATCGCGGCACTGGTGGCGAGCGTGCGGCGCGAGCAAACCGGCAAGGCCGTCATCTGAGATGTACGGCCCCCACGCTCACGTTGTTCGCTGCCCCCCAAGGGGGCGGTCAGCGCCCTTCGGGCGGCCGGGCGGGCGCTGAGATGAATGACGCAATCGTCGTCTTGAATGCGGGCTCGTCGAGCCTCAAATTCTCGGTGTTCGTCGAACGGGGAGACGCGTTCGATCTGATCGCGCGCGGGCAGGCCGAGGGTCTGTCTACGGCGCCTCGGTTCGTCGCCAAGGACGGCACGGGAAAACTCCTTGGCGAAAAAACGTGGGGTGAAGGGGATAAACTCGGCCACGAAGGCGCGCTCGAACATCTGGTCGCATTCCTTCGCGCGGAGTTCGCCGGGCATCGCCTGGCGGGCGTCGGTCACCGCGTGGTGCACGGCGGCCTCGAGTACACGCAGCCGGTGCGTCTCGATACGGCGATCGTGGCGGCGCTGGAAAAATACGTTCCGCTGGCACCGCTCCACCAGCCGCACAACCTCGCCCCGATCCGGGCGCTGCTCGAACGCTTGCCGCAGATGCCGCAGGTGGCGTGCTTCGACACGTCTTTCCACAGCGGCGCGCCGCCGGTCGCGCAGGCGTTTGCGCTGCCCAAGGCAATCACCGATTTGGGCGTGCGGCGGTACGGCTTTCACGGGCTCTCCTACGAGTACATCGCAAGCATCCTGCCGGAGCACGACGAACGCGCGGCACGCGGCAGGACGGTGGTGCTCCACCTCGGCAACGGTGCCAGCATGTGCGCGATCGCGAACGGCCGCAGCGTCGCCAGTACAATGGGCTTCACGGCGGCGGACGGGCTGCCGATGGGCACGCGCTGCGGCAACCTCGATCCGGGCGTGGTCCTCTACCTGATCGACGAGCTGAAGATGGACGCGCGCGCCGTCGAGAAGCTGATCTACCAGCAGTCCGGGCTGCTCGGCATGTCCGGCATCTCCAGCGACATGCGCACGCTGGAGGCGAGCGAGGCGCCGGAAGCGAAGGCGGCAATCGACGTCTTCATCTACCGGATCGGGCGCGAGCTGGGTTCGCTCGCCGCGGCTCTGGGCGGCCTCGACGCGATCGTTTTCACCGGTGGCATCGGCGAGAACAGCCGCTCGCTGCGTGCGCGCGTCTGCCGCGATGCGTCGTGGCTCGGTGTGGAACTCGATGCGCCCGCCAACGATGCCAACGGGCCGCGCATCAGCGCCGCGGGCAGTCGCGTCTCCGCGTGGGCGATCCCGACCAACGAAGAGCTGATGATCGCGCGTCACACGCGGCGCTTGCTCGGCAAGAACTGAAGGAGAGACGGACATGACGCTGGAAGTTCCCCGCCCGGTGCTCAAGGGAAGCAAGGCGCTGGTCGTCGGCGTCGCCAACGAGCACTCGATCGCGTACGGCTGCGCGAAGGCGTTCCGCGAGCTGAGTGCCGACCTCGCCATCACGTACCTGAACGAGAAGGCGCGTTCCTACGTCGATGGGGGAGTCAACATGATCGCGTGATGGAGGCCGAGGCCTGAGCGTGGCCCCACGCCGCGAAGCGGCAAGGAGAATCGATGGAACGACTCTGGATCGGGAACATAGCACCTGGCACCACGGACGACGAGCTCAAGGCGCTCGTGAAGAAGTACGCGCCGGACCTGGAATGCACGGTCATCCAGCGGGAGGACGGCTCCGGCTCGCGGCCGGCCGCGTTGATGACGTTCACCAACAGGAAATTCGACTCGCTCGGCAAGTTGAGCTTGCGCCTCAATGGCATGTACTGGAAGGAACGCGCGCTCACCTGCTCGACGATGATTGCGTGAACCGGGACGGCCCGCGGCGATCGATCATCGCGGGCTGGCTGGTGCAACCTGCCGTGGGTTCGATCAGGCGGATGCGGCAATCTTCGCGCGAAGGTCGTGCTCGGTCGCGGCGGTGATCGTCACGCGCGCGAATTCGCCGACGGCAAGACGATCACCGTTGGCGACCCGGACGACGCCGTCGATCTCCGGCGCGTCGGCGGCGCTGCGGGCGATCGCGGCCTTTCCTTCGTGCCCGTCGATCAGTACCGTCATCATGGCGCCGATTCGCCGCGCGAGCCGCCGGGTGCTGATACGTTCCTGCACCGCCATGAACCGCGCACGGCGGTCCTCCCTGACCTCGGCCGGAACCGGATCGGGCAGCGCATTGGCCGCCGCACCGTCGACGGGGGAGTAGGCGAAGCAGCCGACGCGGTCGAGTTGCGCGGCCTCGAGAAACGCCAGCATGGCCTCGAACTCGGCTTCGGTTTCTCCCGGGAATCCGGCGATGAACGTGCTGCGAATCACGAGATCGGGCCGCGCCGCACGCCACGCCTCGATGCGCCGCAGCGTGCCTTCGGCGTTCGCGGGCCGCTTCATCAGCTTCAGGATGCGCGGGCTCGCATGCTGGAACGGCACGTCGAGGTAGGGCAGGACGCCGCCGGCGGAAGGGTCGGAGGTCATCCGGTCGATGACCTCGTCGACATGCGGATACGGATAGACGTAATGCAATCGCACCCAGGCGCCGAAGGTGCGCGCCAAGTCGTCGAGTGCAACCACGAGTTCCGTCATCCGCGTTTTCAGCGGCCGGCCCTGCCAGAATCCGGTGCGGTATCGGACGTCGACGCCGTACGCGCTCGTGTCCTGCGAGACGACGAGCAACTCCTTGACGCCGGCGGCGAAGAGCCGCTCCGCCTCGGCCAGCACCTCGCCCAGCGGGCGCGACACAAGATCGCCGCGCATCGCCGGAATGATGCAGAACGTGCAGCGATGGTTGCAGCCCTCGCTGATCTTGAGGTACGCGTAGTGTCGTGGCGTGAGCTTGATCCCTTGCGGCGGGACGAGGTCGGCGAACGGATCGTGCGGTTTTGGCAAATGCGCGTGAACCGCTGACATCACTTCGCCGGCGGCGTGCGGGCCGGTGACGGCGAGCACCTTCGGGTGCGCATCGCGAACGAAGCCGCCGCCGTCCTTAGCGCCCAGGCATCCCGTGACGATCACCTTGCCGTTCTCCGCGAGCGCCTCGCCGATCGCGGCCAGCGATTCTCCGACCGCCGCATCGATGAAGCCACAGGTGTTGACGACGACAAGATCGGCGCCTGCGTAGGTGGGTGCGATCGCATAGCCTTCGGCGCGTAACTGCGTGAGGATCAGTTCCGAGTCGACGAGCGCCTTCGGGCACCCGAGTGAAACGAAACCTACCCGCGGCGGGTGAGGCTTGGCGTGCCGCACCGGATGGCGGCGCAATGGCGCGGGCGCCATTGCCGGCGAGGCACGGGAGCCTTTCGCATGAGGTGGGGGCGGTTGAGCGCGCATCGCGCTGCGGGAAGCGCGGGTCGGGAATCCTGCCGCACCACGATCCCGCATCGCAAGAAAAACAGGTCGCGCCCGAGGGTTGTTGCGGCGCTTCGGACGCCTCAGCGCTTCCTTCGTCGTCCGGCGCCGATTGCTGCGCAGCACCGAAGTTGGGAAACGGAAACGCCGCGAAGATGCCGCGCGTCTGGTCCTGCATCCGCTGCTGCATGTCCATGAAGAGTTTGGCGCTCTGCTCGAGGTAGTTGCCGAGCATGCCCTGCATGGCGGGAGCCTGCATCTGCATGAACTGCTTCCAGAGGTCGGGCGTGATCATCATCTTGTCGCCGTAGATCTGCGTGGCCTGGTCCTGGAGCTTTTTCTGGATCGCGAGGAACGCCGTGACGTTCTGCTCGATGTACTGGCCCATGATCGTCTGCTGGGCGCTGCCGTAGAACCGGATCATCTGGGCGAGCATCTCGGAACTGAACATCGGCATTCCGCCGCGCTTCCTCGTCCAGGATGATCTGCAGCAGGATGGTGCGGGTCAGGTCGTCGCCGGTCTTGGCGTCGACAACACGAAACGCGAGGTCCTGTCAAGCACCATCTGCTTCACGTCGACCAGCGTGATGTAGCCGCTGTTCGCCGTGTCGTACAGCCGGCGGTTCGGATACTTCTTGATGATGCGCGGGGAATCGTTCATGGCGCGCTCCGGGAAGGCGATGCTGTCATTATAACTCGCTGATTTGTCTGGTGTTTGGATCGCCGCGGCGACCAAATATCAGCACATTGGTGCGATGCACAAAAAAGACTTGACTTCGGGCGCTGCCCGTCCCTACAATGTCAATTGTGCGGTGCAGCAAAACCGAGGGTCCCAAGGATGGTGGAAGGTGTCGCGGGGCCAGGCGGCAGGCACCCAAAGCGTTGCAAGGCGAGGGTCGCATGGGGCGACCCCCAGATCACCAATCGAAAGAGGAAAACCATGTACTCAGCCACCGAACAATTCGCAGACTTCAACAAAGCCAACGTTGCGCAAGCGACCAAGCTCGCCGCGCTCTCGATGGAAAATACCGAGAAGCTCGTCAAGTCTCAACATGAATGCCGTCAAGATCGTGCTGGCGAAGGGCGTCGAGAGCGCGCGCCGCCGCGCGTCGGTCAAGGATGTGCAGGATCTGATGGCGCTCCGCGCGAAGTACGCCGAGTCGGGCGTCGAGACGGCGACCGCTTACACGCGCAGCCTCTACGAAATCTCGTCGCACGCGCAAGCGCAGTTCACGGCGCTCGCCGAAGAAGCCTGGTCGACGTACACGAAGGACATCGCCGCCTGGGTCGAGCAGGCCAGCAAGTCGGCCCCGGCCGGCTCCGACGCCGCTGTCAACGCGTTCAAGTCGACGTTCGCTGCATCGACGGCCGCGTTCGACCAGTTCCAGAAGGCGACGAAACAGGTCGTGAACCTGGCCGATGCGAGCGTCCGCGCCGCTGCCGCCAATGCCGCGAAGTCCGTCGGCAAAGGTCGCAAGGCTGCGTAAGGGTTGTTCGTAACGCGATGCCGCGCCGCGGGTGAAATGCTCGTGGCGCCGGCAGGGTAGCCGGGCCGCCTGCAGCAATGCGCGTCGCGCGATCCATCGATAGGGCTTGATTTCGGCCCCGTGGCATCGCTATTCGAGTTGCTGTCTCAATCTGTATCTTTCTCCTCCTCCTGAGAGATACAGCCTCAGCCCCGCAGGGCAACCTGCGGGGTTTTTTTATGTGTCGCCGGTTCGCGGGACCGATCGGCAATGGCCTTGGCGCGTGGACCGTGATCGCCGCAACGCACCTTGAATCAGTGCATGTGCTGACCACCGTTGATCGCGATGTTGGCGCCGGTGACGAACGCCGCTTCCTCGCTCGAAAGATAGGCCACCAGTCCGGCGACTTCCTCGGGCTTGCCCAGCCGGCCCATCGGGATCTGCGGAATGATCTTCGAGTCCAGCACTTCCTTCGGGATCGCCATCACCATCTTGGTGCCGATGTAGCCGGGCGAAATCGTGTTGACGGTGACACCCTTGCGCGCCACTTCGAGCGCCAGCGCCTTGGTGAAGCCGTGCATGCCGGCCTTGGCGGCCGAATAGTTGATCTGGCCGAACGCGCCCTTTTGCCCGTTGACGGACGAAATGTTGATGATCCGGCCCCAGCCGCGGTCGACCATGCCGTCGCACACCTGCTTCGTCATGTTGAAACACGAATCGAGGTTGGTCTTCAGCACGGCGTCCCAGTTTACCCGGTCCATCTTCTTGAATGTCGATGTCGCGCGTGATGCCGGCGTTGTTGACCAGGACGTCGATCGGGCCGACATCGGCGAAGACCTTCTGTGCGCAGGCGACGCACGAGTCCCAGTCGGCGACGTCGCAGGCGTACGCCCGAAAGCCGTAGCCCATCTTGTTCATGCTTTCGAGCCATTCCTGCGCCCTGGTGTTGCCGGGCGAGTGTGTGGTAACAACCTTGTAGCCGAGCGCGGCGAGCTTGATGCAGATCGCTTCGCCAAGACCACCCATGCCCCCGGTGACGAGCGCAACACGCGGTACTTTCATTGGCATTTTCTCTCTCCTCTTGCGATGATGACGATCGCGTCCGGCGTCGAGCGCGGCACGCAATTGGCCCCCGGTCGAATGTTAGCGCAGGTCCGCTGTCGTGACACGGCCGATCTTCCGGACGCCGACGGCGAATCCGGTCATGCGGCCGTCTCGAGCACATAGCGACCCGGCGCCGGATAAAGCGGTTGATGGCGCGCGCTGCCCGCGGCGTCGCAGGCGCGGACGGAGAGCGCCGCCGCCGCGTCGTGCGAGCCAAGTTCGCCAATGCGGCCACCAGCTGCCGGGATGCGTCGTCGCCCGTGCCAGCCATTCGTCCGCATCGGTGGCGAGCGAATGGGTCCAGTGATTGCGTCGATGCGCGCTCCGGCGGATTGACGACACCGGCAATGTGGCCGGACGCGGCCAGCACGAACGTGATGTTGCCGCCGAGGAGATGTGTCGACTGGTACGCCGATCGCCACGGTACGATGTGATCGTCGCGCGAGGCGTAGATGTAGGTCGGCATCGTCACCCTCGAAAGATCGATCCGTTCGCCGGCCATCGTCAGCGCGCCGGCCTCGCGAAGCTTGTTGTCGAGATACAGGTTGCTTGAGGTAGTAGACGTACATCGGCCCGGGCAGGTTCGACGAGTCGCCATTCCAGTGCAGCAGGTCGAACGCCGGCGGTGTCTCGCCCTTCAGGTAGTTGTTGACGACGTAGTTCCAGACGAGATCGTTGGCGCGCAGGCTCGCGAACGCGCCGGCGAGTTCGCTGCCGTGCACGCGTTGTCCCGCCATGAGCGCCGGCTCGCGCGCCGCGAGCACCTCGCGCGACACGTAGACGCCGATGTCGCCCGGATCGGCGAAATCGAGCATGCGTCGTGAGCAGCGTCGCGCTGTCGACGGACCGATCGCCGCGTGCGGCCAGCACCGCCAGCGCGCACGCAAGCATCGTGCCGCCGACGCAGAAGCCGAGCGCGTTGACGGTCTTGCTGCCGGTGATCTCGCGCGCGACTTCGCAGCGCGCGCAGCGCGCCGTCCTCGATGTAGTCGTCCCAGGTGGTCCGGCCGAGCTGCGGGCGGAATGTTGCGCCACGAGATCATGAACACGGTATGTCCCTGCGCCGACGGCCTAGCGGACGAAGGAGTTCTCCGGCTGCAGGTCGAGGATGTAGTACTTGTTGATGCAGGGCGGCACGATCACCAGCGGGCGCCGATGCACGCGCGCGGTCGTCGGCGCGTACTGGATGAGTTCGATCAACTCGTTGCGGAACACGACGCTGCCGGGCGTCACCGCAAGATTGCGTCCGACTTCGAAGGCGCGCCTCGTCGCTCATCGTGATGCGGCCCATGCTGCGCGTCGGCGGTCGAGGTTGGCGAGGCCCTGGACGAGACTGGCGCCCTCGGTGGCGAGCGCTCGCTCCAGCACTTCCGGATTGGTCGCCAGGAAATTGGTCGGCGCGATGGCGTCGAGATACTGCCGCGTGGCGAACTCGAGACGTCGCTTGTCCGCCCGGGAGCGGACGCCGCCGTTGCGAGTTCGGCAGGTATTCGCCGTAACAGCAGGTAGCCCTGCTTCAGCAGCGCAAAGTAGGGCAGCTCCCGCCATGTCGCGCGCGGCGAAGCGGCGGTCCCCGGGCGCGCCGTTCGCCACTTCGGGAATCGGGCCCTCCGCGACCGGCGGGCGTCAGGGCGCGCACGGCGGCGGCCCAGAACGCCTCCAAGCGCGGCTGGTATTTCTCGTTGAGCGCGGCGACTTGGAGCGCGTCGAACGGGCCTGCCGGAGCGGACAGGCGCGTGAAATCCAGCGTGCCGCCGGGCGCGCGCCTTGCCGGCGAAGTCCGGACGCGGCCTTGGCCACCACTGCGCCCAGATCCGCGCGCCGACTGGTTCGCCGACCAGGCCTGCGGATCGCTGGCGTCGAGCGGCAGAGGACTCGCTGTCGGCGCGCAGGGAGCGGAGAATCGCTCGCGCGTGGTCGCTGTACGCGGGCGGCGCGGCTCTGCGCGCGAAGGATGCTCGGGTCTCACGGCTCCAGCGCCACGTGCGCGAGCGCGATGACGGCGATGCCGAGCCCGATCAGCAGCATCTGCTCGCGCGGTTTCGAGCGGCTCGGGCCGGCGGTGCAGGCTCGGAATCAGGTCGGCGACGGCGACGTAGAGCAGGCTCGACGCGGCGATCGCGAGCACGACGGGCAGCGCCTGCTGCATGTCGGCGAGCGCGAAGTAGCCGGCGAGCGCGCCGACCAGCGTGGCAACGCCGACGGCGATGTTGAACGCAAATGCGCGCGACCGCGCGTGAACCCGGAGTGCAGCGAGCACGGCGAAGTCGCCGACCTGCTGCGGCACCGCATGCGCGACGATCGCGACGGTCGTGGCGATGCCCAAGCCGTGCTGGCCAGGAACGCGGCGGCGATGACGATGCCGTCGCAGAAGTTGTGGACGCTCGTTGCCGATCAGGATCATGAGCCCGGAGCGGCCCCTGGTCGTGCGCCGTGCGCATGCAGCGCGTGCTCGTGCTCGGACTCTTCGGCGGAGTCCTCGTGCGCTCGTCGTGGCCGTGCGCGTGCCGCCAGAGCACGAGCTTTTCCAGCAGGAAGAACGCGAGCAGGCCGGCGAGCACGGTGACCATCACCGCGCTCGGCGTCGCCGTTCTCGAGCGCGTGCGGCAGCAGCTCGAGGAAGACGGCGCCCAGCAGCGCGCCGACCGCGAACGAGACGAGGCGCGAGATCCACGACCGATGCAGCACCAGCGTGCCGGCGGCGGCGATCGTCGCGAGTACGCCGCCCGCAAGCGCGGCGACGACAATCTGCATGAGCGTGGTCAAGGCGGGCGAGTCAGGTGGCGGAAACGCGTGCCGCCGCAGTGACGCGGCGGCATCGCATTATACGCAGCGCGCGAGCCACACGGCGTTGGCCATCCGGCCCGACGCGCGCTCGCGGCGGTAGGAAAAGAAGCGCGCCTCGTCGGTGAACGTGCAGTGGCCGCCGCCATGGACCTGCGTGACGCCCGCGCGCACGAGCCGCCGCCGGGCGAGCGCGTAGAGATCCGCGTGCCACTTGCCCGGCCGATGCGGCGTGAAGCAGGCCTCTGCGCCGCGATCGTCGGCGCAGAACGGATCGCGCACGTCGGCGCCAACTTCGAAGTGCAGCGGGCCGATGGCAGGGCCAAGCCACGCCAGCAGGTCGTGGGGACGCGCGCCGAGGTTGCGCAGTGCCGCGATCGTCGCTTCGAGCACGCCGGTTGCCAGCCCTCGCCATCCGGCGTGCGCAATGCCCACCGCGGCGCCATGACGGTCGGCGAAAAGTACAGGCAGGCAATCTGCGGTGAGGATCGCACAGACGACGCCGCGTTCGCGCGTGACCGCCGCGTCGGCGACGGGGACCGGCATGCCGGCGCAATCCCGCGTGAGGGTCGCGACCGTGGCGCCGTGCACCTGATCGAGCCAGACGGGAGCCGACGGCAGGAATACGTTCAACCGGCGCTGATTTTCGGCGATCGCGACAGTGTCGTCACCGCCATTGCGGCCGAGATTGAGCGTGGCGTAAGGCCCCGCGCTGACGCCGCCGTTTCGTGTCGTGGCGAGCGCACAGACCCCGGCCGGCGCGGGCCAATCCGGGACAATCCAGTCGAGGCCCGATGCGCGAAGCGCGCTGGCGAGCACCGTCGGCGCGGAGGTCACGGCGTGATACGCGTCCGCAGTCCGGATACGAGCTCCAGGAAATCCTCCGGCAACCGCGACTCCCACGTACAGGCGCGGCCCGAAACCGGATGGACGAGCGCAAGGCGTGCAGCGTGCAGTGCCTGGCGGGAGAACCGGATCGTCCCGGACCGGCCATACGCCGGATCGCCGACCAGCGGGTGGCCGAGCGATGCAAGATGCACGCGGATCTGGTGGGTGCGTCCGGTCTCCAGCCGGCAGCGGAGCAGTGTCGCCACACCGAAACGTTCGAGGACCGAAAAGTGCGTGCGCGCGGGCTTTCCCGTGGCGACGACCGCCATCGTCGTGCGGCGTGTCGGATGTCGTCCGATCGGCGCGTCGACGGTATCGCCGCGCGCGATGTCGCCGGCCGCGAGCGCCACGTATTCGCGGGTTACGGTGCGCGCCTGAAGCTGGCGCACGAGGGCGGTCTGCGCGGTCAACGTCTTTGCGACGACCAGAAGGCCGCTCGTGTCCTTGTCGAGACGATGGACGATGCCGGCGCGTGGCACGTGAGCCAGCTGCGGCGCGTGATGCAGCAGTGCGTTCAGCAACGTGCCGTCCCAGTTGCCGGCGCCCGGGTGCACGACGAGCCCCGCCGGTTTGTCGACCACGAGCAGGGCGTCGTCTTCGGCGACGATCGAAAGCGCAATCGCCTCGGCGCGAAACGCCACTTCGCGCGGATCGGGTTCCGGCTGGATCACGACACGTTCGCCGCCGTGAACCCGGCGTGTCGGCGCTGCGGTGCGGCCGTCGAGTGCGACGCGGCCGGCGTCGATCCATGCCCTGAGCCGGGCGCGCGAGAATTGCGGCAACGCACGTGCCAAGCGGCATCGAAGCGTTGCCCGGCGGCATCCGCGGGCAGCAGCACCGAATGCGTGGCCGCGACCGGCGCCTCAACATCCCGGCGGCGGGTGATGAGACTGGTGGGACAGGGGACCGGTTGGGCACGGGGACGGCAGCGCGACGAAAGGTATCGGCTATAATCAAAGACTCGTCAGAATCGATCGCAAAGCATGTTTCCGTTGCCGAATCCGAACGCGCCAACTACGCGGCACCCTGCCGCGCGCGCCGGTTTCGCTGCCCGGCTTGCCGCCTTCGTCATGATCCTCGCGTTCGGCGGATGCGGGCTTCTGCCCGAGACGGTCGACGAAACGACAAACCTGAGCGCGGAGGGAATCTACAAGCTCGCGCACGAGGCGATGATCGAAGGCAATTATACGCGGGCGATCAAGCTCTTCGAGACGCTCGAGGCACGCTTTCCCTACGGTCGCTATGCGCAGCAGGCGGTCCTCGAACTCGCGTATTCGAGTTATCGCGCCGGTGAGGCCGCGACTGCCGTCGCCGCCTGCGACCGCTTCATCCGGACCTTTCCGAACAATCAGAACGTCGACTATGCCTATTACCTGAAGGGCCTCGTCAACTTCCGGGAGGACCAGGGGCTGCTGGGCTACGTGTACGAACTCGACCTGTCGGAGCGCGAGCCCAAAGGGATGCGCGAGTCCTTTCTCGCGTTCAAGGAGCTCGTGGCCAAGTTTCCGGAAAGCCGATACGCGCCGGACGCGACCGACCGGATGCTCTATCTGATCAATTCCCTCGCCAAGTACGAGGTGAATGTCGCCCGCTACTATTACAACCGGGGCGCCTACGTCGCGGCGATCAACCGGGCGCAGGCGGCGATCGTCGGCTATCCGCGGACGCCGGCCAACGAGAGCGCGCTCGATATGCTGGCCAAGAGCTACGACAGGCTCGGGCTCACGCAGCTGCGCGACGATTCGCTCAGCATACTGCGCAAGACCTATCCGGAAAGCGTCTATCTCGCCGGCCCCCCGCCGAAGCCGTGGTGGAAGATCTGGTAGGGCGCCAGCCGCGGCCTACGATCCATCTGCCCGGAAGAACGCTTCGACGTCCTTCAGTTCCCGCGTCCGCCGCATCGGCGGCAGGCTCTGCCAGATCCGCTTGCCGTAAGGCTTGTCGATAAGACGCGGGATCGCAGATCATCAGCACGCCGCGATCGGTTTCGGTGCGAATCAGCCGCCCGGCACCCTGCTTCAGTGCGATCACCGCCTGCGGCAGCTGACAGTCGAAGAACGGATTGCCGCCTTCGGCGCGCATCTTGTCGAGCCGCGCCGCGAGCAGCGGATCGTCCGGCGGCGCGAACGGCAGCTTGTCGATGATCACGACCGACAGCGCCGTCGCCGGGGACGTCGACCCCTTCGCGGAAGCTCGCGCTCCCCAACAGGATCGCGTTGCCGAGTTCGCGAAAGCGCACCAGCAGTTCGCTGCGCGAGCCTTCGCCCTGGACCAGCAGCGGCCAGTCGAGATCGTCGCGGGCAAGCGCCGCGGCAAGCGCTTCGCGGGCGACGCCGAGCGCGCGCAACGTCGTGAACAGCAGGAATGCGCGGCCACCGCTGGCTTTGAGCACCGGCAGCGCGGCGTCGACGACCGCCTCGGTGTGCTCGCGCGAATTGGGTTGCGGCATGTCGCGCGGCACATAGAGCAACGCCTGCGAGGCGTAGTCGAACGGCGACTCCCAGCAGCCGGTGGCTGCGTCGGCGAGGCCCAGTTCGCGCTGATAGAGCGAAAAATCGCTGCCTACCGCGAGTGTGGCCGACGTGAAAATCCACGCGCGTCCCGATTCCACGACCCGCTTCGAGAACACGTCGGCAACCGATAGCGGCGACGCATGCAGCTGCCATCCCGATTGCGTCACGTCGACCCAGCGAATCGACGCCACCGCGGGATCGGCTTCGTCCATGGCGACCGGCGCGATTCCGGCCCTCCAGCGCGCGAGCTGCGCCGTCGCGTCGGCCGCGCGCTGCGCGCTGTTGGCGATGTCCTCGCTTCGCTCCGCGAAGAGCCCGAGCTCCGCGGCAAGCCGATCGATCGCGGCGCCGAGCTCGTCGAGCGCGGCGAGGAAGCCCTCTCTCTCGGCAGCGACGCGCTGCGCGATCTTGCCTGGCGTTTCGCCGAGCGCGAGGCGCAGTTTTCGTATTGCGGGGCCGATGCCGGACGATGCGTCCGGAAGCGTCGCGACTTCCCGCGCGCCGGTGCGAGCGGCCACCTCCGCGTCCCGCGCGAGGTCCGCGAGCTGGCCCGCCGAGAGCTGCTCGCCGAAGAACAGCGTTGCGGTATCCGGGAGCTGGTGGGCCTCGTCGAGGATCAGCGTGTTGCAGGCGGGCAGGAGCTCAGCGAGTCCCTCGTCGCGCAGCATCACGTCGGCGAAGAAAAGGTGGTGATTGACGACGACGATGTCGGCCTCGAGCGCCGCCTTGCGCGCCTTCAGCACGAAGCAATCGGAGTGGAACGCGCAGTTTCCGCCGAGGCAGTTGTCGCGCGTCGACGTGACGAGCGGCCAGATCGACGCGTTCTCCGGGACGTCGGCCAGCGCTCCGCGATCGCCGGTTTCCGACGCGCGCGAGAACGCGATGATCCGAGGCAGGTGTCGCGCGTCCTCGCGCGATGGTAGGCGCCCGTCGGCCGCGGCGCGCTCGAGGTGATGGTGGCAGACGTAGTTGGCGCGGCCTTTCAGCAGCGCGATTGTCGCCGGCAGGCGCAAGGCATCGCGGACCAGCGGCAGGTCGCGTTGAAAGAGCTGGTCCTGCAACGTCTTGGTGCCGGTGGAGACGATCACCTTCCCGCCGTACATCAGCGCCGGGCACGAGATACGCGAAGGTCTTGCCGGTGCCCGTGCCCGCTTCGGCAATCAACGCCGAACGCCGCGCGATGGCGTCGGCGACGGCATCGGCCATCGCGAGCTGCTGCGGGCGAAAGCGGAAGCCGGGAAGCGCATCGGCCAGGACGCCGCCGCCACCCAGGATCGCGGCCAGCCCCGGATCGGCCGCGCCCGCGCCGGCATCCGGGCCGGACGAAAGCGCGACGTCGCTCAGTTCGCGCTCTTGGTTCGAGACGACGCAGGCGCGGCACTGGCCGCCTTGCCCTTGGTCGGCCGGAAGCGCCGCGCGGACGATACCCGCCCGCTCGCTGAAGACGTCGTAGGGCTTTGCGACACGCGCCTTGTAGTCGCTGTCGCTCTCGCCGGGAATCCACTTGAGTTCCGCGAGCGCCTTCTGCCAGAGGTCGAGCAGGGCTCGTATCCCATCGACGGCAGCGCGACTGGGAGTCGCCTCACGCAACGCCGACTGATAGGGGCGCGTCATCGATTGCCGGTGCTTGTCGATGCAGTATTCGGTCTTCGCGCCGTTGGTGCCCTCGGCGGACTTCGCGTAGCCGAACTCGATGATTTCGATGCTCTTGATCTGCCGGCACATCGTGTACAGGTGCTCGACCGCCTGCAGGAAGCAGTCGACGGCGCCGCTGGTCGCGTGCGGGACAGAGGTACGTGTCGGGCTTCGGGGCGATTTCCCCCGTCGCGGCGGCATCCGGTTTCGGCGCGCTCTTGCCTGACCGGGTAGCGGCGGGCTTGGCCACGGGGTCGGCGGACTGGGCGATCACGGGTGCGATGGCGACGACGACGCCAACGAGGACAGGTGCGCCGGCGCGACGCAGAACGTGTAACAGGGCTGCTGGAGTGCGGACGGTAGCCATCGCGCATGCTACCCCGCCAGGCGTGTTCGCCTCAAGCCGGCCGGATGGACGACGCGCGCGCCGCCGCCGGCCACGGCAAATCGAATCAGAGGGTTACGCCGCCGGAAACCTCGATCACCGCGCCGTTGATGTAGGACGCCTCGCTCGAGGCGAGCCACGCGTAGGTGGTTGCGATCTCGTCCGGCTTGCCGAGCCGGCCCATCGGCACCCGCTCCTCCATCATCTTGACGATCTTGTCCGGCATTTTCGCGAGGATCGGCGTCTCGATGAATCCCGGGCAGATCGCGTTCGCGCGAATGCCCTTGCGGCCCAGTTCGCGCGCCCAGGTCTTGACCATGCCGATGACGCCGAATTTCGTCGCCGCGTAATTCGTCTGGCCGAAATTGCCGTAGATGCCGACGATCGACGACGCGTTGAGGATGCATCCCGAATTCTGGGTGAGCATGATGTCGACGACGGCCTTGGTGCAGTTGTAGACGCCTTTCAGGTTGACGTCGATGACCCGGTCGAACTGATCCTCGCTCATCTTCTTGAACTGCGCGTCTTCCACGATGCCCGCGTTGTTGACCAGCGTGTCGATGCGTCCCCATTTCGCCATCACGCCTTCGACCATGCTGGCGATGCTGTCCTTGTCGGTGACGTCGACGACGAATCCGATCGGCCTCGCCGCCGTCCGCGTTGATGAGCGCCACGGTGGCTCTGCGACCGATGCGTCGTTGATGTCGCAGACGACGACCTTCGCTCCCTCCCGGGCAAATTTGACGGCGGTCGCCTGACCGATGCCCTGGCCGGCGCCGGTGATGATTGCCACGTTATCTTGCAGGCGCATGGATGCATCCTCCGCTGGGTATTTCGGGGGCTCCGGCAAGCGCGGAGTCCAGTCGCCCGGATTATAGTCGATTTGATGCGGTGCACAACCGAGCTGGATCAAGGGGAAGCACGTCTGTTGTGAATTAACAACACATTATAATCAACGGGTTGCACACTCTTGTAGCAAACACCGGAGGAATGGGGATTCCCCCGATCAATGTCCCCTCGAAGCCGATGCTGCGTCTGCGACAGTTCGCCGCGTCGCGGCGCCGCCCACACGTGACGGTTACGCGGGCTGCCAAAACTCAACGACGAGTTGAAGCGAGATCCGGCCCTGCCACTCGTTGACGTCGGCGCGGTAGGCCGCCCGGATCGAAGGCGGCATCGGATCGACGTGGCGAAAGAGGATCGCGTCGAATCGTTCGCGGCCCCGGGCAAGCGCGAGCTTGGAGTGGCAGCCGCCGACAATGCGCTGATCGAGTACCGCAAACGTGTCGTCGAACACTGGCGCCGGGAAACCCTGACCCCAGACTTCGCGGCGCAGAGTGCTCGCCAGTTCGACGTCGAGCTCGCCGGCCGCAAGGGCGCCGTCGGATTCGAGCGTGCGGGCGAGATCGCCGGGCGACAGCTGCTCGCGGGCGATCGTCTCGAAAATCTCGGCGAACCGGGGCAGGTCGGATTCGGCAATCGTGAGGCCGGCGGCGTAAGCGTGGCCGCCGAATTTTGCCAGCAGCCCGGGGACGCGTTTGGCCACCAGGTCGAGGGCGTCGCGCAGGTGGAAGCCCGCGATCGATCGCCCGGAACCCTTGAGCTCGCCGCCATTCCCCCTGGCGAATACGATCGCCGGGCGATGGTAGCGATCCTTCAGTCGGCCCGCGACGATGCCGACGACGCCCTGATGCCAGTCGGCGTGGAACAGGCAGAGCGTATAGGCATCGGCATTGGCGGCGTCGAGCGCTTTGGCTTCGAGCGCGGCGAGCGCTTCCTCCTGCATGGTCGTCTCGACGTCACGACGCTCGTGATTGAGCCGGTCGAGTTGCGCGGCAAGCGGCAACGCCGCCTCGGCCGTATCGGCCAGCAGGCAACGGATGCCGATCGACATGTCGGCGAGTCGGCCGGCCGCGTTGAGGCGCGGACCGGCGACGAAGCCCAGGTCGTAACTCGTCGCACGGCGTTGGTCGCGGGCCGCGACCGCGAATAGTGCCTGGAGGCCGGGTTGCGCACGCCCGGCCCGGATGCGCGCGAGACCTTGCGCAACCAGGGTCCGGTTCAGGCGGTCGAGGCAAACGACGTCGGCGACGGTCCCCAGCGCAACGAGGTCGAGCAGCGCGCCGAGATTGGGCTCGCCACAGTTCCTGAATGCTCCACGCTCCCGCAGCAACGCCCGTGTGGCCAGCAACACATAGAACATGACGCCGACACCGGCGAGGTGCTTCCCGGGAAAGGCGCATCCGGGCTGGTTCGGGTTCACGATCAGCGCGGGCGCCGGCAGCGTCGCGCCCGGAAGATGATGGTCGGTGATCAGCACCTCGATGCCCAGCGCCGCGGCGGCCGCGACGCCGTCGTGGCTGGCAATGCCGTTGTCGACGGTCACGATGAGCCGGGGGTAGAGCGCGGCCGTCTGCGCGACGATTTCCGGCGTGAGGCCGTAGCCGTACTCGAAGCGATTGGGCACCAGGAAATCGACGACGGCGCCCATCGCCGCGAGCCCGCGCATCCCGACCGCGCACGCCGTGGCGCCATCGGCATCGTAATCGGCGACGATCACGATCCTTTCGCGCCGGTGAATCGCGTCGGCGAGGCGCGCGGCCGCGGTGTCGATTCCCATCATGCTCGCGAACGGCGGCAGCGTCGCGAGATCGATGTCGAGATCGTCCGGCGTCGCCACGCCGCGCGCCGCGAAAATGCGCGCGAGCACCGGATGCACGCCGGCCGCCGCCAGCGTTCGCGCGGCGTCTGGAACGCGGCGACGCACGATCTCCATCAGACGCCCATCCTGGCGCGGCCGACCAATGCGGCGATATCGTGCCGCCGGTACCGGTCGACGACGCGTTGCCAGAGCCCGGGACGGCCCGCGCGCCAGACGACTGCGTCGCCGGAGTCCTCCGCCAGCAGCGTCACCGCGTCGATCGAACCCCTGGCGAGCGCGTCGCGGGCCGGCATCGCCCACGATCGCTCGAGCAGAACCGGATCGACCGCCGGTTCGAATGCCACGACGAGCGAATCGGCACCGGCGGCGGCAGCGAGCACCGCCGCAAGATCGCCGGGCAGCGGCTGGGCCGGCGCGCCGGCATGGAGGGCGAGCGCGACGGCCATCCCCGTCGTGGCGAAGGTCCGAATCGAATGTGCCCCTGCGCGCCGCGGCGGCGACGTCCCGCCGCAGGAGAACCACAGGCTGTTCGCCGGCGCTTGTCCTGCGCGCTCCCTTTCGCTGTTCACCGGATGTTCGTGGAGCAGCATTTCGATTTCCGATTGCCAGCGTCGCCACGCCGCTGCGTCCGGACCGTCAGGATAGAGCCCGTGCAGCGGACGTCCGATCGCCGCCTCCGGTGGATGCGTCAGGATTCCGGTTACTCCCGCGGCGCGGACGAAGAACGCGTCGGACCGCGGCGCGACGAAAGTGAGGCCGTCACCCGCGAAATGCGCGTTCAGCGTCGCGAGCAGGAGGTCGGCATCCGAGCGCTCGAGATCGGCGACGATCCCGGTCATCCGGACGTCGTTGCGGCCCACCGCGAGTGTGACGGGATCGGCGCAGAGCCAGAATGCGGCCTCCGGGTCGACACCGAGGGCCGCGAGCCGGATCGGCGCGAGCGGCCAGTCCGTCTGCCGCAGCACGCCATAACGCGCGGCGAGCGCTGCCGCGATGCCGCCGTCCTCGCGCTTCGGATCTCCGGCGTTGGCAAGAAGCGTCGCCAGCGCCGGGGCGTGCATGGGCGCCGTCGTGTCGGCGGCGCGTTCGAGAAAACCGGGGAGGGCGAGCAGGAGCTCCATGTCTAGCGGTGCTGCGCGCGCCGGACGCAACGCGGCACGCTCGCAGGAGTTTAGCAGCACCTCGCGTGCGATAATCGGCGCGCGCCGCCATTGCCCCTTGCGACTCTCGCGCCAGGGCGGCGCGTCGCTTCGCGCACGCGGCCCGATCTGCCGTGTTCGCATCCGTGATGCGGCGACGGTGGGGCAATTGACCGCGGACGCCTCCTTGTCACCGTACGAAATCGCCGTCGGCCTTCGCTACACGCGCGCACGTCGAGGATCCGGCCGCAACACGTTCATCTCGTTCATCGCGCTCACGTCGATGGCGGGGATAGCGCTGGGCGTCGCGGCGCTGATCGTCGTGCTGTCCGTGATGAACGGCTTCCAGGAAGAGCTGCGCAACCGGATCCTTTCCGTCGCGTCGCACATCGAGATCCGCGGCCTGCCGACGCTCGTCGACGATGCCGCGGTCGCGCAAACGGCCATGGCCAATCCCCGCGTGAAGGCGGCGGCGCCGTACGTGCTCGGCCAGGCGATGCTCTCCGCCGGCGAAGCGAACCGCGGCGCGATCATCCGCGGCATCGATCCGCGGCGCGAAGCGGCGGTGGCCGACATCGGCGCGCACATGCGCGCGGGAGCGCTCACCGATCTCAAGCCCGGCGAATTCGGGATCATTCTCGGCTCGGAGCTTGCGCGCGCATTAGGCGCCCGATCGGGTGATCCGGTCGTCGTCATCACGCCGCAAGGCACGATGACGCCGGCCGGCACGCTGCCGCGCCTCAAGACCTTCCGCGTGGTCGGCGTGTTCGAGATCGGGATGTACGAGTTCGACAACGGACTGGCACTGATCGACATCGACGACGCCAGGAAACTCTACCGGCTGGATGGCGTGTCGGGCGTGCGGCTGAAGCTCGACGACCTCTATGCCGCGCCGACGGTGGCGCGCGCGCTCGCCGGGACGCTCGCCGTCAACGCCGAAATCCGCGACTGGACGCGCAGCCACGCCAATTTCTTCCGCGCCGTGCAGATCGAGAAGCGCGTCATGTTCATCATCCTGACGCTGATCATCGCCGTCGCGGCCTTCAACATCGTATCGGCGCAGGTGATGACGGTCACCGACAAGAAGGCCGACATCGCGATCCTGCGCACGCTGGGCGCGGCGCCTTCGTCGATCACTGCGATCTTCATGATCCAGGGCGCGTTGATCGGATTGATCGGCACGCTGCTCGGCGTGGTCGGCGGCGTGCTGCTTGCGCTCAACGTGGGCACGGTGCTGCCGGCGATCGAGCGGCTGTTCAACGTGCAGTTCCTCGACAAGACGATCTATTACATCAGCGAGCTGCCGTCCGACCTGCAGCGCGGCGACGTTGCCACGATCGCCGCCATTGCGCTCGTGCTGGCACTCGTTGCGACGATCTATCCGGCGTGGCGCGCGGCCAAGGTGAACCCGGCGGAGGCGCTGCGCTATGAATGAGCCGGCTGCCGCGGCTGCTCCCGTGCTCGAATGCCGCGGGCTCGCCAAGACCTACGTGAGCGGGCCGCTCGAGGTGCCGGTGCTGCTCGGCGTCGATCTCGCCGTTGCTTGCGGCGAGCGCGTCGCCATCGTCGGCGCGTCGGGCTCCGGCAAGAGCACGCTCCTGCATCTGCTCGGCGGGCTCGATGCACCCACCGCGGGCGCGGTTCACGTGGATGGCGTCGACTTGACCACGCTTTCGGAAAAGCAACGGGGCGGCGTGCGCAACCGCGCACTGGGCTTCATCTACCAGTTCCATCATCTGCTGCCGGAGTTCACGGCGCTCGAGAACGTCGCGATGCCTCTCGCGATCCGGCGGATGCCCCAGCCCGCGGCGCGTGCGGCCGCGCAACGGATGCTGGACAGGGTCGGGCTCGAACATCGGGTGGGCCATTTGCCCGGCGAACTATCCGGCGGCGAGCGGCAGCGCGTGGCGCTTGCCCGCGCGCTCGTCACCGAGCCCCGCTGCGTCCTCGCCGACGAACCCACCGGAAACCTCGACCGCCGCACGGCGGGGCAGGTGTTCGAGCTGATGCTGGAATTGAATCGCGCGATCGGCACCAGCCTCGTCATCGTCACGCACGACCCCGACCTCGCCGCGCGTACGGACCGGACGCTGCATCTGGTCGACGGGGTCCTCGTCGGGTCGGGCTGAGTTTGGGTCGCAGCCGCATTCTGGCGTCGTGGGGTCGCGGCCAGAGGACGCCGGGCTTCAGCGGGCCGCAGTCGACCCTCCTGCGGGTACCCGGTGCGCGGCTGCGGCAACCCACGGCCGCCCCGCGGGCGCACCACCCGCGACGGAGGGTGCGGCCATGCGCCATCGCCTCTGGCCACGTCCCTGCGACGGCGCACGCGGCCCAGGCGCCCAGCGTCTTCCGCCACGGCTCCACGACGTTGCACTTCACCGATACGCTGATCGTTCTCGACGCGTTCGGGCATTGCAGGTCGAATCATTGTCGGTACGAATTCACGTTGCGCCGGAATTGGCGCTAGCGCGAATGGTGAAGCGGCGCGGTTGGCGTAGGGCGCCTGTGCCGCGGTCCGCCGTCGCGGGTGACGCGGCGGAGTGGCGGCCGTGGGTGGCCGCCCGAGAGCCGCGTCGGGTACCCGCAGGTGGACGTGTTTCGCGGCACCGAAGCCCGAGCCAACCGGGTCGCTTCACCACACATGGGTAACGGATTGCTGGCGCCGTCAGGTGGACAGCAGCGGCAGCTCGTCCATCAACGCGACCTGCTCGCGCAGTTCCAGGATGCGGTCCTGCCAGTAGCGCTGCGTGTTGAACCACGGGAACGCCACCGGAAACGCCGGATCGTCCCAGCGCTGCGCGAGCCATGCCGAGTAGTGCAGAAGGCGCAGCGTGCGCAGCGCCTCGACGAGATGGAGTTCGCGCCGGTCGAATGCGAAGAAGTCGTCGTAGCCGTCGAGCACGTGCCCCAGCTGACGCGTCATGTCGGCGCGATCCCCAGAAAGCAGCATCCACAGATCCTGCACCGCCGGACCCGTGCGGGCGTCGTCGAAGTCGACGAAATGCGGGCCGCGCGTCGGTCCGTGCGCGATCCACAGCACGTTGCCCGCGTGACAGTCGCCGTGCAGGCGCAGCAACCGCACGGCGCCGGCGCGATCGTAGCAGCGGCGCACTCCGTCCAGCGCCTGCGCGGCAATGCTGCGCCACGCGTCGAGCAGCGCTGCCGGAATGAAGGGGTGCGCGAGAAGCCAGTCGCGCGGTTCGACGCCGAACGTGTGGAGATCGATGGCGGGCCGGTGTCGGAACGGCGTCAGCGCGCCGACTGCGTGGATGCGGCCCAGAAAGCGGCCCATCCATTCCAGCGTCTCGCGATCGCCGAGTTCCGGCGCCCTGCCACCGCATCGCGGGTAAACCACGAACCGGAAGCCGCCGAATGTGTGCAACGTTGCGCCGGCCAGCACGAGCGGCGCGACGACGGGTATTTCCCGCGCGGCGAGCTCCGCGACGAAGCCGTGTTCCTCGACGATCGCGTCGTCGGGCCAGCGTCCGGGGCGATAGAACTTGGCCACGACCGGCGCCGCGTCCTCGAGGCCGATCTGGTAGACACGATTCTCGTAGCTTCCCAGCGCCTGCAGGCGGCCGTCGCCGCGAAGGCCGACGCCATCCAGCGCATCGAGCACGCGGTCGGGCGTCAGATCCGCATAAGGATGCGCAGGCGCATTCATTCGCCATTGTACGGCTCCGCATCATTTCAGCAGGGCACGGCGATCGGATCGAGCGCCCACCGCCGATAGCGTATCGCGATGCTCCGACAGGGTTCCTTGTTTCAGTACTCGACCGGAATCGGGTCGAGCGAGCGCCACAGGTACCAGGTCGCCACGCTCCGGTACGGCTGCCACGCGAGCGCCAGATCGCGCATCGCCGCCGGTGCCGGCCGTGTTCCGCCGAAGTAATGCAGCGCAATGGCGCGCTGAAGACCGATGTCGTCGACGGGCAGCACGTCGGCGCGCAGCTCGTGGAAGATCAGGAACATCTCGGCGGTCCACCGTCCGATGCCCTTGACTTCGACCAGCGCCGCGATCAGCGCTTCGTCGTCGAGCTTCTTCCAGCGCTTCGGGTCGAGCTCACCCGTCGCGAAGTGTGTGGCGAGGTCGCGCAGGTAGGCAGCCTTGCGTTCGGACAGGCCGCAGAGCCGCAGTGGCGCGATGCTGATGGCGGCGACCGTACGCGCATCGAGGCGCGGAAAAACGGATGATTTCGCGGCGGGTGCGACCGTCATGACGAAGCGCCGCCAGATCGAATCCGCGGCCTTCACGGAAATCTGCTGGCCGACGATCGCGCGGGCGAGTGTCGTAAAGGGGTCGCTCCTTCGCTTGAGATGGATGCCGGGATACGCGCGAATCAGTTTTCGCAGCACCCGATCGCGCTTGCCGAGTGCGCGCGTGGCGTCGTCCCAGTACGTCGGCTTCAAGGCGCTACCTGCCGGGCCTCGCCGGTACGCGCAGCAGAGCCGGCGCGCGCACCCCCCGAATGCAGCGCGGAAACGCCGTGCGGTGATTTGGCACGTTCCGATGTCCTAGACGGCCGCATCGCTCGCATAGTGGGGAAATGGTACATTACGCCGCCTTCATTTCCGGGACTGCGAATGCTTCGCCGGTTTCTTTTTCGGCTGGCCGGATGCGTCGTCTTGTTCGGCGCAACCGGATTGCTCTTCCCCGTTGCCGCCATGGCGGCGGCCGATCCCGGCAAATTGATCCGCTGGTACTTTCCGACGGGCGAGAACGGCTTCGATCCAGTCCGCATCTCGGATCTCTATTCGGCTACCGTTATCGAGGCGATCTTCGAACGGCTGCTCACCTACGATTACCTCGCGCGGCCGTCGAAACTCGTGCCGATGGTCGCGTCGGCGATGCCGGAAGTCGCGGACGACGGCAAGACCTACACGTTCCGGATCGCGAAGGGCATCTACTTTTCCCCCGATCCCGCGTTCAAGGGCAAGAAACGCGAACTGACCGCCGAAGACTTCGTCTACACGTACAAGCGGTTCATGGATCCGAAGAACCGCGCGCCCTACGCTTTCCTGCTCGAAGGCAAGATCGTCGGCCTCGACGAACTCGCCGCCAAGGCGAAGGCGTCGGGATCCTACGACTACGATGCCAAGGTTCCCGGGCTGGAAGCCGTCGACCGGTACACGCTGCGGTTCCGCCTCAAGGAAACCGACTACAACTTTCCGTATGTGGCGGCGCATACGTCGCTGGGTGCGGTGGCGCGCGAGGTCATCGAAGCGTACGGCGACGACACGATGGGGCATCCGGTCGGCACCGGCGCCTACATGCTGAAAAACTGGACCCGGCGCTCCAAGATCGTGCTGGAGGCGAATCCCGAATACCGCGGCTTTGTCTGGGACTTCCAGCCGTCGGACGAGGCATGGGACAGACAACTGGTCGCGACGATGAAGGGGAAGCGGATGCCCCAGGTCGGACGCGTCGAGATCACGATCATCGAAGAAGCCCAATCGCAGTGGCTCGCGTTCCAGCAGAAAGAAATCGACTACATGAACGTGCCGAGCGCCTTCGCGCCGAACGCGCTCGACGGTGACCGGCTAAAGCCCGAACTCGCGCAGCAGGGCGTCATGTTGTATCGCGTCTCCGATCCGGATATCACCTACACCGCGTTCAACATCCGCGATCCCGTGATCGGCGGATTCAGCAGGGAAAAGATCGCGCTGCGGCGCGCGATGGCAATGGCGTACAACATCGACGAACAGATCCGGGTGATCCGCAAGGGCCAGGCGATGCATCTGCAGATGCCGGTTCCACCCGGTGTCGTCGGTCACGACCCCCACTACCGGAGCCTCATCCAGCACGACCCCGAAACGGCCAACAAGCTGCTCGATCACTTCGGCTACCGGAAGGGAGCCGACGGCTGGCGCACGCTGCCGGACGGCGCGCCGCTCGTCATCAAGCTTGCGTCACAGCCCAGCAGCGCCAGCCGCGAACTCGACGAACTGTGGCACAAATCGCTCGCGAGCATCGGGATCCGCATGGAGGTCCGCGTCGCGCCGCTGGTCGACAACATCCAGGCGGCGAAAGCCTGCAAGCTGCAGGTGTGGGGACAGGCCTGGATCGCCGACTATCCGGACGGCGATAATTTCATGCAGCTCCTCTATGGACCGAACACCGGGCAGAGCAACAACGGCTGCTACGAATCGAAGGCGTTCGACCGCTTCTACGAGAAATCGCGGATGCTGCCCGATTCGGTTGAGCGCAACCGGCTCTTCCTCGAAATGTCGCGGCAGATGGAAGTGGATGGCGCGTGGAGCCTGCAGACGTCGCGACTGCGCAATCAGTTGATCCGCCCCTGGGTGCAGGGCTACAAGAAGCATCCGATCCTGCAGGCCGATTTCATGTATCTCGACGTCGAGCCGCGCAAGTGAAACCGCCTGTCATTGCCACGGACGCCGACATGAATCGAATGCCTCGTACCGCTGCTTGCCGCGGTCTTCTCGCCGCGTTCGTCTGTGGTGCCCTTGCCGCGGTGGCCGTGCCCGCGTATCCGGCGGACATGAACAAGGTGATCCGCGCGGTGTTCCCCGCCGGCGAGGAAGGTTTCGATCCGGCCGGCGCGCACGATCTCTATTCGGGCACCGTCGAGCAGATGATCTTCGAGACGCTGCTCACCTACGATTACCTCGCGCGACCGTCGAAGCTGGCACCGCTCACTGCCGAGGCGCTGCCGCAGGTCACCGACGCCGGCCGCACCTACACGATCAGGATCAGGAAGGGCATCTACTTCACGCCGGATCCCGCGTTCAAGGGGATCAAGCGCGAACTCGTCGCCGACGATTACGTGTACTCGCTGAAGCGGCTGATGGATCCGAAGATCCGCTCGCCGTGGACGTGGCTCCTCGACGGCAAGATCGTGGGCCTGGACGAACTGGCGGCGGAGGCGAAAAAAACCGGTACGTTCGACTACGCCGCGAAGATCCCGGGACTGGAGGCGCTCGACCGCTACACGCTGCGGATCCGCCTGAAACAGCCCGACTACAACCTCTCGTACGTCCTGGCGCACGAGCCGACCAGCGCAGTTGCGCGCGAGGTGGTCGCGGCCTACGCCGACGCCGGCGGCCGCGTGATGAGCAATCCCGTCGGCACCGGTCCGTACAAGCTCGCGAAGTGGATCCGCTCGTCGAAGATCTTCCTCGAGGCGAATCCCGGACTTTCGCGGGTTCGTCTGGGATTTCAAGGCGGGCGCCGATCCCGTGGATGTTGAGCTCGTGGCCGAGATGAAGGGCAAGAAGATGCCGCAGGTCGGCCGCATCGAGATCAGCATCATGGAAGAGGACCAGTCGCGGTTGCTCGCGTTCCAGAACGGCGAGCTCGACCTCATGAACATGGAGGGTCCGCTCGCGCCCAAGATGCTGATCGGAGGCGAACTCACGCCCGAGATGCGCAAGAAGGGCGTCAAGCTCTCGCGCTTCGTCGATCCGGAGATCAGCTACCACTACTGGAACCTGCAGGATCCGGTCGTCGGCGGGCCTCACCAACGAGAAGATCGCGCTGCGCCGCGCGATGGCGATGGCCTATCCGGTCGAAGAGGAGATCCGGGTCATCCGCAACGGGCAGGCGGTCGAGGCGCAGTTCCCGATCCCGCCCGGCGTCGTCGGGCACGATCCGAATTACCGGTCGAGCGTCAAGTACGACCCCGCGGCGGCGAATGCGCTGCTCGACAAGTTCGGCTACAAGAAGGGCGCCGACGGCTTTCGCACGCTGCCCGACGGCAAGCCGCTCGTGATCCGCTACGCGTCGCGGCCCGATTCGCTGTGGCGGCAGATGGACGAGATGTGGAAGAAGACGTTCGACTCGATCGGCATCCGGATGGAAGTGCAGAAGGACAAGTTTGCGGAACTCCTCAAGCTCGAGAAGCAGTGCAAGCTCATGATGCGCACGGCCTCGTGGATCGCCGATTATCCCGACGCCGACAACTTCATGCAGCTTCTGTACGGCAGGAACATCCACCAGAGCAACAACGCCTGCGCCGCGATTCCCCAGTACGACAAGCTCTACGAGCAGAGCGTCCGGATGCCCGACTCTGCCGAGCGCGACCGGCTGTACCAGGAAATGGCGAAGGTCATCGAAGCCTACGCGCCGTGGCGGCTCGACATCAGCCGGTACCGCAACATGCTCGTGCAGCCACGTGTGCTGGGGTTCAAGAAGCACCCGATCCTGCACGCGGAGTGGCAGTACATCGACGTCGCGCCCGGTGCGAAGTAGCGACGGCGTGTTGCGGGACGGCCGGCTCGGAGTAGGATGCGTGCGATGAATCCTCGCCCCGTTCGTGGCCGAGCCTCGGCGCCATGCGTGCGACGGGGGAGTTTTCCGCAGTGACCGCGTACATCATCCGCCGCCTGTGGCAGATGATCCCGACGATGCTCGGGGTGATGCTGCTGGTGTTCGTCCTGTTCAACTGGGTCGGTGGCGATCCCGCGTACGTGCTGGCCGGCAAGATCTCGAACCAGGAGCAGATCGACAACATCCGACGCCAGCTCGGCGTCGACCAGCCGTATGGGTCCAGCTGTGGATCTTCATCAAGCAGGTGCTGACCGGCGACTTCGGCGCGTCGTGGAGCACGAACGAGAAGGTCTCGCACATCCTGGCGACGCGCCTCGGCCCGTCGCTCACCGTGCTGGTGCCGCTGCTGATCCTCGAAACGCTGTTCGCGATCGGACTGGCGCTTGCCGTGGCCTACGTACGCGGCTCGCTGACCGACCGGCTCGTGATGATCGTCTGCACGGTCGGGCTGTCGATCTCGATCCTGGTCTACATCATCGTGTTCCAGTACTTGTTCGCGTACAAGCTCGGCTGGTTCCCGGTGCAGGGCTGGGGCAACAGCTTCCGCGAGAATCTCTTCGTCTACTCGGCGCTGCCGATCCTGATCGCGCTGGTCGTCAGCATCGCGCCCAACCTGCGGCTCTACCGGACGTTCTTCCTCGACGAGATCAATCAGGACTACGTGCGCACCGCGCGCGCGAAGGGACTCTCCGAGAACCGGATCATGTGGGTCCACGTGCTGCGCAACGCGTCGATCCCGATCATCACGCACCTGATGGCCGGGCTGCCGGGGCTTCTGCTCGGCGCCTTCCTGATCGAGCGCTTCTTCTCGATCCCGGGCATCGGGCGCGAGGTGATTCTCGCCGTCGAGCGCTCGGATTTTCCGGTGATCAAGGCGCTCACCGTCTACGTCGCGTTCGCGACGATGGCGTCCAACCTGCTCGCCGACCTGATGTACAAGGCCGTCGATCCGCGGGTCCAGCTCAAGTGATGGCGACGCCGATGGCGAGCGACACGCTGGCGAAGACCCGCCGCGCGAACCGCGCGCGAGATTCCGCACACGGTCTCGCCGGGCCTGTGGACGCTGGCCTGGAAGCGCCTGAAGTCGGACAACGTCGGCATGGTCTCGCTGGTGATCGTGGCCGTATTCATCGCGATGATGATCGCGTCCGCGACGGGGCTCATCGCCGGCAACTGGGCGAAGGAAACGGGCGTCAACTACGCGCCGCCGTCGTTCCTCGGCGCCGACATCGAAGCCGGCACGCCGGCGGCCCCGGTCACGCCCTCGGCGCCGGCGACGCCCGCCGTCGAGTACAAGACCGAGGTCGTCGATCCGATCGGCGACGTCCTCGCCGAAATCCGGGGCGAGAAGAAACCGGCGGGTGGCGACGGCGCAGCGCCCTCCGGCGACGCCGGCAAATCGGTCGATCCGCTGGCCGACGTGATGGCGGACATCCGGAAGGACAGCCAAGGCGGCGCCGGCCGACGTCCGCCGAAGCGCGCGCGCCGACGCTGCCGTTCGGCGGCGACAAGTGGGGTCGCGACGTGCTGAAGAAAACGATCAAGGGCTCGGAGACGTCGATCTTCGTCGGTCTCGCCGCCGCCGCCGTCGCCACGTTCATCGGCACGCTGTTCGGCGCGCTGGCCGGCTACTACGGCCGCTGGGTCGACGACTTCTTCAACTGGTTCTACAGCGTGTTCAGCTCGATTCCCTACCTGCTGCTGATCCTCGCCGTCGCAGCGGTGCTGCAGCAGAAGGGAACGCTGACGATCATCCTGATCCTCGGGCTCACCGGCTGGACCGGCATCTTCCGCCTGATTCGCGGCGAATACCTGAAGCACAAGGCGCGCGAGTACGTGCAGGCCGCCGACGCGATCGGCGCGTCGAACGCGCGCCGGATGTTCATCCACGTCTTCCCGAACGTGAGCCACGTGGTGCTGGTGCAGCTGTCGATCTACGCGGTCGGTTTCATCAAGGCCGAGGTCATCCTGTCGTTCCTCGGCTTCGGCGTGCCCGTCGACGTCGTGTCGTGGGGCTCGATGCTGAACGAGGCGCAGAACGAGCTGATCCTCGGCAAGTGGTGGCAGTTAGCCGCGGCGGGCACGGCGATGGCGATCCTCGTGACGGCGTTCAGCCTCTTCACCGACGCGCTGCGCGATGCGCTCGATCCGAAACTCAAGGGTCTCGCGGGAGCCTAGGAGCGCCTGAAACCATGGAACCCCTGGTCAGCATCCGCAACCTCAACGTCGCGTTCCGGCTCGATCGCGCGCACACCTTCGACGCGGTCAAGGGCATCTCGTTCGACATCCCGCACGAACTCGACCGTCGCGCTGGTCGGCGAATCGGGCAGCGGCAAGTCGGTGACCTCGCTCGCCATCCTCGGCCTGCTTGCCGCCGGAGAATTCGATCGTCGATCCCGCGAGCAGCATCCTGTTCGGGGGCCGCAACGTGGTCGGCCTTTCGGCGGGCGATCTGCGCAACCTGCGCGGCGCGGAAATCTCGATGATCTTCCAGGAGCCGATGACGTCGTTGAACCCGGTGTTCACCGTCGGCTACCAGCTGATCGAGGTGCTGAAGCTCCACATGGGATTGAGTCCGTCGGCCGCGCGCAAGCGTGCCGTCGAGCTGCTGGACGAGGTCGGCATCCCGGACCCCGAGTTCAAGGTCAATGCCTACCCGTCGCAGATGTCGGGCGGCCAGCAGCAGCGCGTGATGATCGCAATGGCGATCGCCTGCGAGCCCAAGCTCCTGATCGCCGACGAGCCGACGACCGCGCTCGACGTCACGATCCAGAAGCAGATCCTCGAACTGATTGCGGCGCTGCAGAAGAAGCACCAGATGTCGGTGCTGTTCATCACGCACGATCTCGCGGTGGTCGGGCGAGATCGCCGACCACGTCGTCGTGATGCGCAACGGCGAGATCCGGGAGCAGGGCCCGGCGAAGCACGTGTTCGAGGCGCCGCAGGACGCCTACACGAAGGCGCTGCTGCAATGCCGCCCGCGCCTCGACCGGCGTCCCGTGCGGCTGCCGGTGATCGAGGATTTCATGGGCGGCGGCGCGCACGCGATGAACCTCACCGAACGTCGCCGCGGCGTCGCGAAGGGCGACGCGATCATCCTCGACGTGAAGAATCTCGGCAAGGATTTCTACTCGCGCGAGGGCCTTTTCGGCCGGCGCAAGTTCGAGGCCGTGAAGGACGTGTCGTTCGGGCTGCCGAAAGGCAAGACGCTCGGGCTCGTCGGCGAATCGGGATCGGGCAAGACGACGGTCGGCCTCACGCTGATGCGCCTGCACGAGGCGTCGGCGGGCGAGGCGATCTTCGAGGGCCGGGACATCCTGTCGATGTCGCAGAAGGAGTTCATGGCGTACAAGCGGCGGATCCAGATCATCTTCCAGAATCCGTACGCGTCGCTCAATCCGCGCTTCACCGTCGGGGAGATCCTGACCGAACCGATGGACATCCACGGCATCGGCGCTTCGGCGCAGGAGCGCACGGAGCTCGCGTTCGAACTACTGGGCAAGGTCGGGCTGCCCGAGGTCTCGTTCTACAAGTATCCGCACGAGTTCTCGGGCGGCCAGCGGCAGCGGATCGCGATCGCGCGCTGCCTCACGATGAAGCCCGACATCCTGATCTGCGACGAGTCGGTGTCGGCGCTCGACGTCTCGGTCCAGGCGCAGGTGCTGAACCTGCTGCAGGACCTGCAGGACGAATTCAGGCTCTCCTACATCTTCATCTCGCACGACCTCGCGGTCGTCAAGTACATCTCCGACGAGATCATGGTGATGAACGAGGGGAGGATCGTCGAGATGGCGGACTCCGACGAAATCTACCGCCACCCGCGCGAGGCCTACACGCAGCGGCTGCTGGCGTCGATCCCGAAGGGCTGGCAGGGAAAGTAGGGTCAGATTCGACTTTTCATCTGGCCGGCCACCGATCGCGCGTTGATTGCGAAAAGTCGAGTCTGACCCTACTTTAGCCCAGAGGCAGTTACCGTGTTTGGCGATCAACTGGCTCGGACTATCCCCGATCCGGACCATTCCCATGGAGAATTCCGTTTTCTGACGATTGGCCTTTCGTCCTCCGGCCGATTGCTCGCCGTCGCACATACTGAGGATGCTGATGAGGTCCGCGTGATAAGCGCGCGACTCGCTACGAAACGTGAACGACTAGACTATGAATCGTAAACCGAAAGCAAAGTCCGACGAAATGCGTCCCGAATATGATTTTTCGAAAGGCATTCGCGGCAAGTATTTCCATCGATACATGCAAAGCAGCAACGTAATTGTCCTTGACCCAGACGTTGCGACTGCTTTCCAAAACGCAGAGGCAGTCAATGACGCCTTGCGCGGACTGATGCGTGTTGCGCAACGATCGGCAGGGCTGGCCCAGCGTTCGAGCGTACGCGCAAAAGGCGCGCGCCGATCAACTTGAACGTTCTGCGCTCGATCTCCGTTGTCCGGCCATTGATTGGGGAAATGGGGCCCCGCTCAATTTTCACTAGAAATTGAGCCGGGCCCTTTCCTTGTCTTTCTTGTCTTTCTTACAGCGTGAACGCCAGCTCGGATAGAAGCGCACCGGGAAGCCGCATGCTCGCGAGCGCGCGTTCGCGGTAGGTGCCCGAGTCGAGGATCAGCTCGGTTTCGCTGGTGAGGGCCTCGAGGCTCGTCCCGAGCATCCGGAAGATCGTGTCGTCGAAGCGCATGCACGTTCAACCGGCGCGACGATCTTTCCGTCTTCGATCCAGAACGTCGCGAACCGCGTCATCCCCGTCATCCTGCATGCGGGGCGATCGGAATAGTTGAGGTAGTGCAGGTTTCCGATGTAGAGGCCGGTGCCGAGCGCGCAGAGCGCATCACCCGCAGCCAGCGTTCCGCCGTCCATCGCCAGCGCTTCGGGGCTCTCGTAGCCGTTGGCCCCATTCGCGGCGAGCGAAAATTCGCGCGCGGTCCGCGGCGATACCAGCGAGCCGACGAGCCGGCCGGCGGTGATGAGCGGCACGCACTCGGGCCGTTCGAATCCTTCGCTCTGGAACGCCGGCGCGATGCCGCCGGCGGTCGCTTCGCTGATCGTGACGCGGGGATCGAGGCGCTCGCCATCATCGCTCTGCATGCGATTGAGGCTGCTCTGCCTTGTCGCCAGCGCTCGCGCCGAGAAGCCGCCCCAGCAGAGCATCGAGCCGACTTCCTCCATTGCCGCAGGGGTCAGGTACGCGCGGTACTTGCCGGGTGCGAGCGTCTTCGCGGGCTGCGCGATGTGCGCGAGCAGCCGGCGCGCCTCGCCCATCTTTGCCGCCAGCGCGGCTTCGTCCCACGCGAAGCCGGAGAGCGCCGATTTCACGGCCTTGTCGGCGTGGTGATAGAGGCTCCATTGCAGATTGAACGACGTCGCTTCGTGCCAGTTGCGCTGCCCGTACGAATTCGCGAACCCGCGGCACACGGGACCGCCGGCGTAGATTCCGACGAGATCCTGTCCATCCGCGGCGCCAAGCACGGCGTCGATCACGGTCTCGCCCGGCGGCAAGGGGCTGCCGCGCGCGGCCCGGCTCGACGCGACGTCCGTTGCGATCAGCAGGTGCGGATCGGCGTCGAGATCGGGCAGAACATCGCGCAGCGCCGCAACGGCCACGCGCAGCCGCTCGCGGTCGGCGGCAAGACCACCGGAGAGCGCGATTTGGTACGACGCGTGGCGCGCGCCGTGGATCAAGTCGACGTCGACGTAGCGCTGGACCACGCTTCCGGGCTGGCGCACCTTGCCGCGGTTGAAGCGGACGAACTCCGACGTTTCGCCGGAAAAGCGCGCGGTGTACGTTTCGCCGGCCTCGAGCATGCGATCGAGCGCCGCCGCGAGATCGTGGAAATAGGATTCCATCGTGGCAGGGGCGAAAAAAGCGTCCCGTGGCGGGTTCATGATCTCTTCGTCTCCGGACGCAATCGCTCTGCCGGCGGGCTCGAACGAGGCATGGGACCACGCATCGGGCTGCTCATTCTTCCCCGCCGAACACGTCGACATTCCGGAACACGCACGCGGGTGACGCATGGCCGACGCGGATGACCTGCGAGGGCTCGCCCTTGCCGCAATGCGGCGAGCCCAGCACCTGCACGCGTATCGGCGTTGCCGACCGCGCGCGAGGGTGCGCCAGAAGTTCGCGCGAGATGCCGCGGTAGTTGGGGTTCTTGACGACCGCGCCGAGCTTGCCGTTCTCGATCAGCCGGCCGCGCTCGCAGCCGAACTGGAACTTGTTGCGCGAGTCGTCGATCGACCACGAGCAGTTGGTCTCCATCAGCACGCCGCGTTCGATGCCGGCGATCATCTCGTCGAGCGTCGCGTCGCCGGGCTCGAGGTTGAGATTCGCCATGCGATCGATCGGCGGACGATTCCAGCCGTCGGCGCGCGTGTTCGACGTTCCGGGAAGGCCCGCGCGCAGCTGCGACGTCGCGCCGCCCAGCGGCCGCTCGAGGATGCCATCGCGGATCAGGTGCACGCGCTCCGCCGGCGCGCCGTCGTCGTCGAAGCCGTAGCTCGCGAGTTCCTCGGCGCGCGTCGGGTCGAACGTGACGTTGAGCAGTTCCGAGCCGTAGCGATAGGTTCCGAACATCTCGGGGGTGACGAAGCTCGTGCCGGCGAAGTTGCGCTCGTCGCCGAGGATGCGGTCGAGTTCGAGCGGATGGCCGATCGACTCGTGGATCTGCAGGATCATCTGGTCCGGCATGAGCAGCGACGTCCATCGTGCCGCTCGGGCAGTTGGGCGCGGCGAGGAGTTCGAGCGCCTCGTCCGCGATGCGCCGCATGCCGCCGTCGAACGCCAAAGCGCGCAAGGATCTCGTCGCCGCCCTGCTGGCAGATGCCGCGATGGCCGTGCAGCGTTCGCGTCTGGGTGACGCCATCCGCGTGCGCGGTGACCGCCATGCCCGGGAGCAGGAAGCGGAAGCGCTGGATGACGTCGCCGCCTTCGCTGGTGACGAGCCGGTGCGTCGCGGTCAGCACGTCGACCGTCGCCTCCCAGTCGACGATCCGCGGATCGACGGCGGCCGCGCGCGATTCGCGCATCAAGCAGTTCGTACCATTCGCGGCGCGTTCGCGTCGGGCTGGCGAATGCCGGCGACACGTATTCGCCGCGCGGGGCCGGGCGCGGCAGCGTGCGCGAATCGACGAGGGCGAACCGGGCGGTGGCGCGCGCCAGCGCCGCAGCGCGCTCGAGCGCCGCGGCCAGTCCCGCCGGCGTCGTGTCGCCGGTCGCCGCATAACCGTAACCGCCGCCCGCGTGGACGGTGGCCATCGCGCCCCGGTCGGTGCTCGCGCCATAGGGCAGCGCGACATTCTTGCGCACGGCATAGGACTCGCACGTCTCGTCGACCCAGCGCAGCGACCAGTAGTCGGCGCGATAGCGAAAGCGGCGGCAGGTCGGCTATGGAAAAGCGGTCGGCGTCGGGCATCGGTGGTGGCAGGTGGCGGGCAGGGAGCGCCGGCGTGCGTGGCGCAAAAGTCGCGGATTATCGCCGGGATCGTCTCGACGCGGCTAGCGCTTCGGAACGGCGCGACGGGCGGGGCCCATGGGGTCCACGAGTGGGGTCGTATAGGAAATCACCCGGCAACCGCAGCAATATGCGCGCCAGGTGTCCCGCTTAATCCGTGTCGGACCCCACCCGCCCGAGTTCCCCGGACGCCATCGCGTCCAGCGCCCCTCCGACCACACGGACGATGCGCCAGTCCGGCAGGACCGTCGCCCCCAGCGACTGGTAGAACTCGATCGCCGACGCGTTCCAGTCGAGCACCGCCCACTCGAAGCGGCCGCAGTCCCGCTCACGGGCGATCCCCGCCAGCGCGCGCAGCAGCGCCTGCGCGCAGCCCTGCCGGCGAAACGCCGGCCGGACGAACAGGTCCTCCAGCCAGAGACCGCGGCGGCCGAGAAACGTGGAAAAATTGTGGAAAAACAGGGCGAAAGCCGCAGGTGTTCCATCTTTACATGAAATCAATACCTCGGCGGCCGGCGCCGGGCCAAAAAGTGCATCGGTGAGATCCGCTTCGGTCGCCACACGCAAGTGCGCCAGTTTTTCATAGTCGGCGAGTTCGCCGATCATCGCGTGGATGGCCGGCACGTCGGCAGGCCGCGCCGCGCGAATTTCGAACGGGGAGGGCGCGCCGGAGGGGTTCATCCGACGCGTCTGCCGAGGATCGCCAAGTCGCGCTCGATGCCGTCGAGTTCGGCCACCCGCGGGAGCCGTCCCCAGGCCGAGAATCCCGCCGCTTCGAACAGCGCGATCGACGGCGCATTGTGGGCGAAAACAAAGGCCAGAATGGTCCGGATTCCAAGCGCCGGGCATGCAGCAAGCGCATGAGCCAGAAGGGATTTTCCGATGCCGCGCCGCTGCACGCGCCGGATGCGTGTAGACCCCCGCTTCGACCGTCGCGCCGTACGCGGGCCGGCCATAGAACGAGCGCAGCGACAGCCAGCCCTGTACCGCCTTTGTGGCGACGTCAGTAAGTACCCACAACGGCCGGCGCGCGGGATCGAAATCGCGAAACCATGCCTCGCGCGACGAGGCCGTGACGGGCTCGGTGTCGGCGGTGGCCATCCGCCCCGGAATCGCCGCGTTGTAGATTGCAACGATTGCAGGCAAATCAGCGGTTTGGGCGAAGCGTATCGGTGACATTGGCTTATTTACAACAAGCGGCGCGCGGCCATTCTACCAACGGCCGGTTTTCATTGCTGCCGAAAACGGTGCAGGAGTAATGTCACAGGTGCTTGCCGCAAGGCGACCAAAATTTCCCGTAGCTGCAACATTTTCCTGGGGGTCCATCAGATGAAGTTCGAACGCAAAAAGATTGCAGTCGCGCTGGCCTATGCATTGGGAGGCACCACGCTAGTCGTTGGCAACACCGCGCTGGCAGTGACGGTCACGGTCACGGGCAGCGCCACCATCAGCGCCTCGACGGCGGAAGCGCTGCCGGTGCAGATCATCACCCGGGAAGAAATCGCGAAAACCGGCGTCTCGACCACCGAGGAACTGATCGCAGACGATCTCGGCCATTTCGTCGCAGAACGCGACGCAGCTTGCCAACGCGTCGGGCAATTCGACCTACGGCTTCTCCGGCGCGTCGCTGCGCGGCCTGGGCAGCTCCCGCACGCTGGTGCTGATCAATGGCCGCCGGATCGTCCCGTTCTCCAGCGGCAGCGGCACGGGCGGGGTCAACATCAACAACATACCGCTGGCGGGCATCTCGCGCGTCGAAGTCCTGAAGGACGGCGCGTCCGCCATCTACGGCGCGGATGCGATCGCGGGCGTGATCAACTTCATCATGGAAAGCAACTACCAGGGCGCGGAAGCCGACCATGTACGCGTCCACGCCCACGCGCAGCGGCGGCGGCCAGATCTACCAGCCGAGTGCCGTGATGGGCTTCGGCGACTACGACAAGGATCGCTTCAACCTCACGATCACCGCGCAGTATTCGAATCAGCAGGCGCTCTTCGCGAAGGACCGCGATTTCGCCAAGACCGGCAACATCGTCCCCTAGTATCACGGCCGCGAGCCACCGGCCAGGGCAATATCGAAGGCGGCTTACGTTCCCGGCACCGGGTCGGCCGCGGCCGGCACCTGGGTCGAAGGCACGCCGTGGCCGGCTTCGGCAACAGCCCGGGCTCAGGCTACGGCAATCCGCTCGCCGCCACGGGCACGTGCAACACGATCAACATGTTCAAGAATCTGACGAATACTCAGCAAGGGCGCGCCGTATTGCACGTACGACAGCGCCACCGCGCCGAACCTGCATTCCCGCCAACATCAACACGGGCCTCACCGGCAATTTCAGGTTCAAGCTCTCGAATTCGGTCGAACTCTTCGCCGACGCGCTGTGGAGCCAGAACGACCTGACGAACACGATTCAGCCGAGCCCGGTGCGCCGCAGCTTCCTCACGAGCGACGCCCAGTTCCAGGAGAAAGGGATCGATCCGGCGCTGCTGATCTATCCTTCCAATCCCAATTACGCGCTGGCCGCCAATTACCTGGCGTCGGTGCCGGGCGGTTCGGCGATCGTCGGCCAGCCGCTGGCCGTCACGGCGCGCGTGTTCGACTTCGGCCCGCGTACCAACGAAGACACGGTCGAACCAGATCCGCTTCACGGTCGGCGCGCGCGGCACCTGGATGAAGCAGGACTGGGAGTTGAGCTACCTCTACAACCAGAACAAACTCCATGGCAGCGTGACCGACGGCTACTTCTCGCAGACCGCGTACGCCAAGATCGTGCAGACGAGCAACGACTGGAACCCGTGGTCGCTCAGCCAGACGCAGGCGTTCAAGGACAAGCTTCCCGCGGCCAAATTCACCGGTCGCCACGCTGAAGGCCGTCGTCGGACAGCAACACGATCGACGCCAAGATCAGCGGCGAAGTCATGCAGCTTCCCGCCGGCCCGATGGTCATACGCCGCCGGTTATCACGTGGAGCGACGGTTCGCTGACGACGAACCCGAGCCCCGCGCTCTTCACCGGCGACATCGCCGGCCTGGGCGGCGCGTCGAAGCCCCGATCGACCAGTCCCGGACGCATCAATGCGGTCTACGGCGAGTTCAACATTCCGGTCGTCAAGTCGCTCGACGTGAACGTGCAGGGCCGCTTCGACGATTACAGCGACGTCGGTTCGCAAATTCACCTACAAGGCGAGCTCTGCGCTTCCAGCCGGCGAAACCGTATCTGCTGCGCGCGTCGTACAACACGGGCTTCCGGCCGCCGACGCTGCCCGACCTCTGGTCGCCGCAGGTCGTCGGCACGTCCGAGCAGTTCACCGACCCGGCGTTCCCGAACAACCCCAACATCCAGGTGCACGCGATCTCCGGCGGCAATCCGGACCTCAAGCCGGAAACGTCGAAGCAGTGGCAGATCGGCGGGATCTGGTCGCCGAACGCGAGCTTCAGCCTGGGCGCCGAGTATTTCCACATCAAGCTCGAGCGACATCATCACGACGCCGTCGGCGCAGGAAGTGATGTCCCAGTTCCGTCAGGGCGACCCGTCGTACCAGAATCTGGTGGTTCTGGTGCCGGTCAACGAGGTCGACCTGATCAGCACGTTCACCACAACACCGGCACCGCGACGGTCGCCGGCTGGGATTTCGAGGCGTTCTGGCGCGAGAAGTTCTCGTTCGGCAACATCAACGTGAGCTACTACGGCACGTACATGGACAAGTTCGACCAGACGAGCCCGGGCGGAGTCGTTTCGCACAAGGTCGGCACCGTGGTCAGCGGCATCGACCGGATACGGCCCGGTGCTGGATCGCCGATATCACCGGCGGCGTGATCCTGCGCTACAAGCACATCCTGCAGGCGACATGGAGCAACGGACCTTGGGCCGTGACGGCGACGCAGAACTGGTACAACGGCTACCGAGGCGGGCGACAGAGATGCAGACCGGAGGATTGCTCCGACACCTACAACTGCCGCCGTACATCAGCAAGTCGCAGCTCTACGATCTGCGCATCGCGTACACGGCATCAAGAATGTCTCGCTGGCCATCGGCGCCAGGAACATCTTCGACAAGAATCCGGACGATCTTCGTCGGGGTCGCAACGAGTTCCAGGCTGCTACGACATAACCAGTACGATGCGCGTGCCCGGTTCGTCTACGGCCAGGTGGGTGTGAAGTTCAACTGACGCTGTTGTCGTCCTGCTCGGTGCCCGCCGGCCGCAAGCCTGCGGGCACTTTTTCGTCGACTGAGGAATAACGATGAAACGATGCGTTGCTGCGTTGCTGTTCGCGCTCACGATGGTTGCGCTGCCATCCGCCGCTGCCGAGGACAAGGCCGCCGATGTGACCGACATGCAGGCGCTGCGTGCGGCCATACGGGCGGACCAGAAGGCGTTCGTCGCTTCGATCCTCGCGCTGACCGATGCCGAGGCCAGGAAATTCTGGCCGGCCTACGATGCGTACCACCGCACCCTCGACATGACCAACCGCGAGAAGAACGTCACGGTGCAAGGGGTGATCGGCCAGGACAAGCCGGTGTCCGACCTCTACGCCCGGCAGATCGCGAAGGAAATCATGCTGGCCGACGAAAAGGAGATGAAGGCGCGACGGACGCTCTACAACCGGGTCTTGAAGGCGCTGCCCCCGACGAAGGCGGTGCGCTACCTGCAACTCGAGGGAAAGATCCGCGTAGTCCAGGCCTACGACATCGCGCAGGCGCTTCCCCTCATCCGGTAGGACGCCGGGCCGAATTTCCGCTTTTTTTTGCTTTTTCGGGCCGACCGCATTAGCATCTCGTCCCTGTCTCTGGGGAACCCGGATCGCCGGCAGGTGGCCCGTTCGGCTGCCGGTGCGGAAATCCCGTCCTGCCGTTGGCAGCGCGCGAGCCTGCCGAACCCCGTGCCAATTTCTCACTGAACTATCCTCTGTCGGGAGATAACATGTTGAAGATGACCCGTTTGGCCGCACTGGCCGCGGTCCTGCTCGTTGCGATGTCCTTTGCGGTTTTCCCGCAAGCCGGACATGCGCAGCCTGCCCCTGCGGCGACTGGCGCCGCGCCGGCTGTTCCTGCGGCTGCACCCGCCGCGCCGGCAGCGAAAGCCCCGGCGATGGCGAAGGAAGTGGTCGATAACCCCTACGGTCTCGAAGCCCTGTGGAAAGGCGGCGACATCGTTGCCCGTATCACGCTGCTGATCCTCGTGATCATGTCGGTCGGCAGCTGGTACATCATCATCACCAAGGTCTACGAGCAAGCCAAGATGGGAGCGCAGGCACGTGCCGCCGAGAAGAAATTCTGGAACGCGCCGTCCGTGAAGGAGGGCGCGGCGGGACTCAAGAAGACGAGTCCGTTCCGGTTCATCGCCGAAACCGGTATCGAGGCGACCAGCCGGCACACCGGCCTGCTCGAGCACGTCGACATGAACGAGTGGATCAGCATGTCGATTCAGCGCGCCATCGAAAACGTGCACAGCCGCACGCAGGACGGCCTGGCCTTCCTCGCGACGGTGGGGTCGACCGCGCCGTTCGTAGGGCTCTTCGGCACGGTCTGGGGCATCTACCACGCGCTGACCGCCATCGGCATCGCCGGCCAGGCGTCGATCGACAAGGTCGCGGGACCCGTGGGCGAGGCGCTGATCATGACCGCATTCGGTCTCGCGGTCGCGGTCCCCGCCGTGCTGGGCTACAACTGGCTCGTGCGCCGCAACAAGACCGCGATGGAACGCGTGCGCAGCTTCGGCGCCGACCTGCACGCCGTGCTGTTGAGTTCCCCGGCAGCGTCCGCCAAGGGTTAAGCCATGGCGATGAACATCGGCGCCTCCAGCGGCGACGAGGACGAGGTCGTCTCGGCGATCAATACGACGCCGCTCGTCGACATCATGCTCGTGCTGCTGATCATTTTCCTGATCACGATTCCGGTCGTCACGACTTCGATTCCGGTCCAGCTGCCGAAGGAGACCAACGAGATCCGTGAATCCAAGCCGGAAAACATCGTCATCTCCGTCGACGTGACCGGGGGCATCTACTGGAACGATCTGAAGCTCCCCAATACCAATGCGCTCATCGACCGGCTGAAGAAGATCGCGGTGCTGCTGCCGCAGCCCGAAGTGCAGATTCGCGGGGACGGCGGCGCGAAATACGACTCGGTCGGGCGGATCATCTACGCCTGCCAGCGTGCCGGAATCGCGAAAGTCGGATTCATCACCGAGCCGCCGGTTCGTGGCGGATAGGGCGTTGGTCGAAGACCGTTACCGAAAGACGAGATCATGTCGATGAACGTAGGCTCCGGAAGCGGTTCGGGCGATCCGGACGTCATACTGGATATCAATACCACGCCGCTGATCGACGTGATGCTGGTGCTGCTCGTGATGCTCATCATCACGATCCCGATTCAGCTGCATTCGGTCAATCTCAACCTGCCGACCGGCAATCCGCCGCCGCCGCTCATCAAGCCCGAGGTCGTCAAGATCGACATCGACAACCTGGGGGTGACCTACTGGAACGGCGAGGTGGTGCCCGACCGGGCCGCCCTCGAAGCCAAGCTCAAGGTTGCCGCCGAGCAGTCGATCCAACCTGAACTGCATCTGCGCCCCGACAAGGAGGCCAAATACGACGTCGTTGCCCGGGTGATGGCGTCCTCGCAGCGGATCGGTTTGACCAAGATCGGCATCGTCGGCAGCGAGCAGTTCGTCGAGTAGCCGCGTACGGGCGAACCAGCGCACCCGCACGCATTCGGAGTCAGACGAAATGGATTTCGCACGACAGCAGAGAGACCCGACCAAGCATCTCATCGGGATCGTGTTCGTCGTCGCGGTGCACGCGCTGGTCATCTACGCGCTGCTGACGGGTCTCGCGCGCACCGTTGTGGAGGTGATCAAGAAGCCGTTGTCGGCAACGATCGTCGAAGAGATCAAGGCGCCGCCGCCACCCCCGCCGCCACCGAAGAAGATCATCGAGGCGCCGAAGGTCCAGGCACCGGTCGAGACTTACGTGCCGCCGCCCGATATCCCGGTCCCGACAGCGCCGACGGCTCCCGTCATCACGGCGGTGACCCCGACGGCCCCGGTTGCCCCGCATGTGATCGCCCCGCCGGTCGTCGCGCCTCCGGCGCCGGCGCCTCCTCCGCCGCCGCCCAAGCCCAAGGTTCGCAAGGACCCGGCGCGCATCGCCGGCGACGATCTCGAGTATCCGCGCCACGCGATTCGGGCCGGCGTCTCCAAGGGCCGTGTCGTGGCACGCGTGATGATCGACGAGAAGGGGCACGTCTCGGAGGTGATCATCGTATCCTCCGACCCGCCGAAGGTCTTCGACCGCACGGTCATCGACGGTGTCAAGGAGTGGAAGTACGCGGCGGAAGGCGAAAAATACGTCGCGGAACTCGAGGTGCTGTTCGTGCTGAAGTAAGCAGGTGAGCGACGTTCGACAATAACCGCATCGATTATCGGGCCCGGCCTGTCTTTCCGGCCCCTGTGTCCGCGTCAGTCGTCGCGCAACACCATCGCAGCAGCGGCCCACGTTGCTGCGCCCAGCGCGAGTATCCCCGTTGCAACGCCGGCCAGGGACATGCGCTGCCCGACGACGAAGCGCAGCGTGTCGTACGTGAATTCAGCGACCGCGCCAGGCAACGCCAGCGCGACGCCAATCCCGGCGATAGCCCAGAGCACCGCGAGTGCCGGTTTGCGCCAGGCGGGCAACGTGGCCGGAGCGGGGAGCGCCGCCATCACCCGCGCCGTGAACCCGGCATCGTCGAGGTAGGTGGCGCGATGTTCGCGGCCGTCGGCGCAGAGCGCGGCGTCGAGCCAATCGTCGCCGTCGGCGTCGGTTCGCGTAAAGGGTCGCTCAGTCATGGCCAAGCTCCTGTCAATCAGGTGCCCATGCCGCCAGCCGCGACCTGAGCTTCTGCTTCGCCCGCAAAATGTGCGTCTTCACGGTGCCGACGGGGCAATTCAGCACCTGTGCGGCCTCCTCGTGCGAGAGGTCGTTATGGTAGCACTGCACGATCGCGGCGCGCTCGCCGTCGGACAGCACGGCCAGCGCGCGGTCCATGTCGAGGGAAAGCGTGGCCGCGCGCGCGGGGTCCGGGACATGACCATCGGCCGGCGAAGACTCGCCGTCGTCGTCCGCAGGAACTTCCGCGTCGCGGTCGCCCAGCAATTCTTCCTTCCGCTTGCGGGCATCGGCGAGATAGGCGTTGGTGGCGATGCGATAGAGCCACGTCGAGAACCTGGCTTCCTGGCGGAACGTCGCGATGTTGCGAAATGCGAGCAAGAAGGTCTCCTGTGCGAGATCGTCGGCGAGCGCATGATTGCCGGCGGTCAACCGCCGCAGCGTCGCACGGACCGCGGACTGATGGCGGCGCACGAGTTCCGAAAAGGCGTGGCGGTCATCCTGAACGACGACCCGGGCGATGAGTTCGGCATCGGAAAGAACTGGCTCCGCCATTGGCGATGATAGGCGCGGACAGTCGGCCTGCGAGGGTGCGCCACGCGGCCATCAGTCCGGGGGTGGATTCCCGGCTGTGCTGCCCGAGCCGGGCGGTGCATCCGGCATCGCGCGACCGGGGGGAACGAGGTGCCGTTCCTCGAACCACCAGAGGACGACAAATCCGATACCGACGAATAGCAGCACGAGCCCGAGCGCGTTCGCCTCGCGATCCTCGAGGAGCGAATACAACGAAAGCGCGAGCCCCACGCCACCGACCATCACGCCCTTGCGCAGGTCCGACCACGCGGCGCGGCGCCGGATCTCCTGTGCCTGCTGATGGAGTGGCGCCGACGCCGCCGGCGGCTTGCCGCCGGACGAGCGCGTCGAGTGCCTCTGCCGGAGGAACGATTCCCTTTTCGGCGAGCGCCAGCATCGTCTCGTTCAGCATCCGCGCCTTGCGCATCCGGTACCAGAGGATGAGCGCAATCGCCAGCACCGGAGCGAAGAAGACGACAGCGACGATGAGGACTACCATCGCCGCGATCGCGGGCTGATCGTGAGCAAGTTCGCTGATCGAATCGAACTCGCGATCGGTACCGATGCCGTCGATGGTCACCCGTGCATGTTTGCGGGGCTTCGCGCCGCGGCGGTCGGGCGCGTCCTTGGTGGCGCCGTCCGGTGACGTTGCGGCGTCAGCGCGACCTTCGGATGCGGGGTCTGCCGCGGTCGCCGGCGGCGATTCTTTCTCGACCTCGATCCTGACTTCGGCACCCTTTCCGTCCGAAATGGTCACCGATTTCGTAGCGGACTTGGGCGCGGTCGCGGTGGCCTGTTTGGGTTCCTGCGCATGCACGGCCGGGGACCGCGGTGCGAACGCGATCGCCAGCCCGAGGAGAAACGCCGTTCCGAGGACCATCCGCCGGACGAACCGGGTCGGAGCCGAGGAGTGACGGGCGGGCGAAGGAGATTGTTTCATCAGGACTCCCGAAGACGGATCATTCCCTCGGTTGGATGCGGCCAGTCGCGGCGTTCGGATTCAACTTTCCCTGCTGCGGACGACGGCCGGCCGCATGCTATTATTCCCGAAAGCGCGCGGACGCTGCCAATTTCAGTGATGCGCGCGGATTCGCGCAGTTTTCCCGCGCGGTCCCCATGGCGGGGTCATGACTACTTCCTGGCGCCTGTTTGACCACGAAACTGCGTAGACGGGTACACCCAGATGCCGCAACGTACGCCGCCCGCCGCGGCGGGCGCATGCTGGCCGCACTCGCACTCGCATTCGCACTTTCGGCTGCGTTCGTGCCGGTCGCACCGGCCGCCGACGATGCGGTCACGCTCAATTTCGTCAATGCCGACATCGAAGCGGTCGTCAAGGCCGTCGCGGAGATCACCGGCCGCAACTTCCTGATCGATCCCAGGGTCAAGGGAAACATCAACATCATCTCGGCCCGACCGGTGCCGAAAAACCTCGTCTATCCGACGCTGCTCTCGGCGCTGCGGATGCAGGGGTTTGCCGTGGTCGAGGGCGACGGTCTCGTGAAGATCGTGCCGGAGGCCGACGCCAAACAGCAGGGAGGCGCGGTGGCGGTGGGGCCGCTGACCGCACGCGGGGACCGGCTGGTCACGCAGGTCGTGACGCTGCAGTTCGAATCGGCGGCGCAGCTCGTTGCCGTGTTGCGCCCGCTGATCACGCCCAACAACACGATCGCCGCGTATCCGAGCGGCAACGCGCTGGTGATCACAGACTACGCCGACAATCTGAAGCGGATCGATCGGATCATCGCGTCGCTGGATCAGGCCCCCGGCGGAGAAACGATCCTGGTGCCGCTCCGGAATGCGTCCGCGCTCGACGTTGTGGCGCTGTTGAACCGGATGCTCGCCGACCCGAATACCGCCGGGCCGTCGGAGACCCAGCAACGCGTGACGATCATGGCCGACGGGCGCTCGAACAGCGTCCTGGTGCGCGCGGACAACCCCGGCGCGTCTGGCGCGCGTGCAGGCAGCTGATCGACCAGCTCGATACGCCGGGCAGGCCCGGCGGCAACATGTTCATCGTCTACCTGAAGAATGCCGAGGCGTCGCGCGTCGCGCAGACGCTGCGCGCGATGATGACCGGTGGGGACGGCGGAGGCCTGCAATCGGGTGGTTCGTCGCTCTCGCCGCAAACGTCGATCATGGGCAACGCTCCGCACGTCGGCACCGTCGCGACGACGGCCGCGACAGCCCCGCTCGGGAGCACCCTGCGCCGCAGGCGCGACGTCGCTTTTCCGCCGGCGGCGCGACGATCACCGGCGGACACGGCGACCAACGCCCTCGTCATCATGGCCCCCGAGCCGGTCTACAACAATCTTCGCGCGATCATCGAGAAACTCGACGTGCGCCGCGCGCAGGTGTTCGTCGAGGCGCTGATCGTCGAGGTGTCGGCGGACAAGGCGGCCGAGTTCGGCATCCAGTGGCAGGCGCTGTCCGGCTACAACACGACGCAGACGCGGGTGATCGGCGGCACCAACTTCACGCCGCGCGGCAGTGGCGACAACATCATCGACGTGGCCGTCAATCCGGGCACGGTCGGCCAGGGGCTGGCCCTGGGCGTGATGAAGGGCACGGTCGACGATTCCCGGACTGGGGACGATCACCAATCTCGCGTTTCTCGCGCGCGCGCTCGAAACCCAGGTCGGCGCCAACATCCTGTCGACACCGACGCTGCTCACGCTCGACAACGAGGAGGCGCGCATCATCGTCGGCCAGAACATTCCGCTCGTCACGGGCAGCTACGCGACGACGGGCAATACCACGACGGTCACGCCATTCCAGACGTTCGAGCGCAAGGACGTCGGCATCGTGCTGCGCGTCAAGCCGCAGATCACCGAGGGCGGGACGATCCGCCTCGTGCTCTACCAGGAAGTCTCGCGCATCGAGGACGTGTCGACGCCAGGCGGGCGTCATTCTGTCGAAGCGCGCGCTCGAATCGACGGTGGTCGTCGACGACACGCAGGTCGTCGTGCTCGGCGGGCTGATCGAGGATCGCCTGTCCGACGGCAGCGACAAGGTACCGGGATTGGGCGACATTCCGATCGCGGGCGCGCTCTTCCGTTACGATGCGCGCCGGCGGCAGAAGACGAACCTGATGATCTTCCTCAAGCCGACCGTCGTGCGCACCGAGTGCCGACGGTCGCGAGATCACGTCGGAGCGCTACGAGTACCTGAGGGGCGAGCAGGAGCGCCAGACAGCCGGGCCCACGGCTGTTCTGGAACGACCCGACGCACCCGACACTTCCTCCCCAGGGCACGCTGCCAGGAACGCCCGGTGCCGACCCGACGCCGCCGCTGCTCGGCGACAAGCCCGCGGTCCCGCGCGAGCGAGAGCCCGCCGCAGTCGAACACGCGTTAGGGCCTGCAGCCACCCGCGATGGCCGCCCTCCCGACCAACGCCGCAGCCGGGCCCGCACAACGGATCCCGTACGCGTTCGCGCGAGCGCACGGCGTCCTGGCGCACGGCGAGGAGGGCGGCAGCGTGGTCGTGCTGACGCGGCCCGACGCGACGGTCGAAGGCATCGACGGAACTCAAGCGCGTTCTGCAGCGGCCGCTCGTCACCCGCGCGGTCGATGCCGAGCGCTTCGCCGCCGAGCTCGCGCGCACCTACAACCAGTCGACGGCGGCGTGACGCGCATCAGCGAGGATCTCGCCCGCGAGACCGATCTCGCGCGGCTGATGCAGGACCTGCCGGCCAGCCGAGGACCTGCTCGACAGCGGCGACGCAGGCGCCGGTGATCCGGATGATCAACGCGCTGCTGCTGCAGGCGCTGCGCGAGCGTGCGTCCGACCTGCACTTCGAGCCGTACGAAGCGCGCTCGGTCGTGCGCTTTCGCATCGACGGCGTGCTGCGCGACGTGCTCGAGCCGCCGCGCGCGCTGCACGCGGCGCTCGTCTCGCGGCTGAAGATCATGGCGAGCCTCGACATCGCCGAAAAACGGCTGCCGCAGGACGGGCGGCATTGCGTTGAAGCTGGGCGACAAGCAGGTCGACGTGCGGGTATCGACGTTGCCGACCGGACCGGGCGAGCGCGTGGTGCTGCGGCTGCTCGACAAGGATTCGGCGCGGCTCGACCTGACGGCGCTCGGCATGAGCGCGACGACGCGCGCACGCGGTCGACCGCCTGATCCGCGAGCCGCACGGCATCGTTCTCGTCACCGGCCCGACCGGTTCCGGCAAGACGACGACGCTCTACGCCGCGCTGTCGCGGCTGCCGCGCGGAGCGCTCAACATGATGACGGTCGAGGACCCGATCGAGTACGCGCTCGACGGCGTCGGCGCAGACGCAGGTCAATCCGCGCATCGATCTCGATTTCGCCCGCGCGCTCCGCGCGATCCTGCGCCAGGATCCCGACATCATCATGATCGGCGAGATCCGCGACCTCGAAACCGCGCAGATCGCCGTGCAGGCTTCGCTGACGGGGCATCTGGTGCTGGCGACGCTGCATACCAACGACGCCGCCAGCGCGATGACACGCCTTGCCGACATGGGCGTCGAGCCGTACCTGCTGGCGTCGAGTCTGCTCGGTGTGCTCGCGCAGCGGCTGGTGCGCACGCTCTGTCCGGCGTGCCGCACCTGTGCGCGCGCCGACGCGCAGGCGAGGCCGCGCTGCTGGCCGAGCTGGGCCTGCCGCCGAATCTGCCGCTCTATGCGCCGGCCGGCTGCAGCGAGTGCCGCGACACCGGCTACCGCGGCCGGTCCGGCGTCTACGAACTCATCGTCGTCGACGACGCGCTGCGGCGGCTGATCCACGACCGCGCGCCGGAGGATCGCGCTGCGCGCGGCAGCGGCACGCGCCGGGACGGCGTCATTGCGCCGGGACGGCGCCCGCTGGCTGGCGGACGGCACGACGTCGCTCGCCGAGCTCGTGCGCGTTTCTCGGGACACGTGAACACGACCGGGTCTCGGGTGCAGACATTTCACTACGAGGCTGTCGACGCGAACGGCAGGCTCAAGCGCGGCCTGATCGATGCGGACACCGCGCGCCACGTGCGCGAACGGCTGCGGCGGACGGCCTGTATCCGACCGCAATCGAGCCGGAAGGCGCCGCCGCGCCCGGCGGTGACGCTGCCGCGCCTGCGGTGCTGCGGCTGCGGTTGCCGCCGGCGCAGGTCGCTCTATCGACGCGACAGCTCGCCACCCTCGTGCGGGCCGGCATGCCGCTCGACCAGGCGCTTGTCCGCGGTGGCGGAGCAGGCCGACGACCCGCGCGCCGCGAAGCTCTTCGCCGACCGCGCGCGCGCATGTGGCGGCGGGCGAGACGCTGGCCGGGACGCTCGCGCACTGGCCGCGCACATTTTCGCGATCTCTACCGGGGACTCGTCGCCGTGGCGGCGGAAACCGGCAACCTGCCCGACGTGCTCGCGCGACTGGCCGATTACCTCGAGGCGCGGCAGGTGCAGAAGCAGCAGTTCACGCTGGCGCTGGTCTATCCCGTGCTGGTGACCGTGATCGCGAGCGCGGTGATCGTGGTCCTGCTTGTCTACGTCGTGCCGCAGATCGTCGCTGTCTATCAGCAGAGCCGCCAGACATTGCCGTTGCTCACGCAGGCATTGATCGCGCTGTCCGGATTTCTGCGCGGAACCGCCTGGCTCTGGTTGCTGGGTGCCGTCACCGCGATGATCGCGCTCGCGCTCGCGAACCGGCGTGAGGCATTCCGCGCGCGTTGGCAGCGAGCGTTGCTGCGCGCGCCCGTCGCGGGCAGGCTCGTCGTCGCCGTGGACACGGCGCGCTTCGCGAGCACGCTCGCGATCCTGGCCGGAAGCGGGGCGCCGTTGTTGCGCTCGCTCGATGCCGCGCGCGACGTCGTCTGGGCGCTGCCGCTGCAGGCCGCAGCGGGAAGAGCGGCACTCCTCGTCCGCGAGGGTGTGTCGCTGGCGCGGGCATTGAAAGAGCAGAAGGTGTTCCCGCCCGTGCTCATTCATCTCACCGCCAACGGCGAGGCGAGCGGACAGCTCGCGCCCATGCTGGAACGCGCTGCTGCCGAACTCGAGCGTGAAGCCGAGCGACGGATCTCCTGGTTTGCGGCGCTGTTGCAGCCGGCGTTGATCGTCACGATGGGTGCGATCGTGCTCGTTCTCGTGCTGGCCGTGATGCTACCGATCGTCTCGATGAACCAGCTGATCCGATGATCGGCGCCGGGACCCGCACGCGCGCCTTTGATCGCGCCGTCACCGGTGCCGCGTCAGCGCCCATGCGACGTGCTCGCGCACCAGCGCTGACGGATCGTCGGCGCGCGCCTCGAGCGCGGCGATGATCTTCGGATCGGCGGGCGCATTGCCCAGCCCGACCGCCAGATTGCGGGACCATCGCTCGTACCCGATCCGGCGGATCGCGCTGCCGGCGAGACGCGTGGTGAATTCCGCCTCGGTCCACGCGAAGAGGTCGACGAGATCGGCGTCGTCGAGACCATTCCGAACGGCGAAATCCGGTTCGTCGGCATCCTGTGCGAACCGATTCCACGGGCAACACAGCTGGCAGTCGTCGCAGCCGTAGACGCGGTTGCCGATGAGCGGACGCAGTTCCTCCGGGATGCTGCCGGGAAGCTCGATCGTCAGGTACGAGATGCAGCGGCGCGCATCGAGTTCGTACGGCGCGACGATGGCCCCGGTCGGGCAGATGTCGATGCACGCGGTGCAACTGCCGCAGTGTGACGGCTGTGCCGCCGAAACCGGCAGCGGGAGGTCGGTGTAGATCTCGCCTAAGAAGAACCACGAGCCAGCGTCACGCGTCAGGAGCAGCGTGTGCTTGCCCTGCCAGCCAATGCCCGATTTCGCCGCCAGCGCCACTTCCAGTACCGGAGCGCTGTCGGTGAACACGCGATAGCGGAAATCCCCGATCGACGCCCGAACCGGTCGGCCAGCCGCTGCAGCTTGCCGCGCAGCACCTTGTGATAGTCGCGGCCGAGCGCGTAGCGCGCAATGAACGCTTGCGTCGGGTCGCGCAAGACATCATCGCTCGCGCGTGCGGCAGGCGGCCGGTAGTTCATGCGCGCGGTGATGATGCGCAGCGTTCCGGGAACAAGACTCTGCCGGCCGCGAACGGATCGTGCCGTGCCTTGCCATATAATCCATCGCGCCATGCCGGCCCGCGGCGAGCCAATCCAGCAAACGCCGCTCTTCGGCGCCGAGATCGGTGCCCGCGATGCCGATCTCCTGGAATCCCAGCGCCTTGCCCCAGCGCCGGATGTCGGAGGCAAGCGCGGTCCAATCGCGTTCTTCGGATGCGCCTGGACCGGGCATGGACATGTGCCGGAGCCTACACCACGTCGATGCCCCCGATCTGCCACAGCCAGCCTCTATCTGCGGGACGCCACCGGTACCGAAGCGGCCGGCGCGCGCCTTGCCGGCGAACTTCGCGACGGCATGATTGTCACGCTGTCGGGCGACCTCGGCGCGGGGAAGACCACGCTCGTGCGCGGTTGCCTCAAGGCGCTCGGATGGACCGGACCCGTCAAGAGCCCGAGCTACCCGCTGGTTGAACATTACCCGCTTTCGAGATTATACTTATATCACTTTGATTTTTATCGGTTCGCCGATCCGGACGAATGGGAGACGGCGGGACTCGCCGATTGCTTTGGCCGCGATGCGGTTTGCCTGATCGAATGGCCCGAGCGGATTGCGGGCCGGCTGCCGGCACCAGACTTGGCGTTGGCGCTCAGGTACCCGGCCGACGCGTCGTTGGCCGGACGGGAACTTGCGCTCGAGGCGCACACGGAGGGCGGCGAACGATGTCTGACCGCGATGATCTCCGTCGGCACGAGCCAGCCGGCGTAATCACGATATCGCTTGCGCGCCGTCGCGTATGCCGGTGGCTGCTGATACCGGCGGCGCAACTCGTCCGTCCCCGGCGCAGCATGGGCGAGTGTCGGGCGAATCGCATCGGCACGGATGTGGCCGGCGCAGGAGTACACGCGCGTCGTGCTCGAGGTCCCGGGCCCGGTAGCGCATCAGGTCTCGACCCTCAAGGATCCGCACCGCGTGGTCCTCGAACTCGAAGGCATCCGGCTGACGCCCGAACTCGCGCAACTTCCAACGCGCGTTCAGATGGCCGACCCCCACATCGCGGCGATCCGCTTCGGAACGAGGGCGCCGGAAACGCTGCGCATCGTGTTCGATCTCAAGACCGAAACGCGGACGCAGCTGTTCGTGTTGAAACCGGTCGCCGATTTCGGGTACCGCGTCGTATTGGACATCTATCCGTTGACGCCGCTCGACCCGTTGATGGCGCTGCTCGAGGAAAGGCGTGGAACGACGGCTACCGACCCGAAATCCGGTGCCCCGGCGCAGGATCGCGCTTCCGACACGAAGTCCGAGGCGAAACCGCAAGGCCGGCGAACGATCACCGTTGCGCTGGACCCCGGCCACGGTGGCGAGGATCCCGGCGCGATCGGCCGCCGCGGCACCTACGAAAAGCACGTCACGCTCGCGATCGGCAAGAAGCTGAAGCGGATCATCGACGCCGAGCCCGGCATGCGCGCCATGCTCACGCGCGACGACGATTACTATGTTCCTCTGGCGACGCGCGTGCAGAAGGCCCGTCGCGTGGAGGCCGATCTCTTCGTCTCGATCCATGCGGACGCGTTTCGCGAGGCGCGGGCGCGCGGATCATCGGTATTCGCGCTGTCCGAACGCGGCGCGACCAGCTCCGCGGCAAAGTGGCTCGCGCAACAGGAGAACGCGGCCGATCTCATCGGCGGGGTGAACCTGGACGGCAAGGACCCGTTGCTCGCCCGGACGCTGCTCGACCTTTCGCAGACGGCGCAGATCAGCGACAGCCTGAAAGTCGGACAGCACCTGCTCGACAGCATCGGTACGATCAACACGCTGCACAAGGGCTCCGTCGAACAGGCTGGGTTTGCGGTCCTGAAGGCGCCGGACATCCCGTCGGTCCTGGTCGAAACGGCGTTCATCTCCAATCCCGACGAAGAATTGAAGCTGCGCAGCGACCGCCACCAGGGCAAATTCGCCGAATCCATGGGAGACGGCATTCGGCGCTATTTCGCGGCGAACCCGCCGCTCGCGCGCGCGAAGACTGGCTAGCGCACAGGTCGGAATCAGCCACGACCGCACCCGCTTCGGTAGAATCTCCCGGTGCTCCGTTTCTTTGTCATGTTCGTCGCGCTGCAGGCGGTGCTGTTCGGCCTGGAGCTCACGCCGTGGGGGCAGGAATATTTCGTCGAGCCGTGGACCAACGCGCTGGCGGCGATCAGCACGTGGCTCGTCACGGTGATCGATCCCCACGTCGTGGCGGCGGGAAAGGTCATTCGCAGCACGGTGAACGGCTTCGGGGTCTCGATCGAAGCGGGCTGCAACGGGATCGAGGCGACGATCGTACTCGCTGCCGCAATATTCGCCTTTCCCGCGCCGTGGCGCGAACGATTCGTCGGCCTCGCCGCCGGCATCGCGGCGGTACAGGGTCTTAACATCGTGCGCGTGATCAGCCTGTTCTATCTCGGGCAGTGGAACATGCAGGCCTTCGAATGGGCGCATCTCTACGTCTGGCAGGCACTGATCATGCTCGATGTCCTGGTCGTCTGGCTCGTCTGGGTCCGCCTGCTGCCGCCGGGCGGCGCAAGCGGCGGTCCGCCTCGCGGGCCGGCCGGCGGATCCGTCGCGCCGGCGTCGGCCTGACGCCGAACGAACGCCGTGCCAACCGCAGCGCGCGGCCAACTCGGTGGCTTCATCGCCAGAGTTTTCGCATGGCTGCCGGCGGCTTTCGTCGCGTGGTATTACGCGGCGCCGGTGCTGATGTGGCCGGCGGCACGAGTCGTCGCCGTCGTCACGCGATTCGCGTTCCCGGATCTCGTGGACGGCATCGAACAGGTCGGCGCCGTGCTCACGTTTGCGACCACGCTCAAACCGGGATCGGCGTCGACGCAAGGCGCCGAGATCACCGTCGACGTCGACATGCTGCTCTATTCGTTCGGTCTGCCGCTCTACGTCGCGCTCGTGCTCGCGGCCCGGGCGCCCGGTTGGCCGCGCCACCTGATCGCCGGTTACGCGGCGCTCACGCCGTTCATCGCGTGGGGCGTGCTCGCCGATTTCCTGAAGAACGTTGCCATCGGGGCGGGGCCTCTGATCGCGTCACAGACCGGTTTCGTCGCGTGGCAGCGCGAGGCGATCGCGTTTTCCTACCAGCTCGGCTCGTTGATCCTGCCGACGGTGGCACCGGCCGTCGCGTGGGTACTCACCCATCGCGCGTTCATCGAGCGATTGAAGTTGACGTCCGGCTCCGGCTGAGAGAGGGCGACACCCGATCATCCACGCCATCTAACGGATGGCGGGATCGCCGACCATCGTGCTTGGCTGCCTGTTACGCCTTTCCCGCCTTCCGCTCGCGCTCGCGTTCCCGCAGCACGCGGCGCTGGACCTTGCCGGTCGTGGTCATGGGAAGCGCGTCGATGAACTCGATTTCCTTCGGATACTCGTAGGGCGCGAGGAACCGGCGCACGTGCTGCCGTATGTCGTCCTCGATTGCCGCGGTCGCCGCCTGACCTGCGGCCAGCACGATGAACGCTTTCACGACGTTGCCGCGCATTTCGTCCGGCGACGGGACGACGGCGGCGTTGGCAACCGCCGGGTGCTTGACCAGGCAATTCTCGATTTCCGACGGGCCGATCCGGTATCCGGCGGCCTTGAACATGTCGTCGGAGCGGCCCTGATACCAGAGATACCCGTCGGCGTCGCGCTTCGCGAGATCGCCGGTACGGCACCAGTCGCCGGTGAATTTCTTCGCGGTCCCTTCGGGGTTCTTGAAGTACTCGAGAAAGAACACCGGATCCGGGCTGCCATCGGGCGCAACGCGATGGACCGCAACCTCGCCGATTTCGCCCACGCCGGCTTCGCGGCCGTCGTCGTCGAGGGTGGCGACTCTGTGCCCGGGATACGGGCGACCCATCGAGCCGGGTTTGGCCGGCCACAATTCCTGGGAATTGCCGACGATGTAATTCATTTCGGTCTGTCCGAACATCTCGTTGATCGTGACGCCGAGCGCGTCGCGCGCCCAGTCGAACACGGTCGTCCCGACGGCCTCGCCGGCGCTCATGATGGTCCGCAGGCGCAGGTCGAATCGATCCTTCGGCCGCGGGAATTCCTTCATCATCATCTTGAGGGCGGTCGGGAACAGGAACGAATTGCGCACACCGTACTTCGCCATCAATGCGAGCGCGCGTTCCGGATCGAACCGCCCGCGATAGCCGACGATCGGCTGGCCGAAATAGAGCGCCGGCAGGAGCGCGTCCATGAGCCCGCCGGTCCACGCCCAGTCCGCCGGCGACCAGAAGAGATCGCCTTCCTGCGGGTAGCCGTCGTGGGAATGCACGAAACCGGGCAGATTGCCGAGCAGGCATTGCTGCGGCATCAACGCGCCCTTCGGCGGTCCCGTGGTGCCGCTCGTGTAGACCAGGAGCGCGGGATCGCGCGATGGCGTCGCAACGGGCGCGAAGTGCGACGACGCCTTTTCGAGCAGCGACTCGTAGGGCAAGATCCAATCTTCGCGTGCGCCGGCAACTCCGATGACATGGGCGACACCGGGGCAACGCTCGCGGATCGGCGCGATGTTCGGCAGCGATTGCGGATCGACGAAGGCGACCCTGGCCTCGGAATTGACCAGCCGGTATTCGAGCGCGTCGGGCCCGAACAGGAACGACAAGGGTACGGCGATCGCGCCCAGCTGGTAGACCGCCATGTGCGCGACCACCGTTTCCGGGCGCTGCGGAAGGATCAGCGCGATCTTGTCGCCGCGCCCGACGCCCAGCGCCGCCAGCGCGTTGGACAGCCGGTTCGCACGTTGCTGCAGATCCCAGAAAGTGAGGGCCGCGCTCGCGCCCGACTCGTCCTCCCAGTAGAGGGCAAAGCGCGCCCGGTCGGCAGCCCACCGTGTGCAGCAGGCATGGGCAATGTTGAACTGCGCCGGAACATTCCAGCGGTGCGCGGCGCAGATCGCATGGTAACGGTCGGTCACCATACGCGCGGCGTCAATCCGTGGAATCGGTGCCGTCCGTCTTCGCCGACGAAACGGGCTCGATCACCGTCCATATCCAGTCGGCATGCCGTTCCAGCACGATCCCGGACCGGATCGTGCGTGCCGAATCCCCCACGCGTAACGTGTAACGCCGGGACGGGTGGTGCTCGACCGCGGGCACGATCAGCGATTGCACCGGCGATTCCTCCGCACGGCGACTGAACGAAAGGAACAGGCCGTGGATCGTGCGGCCGGTGATCGAAGGGTCCTCGCCGCTCACGGAGTAATCGGATTCGCGCACGTCGCGCAGCTCGACGAGTTCGGCGCTGGCCAGCGCGTCCGCGATCAGCTGCAATCCGATGTCGGCTTCCCGCGTCGAGAGCCGGCGCATGCGCCGAATGATGCCCAGGGCCCAGGTATCGGTTTCCGGGCGACGGATTGCCACGAGCATGCTGAGCTTGAGTTCCATCGCGACGCTCATCGCCGCATGCAGGCGCAGTCCCGACGCGCTGACGTCCTTCATCTCCCACGGTCCGCCGGGCGACACGAATGCGGAGAGGCGGTCTGCCGCGGGTTCGCGCTGATATTTCGTCTGGTGGATCGTGCGCCCGAATACCGCGAGTTCCATCGTGTCGCCGTAACTCAGGCGGACAGGAGGTTCCGCGATCGACATCGTCTTGCTACCGCGCAAGAACGTGGAGATGTTCGGGAAACCGACGATGGCATCGACCCCACCGCTCGCGGGGGCGCGCTCTCCGCGCCGGGCAAGCGGCTTGAAATCCGGATCGATTCGACTCGCAAGCTTGACGAAGAGATCGAGTTCCTGGCGGTGCCGTGACTTCCTGGCGGAGCGCGGCTCGCCGCGCACGGCCTGCTCGAGCGTGGCCCGATTCTGCAGCAGCAACGCGTGGAGCGGACGGAGGTCGACGAACAGCACGCGGCCTTCGAGCGGCGCGGCCGAGCGCCGGTGCAACCCCGATTCGCCCGCGAGGTCGACATAAAAGGTGTTCGGCGACACCGGCCGCAGCGTCAGTCGCAGCGGCTGGCACCATCCATCGAGCTGCGCGGCGATCCACTCGATCTCCTTCGCCGTGATGTTGCCAGGATCGCCCAGCTGAAGGAGCAGGATGCTGAGGAACTCGCGTTCGATCGTCGTGGGATGACCGGCCGGATCGAGCAGAAACGGCTCGCGTTCGATCTGGTACCCGCAGGCTTGAGTAAATGGCCGGAACAGGTCGGCCCACTTCGACGGAATCCACCGCTCGCAGCGAAAGAGCCGGAGTTTCGCGTCGCGGCCGAGATGGATGATTTGCCGGCCGATGAGTCGCGCCAGGACCGCGTGCCATTTGCCGCGCGGCCTGGGTTCGGTGATCTCGCGCGCGAACGCCAAGTAACAGTCCTGGAAACCCTGCGCGAGTTCGAACAACGATGTCCAGAGCTGGTCCTCGATCTTGGCAGAGCGTCTCGCGTGCTCGAGATACTGTGCCGTCAGTTTTCGTACGAGGCCATCCGCATGCGCATCGACGACGAACACTGCCTCGAGCACCGTCGGCGTACGGCGCGCGGCGCGCACGGTGAGCTTGCGCAGTTCTTCGACGAGGCTGCGCTGTACGGACAGCGGATCGTTGACCGGCAGCGACGCGAACCAGCGCTCGGCGGATCGCGCGTCGCCGAGGGGATGTTGCGATTTGGCGCCGAATTTCAGCATCGGGAATCTGGTTGGCCGGAAACGACGGATTCGACTCTACTGGATGTTACAGGTCACCGGGGGGGCGGCGCAGGCGGCCGCGCGAAGGACGCGACTGGCCGCCGAATTGCGGAGAAACGGCGGGACCCGTCGACACTCGCTTCCCCGTGGCTCCCCGGAAAGATGATCGCCGAAAGTGACGGGGCGGGCAATAGCGCACGCCAACGTCTGGCACACATCGTGCATGGTACCTCCCGTGTTCCACAGCTTGCGCTGGGGCAACTCGATCGCTTCGGACGCATCTGGCCAAACCGCAACAAAGCCCGAAGACGGGCAATTTCGACCTTGTGCAGAACAGCCTGCGCCGGGCGAGTGACGCAAAACGCTAGGGAACGACGACGATGGGCATCCTGATCACAGCGCCTGCTCGCAGGCGAGAGCCGCCGATGGAACTGGCCGAAGTACCCGTTGCCACAGGCGATGGGCGCAATGCCCTGCACATTCGGGAGGTCGTCCGGATCACGGGCCTGCGCCGCGAGCAGCTGTACATGTGGCAGCGCCGCTACAACTTTCCTTCGCCGCTGCGCGACAGTTTTGGCGACCGGGTTTATCCGCCGGACCAGGTCGCGCGCCTCAAGCTCATCAAACAGCTCTTGTCGGAAGGCTGGCGCGCGGGTGCCGTCGTGCCGTTGACCGAATCCGTGCTGCAATCGATGCTGGGCCTCATGGTCGAAGATCCGGCGCCGTTGCCGGGCGAGATCGAGGCCGCCGTCAAGCTCCTGGCGCAGCATCGGATCGGCGAACTCCAGAATCATCTTTCCAAGTTGCTGGCGGGCCAGGGCATGCGGAAGTTTCTCGAGGCAACGCTGATTCCGCTGAACGAAGCCGTGCACCAGAGGGTCGTGCGCGGCGAAATGGAGAACTTCCAGGAGCTGCGCTTCGGCGACCTGGCGCAACGACTGCTCCGCGACGTCACCCGGCTGGTTCGCCCGCCGCGCGACGCGCAGCCCGTGCTTCTCGCCACGCCGCCCAACGATCCGAACCAGCTGGGCCTCGCGATTCTGGAATTGCTGCTGTTCACCGAGGGCGTCAATTGCCTGACCCTCGGGGCCGGCTTGCCGGCGCAGGAAATCGCGGGTGCCGCAGAAGCCTACAAGACCAGCATGGTCGTGCTGCTGTTCGATCGCGGCATCTCCGGCAAGATTGCCGGCCAGGAAATCCGTTCGCTGCGCGCCGAATTGTTACCGGAGCTACCGCTGGTCGTCAGTGGGCGCGCCGTGAATCTGCTCGCAAAGCCGATCGCCGACGTGCATACCGCTGCCGACTTCAGTTCCGTGATGGCGATGATGCGTGAACTCGGCGTTGCCTCCGGTCCCATTTCGCCGACATTGCAATCGGTGCAGTCGTCGGCTTCGATGCTGGGCCTGTTGCCGAAGAGTCCCGCGCGGGCGTAATCTGCACGGGTGAGTCTCGACCCGGGAACGTCCGTCCTTCCGCCACACCGTTCGCGCGGCCGCATCACCCGCGCGACGTGGCACACGATCGGGCTCATTTTCGTCGCACTGCTCGCATATGCGGTCTGGCGCGGCTACCAGAATCCCGACCTGTTGCTCGACCTCTCGGCACTGCGCCTCTGTTAGCAGAGGAAAATCGGACGCGGGTTTACTCCATGGCGGTGAAGCGGCGCATCCACGACGCCGTCGCCGCGGCATCGGCATAGTCCTCGCGATCAAGTCCCGCGGCCACGCGACGGCGATCCTCCGGGGTGCGGTTTTGCGACAGCTTGAGCTTCGCATCGATCCGCTTCACCCTGATCCGAAACCCGATGATCGCGCCGACCATCGCGGCCTGATGTCGCGGGTCGAGGCCGAGCTTCCAGGGCGCGGGCCGGCCCGTCTCGAAGCGTTGAATCATGAGATCGAGTATGGCGCGCGTCTCCGCGGCGTCGTGCGCGAACTCGATCGCGCCGTGCGCGTGCGCGACGGCGTAGTTCCAGGTCGGGACCGCGCCGGAAGGTTCGGCATACCACGACGGCGTGACGTACGCGTGCGGCCCGTGAAAGATCGCCATCGACTGGACGTCGCGCGGCGTGTTCGCATGAGGGTTGGCGCGCGCGAAATGGCCGACGAGCGTGCCGTGCGGCTCGCAGTCGGCAACATGAAGGAGCGGCAGATGCGTGACGACCGGCTCGGGCGCGACGGGCGTCACGAGTGTCGCGAACGGGTGGTCGTGGAACAGGCGCGCGATCGTCGTGCGGTCCTGGGTCGCGAAATGCTGGGGAACGTAGAGGCTCATGTCAGTGCGCGCACGGCCGCCCGAAGCGCACTGTGCGCCCCCTCGGGGGGCAGCGAACGTAGTGAGCGTGGGGGCTTGTATCTCATTTGAACAACGCCAGCGCATCCGCGGCGACGAAGGCGTAGTGGCGATTGCAGAACTCGCACGTCACGCCGACCATCCCCTGCTCCGCGAGGATACTTTCGATTTCCGCGCGGCCGAGCAACCGCAAGGCGTTGGACACGCGCTCGCTGGAGCAGTCGCAGTGAAAGCGCGCGGCGCGCGGCGCGACCACGCGGATATCGTCGTCGGGGAAACGCGTGCCCAGCAATGCTTCGACGCTGTCCGCTGCGAGCAGATCGGCCGCACGCAGCTCGACGCGGGAAGCCGCGTGCCGCCATGTGGCGTCATCCTCGGGCCCGGCGCCAGGCATCCTCTGGAGCAGCATTCCGGCGGCGCGCGCCCCGTCGGTCGCCAGCGCCAATCGACTGTCGATCTGCTCGGAGGTCGTGAGGTAGTGTTCGATCAGGGTTGCGATCGACGCGGCTTCGAGAGCGACGGTACCCTGACAGATCGGGCCGCCATCCTTCGGATCGATCATGATCGCGAGTCGACTCGCCGCGGGATCTCCCGCAAGCGCATGGAGCGGCGCGTCGTCGGGCAATGCGGTGGCGTCGTCGCGCCATTGCGCGGTTGCCCGCAAGCCGAGATCGGACGTGCATTCGACAACCAGCAGACGCACCGGACCGCTCCCCTGCAGATCGACGATGAGCTTCCCCTTGAAGCGCAGCGTCGATGCAAGCAGCGTGGCGGCGGCGAGCAACTCGGCCAGCACGCGTCGCAGCGCCGGAGGATAGGGATGCTGCCCGAGTATCTCGCGGCACGAATCGTCCAGGCTGACGAGCACGCCCCGAACCGCGCCGCGCTCGAACCGGAAGCGCGTTGCGTTGTCGGCGAGACGGGTCGATGCAGCCACCGGGGAGGTCAGTGCCCGCAGCGAGCGTGGAGGCCGTTCATCCTAGCGACGCAATGAAACGGTGTACAGCGTCATCGGCAGTCCGGAGTTCCGGTCGAACGTCGCGCCGGCGTCGATGCCCGCCCGGGCGATGGCCGCGGCGGAGCGGAGCTTGGAGTATTCGACGTGCATCGCGCCCAGCGCGAACTCGCGGCCGGAACCGACCGCCCAGAAGCGGGTGTACTCGAACACCTCGCGCATCGAGTAGACGCCGAAGATGCCGTGTTCGTTCGCGACCAGCGCAGTCACCTGCGTCGATTCGTACGGGTCGTCTTCCTCTTCCTTCGGATTGAGAAAGTGCTGCTCCTTGAGGATCGGGTGCAGCTTGCGGAACGTCTCGAAGATCGCTGCCTTGTGCGAGAAATCGAGATCACCATGCGCGGCAAGCAGACTCTCGAACACGAGCTGGTGCGCGGCACTGCCGCAGAGCCCGATATAGTTGCCCTTGTAATGGACGATCTTTTCCGAGTTCCGGTCGAACTCCGCGGCAAGGCGCGTGTCGCCGAACGTCGTGAGCGAATCGGCGGCGATGACGATTTCATCGTTCTTGCGAACGGCAACGAGCGTGGTCATGGGTTTTCGCAGATGTCGACGCGGGGCAGGGGACGCGATGCCGCCGCGGGAAAATCGTTGATTATACCTTCATGCGCGCGCTGCCCTCAAACCGGGGCGGCGCCGGAAGCATCGTTGCTCGCGGCAACCGCGCCGGATTCCACGCGGTGACGGCCCGCGACCAGAAATCGCCGGCCGATGCCGGCGCGTTCGCCGCATCGGGCAGTTGCTGCCCGAGAAATCGCCAGGCCGCGATGAGCGCGGGCAACGGATCGCGCGGCAACGCAGCGGCGCCGGTCTGCTTCGAAAGTTTTTCGCCGGCGACGTTGTTCGCGACGGGCACGTGAAGATAGGACGGCGTCGGATACCCGAGCAACCGCTGCAGGAAGATCTGGCGCGGCGTGGATGCGAGCAGGTCCGCACCGCGTACGACGTGCGTGACACCTTGCAGGGCGTCATCGACGACGACGGCGAGCTGGTAGGCGAAAAGCCCGTCTGCGCGCCAAACGACGAAGTCGCCGACGTCCCGCGCGAGGTCCTGTTCCTGGAGCCCCTGCAGGCGATCGTCGTATTCGATGCGCGCGCCGGCGACGCGCACGCGCCAGGCGTACCGCGCGGGTTCGCGCCGACCCGATGGAATTCCGTCGCGACAGGTTCCCGGATAGACGCGCTCGCCGCCGCGGCCGAACGGGGCCGTTTCGAGCGCGCGCCGCGAGCATGCGCAGGCGTAGACGCCCGCGTTTGCGCGCAGTCGATCGAACGCGTCGGCGTAGCATCGCGTGCGCTCGGATTGCCGCACGATCTCGCCGTCGGCGTGCATTCCGAAATGCGCGAGTGTCGCGAGGATCGCCGTTTCGGCACCGGGCCGCGACCGCGGCCGGTCCACGTCCTCGATGCGCACGAGCCACCGGCCGCCGTTGGCGCGGGCGTCGCAATAGCTCGCGATCGCAGCGACGAGCGAGCCGAAATGCAGCGGACCGGTGGGCGACGGGGCGAAGCGGCCGATGTATGCCGGCCGGGGCGATCCGGAACGGACGTTCACCGCACCACGGCGGGAGACGGCAAGGCCCCGAGTCGTGGCGCCGCGGCGGACGTGTACAGCCAGTTCCGGTTCATCGCGGCCAGCACGGCATTCGGATATTCGGGCCGGCCGAGGCTGCCGTTGTAGCGGCCGAGTGCTCGGTAGAGGTCGCCACTCTCGGTGTCGAGATAATGGCGCAGGATCACGCAGCCGTAGCGCAGATTCGTGCGCAGGTTGAAGAGATTGTGCTCCCGCGCTCCGATGAGTTTGGTCCAGAACGGCATCACCTGCATGTAGCCGCGCGCTTCGGCGGACGACACCGCATACTTGCGGAAATTGCTCTCGTGCTGGATCACGCCCAGCACGAGCTGCGGGTCGAGGCCGGCCCGCACCGCTTCGTAATGGACGGTCGCGATGAAATCGTCACGCGTGCGCGGATCCGCGATTTTCGGCGCGAGCCGCCGGGACATCTCTTCGAGCCACAGGCGCTGCCCGGACTTGGTCGCATAGTCGGCCGGGACCGGGTTGTCGGCAATCGCGCGCTGGAGGCCGGCTACGACCGAAGGGGCCAGTCCCTCCTCGACCTGAGCGCCGGCAAATGCGGGCAGGGGCGCGAGGGCGAGCAGCGTCGCGGACGCGACGAGCGTGAACAAGACCCTTCGGGTTGCGCCCAGGACCGTCATCCTCGTGCCAGTTCCCCTTCCATGAATGCGGCAATTTCACCCACGGCGACCGGCGTTGCGGCGTCGTCGCGCCGGGCCTGGTACTCGACTTTGCCTTCCTTCAGGCCCCTGTCGCCGATCGTGATCCGATGCGGAATGCCGATCAGCTCGAGATCAGCAAACATCACGCCAGGGCGCTCGCCCCGGTCGTCGAGCAGCACCTCGACGCCGGCGGCCGCGAGGGTATCGTGCAGCGAGTCGGCGAGCGCCTTGACCGCCTCGTTGCGATCGTAACCCACCGGTGCGATCGCGACGGCAAACGGTGCCAACGGCCGCGGCCAGATGATGCCCTTGCCGTCGTGGTTCTGCTCGATGGCGGCGGCGACAACCCGCGTGATCCCGATTCCGTAGCAACCCATGGCCATGACCTGGGCTTGACCGCTGGCATCGAGATAAGTTGCGCCCATCGCCTGCGAGTACGCATCGCCCAGCGCGAAGACGTGGCCCACCTCGATGCCGCGCAGGATCTCGAGCGGGCCTCGGCCGTCAGGCGAGGGGTCGCCCGCGACGACGTTGCGCAGGTCAGCGATGCGGTCCGGATCGCGGCAATCGCGCCCGAAGTTCACACCGCGAAGGTGAAAGTCGCGCTCGTTGGCGCCACAGATGAAATCCGCCATCACGGCCACCGTGCGGTCGACGATCAGCGGCAGATCGTCCGGGATCCCGACGGGACCGATGTAGCCGGGGCTGCAACCGGTCGCCGCGACGATTTCAGCCTCGCTGGCCCAGCGGAATTTCCCGAGTTCCGGGATCTTGGACACCTTGACTTCGTTCAACGTGTGGTCGCCGCGAATGAGCAGCATCGCCACACGCGCCGGCTGCCCGTCGCGCTCGGTCGCGAGCATGATGCATTTCACGGTGCGCACAAGCGGCAGCGCAAGAAGCTCTGCCACATCCTCGCAGGTTGCCTTGCCCGGGGTAGGTACCTTTTGCATCGGTTCGGACGGCGCGGGGCGCGTTGGCGCGAGCGCAACGGCTTCGGCGAGTTCGACGTTCGCCGCATAGTCGGACGCCGGGCACCACGCGATCGCGTCCTCGCCCGAGTCGGCGAGCACCTGGAATTCGTGCGATGCGCTGCCGCCAATCTGGCCGGTGTCCGCCGCGACGGCGCGAAAATCGAGCCCCATCCGCCCGAAGATTCGAGCGTAGGCGTCGTACATCGCCTGATACGAACGCAGCATGCCCGCCTTGTCCGCGTCGAACGAATATGCGTCCTTCATGACGAATTCGCGGGAGCGCATCACGCCGAAGCGCGGCCTTACCTCGTCGCGGAACTTGGTCTGGATGTGATACAGATTGAGCGGCAGCTGCTTGTAGCTCTTGAGCTCCTTGCGCGCGATGTCGGTGATGACTTCTTCGGACGTGGGCTGAACGATGAAGTCGCGCTCGTGCCGATCCTTCAGGCGCAGAAGTTCCGGACCGTATTTCGCCCAGCGCCCCGTTTCCTGCCACAGTTCCGCAGGTTGCACGACGGGCATCAGCAGCTCGATGGCGCCCGCGCGGTTCATCTCCTCGCGCACGATGGCCTCGACCTTGCGCATCACGCGCAGGCCCAACGGCATCCAGGTGTAGATGCCGGCGGCGAGCCGCTTGATCATGCCCGAGCGCAGCATCAGGCGATGACTGACGAGTTCCGCCTCGGCGGGCGCTTCTTTCAGGGTCGAGAGGAGAAATTGCGATACGCGCATGGCGCCGATCTTCCGGGCAAAACGCGCATTTTACCCCGGCGTGCTCCGGCGCCCTCATCGCGAGGGGCGCGCAGGCATCACCTCATCGCCAACGCGATTTCCCCGGTGAGTCGGCGTGCCCGGGTTTCGCGTCCGGTGCGGCGCTACCGGACCACAATGACGGGCAGTTTGCTGTGCGTCAACACCTTCTGCGTCTCGCTGCCGAGCAGCACGGCCGAAATGCCGCGCCGGCCGTGCGATGCCATCACGATCGCGTCGCACTTGTGTTTCTTCGCGGCCGCGAGAATCGCCTCCCAGGGGGCGGCAGCGATGGTGTACGAAGTCTTGCAGCTGATGCCGGCCGCTTCGGCCTTGGTGGCGGCATCGTCGAGGATTTTCTGCGCGTCGTCCGCGGCGAGCTTCGCGTACTCCTTGCGCGAGACCGGCTCGTAGACCACGCCGTCGGCATAGGCCGGCATCGGATAATCCGGAGCGGCGTAGAACGCGGTCAGCGTGGCACCGACGGCCTGCGCGAGACCGATCGCGTGCGCCAGGGCCTTGGCGGAGAGCTTGGAGCCGTCCGTTGCCACCAGCAGGTTCTTGTACATGTCCGCTCCTAGAGTCGAGGTTGTGTACCCAGCTAAATTATCCTCGAAAATCGTGGGGTGGGCGTTGATCGAGGTCAACGGCGCACCTGGGCCGCGCCAGGGTGTCGCTCGAGTTGACCCGCCGGAAGGCGCGCCGTAGATTCGGCAGGATGTCCGCTCCGTTCGACCCGGTTGCCGCTGCGCCGCGCTTGAGTGAAGCGTTGGAGGGCGGCGCGCAGTCGTTCGCGGCGGCGGATGCGACGCGCTGCTTCCATTGCGGCAATCCCAATCCCGATCCGACGCCCTGGCGCGTCGAACTCGCTGGTGCGCCACGGTATTTCTGCTGCGGGGGCTGTGTGGCCATCGCGCAGACCATCCACGCGGCCGGCCTCGACGCGTTCTACGACCGCCGTACCCGGCCGACCGACAAGCCGGAATCCGATTTGCAGGCCAGGGACGAGTGGTCGCACTGGGACGACGCCGCGGCGCAGGCGGGATTCGTGCGAGGCGCCGACGGCGGCAAGCATGAAGTGTCGCTGCTGCTCGAAGGCATCCACTGCGGCGCCTGCATCTGGCTGATCGAATCGTGGCTCGCGCGCCAGCCGGGTGTCGCGCAGGCAAGCGTCAATTTCGCGACGCGGCGTGCCCGCGTGGTCTGGGATCCGGCGCAGGCGCGATTGTCCGATCTGCTGCGCGCGGTCGTCGCGATCGGGTACCACGCGTATCCCTACGATCCGGCGCGTCGCGAATCGCAGCTGCGCCGGGAATCGCGCGCGCTGCTGTTGCGCCTGGCCGTCGCGCTGCTCGCGATGATGCAGGTGATGATGTTCGCGTTGCCGGCCTACATCACGATCGATGGCATCGAGCCCGCGCATCGGCGGCTCCTGGAGTGGGCGAGCCTCACGCTGACGTTGCCGGCGCTCTTCTATTCCGCGGCACCGTTCTTTCGCGGCGCGTGGCGCGATTTGAAGCACTTGCGTCCCGGCATGGACGTGCCGGTGGCGCTGGGCCTCGTTGCGGCGTTCGCCGGCAGCACCTGGGCGACGTTTCGCGGCGAAGGCGTCGTCTATTACGACTCCGTCACGATGTTCATCGCGCTCCTGCTTTGCGCGCGCTATGTCGAGTTCGTCGCGCGCAGGCGCGCGGGCGACGCGGTCGAGATCGTGGCGCGGGCGCGGCCGGCGACGGCGGAGCGCCTGCTGGCGTGGCCCAGCCAGCAGGCGAGCGAGTCGATCGGCGCGGCATCGCTCGTCGCCGGCGACCTGGTGCGCGTGCGCCCGGGGGCGGTGATGCCGGCCGATGGTCGGGTGGTCGAGGGGTACGGCAACGTCGAAGAGGCGATCCTGACCGGCGAATCACGGCCGCACGGAAAGAAACCGGGCGACGCAGTGCTCGCGGGCAGCGTTGTCCGTGACGGCGCGCTCATCGTTTGCGTCACTGCCGCAGGCGAAGCGACGCGTCTCGCCGGCGTCGAGCGTCTCACCGAGCGCGCGGCCGGCGAGCGTCCCCGCGTCGCGCGTGTTGCCGATCGCATCGCGGCGTGGTTCGTGGCGGTGCTTCTCGCGTTCGCCGCGATCACGGCGCTCGTCTGGTGGCAGCTCGACGCACCGCGCGCGTTGGCGGTGACCTTTGCGGTTCTCGTCGTGTCGTGCCCTTGCGCGCTGTCACTGGCCACTCCGGCCGTGCTGGCTGCGGCTACCGGCGCGCTGTCGCGGCGGCAGGTCGTCGTCGCGCGCGGCGATGCGCTGGAAACGCTGGCGCGCGTCACGCATGTCGTCTTCGACAAGACCGGAACGTTGACGACCGGGCGCGTTGCGCTGCGCGACGTCCGGCCGCTGGGGGCAGCGACCGGCGCGGAAGCGATGACACTCGCTACGGCGCTCGAGGCGTCGTCCGAGCATCCGTTGGCGCGGGCGTTCTGCGACGCTGCGGCGGATGGGACCGCTCTCCCTGCGGTACGCGACGTCGCGATTTTCCCGGGAAGCGGCCTCGAAGGTACGATCGGAAATCGCCGGGTGCGGATCGGGCGGCCGCAGTTCGTTGCCGACTTGTCCGGTCAGCCGTTGCCGGCGGACGAGACGCGGGTCGGCCCGGGCATGACCGAGGTCGCGTTGGGCGATGGCGATGGATTGATCGCATTGTTCGAACTGGGCGACGCGCTGCGCCCCGGGACGGCGGCGCTCGTCGCCCGATTGAAGTCCATCGGCATCACACCGCTGCTGCTGTCCGGCGATCGCGCCGCCACGGTCGCCTTTGTCGCGAATAGGCTCGGCATCACGGCACCGCGCGGCGACGCGCAGCCGGAGGACAAGCGCGAGGCCATCGCACGGCTGCAGGCAAGCGGCGCGGTCGTCGCGATGGTCGGCGACGGCATCAACGATGCGCCGTCGCTGGCTCAGGCGCAGGTGTCGATGAGCCTCGGCAGCGCAACCCCGCTCGCGCAATGGACGGCGGACGTGGTCGTCCTGTCCGACGATCTGGCGCGGATCGCCGACACGATCGTGCATGCGCGCCGAACGTTCCGGATCGTCCGCCAAAACCTCGCGTGGGCGTTCGTTTATAATCTGGTTGCGATCCCGGCTGCGGCATTCGGTCACGTCACGCCTCTCGTTGCGGCACTCGGCATGTCCGCGTCGTCGTTGCTGGTGGTGGGCAATGCGCTGCGCATGGCGCAGATGCGCGATGGCCGCGCCTCCGGCGGTCCCGCGGAACCGGCGGACGCTTCGGCCTGACACGGGAAGTTCGCTCACAATGGAAATCCTGCTGCTTCTGATTCCACTTTCCGTGCTGCTGGTGATCGCGATCGGCGCGCTCTTCTGGTGGTCGGTGGCGAGCGGGCAGTTCGACGATCTCGACGGACCGGCGCATCGGATCCTGGCGGACGACGATTCGAGCGACGCCATTCCAGCCGCGTTACCGGAGCAGGAGGATCACACGAGGTTACCGGGCGCATTGACGACGATCAATCCGGCGCCGACGATGCGCCGGTAACATTGCGGTTTCTGGTTCGGGAGATCCGCTGGGGATTCGAGACGGATCCGGGGCGGGGATGACGCCGGAACCCCGCGCCAAGGGGGATGGGGGACACAGACGATGAGCGTGGCAACGTTCAACTACAAAGTGGTGCGCCAGTTCACCGTCATGACGGTCGTCTGGGGCATCGTGGGGATGCTGGTCGGCGTGATCATCGCCGCGCAGCTGCTCTGGCCGGAACTCAATTTCGACGTGCCGTGGCTCTCGTACGGCCGGTTGCGGCCGCTGCACACGAATGCGGTGATCTTCGCGTTCGGCGGCTCGGCGCTCTTCGCGACGGCTTATTACGTCGTACAGCGCACGTGCCAGGTCCGGCTCTTTTCGGACGCGCTCGCGGCTTTCACGTTCTGGGGCTGGCAGGTGGTCATCGTGCTGGCGGCGATCACGCTGCCGCTGGGCTACACGTCGGGCAAGGAGTACGCCGAGCTCGAATGGCCGATCGACATCCTGATCACGCTGGTCTGGGTCGCGTACGCCATCGTGTTCTTCGGCACGATCGCCAAACGCAAGACGCCGCATATCTACGTCGCCAACTGGTTCTTCGGCGCGTTCATCCTGACGATCGCATTGCTGCACGTCGTCAACAGCGCCGAGGTCCCGGTGACGTTCTGGCCGATGAAATCGTATTCGGCGTATGCCGGCGTGCAGGACGCGATGGTGCAGTGGTGGTACGGACACAACGCGGTCGGGTTTTTCCTGACGGCCGGCTTTCTGGGGATGATGTATTACTTCGTGCCGAAGCAGGCGGGGCGCCCCGTGTACTCGTACCGGCTGTCGGTCGTGCATTTCTGGGCGCTGATCTTCACGTACATGTGGGCCGGGCCGCATCACCTGCACTACACGGCGCTGCCCGACTGGACGCAGTCGCTCGGCATGCTGTTCTCGCTGATCCTGCTGGCGCCGTCGTGGGGCGGGATGATCAACGGGGTCATGACCCTCTCGGGAGCATGGCACAAGCTGCGCGACGATCCGATCCTCAAGTTCCTGATCGTGTCGCTGTCGTTCTACGGCATGAGCACGTTCGAGGGGCCGATGATGTCGATCAAGACCGTCAACGCGCTGTCGCACTACACGGACTGGACGATCGGCCACGTGCATTCGGGCGCGCTGGGATGGGTCGCGTTCATCTCGATCGGGTGCATCTATTACCTGATCCCGCGGATGTTCGGCAAGACCGAGATGTGGTCGGTCCGTCTCATCACGGCGCACTTCTGGATCGCGACGATCGGGGTCGTTCTCTACATCGCCTCGATGTGGATCGCCGGCGTCATGCAGGGCTTGATGTGGCGCGCGGTCAACCCGGAGGGCATGCTCACCTATACGTTCGTCGAAAGCGTGAAGGCAACCTATCCGTTCTACGCGATCCGTCTCGCCGGCGGAGTCCTGTTCCTGGGCGGCATGCTGATCATGGCGTACAACATGATCCGGACGATCTCCGGCAGCAAAGGCGTCGAAGCGCCGATACCGGTCGCCAGCGACGCCCGCGCTGCGGCGCACGCCTGACGTGGTCATCCGGCACAGGCCCTGAGGAACCGAACATGAAGATCGACCAGGCTTACATCGAACAGCACGTCGGCTGGATGATCGCATTCATCATTCTCATCGTCAGTGTCGGTGGGCTCGTCGAAATCGTCCCGTTGTACTTCCAGAAGTCGACGACAGAGCCCGTTGCCGGGGTCAAGCCCTACACGCCGCTGCAGCTGACCGGACGCGACATCTACCTGCGCGAAGGCTGCTACAACTGCCATTCGCAGATGATCCGGCCGTTCCGCGCGGAGACCGAGCGCTACGGGCATTACTCCGTCGCCGGCGAGTTCGTCTACGACCACCCGTTCCAGTGGGGCAGCAAGCGCACAGGACCGGACCTCGCGCGCGTCGGCGGGCGCTATTCGGACGAATGGCACCGCGTGCATCTCGCGAATCCGCGCGACGTCGTGCCGGAATCGAACATGCCGGGGTACCCCTGGCTCGCGAAGACACCTGCGAGCGCTTCCGACATCGAGGCCAAGATGCGCGCGCTTTCCCGGGTCGGCGTTCCGTATACGGACGGCGAGATCGCGAAGGCAGCGGCCGAGCTCAAGGACCGGACCGAGGAGGACGCCCTCGTCGCGTATCTGCAGGTGCTCGGCCTTGCGATGAAGAATGCGAGGTAAGCGATGAACTTCTATAGCATCGTCGGCGCCGCGACCACCGTGCTGGCGTTCGTCGCGTTTCTCGGCATCGTCGCCTGGGCGTACGGACGGGGCCGGCGGAAGGCGTTCGACGAGGCGGCCAACGCGCCGTTCGCGCTGCCTGACGAGGTCGACGAACTGGCCGCTGGAAAAATCGGGAACGCGGAGCAGCGATCATGAGCGCCGCTGGGCCAAGGCGCGGTCGCGCGGCCTCCGCAAGCGTTAGGGCAAACCAATGAGTGATTTCACTTCGGGTTTCTGGAACTGGTGGGTCATCGTCGGCACGATCGCATCCATTGGCTATTGCGCGTGGCTCCTCCTCGCGACAAGCCGAATCAAGGTCAAGTCCGGAAAGGCGGCGCCGAAGACGGGCGAGCCGGCGGAGTTGACCGGCCACACCTGGGATGGTGACCTTGCCGAATACAACAATCCGCTGCCGCGATGGTGGATGTGGTTGTTCTGGATCACCATCGTCTTCTCGGTCGTCTACCTCGCGCTGTATCCGGGGCTCGGCCGGGTTCCCGGTGTCCTCGGCTGGACGTCGGCCGGCGGGTTCGCGAAGGAGACTGCCCTCGCCGACGCAAAGGTCAAGCCCCTCTACGACAAATACCTGGCAATGGATCTCAAGGCGATCGCGGCGGATCCGCAGGCGCGGGCGATGGGTGAGCGGCTCTTCCTCAATCATTGCGCGCAGTGCCACGGGTCGGACGCGGGCGGCAGCCGGGGTTTCCCCAGCCTGCGCGACCAGGACTGGCTCTGGGGTGGGGCACCCGAGACGATTCGCGAATCGATCCTGAACGGCCGGTCTGGCGTCATGCCGGCGCTCGGCGGGAACATCGGCGCCGACGGCACGAAGAATGTGGTGGCGTATGTGCGGTCGCTTTCCAGCCTCGCGCACGACACCTTGCGCGCGCAACTCGGCAAACCGCTGTTCGAACAGAACTGCGCCGCGTGCCATGGCGCGGACGGCAAGGGCAATCAGGCCATGGGTGCGCCCAACCTGACCGATCAGATCTGGCTTTACGGCAGTTCCGAGGCGACCATCACCGAAGGCATCAACAAGGGCCGGCACCTCGATCTGGCGGAAGGTCAGTCGGCGATGCCGGCGCACAAGGAGAGCCTCGGGAATGGCAAGGCACAGATCCTCGCCGCCTATGTCTGGGGACTGTCCAACAAGCCGGGTCAGGCCCGGTAGATTGCGCGGCGGCTGCGCGCGCGAATCCCGCGTCTGCGGCCGCCGGGATCTGGCGTGGCACGCCGCAGCGTGCGCCGCGCTTGATTTCCCCCGACTCGTCGCGCCATCAGGCACATCGTGAACGATATCCGCAAAGTGATTGCGGTCCAGCCGGCGCCGGCGGAAACCGCGGCGGAAACCGCGGCGGAAACCGGCCTCTACGAGATCCGGAAGAAGATCTACCCGCGGGCGGTCACCGGCCGGTTCGCGAAGTGGACGACGACCATGATCGTCGTCACCCAGATCATCTACTACGGACTGCCGTGGCTTGCTTGGAACGGCCGCCAGGCCGTGCTGTTCGACATCGCCGCGCGCAAGTTCTACATCTTCGGCATCGTTTTCTGGCCGCAGGACGTCATCTATCTCGCGGTACTTCTGATCATCGCCGCGCTGTCGCTGTTCCTGTTCACGGCGATGGCCGGCCGCCTGTGGTGCGGCTACGCCTGTCCGCAGACGGTGTACACACAGATTTTCCTCTGGGTGGAGCGCAAGATCGAAGGCGACCGCAATGCGCGGATCATTCTCGATCGCAAGCCGATGTCTTTGGCCAAGCTCGGCAAGAAGCTGGCGAAGCATGGGATCTGGATCGCGATTTCGCTGTGGACGGGCGTCACGTTCGTCGGCTACTTCATGCCGATTCGGCCGCTGCTCCCGGCGATTCCCGGCAACCTCGGTGGCTGGGAAGCCTTCTGGATCCTGTTCTACGGCCTCGCGACCTACGGCAACGCGGGCTACCTGCGCGAACAGGTATGCAAGTACATGTGCCCGTACGCCAGATTCCAGTCGGTGATGTTCGACAAGGACACGCTCGTCATCACCTACGACGCCGCGCGCGGCGAGCGACGCGGCCCGCGCCGCCGCAAGGCGGATTACCGGGCGACGGGACTCGGCGATTGCGTCGATTGCGCGGTCTGCGTGCAGGTCTGCCCCACCGGCATCGACATCCGCAAGGGTCTGCAATACGAATGCATCGGCTGCGCCGCCTGCATCGACGGCTGCAACCAGGTGATGGACAACATGGGGTATCCACATGGGCTCATCCGCTACACGACCGAGAACGCGCTCGCCAACGGATACGACAATGCGACGATAACGAGGCGCGTGTTCCGCACGCGCACACTCGTCTACCTCGCACTGCTCGCGCTTATCGTCACCGGGGCGGGGGGGGCCTTGTTTCTGCGCGATACGCTGAAGTTCGACGTGATCCGCGACCGGGCCGCGCTGGCGCGCGAATCCGTACCCGGGATGATCGAGAACGTGTACCGTCTGCAGATCATGAACACGAGCGAAGCGCCGCAGCACATTTCGATCGTCGCGACGGGCATTCCCGGGATCGAAGTGGTCGGTGTCGAGCAGCCGCTGGAACTCGCCGGCGCGTCGACGCGCCTCGTTCCGGTGCGCGTGCAGGCGCCAGCCGAGGCGGGCACACCCGGCGCGAACCGCATCGAGTTTGTGATCGAGGCCACCGGCGACGCAAAGCTCGTGCGGCGCGAAAAATCCACATTCCTGTTTCCGCGCTGAACCCATGGCGTCGAATCCGATTCCCGTACCGCCAGCGACCATGCCCTGGTACCGCGACCGCTGGCCGTGGCTGCTGATCGCGGGTCCCGCAATCGTGGTCGTTGCCGGATTCGCGACTGCGTGGCTCGCCTGGTCGACCGATGACGGGGTGGTCGCGGATGACTATTACAAGCGTGGCCTCGTCATCAACCGGCAACTCGAGCGTTCCGAGCGTGGCGCGGCACTGTCGCTCGGCGCCGTGCTCGAAATAGCGTCCGACGGTGCCGTGTCGTTGCGACTATCCAGCCCCGGGAATGCGACGATGCCGCCACCGACGGTCCTGGCAAGGCTGACCCACGCGACACGCCCGGGAGAGGACAGGGTGGCAACGCTCACGCGCGGCGTCGATGGTGTCTACGTCGGCCGCATGGCGCCGCCGCCGCCGGGCCGCTGGTTGATATCGGTCGAGACCGACGCCTGGCGACTGCCGACGGTGGAGGCCGGAGGCGAGGTGCGCGAGGTGCGGCTCGGCACTGCGCGGTCGGTGGACTGAAGCGCGTCCCCGGCGGCCGCGCCGGCGCACGCGATAGCCGTTGGCGAAGCGAGGAGGCTTCGATGAAGCTGAGCACCAATTTCTGGCGTAGGCTGATGTGGGTGGTCTGGCCCGCGTTCCTGGTCGCCGGTGTCGCGGAAGCGATCTTCTTCACCGTTTTCGATCCGTTCGAGTTGCATTTCTTCGGCGCGATTCTCGACGTCTCGCGCGAAGTGATCTACACGATGGGCTTCTTCGGCTTTTGGGGGCTCGGCATCGCGTCGTCGGCACTGACCGTGTTTCTCGAGCGCTCGCCGCGGGAGGTCAATCACAGCGTAACCGACGAGTCGCCCGAAGAACGGTGAGGTCCCGGCCTCGCTTCGGTCGACGCGGCTCTCGTCGGGACCCACTCGAAAGACCGGCGAGCAACGCGCGGATCGGTTGTTCGCCGCCGCAAGCCAGCGGCTTGAACGCCAGTGCCGAAACAGCGTAAGCTAGCGAGTTGTGCAGTCAACCCCGGGAAGACAACCCTTCGGAGCAGGAGAAAGGTTTTCTGCGTCCGGGGCAGACGGCGCTGGTTACGAATTCCATTCATTCGAGCTTCTGAATATGGCGAAGGATCCGCGATGATGCGATATCTCATGGTTCTCGTTCTTGCATTGTTTACGTTTGTTGCGCCCGCGACTGCCGCCGAGTTCGGTACCAAGGAAGAAGCGGTCGCGATGGTCAAGCGTGTGCAGGAACAATTCAAGAAGGATGGTCCCGAGATTACGTTCAAGGCCGTCACCGACAAATCGGTCAAGGCCTATCACGATCGCGATTTGTACGCGTTCATCTATTGGCGGAATGGACCCCAGAAAGGGGTCAACGTCGCCCACGGCGCGCGCCCCGCGTTGATTGGCAAGAACCTGATCGACCTCAAGGATCAGGACGGGAAATATCTCGTTCGCGAGCTGATCGATATCGCCAACGGGCCTGGACACGGCTGGTTCGACTACAAATGGCCCAACCCGATCACCAGCAAGATCGAGGACAAGACGAGCTACGTCGAACGAATGGGGGACTATATGATAGGTGTCGGAATCTACCGCCCGTAGCCCCCACCGCGACCCGCCGAGAACTGCTGGACGATGGATATCCCGACAGAGGGATCAGGGAAAAGGCGAGCGTTCGCCTTCGTTGAAGACCTGTCGATCCAGATCAAGGCGTTTGCGGCGTCGGCCGTGCTGGTGATCTGCGTGGTCCTGCTGGGGGCGATCGCCTATGTGACGCTGGACAGGTCGCAACAGGGTCTCAATACCCTCGCGACCACGATTCTGCCGAAGCAGCAGGCGTTCGCGGCGGTCAAGGATGCGATCGTCGCGGTGCAGATGAAGGTCTTCCGATACGTGTCCTGGGCCAGCAACAGCGTCGACGCCGCCCTGCTGAAAGCCCTCAGCGAACAGGTCGATGACGATCTGCGCGCGATCAATGCGGACATCGCAGCGCTTGCGAGCCGGGACGATTTGACGGAAGCGCAGAAATTGGGTCTGAAGGACCTCGTCGCGAGGTGGAAAAACTACGAGGGCGCGGCCAAGGACACCCTCGATATCGGCAGCACCGACGCGGCGATGGCGACGATGATGCTCGGAAGCGCCGACGAAAAGTTCATGGCCCTTGCGGCCGACTTTCAGCAGCTGTCGAATCTGGTGGTGGCACGGACCAACGCCATTTCCACCGAACTCTCCGCAGACGCCGAGCAGAAGAAAGTCATTCTGGCCATCGGCGCAGCCATCGGCCTGCTGCTCAGCATCCTCACTTCCATCGCGGTCTCGAGGTCGATCGTGAAGCCGATAAGGTCGGTGACAAACGCCATGCGGCGACTGTCGTCGGGCGATACCGACGTTGATGTCGGTTATGGCGGCCGTCGCGACGAGATCGGACAGATGGTCGAGTCCATCACAGTGTTCCGAAGGAACGCCATTGAAATGCGGGCGATGGAGCTCGAAAGCCTCGAGGTCGAAAAGAGGAGCCTGAAGGAAATCGCCGAGGCCCGGGCGCGGCTGGCCGACGCGATCGAGGCCATTTCGGAAGGCTTCTCGCTCTACGATGCGGACGACCGGCTGGTCGTATTCAACAGCAAGTACAAGACGCTGTTTGCCGGCGACGGCGGCGGCGTGGAGCCGGGCAAGACGTTCGAATCGATCATTCGCGCTGCTTCCCAGCGCGATAAGATCGAGGAAGCCGCGGCGGACTTCGAGGGCTGGGTAGCGGGGAGAATGGCCCAGCACGGCGCGCCCAGCAGCACGCATATCCAGCACCGCAGCGACGGCCGATACGTTCTGATCAACGAGCGCAAGACGGCGGAGGGTGGCGTCGTAGCCACCTATGCGGACGTTACCGAATTGAAGGAGCGCGAAGCCGAGCTCGCGCGCCTGGTGCACGGTCTGCAGGAGGCCACCGCCGGACTGACCGAGTCGCTCGAGCAGCAAACGGCCACGAGCGAGGTCTTGCGGGTAATTTCGAGTTCCACGACCGATACGCAACCGGTGTTCGACATGATCGCGCGACGCGCGATGCAGGTATGCGACAGCCAGTTCTGCGCGGTTTTCCGGTTCGACGGCGAACTCATCCATCTCGTGGCCCACCACGGGCTCGGCCCCGAGGGCGCCGTCGCGTACGAACAAACTTTTCCCCTGCCGCTCAGTCGCAAGACGGCGATCGGCCGCGCACTCCAGGACCGGACGATTGCCCACATTCCAGACATCGAGGCCGACCCGGAGTATGGCGCCTTGAACGTGGCGCGGGCGGTGACGTACCGCTCGATCCTCGCCGTGCCGCTGCTGCGCGACGGCCGGCCCGTCGGCGGTATAGCCGTGTCGCGTGCGACGGCGGGTCCGTTCCCGGCAAAGCACATCGAATTGCTGCATACGTTCGCCAATCAGGCGGTGATCGCGATCGAGAACGTGCGCCTCTTCAAAGAGACGCGTGAGGCGCTCCGGCAGCAGACGGCCACGAGCGAGATCCTGAAGGCCATCAGCAGCTCGCCGACCGATGTGCAGCCTGTTGTCGACACCATCGTTCGCAATTCGGTGGAGCTGTGCGACGCACTCTTCGGCATTGTCTTCCGCTTCGATGGCAGCCTCATCCGCATGGTCGCTCACCACAACCTGACACCGGAGGTACTCGAGCTCCTCGGCCGTCTGTACCCCATGCGCCCGAGCACGGAACATGCGTCGGGGCGGGTCATACTCAGCGGCGCTCGGGTCCACGTCCACGACGTTCTCGCCGACCCCGACTATCACGGCGGGGTTGCCGGTTTCGGCGGCTGGCGCAGCCTGCTTGCGGTGCCGATGACGTCGCGCGAGGGCGACGTCGTCGGCGTGATCTGGGTCGCGCGAGCCACTGCAGGACCTTTCCCCGACGATCAGATCGCGCTCCTCGATACGTTTGCCGAACAGGCAGTGATCGCGGTCGAGAACGTGCGCCTCTTCAACGAGGTCACGGCGCGCACCGAGGCGCTCACGCGCTCGGTCGACGAAATGCGCGCACTCGGCGAGGTCGGCCGGGCGGTCAGTTCGACGCTGGACCTCCAGACCGTGCTGGAGACGATCATCACCCACGCGGTCGAGTTGTCGAAGGCCGACGCCGGCGGCACGATCTACGAATTCGACGAGACAACCGAAGTGTTCGTGCCGCGGGCCAGCCATGGCGTGAGCGACGCCTATGTCCGGCTGCTGCGCGAATCGCGGCTCCGGCTCGGCGAATCTGCAGTCGGCCTGTGCGCGGCAAACCGGGCGCCCTGGCAGGTTCGCGACGTGGAGAAGGGGGAAGACAGCCGGATGCGCGATCCGCTTTTGCGCGAAGGCGTACGCGCCGTGCTGGCGGTGCCGCTGTTGCGCGAGGAGCGGGTGATCGGCGCGCTGGTGATCCGGCGCAAGGTGGCGGGGGAATTTTCGGAGTCCGTGGTGACGCTGCTGCAGAATTTCGCCAGCCAGTCGGTACTGGCGATCCAGAATGCCCGGTTGTTCCACGAGATTCAGGCCAAAGGCGAGGAACTCAAGGCCGCAAGCCAGTTGAAGTCGCAGTTCCTCGCCAACATGTCGCACGAGTTGCGCACGCCGCTCAACGCGATCATCGGCGTGACCGAAATGCTGCACGAGGACGCGGTCGACCTGAAGCTGGACGACCAGCTCGAGCCGCTCGAGCGCGTGTTGCGCGCGGCCAAGCATCTGCTCGCGCTGATCAACGACATCCTCGATCTGTCCAAGATCGAAGCCGGCAAGATGGACATCCACGTCGAGTCGTTCGCGATCGCGCCGTTGATCAACGACGTGGTGCAGACCATCGCCACGATGGCGACGAAGAACGGCAAACCAGGTGGTGGTCGATTGCGCGGCGGACCTCGGCACGATGCGCGCCGACCAGACGCGCATCCGGCAGGCGTTGCTCAATCTCGCGAGCAACGCCAACAAGTTCACCGAGAAGGGCACGGTGACCATCGGCGCGCGGCGCGCGATCGAGGCGGGCCGCGAGTGGGTGACGATGGCGGTCACCGACACCGGCATCGGGCTTGAGTCCCGAGCAGATGGGAAAACTCTTCCAGGACTTCGTCCAGGCGGACGCCTCGACCACCCGCAAGTACGGCGGCACGGGACTCGGCCTCGCGATCAGCCGGCGCTTCTGCCAGATGATGGGCGGCGATATCACGGTGGCAAGCGAGCCCGGCCACGGCTCGACGTTCACCATTCGCCTCCCGGCCGAAGTCGGGGCGGTGCAGCCCGCCGCCGCGGTGCGGGAGGCCGTGGCCCTTCGACAGAGCCCGGCAGCACCCTCCGGCGCCCCGACGGTCCTCGTGGTCGACGACGATCCGACCGTGCGCGAGGTCATCGAACGCCATCTCACGCGCGAGGGATTTTCGGTCGTGACCGCCGGAGGAGGCCAGGAAGGGCTGCGGCTCGCGCGCGAGTTGCACCCGGCTGCCATCACGCTCGATGTGATGATGCCGGACCTCGACGGCTGGACGGTGCTCGCCGCGATCAAGGGCGATCCGGAACTCGCGGACATTCCCGTCATTCTGCTGTCGATCGTGGACGAGAAGAACCGCGGCTACGCGTTGGGCGCCACCGACTACATGGTCAAACCGATCGATCGCGCCCGGCTTTCCGGCGTGTTGCGCAACATCTGTGGTGCTGCGGGCCGCCAGGTGTTGCTGGTCGATGACGACGACCTGGTCCGGCGCGGGATGCGCCAGGCGCTCGAGAAGGATGGCTGGCAGGTCGGCGAAGCAGAGAACGGACGGGTGGCGTTGGCGCGGCTCAGCGAGGCGCGCCCCGACATCATCATGCTCGATCTCATGATGCCCGAGATGGACGGCTTCGAATTCCTGGTCGAATTGCGCGGGCGCGCGGAGTGGCGGGACATTCCCGTGCTGGTCGTGACGGCGAAGGATCTGACGGCGGAGGAGCGCAGTCGCCTCAACGGCGACGTCGCGCGCGTGCTGCAGAAGGGCGCCGCCGATCTGGACGAACTGCTGCAGGAGATTGGCCGCCTGCTGCCCGGCTCGATCGAGCGCGGCCGGGTCAGGAAAGCCGTGGAGGGAACGGGGTGAAGATCCTGTACGTCGAGGACAACGACGACAACATCTACATGCTGGAGCGGCGCCTGAAGCGCGCCGGTTTCGACGTGCTGATCGCGCGCGACGGAGCACAAGGCGTGGCGATGGCGCTCGCGGAGCAACCGGCGCTGATCCTGATGGACATGGGCCTGCCGGTGCTCGACGGCTCGGAGGCGACGCGCCAGATCAAGGCGGCGCCGGAAACGAAGCACATCCCGGTCATTGCGCTGACGGCCAACGCGATGACGGGCGACAAGGAGAAGGCCCTGGCTTCGGGTTGCGACGACTTCGATACCAAGCCCGTGGATCTGCCGCGCCTCCTTGGCAAGATCCAGGCATTGGCACCTGGGGGGGCAGTACAGTGATACCAGCGGAGGCGGCGCTCCTCGTCGTCGACGACAACGAGGACAATCGGTACACGCTCACGCGCCGGTTGAAGCGCGAGGGCTATACGAACCTCACGACGGCCAACGATGGCCGGCAGGCGCTGGAACTCCTGCGGTCGAACACGTTCGACCTGATGCTGCTCGATATCATGATGCCCGAGATGAACGGGTACGAGGTGCTCGAGCAACTGAAGGCCGATGCCGAGCTGCGGCATCTGCCGGTGATCATGATCTCGGCGGTCGGAGAGGTGGAGAGTGTCGTGCGCTGCATCGAGCTCGGCGCCGAGGATTACCTGCCCAAGCCGTTCGACGCGACGCTGCTCCGCGCGCGCGTGGGTGCGAGCCTCGAAAAGAAGGCGTTGCGCGACGAAGTGCGCGACTGGAACAGGAAACTCGAAGAGCGCGTGCAGGAGCAGGTGGCGCAGCTCGACCGACTGGGCCGGCTGAAGGGATTCTTCTCGCCGCAGCTCGCCGAGTCGATCATCAACGGCGGCGGCGAAGACCTGCTGAAAACGCATCGCCGCGAAGTGGTGGTCGTCTTCCTCGACCTGCGCGGCTTCACCGCCTTCACCGACACCTCCGAGCCCGAGGAAGTCATGGGGGTGCTCGGCGAATATCACCGCATGATGGGGAAGCTCATCATGGCGCACGAAGGCACGCTCGAGCACTTCGCCGGCGATGGCATCATGATCTTCTTCAACGACCCGATCCCGCTCGAGAAGCCGGCGGAGAATGCGGTCAGCATGGCGCTCGAGATGCAACAGCAGTTCGCGCCGCTGCGCGCGGCGTGGAAAAAGCGCGGCTTCAATCTCGATCTTGGCATCGGCATCACGCAGGGCTACGCGACGCTGGGCGCGGTCGGCTTCGAGGGACGCTGGGAATACTCGTGCATCGGCAGCGTCGCCAACCTGGCCTCGCGCCTGTGCAACGAGGCCAAGGGCGGACAGATTCTGATCAACCAGAAGACCTATATCCGGATTGAAGACGTGGTTCAAGCCGAGCCGCTGGGCGACCTCACGTTGAAGGGTCTCGCGCAGCCGGTGCCGGTACTCAACGTCACCGGCATCAAAGCCTGAGCTGCCCGCGACCGGCCGCGGCTACGCTGCCTCGTCCGCGGTCGGACCACGAAGCGATTGGGGAGTACCAGATGAGCGAGCGCGACGTCGAGCTCTTCAATGACAGCATTGAACGGTGTTCCCGCAGTCCAGAATTCCTGGACCGTTTTTATGCCCTGTTCCTCGCCTCCTCCGACACGGTGGCACGGAAATTCGCGCACACGGACCTCAAGAAACAGGCGCGAATGCTCAAGACGTCGTTGTACATCATGATGTTGGCGAGCGGTGCCGCCGAACGTTCCGCGCACCTGGAACGAATCGCCGGGCTCCACAGTCGGGCGGAACTCGACATCAAGCCGGAGCTGTATGATCTGTGGCTCGACCGGCTCGTCCAGGCCGTGAGGGAATTCGACCCGATGTTTGACCAGAAAACCGAAGACGCCTGGCGGCATGTGCTGCAACCGGGAATCGAATTCATGAAGTCCCGGTACTGACGCGCCGGCGAAAGCCGGGCCTATGCCGAGCGCAGGATCACCCGGGCCAACCGAAATGCTCGCGCGCGATGCCGGTCATCTTGTCCGGCGTCCACGGCGGGTCCCAGACGAGCTGCACGTCGATGTTCGTGCCTGCAGGCACGATCGCGGCGATCGCGTCGCGTGCGTGGTCGACGATCATTTCGGCCATTGGACATGCGGCGGTGGTCATCGTCAGGTCGACATGCACGGCGTCTGCGTCGACTTCGACGGCATAGACCAGACCCAGATCGACGATGTTCATCCCGGCCTCGGGATCCTCGACGCCGCGGAGCGCTTCGCGCACCGCCTCGTCGTCGGGCAGCGATGGCGTCATGCGAGCTGCCGCACGAAGGGTATTCGCTGCGACGGCGCGAAACCGACGTCGTAGAGGAATCCCAGCAATTCGAGGTCGCGCGGCGCGACGATCGTCTCGACGCGCTCGATGTGCAGCGCTCCGAGGTTCGCGAATAGCTGCGACAGTAGCGCATGGCCGATCCCGCGGTGAGCCGAAGCCGGGTCGACGCCGATCGTGTCGATGACAGCCACCGGCTCGATGCGACCGAAGTCGCCGAAGTCGGCGCTGGCCATCAGGTAGCCGACGATGGCGCCATCGAGGCGCGCGGTGAGCGAGACGCGAATCGCGGAGTCGACCATGGCTTCGTCGAGTTTTCCCTGCATGTACCGCTCGCGATTCTGCGCGGTGATGGCGCGGTCGATGCGGACGATGTCGGCGAGATCGCCGGGACCCATCGCGCGCACGTCGGCTTCGTCGCGCGCCAGCCGCTCGAAATGATTGCCTGATTGACCACCGTAGTCGATCTCGTGTCCCGGCCCTTCGCCGTCGGGAATCGTCACCGGATCGTCACGCTCCGGCGCGTATTGCCCGCCCGCCACGGCGCAATCGACGATGTGGTTGGGCGCCAGCGAAAAGCCCATGGCGTCGAGCCAGCGCAGCATGCCGTGTTCGTTCCACGCCGCTTGCGTGCGCAGGTCGTGGATCCCATGGCGAAGTGCCCACGCCGCAAGGGCTTCGAGCAGCCGCTTTCCGACCCCGTGACCCTGCGCGTCGGGGCGCACGCCGACTATCTGCAGCCGCAGCCCGGGCTCGCTGCGTCCGAATTCGCCTTCGAGCACGCGAGCGAGAACGTAGCCCGCAACGCCGTTGGCGTCGGCGGCTGCGAACTGCGCATGCAGTTTCGGCGCGCGCAATGCGGCCGCCAGCCGCCGCTCGAAATAGATACGCCGCGGCCGACCCTCGATGGCGGCGTCGATGGCGACGACAGCGCTCAGGTCTTCGCGTGCGAGCGCGCGCACGGCAATCGTGCCTTCGAGCCCCATCGTGCTTCCTCCTTGGCTACCGTTCTGCCGCCCACTGTAAGCCTGGCTGCCGTGCATCTCAACCGGACGCATAGATCATGGCGAGTTCCCGATCCGCGTCTTCATCGAGCAGGTCGTCCAGCATCGGCAGGAGCGCCATGGTTTCCTTCTGGATGTGCGTGACCTGCCGCTCCACCAGTTCCAGTGCGCCCCGCTTCAGGGCGTCCCAGCCGACAGCGTCGAGCGTACCCGCCGCCGCGGCGCGCGCGCGCGGCAGCAGTTCGGCGGCCACCGCTCGGATCGCTTCGTGCTCCTCGGCGAGCAAGGCCCCGATGTTGCCTTCGCCCGCGTCGGCAAGGAGTGGAAAGAGTTCGCGCTCCTCGAAATCGAAATGGCGACCGACGTCCTCCTCGATCTGCCGGGCCAGCGCGCCGGCGAGCTGGCCGAGGTCGGCATCGCGCGCCATGCCGGCGCGACTTGCCCGCGCGAACGCGAGCTCGACCCGGCCCAGCAGATCGAGGTTGGCGCGGTGCTCGCTGTCGAGCGCCTGACTCACTAGACGCGAAAAGCTCATGGCAGACTCATTATGGTATTCAAATACCAAAATACTCGACCGCGCGGCGCGGGCCATTGATGCGGGTCAAGAGGCTGGTATCGCATCGGGGCCAGGCGGGAGTTTCGGCGGCCGCATGCGCCGCAGCGCGGTTGCGAAGAACCCGCCGAACGCCAGCGCTCCGATGGCGCCGATGGTCGCCGCGGCGCGGATGGCGAATGCGCTCTGGGTTGCGATAGCGATCGCGAGGAGCGCGAGGGCCGCCAGGTGACAGGCAAAATGGATCGCGAGGGGGCGTTCGGCCGTCAGCGCCGATGGTGTCGGCGGCAGTCGCTTGCCGCGGCCCTTGGCTTGTCCCGCATGCATCGAGGCCAGGAAGGGCACGATACGCTGCAGGATCGCGAGCAGAAACGTGAGGAGCCAGCCGCCGATGAGAGCGAGCCCGAACTGCGCCGAAAGGCCGGCTATCGGCGTGTCGTGGACCACGGCCAGCGCAAAGACGAGGCTTGCGGCGAGCGCCGCCCACGCGATGCGAACGAGCGTGAACGACCGGCCGAGATGACGCCGCATCCCGGTCCTGAGCGCGACCGCCATCAATCGCAGATGCAGGATTACCGCCGCAAGTCCCGCGACAATCGCCGCGGTATGAAATGTTCGCGGCGCGAAGCCCAGCGCGGCCGCACCCGCGAGGACGAGCGCGACCATGGCCAGCGCAAACGATGCCTGCGCGCGGCGCCCCTCGGGCGCGGCGGACAGCGCGAACATCGGCACGACGATGTACGACAGGCCTAGTGCGAGCATTCCCATGAAGCCGTATGCGGCAAACGTCACATGGAGCGCGATCGCGGCGGCACGGTCGATTGCGGGTGCGCCTACATAGCTGCCCGCGAGCGCCAGCGCGGTCACGATCGTGACGGCGAGCGACGCGAGCGCGCCCCATCCATGCGCGACGACGACCGGCATTCCCCGGGCACCGGAGAGATTGCGCGCGAGCAGGACCGCGTACATGACGAGTCCCGCGACGACCGCGACGGCACCCGCGGCGAGAATACTCGCAGCGCCGACTCCCATCCCTGCCGCCGTCAGCGCTACCCCCGGCGTGTACAGCCACCAGATCGCGGCGGGCCATCGCTCGTTGTCCACGGGCCGGCGTGTGGCGACCGGAAGCAGTTGCAGGCTGGCGCCGATGGCAGTCATCGCCAGCACGCCGAGTGTCACGAAATGCAAGGCGGCGAGCGCCCAGCCGAGGCCGCCGGAAAAATGCGCAACGGCATCCGCCCCGATGAAAAGCGCGATCCATGCGCACAAGTGAAACACGACAGCGGCGCCGAAAAAGCGAAACGGGATCGACGGAGACAACAGGCGGCTGCCGGCCCCGGCCAGGAAGCCGCCGGCGGCGCGTTTCACCGCGCGCGCTCGAGCTTGAGCCGGACTTCGCCTGGCGCACCATCGATGCGTTCGGCGGTCCAGCCGCGCTCGGCAAGTTCGCCGTAGAGCAGCACCGGATCGCGCTCATGATGAACGATCACGGTCGTTGCATCGCCACCGATCGACTCGATCAGCGCGACGATCGCCACGAGCGGCCCCGGTGGCGCCAGGCCCCGCACGTCGATGTGAATGCCGTCGGCCGCGGTCCAGCGGTTCCCTGGCGTAGCGGAATCTCCGGAACCCGGAGGCGTTTCGGGAGCATTCACTGGACTACCTTCGCGCTGCGCGCTCCGGCGCATTGGGCAACTCGGCCCTTGGGGCGGCCCGGCGGGCTGACTGGACTACCTTCGCGCTGCGCGCTCCGGTATTCGCCCTTGGGGCGGCCCGGCGGGCTCATGACGGCGATCGCGCGACCCGGTCCTGCATCAACCGGGCGGTCGCTGGCCGTCTGTGCCCGGCTCCGTGGACAGTTCGCGGACCAGGCGCTGCGCCAGTACAGCGGCGACCTGCCGCCGATAATTGGAATGCGTCACCGTCGTTCGCATGGGCGACACCTGCTTCTGCACGAGCTTGCCGAGTTGGGCGAGCAGGGCATCCGTTATCGGTTCGTCGATGAAGGCATCGGTGCCGGCGAGTACAAACGGCCGCGAATTGGTTCCGGTCAATGCGACGCGCAGCCCACACAACCTTGTTTCGGCCAACTCGACTCGGGCGGCAACACCCGCAAGGGGAAAGTCGATCGCGCCGCGTGCGCGCGCCTTGCGGTAGCCGGTTCGAGCGCCGGCTGGCTGCGCTGGAATGCGAATGGCGGTGACGATCTCGCCGGGCGCGAGCGTGAGGTGCCGCGCGCCGTCGTCGACATAGAGTTCTGCGAGCGGCAATCGCCGCGTACCGCTCGGGCCGGCGATCTCGGCCACAGCGTCGAGGACAAGCAGCGCCGGCGCCATGTCTCCGGAAAACGCCGCGTGGCAATGTTTGCCCTGCGGCGCGACGTGGCAGATGTCACCGCCGTGCTTCAGGCAATAGGCGTTGGCCCGGCGCCACCACGCGCTCTGGTTGTAGAACACGCAGCGCGTATCGAGACACAGGTTGCCGCCCAGCGTGGCCATCGTCCGATGACTCGGACCGGCAATCGAAGCGGCGGTCTCGGCCAGCACTGGCAGCGCGCGCAGGAGCGCCGCGTCGGACGCGAGCCGCGCCAGCGTGATGCCGGCGCCGAGTGTCACGCCGTCGCGGTCGATCGTGCAGGCGAGGAGGTCGGCAATGCCCGCGAGATCGACCAGCGCGGGCGATTCGCCGAGACCGTCGCGCAGGTTCGGGAGGAGGTCCGTCCCGCCGGCCAGCAACCGCGCCCCCGGGGTTCGCGCGAGCAGCGCCGATGCCTCGGCGAGCGAGGCGGGCCGCAGCAACGCGAACGGCGCAATGGCGTCCATCAGGCGTTTGCCACAACGGATCGCTTGCCGGCCATCTTCCTCACCTGGTCGGCGCGGCGGCGCGCGGTGATGGCCTTCTGCAGCCGATCGGGCGACGCCGGCAATTCGGACAGGCGCAATCCGATTGCGTCGGCGATCGCATTGGTGAGCGCCGGCAGGAAGCCGGAGAGCGAGCCTTCGCCCGCTTCCTTTGCGCCGAACGGCCCGTTCGGATCGCGCGCTTCGACGATGAACGTCTCGATCGGAGGCGATTCGACGATCGTCGGCACGCGGTAGTCGATCAGATTGGCGCGCAGGGGCAGACCCTCGTGGTATTGCGATTCCTCGGACAGCGCCTGGCCCATGCCCATCCATACGGACCCCTGCACCTGACCTTCGACCGCCAAAGGATTGATCGCGCGTCCGCAATCGTGCGCGACCCACACGCGCTCGACCGCGACCATCCCGGTGTCCTCGTCGACCTTCACCTCGACGACCTGCGCCGCGTACGAGAAGCCCGCACTCGATCCCACCGCCGCGCCCTTGAACTTGCCGCCCTGCGTGTCCGGCGGCGTCGACCACGTGCCCTTCACCGTGAGCGTGCCGGCATCCTCCAGCGCTGCGGCGACCGTCTCCTTGTACGACAGCGCGCGGTCGGTTCCGGTGACCCGATAGCGCTCGCCGTCGCAGGTGACGTCGGCGGGTGCGACCTCGAGCTTGCGCGCCGCCGCGGCGATCAGAACGCGCGTGAGTTCGCGTGCGGCGCCGATGGCCGCGTTGCCGACCATGAACGACACGCGCGACGAATACGAGCCGTTGTCCTTCGGCGTGACGCGGCTGTCGTTGGCGACGACGGTGAGACGCGCAAGACCGAGTCCCATCACTTCCGCCACCGTCTGCGCGATCAGCGTCGAGCTGCCTTGTCCGACGTCGGATGCGCCCGTCAGCACGGTGATCCCGCCGTCGAAGTCGAGCTTGAGATTGACCACTGCGTGCGGCTCGCCGGTCCAGTGGACGGGTTTCGCGGATCCGCTCACGTAGTGCGAGCACGCCATGCCGAGACCGTGGCCGCGCGGGAGCTTGCCGCGGCGCGCCGTCCAGCCCGACGCGCGCTCGACGATGTCGAGGCACTCCGGAAGCCCGTACGAATTGACTTGCAGATCGTTGATCGTCCGATGCGGCACCGGCAGCAGATTCGCGCGGCGCACGGCGAACGGATCGAGCCCGAGGTCGCCCGCCATGCGGTCGAGCAACGCCTCGAACGCGTGCCGGACATCGACCGAGCCGTGGCCGCGCATCGCGCCGTTGGGTGGTGTATTGGTGTAGACGCGCAGGCCGTGGTACCGGCACGCCGGCACGCGATACAGCGCGTGCAGCAGTGCCCCGGCATAGAGAATGGTCACGAGGCCGTATCCGGCGTACCCGCCGCCGCGCTGGACGACCTCGCAGTCGACCGCGGTGATCTCGCCCGTGCGCTTCAAACCGATTTTCAGGCGCACGTCGGTCTCGGGCCGGCCGCGGTGCGTGAGAAAGGTCTCCTCGCGCGAGAGTTCGAGCTTCACCGTGCCTCCGGCGGCGCGCGCGAGCAGTCCGGCGATCACTTCGAAGTTGAGCGTCTCGGTCCGGTGACCGAAGCCACCGCCGACGAAGGGCTTGACGACGCGGATCTGCGCTTCGTCCATCCCGAGGCAACGCGCGAGCGCAAGGTGCACGTAATAGGGCACCTGTGTCACCGAATGGAGCGTCAGGCGGGCGCGCTCGGCGTCGTACGCGCCAAGCGCGGCGTTGGGCTCCATCATCGCGTGCGAGACCTCGGCGTAATGAAAGCGCTCCTCTGCCACGAGGTCGGCGGCGGCAAATCCGGCATCGACGTCGCCGAACGTGTGATCGACCGCGCGCTCGATGTTGCCGGGTTTGTTCGCGTGGAGCAGCGTGGCGTCGGCGGCACGCGCGCTGGCGGCGTCGAAATACGCGGGCAGCGGCGCGATGTCGATCTCGATCAGCGCGAGCGCCGCGCGGGCGGTGGCGGGATCGTCGGCAGCTACCGCCGCGATCGGCTCGCCGCAGTAACGAACGCGCTCGCGGGCGAGCGGAAATTCGTTCTGCGCAACCGGGATGACACCATAGGCGACGTCGCAGGCAGCGCCCGTGATGACGGCGCGCACGCCGGGCAGCGCGCGGGCGCGCGTGGTGTCGATGTTCCGGATTTCTCCGTGCGCGATCGGGCTCCTCAGGATCGCTCCGACGTACGCATCGTCGGCCGGCAGGTCCGCCGTGTAGCAGGCGCGGCCCGTCACCTTTTCGACGCCGTCGATCAGCGGCTGGCGAACGCCGATCGCCGCGTTGACGCCGGGGACGCCCGACCCGGTCGTCATCGGGCCGCCTGCGGCGTGCTGCCTGCGCCGGAGTCGATGGCCGCCTGGACCGACTCGATGATCTTCACATAGCCGGTGCAACGGCACAGGTTGCCGGAAAGTGCGGTACGAATTTCGTCTTCGGTCGGCGCCGGCGTCGCGCGCAGCAACGCCTCGGCCGCCATGATCATGCCCGGCGTGCAATAGCCGCACTGCGTCCCGAGCTTTTCGTGAAACGCCGCCTGCAGCCGGCTCATGCGCCCGTCGGTCGCGAGCGCTTCGATGGTTTCGATGTGCCGCCCTTCGCAGCGCGCGGCGAGCGTGAGGCACGCGAGCTGCGGCTGCCCGTCGACCAAAACCGTGCACGCGCCGCACTCGCCGCCGTCGCAGCCGCGCTTGGTGCCCGTGAGCCGCAACGCCTCGCGCAGGTAATCGAGCAACAGCGTGTGATCGGCGACCGCCTCCTCGCGCCGCCGACCGTTCACGTAAAGCGAAAGAATCCGCTTCGCCATGCGCTCCACCTCACTTCGCGCGCGCGCCGCGAACCGGCAGGTGCGCGAGCGTGAATCCCTGATTGAATCCGGCGCCGGTGACGAGCGTGAGCTTCAGATGCGCCCCGGCGAGGGCGGCCGCAAGGCCGGCGGCCGCAGCCAACCAGAGCGTTCCGGTCCCCGTCAGGAGGCCTGTCATCACCACGGCGATCAATCCCAACGGAACAAGCGTTCCCGCGAGCTGCAGGACTCGTCCCGTGCGATCGAGCGCGCGAAGCGCGCCGCGCGCCCCCGTGCTCGCCAGGCGACGCCGATACGCGAGCCATACGAGGACGCGACACAGAACGAACGCGGAGAAGCCCGCGAGCAGCCAAAGCGATCCGGTGCGATGCCAGGGACCGCTCGCGAAAAAAAACCCGCCGCCTTCGGCCATTCCGGTGATGACGAAAAGCGGAGCGACGAGCGGCTCGCGCCAGGCGGGAATGCCCTTGGCCGCCTGCAGCAGGCGCGCCTGGCAATAGACGAAAGCGAGCGCGAGCACCGCGGCGACCCACGCGAGTCCCGGCACGCCCCACGCGGCGGCGAGCCCGGCGGGGAAGAGCAGCATCGAGACCCACGCCTCGCGCCCCATCCACGACGTCCACGGGTTGCGGAGCACGTTGAGCGCGCGCAGCGGTCGGCCGAGTTCGAGCGAGACGCAGAATAGCCCAAGGCCGACCAGCGCAAGCCCGGCCAGCATCAGTGCGGCCAGCATGTTCCCGCTTGCATCCGACAACGCGGTGAAGACGATCAGGCCGGCGCCGGCGCCGCCGCCGATGAAGTTGCCGGCGGCCCGCCAGTCCCAGCTCCGCTGTTGCCAGGGTTCCGGACCGTAACTCGGGTAGCCGCCGTCGGAATCGCTCATTGGTGCTCCCTTGGCGCTGCGCGCCGTCCCTCCGGGAGGGACTCATGAGCGCCTTGGGACGGCCCTGCGGCGCTCATTGCCACCGCCTCGTTCGCGTCCCACAGGTAGTAGAAACCGGGCCCCGTCCCAAGCTCCTCGTGCATCCGGAAGTGCTGGTTTTCGGCGAGGAGCTGCGACACGTTGCTGTCGGGGTCGTCGAGATCGCCGAACTGCAGCGTCTGCGTGATGCAGGCGTTCACACATGCAGGTGTAGCCTCCGGGTCCACGCCAGGACGCAAGCCACGGGCGAGCCCATCGTCGATGCGCTCGACGCAGAACGTGCATTTCGTCGCGACCGCGAGACGGCGGTCATCGCGGCGCTTCGTTTCATTCGCCATCGGCGCGCCGTACGCGAAACTCTCGCGCATCGTCTTGTGGCGCGCCTGGTACGGACAGGCGACCGCGCAATACGCGCAGCCGATGCAAAGGTCGTAGTCGATCGTGACGATGCCGTCGGCACGCTTCTTCGTGGCCGTCGTCGGGCAGACGTCCATGCACGGCGGGTCGTCGCAATGCTGGCAGCCGACCGGAACGAACGCGCGCTTCACCGCCGGGTATTCGCCCATTTCCATGTCGAGCACGCGGCGCCACTGGACGCCGACCGGCGTCGCGTTGGCGTGACGGCACGCGGCGGTGCACGTCTGGCAGCCGACGCAGCGGCGCAGATCGGCCACCATCGCCCAGCGGGTCATTGATGGACCCCCACGCTTGCGGCCTCATTGTCCAACCCGGCGCGCGCGATGCCGACGCGCACGATGTCGGCACTCGATCCGGTCGCGTCGGTGAGTTCCATCGACATGGCGGTCAGCGAATTCATGCTGGGCACGCCGAAGTCCTTCGTGAACGGCGTCGCCCAGTGGTCGAACTGGCCGAGCATCAGCAGCGTGTCCGGACGAATGCCCTGCCGCAGCACGGCGCGCCCGCGCACGCGGCGCTGCGGCGTCGCGATCTCCACCGGGTCGCCGTCGCCGATGCCGAGCTTGCGCGCGCTCTCGGTGTTGATGATCACGCCGCGATGACCCTTGACGTTGTCGGCGACCTCCTTGATGAGCTGCATGCCGACGTTGGCCCCCCACGCGTACTGCATGCTGCGCGCCGTGAGCAGCCAGAACGGATACGCCTGCGGCGTGCCGCCTGCCTGCACCAGCGCGTCGGTCCACAGCGCGGCGAAGTCCTTCCATGCGGGCAGCGCCTGGTATTCGGTCAATTGCTTGTCCCACCAGTGCATCTCGTGCTCGTGCAGGCGGCGGCCGAGTTCGATCCCGATGCGCTGCAGGCGCTCCTGGTAGGGCAGTTCGAATCGCAGCTCTTTGGCGGCGAGGGTCGGAAACAGATACCACTTGGTGCGCGAGAAGGGCTTCGTCGCGAGGCCGTTCACTTTCCACCACGCGAGATCGTGGACTTCCTTGCCGCCGGAGAGTTCGGCGCTCGCAGCGCGGCAGACCGCGTCCCAGATAGCCTCCGGTGCGTGGGCTTCGCCCGGCGCGAGCGCGTAGTCCCAGTGCTCGCATTTGAGCGGCACGCCGGCGGCGCCCTTGTTGATCGCGCCGTTGTATTTTTCGAGGAGACCGGTGCGCTGCGCAAGTTCGGTCGCGATCGCGGTGAAGTCCCGCGCCTCGCCGCGGGTGGCGACCGCGGGCTGGCGCAGCGCATAGCCCTGCTGCTCCCAGAACTGTTCGACGAACTTCGAGCCGCCGATCCGGATCAGTTGCAGGCTTTCGAGGTCGGTCGCCTCCGGCAGCAGGATGTCCGCGTAATGGTTGGTCTCGTCGTGCGTGTAGGCAAAGGCCACCATGAACGGAAATCGCGCCATCTTCTGTCCGAGCGCCGCCGTATCCCAGAACGAGATCGCGGGATTCGTCCGGTAGACGAACCAGACATCCGGCAGCGTGACGCGCGGCAATCCCTTGGGCGTCTCGTCCAAGAACATCCACGAGAAGTGCGTGGGTCCGAGCGCCTGGCTCCATGGCCCGTTCGCGGCGAGCGGCACCATCGTCCGGTACGCGTTGCGGATGTTCGGATGGGGTGACCAGCGCGCCTTGTCCGTCGGATTCAACGGATAGTCCATGAAGCCGTCGGGCCCCGCCAGCACGCTGTCCACGCGCGAGGGCACCTGGCGGTTCAACCGGACCGTCGTGCCGAGTGTGCCTCCCGGCACTTCGAGTCCGCCGACCAGTGCCGCCAGCAGCGTGCGCGCCCAGACGCATTCGTAGCCGCCCCAACCGTTGTTGACGGTCTTGCCGAGGCTGACCGCAACCGGGCGGTAGGGCATGCGGACGCCCTCGATGTCGATCGTCTCGCCGACGTGCGCTTGGTCGACGAATTCGTTGGCGATCCGGCGCATCGTTGCGGCCGGAACATCGCAGATCGGTTCGGCCCATTCCGGCGAATACGGCGCCATGTGCGCGACGAGCCGGCCGAAGCCCGTAACGCCAACGAGTGGACCATCGCCCAGCACATCGCCGTCGGCGCCGATTTCCACGGCGTCGGCCTCGAATCGGCCTTCGAGGGCTTCCGCGATGTCCGGCGCGTCGTACGGCATGGCGGAAGCGCGCGTCTTGTCCCAGACCAGTGGCTTGCGCGTGGCCCGGTCCCGCAGGTAATAGCCGCCCGGACCGACAAGATAGGGCGAAGCCGTATGGCGCGCGAGGAACGCGACATCGAGCCGCTCGCGCGGAATCTCGTGCAGCAGCACATGGATGAGCGCATAGAGAAACGCGGCGTCGGTCTTAGGTTTGATCGGCACCCATTCCGCCGAACACGCGCCGGTAACCGACAGGTGCGGCTCGACCTGCACCCGCTTCATCCCGCGCACGCGCGCATTGGCGTGCCGCCAGACGCCGACGACGCCGCCCGAGGCTTCGACGTTGGCGCCGCACGAGATGAGATAGTTGCAAAGCGGCGTGTCCGGTGACACCGTAAAGGCGCGGTGCCAGAACTCGCCGTACAGGTGCTCCGAGTGGTAGCACTTGACACCCTGGCCCGATCCGAAGCCCATGTCGACAGGTCCCCACGCGCCGAGGAATGCCGGGAACGTTCCCATGTATGACTGTGGCGTTCCGGCGCCGCCCAGGCTCACCGCAAGCCTTGGATAGCCCGACGCATCGGTCAGGCCGGCGTTTCGTACCGCGTTGAGCTTCGCGGCGACGAGATCGAACGCCTCGTCCCAGGAAATCGGCACGAACCCGGGATCCTCGTCGCGGCCCTTCTTCGGGTTGGTGCGCTTCATTGGCGTCAGCACGCGGTGCGGGTTGTAGGTCTTTTGCACCAGACCGTACGCCTTCACGCATACCTTGCCGCCGCCCGGATGTACGTCGGCTGCGCAGAAATTCGGCTCGACCTCGGTCGCGACCCCATCGACGACCTTCACCGTGAGCAAATCGGGCCCCGCGACGCACTGGTAGCAGTACGTCGGCACGCGTACGGTGACGCCGGACACTGCGCTCATCAGACAGGCCGTCGAGTCGCGTGAACGACGATGGAAACGGAAGATGGCATCGTGTCCTTTGCCGGGTTGAACGAGGCTGCGACGGGCGCCGATCGCCCCGCGTCCGGGCGAAACGGTTGAGCGTTCGCCGATATCCGGCTAATCTCGCATCGGAATGCGGTTTTTGGCTTGATGTGCGTCATTCTTTTGTCCAGGAACGCCGTGGCCAGGAAAAAAACGACGAAGGAAGGGCCGGGCGCGGTCGCCGCGCGGGTGCGGGCCGCCATCGCGGGCACCATCGCTATCCGGCAGGTGCGACGCGGCGATCTCCCGGAGATCATCGCGATCGACGCGGCTGTTACCGGTATCGAGAAGCGGGCGTACTGGAACGCTCTGTTCCGTCGTTATGGCGTCGCAGGAGAGGCGAATCGGCAGTTCCTGGTCGCCGTGGAGGGCAGCCGTGTCGCTGGATTCGTGATCGGCGAAGTGCGCGACTGGGAATTCGGCTCCCCGCCGTGCGGCTGGGTGTTCGCGATCGACGTTCGCCCCGATGCGCGCCAGCGTGGTGTCGGGGCGCGCCTGCTCGCGGCGATCTCCGCCGCCTTTCGGCGCTCCGGCGTCACGAAGATACGCACGATGCTTGCGCGCGACAACACGCTGATCCTGTCGTTCTTCCGCAGCCAGGGGATGATGGCGGGGCGGTTCATTCCGTTGGAAATGGATCTCGGCTCGCGTTGAAGCTGCAGAAGAACACACGGCTCGCCCTCTACAGCGTGCTCGAGTTCGCGCTGGATCCTGCGCGCCATGTCGCGGCTGCCGAAATCGCCGCGAAGTACGGCGTCTCGCCGCATCACCTCGCCAAAGTCCTCTCGGAGCTCGCGCGCGCGGGCGTGGTCGAATCGGTGCGTGGCGTTGGTGGCGGCTACCGGTTCGCGGCCAATGCGCGCCGGCTCACGCTGATGGATGTCATCCGGATGTTCGAGGAGCTGTCGGTGCCCGAGAGCGAACGGCGCGAACCGGGCGAAAGAACGCCGGTGGGGCATGCACTCGCCGTGGTTCTGGCGGAGATCGACGAGATCGCGACGGCCACGTTCAGCTCCATTACGATCGCGACGATGCTGCGGCTCCTGGAACGACAGCGGCGAGATGCGGCGCCGCGCGCGATTGGGCGTGGTGCGGCGGGTAGCGCGCGACGTCAGCGGCGCCCGACGAACCTCTGAGCATGTCCGCTGCAGGGACGACGGACTTGTTCTGAGATTACTTGAATACTCGCGCGACTGCGGTCAGCCGCGAGCGAGTCCCTCGAGCGCGGCGCGATCGACGATGCGGATGTGCTCGCGTCCGAGGTCGACCCAACCGCGATCCTCGAAGTTGCGCAGGAGCCGCGATACGATTTCGCGGACACTGCCAAGGTCGTCGGCCAATGCCTGGTGCGTCGCGTGTAGGTCGCCTTCCGGCGAACGGTCGATCAGGAGCGCGGCCAGGCGCTGGTCGAGCTTCTGGTAGGCGATCGCCTCGACGACCTGCATCAGCGTCGAGAGCCGCTCGCCGAATACCTCGAACACATGGCGGCGAAAGGCGTCGTCCTCGGCGATCAACATCTGGAACAGCGCCGGCGGAAGAATCACGAGTTCGACGTCTGTTTCGGCAACGCCGGACGCCGCATAGTTGGTCTGGCCGAGAAGGCAGCTGCCGGACAGCAGGCAGGACTCGCCCGGTTTCACGCGGTAGAGCTGCAGTTCGCGCCCGTTGGGGTAGCGCTGCAGCACGCGAATCGAGCCGGCGAGCACGAGCGGAAAGCCGCTGCACGGCGAGTGCTCGTCGAACATCGTCGTCCCGGCCGGTGCCTTGCGCAAGATTCCCTCGCGCGCAATGCGTTCGAGCGTGGCCCGCGGCGCGTTTTCTAGCGCGGAAAACGTTGATGCGATGCGGGCGGCGACGGGTGAGAGGGCGCTGTTCATCGGCTGCGAGCTCCGGGATGTCGGCGATTCTACCGTGCGGCGGGTCTCACGGTCGTCACGCTGCCGGCGGGGCGGGTCGCCGTCGCGCGGTCGCACAATGGCAGCGCATTTTCGTGTAGAATATAACGTTTGTGCATCGGGTTCCGCGGGCGCATTCTGCGGACAAGACGACAAACTCAAGGAGACATGCGCATGAACAAGCCGTTCACATTCCTGGTTGCTCTCATCGTCGCACTCTCGGGCGCCAGCGCGCTCGCAGCCGATCCGCCGAAGGCCGACGCTGCCGCAATGAAGAAGGCCGAAGCCGCGCTCAAGAAACCTGCCGACGTCACGCAGGAAGCCTGGGACAAGATGTCCGACGCCGACAAGAAGAAGGCGGTCGAGAAGGCCGGCAAGACGGCGTCCGCAGCAGACCCCGCTGCCGCCACCAAGAAGGTGAAGAAGGGCGGCTGCTGAGTCGGGCTCGATCCCGCGGCCCATGCCGCGGCACGCACGACAAGGGGGAGGCTCGGTAGCCTCCCCCTTGCATTTGGTCCGGGCTCAGCGCGGCGCGACAGCCGCGCGTGAAGGCGTTCGCTTGCCGGTACGGCCGACTAGGCGCGCGTCACCTACTTGACCAGCGGATAGCCTGCCTTCACCCAGTCCTCGAGCTTCATGTCGACCGCCGTCACGTTGGTGAAGCCAAGGTCCTGCAGGCTCTTCGCGGCCAGCGCACAGCGCCCGCCGGTCTTGCAGTACAGGGTCAGCTTCCGGCCGGTGTCGGTCTTGTCGGGAAAGCCGACGTGGGTCCAGATCGTGAATTCGATCAGGCCGCGCGGAACGTTGATCGCGCCGGCGATGTGACCGTCGGCGAACTCGTCAGGCTCGCGGACGTCGACGAGAACGCCGACATCCTTGCGATCGACCGCCATCTTGAAGTCGGCCATCTTGATCGTCTTCACCTGCTTCTTGGTGCTGGCGACGAGCTGACCGACCGAAGGCGGATAGTTCTGTGCAAGAACGAAAGCCGGGAAACGCCAGGCTGATCGCCGCGAGGAACGCAATTGCGAAGGATTTTGGGCTGCGCAGCATGATGGAATCTCCTTGTCGAAGTTGACTGCCGAAATCGGATCGATGTGGCGGCATCGGCCGCATGAAATGCCGCCGCCACGACGTGTAACCGATCAGGTCGCAGGCGTTCATTGGACGATGGCCTGTACCAGATGACTTGCCTGGCCGGCGCGGACCATCACCCAGCGCAGGGTGAAGCCGCCGATCAGCACCAGCAGTGCGGGCAGGACGGTGTGCGGAATGCGATGCCCGAGCTCGAGTCCCTGCAGCGCGAGTGGGACGACGATGCCGAGCAGCACGACGCCGCCCCAGAACGCGACTGCGTACGGCCCGCCGGCGATGAGCGAGGCCGCCGCGGCGTGCGAGGCCGTCGACGTGTAGAGATTGGCGAGCAATAGCGCGATCAGCACGAGCTCGATCGCGAGAAAGGCAAGATCGGCGCGCGTCAGCTGTTCGGCCATGTTCCCTGGCGGCGGTTCCCGCCCGATCGGCTGCCACAGCGCAGCGAGCGCGCCGGTGACGAGGCCTTGCGGCGCCGGGCGCCCGGGCAGCTTGGCGGTGGCGAGGTGGATCAGCGCGGCGCCTGCGGAAAGCCCGGAGAACAGAAAGAGCGGACCAAGAATCGCGCTGTTCCACAGCGGTCGCGCGACCATCGTGTTGAGCAGGATGCCGGTGTAGATGCCGAGCGCGACGCCGAGCGCGACATTCGCCCAGCCCAGCATCCGGACTGCGCCGGAGCGCGCGAGGAGCCAATCGGACGCGTCGGCCACGGCTGGAACGGCGCGCGCGAGCCACGGCCACGAATCGGGCAGCCGCAGCAGCGCCGACGCGGCGAGGACGGGGTAGACGAGGATCAGCACCCACGAGCCCCATGACATCGGCGAGCCGGGTTCGAACGTGACGTAGACGCGCCACACGTAGAGCTTGTGCGCGAGATCGAGGAACAGCGCGAGCATGCCGAGCGACAGCAGCGCGATCGCGAAGCAGCGGCGTCTGCACCGAGAAGAAGCGTTTCGGGTCGTCGCCGCGGGCGAGCCGGCATCAGGTTGACACCGGCCAGCACCATCATCCCGGCGACGATGCCGCCGAGGAACAGGTAGACGGGAATCTCCCAGCTCCAGACCGCGAGTTGCGGATCGACCAGGGGGTTGTGGCGGGTGGTGGTGATTTCGAGCATGGCCGTCATCCCTTACGTCAGGTAGAAGACGCGCGGCTTGGTGCCGGCTTCGGGCAGCAGCGTGTGCCATTGGCGGGTGCGCAGCAGCTCGTTGACCGTGCTCTTCGGGTCGTCGAGGTCACCGAAGTGCATGCAGTGCGTCGGGCAGACCGACACGCAGGCCGGATCCTTGCCGTCCTTGGTCCGGTGGTGGCAGAACGTGCACTTGTCGACGTAGCCATCCGGGTGCACGTAGCGTGCGTCGTACGGGCACGCGGCAATGCAGGCCTTGCAGCCGATGCACTTGTTGGCGGTGACCAGCACGACCCTGCCCAAGGGTTCGCACATGACTCGCGCCCGTCGGGCAGCACGACACGCACGGCGGGTTGTCGCAGTGGTTGCAGCGTTCGGAGCGGATCTCCATCGCAAGGTGCGGAAATTCACCGCGCACCTCGGTCGTGATCCAGTCGCGGCAGTAGCCGTGCGGGACGTCGTTCTCCGTCTGGCAGGCGACGACGCAGTCCATGCACCCGACGCACTTGCGCGTGTCGATGACCATTCCGAAACGGGGCGTGCCGGCATTCGTAGGGGTGGAGGTCGTCATCTCAGGCCTCCTTCACGAAGGTCACGAAGTTGCTGTGGATGCTGGTGCCGCCCATCAGCGGATCGGTCACGTAGCGCGTCGTCAGTTGCGCGGCGCTGGCGCCCTTCAGGTAGGCGCTCTTCAGCATCTTGCTGGTGTGGCCGAAGCCGTAGACCAGTAGACGCAGTCGGGACGGATCCGCTGCGTGGCCTTGACCCGCACACGGTTGCTGACCACGCCGTCCTGGTTCCGGAGCTTGATGTAGTCGCCGGATTTCAAGCCTGCAGTAGCGGCTGTCGTCGCGTTCACCCATGCTTCGTTCTCGGACATCAGGTCGTTCAGTAGCGGATTGGTCTGCGTGCGGCTGAAGGTGTGCACCGGTGCCCGGCCGGTGATGAGCGGAAAATGGCCATCGGGCGCCTTTCCGGGAGGCGTGTACTTCGGCACCGGATCGAAGCCCGCCTTGGCAAGCTGGTCGGACCAGAACTCGACTTTCTTCGACGGGCGTGTCGAACGTCAGCTCGAGTCCATCTTCGACGGTGATCGGCTTCTTGTCGCCCATGATCACGCCATCGCGCTTCAGCTCTGCCCAGCTCGTAGCCGGACTTCTCGACGCGAAATGCGAGGTATTCCTCGAGATCCTTGAACGGCATGCACTCGCCGATGCCCGAGCTTGTCGGCAAGCTGCTTGGCGATCCACCAGCCCGGCTTCTGCTCGTGCGGCGCGGCGACCACCGGTTGGCGCAGCGATGTCCAGCCGGTGCGGCCCCAGCCGACCAGCAGTTCGTCGTGGCGCTCGAGGAACGTGGCCTCCGGGCAGCACGACGTCGGCGTAGCCGGCGATCTCGCTCGGCATGCGTGTCGACGACGACCAGCAGGTCGAGATCGTCGATCGCCTTCAGCGTCTCGGCCGGGTTCGGCAGCGCCATGCATGATGTTCGTCGAGTAGACGAACCAGCCCTTGATCGGGTACGGCTTGCCGGTCATCGTCGCGTCGCGAATGCTGGTGGTGATTGCCTTCGTCGGCAAACGGGATAGCGGGCGCCGTCGGAGTCGTCGGCCTGCGGCTTGCCGGACTTCGGATACTGCGGCAGCGGATACGGCGCGATCTTCATGCCGGCCGAAAGGTAGAGCCCGCCCTCGCGACCCCAGTTGCCGAGCAGCGCGGACAAGAGCGCGATGGCGCGGCTGCGCTGCGTGTCGTCGCCGTTCCAGTTGACGCGCCGGCCCGGATGGACGATGCGTCGCCGGACGGTGGCTCGCGAATTCGCGCGCCGTGGCGCGGATCAGGTTCGCGTCGAGTCCCGGTTTCGCCTGCCGCCCATTCGGGCGTGTAGCGCCTTGATCTCGGCGGCGAACTTGTCGAAGCCGTGGCCGTATTTCGCGACGAACGCGCGGTCGTAGCGGCCTTCGCTGACCAGCACGTTCATCCACGCCAGCAACAGCGCGAGATCGGTGCCCGGCTTGATCGGCAGCCAGTACTTGGCCTTGCTCGCCGCGACCGAGTAGCGCGGATCGACGACGATGATCGGAATGCGGCGCTCGATCGCCCGGGCGAATTCCTGCACCTGCGAGTTGTGCATGTTTTCGCCGAGGTGCGAGCCGATCAGCACCAGGCAATCGGTGTTCTCGATGTCGGTCGGCTCCGGCGAGCCGAGGCCGGCGCCGAACGTCAGCACAAAGCCCGACGTCGCGCGGGCCGCGGCATTGCGCGAACGACGGGCCGGCGAAGTTGATCGCGCCCCAGCTCTTCAGCACGTGCTGGATGAAGCGCTGACCGATGCCGTGATTGAACATCGGCGATCGACTCGGGCCCGTGCTGCGCCTTGATCTTCTGCATCCGGTCGGCGATGAAGGCGAGTGCCTCGTCCCAGGTGACGGCCGTCCATGCCTCCTTGCCGCGCTCGCCGCGGCGGATCAGCGGGCGTTCTGCAGGCGATCCGGGTCGTAGTACGCGCCGACGGCGCCGGTGCCGCGCGGGCACAGCCGGCCGCGGCTTTGCGGGTCGCGCGGATTGCCCTCGAATTTCCACAGCTTGCCGTCGCGCACGTGCGCGATGCCCGCTGCAGCGCCAGAAGCACATTTCGCAGAAGGTCGGAATCTTGGCGATGCCCTTTGCGGGAGCGTCGGCCGCTTGCGCCAGGCGAGAAAGCGGTTGCCATTGCGTCGACGCGGCGACCGCCGGCGAGCGTCGTGGCCGAGATCTTCAGGAAGCGTCTGCGGGAGAGGTGTTCCATGTGCCCGTGGTCCTTGTCCGGACTTCGTACTTCCTCGGGATCATGGGTCGCGCAGGCGGACGAAGTCGCGTTTTGTTCACTTTCGACGTCATTGGACCGCGCGGCGCCGCGACGCAATGTGACCCAGGTCACAGATTGTTGCGGTCACACAGCATTGTTTGCGCTAGCGCAAGATTTCCGCGCCGGCACGCCGCGTTTTCGGAATGGAATGCGACAGTTTGTCGCGGCGCGGCGCTAGAACCGCGAGCCCGGCAACGCGACGTCGGCGCCGCGCCACGCGGCGCGAAAGCGGCGCTCGGTGCCGCGCGCCGCATCCGCGCGTCCCTGATGTCGTTGCGCCTCGGCCAGGCCGCGCAACGACCACCCGTTTTCCGGGTAGTGCCGCAAGTCGTCGCGATAGACGCGCTCGCGCATCGGCGGCACGGCCCGCCGCGAGCAACGCGGCGCCCAGCGCGTGCCGCGTGGGAGCGAGCCACAGGTGCGGCTCGTCGTACGCGAGCGCGTCCTCGATGGCAGTCGCTTCCACGAGCATTGCCACAGCGACGTCCAGGCGATTCTCGGCGCTCGCGATGTCGGCATCGAGCGTGCGCGCAGCGATGCGAACGAGCGCTTCCGCCGGATTGATGTTCTTGACGCGTGAGCGCTGCAGCGCCGGATCGGCGGCGAGTCGCGCAAGGGCATCGAACTCGCGCCGCGCCTCCGGGATGCGGTCCGTTTTCGCATACGCGGTGCCGCGCGCGTAATGCCATATGGCGCGCGGATACGGCTCGTTGACGTCGGGCGGCAGCGTGTCTTCGAGAATCTCGCGCCAGCGTCCGAAACGCACGAGCGCGAAGTAGGGCAGCACGTAGTAGTGCTGCAGTACGCCCGTGCTGCGATCGCTGCGCCCGGGACCGCAGGCAAAGGGGAAGGCATCGCGTGCCGCGGCGAGGGCGAGGCCGCTCCGCCCGCCCATCGCTGCCGCGGCCCACAGAAAGTGCCGGTTGTGCGCGACGTAGCCGACCCGGTAGGCACGCTGCGCATCGACCTGCGCGATATAGCGCGCGTCGGCCGCGCTCGCGCGTTCGTTGGCCGCAATGGCCTCGGCGTAGCGGCCTGTGCGCATGTAGATGTGGGCGGGCATGTGCGTCAGGTGGCCGGACCCCGGCACGAGGCGCGTCAGCCGGTCGGCACTCCCTCGCGCTGCATCGGGATGCGCCGAGGACTCCATCAGGTGGATCCAGTAGTGATTTGCGCCGGGATGATCGGGTGCGATCGCCAGCGCCCTAGCCAGGAGCGTTTGTGGTTCGGCCGGTCCAGGGGCGCGGAGCGCCGTCGTCCGCCCACCAGTCGTAGGGATGCAGGTTGAGCATCGCCTCGGCAGCGAGTGTGGCCACGTCGGCGTCGCGAGAATATTTTTGCGCGAGCGCGCGCATCCGATCGGCATACGCCTCCTCGTCGACCGCGGCGGCATCACCGGTGACGGGATGCCGCGCCGCCAGCGCTTCGGTCAATTCCCGGTCGCGCCGCGACGCATGGATGGCGAGCGGGCGCGCTCGGTCGAGGGCGCCGCGCACGCGCAAGGCATCGCCGGGCGTCATGTCCGCGTTGATGTTCGGTCCCGATGCCCAGGCGAGGCCCCAGTAACACAGCGCGCAGCGGGGATCGATTTCGGCCGCTGCCGCGAACGAACGCGTCGCCTCCGCCGGGTTGAATCCCCAGGTGAGCGCCATGCCCTGGTGGAAATAGCGCTGCGCGAGCGGAATGCGGCTGCCGACGGGACCACGGTCGGGTCCCATGCCATCGAAAAGCGGCGCGGCAGGTGCAGTCGCCCGCGCCCAACCCACCGTCACCACGACAAGCATGAGTCCGCATGAGATGGCGCGCGCGCGACGCCGGGTCCGATTGGGCAGAGGTGCGGATTCGTCCATGACTTTGGCGCAGATCAACAAGGGCTCGAATAGGCAGCGTCGACCGGGCGTTGTGTGACCCAGGTTACATTCGCGCCATTTCGGGCGCGTAAGGTAGGAACCGAAACGCCACCGTTCCACGCGCAGTTGCCAGGCGAGCCCGACGTGGCCCTGAACCGAGGATCATCGCATATGACGCAATCATTGATGAGCGGCACGTTGCACCGGGACCGCGACGCGACCATGCGAACGGCCGTCAAACCTTACTGGAATCCCTACGTGGTCGGCGTGCTCCTCGGCCTCGTGCTGCTAGCGACGTACGCGGTGACCGGGCGTGGCCTCGGCGCGACCGGCGGCTTCGCGGCGGTTGCCTCGTGGATCGCCGGGTTGATTTCGCCAGAGCACGTCGCGGCGAATCCGGTGCACGTCAAGTACTACAACGATGGCGCGCCGCTTTCGTCGTGGACGCTGTTTCTGCTGATCGGGGCCTTTGCCGGCGCGTGGGTCTCGGGGTATCAGGGCAATCGTCTCCGGTTCGGCGTCGAGCGCGGCCCCCGAATGACGGATGGGCAGCGGCTGGCGCTGGCATTCGTGGGCGGATTCATCGCGGCATACGGCGCCAAGATCGCGAAGGGCTGCACGAGCGGCCAGGCGCTCACCGGCGGATCGCTGCTCAACGTCGGCAGCCTCGTCTTCATGGTTGCCGTATTCGCGTCGGCCTATGGCCTTGCCTACGTCGTACGAAAGGAGTGGGTGTGATGCTTCCGCTGACATCCTCGCTGGAATTTACGCTCGGCGCCGAACTCGCCATCGCGCTGGTGCTCGGGCTCGGCTTCGGGTTTTGCCTCGAGCGCGCTGGGTTCGGCAGCGCGCGCAAGCTCACCGCCGTGTTCTATCTCTACGACATGGCAGTCGTGAAAGTGATGTTCACGGCGATCGTCACGGCGCTGGTGGGGCTGTTCGTCCTGTCGGCGCTCGGTGTCCTCGATTTGAGGGAGCTCTACCTCGAGCCGACCCATCTCGCGGCCCAGGGCCTGGGGGGGCTCGTGTTCGGCGCCGGTTTCATCGTCGGCGGCTATTGCCCCGGAACCTCGATCGCCGCCATGGCGACGGGCCGCAAGGACGGCATGGCATTCGCATTGGGGATGTTGGCCGGGGTGTACGCGTACGCCGAATTCACGCCGGGAATCGACGCGTGGATCGAGGCGGGCGCGAAGGGCGGGATGACGCTGCCGTCGGTGACCGGGCTGCCGATGGGCTGGTTCGTGCTCGCATTCGTCGCGTTCCTGCTGTTTGCCGCCTGGGGCATGAAAGTGCTCGAAGGCCGGTTCAAGCATCTGCGTCCCGACGCCTGAATCCGTTGCGCACAGGGGATCCGCCGGCGGGCGGAACCTCTGCTGTTTCACCGCCGAAGGTGAATACCCCGGGATCATCAGGGGTACGATCTCCAGCCGCTGGTTCGCGGCTACTCCGTCGCCGGCCCGAATGTGACACAGATCACAGCAAATGGCGCCGGCCCGAGTTAGATTGGGCGGGTACCCAAACAGAACGGAGGTTGTCATGGCAAAGAACGTCGGCGGGATCGATCGCGTTGTGCGCATTGTGGCGGGGCTGGGGCTCCTATCGCTGTTGTTTCTGATGGACGGCGACGGCCGCTGGTGGGGCCTGATCGGATTGATTCCCCTCGGGACCGGTGCCCTGGGCTGGTGCCCCGCGTACCTGCCGTTCGGCATCAAGACCTGCAAGGCGGCGTGACGGCGACGATGCCTCGGCACGTCGCCCGCATTCGCGGCCCTGGCGCGACGTTGCGCCGGATCGTGGTGATGGGCGCGCTCGTGCTGACGACACTGCCGGCGGGCATGCAGGCCGCGCCGGCCGCAGTGGCCGGCATCGGGCCGACGCTCGAGGTCGCCGTGCGCGAGTACGCGCAGACCGTTTTGGCCGAAGGCGTCGTCGAGGCCGTGAAGGAGGCCACCCTGGGCGCGCAGGTGGCCGGGCGCATCGTCGAATTGAACGTGAAGGCGGGCGATGCCGTGCGCGCCGGGCAGGTGCTTGTGCGCATCGACGCGCGCACCGCCGACCAGTCCGTAGCGGCGAGCCGCTCGCAGGTCGCCGAAGCGGAGGCAAACCTCGCCAACGCCAAGCGCAGGCACGAGCGCAACCGCGATCTCCTTGCGCAGAAATTCGTGAGCCAGGCTGCTGTCGACCAGTCCGAGGCCGATTACAAGGCGGCGCAGGCGCAGTTGGCTACGGTGAAAGCCAATGCCGGCCAGGCGATCGCCGCGCGATCGTTCAATACCATCACTGCGCCGTACGCCGGCGTCGTCGGCGCGACACTGGCCGAAATGGGCGACATGGCCCAACCGGGCCGGCCGCTTGTGACCTTGTTCGATCCGCACGCTCTGCGCGTGACGGCGACGCTGCCGCAGGCGGCGCTGCCCCGATTGAAGCTGACCGAGCCGGTGCGCGTCGAAATTGCCTCGATCGGGAAGAGCATGACCGCGACGAAGGTGACGGTCATACCCGTTGCCGATGCGCGTACGCACACGACACCCATACGGCTCGACCTGCCGCCGGCAGAAGGCGTGATTCCCGGGCAGTTCGCGCGCGCACGTTTCGTCACCGGCGCCATGCGCGCGCTGGCGGTGCCGGCGACCGCGTTGCTCCGGCGCGGCGAAGTCACCGCGGTTTACGTGACGGCCGTACAGGGCAAGGCGCAATTGCGCCAGGTCCGGACCGGGGAAAGGGTCGGTGAGGATTTCGTCGAAATCCTGTCCGGCCTTTCGGTTGGCGAGCGGATCGCGCTCAATCCCGTGCAGGCAGGGATGGCGCCAGCCGTGATCGCCGGGAAATGATCACCGCTGTCGCGTTCCCGCGCAGCGCCAAAGAGGAGGGCACGACATGGCACACATCGTGATTTTGGGCGCGGGTCTCGGCGGCATGCCGATGGCCTACGAGATGAAGGAGCAGCTCCGGCCCGGCGATACGGTCACCGTGGTCGGCAACGGCCCGAACTTCCATTTTGTCCCTTCCAATCCGTGGCTCGCCGTCAACTGGCGCAAGCGCGACGAGATCGAGTTTCCCGCCGCGCCGTACCTCGGGAAAAAAGGCATCGCGTTCAACCCCGCCGGCGCGAAACGCGTTCATCCCGACAAGAATCAGGTCGAGCTCGGCGACGGCACATCGCTCGACTACGATTACCTGATTATCGCCACCGGGCCCAAGCTCGCGTTCGACGAGATCGAAGGCCTCGGGCCGGACGGCCACACGCAGTCGATCTGCAATGTCGATCACGCGGAACGCGCGGCAGGCGCCTGGGACGCGTTCGTCCGGGACCCCGGCCCCATCGTCGTGGGTGCCGTGCAGGGCGCTTCGTGTTTCGGCCCGGCCTACGAGTTCGCCTTCATCATGGAAACGGACCTGCGCCGGCGCAAGCTCCGCGACCGCGTGCCGATGACGCTCGTCACCGCGGAACCGTACATCGGTCATCTGGGCCTGGGCGGCGTCGGCGACTCCAAGACGATGCTGGAGTCCGCCCTGCGGGACAAGCACATCAAGTGGATCTGCAACGCCAAGGTCACGAAGGTCGAAGCGGGGACGATGCACGTGACCGAGCATGACGACGAGGGCAAGCCGAAGAAGGAGCACGTGTTGCCGTTCAAGTACTCGATGATGCTGCCGGCGTTCAAGGGAATCGACGCCGTGTTCGGCATCGAGGGCCTCACCAACCCGCGCGGGATGATCGCCATCGACGCGAACCAGCGCAACCCGAAGTACAAGAACGTCTACGCCGTCGGCGTCTGCGTGGCGATTCCACCGGTCGAGCCGACGCCGATTCCGACCGGCGCGCCCAAGACCGGCTTCATGATCGAATCGATGGTCACGGCGACCGCGCACAACATCCGCGCCGAGCTCGACGGCAAGGCGCCGGCCGAAAAGGCGACGTGGAACGCGATCTGCCTTGCCGACATGGGTGACACCGGCATCGCGTTCGTCGCGCTGCCGCAGATCCCGCCACGCAATGTCAACTGGTTTTCGGAAGGCAAGTGGGTGCATCTGGCGAAGATCGCGTTCGAAAAGTATTTCATCCGCAAGATGAAGAAGGGAACGTCGGAGCCGTTCTACGAAAAATACGTGATGAGCGCACTCGGCATCGCCAAGCTCAAGAAGTGACGGGAGCGGCGTGACCGACGCTTCGCCGATGGGGATCTCCGGGCGGATCGCCCGCTTCTTCCTCTCGTCGCAGCTGACGCCGCTCATCGCGATCGTGCTGGTCATGGCGGGCGTATTCGCCGTCATCGTGACGCCGCGCGAGGAGGAGCCGCAGATCGACGTCACGATGGCGAACGTCTTCGTGGCTTTCCCGGGCGCGTCGGCAGAAGACGTCGAGAGGCTGGTCGCAATCCCCGCGGAGCAGGTGCTGTCGCAGATCCCCGGGCTTGAGCATGTATGGTCCGTATCGCGGCCGGGCCAGGCGCTGGTGACGCTCCAATACAAGGTCGGCGTGCCGCGCAGCGACGCGATCGTCCGGCTGCACGACGCGATCCTGTCGCACCGCGACTGGCTGCCGAAGGAGTTGAATGTCGGCGAGCCCCTGGTGAAGCCGAAAGGAATCGATGACGTGCCGATCGTTGCGCTGACACTCTGGACGAGGGATCCGGAACGCGGCGCATTCGACCTCGAGCACGTCGCCCATGCCGTCGAAGTCGAGTTGAAACGTGTCCCCGGTACGCGCGAGGTCACGACAATCGGCGGGCCGGGCCGGGCCGTCCAGGTGCAGCTCGATCTCGCCAAGCTCAGCGCGCACGGGCTCGCCGCCGCGGATCTCAAACGGGCGCTGCAGGCGGCGAACGTGGCGATGCCCGCGGGCAACGTCGTCCGCGGCAATCAGACGATCTATGTCGAGACCGGTGAATTTCTCGCGACGGCGGCCGATGTGCGCGAGCTGGTCGTCGGCGTGCATGACGGCGAGCCGGTCTATCTGGCCGACGTCGCGCGCGTGGTCGACGGACCGCCGCCTCCAGCGCACTACGCGTGGCACGCCGGCGGCAAGGCGCAAGCGGGCGCTGCCCGCACCGAGGCCGGGCGAACCTATCCCGCGGTCACGATTCAGGTGACGAAGAAGGCGGGCGAGAATGCCGTTGTCGTGGCCGAGCGCGTGCTCCAGCGGCTTGCGCAACTCGAGAATGCCGTCATCCCGTCCGGCGTCGAGGTCACCGTCACGCGCAACTACGGGGAGACCGCGAACGACAAGGCGAAGCTGCTGATTTCGAAACTGATGTTCGCGACCCTGTCGGTTGTCACGCTGGTGCTCGTCACGCTGGGCCGCCGCGAAGCGGCGATCGTCGGTGTCGCGGTGCTGCTGACGCTCGCCGCCACGCTGTTCGCATCGTGGGCATGGGGCTTCACGCTCAACCGCGTGAGCCTTTTCGCATTGATCTTTTCGATCGGCATCCTGGTCGATGACGCCATCGTCGTGGTCGAGAACATCCACCGCCACCGCGTGCTCGACCCCGGGGTACCGTTGCTGGCGCTGATTCCGCGGGCGGTCGACGAAGTGGGTGGTCCGACGATCCTCGCCACGTTCACCGTGATCGCGGCACTGTTGCCGATGGCGTTCGTCACCGGCCTGATGGGACCGTACATGAGCCCGATCCCGATCAATGCGAGCATGGGGATGGTGATTTCGCTCGCGGTCGCATTCGTGATCACGCCGTGGCTCGCGCTGAAACTCGCGCCGGGCGCCGGGCACGCGCCGCACGGCGAAAGCCGGCTCGACCGGGGGCTCGTCAGGGCGTTCACCGCGCTGCTGGCGCCCTTTGTGGACGCGCGTCGCGGCGGGCGGCGGCGGATGCTCCTGGGCGCGGGGATCGTGATCGCCATCGCGCTGTCCGTGTCGCTCGCGTTCGTCGAGCTCGTCGTGCTGAAGATGTTGCCGTTCGACAACAAGAGCGAGTTCCAGGTCGTCGTCGACATGCCGGCGGGTGCGCCGGTCGAGGCGACCGCGGCCACGCTGGCCGATCTCGGCGCGCATCTCGCGACGGTCGACGATGTGGTCGACTACCAGGCCTACGCGGGGACCGCATCGCCCATCAATTTCAACGGGCTCGTGCGTCAGTACGATCTGCGCCAGTCGCCGGAACAGGGCGATCTTCAGGTCAACCTCGTCGACCGCAAGCACCGCTCGCGCAAGAGCCACGAGATCGCCGCGGCGGTGCGTCCCGCGCTGGAGGCGATCGCGGCGAAGCATGGCGCGAAAGTGAAGGTGGTCGAAGTGCCGCCGGGGCCGCCGGTGCTCTCGCCGATCGTCGCCGAGATCTACGGACCGGACGAGGCGGGGCGGCACGTGCTCGCGAAGCGTGTGCGCGCGGCGCTCGGCGCAACGGACGGTGTCATCGGCATCGACGATTCGATCGAGGACAACGCGCCCCGCGCGCTCCTCCGCGTCGACCAGCGCAAGGCCGCGCTCGCCGGCGTGACGGCCGCCGACATCGTAGCCGCCATGCGGGTGGGGCTCGCCGGCGACGACGTCACGTCGCTGCACGACGGCCAGGCGAAATACGGTGTGCCGGTCCGTCTTACAATCGCCCCGGAACAGCAGGGCCGCCTCGACACGCTGCTCGCGATGAAAGTGCGTTCGGCGAATGGCGCCAGCGTGCCGCTGTCCGAGCTCGTCGTGACGCGCCCGGAGCTGCGCGAAAAGACCCGTTACCACAAGGACCTGTTGCCGGTGACCTACGTGATCGCGGACATGGCCGGCAAGACCGACAGCCCGCTGTATGGCATGTTCGGCGCGCGGGCAGCCATCGCGTCGGCCGAGGTGCCGAACGGCGGCACGCTGTCCGAATATTTCATTGCCCAGCCGGCGGATCCGTACCGCGGCTATGCGCTGAAGTGGGACGGCGAGTGGCAGGTGACCTACGAGACGTTTCGCGACATGGGCATAGCCTACGCGGTAGGCCTCGTGCTCATCTACCTGCTGGTGGTCGCCCAGTTCGGCTCCTATGTGACGCCGCTCGTCATCATGGCCCCGATCCCGCTCACGATCATCGGCGTCATGCCGGGCCACGCGCTGCTCGGCGCGCCGTTCACGGCGACATCGATGATCGGAATGATTGCGCTGGCAGGCATCATCGTCCGCAACTCGATCCTGCTCGTCGACTTCGTCAACCTCCAGCTTGCCAAGGGCGTTCCATTCGCGCAGGCGATCATCGACGCCGCCGCTGCCCGCGCAAAGCCCATTGCGCTCACGGGCCTCGCGGCGATGCTGGGCGCGTTCTTCATACTCGACGACCCGATCTTCAACGGCCTCGCGATCGCGCTGGTGTTCGGCATCCTGGTGTCCACGCTGCTCACACTGGTCGTGATCCCCGTGCTCTATTACGCGGTCAACCGCCGCCGGTACGCGTAAGCCGGCTACTCCGGCGCGCCCTGCCAGAGGAGGTCGTAGCCGAGTTCCTTGCTCTCGGTGCACATCGTCGCCAGCGCGCTGAACTTGGCGTTGAACGTCTCGTCGGCATGCGACTTCTCGTGCTCTTCGAACGAGCGCCAGTAGGTGACGATCGCGATGTGAGCGTCGGCGGTGCGCGACTCGGACAGCGATCCTTCGTCGGAAACGAAGCCGGAGAAGTTGAACACCTGGCCCGCGATGAAGCCTCCCTTGTCGCCGCCGTAGGTTTCCTTGACGACGTTGCACATCTCGCCCAGCGCGAGTTCCACCTCGTCCATGGACACGCCCGGTTTCAGCTTGACGGTGTTGAAGAGCATCTTCGCGCCGAACGGAATCGTCACGGGATCGAACATGGCGTCATCCTCCTTGGATCGGGACCGTTGCGTCGGAAATCCGTGCCGCCCCGGTTGCGCAAAATGATACCGCGTTCCGGGCCGGGCTATACTCTGCGGCGTCGCGCATTCCCGCGTCCCGCCGGCTGATCGCTGCAACCGGGCGGTCGCCGCAATTGCCAGATATCTCCGTTACGAGTAGGTTCCCGCCATGTCTCTCTCCAGCGAAAAGCCGATCGACCTCCGGTCCGATACCGTCACCCGTCCTTCGGACGCGATGCGGGCTGCCATCGCCGCGGCCCCGGTAGGCGACGACCAGTATGGGGAGGACCCGACGGTTAACCTGCTCCAGCAGCGCGTCGCGGCGCTGCTCGGCACCGAGGCCGCGCTCTTTCTGCCGAGTGGGACGATGGCGAACCAGGTGGCGCTCCGCGTGCTCACGCGCCCGGGGGACGACGTCATCGTGAGCCGCGAGAGCCACGCGGTCTGGCACGAGACGGGCGGGTCGGCGGCCAACGCGGGCGTCCAGTTCACCGAGATCGGCGCCGGAGGCCGTTTCACGCTGGCGGAATTCGAGGTGGCGCGCAAACCGCGCGGCCATGTCATGTATCCCCCGACGACGCTGGTCGAAATCGAGAATACGCACAATCGTTCCGGCGGCGTGATTTTCGCGCAGGACGTCGTTGACGTGATCTGTGCGACGGCGCGAGCGAATGGCGTCGCGACGTTCCTCGACGGTGCGCGGATATGGAACGCTGCCGTTGCGAGCGGCCGCAAGCCGCGCGAGCTGGCAGCGCCGTTCGATCTCGTCGCCGTCGCGCTCTCGAAGGGATTGGGTGCGCCAGGCGGGTCGCTGCTCGCCGGGTCGCGCGAGCGGATCGACGTTGCGGTGCGTTATCGCCGGATGTTCGGCGGCGCGATGCGCCAGTCCGGAATCTTCGCCGCCGCCGGCCTCTACGCGCTCGAGCACAACTACGAGCGGCTCGCCGAGGACCACGCCAACGCGAAGCGCATCGCGCGGCGGCTGGCCGAGTGCCGGCGCGTCGTGATCGACCTCGCCACGGTGCAGACGAACATCATCGTCTTCGGCCTCGCCGCCGATGCGCCTGACGCGCCCACGATCGTCGCACGGGCGCGCGAACGCGGCGTTCTGGTGTTTGCTTTCGGCCCGCGCACGGTCCGCGCCGTCACGCATCTCGACGTCGCCCGCGCGCAGTGCGACGCCGCGGCGCAGATCCTGGCCGAACTTGCCGACGGGCGTCCGGCCTGACGGCCGCGCCGGATCGCGTTCCGCCGCGCGATGATGCGATGGCTGTCGCGCGCGTTGGCGACTCTGGCGGCGATTGCGGTCGCATCCGTTGCGCTCGCGCACGGATTTCTCGACCGGGCATCCCCGGCCGCCGGCAGCGTCGTGCATGCGTCGCCGCCCCAGATTCGATTGTGGTTCACGCAGCGTCTGGAGCCCGCATTCATCCGGGCCCGCGTGCTGGATCGCCACGGCAATCCGATCGATCGCGGGGACGCGACCGTCGATCCGGCCGACCCGACGCTCGTCGTGGTGTCGGTGCCTAAGCTCGGGCCCGGCCGGTATCGCGTCACATGGCGGGTGGTGTCGGTCGATACACACGCGAGCGAAGGCGAGTTTACGTTCGATGTCGCTCCATAGACGCGACGCACGACCGCCGGTGCGCGGCACCCCATGAACACGTTCTTTGCCGTCGCGCGCACTGTCCACTACGCATCCACCCTCGTTCTGTTCGGCGAATTCGTGCTCGTCCTGTTGATGACGTTGCCCGCCTGGCGCACCGTGCGTCGGCGGGGTACGGGCAACGCCATCGTCGTAACATCCGTGATCGCGCGTTGGAGCATGGTCGCGAGTCTCGCGTCCGGTATCGCATGGCTTGCCGCCGAGGCAGCCGCCATGAGCGGCCTGACCCTTGCGCACGCAATCGCTCCCGACGTGCTTGGCCGCGTTCTGTGGGAGACCGCGTTCGGCCGCGTCTGGATGCTGCGCTTTGCCCTTTGCATCGTGTTAGGCGTGCTGCTGGTGGTGTCGCGGCGATCGAACCGTGAACGGAGCGGTTTTTTGCCGCTGACGATCGGCGCGACCGCCGCCGCCGCCGTCTATCTCGCTGCACTGGCCTGGACGGGACATGCGGCGGCCGGAACAGGCACCGACGGCGACATTGAGATCGTTGCCGACGTCGTGCATCTCATTGCCGCGGGTGCATGGCTGGGAGCGCTGCCGGGGTTCGCGGTCGTGCTCGCGCGAGCGCATTCGACGGACGCCGCAGCGCTGGTCGCGCGGCGCTTTTCGACGCTGGCAGCACTTTGCGTATTCGCCCTGATCGCGAGCGGTGTCGTCAACGCCTGGTTCCGGATCGGCGACGTGCCCGCACTGATCGGCACCGACTATGGCCGCATATTGCTGGCAAAACTCGCGCTGTTCGCGGCAATGCTGGCCGTCGCACTGGCAAGCCGCGGATCCGTGGCATTGCGGCTGGCGCATGGCGAGACGCGTGCGCGCTCGTCGTTGCGGCGCAACGTGCTGCTCGAAATTGCGCTGGGCATAGGCGTCGTGAGCCTCGTCGGCGTCCTCGGTCTCACGGTCCCGGCTGCACATCAGGTTGCGGACTGGCCGTTCACCCGCACGTTGAGCGCGCAGCCGCTCGATCGATCGGCGTGGCTTCAGCTGATCGCCGGGGCGCTCGGTGCCATCGCATGCATCGCCGGCGGCATCGTTTTGAAGGGAGCGCTTGGACGGCCGCCGCGGTTCTTTGCGGTTGCGCTTGTCGGCGTCGCTCTTTCCGTCGCGATCCTCGCGTGGCTGCTCGCCGTTCCGGCGCATCCGGCCACATACCGGGTGTCGCCGGTCGGCTATACGGTCGACGCGATCGCCGATGGCGCCGCGCATTATGCAAGAGAGTGTCGCGCCTGCCACGGTGGTGCCGCGCGCGGCGAATTCCTCGCGCCCGGCGCACTGCCGGCCGGCCGGACGGATCTGTTTGAACGATTGCCCGATCGCCGCGAAGGCGATCTCTTCTGGTCGATAGCGCAGGGTGTCCCCGGGACGCCGATGCCGGGTTTCGCGCCACGGATCGGCGCAACAGAGATCTGGAACCTGATTCGGTTCCTCGATGCCTGGTCGGCGACCCAGGATGCGCTGGCGTTGACGGACCGGGTGTTGCCGCTGCCGCAAATCGTCGCGCCGGATTTCACGTTCGAGACCTCCGGACGATCGCAGGAATCATTGCGGGAGTTGCGCAAGAACCAGGTGGTCCTGCTCGTGCTGTACTCGCTTCCGGATTCACTTCCGCGCCTGCAGGAACTCGTGCGCGACGAACCTCTCTACACGGCGGCGGGGGCGCGAGTCATCGCGGTGCCGCTCACTTCGGCGTCGACCGCGGGAAATGCCGCGCAGGCGGAATTCGCACGTCCGATCATCGCGCGGGCCAGCGGCAACGTCGCCGCGGTGTACGCGATGTTTGCGCGCTCATACGCCTCGGAAGCGGACGAAGCGCCGGCGCATGTCGAGTTGCTGGTCGATCGGCAGGGCTACCTGCGTGTCCGCTGGCAGGGCGCTGCAGCAGACGCGGTCGCAAGGACGGCGGCGACGCTAGACCGGATCGACGCTCTCAATCGCGAGCCGCCGCGTGAGCCCGCGCCATGGGGTCATGTGCATCGCTAGAAATCGAACGTGCGAAGGCCGTTCAACTGTACTGCCCGGAACTCGACCTGACGGACGCTGTCCGTTCGGATCGAGCCATCAGCCAAGCAGAAAGCGGGCATTCCTTTCTGGGTCGCGGGCGGGCACTATCGACCCGGACCAATCACACGCTTTGCCCAAATGCAGTCAGTTGGCCAAGAACGCAAAATCGGATCAAACTAAAAGTCGAATTCAACGTTCATCCATCGGAGGTCAAAATGAGTCACGCGTCAATGCTGAAAGCCAGGCGGCAGCACCAAAAGACCAAGAAACTTCTCGAGGTCGCAGCCAAGCAGGCCAAACGGCTGGCGAAGCAGGTATTGGCGGGACCGGTCGTGAAGAAGGAAAAGGTGAAGAAAGAAAAGGTCAAGAAAGAAAAGGTCAAGACGGAAAAAGTGAAAAAGGTCAAGCTGACCAAGGAGGAGCTTGGCAGGCAGGACGCGAAGAAGGGCAGTGCGGGCGCTGGAAAAAAAGGAGCGTCCTAGCCTTTCTCGAACCGGAACCGGGACGGCTTGTTTGTCCTGCTCGCAATCAGTCCTGACGGATACTGTCCGCTCGGATTGAGGCGTCGGCGAAGCGGAAAGCGGTCACGTCTTAGTGAGCAGCGGGCGGGCGCGATCGACCCCGAGCGGTCGTTACGGTCTTTGGAAAGCAGACTCAACGCTTGGCTGCACGCCTTTATCTGACCGCGTGCCTCAACTAGCGAATTAGCAGGTCCAGCTCGCGCGCATCGAGACCGGCCTCACGATAGTACTTCCGGCACAGCTCAAGAAGTGTGAATCCGTCCTCGTATGCAGCAACGCCACCGTTGGTAGGCTTGTCCAGATAAATGAGCCCGCCCTCAACGACAAACATGACCAGCGCCGGTTCTGGTGAGTCCTCCGTGATAACCAACGTGTGGGCTTCTCCGGCCGGTTCATAAATGAAGGTCCCGGGCTTTGCAACCCAATCGTGCTCGAGGTATCGCCAATGCCCGCGCATCGTATAACCACGCACAGTGCCGACGTGATAGTGAGTGCCCAGCGCGGCGCCAGCGAGACCTTTCAGAACAACACTGAATCCGCCGGAGGTGCAGTTGAAATGGCAGGGCTGAAACCAGACACCATCCGCATAAGGCACCCAGCGACGGTCGTCCGCTATGTCGATATCGGTAACGAAGTGCTCGCGGCTTCTGCGACTCGGGTCGAGGCCATCGGTGAAGCTATTGAACGCGGTGATGGGCATATGCCACTCCTTTGTTAGTCAGCGATCGCCGATGATAGTAACCGATACCTTCGGAGGAAATGTGCGCGAGTGACCGCCATCTGGAGAATTCTCGACAGGCCGCTCATGGCCGGTCAGAGACCACCGCCTTGCCAATGCGGCCGACCGCTGCCTGGCAGACGGCGGTCATCCAAGTGCAACCGGCCGGTCCGATTCGTCAAGCTGCTGTTCGACGCGGCGAGGTAGTGGACCGTACCCGACCCTTAGCGGAAGTAGCAAGTCGGAAGAGCTGACATTCGATCACGCGAACCGTGTCGTTACTGGGAATCACGTGGGTGCCAGCGGCGAGCATGTTCTTCATGGTTGTCTGAAGGTCCCCTCCAACGCGAGCGCAATGGCTTGTTCAAGCGTCAATGCACGTCCTTCCTGCCAAGCGTGGTCGAAGGCAGCGTCATCGCTAAGTTTAGCGCGGGCCGCGGCCACGATCTGGTCATACTCAGACCGGTCGGTTGGCGGCAACGGCGATCCAATCTTTTCGCGCAGTCGCTCAGCCGCGCCCAAGATGCGGGTAGCTCGAAGCGAGCTGCCAAGAGCGACGAACACCGTTACCAGTCCCTCCAGCGAAACGACGATCCCAAGGTTGTCTTGTATCTCCCGCCTGATCGCAAGGCCCTCGCTATGCAGCGCTTGGGCGGCCGCATAATCACCCTGGCTATAGGCGTCGTTTCCCAGATTGCCCAGCGAGTTAGCAATGCCCATTTGATCCCCAAGTTCCCGGCTGATCGCCAGGGTTTCCTCGTGGCGTGCACGGGCAGCCTGATAGTCGCCTTGGTCGAAAGCCAAATTCCCCAGATTGTTCAGCGACGCCGCGATGCCCCAGCGGTCCCCAAGTTCCCGCCTAATCGCCAAGCTCTCCTCGTGGCGTGCACTGGAAGCCTCGTAGTCTCCCTGGTCGTCGGCGACAACCCCCAGGTTGTTCAGCGAGGCCGCGATGCCCCAGCGGTCTCCAAGTTCTCGCAGCAACCCTAGGCTCTCCTCGAGCCGCGCCCGTGCGGCCGGATAGTTGCCTTGCTTGATGGCAACACTCCCAAGGTCCCTCAGCGCCTTCGCGATACCCCGCGGGTCCCCTAGCTTCCGACCGATTTCTAAGCTTTCCTCGTGCAGCGCGTCGGCGGCCGGGTAGTCGCCTTGCGCATAGGCAACAAGCCCCAGACCTGTAAGCGAGCTGGCGACGCCCCTCTGATCGGCCAATTCCCTCGAGATTGCCAGGCTTTCCTCGAACCGAAGCCGGGCGGTGGGATAGTCGCCCTGGAGCCTGGCTAACCCGCCGGCAACGGTGAGCGTCCTCGCGCGTTCCGGCGTAAACGCCCCGCCTCCGGCCTTTGTCAGGGCACGCGTCGACCACTCCCGCCCTTCGAAGAAGTGTCCCCGCGTAATCCAGAATTGGTATAGCGCCCCGCAAAGCCGAAGACCCACTTTCGGTTCCGCCTCCGCGAGGCTCCAATTGAAACTAGCCCGGAGGTTCTCATGCTCCCCTTCCAGCTGCTGCAGCCATGCAGCTTGTTCCGCACCAAGCAGTTTCGGCTCCGCGACCTCAGCCAAACTTAGGAAGGCGTCCCGATGCCGTTCTCGCATGCGTTCTTCCTCGCCCGCCGAACGCAACCTATCCCCCGCGTATTCGCGGATCGTCTCCAACATCGCAAACCGCGGCACGCCATTCGTCTCTTGCTGTTGTAGCAGACTCTTGCCGACGAGCGATTCGACGGTTTCGAGAACATTCCGGTCAGACTCGATAGCGCAGACCGTCTCGATCACTTCCAGCGTTGCGCCGCCAACAAATACTGCCAGTCGCCTAAACAGGTTCTGTTCGTCGCCGGTCAGCAGGTCATGGCTCCAATCGATCGTGCTGCGCAGCGTCTTCTGCCGTGCCGGCAGGTCACGCGCGCCGCCCACAAGAAAAGTCAGGCGATGGCTGAGCTCCGCCAGCATTCTTTGCGGTGGCAGCACCCGCGTGTGCGCGGCAGCCAGTTCGATCGCCAAGGGCAAGCCGTCAAGCTTGTGGCAAATCTCGGCAACCGCGGGGGCGTTCTCGTTGGTGACCGCGAACCTTGGCTTGACTGCGACGGCCCGGTCGATGAATAGCGCGACCGCTTCATATTGCGTGAGGCGTTCCAACGGCGGTACGCGTTTTGGATCGGGGAGCGATAGCGGTTGAACGGGATACTCCGTTTCTCCGGTTAGGCGCAAGACCTCCCTGCTGGTGACCAATACTTTCAACAGTGGCGCGGCGGTGAGGAGATCGCTGACACGGGGCGCAGCCTCGATCACCTGCTCGAAGTTATCCAACACGAATAGCGTCTGCTTCTCGCGCAGGTGGTTATGGAGTTGCTCTTGCAGCGACCGTCCGGGGGCTTCGCGCACGTCGAACGCCTTGGCGATCGTGGGCAATACTAGGTCGGGATCGCTAAGCGCGGCGAGCGGGACGAAAAATACGCCATGCTCGAAATCATCCACGAGGTCGGCTGCAACTTGCAGCGCCAGACGTGTCTTGCCCGTACCGCCAACACCCGTAAGCGTCAGCAGGCGTACCTCGGCGTTGGACATTTGTTTCTTGACGGCGCGGATCGCATCCTCGCGACCGATGAAGGGTGTGGTTTGTGCCGGCAGATTGTTGGGGCGAGCATCGAGGGTTTTGAGCGGGGGAAAGTCGGCCGCAAGACCAGGAGCGATGACTTGATAGACGTGCTCCGGCCGGATCAGATCTTTCAACCGGCGCTCGCCCAAGTCGCGCAGCGCGATATTTACTGGGAGTTGGTCACGCACCAGTTCCTCGGTAGCGAGCGACAGGAGGATCTGGCCGCCGTGTCCGGATGCCATCAACCGTGCCGCGCGATTCAGGGCCGGGCCATGGTAATCACCGTCGCGTTGTTCGGCCGCGCCGCTGTGGACGGCCATCCTGGACTTGATAGTGAACTCGCCCCAGGCGTGCTTCGTTAGCGAGCGCTGCGCGGCGAGACACGCGGCGACTGCAGCCGGCGCTGTTGCAAACGCCGCGATTACGCCGTCACCTGTAGTTTTGACGAGATAACCATCGTTCGACTCGATGGCGTCGCGCATGATCGTGTCGTGGTGCGCGAGCGCAAGCTCCATCGCCGCGCGATGGGTCTCCCACAGCCACGTGCTTCCCTCGATGTCCGAAAATAGAAATGTCACCGTTCCGTTCGGCAGCGATCGATCAGGAGGTGTCGCAGGCACGGGATGGCGAGGAGTGACCCAGGAAGCGCATTTTGCTTACTGCCAGTCGCCTTGGCAACCGAAGGCAATTACGCAAGCCGCGGAGAATCGTTCCGCGGTCGCCCCGGATGACGACTTGCAGGTCCTTGAGCGCGAACGACTGCAATGGAGGAGACGCTCGACCGTCCCCTTCTGGCCGGTCGGAGACGACCACCGTGCCAACGCGAGCGGCCGCTGCAACACGCATCGCCGCATTCGCGTCGCCGGGGCAATTGTTGGCGACCCGGTCAGTCGCCAATATCGCGACGGCATCGGGAATTGTTGCGCGGGACGTTGGGAAGGTAGCGCTGTGGTCGATTGCTGACCATGTGCCGCTTTATTCCATCGAATTGGCGCCTGCCTTCGATCCTGCCTGGATAGATCCCGTGTGCAAGATGCACGCGCCTTATGAAGCGTACCTAAGAACCACGCCGACCGGACCATGGTTCTGTTCTGAACGTTGCGCCGACGCATATCGACGGTCCCCGGAGACATACCATGGTGGATCGAAGGCCTCGAACCTCGCATAGCCTTAATGACGCGCCCGCGCGCAGAAACCAGCTCGCGTCCTCATCTCGCTTCTGACTCCGAACGGCAGCCCGTACTGCCGTTTGACTGTCCGCTTCGGAGCAAATTGGGAGGCGGCGAGGATACCCGCTCTTGGCCGACTGCCGCTGGAACTTCATGGTTCGTGAATGGCGTCTCGTCTTGTTCAGGGCTGCGTAATTGGCCGCGAGTATGGACGAAGGAAAACGGCGCTCCATCCACATCCATTTGCCCCGATGCAGATAGGCGCCGGCGTTGTCCGTTTCGGTGGAACACGGAATCAGCAGCTCATCTGCGCTTGCGCACCTTCCACACTTCCTCGGACGGCCATTTTCGCGCCCAGTCAAGCGTGACAAACGGATACCGGGTCGTCGCGGTTGCCGCCGGCCGCACTTCGATCAGGTCCTCGATATCGAATTCCGACTGCCGCAGCAGCCGGATCCAGTCACCATGCGAAGGGTGGAATTCGACGCCGAATTCGCCCGGAAATTCGAGGCGATAAAGGCCAAACGCCGGGCGCAGCAGTCGATCGGTGGCCGCGACGCCGTCCTCGTCAGGCGTGCACAGCGCCATCAGGAACGAATTGACGAGAAAAACGAGACGGCCTCCGGGACGCAGCAGGCGCGCAGCTTCAGGCACCCAGCGCCGCGGGTCGGCCCACAGGCACGCACCATATTCCGAAATTGCAAAGTCGAACGACGCATCGGGGTAGGACACCGCCTCGGCGTTCCCGTGCAACAGCGGAAATTCGATCCCATGCTGGCGCTGCAAGCGTCGCGCGGTGGCAAGCTGCGCTTCGGAGTTGTCGATGCCGACGACACGTGCGCCGCGCCGCGCCATCCAGGCCGAGACATAGGCCGTGCCGCATCCGAGTTCGATCGTGTCCCGGCCCGCCAGATCAGCCGGCAGAAGCGCAAGTTCGGATTCGGGGACGCCCCAGACGCCCCACGTCGGATGCGCCGCGGCCCAGTTGGCTTCGCCGGGCCCGGCGAAATCAACGGCCCACTGGTCCCATACGGCACGGTTGCGCTGCACATGCTCGGGCAATTCGTTCATCGCTGCTCCGGGGACCATGGGTACGTGATCGCGTCTGCCCGTTGCAGTTCCGCGCTCTCGGCCATGCAGCCACGCGGAACTTTACACCTGGTGCCCACAAAGCTTATCGTTGCACGCTTTGCTGGCGGGCGCGCTGTTCGCCGGCCAGCATGCCACCAACGCCGCTCGCCACCGCACTTCGATTCGATTGCAGAAAGAATGTCCGCCATGACCGATGCCAACGACAACAATGCCACGCCGGCTGTCGCCAAGGAGCCGCAGGACCGCGTCGTCGTGACGGAGCACAAGATCGTCGTTGGCAGGAAGACGCTCGAATACACCGCGACCTGCGGCACCGTCGTGCTGCGCGACTACGACGAGCGGGACAGCGAAAAGGAAGGCAAGCGGCAGGGCGATAAGCCGCGCGCGTCCCTGTTTTTCACCGCATACACGCTCAAGGGAGTGAAGAAGCCGGAGCGTCGTCCCGTGCTGTTCAGTTTCAACGGCGGCCCGGGCTCGAGCAGCGTTTGGCTGCATCTAGGCATCCTCGGACCGCAACGCGTCGCGACCGACGAAATGGGCAACGCGCCGCCGCCGCCGTATGCGCTCGTCGACAACGAGCACACGCTGCTGGCCGAGAGCGACCTGGTGTTCATCGATCCCGTCGGCACCGGCCATTCGCGGATGATCGAAGGCGAGAAAGTGGCCGAATTCCACGAATACCAGCGCGACCTCGACGCCGTGGGCGAGTTCATACGCCTCTACCTCGCGCGTTACGGCCGCTGGGGCAGCCCGAAGTACCTGATCGGCGAGAGCTACGGAACCACGCGCGCGGCCGGGCTCTCGCTGCACCTGCAGGAAAAGCACGACATATTCCTCAATGGCGTGATGCTTGTCTCGCTCGCCGTCGACCTGCAGACGCTTTGCTTCGACCACGGCAACGAATTGCCCTACCCGCTGTTCCTGCCCACCTACGCCGCCACCGCCTGGTATCACAAGGCGCTTTCACCCGACCTGCAGAAGAAACCGCTGCGCGAGGTCATCGCTGCAGCCGAGACGTTCGCGTACAACGAGTACAGCGTGGCCCTGCTGCAGGGCTCGCGGCTCGGGGCCGCCAAACGCGAGCACATCGCGCGACAGGTGGCGCGTTTTTCGGGACTGTCCACCGAGTTCGTATTGCGTTGCGATCTGCGTCCGAACGAGTGGCGCTTTTTCAAGGAACTCCTGCGCGATCGCGGCCGGACCGTCGGTCGTCTGGACACGCGCTTCCTCGGACTCGATCGCGACGATGCCGGCGAGAAGCCCGACGACGATCCGGCGATGACGAACGTGATCGGCGCCTACGCCGCCGGCATCAACCGGCTCCTCAAGGACAGGCTCAAGTTCGACAGCGACGCGCCGTACGTGGTGCACGCGCCGATCTGGGACAAGTGGGCGTGGAAGGACTTCGCGAACAAGTACGCGAACGTAGGCGAGAGCCTGCGCCGCGCGATGCACGCCAACCCGCACATGCGCGTGTACGTCGCGAGCGGCTACTACGATCTCGGCACGCCGTATGCCGCCGGCGACTACACGGTGAGTCACCTCGGATTGCGCAAGAGCCTGCAGCAGAACGTCACGGTCAGCTATTTCGAGGCTGGGCACATGATGTACATACACCGGCCCTCGCTCGTGCGGATGGCGAAGGAGTTGAAAGCGTTCGTTACGCGCGTCTGAGGCGGCCGGCAGGGAGGGCGGCGCAGGGCCCCGACACGAAACCTTCATGCGCAGCGATGGACGTCCGTGCTCCGAATGAGCTACGCTGCGGGTAAGTCGGTTTGCCGGCGGCTTTCGCACGGACACGCCAGTTCTCGCGGTGCGGCGCCTGTCTGCTGGCGCCATTCGTTTTCGCAAGGGTGATTTCAGTCACACGCTTCGAGGAGACAACGCATGCAGCTGCGCAACCGCTATCTGTCCGGCGCCGGCGCCGTGCTCATCCCGATCGTCCTGCTCGCCGCCCTTCCGGCGTCCGCGCAGGGGAAGGACGAACTGTGGGAGTTCTCGTCCAAAATGGAAATGCCCGGCATGCCGATGGCCATGCCGGCGCAGGTGATGCGCGTCTGCATCGGCAAGAACCGCAAGGACGAGGATTTCGTTCCGCGGCAGGGCGATTGCCGGATGGTGGACAGCAAGCGCACGGGCAACAAATTCACGTACACCATGGAATGCGCGGGCAACGAACCATCGACCATCGTCGGCGCGATCACGTTCGGCAACAACGCCTACAACGGCCAGATGCGGATGACCATGAAGAAGACGAACGACACGATGAACATGACAATGTCGGGCACGCGCGTCGGCGAGTGTACTGCGCCGGCCAAATGACGGCCCGTGCAGGCGGTCTCCGGCCCGGTGGACCGGAGGTCGTTCCGGTTGCGTCGATGCCGGATCAGAAGTCGACCCGCGGCCCCTGCCACGAATCGTCGCGGGGCTGGGCGCGCGCGATCGCCTGACCGGCGTCGCACCAGCCATCGCAGGCGTTGCGCCCCGGGCGCCGGCGCCAGAGGTTCAACAAGCCCTTGCACCGCGCGTAGAAACGAAAAAAGCGAAGCACCTTGTGGCGCTCGGCCTGGTTGGGCGCCCGTGCGCTGCAGACGAGCTTGTCGTCCGTCATCCCGCGGTCGGTCAGGATCACCGCGCCCCATGCCCTGATCCGCGTCCGACTGCCGAGCGGCAGGCGTGGCCCGAGTACCAGTGCGTCCAGCAGATCGCCTTCCTGACCCACGTACGCCGGTACGGAGCCGTAGTTGAACGGGCAGGGCAGGGGTGAAATGAAATCGAGATGGCCGGTGGAGCCGCGCTTGAGAAAACTCCCGCGCGGCACTTCGATCACGACCTCGATTTCAGGTGCCTCGTGAGGCGTGCCGATCGACCGGATGGAACTTTGTTTCGAGCCATTCATTCCCGGAGCTTACCCTTCCCGGCGGCCTCGGAGCGATCGACCGGCAACCCGGCACTCCTCCACTCGGGAAAGCCATCTTCGAGACGCCGCGCCTTGCGGCCCCCGCGGCGCAATTCGGCCACCGCTTCGAACGCCATCAGGCAATACCGGCCGCGGCAATACGCGACAACTTCCTGCGCCCGGGGAATCTCCTTCAAGCGTTTCCTGAGTTCGGTCACCGGGACATTGATCGCGCCGCGAATGTGTCCGGCCGCGTATTCCTCGGGCGGCCGCACGTCGAGCACCGTGACCAACCCCTTCTTTGCCCGTTGCATCAACTCCTTCGCGGGCACCGGTTCGAAGCTGTCCTTGCTGTCGAGATAGATCTTCACCAGCTTGTCGACTTCGGCCAGATGTTCGTGGCCGACCGCCCGCAACGAAGCGAGAAGCCGCACGATGCCGTCACTGGTGAGGCGGTAGAACACGTACAGGCCGTCCTTGCGGGCCCCCACGAGCCCCGCCTGGCGAAGCTGCTGGAGGTGCTGCGACGTGTTGGCGACGGACAGTCCCGTCAGCCGGGCCAGCGTCTCGACGCTGCGTTCGGCCTGCGCCAGGAAGTCCAGCATCTCCAGCCTCCGGGCGCTGCTGAGCGCCTTGCCGATGCGGGCGAACTGCTCGAACAGTTCGATCCTGACGGGTGCGTTTGACATGGGTCGAATTCCGCGTATCATGAACAAGTAATCAATTAATTACTTTAACACTATAAGCGAATCCCGGTGCGTTGGCCAGCCCGTCTGCGCGAGCCCTGTCGATCATGGAAGCGTTTCTTCTCTCCCTGGAGGAGTCGATCCGGCTCGGCGTCTTCTTCGGCATCTTCGCGACGATGGCCGTGTGGGAGCTCCTGGCGCCGCGGCGTGCCTTGCAGCAGCGCAAATCGATGCGCTGGACGAACAACCTTGCGCTCACGGTCCTCAATGGTGTCCTGCTGCGGGTGATCTTTCCGGTGGCGGCAATCGGCGTAGCCGGCTTTGCCGCCGAGCGCGGCATGGGCGTGCTCAATCTCGTCGACGTGCCATACCTGTGGGCGATTGTGCTGTCGGTGCTCGCCCTCGATCTTGCGATCTATCTGCAGCACCTGATGTTCCATGCGGTGCCGATTTTCTGGCGTCTGCATCGCGTGCACCATGCCGACCTCGACTTCGACGTGACGACGGGTGCCCGCTTCCATCCGGTCGAAATCGTCCTGTCTATGCTGATCAAGTTCGCGGTGATTCTGGTGCTCGGGCCACCGGCGATGGCCGTGTTGCTGTTCGAGATCCTGCTCAATGCGACGTCGATGTTCAATCACGGCAACGTGCGCTTGCCGGCAAGCATCGACCAGGTGCTGCGCCTGCTGGTGGTAACGCCGGACATGCACCGTGTCCACCACTCCGTCAATCCGCGCGAGACCAACAGCAATTTCGGCTTCAACCTGCCGTGGTGGGACCGGCTGATGGGCACCTACCGGGCGCAGCCGGAGGCCGGGCACGTTGCGATGACGATCGGCGTCGAACAGTTTCGCGCGCCGCGCGAGCTGTGGCTCGACCGGATGCTGCTGCAGCCGCTTCGCGCCGATGCAGGCGGCTACGCATTGGGCCGGTCACATCAGCCGACGCGATGAGCCGCCGCGCGATCGCGAGAACGAGTTGATTCGAACGGAGAGCAGATACCATGAAAACCCTATTCATCCTGAACGATGCGCCCTACGGTAGCGAACGCAGCTACAACGGTGTGCGGCTGGCGGGGTCCTTGTCGAAAATAGACGGCGAGGATGTGAAGGTATTCCTGATCGGTGACGCCGCCGCGTGCGCCAAGGGTGGCCAGAAGGTGCCGGAGGGCTTCTACAACCTCCAGGTCATGCTTGGGCGCGTGTTGCGCAACAAGGCTCCGATCGGCGTGTGCGGAACGTGCATGGACGCGCGCGGCATCGCGGAAGCGGAACTGATCGAAGGCAGCCACAAGAGCACGATGGCCGAACTGACCGCATGGACCCAATGGGCGGACAAGGTGATCGTGTTTTGAGAGGCGGGCCATGACGACGAGCGACTTCGACGCCCGGGCGGCGACCTGGGACGACGATCCGGCCAAGGTCGAACGTGCGCAGGCGATTGCCGACGCGATCGTTCGCAGCGTACCGCTAACCGGCGCGATGCGCGCGATGGAGTATGGCTGCGGCACGGGGTTGCTGAGTTTCATGCTGCGCTTCCGGCTCGGCCAGGTCACGCTTGCTGACGTTTCCGACGGCATGCTCGCCGTTGCCGCAGGCAAGATCGCGGCGGCGCATGATGGCGCGATGAGCACGGTGAAGCTCGACCTACTCGTCGATCCGATGCCGGCCGAGCGCTACGACGTCATCTATTCGGCGATGACGCTGCACCACGTTCCGGACACGGGCGCGATTCTGCAGCGCTTCAGCGAAGTGCTCGCGCCAGACGGACTCCTGTGCATTGCCGACCTCGACACCGAGGATGGCTCCTTCCACGGCGCGGGGTTCGACGGCCACCTCGGCTTCGATCGCGCGCGGCTCGGAGCGCAGGCGCGGGATGCCGGATTCACGACGGTGGAATTCTCGACGGCCTGCGAGATCGACAAGAAAGTCGACGGACGGCCGCGCCGGTATCCCGTCTTCCTGATGTCGGCGCGGAAGGCGTGAACGTGGCCGCGCGATTGCCGGCTCAATTTTTTGAGTCCCGCGACGTATCGCCGGCAGGATCCGTGACGCGACCCTGCAGCGGGCAGCCAACAGCGGATTGGCGCTATACGGTCGCGTGCTGAGCTACTGCTCGGTACCGGCCCTCGGTTTTGCGTTCGCGACGACTCGCAGCGCCGCCTCGGCGCGGGCGCGCGTAACCTGTGCACGCCCCTCGTGCGCCATCGGCGTATCAGGAATCACCATCGAAGCCATGAGATCTCGTATCGAAACGATACCTTTGATCTTGCCCCCGTCCTCGACCAGCAAGTGTCGATACCCGTGAACCACCATCAGGCTCAACGCATCCTCGATACTGGTCCACCCTTCTACCCGCCCAACCTGCGAGGTCATGACCATCCCAATTGCCGTGGTCTTGGCATCCAGTCCCGCGTTGACGACCCGGATCATCAGGTCCCGCTCGGTGAAAATCCCGTCGACGGTGTTCTGCGAATTCCTGATCAGGATCGCACCAACGCCCTTTTCGCTCATCTTGGACACTGCCTCGGACACCATCGCCGAGGCCGGTACCGCGATCAGTTCTTGAATCGGTTTGTCGCTGACAATCGAACCAGCGGATTTGCCAATCATATTGCCTCCCGTGCGAATGGGTTGGGCGTCGAACCAGCTTTCGATCATGGACAGAAAGCGCCTTTCACTGCCAAGCCATTTTATCGTACCCCTTTCGAGAGGCGAGGTCACCGGTACAGGCAATTGATTATTAGGCAATCGATCTCGGGACCGTTGACAAGCCTCCGCGACACGCGCAGATTACGGTTTCGATCCATTCCGGAGGGAGGCAGCCATGAGGACGGCAACAGCGGCAATGGCATTGGCCCTGGTCGGCTTTGTTCCGGCCGTCGGCGCGGAGTGCGGACACGACGCGGCGGCATCGGCGGCGGCAACGCCACCTTCGCAGCTGGCCGCGACGCCGGCCCCGGCAGCGTCCGTGGCGCCGACGACTGCACCGTTGAAGGCTCCGGCCCCGAAAACCGCCACGAAACAGGATGCGGAAAAGATCAAGGTGTCGGCGCCCGACGCGAAGGTCACGGTTGCGTCCAACAAGTAGGCGTCGCGCGACGTTTTCGAAAGCCCGCCGAGTGCGGGCTTTCTTTTTACGGTGTTACGATGCGCCGCGGCTTTGGATATCCTTCGCGCGATGACGATGACAACTTGCGAAACCCGGCTCGAAATCCTGCCGGAGTGGACCGACCAGAACGGCCACATGAACGTTGCGTATTACGTGCTCGCCTTCGACCGCGCGACCGACAGGCTGTACGATCAGCTCGGGATAGGCTGGAGCTACGTCGAGCGCGAGCGCCGTTCGCTGTTCACGCTGGCGATGAACGTCGACTACCTGCGCGAGGTCTTCGCCGGCGACGGCGTGCGTGTGGTCAGCCGCCTGCTCGATCACGACGCCAAGCGCATCCGCTACTTCCACGAGATGCATCACGCGAAAGAAGGATACCTCGCTGCCACGAACGAACTCGTGGCGCTGCACGTCAACATGGCCACACGCAGGAGCGAGCCGTTCCCGTCCGGCGTGTCGGAGCGCCTCGCCGCAATGAAGGTGGTGCATGCAGCGGCGCTGCTTCCGCCACAGGTCGGGCGCAGGCTCGGAGCCCGAACTTCATAACGGCGAACGCATTCGGCCGGCGAAGCGCAGACAAGAGCCATGATTTTCGGGGATTTTCAGCCACTGCATTGTCGCCCATCGGGTCGAACCTGGTCGACAAACCCGGCGGCAACGCTCCGATTCGACCCGGCGTTATCGGGCCACATATCGCGCAGGTGAACCCATGACGCACAACACGGCGGTCAACCGGACCGCGTCCGGCAGGCGTCCTGCGGTGCCCGCCAGCGGGGCTTTCCCCGCGCCTCGGTCGCCGGTACCTTACTCGTTGGGCAACAGTTGCAAGGTCCGCGGCATGCGTGCATATGGAAAACTGAGCACGGCGTTCTACGACCTGGATAAGCCCGTTGCACCTCCCGGCGCCATTGCCTTCTACTTGGAGCAGGCGCGCCGTTCGACGGGGCCGGTTCTAGAGCCCATGTGCGGGTCGGGGCGATTTCTTGTGCCTCTCGCAGCTGCGGGAATCTCCGTCGACGGAACGGACAGCTCACCCGAAATGCTCGCCGCTTGTGAGCAGGCCGTGTCGCGACTGGGATTGACCGCAGCTCTATACACGCAGGGATTCGAAGCACTTTCACTGCCACGCTTGTACGGAATGTCATTCATACCCGCTGGATCAATCGGCCTCGTCGCGAAGACTGATGGGCTTGAGAATGGCCTTCGCCGGCTTCACGGGCACTTGCTGCCTGGCGCTTCCTTGCTACTCGAGATGATCCTCGCCGAGGAGATTGACGAGCGGGGAGAGGAGTTTCCTGCCCGCGTCGTGACGGACAAGGACGGAAGCACGATCAGCTACGAGTGCAGAACGACACCGGACTCGAGCAGCAGAACAGTCGCCTTTCACGGCCTCTATCAGCGTCACCGTGGCGGCGAGGTGCTCGTCGAGGAGAGAGAAGAACTGACGCTACGAGTGCATCGCAAGGAGGAGTTCACCAAATTGGTTCGAGACTGCGGCTTTGCCAAAGTCGTGGAGCTTGTTCCCAGCGGCAATGGTGACTGGCTGAAAGACGGCGGTTGCACGCTCCTCAGGTGCTGCGCATGATGGGAGCAATTTAGTGCCTAGCCCTTTGCTCAACACCGCGTCCCGGAGCGCGCGGCTTCACTCGCGCCGGGGGCGCCGGTTATCTGACTCGGCAGGCGCCTGATGCGTCTTGGCAAGGGCTCGCTATTGTTCGCACTTCTTGTCGCCTGCGGTGTGGCGTTCGTGTGGTTCACGAGCCTCCGCTTGCCAGACACCGTTGCCTCGCATTTCGGGGGCGCAGGCCTCGCCGATGGATTCATGTCCCATGCCTTTTACGTCTACTTCATGCTTGCATTCGTCGTCGGGCTTCCGGTTCTGCTGGTCTTCCTCGCGTCGCTAGCAATCGCCGGTCCAAGGAGCCGCATCAGGGTACCGAATGGGGATTACTGGCTGGCGCAGGAGCGACGTGCCGAGACCGTGGCATTTCTGCGACTTGGCGTCCTATGGTTCGGCGTCATGCTCGTGCTATTCATTTGCTATGCGCACTGGCTTGTTGTCCTCGCAAACGAGGCCAATCCGGCGCGCCTGTCTGAGTCATGGTTCATCGGCGGCTTGCTGGTGTTTGTCGCGGCGATGCTCGTCTGGTTATGGGTGGTACTCGCTCATTTCCGCCAAGGCGTCTAAACCGGTCAACACGGGCGCCCGCCGGCGGGGCTTCGGTCAGCGATTTAGCCGAAAGCCGCTCGGACTGGCCTCATAGACGAAGAACAAGGGCTAACCGCTCGCAACACTGCGCACCGTGCGCGCGACCACAAAGAGTTTTCCTCAGGAGCGCCCGAACGCGCGTACCTCGCCGTCCCGTTCGGCAACCGCCCGGTCGATCGACTCCTTGTGCACATCCATTCCGACCAAAGCCTTGCTAAACTTGTTCATGTCCTGCCACCTGTACTCGGTTGTTACCCTCGTGTTTGGTGCGTGGCCCTGCATGGTTCGCCACGTAATCCACGATACCGGGAAGGCAGGCCGCCTGCCTGCCTCAGGAATCCATCCCGTCTAGGATTCACATCCATCTTCCTCGCGAGCTTTCCTTCGGCATGCCGCTACTTTTTTCCTACGGCACTCTCCAGCAGGAAAACGTGCAGCTGTCTACGTTCGGAAGGCGGCTACAAGGGCAACGGGACGAGCTTCCTGGATTCGAGCTGTCGCTGGTGAGGATCGTGGACCCGAACGTCGTGGCTGCAAGCGACCGGACGCATCATGATAACGTCACGTTCACGGGCGGAAACGACAATCGTGTGAGCGGCACGGTATTCGAGATCACCGATGCTGAGCTCGCTGCCGCCGACCAGTACGAACGGCTCGCCTCGTACATACGGATAGCCACAGTGCTTGCTTCGGGGAAACAGGCTTGGGTGTACGTTAGTGCCCGCCTCGCCGGAGATGAAACGAATTGCAACGAACTGTTGACCCGCATACAACACGGACCCACCCCGAAGGGCCCTCGGCCCGGCCGGGTAGGCCGGTTACCTAGACGTTAGCCTCAGCGACGAAACGCATTGCCTGAAGGAAACAATGCCTCGATCCGCCTGCCGCGTACTACTTCTCGCCCTCGTCGTTCTCTGCGCGGCCCACGCGCAAGTGGAAGCGGCGAATCCCCGCATCGGGTTTCTGAGCCCAGGCACTCCGGAAGGAACCGCGTATGTACTCGATGGGTTGCGCCAAGGATTGCGCGAGCACGGATTTGTGGACGGAATCAACGTCACGATCGAATCCCGGTTCGCCTACGGGTGGTTCGATCGGCTGCCGGCTCTTGTCCGTGAGCTCGTCGACTTGCCGGTCGACGTGCTGGCAACCTTCGTCACTCAAGCCTCGCTTGCGGCCAAGCAAAACACGCGAACGATTCCGATTGTCATGGTCGCGGTTTCGGACCCGGTGGCCTCCGGGCTCGTCACGAGCCTGTCGCGTCCCGGTGGAAATGTCACCGGGACGTCCGCGTCGTTTTCGGAGTCCGCCGGCAAGGGGTTGCAGTTCCTGAAGGAGGCGATCCCTGGCCTTCGACGTGTCGCCGTCGTCTGGAATCCGGCCAACACCGTCTTCCAGAAGCAGATGCTCGACGAAACCAAGGTCGCGGCTCGATCATTGGGCATTGAGCTCCAGTTGTTCGAGGCGCGCGATGCGGAGTCGATCGAGAATGCACTCGCGGCGATCGCGAAGGAACGCGTATCGGCGGTCGACGTGCTTCCTGACCCGGTGTTTGCCGCGAACTGGGCGCGAATCGCGGCATTGACCACCGGGATGCGTCTGCCCTCCGTGACCGTGAGCAGTGGATACGCCGAAGCCGGCGGCCTTTTGACATACGGGCCAAGCATCGCCGACATGGCCCGCATCGCAGGCGGCTATGTCGCAAGGATTCTCAAGGGCGCGAATCCTGCCCAGCTCCCGGTCGAGCTGCCTACGAAATTCGAGCTCGTGATCAATGCCAGGACGGCGAAGCAGATTGGTATCGTCATCCCGCAGTCGTTGCGCCTCCGCGCCGACCGGCTGATCGAATGAGCGGGGTTAACCTCGTGGTCGACCGGGCGCGCCCAAGTTCGTACCCGCGACGTGGTGCCCTTTCTGCGTACCGCTGGACGCCAAGGTCACCTTACGCCGCCACGGCGCGCGATTGGAGCGCACGCGGTCGTCGAAGCTGGCCGAATATCTCCGGCCGCGCGACGGCGTATCCCTGCGCATAGTCGACTCCGATTTCACCCAGTGCATCGAGGATCTCCAGACTCTCGACCGATTCGGCAATCGTTTTCTTGCCGAGGATGCGACCGATGCTATGGATCGCCTCAACCATCGCGTGGTTGACCGGGCTCTGCAGCATGTCCACGACGAAACTTCCGTCAATCTTGACAAAATCCACGGGCAGATGCTTCAGATACGTGAAGGACGAGACGCCGACGCCGAAGTCATCGAGGGCGAAGCGGCAGCCTCGTTCCCCCAGCGCAGCCATGAATTCCTTTGCCTTGGAAAGGCTGGTCACTGCCGTCGTCTCGGTAATCTCGAAGCAGATGGACGAATGGGGAATCTTGAATCGCGTGAACTGTTCGCGCACGAAGTCGAGGAAATCGTCTTCACCGATTGACGCGCCCGAAAGATTGATCGCAATGGTGCTGGGATTCCCGTCGCCGTCGCCGGCTTCGCGACTCTGCGCAAGAATCGCGAAGGCAGTCGTGATTACCCAGCGGTCGATGGCCGGCATCAGGTTGTAGCGCTCGGCTGCCGGAATGAACTCGACGGGCAGGATCAATTCGTTCCGTTCGTCGCGCAGCCGCAACAGCAATTCGGCGTAGGGCCGTGCGGCGCGGTTCCCGCGCGTCAAGCAAACCGGCTGAGCGAACAGGCAGAACCGGTTCTCGGCGAGGGCTCGCTGAATCCGGTTGACCCATTCCATCTGGCCGTGGCGCACCGTCACCTCGTTGCTGTCCGGGCTGTAGACCTGAATGCGGTTGCGCCCCTTGTCCTTCGCCATGTAGCAGGCCGCGTCCGCAGCGGAGAGCACGCCCGCCAGCGTCTGCGGTCCATCGGCAATGTTTACCAGGCCGACACTGACACTGCCACTGAACGACCGGTTCTTCCATACGAACTGAAAATTGGCCACGGCGGCACGCAGCGTCTCCGCGATGCGAATGGCGGGATCCAGCGGGCAATGATCGAGCAGTACGCCGAATTCGTCGCCGCCCAACCGCGCCAGCGTGTCTCCCTCGCGCAGGAGCGGCCGGAGCAGACTGGTTACCTGACGCAGGAGCTCGTCGCCGGCGGCGTGCCCGCAGGTGTCGTTGACGAGCTTGAATTGGTCGAGGTCGAGATAGAGCACGGCATGGTGGAATGGCTCCCGCTGGTCATCCGCCAGCGTCATGCCGAGCCGGCGCTCGAATTCGCGACGATTGAGGAGCCCCGTCAGCGGATCGTGGCTCGCGAGATGCGTCAGCCGCGCGGCGTAGTCGCGCTCACGACTCATGTCGTGAAATACCAGCACGGCGCCGACGATGTCGCCCATCCGATTGCGAATCGGGGCGGCGCTGTGATCGATCGCCACGGGAGCGTCGTTGCGCCGGCGCAAGACCACATTTCCCTCCGACTTCACGATGCATCGCTCACGCAACGCGCGGGCGACCGGGTCGGGTATTTCGAGGCCCGTGGTCTCGTCCATTAACGCAAACACGGCCACCAGCTCGTTGCCGTGCGCGCGAATGGCGTCCCAGCCGGTGAGGCGCTCGGCAACGGGGTTCATGAATTCGATGCGCCCGGACATGCCGACGGTGATCACGGCATCGGCGATGGAGGCAAGCGTTACCTGTGCGCGTTCCTTTTCCTCAAAGATTTGGGCTTCCGCATGTTTGCGATCGGTAATGTCGATCAGGGACCCCGCTATCCGCTGCGGCTTGCCTTCCGGTCCGAGCACCGCGCGCCCGCGCGTGCGAAACCAGCGGAAGGCACCACCGCGCATGCGGATGCGGAATTCCAGGTCGAACGGATCGCCCCGGCCGAGGTGCTGGCGCAGGCGCGTCACCGCGGTCTTGCGGTCGCGGGGATGGATGCGCCAGAGGAAACTCGCTGCCGTATCGCGCATCGCGCCCGACTCGTGGCCCAGCATCTCCTCGAAACGTGGGGAAAAGAAGAGCTCGTCGCTGCGCAGGCTCCAGTCCCAGATGCCATCGTTGCTGGCGATGACCGCATACTCGAAGCGCTCCTCGCTGGTCCGACGCTGATTCTCGAATTTTTCGCCGTCCCGGGCAAGGCCGCGGATGCGCAAGATTGCGAGCAGTACAAGCGCCACGGCCCCGGCGAAATTGGTCAGCGCAAACAGCGCGCTGGTTTGCCGTGACGCGTCATCCAGTACCGCGGAAAGGGATTCCTTCAGCCGCGTCAGTTGCCGGTCGATCTCCCGCACGCGAGCCAACGGCGCCTGAAGGTCGGCGACGGGAGTCTTCCCCGCGGCGATCGCCGCGTGCAGCGACTGCGCCACCGCATCCAATTCGGCGAAGTGCATGTCCGCCTGCGTCCAGATGGCCAACGCCGACGCCGTGAAGCCGACACTCCGAAACCGCCGGAACAAGCCAATGATGCTTTCGACATCGTCCGAATTGTTGCGGGCGTCACGAAGACCCCGGCGCGCGACGTCGAAGTCGGGGTCCGGCTTATCGAATTCGATGCGCGCGGACCGCGATCCGGCCGCCGCCGAGAATTCCGCCAGGTAACGCCGGTACGAGTCCGCATTGCGCGTCTGTGCGTATTCCTCGAGATAACCTACGGCTAGCTCGTGCGACGCGGACCGGCGGCTCTCGGCGCTGGCAAAGGCACGAAGGCCGGCCATGACGCTCAAGCTGACGTAACCGAGCACTAGAAGCAACGCGACGGTCGCGAGGTAAGGCCAGATGACAGGCAGCCATTTCCACCAGTTCCGGTGGTTGGTTGCGGTCGATCGTTCCTTTGTCATTTGACGGAAGCAGGCTGTTGCCCCGAAAGCGCGGGATGACCGTTCCTGGCGGCTCGCGGGGGACGTATCTGGATGAACAAGCAATTGCCGCGCCATCCTGTTGCGGCCACCTCCCGAGGCTATACGCGGTGAGTTCCGGACCCGTAGCAGGGGGTCAACTGCCGGTTTTCGGCAGCCGGCCGTTCTGGAAATGCCCCGCAGGGGTCGGGTGGGGCTGTTCGGATGGCTTCCGGGCACGATCAGGCCTGAAATTTGCATGTTGCCCGGTGGCGAATTCGAACTGCGAGGAATTTCACGTCCGATTCAATACGATAGCCGACCAAGTGTTCGTACCATCAGCCAAGCCAGAACCACGGGCGCCCAACGAGGACACGCGATGAAATGCCGACTTTGCGGCCAGCCTACGGTTGGTCCCGGCAAAATGTGTGTCGACTGTGTCGGCGCGCTGCGGCGCGCCCGCAACGATTCGACAGCTCCCGACGCGGCCGCGCGGGGACCGCAGGACGCCAACGAAACGCCGACCTCGACGACCGTCGTGCCTGGCAGCTCGGTGACGTCGGCGCCGCGCTTTGCCTCCCGGCGGCTCGTGCTATGGGCGACGGGATGCCTGCTTGTGATCGCCGGCGTCTACTTTGGCGAGAAGTTGCTGGATTGGCAGCCGGCCGGGGTCACCGCCGCCGTCGAGAATTCTCCGCCAAGTGTAGCGGCGTCGCCGCTCGTCGGCGCGCCAACGTCGGCCACACCGGCGTCTGGAAGCAACCAGCCGGACGCGCCTCAAACGACCGCGGGGCCCGCGACCACCGCGACCCCGAGGGTGACGCCAATGGTATCTGTTCGGCCGGTGATTTCGCGCCCACCGGAAGGGAAGATCGATCCGAAAACGGCCAAAATTCAGCCGGCCCCAAGCACCCCGGCCATGGCGCTTTCCGGCAAGGCCGTGCGTACCGTCCCGCGCAGCAACGACGACCCGGCGCCAACCGAGCAGGACCAATCTCCGGTGAATATCGCGCAAGCGGCATCGGCGCCAAAGGCCGCGTCAGCTGACCGCGATAAGGTGCTGGCCAACGCGCTGACAAAGTGCGCCGAGGCGGGGTTCCTTTCGGGGCTGATCTGCGAGCAGCAGGCACGGCTGCAATACTGCGAGGGCGCATTGGACACGGATCCCCAATGTTCCCGGCCGCAACGCGAGCAACGCTAGCAGCCAATGCGAAACGCCGTCAGCGAGTGACGATTGCGTCATGCCGGCTCAGTGGCCGGCGGGATCGTTCCAGGTCGGCAGCAGCACCATGCTGTTCGGGTTGTACCCTGTGTTCTTCAGCGTATCGACACTGGCGATCACCTTTTCGCTCTTCATGTCGATCACGGTGATTGATCCGTCGCTCATGCCGGGAAGGTTGAGCAGCGTGTTCTGCACGTAGGCGTAGCGGCCGTCCAGCGTGAACGCGATGTGGTGCGCTCCCTCGGCGGTGGCAATCGATTTCAAGAACTTCGGTTTGCCTGCCCCGCCGCTAAGGTCGAAGATGTGCATGTGCCCGGGCTTGGCGGTGGTCACATACATGCGATCTCCCTTCTTGTTGAAGTAGATCTCCAGTGGCACTCCAGCGCTTTGCGCCGAGAAATCGTGGACCTGCTGCAGGTCGAAATCCTTCTTCCCCGCATTCCATGTGGCGGTCCACAGCGTGCCTTCGTACATGTTGGTGATATAGGCTACTGGCGGTTTGGCGCCCGGAACGAACAGGATCTCCACCGGCGCATTCCCGGCCGGCGAGGGCTTGTTCGATACCTTGTAGGTGCCCAGCACTTTGCCGCTGCTCGCTTCCACCGCGCTGATGACTTCGCCTGCGTCGCCAAGATCCGACGCGCGTACGGTGCTCGAAAGCAGAATCCGATCGATACCGCCGTGGATGGCAATCCCGTGCGGATAGGGCGCAGCCACCTTTACCGTCTTCAGCGGCTCGTCCTTTTTCGCGTCGCCAACAATCATGGATTGCGTGCCCATGCAACTCAGGTACCAGTGCTTGCCGTCGTCGGAGAACACGACGTCTTCGCCGACGCTGCAGCCCGGCACCGCCACGACCTTGCTGATACCGTACGGCTTTTTCTTCATGTCGATGACGCGCAGTTCTTCCTTGCCGAGCGCGGTGACGTAGGCTTTGGACTGGTCGCGGTTGTAAAAAATGTGATGCGCGACAAGGTCGCCCGGCAGCGGGATGTCTTGCACGATCTTGCCGAACGCCTTGGACTTCGGATCGACGTCGATGATCGCGATGCCCTCCTTGCGCGCCGGGGCAGCCACCGGGGACTTGAGCGCCTTCAGCGACTCCGGAGACTTGGTCTCGTAATTGACCATCGCAAGGATCTCGCCGGAGGCCATCGACGGCAGCAGCGCGAGCGAAGCGGCAACACATAACGGTATGGCAAATCGGAACATGACAATCTCCTGTCTACCTGCGTTTGCGCGGCGGTGCGCAATCAGCGGATTGTAAGAACGCAGCCAAATCCCGGGAGCGGAAGCGGAAGCGGAAGCGACGCTTCAGGCTTGCGAATCGTGTCACTATCCGCTCCAATCCGGTGTGAGTAAAGGGTCCAATGGATGCAAGTGCCGGCGCGCCATCGGGATTTTCTTTGTGCGACGCAGCAAGGACTGCGGGTCATCGCGCCGCCGATTGGCCGGTGTGCGTCGAACCGTTTCGGGGGGCGCGCTGCAATCCTCCTCGTCGGTGTTGCATTGCTTTGCGCCGCATCGGCTGTGCGCGAATTTGAGGTCAGCATCCGCGATCGTCGCGTCGAAGGAAACACGTCGACTGTCCGAGTCAAACGTGGCGAGACGGTACTGTTGCGCTGGCGCACCGACGAGGCGGTGTCACTGCATGTCCATGGCTACGATATTCGGGCAAATTTGTCCGCAGCATCGCCCACGTCCATGCGCTTCGAAGCCGAGGTCGCGGGTCGCTTCCCGATCACAGCACACGAATTTGGCGCCGTGGCCGCCCCGGACGCCCGGCCGAAGCGCCACCGTGAGGTGACACTGCTTTATCTCGAAGTGCTGCCAGAGTGACCGGACACGACGCGGCCTCTCTGGAGCGTTCACTCCGTCGCGCGAGGGTTGTCGTCGCGCTGGCGACCTGCGCCTTCATCACGACGGGACTTGTTGAGGCGCATGGCTTCGGCGCGCGCTACGACCTGCCGATTCCGCTTTCCCTCTACCTCGCCGGCGCCGGGCTCACGGTGGCCGTGTCGTTTGTCATGCTCGCGGTCTTCATGCGCAGCGCGCCGGTATCGGGCGAGCACTGGCGCCTGAATCTGACGCGCACCGCCGTCGGTCGCCTTCTCGTTGCCCCGGGGTTCCTGCTCGTTTGCCGCGCCCTTGCCGTCGCACTTTTTCTGGTCGTGGTGGCAGCGGGCCTGTTCGGCGTGCAAAGCCCGCTGAAGAACATCGCCCCGGTCATGGTCTGGGCCATCTGGTGGGTCGGCATGGCGTACATCTCGGCGTTGCTGGGCGACTTGTGGGCGCTCGTCAATCCGCTCGACACGCTGTTCGCCTGGGCGGAGGCTCTCTATGCGCGCATGTCGGCCGGTGGCCGGCTTGCGATCGAACTGCGCTATCCCGACGGACTCGGCGCCTGGCCTGCGGTCATCCTGTTCCTGGCCTTCGTGTGGATGGAGCTGGTGTGGGAACACAGCGACACTCCAGCGTACCTGGCGGCGTTGATGCTCGCATACTCTGCACTCACGTGGCTCGGCATGCTGCTCTTCGGCAGGGCGCAATGGCTCAGCCGCGGCGAGGTGTTTGCGCTGGTGTTCGGCCTGTTGGCACGCTTCGCTCCGACCGAGGTGCGCGAATCGAGTTCCGAAGGCCGGGCGCTCTACTTGCGCCCTTACGGCGTTGGACTGCTGTCGCGCGAACCGGTGCCGGCCTCGATGGTTGTCCTCGTGCTGGCGATGCTCGCCGCCGTCAGCTTCGACGGTTTCACCGAAACACCGCTCTGGGCAAGTATCCTGGAGTACTACGCGCCGCCCGCACAGGGTCTGGAGAGCGACAGCGACGCGGCGCGCGCGTGGGTAGCGACCGCGGGTGTGCTCGGCGCTCCGCTGCTGTTTGTCGGCGTCTATCTGGTTTTCTGCCGCCTCACGGCCTGGAGCGTCGATGCCCGCGTTCCGGTCTCACGTGTAGCGGGCTTGTTCGTGCTGACGCTCGTACCCATCGCGATCGCCTACCACCTCGCGCATTACCTCTCGTTTCTTGCAATGGCCGGGCAATACCTGATACCACTTGTCTCCGATCCGTTCGGTTTCGGTTGGGACTTGTTCGGCACGAAGAACCATTTCGTCAGAATCGGACTGGTCGACGCACGCGCGGTCTGGTACATATCGATCGGCGCCATCGTGCTCGGCCACGTGATGGCGGTCTACCTTGCGCATTGCGTCGCCTTGCACGCGTATGCCGATCGGCGAATTGCGCTGCGAAGCCAATGGCCAATGGTCACCCTGATGATTTGCTACACGATGACCAGCCTGTGGATCATCGCGCAGCCGATCGTCACGATGCGGTGAAGCGAGCCCCTGATCGCTGGGAATGGATTTCCAGCAGCAGCGACAACGGTGGCACGATACGCGGCCGATTCCATCGATCCCTAGGGCAGCGAAATCTCTCGCACGACCCCGCCGCGAAATCGCGGAAAGCCCGGTTGTGGGAATGCCGGGGACAGGCCTTGCAATCGGGAAACTGAAGTCCAGGATTCCTGTTCAGGAATATCCGGGCTGGTGCGCACGGGGCGTCACTGCGCCAAGACCTTCAGGATGTTCACGAGAATGCGGGGTGCCCGATGTGGGCCGCTATCGATGGCTGCAAGTAGCCCCTGGACCGTGGTCGTGCCCGGGAGCCCCGCCCAAATCGACATCTGTTCGGCAGTCGGGCTCAGGTAAGCCATGCTCCAGGACTCGAACGCCCGCACATCGACTTCGGCCTCGTGGAAAACCTTCACGGAGTGATGCCTGGAGTCGCTGGCAATGCTTGCCATCAGATGGCGTACGACGTCTTTGTCGCCTTCGATGATCTGGAAGAACACATCGTCGACATAGACGAGTGCGCCAGTAATGTTGCGCGCTTCATTGCCGGTTCGCGCATCCGTGAGAATTTCCTCGAGGCGGGAGGCCGTCATCGGCTCCGTTGCTTGCGAGGAATACATGATCTGATAGGGCATTGGTGCGCTCGCTCGTCTTCAGGCGAACCGTATTGCGATCGAACGGAGGATTACGGGAAAGAAGTATAAGAACTCCACAGCGTCATTTTGTCACGTTTTGGACTCCCCACGGAATCGTGGACATATCGCGGCCACAAACGGAAGAGCCGGTCGTCATCCAGGAAGGAAATCAGCTAATCTGTCGTTCCGCCCGCCCTGGTAGTTCGAGGTTGAGAACGTGACACCGCTATCCCGCCCCGAGAAATTCCTGTGGTGCTTCGTTGCGGTCTCTGTTCATGCTCGCCGTCGCACTGCCCGGCATGCCACAAGACCAGAACTACCATCGTTTCGCGGATGCGCGAACCCTGATGGGGGTACCCCGCGCCATGGACGTGCTGTCGAACCTTTGCTTTCTGGTTGTCGGCGGCGCCGGATTCATTTACCACTTCTCGGGTCATCTCGCCTACCCGAGCTTCGCGATGCGTACCTCGGGCTTGGTCTTCTTTCTGGGGTTCGTGCTGACCGCGGTCGGCAGCGCGTACTACCACCTCAATCCGAATGATTGGGGGCTCGCGTGGGACCGGCTGGGGATGGTCGTTGCATTTTCCGGCGTGCTCGGATTGGTCGCCGCTCACCGGGTTTCGGTCCGCTCGGCAAATCTGCTCTTGCCGTTCGCGTTGTTGGGCGGTGTCCTGTCGGTGGCATGGTTCGCGGCGACCGGTTCCATCACACCATATCTCGTCATGCAGTTTGGCGGCATCGGGCTGGTTGCGAGTGTGTGTTGGCTCCCGACCCGCGGAACAGGCCCGAATTGGGCGGCGCTGATTGCCGCATACGCGTTGGCCAAGGTGCTGGAAATCGAGGATCAGGACGTTTTTCAGCTGACAAACGGCCTGGTCTCCGGGCACACGCTGAAACACGTTCTTGCCGCACTCGCGGGATTGGCGGTACTTCTGCCGTTGGCTCGACGCGCAATGCCGGTCACTGTTGTCGAGCAGGTGACCTGACACGCCGGAAGCGAATGGATTGCGGGTGACACGCAGTACGGCGCATCGATGTACGCGCCGTCCCCGCTCTCTAATTCACCTTTCCGGGGTCGTCGGGCACTGGCGCTGAGACAGCTCTCCCCCTGTCGGCCACACCGGAAAGGTCGTAGAGATTCGCGTTGTCGGTATTTCCTTCGAGCGTTTTTCCGCTCGGGAGAAATGGAGTGCGGCCAAGGAAATTCCTGCTGTCCGACCGGGCATTGTTCGTGGCGAGCGCAGCGGCGTCCGGGTAAGCCATGGGACTCTTGCTCTTTGCGATCGCGAGCAGCCTGGTCTCGTCGTTCACCACGACGCGGTATTTCCCCATGTTGTAGAGGACGTACATCGCGAAGAGATTGTCGTAGTCCTTGTACTCGCTCTGGTCGCGCCGGAAGTCGCGGGATAGCACGGACGGGAACCGGTTGGGCAGGTCCTTGAACGCCACCTTCTCGTCTTCGTGCGGATCGACGTAGGTCGAGCCATCGTATTTCCGGTACAACACCACGTCGAGCCCGTATCCGCGCTTGTTCCACTCCTCGAGGAGCTTCATCGCCATCTCCGTGGGTACGTTGGCCTTCGCGGCTTTCACTATCTTGCGGCCGGAGAAAAGTGCCGCGCTGCTTATTTCGAGGTCCGAGTACCCGGCGCCGTACTTGTATGCAACGCCGATAGTCTTGGCGCAGTTGAGTTCCAGGTAGCCGTACGCGATCGGGTCGTTGTGGTACTCGGTCTTCTCGGCCCGATTGTGATAGTCGGCGTTGATCCGCCTGAAGTACGCGACGAGGGCCTCCTTCTCCTGCGCCGGTACGCCGTAGACGCGCACACCGACGACCGAACGTTTGTAGATCTCGCCGAAATCGAGGCCGAACGACGCCGAGTCGCCGAGTGAGGACGCCGTCCCGAAGAGGTACTCCTTCTTCGGAATCATCGTCATCAGATCGTCGGTGTAGAAGCCCTTCGCGTGCTCGGGGGCCCGATCGGCGTAGAAATTGGCCGAGTAGACCAGGTCGTCACCTGGCACCTGGTCGCGAATGGCCAGCGCCAAGTGGCCCGCCGAACCGCCCTTGGACGTGCCGAAGCTGATCAGCAGCTCCACGTCGTAGGGGTCCTGTCGCAGGACGCTCACCAACTCGTCGACGTTGGCGGGCACCGGCCCGCCCTTGCTTCCGAAGTCGGCGGCATCCGCATCTGCGGCGAACAGCAGCGTCGCCGCGACGCAACACACCAGGATTCTCATAGTGGTTGTTCCCTTCTTCCAAAGTCGTCGCACGGCGCGGCAGTGCGGTGGTTCGCTTTGGTGGCGGGCAACGCCGGGTCGATCAACCCACCTTCACTACTGCGCTGATCGGCAAGCCGCGACACGTTGATGGATCGCAGATTCAACGGCGCACCGTGGAGTATCCGGCGCATGACCGCTGGGGTCATTCCGGAACGTCGTGCCGAAGGACGACGACCAGACTGCAACAACCGCCCAACAGCACGCTCCAATTATACGTCAGATCTCTCGCTCGGCAGCGGCTCATCTCGCGGCGCGCACGCGCGCCGCCGTCGTGGTCGGGAAGCGGGTCCAGTCCATTCAGCGTTTGATCATTTCGAACGCGTACTCGCCCATTTGTTGTCGCACGCGCATGAACTCGAGCTTGCGGTCGCGCTGAGCGGCGTCGGCTACCAGGTCGATTCGCCCACGGAGGTAAAGAATTTACTTTGGCTAGGCCACGATGCTTCTGGTGGCTGCAAGTTGTAAAATTCCTCGACATAGAATATGCCGAAAGCGAGGCTCTGCCGATACGGAATATCACGTCAGTCCGAACAGACAATGTCGTCGTGATCACCCGACCTAACCACCATCACGACGGCGCTCGCCGACCTCACCGACGCCGAACTCGAATCGTTGATGGCCGCAACCTATGGCGTCCCGAAGGTTGCATACGGTTTGCTGATCTGGATCGAGGGCTCTTGTGATTGGGAGTTGAATCGTCGGCGCGGCTTCGACTACACGTTGCTACCGCCCGACGCCGCGATTGACCCATCCGAGGTTGCGGTCAGCATCGACGCGGCGATCGCCATGCGTGACCAATTCGGAGGCGAGGCGCCGGCCGTACGCGTGCTATTCGATGCGATCGTGGAACTGCTTACTGGAGCCGGGCGGAAGCAGTAGGCGACCCCGCCGTAAGCGCTACGGGGCGCGCTTCCGGTTGATTAGTGAGCGGTGTGCCCGGCCGCTTTCGGTAACCCGCGAAACAGCTGCGCGTTGGGGCAGAAACTATTGTCCCCTTCAACGCTTCCCGCGAGCCATAGTTCGCACAAGCCCTCCGACCGGCACCGGCGGCACCGACTCTGCACGTCTTGGATAATCGCCGTGGTGTCGCCCCGCTTGGCAACTTCGGGATCCACGCCTGCACGCGTCAGCATCTGCATCATGCGCCTTCCAGAGGCCACCGCTAGGTATCGCAAGAACCACACGATCAGGGCAATACTCACGGCCACCATGAGGGTGGCCACGCCGATCTCGAACAAGGTTGGGTTCATGGTCCAAGTCTCCTCTTGACTCGCCTTGAGGCTGCGCCAAGGCACGCATTCGATTCGACCGATCAGCAACTCGCTGTGGCCATGCACGAGAGCGCAATGGCCAGAAGCGTTGTTTATCCTCCTACCGCAGCGGGGGCACGTCCTTGAGGTACATCAAAGCTGGCAAGGACTCCGTGGCCGGGATCATGTGCCGCCTGCGTCGATCAACGCAGGAGCCGAACTGTCGTCCCGGCTTACTGGGGACAGGGTGCATCGGACAGCGGCCGGCGCCGTGTTCGCGCTGTTCGATGCGCTGGTGGAACTGATAACCGAGGGATGGCGAAGGCAGTAGCGGCGATCGCGTCGAACGCGCTATGGACGATTATCTGCGGCTCGGATTGGTCACGGTCGCACGACCCTTCGCGGCGCGTCGACAACCGCGCGTTGATCCAGCATCCGCACGCCGTCAGGCTTGATCTGCGCAAATAGTCCGGCCGGCGAACGGCCAAACGCACCGGTCGAATGATCGCTATTCAACCGGATCGTGCCGAGCATTCGCCAGCCCTTCGGCACCGGCATCGGATGATAGCGGCGCCAAGCCCCACTGGCATCAATTGCGTACGTGTCCATCGCCCCTCCAGCCGATGTTCCCGTGCAAATCACTGTACGCCGGACCACGCAGAGAGGCCCATAGGCGATCATGTCGACCGTCAGGCAATTGATACCGTCCGTCGCGCCGAACGCCCGGTTGTAATTGCGTCCGATACTTCTGCGCCCCAGTTCTCCGCTCCCTCCCGAAAGACCGGCTCTACGCCGAGCATCTCGTACATCCAGAAATAGTTGCGGTACGTCAGATCCGGGTGGGGCGCGTCGGGGGGTCGAACATGGCGCGATGATGACGCGAGGGTGCTGCATCTACTTCACGACGAGGCCGTCGCGGTAGCCAAGGCCGCGCTCCCGGTGCGATGGGTCAGCGCCATCGTCCGCGAACGACAGCCAGAGCGCGTGCTCCTGTTCGGTTCCGAATTTGTCACCGTGGTACTGCCGACGTAGCCCGCGCTCGAATCCCTCCCAGTACGCCACCGACCGCTCGCCGTGTTTGTCGGAGGCGCGGGCCTTGGCCATTTCCGACATGAATTTGGCTTCGTCCATGGTTTTCTCCGTCGGTGTGCCGAGATCGCGCAGTCTACGCCGGGCGCAACCACGTAGATCGACGTATAGGGCACGATCTCGGAGGCAGAGCTACGCTATGTGCCCAATGCGCTGCTGGAGCCGCTGACTGGGGGCGAGCAACGTTTCAGGTACAGACATTTGCAAGCTTGTTCCGAGTTCTACTTCGTCCCTTCGGTCTGACGCCGGTAGTCCTCGTACGGCATGTTGGAGTTGCTCAGGCAGCGTTCGCGCTCAGTTTGCTCGACAAGCTTGTTGCACGCATTGCGTTGCCATGTCTGACCGGCGGAATAGGCTTGATGCCATGTACACCCCGATGCGACCGACAAGATCACAGCGGCAGCACCGATCAGGCCAATCATCCGCAGCATCCGCGCCGTTCCTGAATTGGTGGGCACTTCACCGAGCCGAAGGAGCAGAGCACGCGGCAGTCACCCGGCTTCGAGCCCAGTAGCGACTTGCGGTTCCGGCATTCGTAGAAGAACTGGCAGGCGTCGGTGGGCATGGCGAGATGGTAACGCGCGGGTGGAACGCCGATCGCCGCGCACTCGATGCCACACTTCCCGCGTAAGTGGCACATAAGTGGCACCAAGCTGGAAACGGTCACCATCAGTCGGCCGAGTATGCATGTAACTTATTGTTTTTGAAGTGGGCCCGGCTGGATTCGAACCAGCGACCAAGGGATTATGAGTCCCCATTTTCCCGTTTTGGCTAGTCTTCCCTAGATTCCGAGATATCAACACAATCCCTGCAAAATCATAGCGCTAACACTATCCCAAGGCCAATGAGGCATGGTAAAGTCTAGCTGAACACGGGCCGCCAAGTGGCAAACAGGTGGCAAACAGGTGGCAAACGGACCGAACCAAGGGACTAGCGAGGGCGCACATGGCGACGGGAACAATGCTCAGCGATGCGGGAATCCGCGCGGCGTTGGCAAGGGCAAAGAAAACGGGCCGCCCGGTATGGAAGTCAGACGGCGCGATCCCGAAAACGCACGGCGGGTTGCAATTGTTTGTGCACCCGCACGGCGCGCCGCGTTGGTACTGGCGTTACACGAAGCCGGACGGCACCAAGGCGCGCATTGCAATCGGCGCGTACACCGCGGCAAAGGCGGGCGGCGCCTATACGTTGCCGGGTGCTCGCGCCGAAGTCGCAAATAGGCCGCGCTCTACCTGGCGCCCGAGTCGCGCGACGTGCGGGCGCACTTGGACCGCGAGGCGGCGCGTGAAGCGGCCGAACGGGAAGCGGCCGAACGGGCGCAACAGGCCACGCCGGCCGCCGAAGCCGCGGCCGGCAGTACACGCTAGAACGACTGTTCGCTGCTCTACGTCGCGCACCTACGGAAGCAAGGCAAATCGAGCGCAGTGCGGCCGAAGGCATGTTCAAGCTTCATGTTGCCGAATCGCACCCGATAACGGCGGCGCTGCCCGCCAATGTCGTTTCGGCGCGCGACATTGTGACGTTACTTCGCACGCTCACCGAAGCCGGCAAGGGCCGCACCGCGGGCAAACTGCGATCCTACTTGCGGGCGGCGTACGCACTCGCGGCACGGGCCGCGCTCGACAGCGATGCGCCGGCCGCGTTCCTTCCGTTCAACGTGGAAGCGAACCCGGTACAGGCAACGGCGGCGCTGGCGCAATACAACCGGGCCCTTGACCGCGCTCTAAGCGATCCCGAATTGCGCGAGTATTGGGCCGCGCTACAGGCGGCGCCGGACTCCCCAACACGCGACGCGCTGCTGTTGCTGCTGTTACTCGGCGGGCAACGGCCGGCGCAACTGGCACGCGCGACTGTCGCCGATGTTGACCTGCACGCCAAAACGCTGCGGCTGCACGATCCCAAGGGCAAACGCACGCAACCGCGCGTGCATACGCTGCCGCTGTCGGCCGCGGCCGTGCCGGTTGTCGAGCGCTGCCTGGCGCGGGCCGAAGCGCAGAGGGTTGCGCGTCCGGACGTGCAGACAAGCGGCTGGCTTTTCTCGACGCATGGCGCGGCACCGCTGCGCCCCGAAACACTCACCGAAGCAACCCGCGAGATTGCGGCGGCGCTTATGGCGAAGTCGAAGGCGCAGCGCATCGTGCGGGATGTTTTTCAACTGCGCGACATTCGGCGCACCTGCGAAACCGCGCTCGCGCGCATGGGCGTATCCAAAGACGTGCGGGCGCAAATCCAATCGCACGGACTCGGCGGCGTTCAAGCCCGACATTACGATCGGCACGACTACATGAACGAGAAAACGGCGGCACTCACCGCTTGGGGCAATTTTCTTGAGGCGAAGCCCGCCACAAATATCGCGCAACTGCGGCACAAGCGGCGCGCGTAACGCCACCAGCTTGCCCCGGCAGTCCTGACGGGGTAAACACTGGGGCAATCGACCCGGACGCGTGAGTAGCGGCGGTCAATGATGCAGCAGTGGGCAGACATGCTAGATGCTCTGGCTTGGGGTGCCAAGGTAATCCCACTCCAGCGACAGGTGAGGTAAGGCGTCGGTGTCGCAACACCTGTGACACGCGAGTGGGACTGCGCTCCTGCCTCGCTAGCACCTGAGCAGTTGTCGGGACTGCATTGGTCCGGATCGACCTCAATTCAAAGTAGTGTCAATCAACGCTTCATGCCTCGCCAACAGTGTTGTGTGTCACACACTGACTTCCTTGAATGTTCAGTTGATTGTTAATTTCTATGTGCTATCGTCACCTCAGTTCGACGTCTAACGCGAACCTACGAGCAACGCAGCGATGCGACGTAACGAAAGGAGGCTCTAGCTGAATACTGAGAAGAAGTAGACCGAGTTCTTGTATGACATGCACTACGTCGCTAATTTAGTCCCAATTGCGGGCGACGAAAAACAAGACCGCTAAACTGGGACGGCGACTATTGAAGGGGTCGACGTGTCAAAATATTTAGGTACTTCCATCTCTGCGATGCGCGAGCATCCGCTCGCGATTCTCCGACTCAAGCAGGTCAAAGCCCGTACCGGGCGATCTCGCAGCAGCATCTACGCCGATATACGGGCGGGCCGCTTCCCGGCACCGGTCGGCATCGGCGCGCGATCCGTCGGCTGGGTCTCTCATGAGATCGACGACTGGATTTCCGCACGCATTGCCGAGAGCCGAGGGGGCACGGGAATTTCTGTAGCGATAAAAGAGCCTCATCCGGTTGCAGCTGGTGGGACCGTTGTACCTACACCACACGCTTCTGATCCGGCTCGAATAGGAAGAGCTGTGGCGATCGGAGGACGTTCCTATGAATGACTACACGACCGAGAGCCGCCACACCCAGAGCGCGTCCGACGAGCAGCTTGACCGAGCCCGGACGACCGGCAACGGCGCGCGGCACATATCCAAAGGCAAATCTGTCGTGGGCGAAAACGTCTGGACACTACCGCCACCAATCACAGAGCGCGAATTTGCCAGTGCGCGCCTGACCCCAGATTGCATTGTCAAAGACTATCTGTTCGCCGATGTTGCGGTGATCGTGGCGCCGGGTGGTGCTGGCAAAACCACGCTTCTGTTGTATGAGTCGATCCACATCGCGCTCGGGAAGCCGTTCTATGGACTCGAAGTTCAAAGGCCGGGGCCGGTGCTCATCATCACGGCTGAAGATACCCGCGAATTACTGGTCGCTCGTCTGCGATGCATGGCGGCGGCTATGAAACTGAACGATAAGGAAATCGCAACCGTCATGGACAGTATTCGCATATCGGACGTGAGCGGCCGTTGTGTGAAACTCACGAGGCTCGAAAATGACGCCGTGATCCCGGCGCAACTGGCGGACAATGTCATCGGTGAATGCCGTGACCTAAAGCCTGTGCTCGTCACTATTGACCCTGCTGTTTCCTTTGGGATTGGTGAGGGGCGCGTAAATGATGCAGAACAGGGGCTTGTCGAGGCAGCACGACGGATTCGCAGCAAGCTCAATTGCTGTGTGCGGTACGTTCACCATACCGGCAAGCAAAACGCCCGGGAAAAGTCCGTAGATCAATACACCGGTCGGGGCGGCAGCGCATTTTCCGACGGCGCGCGCATGGTCGCCGTGCTCCAGCCGTTGACCCCGAAAGAGTGGTTTGCGGCGACCGGCAAGTCGCCTGCCGAAGGTGAGAACGGCATTCGACTGGCGCGGCCAAAGCTGTCGTACTGCCCGTCCGCATCCGACATCCTGATCGCCCGGAGGGGATTCACCTTCCAGCACACCATACCCGCCAAACATGACCCAGCGGCAAGGCTGCAGGCTGCCTGCGACCAGATCATGGGCGTGCTGGTCGCCGATTTGGGCAAGGGGACGCGCCACAGCCAGCGAAGTCTGGAGGCGCAGAAATTGATGCCTCGCGCCGAGTTGCGGGACACGGTGAGTATCCTCTTTGCACGTGGGCTGATTCAAGAGGCGCCGGTGCCCGATAGCAAAACGAGGGGCGGCCCGAAGAAATTTCTGCAGCCGATACCCGCGCCGAGCCATGCCAGCGCACCATAGCGTAACTCTGTCCTATTGCCGCGCCGGCCTATTTGCGGTCCTTGCTGCGCCGCGCCCTATAGGGAAAGAGAGAGCGGCGCACCAAAAGGCGCGCGCTCTTCTTTTCGTTTCCTACGGTGAGCCACGTGACATTGGCGCACCAACGGCGCACGTAGCGCAACGTACGCAGGCTGGGGCGGTTGATGAGTTTCGCACGGTGAACGCCGCATTACCTCCGCGCTTACCCGTTCGTGCCAATGCAAAAGTTACTCGCCCACGCGAGGAAGGCGATCCAGATCAGAGCCCCGGTACGGAACGCGGGCCGTGGCTGATCACCGAGCACGGCTAGTCCAATGGTTGCGCTGCTTTCGGGCATCGACTACGTGGTCACCTGCCATCGGCGAATAGGGTGACCGGGGGTCGAATAGACCACAAATAGGTGAGCGAACATAGAATAGGGCGTGACACGGACCCAGATTGGCTTCTGGGAAGAAGATTGGCGGAGGCAGCAAGTCTGCAAGTTACTGATATTACTTGACAAAAATCCTGTACGGCTTCGGCAGCTACGGTCGCCGCCGCTTCTGTCGCTGCCGTGAAGAATAGGTCGCGAATAGGTAGAAGTACGCACCGCTGCCCGAGGGGCGCAGGCGGCACCTCGGCAACCAACCGTCATCCACTCCCGGTAACCGGTTCTTCCCGCTTCGACCTGATGCCATAGGTGCGTAGCTGGGCCACATGGCAAAGGGCACGGGTGGGGCTCGCTGGCAATGCTCCGCCGCGCTCACCCGTATGCGCCGCCACCGGAGGCGACACGACCTTGGCGGACGTGCGAGATCCGTCGTCCAAGGATGGACGCTCGCGGGTGTCCTTGCTGGGTCTACGCCATCAACTTCCCATTTATGGAAAACGGCGGGGGGTCCCGAAAACGGCAGGGCACCCAAGAAAACGGAAAAACTGGTGAAGACTTCGACCATCGAGAGCGACGCGAAGGTCGCATGGTATATCATAAGTCATTGTAATTACATAATAATTTGTGGTGTGCCGCGATGGCGGTCGGGGCCATCTTGGGGGTCGCGAAGGTCCGACGGAAAACGGTGGGAAAACGGTGGGAAAACGGTGGGAAATGGAGCGTGGAAAACGGCGGGCCCGTTTTCGCCCGGGAGCAACCGGCCGGCGAGGTCAGGGGCGTGTGTGGGCGCGCGTCGCGAGCGGGGGCGCGGAAGCTGACTGGCTGATGCCCAGAATCGCCCGGAAACAGGGTCTCCGGCCACCATGGTGACGCCGGAAACCTCAGGTCGATCAGGCGGGGCGCCAGCAAGGCCGTTGAAT